>KE159823.1:86421-88340 GCA_000403495.2 Lachnospiraceae bacterium 10-1 | reverse complement strand
AAAAGCAATAATACAAAAAATTGCCACAATTCGAAATTGTGGCCGGTAGTTTGACAGTTGAATAAAAGAAAAATTCTTGCAGGCCCGATAAAGCCGGGAGTTTGACAGTTGAATAAGAAAAAAATTCTTGCAGGCCGCATAATGCCTGTATTTTTTTGTCAAATTTTCTCTACTTTTGTGTGGCTATTTGTAAGTATTTATGCTATAATAGAGATAAAGAGGAGGCTGCTTATGAAACTGACTTGCGCCGGAACTAAAAAATCCCCTGCTTATTATATCCAGAAATCTGTCCGTATTGGAAACAAAACAACTACCAAAACGGTTGAACGTCTTGGCAGCATTGAAGAAATCAAAGCCAGATGCGGTGATATGGATCCCATTGAATGGGCAAAGGAATATACAAAAAAACTGACCTTGGCAGAAAAACAATCAAAACAGGGAATTCTTCTCAAATATTCCGCTTCCATGCTGATTGACAAGAATGTCCGCCGCTCCTGCAACGTTGGATATCTGTTCCTTCAGGATATCTACTACTCTCTTGGAATCCATAAGATTTGTGACTCTATCTCTGATAAATATAAATTTGATTACGACCTGAATGGCATTCTTTCCATGCTTGTTTATTCCAGAATCATTGCACCCGGCTCGAAGTTATCCTCTCTTGAAAGCGCCCAAAACTTTCTGGAACAGCCAAAGTGTAACCTGCATCAGATTTACAGAGCTCTCGAAGTGATTGCCAAAGAAAATGATTTCTTTCAGGCAGAACTCTACAAAAATTCCCAGTCTGCCATTGAGCGCAAAAAGGAAGTCCTCTACTATGATTGCACTAATTACTACTTTGAAATCGAGCAGGAAGATGATTTCAGAAAATATGGCGTTTCGAAAGAACACCGTCCCAATCCCATAGTCCAGATGGGACTGTTCATGGATGCGGATGGCATCCCTCTTTCCTTCTCGGTTTTTGATGGAAACCAGAATGAACAGCCTTCCATGACTCCGTTAGAGAAAAAAATCTTAAAAGACTTTGAATCATCAGACTTTATTGTCTGTACCGATTCCGGACTTTCATCCACTGCAAACAGAAAGTTCAACAGCATCCAGGGCCGTGGTTTTGTAACAACACAGTCTATCAAAAAACTCAAAGGGTTTTTACAGGATTTCTGCCTGGATGATGACGTCTGGTATATCCCCGGCGATCAGAAAATGTATAAACTCTGTGAACTGGATGAAGAAAAGGATCACGACAAAGTCTTTTATAAAGACCGATGGATTAATGAAGACAATCTTGAACAGCATCTTATTGTAACTTATTCCATCAAATACCGTAATTATCAACGCATGGTAAGGGAAAGACAGATCGCAAGAGCGAGAAAGTTCGTTGAAAATCCTTCTTCCATTTCAAGGAAAAAGCCAAATGATCCAAAGCGTTTTATCGAGCAGGGGCACTGTACTGCCGATGGAGAAGCAGCAAGCAAAACCATTACTTCGCTGAATCAGCAACAGATAGATAATGAAGCGAAATATGACGGCTTCTATGCCATATGCACAAATCTGGATTATGATGTTGCAGCAATCATCAGAATCAATCAGAAAAGATGGGAAATCGAAGAATGCTTTCGGATCATGAAAACAGAATTCAAAGCAAGACCTGTGTATCTTTCCAGAAGAGACCGGATTGCCGCCCACTTTACAACATGCTTCACTGCACTCGTAATCTACAGAATACTCGAAAAGAAACTGAAAGAGCAGTACAGCTGCGAAGAAATCATCAGAACCCTGAGGACTATGGATATGATGATCGCCCCCGGAGAAGGATATATTCCTGCTTACACAAGGACAGATTTAACAGATGCATTGCATGATGCTTTTGGTTTCCGAAGCGACTATCAGATTACTTCTCAAAAAAATATGAGAAAAAT
>KE159823.1:57691-86076 GCA_000403495.2 Lachnospiraceae bacterium 10-1 | reverse complement strand
CGGTAGTTTGACAGTTGAATAAAAGAAAAATTCTTGCAGGCCCGATAAAGCCTGTATTTTTTTGTCAAATTTTCTTTTGTTTTATGTGGCTATTTGTACGTATTCGTGCTATAATAGAGGCATGGAGGATATGCCTTATGAAACTAACTTGTGCCGGATCTAAAAAATCGCCTACTTATTATGTTCAGAAATCTGTCCGTATTGGAACCAAAACAACTACCAAAACTGTTGAACGTCTTGGCAGCATTGAAGAAATCAAAGCCAGATGTGGTGATATGGATCCCATTGAATGGGCAAAAGAATATACAAAAAAACTGACCTTAGCAGAAAAAGGATCAAAGCAGGGAATTCTTCTCAAATATTCCGCGTCCATGCTTATTGATAAAAATGTCCGCCGTTCCTGCAACGTTGGATATCTGTTTCTCCAGGATATCTGCTGCTCTCTTGGAACCGATAAGATTTGTGATGCCATCTCTGAAAAATATAAATTTGATTACGACCTGAATGACATCCTTTCCATGCTTATTTATTCCAGAATCATCGCACCCGGCTCGAAGCTGTCTTCCCTTGAAAGTGCACAGAACTTTCTGGAACAGCCAAAGTGCAACCTGCATCAGATTTACAGAGCGCTCGGGGTGATCGCTAAGGAAAATGATTTTTTTCAGGCAGAACTCTACAAAAACTCCCAGTCTGTCATTGCACGCAGAAAAGAAGTCCTCTACTATGACTGTACTAATTACTACTTTGAAATCGAGGAGGAAGACGATTTCAGAAAATATGGTGTTTCAAAAGAACACCGTCCCAATCCCATAGTACAGATGGGACTGTTCATGGATGCGGACGGCATCCCTCTTTCCTTCTCTGTTTTTGATGGAAACCAGAATGAACAGCCTTCCATGACTCCGTTAGAGAAAAAAATCCTGAAAGACTTTGGAACATCAGATTTTATTGTCTGTACCGATTCCGGACTTTCCTCTACAGCAAACAGAAAATTCAACAGCATTCAGGGGCGTGGTTTTGTAACAACGCAGTCTGTCAAAAAACTCAAAGGATTTTTACAGGAGTTCTGTCTGGATGATGACGGCTGGTATATCCCCGGTGAAAAGAAAAAATATAAACTCAGTGAACTGGATGAAGAAAAGGATCACGACAAAGTCTTTTATAAAGACAGATGGATGAATGAAGATGATCTTGAGCAGCATCTTATTGTAACCTATTCCATCAGATACCGTAATTATCAGCGCATGGTAAGGGAAAGACAGATTGAAAGAGCGAGAAGATTCGTCGAAAATCCTTCTTCTCTTTCAAGGAAAAAGCCAAATGACCCAAAGCGTTTTATTGAGCCGGGGCACTGTACTGCTGATGGAGAAGCAGCAAGCAGAACCATTCCTTCACTGAATCAGGAACAGATAGATAAGGAATCAAAATATGATGGTTTCTATGCCGTATGTACAAATCTGGATTATGATGCGGCAAAAATCATCAGGATCAATCAGAAAAGATGGGAGATCGAAGAATGCTTTCGGATCATGAAAACAGAATTCAAAACAAGACCGGTGTATCTTTCCAGAAAGGACCGGATTACAGCCCACTTTACGACATGCTTTACAGCTCTCGTAATCTACAGAATACTCGAAAAGAAACTGAAAGAACAATACAGCTGCAAGGAAATCATTGGAACCCTGAGAACTATGGATATGATGATCGCTCCCGGAGAGGGATATATTCCCGCTTACACAAGGACAGATTTAACAGATGCATTGCATGATGCTTTTGGTTTTAGAACAGACTATCAGATTACTTCTCAAAAAAATATGAGAAAAATTTTAAACCAGACCAGGAAGAAGCAAAAATAGCTACATACTTTTCAACCAAGAAAACCCCACAAACAGCGTATTTATGCTGGGTGTGAGGTTTTTACCTTTTCTCAACTGTCAAAGATGGGATTTTATAATACACTATGGTTACTTAAAAAGCAATAATACAAAAAATTGCCACAATTCGAAATTGTGGCAATTTTTTAATCTTAAACTTCTTCAAAGTTATTTGATGAGTCATTTGCTATAGCATCTGAAACTGCTGCTACCGTATCTCCGGAAAGGCCTGTAAAATTAATATTTTTATTTACTTTAGCATCATATGTACCTGCTTTAACAATTTCAGATAAATCAATTCCTACGGTTTCTTTCATAGTTTCAAATAATTTTGTCATAACACCGGGAACATTATCTGCAACTGTAGATATTCCGTTACTATTATCTCCGCCAATGATTGTAATCTTATCAATCTGTGTGAGAGGTTCGGCAATTTTACCTGCTATTTCAGGAAGTACCTGAATCAACATTTCAGCCATAGCAGCATTGTTGTATTTCTGGTAAGCAACTGCCTTCTTTTCCATAGCTTCTGCTTCTGCAACACCTTTTGCACGAATGGCTTCCGCTTCTGCTTCACCTACCATACGAATACCTTCTGCCTCCTGTTCCTTGGCAAATTTCTGAGCTTCTGCTGTTGCTTTTAATGCTTCTGCTTCCTTTTCTCTTTCAAACTTTTGAGCTTCCGCATTTTTCATTCTTTCATACAACTCTGCTTCTGATTGCTGCTGTCTTGCAAACTTATCAGCTTCCGCTTTTTTCTTAACTTCTGCATCTAATGCTTTTTCTTTAACTTCAGCTTCACGTTGTTTTAAAATTACTTCTTTTTCCTGCTTTGCGATACTTGCTTCCTGAGTTGCAATTTCAATCGTCTTACGTTGTTCTTGTTCCTGAATACTGTAAGCTGCATCAGCTTCTGCACGTTTGGTATCTTCCATTTTTTTAAGTTCTGCTTTTTGCAGGGCAAGTTCATTGTTTTTCTTGGCAATTTCACGCTCCGCATTAATTCTTGCATCATTTGCCTGTTTATCAGCTTCCGCCTTAGCAACTGCTATTTCCTTTTCAGCTTCTGCTTTGGCAATTGCTGCTTTTTTCTTAATCTGAGAAATATTGTCAATTCCAAGGTCATCAATTACGCCATTTCCATCAGCAAAATTCTGCACATTAAAGCTGACAATATCAAGTCCCATTGCTGCCAAGTCAGGTTCCGCATTTTCTTTTACCAAATTTGCAAATTTCTGACGGTCGCTAACCATTTCCTCCAGCCTCATCCGGCCAACAATTTCTCTCATATTACCTTCAAGAACTTCTCTGGCAATACCAGCAATATACTGTGTATTTTGATTTAAAAAATTTTCTGCTGCAAGTGAAAGTTTTTGTTTTTCACTGCTGATCTTAACATTAACTGCTGCATCAACCTGAATATTAATATAATCAGCAGTAGGAACTGCATTCGAAGTCTTTACATCAATTGGAATCAATTTAAGACTCAGCTTATCCATTCTTTCAAAATATGGAATCTTAATGCTTGATTTTCCTATTATAACCTTTTTCCGAAGACCAGATATAATAAATGCTGTATCTGGTGGTGCTTTTTTGTATCCCGTCACTAATATAATGACTACGAATACAACAGCAATTACTGCAACAATTGCTCCTAACATGTTTAATACCCCCTTTTAATTTATATAATATTTATTCAATCAGCTTATGCTGTCTGAACCTTATCCGGTTCTTTATCTTTAGAATACAATATTTTTAATATAATAGGTGTTAATATAGAAGAAACTATAATTAGAAAAATAACTGACGTAAAATAGATAGGCTCCAACAGTCCTACGGAAAGACCTCTTTGTGCCACAATCAAAGCCACTTCCCCTCTTGTCATCATTCCCACACCTATTTTCAATGAATCATTTCCATTAAATTTACATAATTTTGCCATTAATCCACAGCCTATAATTTTACTGATTAAGCCTACAACTACAAAACCCAGTGAAAATAACAAAATTGTCCCTGTAATATTATCTATATTTGTTTTTAATCCAATACTTGCAAAAAATACAGGACCAAAAATAATATAAGAATTAACATCCACTTTTCTTTCTATGTAACTTGAATCATTTATAGAACATAAAATAATTCCTGATACATATGCACCGGTAATATCTGCAATTCCAAAATATCTTTCAGCAACATATGACATTAAAAAACAAAATGCAATACTTGCAATAGGAATTCTTCTGGTGTGTGGATACCTTTTATCTAACATTTTAAATATTTTATAAGAAATAAATCCAACAATAATTGCAAAAACAAAAAATAACACTGTATTAATAATAACAGAAATCGGTTTTGAATCGGGACTTTTTAATCCTATTACAAATGTAAGAACAATAATACCTATTACATCATCAATAATAGCAGCACTCAAAATTGTAGTTCCTACTTTTCCTTTTAATTTTCCCATTTCTTTTAGAGATTCTACTGTTATACTCACCGATGTAGCTGTAAGTATTGTTCCTACAAAAACTGCTTTATAAAATTCTAAAGATCCCCAGGGAGAAACCCCGTAAAATAACATGTAATATCCAGCACCTAAAATAAGAGGAATAAATACCCCTGCACATGCAATTAATGCAGCAATGGGACCTGTTTTAACAAGCTCCTTTAAATCTGTTTCAAGACCTGCAGAAAACATTAAAAATATAACACCTATTTCTGCCATTTGAATAAGAAAATCTGTCTGATTAACCCATCCTAAAATGCTAGGACCTATAATAAGACCTGCAATAATTTCCCCTACTACCTGAGGGGCTTTTAATTTTCTTGCTATAATACCAAACAATTTTGCTGCAATTATTATAATTGCCAGATCCTTTAAAACTAAATAACTTTCCACTTTTTCCACACTCCTCGTAAAACATATTGTTATCAGCTCATTATACCAATATTACTTTTCGTTCTCAATACCATTTTATTAAAAAATCCCCATTAGAATTCTAATGGGGATTTAACTATTTTATATTTTATCTAATACATCATCAATATTTTCAAGCTCCTGGTCTCCATTTGAAACCTTCTCCCTTACCTTTGCTATTTGGGCAACTGTTACTCCCTGATCAAGATTAATCAGTTTAACTCCTGAAGTAATTCTTCCAAGCTTGGAAATATCTTCCATACGTATTTGAATAATAATGCCGCCTGTGGTAATCATCATAATTTCATGATCATCATTAACTGCTTTTACACCTATTACATCACCTGTCTTTTCTGTAATCTTATAACATTTTATACCTTTACCGCCACGTTTTTGAACAGTAAATTCATCTAAATATGTTCTCTTTCCCATACCATTTTCAGAAACAATTAAGAGGGAATCTCCCTGATGGTCTAACTGCATACCAACAATTTCATCACCATCTCCTAAATTCATTCCAATAACACCCATAGAAGATCTACCTGTTGCACGCACATCTGTTTCTCTAAATCTTATACACATTCCATATTTAGTTACAAGGAAAATTTCCGTATTTTTATCTGTAATTTTTACTTCAATTAATTCATCATCATCTCTTAAATTAATAGCTGCAAGACCATTTTTGCGGACATTACTATATTCAATGATACTGGTCTTTTTTACAATACCATTTTTTGTAACCATAAAAAGATTTTTATTTTTTTCATAATCTTTAACAGGAATGATTGCACTAATTTTTTCACCAGGATTTAATTGTAAAATATTTACAATTGCTATTCCCCTTGATGTACGGCTGGCTTCAGGTATTTCGTAAGTCTTTAACCTGTACACCCGTCCATAATTTGTGAAAAACATAATATAATGATGAGTGGTAGTCATTAAAAGGTCAGCAATAAAATCATCTTCTATTGTCTGCATTCCTTTAATTCCTTTACCTCCACGATTCTGAGATTTAAAATTATCAATTGTCATGCGTTTAATATATCCTAAATTTGACATGGCAATGATAGTATTTTCATCAGGAATCATGTCTTCCATAGAAATATCAAATTCATCAAATCCAATTTTACTTTTTCTATCATCTCCAAATTTATCGGAAATTTCTTTAATTTCTGTTCTAATAACGCCAAGCAGTATCTTTTTATCTGCAAGGATTTCTTTTAAACGAGCTATTTTTGCAAGTAACTCCTGATGCTCATTTTCAAGTTTTTCTCTTTCCAAACCTGTCAGAGCACGAAGTCTCATATCTACAATTGCCTGCGCCTGAACTTCTGTTAAACCAAATCGTTCCATCAGACTTTCTTTAGCAATTTGCGTACTGCGGCTTCCTCTGATAATTTTTATTACTTCATCAATATTATCAAGAGCAATTAATAAACCTTGTAAAATATGATCTCTTTCTTCAGCTTTATTTAAATCATATCTAGTTCTTCTCGTTACTACTTCTTCCTGATGAACTATGTATTCCTTAAGCATATCAAGAATATTTAAAACCTTTGGTTCATTGTTTACAAGCGCAAGCATTATAATTCCAAAGGTATCCTGCATCTGCGTATGTTTAAATAAGTGATTTAATACAATATTTGCATTTACATCACGACGCAGTTCAATGACAATACGCATTCCTTCTCTATCAGATTCATCACGAAGATCAGTAATTCCATCTATTTTCTTTAACTTAACAAGCTCTGCTATTTTTAAAATTAAGTTTGCTTTGTTTACCATATATGGAAGTTCAGTTACAATAATCCTGGTCTTTCCATTTGTCATGGTTTCAATATCTGTTACCGCACGTACTCTAACTTTTCCGCGTCCAGTTCTGTAAGCTTCTTCACTTCCTCTGGTACCTAAAATAATGCCCCCCGTAGGAAAATCAGGTGCTTTTACAATTGATAATATTTCCTCTATTTCGGTTTCTTTATCATCAATAATTCTATTATCTATAATTTTAATAATAGCATTTATAACTTCCCTTAAATTATGTGGAGGTATATTTGTAGCCATACCTACTGCAATTCCTGTAGTTCCATTTACTAAAAGATTTGGAAAACGACTGGGAAGAACAGAAGGTTCTTTTTCAGTTTCATCAAAGTTAGGAGTAAAATCTACCGTATCTTTGTTAATATCGGCAAGAAGTTCCATTGAAATTTTACTTAACCTTGCTTCAGTATAACGCATGGCAGCAGCACCATCTCCGTCAACTGAACCAAAATTACCATGTCCGTCTACAAGAGGATAACGAAATGACCAGGGCTGTGCCATATTAACAAGAGCACCATAAATAGAACTATCACCGTGAGGATGATACTTACCCATTGTATCACCTACAATACGAGCACTTTTTCTATGAGGCTTATCCGGTCCGTTATTCAATTCTATCATGGAATAAAGAACTCTTCTTTGTACTGGTTTTAATCCATCTCTTACATCCGGCAGCGCTCTTGATGCAATAACACTCATGGCATAATCAATATAAGAGTTTTCCATTGTTTTCTTTAAGTCCACATCATGGACTTTGTCTACTTCATGGACCTTATCAAAAATATTATCTTCCATTTTTACTCCTAATTTTTATTTAAATATCAAGATTTTTAACAAATTTTGCATTTTCTTCTATAAACTCACGCCTTGGTTCCACCTTATCTCCCATAAGAGTTGTAAAGGTAAGGTCAATTTCAGATTCGGCCTCTTCATTCATTGTCACGCGAAGAAGAATTCTTCTTGCAGGATCCATAGTAGTTTCCCAAAGCTGTTCAGGATCCATTTCTCCAAGACCTTTATAACGCTGTATTTTATTATTTTGATCACGTCCTACTTCAGAAAGAATTTTATTTAATTCTTCATCACTGTATGCATACCAGATATTTTTGTTCTTTTCAAGCTTATATAAGGGAGGTTGTGCAAGATACACATATCCCTGTTTAATCAATTCCGGCATAAAACGATAAATAAATGTAAGGAGCAAAGTGGCAATATGAGCACCATCCACGTCTGCATCCGTCATCAGAATAATTTTATGATATCTTAATTTTGATATATCAAAATCATCATGTATTCCTGTACCAAATGCTGTAATCATTGCTTTAATTTCCGCATTTGCATATATTTTATCAAGTCTTGCCTTTTCAACATTTAATATCTTTCCCCGAAGAGGCAGAATTGCCTGAGTTGCACGGCTTCTTGCTGTTTTAGCGCTTCCACCCGCAGAATCTCCCTCAACAATGTAAATTTCACAATTTTCAGGATTTTTGTCAGAACAGTCTGCTAATTTTCCAGGAAGGGCTGCACTTTCAAGAGCTGTCTTTCTTCTTGTTAAATCTCTTGCTTTTCTTGCAGCATCTCTTGCACGTTGTGCAAGAATTGATTTTTCACAAATTAATTTTGCTACCATTGGATTCTGTTCAAGAAAATAAGTCAACTGTTCACTTACAATATTGTCAACTGCATTTCTTGCTTCAGAATTACCAAGTTTTTGCTTTGTCTGGCCTTCAAATTGAGGATCTTCTATTTTTACGCTTACAATTGCAGTAAGTCCTTCTCTTATATCTTCACCTGTAAGATTAGGCTCATTGTCTTTTAACAATTTATTTCCCCTGGCGTAATCATTAAATGTTTTCGTAAGTGCATTTCTAAAGCCTACTAAATGAGTACCTCCTTCAGGAGTATTTATATTATTTACAAAGCTATAAGAACTTTCAGTATAAGAGTCATTATGCTGCATGGCAACTTCGACATAAACATTATTTTTACTGCCTTCAAAATACATAATATTATCATATAAAGGAGTCTTACTTCTATTTAAATAAGTAACAAATTCTTTGATGCCTCCTTCATAATGAAAAGAACGTTCAACAGGCTTTTCACCATCTTCCACTCTCATATCTGTTAAGATAATATGAAGACCTTTTGTAAGAAAAGCCATTTCACGGAGTCTTTGCTTTAGTACATCAAATTCAAATTCGATTGTCTCCTGAAAAATTGAAGAATCCGGTTTAAAAGTAACTTTTGTACCTGTTTTTTCCTTTTTACATTCTCCAATTACCTTTAAAGGATAGCAGACATGTCCTCTTTCATATCTTTGTTGATAAATTTTACCATCCGTATAAATTTCTACTATAAGCCAGTCTGACAAAGCATTAACTACCGATGCACCTACACCATGAAGTCCTCCGGATACTTTGTATCCTCCACCGCCAAATTTACCGCCGGCATGAAGAATGGTAAAAACAACTTCAACAGCAGGAAGTCCTGCTTTATGATTAATTCCAACAGGAATTCCTCTTCCATTATCTATTACGGTTACCGAATTGTCTTTGTTTAATATTACATTAATTGTATCACAAACACCTGCTAAAGCTTCATCCACCGAATTATCTACAATTTCATATACAAGATGATGAAGACCTCTGCCTGACGTTGAACCAATGTACATACCAGGTCTTTTTCTTACAGCTTCAAGTCCTTCTAATATTTGAATTTGATCTGCTCCATAATCATTACTCATTATATAACCATGTCCTTTCTCCGAACGAAAATCACTCATTCATACTAATAACACCATTACTTACTTTAAATATTCTGTTAATTTCAAATCTGTTATTTACAAATTCATCTAATCCCGTACAAGTGATAATTGTTTGTATTTCACCAATACTATTTAATAAATAATTCTGTCTGCTGCTGTCTAATTCCGAAAGAACATCATCCAAAAGAAGAACAGGTGTATCTTTTGTCATTTTTTTCACCAGTTCTATTTCAGACAATTTTAAGGAAAGCGCTGCTGTTCTTTGTTGACCTTGAGAACCAAATTTACGAATGTCAATTCCATTAACTATAAAAGAAAAATCATCTCTGTGAGGACCTGACTGAGTCATTTTATAACGAATATCTTTTTCCTGATTTTCTCTCATTTTATTTTCAAATTCTTCAATAGATACATCAGGTTCATATTTTACAATTAACTCTTCTTTTCCGCCTGATAATTTATTATGTATATTTCCTATTATTTCACATAGCTGTTCTGTAAATAAATTTCTTCTTTCAATTATTTTACTTCCAAAAGAAATAAGCTGAGAATCCCATATATTCAATGTTTCTTTTAACCCAGGATTAAAAGAAATATCTTTTAAAAGTTTATTTCTCTGATTAATAATTTTATTATAATGATTAAGATTATAAAGATAAAAATTATCTAACTGGCAAAGCTCCATATCGGCAAATCTTCTTCTTTCAGAAGGACCATTTTTTATGATAGCCAGATCTTCCGGAGAAAAGAAAACTACATTTAATAAACCAAGAAGATCTGCTGCTTTTTTTATTTTTTGCCCATCTATGGCAATTCCTTTTGACTTATTTTTACGCAAATGCATATCTACTCTGTATTCTACATCTTCTTTTTCCAGATAAGTCCTTATATGAGCTTCCTCTTTGTTAAAATTAACAATTTCCTTATCTTTACTTCCTTTATGAGATTTTGTAGTGGCCGAAACATAAATTGCCTCAAGAATATTTGTTTTACCCTGGGCATTGTCACCGTATAGTATGTTTGTTCCCTTATCAAAACTAATATTTATAGTTTCATAATTTCTAAAATCAGCCAATTCAAGAGATTTAATTATCATTTAAAATTTTCAACCTGACAGCCTTTCCAGTTAAACTGTAATTTTAATTTGATCACCTTTAAATTCTACAATATCTCCATTGTATAATTTTTTACCTCTTTGCAATTCTACATGACCATTTACTTTTACCAGTCCATCCTGAATAATAAATTTTGCATCTACTCCTGATTCTACAAGACCGGCAGCCTTAAGCGCCTGTCCTAACTTAATAAAATCATCTTTTAAATGAATTATTTCCATTTTTTACCTCTTTTAAACAACACATTACACATGCTAATTTACTGTAGTAAAATTAACAGGCAGAATAAGATAAATATAATTTTCTGCTGTATCTCTAATAAAACATGGTGCTTTGGGATTTACAAGATAAATATCAACCTGTTCATCATCAATAACACGGAGCGCATCAATCATAAACTTAGGATTAAAACCAATCATTAAATCTTTTCCCTGTTTTTCAATATCAATTTCTTCATTCATGCTCCCTACAGTTGAATTAATTTTGAGAATCATCATTTCATCTGTAATATTTATAATAATAGGTTTTTTGTCTCCTTCTTTTACAAGAAGAGTAGCTCTGTCTATACATTCCAGTAATTCTCTTTTATTTACGGTTACCTTCGTTTCATAATCACTGGATAACATCTGATCAATCTTAAAATATTCTCCTTCAATCAATCTTGAAACAACTGTTGTATTGTCAAAATCAAATACTATATGTTTTCCTGTAAAGAAAATATTTACATCCTTTTCCGCATCACCGGAAAGTATTTTACTGATTTCACTTAAAGTTTTTCCAGGAACAATTACTTTTCTTGAAGGATATCTGCTTTTTAATAAAATTTTACGAATAGAAATTCTATGACCATCAAGTGAAACTACTTTTAAAGTATCTCCATTTATGTCAAATAATTCACCTGACATCATTTTGTTATTATCATTATCTGCAATTGAAAAAATAGTTTGTCTTACAACTTCTTTCAAAGTATATTGTGAAACTACAATTGAATCAATTTTTTCTATGGAAGGTAGATAAGAAAAATCTTCACCTGATTTTCCAATAATAGTAAATTTGGATTTTTCACAAGTAATATTTGTTTTAAAAGATTTATCTATATCTATTGTTACTTCACTGTCAGGAAGTTTTCTTACAATATCAAGAAAAATTTTTGCATCAAGGGCTATCTGACCTTTTTCTATAATTTCCCCTTCTACAATTGTTTCAATTCCCAATTCCATATCGTTAGCTATTAATTTAATATTTTTATTGGTTGCATCTATTAAAATACATTCCAAAATAGACATAGTAGTTTTATTAGGAACAGCTTTTGCTACAATTTGAACTCCATTTAAAAGATTTGATTTATTGCATACTAATTTCATTTGTGGTTAATTCCTTTCTTACAATGTGAAGTGACAAGTGTAGTTTTCTTTTAAATTATATATATTAAATTTAGTATTATAATTAGTAATAGGTGTTAATTTGTGTATAACTCTTTTATTATACTATTTTTCAATCTAAAAAGAAATGTAAAGCCTGTGGATAAGTGTATTTTAATTTTACAATTAACTTTAACTTATTAACAAAGCAAAAAATCAGGCAGGAATAATTTTCTTTTTTATAATATCTATTTTGTTTTTTAGTTCTTCATTATGCACAATTTCTTCCGTTATTTTTTCAATACCGTGGATAACTGTTGTATGATCTTTTTTCCCAAGTGATTTACCTATGCTTTGTAATGACTCTTCTGTCAGATGGCGGCAAAGATACATACAGATCTGCCTGGGTTGTACAAATTCTGAATTTCTTCTTTTAGATAAAATATCTTCCGGCGAAATTCCAAAGTGTTCGGCTACAATATCAACAATGAGTTTTGGAGTAACCTGTCTTACTACGTTTGGAGATATAATATCTTTTAATGCTTCCTCCACATTATCAAGAGTAATTTCCACATTATTTAATTTTGCGAAAGCAATTACCTTATTGTAAGCACCTTCTAATTCTCTTATATTAGATTTAATGTTTGTGGCAATGTAGTCAAATATTTCTTCATTGATTTCTTTATTATAGCTTTCAGCATTTTTTTTAAGAATAGCCATTCTGGTTTCATAATCTGGAGGCTGTATATCAGCAGTTAATCCCCATTCAAACCGGGAACGAAATCTTTCTTCTAAAGTTTTCATTTCTTTTGGAGGCTTGTCAGATGAAAGAATAATTTGTTTGCCTGCTGAGTGAAGTACATTAAATGTGTGAAAAAATTCTTCCTGTGTACTTTCTTTTCCTATAATAAATTGAACATCATCAATAAGAAGAACATCTATAGTTCTGTATTTTTCTCGGAGTTTATTCATTTTTGCAGTATTACCGCTTCTAATAGATTCAACTACTTCGTTTGTAAATTGTTCTGACGTTACATATAATACTTTTGTATCAGGATTTTGATTTAAAATAAAATGGCCAATTGAATGCATAAGGTGGGTTTTCCCTAACCCTGCTCCTCCATATAAATATAAAGGATTGTATGCCTCACCTGGAGATTCTGCTACAGCTAGTGAGGCAGAATGAGCAAATTTATTATTTCCACCTACAACAAAGGTATCAAATCTATATTTTGAATTTAAATTAGCATTTTCATAGTTAATATTATAAACTGCCCCGGGCGTGGAAAGCATTTCATTATCTGCATCTTTTTCCAGAATAAAAGAAATATCGTAAGTGTGGTCCAGCATTTCGGATATTGTAACTTGAAAATAACTTTTATATTTGCTTGATATGTATTTGAGGGCATGGGCTTGATCCGAAGGAATTGTAATAGTCACTATATCATCTTTTACACTGTGAAAATTTAAAGGTTTTACCCATGTGTTATAAGAAATATCTGACAGATCATATTCAGTTCTAAGTGTATCTTTTATTAAATTCCAGTTATCTTTTATAAAATCCATCATAAGGCCCCCAAACATGTTTTAAGAGAGACAAAATTCCTCTTCTATATAATAATATAGATTTTGTAAAATTTCAAATTATTTTTAGTTTACATAAGTTTTCTTATGCTTATGATTAATTGTTAATAACTTAAAAAGAGTAATTAACAATTTACACATTGATAAAATCACTAAAATATTGAATTTAAAAATAAAATGTAGAAAAAAAAATAGTTATCCACAATTTATCCACAACTTGTGGATACTATTATGTAAATTTGTATTTCTATATTTAGTGGTTTATACAAGGTCTGTATTACTAGATGTAGATGTGTTAAAAATCACGATTTTTACGGTATTTTTTTTGTATCTTTTTACTTGACGGAAAAGATTAAATTTTATATAATCGTTATGATATTTTCTAAACAAAAATTTAATCTAAATATTTGTTTACCTTATTATATATTAAGGTCGAGTAAAGGAGGTGCATCCAAAATGAAAATGACTTTCCAGCCTAAGAACAGGCAAAGATCTAAAGTACATGGTTTCAGAGCCAGAATGAGTACTCCTGGTGGTAAAAAAGTTTTAGCAGCCAGAAGAGCAAAAGGAAGAAAAAGATTATCAGCATAGGCCGCGTTATGTGGCCTTTTTTTCTATATGGATATATTAATTTATTGTAAAATGCATGAGGATTAAAATGAAATATAAGTATTCAGAATCCTTAAAAAATAATTTTGATTTTCAGTTTGTATATAAAAATGGCAAATCTTATGCCAACAAATATTTAGTAATGTATGTTTTGGAAAATAGTATTAAAAGAAACAGATTGGGAATCAGTGTAAGTAAAAAAGTAGGAAATAGCGTTGTCAGGCACAAGGTTACAAGATTGATAAGAGAAAGTTACAGACTACATGAAAATATATTTAATAGTGGTTTAGATATAGTAGTCATAGCCAGAAACAGTGCTTCAAATTTATCATATTTTGAAATAGAAAGCGCTTTATTACATCTTGCGAAACTTCATCATATTGTTGATGAAGAAATCAGACAATAATAATATGAAAAAATTATTGATTTTATTGATTAAATTTTATAGAAAATATATTTCTCCAATGAAAAGAACAAAGTGTCCTTATTTTCCAACATGTTCTGAGTATGGACTTGAAGCAATTGAAAAATATGGTACTGTTAAGGGAGGAATACTTGCTCTCTGGAGAATTATAAGGTGTAATCCTTTTTCAAAAGGAGGATATGATCCTGTGCCTTAATAATTAATAGAATCAAAGCAGGAGGAAATAAATTGACAGGAATTGTTTTAACCCAATATGACGGTTTTATACTTGGTCCTATTGCAAAAGTACTTGGATATCTTATGGAAGGTATTTTTTCCATTTTAGATTTAATAGGAATTCCGAATATAGGTTTGTCTATTATTTTATTTACTATTGTTATTTATTTGTTATTAATGCCTCTTACAATTAAACAACAGAAATTTTCAAAATTATCAGCAAAAATGAATCCTGAGCTTCAGGCAATTCAGGCAAAATATAAAAATAAAAAAGATAATGAATCTATGATGGCCATGAATGCTGAAACACAGGCCGTATATGCAAAATATGGTGTATCACCTAGTGGGAGTTGTATTCAGCTTTTGATACAAATGCCTATTTTGTTTGCTCTTTACCGTGTTATTTATGCAATGCCTGCCTATGTTGGAAAAATAGGAGATACTTTCAGAGTTTTAGCTGACAAAATTATTTCTGTAGATAATGCGGCATTTTTACAGAATTCCGGAGTAGAAGAAATTACCAAAGTAGTAACTATGTATGGAAAAGGCATTACTGAAGGTAATATTCAAAATGGAGTAGTTGATGTATTAAATAAATTAACTTCTACGGATATGAGTCAGATAGCCAGCCATTATGATTTAATGGGATTGAGATACCAGGGAGAATATATTTTAAGCCAGCTTAATGCAAATGGTGAAATAATTACAAGAGGATTGATAGACAGATATAATAATTTTCTTGGAATTAATATAGGAAATTCTCCTTCTTATATGGTAGGACAGGCATGGAATGCTGATGGTGGAACGCAGTGGCTTTTAATAATTGTTGCTTTGATTATACCTGTTTTATCAGCAGTTACTCAATGGATTAATACAAAATTAATGCCTCAGGCAGATATGTCGAATCAAAATGACCAACAAAATTCAATGGCTCAGTCCATGAAAATGATGAATACAATGATGCCTGTTATGTCTGCGTTCTTTTGTTTTACTCTTCCTGCTGGTATGGGACTTTACTGGATTGCCGGTTCTGTAGTAAGAAGTATACAACAGGTTGTTATAAACAGACATATTGATAAAATTGATATTGATGAATTAATTAAAAAGAATGTTGATAAGAGAAATAAAAAACTTGAAAAAGCTGGTATTGATCCTAAAACATTAAATAAAAATGCAACTTTAAGTACTAAAAATGTAAATACAAATAGATATTCTATGTCATCTAAGGCTCAGGTAAAATCCAGCCAGAGTGAAAGAGATGAGGCAATGAAAAAGTCTACGGAATATTACAATAATAATGCAAAACCTGGAAGTCTTGCAGCGAAGGCAAATATGGTAAAACAATATAATGAAAAGAATAATAAATAGGGGGAATATCATGGAATATATTGAGATTTCAGCAAAATCAGTAAATGATGCAATTACAGAAGCTTGTCAAAAATTTGTTGTTACAAGTGATAAATTAGATTATGTTGTGATTGATGAAGGTTCATCAGGTTTTCTTGGCATAGGATCAAAGCCTGCTATTATTAAGGCAAGAGTAAAATGTACGATTCCTGATAAAGCAGAAGATTTCTTAAAAGAAGTTTTTGATGCTATGAATTTGATTGTTAAAACAGATATTAATTATGATGAAATAAATAAAAATCTTAATATTGATTTAAGTGGAGATGAGATGGGTGTTCTTATTGGTAAAAGAGGACAAACTCTTGATTCCCTCCAATATCTTGTTTCATTAGTAGTAAATAAGGATTCTGAAGATTATATCAGGGTAAAAGTAGATACGGAAAATTATCGTAAGAGAAGAAAAGATACTCTTGAAAATCTTGCTAAAAATATTGCATATAAAGTAAAGAGAACAAAACGTCCTGTTTCTTTAGAGCCTATGAATCCTTATGAGAGAAGAATTATTCATTCAGCATTACAGAATGATAAATTTGTTACAACTCATAGCGAAGGGGAAGAACCTTTTAGAAGAGTTGTTGTAACTTTAAAAAGATAAAAAATGTTGGGGGATTACTCCTCCAACTTTTTTTTGAGAGGTTTTTTTATGAATTCAGATACAATTGCTGCCATTGCAACTGCCATGAGTAACTCTGGCATTGGAATTATAAGAATAAGTGGAAAAGAATCTATTAATATTGTAAGTAATATTTATGTGGATAAAAATAATACTAAAGTGTTAAACACCTATAAAACAAATACGATTCATTATGGATATATAATAGAAAATGAAGAAATTTTAGATGAAGTAATGGTTTCTGTTATGAAAAGTCCTAATAGTTTTACCACAGAAGATACGGTTGAAATTAATTGTCATGGTGGAATTTTAGTTATAAACAGTATTTTGGAACTTGTTATCAGAAATGGTGCCAGACTTGCACAGCCTGGTGAATTTACAAAGCGTGCTTTTTTAAATGGAAGAATTGATTTGTCAGAAGCAGAAGCAGTTATGGATATTATATCTTCTGAAAATGAAATTGCTTTAAAAAATTCCGTAAGGCAGTTAAAAGGCTCAGTCTATAATAAAATAACAGAACTTCGAAATGAAATTATTTATGAAATTGCTTTTATAGAGTCTGCACTGGATGATCCGGAGCATATCAGTCTTGATGATTATCCTGAAAGATTAAATTTAAAAATGAAAGATTTGATATTTAAGATTGATAAATTATTATCAACCACTGAAAATGGAAAAATAATAAAAGAAGGAGTAAATACTGTAATTGTTGGAAAACCGAATGCAGGTAAGTCTTCTTTATTAAATATATTAGCTGGTGAAGAAAAAGCAATTGTAACAGATATTGCAGGCACTACAAGAGATATAATTGAGGAAAATATAAGACTTCATGATATTAATTTACATGTAATAGATACTGCCGGCATACGTAGAGCTGAAGATATTATTGAAAAAATAGGAGTTGAAAAAGCAAAAAAATATACAAAAGAAGCAGATCTTATTATATATGTGGTTGACTCTTCCGTTCCTTTAGATGAAAATGATTTTGATATTATAAAATTAATTGAAAATAAAAAATGTATTATATTGTTTAATAAATCTGATCTTGAATCAAAAATATCAATTGGAGAATTAAAAGAAAAAGTAAACGAAACTATCAAAATAATTAAAACTTCTACAAAAGAAAATACTGGAATTGAAGATTTTGAAAAAGCAGTAAAAGATCTTTTTTTAAATGGAGAAATAAATATTAATTCTGATATTATGATTACTAATTTAAGACATAAGGAAGCTTTGAAAGAATCATTGGATAGCTTAGTTCAGGTTTCTAAAAGCATTTTAAATAATATGCCTGAAGATTTTTATTCTATTGATTTAATGAGCGCATATAAAAGTCTTGGAAAAATTATAGGAGAAGAAGTAGAAGAAGATCTTGTAAATGAAATTTTTTCTAAGTTTTGTATGGGTAAATAAAAATTGTTTTTTAATATATGTGTTTGTTAGTAGGAAAGGTTTTGTTTTTATGAAAATCAAAGAAAATGTAGATGTTTGTGTAATTGGTGCAGGACATGCAGGATGTGAAGCTGCACTGGCATGTGCAAGATTAGGGCTTGAGACTGTTATATTTACAGTAAGTGTTGATAGTATTGCACTTATGCCTTGTAATCCAAATATTGGTGGTTCTTCAAAAGGACATTTGGTAAGAGAATTAGATGCGCTTGGCGGTGAAATGGGAAAAGTTATAGATAAAACTTTTATCCAGTCAAAAATGCTTAATAAATCAAAGGGACCAGCCGTACATTCTCTGCGTGCTCAGGCTGATAAGGCAGAATATAGTCGCATGATGAGAAAAGTTTTGGAAAATCAGAATAATTTAACAATTAAACAATCAGAAGTTTGTGAATTATTATGGACATCTATTGATAATAAAAATAAAAAATCTACTAAAAAAATTATTGGTGTTAAGACTTTTACAGGTGCAGTTTATGAATGTAAGGCTGTAATCTTATGTACTGGAACTTATTTAAAAGCAAGATGTTTATGTGGAGAGGCAATTACTTATACCGGGCCAAATGGTCTTCAGGCAGCGAATTATCTTACAGATTCCTTATTATCTATGGGAATTGAAATCAGAAGATTTAAAACAGGAACTCCTGCCAGAATGGATAAGAGAAGTATTGATTTTTCAAAGATGGAGGAACAATTTGGTGATGAAAAGATAGTTCCTTTTTCCTTTTCTACTGATCCAAAAGATGTACAAATTGATCAAATTTCATGTTATCTGACTTATACAAATGAAAAAACTCATGAAATTATAAGGAATAATTTAGATCGTTCTCCTATTTATTCAGGAATCATTGAAGGTACCGGACCAAGATATTGTCCATCTATTGAAGATAAGGTAGTTAAATTTTCAGATAAAGAAAGGCATCAGGTATTTATTGAACCGGAAGGATTACATACCAATGAAATGTATATAGGCGGTATGTCATCTTCACTTCCGGAAGATGTGCAGCTTGCAATGTATCGGACTGTTCCTGGTTTGGAAAATTGTAAAATAGTAAGAAATGCTTATGCAATTGAATACGATTGTATTAATCCAAAACAACTTTATCCTACTTTAAGATTTAAAGATGTGGAAGGTTTATATAGTGGTGGACAGTTAAATGGCAGCAGCGGTTATGAGGAAGCAGCAGCTCAGGGATTAATTGCTGGAATAAATGCAGCCCGGTTTATTTTTGGAAAAGAAGAGATTGTTCTTGACAGATCGGAAGCTTATATAGGTGTCTTAATTGATGACCTTGTAACAAAAGATAATTATGAACCTTACCGAATGATGACTTCACGGGCAGAGTACCGTCTTTTGCTCCGCCAGGATAATGCAGATTTAAGACTTAGTGAAAAAGGCTTTCAAGTTGGTCTTATTTCAAAACAGAAATATGATTATATTTTAAATAAGAAATTATTAATTAAAAAAGAAATTGAACGTCTTAAAAACACAAAGATAGGTGCAGCAAAGTCTAATCAGGAATTTCTAGAAAGACATGAAAGTGCTTTGCTTAAAACAGGTACTAATCTTGCTGAGTTAATATGCAGACCTGAATTAAATTATGAAATATTAAAAGAATTAGACAGTGAAAGAAAATGGCTGCCTGATGATGTAATTGAGCAAGTTGAAATAGAAATAAAATATGAAGGATATATAGAAAGACAGCTTCGTCAGGTAGAACAATTTAAGAAAATGGAAAAGAAAAAAATTCCCGATGATTTAAATTATGATAATGTGCCAAGTCTGCGATTAGAAGCAAGACAAAAATTAAAATCTTTTCGTCCAATTTCAGTAGGACAGGCATCGCGTATTTCAGGTGTTTCTCCTGCAGATATTTCTGTGCTTTTAGTTTATTTTGAACAATATAAAAAAAGATAAGGTAGGAGAATATTAGATATGAGTATGGATCTTATGAAAAAAGATTTAGAAGAATTTAATATTCTTTTAGATGAACAACAGATTAATCAATTTAATAAATATTATGAATTATTAAAAGAATGGAATTCTTTTATGAATCTTACAACTATAATAGAATTTGATGAAGTCTTAAAAAAACATTTTGTTGATAGCCTTTCTCTTGTTAAAGTTCTTCCTGATTTATTACAGAAAGATTATAGTTTAATTGATATTGGGACTGGTGCAGGTTTTCCGGGAATTCCTCTTAAAATTGCATTTTCTAATTTAAAGATAACTTTACTTGATTCATTAAATAAAAGAGTTCGATTTTTAAATGAAGTTATTGATCAATTGGGACTTGAAAATATAACAGTGATTCATGGTAGAGCTGAAGATTTTGCTAAACCTGATAAACTTAGGGAATCATTTGAAATATGTGTATCAAGGGCTGTGGCAAATTTAACTATTTTGTCAGAATATTGTATCCCTTTTGTAAAAAAAGGAGGTTACTTTATCTCTTATAAGTCAGAAAAAATTACGGAAGAATTTGATAATGCAAAAAATGCAATTCATTTGCTTGGAGGTAAATTTGAAAAGCAAAATGAATTTTTACTTCCCGGCTCTGACATATATAGAAATCTTTTTGTTATTAAGAAAGTAAGTGTTACGCCGGCAAGATTTCCTAGAAAAGCCGGAGTACCTTCTAAAGAACCTCTTATAAAATGAAAATTTATACTTTTCTAAGTTTTCATTTTATTATATGATGGACATAGTTACTTCATTAGTAAATTATGGAGAAAATTAAAATTATGAATGATAATAAAACAAATGTTTTAAAAGAGATTTATGAAGGCTTGTTAGAAATACAAAATGAAGAAAACATAATAATCCAAGATAATTTGAATCGGATAAGAGAAATAGAAATATATTTGGATTCTGTAAAGGATGAGCCTGATCTTTTAGTTTTTTCTCCAAGAAGCACAGAAAATTTATTATTTGATAAAATAAAAGATTTAAATAAAGAAAAAGACGAATTAGAAAATAATAATAGGATTCATTATCAAAAATATAATAAATATGGTGCTTATATCAAACAATTAGAACAATTAATTATATCTGTAAGTTTATATAAATATGATGATAGAAAAATCCTGGAAATGCAGGAAAAGGATCGTCAAAGAATAGCAAGAGAATTGCATGATTCATCTGTACAGAATCTTACTCATTTAATTCATATGATAGAATTAAGTATAATGTATATAGATAAGGATTCCATTAGAGCTAAGTTGGAATTGGAAAATTGTATAAAGATTTTAAAATCTACAGTTGAGGAAATAAGAGAAGTTATATTTAACTTTAGACCAATGTCATTTGATGATTTAGGTTTTAAACAGTGTATAGAAAATTTTATTTCTGATTCAAAAATAAAATATAAAAAATGTGAAATAGAATATCAAATTTTAAATTTAACTGATATAGAATGGAAAAATATAAATAAACAAGAAATTAATCTTTTTCTTCTTTCTGTTTATAGAATAATTCAAGAAGCAATTAATAATGCTCTAAAGCATTCTGGTGCAGATAAAATTATTTTGATCGTTGGAACTAAAAATGATAAATGTTATATTAATATAAATGACAATGGTAAAGGTTTTAATTTTGAAAATAAATCAGAACAAGAAGATAAGCATTTTGGATTATCTATTATGAAAGAAAGAATTAATTTATTACATGGTGTTATTTCAATTAATACCGATATAGAAAAAGGAACAGAAATAAATATTGAAATACCTTTAATATAATATGGAGGAAAAATATGAGTGTAAAAGTTATGCTTGCCGATGATCATGCTTTAATGCGTGAAGGGATTAAACATTTGTTAGAATTTGATGGAAGTATAGAAGTTATTGATGAAGCGAATAATGGAAAAGAGTGTTTAGAAAAACTTGAGAAGATTGAACCAGACATATTATTGTTAGATATTAATATGCCAGACATGAATGGAATAGAAGTTCTTGAAGAATTAAAGAAACAAAATAAAAATATTAAGATTTTAATGCTTACAGTTCATAGTGAAGTAGAATATCTAATTAAAGCAATTGATATTGGGGCAAATGGATATATTTTAAAAGATTCTGGTTCTCTGGAACTTAAACAGGCAATCAATGTTATAATGACAGATGGTTCTTACATTCAACCAAGTTTATTACCTGCATTAAATTCAAGATTAATTAATAGAGATATAGATAAAGAAAAACTTGAATCTTTGACAAAAAGAGAAATAGAAATTTTAATACAGGTAGCGGGTGGAATGTTTAATAAAGAAATAGCAAATAATTTGGATATTAGTGAAAGGACAGTTAAAAATCATATCTCTAATATTTTTAAGAAAATTGATGTTTCTGATAGAACACAGGCAGCAGTATTTGCTATAAAAAATAATGTAGTTAAATTATATTAGATAATAATAAAGGTATTAAAAAATAGTACTTTAACATTTTTTAATACCTTTTTAATGCACATATAGTCTTTAAAATGGTATTAAGTTTTTATATGCTTGTTATAATTTTGTTTCACGTGAAACATTTATGATAAGATAAAAGTAGAAATACAAGATAATGTTTCACGTGAAACAAATAACCCCAAAATGTAGTAAAATTATCGTGAAACATTGTATAAACTCACTTTTTTTAATTGTGAAACATAAATTTTAACCTCAAAATATATTTATTGTTAGAACTATTTTATTATAGATAATAAATTTAAGAAGTGATATAATCATGTAGAAAACGTTGTGAGAAGAAAATAATTATACCGGATATGAAAGGATAAAACATGGGAAAAGTAATAGCAATAGCAAATCAAAAAGGAGGAGTAGGAAAAACAACTACTTCAATCAATTTATCTTCTGCATTAGCAGATAAAGAAATGAAGGTTTTAGTGATTGATGCAGATCCACAAGGAAATACAACAAGTGGTTTTGGTATAGAAAAAAATGAATTAGAAAATACAATTTATGAATTAATACTAAGTGAATGTTCTATAAAAGAGTGTATTCTTAATGATGTTATTCCTGGAGTATCTATTATTCCATCAAATGTAAATTTAGCAGCAGCAGAAATAGAATTGATAGGAGTTGATAAAAAAGAATATATTTTAAAACGAGAAGTGGAATGGATTAAAGAAAGTTATGATTATATAATAATTGATTGTCCTCCTTCATTAAATTTATTAACAATAAATGCAATGACTACAGCAGATTCAATTTTGGTTCCTATTCAATGTGAATATTATGCTCTTGAAGGTTTGAGTCAATTGATACATACAGTGAATTTGGTTAAAGAGCGTTTAAATCCTGATTTAGATATGGAAGGCGTGGTATTTACTATGTATGATTCAAGAACAAATTTATCTATGCAGGTTGTTGAAAATGTTAAAAGTCATTTAACTCAAAAGGTATTTGAAACAGTAATTCCAAGAAATATTAGATTAGCTGAAGCACCTAGTTATGGAATGCCGATAAATAAATATGATTCTAAATCAGCAGGAGCTGAAGCATATATGTCATTGGCAGACGAAATTGTTAATAGAAAGGATGATTGATTATGGCAGCAAGGGGATTAGGTAAAGGTTTAGATGCATTGATTCCAAGTGCAGTTAATGAAAAGTCAAAAAAATATGAAACAAAGAATCAAGATAATAAAGATGAAAATCAGTCTGGAGAAACTATTGTTAATATTACAAAAATAGAACCAAATAGAGAACAGCCCAGAAAGAATTTTGATGAAGATGCTTTGGAAGAGTTAGCAGAATCAATTAAACAATTTGGATTGTTACAACCTATTTTAGTTCAGGATAGAAAAAGTTATTATGAAATAATAGCAGGTGAACGAAGATGGCGTGCTGCTAAAAAGGCAGGATTAAAAGAAGTTCCTGTAATTATTAAAAACTTGACTGATCAGGAAATAGTTGAAATATCCTTAATTGAAAATATTCAAAGAGAAAACTTAAATCCAATTGAAGAAGCACAGGCATATAAAAGATTGTTAACTGAATTTAATTTAAAGCAGGATGAGGTTGCAGAAAGAGTATCAAAAAGTCGTACAGCCGTTACAAATTCTATGCGTTTATTAAAATTATGTGATGATGTACAACAAATGGTTATTGATGAAATGATTTCTACCGGACATGCCAGAGCTCTTATAACTGTAGATGATTCTGAACAGCAATATGCATTAGCTCAACAAATATTTGATGAAAAACTAAGTGTTCGTGATGTTGAAAAGCTAGTTAAGAATCTAAATAAACCAGTTAAAATTAAAAAAGCAGTTACTACAGATAAGAGTTTAGAAGCAGTTTATCAGGAGATTGAAGAAAATTTAAAACAAAAATTAAGCACAAAAGTAAATATTACACCAAAAGGAAATGGAACTGGAAAGATTGAAATAGAATTTTATAGTCATGACGATCTTGAAAAAATTATGGATTTACTTTTAAAAACTAATTAATTTAAAAAGATAAAATACGAGGTGGATAAAATGAACAATTCCTTTTTTACTGGCATTGGTATAGGAAACATTGATATAGGGATACTGTTAGTGATATTGGCTTCTATTATATTAATTCTTTTAATTTTAAATATTGTAAATATGTCTACAATACATAAATTAAAGAAAAAATACTCTAAATTTATGCAGGGCAAAAATGCAAAAAGCCTTGAAAATGAAATAATAGGACTCTTTGAAGATAATAAATTTATCAAAAATTCAGTTGAAAAAAATAAAAAAGATATAAGAACACTTTACAGTAAATTTGAATCATCTTTTCAGAAGATAGGTATTATAAAATATGATGCTTTTAATCAAATGGGAGGAAAGCTTAGTTTTAGCATTGCACTGTTAGATGAAAACAATAATGGATTTATATTAAATTCAGTTCACAGTGCGGAAGGATGCTATACTTATACTAAAGAAATTAAGAATGGAAATTGTAAAATTTCATTGGGAGAAGAAGAAGAAAAAGCTCTTAAGATAGCTATGGGGGATAGTTAAATAATTAATTGAGGTGAAGTTATGAAATTAATTAAGGTAAGTGATTTAAAAGGGAATGAAGTTTTAGCCAGAGCAATATTAACTTCTGAATTACGAATCTTATTATCCGAAGAAACCATTTTACGTCCTGAATATATTCAAAAAATAAAAAATCTTGGAATAACAGAAGTATATATTAAGGAAGATGAAGATGGTTTAGTTCATACACAAGAAGTAGTTTTGCTTAAATCTGATGTGGAAGATTTTTTTAGGGACAGGGTAAGAAGTATTTTAGAAAAACATACCTACAGTCGTAATGATGAATTGATGGAATTGAGTCAGACAGCAGATAATATAATTACAAATATTCTACAGGAAGAAGAAGTGGTAGAAAAAATTTATGATATTAAAGAAAGAAGTTCTGACATTTATGAACATTCTATAAGTACCTGTTCTTTGGCAACACTTACTGCATTAAAATTAAATATTTCAAAAGAAAGAGTGCATGATATTGGTGTAGGCTGTCTGCTTCATGATTTAGGGTTAAGATATTTAACAATCGAATATGCAGACCAGGATATATCAAGTTTATCAAAGATAGAACTGGCAGAATATATGAAGCATCCAATATATGGATATACTGCACTTAAGGATGAAAAATGGATATCTGATATTAGTAAAGATATTATATTATATCATCATGAAAAATTAGATGGAAGCGGATATCCATTGAAAGCAAAAGAGATACCATATGAAGCACAAATTGTAAGTATATGTGATACATTTGATGAAATGATATGCGGCATAGGATGTAAAAGATATAAAGTATATGAAGCTGTTGAGTATTTAAAGACTTTTAAAGAAGAAAAGTTTAATCCGGAAATTATCAATGTATTTTTAGAATTTACAGCAGTATATCCTGCAGGAAGCCAGGTAATATTAAGTGATAATTCTATTGGAAAAGTAATCAGACAAAATAAAGAATTTCCAAACAGGCCGGTAGTTCAGATTACTAAGGATAAAAACGGAAAAGATGTAAATAATGAAAACATTGTAAATCTGATTAAAGTCAATAATATTTTTATTGAAAAAGAGCTTGAATAAATAGAAAATAAGTAATATTATACTTTAGAAAAAATGTTTAAAACGGAGGAATCTATCATGATAGATATTAAATTTTTAAGAGAAAATCCTGATGTTGTTAAGGAAAATATTAAAAAGAAATTTCAGGATGAAAAGATTAAACTGGTGGATGAAGTAATTGAATTAGATTTGGAAAGTCGTAGAACACAACAGGAGGCAGATGATTTAAGGGCAAACAGAAATAAAATTTCTAAAGAAATTGGAGCATTAATGGCCCAAGGTAAAAAGGAAGAAGCTGAGCAAAAAAAAGCTGAAGTTGCAGCTGGAGCAAAACGTCTTTTAGAATTAGAAGAGAAAGAAAAGGAACTGGAAGAAAAGGTTGCCAAGATTATGATGGTAATTCCTAATATAATTGATCCCAGCGTTCCAATTGGAAAAAATGATAGTGAAAATGTAGAAATTAAAAAATACGGTGATCCTGTAATTCCAAATTTTGAAATCCCATATCATACTGAAATTATGGAAAAATTAAAAGGAATTGATTTAGATAGTGCCAGAAAAGTTGCAGGTAATGGATTTTATTATCTGATGGGAGATATAGCAAGGCTGCATTCAGCAGTAATTTCATATGCCAGAGATTTTATGATTGACAGGGGATTTACATACTGTGTTCCTCCTTTCATGATTAGAAGTAATGTTGTAACCGGTGTAATGAGTTTTGCAGAGATGGATGCTATGATGTACAAAATTGAAGGAGAGGATTTATATCTGATTGGAACTTCAGAACATTCTATGATAGGTAAATTTATTGATACCATTATACCCGAAGCAGAACTTCCTAAAACTCTTACCAGCTATTCTCCTTGTTTTCGAAAAGAAAAAGGCGCACATGGTTTAGAGGAAAGAGGCGTTTACAGAATTCATCAATTTGAAAAACAGGAAATGATAGTAGTATGTGAACCGGAAGAATCTCCAATGTGGTTTGAAAAATTATGGCAGAATACCGTAGATTTATTCCGTTCTATGGATATTCCGGTAAGAACAATAGAATGTTGTTCAGGGGATCTTGCTGATCTTAAAGTAAAATCTTATGATGTGGAAGCATGGTCGCCAAGACAGAAAAAATATTTTGAAGTAGGAAGTTGTTCAAATTTAGGAGATGCACAGGCAAGAAGATTAAAAATACGTGTTAATGGTGAAACTAGAAAATATTTTGCGCATACATTAAATAATACTGTAGTTGCTCCTCCGAGAATGTTAATTGCGTTTTTAGAAAATAATCTTCAGGAAGATGGATCAATTAGAATCCCGGAGGTATTACAGCCATATATGGGTGGTAAAAAGGAAATAAGATAAGCCATTAGAAATATGGCCAAAGGAGGTGAAATTCTTGCATAAATATATGCGGGCAGTTGGATTTAGCAAATATGAAAAAAAAGATTTGCAGAAGCTATTAATTGATGTAATACTTGAAAGCACGGAAAGATATTATACTTCCATAAAAGAAGATGCTTCTTTTGCACAGTTTTGCAAGGATTTTTCCGAAAATAATTTATCACAAAAAAATGAGGATACATCTAAGGGAGTAATTGGAATTGCTGTATGTGGAGAATTTGATAATAATGAAAAATTTACTTATGAATATTATTTTCCATATTTAAAAAGTACGAACATAAGTTCTGAGGAAGATGTTTCCATAGAAAGACATTCAGCTCATGAATCTTATGCAGGTGTATGTGATGATATCAGAATAGGTGTTTCATTAATTTTTTATTTGCAAAATGTAATTCATTATGTAAAAGCTAAAAATTCAGGATTATTGCCTTTTAGAGGAACTACACTTACTCTTTCCGCTTTGTCTTTAAGTGGAACGGTAATGATGCCTATAGTTAAAAGTGAGAAAGACCTGATAAAAAATCAGCAGGTATCCATGAATAGAAGCCAACTTTTAAATGCAGCAAGAAAAGGTGATGAAAGTGCTATTGAAAGTCTTACGCTTGATGATATGGACACTTACACTATAATCTCAAAAAGAATACAAAAAGAAGATGTATTTAGTTTAGTAGACACTTATTTTATGCCATATGGTGTAGAATGCGATCAATATTCCATTTTGGCTGAGATATTGGAATGTAATCTGGTAAAAAATGAAATTACAGAAGAAGAAGTTTATGTCATGAGA
>KE159823.1:0-56111 GCA_000403495.2 Lachnospiraceae bacterium 10-1 | reverse complement strand
GATGCAGGGGCATATCAATTTTCCAGGCTAAATGATTTTGTTTATAAAAATAAGTTAACGTTTATCTTGCCATAGTCAGATGATTATGTTAAAATAAATCGATTAACTTAAGATGTCGCTATAGCTCAGCTGGATAGAGCGACCGCCTCCTAAGCGGTAGGCCGGAGGTTCAAATCCTCTTAGCGACGTATTAAAGCATTGAAATTTAAGGTTTCAATGCTTTTTAATTTACATAAAAATGGCTTGAGAAGAGTGTCATTTCTTGTTTTTATATAGGTTTTAGAGAATTAAAGGAAGAGATATAGTAAATGTTGTTCCCTTTTCCTGCTTAGAAGAAACTATGATTTTTCCCCCATGTTCAGAAACAATAGTACGGGTTATAGTAAGTCCTAATCCCTGACCTCCCTTATTGCTGCGGGTAGTGTATGACCTTTTAAAAATATTAGGCAGGTCTTCTTCTGATATTCCACATCCGGTATCTGAAATTTCAACATAGGCAAAAGATTCATCTGAAAATAAAGAAAGAATAATTTTTCCATCAGGAGGCGTAAAATCAGCAGCATTATACAAAAGATTTTCTAATGCACGAAAAAGCTGGTCTTGGTTTGCCATAACCTGACATGGATGATTGGTAATATTTTTAAGAAAATTTGGCCCGTAAAGTTCTATAACAGGACGGTAATTGTGGTAAAAATCTAAGAGAAATGTATTTAATATCATAGGTTCCATATGAATAGAAGAACTTGTCTGTGATGCTATTTCCTGAATAGATTTAAGGCGCTCAGATAAAATATCGCATTGTTCTTCTATATGAATAATTCTTTTGTATGTATCCCGATCCAGCATAATATTATTAAGACGAATGATTTGAGCCATGTTTGAAAGAGAAGTCAAGGGAGATTTCATATCATGACCTAATTCTGAAATCAATTGTCCTCTTTCCATTAGGAGTTTTTGCAAATGTTCAGTTTTTTCATTTACTTCTTCTTGTAAATTTTGGTTAAGTCTTAAATTTTCTTCTGTCAGGACATGGCTGCGCCGTACCATCAAAACAGCAAAGGCGATAACCATAAAAAATGTTCCATATTCTTCAGGATAAGCTCCAATGAAAGGCTCATAATATCCAATTGTTAAAACGCTGTAAAGTAAACAAATACCATTTACAATTGAAGAGGAGAAAATAATTTTTGTATATAGCGATTTAGTAAAGCATCCATAGGCTGTTAAACTGATCAAAATAATTGCCATGATTACTTTATACCAGGAAATTACTAAGCCATACCATAAAACAGTACCGGGAATGAGAGGAAACACAAATAAAGGAAAAATAAGAGGAATACAACACATTCCCCCACATACTGCCGTAAAAAAAGAGTGTAATATTTTTTTGGCATAATGGTTTATTTCTGATAAAAATAAAAGACCTGCAATTCTAATTGAAAAATATATAATAAGAAATGCTGATACGTCTTCTATCACATAAAGAATTCTAACAAGGGGTATACCGAACAATCTTAAAAATGGATAACAAATCCGAAGTGCAAATGAGAAACTTAACATACCAAAATAAAATTCCACTGAATAGAAAGCTGAATTTTTACGTCTCCAAAGAATAATACAAAATAAAGAAAGGGTAAGTGATGAAAAGAAGAGCAGTCCATATAACAGCATACGTGCTGCGATTAAATGACTAATGCTATCAGAATCTCCAATTACAGGTGCAAACCAAATGCCCCCATAATAATGAGAATAATTTGCAGTTTGAATAATTAATTCTGATTCCTCATCAAGATAAAAAGAATAAAAAGTATCTTTTATTAATGGAGAATAATTTTCAAAAGATACTTCACCTGTTCCGCCAAGGCATTTGCCATCTAAATAGACTTTGGCGGCACAGAGAGGTTCCTGTAAATAAAGTGTCACAATATTTTTATTTCCCTTAAGGTGGATACGCCATGTGGAAATTCCATAAGGATTTTTATCTTCATGAAATAAGGAAAGATTTGGATACTGCCCTGCCCACGCAGGATAATAAGATGGAGCATCCGATAAAAAATCATTTGGGGAAAGCAATACATCGGGATATAATTCCCATCCATCTACAAGTGAACAAAAACCATTTTCCGGAACTATGGCAAAGTTATCCTGTGTAAATGCCGCTTTGGTAATATATTTATTGTCGTAACTGGTGATTGTCGACAGTCCAACCAGAGTAAAAATAATTGTACTTGCAGTTATCAAAATTATCTGAAAAAAAGATTTGAAAAAAATTGTTGATTTCATGATCGTCTCCGTAGTTAATTACCTGTCTGGAACAAACAAATACCCTTTATATCTTTTGGTTTGAATATAATCATGATTGGGACAAAGATCATAAAGTTTTTTCCGGATACGTCCCATAATTACCTGTAGTGATTTTTGACCTTTATTAATTGGAGCTTTCCATACGGAATCATAAATCTGGTCAGGCGTAAAAATTTCATTCGGATGTTTTGCAAGAAAATATAAAACATCAAATTCATAAGAAGAAAAGTCAATGGAACTGTTTTTGTAACTAACACTACAGGAAGCCGGATAAATTGAAAGTAAACCATAAGTAAGTGTTTTTGGCGGTTCGGCTGCCCTGCCGGAACGAATACGTGCTTGTACCCGAAGTTCTAATTCTTTTAGACTATAAGGTTTGCATACATAATCATCACCGCCAATGCTGAGTCCCCGTATACGGTTTTCTTCCTCTGTATATCCGGATAAGAAAATTATTGGCAGGCTTGTTTTTAAACGTATTTTTTCACATAAAGAAAATCCATTCATATCAGGCAAATCTATATCTAAAATAACACAATCCAAGGCATTAGATAAAATAATTTCTTCCGCTTTTCTGGCAGTATCCGCACAGACAACCTGGTATCCCATTGCATGAAAGTATGTTCGATTATCGTCTAATATAACAGAATCGTCATCCACAATTAAAATCTTGTACATGCCTTCTCCTTTCAAATTATATTGATTTTACTATATTTTTATCATATCTCAAAAATATTTCTTTTTCCAGCATGAAAGTAAACGTCAGGTAACAATTGCTGTTTACTGCTTTTTTTGTGGGAAAAATATAATAAAATAAAATTACAGGATATAGACAGGATGGGGGTGACATTAGAAATGTATCAAATAGCTTTGTGTGATGATATTAAATCCGAGCTTGAAAAAATAGAAATTTTGTTAGAAAAATATGAAGAAAAAAATCCTTTGTTAAAATATAAAATAAGACGGTTTGAAAAAGCGCAATTATTAATTGACAAAATGAAAGAAAAAACATATTTACCGGATCTTTTATTTATGGATATTTTTATGACGGAAAAGACGGGATTGGACGCAGTAAAAGAATTACGCAGGGAAGGATATAATGTACCGGTTATTTTTCTAACTACATCAACGGAATATGCACTGGAAGCCTATCAGGTAGATGCGCTTCAATATTTAGTCAAGCCTTTGGATCAGGATAGATTTTTTCATGTTATGGATATTGTATTTGAAATAATTAGGAAAATAGAAAAAGATTTTGTTGTAATAAAGACATCTGAAGGATTAAGACAAATACAGCCAGACCGGATAATTTATTGTGAAACACAAAAAAATTATCAAATACTGCATTTGGAAAATGAACAGATTAAAGTAAGGATGACAAGCAAGGAGTTATATGAAATATTAGGAACGTTTCTCCAATTTTTAAAATGTGGCAGCTCGTATGTGATTAATTTGAATCATATTGTAATAATGAATAGAGAAGAAATACATGTGGATAATGGAGATAAAATATATCTGCCCAGAAACAGGGTTGCGGAATTTAAAGAAAAATATTTTGCTTTTTACTTTGATAAAAGTTGAATAAAATTCTTTTTTACTATATATTTATTATGATAGGTTAGTAACTGTCAATTGTACAGGCAGGATAAGATGAATATGAAAAGTAAAAGAATTTATTTAATTTTAATTATTCTTTCATTATGTTGGTTTGGTTACATCAATGTAAAAGCATGTGAATACACGGATGAAAAAATGAAACCAGATTCTGTATCTACCGGTACGGAATTGATAGAATGGCTGGAATTACATAAAAATACAGGTGGTAAAGTAAGGTTGTCGGACAACGTAGTTTTAGAGGGGGTTTATTATTATTGTCCTGACGGCATAAATTTGCCACCTGTCTTTATTGATACAAATAACTACACAATAACTATAACCGGAGAAATAGAATTCCGAAGTGACCACCATCTTATATTTCAAGGTCATACAAAAGAAAAGAAAAATATCATTCATGTGGCAAAAGGAGGCATGCTATCCCTTAGCGGCATTATAATAGAAAACAGTGAGAATAAAATACTCCATACCTTATGGCAGGAGGAAGGTGCCGGACTTGTTATAGAAGACTGCCGCATATCAGGAAAAATTCATTATGCAAATACTCCATTTGTTGTGGATAATGAATTTGTCTGTGCTGTTGTAGAGAAAAATCAGACAGCAGGTGATGTACTTCCAACAGAAATAAAATGTAGTGTAAATTTGAGAGGACAGATGCAGAATAATGAACAAATGAAGATTTCATGGAATCTTTCAGGGACTGAAAAAGAACAGAAGGAAAGATTACGTTTCTCTGCAGAAGGCTCCTTTTTTGATGCTGCATTTTTAAAACCGCCGGTTTGTACCGTAGTTTATAATGATTATATGTTAACATTTATGAATGTCAAAGGAGAACGTGTAAGTGAAAGGTCATATTTATTTCGGGGAGATTATATGAAACTGAAAGAATATCTGCCAATGATGGTTACATATGAATATTCTTTTGACGGAGAAAACTGGACAAGCTATGAGGAATCAATTGCATCAAATGTTGTGGATAGTTTTTTTATCGGACTAACATCAGACCAGTGGGACACTGAAAAATATCCTTATTTATATCTTAGATTAATGGGAAAATATAATGGAAATACATATTTTTCTAATGTACTTCGATATACGGCAGATAATCTTAAAATTGTGGAAGATCAGGGCGGAAACAGGGGAGGAGGAACTTCTATTGTAAATCCTCCGAAAGAACCTCAAATAACCCCTGATGATGCTTCTCATAATAAAAATGATGAAACGATTCCGGAGATAAAACAGGAGAATAGTTTTGATGAAAATTTAGATGTAAAAGATAATAATACCAAAACAGAAATAGTTGATGCGGAAGTAAATGTTGTTCATCCAGATATTGTTAATGCGGAAATTACCAGTAGTGAAGAAAATAAAGTATTTCCAAAAACTATAATAGAATACGGAAGTCAAAATTTGTCAGAAACGGAAACTGTAACAATTGAAAATATAAACCAGAATACAAATAATTCCGGATCTGGCAGAGATCACATAAACTATAATATTTCTGATGGTTCCGATGAAAAAATTCAAATGCGGCATTTAGAAGAATCTTCCTATTTACCAGATACTGAGATAAAAGAAAATGTTCGGAAAAATAAAGAGGCTATTGTTGTATCAGGTATCGTATTTTCATCAGTTCTTGTTGGGAGTGCAGGATATTGTTTTCATGCCGGTATTTTAAGCAAGTTGTTACAATTTGTAAAAATGATAGGGATTAAGTAACTAAATCTTGTACTGCAAATTAAATTGTGTTATGATTTAAAAAGTAGTGTTTCATTAGCTGAAAATCTTTATATTCAAGGTTTTCAGCTTTTTCTTACTTTTTGTGGAAAGGTTTTTAATATGAGTATTTTTAAAGCAGTTTATAATATTTTGTGGGGAGATTTGTTCACGATTCCTTTGCCGGGAGGAAGTTCAATAGGACTTTCTTTGTTAGTTATGATTTTAATTCCCTCTGGAATTTATTTTACCATACGGACCAGATTTCTTTCCTTTCGTTTGTTTCCGGAAATGCTTAAAGCTACGGCGGAAAAGAAAAATATTTCTCAGAAGGATGCCATATCCGGAGTTCAGGCATTAATTGTTTCTACTGCCACAAGAGTTGGAATGGGAAATTTAGTAGGTGTCGTAGCAGCTATTTCCATGGGAGGCGCTGGTGCGGTATTTTGGATGTGGATCATTGCTTTGCTTGGATCCTCCACCGCATTTGCTGAAGGTACCTTAGCACAGATTTATAAAGAGGAGGATCCTCTATATGGAGGGTTTAGAGGAGGACCAGCCTATTATATTCATCATTTGTTTATTAAAAAAGGCAGTAAGCGTAAAAAATCAATTATAGCAGCTTTATTTGCACTTTCAGGGCTGATTTGCTGGTGTGGTATCAGTCAGGTAATTGGAAATTCTGTTTCTTCCGCTTTTGAAAATGCGTTTCAAATTCCTCCTATTTATACAACAATCATTCTTGTTGCATTTGCAGCAGTGATTGTATTACGTAAGAATGCTACTGTAAAGGTATTGGATTTTATTGTACCGATTATGGCAGTTTGTTATTTTCTGATTACAATATTTATTATTATTAAAAATGCAGGTCAGCTTCCTCAAATTTTTCAGACAATATTTTTGGAAGCCTTTGGTCTTAAACAGGCTGTGGCAGGTGGATTTGGTGCAGTGATTATGAATGGTGCCAAACGGGGATTATTCTCTAATGAAGCCGGATCCGGTTCTGCTCCATGCGCAGCAGCAGCAGCAGACATTAATCATCCTGCAAAAGAAGGCCTTCTACAGGCATTTGGTGTATTTATTGACACCATTTTAATATGTAGTTGTTCTGCTATGATTATGCTGCTTACGCCTGCGGAATTAACAGATGGATTGGAAGGAATGGATCTTTTACAGACTTCTATGCAATATCATATGGGAGAAATTGGTGTAATTTTTATTGCAATTATTTTATGGCTATTTAGTTTTTCAACATTTATTGGTATACTGTTCTATGCAAGATCTAATGTTGCATATCTTTTTGGAGACAATTGGCTGTCCCAGACATTATATAAGATTTTGGATCTGGTGATGCTATTTATTGGCGGACTTGCCGCTTATACATTTGTCTGGGATTTAAGTGATGTGGGAATTGGACTTATGACTATATTTAATATGATTGCGCTGATTCCGCTTGCACCACAGGCAGTCAATTCTCTAAAAGAATATGAAAAATTATTTAAAGTAAAGGAGAGGTAGGAAACGTGACTGGGAAAAAAGAAAACTCCCATAACCGAAAGATCAAACGAAGTCTTAGTGGGAGGATATTAAAAAACACAATTCTGAATATTTTAGTATTAGTTATTGTATGCTGTGTATTTATGATGCTTGCTATGCAGTTTTTGGCAAATAATATTTTGTTAGATAATATTCAGCCTATGGCTCGGCAGTCAGCTAAAACTGTAGAAGCTAATATTCATTTATTAGCAGACAGAATGATGACAATTGCAAAGGATCTTCGTATGAATTCTGTCTTTAAAACGAATGAAGTTCTGAAAGAGGCAGCAGAAATTTATGAATTACATACGATTGCCTTATATGATTTGAATGGACATCTGATTCAGGGAATTGATGGTGCGCCAGAAAATTTGGAAAACAATTTCTTTACCCTTCTTCAAGAAACAGATAACTTAACTACCGATTCTTCAACCATTTTTCATGAAGAGCTGGGTATTACCATGGGAATGCCAATCAAGGAAGATGGAGAAACTGTTTTTTATGTAGTAGGTGTATATAAATATGATCTTTTAGATGATGTAATTAGTAATATTAATATAGGTGAAAATGGATTAGCCTACATGGCTAACCGGCAGGGGATTGTTATTGGGCATCCAGATCAATCAATGATTTTGGAAAAAAGCACACTGGCGCAGCTTAGTGGAGGTAATACGGAAACCCTTAGCCGTGTTATTACAGGAGAGACCGGTGCCCTTGAATATTCAATTAATGGAGAAGATATGCTGGTAGCTTTTTCTCCTATTCGGGGAACTCAATGGTCGTTAGTGATTCAAATTCCAAAAGAAGATTATGATCATTTCATAAATTCAGCAATGTATGTAGCAATATTATCTACTTTAGTAATATTATTGGTTTCTATTTTCCTGGTTTTACGTTTGGCACGTTCTATCTCCCGTCCGGTTAAAGGTGTAACAAACAGGATGATAGCTCTTTCTGACGGTGACCTGCATACAGAGGTTATTACTGTTCGAACAAGGGATGAATTGGAAGTTATGACACGGACTTTAAGTACTACTGTTGAAAGTATCAACAAGTACATATCAGATATTCAGAGGGTATTGACTCAAATTGCAGAAAATAATTTAAGTATTAAACCTGAGGTAGATTATAAAGGAGATTTTACATTAATCAAAACAAGTCTGCATACGATCATTCAGTCCATGAATGAAACTATTTCAGGATTTCGTTCAGCAGCTATTCGCCTTGCCGATATATCTGAAGAGTTAAGCGGGCAGTCCGGTCAACTACATCAGGCTTCACTGGAACAGAATCAGTCTACAGAAGCATTGGTTCAGGAAGTATCTCATGTGAAAGAACAATTGTATAATGTTACGGAAAGCAGCAGTCAGACTCATATAAAAACAGAGGAAATTGTTCAGTGTGTTCATGAAGCTAATATACGGGTAGCATCACTTTCTGAAACAATGGATGATATTAGTAAAAATGCACAGGAAATTACTAAAATTGCCAAGACCATAGAGGATATTGCTTATCAGACCAGCATTTTAGCTTTAAATGCATCTGTGGAGGCAGCCCGGGCAGGAAGTGCCGGAAAAGGATTTGTTGTAGTTGCCAATGAAGTAAAACAATTGGCATCAAGAAGTGCTGAAGCAGCAAAGAGTGCCGTGGAAATGGCAGGCAGTACAAAAGCTATAATACAAACAGGTGTAGAGTTAACTGCCGATACAGCCGGTTCCTTTAAGGCGATTTCCAATGTTACTGACCAAATCAGTGCAATTTCAGACCAGTTAGTAACAGCAGTACAGGGACAGGAAGATGCCCTGGCTATTATGGAAGAGAGAATTGAAATTATTTCTTCTATTGCTGACAAAAATCTACAAAATGCCGGTGAAATGGAACAATCCAGTGGATTAATGTCAAAGGAAGCTGAAATACTTCAATCTCAGGTAGAAAAATTTGTTTTGAAGGGAGAAAGTAACAAATGAAACGAACAATAAGTATTGCATTACTTTGTTTGCTGCTTTTATCATTAACAGCCTGTGGTAGTGAAACAGCAGGCCTTCAGGATGGATATTATACTGCCCAGGCAGCAGAGTTTAGTCACGGATGGAAAGAATTTATTACAATTATGGTTAAGGGAGGAAATATTGTTTCCGTAGAGTATAATGCTGAAAATGCCAGTGGATTTATCAAAAGCTGGGATAATACATATATGCAGACAATGCTGCATTCTAATGGCACATATCCTAATGAATATACTCGTTATTATGCCAGTCAGTTATTAGAAAAACAACGTGGAGATGGTATTGATGCAATATCAGGTGCAAGTTCTTCTTATGCATCATTTCAAAAACTGGCAGCAGCAGTGGTTGAGCAGGCTTTGCAGGGAGATTCCAGTATTATTATTGTAGATACATCTGAATAAAATTAAAAAATAAAGAGAATGTTTTTTATGAGTAAAATTTTCATAGAAAAACATTCTCTTTTCTAATTATATAGAACAATCAATTATTCCGCCTTCCACCATAACTGGCTCGGCAATTACTTCTACTGGTATTTCTTCTCCCGAGAGTTCTAAAGAAACATTGTTGTTTATGGGAGAAGATTGTTTGTCTTTTTCCAGTTTATCAAACAAAGCTCTTAGGTATTTCATGTCCGCTTCTGCAATTTCACGCAATTCATCTGCCCGGTGTTTCTTTTTTAATCGATCAAGTTCTTCCGGTTCAAGCTCTTCTTCTATGATACCTGCAACTTCCTCTACCAGGTCATTAAATTCTGCTTCATCCGATAAACTGTTCATTAAATCATCCATGGATTCTTTCATAAGAGCCTGCAGTTCCTCCATGATCTTTAATAATTCATCGTCTATTACTTCCTTTTCGTCAAGTTCATCGTTACGGAAAATGTCTTCCATTTCAAGTTCCTGATCTTCCATGTTGTCAGTCTGATTATTATTTTGTTTTGCATCTTCTTCCTGCTGCAGGTGCTTCATTCGTTTTTTGGCTATGCGTTCCATTTTCTTTGCATGAACAATTGCTGCACGCAGTTCCCGGTCATCAAAATTTCCGGAACTTTGTTTTTTTAAAAGCTCTGCTACCTTTCCCCGTGCTTTTGTTAAAACTTTTCTTGCATTGGCGGGAGTTTTTGAAAGCATAATTTGAGAAGAAATCTGCTTAAAATTGTATTGTAAGGGTTTCTTTTTTTTCTTGGAATTGTTTGAAGATTTGGAAGAACGTGAAGTTCTAATTGTTCCAACTACGTTTCCTTTTATATTTGATCTGCCAATACCCATTACACTCATGCCATCATCCTCCTTGATATCAGCAATGTGCCATTTGATTTCTGATAAATCCTTTTATCAGATCTATATACTTACAATTAATATATCGGCAGATTTTAGAACAAAAATTATCTGAAAAATAAAAGCTCATGACAAAAAAAACAGATTATATTACAAAAGAGATTTTTCATATTACTTTCCTGGCAGGGTTACAGTAAAAACAGAACCGGAAGGAAATGCATCTGACACTGTAATAGTACCATGATGGGCAGTGATAATTTCATAAGCAATAGAAAGCCCCAGTCCAAAATGGTCTTTTGTACTTCGGGATTTTTCCGCCCGATAAAAGCGGTCAAAAATTTTTTTCTTATCCTGGTCAGGTATGCCGATTCCATTATCTTTTATAGAAATTTTAAAAGTGTTTTTTCTATAGAAAAGAGAAATTTGTATTTTTCCAGATTCAGGAGTATAGCTGACCGCGTTGTGCAGCAAAATAGAAACCACCTGACTGATACGGTTTGTGTCCATAGGACATAGAGGAATAGTATTTTCGGGAAGCTCTAATAAAAGTGCGATTGATTTTTCTTTAGCAAGAGGTTCGAAAGCTTCGTAGGAATTGATCAGCAGAGTATCCAGTTCAGCAGGTTTTATTTGAATGGAAAACTGATGATTATCTGATCCGGAAAGGGTGAGCAAATCATTAATTAAAGTAGACATTCGCATTCCTTCCTGACAGATATTTTTTATAAAGCCGGCCTGTTCCTCAATAGAAGCATTTTTGCAGCATTCTGCAGAAGATAGAATTACTGCTAAAGGAGTTCGCAGTTCATGAGAAGCAGAAGCTACAAATTGGATTTGTTTTTTCTGATTTTCTATAATGGGTTTTAAAAGTTTTCCTGTAAAAATCCAGGAAAAAAGCGTCAGAAGAAAAATTGCCGCACCATCAATTGCAAAAAATCGAATCCGCTGGTTAGAAATTTGTTTTTTTAATAGATGCAGAGGTGACAAAATAATAACCTGAAGGATGGATTTAGATTTTTCAATTTCAATAACACCGCAAAAATAATTTTCATTTGTGATTTTTGATTTAAATTGAAACTGTACATGATGACTGACATATGAAGAGTAAGAAACAGAATTTTCTGTATGGTCAATTAAAAACATCTGTTGGTAAATATTCATGCTTTCCTGCATAAGTTTTTCTTGAGAAACATCATAAAAGTTTGATAATTGATTGTATAAAAAGGGTGTACCATTATCTAAAACAAAAAAGATATAATTATTCTGAGTTTCCATTTTAGAGAGCCATTCCATGGTAATTATCGATTGTGTTTCTAAATTAGTGGAAATAGTATTTATATCATTTTTAAAAGAATTATATTGATTTTGATAAAGATTCTTTTCAGAAACATAAAGGTAACCAAAAGACATGATAATCATAATGGCAGCAGTGATTCCTGTAGATAAAATTGTAAGGCGCAAATGTACCTTTTTGTACATAATCTACCTCCATCTTTTTAAACCTTTAATTGTTTTCATAAATAACGGGATTATTAATCGTTTAAATCTTTCAGGCAGTAACCAATTCCTCTGATAGTTTTAATTTGAAGTCTGCTTCCTACCCCTTTTAATCTCCGCCTTATGAAATGAATGTAATTGTCAAGATTACCTTCCTCTACGTCACTGTCAGGCCCCCATACCTTTAAAAGAAGAATGCTTCTCGAAAGTGTCTGGTTTTTTCTGCGTAAAAAAGTTTCCAATAATGCAGCTTCACGTTTAGAAAGAGTGCAGTTTCCGCTTGGTCCTGACAGGCGTCCTTCCTGGTTGTACCATGTAATGTCGGAAACAGTAAGAATATCGTCGTTACTTAAAGTCTGAGGACGTCTGCATATGCACCGGATTCTTGCAAGAAGCTCTTCAAAGGCAAAGGGCTTTACAAGATAGTCGTCAGCGCCAAGGTCAAGGCCGGTCACTTTGTCAGATAAGGTGCCAAGAGCAGTAAGCAGGATAACAGGAGTCGTGATTCTATTTTTTCTAAGATAAGTAAGTACTTTGGTTCCCTCCATATTAGGAAGCATCCTGTCAAGCAATATAATGTCGTATATATTATTTTCTCCGTAAAAGCATGCTTCCTCACCATCATAACAGGCATCTACGGTAAATCCTTCTTTTTCCAGTTTAAAAACAAGGGTTTTATTTAATTTTTCGTCGTCTTCCACAAGTAAAATTCTCATTGTATATTCCCCTTTGAAACATATAATATATTATTTTACTATGGAATTCTTTAAAAATTCTCTAAGAATATATTTATTGTAAGTTTTATAAATCAGGCTGTAATAGAAATTCCTGTTCAGCCCTTTCTATTTTCATAACTTTCTCCTGATATTCAGGGTACTTTGTAAGAAAACGATCAATAATATTAAAATCTCCCCAAAAGTGCATAGGAAATACATAATGACTGTTTGTATATTCCAAAAATGATTCAATTCCCAAGTAAGCGTCCTTTTCCTGTCTGGGATCTAAAGGAACAAATGCCACATCAATTTTTTTATCTTTTAGTTTTTCCAGTTCCCTGTAATAGGCACTTGTCATGGAGTTATTATATTGTTTGGTCTCTCCTTCCCATACCCATAAATTTAAATCTCCTGCGTGGTAATAGGTTTTTTCTTTATCGTGGATAAGGAAAGCAACGCCAGTATCGGTAGATCTTAATGTTTCTATAGAAAGCAGACCATGCCCGGAAATTGTAATTTCCTGAACAATATTTTTATTTACAATATGTATATGTTCCTTTAAGGAAATTTCCTGTTCCTTATATTTAACCATCTGCCATTTAACAGGTACGTCTTTAGAAAGAATGTAATATATATTGGGAAATTCTTTTATCAGTTCAAAAATTTCAGGGTTATAATGATCCCCATGTTTATGGCTGACAAAGACTAAAAGCGGTTTTTGTGAATTTATTTGTGGAAGTGTTCCCTTATAATAATCGAACAGAAAAGAAGCACTTTCTGTTTCAAGTAAAAAACCACTGTGTTCAATGTATGTAACTTTAAGCATGATTATCAATCCTTTCCTTTTTATTCCCATGGGCAGCAAATTAGGTGACTGCCAGGTTGAGGCATTTGACTGCATTGATTATAGCAGTTTTTACTGCTGTGGGCAATGAAACAGTCAGCTGCAATAGAAACATTTGAAAAACAGATTTAGAGAATCTTTAGAGATTTTCCTGCTATGATAATACATGAATTTAGTGTAAAGGAGTGGAAAAATATGAAAAAAATAACTTTAACTATGTGTGTATGCGGGATTTGTCTGACGGTAATGATTGGATGTCAAAGCAAGGAAACAGATATCCCATCTGTTGAGATCGTGGAAACACTGGGTGAACAAGGAACAGATGATTCTTCTGAAAATGATGCATTACCTGAAATGAAAGACGAAGCAGAAAAAGAAAATAGTGGGGAAAATGAATCAGAAGAGAAAAGCTTTACAGATTTGTCAAAAGAAGAAGTACCTGATGCAGAAATCAACACCAGCCAATTTACAGATGAAATGTATGGAGATGTTATGGAAATTATATCTGCAGAAAAGACTGTAATAGTTAGCAGGTTAGATGTAGACGGAGATGTTTTAATTTCGCCTGTTGAGGGTAGTGAAGAATTGGTTTCCGTTTATTTTACCAATGATGCGCAATTTATTTTAGAAACAGGAAAAGCAGATGGCAGTGATGTTAACAGGCAGGAAGCTGACTTTTCAAGTATTCAGGCAGGGGACAGTTTGAAGTTGAAAGGAATGGAAAATACAATTGGTACGGAATTTTTGGCTACGGAGGTGGAAATTATTCGGGTAATTGATTAATACACCATATCAAATGCTTATAAAAGGAAGGAATAGGAAAAGTATGAAAAAAGTAAAAAGGATAATGGCAGTTATCATGTTGTTTGCCATGATAATGACTATGGCTTCAGGCTGCGGCAGTGAACCGGCAGTTCAGGGAAATACAGAAACAGAAAATCAGGAGGAAAATAAACCTGATGACGAAGAAAAAACAGATGAGCCGGTTGCAATGGGGCGGTATGTGGAACAGGTAACAGATTTGTCCGAACAAATTGGAGGCTACAAGAATAAAATTTATAAACTGTCCGACGGACAGATTATAATATCTGATGAATATCAGGATTTTATTGTGTCAAAGGACAATGGCGCCACCTGGGAAACCTATCAGCAGGATTGGTTCAGTAAGCTGCTTGAGGATAAAACTTATATTCATGATATACAGGTAGGAATGGACGGAACCGTATATGTTGTTGTAGAAACAGAAAATGATTCGGAAGCAGAAAATGCAGAGGATGCTTTAATAACAGAAGAAAATTATGTATCTGAAGTTAGTAACAGACTTTTGATTGTGAAGCCGGATGGAACAAAGCAGTATGTAGAAACACCTGTGGAAGGAAAATGGATATACAGTGTCTGGGTGTCTGAAAATGGAAGAGTCTTTATTACAATGTTTGGGGAGCCTATTTATGAAGTAAAAGAAGATGGAAGCTGTGAACCGTTCCTTACGGTAGACCAGATACCGGCGCTGATTCAGTTTCAGGGAAATTTGATGATTATAGACGGGTATGATTATGATGGGTATCTGATCTATGATATGGAGAAAAAAACCTATGTAGAAGATGAAGTACTGGCAGATTTTATTACGGAAAATTACAAAAACAGAGATACCAACGGAGGCAGCTGGCATGATTTATATTTTTGCACAAAAGAGGAAGGAGTTCTCTATCTTGCAGGGGAAAAAGGGCTGTATCGGCATGTAATTGGCGGAAGCGTTATGGAGCAGATTGTTGACGGAAGCCTTAGTACTTTTGGCAGTCCTGCAAACAATTTGGAGGGAGTTATTCCCTTAGATAATAATGAGTTTCTGGTATTATTTACCGGAGGAAAGCTGATAAAGTATGTTTATGATCCTGACATTCCCACAGTGCCTAATGAAAAATTAAATATTTACAGCTTAAAACAAAATGATACGGTTCGTCAGGCGGTATCCTTGTATCAGGCAGCTAATCCGGAGGTTTATGTACAATATGAAGTAGGAATTGATGAAAACAGTTCCGTTACGAAAGAGGACGCACTAAAAAGCTTAAATACCAGGATTATGGCCGGAAATGGACCTGATGTTTTAATTTTGGATAATATGCCTATGGATGCTTATGTAGATAAAGGACTTTTAATGGATCTAAAGCCTATGCTTGAGAGCCTGGAAGAAGATAGTGCAGTCTTTGCAAATATTGTGAATGCTTTTGAAAAAAATGGAAAAGTATATATGATGCCCTGTGAAATCAGTCTGCCTGCAATTTTAGGAAGAGAAAAAACTGTTTCTTCTATGAATGACCTGAAAAGTATGGCAGATGGGGTAGAAAAAATGCGTGATGAAATATCCGGCGCAGATCTGATTGGAATTGCCTCAGAAAGAGGAATCATGAAAATGTTTGCCATGACTTGTGTTCCTTCCTGGAAAACAGAAAATGGAGAAATTAATATTCAGAATATATCGGATTTTCTTGAAGAGACAAAGCGGATTTATAATGCGCAAATGAACGGTCTTGACAGTCAGATCAAAGAATATTGGGATAATTTAAATGATTACTATATGGAAGATATGGGAATTTTGAGAGAGGATTCCAAATATTTCAGAATGGGATTGGATGAAATTGGGTTTGTTGGAAAGAGCAGGCAAATGGTAAGCGGATCAATTTACGATATTTTTGCTTATGCAATGAGCACTTCCGTACCCAGAATTAAGAATTTTGAGGATAGTCAGCTTAAACTTATGCCTGGTCAAAGTCAGAATGTATTTTGGGCACAGACCATAGCAGGTATCAGTGCGGCATCGAAAAATACAGAACGGGGAGAAGAGTTTTTAAAGGTGCTTTTGGGAAAAGAAAATCAGGTCTCTACCTTTTTAGGACTTCCTGTGAATAAGGCAGCCTTAGAGGAAAAACTGATTCCCAGTGAAAAGGTTGGAGAAAACGGAGAATACTCCTCTATAGCCAGCAGTGACGGGGAAGGAAACTATGTTGAAATGACTATTTACTGGCCGGATGAAGAAATAATTAATATGCTCCGCGGATGGATAGAAAATGCTTCCACGCCTTATATAGAGGATGTGAGGTTGGAGGATGCGGTATATAAAGAAGGTGCTTTATATATGCGCGGAGAAAAGAGTCTGGAAGAAGCTGTTATGGCAATAGAAAAAAGTGTTGCACTGTATATGGCTGAATAAGAGAATATAATGGTTGGTGATGGAATGTTTTTTTTAAAAAATAAAAAAAGGAACAAGGAAAATAGGGCATTTTTCCTGTTCCTTGCCCCCAGCCTTTTGGGGGTGGTTATCTTTGTAGTACTGCCCTTTTTGGATGTATTTAAAAGATCTTTTACAACGGCAGTAACTGGACAGTTTCGGGGAATTGAGAATTATAAAATTATTTTTACCAATCAGGCTTTTCATCTGGCAGTTAAAAATACACTGTATTTTACAGCAGTCTGCATTCCATTGCTGGTAATAACAGGATTTTTAATTGCACTTCCTCTTAGCAGGTTAAAAAGTGCAGGAACCATAAAATCTCTTTATTTGTTTCCTCTTGCCATGCCGGTTGCAACCATTGTGATGGTATGGAAAATGCTGTTTTATAAGCAGGGAATTTTTAATCTGGCACTTACCAGTCTGGGTGAATGGACAGGACTTTGGGGGGAAATACATACAGATTATCTGGGTACAGGAGCAGCATTCTGGGTGCTGGTATGCAGTTATATATGGAAAAATACGGGATACACAATTGTTTTATGGCTTGCAGGTATTTTAGGGATTCCCACGGAGATTTTAGATGCGGCAAGGGTAGATGGAGCGGGGAATTTTCAAAGGGTATGGTATGTAGTTCTGCCAAATTTAAAAGGAAGCCTTTATACTATTGTTATTTTGTCCTTTTTAAATTCCTTTAAAATCTACAGGGAAGCGTATCTGGTAGCAGGCTCCTACCCTCATCAAAGCATTTATCTGCTTCAGCATTTGTTTAATAACTGGTTTGTAAATTTAGAATTTGACAAAATGGCAGCAGCGGCAATATGTACCGGAGGATTTTTATTTGTTGTAATTATTTTATTGCAAAGGGTTTGGGACAAAAATGAAGTATGAAGAGGGAAAGGCAAGGAAAAAATATAGATATAAGTTAACCGGAAATATAAGAAACAGACTGACAATAATTATGCTGTTAATACCGGCTTTATTTACTGTTTTGCCAATTGTCCTGCTTCTTACAGGCTCAGTGATGGATCAGTATGAATTAAAAGGCTATTTAAATTCTATTTTTACAGATGGATTAGAGTTTATTAGTTGGAAACTGATGCCCGATTATCCAACTTTTGAAAATTATGGAAGGCTTCTATTTGTAAGTCCTCAATTTTTTGTGTTGTTTTGGAATTCTATAAAAATGACAGCATGGATATTGTCAGGACAGCTTCTTGTGGGTGTGCCTGCAGCATGGGCATTTGCAGTTTATAAGGTGCGGGGCAGCAGATTCCTTTTTGCGTTTTATGTGGTGCTGATGCTTTTACCCTTCCAGGTTACTATGCTTTCCAGCTATTTGATGCTGGATAAATTGTCCTTGCTGAATACACAATCGGCAGTTATTTTGCCGGCAGTATTTTCTACTTTTCCTGTATTTCTTTGTTATGGAGGATTTCGCAGTATTCCGGCACAGCTTTATGAAGCTGCCAGAATAGACGGGGCAGGTGAAGGATTTATTTTCTTTAAAATAGGACTTCCTTTGGGGAAAAATGGGATTTTGTCAGCGCTGGTGCTGGGATTTTTGGAATATTGGAATATGGTTGAGCAGCCCATGGCTTTTCTGGAAGAAAAAGCATTATGGCCATTGTCTTTATATTTGCCGGAAATTACCTGGGCCCGGGCCGGTTATGCCTTTTGTGCATCCATTATTACTTTAATACCTGCAGTATTTGTATTTGTCATGGGGCAGGATTATCTGGAACAGGGAATTATATATTCAGGATTAAAAGAATAAGGAGAGGTGTAGGTACATACATGATTAAGAAAAAGGCTGTTACAGGGTTTATTTTATTTTTAGCAGGTATGTGGATTTGTACTTTAATTTCAAAAAGTGTATATACTTCCAAACTGCCGGTAGTAAATACTGCCTCGCCGGAAAGCAAATATATTGAACATAGAGTGGAGGCGGAAGGGATTGTAATAGAAGGAGGAAAACAGGCGGTCACCGCCCTTTCCGGCCTTCGTGTGGAGTCAGTCACAGTCCGCGTTGGAGATAAGATTGAAGAAGGAGATATTCTTTTTCAGGTGGATCTGGAAGATTTAAAAGAGTTAATTGAAGAAAAACAGGATAAAATCAGTGTTCTTCAGGCGGAAATTAATACCCTTTTGGAAAATAAGGCGCTTGCACAGGAAAGAAAGGAACTGGAAGAAGCACGTGCCAGAGAAGATTATGATACTACATCAAGATTAGAAAATACGGATGTAGGCCGTGCTCAGGACAGGTATGTGCGTGCTCAACAGGCTTTGGAGGATTTTTTAAATGATCCGGGATCTATGGATGAGGAATCAAGAAGGCAGCAGGAACAGATTTTAAGGGATGCAGTGCAGGAAGCGGCATACGGGGAAGCAGATGCAAAGAGAGATCGGGATCAGGCAATCAAAGACGCGGAAAGAGGAGTAGAAGATATTCTTTTTCCTGAAGGTTCAGATTCTGCCTTGTCTGTATCACAGATGAATCTTGCTGCATTAAAAGAAGAACTGGAGCCTTTTACTAAGATTTTAAATGAAGAGGGAATCATAAAAGCGGATATGGCGGGAACTGTTACAGATATTTTTGTATCCGCCGGAGGCAGGGTGCCTGATGGGGCAGCAGTTTTACTGACAGATGATACACTTCCCTGTCAGTTTAAGGTATTTCTTGATAAGGAACAGAAAAAATATATTGGTGTGGGAGACTCAGCAACTGTCAAGCTGGACGGAGGCAGCAGCCTGGATACAACTGTTAATTATTTTATGGAAAGTCAGACTATGCCGGGCAGCTTTGAAGTAACCATTGAACTGCCGCAGAATATGGGAATTCCAGGTCTTTCAGGAAAGATCATTTATTCAAAACAGGGAGAAAAATATGAATGCTGTATTTCCCCTGAAGCAGTTTATATAACAAATACGAAATGTTTTGTATATGTACTAAAAACCCGGGAGGGAATTTTAGGAGAAGAATATTATGTGGAAGAAGTAACGGTGAGGATATTGGATCAAAATGATGCCTGGGTGGCAATTGAATCCGGTATGCTTGATAAAGAAAGTAAAATCATCACCTCTGCCGATAAAGAATTCAGCAAAGGTGATGTAGTAAGGTGGATTGAATAAGTTATATATACAAGCTTTATTTTGTTTTAAACTGCATATGATACAGGTCCGCATAAATTCCGTTTTTGGCAAGCAGTTCTTCATGGGTTCCGCTTTCCGATATGCCTTTTTCCGTAAGTACTAAAATTTTCTGGGCATTGCGGATAGTGGAAAGCCTGTGTGCGATTACAAAGGTGGTACGGTTTCTGGCAAGTTTTTCCAAAGATTCCTGAACCACCTTTTCACTTTCATTATCCAGTGCGGAAGTAGCTTCGTCAAAAATTAAAACAGGCGGATTTTTTAGAAAAACTCTGGCAATTGACAGCCTTTGTTTTTGACCGCCGGACAGCTTAATACCCCTTTGGCCGATGTTGGTGTCATACCCTTCCGGCAGATTCATAATAAATTCATGGGCATTGGCATTTTGAGCAGCGGCAACGATCTGGGCATCTGTTGCACTTGGGCAGCCATAACGGATATTATCCATTACGCTTCCGGTGAAAAGGTATATATCCTGTTGTACAATGCCGATATTATTTCTAAGGCTTTTTAAAGTAAACTTCCGGATATCGGTTCCATCCATTAAAATCTGCCCTTTTGTCACATCATAAAATCTGGGAATTAAACTGCAGAGCGTTGATTTTCCTACGCCGGAGGTACCAACTAATGCAACGTATTCTCCTTCTTTTACGTGAAGGTTTAAATTAGAAAGAACAGTTTCAGAATCATCTTCATAGCGGAAGGAAACATTTTCAAAGATAATATCGCCCTTTGCATTTATCAGTTCTTTTGCGTCGGGGCTGTCAGTGATATCCGGATTTATTTTTAAAATTTCAAGAAATCTTGTGTAGCCGGAAGCACCGTTTTGGAATTGTTCCGTGAAATTTATCAGCTTTTTAATTGGTTCCGTAAAATTGTTAATGTAGAGCAAAAAGGTGATCAGGTCGGTAATGGAGATCATTTGAAAAGTAATAAAAGCAGCGCCTGCGGCAATTACAATTACACTAATTAAGGTAGTAAAAGCACCAAGCCCCGAGTGATACAGCCCCATATATTTGTAGCTTTCTTTTTTGCTTTCTACAAAGCGGTCATTTCCAGCTTTAAATTTATCCATTTCAATTTCTTCATTGGCAAATGACTTCACTACCCGGATTCCCGAAAGATTATCTTCGATCTGCGCATTAATATCGGCAATTCTTGCCCTGTTTTTTACAAAAGCACGTTTCATGCGCACATTAAAATAAAATGCGTAAATAAGCATAACAGGTACAATTGCAAAAGCCACCAAAGCAAGCCTCCAGTTAATGGATAGCAAAATGGCAAAAGAACCAAAAAGCTTGATAATGGAAATCACCATATCTTCTGGACCATGATGAAACAATTCGCTGATATCAAACAAATCGTTAGTAACGCGGCTCATTAACTGCCCTACTTTTTGATTGTCAAAAAAGCTAAAGGACAGTTTTTGGTAATGTGCAAAAATTTCATTTCGCATATTGTATTCCATCTTAGCCCCCATCATGTGGCCATAATAAGCAATGAAATAATTGCAGTAGCATTCCAGTAAAACAAGCAAAGCCATAATTCCGGTCAGTACAAGAATCCTATGAAGAGATTGTGAAGAATCCCGATAAATTACATCACTGGTGATGTAGCGGATAATAAGGGGGATGATTAATGTAACCGCAGCGCCCATACAGGCAAACAGCATGTCGGCTGCAAATATTTTTTTGTATGGCTTGTAATAAGACAGAAATTTTTTCCATTCGTGTTTTTTCATGACATAACCTCAGTTTTGTATAGTATCGCTTAATATAATTTAAACTTTTAATGTTTTAATGTAAAGTCTTTTTTTACTTTTAATTTGGAAATTATGTTCCTTTACAATTTATATCATAAAATGGTAGGCTTGTGACAAACATAAAAAAGAGAAGAAGGATGTTTTATGCAAATATCGCAGTATTCTGTTATAAAATCCCATAAAATTTATATTATAATATTTAATCTTTTTTCTGTTATAGTATTAAACTATCTTTTGCTATTTTTGTTAAGCTTTTTTTCCATTGATTATGAATTTTTTAAAGAATATCCTGCTAATTATTTTACCTATTTTTTAGTTTTGGCGATTTTGTGTTATTTTGCAACATATCTATTTTATAAGATAGTTTATAAACGTTATTTTGAAAAGAAAAAACGATTTACGGAAGAATTTATGCAAATGGAGTCCATGAAAGAGTACACGGGGCAAATAGAAGACCTTTATCTGGATATTCGTTCTTTTAAGCATGATTACATAAATATTTTGTCTTCTATGCATAGTTACATTAATGAACATAATTATGAAGGCTTGGAAAAATATTTTAATCAGGAATTAATGCCTGCCAGTTCTACATTAGCGTTTGGTGATTCTGCTTATGGAAAACTTGGATTTATTCAGGTACCGGAAATTAAGAGTATTTTATATATAAAAATTCTGCAGGCATTAAAACAAGGAATAGCAGTGACAACAGATTTGAAAGATAAATTTAGTTGTTTTCCCATGAATGTATTAGATTTAGTAAGGGTGCTTGGTATATTATTAGACAATGCGATAGAAGCCAGTGCTTTAACAGACGAAAAGTTTCTTTCTATCACTTTTTTGAAAGATATGGAAAATATTTATATTCAGATTCAAAATTCTTCTCCACAAATCGAAAATGTAGAAGAGCTATATCAGATAAAAAACTCTTCAAAAGGGGAAGAAAGAGGAATTGGTTTATTTGAAGTACGTAAAATAATTGGACAGTATTCAAATGTTTTATTAAATACGGAATATAGTAATTTTATTTTTACCCAAAAGTTAGTTCTTATTATATAGCGATAAAGGATATCCTAATATATATTAGAATACCCTCTGTCGAATATTTTAGTTACCGTATGGATAATATTTTACAATATCAGTGTATATATTTCCATTGTATCGATATGTAATAGTTACCGTTGCATATGATCCACCTTCCCATATTTCGCCACCGCTTAAACTTATTTCTTGAGCTTCACCTGTGTACATATCTAAATGTATGTTTTTTATATCAATAATTTTACCTGTTCCGTCATTTGTAACAATGTCAGCCCGTACTCTAAATTTATCTGCTTCTGACCATTTATATATATTTGTTGCAGTAATTAATGCTCTGGGAGTGATGGTGTGATTAAGAGTACTTGTATTAGTATCAGTAAACTCATTAATCTCAATTGATTCAGCAGCTTGAACAGATAATGGTGTTAAAAAAAATAATAGTAAGGATAAAAAAGCAAATATTTTAGTTTTTTTCATTAAAATTCCTCCTTTGTCATTCCAAATGCCAAAATTTCAAATTCAGTTTTTCATCACTTAGTCTAAAATTATGTGTATTCATTTCTGCACTATTTAATATGGTCCCGTCTTTAAAGTCTATTGGGGTTTTATTTTTAAATTTAATGGGACCATCATAGTCAAACAGCAGTATATCACCACGTTCTAAGGAATTTATATCTATTTCGCCTCCTTTACTATCCTTAATGATTAAAGTATCATTTATTTCGATGATGTACTCACCGTTAAAAATATCTTCTGTAGAAGCAGGCAGGCTTTTTACAATAATCTGATCTTCCGATATTTCATTAATGTAAAGATTTATGTCAAAACAGTGATAGATCAATGTTTTATTTCTCCAGTAAAACATTAATGTGATGCAAAAAACAGCTACAACTATCAGGATGAAATGAAATATGGTTATTTTTTTAAATTTAAATTTTTCTTTGTTCATTATGATTTCCTCTGGTTTTTTAATTAAAGCGTAATTCATGTATTTATGTTATAATAACACATAAAGATGTACTTTTATTGAAAATTACCTGTTTGTAGCTATTTTTGTCCTGAACGTTAGTAAGAGGAGATGGAATGTTTCCAATTTATATTTGTGAAGATAATCTGATTCAGTTATCACATTTTGAAAAAATAATTAAAAATTACATTTTAATTGAAGAACTGGATATGGATGTTGTATGTGCCTCTTCTGATCCTAAAAAAATTTTAAAGGTACAAGAAAAATTTTGTGCTCCAGGACTGTATTTTTTAGATATTGAGTTGAATTCCGATATGGATGGATTTGCCCTGGCGGAAAAAATAAGAAAAAAAGATCCACGTGGATTTATTGTATTCATTACCACGCATAGTGAGCTTGTTTATATTTCATTTGAAAAGCAGGTAGAAGCTATGGATTACATTTTAAAGGATCAGCCGGATCAATTGCCAGCCCGTATGACTCTTTGTATTCAAAAAGCATTGGAACGATATGCTTCTATTGATAATAAGGTGCATAAAACCTTATCAATTAAAATAGGCAGTCATAATATTTTTGTTCCTGTTGAAGAGATATATTGTATTAAATCCAGTAATTACAAACACAAACTATTAGTTTTATCAAATGAATCTGTTTATGAATGCTATGGCACCTTGAGGGAAATGGTAAAAAGACTGGATGATTCCTTTTTCTTATGTCATAAATCCTGTATTGTCAACTTACAATATATTTTAGAGATAGATAAGGATAATTTATATATAAAATTAAAAAATGGACAAACATGTCCTTTTTCTGTCCGTAGTTATTCTACAATGAAAAAGCGCATGCAGGAATATTTTAATTAAATTTGTCACAGCCTGTTTTCAATTGGGAGAAATTCTTAGTGAAAAAGCAGGTGGGAAAGGTACGGATTAAAAATGAATTATATTGTTTTAGATTTGGAGTGGAATCAAAGCAATACGGGGGAAGAGCCTGAGGTAAAGGAAATTCCTTTTGAAATAATAGATATTGGTGCAATTAAACTGGATGAAAACAGAATAATGATTGATGAATTTAATCAATTGGTAAAGCCTTCTGTTTATCAGCATATGCATAAGATTACCAGTAATTTGATTCATCTTCAAATGAGAGACCTTCAAAAGGGACAGCCCTTTGTAAAAGTGATAAGCGATTTTTTTCTATGGAGTGGAAGAAATAATGTTTTTTGTACATGGGGACCTCTTGACTTATATGAATTACAGAGGAATATGCGTTATTATCATTTAGAACCGTTAAGTGAAACACCGATCAAGTTTTTGGATGTACAGAAATTATTCAGCATTGCTTATGAGGATGGCAAAAGCAGAAGAAATTTGGAATATGCAATTGATTTTTTAAAGATAGAAAAAGATATTCCATTTCACAGAGCATTTAGTGATGCCTATTATACAGCAAGGATTTTATCCTGTCTTGATGAAGCTACTTTGGAAAATTATTCTATAGATACATTTGTACTTCCAAGGAATCGGAAAGAGGAAATACACGTGATGTTTCATGACTATATGAAATATATATCCAGAGAGTTTCCGGGTAAGCAAAAGGCTTTGGAAGACCGTGAGGTTATCAGCACGAAATGTTACCTCTGCCATAAAAATATCCGAAGAAAAATCCGTTGGTTTTCACCCAACGGAAAGCATTACTACAGTATTTCTCTTTGTCCTGTACATGGATATATGAAATCCAAGATCAGAATACGGAAATCCGAAAATGATGGAGTATTTGTAGTTAAAACTTCTAAATTTATTTCCGAAGAAGACTGCCAGAAAATTATAGAAAAAAGAAATCAGGCAAAACAACATCATAAAACAAAGAAATAATTTAAATACTACAAATCAAAATCTTTAAGCCGGGAGGAGGGAAGATATGGTCCGCCCTTCCGGTCTTTTTTTCTTCTTTTTCCCCGTTTTTTAACAATTCCCCTGTTATTTAAAAAAGAGTAACTATTAATAATAGAACGAATAATAAAAATAACAATTAATATGGCGGCAATTATCAAAGTGACAATAAGAATTACTTTAATATTTACTATAATTATCTGAGATTCTTCGGATCTGCTTTCAGAGAGGCTTTCCGCATTTTGGCTGAATTCATAGGATGCAGGTATTTCCCTGACAAAATCTACGGTTGCAGTTCCAAGATAAGCATCATGATAAAAATAATTTATTTCCGCTACAGTATCTTCTTTAGTAGTGTCGTAGGATATTTCAGAATCAAGTTCATCAAAGCTGATGGATTTGGGAATAATCAGGTAACTGTCCGTATTCAGGGCCAAAATAGGTTTGGAATTTCCAAAAATATCATTAGAAGTATTAAAAAAATTAGAGTTTTGTATGGAATATTTTGTTTCGTTTTCAGAAACATTAGCTATCATAAAATTTGTAAATCCGTAGTCAAAAAGCTTAACAGTATCGTAAAACTGTTCGGGAGATTCTTCTTTCATGATAACGCAGATCAGCTTCATGCCATTTTGTTCCGCACATGTTACCAGAGTCTCCCTGGCATCATCTGTATATCCGGTTTTTCCGCCTTTAATTCCATCATAGGTAATTTCTCCGGAAATAAGCTTGTGCTTATTGCGGACAATAATATCGTCGGGCTGCTTAGCCGTAGGTATAAAATGATAATAAGCTGTATTTCCAATTTTTGAAAGCAGCTCATTTTGAAAAAAAGCTTTTGCGATCACAGCCAGATCATAAGATGATGTATAGTGATTTTCATTGTGAAGTCCATGAGCATTGACAAAATGGGTGTTTTTACAGCCAAGTTGTCCGGCTTTTTCATTCATCATTTCAGCAAAAGCATCCATGCTGCCAGCAACATGCTCTGCTACGGCATTTGATACTTCATTTGCGGAAGCTGTTAAAATGCCATACAGACACTCCTCTAAAGTCATGGCTTGTCCTTCGTCAATACCAATATTTGAGCTTCCCGGTTCAAGGCTGAAAACCGAGTCGTGTGAAAAAGTAACAATGTCATTTAATTCGCAGTTTTCCACTGCAAGCAAACAGGTCATTAGCTTGGTAGTGCTTGCAGGGTAGAGTTTTTCATGTATATTTTTAGCATAAAGAATAACACCGGTATTGGCTTCTAAAAGAATTGCGGATTCTGCACCGATAGCCGGACCAGCGGGCCAGTTCTCAATTTGATTACTTTGAATAGGAAGAGATTGGCGTTCTTCGGCTTCTGTATGGGCTTCTTCAGTGGAAGCCGGTGCAGCGAAAGCGGAAATAGCCGTAAACATAAAAAAATGTATAAATAAAAATGCGGATAGTATTTTGCTCTCTATCCGTCCAAATATAAAATGTTTCATAATTATTCCTCATCTATAATAATGTTTAATTATTAGTTTACAGGCAGCATGGATTCTTGACAAGACCTTTTTATAAAACTTTAATTTTTCATCTTTTATTATTGTGGGAAATGATGTACAATAAATGACTGACATGAAGAGTGAAGTATTATAGAATATTTGAAAGGTATTCATAATGAGGCTTAGAAATATATCAGGTTCCAGAGATGTAATAGCAGAAAGTCCGCTGGTGGTTCATGAACCGGAAATAACAAAGGGAAAGTGGAAGGATGTCTTTGGAAATACCCATGACCTGCATATTGAAATAGGGATGGGAAAAGGGAAATTTTTACATACACTGGCAGGCAAAAATCCTGAAATCAATTATATTGGAATAGAAAAATATTCCAGCGTTCTTTTACGTGCCTTACAGAAAATGGAAACGGAACCGCTTCCAAATCTTTTGTTTATTCGAATGGATGCTGAAGAGATCACTGAAGTTTTTGACCGGGAAGAGGTTAGCAGAATCTATTTGAATTTTTCTGATCCCTGGCCTAAGGACAGACATGCCAAAAGACGACTTCCCTCTAGGGAATATCTGGCAAGATATGATCAGATTCTTAAAAAGGATGGGGTAATAGAATTTAAAACAGATAATAAAGATTTATTTGAATTTGCATTAGAGGAGCTTCCTTTTGCAGGGTGGAAAATTGTTAGAAAAACCTTTGACCTGCATCATGATGCGGAAATGATGGAAGGCAATGTTATGACTGAGTATGAAGAAAAATTTTCATCAAAAGGAAATCCGATTTGTAAATATATTATTAAAAGATAACCAATACTATTTAAAGAAAGGAAAGGAGAAGCTATGGAGATTAAGATTACAGACAATAATTTTGAAACGGAGGTTAAGGCAGGCAGCCTTCCGGTACTGGTGGATTTTTACGCAGACTGGTGCGGCCCGTGTAAAATGATGGCGCCATTGGTGGCTCAGCTATCGGAAGCCTATGAGGGTAAATGTAAGGTAGGTAAGTGCAACACCGATGAAAATCCTATGCTTACAAGAGAATTTAATATCATGTCTATACCCACTTTTATTTTGTTTAAAGACGGTGCAGTAGTAGATACCCTGATAGGAGCTGTTTCCAAAAATGAATTAGAAGCAAGAATTAAGCAGGTGCTGGCATAAGCCTCACCTGCTTTAATCAATAAACTGCCTGATAGGAAGAGGCAGCGTTTAAGAGGAAAGGCATTGTGGGAAAATGTATATTATATTTTTTCTGATATGGGTTATTTTTAACGGTCAGTTTACCTTGGAAATTGCTGCATTTGGAGCAGCGATTGCAGGTATTATGTATTGGTTTATCTGCCGATTTTTTAATTATGATCCTAAAACGGATCTGTTTTTAGGAAAAAGATTATTTCAGATTCTGCATTATGTTTTTGTTCTGGTAAGAGAAATCATTAAGGCTAATTTTGAAGTGATCAGGATGATCACTTCTTCCAGGTATGAGATTGAACCTGCAGTGGTGCGTTTTAAAACGGATTTGAAAACATCCTTTACAAGAATATTGCTTGCAAATTCTATTACATTAACTCCGGGTACAATTACGGTATCATTAGAAAATGACGAGTATGTGGTGCACTGTTTGGATAAAAGTCTTGCAGAGGGAATTAACAGTTCCGTTTTTGTCACTCTGCTTAGAAAAATGGAAGGGGCAAAGGAAGATGAGTGATGCAAATACTTTACTGGAAACAATTCATCAGGGGATGTACATAACTGTTCTCATTATCCTTGCAGTTATGTTATTTGCATGTTTAATTCGTGCGGTAAGAGGTCCCCGTGTTGCAGATCGTATTGTTGCCGTAAATATGATGGGGACTATGGTAATGGTTATGATAGCAGTCCTTTCTCTTTATTTAAAAGAAGGGTTTTTGATAGATATATGTCTGATTTATGCTTTGGTGAGTTTTCTGGCAGTGATTGTTATTACGAAAGTATATATGGGAGTTTATGAAGAAAAGTACCATGCAGATGAGGAAGGAGAGAAACCCTATGGAAATCCTTGAATGGATCAGATTAGTTGCAGGAGGCGCACTTTTGATAAGCGGCCTGATTATTTTTCTGATAGAGTTGTATGGAATTTTTCATTTAAAGTATGTACTTAACCGAATGCATGCGGCAGCTATGGGTGATACTCTTGGAATCAGTTTTTCCCTGGTGGGATTGATGATTTTGTCAGGATTTAATTTCACCACTTTAAAAATGGCATTAATAGTGGTATTTTTATGGTTTGCATCTCCGGTTTCTTCCCATTTGCTTGCCAGACTTGAGGTGTCTACCAATGAAAATTTAAATAAGCATTGTCAGGTATACCCTATTTTGGAAAACTTGGAAAGGGAATTAAAGGAAGAAAAGGAAAAAGAGGCAGGGGGCGGTAAAAAATGACATTGTTTCAATCTATATTAATGGGCTTTTTAGTCGTATGCGCTATTTCCGTAAGCTTTTCCAAAAGTCTGCTTAATTCCATATTGATTTACATGTCTTACAGCCTGATTATGTCTATGATATGGGTATGCTTACAGTCTCCGGATCTTGCAATCACGGAAGCGGCAGTGGGCGCTGGAATTACCAGTATTTTATTTTTTGCGACTTTGAAAAAAATTCATGCAATTGACATTGAAAAAGATAAAGAAGAAAAAGCTGAGAAGCTGTCTGCACAAGAAGAAAAGGAGGCGGAAGTTCATGAGTAGGCTAAAGCCTCAAAAGGAATATGAAAAAACGGGAGCATTTCGCTTTTTCCGATGGCTTTCCGGAAGCAAAGATCCTTATTTGGGCGAAGTGGAAATGCAGCCTCAAAAAGAATTTGCAGTTCCGGAAGCTGCTATTTTAGACCGTATGAATGAAAAGCAGATGATTCGGAATAAGGTTTATGATGTGGAAAAAAATAAAAAGCTTGCTTTTTTTCATAAAATTTATGTAATAGCAGCAATTTTATTTTGTGTTGTGCTTGTAGGCCTTTTGCTGTATACGGTTTCTTATCTTCCCCGAACAGGAAATCCTTCCAATCCTGATAACAATACGGTTTCTGAAAGGTACATAGAAAAGGGCCTGCAGGAAACAGGAGCAATGAACATTGTTTCGGGAATGATTTTAACTTACAGGGCATTTGATACCTTTGGAGAAACAAATGTGCTTTTTATAGCAACCTGTTGTGTAATGATCCTTTTAATGATAGATGAAGCTATTTTAAAAAAGCAGGAAGCGAATGATGACAGACGGTATGAGCCGAAAAATGATGTAATTCTGCAGGGGGCGGCTTTTGTACTCTCTCCTATTATTTTTATATTTGGAATTTACGTGATACTAAATGGTCATCTTTCGCCCGGAGGCGGATTTTCCGGCGGGGCAATTCTTGGTGCCGGATTGATACTTTATACAAGTGCAAATGGATTTGAAAAAACACAAAAGTTTTTCAATGAGCATGTTTATAAAATAGCCAAAATTACTGCTCTTTGTATGTATGGTATAATTGGTTCCTATTTTTATATTACCGGAGCAAATGGCATTGAAAACCACATTCCTTTGGGAATGCCCGGACATATTTTAAGCGGCGGCATTATTCTGCCCATTGATATTTGCGTAGGACTGGAAGTGGCGTGTACTATGTATGCATTTTATGCACTTTTCCGGAGAGGAGGTCTTTAAAATGGGAGCCAATCTTTTAACAAACTATGGGGAAGCGGTGGCCATCATTTTATTTGGAATTGGATTTGGAAATTTGCTTTTGCAGAGTAATTTGATAAAAAAAATCATCGGTCTTAATATTATGGATACGGCAATTTATCTGTTTCTGGCTGAAAAGGGATATATTTCAGGACGTGTTGCGCCTATCATTGTGGATGGCGTACAGGATATGGAAAAGTATATTAACCCAATTCCCAGCGGACTAGTTCTGACAGGTATTGTGGTATCTGTATCAGTAAGTGCTCTTATGCTTTCTATTACGATACGGTTATACCGGCGTTATCAGACGCTTGATTTGGATGAAATTTCTTTGCGGTTAAAAAAGGAGGGACTGTAATGGATTTTGTGCAGAACTTTCCGGCCATATCTATACTGATATGCCTTTTTGCCGGAATTATCAGTTCCGGTCTTAAGGGCAGAACCGCCAGATATATTAATACGGCTTTGATTCTTATAGTAATCTTTTTAAGCTTTTGTACATTGGGATATGTATTAGGCACAGGAGAGGCATATGTATATGTAATGGGAAAGTTTCCGGCCCCCTGGGGAAATGAAATCAAAGCAGGAGTACTGGAAGCCTTTATTGCATTGTTTTTCAGCATTATTATGCTTTTATCAATGTGGGGAGGTATTAAAAAGCTGGGCGATGAAGTGGAGGATGGTAAGGTCTTTCTTTATTATGTGTTGAATGATCTGCTGCTTTCTTCTTTGCTTGCTCTGGTTTATACCAACGATTTATTTACTGCTTATGTGTTTGTGGAAATTAATACAATTGCGGCCTGCGGCCTTATTATGATCAGACAAAACGGGAGAACTATTGAAGCGGCGGCAAGATACATGATTATGAGTCTGCTTGGCTCCGGCCTTTTGCTTATGGGTATTTGTATGCTCTATGACCTGACAGGGCATCTTCTAATGAGCAATATCAGAGAACAGGTGGAAATTCTTTTTGCATCCGGAAATTACAGAATCCCTCTGTTAGTTACAATTGCCCTTATGTCAGTTGGACTTGCCATAAAGAGTGCATTGTTTCCCTTTCATGCATGGCTGCCTGATGCATATGGATATTCAACAGTTTCCTCAGCGGCAATTTTATCAAGTCTGGTTTCCAAGGGATATATTTTTTTGTTGATAAAAATAATATACAGGGTGATTGGTTTTGATATTTTTTATAACAGCCGGATTATCAACATTTTGTTTGTTTTTGGCTTGATGGGTATGATCTTTGGCTCTTTAAGCGCCATTAAGGAAAATGATGTCAGAAGAATGATCGCCTTTTCTTCCGTTGCTCAGATCGGATATATTTATATGGGTATCGGCATGGGCACGCAGGCGGGAATGGCGGCAAGTGTATTTCATGTTCTTTCTCATGCGGCAACAAAGTCCCTGCTTTTTATTGCTGCCATCGGACTTACCGACGTTTCGGGAGGCAGCAGGCAGTTTGTTGAACTTACTGGTGCCGCATATCGGAATAAATGGGCAGGCGTTGCGTTTACAGTAGGTTCTCTGTCTATGGTAGGTGTTCCTTTATTTTCCGGATTTATCAGCAAATTGTTATTTGCACAGGCAGCAGTGCAGAATAATGTGAAAATGCTGCCGGCACTGATTGTGCTTGGTATTAGCACGGTATTAAATGCAATTTACTTTATGAAAACAGTAATCCGTATTTATACTCCGGTGGAAGACAGAAGTTATGAAAGTGTTAAATTTGGAGGCATGAAATTATATGCAGCAACGCTGGTTGGTTTTATTATACTGAATGTATTTCTGGGTGTAAGCTCTCAGCCTGTTGTTGATTTGATAGGCCAGGGACTGGCCATGTTCTCCTAGGAGGTTTTAAAGATGTACTATATATTACTATCCATTTTTTTTCCTATTCTTTGTGGAATTTTTCTTCTTATAAGAAAAGAAATGGAACACAGAAAAAACCTGCTGATTGTGGTGGGCATTATATTTTTGGCAACTTTTGCATTAACGATTTTGGCCCTCTGCCTTTCAGGAAATGAAATGTTTACATTGTTTAACCTTTCGGGAAGGCTTCCTGTTCTGTTTAAAATAGATGAGATCAGCATTGTTTTTGTAAGCATGACATTAATCATTTATATTTGTGTGGGTATTTATTCTTTTGAATACATGAAGCATGAAGAGAAAGAAAAACGGTATTATGGTTTTTATCTTATTGTGCTTGGGATATTAATTGCTCTTTGCTTTTCAGGAAATTTAATTACATTTTATTTATTTTATGAGCTGCTTACTATAAATTCTGTGCCTTTGGTAATCCATAACCGAAGCAGGGAAGCAATTATGGCAGGATTAAAATATATATTTTACTCTCTTTGCGGTGCCTATATGGTATTGTTTGGATTGTATTTTATCGAACGATACGGAAATACTCTTACCTTTAGCGCCGGCGGTGTGATCAGTGCATCGGCCATGTCAGAGCATGGAGAAATTTTGCTGGTTCTTGCTATGCTTATGCTGATTGGATTTGGGGTGAAAGCGGGAATGTTTCCCATGCATGCATGGTTGTCAACAGCTCATCCTGCGGCGCCTGGGCCTGCATCTGCAGTTCTTTCTGCAGTTATTGTAAAAGCAGGTATACTGGCAATAGTGAGAGTGGTTTATTATATTTACGGAGTTTCTTTTTTGCGGGGAACCTGGGTACAGACAGTGTGGATGGTTCTTTCCCTCGTTACGGTTTTTATGGGATCTATGCTGGCATACAGAGAGCCGGTTTTAAAAAAGCGTCTGGCTTATTCTACGGTTAGTCAGTTATCTTATATTTTGTTTGGGCTTGCAGTGATGGATGCGGGTTCTGTAACAGGGGGGCTTTTGCATGTACTAAGCCACGGATTTATTAAAGCAGTGCTTTTTTTATGCGCAGGTGCAGTTATCTATATGACGGGGAAAACAAGAGTAGAGCAGATGCGTGGAATCGGAAAAGAAATGCCTTTTATGATGTGGTGCTTTACCATTGCATCACTGGGGCTTATTGGTATTCCTCCTACGGGCGGATTTCTTAGTAAATGGTATTTGGCACAGGGGGCGCTTTCTTCCGGTATCTGTGGGTTTGATTGGATTGGACCGGTAGTGCTTTTAATTAGCGCGCTTCTTACGGCAGGATACCTGCTGCCAATTACGATTCAAGGTTTTTTTCCAGGGGAAAATTATGATTATGGAGCGCTTCAAAAAAAGGAACCTTCGCTTTTTATGACTATACCTGTGTTAATACTTACAGTTTTATCTGTTTTCATTGGTTTGTTTCCGGAATGGCTGTTGAATTATCTGTCTCAAATCATTGAAAAAATAATTTAGGAGAGGAGAAACAGTTATGATTTTGTTGGTTATTTTAATTCCTGTTATAGCCGGAGTGCTGCTTTTTCTGATTCCTTTTAAAAAAAGAAGCAACATGGAAATATTTCTTGAGGCATTGGTGATTATAAACAGTATTTTGGTGTGGTATCTTTTGTTTCACAGGTCGGCAGAAATCTTTACATTAGCTAATTTTACCGGAAATCTTTCCATTAGTTTTAAAGTGGATGGAATGAGTATGGTGTTTGGAGGACTGGTTTCCGCTCTTTGGCCTTTTGCAACTTTGTATGCATTTGAATATATGACAAAGGAAGAGCATGAAAAAGTTTTTTTCATGTTTTATACTATGACCTATGGAGTAACTTTAGGAATTTCTCTTGCGGCCAATCTGCTTACTATGTATTTCTTTTATGAACTGCTGACATTAGTTACAGTACCGCTTGTGATGCATACTCTTACCAGGGAAGCTATTCTTGCAAGCCGGAAATATTTGTATTACTCATTGGGAGGCGCTGCATTTGCATTTATTGGATTGATTTTTGTAATTATTTATGGAAGTACGACTAATTTTGTGCTGGGTGGAGTAATGGATTTGGACAAGGTCGGGGAAAGAACAAATATTTTGCTCTTGATTTATGTAATGGCTTTTATCGGATTTGGAGTAAAGGCGGCTGTTTGCCCGTTTAACTCATGGCTTCCCGACGCCGGTGTGGCACCGACGCCGGTTACAGCTCTGCTTCATGCGGTGGCGGTAGTAAAATCCGGGGCTTTTGCAATTATACGCCTGACCTATTACAGTTTTGGAACGGAGTTTCTTAAAGGAACCTGGGCGCAGACCGTAGTGATGCTGATTACAATGTTTACCATTATTTACGGGTGCAGCCGGGCAGTGAAAGAAACACATTTAAAAAGAAGGCTGGCGTATTCTACTATCAGTAATCTTTCTTATATTTTGTTTGGAGCAGCGATTATGACGCCCCTTGGAATGGCAGGTGCGCTTACTCATCTGGTCTTTCATGCAGTTATGAAGATTAGCTCTTTCTTTTGCGCCGGGGCCATTATGCATCAGACGGGAAAGCATTATGTACACGAACTGGATGGTATGGGTTATAAGATGCCGGCAGTGTTTGGAGTATTTACAATATCATCGTTTGCTCTTATGGGTGTACCGGGGTTTGCAGGATTTGTCAGTAAATGGAATTTAGCTTCGGCAGCTGTGGAAAGTGGAAATGTAATTACCTTTTTTGGAATTGGCTGTCTTTTAATTTCCGCGCTTCTTACGGCAATTTATATGCTGACAATTGTTGGACGGGGTTTTTTTCCTCAAAAAGAATTTGATATGACTTCCTTAGAAGGAATAAAAGATCCTGGTTGGAAGATGCTTTTACCGTTATTTGTTTTTACATTTTGTATGGTTGTTTTTGGTCTTTATTCCAGACCGCTGGTGAATTTTTTTATAAGTGTAGCAGCAGGAATGTATTAAGGTGGTTTAATCAGGAGATTTGGGTTATGCATAAAGTCTCCGCATTTTGAGAGGAGCATGGTTATAAATATGAATTTTATGATTTGCAGGTTAATATTTTTTCCAATTTCCGCTGCACCGATTTGCTATTTAATTGGAAGAAAAAAGAAAGATTTCCGGGATCACTTTGCCAGTATAGTGACAGGGGTGGAGTTTGGAGCTTTTTTGCTTTTACTGATCAGAATATTAATAAGCGGCAGCATAAATGAGGTAATAGAGCTTCCGGGATTTTGCGGATTAGGACTTTCTTTCAAACTGGACGGGTTTCGGGTTCTTTATGGAACCATTGCGGCTTTTATGTGGTTTATGACTACCCTTTTTTCAAGGGAGTATTTTGCTCATTATCGAAACAGAAACAGATACTATTTCTTCTTACTGCTTACATTGGGAGCAACGGAAGGCGTATTTTTATCGGCCGATTTTTATACTACGTTCTTGTTTTTTGAGATGATGTCATTTACTTCCTATGCGTGGGTTGCCCATGATGAAAAGAAAGAATCCATGAGGGCGGCGGCTACATATCTGGCAGTGGCAGTGATTGGCGGCCTTGTGATGCTGATGGGAATTTTTCTTTTGTACCATATTTGCGGAACGCTTAAATTTGACGAACTGTCTGATGTAATCGACAGATACAGAAAAGAGTTGTCAGTGAATGCATCTGTTCCGGGAGCTATGCAGAGGATCTGGATTGCAGCTTTATGTATTCTTTTTGGATTTGGAGCAAAGGCCGGTATGTTTCCACTTCATATTTGGCTTCCAAAAGCCCATCCGGTGGCGCCTGCACCTGCATCTGCACTGCTTTCCGGGATTTTAACAAAGGCTGGTATGTTTGGGATTTTGATTCTCACATGCTATTTATTTTCAGGTGAGAGTATTTGGGGGAGTTTTCTTTTAATTCTTGGAGTATGTACGATGGTGACAGGTGCGGTACTTGCTTTGTTTTCCGTGGATTTAAAAAGAACTCTTGCCTGCTCTTCGGTTTCTCAGATTGGTTTTATTTTGACAGGGGTTTCAATGTGCGGATTATTGTATGAGGAAAATATGCTTGCGGTAAGAGGAAGCCTGCTTCATATGGTAAACCATTCTTTGATTAAACTGGTGCTTTTTATGGCGGCCGGTGTGGTGTTTATGAATGTTCACAAACTGGATTTAAATGAGATTCGTGGATTTGGAAGAAAAAAACCTTTGCTTAATTATATTTTCCTGATGGGTTCCCTTGGGATTTCAGGGGTACCGTTTTTTAATGGTTATGTAAGTAAAACACTGATACATGAAAGCATAATAGAATATTTAAACCTGGTGCGTGAAGGTGCTGTGACAGGAGTTTTAGGTACCGGAGCAATGAAGGGAATTGAGTGGATTTTCTTAATCAGCGGCGGCCTTACAGCGGCATATATGACAAAACTTTTTTTTGCAATATTTGTAGAAAAAAATGCAGATGATAAGGTACAGGAAAAGTACGATTCCATGAAAAAAACCTATATGAATAAAATGAGCGCGGTTGTTTTGACAGTCTGTGCATCCATACTTCCGGTTATGGGACTTTTGCCTGATTCTGTTATGGGTAAAATTGCCAGTATTGGGCAGGATTTTATGCAGGTAAAAGGTCAGCAGCATATTACAGCATGGTTTTCCCCTGCTAATTTAAAAGGGGCAGTGATTTCGCTGATGATTGGAGCGGCAGTTTATTTGGTGGTGGTAAGGCTGTGGCTTATGAAAAAGAAAAATGGACAGAAGGTATATGTAAATAGATGGCATAAGTATCTGGATCTTGAAAATTTGATTTACCGGCCTATATTGCTATATGCCCTGCCTTTTGTACTTGGAGTGGTCTGCAGGGTATTGGATAGTCTGGTTGATGGGATCGTGGTACTGCTGCGTAAAACAGTATACAGGGATAGTAAGCTTCCTCATGAATTGGAGGAAGGAAACTATATCACCCATCTGGCAGGAAGTTTTGTAAATGGATTGGAGAGGCTTGCCAATGCCACCATATGGAGAAAGCATCCTAAAAAGACTGATTATGTGCACAAATATGCAATGATTTATGAGGAACTTTCGGAGGATGGAACTATTGTAGGAAGAAGTCTTTCCTTTGGGCTGCTTTTGTTTTGCATTGGGCTGATCATAACAGTAGTTTATCTGTTGCTTTAGTTTTTTATTGACAATTGGCTCTAAAAATTGTATCATGAACATTGTTGTAGGTAACGGCGTGTGGCTCAGCTTGGTAGAGCGCTACGTTCGGGACGTAGAGGCCGCAGGTTCGAATCCTGTCACGCCGATAGAATAAATAAGCGTTTTCCGATTTCGGAAAGCGCTTATTTTTATGTCAAAAAAGAAACAAAAATGTATTTTTGTTTCCTGCTGGTTCGTGAATAAAGATTCTATAACTTTATCTGAAAAAATATCAATGATATAATCATTCACATAAAATCAATTAGAAAAAACAGTTTTTTGTGCAGAAAGACAACAAAATATTCTTGTTAAAAATTTTTCTCGGCATGTTTTATAAAATCTACGCTTTTTTTGTTTTCATATTGTTGAATGCAAATAGTTAATTCTTCTGTTGTAAATAGTATATATGCGGGAAGGTTATAGATAAATTGTGTATATATTTTTTCCACCTATGATTACAGCACTTGTCAATTGCTTGGAGAAAAAAATGGCTAGATCATATTTACTTTGATAAAAACGGTAAAAGGAACGGTGGCTTATATGGCTGTTCTTAATGATAGCGGTAACATGAATGGAGGAGAAAGATTGTTTTTCCATCAGATATGATGGATTCAGAAGCAGAAAAGTAATAGATTTTTATTTAAATTATTGTAAAACAGTATTTCAAGGATATAAGGGAAAAGTTCATTACTGGCTCGCTTTTAATGAAATTAATTCTGTATTGAATCATCTGCTTTTAAGCGGTGGGATATGGACTCCAAATGAAAAACTTACTTTAGAAGATAAGCTGCAGGCAGTGCATCATGAGCTTGTTGCCTCGGCAGCAACGACCAGACTTGCGCATGAAATGGATCAGGAGAACAAAATAGGATGCATGATTGCCAGTGTACCATACTACCCTGCAACGCCAAATCCTGATGACATGATAAAGGTAATGCTTAAAGAACAATGCGGATATTTGTTTACGGATGTGCAGGTGAGAGGATATTACCCCAGTTATATAAAAAGATGGATCAGGGAAAATTCCGGGGCATATGAATACCAGACTGTATCATGATTCCACAGGGGAAGAAAAACCATTTTTTATGATGGAGGTTCATATGGATGAGCCTATAACAAATACGCTTGACAAGGTAGTTGCTTATGGAGGAAAAATACTGGGATAAAATCAATCAGCAGCAGATGATGGTAATGAAGATGCAAATTGGTTTTCCGGTGCTTATATTGAAAATCCTGCAGGCCACAAAACTTATCTTTGGAAATATCCTGCGTTGCGTACATGGGAAGAGCCGGAAGCTGGGTATGCTAGGGAGGAGGCATAACGAATATGAATAGAATTTATACATGTTATAATTGTGGTTTTGTATGGAAATGTGATGAAGAACATATTCCTAAGCGTTCCCGGCATGGACGTATCAGAAGGTTTGTTAAATAGCGTATCTGCCTAAAGACCGGGACTCTGAATCTCCGAAGGTCTGTTTGAAAATAGGGGTATAGAAACATAATAATAAAAAGGATGAAGCCGGGGGATGTTCCGAAAGGAAGCCCCCGGCTTTTGCTTTTTGCCGGACTTGTGCTATAATAACCTTTATATATGCTGGAAATTATAAATTAGTTGATGCAGTGAGGGAGTAATTTATTATATGGAAGAAAATAGAAATCAGGATAATACTGATTTTATGAAAGAGACAATTAAACAAAGACCGTTGAACAAAAGAAAACTGGTCAGGCGTACTTTAATCACAGCAGCAATGGCAGTGGTTTTTGGCTTGGTTGCCTGCATTACGTTTTTGTTGCTTGAGCCTGTTATCAGTAACCGCCTTTATCCGGAGGAAGAACCCCAAGCGGTAGTTCTGGTGGAAGAAACAGAAGAAAATGAGATACTTCCTGAAGATATGATTGTGGATGATTCCCAAATACAACCAGAGCCTACAGAGGCACCATTATTGGAAAATGAACAGATCGCACAAGTTTTATCAGAAATGGATCTGGATTTGGAATTGGGTGTGGAGGATTATCTGTCACTGCTTGGAAATGTAAAAGAAGTGGCAAAACAGGCGCGCAAGTCAATTGTTACTGTGCTTGGAGTAACCTCTGATGTGGGATGGCTTGACAATGAATATGAAAGCGAGGGCGCTGTATCCGGCGTTATTGTAGCTGATAATGGAAAGGAACTTTTAATTCTTGCAAATATAAACAGTATTAAAGATGCAGATTCTATAAAGATAGCATTTGCAGATGGACAGGAATACCCGGCTTCCATGAAAAAGAAAGATAATAATACAGGGCTGGCAGTTATTTCTATTTCAAAGTCTATAATACAAAGCAGCACTTTGGAAGTTGCAAAGGCAGCAGTTTTAGGGACATCAGGCAGCAGTCTTTCAGGAAGTCCGATTATTGCACTAGGGAGGCCTATGGGAACGGAAGATTCTATCTGCTATGGAAATATAACATCTGTTGGAAATGCAATTAAGCTTCCTGATTCTAATTATAAATACATGACTACCGATATTTATGGAAGTGTAAATGCCAGTGGAGTGCTTATTAATTTGAATGGACAAATAGTGGGCATCATTGACATGTCCCATAATTCAAGCGACTTGAAAAATCTGATCAGTGCAGTGGGAATCACAGAACTAAAAAAGGTCGTTGAAAGCCTTTCTAACGACAGTGATATTGCATATTTTGGTGTTTACGGAACAGATGTAACGCAGGAGGCTAATTCAAAAATGGGGGTTCCCTTTGGGGCGTATATTACAGAAATAGACATGGACTCTCCTGCAATGGATGGAGGAATTCAAAGCGGAGATGTGATTACAAAACTGGATGGAACAGAGATTAATAGTTATCAGGAGCTGGTAAAGGAGCTTCTTTTACGGGAACCGGGCAGTGAAATTAAAATGGAATTGATGCGGCATGGGCCTGACGGTTATAGAGAACTGGAATTATCAGCAGTGCTTGGATTAAAACCAGAATAGAAGGAGGAGCAAAATGAAGTATATTAAGGATTATAAGGATGGGGACAGAGTATTTGATATTTATCTTTGCAAGCACAAGATCTCCGCAGTGACAAAAAATGGAAAGCCATATGAAAGTCTGATTCTGCAGGATAAAACCGGAACCATCGATGCAAAAATATGGGATCCCAATAATGCAGGAATTGCTGACTTTGATACATTGGATTACATAGAAGTATATGGAGATATTACCTGCTTTCAGGGTGCTTTACAGGTTAATGTAAAGCGGATTAGAAAATGCCAGGAGGGCGAATTCAGTCCGGCTGATTACCTTCCCGTAAGCAAATTTGACATTGAGGAAATGTTTAAGGAATTATCAGGCTATATTAACAGGATAGAAAATAAATATTTAAAGCAGCTCTTACAGGAATTTTTTATAAAGGATGAGGAGTTTATAAAAACTTTTAAAAAGTCATCTGCTGCAAAAACAGTGCATCATGGATTTGTAGGAGGCCTGTTGCAGCATACATTAAGTGTTGTTAAACTTTGTGAATATTACTGTACTGCTTATCCTTTGCTTAATAAAGATCTGCTGATCAGTGCGGCAATTTGTCATGATATTGGAAAAATACGGGAAATTTCCCTTTTTCCTCAAAATGATTATACGGATGAAGGTCAGTTTTTAGGGCATATTGTGATAGGAACGGAGATGGTTGCAGAAAAAATAAATAAAATAGAAGGATTTCCGGTGCTGCTGGCCAGCGAATTGAAGCACTGCATTTTAGCCCATCATGGAGAATATGAATTTGGTTCGCCCAAGAAACCGGCAATTATGGAGGCAGTAGCACTTAATTTCGCAGACAATACAGATGCAAAGCTGCAGACCTTTACGGAAATACTGGAAAATTCTACAGAAACAGGATGGATGGGATTTAACAGATTGTTTGAATCTAATTTAAGAGGAACCAGACTGGAGTAGTATTTTGCTTTTCAGGCAGCTATGGAGTATAGGAAAAACACCTTATAGGGTGTGAATTTTTGAGGAATTGGGAAAGAGTATGAGTTATGAAAAAAATCAAATTCTGACAGTTGAAATTGTAGACATAACGTCAGAAGGAGAAGGCATTGGAAAAATAAATGGGTATCCCTTTTTTATAAAAGATACGGTAATTGGGGATCAGGCAGAAATTCGTGTAACGAGGGTGAAGAAAAATTATGCTTATGCCAGGTTAGAGAAGGTGCTTACACCTTCTCCTTTTCGTGTGGATGCAAAGTGTGCTTTTCACAGACAATGTGGTGGATGTCAGATACAAGCCATGAGCTACAAACGCCAATTGGAATTTAAGGAATCCAAGGTGAGGAATCATTTGATTCGAATTGGGGAATTTGAACCGGAACTGATTAACCGGATTATGGAACCTATTGTTTCGATGGATACGCCTTTTCATTATAGAAATAAAGCACAGTATCCAATTGGCAGAGATAAGGAAGGAAATCCTGTTGCAGGTTTTTACGCTGGCAGAACACATGCCATAATTGCAAACACGGAGTGCAGTCTTGGAGCAGAAGAGAATAAGGAAATATTGGAAATTATTCTTTCCTATATGAAAACAAATAGTGTGTCTGCTTATGATGAGGTGAGCGGAAAAGGATTGATTCGTCATGTTTTGATCCGCAAGGGTTTTTCAAGCGGTGAAATTATGGTTTGTGTGGTAATAAATGCCGGTGATAAGAAAGCCGGTTCCGACAGGCGTAGCAAGACTGGTGTCTCTGGTGGGGAATATCTGCCTGCCCAAAAGGGACTGATTGAGGCGCTTATCAGGGTGCAGGGAATGAAAAGTATTTCTATCAGCATAAATTCGGAAAAAACGAATGTGATTATGGGGAAAGAAATTCATACTATATGGGGGGAGGATGTTATTAAAGATACCATTCATGTACGGGATGTAAAAAATAACTTTGCAGATTCCGGGCGTGGTATTACATTTACTATTTCGCCTCTTTCCTTTTACCAGGTGAATCCTTTGCAGACAGAAAAGTTGTATAGCCTGGCTCTTTCTTACGCAGGGTTAACGGGAAAGGAAACGGTATGGGATCTGTATTGTGGAATAGGTACAATTTCTTTATTTTTGGCAAAAGATGTCATGCAGGTAAATGGGGTGGAAATCATACCACAGGCAATAGATGATGCCAGAAAAAATGCGGTTAATAATGGAATTTGTAATGCACAGTTTTTTGCGGGAAAGGCAGAAGAGGTGCTTCCTGAGAAGTATGAGAAGGAAGGAATTTCAGCAGATGTGATTGTTGTAGATCCGCCCAGAAAAGGCTGTGATGAAGCCTGTCTTGCAACTATGCTTAAGATGAAGCCGGATCGGATTGTTTATATAAGCTGTGACAGCGCTACACTTGCCAGGGATTTAAAGACGTTATGCGGGGGTGGATATGAGCTGAAACGAGTCAGGGCGGTGGATATGTTTCCGCAGACGGTGCATGTGGAGACGTGCGTATTATTGTCCAAACTAAAATCAACACAGCATATAGAAGTGAAGATTGATCTTGATGAAATGGATTTGACGAAAGCGGAGAGTAAGGCGACTTATGCGGAGATAAAGGATTATGTATTAGAGAAATATAATTTGAAAGTATCACAGCTTTATATTGCACAGGTGAAAAGGAAACATGGCATAATAGAAAGAATCAACTATAATACGGGAGAGGGAAAGGCGAGGGTTCCACAAGTGCCATTAGAGAAGGAAAAGGCGATAGAGGATGCTTTGAGGCATTTTCAGATGATTTAGCTTGTTGCATAGGAGAGGATGTTTTGTGTGGAAAAATGCGGCGTGTTACATGTCAAGTGATGTGACATGCTGTAAAATAATGCTTGGCACAATGGACGAAGCTAATATAGGGTGGGAAAATAGTAGATTGTGCTGAAAAGCCTTGGAACAAAGGAAATCCAGCCTGTTGCCTATCAAATTTTTTGCAAATGGGGTTATCCAAATGGTATTGTTGGGGAGTGCGGCATTTGCCGATACCTCCGTATACTTTGCCTTGGCTGCCATTCATTGGGGAGAACATCCGCTGTCAAGAATTTTCGGCTAGGACTAAAATTCTTGACAGCGGATGTTCTCCCCAATATAATGCAAGCGGCAAAGTATGCGGATGATTTCAAAACATATGGAATTGATTTCTGGGTATCCTAAAATGATTTCCGAATATGATGATTTGATATCTGGCTTTTTTTAGGTAATTTTATGAGTTAGTGAATTAATATTTGACTGTTTTAAGAGGATTTCATTTGCGCAGTTTTGATTTCAATTTATTTATATTTGATATCAAAAAGCTGTTATTGATATCTTAGATAGAAAATATGGCAATTTATGGGGGTTCGGGGTTACTCCCCGACAAGATTAGCGTTTCGTGCCCACGAAATGCGTATCTTGCGGCGTTCTGCAGAACGCCCTTTCTCAAAAAGAAAAGAAGTGGTGTAAGGCTGGATTAAAAGGCAAAAATGTAATACGATCAAAATGAATTTTAATTTTCAACATATGTTTTTTGTTGAAAATATTCGTATAAACGAATATAATGTTTAATGTAAAAACATTTATTTATGGAGGACTATAATTAATGAATTTTCTGACGACAGCAGAATATGCAAAGATATGGAAGATATCACAAAGAAGGGTTGCTATATATTGTAAAGAAGGAAGAATTGAAGGAGCTGTTTTGAAAGGGAAGACATGGCTAATACCAGAAAATATTGAAAAACCAAAAGATCCGCGGCGAATATGTAGAGATGGGTATTAAATGTGAGTAAAGGGCAGTAGATGATTTTATAAGTATATTTACGAAATAAATCAAAAGTATGTATAAAGGAGGCTTGTTTCCATGAAATCAGTTGAATTACCACCATATGCACCTACGTTGATTGAATCTACACGTGCAATAGGTTATTCATTAGAAGCAGCAATTGCTGATATTATTGACAATAGTATTGCTGCAGGGGCAAGTAATGTTGATTTATATTTTTTTCCAATTGATGAAGAGTATGTTGCTATATTAGATAATGGAAGAGGTATGGATGAGAATGAATTGACTTCTGCAATGCAATATGGCAGTAAGAATCCGTTGGAGGAGAGAAGTAAAGAAGATTTAGGAAGATTTGGGTTAGGATTAAAAACAGCATCTTTGTCGCAATGCAGAGTACTTACAGTTGTAACAAAAATTGATGATTTGCTATTGGCGAAAAGATGGGATATAGACTATGTTTCAAAAACAGGAAAATGGTCATTATTAATTCTCGATAGTAATGAAATTCAGGAGATACCTAATATTGAACAGTTAATGAAGTATAAAACGGGTACATTAGTTATTTGGCAAAAGTTAGATCGTTTAAAAACAGGAGAAATAAATTTTGAACAAGAATTAGGCAGAAAGATAGGTAATGTGAGAGAGCACTTATCACTCGTTTATCATAGATATTTGTTTGGAGAAACAGGAATAAGGAAATTAACTATTAAAATAAATAATATGGAGGTTGAACCAGTAGATCCTTTTTTGACTTCTAAAAGCGTACAAGTAATGGATGATGAAATATTGATTATTCGAGGAAAGAAAATAGAAGTTAGACCGTATCTTCTTCCACATATCTCTAAAATGACCTCGGATGAGATTAAAGTCATGGGCGGAAAAGAGGGATTGAGAAAGCGACAAGGATTTTATGTGTATAGAAATAAACGCTTATTAGTTTGGGGAACTTGGTTCAGAATGATGCGGCAGGGTGAAACGTCCAAGCTGGCGAGAATTAGAGTGGATATTCCGAATGACCTTGACGATTTGTGGACCTTAGATATTAAAAAGTCTTCTGCAATACCACCTGCAGAAGTGAGAAATAATTTGAAGAGTATTATCGAAAAACTTGCAGATAAAAGTAAGAGAACATGGACATATAGAGGGAAAAAAGAGTTAGATGACTCGGTAGTTCATGTTTGGATCAGATATAAAACCAGAGCAGGTGGCTTTATATATGAAATAAATAGAGAATATCCATTATTGGTTGAGATACAAAGGGAGAATATTGAAATTGCAAATAGACTGTCACTGTTAATGAAACAAATTGAAGAAAACATACCATTAAATTCATTGTATTTAGATTTGATTAATGATGAAAAGGTTGAAAATGAAAGGGATAAAAGCAGTAAGGAAATTATTTTGACTTTACAAGAAATATTAAAAACAGCAGATAACAGCATTCATAATAATTTGCTTGAAACGTTGAAGAAAACAGAACCATTTTGCAACTTTATTATAGAAATAGACCAAGCGATAAAAGAGGGAAAATTACAATGACGAAAAATATGGAAATTGTGTTTAATCAAATAAGACAAATCATAGAAACTAAGTATACAAATAAACTTCCTACAGTAGACCAAATATATTCTGAGGCTGAATCATTGAGAGAAATTTTAAAATCAATGTATCCTGTTTCAGAGGATGAATTTGAAAGTATTAAAAAGCGTCTTCCTGAGAATATTTTACATAGCATAGGCTATGCTGATACATTAAGAATGAGGGATAGTTCACATCAATATGGATGGTATAAATTAAGTGAAAATGATGGATTTTTTTGGAACAGATATAAAGATTATCTTTCAAGTAAAAAGAAATGGAGTCGGCTGGTAGTAGAAAGATTACATAAGACAACGGAAGATATTATGGATGATCTTGGCAATCCACAGAGTGGTGAGCCATTTCAAAGAAGGGGATTGTTGTTGGGGGATGTTCAATCTGGAAAAACAGCAACATACACAGCAATTTGCAATAAGGCAACAGATACTGGATATAGAGTGATTATTGTCTTGGCTGGTATGATGGAAAATCTTAGGATTCAAACGCAGGAACGTTTGGATGCTGAATTTGTAGGATTGGATAGTAAATACACATTGGATAATAAGGCAGATAGTTCAATGCGGAATGTTCCGGTTGGAGTTGGTAAAGTGCCGCCTTTTGTTTCAAATAAAAGAATCACACGTTTTACATCTGTATCAACAGATTTTAATGCAAGTGTTATTAAATCAAATGGGCTTAATTTGAATGATTTGAAGGGAACTGCTTTATTTGTAGTGAAGAAGAACAAGAGTGTTCTTAATAATTTGTTTAAATGGCTGACAAAGGATGAAGATGTTTTGAATTTGCCGATGTTGCTTATTGATGATGAGGCTGATAACGCTTCTGTGAATACGAATTCTGAAGAGATGGATCCAACTGCAATCAATGCGGCAATAAATAAAATTTTAAGAGCGTTTAAGCAAACAACATACATGGGGATTACAGCGACTCCGTTTGCAAATATATTTATTGATCCACAAATGGCTGAAGACGGAGCTGCAAAAGATTTATTTCCAAGACACTTTTTGACATTATTGCCAACACCAGAAAGATATATAGGTGCTGATAAAATTTTTGGAAATGGAAGTGAAGATGATTGGAATGATAGAGTAGAAGGAGAATATAGTTCTTCTGTAATTGAAATAAAAAATGAAGAGCAAGAAGACTTTTTTGTATTTAAACATAAAAAGGAATTGGCTGATGAATTGTATGAGCTTCCTCCGTCTTTGTATGAAGCAATAGGATACTTTTGTTTGGTAAATGCAATAACAGATTATAGGTATGATGTAAATGAACATCGTTCAATGATGGTTAATGTTAGTCGCTATACAAAGGTACAACTTGTAACGAGTGAGTTAATCAAAGAATATGTTAATCAGCTTAGAACGGATTTGGAGAATTATTCAAAGCTGGCAATTGAACAGGCGATGAAAATAAAAAGTATTAGAATGTTCAATAATATTTGGAAAAAATATAATCTGGAAGAAATTGCAAATTTGTCTTGGGATATTTTGCTAAAAGAGTATTTGTTTAAGGCTGTAAGAAGGATAGAGGTGCGACCTGTTAATCAAAAAACCGGGGCAAAAAGCCTAGATTTTTATAATTATAAAAATATTGGAATGCGCGTGATTGCAGTGGGAGGAAATAGTTTATCAAGGGGACTTACTCTTGAAGGATTATGTGTAAGTTATTTTTATAGAAATACAATGATGTATGATACATTATTACAAATGGGGAGATGGTTCGGCTACAGAAATAATTATGATGACTTATTTAAAATCTGGATAGGTGAAGATGCGGTAGGATGGTATGCATATATTACAGACGCATTTAATGAATTAAAGAAAGAACTAAAAAATATGGCAATGCAGAATCTTACACCGGAAGATTTCGGACTGAAGGTAAGGCAGGATCCGGGTGCATTAATTGTAACTGCAAAAAATAAAATGAGAAGTGGAACAAAAGTAAATATTCCCATTACATTATCAAAGAGGATGGTAGAAACAGCAAGGTTATGGAATGATGTTGATATCATTATTGATAATAATACCTTGTGCGAAAGAACTATAAAATGTGTTAATTTGATGGGACGAGTGGCGAGATACTATGACGAATATACAAAGGCATATATTTGGAAGAATGTGCCAAGAAAGGCAATTGTAGATTTGGTAAAAGAATATAAATCACATCCATGGAATTTGAATTTTCAATCAATTGCACTTGCTGATTTTATTGAAAATGATAACTCATTAGAAGTGTGGGATGTTGCAATTCCTATGGGGTCAGTGGAAGAGGAATATCCACTTGTTTTATCTGAAACAGAAGAAATACAAATACATCCAGAAAAGAGAAAAATAACAAGTGATGGTACATTTGGTAAAATGTTAAAGGTGAATGATAGACATGTAAGAGTTGGAATGGGGGGATGTACAAAGATTGGTTTGGAAGAAAATACAATAAAAGAATTAAGAAAAGCAGCCAATGGAAAAGCAACAGATAAAACCTACCTTATAGAAGGCAGATATCCATTAGCGTTAATACATTTGATGAAAAATACGAATGAAGAATTAAGAGGTTTTCCTGAATATTTTTATGCTATAGGATTAGGATTTCCGGGAGGTAAATCAGAAAAAAGCGCAAGTTATGTTGTGAATACAACAGAATTAAAGAATTATGTTACAGTAGATGATATAAATGATGAGGATGACGATGTTATTTAAGGATTTGAAAGATAAATGGGATAATATACCGGCTAAAGGAAATGGATTTTTGAAATTAGGGCTAAATCATCCACTTGACTTGCAGATTGGATATTCAATTAATGCTTATAAAAGTTTTGTTGTGATGGATACAGGAGTGATAAAAAATATACCATCATCTTTTGCGGTTAAAGTAACAAATGTACAATTAAAGGATTCCACTTGGATTTTGGAATTTCAATTGATTCATGCCAAATTTGAAGAAGAGTTTTTGAAGTTATGCTGGGATATGATTGAATACAGTTTTGCTGAAAAACAACCGCTTAATGCGCTTATTTATCGATATATGACATGGCAAAAGTTATTACAATATGAAAATAAAAATGTAATGTCTTTTCAGAGGCAAAAAGGTTTACTAGGGGAATTATTATATCTGTTAAAAGTAATAGATAATTGTGGCGTTGAATATGCAATTGATTCTTGGGTTGGTCCGGATGGTGGAGATCAGGACTTTGTATTTTCAATGGATTGGGCAGAGATTAAAAGTATTTCCTTAGCATCTGAAACCGTACATATATCTTCTTTGCAACAGTTGAAACAGGAAAATGATGGAGATTTGGTTATTTTTGTTTTAGAAAGTACTACAGTAGGAGCAAAACGGGTGAATCTAATAAATATAGTATATGAAATCAGAGAAAAATTATTGAATAATGCAAGATATATAGATCGTTTTGAGTTGAAATTGTATAAATACGGATATAGAAAAGGTCATGAAAAAGAATATTGTAATAATCAATTTCGACTGATAGAAGAACGAGAATACCGGGTAGATAGAGCATTTCCAAAGCTAACAGGAGATAATGTGAGTGGAGAAATTGTATCATGCGAGTATAATTTATCTTTATCTGCAATAGAAAAGTATAGAAAGAGGTAATTTTTATGGATTGCCAAGAGTTTAAAAAAGAATTTTTGGAAAGTGCAAAGGCAACAGCTTCAGTTACTGGTGAAGGTTCATGTGCATCCTTTGTAGAAAATATGGCACAGTATCTTGTTGATATAGAAGTTATTCCAGATTTTTATCCGTCATTTTATAAAGGACACAAAGGGGCTCGTAAATATCGCATTGATGGATATTCTTTAGATGAATTGGATTATACAATGAATCTTATCATAGCTGATTATGAGGGAATTAATGGAAATCGAACCCTGACAAATACAAATGCAAAGAGTATATTTAAGCAATTACGATACTTTATTGACGTTGCAATAAATACAAATTTTTATGAAGAAATTGAAATCAGTACACCATGTTCCGATTTAGTTGATATGCTTCGTGCAACTAAAGATAAAATTAAAAAATATCGATTGTTTATTTTTACAGATGCAGATATGAGTTCTGTAATAAAAACTGTAGACATAGAAGATTACAACGGAATATCAGTTGAGGGGCAGATATGGGATATAGAGCGTCTGTTTAGAGTGTGTTGTTCTGAACAAGGCAGGCAAATTATTGAAATTGATTTTACAGAATATTGTGAGAATGGGATTCCCTGTTTAGAAGCTAGTTCAGCTGTTACAGAACAGTATAGCAGTTTTTTGGGGGTTGTTCCCGGAACAGTTTTGGCTGATATCTATGATAAACATGGAAGTAAATTGCTTGAGGGCAATGTACGCTCTTTTTTGTCTACTAAAGTGGCTGTGAATAAGAAAATTCGAGCAACAATTTTGAATTCTCCAGAAATGTTTTTTGCTTTTAACAATGGGATATCTGCAACAGCTATGGATGTTCAAATAGAAACAACTAGCAAAGGGAAATTTATAAAATCTGCAAGAGATTTTCAAATTATAAATGGTGGACAAACTACTGCTTCGATATCAAATGCAAGATATAAAGATAAGGCAGTGCTTGATAATATATATGTGCAAATGAAATTGACTGCGATAGATGAAACAACTCAAGAAGAGTCTGATGAGTTAATTAGAAATATTTCTAGATCATCTAACAGTCAAAACAAGGTTAGTGATGCTGATTTCTTTGCTTCACATCCTTTTCATCGGAGAATGGAACAAATTTCAAGACATTTATTTGCACCGGCAAGTTCTGGAGCACAGTATGAAACAAAATGGTTTTATGAAAGAGCTAGAGGGCAGTATTTACAGGAACAAATGCGTTTGACACCAGCTAAAAAGAAACAGTTTGAGTTACAGCATCCTAAAAGTAAGGTTATAAAGAAAACAGATTTGGCTAAAGTGCAAAATACGTGGAGAGAGAACCCACATATAGTAAGTAAAGGAGCACAAACAAATTTTGCATCATTTGCAGAGTGGATAAATGATGAATGGGAAAAGAATGATACGCAATTTAATGAAAGATATTTTCAATCTACAGCGGCGTTATTATTAATGTTTCAGTTGTTAGAAAAACAGATTCCAAAACAAAATTGGTATGAAGGTGGTTATCGAGCAAATATAATTTATTATACAATTGCATTGTTCCATAGACTATTAAAAGAACAGTTTGCCGGAATGGATTTTGATTTAAATTATATATGGAATAAACAGGAGGTGCCGGATGTTGTATCTGAAACTTTAATTGATTTAGCAAAAAGAACATTTATAAAAATAACCGATCCAAGTAGAAAGGTTATTAATGTAACACAATGGTGTAAGCGTTCTGAGTGTTGGGATGATGTAAAGAGTATAAGATATCTGTTGCCAAAACAGATTTATAATTATTTGATTACGACGGATGAAGCAATGTCGGCTGAGAAAACAGCGAAGAAAGAACAAAGAATAAAAAATGATATAAACAGCCAAGTTGATGTTGTGAAATATTCTTCTAATGATTGGAAACGTTTATCCGAATTTGCAGTGAATAAACATTTAGTTTCTCCAATTGATGTTTCTGCTTTGGCGGTTGCCTGCAAAATACCCGCTAAGATTCCAAATGCTTTCCAAAGTAAGAGACTGTTGGATTTGTTGGAGAGAGCAATAGATGAGGGTTTTAAAATATAATACAAAGGAGCAGAGAAAGTGTATAAAGTTGTTGATTTGTTTGCAGGAGCAGGAGGTCTGAGTTTGGGATTTAAGCAAACACAAAAGTTTGACATAAAAGTTGCATTTGAAAATAATCCATGTATGCAGGAAACATATCGTTTAAATCATTCCAAAGTGGATGTTAAAGGAGATGTGTGTAAAGCAAATTATGATGAAATAAAGAGAGATTATGGTGAAATAGATGTTGTGATTGGGGGACCGCCATGTCAAGGATTTTCAAATGCGAATCGACAAAAAAATCATGCAATAAGCCAAAATAATATGCTCGTTAAGCAATATATACAAGCCATTATCACTCTAAAGCCTAAGGCTTTTGTTATGGAAAATGTTAGTATGCTAAAGTCAGAGGTGCATAGATTTTATTTGGATAGAAAAGATCAAGATATAGTTGAGAAATATAAAATTCCAAAGAAAATGACAGAAATACATTTATTAGATGCAGCATTTGCTTTTGATGATGTGCTTGATATTGTAAAAGACAAAAGCAAAATAGAGATGTATTTATGGTCAGAAGAACATTATCTATTGCTAAATGTAATCTACAAAGTTTGTAAGAATTCTGAGAAATTAATCAAAGCATTAGACAAACATAAGTCAAAATTAATAAAAATTGCTGATGAATATATAGAAAAAAAATCTAATCATTTTATTGAAGACGTAAGTAGCAAAGCATTTGGAACGATTAGAAAATATTATAATAATGAAATTCCAGCCGATATGATTGTTGAGAATATAGAGCAGTCTATTATGATTCAGAGAATGCTTGGAAAGGCGAAAGAGATATTTGACAATGAGTTAGTAGTAGAACAATATACAGATAATGGCGATATTGCTGTAAGTATCTATTCATATGCAGTATATGATTATCTGGAAAGTATTCTCCAGTCACAAGATTATGGCTATGTATTAAATAGCAAAGTTTTATGTGCCGCGGATTATGGAGCACCACAAAAAAGAATGAGATTTATAATCGTTGGGGTTAAAAAAAGTATTTCTAAAAGGATAGCATTGCCTAATGGTAGTTTTGACGAGGATCAGTATAGGACAGTCAGAGATGCTATTGAGGACTTGGAAATGGTCGAACCTGTTTATTCTCCCGCTGAAGATAAAGGAACTAAGCTACCAGTACTTAATAATATGAAGGAGTTAGGACGTCAATTGAGGGATGCAGATGTTTTGAAAAATCATATTATTACTAAAACAACTGATACAGCAATGGAAAGATTCAAAGCACTGGAACAGGGACAAAATTTCCATTGTTTAAAGGAGTCATTGAAGACAAATACATATACGGATGCTAAGAGAACACAAAATACGATTTATCTGAGATTAAATTATGAAGAACCAAGTGGAACAGTTGTGAATGTAAGAAAATCAATGTGGATACATCCTACGTTAGATAGGGCAGTTAGTGTTAGGGAGGCTGCACGTTTGCAGACATTTCCAGATTCATTTGTTTTTTGTGGAACGAAAGACAAGCAGTATCAACAAGTGGGAAATGCGGTTCCACCGATTATGGCAAAAGCAATTGCTGAAAAAATAGCGAATATACTTGATAGGTCATTAAGGAAAAATAGTATATTCTAAAGATAAAATGTGGATAAATAATGAAATAATGTTTGCTAAAATTTTAATGAAGAAATTTAATATAGAATTTTAATTTTTGTTTGGAAAAACAATGTTTACAAGAGGAAGGTGATAAGGTGGATAATTTATCTCCAAAACAGCGTAAAAAGAATATGCAGAATATTCGCTCCAAGAATACAGAAATTGAACTAATTCTTAGAAAAGCTTTATGGAAACAGGGATACCGATATAGGAAAAATTTTAATGCGTTACCGGGCAGACCAGATATAGTACTTACTAAGTACAAAATTGTTATTTTTTGTGATGGTGAATTTTTTCATGGAAAGGATTGGGATATTCTTGAAGCACGCCTTAAAGAAAGTAATAATAGTGAATATTGGATTAAGAAAATTTCAAGAAATAAGGAACGCGATGATGAAATAAATAAAAAGCTTTCTTTCTTAGGATGGAAGGTTTTACGTTTTTGGGGAAAAGATATAAAGAATAATATTGATGAATGTATTCAGGTTATCGAAGAGACTGTTTTTGCACAAAAATTACATTATGAAGAAAGTGAACAATAAAAATGGTATATTTTAGATAGAATAGATAAATAGCATTTGAAAACCGGCAAACGATATAGATGGAGTGATATGTGATTTGGGGAGGTTGCTGTCAAAAATATAATATTATCTGAAAGACGTTTAGGTTATGTCTTGTTTTGGACTTTTATTAAACTCTGTTGTAAGGGTTATTAGGTGAAGTAAAAAAATTTAGTGATAATAGGTGATATGAATGGAACTGGAAATCAGTGTAGAAGATTTATTAAACAAGCGTCGTGTAGAATCCGACAGAATTGAATTTAAGGCAGGATGGAATCCTGATGACATTTATCATAGTGTATGTGCTTTTGCCAATGATTTTGACAATATGGGTGGCGGATACATTCTTATTGGTGTGGAGGAAAAGAATGGCATAGCGGCACGTCCGGTAAAAGGGGTAGAGGAACAGGAGATTGACAAGATTCAAAAGGAAATTCTTGGATATAATAACACCATTATTCCGGCATATTTTCCCAAAGTAATTATAGAAGAAGTAGATGCCAAGATGATTGTAGTATTGTGGGTGACAACAGGAATCCAGAGACCATATAAAGTGCCGGAGCATGTGACTGCAAAGAAAGAAAAAAAGCATTATTACTATATCCGTTATGCTTCCAATTCTGTGCATGCAAATCCGGAGCAGGAGCGCGAACTGATCAATATGACCAATTATGCTCCGCTGGATGCCAGACCAAATTTTGATGCGACAGAGAATGATATTTCGGTTGCACTGTTGATAGACCATCTTAATGAAACAAAAAGCAAACTGGCAAAACAAGTGACAGAACGTGGAGTGATGGCTGTTTTAAATGATATGCAGTTATTGGTTGGACCGCCGGAGCAGCAGTATATTTCTAATGCGGCATTAATGATGTTCTGTGAACACTTGGATAAATTTTTCCCCTATACACAGGTGGAAATCGTGCGTTTTTCGGATGGAAGTATAAAAAATCCTAATAATTTCAAAGAGTTTCCGGTCATTAAGGGTTCAGTTCCAATGATGATCAAACGTACCATGCAGACATTGCAGGATTTGGTAATTGAAGAGATGGTTACAAAAGTGAATTACCAAATGGAAGCAATACGTAGGTTTAATTACCCGTATCAGGCGTTGGAGGAGGTAGTTGTAAATGCATTTTATCACAGAGATTATCTTTCTTATCAGTCAATTATGATTGAGATTGAGCCTGAGTTGATTCGAGTTATCAGTTTTCCGGGAATAGACCGTTCTATTCCGCAAAAGGTAATCGAAGAGGGTGAGCGCTTCTCTTCCAGATACTATCGTAATAAACGTTTGGGTGAATTTTTGAAAGAATTGGATTTATCTGAAGGAAAATCAACAGGCATTCCAACTATTCAGGAAGAACTGCGGAATAATGGTTCGCCCAAAGCAAGGTTCTTTACGGATGATGACAGACGGGCTGTGACTGTGGAAATTCCAATCCATCCGGATTTCTTGAATAGAGATGAACCCCAAAATGAACCCCAAAATGAACCCCAAAATAAAATTAGTGAAAAGATTATTGAACTGGTAAAAGAAAATAATCTCATCAGCCGGAAAGAAATGGCGGAGAAGCTGGGGTGTTCTATGAGTACAATTAAGAGGGCACTTGCAAATTTAAAGGAAGAAGAGCGGCTTGTATATGAAGGTTCAAGCAGGAAAGGGCGTTGGATTATTAAATAAATTTTTTGTGTAAGTTGTCTGAATTTTCTTATATATTTTAACTGACTGAAAGAAATTTACAAACGAAAAAACATAATACCTACAAAGATACGCAAAATTTGTGTAAATAGGCATCTTTATGCCTAACAATCTTATCCCATATTCTGTATGCTATATGTAAGTTTTACGGTTTGAATTTTATAACCTATGACTTACGTAGGGTGGAACAACCTAGCATCAGAACAATGGGAAAGGAAACCGACAGTGTGGATTTAGAACTGGGAAGACTGGCAGACCTGTTAGCCTATCTAATTGAAAAATATGGAGATAAAATTGAATTGGAGAGCCTTCCAGATCCGCCGAGACCAACGACTGAATAGGTTGCTGGTCTTTGTTTTTGCGTATATTTTTCTTGTGTATATT
>KE159822.1 GCA_000403495.2 Lachnospiraceae bacterium 10-1 | reverse complement strand
TCTTTCCCGTCTCTTTACTGTTTCTTCTTTGTTTCGTTCTCTGAATTATTCTTTCGAATTTTCAGGGCTGCATTGCTGTTTATTTGTCAAGGTTCTGTTACAGGAGCTTTTGTATTTATCACCCGCAACGTTGATTACTATATCATCCTTGTCTGATAATGTCAATAGTATTTTTAAAAAATTTGTAGATTTTTTTCACACACTTTATTTATAGCAAGAATCACTTGTAAAATGGACATTTTTCAATCTAAAAAAAATCAAATGATACTAATACAACGAAATTGTAGCTTCATTGTCTACATTTTTCAAAACCAATGCCAGTGATGAAATATTCTCTGATTGTTCAACAGGCACTTCACATATAAGCACAAGCTCTGCACTTTCCCCAGCCGCAAGCATTCCATTGTAATATGCAAGATCATTAAGAAGCATTGTTGTCAATGCATTTTTCTCTACTCCGTCAACAGATACCTTAAATCTCACATTACTCTGCGCAATATTTACTTCTTTCTCTGCACCGGAAAAATTTTCTATATTAAATTTTAAAACAAGCAGTTTATTTCCTTGTGTTGCATTCATGAAAAAATACAATTCACTGCTTTCAGTATCTTCAGGATACATATCACAGGTTTCGTACCCTGTATATGTAATTGCAACTGAATCAATTTGTAAAAATTCTTCAATACTTGCAACAGTAGTTGCTGCTTCGGTGTTATCAATAACAGTAACTTCTTCTCCTGATCCATTTACTACTTCTTCCTCTTCATTTTCAGAGTCAGGAGCCTCTTCCTCTTTTACAGGTTCACTTTCAACAGTTTCTTCTAAGGTTAATTCCACTAGCTTGCTCTCATAATTTTTATCATATTTTAATACTGTTCCTGCTGCATATTCCACTATAAGTTCCTGCTGCTGTTCAGTCATTTCCGGTATTTTATTGCCACAGCCTGCTGCAAATGCTGTAATAAAAATTAATATTACAATGCCTGTTATTTTTTTTCTCATTTTGATCCACGCCTTTCCCTCATATGCTAACTTTTATAATAGCAAAGCAACCGCCTATAGTCAACAATCCTGTCTTTCATCTTACATTTTCCTGATTCCCAATATTTTTTTCTAATTGTATGTAAAGAAAAGAAATAATAAGTGCAATGGCACCAACTACTAAAAATACAATCATTTTATAAAATATTTCAGCTTCCCTAAAATCATATACTACCAGCTTAATGCAGACAAAAAATGCAAGTACAAGGCCACAGATTCTTTCGGTTTTATCACGCAGTTTAAATCCTCCTCCCACACATAAAAGTGCAATCATCATAAGCAGTATGCTTACAATTACAGGTGACTCATAATGTCCCGTTAAAGAAAAGTATACCAGAAATCCTGCCAGAAACAGTTGTTTTTTAGGAAGCTTCATTTTGTAGCGTTCTCTGAAAATTATGATAATAGATACTGTTCCAAGCACCATCATAATTGAACTAATAATATAACTGCCGCACCACCAGACTCCCAAATAAAATATTGTCATAAAAATAACATTTATTATATTATAAGGCTTTTGATTTTTATCTCTTAGCCAAGGCAAATGATTAAACAGTAAGAATAACAGCAGTAAACCTCCTGCACTTACCGGATAAAACCATCCTCTGTCAAAATCGAATTTATTATATAAATAGAAATTACACTGACTCCACCAAACCATCAAAATGCCAAACGTAATCACCAATTCATGATAAATGTGAATTCTTCTTACCTTTAAAATAGCTAAAATCAGTGCTGCGGAAAACAGCCAGCAGTACCAATTATCTGAAATCCAAAGTCCCTGTATTCCAATCCACGCTGTTGCAATACAATCAAGCACCCACATTTCCTTCCGGTCTGCAAAAATCTTTATCAGAAAAAATACTGCCAATGATACTATGATTTTTTCCAGTGGAAATTCCGCATTCGAACTTAAAATAAAGTAAACTCCAGCCACATAATAAACCTGCGCCCATTTTCTGCCATCTTCTTTATTCCAAAGAAAAAAGAAAATACCACAAACCGCACCAATTAAGACCTCAGTCAGCAAATGCACAAACAATTTCATTTGTGAATCCGCCATTTCCGGCGATACGGTTCCAACCATAAAAAGTAAAAAGAGATAAATTCCATTGGCAATGCAGCCAAATGTAAATACTATATTTTCTTTTTCATCCCTCCGTCTGAAACAGAGTATATTACAAAAGATAAAAGCTGTCAGTACAAATAATACCAGATATGCTGATTCAAGTTCCTCAGCCCATGCAACACCTGTTAAAATCATGGTAAACAATACATTTAAAAAGATATGTATACTATCAATAAATGTTTGGTGCTTTTGATTACGTATAAATATGCTGAATGTATTTATCACAAGCAATAACAGCGCACTAACCAAAAACGCAAATTCCGTTTCAAAACCCTCTACCGGCAAGAAACTGATATAACACCCTGCCAAACTAATAATCCGCATTGCTGCAGATTCCTTTTTCTTACTGAGTAAAAATGTCCCTGCGGCAATAAGCAATGTAACTATAAGCGCTGCAATTCCATTAATTGTATGCAGCACTAAAAAGTTTACAAAATTAGCAACGTACATCCCTCCAATTCCAATTCCTGTAATCACTCGGGAAAATGCCGGAAATTTTCTATTTAACAATAGTTCTGATAATACTACAAAAATAATCGCAATCCCATAAAGGCACAGCCCTTGTGCAAGCCCATCCAGAAAGTTAAATCCAAAGATCACAAATGCTGCCAGAATAAATACCCCGCCTAAAAATCCAAAGATATGAACGCCAACTCTAAATTCCATATTTCTTTTTGATTTTGTATCAGTCAATAACTGCTGACGGTGAAGTGCATGGATCCGGGCCATCTCCTGCTGCACCATACGCTGCCGATACTGCTGATAACTTCTTTGCGCTTCCTGCTCTACCTGCCAGGGGCTTGCTTTACCACTGTCTAAGTCTCTGGCCATCTGCGCCAAATACTGATCATAATCCGGATCCTCAGACTCCTCCATAAGAAGGTTCAGCATATTTCTAACCCGCTGCATATACTCTCTCTCTTTATTTTCCCATCCTGCAATATCTTTATGTTCCATATGATTCATATTTCCACTGTCCAATCTATTTCTCCATGCCAGATTAGCTTGTGCGGTTACCTGGCCTGCTATTCTCCTTTTTCCTCTGCCCCTTTGGTGGTTTCCAGTTCAAACCAGAATTCCACTCCGTTATCGTAATTAATAACGCCATATTTCTGGTTCATTGCATCCATCATTGCTTTTACAATAGAAAGCCCCACCCCACTTCCTCCATACTCTCTTGTCCGGGCTTTATCCACTTTATAGAACTTTTCCCATATATGGTCAATGCATTCCTCTGGTATAGGCCGCCCTGTATTAAAAACAGAAACCCGAACCAGCTTTTCCTTTAAAGTCAATTTTACATCAATCACTCTTTTTTCTGCAACATGATTCATTGCATTAGTAAAATAATTATTAAATATCTCTTCCACCATATATTCATCAGCCCACACTTTGACAGCCGGGTAACTTTCCATCTGCAGTTTAATGCCTTTCTGTCTGCACAAAATAGCAGCAGATGAAAGGTAATTGTTAATCAGGGCTGTAATGTCAAAGCGCTCCATTGAAACTGTGTCGTTTCCATATTCCAGCTGATTCAATGTAAGAAGCTTTTTCACCATATGATTCATCTTAGCAGCCTCATCCATAATGACTTCACAATAAAAGTTTCTACTCTCCTCATCATCACTTACGCCTTCCTTCAGTCCTTCTGCATACCCTTGTATCAATGCAATAGGAGTCTTCAGCTCATGAGAAACATTGGACAAGAAATCTTTGCGCATTTCGTCAATTCGACTTTTCTTTTCAATATCGCGCTGCAGCTCGTTATTTGCGCTTTTCAATTCTGATATGGTAGTTTCCAATGTTTTTGAAAGATGATTTATGTTCTGTCCAAGCAGGGCAATTTCCGTTTTACTGCTTCCTGTATACTCAGCATCAAAGTCCAAATGGCTCATTCTCTCAGAAATGCAGGTAAGTTCCATAATAGGCTCTGTAATTTTACGGGAAACAAGCAGAATAATCAGTGCACTAAATATTGCAGAACCAATTCCCACGTATGCGAGAAAACGGTTTGCAAGCGCTACACTTTCCTGTATTCCTTCCAGAGGACTTCTAAACAGGAAAAGGTTTCCATTATCCAAAACCCCCCACATATCCACATACTCCAACTGCGTTCTTGCATCCAGCTTGATATACATTTCATAATTTTCTTCCAGTTCTAACAACTTGTCCTCAAATGTAATTCCTTTTCCAAATACATAATCAACAAGTTGTCTGCTTAAAAGTTCATAGTCATTCATGGATGCTTTAAGGGTTTTGGACCTTGCATCAAGAAGAATAATACTAATATTGTTTTTTCCACAGATCTTCTGAAATTCAATGTCAAAAGTTTCCGTATTTATTATGCCCTCATTTGATGCTTCATTTACACTTTGATATGCGTCCATCATTGCTTTCTGCTTATTTCTTAAATAGTATTCCTCAAGAAAGGTGTTGTTTATAAACCAGCAAAGCAGAATTGTTCCTGCCATCAACAGACCAAACACCAATGCAAACTGCTTTCTTATTGAATATTTCATAATTCTTCTGTTACTCCGCTTCAAGCTTGTACCCTAATCCCCATATTGTTTTTATTAAATCACCTTTTTTCCCCATCTTGCTTCGAAGCTTTTTTACATGGGTATCTATCGTTCTTGCATCTCCAAAATAGTCATAGTTCCATACACTATTCAGTATTTTCTCACGAGACAGGGCAATTCCCCTGTTTTCCAGAAAATATGCCAAAAGCTCAAACTCTTTATAACTTAATTCTACCATCCTGCCATCTATGATTACGCTATGTGCCTTCTTATCTACAATAATACCGCTTACTTCCAGCTTTTCCTCATCAGCAAGCTGATTTGTCCTGCGTAGAATCGCTTCCACACGGGCCACAAGTATTTTGGGGCTGAAAGGTTTGGAAATGTATTCATCAACGCCCAATTGAAAACCCTGCAGTTCATCCCTTTCATCTGATTTTGCCGTCAGCATGATAACCGGCACATTGGAATACTGCCTGATTTCCCGGCAAACCTGCCAGCCATCTGTCTTAGGCATCATAACATCCAGAATAATAAGTGCAATATCCTTTTGTTCATAAAAAAGATCAAGCGCCTGACTGCCATCCTCTGCCTCTATCACCTCATAATTATTTTTTTGCAAGAAGTCCTTTACAAGTTTTCTCATTCTGGATTCATCATCTACTACAAGAATTTTTAACTTATCCATTCTTAATCCATGCCTTTCCACATAAGCCTTTCATTTAGTATACTTCAGAAATATGTCTAATCTGTGAAAAGTTCCGCTTCTTTTTCCCTAATCTTGTTTTCCCTTTCTGTCAATTCCTGATCCCATGATGCATATTTATTTATAATTGTGGTTTCATAGTTCAAGATATTAGGGTTATCACTGTTGACTGCAATCATAAACATCGCTGCCACCATAATTACAAGCAGAATATTAAAAAAAATGGACAGTCTCAATTTGCCACTGCCATCTTCCTTTTTTGGGACCGGCTGTATCCGCTGTCTTGTGGTAATTTGTTCACTTTCATCATGTACATAAGAAACATACATAGGGATTGGTCTTATGTAATCTTCTTCCATTCCCATTTCCCGTATTTTATCCTGCAAACTCTTTAAATATTCCCAGCCAACAGGGGTTTTAAATACCTTTTCATCTAAAATATTGTCATAGGCTGCCAGAATATTTTGTACTTCTTTCCCCCTAAGCTTTGACTCAAAATAGGAAGCCTCCTTTTCTTCCTTCTGGGCCTGCTTTGCATCCTCTATAGAACCAAAGCGGTATCCGGCTACATAAAAATCTGTTTTTTCCTCCATATGTCTTATCCTTTCCCAATTTATTTTAAGAAAAAGAATTCAAAGAAAAGTCCTTAAAAAGCCGAATCAAATCGAACCTCATAAGAACTTTTCTTTATGGAATAGGCGGGAGTCGAACCCGCGTCCAAAGACCCATTCCCTGTCCTTCTACTATCATAGTCGATTATTTCGGGTAACCCTCATTCCCTCCTAAATCAGGAAACCGACACCCCGATTTATTCAGTAGCTTCATAATACGCCCACAGGCGCAAAGCTTAACCTGTGTCGTTTCCTACATAGTCGATGCCTGAATTCTAATGTGTAGGTGCACTAGGTCAGACAGCTGCCATTAGGCAGCGTATGCTAAATTATCTTCAGCGTTTATATTTATTTTTGCGATTTAACGCATCGCCTGCGGATAGCTTCTCCAGCTGCAAAGCCCCTGTCGAAACCTTTACTATCCCTTATTAATTAAATTAATTATAATAGATTAAACTTAAAAATGCAACTTTGCTTTCAGTTCTTTTTCTGCTTCTCTTTTCTGATCTTTTTTGGCAATATCCTGCCTCTTGTCATAAAGCTTTTTACCTTTTGCAAGGCCAATTTCAATTTTTGCCCTGCCATCTTTAAAGTAAACCTGCAGGGGAACAATTGTGTATCCTTTTTCAGAACTATTACCGATCAGCTTTCGTATTTGCTGCTTATGCAGCAACAGTTTTTTTACCCGAAGCGGATCCTTATTAAATATATTTCCTTTTTCATAAGGGCTTATATGCATACCATAAATAAACACCTCACTATTTTCAATTCGTATAAATGCCTCTTTAATACTGCATTTTCCCATGCGCAGTGACTTTACCTCAGTTCCATGCAGAACCAGTCCGGCTTCGTATTTTTCTTCAATAAAATAATCATGATATGCCTTTTTGTTATTAGCCACCAGTTTCATATCTTCTTTCGCCATCTTTAACCCATGCTCCTTTCACAGTCAAAAGACTCTGCCCGTATCGCAAATCTCCTGATTGAAAATTAAAAATTTTCAATCTTATCCTCTCCCTCCGGGGCTAATACAAAATCAATGCTTTTCTGCAGATGATCCACTCCATCTACCATTACCATTACTTTTTGCCCCAGCTTAAAACATCTGCCGGTATCTCTTCCAATCATTTCATAGGTTTCTTCATTACAATAATAATAATCTCCTGCCAGTTTTGAGACATGAATCATTCCCTCTATGGTATTCCTAAGCTCCACATAAATTCCCCATGCGGTAATACCAGAAACGACGCCTTCATAAATCCGGCCAATTTTATTTTCCATATACTGAACCTTTTTCAGCTTGTCAGTTTCCCGCTCTGCCTCGTCAGCTCTCCTCTCCATATCAGAAGAATGCTTCGCCACCTGGGGCAGAATTTCTTCATAGTGCGCCATCCGGCTTTCATTCATCCTTCCCCGTAACTGCTCTTTTATAATGCGGTGTATCTGCAGATCCGGATATCTCCTTATAGGTGAAGTAAAGTGGCAGTAATAAGAACATGCCAGACCAAAATGCCCTGTACATTCCACTGTATATCCGGCCTTTTTCATGCTCCGCAAAGCTAATCTACTGATAAGCGCCTCTTCGCTGGTTCCTTCTATTTTTCCCAAAAGCTTTTGGATTTCTTTGGGATGAATTTCATTGTCTCCGCTTTTCACCTTAATATGATAACCGAAATTATTTATAAAAGTTCCTAATTTCAATATTTTTTCCGGATCAGGATAGTCATGAGTTCGGTATACAAAGGGAATCTCCAGCCAGTAAAAATGCTGTGCCACCGTTTCATTAGCAAGCAGCATAAAATCTTCAATGATCTTAGTTGCCGCATTTCTTTCATAAGGTGCAACCAAAAGAGGTGTTCCTTCCTTATCAAGCACTATTTTACTTTCAGGGAACTCAAAGTCTATTGAACCGCGTTTCTTTCTTTTTTCCCTTAAAAGATCTGCAAGTTCCTTCATCAATAAAAACATAGGTACTAATTCCCTATACTTTTCTGTTGTCTCCTGATCTCTTTCCAATATTTTATTTACCTCTGTGTAAGACATTCTCTGATCTACACAAATTACTGTTTCTGCAATTTCATAGCTGCTTACATTCCCCCTGCCATCTAACGTCATCAGACAGCTTAATGCCAGACGGTCCTCTTTCATATTCAGAGAACAAATTCCATTGGAAAGAGTATGCGGAAGCATAGGAATCACTCTGTCCACCAGATAAATGCTGGTTCCCCTCTCACATGCCTCATGATCAAGGGCTGAATTTTCCTGAACATAATTAGTTACATCTGCAATGTGTACTCCCAGATAATAGTTATCTCCTTCTTTGTATAAGCTAACCGCATCATCTAAATCCTTGGCATCTTCTCCATCTATTGTTACCATCAAAAGATTTCGCAGATCCTTCCGGCCTTCCCTGTCCTTTTCACTTACATCTCTGGCCACCCGTACTGCCTGGTTCAGCACTCTTTCCGGAAACTCCTCCGGCAGTCCAAAGCCTTTGATAATAGATAGAATATCCACACCGGGATCATTTACATGACCTAAAATCTCAATTATTTTTCCCTCAGGCTTATGTCTTTCATCTCCATAGCTGGAAAGCTCCACTACTACCTTATGGCCTGTAACTGCTCCTTTAGAACGTTCTCTGGGTACAAAAATATCAACACCTATTTTTTCATCATCAGGAATCACAAATCCGAAATTGCCTGCATGATCGTAAGTACCCACAATTCTGGTAATCCCATGAGAAAGAACAGATACTACTTTGGCTTCCTGACGCTTTCCGTGCTGCCCTTTAAGTAATTCCACCTGCACCCTGTCCTTATGAAAAGCTCCATTTACTTCTTCCTCCGGTATAAAAAGGTCCTGCATCCTTCCCTCTATTTCTACAAACCCAAAACCCCTGAAATTATTAATAAAAGTACCTGTAAGCTTTTCTGTGCTTCTATCCTCTTTCAGATATTTGCCCCGCTTTGTCATCTGCAGCTTTCCTTCTCTTACAAGTTCACTTAAAACATCCTTAAACTCCTGTCTTTCTTCAGGCTTTACCTGCATGAAAATGGCAAGCTCTTTTTCCTTCATGGGAATATAGCATTCATCCTCTACTAACTGACATATTAAATTTTTTCTTTTACTACGCAAATTCTGATCCAATTTTTTCTCCATATAAAAACTTATGTGAAATAAATAAGGCATTCCTTTACAGGAATGCCTTAAGTCCTAAAATACATTAAGATTTAAAATAACAGTTAACAGCATAAAGCCAATTGCCAGATACTTGGTAAATTTCACAAGTTTTCCTTCCATAGAACGTCCCTTATTCTTACCCCAGTATGTTTCCGCAACACCGCTTATTGCCCCTAAACCTGCTGACTTGCCTTCCTGCATCAGTACCAGCACTGTAAGTGCAATACATAAAAAAATGAATATCACCTGAATAACTATTCTTAACGCTTCCATACTTATACCTCCTAGTGCCAAGCACAAACTACTATAACACATAAGATGGCAGATTTCAAGACATTTTTATACGCCTTCTCCTGCATCTGCCATAGCAGATTCCACTTTCACCATAATTCCATCTTCTGTGGTTTGATAAAGGACTCCGTCAACTTCTATTTCCTGATTTCTGACCAGCGCTCCCGTTTCATTAAAATAATACATCTGTTTGTCAATGGTATAAGCGCCGGTAACAATATGCCCTGCCTGATCAGCGTAATAAGACTGATCTCCAGAGGAAAACCAGCCATTTATCATTTGTCCTGTTGCCGGATCATAATAATAGCTGCCATCCGCCTTTGCAACCATACCCGTCATCATAATTCCTTCCGGACTAAAGAAATAATTTTTATTATCAATTACTACGTCTCCTGTCACCAAATGTCCGTCATCAGGTGACAGATAATGACGTCCTTTGGCATCATCCATAAAACCTCTGATCTTAGCCCCCGTTGCCGGATCATAATAAAAAGTTCCATTCTCAAGAGTTGCCCAGCCCTGCTGCCGGATTCCTTCTGCGTTAAATAAATACTCAGCGCCTTCAATTGCCTGGGCTCCTGTCAGCATATGCCCGTCTGCAGCATCAAAGTAATAAAAACTACCCTTTTCATCACTGTGCCATCCTCTTTTCATCGCTCCATTGCTGGCAGGCTCATAGAAAAATTTCTTATCTTCAAGGGTAACCCAGCCGGAAGTTTTAATTCCTTCTCCTGTAAAGTAATAATCTATGCCGTCTACCTGGGCCTGTCCCCTTGCAATACTGCCATCAGCAGGTGAAAGATAATAAGTTCCGCTTGGATCGGTAAACCAGCCGCTTACCATGTTTCCTGCACCATCCAGATAATATCTGGTGTCGTTGTAATTCACCCAGCCCTTCTGCATTTTCCAGTTGCTGTAAAAACGCACGCTGCCACTATGACCAATAAAGCCCTCCTGAATGATCAGGCTTCCATAATCTTTATACTGATAATTCACATCTACTCTGCCGCTGACGCCGCCAACACTTCCATTGCTGGAGTACTGCCAGAAGCACACATTATTATCATACTCACAGCTAGTGTTATATTGGGCAACCCATTTATCCCATCCTACCGTATTTAATTTTTGGACAAACATATTTCTGTTGGAATAAACCACCGGATAATAGCCTGCCGCATCAATCACTGTACAAAAGGCATTTATAATATCTATTAACTGCTGATTGGAAAGATTTTTGTGACATTTGTCTTCAATATCAAATACAACAGGATAATTCACTGTATAAGGTGCAATCCATTGAAGCAGAAGATTTGCCTCATTTGCCGCCTGTTCCGGCGTAACTGCATAGGAATAAATATAAACACCTGTCTTTAGTCCGGCTGCCTGTGCACCTGTAATGTTTGCCGCAAACTGAGGATCAATCCCGCTATTGGTACTGCCTGCCTTGATAAAAGCAAACTGAATTCCCGATGCTGCTACCTGTGACCAGTTAACCGCTCCATTGTGCTTTGAAACATCAATTCCCCTTGCAATTGATCCGTTTTGGTTTACTGCCTTTACTTCTCCTGCCGGCAGCATTCCAAGAATTGCAACTGCAAGTATTGCAGCGCAGGCTCTTTTTAAAATCATTTTACATTTTCCTGTCATTTGTAGCTTTATCCTCTTTTCTTTTTTGTATTTTAAGCATTTATCCTGTGAGTATTTACGTCATTATTTCTTTATTACTTTATATTTTATTAAAAGGCTCCTTGTATGTTGCAACTGTTCCAAGTTCTTCTTCAATGCGGAGAAGCTGATTATATTTGGAAACGCGGTCGCTTCTACAAGGTGCACCCGTTTTAATCTGTCCGGCATTCACTGCCACAGCAAGATCTGCAATAAAAGTATCCTCTGTCTCGCCCGAACGGTGGGAAACCACCGCTTTATACCCGTTTTTCTGTGCCATCTCAATTGCTTCCATAGCCTCTGAAACCGTACCGATCTGGTTGACTTTCACTAGAATTGCATTTGCCACATGAAGCTTGATTCCAGCATCCAGCCTCTTGGTATTGGTAACAAACAAATCATCTCCCACCAGCTGAACCTTATCTCCTAATCTTTGGGTTAACTGTTTCCATCCATCCCAATCGTCCTCTGCCAGTCCATCTTCAATGGAAATAATGGGGTATTTGGAAATCAACTCCTCATAATAAGCAATCATCTCAGACGTATCACGCACAACATCACTTCCCTTTAAAGCACTTTCACCGGGGAAATGGTACATGCCTGTTTTTTCATTGTATAATTCACTAGAAGCCACGTCAAGGGCAATTTTAATATCCTGTCCTGGAAAATAATTACTTTTTTCTATAGCTGCCACAATTAAATCAAGAACAGCTTCCGCATCCGGAAGATTGGGTGCAAAGCCTCCCTCATCTCCCACGCTTGTGGTCAATCCCTTTTCTTCCAGAATTTTTTTAAGAAAATGATAGATCTCCGCACAAATCCGCAAACCGTCCGCAAAACTTTCCGCCTGTACCGGCATGATCATAAACTCCTGAAAATCCACAGTATTTGCCGCATGCTTCCCACCATTTAAAATATTCATCATAGGTACCGGCATTAATCTTGTATAAGCACCACCCAGATACTGGTAAAGAGGAATATTCAGTGCTTTGGCTGCCGCCCTTGCAACTGCCATGGAAACCGCAAGGGTTGCATTTGCACCAAGATTTCCTTTGTTATCTGTTCCATCTGTTTCTATTAATATCCGGTCAATTTCAATTTGATTGAGCCCATTTTGTCCTGCAATTGCATCCTTAATTTTAGTATTGATATTTCCTACCGCTTTTCTCACTCCCAGCCCAAAATATCTGGTTTCCGCATCACGCAGTTCCACTGCTTCAAAACGTCCCGTACTTGCTCCGGAAGGCACTGATGCTTTTCCTGCATAGCGTTTACCTGTTATAGTGTCTGTAAGGGTAATTTCCGCTTCTACGGTTGGGTTCCCCCGTGAATCAAGAATTTCTCTTCCATGAATATTTGTAATCTGCATGTATGTTTTCATTCTGCCGCCTCCAAGTCTGATTTTTAATCTATTGTAACCTTCTTTATAAATTGTTATACTAATTAAAATAAGTTGAATTATTTATTACTTTATATAACTTTTGGAGGTTCTTTTTATGCTTACCAGGCTTGACTATATTTATATGACTGCTTTAGTTTTTGTTTTTTCCATTCTGGCTTTTTTCAGATTGGGAAACACCTATGCCCCTGAAACCTGCTACCTGACGGATTCCCAAAACTGTGATATCGTTTTAGACTTTGGAGAATATATAGATGTGGCTACCATTTCCGTTTTTCTTGGCAATCAAAATACCAGACATTTTTCTATCTCAGCATTCAATGAAGTCACTGGCAGCTGGGAGATCATAAATGGAGATGCCATTGCTGAATCTGTTTTTGCCTGGAATACCATTGACCTGTACTACCGTTTACGCTATCTGGGAATTGTAGCTACTGACGAATCTGCAATGCTGAATGAAATGGTGTTTAAAAAAACAGACGGAACCATCATACTTCCTTTAAATTACCGGGACTATCCTTCCCTTTTTGACGAGCAGAACATGTATCCGGAGGTAAAAACCTATTTAACTGGAACCATGTTTGACGAAGTCTATCACGGACGGACTGCCTATGAGTTTCTTCACAAATTAACTACCTATGAAACCACCCATCCCCATTTAGGTAAAATTTTAATTTCTTTTGGAATCATTGCCTTTGGCATGAATCCTTTCGGATGGCGGTTCATGTCTGTTATCTTTGGTATTTTAATCATACCCCTTATGTATCTGTTTGCAAAAAAACTGTTTGAAAATTCCTTTATTGCCGCCGCCACTACCGGACTTTTGGTTTTCGACTGCATGCACTATACCTTGTCACGAATCGCTACGATTGATATTTTTGCGGCTTTCTTCATATTGCTTATGTATTATTTTCTGTATGAATACTTCTTAAAAGATGACAGCTACCGCAAATCAAAAGTAACTTTTTCAGATAAAATTCCTCCCAGGGATGTTTTACTCCCTCTGGCGCTTTGCGGTATCAGCATGGCTTTCGGCGTAGCTACCAAATGGACAGGCGTCTATGCCGGATTAGGCCTTGGAGTTCTTTTTATCTGGCATACTCTTACCCATTTTCCCAAAGGACAGGTTTTACGTTTGTTTGGATTTTGCTGCGTATTTTTCATTTTCATCCCATTGGTTGTATATGCCCTTTGTTTTATACCGGTAGTAGGCTACACAGAATATACCGGACTGATTGATAAAGTGATCAAAGGAACCCAGTATATGTTCAACTATCACTCAACCCTTGTTGCGGAGCATTATTACAGCTCTCCTTTTTATGAATGGCCCATAATATGGATGCCCTTATTAGATGCAAATGATGCAGTAGATTCTGTCCGTGTAAGCGCCGTTAGCTGTATGGGAAATCCGGCAATCTGGTGGACTGGCATTTTTTGCGAGTTTTATGTTCTTTTCCGCTGGATTATTAAAAAAGATAAAAAGGCAGGCTTTTTATTCATTGCTTACCTGGCCCAGTATGTTCCCTGGATGTCCATAAGCAGAATCACCTTTATTTATCACTATTTTCCTGCCATTTTATTTGTGATGCTGATGATGGGATATACCATGCTGCATGTCATGGAAAGTTTTTCATGGGGAAAAACAGCGATCACCTTTTATATGGCAATCGCTGTTTTCATCTTTTTCCTGTTTTTCCCTGTTATTTCCGGCCTCCCCGTGAGCAAAGAATATGGACTGCATTTAAGGTGGCTTAAAGACTGGATTTTAGTATTATAAATACATTGTGCTATTTTCCTGTACCTGCCTGTATAAGTCATACCCTATATATAAAATCAAACCCAGCAGTCCTATTGCCACATACTGAATAGGCACAATATGCACAGCAATCAGATAGGGCATAAAACTAAGAACGGACACCAGCATAAAACCACATGCTACTGGTAGCTTTTTTCTGTTAAGCATGCCATATATAATAGCCAGGAGATCCACCAAAAAACCATATCTTTCATGCATATGGGGAAGAGAATACACGATTATTGCCGTAGTAAACAATGCCAGCGTGATCATTATCTCTCCTGTAAGATTAATCCTTTTTACATAAAAATAATATGCAATACAGCCCAGCAGTATAATGGTCATATAGGTTCCTGCACTGCTGACCTCACCTGCATGGCGCATATCCGGCATTGCCTCTCCCAAAAGTGCATAAATATTGGGATATTCTAATGTCCCCCAGGGATAGCTTTGCGCCTGATCAAAATAAATTCCCAGCAGCTCCTTAAAATCACGTCCAAATCCCCAGGCCGGCAGTGCACTGATTACATAAACTACCGGAATCCACAAAAAATCAACAATTCTAATTGTTTTTCTTTTTAACCACATGATAATGAAAAAGGGAACAAGAAACAACGCCTGAAGCTTAAATGCAAAGGAAATTCCTACAAATATCAAACACAGCCTGCTGTTGTCCTTAAAAAAATAATATAATGCAAACAAAAGAAAGGTTGTATAAATAATGTCACACTGACACCAGTAAGCGCCATCAAGTATCACCGTAGGACACAAAAGCAAGGCGGCCATGCCCATAATAGATCTTCTTGCATTGCCCGTTAACTGATATACAATCAAAAACACTGCTGCCGCTGCCAGATAATCAAAAACCACTGAGATCATTTTCAGCCCATATAGGTTATTTTCCGTCAGGTAGGAAACCAGACACATCAAATACATATAAGGCGACGTGTAGTTTGATATCTGATGGTCAAGAGACTTAAATCCGCCTCCTGCCCTGATCTGCAGCATCCAGTCCTCTAAAAATCCCCAAAAGTCAGCAGATTCTATAGGCATCAGCTTCCATCTGATCAGAAAGGAAAATACAAAAAGACATATGACAAAAGATAAGTCCACTACTTTTATCTTTACATTCCCAATGTTCAGTTCATGAAACATTACTTTGTCCATTATACGCTCATTCATTTCTATTCAACCTTACACCTGTCCGCATACTGCTGCCCTGCTTATTTATAATTCGTATACTTCGTATCTTTCGCAACAAAGTCAGGAATTTCCTCCTCCAGAAAATAGTAATATGCATAACTGCCATACTCTCTGTTTAATTCACTGTCAGCCTTAAAATATATGATTACTTCATAGTCCTTATCATAGGATTTTCTGCCATTCCAGTTATATGAATAAACAATCTCATCCGGATAAACGCAGTTTACAATCTCTTCTATTTCTTCCAAATTTGTATATTCAGCATAAACCCTTGTATCCAATGCTTCATTGTCGCCATAAATATCTATTTCCGCATCATAGGTTAAATAAGCGTCATTTATATCTGCTGCAGCTCCTGAAACAGTACCCTGCTTTTCCGCCAGTCTTTCCCGCTGCGCCGAGTTATGATTGATCACCTGCACCCTTGCCACGTCTTCCACATTTAATTGACCATTCATATAATAACCATGTTCTTTCAGCCATGCAATACATTCTTCATAAAAAGGATAAATAAATACACTTACCGTATGTACTTTGTTGGAACCGGATATCCCCTGCCATGTTCCGTAAATACTTCCGGTTACATCCTCCTCAATATTCAGTGAAAAAATAGCATTAGGAATACATTCCTTGATTTTGCTGAAATTAGTCAATGCCAGATCTCTTCTATATACCTCTAAAAAATCCTTTGCATCTTTCTCACTCATTTTTTCAGTATATATTCCATTTCCATAAACAGCGCTTATTTTCCTTTTGGCATCTGCCTGTTCAAGCATATGATCAAGATTTTCAGAGGCTCCCTGCATATACCCCTTTTTAAATTCCTCACTTCCCATGATAGAATCAAGAAGCTGCACTGTTTGATCATTGTTCACATCCACCCATACCGCTCTGGTCACATTACGTCCATTTTTCAGGTGGTAAATGAGTGTGGCATAAGACCAGAACTCTTCCTGATCTTCTTTATATCCTTCCTTTTCCATCTGTCCTAAAAACTGGTCATAATCCTTCATGGAAAGCTCTGCTAATTCACACACATCAGCCACATTACTTAATTCCATATATTTGTCCGCATACTCAAGTTCCGTCATAAAGGAGCCATCGCTGTCAAAATAGGTACCGCCTTCCCATGTCATATCGTAAAAATCCGGTACAAAAGCCACACTTTCAATATCATTTTGTTTTGGAATATATCCATCATACCCTGTCAAATCATATCGAAATCCAATAAAAATAAGGGATGTAAGCACGCCGCTTATTACAATATGCGTTTTTTTATGAAGTATTCCTTTAATGTCAAACTCATATATTACCTGAATCAGGGCGCTTCCAATCACAATCACGAACAAAAAGGTAAACAGTACATACCCGATTCCATTCATAGAACTACCGGGGTAAAACCCAACTGCGTCAGCAATAACCAGCCCTGCAAACAACGATGCTGGAACGATTAATAAAATCTTAACCACCGGTTTTGTAATCTCAAAGGTCATTGACTTTCCTGCCGCTTCTGCCGGACGCTTTAAATAACATATGTAGGACAAAATCCCTACAACTATTGCAAAAATAAAAAGCTTCAGTGGATGTCCATACATGAAAAAAGGCGATAATATCGGCTCTGCCTCCATTCTGTAAGAACTATAATATCTGAAAAACAAATCCTTATAACCAATCACCACTATTCTTACTACATACTCATACAAGCAAAATACCAGAAAACCAAATCCAGTAATGATAATATTTCCGGTAAGCATAACTGCCAGAACTGCCATATGATAAATACATAAATAAAAAAGAAGATTCGTATATAATGCCTTTGCTGCTTCATATATTACGGTTTTATCAACTGCATTATTCTGCGCAGCAATCAAAATACTGATCAAAAGTCCTGTCAGATAAGGTATTACATATAATAAAATGCCATTCAGCCAGATATTAAAGAAACGTCTTTTTCTTTTAATGGGCATACCCATATAAAAATCTATCTTTTTTCTGCTATAAAGATAAGAAAATCCCTGAACTGCACTGATAAACGCTGCTGCGGTCGTTACAACCGCCATTAATCTTGATACTCCAATGGTACCGCACATACCTGATATCAAACGTTCATGCAGAATCTGCCCCGCCCTGACTTTTTCATAGGTTTCAAAAAGCCACTGGGACCGGCTTGTAATCCGGTTGATTACTAATGCCGTAAAAGTGGGGAAAAGTACAATGAACACCAGTGTAAATACAGCCAGCACCCACAACCGCCTTTTACTGTTTTCTTTCATATCAGCCAAGAATGAGCTTTTTGATATCATATCCTACTACCTCCGTTTCACTAATAAATATTTCTTCAAGAGAAAGAGGCAGGGCCTCAAAAAATATGGTGTTTGCTGTTGCAAAAATTGCCAGTATTTCCGCTTTATTTCCCCTCACTGTAAGCACATTTAATGAACCCCTCTTTTCATTTTTCATAATATCCAATGAAGAAATGACTTTGGCTTCATCTTCTAATGTTTTAAATACACACTGTATCTTTTGAATGTTGCATTTCATATCCTCCAAATCCTTGGATAACAAAACGCCCCCTTTATGTAAAAGCCCAACGTGGTCACAGATATCCTCCAGTTCCCGCAAATTATGGGATGCAATCACCGGCGTCATTCCCCGCCGCTCCATTTCACTTGCAAAAATGCTTTTAATTCCCTGGCGCATTACAGGATCAAGCCCGTCAAACGTCTCATCACATAAAAGATACTTAGCTCCGCTGCAGATTCCGCAAATAAGTGCAAGCTGTTTTCTCATCCCCTTTGAATAGGTATTCACCTTTCTTTTCTTATCTAATCCAAAGTTTACCAGATAATTATAAAAATCCTCCACCGCAAATTCCGGATACACGCTGATTAAATACTTCTGCATATCCACTGCATTGCAATTGGCAAAAAAATAAGGTTCATCCGCAATAAAATATAGCTTTTTCTTTGCGTCCATATTATCAAATACCGGAAGACCATCAATGGCTATTTCACCCTGCTCTGGTTCAAGAATACCTGCAATCATTCTAAGTACCGTACTTTTGCCTGCTCCATTGGTTCCAATCAGTCCAAATACGGTATTTTCCCTAATGGTAACGCTGACATTGTCCACCGCCTTCATCTTATCAAAAGATTTTGTTATATTTCTCAACTCAATCATGCTTTTCCTCCATCCTGCTTCACTCATCTGTCTTTTGATTCAGCATATTATTTTAACTCTCCCTTTGTAATGCTCTGTATAAGCTCTTCCTGGGTAATCCCCACCTCAAAAGCGGCTTTACAGATCAGTCTAAATTCAGTAAACAGCTCTTCTTTATATTTTAACATCAATTGACTCTTATCCGAAACAAAATTTCCTTTCCCTTTGACAGTATAAATATACCCTTGTTTTTCCAGTTCCGCATAAGCCCGCTGGATCGTATTGGGATTAATCGACAGATCAACAGCTAAATTGCGCACAGAAGGAATCTTGTCATCTGAATGCAGCACGCCCCTGAGAATCAGCATTTTAAACCTGTCCACTACCTGTTCATAGATAGGTCTTGTATCTCTGTAATCTATGAGTATCATGTACCTTTCCTTTCTTTTTGTACCCATAATACGTCCTGCACGCATTAAGTGTACTAATATCATTAATACACTCATACTATTATGGAACAAACTTCCTGTCAATAAAATGAAATGGGATTAATAAAAGATTAACTTTTCCCCAAAACAATGCTATACTGAATTAAATTTAAAAATACAGCATATACAAGGAGATTTTGTTATGGCTTCAATCTGGGGCTTTGCCATAGGAAACATTTCAGGCACAATTTATTTTTTCTTTTTTCAACTAATAGGTTTTTTGCTTTGCAGCTTATTTTTATCCAAAAAGAATTTTATTACCCGTATTCTTTGCGGCAGTGTTCTGGGTTCCGTTCTGCTTCAATGGATTCCCGCCCTATTTGCTTTTATCTTTCAGTTTTCAGTAAAAGCACACATTGCCGCCGCCCTTTTCTGCACCCTTGCCGCTGCAATTCTTTTTTATATGAAAAAGCCTCAGGAAAACCTGTTTTCTTTTCCTTTGGACCACCTGAAAACACTGGCAAAGAGACATTGGATTTTTCTGCTTTTATGCAGTATTACCTTTGTCCTTTTTTGTATTATGTTATTTTCCCATACTTTACTGCCAAAAGAAGATGGACTGCATACCGGTCAGTGCACCTATGGAGATATTAATTTACATTTGAGTATTATTACAAACCTTGCAAGACAGCAGACATTTCCTCCCTATTACTCTATTTCTCCGGGCAATAAATTAAGCTATCCTTTTTTATGTGACAGCATTTCCTCCAGCATTTATTTGTTTGGAGCTTCCTTAAGATACGCCTATATGCTTCCCATGTATTTTGCCTTCCTACAGGTTATGACCGGCTTTTACTGCTTTGCGTATACCTGGCTGAAAAAGGCTGCAAAAGCCAGCCTTGCATGGTTCTTTTTCTTTTATAACGGAGGACTTGGATTTGTTTATTTTGTTGACTGGTCAAGTAACCGCATTTACCAGTTCAAAAATATTTTTATGGAATATTACCAGACTCCCACCAATTTAATTGATAATAACATCCGATGGGTAAATGTCATTGTGGACATGTTTCTTCCTCAAAGAGCCACTCTTTTCGGCTACGCGGTTCTTTTTACCTGCATCTGGCTGCTTTACCGCAGCGTTTTTTTAAGGGAGCACGATTTATTTCCTTTTACGGCGGTTCTTACAGCTTCACTGCCTATGATCCATACCCATTCTTTCCTTGCAATGGCTCTTTTAAGCGCTGCCTGGCTGCTTGCAGATTTATGCCCCAAAGTAAATTTCCCTTTTAAGCTTCGTCACCCCGGAAAATTACTTTTTGCCGGTTTTCTTATTTTTATGCTTCTGATTCAATTATTCAACAGACAAAAGGGAGCAGTTGACGGGACTCACTTCCTTATCATCTGTCTGATTGGTCTTGGTGTTCTTTTTCTCTCCGGCATGGGATTTATGATCCGGCATATAAGAAAAAATGGAATCAAAAAGCTTATGTCCACTTGGGGGCTTTATCTATTCCTTATCCTTCTTCTGTCACTCCCCCAGCTTTTTTACTGGACCTTTGGTCAGGCCTCTCATACCGGCTTTTTAACCGGACGTTTTAACTGGGGAAATCAGGGAGATGACTTTTTGTGGTTTTATATAAAAAACTGGGGGCTTATTCTCCTTCTTTTAATCCCTGCGGTTTTCTATGGAAAAAAGAAAAATCTGGCAGTGACAGGCGCAGGATTTTTGATTTGGTTTGTGATGGAACTGATCTGTTTTTCCCCAAATCCTTATGATAACAATAAACTTCTTTATATTGCATTTGTTTTCTTTTGCTGTATCAGCGCAGATTATGGTTATGAGCTTTATCAAAGCATAAAGCGGGTAAAGGGAATCTGCTTATGGAGTATGGTATTTTTGTTCTTTTCCGGCATTTCTGCAGTACTATCCATAGGACGGGAAATGGTGTCCGATTATACCTTATATTCTTCCTCCCATATGGAAGCAGCCATTTATGTAGACAAAAATACTCCTGCAGATGCCACTATTTTAACCAACGACAGACATGTAAATGAAATTACTGCTTTATCCGGCAGAAATATCGTAAGCGGCGCACCTAATTTTCTGTGGACGCATGGGATTTATGATCAGGCACGTGTAGATGATGTAAAATATATGTATGAATTTCCTGCTTTTTCTATAGAACTATTTGAAAAATATCAGGTAGACTATATCATGATTTCCTCCTGGGAACGAAGCAGTTATCAGATAGATGAAACTGTTTATGATGCCCTGTTTGAATGTGTTTTTACTTCCAACGAAGTGAAACTGTACAAAACCGGTCTTTGATCATTTTCTAAGCAGCATCTCCTTATAGTAAAGCATAATGTTTATAGATGTAAGAATTACAAGGAGAAATTGATAACTCCAACAAGAAATTTTAAAATTTACCTTTGGCAGCTTAATATGGATGCTGAAAACAGCCAAAGCCAGCAGGAAACAAATTATAGATGCAGGAGAAGGCAAAAACAGCTTATAGGAAAAAGGGCAGACAAAAACAAGAAGCAGAAGTTTTTGCCCGTTTTGACTGCCAAACTGGTTCTGAAAAAGAAAATACAGGCATATGCCAAAGGCAATTGCAAAGAAAAAACTGGTGTAAACAGCCGCAGATATATATTGTTTAAAAAAAAGGGTTCCTATTCCTCGTGCAATTAACAGATAGATCATGGAAAACAGTCCATTTCCTGTTCCCTGTTCCACTTTGTCCATTAGCCGGGCATAATTTCCATAGCCCCATACTACATCATATTGAAATATGCCTGTCTGTCCAATGGAAATATTGTAAAAAAATCCTCCAAGCACAAGATAAAAAACACCGGTGCCAAAAAGAGATAAGGATATTTTTCTGATGAGTGTAATGTGCTTTGAATCGGATATATTCAGTTCTTTAAGCATGTTTAAAAATAAAATCCATATGAGCAGCAGCATTGAAAAGCCGGCTGCCTCACCAATTGTTTTTCCCATGTTGAGTCCTTTGCTTTCTGTGAAATACTTATTGCATAGTAAGAGGTCCGCTTCCTTTACTCGTAAATTGAGGATAAGCTTCAACAGCTCAGCCCCTTTTTATTCGTAAAAGCGGCTGCTTCGCATCCATCGCCGCTCTGCGGCTTGTCTTTTACTTCATAAATGGGCGCTCCGCTCATGAAATTGGGGCACAGGTGCTTTGTGTATACCCGCCAGCAAGCTGGCGGTTGCACCCACGCACCTGTACCTCAATTTCATGGCTGAGCTGTTGGGTTACATAATCGCCTGTCCCTGGAGGAATAGGATAGTGTATAGCATGCACAGGGCGGCGTTGATAGTAAGTATTATTTTCCTTGCCATTTTGTTTTCTATAGCGGCATATATGATAAAAAGCGGAACACATCCCAGCATGTATCTGGCTCCGCTTATAAGCCAGCCTGACAGGTAGCAAAAGCAGGTATAAATTCCTCCATATACAATCACGCTGCTTCTTACTTTTTTGTGGATTCCATATAAAAGTGCAAAAACGGCTATGAAAAACAGAAGGATTTGAACCCAGTATATAAAATAACCTAACTCTCTGTATTCCATCGCCATGCCATAGTCCTTTGTCAGATTGGCATTAATCCATTGAATGGATTGGTACCATGGAGGTGCGCTTTGATGTTTCATAAAGGAAAAGCAGTCTCCCTGTTTTATGAAGTTAAGCATTAAATACGCAAGAAAACCCACCGGCATAATTGTCAGCATCCATTGACGCTTATTTAAAAACTTTTTCCAATCTGACCGCTTTCCAGCCAGCATTACAATCAGTTCATATACCGCAGGCACAAAAAGAAGAATTCCCTGCATTCTGCATAAAGATGCCATCATCCCTAAAATTCCAACTTTTACCCATGCATGTTTTCTGATAAAGTAAAGTGCTGCTATTGTCAGGGCAAGAAAAATCCCTTCCGTAAAAACACCCATTGTAAACATCATAAAAGGATAGGTTAAAAATAGAAAAACTGCCTCTGCAGAAGGTTCTTCATTATAATCCAGTCGTAATAATTTGTATAAAAAAATTGCTGCTGCCCCTGTGCTGATCTGAGAAATTATAATTCCTGCAAGTTCATAATTTTGAAATAAAAAAAGTCTGGCAAGAATTCGAATCATAACAGGATATAAGGGATAAAAGACGATCAGGTTTTCCTTTTCACCAAAGCTCTGATACCCTTCCTCCGCCAGAAAAAGATAATGGGGCGCGTCACCTGCTGTGGTCATTCTCTCCCAAATTAATACATATCCGGCATCAGGATTTTGGGCTCTGTATGCTAAAAAAGCAATTCCCATGACCAGAACATGTAATAAGATGGAAAGGCAGAAAATCATCAGTTCTTTATGATATATTTTTATTTTTTCCATTTCCTCACACCAGTCCATTATAAACGCACACCGTGCCAACAACATTTAAGCAGATTCCCCAGATACAAATTGGAACCTGAAATTTTGCCAAAGAGGGAAATCTGGAAAGAATCATGCACGCCACAGGATAAAACCACGGAAGAATATCATTGGTATAACGGTTTCCAAAGTGCCATCCTCCCATTGTTTTATGCATCACAACTATAAAAAGATAAAGGGCTGATAATAAAATAATTCTTATCCCGGTCAGAACTTCTTTATATGCTCTTTTTATAAAAGCAAAAATTAATAAAAATATTGCAAACAGCAGAAAAGGGCTTACAAGCAGAAAATTTAAATTCCCCAGGCTGTTAATGACAAGCCTTCCATCCTCCATAAATTCAGGGAGCCGGAACAACGCCTTTACATTTTCTCCCACATAGTTTATATGAAACTGCCCGTCTTCCGCCCTGATGAACTCCGGAAGGTAATTATGTCCGAATTCTAAAATATTTCCAAATCTTATAAAATTCAGCACCATATAAGATACTGCCACCACACCTGCTGGTATCCCCCATGTATAGTGTTTTAAAATTCTCTGATACCATAACAGCTTTGGCTCTTTCCCTTTTATATGCTCATACAAAATAAATAAAAGCACAGGCAGAAATACCACCTGCATTGGTCTGCATCCCACCGAACAGGCCCAGAAAAACAAAGCCGCCGCCCCTTTTTTCGTCACAGCACAGTAAAGGGAAAGTACGGAAAGGGTAAAACAAAGTGTCTGTGCCATAAACCATACAGAAGGATCTATCATTACAAAAACAAAATTTGTTCCCAACATTAGAAAGATTGTTTCCAGCATCGCATTTTCAGGAGAAAGGCCAAGTTTGACTGCCATTTTATATAAATATACTGCCGCTATAAGATCAATTATCCAAATAAATATAAAATCCGGCGTAGCGCTTCCCCATAAAAAGGTTAGGGGAAACAATAAATAAGACGGAAATGGGGGGAAGCTGCAATAATATTTTCCATTATAAATTGCAAGCTCCAGCCAGGGATAATCCTGCCCTAAATCCAGTCTGCCCTGTCTCCAGGAATCAGCCTGCAGTGCATAGGTATTATACACATTTGTGTCAAATAGGCCTTTCCCTGTAAAAAGACTCATAATCCCTAAAAACACTATAACCGACAGCACCGTAACTATGCCAAATCCTAAATATCCTTTGTTCCCATTGTCTCTGCCCATACTTTCCCTTTCACCAATGCAAAACTGCCTTTTTGCAGCCGCCCTTTTATACAAACCAAGCGCCCATAAATTCATGAGCGCCTGGGCAAAACATTTTCAAATTAATTCACTCCTATTTTTTAATCAGCAGTGATTTTCCTGTCATTTCTTCCGGCTGTTTCATTCCCATCAGTTCAATCATGGTAGGAACAATATCTGCCAGACATCCATTTTCCCTTAAAGTATATGCAGGATCTGCATTTACAAGAATAAAAGGTACCGGATTGGTGGTGTGTGCGGTAAATGGCGCACCTGTCTCATAATCAACAAGTTGTTCCGCATTTCCATGATCTGCACAAATAAACATTTGTCCATCCACTTCCTTAATTGCCTCTACTGCCCTGCCGACGCATTCGTCAACTGCCTCAACTGCCTTAATTGCTGCTGTTTCCACACCTGTATGGCCAACCATGTCAGGATTTGCAAAATTAATAATGATCACATCATATTTATCAGATTTAATTGCTTCCACCAGTTTATCGCACACCTCGTAAGCACTCATTTGAGGTTTTAAGTCATAAGTAGCCACATCCTTGGGGGAATTCACCAAAATCCTGTCTTCCCCTTCATTTGGCTCTTCCACTCCGCCATTAAAAAAGAAAGTAACATGAGCATATTTTTCTGTCTCGGCAATTCTTGCCTGCTTCAAATGATTTGCTGCCAGCCATTCTCCAAAGGTATTGGTCACTGAAATTTTGTGGAAAGCAATCTCTTTATTTGGAATAGTAGGATCATAATCAGAGAAGCAAACATAGGTAATATTTAATCTGCCGCCCCTGTCAAACCCTTTAAAATCATCATCACAAAAGCTTCTTGTAATCTCTCTCGCCCGGTCAGGTCTGAAATTAAAGAAGATTACGGAATCCCCATCCTTAATAAGAGCTGTAGGTTTTCCATCTGTCAGCACTACCGTAGGCTTAACAAACTCATCTGTCTCTCCTCTGTCATAGGAAGCCTGAATTCCGGCAGGACCACCCTCAGCGGTAAGGCCTTCTCCCTTGGTGAGGGCATCATAAGCCATTTTTACTCTGTCATAATTATTATCCCGGTCCATAGCGTAATAACGTCCTATAACAGATGCAATCTGTCCTACGCCGATTTTCTTCATTTCTGCCTCTAAATCCTCCGCATATCCCTTTCCGCTTGCGGGAGGTGTATCACGTCCGTCTAAAAAGCAATGTACATAGACCTTGGACAGTCCGTTTCTCTTTGCCAGTTCAAGCAGACCATATAAATGTGTATTATGACTGTGAACGCCGCCATCTGAGAGAAGTCCGAACATATGAAGCGCAGAATCATTTTTTTTGCAATTTTCCACTGCCTTTAAAAGCGCCGGATTTTCAAAAAATGTGCCATCCTGAATTTCCTTGGTAATTCTTGTAAGCTCCTGATATACAATACGTCCAGCGCCCATGTTTAAATGGCCGACTTCGGAATTACCCATTTGACCTTCCGGAAGCCCTACTGCCATACCGCTTGCATTTCCCTTAACAAAAGGATATTCTGCCATAAGCCTGTCCATAACCGGAGTCTTTGCTTCTGCAACGGCATTCCCATCCTTACGCTCATTTAAACCATATCCATCCAAAATCATTAATACTGTAGGTTTTTTCATTTCTATTCTCCTTCTGCTAAATTATTACAAACTCATTACCTGTAAACAACCTGCATTATACACTTTTTTTCATTTCTTAGCAACTTTATAAAAAGAAATATATGGAAATATTTCAAAAAATCTGTTGACAAATATCTTTCACTGGCGTATTGTGAGTTTGTATCTGTTAACCAGTTCACATGCGAAAGGAGGTAATTTATATGTTATTTAAAAAGTTAAGATCTATGAATCAAACAGTAATCATATCCATAAAGAAATTACCTGCCTGCTTATTTCCATGTGATCAGACACTGTAAAATCAGTGTCCAATCAACAGACTTTATTTCTGTTAATTTTTAAAATAAGCCGAATTTACACAGCTATGGTAATTTCTATTGCCATAGCTGTTTTTGTGTGCCAGCAGCACATGTTTTTGCTATAATCCGCAAAGCAGACATGAACTGTTATGCTTTGCATAAACACAGGGAAAGGAATTGACATAATCATGAAAAAACTATCCACTTACATATTGGAACATAAATTTTCTTTTCTTTTTGCCATTTGTTCCATGATCATCAGCGTCAGCCTTGACATGCTTTCTCCCCAATTAACCAGAAGGATCGTGGATGATGTCATTATAGGCGGCAATTTACAAAAACTCTCTCCCATGCTGATAGGCATTTTATGTGTTGGAATCGGCAGATGCATTTTTCAATACACCAAGGAATATACCTTTGACCTTACCGGCACCAAAATTGCCTCTACCCTGCGTCGGGATTTATTCCGCCATGTTCAGTCCTTAAGCGCAGAATTTTTTGACCGTACAGGAACGGGAGAACTGATGAGCAGAATTAAAGATGATGTGGATCATATCTGGGATGCCCTCACCTTTGTGGGGATGCTTCTTATTGAAGTGGTCTGTCACACTTTCATCATTTTGTTTTGTATGTACCGCATAAGCTGGAAGCTGGCAGTTCTGCCTACCTTATGTATGATAATTGCCGCCACCATTGCCATTTACATGGAACAGAAACTGGATGCGGTGTATGAGGCGATCAGCGAAGAAAATGCCCAGTTAAATACCGTAGCCGAAGAAAACCTGATGGGGGTAAGAACTGTAAAGGCTTTTGCCAGAGAGCAATTTGAAATCTCCAAATTTCTCTCTCATAACAAACGATACTATGACCTTAATATGGAACAGTCCAAATTGTTTGTAAAGTACCATCCTTACCTTTCCCTGATCACAAAACTGCTTCCTGTTATGGTACTGTTAACCGGCGGTTATCTGGTAAATACCGGAGAGCTTACCTTGGGAGATTTAAGCGCTTTCATTGCATATTCCATGAATATTGTGTGGCCTATGGAAATGCTGGGATGGCTGACCAACAGTTTTTCTTCTGCCATTGCTTCTAACCGGAGAATTAAAAAGCTTTATGATGAAAAGCCTGCTGTCACTGAGCCGGAATGTCCGGTTATTTTACCTGGCGTGAAGGGAAAAATCACTTTTTCCCATGTTTCCTTTCATAAGGCTGACCAATATGAAATTCTTCACGACATCTCTTTTACTGCTCATCCCGGAAAAACAATCGGGATCATGGGAGCTACAGGTGCCGGGAAAAGTTCACTCATCTATCTGCTTCAACGCCTTTATGATGCCACCGAGGGAGAAATTTTATTAGATGACGTTAATATCAAACAGCTTTCACTGCAGCAGCTGCGCAGCTCCATTTCACTTGTAATGCAGGACGTTTTCCTTTTTTCGGACACCATATTGGAAAACGTAAAACTGGGGCAAAAAAATCTGCTGTCCTACACCGCTGTGCGTGATGCGGCAGCCCGGGCACAGGCAAAGGGATTTATTGAAAAAATGGATAAACAATATGACACTGTAATTGGAGAACGGGGCGTAGGGCTTTCCGGCGGGCAAAAACAGCGTCTGACCATAGCAAGGGCTCTTGCCAAGAAAACACCTGTATTGGTGCTGGATGATTCAACCTCCGCACTGGATATGGAGACAGAACAGTTAGTCCATGAAACCTTACGAAATCTGTCAGATACCACCAAAATCATTATCGGACACCGCATCAGTGCAGTCTGTCATGCAGACGAAATTCTAATTCTTGAAAATGGCCGGATTGCTGAGCGGGGAAATCATAAAAGCCTGATGGAAAAAAAGGGACTTTACTATCAGACTTATGTAGCACAATATGGAACGCCAAAGGAGGAACATACCACATGGGCATAAATTCATATAAAGAAGATGAACAGAGCACTTCTGCTGGCAAGCTGCGCACTTTGCTGCGGCTGCTTTCTTATCTTCTTGCATATAAAAAAGAAATCATTCTTGTACTTTTGATTATGACCTTTTGCGTCATTGTATCGCTGGTTAATCCTCTGTTAATAGAGGAAGCCATCGATAACTATATTACAGCAGGGAATATGGCCGGACTTTTCCGTCTGGTTTTATTTGCCATCCTGCTGAATCTTCTGATGATCGGAGGAATCAAGCTGCGGATGTATATTATGGCAAAAATCTGCAACAAGATTCTGGTTACCATAAGGCAGGAGCTTTACTCTCATATTCAAACCCTGGATCTTCAGTTTTTTGACAGTCGTCCTGCCGGAAAAATACTGGCCCGCATTATCGGCGATATTAATTCACTTAAAGATGTACTGGGCAATTTTGTGACTACCCTGATTCCCGATCTTGCCACCGTTTTGGCTGTAGCAGTCATTATGTTCGTAAAAAATCCGGTTCTTGCCGCTGCTTCTCTGTGCAGCCTGCCCTTTATGATTATCTGTTTATGGCTGATACAGGTATATTCCCACCGCCAGTGGCAGGATTTCCGAAAAAAAGCTTCAAACCTTAATGCTTTTATTCACGAGGATATGTCAGGAATACGCATTATTCAAAGTTTTTCTGCGGAAAACGAAACCATCCGCACCTTTGATGATCTGCTGAACGCACACAAAAATTCTTTTAAAAAAGCAGTTCGACTTTGTGATGGTATCGGATCTGTGATCGACTTAAGCTGGGGCGTGGGGATTGCTGCACTTTATTTTGTGGGAATCCGTATTTTAGGCACTGCCAGCGTTTCCATAGGAACTTTTATTGCCTTTGGCAGTTATATAGGCATGTTCTGGAATCCTATTATGAATTTAAGCAACTTTTATAACCAGATCATAACCAATATTGCAGCTGCGGAACGTATTTTTGAAATTTTAGATACCAAAGCTAACATTAAGGATGCAGATGCGGTAAGTGAGCTTCCTCCCATAAAAGGGCAGGTTTCCTTTTCCCATGTAACCTTTTCCTATGACGGGGAAGTAAAGGTATTAAACGACGTAAGCTTTCACATTAACTCCGGTGAAACCATAGCCTTAGTAGGACCTACCGGTGCGGGAAAAACCACCATTGTCAATCTAATCAGCAGGTTTTATGATGTACAGGATGGTACGGTAAGCATTGACGGATATGATGTGAAAAAGGTTTCCATTCAAAGCCTGCGCCGGCAGATGGGAATCATGACACAGGATAACTTCCTGTTTTCCGGAACAGTTAAGGACAATATCCGATATGGCAAGCTTGATGCAACAGATGAGGAAATTATCTCCGCGGCAAAGGCAGTTCATGCCCATGAATTTATCTGCCGGCTGGAAAATGGCTATGATACTCTTCTTTCCGAGCGGGGCGGCGGTCTTTCCGTAGGTCAAAAGCAGCTTCTGGCCTTTGCAAGGACTATGGTCTCTAATCCTAATATTTTAATTCTGGATGAAGCCACCTCCAGCATCGACACCAAAACAGAGCTTTTGGTTCAGGAAGGGATTGATGCCTTGTTAAAGGGACGTACTTCCTTCGTGATTGCCCACCGGCTTTCCACAATCCAAAAAGCAGACAGGATTTTTGTAATTGACCAGGGAGGCATTATCGAAGAGGGCTCAGTCAGCCAATTAATGGCAAAAAAAGGAGCCTATTACAGGCTCCATACTGCGCAGATGATGACTTAATACTCCATTGTCCACTCATATTCTCCTCCCCAGTCACCAATCAATTGTGAGGTGGTTCCCTCTGGGGTGGCGGTTCTTATTTCAAACCGGTAATTCATTTGAGGTACATACTCGCCTGCAATCTTTACATTACTATAAAGATATACAAATTCATAGGTTGTATGCGGGTAGTACTCTCCGCTTTGGGAAACAGGCTCATAGGAAATGCATAAACGTTGTACACCTGCATCTTCCTGCTTGGCTCCCCATATATTAATCACGCCGCTTGTCTGCGGGTACTCATCAAAATCAGCAAATGAAAAGCTCCACTGCCCTTCCTGATTCATCAGCTTCATCCGTTCCCGGCTTACAGGAATGTATGTTTTTCCACTCCAGTATTCCATTGTTCCACTGATAAACTGATCACGAATAGATACGTAATCTTCTGACTGCATAAACTCTTTAATCGGCTCGTAATCTGCCGATTCAAAAATTGTAAATGCCCTGCCAAAAATATCCTGCGCCCAAACCGCTTTTTCAAGACACAGCCTAAGCTGTTCCAAACTCTCTGTTTCTAAAAGCGCTGACACTTTCCCTATCAGTTCCAAATATTCCTGTAAGTTGTCTACATTCATCCAGACTAAATTTCCGGAAGGGGCAGCAAACTTTAAAATCTCTTCTTTTAACTCTGCTTTGGAATTTTTAGAATACACATCCAGCATCCGGTTTACCAGAGAAAAATAGCTGTTGAAACCAGATACTCCATTTTCATCCATATCGCAAAGAATTGTAGATTCCCCGGTAAGCAAACGCTCATAGCAGGCATCAAGCAGTTGATACACATCTGCACTGTCCTGATCTTTCTCAAGAACCGTCACACATTTATCTAAAGTAGCAAATGTGCAATTCTGCCCATTCATTTCTTCCACCGCATCATTCAAAAGATGAATACAATACTCCTGCAAAAGTCCTTCATCCAGAGTACTCTCCCACCCCCGATATAAGGTTTGTTCCGCTGCCTCACGGTCCCTGCTGTTTAGATAAACACCAGCCATTGCCCTATACGCGTCAACTGATTTTGAGTCAATTTGCAAAGCTTCTTCACAGGAGGCAATTGCTTCCTCATAATTCCTGGTCTCTACAAAAGCATCTGCTGCTTCCAGTCTCTTTGCCACTTTAACATCAGGCATAAGATTCCAGACAAGCGTAGTCCCTCCTACCAGAAAAACAACAATCAAAAGCGCTATCACAGTCCGTTCTATCATCACTGCTCTTCTTCTCTGCCTTCTCCTTTGCTCCCTGGCTGCGACAGCCTGTTTCTTCCTTTTTATTTCTTTTTCATCCATTCACTGGTCCTCAACTTTTCAAAACCTTTTCCGCCCTTTTCCTTCTTTCTGTCTTTTCCAAACTTCCTATCCCTGCCGCCGCTGAATGAGGTTTCGTCACTTCTTCTTCCCTGACCGCCACGTGATGAGATTTCATCACCTTTTCTTCCCCGTCTGCCCTGGGATGACTGCCCACGCGTTACCCCTTCTCTCCTGTCATATCTTGTATGTGATGACCGTCCCTCTCGTCTGCCTCTGCCTTCACGTCTTCCTTTTTCATATGGTTTTTCTTCCTTTATTTCTTCCGGTTCGTCCCCCATACTCATCTGCATGAATGCCGCAGCCAGATCAAGAATATCAAATCCATTTTCCTCTGCCGCCTTTTGAATTACTTTTTGAAGCTCTGATAAGTCCTTCTGCTCCATAATCTCCATTGCCTGTGCAAACAAATTTCCGGACTTTATCCGCGTAATATCTGCAGGCGTAGGAATTCTTCTTTCTTTGATGGTGGTATGGCAAACCTTTTCTATATCCCGAATTTTAAATATTTCCCTGCCAGATATCAGAGTAAATGCCCTTCCTTTTCTCCCTGCACGTCCGGTACGTCCAATTCTATGAACATAATATTCAATATCATCCGGTACATCATAGTTAAATACTGCGTCCACGCCGCTAACATCAATTCCTCTGGCCGCCACATCCGTAGCAATTAAAATTCTGCATCTCCCGTTTCTGAAAAGATTCATAACGGTGTCCCTCTGATTTTGAGACAAATCTCCATGAAGCCCTTCCGCTTCATACCCCTTGTCCTTTAAATATCCGGTAATGTCATCTACCATTCTCTTGGTATTGCAGAAAATCAAACTTCTGGCAGGCTGATAATAGTCAAGCAGCCGGCATATTGCTTCCGATTTATCCTTTTTGGCCACTCTATAATATGCCTGTTTGATTGCAGCAACCGTAATCTCCTTGGGCATTACTTTTACATAAACCGCATTTTTCTGGTAAGTGTCTGTAATGTCCAGAATTGCCTGAGGCATAGTTGCTGAAAATAACGCCATCTGATGTTCCTCCGGCATATCTGCAAGTACTGTTTCTATATCTTCCCTAAAACCCATATTCAACATTTCATCCGCTTCATCTAACACGATCATTTTAATGTGGGCAGTTTTAATGGTATGCCTTCTTAAATGATCCATTACACGTCCCGGAGTTCCTACAATAATCTGCACTCCCTGACTAAGCGCTCTAATCTGTCTTCCAATATCCTGTCCTCCATAAACCGGAAGAACCTTTATTCCCCGTGCATACTTGGTAAGCTTGCGGATTTCCTCCGCTGCCTGCATTGCCAGTTCCCTGGTAGGACAAAGGATGATTCCCTGGGGCTTTCTAAGACCAGGATCAATTCTCTGAATCATGGGAATTGCAAAAGCTGCTGTCTTTCCGGTACCTGTCTGTGCCTGTCCAATAATATCTTTTCCTTCTAAAAGCACCGGAATCGCCTGCTCCTGAATGGGTGTCATTACTTCAAAACCCATATCTAAAATAGCTTTTAAAATATCGGGATGAATACCCGAATCCACATACTTTAACTTATTTTCTTCTCTTTCTTCCACTTAAGCCTCCATTGTTTTAACCTATTCTTTTTCGTTTATAAACTGTTCAACCATAAATCGGGGACGGGCCTTTGTTTCTAAATAAATTTTTCCAATATACTCTCCTACAACTCCAAGAGAAAGTAAAATCAACCCGCCAATTGCCCACATAGAACCCATAAGCGTGGTCCATCCTATAATAGTTTCGCCCATAAAATGGCGGATCAAACTGTAAATCATCATTCCTATACTCACAAGAAAAATAAAAAATCCCAGTCCGGTAATCATTCTTATGGGTTTTGTACTAAAGGAAGTAATCCCCTCAATTGCAAAGGACAGCATTTTCTTTAGCGGATATTTGCTCTCCCCTGCATACCGTTCTCCTCTTTCATAATAGACTACATCTGTGGGATAGCCTATTGTGGGTACAATACCCCGAAGAAATAAATTTACTTCCTTATATTGTTCCAATCCCTCAATTGCCCGCCTGCTCATTAATCTGTAATCTGCATGATTATATACGGTATTTGCCCCTAAACTGTTCATTGCTTTATAAAAGCCTTCTGCAGTTGCTTTTTTAAAAAAGGAATCCCTCTGCCTGCTGCTTCGAACTCCATATACAATATCCACTCCGCTTAAATATTTATCAACCATCTCATCAATGGCATTAATATCATCCTGTAAATCCGCGTCCATAGATATTACCATATCCGCATAGTCTTTTACCGTAAGCAGACCTGCCAAAAGTGCATTTTGGTGTCCTCTGTTCCGATATAAATTAATCCCGCCAAAAAGCTTATCCTGTTTATGAAGCTTAGTTATGATATTCCATGTGTTATCCTTAGAACCATCATTTACAAATATCACGCGGCTTTTTTGATCAACCTTATTCCTTCCTATCAAATCACTCATTTTTTTCTTAATCCGCGCTGCTGTTTCAGGTAAAACCTCTTCCTCGTTATAACATGGAATCACCAGATATAAAATATTTTCCATATGACCTGCTCCTTTATATCGAATGAGCCTGCATTTCTCCGGCAAAAAGCCCTAAAGGGTATTGTAACATACTTTATGGAAATAGTACAACAATAAAAAAAGGTTTTGCCGGCATAAACCAGCAAAACCCTTTTCTTTAACACAAAGACGCCTCTTAAACATCTAATATTTTTATTAATAATTTACGATCTTTCCAAAATCAGCCTTAAGAGAAGCGCCGCCTACCAGACCGCCATCGATATCAGGCTGTCCAAATAATTCTGCTGCATTTCCAGCATTAACAGAACCGCCATACTGAATGCGGACTGCTTCTGCAGTAGCTGCATCATAAACCTCTGCAATGCAGTCACGAATTGCCTTGCAGACTTCCTGTGCCTGTTCGGTAGTAGCTGTCTTGCCTGTTCCAATTGCCCAAATAGGCTCATATGCGATAACCATTGACGCAACCTGATCTGCACTTACATCTACCAGATCTGACTTGATCTGCATACGAATCCAGTCAAGAGTAATTCCCATTTCTCTCTGTTCTAAAGTCTCACCACAGCAAAGAATAGGAGTAAGACCTGCTTCTAATGCCTTCTTTACCTTCTTATTTAATAATGCATCGTCTTCTTTAAAGTAATCACGTCTTTCGGAATGTCCGATAATTACATACTTAACGCCTGCATCTACCAGCATTGCTGCAGAAATTTCACCTGTATATGCGCCTTTTTCTTCAAAGTACATATTTTCTGCCCCAACCTCTACATTGGTTCCCTTTACTGCTTCTACCACAGGAACAATGTCAATTGCAGGTACACAGTAAACTACATCTACATCATCGGATTTTACCAAATCTTTTAACTCATCACATAAAGCCACTGCCTGACTGGGTGTCATGTTCATTTTCCAGTTGCCGGCTACAATTTTTCTTCTTGCCATCTTTAAACTATTCTCCTTTCAAATTGATTATTTATCATCTGCTGCAACTACTCCGGGAAGCTCTTTTCCCTCTAAGAATTCAAGAGAAGCTCCGCCGCCTGTGGAAATGTGGCTCATCTTATCAGCAAATCCAAGCTGGTTAACTGCTGCTGCTGAGTCACCTCCGCCGATAATTGTTGTTGCATCTGTCTCTGCAAGAGATTTTGCTACTGCAATAGTTCCTTTTGCAAGAATCGGATTTTCAAATACGCCCATAGGCCCATTCCATACAACTGTCTTAGCAGATTTAACAGCATCTGCATAAAGCTCTGCGGTCTTGGTTCCGATGTCAAGTCCTTCCATGTCTGCCGGAATCTTGTCTGCATCAACAACTGACACTTCTATATCAGCATCAATAGGATTAGGGAAAGATGCTGCAACTGTAGTATCTACAGGAAGCAGAATCTTTTTGCCAAGCTTTTCTGCCTTTTCCATCATTTCCTTGCAGTAATCAAGTTTTTCGTCATCAACCAAAGATTTTCCAATTTCATATCCCTGTGCTTTTAAGAAAGTAAATGCCATACCGCCGCCGATAATAAGAGTATCACACTTCTCAAGCAGGTTATTGATAACATTTAATTTGTCAGCTACCTTAGCGCCGCCAAGAATTGCAACAAAAGGTCTTACAGGATTTTCTACTGCGTTTCCAAGGAAGTCGATTTCCTTCTGCATTAAATAACCAACTGCACATTCACCGCCCTTTGCACGAACCACATCTGTAACCCCTGCAACAGAAGCATGTGCTCTGTGGGAAGAACCAAATGCATCGCAAACATAAACGTCACAAAGATCTGCAAGTTCCTTGGAGAATGCTTCTCCATTCTTTGTCTCTTCTGAGCCACGGAAACGTGTATTCTGAAGTAATACCACATCCCCTTCTTTCATTTCTGCAACTGCTGCTGTAGCAGCCTCGCCTGTTACATTATAATCTGCAACAAAGTTAACATCCTTTCCAAGCTTCTCAGAAAGTCTCTTTGCAACAGGTGCCAAAGATTCTCCTTCATTAGGACCATTTTTAACTTTGCCAAGATGGGAACAAAGAATTACTTTTCCTCCATCTGCCAATAATTTCTTAATTGTAGGAAGCGCCGCTACAATACGTGTTTCATCTGTAATCTCGCCATTTTTAAGCGGAACATTAAAATCACATCTTACAAGCACACGCTTGCCGGCTACATTAATATCATCAACTGATTTCTTATTTAATCCCATAATTGATTTCTCCATTCATTATTTTATAAAACAAGGGCCCGGTCCATAAGACCGGACCCTTAAGGTCTTTTCCAGAGCTTCGTCTGCGACGAATCTTCAAACTTCCCAAAGAATTACGAAGCAATTTTGAAAACTTCGTGTAACGAAGCGATGTTATGCTAACTCTGAGAAGAATTTAATTGTTCTTACCATCTGGCTTGTGTAAGAATTCTCATTGTCATACCAGGATACAACCTGTACCTGTGTATTTCCATCTTCCATAGGAGCTACCATTGTCTGTGTAGCATCAAAGATAGAACCAAATGTGCTTCCAATTACGTCAGAAGATACGATTTCATCCGTGTTGTAACCGAAAGATTCTGTAGAAGCAGCCTTCATAGCTTCATTGATCTGATCTTTGGTAACCTGTCCTTTAACTACTGCAACTAAGATAGTTGTAGAACCTGTAGGAGTAGGAACACGCTGTGCGGAACCGATCAGTTTGCCATTTAATTCAGGAATAACAAGGCCGATTGCTTTAGCTGCGCCTGTTGAGTTAGGAACAATGTTCTGAGCGCCTGCACGGCTTCTTCTCTTGTCACCCTTTCTCTGAGGTCCGTCAAGGATCATCTGATCGCCTGTGTAAGCATGAACTGTTGTCATAATACCACTCATGATAGGACACAGATCATTTAATGCCTTAGCCATAGGAGCTAAGCAGTTTGTTGTACAGGAAGCTGCAGAAATAACAGTGTCTTCAGCCTTTAATGTTGTATGGTTAACATTGTAAACGATTGTAGGAAGATCATTTCCGGCAGGTGCGGAGATAACTACCTTACGAGCGCCTGCTGTAATATGTGCGCTTGCTTTTTCTTTAGAAGTATAGAAACCTGTACATTCAAGAACAACATCTACCTTTAATTCTCCCCAAGGAAGATTCTTAGCATCTGCTTCTTTGTAGATTGTGATGGTCTTTCCATTAACTGTAATGGAATCTTCTCCGTAAGATACGCTGTCTGCGTATTTGTATTTGCCCTGTGCTGTATCATACTTTAATAAGTGTGCAAGCATCTCAGGACTTGTTAAGTCGTTGATTGCTACTACTTCATAACCTTCTGCATCAAACATCTGTCTGAATGCCAGACGACCAATACGGCCAAAACCATTAATTGCTACTCTTACTGCCATTTTAGTTTCCTCCTAAAATTGAATAATTATTTTATATTATTTTGCAATTCATCAGAATTGACAAAATTTTATCAACAGGATTATTTTACCTAATTTGTCCAAAAAGTTCAAGATGTAAATGAAAAATAATTGTGTTTTTTCATGGAATCCGCTAAACTAAATGTGATATTTTATAACACCAAAGGAGAATGACCAACATGGCAATTAAATCTGACTATCACATGCACACTTCCTTTTCAGGAGATTCCACTGCTCCTATGGAACAAATGATCTTAAAGGGAATTGAACTGGGGCTTAACAGCATTTGCTTTACAGAGCATATGGATATGGATTTTGTATATGAACAGCCTTCTGAAGAGGGAATGTTTGATCTGAACACGGACTCCTATTTATATGATTTTATCAAATATAAAGAAAAATATTCCGGACAGATACAGCTTTTGTTCGGTGTAGAGCTGGGAATTCAGGCGCACTTAAAAAGAGAGCTTGCCCTTTATTCCAAAAGCTATGATTTTGATTTTATTATTGCATCTTCCCACATATGCAATAAAAAAGATCCCGGATATGCGTCCTTTTATGAAGGGCGGTCTGAGGAAGAAGCCTACAGAGAATATTTTTTGTCCATATTAGACAATTTAAAAACATTTGACAATTTTGATGTTTACGGTCATCTGGATTATGTAGTCCGCTATGGTCCCACTAAAGATGCCGGTTACAGCTATGAACAATATCGTGATATCCTGGATGAAATTCTGGAAACTCTCATTGAAAAAGAAAAAGGCATGGAACTAAACACCGGCGCTCTGGGTTATCAGCTTCGTGACTTTAATCCCTGTATGGCTATTTTAAAAAAATATCATCAACTGGGCGGTGAAATCATTACCATCGGTTCTGATGCCCACACTCCTTCCGCTATTGCCAGAGGATTCCAACGTGCAGCAGAAGTTTTGACGGAATGCGGCTTTCGGTATTATGCCACCTTCGAAAAAAGAGTGGCGGAATTTCATAGGATTTAGAAAGGTGTACTGCCAGAGGTATTTCCAAAATGAGAGGCGTTACATAATTGTACCGCCTCCCATTACATATTCACCTTCATAAAAAACTACTGCCTGTCCCGGTGTAACTGCCCGTACTGGTTCTTCAAAACTGCATCTGATCTGGTCTGCACCTGTCTGCGTGGCAAAACACCACTGGCCTTTATGGGCATAACGCACCTTTGCCCACAGCCTGCGTGGTTCTTTTAAATCTTCCATTCCCATAAAATTAATCTGATTACAGGTAAGTTCCGTTCGAAACACGTCGCAATCACTGATTACCACCTCATTGGTTTTGGGATGAATCCGGGAGACAAAAACCGGATGTCCCATAGATAATCCAAGTCCTTTTCTCTGACCTATTGTATAATGGGTAATTCCCTTATGCGTTCCTAAAATCTGACCGCTTTCTGATACAAAGTTTCCTTCCCCCGGCATCCTGTCCGGAACCTGTTTTTCAAGAAAACCGGCATAATCTCCATCCGGTATAAAACAAATATCCTGACTGTCCGGCTTTGCTGCCACTGGAAGGTTATTTTTTTCTGCTATTGACCTTATTTCTTCTTTTGTGTAATCCCCCACCGGCATTAATGTGTGGGCAAGCTGAAACTGTGTCAGATTATAAAGAGCATAGGTTTGATCTTTTCCGGCAGTTACCGAACTTCGAACTGCAAACCGCCCATTGTTTATCTTTTCTATTCTGGCATAATGACCGGTTGCTATGTAATCTGCACCGATCTCCATACTGCGCTTTAAAAGGGCTTCCCACTTCACATATCTGTTACAGGCAATACATGGATTCGGAGTCCTTCCAGCCAAATACTCCTCCACAAAATAAGAAATCACCTGTTTCTGAAACTCCCTTTTAAAATTCATCACATAATAAGGAATCCCAAGCATCCGGGCAACCTTTCCCGCATCCTCCACCGCAGAAAGTCCGCAGCATCCGCCATTTTCTTCTACCTGATCCGGATTTTCTTCCTGCCAGATCTGCATGGTTACCCCTATCACATCATATCCTTGTTCTTTTAAAAGATAAGCAGCCACAGAGGAGTCAACTCCTCCGGACATGCCTATCACTACTTTCTTTTTCATCGTTTAATATTCTTCTTCCTCTTCCTCTTCATGAATATCTTTTTTCGGTTCCTTAAGTCCTTCAATTTCAATTCCATTTTTCTGCGCATAATCCCACAGGGCCGCATGAATGGCTTCCTCTGCCAGCAGGGAGCAATGAACCTTTACCGGAGGCAGCCCGTCGAGAGCTTCCATAACCGCTTTATTTGTCACTTTCATGGCCTCTGTAACGGTCTTTCCTTTAACAAGTTCCGTTGCCATGCTGCTGGTTGCAACAGCCGCACCACATCCAAAGGTTTTAAACTTACAATCCCTAATGATATGATTTTCGTCAATATCTAAATAAATTCTCATAATATCGCCGCACTTTGCATTTCCCACGGTACCAACACCGCTGGGGTTCTCCATTTCTCCTACATTTCTCGGATTTGTAAAATGATCCATTACCTTTTCACTATACATATTTTTATCCTTTCAAAACTGAAATTTACAAATGTTATGACTGTCTGATAAAATCCTCATAAAGAGGCGACATCTGCCTTAATCTGTCTACAATTTCCTTTACGGAATCCACCACATAATCCATTTCTTCCAGTGTATTTTCCTCACTTACGGTAAGACGGAGCGAACCGTGTGCAATTTCGTGAGGCAGTCCAATTGCTAAAAGAACATGGGAAGGATCTAAAGAGCCTGATGTACAGGCAGAACCGCTGGAAGCACAAATCCCCTTTCCATCCAGCATAATCAACATGGATTCGCCTTCAATAAACTGAAATACAAAATTCACATTGTTGGGAAGTCTTCTTTCCCTGTCCCCATTTAATCTGCAATAGGGTATTTCTTTTTCAAATCTGGTGATTAAATGATCCCTCAGCTCAATTTCCTTTTGGCGGCGCAAAGGCATACTTTCAAAAGCACGTTCTACTGCTGCCCCTAATCCCACAATGCCCGGAACATTTTCTGTCCCTGCACGCCTGCTTCGCTCCTGAGCTCCTCCATGAATGAAAGAACGAATTTTTACTCCTTTTCTAATATATAAAAAACCGATTCCTTTGGGACCATTCAGCTTATGTCCGCTGGCGCTTAACAGGTCAATATGAAACGTCTCCACATCAATAGGCACGTGTCCATAAGCCTGCACTGCATCCGTGTGAAACAAAATACCATTTTTCCTTGCAAATTCCCCGATTTCCCTTATCGGCTGAATCGTTCCAATCTCATTATTTGCAAACATAACGGAAATTAAAATGGTATCCGGACGGACTGCATTCTTTAAAGCTTCAAAATTGATAATTCCATCTTCATTCACATCTATATAGGTAACCTCAAATCCTTTTTTCTCCAGATACTGGCAAGTATGGAGCACCGCATGATGCTCAATTTTTGAAGTAATGATATGCTTTCCTTTTGTCCCGTAAGCTTCCGCCGCTGCAATAATGGCCCAATTATCTGATTCTGATCCTCCTGCGGTAAAATAAATCTCGGAACTATCCGCATGTAAACTTTTAGCAATCACTTCACGGGATTTTGTAACCGCCTTTTTGCTCTCCGCTCCCAGTTGGTAAATACTGCTGGCATTTCCGTAATAATTTGAAAAATAAGGCAGCATAGCCTCCACCACTTCCGGTGCAGTTTTTGTTGTTGCTGCATTATCAAGATATATGATTTTATCCATTTTCCGGCTCCTTTCTTCTATTCCCATTGAATTACTAGGCTTTCAACATTTTTTACTATAGCATTCTCTTTTTGTTCTGTCAACGAAAGCAGGGACATATATTTATCAATAACTGACAAACGGTGGTATTTTATGACTTTCTTACATAAAAAAAACCCTCTGATTACGGGAACCATCATTCTGACTGCTACCGGCTTTGCAAGCCGGTTTATTGGATTTTTTTACCGTATCTTTTTATCCCGCTTATTTGGCGCGGAGGGCATGGGTATTTATCAGCTCATCTCACCAGTTCTTGCTCTTTCTTTTTCTCTAACCGCAGCAGGTATGCAGACAGCTATTTCCAAATATGTTGCAGGTGAAACGATCTCTAAAGATTACCGCTCCTCAGCCATGCATTTATTCACCGGTTTTATCCTGTCCATGATTGTATCCATTTTCTGCTGTGCAGGTATTTACTGGTTTTCTGAGGAAATCGCACTTTATTTCCTTATGGAAACACGTACCGCCCCGCTTCTTAGAATTATTTCATTTTCCATCCCACTGGCAACTGTCCACTCCTGCATCAACGGATATTTTTATGGAATACGAAAAACTTCCGTCCCTGCCATCTGCCAACTCTCTGAACAGATCATACGCGTGGGAAGTGTATATATCATCTACTTTTTTTGTCTAAAATATCATATGGCACCTACCATCAGTTTTGCAGTGGTTGGACTGGTTATTGGCGAAGCAGCCTCCATGATTGTTTCCCTGATTGCCATAAAAGCACACTTTGTCCATGTTGTGCCTAAAAATTATGGTATACTGCTTCCTGCAAAAATGGCGGCTTACCCTCCAATTATCAAAAATCTTCTTACACTGGCAGTGCCCTTATCTTTAAACAGGATTATTATTAATTTTCTCCAGAGCCTGGAGGCAATTTTCATCCCCAACAGATTGCTTGACTATGGCTATAATAATACAACTGCCTTAAGTGTATACGGCATCCTGACCGGAATGTCACTGCCCCTTATTCTGTTTCCCAGTGCAATCACCAATTCTATTTGTGTACTATTGCTTCCTATTGTTTCAGAAGCAGATGCGGCGGAAAATACCGGCACAATCAAAAAAGCCGTACATAAGTCTATATGCTACGGCTTTTTTTTGGGTATTATATTTACTGCATTTTTCTTATTAACCGGAAGATTTCTGGGAAATCTTCTTTACCAAAGCACCCTTGCAGGCAGTTTTATTATTGTTCTTAGTTTTCTCTGCCCTTTAATGTATATTGCAAGTACTTTGGGCAGCATCCTAAACGGCCTTGGCAAAACAAGCCTTACTTTTGTTTTCAGCATGGCCAGCCTGCTGGTACGGTTGGGATTTGTGTTTTGGGGAATCCCTCTTTGGGGCATTCATGGATATCTGTGGGGGCTGCTGGTCAGCCAGGCAGTCCAGACAATCCTATGTATGTTTGCAGTCCGCAAATACCGCTAATTCTAATTAGTCACAAAGCTGGAACCGTTCTACCATACCCTTAAGGGCTGCTGCCTGTGCAGACAGCTCCTGGCTGGTAGCAGAAGTCTCTTCTGCAGCTGCCGAATTGCTCTCAACTACTGCACTAATTGCCTCAAAACCTTTTTCAATTTCCTTCACAGATAATGCCTGTTTATCAGATGCAACCCTAATATCTGCAACTGCCTGAACAATGTTATCCAGTTCCTTAATTACATTATTCAGGGAATCGGCAGTTTGTTCCGTTATTTCATTTCCCTTATGTACCTCACGAAGAGACTTGTCAATCAGTTCCTTTGTGGTAACTGCTGAAGCTGCACTGTCTTCCGCCAGCTTTCTGATCTGGTCGGCAACTACTGCAAATCCTCTGCCTGCCTCACCTGCTCTTGCTGCTTCAATTGCGGCATTCAGGGAAAGAAGGTTTGTCTGTGATGCAATTTCTTCAATGTCAACGATAATATTACTGATCTCACTGGATGTTTCATTGATAGTGTTCATGGCCTCTGTCAGTTCCTTCATCTTATACTGGCTTACTTTCGCCTGTTCTCCGATCAGTTTTGCATTATCATGTGCTTTGTCTGTGGTTTTGGTATTTTCCAAAACCTGATTTGTTACATCTGTTACAGTAGCAAGCAGTTCTTCGATGGATGCCGCCTGATTGGTAGCCCCGTCTGCCAGCTCCTGTGAACTCATTGACAGATCATTGGAACCTTCTGATACCTGATCTGCCGCATTATCTATATTTCTCATTGTGCCGCTGAAGTCCTTCACCATTGCAAGCAAACCTTCCAACAGCACCTTAAAATCACCAATATAGGCATTTCGATTTTTACTTTTTACATTAAAATTGCCTTTGCCAAATTCACCTAAAATAAAGGTCAGGTCATCAAGCAGTTCCTTCAGCATTTTACTGGTTTGTCTGAGACTGTCTGCCAAAGTTCCCAGCTCATTGTTTCCCTCGTAAGTAACCTCAACGCTTAAATCTCCCTGTGCCAATCCTTTCACAGCAGCATCCATTTCAATCAGCGGATCCACCAACGCTTCAACCAGCACCTTATACCCACGTGTAGACGCTATGATTACTGCAAGAAATATTATGGAATGGAATACCAGCTGCATCACCTTGCTTCCCAGCCCCAGCATTCCCAAAATTGCCGTTAGTTCTGAGACTGCAACAATAATGCAGATCATAGTGAAAACTAGTCTCACTTTCTTTTTAAAGCTTTGTTGTTCCTTCATAAAAAAAGCCTCCTTGAATTAATCATTTTCCTCTATTATTCAATGCATTTATTATAACTACTTTGCTAAAATATTACAATCCTATATTTAGATGCCGCTAATACTTTTCGGTAGTTTTATAAAAAATTTCTTTTCTTTCAGTCACAAAATTTTTATAATAGAAATAAATTTATAAGATTATTTACAGAAAGGCAGGAAATTTATATGAAAATTCTTCTTATCGGCGGCACCGGCACTATCAGTATGGCTGTTTCAAAGCTTCTTTTATCACAAGGCCACACCCTTTATCTTGTGAACAGAGGCAGCCGCAGCCACACACTTACCGGAGATATTATTGAACTAAAAGCAGATATCAATGAAGAAGCATCTGTCAGTCGACTGATTAAAGATCTTTCCTTTGATGTGGTAGCAGATTTTATTGCTTTTACTAAAGATCAGCTTGCACGTGATTACAGACTTTTTAAAGATAAAACCAAGCAATTTGTCTATATCAGTTCCGCGTCTGCCTATCAGAAACCGCTTTCTGATTACCGGATCAATGAAGGGACTCCCCTTGCAAATCCTTATTGGGAGTATTCCCGTAATAAAATTGCCGGAGAAGACTATTTGATGAAACTGTATCGGGACAGTGGATTTCCTATAACTATCGTCCGTCCCAGCCATACCTATTCCGAACGGTCTGTGCCCCTTGGTGTTCATGGCATAAATGGCAGTTATGGGGTAATAAAGCGAATGCTGGAGGGAAAACCGGTTATCATTCATGGGGATGGGACTTCTCTCTGGACACTGACACACAGTCTGGACTTTGCCAAGGGCTTTGCAGGGCTAATGGGAAATATCCATGCCATTGGAGAAGCTGTTCAGATTACCTCAGATGAAGCCCTTACCTGGAATCAGATTTATCAGATTATTGCAGATGTTTTAGGCGTCAGGCTGAATGCTGTCCATGTTTCTTCTGAATTTTTAGCTTCTTGCTCTCCCTATGATTTTACCGGAAGCCTGCTGGGCGATAAAGCAAACACCGTAGTGTTTGATAACAGTAAGTTAAAAAGACTTGTCCCCGGATTTACTGCTTCTATTCGTGCAGATCAGGGAATTAAAGATACAATAACTTATGTACTTTCCCACCCCGAATGTCAAAAGGAAGATCCTGAATTTGACAACTGGTGTGACAAAGTATGTGCAGTACTCTCTGACGCGGCTGAAAAACTCAGGTACTGAGAAGCTCAGACTTTAATTGGACTTTAGACTATTTAGCAAAGCCTGACAACCTTCTATAATATCCTTGTAGGTCACATCAAAATTTCCGGTATACCAGGGATCAGCAATGTCTCTGGTACTTCCGGCAAATTCTAACAGCTTGTATATTTTATGCAAAGGATCACCATCTGCAATTCTCCACATATTTTTCAGATTCCAGTCATCCATGCCGATCAGATAATCGTAAAATGCATAATCCTCTTTCGTCATTTGAACTGCCTTATGAGGCACCAACGGAATTCCCATTTCCCGCAGCTTACCAACGGTTCCGTAATGGGGGCTGTTTCCAATCTCTTCTCTGCTGGTTGCAGCGGAAGCGATTTGGAAATCAGCTTCCAAGCCTGCCTGCTTTACTATATGCGTCATGATGCTCTCGGCCATTGTGCTGCGGCAGATGTTGCCGTGGCAGACGAAAAGTATTTTTATCATGTTGCTAAAACCTCCGTAAATGCTTGATTTTGCTGTATTTTAGGCACTTTCAACAGTTTTGCTATATTTTTATGATAGTGTGTTTGTTCACCTTTTTATGTATAACTTGGAATAACTTTGCATAACTTTTCCTTCGTTTGGGCTAAATTCTGGGCTAAATTGAAATTTTTAGCCCACTACTTATTACAGACTTTCTTCATCTCTTCTTTGGCATCATCAAACTGTAAATGTGTATATGTGTTCAATGTAACGCCAATATCAGAATGTCCCATAATGTATTGTAGTGTCTTTGGATTCATGCCCGACTTCGCCATGTTGCTACAGAATGTATGTCTGCATACATGTGGTGTTATAACAGGCATTTGCACCTTATATATACTATTATATTTCTCTCTGATATGCTGAAAATATTTCTCCCAATGCAAAGCCACCATAGGCATATCATTCTTATCCAGAAATAGAAATCCTGCCCTGCCATCAATCATTGGTTCAATTTTCGGTTTCTTTCTGTTTTCAATGATACGCTTGAAGCACTCTGCAACATCTTCATTCATGGGAACATATCTCACACCTTTTTCTGTCTTAGGTGTTTCAATCACATATTCCATATCACGTTTTCTCTGTAATTGATGGTCTACTTTGATTCTTTCCTTATCAAACTCAATATCTTCTTTTGTCAGTCCACAAAATTCAGAAACCCTAAGTCCAGTTTTGAATAAGATATAAATTCCATCATAATATTTGCAGAAATGCTTATCTTCTTTGATGAATCTTAGAAACTCCCGCTCCTGTTTCCGTGTAATAGCTTCCCTAGTCACACTATCGTTTACTACTACCGTTGCTAACTGGAATTCAAACGGATTCTTACGGATAAGATCATCATCCATTGCCATCTGAAAAGCTGGTCTGACTACTCCCCGGATGCTATGTATGCTGCTATATCCTCTGCCATCATCCTGTAATTTAATCAGCCACTCCCTGGCATCTGATAATTTCACCTTATCAATCCGCTTTGCTCCGAACGGTTCTTTCTTGATGACATTGATAACAAAATTGTAATTGGCTTGCGTATTATGCTTAACGCCTCTTTTTTGATTGATATATTTCTCCACCAGTTCCAATACTGTCATATTCCCACCATCGGGGATAATGTCATCGTTTAACTCTTTTTGAATGTTCTTTTCTTTTTCTCTCAGGGAAATATCCTTGCGCTTTCCTTTCGGATATGAATCGGATTCTGTTAATCTCCAACTATATACAGACTTTCTATTCCCAAAAGAATCACAATATTTATATCTGTATCTCCCGTCTTTATCCTGACTCTCCCCTGTCATTAGTTTACGACCTTTACTATCTTTCCTTACTTCTGACAAATATTTCCTCTCCTTTCATGTCCAGAGAGTCTCGGTATGATAATTAATAATATACCATACTTAACCCCCAAAATCTATTAGCAATCATTTATAATCAAATTGGGAAGCTACTATATAGAATTTAATTTTTCGTCAACAAATTTCTCAAATAGCTGTCTTTTAATTCGCGGTCTTGTACCATTCCATAAGACAAAATTGTCCGTTTCATGTTCATCTATAATCTTTCTAACCTTTTTATCACTAAAACCAAAATATTCTGCGGCTTCCTGAACCGATAATGTATACTTGTTCCACCAAGGCATTTTTAATGCTTCTGTTGTTTCTATAATGAATCACGCTCCAATTCACATAAAATTTATATAAAAAGGTACTGTTGTGGTGGCTCTCAAGCATTAGAATACCAAAATCAAATGGCTCTCAAGCGATAAAACGGTGGCTCCGAAACGTTAGAATATTCAAAAAAATGGCGCAGTTTCTCCATGACCTTGTTTTTGCGGAAATCAAGCGTCCGCCTGTTGCCTCCCGTCACCCGCGCATATTTATAAACACTCATTTCCTCCCCGAACACCTTCATGGCAAGCTCCCGTTCTTCCGGCAGGAGGGAATCCATAGCGTCCTGCAGGACACCAAGCAGCATCCGCTTTTCCGCCAGTTCCTCCATGCTCTCCGCAAAAAGCTCCGTCCGCATATCGTTCTCTTTCCATTCCTCGTAGGATTCTTCTGTATAACCGTTCTGCTCCATTGCCTCACGGTTCCGTTGCTCATGCTTTTTCTGCTGCCACCACGGGCGGTAGTAATTCCTGTATTCTTCTTCCGTAACATTCATTGTGGATTCTTCGTTTCCTGACTTGACTGTGATTTTCCTAACAGACATAAAGCGTTCCTTCCTTTACGGCTTCGTAAAGTTAGGAACGCTTTAAATTTAAATGTGGGACTGGCTTTGAAAAAATGGCAGAGAATGGCCAGGGAAAGCTATCTAAAAACTACACACATTAAAACCCACTAGCTTTACTCCGGCCATTCGTGACTCGACGCAATGCGGTCCCACTCGCTCGGTACTTTTTATTCAGTTTTGCGTACAATGGAATTACCAAATTTTTCCATTGATAGCATAAGTATGCCCATAAAAGGAACGCTTTAATCCGTAAAAGCAAAAACAGCAGGATATCCCCCCGCCGTTCTTTTCATCTATGTATATTTACCTTTCAGCCTCGGTTTCCAATACACCCGTACCACCTCGCCGCAGTGCGGGCATTTCAGCTCTATCACAATCACCCCGAAACGGTTCTCCCAAATGTCGCAGACACGTTTCTTACATAAACTGTTCGAGCATCTCATCCTCCGGATACCTACCACCTCCTCTCCTAAAAATGCAGAGGCGCATATTGGTATCTCCCAATAAACGCCTCTCCCTTCATGCCGCACTGCCGCTATTTCTCATTCGTAATAATCTAACTGGTGGAAGTTATTCGGAAAAAGATATAACTCCGTCCCCGATTTCCCATCTATCTGCTTCCACACAATGACCTTATAGGTCAGGGATGTATAAGTCTGCGTCCCGCCATCCTCATAAACCTTTCTGACCGGAATCAGTAACAGAACCGCCGCTATCACTGCAAAAACAATAATAAGTTTCTTTTTCACATTTGCCTCCTCACGCCCTCGCGTCAAAGCCACCCTGCATTTCCACCGCCCCGGCATTTATCTCCTGCCTTGCCGCATGGTACGCATCATAGTAGGCAGCCTTCAAAGCCCCGTGTACCTGCGTCTCCGCCTTCGACTCCTTCTCATGCCAGCCCACGCCCGCCGTGTAGGTCAGTACCTCATCACCGTTCCCGTCATACACATGGACAGCGGAGCCCGTCCCCTCGGACTGGAACTCTGCCTCATACGGCTCCCCGAACAGAAGGCACAGCCACCGCCTGTCAGCCTCCCGTATCGTTTTCATGTCCGCCATTTCCTGACCGACCTTCCCCATCAGCGCCGCCCTGTCCGGCGCCACTTTGGCGACCTCGCTTTTCCGCAGGGCGAGGAACTTATTCCCCATATAGACGCCCTGCGCCGCATCCTCCCTGGCGTATCCGGCAATCTGCTCCCGGAGGGAATCGGACAGCTTCCAGTCCTTCTTGGATGATGGCTTTGGGATGCCCGCTTGATGACTTTTTGCTATTCCTGTTATATCCATTTCAATCCTCCTGCTCGGTCAAAAATTGTGGATGCCTGCCCTCTACGGCTTTTGTCCATTCACACCTCATTTGAAATGTCAGGTTCTTTATTCAAACTCACCAACAATACTACCTTTTTGAATGATATGCTTTTCAGCCTTTTTCAAAAAAATTCTTTTCATAGAGTTGGCACTCATATTTATTTCACAATCTAAGGAATATATGGTAAAACGGTATGTATGCTTTTTCCCTTTCGGTGGCTTCGGCCCCGCATAACGGTGAAAGCCATATCCTATTCCCTGGCGGGCATTCCCAAAAATTGGCACAGCCTTGCCAGCAGGAATATTTTTCTTTATTCTGTCAGTGGCAGGAATGTTCCAGATAATCCAATGCGTAAAGTCCTTAATCGGGTGTGATAAATCTTCCAATATAACAGCGAGAGTTTCCGCATTTGGTGATAGGTTCTTAATTATAAATTCCGGCGATATGTCCTGCCCCCGCCCTGTATATTCGATTGGGAATTTCCCTCCATTATCCATACCGACACATTCAAATTCCAAAACAGTATTATTCATAATTCCTCCAATTATCTTTAATCCACTTTTCAGAGCTACACTCATACCCTTCATTATAAGTTTGAGCAGCTTATTCCTACTTCCCTCCCTGCCCTCCAGTTCCCCAATCCGCCGGAACACCGGGGATACCTGCCTTGTTGGGCTGTGGCTTATTGGCTATATGCGTCCGTTGAGTTTATTCCCTCTTTCATCTTTTTTCGGATGATCAGCTTCGCAATAACTGCCACTGTCACAAAAATTAGCATAACTATGCCATAAACAAAAATACTTGTGTACCACGGTGCTGATTGTATAGCATATAAATCAGGGTGTTTTTTATAATCCCAAAATACATATATTCCACATCCAATGAAAACTCCTACAAAAGAACCGATTATTATATTTGTAATTTGGTTCAGCTTTTTTAACATCCCAAATACCTCTCTTATCACAATTATATTCACTAATCTGCAGGAACACCGGGGATGTCCGCCCTGCCTTGTCCGGCTATGGCTTATGGGCGATTTACGTCCTATAACCGTTCCAGTTTCTCCAAAAACGCCCTGTAAAATTCCCCTTCTTTGATACGGGCCTGCTGGACCTCTATGCTCCTGGGCGTATATACCCTTGGATGCTCCAGATCGTACAGCGCTTCTTTCGTTGCCCGAATCGCAGATTCCACCGTGCTTCCAAGGATGTCAAAATTCTCCGTCTCGCCCTTAAGCTGTTTATTAAGCCGCTGCACCATCATCTGCGATATGTGGCTCATCATCCCGTTGCCCCGGATTCCCATGCCATTCGCATTTACTTCTTTCGCCGCATCCATCCACGCATCCTTCACTTCCTGCGGGGCATTGGGTCCGACCATCTCAAAGGCGTTTTCATCCTGATCGGCTGCTCTGCCCTGCGCCGCCTTATCTTCCACCGCTTCCATAAATCCCACCGTTCCGGACTCTGCACTTCTTCCCGTTTTCCTTGCCGTATATCCTGTCAGCGGATATCCCGCTGTACCTATTCCATTTACACTCATCTTTAAATATCCTCCATCATTTTTTATTGCAGCCCCTCTGTCGTTCAGAGCCGCATCCGCTCCCTCGCAATAAGTCCGAGCGGTTCATTGCCTCGCCTCCGGGCAGACCGCAGAGGCAAAGCATTATGCGCCTCTGCGGAATAGGGTGTAAAGGTTATATCTGTATATCCAGTGTGCTGCATAAATATCAAAGGCATACTTCATTCGCACCATATGTAATGAAATACAGTACGCCCTCCAAATTACTCCGCCGCCTTATCCCTGTCTGCCTCTTTGAGCCGCCCTATCAGTTCTTCTATGCTGTCTGCCTGTACCACCATCGTCTGCCCTGCCTGCTTATTACGCTCGGCAAAAAAGGCGGCTGTCCCGTTCTCATTGAAGGTAATACCGATTTTGCCCACTCCGCCGGACGCGGATGTGGTGCCGTATTCCCTGTTGATCCGCTCCGACATACGGCGTGCGCCCTGCACCCTCTCCATGTACTCTTTCTCATACTTTCCATCGGAAGCCATTTTTTCAATTTCTTCCACAGTAAGTATGACGGAAACCTCCCTGCCCGCTTTTGAGAGGATATCTTTCGCATTGTCCCCCTTGCCGAAATCTGCCACAAAGAAATCCATGTCCCCGTAGGTTTCCCTCAGTCTTTTCAAAAGCGCCTGCGCTTTTTCCGACAGCCCTGCTTCCCCGGCTGTGGCTTTCTTTCCCGCTTCATCAACTGCGATATCCCCGGCGCTCCCCTTTTTTGCATCATATGCCGAGACAGCACTTTCCGCTTTTTTGACCAGCTCCACGAACCTTGCACCGAATTTTTCGCCATCACCGCTGTGGTTAAGCGCATGGTCAAGGATATTCTGCATCAGGTCATCCAGCTCACTGCACACATCGGGAGCCTTCTCCATCAGGGTATCATGCCAGCTTACATGGGTGCTGGCCTCATCACCTGCGGAAACTATCCGGTATGTGCCTTCAGGGCGTGTTATCATATCCTCCGGGACAGCCCTCTGTTCCGGCGTCCTGGCCATGATTTTATCAAGGTCAGCGCCATTGCCGCTTTTCCTGCTCTCCACCAGCGCCGCCATTCCGTCCCCGGAAAACTCCACGATCGCATCATCGCCGTATTGCGAACGGATGTCCTTCATGGCCTGCAAGGTTTCTTCCCGGCTCATTTTGTCCATAACCTTATTGCCATGTTCGTCCGTGGTGTTGAACCTGTATTTTACCAAGGTATCCTTCTTTGCAGCCGGATTGGAGCCGTAGCTTTTTAACTGCTCCGTTCCCACAAAAAATTGACTGTAATCCTGATTAACATTCATTGACATTTTCTTATCCTCCTAAATTTTATGATATGAACCGCAATAATTCCGGGACGCCTGCATCGGCCGGAATACGGTGTAAAGATTATACCTGTATATCCAATGAACTGCCCGAAGCGGATGATGCTCTTGTGCCTGCCGCCAAGTCAGACTGTATCTGCTGATAAGAAACTGTTCCTTTCGCATTCTCCCCGTATTCCTTTTTCAGGCGTGCCAGTTCATCATTGTAGATGGAAGTGAACACCCTCGCCCTCGCAAATTCCTCCTCCGTGCTGATAGCCTTCCAGTTCCTTGATTCGGGATTATAGGATAATGTCTTGTTCCCGTTATTGTCCCAGAACATACAGGCCACATTCATCTTCCCGCCCGTTTTCCTCATGCTTGATTCATAGATAGCTTTCCTGTCCGGGGAAACCGTTTCCCCATGCTGCATACAGAGCTTCCTGTATGCGGCATCATCCCGCTTCCCGGTGGCAAATTCCTTCTGCGCCAGCTCCTTGATTGCCGCCTCAAATTCTTCCTCCGACATTGCAGGCTTATCCCGTTTTGTCATAATGTTGTCCCAATTCGGCTTTGTGAACTTGATGTCAACTGGCTTGAACCGCAATGCAAAATTCCCATAATCGCACTGTGCCAGCGGATCACTGGAATTTTTCTTATTGCCAAGCATCTGCTGTACCATGTTGGCATACTGTGAATAGTTATCCCTTGTTATCTGCATATCGCATACCTCCGTTTTTATAATTTTTCTTTTTCTGAAAATATCCCGTTTCATAAAATCCATCGGCAGATGCGCCCGCATTTCAAACCGCGATTGCACCAAGTGACTATAAATTGCACGAAATGACCATAAAGTTTATAACATCACCACCGCCTGGAGCTTTTCTGCGTCACAGGAAACGGCAAAATCGCCCCCGTATTTATCCGCCACGGCCTTCACGTTCGACAGGCCGGTGCCTTCTGTGACCTCCACTTTCTCTGCCACGGGGTTCCTTACGGAGAAAATCAGCTTCCCGCCCTCCTGCACCAGCTTGACGTGGATGACGGCATTCCTCCCCTGCCGCGCCACCTTCACGCATTCGTGGATGGCATTGTCCAGCAGGTTGGAGAGCAGGATCACCGTTTCCTCCTCATTCAGCCGCAGCCCGCCCATGTCGCCCACCCGGAAAGTCATGGACACGCCCTGCTCCCTTGCGGCATGGAACTTCTGGTTCAGGACGGCGTCCACCACCGGGTGGTTCGTGCTGACCGCCGCCATCTCCACCGATATGCTCTCCGTCAGCCGCTCCGCAAGCGCGGCGGCAGCCTGCGTATCACCTTTCTTTAACAGCACCTGCATCGTCCTTATCTGGTTCTTATAGTCGTGCATCTTCCTCCCCTGCCGCTCATAGACCGCCTGCATATCCCGGTAATGGGCAAGCTGGCTCTCCTTCTTCTGGCCTGCCAGCGCGCTTTCCCGGAGCAATTCCTCTTTTTCGAGGATGCCCTGCATCAGCTCTATGACAAAGATGTTTATGAAGATCAGCCCCGCCGACAGAAATAGGTATGCCGTCTGCACCGTTCTCTCCCCGCTGTAGCAAAAATACATGAGCAGCATGGAGGCCACAGTGAGCAGCGGGATCATGGAAAATTTTACCCATTCCTTACAGGAAAGTTCCTTATAATTTTTCTTTCCTTTCCATATCCTGCGAATCATGAAAAGCAGGAAAATCCATACCATTTTCATTGGAATGTATAAAAAATCATGCTCTAAAGCATACAGCTTATCCCTGGAGGCCAATACATTCTCAACCAACAGTGAAAATAATTCCGTCAAGAATAGCAGCGAATAATTCAGCATGGAAAAGAAAATGCCCTGTTTCCAATCCGTCTTATAAAACACCGCACAAAAAGCTATGGAAACCAATACTATCAGCAGAACCTTAATCCCCATCAAACCAAGCTGTCCCCCAAGAACCGCTGCTGCCCCGCTGACAAAATACAAAACAATATACCTGCACTTTCCCAGCCGCCCCATATCCTTTTTCTTCAAAAAGGTATCAAAAAAATATATAATCCCCCACGCCTCTATCGCGATGATACAGAATGAAAGTATCCATAATCCCATAATCACTCCGCCCCCTTAAACAATGTGTACTGCCGCTTCACCTCCGGGTACCTTGACTTCGGGACGGAAATCTCCTTCCCCGTGGTCAGCACCATGACATAGCTGCCGAGTTTCCCGATGTACCTCATGTTGATGAGGAAGCTCTGGTGTATCCGCACGAAGCCCATCCCCGCCAGTTCCGCCTCCAGCTCATCCATCTTCTTATAGATGCTGTATGTCTCCCCCGCCGTGTAGAACACGTTCTTGTGCCTGCTCGTCTCGATATAGATGATGTCGTCCACCCGCAGGCGCACGTTCCCCTCCATGAAGCCGAACTCCACCACCCGCTCCTCCCGCAGGATGTCCGCCACGCACTCCGGCAGCGTCTGTTCCAGGTCATCCTTTAAGAGGAACCGGCTGGCCTTCACCTTGTACCCGTCCAGCGCATAGTTCACATAGGTCGTCACCAGCACGATATGTACCTTCGGGCATTCCGCCTTGATCTTCCCCGCCGCCTCCAGACCGTCCATGCCCTCCATGTTGATGTCGAGGAACACGATGCCGCATTCCCGCACATACCCCATATCCGCATAAAGCTCCGCGCCGGAGCCGTATTCCCTTATTTCAAAATCATGCCCGCAGGCTTCCAGCAGCGCCCGCAGCGCTTCCCTGTCCTCCCTGCTGTCATCGCAGACCGCTATCTTCATCCATATTTTCCTCACTTTCCGTCATAAATTATATCGGATTATAAGGCATCCTATCAAACGCCATTGCACAAAACACCCATAAATTGCACGAAACGACTATAAATCAATCTCAGAATATCACCGGAGGGTCTAAAGTTTTTCGCCATTCGTCCGATATAGTGGAAACGCAAACCGCCGTGTAAGCATATTACCTCTTATTCCCCCGCTTTCCAAGTGATTTCCATTATCAGGCCGCCCGGCCTGCCTACGGAAACGGCAGACCGCCGCATATGGCGAATGATAGCCATAGTGCGGCGGTCTGTCTTTTGTGTATTTTCAGTTTATACGCTATTGCTGCTTCAATTAAGAAAACAGCACTGACGGCAAACCACACTCCGGCATAATGAATGCGTAGTATGTAAATGCTGCCAAAGCTAAAGTTATAAGCAAGAGTACAAGTTTTACAAACAAAGAAGTTTCATGTTTTGGGAAAAACAGGATAATATTAAGTACAAGTGACATAACGCAAATGGCTATATCAAGGAAAAAATTGATCCAGAGTATCACTTTGTACTCGCTGCCTAACGTACCCAGCACAAAGAAAGCAAGAATAAATATTCCATAGTTTACGCATAGCCAGATAATGATCTTCTTTGGATTTAGCTGTAGCTTATTCATTTCATTCTCTCCTCTATAAAATAATTTTTAACTAGATTATCATACTGCTTCCCAATTTGAATGAGTAAATCACGCAAAAATAATTGCCTGTTTTACTCATTTCATTTCAAGTACCAAAAAGTACAATGTTTACATCAAACGCAAAGGAGAATTTCATATGTCTGCATTATTAGAAGCAACAGAAGTAACAAAAATTTATGCCAGGGCACAGCACTCAAGCCTGAATAAAGTATCGTTCAGCGTGGCGAAAAGTGAGTTTATCGCCATCATGGGCGCTTCGGGTTCCGGGAAGACTACGCTGCTTAATGTCCTTTCCACGATTGACACACCTACAAGCGGCAGCATCACAATAGACGGTGTCAACATTAAGAACCTTTCCGATTCAGGCGCAGCGGATTTCCGCAGGGATAAGCTGGGATTTATTTTTCAGGAATATCTCCTGCTTGACAGCCTTACCATTTTTGAAAATATTGCTGTCCCGCTTACCCTGCAGAAACTCCCGCCGAAAAAAATAGAAAACATGGTACGGAGCCTAGCAGAAGCATTTGGCATTGACCCACAGCTTAACAAATACCCAAATGAGCTTTCGGGCGGGCAGAGACAGCGGGCTTCGGCTTTGAGGGCCATTGTAAAGCGGCCAAGTATTCTATTTGCCGACGAGCCAACGGGGGCGTTGGATTCCAGTTCTGCGACAGATTTACTAAACACCTTGAAGGAATCAAACGAATCCCTTAATACCACTATATTGATGGTTACACATGATGCATATGCCGCAAGTTTCGCTGACCGTATTTTAATCTTTAAAGACGGGTGCATTATCCGGGAGCTGTTCAGACAAAATGATGACAGGCGCACATTCTATGAATCCATCGCACGGGAAGTGGCAAAATTAGACACAGAAAGATAGGAGGGGGAGAGATGCATAATTTATCTATGGCGCTTAAGAATCTGAAAAATAATTTTTCGTTTTACGCCCTCTATCTATTATCCGTTTCATTTGTGATTACTATCTTTTTTGCATTCACTTCGTTCTCCATGAATGCGGTCATGCTTGAAAAAATATCAAATGACGGACGGGTTGAAACGATGTGCAACACGATTTCCGTATTCCTCATGGCTTTTGTTGTTTTCTATATGTCATATTCAAACAGCTTCTTTTTACGCCGCCGCACAAAGGAACTCGGTATTTACGCATTATTAGGATACAGAAAATCCACAATACTCTCCCTGCTCATAACAGAGAACCTGCTCACCTGTTCAGGAGCTTTTATCGCCGGGATACTTCTGGGCGGTTTTTTCCACAAGGGGATTGTCTTTGGCATTACAAAATTGCTGGATCTGGCGGTCAATCATTCAGAAATACCCTTTTTTAACCCAAATGCCGTTATGAAAACAGCCTGCTTTATTTCCGCTGTTGTCACAGTATTAGCCCTGTCCAACAGCAGGTTCCTTTTCAGGACATCACTCATGGATTTAGTGAGATATGAAAAAAGTGCAGAAAAAAGGATGAGTTTCCATGCTGTCCCGTCTGTCATTGGATTTTTGGCTGTTATTTCAGGATACTGCCTTGCACTCGATATATTATGGGGTGCGGAATCCTTATGGCTTACAATTGGTTTTTATCCAGTCGGCATGCTGACATCTGCACTCATACTCTCAGGAACAGTGCTTTTTATCGCATCCTTTCTTCCCTTTGCGGTACAGGCAGGTAAGAAAAACAAACGAAAATTCTACACGGAAACGAAGATCATCACTGCGCCTGGGTTCATATACCGTATCCATTCAAACTCCAGGACACTGATCATGCTTACATTATTGTCAGCCGCAACATTGACTGTTTCAAGCGTCATGGCTTTGTCGCTATACTACCCAATAGCTGCGGTATCCCGTATGGCGCCATCGGAAATAGAATGCAGGATTGAAAATGAACGTGAAATAACTGCGTTCAAACAGATCATAAATGAGTATTCACCGGGGGATGATGTCACATTCCTGCAGACTGATATTTATAAGGTCACTTCCACTGCCGGGCAGCTCCCTGTGGAGTACAGCATCGGAACCTCCAAGGGGGATTCGGATAATGAAAAAATCCTGCGGGATGCAGGGTTTGAATGTATTCCATTTTCAAACTATACAGCCCTTCTGGAAGCACAGGGACGGACAAAAGCGTTGGAACAGTTTGCCACTTTAAATAACAATGAGTGTATTTTAATCAAGTACCAGCCGGATTCTGACAATGATGAAACGGGCAATGTTTATCCACTGCTCATAGGCAATCATGAAATACCGGTCACAGTGACCGCTGTTACTTTGGATAATCCCATTTCATTTGCAAACAGTGTCGGGACTTTGATCGTAAGTGACGATTTATACCATATGATAACAGAACAGGCAGTTCCTGCAGCGAAAGTCCTCAGCATAAACGGAAAATCTATTGAGGATAACGAGGCACTATTCCAGGCCCTGTCAGAATATCTGTCCGGAAGTCCCTACCTGCAGGGAAACTCGCACAGGGTACACGAAATATTTTCCCTGAGCAGTTCCACATTCCTGTTAATCGGTTTTCTCGTGGTGTTGTTCTTTATAGCAACCGGAAGCATCCTTTACTTTAATAATGTTTCAGCCATAACCGACTCGAAATCTGATTATGATATTCTCCGGAAAATGGGGTATACGGACAGGAAAATCCAAAAGATCATCCAAAAACAGACGGCGGCTTTTTTCATCATCCCATTTTTATTCGGGCTGGCAGACTGCATCTTCGCCACGCTGGTATACAAGTCCGCCCTCATGCAGAATATCCTGAAAAACAGCCTCGTGCTGTATACACCCACAATGGCCGCCATTATGCTGACATTCATTATTTATCTGGCCTATTACCGTATGACTGTCCACACCTGCTGTAAAGCTGTGCTGACAAAATAGGGGCTGCATGAAACCGCCGCGCTTTCATGCCCGGCGGTTTCACACGCCTTTATGACAAATCAGAAATCATGCAGAAATTCCTGTTTGTATACCCGAAAATAAATGGTATAATGAAGCGTGAAAAAAGGAGGCCGGATATGAAGCGTATAACATTAAACCTTCTGCTTTTTGCAAATTCCATTTTGCTCATTATGTATATGGCACTGGCCATAAACCGGAATATGGCATTTAATGCCACAGGAACCGTATCCCTGTTCCTGTCCTCTTTGATGCTCATAGACATTACTTATATAAGCTCCTGCAATGTCAGGGGAAACAAAGTCATCTCCCTGTTTTGCGGCCTGCTGGCACTCCATAGCTGGTATATACTCCTGTCGGCGCAGGATGAGGCCCGGACGGGTATGGTCTTCTCTGCCTTAAGCCCGGTCATTTGGTATGTCTCCATAAATTTCATACTCATGTTTCTGTTTCAGGGAAGCGGATATAAATTCAAGAAAGCAGTAAACATCTGCCTGACCGGAACCTGCATCTGCTCCCTTATTGGCCTGTTTGTTTCAAATGAAATATTCGCCCTGTTTTATGGCATACAGTTTCTGGCAGGCTGGCTTTGTTTCATTTTCATTGTTATAATCCATAGAAAAAGGACTGCCTTTGTTTTTAAGGCGGAATGGAAATGTATCCTTTTCTCCCTTGTAACGGTGATCATTTTATTCCTTGCCTATTATTTTTCTACAATGGGAGTCAATGGACATCTTTCTAATTTTGGGATATATCTTCCTGTCCTGCTGTTCTCTATGAGCATACACGGCATTATACGAAAAGAGCATAGCAGCGTCCCTCTGTCAACCATATTCAGCAGTCGCCAGTCAGCATTGATCCTGCTTGCCGGGGCAGCCACCTGCGGTCTGTCCGCCCTGGCTTCAGGCATCGGCCTCCCACTGTTTTTCCTTATGCTGGATGCCATGTTTGTCCTTGTATATGCCTGCAACATTGCATTAGATTTTAATTTAAAGCACGGAAAAAGTGCAATGGTCAGGGAAAGCAGATACCACGCCGCATTAAAGCAGCTACAGCAGGAAGAACAGTTAAACCTCGAATTTGCAGATTTCCTCCATGATGACATTCTCCAGGACCTGCTTTCCATAAAGAACATGATGAAAAAGGCAGGCCACCCCGATATCCAGAAAACCATCACGGAAACCCTTGATAACATGAACACTTATATCCGTGAGCGGATGCAGGATTACCGCCCTGCAATGCTCCCCAAGCTCACTGTGAAAGAGAATTACCAAAGCCTGCTTGAATATATATCACAGTCCTTTCCGCACCGTAATATCCGTATTACTTTTGAGTGCCCGGACTCCCTGTTTTTAACTGCCCCTTATGACATATTCGTATACCGTCTCCTGAAAGAGCTTGTCACAAATATTTACAAGCACTCAGAGGGTGAAAAAGCATGGATAACCCTTACAGAGGACAACGGGATCATAGCGCTGTGCATAAGGGACAATGGAACCGCTGACGCAGACTCCCTCTCATCCGCCGATCCATCAAAGCACAGCGGGCTTGCACTGGTCACTGAGCGTGTAGGTAATATGGAGGGTTCTGTAAAGATAACCAGTAACTTCCCGCATGGGGTCTGCATACAGATTACCCTGCCAATGAAAGGAGATGTTTCTTATCAATATTTTATTAGTAGATGACCACGCCCTATTTTCAAAAAGTCTGGAGATTGCCTTATCGGATTATCCTGAGATCACATCATTTGAAAGCATCAATGATATTTCCCGGTTGGACAGCTTCATTGATACCAACAGGCCGGATATCCTGCTTATGGATATAAATTTGAAAAACATAGCATCCGAAGATGGTTTGGAATTGGCAAAACAACTGCTATACCGATATCCGGAGCAAAAGATAGTGATCCTGTCTGGATATGACCTGCCAGTATACCGCAGCGAAGCAGAAAAAATCGGGGCAAAGGGATTTATCAATAAAAACATAGAGCCTGAAAAACTGGTATCCTTCCTTTCCCAAATATCACAGGGTGCAGTTATTTTTAATAGGGAGATTCCGTTTTTAGAGGAATTGACTGATTGCGAAAAACAAATCCTGCGGCTTATAGCTGCCGGTATGAAGCGGAAAAAGATTGCAGCTACACTCTATATCAGCGAGCGTACCCTATCAAATCATTTGCAGCATATATTTGAAAAACTTGACGTTACCTCATCTGTTGAAGCTGTAACGAAAGCCATTCAAATGGGGTATATCCCTCCCATTTGTTAAAAAAGAAAGAGCGATAAAGTTACTTTCTATCGCTTTTGCCTGCGAGTACCCAAATTCCTATGGCATCAATTCAAGATTGCCGCCTGTGCCGCAATTAGACTTAGTGGACTTTTACCCCGAGGTAGGCGATTTACTTCTTTTACCCCAACCTATGAGAAATTTATTCAGCCCAAGTCTCAATTCAGCCAATCGGCAAATTGCGCTTTTATAAGGCATACCATACTTTGCATTTGCCATCTGATGGCTCTGTCAACCTACTGTCTTTCGCATAGTCCGCAATATCTCTTTCCATTGCCTCCTGATTTATTATCTCAAAATTCATTTTTTTGCTATTCATCATTCTTCTTTAAGATTCTTGCTATTTCTGTTTTCAATTCCGGAAGATCATGCTGTATAGTTTCCCATGCTGACTGACAGTCCAGATTTGAATACTGATGTGCAAAAATATCCCTGATTCCACACCATTCTTTCCACGGAACAACTTTTTCCTGCATTCTCAATTCCTCTGATATTACTTTGCATAACTCCCCTATCTGCAAAATACACATACAGCAGGCATTTTGAAAAACCGAATTGCTCAAAAAATTATTGTAATCGTTATCAAACATATCACATGCTTCATCTAACTGACTACAATAGTCCAAAATTTTTTTGAGGATAATTATATCTTTATTCTTCATACAATAATATCTCCGTTCCGTCTATTTCTTTCCTGAAATCATCCTCAATGCCTGCAGTGGTAACCAAATCAACTGAAAGGTTCAATGCCTCCTGAACCATCTGGCGCATCCCGGAAAGTTTAAGCAACGACATAGACTTTCCTTTTTCCACAAGTAAATCTACATCGCTTTTCTCATTTGCCGTACCTTTTGCATATGAGCCAAACAGATATAATCTCTTTACCCCATAGGCATGTGCGATAGGAACAACAATTTTCTGAATTTCACTAATATCTGGCATGCCAAATCACCTCCATGACTTAGTGTTGAAGTAATATAAAAATAACGGGGAAATTCCCCGCCGTTCGATGAACCAGGGTCTTTCGACCAGCCCAACCAGTGTTGCGCTACCAGCTTATTTATATTTTAATATTAATGAAAATATATCCTATTGTCAATCTTGTTTAGAAAAATATGCAAGGCTCTCCTTTCATTCCCTCACTCGTAGTAAAACCGTAGTCTACTACTTTCTCCAATGTCGCACTTTGCCCCGTTCTGCCCCACAACTACCACTGATTCCCGGCTATCCAACCTGCTTCCGTGGCAGACGAATAAAATTTTTATCATAATAAAATTTCCTCCTGAAATGCTCTGATTTGCCGTGTTTTGGCGCGATTTGCGGAGTTTGCTTTGTCCGTGGAGATTGTTAAAAATGTAACGAAAATGGCAAATCGGGGCAAAACGGGGCATATTGATTCCGTCAATCGTAGTAAAAACGTAGTAGGAATTGGGGGTTTTTACTACTGTGGTATTTTTGATAAGCTCATATCAAAATAACCTAAATTCCTAACGCTAATCTTCTATCGCATCAGCTTCCCCCTAATAATCAAATACATAGTTAGATGATTCTATTTTGAATCCACATTCCTCACATTTAAACATATTATTCATCAATTCAAACAGAATATCTAAATTCATATGTATTTCATTTCCGCAATGAGGACAGAAAAAGGGGATTTCATCCACTTCCAATATATTAAGTGCATCTTGAAAGAATTTCCCATCCGCTGTACATGCTTGCCTTGCCAGTTTTAATACCCTGTTTATAACATTAGTCATTGGATTTACATTTATAATCCGTTCAAACATTGCCACAATCAAATCTACAGCATATGACATTACCAATGGAACAACGCAATAATAATATCTGGTAAACTCATCAATCCGCTCCTCATCTAAAAAGACAAAATTTAATTCTCCTTGTGCTGATTTTGTATAGGAATGAGTTGTTATTACATGATTAGCCTTATTCCATATTTTCTCTAGGCTCATTCTATCATTCTTATCATACCGAAAATTAAAAAATCCATCCTGATGAGCAATACCGTAAATCTTTTCAACTTTCTCAATATATTTTTTTGCGTTGGATTTGTTTATTACTAAATCTTTTGCCTTACCCTTTGCTAGTTTATCCAACAAGTCTTCTCTTTCTGCTGCCAGCCATTCAATATAGTACAAATTATCGCGTAACGGTTTCCTTAATAATGCATACGCAACAGCAACCTTCTTTTTTGCAGCGCATTCAAATGATTCCAACATATAATGACAGAAATCGGCCACTAAAGAAAAAAATGTATGCCGATATTCTAATTCATACATTTCATCACTATAGCCATGTTCTTCCATCCAATCAAAAATATCACTACCTTCTTTTAAATCAGCAAAGCTATGTTCATCTTCCTTATTCTTAAAATTTATCTTTACAGAGGACAACTTCTCGCAATCTACATACTTTAGAAAGCTCACTAATACATCATTACAATATACCAAAAAATTATGGCTTGGACCATATTGTGGTTCGATTTTGAATTGATCTTCTGTCATATACTTACCATAACACCCTTCCAAACAATCAGCTCTGTTTTTCATTCAATATTGCGAAATACAGAATAGCAAGTATCTCTAATTTATAACATACTTTATTCAAAATAAGCACTTCAAAGAATTTACTCCCTTGGTATTTTAGCATAAATCTGCCCATTTGGATATAGTAGGAATAAAAAAATGCCCTGCCGAAGCAGGGCGCAAAAACTCTCTTTATTCAGATCGCCCGGAACATCTTCTGTGAGACGGGTTTCTCTTCCTTGTTCTTTTCCAGTTCCTTTCTGGCGTTCTCCAAGTCCTCCATCCGGCGCAGCTCGTCCGTGGCATCCTCCAGCCCAAGGTGGGTGTAGGTATTTAACGTCACCCCAATGTCGCTGTGTCCCATCAGGTATTGGAGCGTCTTGGGATTCATGCCCGACTTCGCCATGTTGCTGCAGTAGGTATGGCGGCAGACGTGGGGCGTGATGTTCGGCATCTGCACCCGCTAGATATCGTTGTACCGCTTGACCATGTGGTTGAAGCGGTGTTCCCAATGCATGGCCACTTCCGGGTATCCGTTCTTGTCCGTGAAAAGGAATCCTGCATACCCTTCTACCACCCTCTCGTACTCCGGTTCTTCCCTGTCCTCAATGATCGCCCGGAAACACTGCGCCACGTCCTCCGTCATGGGCAACTTCCTTGTCCCCGCATTCGTCTTGGTGGATTCGATGACCAGACGCATATCGGAGGTACGCTGGAGCTGGTGGTCGATGTTGATGACCTTATTCTCCAAGTCAATATCCCGAAGGGTCAACCCACAGAATTCTGCTTTTGTCAAGTAAAAACTAAAAAATATTTTCATGATCACTGAAAAAGACACCGTAAGATTTGCTTCTATGGTGCCTTTCAATAATACTCTTTTTTCTATATCATCAACTTATTCTTTCTCACTCATCAACTGCCGCAGTTCTTCCTTGCTTGGAAGCACCGTTTGATATTTGCTCGCAAATATCTGATTATTGTCTTCCGGCAAAGTCATTTCTACCACCGCGTCTTTTTTATCCTTACAAATAATGATTCCTATTGTTGGGTTTTCATCCTCAAGTTTTACTTTTCTGTCGTAATAGTTGACATACATCTGCATTTGCCCAATATCCTGATGTTTTAACTGACCAACCTTTAAATCAAATAGAACAAAACATCTCAACAAACGGTTAAAAAATACCAAATCCACCCTGTAATGCTCCTCTTCAAACGTAAACCGAACCTGACGTCCCACAAAGGTAAAACCTCTTCCTAATTCCAGTAAAAACATCTGTAGATTGTCTATCAGGCGCTTTTCCAGATCGGTTTCTGAATAAACAGATTCTTCTGGCAATCCGGTAAATTCCAGGACATAAGGATCTTTAAAAATATCATCTGGTTTCTCAATCTGCTGTCCCTCCAAGGCAAGACGCATTACCTTATCCTTCTCCCTGCTTAGTGCAAGCCTTTCATACAGAGAACTTCCGTATTGCCGGCCAAGCTCATCCTTGCTCCACCCGTTCCTATATGCTTCTATTTCATAAAAATGACGCTCTTCCACATTGCTTATCCGCATCAGGATAAGGTAATGCGACCAACTCAAATAAAACCGCCTGCCCTCAACAGTCATTGGAAGCTGCTCTGAATGCAAAAAAGCCGCATCCGAAATCGCATCCTTTGAATATATCATATAGAAGCGTCGCATAAGTTTTAAATTTTCATAGGAAAATCCCCTGCCAAACTCTTCAGTAAGTCGCCTGGATAATTCCTGAAGAATATACTTTCCATAAGCAGCACGCTCACTGCCATTTTGTTCTTCGTCTATAATCATCCGCCCGGCCTCATAATAGGAATAAACCATAGCCATGTTTACCGACAAGCTCATTTTACGTTTTGCATCCCGAAACAGCTGCACGACCTGACCATAAAATTTTTCACTGCTTTTCATATCCTGCATATCAGATATCTCCTTTCCCAATTCGGTAATTGATAATTACCGAATTGATAAAATTTTCTATACAGCCATTAAACCCCTATCGAAATAAACTTGTAATGCCTATTTAAAAATACAATCCAGTATGTCCATCTCCCCAATAATCCCATAATCATAATCCATTTCATGATGGTCATATTCAGGCTCTGATGGCTCCAAATAACTTTCTATATACTCCTCAACATCCGACTTATCTACCTTTACGTTACTTTTTGAAATTTTAATTTTATCTAAAATATCCTGCGGAAGATTTTCAATCATTTCAGAAACTTCCTTTTCCACATCTTCTTTTATCCATTCACATACATTATTCACAACAGATTGTTTATCTAATTCCTCATAATAACCATTATATCTCATATTATGTTTTAAAAGGTCACCTACATCATAATCTCCATAATAATCATCCGCATCCACATCTTCCATATATGCAAGAATTGCATCCTCTAACGTTTCAACAAGCAAATCTCTATATTTCGCATAGAAGAAATCAATATCATATTTTTCCGCCAATTCAATAAAGGTTTGAAACTCATCTAAATTTAAACTCCAAAAAAACTCCATTAATGAACTATCGTCCAAACAATCATATGTATGATAAAATGTATCAAATTTATCCAAAAGCAATCTGATAAGTATCTCACACCTTCCCATCATTCCTTCGAAGAAACCATATGGTAATGTTTGGAAAAATCTTTCAACTACATATTTGTAATTATCATGAAACACGTCAAGCCTGCACACATAAGTCAATATAACATACATTTCTTCGTTCTGGTTAGCATAATGATATAAATTGGCCTGCCCTGCTCGAATGATATCTTCCATGTTTTCGGAAAATCCACGCTTTATCTGCTCATATTCCGTGGCATTTTTCCGGATATATTCTCTTTCTATATCATTTTTCTGTAGGTACTCTCTCAAAAAATCATTCACAGATGGATTAATGGCCCCAATTTCTTTTTTCCCATTTTTTTCTATGATCTGTATGAATGCACCTTCTAACCGTTTAAGAACATCCTCCCATATATTCCTGCTTGTATCCGCTATAGTATTATTGCTTAATCTATAATTAAATGCCCGCTTAACCACATTTTCATCTATACTGGTATCCGTCAATGAATATAAGGTCGTTAAAAAAACCCTGTCTTCCTGCTGCAATTTTTCTGAAAACTCATCCTGCCATATTTCTGTCGGATTATCCAGACACCGGAGTACATATTCATAATAATGACCACTGGAGACCTTTTTAAAATTATATTCCCGAGTAACGAATTCCATTATACGCGGCGTATAATTATTGTGTTTGACAATTTCCCTGTAATGAAAATCCTTTAATATATCCTGATAATAATCTGCTGGCAAACCTTTGAAATAAATATGGTTGTGAAAAATCCTCCCTTTATCTGAAAGTGATAACTTCCCCATATCCAATATTTTAATTTTAAATTTTTCATCTTCAGCAAATTGCCTGAATTCAATCACCCGTTCCTTGGCCTGCTGAAAGATTGTCACACGGGAATTCATAATCAATTTTTTGTTCTTATGACAGGCAACATATTTAACCAAACTTAAAAGTTCATTCCCCTGAGTTTCTTTCATCCTAAAATAATGCTGACCCAAGCAGTCGTCCAACAATATGATTTCAGGTAAATCCTTTTGTGTCGAAATCGCATTTTTAATATCACTTATATCTCCATTTGTTGTGTAACGTATTCTATACCCTTTTGAAGCATAATATATGGCAAGCATCTTAGTGGTCACAGTCTTTCCCGTTCCGGGCATTCCTAACAGAAGCAGCATCTTTTCTTTTTCGAGGATGTCCAAACATTCGTAATAGCAACTGGTTTCCACAAACCTTCGGCTTTCCTCTTCAATATTATATAAAAGAGATTCACAGTCAATAAAAACATTCTGGTTAAATACTTCCCCTAGAATTTCTGTCGATTCAAGCCACAATTTATAATGTTTTCGTACAATATCCATATTTTCAGGACATTCCAAAAAATCATCAATGTCTATGAGAGACATGATATCATTGGCGCTTTCCATGTAATCTGAAAACATATCATATAATTCCCGTTTATTCTTTGCCGTTAAATTCAAAGCACAACATATATAATATTTCTCAGGTTGCAATTCTTTTACCTTTTGAACTTCCTTCTTTAAAGTTCCAAGCAAATCGCTATATTTACTGTTTATGTAATGCTTGACCTGAATAATTACTTTTTTGTTTTTAGGATCATCTGTTATATCAATCCCACCGTCTCTTCCTTTTTGGAATGTATATAATTTGATACCCAGCTTTTTCTGCATAATATCTCTGCACAATATCTCAAACTCAAAATCGCTTAAATTACTGTAGTTGTACATTTTAGTTCATATCCTCTGCCATCATATTTTGAATAATTACAATCTCTATATCCTTTGAATGCATTCCGTTAACGGAATATATTCATATACACGGTACCGCTGCTTATCATTCGCCTGCTTTACCAGTTTTAACTCAATAAATAAATTAACCATTTTTGTTGCCGTGCTATGGGTAATATCGCAATCATTCATCAATTCCTCTATCCGGAAAACCGGCTTTTGGTACATCATAATCATTTCACGCTTCATTCGTTCTTTCATATGATTAGGTATATTCTTAGCTTTATTCAGCACATCTCTGCTTCTATCCAGGCAGCGGTGCTTCTCTTTTATAAAACTATACTCTGTACCAAAAGTTTTATCCAGTATATCCAAATAAAAAAGCAGCCACTGGTTAATGTTGCATGCCTGCCTGACTTCCGCCATACGATCATTGCATTCGTTCTTATTATCATAAATCAGTTTGGTAAGTGGATATGATATTTCCGGTAAGACTTTCAATTCCTGTAGATATTTTGCCACCGTGTAGGATGCATACAATATATTATTCCTATCATATGGAACAACTGTTAAAAGCTGATAATAAAGCAGACCACTGAATAAAATTGGATTTAACGGAGCATTTTCCTTTTTTAAATCACTTCTAAACTCTGACATGATACGGATCAAATCGTCCAGACAGTCGTTAATTCGATGCGGAGCAGTAGGATTCCACTCTTTTCTTAAAACCCATATAGTCTGCCTGTGAATAATAAATTTTTCCCTATGCTGTCTCCTTAACATCCTTAAATCAGAAAACGCTTTGAATTTTTGTCTTTCTTCCAATATCAATTCGTTATCACTTGCAAAGCCAAAAAAATATGCAAAATCTGGCAGTTGGTTTTCATCCGTATAGCAGCACATCAAATTCCGTCTGTCAATCAGTTCGTCTGTATTCTTTAATTCCTCTTTATCTAATAATTCAGAAATTCCTTCCAGCTTTCCAATTTTCTGGTAAATTTTCAGCAAAAGATTTTTCATTTCTGAATTCAGTTGAATCCTGTCAAACCATTTATCAATATTTACCGGCGTATAGCAATTAAGATAAACATTCTCTTTCATGTCTGTACGTTCATTATAATACCAACCTGCCTGAAAATTTTTCTCCATATATGCCTCGCAAGTAATCATATTATATTTTGATCTAACATTTTGATACCAATTAATTTATTGTCTGTTTAATTCCATTTCATATTTAAATTTTATCATTAAGTTTTTTGGCATGCAAGCTGTAAAATATCTGAAATGCGCATTCCCGTGTGGAAAAGGATATAGACCACTTCGTAATACTTGCAATAGACATTGTCGTCATGGATGAATTTCAGGAACTTCCGCATCTGGTCTCTTGAAATGGCTTCCCTCGTCACGCTGTCATTGACCACCACCCCGGCAAGCTCAAAGCCGAAGGGGTTCTTCACCAGCACGTCATCGTCAACCGCCATCTGGAAAGCCGGACGCAGGACGCCCCGCACGGTCTTTACGGTGCTGTAATGCCTCCCGTCCTGCTGCAGCTTGATCAGGAACAGCTTTGCGTCCGATGTCTTTACCTGCGATATCTTTTTGTCATTAAAGGTCTCGCCTCTGAGAAGGTTCTGCACAAATTTGTAATTCGTGAGCGTGTTCGGCTTGACAGCCGTTTTCGTTGCAAGGTAGCGTTCCACCAGCTCCCCTACCGTGATATTCTTCCCCAAAGGGTCTGACAGGGAATCCAAATCACACCCGATCTGCTTTTCCAGTTCCCGCAGCGATAAGCATGGCTTCTTCCCCACCGGGAGGGTGTCTGTTGGCTCCAGCCGCCAGCTATACACAAAATGCGGCCTGCCGTTCACATGGTACTTGAACTGGTATTTCCCGTCTGCGCGGATGGATTCTCCCCTGCGCTGACAGTCTATTCAGACCTGCGGGAATACAACTACACGCTTGGAAAAATCAGCGGCAACTTAAACCAGATCGCCAAGCGAATGAACGCCACAGGCAACGTCTATAAAGCCGATGTGGAGGAAGTGAAAAAGCTGATGAAACAGGTGTGGGATACACAAAAATCCATGCTCTCAAAACAGCCCACCATGAAGCAGTAAGCCCAAACGGAATCCCCCTCCAGAATCAAAATTGTTCCAGCCAGATTTTGCACACAAATACGCAACAGATAAACTGTAATAAAAGCCAAAATCAGACAAATTTCGCACCATTAAAAAAGGTGTACCGCAGTGAAGTTTATTTCTTCCTTGCGGTACACCTTTATGTGTGCAATTATTCTTTATTTTTTGTCTTTGGTGTGTATACAGTTTTTGCTTTTTTCTAATCATATCTTTTCCCTTACTGATAGTCTATAAAAAAGAATGGCAGTTTTACATTCAAATAAAACCGCCATTCTTAAGCTCATGCGCTATATATTTTTCATAAAATTACCGTCAGCGTTTGCTTTGAATATTTATAAAGATAATTTTATGAATGCTTTGTAAAATATAAAAGTTATGTTTTGTATAATTTATGTAAAATACAGGTTTTTTAGGAAAACTGCACCACATCACTTTTATCTTGCTAAAAAATAATCTGTATAACCGTTCCTTGCCCCAGGCTGCTTTGCAGTTCAATCTTGCCATTCAAGTATTGTACAGCATGTTTTACAATAGATAGTCCTAATCCCGTTCCACCTGATTCCTTAGAGCGGCTCTTGTCTACACGGTAAAATCGTTCAAAGATTCTTGCCTGATGTTCCGGCGGTATGCCGATTCCCGAATCCTTCACCGTAATCGAGGCACTATTTTCCTGACTGCTTATAGCTACTTCTACCGTACCGCCGTTCTTATTATACTTGATAGCATTATCACAGAGGTTAAAAATAATTTCTGTTAAGAGCCGCCGGACACTTTTAATATAAACCTTTTTTCCTGTTAAAGCCACTTCAATATCTTTTGCCGCTGCTATATCTGCCAGTCCTGCCATCACCTCAGATGCGATCTCACATAAATCAACATTTTCAAACGGCATATCGCATCCCTCGTCTAATTGGGATAAACGGATAATATCATCAATTAATGTTACAAGCCGCCCTGCCTCTGTGCGGATATGCCCTACAAAACGTGTCATATCCTCCGATTTTACAAGACCGTTCTCCATTAACTCCGCACTCCCCATTATGGATTGCAGCGGAGTTTTCAATTCATGTGATACGTTGGCAGTAAACTCCCGTCTGTTCCTTTCTGCGAAAGCTGCTTCTGTTATATCAAAGGCAAGAACAACCGCCCCAATTACAATACCGTTAGATTCAATGCGGTTGACATGGATCTGATACTCTTTTCCCTCACGTTCTATGCGGATTTCGCTGTGTCCACTTGAAAATGCGTCCTGTATGGCGTGGCTCACATTATGGCTTCTCTCTACTGTCAGAAAATCTTTACCTATGCTGGAACGTTTCGTATGAAACAGCTTCAGCGCGGCAGGATTAATGTTCAGAATTATATTTTTCTCATTCAAAAGGACAAGCCCTTCCGTCATGCCATATGTAATCTGTGCAAATTCATCATTTTTCCTTTGGAGTTCCGACAACTGCATATCAATCTGCTTATGCTGTTTATTGATACGGTTTAATAGGGGAGCCAGCTCCTCATAAGTATCGTTTTCCAGCGGTTTTTCTAAATCAAGTCTGTTTAACGGCTCCATGATATGTTTAGAAATACGGCTTGCTAATACTCCTGATAAAATGAGTGTTACAACAACTACAATTAAAATCGGCTGTATCATCCCCAAAACAAGCACCCATATCGTAACGCTGCTGACAGAAATCCTTAATACTGAACCATCATTAAGCCGCCTTGCACAGTAAAGTGTTTTTTCTAAAAGAGTCGTGGAATAACGTGAGCTTTTTCCCTCTTTATTCCGCAGGGCTTCTTGAATTTCTTCCCTGTCCGCATGGTTTTCCATACTTTCCCCGTCAGACTGTGTATCATATATAACATCTCCATTTTCAGCAACCCATGTCAGACGGTACTCCCTTGACTGTAATTCCTCCAGATAGTTCCGTCCATCCTTTTCAACGGCTATGGCAGCTAAAGACAGTTCATCCTCCAACTGTTTTCCCTGAACATTACTGAAATAACTGTAAAGACATCCCATGATGATAACAAGGCTTGCAATCAGGACAGCCCCCGCTACAACCATAATTGATTTAAAAATTTTCTTTGTCATGCCTGCACCTCTAACCTATAACCAACACCACGCACTGTTTCAATCATTTTCCCATAATCCCCCAGTTTTACACGCAGAGTACGGATATGCATATCAACCGTTCTCGTTTCACTGACATAATCAGCTCCCCATATGTCATTAAAAAGCTGGTCACGGGAAAATGCGATGCCCGGACGGGAAAGGAACAGCCGGAGAAGTTCAAATTCTTTTAAGGTAAGCTGTATTCTTTCATTATCAATGGAAACTGTATGTTCGTCCAGATTGACAACAAGCCCCCCGGCTTTCAAAAGATGTTCTACCTCTGTAGGATTGCACCGGCGGAGTACCGCTTTCACACGGGAAACCATCTCCATCATCCCAAAAGGCTTTACAAGATAATCATCCGCACCTAAATCAAGGCTCTGGATTTTATCATACTCCATGCCTTTTGCAGTTGCCATGATGACGGGAATCCTGCAAGTGTCAGGGCTGTCTTTTAAAAATTTCAGCAGTTCCACGCCATCCTCTCCGGGCAGCATAATATCAAGAATTATCAAATCCGGCTTTTCCATAGATAAAGCGTCACGAAAGGCTATTGCATCCAAAAATCCTTTTGCTTCAAAATCAGTGGAATTAAGCGTATATACCTCAATATCCCGGATACTGTCATCATCTTCCACACACCATACTTTCATAATCATGCTCCTTTATGTTCTCCTGTCACGGAAAAAGCCACCCACTCTGCAATATTTACCGCATGATCCCCGATACGCTCAAAATATTTGGCAATCATCAGTAAATCCAGCGCATATCCTCCGTCTGTCGGTTTTTCTGCTATCAGCTTAATCAGAGATGACTTGACCTGTAAAAACAAATCGTCAACCACATCATCACGGTCAATCGCCGCACCAGCCAATACTACATCCTGTTTTACAAAAGCGTCAATGCTTTCTGTAACCATCTGGCTCGCCGCATCTGCCATAAACCGGATCTGTTCACATTCCCCTCCAGTCCTTCCGTCAAGAAACGTGATAATTTCCGCAATATCCGCCGCCTGTGTTCCAATACGTTCCATATCAGTAATCATTTTAAGGGCTGCAGATATTTGCCGTAAATCCCTTGCTACCGGCTGTTGCTGTAACAGCAGTTTCAAACACAGTGTTTCGATTGTGCGCTCCATCCGGTTAATCTCTCCATCAAGGGATAAAACCTTGTCTGCCAGCTTTATGTCGCCCATAGTTAATGCTTTTGAAGCAGCGGCAATCGCTTCCTCACACATTGCCCCCATTTGGGTAAGCTCTTTATTCAGCATAGCAAGCTGTTCATCAAAACGACTTCTCATTATCCAAACCTCCCCGTAATATAATCCTCCGTCCGCTTGTCCTTTGGTTGCTCAAACATCTTTTCCGTATTTCCATACTCAATTAAATTGCCAAGGAGAAAGAAAGCCGTATTATCGGAAATCCGCACAGCCTGTTGCATATTGTGCGTTACGATGATAATAGTATACTTTTCTTTAAGTTCCATTGCAAGTTCCTCTATTTTAGATGTGGAAATAGGGTCAAGTGCGCTTGTAGGCTCATCCATCAGAAGCACATCCGGCTCTACCGCTAATGCACGGGCAATGCAGAGCCGCTGCTGCTGACCGCCTGACAGTCCTAATGCCGATTTTTTCAGCCTGTCCTTTACTTCATCCCAGATTGCCGCCCCACGCAGAGAGCGTTCTATTATATCGTCCAATTTTGCCTTATTTTTCACTCCGTGTGTCCTCGGCCCGTAAGCAATATTGTCATAGATGCTCATAGGAAAAGGATTCGGCTTTTGAAAAACCATGCCAATACTGCGGCGAAGCTCATTGACATCGACATCTGCATCAAAAATATTATCGCCCCTATAATACACTTCTCCTGTAATCCGTACACCAGCGATAAGGTCATTCATTCGGTTTAACGATTTAAGGAAAGTAGACTTCCCACACCCGGAGGGGCCAATCAGTGCCGTAATGCTCTGTCCTTCAATCTCAATATTTACATCTTTCAAAGCCTGTGTACTGCTATACCACAGGCACAGGTCTTTTACCACCATGGCAGGATTTTTGTCATGATTCATTATATTATTCATACATTTCTCCTTTTTTGGAAATATCTGCTCGCCAGTGTAGCCGACAGATTGATGAACATGGTCAAAATCATCAGGATAGCGGCAATTGCAAAGGCTATACCAAATTCCCCGTTTTCTTTTGCATAGACATATAATGCGACCGTCAATGTTGCCCCTGCACTGCCAAGCCCTTCAAGAATCCCGTTCAGGGCATGGGCAAAACCAGCCGTAAAAAGAAGTGCCGCTGATTCTCCCAAAATTCGCCCCACTGACAATATACAGCCTGTTATGACTCCATCAATACAACCTGGAAGCACAACGGTATAAATCACACGCCACTTTCCAGCTCCCAGCCCAAAAGCACCTTCACGGTAACTTTGCGGTACTGTTTTCAGGCTTTCCTGCGTTGTGCGCATAATCGTAGGCAGATTCATGATTACCAAAGTAAATGCCCCCGCTAAGAGGGAAGTTTTCATACCAAAAAACTGACAGAAAAACAGCATACCTACAAGTCCATAAATAATAGACGGAATCCCTGATAAGGTTTCGGCTGCATACTCAATCATTTCTACCAGTTTCTTATTTTTGGCATATTCTGTAAGATAAATCGCCGCACCAACTCCAAGCGGGAGAACAAATACCAAAGTTGCCGCTACAATATAGACTGTGTTAAGAATATCCGGCAGTATCCCGATCCGGTCAGACAGATAACTCGGTTTCGTAGTAAGCAGCTCCCAAGATACATTCGGCAGCCCTTTCCACAATACATAACCAATCAAAAATAATACCAATGCACAAGTAATGCATACGGAAATCCCCATCAACACACGCATGGCTGTAATATATGTTTTCCTTCTAAGGGAAATTGATTGTTTTTCCATCTATATTTACTCCTTGCTTTGTTTCAAAAAGAAATTTAATACGGCATTTATCAGCATGATAAAGAGGAATAAAACCAACGCAATCGAAAATAATGCCTGTTTCTGTAAACTTCCGTCAGCCGCATAAGACATTTCACTTGCCACAGCGGTTGTAAGGAAACGGACGCTCTGAAAAATTTTCGGCATATTTGGGGCGTTCCCCGCCACCATCATAATAGCCATAGCCTCGCCGATAGCCCTGCCAACGCCTAACACAACAGCCGCCGCAATGCCGCTTTTTGCCGCCGGAACGGATACACGGAAGTATGTTTCAATCGGTGTCGAACCAAGCGCAAGGGAAGCATCCTCATATTCCTTTGGAACAGCTTCTAATGCCGTAAGCGACACTTTAATGATTGAGGGTAATATCATAATTGCAAGTACAATGATAGCAGCAAACAGGCTGGCTCCATCGGGGATATGGAAAACAATCCGTATCCCTGGCACAAGCACCATCATTCCCACAAGCCCATAAACTACCGACGGAATGCCAGCCAATAAACTTACCGCTGTTTCAATAACGGTTTTTATTTTTAACGGCGCAATCTTAGCAAGATAAACTGCTGTCATAAAGCCAATTGGCACTCCAAGTACGATTGCGCCAGCCGTACCATAAATACTGGTAAGGATAAACGGAAAAATCCCATATTGTGGCTGTGCTGCTGTAGAAGCCCATTTCTTCCCGAAAAGGAAATTCAAAACTCCTATTTTTCGGATAGCCGGAATCCCTGATATGACAAGGTAAACAGTAATCAGGAGTACACAGCCAACTGTAATCAGACCAAGTATCAGGAATATGCCATGTATGGCATTCTCCATGAACTGTTTTTTGTTCATTTGACTTCACCTTCCAAAACCTTTCATAATCCGCCGGATTATTTATTTACTGGTACTGCACCCGCAGATGAGATAATCTCACCTGCTTCAGATGAAGTAATATAATCAAAGAATTTCTGTGCAGTTGCCGAAAGCTCTGCGCCGCTCTTTGTCACTAACACAAACGGACGCTGCACCACATAGCTACCATCTTTTACCGTTTCCTCCGCAGGTACAATACCGCCGACAGAAAGGGTTTTTACCGTATCCTTTACAGATGCAAGGGAAGCATATCCGATTGCCGCCGGATTGCCTGCCACCGTTGTAATCACATCCCCGGTAGATGTAAGCTCCTGACGGTATTTGCAGGCATCCTCCGTGTCCGTAATGGATTCAAAGCCATCTCTTGTACCGCTCCCGGCTTCACGTCCAATCAGGACAATTTCCAGATCATTGCCGCCTATATCCTGCCAGTTTGTTATTTCCCCTCTATAAATCCTGCTAATCGTTTCAAGGTCAAGGTCATTTACCGGATTATCCGGATTTACAATGACAGCAATCCCGTCAAGCGCAAGCACCGTTTCAGTCAATCCCTGCGCTTTTTCTTCTTCCTTTAAGTTACGGCTGGAAAGACCAATATCGCAGCGTCCTTCTGCCACAGCCGTAATTCCGGAGCCGGAACCGGTAGGGTTATATGTAAAGGTTACACCGGAATTGTTTTCCTCAAAAGCTTCGCCCAAAGCACCGATTACTTTTTCCATAGAGGTTGAGCCATCCGTAGATACTGTTTTGCTGTCCGCCTTCCCGCATCCGGTCATAGCTACGAGTGCAAGTGATAAAGTGGCAACAAAAGTAACAATTTTTTTCATAATAATTTTCTCCTTTTTTCTTTGTGATATTTTCTTCTACGCTTTTTATCATAAATACTGCTTGTAAAATCAAAAACATAACTTATGTCAAATTTTTGTAAAATGAACAGACTTGCCATAAAAACTGCATCATGGAAATGTGCATAACTGACTATTCCGTCATGGATAACTCTGTTTGCAGGACATGGAAAAGCAAAGTGCAGCTTTCCCACATCCTGCAAACAGAGTTACCCACAACTCCATAAGATAGCCAGTTATACGACATTTCCACAATGCCGATTACGGCGAAATCCCACTCATTCATTCCATTTTTTCATAAAACACAAATAAGAAAAGCTCTGCATCTCACAGAGCCTTTCTAACCTTTGATTATTCGCCAACTACCGTTCCATTTTCCTCACAAAAACAACATTATAGATATATCTCTGCCGCTTTTGCAAAAGTAGCTTTCCTCATGATAAGTTCCGACTGTTTTTCTTCCGGCAAACCCTCAAACACACCTTTATAGCCCTTCTCCAGCAACGGTGTGCCTTTTGCCAGTAAATACAGTTTTGCATTCAGCCATTCTTCCCACAAATCTTCAAATAGTTCCACACTGTCTGTAAAAGTTATGGCATCTTCAAAACCATGTGGCAGATTATAATATTTTAGCATTACAAAGCCATACCTACCTACATCAAGCACTACGATATTCTCCATCTCATACAGCTCTGCAAATGCATCTGCCACCTTTTGACACTTTGTCCGTTCTTCCTCTGTGATATAAATTTTCTTTTCCATATAGCCTTACCTCGTTTCTTATAAAATTTTACCATATTCATTTTATAAGAACCACCTGCACACCAGCTTTTCTTCCACTTGTTTTTGGCAAAACCCACTTTACTAACAATTCACTTCCGTGAATGCTGTCTGCCTGCTCCCGGCCTTGGATGCCAGCCTCTTGAACTCGCCTGAAATCATTTCCTTAACACCTGCACCGTCAGCTATCTTCTGGAACGCCTTATCCAGCCCGGCCAGTTCCTCATCAAGCGTCATCTTACGGAACCCCGTTTCAGAATTTTCATCCTCCACATAACGCTCCGCCATGCCGTCCTTATACCCCTGCACGATCTCATCGTAAAGGTTCCCATATGCCCTTACATAGTCCGCAGCCCTGTCCGAAAAGCTGTATGCGCCGCTGTCCCTCTGCCCTTTCAGCTTCCCGGTTTCCTCAGACAGGCGGTGTCCATAACTTGCCTCTATGGACTTTGACACCTGCATTATGGACTCTTTTTGCTTCACCACGCCCTCATGGGTTCTCGCCCTGCCACCGTTTTGCAGGCTTTCAAGCCCCTCCCTTGAGATTGTGATGTTCACCGCCCTGTCAGCCTGCGGCGGCTGCGCCTCCGGAGCATTCCTGTCAGGCTTTTGCATCTTCATGTTCTGGTACCATTCAGTTCCCGTCTGCTGTGTGCTTCCATTCACATTCATAGACATACTATCATCCTCCTTGACTTAATATTTTTGTGCCAACCCTGGTCCGCATACAGTTTGCCGTTTCATAAAATCCATCGGCAGATACACCCGCATTTCCAACCGCGATTACACCAAGTGACTATAAATTGCACGAAATGACCATAAAGTTTATAACATCACCACCGCCTGGAACTTTTCCGCGTCGCAGGAAACGGCGAAATCGCCCCCGTATTTGTCCGCCACAGCCTTCACGTTCGACAGGCCGGTGCCTTCCGTGACCTCCACTTTCTCTACCACGGGATTCCTTACGGAAAAGATCAGCTTCCCGCCCTCCTGCACCAGCTTGACGTGGACGACGGCATTCCTCCCCTGCCGCTCATAGACTGCCTGCATATCCCGGTAATGGGCAAGCTGGCTCTCCTTCTTCTGGCCCGCCAGCGCGCTTTCCCGGAGCAGTTCCTCTTTTTCAAGGATTCCCTGCATCAGCTCTATGACAAAGATGTTGATGAATATCAGCCCCACCGACAGAAAGAGGTATGCCGTCTGAACCTTTCTCTCCCCACTGTAGCAAAAATACATAAGTAGCATGGAGGCCACAGTGAGCAGCGGTACCATAAAGAACACCCCCCATTCCTTACGGGAAAGCTCCCTGAAATTGCTCCTGCCCTTCCATATTTTGCGAATCATGAAAAGCAGCAGAATCCAGACCATTTTCATCGGAATATACAAAAAGTCATACTCTAAGGCACACAACTTATCCTTGGAAGCCAGTACATTCTCGGTCAGCAGCAATAAAATATCTGTCAGGAATAACAGTGAATAATTGAGCATGGCAAAGAAAATGCTCTGTTTCCAGTCCGTCCTATAAAACAGTCCACAGAACACTGCCAGGAGCAACACTGCCAACATGACTTTGATTCCCATTGAGCCAACATACTTCACAGACAATGCAAATGCCACTACAGCAGGATACAAAACAATATATCTGCACCTTTGTAACCGTCCTGCATCCTTTTTCTTCAAAAAAGTATCAAAAAAATACACATATCCCCACGCCTCTATCGCCATGATACAGAATGAAAATATCCACAATGCCATGATCACTCCGCCCCCTTAAACAATGTGTACTGCCTCTTCACTTCCGGGTACCTGGACTTCGGGACGGATATTTCCTTCCCCGTGGTCAATACCATGACATAGCTGCTGAGTTTCCCGATGTATCTCATGTTGATAAGGAAACTCTGGTGTATCCGCACGAAGCCCATCCCCGCCAGCTCCGCCTCCAGCTCATCCATCTTCTTATAGATGCTGTACGCCTCCCCCACCGTGTAGAACACGTTCTTGTGCTTACTTGTCTCGATATAGATGATGTCGTCCACCCGCAGGCGCACGTTGCCCTCCACGAAGCCGAACTCCACCGCCCGCTCCTCCCACAGGATATCTTCCACGCACTCCGGCAGCGTCTGTTCCAAATCGTCCTTTAAGAGGAAACGGCTGGCTTTTACCTTGTACCCGTCCAGCGCATAGTTCACATAGGCCGTCACCAGCACGATATGTACCTTCGGGCATTCCGCCTTGATCTTCCCCGCCGCCTCCAGCCCGTCCATGCCCTCCATGTTGATGTCCAGGAACACGATGCCGCATTCCCGCACATACCCCATATCCGCATAAAGCTCCGTTCCGGAGCCGTATTCCCTTATCTCAAAATCATGCCCGTAGGCTTCCAGCAGCGCCCGCAGCGCGCCCCTGTCCTCCCTGCTGTCATCGCAGACCGCTATCTTCATCCATATTTTCCTCACTTTCCGTCATAAATTATATCGGATCATGGGGCATCCTATCAAACGCCATTGCACAAAACTTCCATAAATTGCACGAAACGACTATAAATCAATCTCAGAATATCACAGGAATGGCTAAAGTTTTTCGCCATTCGTCCGATATAAGGGCGGCACAAACGCAAACCGCCGTGTAAGCATATTACCTCTGATTCCCCCGCTTTCCAACAGGCAGACCGCCGCATATGGCGGTCTGCCATAGCGGCGGTTAGCTTTTGTATTATTTGGCATTCAGTTCCACCAAAACAATCTCCGGACGGTTATTGAACAACTGTGTGACGGGATAGTATATTTCCTCTGTCTATATGCTAACCGGTTTTTTTGAAGATTCCATAAAGATTTAGAAAAAAAGGCGGCACAAGGCCACCTTTTTTAACTGCCCGTCAGTACGGGATTTGTATTGTAACTTTTGCACCGCCTACAACAGCAGAATTTTCTAAAATGATTTTCCCATTGTACTTTTTGGCTATGGAAGCAGCCACATACAGACCAATACCATAATGGGATTTTGAATTCCGGCTGTCATCCCCCATATAGAATTCTTCTGTTGCATGTTTTAAAGATTCGTCAGAAAATCCTTTTCCGGTATCTGTAATTAGAAAAGAAAGCTCGTTGCCATGTTCCTCTACTTCAAAGGTAATCTCTCCACCCTGCGGAGTGTGTTCTACTGCATTGGAAAGCACGTTGGTGAACATCCTTATAAGCAAATTGTGATCTGCAGTAATATAAGAAGGATGATGTCCACAATCCCAATGCAGTAGAATATTTTTCACAGCACATAAACCATCAATTCGCTTCTTAAGCTCCTGCAGTAAAGAATCCATATTGACCTTTTTCATACAAGGTTTATAGCTGTCCCATGATTTTGCTGCCTCAATCAAGGTCTGCACATAGTCCTGCATCTGTAAGGAACTGTTCTCAATGTATTCCGCACACTCCCTCTGTTCTGCTGAAAGGGAAGTGTCAAAAAGCAGCTCTGCATTTCCCCTGATAATGGTAAGCGGTGTTTTCAGATCGTGTGCCAAAGCAGAAAGCTGCTCCTGTCTCATTTTATCGTCATACCACTGCCTCTCAAGGGACTGCCGCAGCGCAAGCCTCATATGGTCAAGCGCATCCAATGCCTGATCCACCTCAAAAAGTCTGCTTTTTTGTATTTCAAATTCCAAATCCTGATCCTCTATTTTGTGGACGACAGCCAGCAGTTTGTCAATCTTTTTCCCAAGATATTTCCCAAATATAAAAGATATTACAATCAGAGAGAGCAGAATTTCCAACAGGATAGTGACGATCAAAAGCCAGTCGGCAGACGGAAATATACTTCTTAATGCCGCATTTCCAAATTGGGCCGTCATGCGGTATCTCAAAATCAGGATTTCATCTTCTCTCTCAATGACAGAATAAAGATACGAACCGTCTCTGGTTCTGCCCCCTTCCATGCAGGTATTCCATATGGCGGTGCTATACTCCCAACCAATGGAGCCGCCTGCGTACTGCCCGTCTTTTGTGAATATGACATATTCGCATGGATACGGTATCTCAGATTCTTCAACCTGCCGGACAGACCGCAGATTATCTTTTTCCATTTCTATTGCGGTACTTATGCTGGTCAGCGGATATATGGCCCCTATGCTCACGCAAAAAAGGTAAGCCCCCACATTAACCGCAATCACCATAAAAACCGCAAGCGCAAGGCACAGTGCATACCGCATGAATATGGAACGCAGTTTTTTTACACCCATTTATAGCCCACCCCCCATACGGTCTCTATCGGCGCTAATTGGAAAGCTGTCAGTTTGCTGCGGATATTTTTGACGTGGGTGGAAATAACAGAACTGTCACTTTCCCCATCAAAGCCAAAAACAGCTTCATAGATTTGTTCCCTCGTAAATGTTTGCCCGTGATGAAGCGCCAGATATTCGCAGATTTCATATTCACTTTTGGTCAGCGGAAGTTTTTCCCCCTGAAATTCCGCTTCTTTTGCGCTGATCTGAAACACGATGCCTGAAACGGAAAAGGCGTTTTTCTTTTCCCTGCTGTCGCGCCGTAAGTGGGCATTTACCCTCGCCCGAAGTTCATCCGTTCCAAATGGCTTTGTAATGTAATCATCAGCGCCAAGCCCTAATCCGCGCACAATATCAGCCTCTTGTATTTTGGCCGTCAGAAATATAATGGGGCAGTCTACATAGGAACGTATCTGACTGCAAAATTCAAATCCATCCAGTCCTGGCATCATAATGTCCAGCAAAATCAGATCATATTTAGAAAAGTTCATATTAAGGGCTGTTTGTGCATCCGATATCAGGCTGACCAGATGCCGGTCTTTTTCCAGCACACGCCGGATAAGCTGAAGCATTGCAGGCTCATCGTCTACTACTAAAATATGTCCCATCGTTCCGCTCCTTTAAGAATATACAAAATCCTCATTTCAATCAGAAGATGTTCCGCTATATCGTGAAAACCAAAATGCTGTCAGGACTATTGTACCAAAAGTGACAATGGTACAGAAAAGAATCCCTATCTGGTTTTCGAATGTCCCCACAGGCTGCAGATGGAACAGGTATGCCAAAGCACTTTCTGCAAACCGCACTCCCAAACCATACGGGATAATATACCACAATCCCGTACCAAGATCTGTCTGCAGGAGCGCTGACAGCAAACTTCCCATCACACCGATGCTTAAACATAAGTTTCTCCCAAAACGGAACGCTAAAATCAGGTGCAGTCCGTACAGCATAACATTGCTTCCCCAAAGTACAATCGAAATTGCGGCAAAAAACCTTACCGGAAGTTTGATTCCTGTCATATAGGAAAACGGAATCCCAAATAGCACAGCACTGAGCGCAGTGGAAAACAGTCCCGCCAAAAGCAGGATGGTGAGTTTTGAAAAGATAGCTTTATTGCGGCTGGGGAGTGTGAGTATATTTTGGGAATGCCCTGCCTGTAATTCCTGCTCTGCAATAATCTGGCAGACAACCGAGATTACAAACGGATATGCAATTGCGATAATCTGTGCAAAGGCGGCCAGCTTATTCAGTTCGCTGCCGGACGATAAACGGGAATAAAACAGCATTAGAACTGCCCCAAAAACCGGAAAGAGCAGATGAACCCCCAAAAACCATGAGTGCCTCAGCTTATAAATGTCACTTTTCAGATATTGGTAATATTCACTCATGTACCCAGCCTCCTCGCGAAAACAATTTTGAACCACCCCAAAAAACAGCTAATGCAAACACCAGACTGACAATCACTGCCGGAAAAACATACCCGGCTGATAAAAGAGAAGATTCATCTTCAAGGGGAATCCCATTAACGTGCATTTTGAAGAATGGGCATACAACACGGGCAGGGATCGCATAAGGGACAAATAAGAACCATTCCTTCTCAGCACAGACAGCAGATAAAATCACGTTCGCAGCTAAAGATACAAAAACAACTTTCATATGCCCCATGAAACATGTTAACTGCATAATAACGGGAATCTGCCACAAATAAGTCAGGAAAAGGAGCATACAGCCAATCAGCCCATCCAAAGGAGAAACCGTAACACTTGCCGCCATGCCGGCAACAGTCGTTGCAATCCACAGGAAAAGGTTTGTCACAAAGAGTAGAATAGCCAATGCTGCCGTTTTTCCAAACCAGATTTTATCAAGTCGTATGGGCAGGAAAACTATGTTCTGCATCCCGCTTTTTTTCTCCCCGGCAATCATGCTCGCAGAACATAGCGAAACTACAAGTGGCAGAACCATGACATACCACCAGTTATATGTTGAAAGCTGGACATGTCTGCCGCTTAACAGATACCCCAGCAACAATGTAACTAACGGAGCCAAAATTATCAGCTTCATCGAAAAAGTATGGCGCATTTTCAGCAATTCGGATTGAATGATACCAAGCATAAATCAGCCCTCCCCCCTGGTGTTGCCAACAACTTCCATAAAAATGTGTTCCAAATCCACATCTTTATGGACTTCACCTTCATAACCCAGCTTTCCATTTGAGATAATACCGATATGGTCTGCAATCAGCTCAACCTCAGATAAAATATGGCTGGATAAAATAACAGTAATCCCTTTCGCTGAGAAAGAGCGGATCAACTTACGCAGATCCTGAATACCGATAGGGTCTAACCCGTTTGTCGGCTCATCCAAAATTAAGAGTTTAGGCTGGGCCAATAGTGCAAGTGCTATTCCAAGCCTTTGTTTCATGCCTAAAGAAAACCGCCCTGTTTTCTTTTTTCCTGTGTTGGTTAATTGTACCGTGGTAAGGACTTCTGAAATCCGCTCATCTGATAAACCCAGCGCCAGGGCGCGTACTTTCAGATTTTCATATGCTGTCAGATTATCATACAGCGGCGGATTTTCAATCAAAGCACCAATTTCCTTCAAATCATTGCGGCTCCAATCATGGTCGTCAACCTCTATCCTGCCGGAAGTCGGCTTAAAGATTCCTGCAATCATTTTTAAAATCGTTGATTTTCCAGCTCCGTTTGGCCCTAACAGGCCATAAACCGAATTCTTTTGTACACTTAAAGATATACGGTTTACCGCAATCTGCCCTTTAAAACTTTTACTTAGTTCTGTTGTTTTCAAAATGATGTCCATACTCTGCATATCCTTTCTGTTTGTTGCAGAAAGAATAACAGATAATTTTGAAGATTTCATAAAGATACGGATAAACTTATTTTTCCCCTATCGCCCTTTTCCAATTATATTATCTATTGCCCATTACCCCATCTCCCTGAACGTGCCGGCCATTCCCCCGACAAAGCTCCACTGGCGCTGCATATAGGATTTCAGATTTTCCGTGCCTTGCCTGTATGCCTCCCGGACTGTTTCCGGGTTGTCGAAATGTTCCATGACTGCATTGGCGGCACAGTACCCGCTCTCCATCCCGGCAGATATGCCCTCGCCCATCGGGTTTAAGAACCCGGCGACTTCCCCCGCAAAAAGGATTCGCCCCACGCCGTAGTCCACACGGCATCCCGGACGGATATACGGCATCAGCCACTTTTCTTCTTTCGTCTGCCTGTCAATACACAGATGGTGCCTTTCCTCCATATAGGCAATAAAGCACCCATTATAATGACCGATTTTATCCATATCCTTTACGGACACCCCAAGCACCAGCAGGTCATCCTTCACGTTGAACCATGCATCATATTCCGAAAGTTCCGGTTGCAGGTACGCATAGAAGTAATGCGGGTCTAAATCTATGCTGCCCTCGTTAAAGGTCTGGTATGTGGTTATGTATCTGGGAACTTCCCCTGTGATTTTCCGTTTTAACGCCCCGACAATGCCCTCGCAGTCAATGACATACCTTGCACCCTCTGTAAAATTCTTCTGCCCGTGCAGACTGACTTCCACAAGCCCGTCCTTTTCCGTACAGGAAAGAGCCGCCACGCCATCCCTGACCTCTGCACCGCTCTCCTTTGCTTTCCCCGCAAGCCACCCGTCAAAATGGCTGCGCCATACATTAAGCCCCTCCTGCTCGAAGCGGTATTCCTTCCCCGCATCATTTGTGAAAATCATGCCCCTGTTCTCTGTCGGGGTACACATGGCGGACTCCGGCACGGCCTCCCCGAAATACTTCTTTACAAGCTCCATTGATTTCTTTATCAGCACGCCCGAACAGGACTTGTACCTTGGCATTTTGAATTTTTCCACCAGGAGAACCTTATAGCCTTTTTCCGCTAAAGCCTTGGCAGCCGTGCATCCCGCAGGCCCCGCCCCGACCACTATCACATCATACATCCGTATATCACCCTTTCCACTGTTTCCTATTACTTCGGCAGGATACCGTTCCCGCTAAGGCAAAAGCATCCACTGAATTATACCATAAAAATTTTCTGTTTTCACCCGATGGCACGAAACGACTATTTTTCGGGAATGGAAAGCAAAAAAGAGCCATTGCACAGCCCTTTTCTCCGGTTATCATTTTCAATTTTTCTGTATACTATCACGCAAAACTCTATACTATCACGGGAACTCATATACAAAGGGGGGTGTCGCAAAATCATCAAATCAGATGATTGAGCGATACCCCTGCTCTAGTTCTACTAACAAAAAATCCAGCGTTTTCCTGTTCCAAGAAAATCTGCTGGATTTTGGCGTACTTTAATAACGGTTCCTGTTTTCATGAATTTAAGCTGTTCCTTTTACTGCAAACAGGTGACTTCCTGTCCGTTCTTTTTGTATTTTTTCATGCAGCTTATTTATGTTATATCCTAAGCAGAGCAAAAGAATTTCCAGTTTTACCTTTGTTTTCCCACGAAGCAGAAATCTTTGGAATCCATAGTCATTTTTCAGAACACCAAATGCACCTTCTGCCTGAATGGAACGGTTCATCCGATATTTGATTCCTGTTTCACTCAGGATGTTTTCGTAAGATTCCTGCCGCTTCTCCAGAAAACTTTTGGAAATATATAACCGCTTATTGCCTTTTGCTTTGGTACATTTTTCTTTATAAGGACATCTCCCGCAGTCTTCACATTCGTAAACAGTTACTTCCGATTCGTAGCCGCTTTTACTTTTCTGCTTTTTAATAAAAAGAGGAAACAATGATTTCCCGGCATGACAGGTGTATGTGTCAGCTTTTTCATCATATCCCATGTTTTCACGTTTGCTGATATCTTTTTTAAAGCTGCGCTTTTTCCATTTCTCATAGGTCTTCGGTTTGACCAAAGGGCGGTTACTTTTTTGTGTTTATGTACGCTATCAAGATAGAAACGATGATCCCAAGAATCATCAGAACAATTGTCAGCAGTTCATAGTCACTCATCAAGCATCCCCCCTTTCCCGGTTTTACCCGTAGTCAGAGGGGCAGTCCCCTCTGCGTTTGCATCGGAAAACTGACCGCCTATCCCGTTATGGCAGTACCCCATGCGAATATGTTATCAGAAAATGTCGGACGCTACAAGATGGTTTTCCGGCTTTTTTATTTTTCCTCTTGCTATCCCGCCAAAACAGAGGTAAGCTACGACACCACGGAAGGAGGGATTGAATTGGAAAAAGATTCTGCATTGTACCAGCTCATGGACACCCGCATGAACGGCATCATGAATGGAATTGTAAGCGGTGACGGGGAATACCAGGCGATTCTCCGGAAGTCGGACATATACTCCGGCGAACTGGACAGGATGGATTTATCAAAAGAAATCCGGCTGCTGATCGACCGCTACGTCAGTGAGCAGAACGCGCTGGGCTCCCGGTTTGGGATGCTCGCCTACCTGCTTGGGTTTTCCGACTGCAAGGCCATGTTTTTTGGGAAATGCCTGCCGACAGAAGCAAAAGAACTATCCCAAGAAAAGTAAAACCTAAGTCGCAAATTATGGAAAAAGGGCTTGAAAATGCAGGCTCTTTTTTCGTTCCCTCACTCGTAGTAAAACCGTAGTAACCCACTTTCCCAACTGCCGTGATTTGCCACGTTTTGCCCCACAAGTGCCGTCAATTCCCTGCTATCCGACGTGCTGCCGTGGCAGACGAATAGTATTTTAATCATATCTTTTATGTCCCTTCATAAGCCTTCAAACCTTGATATTTCAAGCTTTTAGGCACTTTTTTCATTTTTTGCTTTTTACCCTTGATCTGCGTAATTCGTTATAAATCTACGCAAATTTACGGGCAAATGGTGTAGTAATTGGTATAGTGATTTGATTCATTTTCAACCTGACTTTCTCTGTTTCCCTTGCGTATCAGCTTTGAAGTCCAAGATTTTTGCCATCTGCTCCGCCGCCCGATCATAGCTTGCATGGGTATATACATTCAACGTAACGCCTACGTCGGAATGTCCCATCACATACTGCAAGGTTTTAATATCCATGCCTGCGTTTGCCATGTTGGTACAGAACGTATGACGGAATACATGAGGTGTGATATGTGGCAATGGATTGTCCGAATGCAGCTTCTTATATTTCTTCATTGCCCAACGCATTTCATTTTCGATATGCAACGCTACTTTTGGCTTATCATCTTTGTCCAGCAGAAGAAAGCTACTATATCCGTCAACCATCATTTCTGTCTTTAACTGCTTGCGGCGGGTAAGGATATTTTTCAGGCTTTGATAGACTTCCTCTGTCATAGGGATAAAGCGGCATCCGCACTCGGTCTTGGTTTTCTCAACATAATACTTTCCACCCCGTTCCCGGACAAGCTGATGATCTACACGGATTTTTCGACTTTCAAAATCCAAATCACTTTTTGTCAAGCCACGAAATTCGCTGACACGCATTCCCGTTCCCAACAACACGACAAATTCATCATAATACTTTGCATAGGTTTTATCATTTCGGATAAACCCCATCCAAAGCTCCTGCTGTTCCTCTGTCATGGCGATACGTTTTTGTGAATCGTTTGGTACAACATCAACCAGCTTAAAATCAAATGGATTTCTGCGGATAATATCCTCATTATATGCCATCTGAAAAGCAGGCTTTACAACGCCCCTGACACTTGTAATGGTACTGTATCCTTTTCCGTCATTATGCAGCTTCATAATCCACTGTTGGGCATCCGATACCTTAATATCCCTTATCTGCCGGTAGCCGAAATCTTCTTTCTTAATCAGATTAAGAACAAAATTGTATCCGACCTTATTGTAGCGTACGCCTTGTTTCAAACTGATATAGCGTTCCAAAAGCTCAATAACGGTAACTTCTCCGGCAGCATAGTCAATCCCATCGTCAAGCTGCTTTTGAATTACCTTTTCCCGCAGTTCCTTCAAATCAGAGGAATAAATGGTCTGTCGTTTTCCGTGGATATCCGTATAGCGGTACTGATAAATCAGGTCTTTTCTCTGGCTCTCCCCTGTCTTTAAGATTCGTCCTTTATTGTCTTTCCGTTTCTCAGACATTTTCAAACTCCTTTCCGTAGTGGAAAGAGCCTTGATATGACGATATGCAACGAACGCAAAAATACAAGAGCAACAATGGCAGCTTGCTGTCATATTGTTGACATTGTATTTTTATGTAAGTGTAACGACAGCGAGAAACATCGTTCCGAGCTGTTGTTCGCTGCATTTTCATTGTACCATTTCAAAGCCAAATTTACACCATAAGATTCATAAAAACTGCAAAGAATGAGATAATCCCCATTGTCAGATAGAATATTCCTGTTCGATGTACTGATCGAACAGACGGCGTTTGATCAACCGCTTATTGCCAACCCACAAAACGAATCGGCAGTTTCTCTCGTTGGTAAGTTCACGCAGTTTATTGATACCAATTCCGGAATAAGCAGCAGCTTCTTCCAGACTTAGATTACTCTTTTCCCAAATAGGAACTTCTTTCACTGATTTTTGCCTCCCTCGATAAATGCCTCCTTAAACGCACAAAAAGGACAGCCCAGACTTTTCCCATAAGTCTGTGACTGTCCTTGTGCTGTGTTTGATAATAAATATTCAGAATCCCTTAAAACCTTTTCTGCAAACTGTTGGGAAGAATTGCAGAATCATATACGGGATTTTATGTATTCAATTTTTAATACTTTTATCCTAAAGTTCTAATTTACAAGCTCCATATTTTCGGAGAATACGTTCTAAGATTTTTTTATCTTCTCCCTCCGCAGCGTCATACATTTCTTTGAGTTTTTTCTGCTCGTATGATGTAAGCGTATTATTATATGGCTTGTAGCTGTCCATAATAAAAATTCCCCCAGCTGCTCCCTGCTTTGTGTAGATGGGATAACCATAAGAAAGAGCTGTAATGTCATTGCGTATCGTTCGGACACAATCACCAAATTCCTGTGCCAGTTCCCTTGATGTAACATGACCACTGACCACAAGAATACTGATAATTTCCATTCTGCGGTCTGCGGTGCTCATATAGTTTCCTCCTTTCTTTCAGCCCTTTATCATAGTAATTGGTAAAGGTGTAAAAAACCTTCCTATTTACAAAAACTTTCTCAATATTTTTTTATAAAATTGGACGATACTATCCGTATGAAGTTTTAGCAACCTAAAAAAACTGCCTTACCGACTAATATCTGTTTATTGTCCATACTGAAACAACAAGCACTGTCTGTGTCATGACACAGGGCGTTATAGCAAGCACTGCTTGCGTATATACGCATGACGAAATAGCAAGCACTGCCTATGGACGTCCACAGGCAGAATTTTCACAGATTTTTCCTGTGGAATATCTGCAAAAATTGGCTTGCATAAGGGGAATTGTCCCCCTAGCCCCCTTTGCAAAAACCTCAAAGCTTTTGCTTGAAAATCCCTATCTCCATATATGCCTTATCTTCCATTTGGAAATTGAAAGATAAAGCAGAAACCAAATGATACAATGTGTCATAAGAATAAACATATCTTTTGCAATCATTGGCTTGTCGCTGTCAGCCAAATTCATAATTCCTTCAAAGGGTGCACTGGACGGTACAAGATAGCAAAATACCGAAATCAAACCGCCTGTCCCCAGCAAATAGGATACCAATGGCACTGCCATAAACAGAATCATAATCATCTTAATAGTAACAACACCTACCATAAAACTTTCAGAAAATTTGCCAATAAATAACCCAATCAGCGCAGCTACAAATGCAGAGAGAATAATCATCACCAGCATAAGAAGCTCATTCCAAACCGGCAACCGAAAATAACAGCAGGCAGTCAAAATGGCAGACAGGCATCCTCCTATAAAGCCTACAAAGATTTTTTGTATCACATATCCGCTCTGTGTCATTGGCAGTATCTGATTGACCAAATCAACACCATTTTCTTTCTCAGATATTATATTCATCGCATTAAAAGTACATCCCATGAACATGGCAACAATCAACGTCATGGCAATAAATATATTTTGAAGTCCTGCCATCATATCCGGGCGCTCTAAAACCGTAATACTTATCTGTCCTGCACTTTCTCTCCCTTCGTACAATGCCGGAAGCGTATCAGCCGTTTGGCGGAATAAATCCAATTCATCACCGGATATCATAGTCTGAATGCTGTCACCATCAGATTTTACTCCAATCATGTATGTGGAAGGTTCATTAATTGCAGTAATCAATTCCTCCTGTGATTCGTATATGGTTACAGAACCATATCTCTCCAACCAGACAATCGTCTGCGCGGACAGGTCATTTTCCAATACACCAAATTGGAATTCTGACACGGAAGAAAGATCAATCCCACCAATAAAATTTAAAGCCAAAGCAACAATGATCGGCAGAAGAAAAGACATCATGCAAAATCTGTCTTTCCATACGCTTTTAAGCTGATAAATAAGTCCCCTCATAATCACCCTTCCTTTCCCATTTCTTTGTGAAATGCTTTTTGGACGATCTGAAACAGAATGGCAATCCCACAAGCGAAAAACAGGTAATAAACAGGATTTGTGACAGGCATACCAAAGTAGGCGTTTTTAAGCCCCATATAAACATGATAAAATGGGTGCCAGCCAATCCATGCCATTTTAACAGAGGTATTTGCCGACAAAAATACGGGCGTTGCCGCAAAAATAGCAATTACCAGATAGGCAAGACTAAACTGTCTGAAATCCTTTAGCAGCATGGTGCATCCAAATCCCATAAGCGCCATAATCAATGATAAAATTGTTGTCTGCACCAATACGTCAGGTAAAATACCAGCGGCCTCGTGAAATCCTACATTTAATACAGTCATCAATGCTGCAAAAATCAAATCAGATAACAGGAAAACCATTATTTTTGATACGATAAACAAGTTCTTATGAAATGGCAGGACCGCATGGACACGGATCACTCCCATTTGCTTTTCTTTAAATAATACCGCGGCAATCCCCAAGAAACCAACGGCAATGATTTCTATAAACAACAATTCGCAAGACATTTCTTTTCGTTGTTTTAGTTCCGGTGTATTTTCCCCTACGATTTGAGCAGTATACTGACTGCCTTGTCGAAGAAGCGACAATGCATAGTCAGTCCTATGATTGTCAGCCTTTTCACTTCCAAAATAAAAAACAATATCCGGCGTACCGGAACTGGCATCTATTCCAACACCATTTGCATCCGTAGAAAGAGCCATATTTAATTCTTCTAACGATGTTACCGGATAAATCAGTTCGGAGATTCCCTGCTGTGTTCCCTTCGGATCAAACAGATACACATTGTAGAGTTCGGCATTCATAAAATTGACATAACCAAAGTTGATAAACAACGTATAAATCATCAGTGAACCAAAAGCAACGAGAAAAAATTTTCCGGCTAACATCATTTGGCAGTCATTTTTGAATAGAGAGCAGAAATTCCACATCAGGACAGCCCCCTTCCTGTATATTGGATAAATATATCCTCTAAAGTTGGTTCTTCTGAATGGATACTGATAATTTCATCATGCCGGAAAGGAATACCTCTTTCTAATTCTGGCATCTCCATTACTTTTTCCTCACACCTGCCCTGATAAAGGTAATCTATCCGTACACGGTGATTGCTGTTTTGTTCTTTTAATCTTTTCGGCGTGTCTAATGCGACAATATTTCCATTAGTCATAAAAGCTACCCTGTCGCATAATAAATCTGCATCCAGCATATTATGTGTGGTTAAAAATACAGTTGTCCCCTTCTTTCGTTCTTCTTCTATAATCTTGCGGAACAAAACAGCGCCGGAAGGGTCAAGACCGCTGGTTGGTTCATCCAAAAATAATAGTTCAGGACTGCTGATCAGCGCCCTTGCCATACTGACACGCTGCCTCATACCTTTTGAATATGACGAAACAGGTTTTTTCATAAAATCAGCCTTAAACTCCAACTTTTCTAAAATCTCCCCAATATCCCTGAGCTGCTTTACCGGATAAAAAGAGGAAAAATATTTCAGATTGTCAACTGCACTTAAATTCGCATACAGATAGGGAAATTCAAACAAGACGCCTATTTTCCTATAAAGATCCTGTGTATGCGCTGTAGAAATATCCTGTCCGAACAATGACGCATAACCGCCATGCCCTTTCAAAATACCAGTGAGGATTTTTTGTGTCGTTGATTTCCCGGAACCGTTCGGTCCCAAAAAGCCAAAAATTTCTCCATTCCCTACCGTAAAATTTAAGCCGTGTAATGCCTGCTTATCCCTTCCGTATGAAAAAGTCAAATTTTTAACTTCAATCATTCGTCATTGCCCCACTTTCCCAGACTGCTGTCTTTCTGTTCCTGCTGGTGTTTATTCCACCATTTCATAAACTTTATCTTGAAAGGGACAGAAATTACCAACACTACTGCAATTATTATCCACAAGTACCACGGGGTTCCTAAAAACATACATCATTCCTCCTTGTCAGTTGTTAAAGGTTTACTTGCACCGACCGCATGTCGCAATGCGGCTAAATTCCTGTGCAAAAAACTGTCATACAGGATTTTTCACATTGCGGCCGTGTATGTAGATAAGATAAAAAAAAGAGTTGAAATTGAAGTGTGGTCTCTGTGAAATTAGTGTAAAAAAAATCGGCTCTTTGTCAAGTTAGTTGAATTAACACAATACTTTTAAACGAAGAAGATCAAATTTACATCTGCCATACATCTGTCTTTTTATTACTTTTATCTTATTATTATGCCCTTCGGCAGGGCCATTACTGTAATCGTATTTTATTGCGTTTTTAACAGCTTCCAGATCCGACCGAATCAGTTTCAGGAAGCTGTTAATTTCTGTGATTTGGAGGATTTCTGCTCTTTTTACCAGCTGTCCAGTTCGGTTTCATCTTTCCCTGACAGGAGAATTTTAAAATCAGACACAAGTTTTAGTACCTGTTCCAATTCTGTTTGTCCTTTCAGGTAATATTCTATCTCTCTCCGCTTTTGTCCGTCTGGGATTTCTTCAAGTGGTACATATAACAGCCTTTTTATGTCACTTCTTTTTAAATAATGAACCCGATGTTTCGTTTCCCAGCGGATTCCTTTCATTTTACTGTTATACAAGGAAATCTGGCCTGTATATCCTTCTTCTTTGATCTGGTTGAATATTTCCGTATACCCATATCCGCTTAAAAGTAGTTCTTTGATTCTTGGTATGTATGGATCCAGTTTGCATGGTCTGGAATCAATGGGAGGTTTTGTCATACTCAGATATCTTATAACTGTAGGACGGGCTATCTGAAGTGTTTTTGCTATTTCCGTATTATTTTTACCAGCTCTTTTTAACCTCTGGGCTTCTTTAATTACCTCCCATTTTCTCAAACCCGTTTCTATTTTCCTGCGTTCACGTATATTTAATACTTCTTTTTCCGATATCGGAGCAGGTGACAGATCTGCGATCCTAACCTTGTCTTTCATCCTGCGTTTCAGATATTCCAGTATATCTTCCGTTAAATTTTTTAATATATGGAATCTGTCCACAATCTGTTTCGCGTTTGGCAGGGCTTCACTTATGGCAGCTTTATAAGTCCTTGAAAAATCTCTTGTAACTGTTTCTACATTCTTAAACTTTCTAAGGATTTCCACCACTTCCGGCTGTTGTCTGGAAGAAACCACTTCCAGCCTTTTTCTGGTATCATTGTCAACCAGGATAGAAAAATATAGTTTTCGTTTGCAATGCGAAAAATCATCTATGGATATATTTTTCACCTCATAATTGATGACAGGGACTGCTTTTTTTTAATAATTCTCAGAATCGTATTATTAGAGACAGATACGTGGCTGCCAGAAATCTGTTTTTCCGCATCTAAAGAGCTGCTTTTCATACCTATTTGATAGATATAATCATCCAGCCGATTTGTTCTTAATGAATTCTTGTCCGCAAAGGGGATTGGATAAGCGAACGTCTTATGGGAGCATTTTTCATTTGTACAAAAAAACTTGGGTACGGTAATAATTAATTTTACCTGGTAATTCTGTATTGGAAGATCGGAAATAGTTCTGGTATATTTACTATGAACCGAATGACTTTCCGTGCCGCAATATTTACATTTGACTATCATACAATCAATATCACAATATAAATATAGTGTTTTGTCAGATTTTTCTATTTTTCGTATAACTAAATTTGTATCCAGTTCTTTTAATAGTTCATTTAATTCCATATCATTCACCCATTTTATGATAACATAATAAAACAGGTTATTCAACTAACTTGACAAAGAGCCAAAAAATCGAGTGCCTGCACACTCGATTATGAGAATGCTTTGCATTCTCACCAAAGGATTCATTTTATGATAGGAATAGAAAAGAAAAACCGGATGCCATCTGTTAAATTTTCTGCTCCGTATTCTAAATCTTGCATGGATAAAATTTGTGCGACAATGGCAAGACCTAATCCTGAACCATTGTATTTCGCATTTTTATCACGGTAGAACTTATCCCATATTTTAGGCAGCTTTTCCGCCGGTATAGAAGCACCTTGATTATAAATGGAAAAATGAAGCATATTGTCTTGTTCGATCAATGATAGTCGTAAAATCCCTTTTGGAGATACATTCTTTTTTGCGTTGATAATCAAGTTGTCTATGACCTGCTCCATACGCTGTTTGTCTGTATAAACAAATACTTTATGTTCCGGAAGTTCATACTGTAATTCAAAATCAGTTTCCGGCATATCTATCAATAACCGTCCTGCTATCGTCTCTACAAATTCTATGAAATCAAACCGTTCCGGTGCCAATGATACAGCCCCATTTTCCAATGCAGACAAATCTAACAATGTTTCAATCAGCATACCCATTCTCTCTGTTTCGGAAATGATGATTTCAGAATATCTCTGTCTTTTCTTTTCATCTGTTTCATCCTGTATTCCTTCCGCATAGGCACGGATCACTCCTATCGGCGTTTTCATTTCATGGGAAAGGCGGTCTGTTAATTCCTTTCTTTCCCGAAGCAGTTTTCTTTCCTGCTGCACATCTTTTTCAAGCCGGATATTTGCTTTTTCCAGTTTTTCAAGCGTTTCCTGTAAATTATCGGACATTTTATTGAGATTGTCTGCAAGCTCTCCAAATTCGTCCTTTGATGTTATTGTACAAGGCAGGGAAAAGTCTAATCCCGCTGCCCTGTGTGCCATTTCGCAAATGTTATCGATTGGATCTGAAATAAAACGTCCTAACAAATAATCTATCAACATAATCAATAAACTAACAAAGATTACCCACAGCAAAAAAGAAATATCCTTTTCTAAAGGCAGCCGCGTTGAAATAAAGTATGAAAGCATTAACGCAATACCTGCAAGCTTTGAAATCATGATTATTTTTTTCCGTACCGTGCGGAATGAAAATCGTTCTTTCATTTTGTCACCTCAAATTTATACCCGGAACGGATCAGAGTTACGATGGACTTTCCCTCACTGCCCAATTTTTGTCGCAATGTTTTGATATGCGTGTCAACCGTCCGTGTATTCCCCTCAAAGTCATATCCCCAAATACGGTTTAACAGCTGTTCCCTTGAAAATACCTGTCCGGGATTAGACATAAAAAAGTGCAGCAGCTCATATTCTTTATGAGTCAGCGTAATTTCCATACCGTCTAAAAACACTTTATGTGCGACAGGGTTTACTGATATTTTCCCTGCACTAATCATTTTCCCCAACGTGTTGTTTCCCAAATCTGTGATAGTTCCTGATGTACGTCGCAGCAATGCGTTTGCCTTTGCAAGCAGTATTTTCGGGCTAAACGGTTTTGTCATATAATCATCAACACCATATTCGTAACCTTTCAATTTATCTTCTTCATCACTTTTAGCGGTCAGCATGATAATTGGCAGATGGCTCATTTCCCTTGCCGCTTTACATACAGAAAAGCCATCAAGATGCGGCATCATAATATCCAATATCATCAGATCCATAGGATTGTTTTTCAATAGCATTAAGGCATCTACACCATCATCAGCAGTAAAACAGGTATGCCCGCCTCTGTGCATATATTCACAGATGATGTTTTGCATATTCTTTTCATCTTCTACAATTAAAATATTTGCCATGAAATCATCCCTTTCAACTATGCCCACATCTTTTGACTACAGGTCCCTCTGCATATTTTTGCATTATCCACAAACGGTGAATTTTGTTATTAGTAATAAAAATAACAAAAAAACAGAACGTCTTACTACTATAGATTTTCAATATTTGCATCTCCACTAGGACAATTTATATTCTTTTCGGGATATCCAAGTGTTCCGTAGTCTATGTAATTGCCATCATATTTTAGTAGTTTTAAAACCACTCTAACAAGTATACATTCATATACCTGACTTATCACATATTGTTCTCGGTAATCAATATTACTTCCACCAAATGAACCATGCGCAGAAAAATTTCGTGCTTGCAATGCTTTCTTCTCCATGTTACCTATAACAACATCTATTCCTGTAAAGAAATGTGTTAATTGTTCGCTTACTCTTTGCAAATCAATGATTATTTTTCACTGCCTAATTATTATTACACCATGTTGTCCCGATTCTGCCCATTATAAAGAAACCTTCTAATTTCCATAACCAAGTCTTTCGGATCATCATCAATCACTACATAGTAAATAATATAATTATCCACATAAATACGATAATAAGAATATCTACGCTCCCGAGCAGAATGATATGGTTCAAAAGATTCAGCCATCGGAAGCCTCTCTATAATAGCAGACTCTACCTTATCCAATAAGTCATTTGCTGCTTTGGGATTCTTCAATTTCTCCGCAATATAGGTAACTTTTTCATTAAGGTCATCATAAAAAAGTGGCAGATAGCTCAATCTGTACTTTTTACTGAACATTTATCTTCCTCCGTAGTCCTCCGAAAACTTCCTCATGGCTCATTCGTGTAACGTTTTCCGCCGCAAACCTATCTGCTTTATCTAATGCAGCTTCAACGCCATCCGTCAACTTTGAATATTCTTCAAGACTAAGCACCACCATTGCTCCATATCCATTTTTTGTTAAATATACCGGTTCACCCGCATTTACGATTTTCTCAATATCAGGAAACTTATTTCTCAAATCTGAAACAGGTCTAATCTGTAACATAAGCGTTCACTCCTTATCCATACTTTATCATAATTTTATCATTATCCATATTGTACTCTACTATTCTAAAAAAAACAACCACTGTTAAAAATCTTTCTTCATTAAATCACTATGTATTATGCAAAAATGTAGTTGATTTTTTTAAGGCAAATGGCAGTTCCCTTTCCATGAAGAAAACTGCCACTTTATGAACAGATTTATTTATCAATAAGGTCATTTCAAGGCTCTTCCAAAAATGGTGTAGTAAGCGCCTTATTTTGCCGTGAAATCATTGAATTTACAGACTTTTTCGGAATACTTCAAGATATTGTCGTGGCAGACGAAAAGTATCTTAATCATAATAAAAGTTCCTCCTAAAATGCGTTGATTTGCCGTGTTTTGGCACGTTTTGCGAGATTTACTTTTTCAAAGATAATTGTTAAAAAAATCACAGAATGAGCAAAACGGGGCAAAATGTGGCAAGTTGAAGCCGTCAAACGTAGTAAAAACGTAGTAGAAATTGGAGGTTTTTACTACTGCGGAAAGTTAACGTAATGGACAATCAGATTTACTGATCTTTCCTCTTAAAGAAGTAAATCCCATTTCTTCAACAAATGACTGTAAACTACCAATGTCCTGTGCAGATTTAGTTCCTATTACAATTCCTTCAAATAACTCTCCAAAAGTTAAACCAACTTCTGTACAACGCATCTCCATATCAAATTTCAAGAATTTTGGATCTATGTCAATACTTTGGACAAAAAAAGTCGAAAGATTATGCTGTTTTTTTAAGTTCCTCATCCTCCTTCTGCTGTGGTGTTATGTAACCAATCGCACTGTGTATTCTTTTTCGGTTATACCAGCCCTCTATGTATTCAAAAATTGCTCTGCGGGCTTCCTTTGTATCCTGATAAGTCCATCCTTCTTTCTGCACATGGATGTAGGTAATATCTGTGCACCATTTTGGGTTGATGGTTTCTGTTCCAAAATCACGTTCCAGGATATTCACTTTATCATCTGGGATACTGCCATGATTGGCATGGTGGCTGTACTTCTTTACTACCACAGAGCGCAGCCCCTGCTCTGCCATATGCCTCTGGACCCGCTTGATGCTGCAGGGTGTCCCGGCGCCATTGAGTACATGGCATAGTTTGACAGCCCCGTATCTGCGTTTGGAATCCTCAAAGGCTTGTTTCACTTTCCTGCCGAATTTCTCATACTCCATCCGCTTATTTGAAGGTACACAAACCAGGGCCTTGTAATAGGTGCTTCTTGGGAATTTCAAGGCGCTGCAGAGCTGGGATACAGAGTAGTTGGTTAAGCTGTCCTGGATAAATGCAACAATCTCGGCTATTGTTCTTTTGCGAATATGGCGGTCGCTTTTTTTAATATTTCATTCTCGGTCTTAAGGCGCTGGATTTCTTTCTGGAGAGCCTTATACTCCTTAAGGGTGACCGTTTCCTCCTCTGATGCCTTGATAGGGGAAAGCTGCGTTACCCAGCCGCTAATCGTACTCCGGTTTACGCCATATTCACGTTCCAGTTGTGGATACGAAATTCCTCCGGCATTATACAGATCCACGATCTGCTGTTTAAATTCCGGAGTGTAAGATTTTTGATTTTTCGCCATGTTGAACATCTCCTTTGCTCTTTCATTTGATAGTATAGGTTGTTCAACTTTTTCTGTCCACATTTATATACTAACACCAGCCTGCGCCAATAAAGTGAAGCTCTCCAACTTACAGAACATGACAAAGACGCTCTCTTATGTGCAGGAGCATGGGTATGACACAGCAGAAGATGCAGAGGACAGGCTCGCTGAAATAAAAGAACTTGCCACCTATGAAGCCGCCATAAAATTCCTGAAGGAAAAAGCCGGCGGCGGAAAGCTCCCTGCCTTACAGACGCTGAAAGCAGAAAAAGAAAAACTGCTGGTACAGAAAAAAATCACAGGAGAAATATCATTATTACCGTGATTACCAGAAAGAATTGGATACTGTATGTACCAATATCCATGCTGCACTGGGACAGATAAATAATAGGACAGTACATAAACAAATGCAGGAAAGAGCATGACATTATCCCAGACGATACATATGAACAAAAATGGTATTCATCAATCATACTCTATAGTTGGAAAAGTTTTGATTTAATTATGCTGTACCAAATAGAAAGCCATTCCTAACACCACATATGTAACATTAAATCAGATAACTTTTTAGGGTAATGAATTCATTTAACTCAGAACAGCTAATTTTCCAACAGCTTCAAAACTCCACAAGAACAAAAAAGTCATACTATTTTTAAGCAAAAATATATAAGCCGCATTATAAATATTCAGTTATCACTTTTGACATTACCTGATAACCCGCTTCGTTCGGATGGCATCCGTCATCGCTATAAGACGGAACCATTGTATTGTCCTCCTCTTTTAAATGTGAATGGACATCTTATAGGTACAGCCATATTTCCTGCAAAAGTCCTGTATGTATAAATTTAATTCAACTATCTCGGATGCCAAATGCCTTAAGGGAAATACCAGCCCTTTGTTCTTTTTGTTTTTCTCTGCATCATATCCCGGATAAACAGACTGACACAGGATAGGAACCGCCGGGCATTTTTCTCTCATCATCCGCAATAATTTATCATACCGCTTAGCTGTCTCCCGGGCTGAGCGTTTTACATTCATCATATCATTTATCCCGATTAAAAGAATGATTTTGGATGGATTGGCATTACAGACCGAAACCTCTATTCTATTGATCAGATCGCTTACTGTATTACCTGAAATCCCCCGGTTAAGGGCATTCACTCCGGGGAAAAATTTGTTAAGGTCACATTTATCTGTAATAGAATCCCCGAAAAAGACAACCGGACTATCTGTCATCCTTGCATTTTCATTCCTATACTGCCTCCTCTTTTTCGCATTGTATATTTTAAAAAACAAATCAAGCAGTTTCATTTCATTTTTGGTTTCCATTTTCATATTCGCCATTGTCCTCCCTTTACCTTGCCTGACAAACTCTTTCCCACGGCATTATCCCTTTATTCATATACTATTGCGCGTTATTGGAAATAGCCCGGATTGCCTCCCCCGTAGAACAGCAGACAATATCATCACGTCCTGCCACCATGTCACATATCCTTTTAAACTTCTCAAAGTTACTTTCTTTTGTATGAAAATCAAATTCATACCCATGGGCAAACATCAGGAAGAATTGATCTCTGTCGGATTCGGAGTCTATAAACTCACGCACTTTTTTCACTGCGTCTTTCCTGATATGCCAGCTTGTCACAGGCAACTCAAGCAGATTATCCGTCAGGGAAAAGTTTTTTGCAAAGGAAGCTGTTCTGGCATAGGTAATCCCGCATTGCTTCAAAACAGCCATTGACCGACTGTTACAGCGGCCAAACGGATAAGCAAACCCATGTATCCCCGTATGGAACATCTTGCCAAGTACATCCTGATCAGACTTAACCTGCCTGATGCATTCTTCCTCGCTACACTTTACCATATTAACATGTTCCGCTGTATGGGAGGCAATCTCAAAGCCGGAATATACATCTGCAATCTCATCTTTGGGAATACGGTAATGAATACTATATTTCAGCAAAGATGCCTTATTTGCATCATACTCGGATAGGGGCACTTCTTTTATGCCAAGGTTCCTGATCCTGCCTATCATCTGCCTTTTCCCAAATAGCGCGGAATTCAGGTTAAAGGTTGCACCCATCCCGTTCTCTTTTAAAATCTTTATGGTTTCCTTGTCCTCTTCCAGCCCATCGTCAAAATTCCATGTAAAATATTTCATCTCTGCTCCCATCTTTTACTTTAAAATCTCTTCCAGCTGCTTTTCCATCTCTGGCATCCACCATTCTTCATACCCTGCTTTTGTCGGGTGGATTTCATCATACATATAAAATCCATAAGCATCCTCATCTATTGCGTTAAATTCTTTATCTGAATATAAGTCAATGATCCCGATTCCCCATTTTTCCTGTAAGTCATAAAGCCTCTCTACCATCGATGCATATTCATCGCTTTCATAATATGACCCGGTATAAAAAACAACCGGACAGTCCCATGTTTCTTTTACATAAGCAATGATATACTCCATCGCTCCGGTAACAGTAGACGTATCGAAGCCCTCTTGTGATTCTGCCTCGCTGACTTCCCCAAGTTCTTTTCCCATAGTAGCGTCATTGGTCGAAAGCTGACACACAACACAGTCCACGTCCATTTCCTCATCAAGCTTCTTTATCCTGCTTACATAACTTTTCCCATTTCCAAATGTCAACAATGCCGGAATGGATATGCTGTCTACAAGCGTTGTCCCGCTTTTGGCTTCTTTAACAGCCTGCACCCCGTCCTGATGTTCAAACAGTTCTACAAAAGACTGGCCTTCTGCCGCCGCACCCTCTGTCACGCTGCTTCCCAGAAAAATAATAGTTTTCCCTTCTAATGCTGACCCACTATTTTTCTCAAGATTTGCAGCATCATATTTTTCAGCGTTTCCCGGAGCTTCCGCCCGCTTTTTCCTCTCTATACCGACATATATCTGCAGCACGCCCTCTAGGACAACTGCCAGTACAACTATAATAACTATGATTCTTCTAATCCATTTACCCATTATCCTTGACCTCCATGAAATCTTTAAAGCGAAACCCCAGCCCTTCTTCCTGAAAGGCTTCCTGTAATTTACTGCTGCCATTGATGGAAAGTACATAATATGCAAGAAGCGCCCCTGCAGAGTCTCCTGTCAAGTAAGCCTTGTCCATATCAAGCCCAAGTTCTCCGGCATTTTTGTATAAATAACGGATTGCGCTCATGACATCCCGTATCTGTTCCTTAAGTGCGACATCCGGTAGCTGATACTTACTGTGTTATATGCCCATTCGCAATTAAAATTCGCATTTACATCTTTATAAGAGGCAAATAAACCGCCGCCGTGAATATTGATCATAACCGGCAGGCTCTTATCCGTATTCAGGGGGGGAATAGATATCCAGAAGATGCCCCTGCTCCCCATCCTGTATGTATGGAATATCGCTCCGTATATTTAAATCTGATAAATCCTGCCCCATCTTTTTTAATCTTTTTTCGTCACCTTTTTCAAAAACATAACGAAAAAACAGCGTCCCAAGTCTCGACATCAATTTTCCTCCATTATGATATTTAAGACATTTTTAGCGGCTCTCTGCAAATCAGCCCTGCTTACCAGACCGGCTTTGTATTCTTTATATAATTTCCTCTTATTTTTCCTGTTCCCTGGCATGATAAGGTCAATTCCTGCATGGATGCTCTTTGCTTCATCAGCCCGGTCTTCGCCAACGGAAAGCCAGTCTGTCATGACAAGCCCTTTATACCCCCACTCATTTCTGAGTATGTCCTTGAGCAGATGTTCGTTTTCAGCCGCATACACCCCGTTCACTTTGTTATAGGCAGTCATAAGCGCTTTTGGTTCCGCTTCTTTTACAATGATCTCAAAAGCCTTCAAATACATGTCCCTCAAAGTACGTTCCGACAATTCCGATGACATATAATATCTGTTTGTTTCCTGATTATTGCATGCAAAGTGCTTAACTGTTACGCCGCATCCCGGCATCTTCTGCACACCCTTTATAACACATGCGGCAAGTTCGCCTGCAAGAACCGGATCCTCACTGTAGTACTCATAATTGCGCCCGCATAAAGGGTTCCGTATGATATTGACCGCCGGTGCCAGCCACAAAGTAACGCCGTATTTCTCCATTTCCCTACCCACCGCGCATCCCATATCAAAGCATAATCTCCTGTTCCAAGTCTGGGCAACTGCAGTCGCCACCGGGAAACCTGTGACAAACTGATAAATCACTTTATCCCTATCCGGATTCCCCACGCGCAGATTTGTAATAAAATCAGGCAGCAACTCAAAAAAAGACAATGGAAAATCTACCGGCTTTATTTTTCCCTTTTTATTTATCGTTGAACGCCTCTGAATCCTGACGCCTGCAGGTCCGTCACACATCAATATATTTCTTATGCCTTTGCCCAAAAATCTTGTGCTGGTGCATCCAACCGAACCGGGAACCTGATATCCTTTTCCATCACTAAACAGACCATTCCCAACGCAAAGTTCTATCAGTTCTTTTTCAGACAATCCCTTTATGATATTTTCTACCTTCTCCAAACAGGCTGTGTCCTTCTTTGTTAAACATGATTCTTCAACTCCGGATTTTCCTGAATTATCAGAAGAATTATGGTCACAGAGAATCTGTTCGCAGCTAACGGTAAACTCCCCCGCAAATTCACTTGTATTGATGTCAATTCCAAGATACAGTGCATATGCTCCCGGACAAATTTTCGTCACATTAGCATTTTCATCATATGTCCCCAGCCTGTCCATCGGAATTTCCAAAAACACCTCTGTTTCTTCCTGTGGACGCAGCGTTTTTGTTTTTTCAAATCCGATCAGGCTTCTGCGGGGCGCTGCTTCCTCATTATCCAGATTTTCCTTTCTCCCTGCATAAATTCCGACAACATGTTTCCCAGCATATACAGATCCCACATTTTTAACTTTTACACAAACCTTAATTACACTGCCGAATGCCTCATAACCTGCCACCCTGCTTTCAAATGCTGTATAGGAAAGACCATAACCAAAGGGATACCTTACCTGAATCCTGTTTGTGTCGAAATGCCGGTATCCTACTAGCATCCCCTCGGTATAACTTATTTTGCTGCTATCCTTTGCCATCTCTCCAAAGTCCATGGCTCCGGGGGTATCCTCGTATCTGTATGCCCATGTTGCCGCCAGATGTCCTGATGGGGTCTGCTTTCCATATAAGATATCCGCGAGCGCATTTCCTTATATTCGCCAGTTCCACATCAGCCAGTTTATAGTCACCTTCAGCAACCGTCCGGTCCCTGCCTTCCCCGGACTGGCGTGAGATCACATAGATACAGGCATCTGTATTGCTGTTTTTTAAATCCTCATCTGTGATCTCATCCCCATACGGATATTGGTATTCTGATGCGATAAGTTCTGCAAGCAGCTCCGTACTGAACTTTTTTAGCTTTGCACGTCCCTCCCTGATATATCGTTTCTTTCCCTTTGCCCACACTTCCTCATAACGGTTTAACCACGGCTTAGTTGTAATTACTGCCCCCTGCCCTATAAGCCCATCCTCAATATTTACCTGCTCCCTGGAATTGACCTCCCCAGATCCGGTTCCGCCATAAATTGTCCTCCGTGCCCCATTTCCATATAATGCGATTTTAATATCATCAGTATGTAATGGCAGAACTCCGTCATTCTCAAGTAGAACAATCCCCTCTGCCGCAATCTCTTTCGCAAGAATCCTGTTCTTTTTTTCTAATTCCGATACTTCGTCGGTATAGGAAGCCCTTATTTCATATTCTTTTGTTTTTTGCAATTGTATTTTATCTTTTTTCATTTAAATCACTCCTGATTTCTGACATTTGCTTATCTAAATCGTAAAATAATCCAAACGCTCCCATTGCGGCGCAAAGGATTGCCGGAACAACAGAAAGAAGTGCTATGATCATATTATTTGCCGCGGAGGACTGAATCTCAAGCAGCCCATTATAATCAGTCATGCCCATCATAAGTCCCAAAAGGCCGGCTCCCAATGCAGTGCCAAGTTTACTGGAAATTCCGTTCACACAACTCAATGTTCCCTGCGCCCGTCTTCCAAATTTCCATTCCCCATAATCCATCGTGTCAATAATGACGGCATTGCACAAAAACCAGACAGGATAATATCCCAGGCTGCCTATGAAACTGGAAATTATGACAATGGGAATGCTTTGGGGATTAATTAACTTGATCAAAAATCCTGCTGCACCAATAAAACAGCAAATAGTCATCACTCTCATAAGCCCGAATTTCTTTGTCAGCACTGGTGCCAGTATCAAAATTGGAACTACGCTCAAAAGACCAAGTGCAATCAGCGATGCCATTCCTATATCATGCAAAATATATGTACAATAATAATTGGTACTCAGACTCTGTGAACAAATATTAGAAATAAGCAGCATTGCCCCAATCAAGAGAATATATTTATTTCCAAATAGAAGCCGCAAATCTTCCTTTAAATTCACCTGCTCACTTTTTCCATGTGTAACAGTACGCACCTCTTTAATTGTCAGGAATCGAAGCAATCCAACAAATACCATAGGGACTGCTATTACACATGACAGTATTCTCCAGCCTTCTTTGGTGGTAGCGAACGTTGAGATCAACTGTGGCACTGCCACTGCCGCAACAATTGTAAAAACCATTGAAATGGCCGCCGCAAAGGAAATTACTCTTGGCGCCTCTGCCGTATCGTTTAAACTGTTCGCCAAATAAGGGGCATCATTGCATGTGACCATAGTACCAAATATAGAATTAAGAAGTGTATACATTACAAACAGATAAATTACAGACGCATAATGACTCATATCAGGTGCCGAAAAAATAGCAACCAGGCATCCCCAATACCCGATTAATGCAAGTTCATATGGTCTGGCCTGTCCCAGCCTGGAATGCGTATGGTCAATCAATATTCCACACACCAGATCAGTTATTCCATCAAAAATTTTTGATACGATCAGCACAATACCTACCGTTGTTGGGGCCAGCTCCATAAAATCTGTTGCATAAAATGTAATAAATGTAATCAATACAGTGATGACACATTGGGAAATATTTTTTGTAGAAAAAAATATTTTAAACTTGGTATTTACTTCCCCCTTATTCATAGCTTCCTCCCGTTAATTAATATTTCTGTTTTTATGCTACAAAAGATTTAAAATTTATGATATAATTATATTAATATAAATATAATTATTTTAATATTATTTGGATATGGTTGGAGGTAATTCATTTGAATTCAACAATCTTGAACACCCTTGCAAATATCTATGCCCTTACAGGGCTTAACAGCTTTATTTATGATCATAATTTGAATCCGGTCTATGGATATCACGGCACAAACATTACCGTTGCCGCATATAGCAATTTTCCGGTAGAATCTATTGTCTCCCACCTTTCTTCAGAAGATATTTACCGGGAAACCCTTGATTCTGCTTCTCAAATATATCTTTATGCCATTAAATCTGCTAAAAATATTATCCTGTTTGGACCGGTCGCCCATCATGTGCTTTCCTCTTGGGATATCCATAATTACAAAATAAACCATAGAGACACCGTGAATTTCTTAGTAAACTGCAGTGAAAGTTCTACTTATGCTGCCCTGTCTTTACTTATTTTTATAGTAGATAATAAAATTGTATCAATCACAGACTTATCAAAAATGTTTTCTAAAAGAGAATCTGTTATCTCCACTGAATCTGATTTCGTTGACCAGCAGCTGACACAAATAGATACTTTTCAGCTCAACCACACAAGCCAGAGTGAAAATTATTTTCTGGATCTTGTCAAAAAAGGCGATGTTACTGGTATGCAGGCGCTACTGTCAAGCACCACATTTTTATATCCGACACCGGTCAAAAACCAAGTGAAAAATCAGGAATATATGGTTGTCAGCTTAATTTCACTTCTCTGCAGGGCCGCAATATCCGGCCATGTCCCGGCCAGCATAGCATTTGCACAAAGTGATGCATATCTAAAAATAATTTCCGAATGTAACACTGAAGATGAGATGACAGCAGCCGCCCATGATGCATCTATTACATTTACGAAACTTGTTTTGCAGTATCAATCTATTGGGGCATATAGTTTTACAGGCACACAATGTAAAAAATTAATCCACTCTGGATTATTGAATCACATTACCCTTGCGTCACTGGCAAGTGATTTATCCGTATCAAGAGAATATCTGGCTACCTGCTTTAAAAGCGATTACGGTATTACAGTAACCCATTATATAAACAAAAAAAAATCAGAACTGGCCTGCAAAATCCTTACCAGTTCTGATTATTCTGTTAATGAAGTGGCTTCTTATTTGTGCTTTAACTCTACAAGCTACTTTATCAAAATATTCAAAAAATATGTCGGTGTTACACCTTGTGAATATAGAAAACATCCTTCCGACATTAGACTATAATCTATAAGCCTTGTATCCGTTGTTTTTTCTCCCGTCAATTGTTTGTATCAATAGAGACTGCTGTTTCACGTTTTCCTTATGGATAAAATCATCTATCGGTTCTGATAAAAAGCTGGAAGATAGATCATTCACAAGTATTTTTCCATGACTGTTCGGACAGCAATGAAACTTTGTTCCATAAATTGTATTATTTTCACATATATACATAGTCCGAATCCTGAGATATTTCCAAATCACTACAATCTGGAATATAAGAAAAATAATCCCCTTCCGAAGATGCCGCAATGTTAAGCTGACCGTATCTTTTCGCTTCCTCATATGCTTTCTTCGCCCAATATCCGGTTAAAATATAATCTGCTTTTCCATTCCGTATAAAATTCATTGGTACCATGGAAAATCGCAGGGAAGTTCCTCCTTGCAGGAACAAAACTACATAATCATCTGGAATATTCATAAGCGTGCGTAAATCCTGCTCTGTTTTATCAATAATGGGGAACAAAGAAGAACGGTGGCTGATTTCCATAACAGACATACCGCTTCCCTTATAATCCAACATTTCATCCGCTGCTTCCTGAAATACGAGTTCCGGCAAAACAGCCGGTCCCACAGAAAAATTATATACATTTCTCATAGAAAACCTCCTAAACTTCTATCCTGTCAGTAGCAGCACATTTATCATCACCGTCCGGCTTGAATGGTACTCCCTCATAAGAAAACCCATCCTACCCTTGTGTCCCCGGTAAACTGATTTCTTTATAATTCTTCAAACTGCGAATACTCAAAAGCTGACAACACTTTGTGGCAAACTCTTTCATTGCTGCTTTATCTTTGTCATCCTGCTCCGTTAAATCCGGGAATTTTCCATTTGTCCAGTCAAAATTCCCGCTGTCTACAATCACTCCTCCTACCTGTACTGCATGACCGTCCATATAATTTGATGTGGAATAAACAATTATATCTGCCCCAAATTCAAAGGGTTTACACAAAATAGGCGTTGCAAATGTATTATCTATAATCAGCGGAACCTTATGTTTGTCCGCAGTAGCAGCAAACCGCTCAATATCAAAAACTGTCAAGGCAAGGTTCGCAATCGTTTCTCCGAATACCGCCTTTGTGTTTGACTGAAATGCTGCATCTATTTCTTCATCCGATGCGTTTTTATCAATATAAATACACTCAATCCCCAACCGCCTGAGGGTATGTGAAAACAAATTGACAGAGCCTCCGTAAATATTCATTATGCTGATAAAACTGTCCCCCGCATTGCAAATATTGAGCAGGGACAATAACACTGCCGCCTGTTCCTCCTTTGTGATAGCTCCAAGTGCACAAAGCCGAAATGTGTTCTGCGCGACGTCTTTTCGGGATATATCATAAATCCACGCTTATAGCAATAATCATGTACCTTTTCAAAACTTCAGTTTATTCGTAATATCCTGCTTACTCTTATATAATGAAATCGTTAAATCCCTTATAGAAATGGAACAATCACCAGATACCTGCTCTGTTTCAGGCGAATTACTATCAGATTCCGGCAACAATTCATTCATTTGGGTGTTTTCAAGTTGATGACAGGCAACCTTGCCCCCATTCTGCACAGTAGTTCGTTGCTGATACTGCCGGAACGGTATGCAACAGCAGAAGCAGATAAATCATCATATTCTTCCGCGCCTATAAGAGTTGCAATATCACCTGTGGACACCCCTTGCACATCTGTTATGTCTATAGAAAGCTGATCCATGCAAATACGCCCGACAATAGGTACAATATGACTGTTTACCAATACCCTGCCTTTTCCATTTGAAAGGTTTCTCGGAAAGCCATCACCATATCCAATCGGTATAATCGCAATTCTGCTGTCACGTTCAGCTACAAAATCCCTGCCATATCCAACGCTGTCACCTTTATTGACCTGTCGTATTGACACCACTCGGCTTTTTAAAGAAAATACAGGACGCAGGTCAAGTTTTAAATTCGTATCATCATTCGGGGAACTTAAAACTCCATATAACGCTATTCCTACTCTTATGTAATTACAAGTAAGATCAGGATAGTTTAATAAACCGTAACTGCTTTGAATATGTACTTTAGGAATATTTATTTTCCTATCTTTCAAATCATCTGTCAAATGATAAAAATTGTCAATCTGCTTTCTGGTAAATGCAATATCATCCGGCAGCATACTGTCTGCACAGCACAAATGCGTATATATCCCACAGATTTTTAAATTTTTCATCTCAAAGACCTTTTTTACCGCCATAACTTCCTTGCAGGAAAATCCAAGCCTGTGCATCCCCGTATCTATTTTAATATGGGCTTTTAGTGCGACATTTTGGCTGTTTAAGTCTTTTGCATATTCAAAATCTGTCAAGGTCTGTATCAAATCAAATTTTTCCAGATCGGACGCGCGTTTCACACTGGTATATCCAAGAATAAGGATTTCCCCGCAAACGCCATTTTTTCTAAGCTGTATGCCTTCTTCAACCGTAGCAACCGCAAACGCTTTAATCCCCATTTTATTAAGAATTGTGGATACTTTGCAAGCCCCATGCCCATATGCTTCCGCTTTTACAACAGCCATTAATTCACATTCAGGCGGTATTGCTTCCGTTAATATTTTTACGTTATGTTTCAGATTTTGTATATTAAGTTCAATCCATGAACGCTCCATTTTCGCCTGTATGCTCCCCACTTTATCCTTCTCCTTCTATCATACGCATTGGCTGTGAAACAACAGTATAATTGTCCGGAACATTTGTATTTACTACCGCACCTGCGCCAATTTTTACATTATCCCCTATTCTGATATCCCCAATAATGACAGCACCTGCACCAACCAAACAATTATTACCAATAACAGGTGCTTTTTTATTTACTTCTCCAATTGTTACATTTTGGTAAATGCAACAGTTTTCTCCTATTTGTGCATACCGTGAAATAAAAACTCCATGCAGTCCGTGTGGAAGCGATAAATGATTCTTTATTACTGTATCCGGACCAATATACCCTCCATGCCGATGCGCACATCTACTAAGTAAAAAAGTTAAAATATCATGTGCCATTCCTTCTTTCCCTGCCTTGTTCTGAAGCCTGTAAAGACGCCAAAAATGATGCAGATTATTTCCCCTTGAATAGTCAATGATCCTTCTTCTGATATTCATGATGACCTCCTTATAAAAATCTTCTATCCTACAATTCATCTTTACTATCCCAATTTAAATACAGGCTTATTAACTTATCCAATACTTCTGTAAAAGATAAGCCAATGCCTTTCATCATGTTGGGATATCGGCTATGGGTAGTAAATCCGGGAATTGTATTTACTTCATTAAATATGATTTCACCAGATGATGTATAGAACATATCCACCCTTGCATAACCTGAACATCCCAAAACCCTGTATATTATCTTGGCAGTTTCCTGTATCCTTTTTTCTGTTTCGCAGTCCACTCGTGCAGGCATATATATTTTTGAAGATTTCAATGTATACTTTTCAGTGTAATCAAAAAAACTTCCTGATAATTCTATTTCATCAATTCTCCCAACGGTCAGGGTATCATTGCCAAGTATTGCGCAGCCGACTTCAAATCCAATGATAGCTTCTTCGGAAATAACTTCCGTATCGTATTGAAAGGCAAATTCTGCCGCCGCATCAAGCTGCTTCATTTCATTTATTCTTGTAATGCCAAAAGATGATCCGGAGCGGACAGGTTTTACAAACAACGGACAACATAATTTTTTCTTTATTTCCCTATAAGCTGTTTCTTTTTCAAAACGCCTGAAAGATACCGATTTAGGAACAGCGATTCCTGCAAGGCTGACAAGTTTATGCGCCCTGTCCTTGTCCATACAAATCGCCGATGAAAGCGTATTACATCCAACAACTGGTATGCCTGCCAATTCAAATAATCCTTGCAGAGTGCCATCTTCCCCATTTTTGCCATGTAATATGGGAAATACCAAATCAACTGGAATCTCTCTAAACTTATTCCCATGAAACTCTGTAAATCCTTGTGCCAGGCGGCTTTGGGAAACCATAACTGGATATAAATTTTCCTCGTCTTCAAACCATGAATTATTACTGATATTTTCAATTTTTCCTGTATAATGATACCATTCTCCATCTCTGGTAATACCAACAGGTACAATCTCAAAATGTTTTCTATTGATATTCTGCAAAACAGAAAATGCTGATTGTAGCGATACATCATGCTCTGTCGAATGACCGCCAAAAATAACTGCTATCCTTTTTTTCATCTTATATACCGCCTTCTTCAATTTTTATGTTATCAGGAAGCCGATAACCTATTTGACACCAATTGATATACTGTTTTCTTTCCGTTTTTCTGCCGGAATCCCTGTCTGTTTCCATTCAGTATAGGAATTGAAGTTTCAAATACTAAATTGGGAAGTATTTTTTCAGACTTCCTTTGTGCATACCTGTATTCGTCTAACAGCATTTTGAGAAAAAAAATTTTTTTCCTTTGCCATTTACGGAGAGGAAGCAAAAAAGGAAATATCTGTGTTAGTCTCTTTCTTGACATAAAACTGCTCCTTCATCTTATATTTGCACAAAACAAAACACTCTTGTTTTAGTACTGTTATTGTATCAAAAACAAGAGTGTGGTTTATTTGTTTACACACACAATATTCAACTGATTTACTATAAACTTTCTTACAATTTACTTACGAAACTGGCAACACGACTTCAAACTCAATTACTTCATCCTGACTTCTCGCCTGAATAGTACCATGATGAAGCTCAACAATCTGCTTTGCAATAGCCAGTCCCAAACCTGCCCCTCCACTGCTCGTACTTCGTGAAGCATCAAGCCTGTAAAACTGTTCAAATATTCGTTCCAGTTTTTCCGCCGGAATGGTATCTCCATGATTTGCGAAACTGATCATTACATTTTCTTCCTGTCTGGTAACTGTAATGTTAATATCCGTACCATTAAAACTGTAAATAACGGCATTCCTTAACAGATTATCAAACACACGCTGCATTCTGTTTGCATCGCATCTCATTATAATATCCTCTGGAACATGAAGATTACACTTCAAATTCTTTTCATTCAGCATTGGCTGGAATTCATATAAAAGCATTTCAAGCAAACGTCTTAAATTTATTTTACTATATTGAAGTGTTATTGTCGTCAAATTATATTTCGATATTTCAAAAAATTCATTGATTAAATCTTCCAACCGCTCTGCTTTATCCAATGAAACAGAAAGATACTTTTTCCTCAGCTCATCTGATATTTTTTCTTCATCATGCAATAAACTCAGATAGCCTATAACAGATGCAAGAGGTGTTTTCAGGTCATGGGCAAGATACATAATCAAATCATTTTTTCGCTGTTCTGCCACAGACATATCTCTTCTTTGTTTTTCAATAATATGCTTTATTGTGTTTAACTGTCTCTCCATTGGCAAAAGTTCAGGCGATAAAGATACCTCCGCCGCACCAGCTTCTATCAAGCTGTCCATTCCTTTTCCAATTTCCTCAAAATACTTTGTAAGCCACTTCAGAAAGATGCGAAATATAATAAGAAATGCTATCACTAACGCTGCTATCATTATCATATCCATATGATTACGAAATACTTGAGAATATAAACTATATGCCGCATCATACTCCATCAGAAAACCATTTTGTAAAATATCAATTATAAAATCAGCAAAGTGACCTCGTAAAACCGTAAAGCGCAGAAAAAAAATCAACAAAATTGCCATCAAAAACATTGCAATCAAACGTATATATACCTTGGTATAAAATGTTTGAAATTCTTTATTTAATATATTTTTTTTATTTTTCAATGGTGTATCCAACTCCCCATATATTTACTATAAATTTTGCCTTTTTTGCTGAATCATTCATCTTTTCCCGCAAACGACCTATATGCGCCATTACCGTATTATTGCTATTCAAATATTTTTCACCCCATACTGCCTCAAATAATTCTTCTGACGGAACTACTTTTCCTTGATTCTTACATAAATACCAGAGAATCGAAAACTCTATTGGTGTTAATTGTAACTCTTTTCCATACAAAAAACATTTATGGGTATGTTTGTTAATCAGCAACCCCCTAATATCATACTCCTCTATCTCCTCAATTTTTCTTCCTGCAAGATTATTATAACGTACATACCGCCTCAACTGCGTTTTTACTCTTGCAACTACCTCTAATGGGTTAAACGGCTTTGTTATATAATCATCAGCGCCGATTGTCAGTCCCATAATCTTATCCCTATCCTCTATTTTTGCTGTAAGTATTATGATCGGATAATAAAACCGTTCCCTGATCTTTTGGCAAATCTGGAAACCGTCTGTATCAGGCAACATTACATCAATAATCGCCAAATCCAGTTCTATTTCATGAATGCACTTCAAGGCATCCATCCCATTATAGAATTTATATACAGTATAACCATCATTTTTGAGGTAGACCTCAATTAAATCTGCTATTTCTTTTTCATCGTCCACTATCAAAATTTTTTCGTTCATACAAACACCTGCATTTCTATTGATAAAATTCATTGCTCCTACTTTAGTCAGGTGCATCCACCGCTTTTTACTATATCACTCAAAATCTGAAAAGGCAATTTCGATTTATCCTTTTACCCTCTATCCATAAAATTTTTACCGATTTAATCGTATATCATCTCAAAAACACCTTATACTGCCATGCAACAGACTTATACTTTCACAGCCTCTCTCATAGATACAAAAATTGCTGGACAAATAGCAATATACTATCCGTCCATTCATTTCTACTTCGCCCCTTTGTCTTTCTGTTTTAACCAATGCTCCCTGTTTGCTTCTCTTTCTTTTACTATCTGCCTTTTCTGCTTAGGCCTGTCCCTGATACTCATGGAATCTGCCGCTTTGCTTCCGCAGGCACAGATTTTTGCCCTGTTTTTATCTTCCCAACCACGAATTTTTTGACTGTTGAGGTGCTTTCCTGCTGTGACAGTTCTTTATTTTGTGCATCTGCTTTAGCTCTACGCTGCGGATTTATAGGAAATAGTATCTTCTTCCTTTCCGGCTAAACCACCGGCTCATCTTTTGTATGGATATGAATTTCCATTTCTTTCGGCGTTTCCTTTTGTGAATCAGTAACTTTGCCGATAACTTTTTCCGCTATATCCATTACCTTCTGCATAACTTTTGTAATCAAACACTCTAACAACTCAATCGCCGCCCTGACAATATCCCCGAACAGCTCCGGCTTTTTTCCGTTCTGTTCCACGAATTCCTTTACCCTGTCCGTAATCTCCGTTTTCTTTAACTCCAAAATCTCCGCTTCGGGCACGCCGCTTACAATCGCACGATCAACAGCCCTGTTCCATGTCCGTATGGCTGTGAGCATGGTATTGCGGATAACGACTTTACAAAAAACATGGAATGTGTATTCGATATGTTCTTTGTATGCTTCTGTGCAAGTCATGGAAAATCCCCCCTTTTCTCAAAGGTTGTGCTGTGGTTTACTGGCTCGGCTGGATTTGCTATTTTGCTACTGAGTTATCAAACTATATCCCGATTTTGATATACTGCTACTGCAATTCGGTATGAGATGAAAAAACAAACACCAGAAATTACAAGAACGATATTAAAATCCAACAGGATATTGTTTTTTACAGGAATGAAGAGATTTGTGAGAAGCACAAGCCCAACAATAATACCTGTCGATGCCATAAAGGACATCATAAAAACAATCTGGGATTTTTCCGGGTCAAACAAATAGGCACATGGTAAGCTAATGCCGCCCGCCAATAAAGTAGCACTCATACCGATAGCAGCATATAAGCACAAAGAATGAACTGTTATATCTGCTCCCGCCAACATAAGCACAATACATGGAATAAGTGCTGTAATTAGACCGACTACCGCAAGCAAGATATAAAAGATAAATTTCTCGCTGATAATCTGATTTCTTGATACGGGCATGGTAATCACATTTTTATTCCATTTTGAGCCTGCGTCACTTGTGATACTGATAAAAACCGCTGTTGTGGAAGCTACCGGGGCTAAAATCAGAAGTGCGCTTGTTTCCAGTAAAAAAGACAATCCAAAACCTAAAACAATCAAGCTGACGATAGTTACAAGGATATTGCTCTTTGCAATATAGAAGTCTTTTAGTAAAACGCCTTTCATCATCTTTCCCCCTTTACATAAAGAAGCATAATTTCATCAATCGTAGCTGGTACAATCAATGCTTTCGGATATTTTTTCTGCATTTTATCTCGTTCAGAAACTAAAATCTGCCATTCGTAATCCATTTTTCTGTATGTGATAATATCCGATTTATCCAATGCGTCAAATTGTGCTGCTCCGCATTTTATAACGCCATATTGTTCAATCAGTTCATCTTTCGGTTTTGAAAAAACAACTTTTCCCTCATGAATAAAAACAATGTAATCGGCAATTTTTTCTAAATCGCTGGTAATGTGGGAAGATACCAGTATGGAGTGTTCTTCGTCCTGCACAAAATCCAAAAGCATATCCAGAATATCGTCCCGGATAACAGGGTCAAGCCCGCTGGTTGCTTCGTCCAAAATCAGCAGTTTAGAATGGTGTGAAAGGGCTACAGAAATAGCCAGCTTCATTTTCATTCCCTTGGAAAACTGTTTAATCTGCTTATCAAGGGGCAAAGAAAATTGTTTCAGCAGCCGAAAATAGGCTTGCTCGTCCCATGAGCCATAGATATTTTTCATTATCTGGTTGATTTTCTTGGGAGAAAGAATTTCCGGGTAGTTGCTTCCGTCAAATACTACTCCAATCTGTTCTTTTGTTTCATTGTCCAGTTCATCTTTTCCAAATACCGAAACATAACCGTCTTCTTTTTGGATAAGCCCCAAAGCCGCATTTATTGTTGTGCTTTTCCCTGCGCCATTTTCTCCAATCAGTCCGACAATAGAGCCACTTGGAACGCTAAAGGAAACATTATTCAAAACAAAATCTTTATATGTTTTGGTAAGACCTGAAATAATCAAAGCATTGTTCATTGTCAATCCTCCTCATACAATAGTGTCAACAAATTGAGTAATTTATTAAGTGGTATTCCACTTGTGCGGGCTATCTCAATAGCCTCATTAAATCGTTCCTCTATTTTTTTCTGCTGTTCTTCAAGATAAAAATCTTGGTTTTGCACTGATACATAGCAACCTTTTCCGGCTGTCGTTTCTATAAAACCGTCTGTTTGAAGAAGGTCGTATGCCTTTTGTACCGTCAAAACACTAATCTGCAATGATTTTGCAAGAGAACGGATAGAGGGAAGTGCTTCTCCAGCTTTCAGTTCGCCATTCATAATCTGCGATTTAATTTGTGTTGAAATTTGCTCATACAGAGGGCGACTTGTTTTGTTGCTCACGACAATTTCCAAAGTCCCACCGCCTTTCTGTTCTTAACTGTATTATTTTAACAAATACAGTATAATACAATACATAGCGGCTGTCAAGAGGGGGCGCCCCTCCCGTAAAACGGGTGGCTAGGGACGCGGGCTCTAAGCCGCCCTGCTTGGCTGCGTCTCAAGACGCTGGGCTTCTCGCCGATAACTAAAAACATATGTTTCCTCCTTTTTTGCGCAAAAAAAGAGCAACCGTTCCTGATTGCCCCTGGTTCATAAAATATGCTGTTTTTTCATTCCACAAATATCCGTACCGTTCTTTTAAAACTCCTGCGTGGTTATTCTTTTATAAATGCTTTATCTGCTTCCGGAATTCCGTCTTCATCAGACACGTACCGCTCTACTCTCATATGCAGGCCATATTTTTCTCTGAGTCCAATGATCTTTGCCATCATTGGGGAAGCATGGTGGGCGTCTATGGAATGCTGGTCTTCCCAGCTGTCAATCAAAAGCACCGTCTCCGCATCCTCCATCGGGAAAAAATATTCATACCTGATGTTCCCGGCTTCCGCACGGATATCATCAGCCACGCCGCTTGAGGCCATTTCCTCCGCAAATTTCCTTGCATTCCCATTCTCGCCGCTGTAATAGATGTTCACTGTAACCGCCATTCTGTTTCCCTCCGTAAATCTATTGTCTGGTCATAATAACGCATTGCTTTTTCATATAGCTTCCTGCACTGCGCCTCATCATGGTAGGACAGACAGTCATCTGCATAACATAACGTTAAAAACGGTTCCTTCCGCCCTGTATCCCGTGGCAGTTTATTCCACAGGGAATACATCTTCCCTGCAAAAACCGCAATATCCGTATCTTCATATATCCGCAGGAGTGACCGCATCAATATCTTCCCGAAATATTCTGTGTCGAAGCTGCTCCCCTCCATAATAGAGAGGGTATGTAAAACAGCCTCTTTGGGCGCCATTCCTTCCAGAGTAAGATAGGTCTCATTTTCCATATCTTCCATAAAGAGCCGGTCAAGTTTATCTGCATACAAAGACCACACATCAAAGCCTTCACTATATAGCAATGCATATACAAACAGTTCCTCCATTGGTCCCCCCGTACAGTTATGAGCATTATCACGCTCCCTGTGAACAGAAAGCTGTCAGATCAGCTTAAACACCATCTTGCGATATTTTCAATCAATTCTGCAGGTAATGCTTTATCATAAGGAAAATATATTGCATTTTTATTAGTGGCAAATTCGTTTAACTCCAATGCAAACTTTCCAATGGCTTCAGCCCCTGCATAAAAACTGATGTGCTTTTTACAGGCAGAAAATGAGATGGATTTTCCCTCTTTCTCATAATATGGCATGCTCCAGGATATACGTTCCTTTACACACGGAACGCTGTTTTGTAATAAAACCATCATTTCCATTAAGCGGGGGCGTGTTACTATGGGCTGCGAATCTATATATTCCAATACTGTTCCGGGTGCTTTCCCACAGTAATGGCCTTGATTTGTTCTTTTAAATTCTCTCCCGCATTTTGGGCAAATCCACATATCCGTTTCCTCCGTAAATCCCGATTTCCTTCCCTGTTCCGTTCCCCGCAGTCTTTCATCTGCTACTGCCTGTTTATCAGCAAAATATCTATTTCCGGGAAAACAGGATTTCCCCCACTCCCCCGGCCTTCCTGAAATTTCCATCCGACGCAAAAACATTAACCCTCTCTGTATCGCTGCTCCTGTCCTTGAACGCAGGGAACAGGAACCCGCATTCCGGCTCACCCGGCTCATAATCGCCGCTTACCGGGCAGACCGCACAGACTAAGAACCGGTAGACCTCCTCCGATTCCCACAGACTTTCCTTATCGTTTGCTTTCAGCGGAACGTCATAGCTGCCATGGAAAAAGTAAATGGCATAGCTTTTACCCGTCCAGTACCTCTGCCCGAATTCCTCATAAAAAGTGTCCAGCATTGCATCATTTTTCAGCCCGCACTCATTCAATGCCATAAGCAGCTGCCAGATGCTTCCCGGCCTCCGGTCCACCTCACTGAAAACATACTCTTTTAGCTGCACGTTTGTACCGGAAAAGGGAATGGTCTTTGCAATATCGAGGTTTGCCTGCTGGTCTTTCTGTGACAGTTTCTGAAAATGCTTGTTAAAGGTTCCGTCCACAAATCCCTCTTCGTCCAGATATGCCCCGGCGATCCTGTCAAAGCAGTTCCGTTTCAGCGTCATGCGCCTTGTCAGTTCCAGCATATCCTCACGGTTGATTTTTCCCATATCCGCTATCCCTCTGTTACATACTGCCGCACCCCGGAAGGGCATGCGGCAGTGCTTTCCTTATTTTCTGCTATGAAAAATTATAACGCATTTTCTGTAGGAGGGCAATGCCTGCCTATACTCTCTGTCCGGATATGTCCCCCCCTTTCAGTCTTCCGGTTCTTCGCTTTCCCTCTCTTCCTTTCCGTTTTCCTGGTCCTCATTGACATAAGCGCCGACATTCGCAGCACCGCCTTTTATTTTTTTAACATTTGTTAAGATTTAATCTGTTTTTAAAATTACACAATATCATTTTTTTGAAATCTAAAAATACTGTAACAGATACCAAACAGGCACAAAAGAAAAATAATCAGTATTCCAACGGAAGTCGGACATCCTGATTGTTCCAGTCTGCCAGTCAGCAAAAGATAAGACGCAGTCCACGGATAAAATCCGGCGATCGGGGAGCCAGATAACACTACATTTAGCAGAATAACTGCTGCAATGGCAATAAATGCTGCGAGACATCCATAAACAAACTGCATAATACCGCTATCACCACAATATCCAGCCATGAAAGAACCATAAACAATACTACCAGAATAAACAAGGTAATAAACTTGCCTGCTAAAATGTCATTTGTAACTACTAAAAACGGTACGATAAGTGAACCCAAAATGCCAATCAATATAATTTTTGAACGTTTTAATTTCATTAATTCACAATATACAATATCAGCCAATTTCATCACCCCCGACCAGTTCTGTAAAATAGTCTTCCAGATTTCCTGCACCTACACTGACATTTTCAACAACAATCCCCTCTTTGACAAAGCTGCTGTTGATCTTTCCCCTGCTATCAAGTTTTTCATACAATCGTAATATTGGCTTGTCCATGATCTATAATACCTATTACATCCGCAAGCAGTTCAATTTCATTCAGTTCATGACTGGAAACAAATATTGTTGTACCTCTTTCTTTACATAATTGCAGCAAATACTTTCTGGTTTCATGTATCCTAATAGGATCAAGACCGTTCATAGGCTCGTCTAAAATCAACAGCTCAGGTTCATGCATGATCGCCGCCGCTAATCCTAAACGCTGCTTCATTCCCAATGAATATTCACGAAACAGTTTTTTGTTTTCTTTACCTAAATTCATGATGGAAAGTGCATTTTCTACCATATCTTTCCGATGCCTTCCACGCAGTCTTTCCAAAATCTTCAAATTTTCCCTTTTTGCACATGCAGGTTCAGCCGGTCTACAACAATTTGGTTTTTGTATTTTTTTGTTAAATTTTCCGTTTCAATTACATATTCACTCATCTGATGCACACCTCCTGATTTCTATTTTACCAGTAAGTTCTGACATCCTCCTTTATCAAATCTTAATTTTTTCTTACAAGAGGTGGCAGCATCACATTTATACAGACGGTCAAAGATAAGCGAAATTTTATCATTTGGAATAGCAATTCCATTATTCGATATGAAAATCAGCACCTGGTCTTTATTCTTTTGAATCTCAACTTTTATTAAAGTACATTGCCCATGTTTAACAGCGTTACTCAAAAGATTATAAATAATCCTTGCATATGCAACCCTGTCAAGTTTTATAAACCATTCACCTTCAGGAATATTTTCTAAAAAAGAAATTTGCTTCTTTTCAAATACCGGAATATGTTCAATTATTATTTCTTTTGTCAGCTCATTAATGTCATAGACTTTCATCTGATACAACTGTTCATGAGAAGCCAATTTAAACCATTGAAAAAGCATGTCGATCAGTTCCTGTAAATCTAACGCTTTCCTGTAGGCCACATGAATATACTCCTCTTTTTCCTTTGCAGTCTGAGAATCTAATGACTCCAGATGTCCCACTAAAGAGGCAAGCGGTGTTCTTACATCATGTGACAGGTCTGTCAATAACTGTTGGCTGGATTTCTCCGTCCTTTGCAATTTCACGAACTGCTCACGTTTTTTCTCTAATATGCCATTTAATTCATAATTAATTTCAGCAAGAATTCCGGTTCCCTTCACAAATGAATTCCGTTCAGGTGATTATTTTTGCATACTTCACGACTGCATTTATCAATCACTAAATTTCCCACCCTGATAACTTTACCTGAAGCATTTGTTGAATTAAAAAGGGTATATCTTCGCAAAAGAGAGGATACACGAGCAAGAAATTCGCTATTTGAAAATGACTTTGTCAGGTAATCATCTGCCCCCATTCTTAATCCGGACACTTTATCACCTTCGCTGTCTTTCGCTGTCAGCATCAAATCAGGCACAAAGTTCTTCTCCCTGATTTTTTCCAATACCTCATATCCATTTTTTTGCGGAAGCATGATATCTAAAATAATAAGCTGGTAATCAGAACTTACCGCTTTTTTAATCCTGTCGATCCATCATGACAAGTACAGACATAGTACCTTCCTGCTCCAGATTATTTTTCAATAACTTACATAAATCCATATCATCATCTATAATCAATATTCTCTGCTTCATTTTATAAATTCCTTTACTTTGACGAAAACCATATCTCCCGGCTGTTTTCCTATTTTGCTGCGGATGTCCTTACGAATTCCTATAATATAGCAGACGGAGCCATCTTCATTTTTTACTCCCATGTTCACAATGCTTCCAAGATAAGGTTCTCCATCAAAAGTCACCTCCACTTTAACTCTTCCTTTTCCAAGCTCTTTCCTGATATCGCCTGGATACCGCACATATGCGCCCCCTTTATCAGGAACCGCTTCAATCACTGCCTGAAATTCAAAAACATTTCTTTTTATTTCCGCTTCTTTATTTTCCATATTTTTCACCTGCCTTTTCTGCATACCTGACCATTTACTTCCATACTTTCCCTTTATTTGATTACTCAATAAAAGAATGACTCAAAATATAAAATTCTTCCTGGCTCGGCAGATATTTCTTTTTCATTTTTTCCAAAGATTCATCATACTTGTCGGCTTCCTCCTGGTCAAATGCCATGACAGGGCTGTCATAATAAACCCACTTTCTTCCATCCAATGTGTCAGGAATTAATTACTTTGCCATCATTGCGGCAGGAAACTTTCCATCCTTTGTACAAATATTATATCTTTTGCTGCTTTTAAATCCACGTCCTACATAATTTGCAGGGCTTCCAAAGATAACTATCACATCATATCCAAGTGCTACTGCCTGCTCAAATGAATATTCCATAAGCTGCTTTCCATAATTCATTCTTTGATATTCCGGCAAAATACAGACAGGGCCAAAGGTAAGAATTTCCTTTTCCATTCCAGCTTCATCAACCAATTTTGACTTTGTATACATGATATTTCCAATTACCCGCCCGTCAAGTTCAATCACAAAATCCAATTCTGGTATAAAGTCCTCGTGCTGCCTCATAATATGCACCAGATAATGCTCTCCGCATCCCGGGACATGAATATTATAAAATGCTTTTCTGGTTATCTCCTCCACAATTTTGTAATCTTCTTCCGCTTCATTTCTTATTTTTATCATCTTAAAACTCCTTTCTGACTTAAATTCTTTTTTTATAATACAGCACATTTCCAAAAATATAGAAAGTATTTTCTTGCATTTCTTATTAAACTCATGTATAGTAAATTCGCACAATCTAATAAAACAGGTGCCTTTTTAGGAGAATAGGAAAGTAAGTTACGCTTCACGGTCACGCCGCTGTATGGGAGGAGTACTGCTTTGTAAAGCCACTGGGAAACCGGGAAGGCAAAGCAGCGCCATGATGCCTTAGTCAGAAGACCTGCCTGTTTTAGTTCATTCATTGGTTACGAGGGATGACCACATGAGATATATCTTGCTGCCTGAATATTCTTGACAGCTTTTTCTTGTATGGAATCATATATCTTTTAAATATTCCCCAAGCAAGGTGCAGACCGCACAAAACAGAAAAAGAAAGGAATTTATCATGAAAAACCAAAGAAAAATTATTATTTCCCTTGCGGCGCTTGTAATTGCAATTGCCGCCATGTTTGGCATTTATCAATTTACCAAACCATCTTCCACTGCCGGAGAAAAAAACATCATTGTTGAAGTTGTGCATAAGGATGAAACCGTTAAATCTTTTGAATATCATACCCAGCAGGAATTTCTTGGAGATGTGCTGGTGGATGAAGCGCTGGTGGAAGGTGAAAATGGAGCCTATGGACTTTTTATTACTTCCGTAGACGGAGAAACCGCTGACGATTCCAATCAGGAATGGTGGTGTATCACCAAAGAAGGCGGCCAGGTGAATACCTCAGCAGACCAAACCCCCATTGCAGATGGAGACAAATATGAACTTACATTAATGATTGGATACTAGAGGCAGAATATGAAACAACGACAGATTTCCGAAAAAGTAATCGATATTGTAACCCTGGGGCTCCTTTGCGCCATCCTTCTTCTGGCACAGCTGGGAATGGCATTTCTTCCTAATATTGAGCCGGTTACTGTCCTTTTGATTGTTTACACACTGGCATATAAAAAAAAGGTCTTCCTTGTTATTTATGCCTTTGTTCTGATGGAAGGACTGATTTTCGGCTTCGGCATCTGGTGGATAAGCTACTTATACATTTGGAGCATTCTTGCTCTGATCGTATTGCTTTTCCAAAAAAACAGCTCTGTCATAGTATGGTCAGTGATCGCCGGTGCCTTCGGCTTATTGTTTGGTGCTCTTTGCTCCATTCCTTATCTGATATCCGGGGGCGTGGGCGCCGCCCTTGCATACTGGGGCGCCGGTATTCCTTATGATATTCTTCACTGTGCTGGAAATTTTACCCTTACCCTTATACTATTCCGTCCTCTATCCTATATCTTAAACAGATATGCACCCAATGTCTTAAGTCATCTTTCTGATTAATTTCCCATTTCCGGCCCTGCCATTTAAAAACAGTAGACTTCCTACAGTACTTTTGATATACTAATACCATATATTTATAAATAAGAAAATGGTGGCAAATATGGGTAATTTGTATTCTGAACATAGACAACAGCAAGATTCTAAAAATACAGCAAATTCAGGGCTGCATCTTCCAATGATTGAAAATCAAAAATTTTCTGATGAACAAAGTCAGGAAATCCGCCTTGGCACAGAAGAAGGATTAAATGTTTCTTTATATGCCAAAGCAGAATTTAACTGGCTGCAAATGGAACAAATCCGCATGGGGCTTAAAGATAAAGTAGATGTCTCTACTTATGCAGATCCGGCCTACAGCTATGATACCATGAAGCAGATTCGGCTTGCTTTCTACTCTTCTACTGACCTCTCTCCATATTTGAATCGTGGCTTTGCTGATGATGAACTGGAACAAATCCGGCTTGCTTTAGAAGACGGACTGCCTATTGATCGATGGATTACTGATGATATGTATGCACAGCAGATTCATGAAATCAGAATAGGCATGTATGAAGACCTGAATGTTGCCATTTATGCTGATGTAAAATATAACTGGATGCAAATGCAGGAGATACGCCTTGGTCTGGAAAAGAAACTAACGGTTTCAGATTATGCAAATCCTTTGTTCAATCACTGGCAGATGAAAGAGATACGTCTTGGACTGGAAGCCGGATTGGATGTTTTTTCTTACGCCAAATTGATCTATACCAGCAGCGACATGGAGGAAATGCGTTTAAATCTTTCAGCCAGGAAAGATTCAAGTCCCTCTTCCTCAAATGCTCCTAAACCGAACGCTGCTTATGCAAGGGCAAAAGAATTTAGTATTTTAATTGAGGATAATGGAAATAAAGCTTATGCATTTATTCCCTGGGTTCCCGGCAATGCAGTTACAAAAGAAGACATTTTAGATGATCTGGCTCTTCGGGGAATTGTATTAGGCATTAAACATGATGTAATCTCTGAAATGATTACAAAAAGGCGGATGAATGAAAAAATTCTAATTGCTGAAGGTACTCCCGCCAAAGCCGGCAAAGATGGATGGTATGAATTTTTTGTAAGACTTGACCTTCCCCGTATTCCGGCACCACTCCCAGACGGCGGTGTTGATTACGTCAACATAGAAGCCTTTGAGATGGTGGAAGAGGGAGAAAAAATTGCAGTATATCACCGGGCCGAAAAAGGAACCGATGGAAAAAATGTATTTGGTGAAGTAATCCATGCCAATAACGGTCTTGAAAAAAATCCCTTAAAGGGAGTTGGATTTGCACTTGCCTCAGACGGAGTAACTTATTTTTCAAAAATAAGTGGAAAATTTGAATTTATAAATGGCCGAATCGTCATTACCAACATGATTGTTGTCTGTGAAGATGTAACTGCTGTTACCGGTAAGCTGGAGGTAGATGGTTCCGTACATGTAATCGGCAGTATTCATTCCGGCGGATATATAAAGGCATCCGGAGATATTATTGTTGAATACAACGTAGAAACAGCAAAGCTTATTGCCGGTGGTAATGTAATGATTAAAAAGGGAAGCTGTTCTAAACGTGACTGCTTTATTGAGGCAGGAGGAGAAGTTTCAGGAAGCTTTTTCGAAGCTGCTAACATCACTGCCGGCGGCAATGTAAAGGCTAACTATATTATGAACAGCAACATTCGCACTATGGGACGAGTGATTGTATCCGGAAGCAAGGGAATTCTTTTAGGCGGCAGTATTTGTGCGGTAAAAGGAGTAGACACATACAACCTGGGAAACAGCTCTCATATCAAAACTCTTCTTGATATAGGACGAAACGAGCTTTACGAGCAGGAACAGATTAAATTAAATGACAGGCGTGAAATAATCTTAAACGCAATATCAGCTTTAGAAGAAGGCTGGAATAAAATGCTAAAACATCTCCCTGCAAAAAAAGAACTGGCGGAGGAAACCTTAAAGAAATTAAACGCTACTATCGTAGCAAAGGATCGGGAATTGGCCAATCTGGATGCTGAAATTTCAAAGCTTGCCAATATGACGGACCAGGATATGAAGGCTCCTGTCTGTGTCAGAGGAAATGCATATCCTGGAAGTGTTATAATAATTAATTCTATTAAATACATGCTTCCTTCCGATGTAAACAGAATCATATTCAAGCTTCGAAATAAAACTGTAGTAATGGTTAAACTATAAAATAAAAAAGAAAGTATGGCGGAAAAATGCAGAACGATACAATATTAATTATTGATGATGACAATATCAGCCGCACAATGCTTGCTGATATTTTCCGAGATGAATATAAAATCTTAGAAGCCAATAATGGCAAAGAAGGAATTGAACTCTTAAGAAAAAAAGCTTCCTCCATTGCAGTAGTCTTTTTGGATTATACCATGCCTGTTATGAATGGATTTCAGGTTTTGGAACTTTTAAATGCTAAAAGATTGTTAACACTCATCCCTTTTATAATGATCACAAGTGAAACCTCAGCTGAATTTGAAAAAAAGGGATATGAATATGGTGTGGTAAGCTATGTGAAAAAACCATTTTATCCTGAGGTTGTAAAACAACTGGTAAAAAATGTGCTCAACTTTTTCCAATACAAGCATCAATTGGAAATTACAGTCAAAGGACAGGCGGCTAAACTGGAAAAGCAAAATGCTGTACTGCGTCAGCAGGCTACACAACTCAGGCACATGAATGAAATTTTGGTAGATGCCTTAAGTAATATTGTGGAATTCAGAGATCTGGAATCAGAGCAGCACATAAAAAGAGTACGCAGCTTTTGTATGTGTCTTGGAACAAGCGTAATGAAGCTTTATCCTGAATATGAACTTACCCCGGAAAAACTGGAAGTAATTGCAAGGGCCTCCTGTCTCCATGATATTGGAAAGATTATGATTTCTGACAGCATAATATTGAAATCCGGAAAACTAACCACCGATGAATTTGAAATCATAAAATCCCATACTACTAAGGGCGCAGAAATCATAAAACAGGTAATTCATCTGGATGACAAAGTATTTTGCGATTACGCTTATGACATTGCACGACATCATCATGAGAAATATAATGGTAAAGGGTATCCTGATGGCTTAAAGGGTGATGAAATCAGCATTGCCGCCCAAATCGTTTCTTTAATCGATGTGTATGATGCTCTTACCTCCAAACGTGTTTATAAAGCTGCTTATAATACAGACAAAGCTTATCAAATCATTATGAATGGACAAAACGGTTCCTTTTCACCGAAGCTGCTAAAAGCTTTTGTGGAAGTAAGAGGCGAATTCGAAAATCTGGTCAAAAAATATAAAGATGATGAATAAGAAAGGGCGGCTATATGCCGCCCAATTTTTATCAGCCTTTATTGTAATCTTCTATAATAGGGGGAATCTGTGACAGCATGTTATCTATATCCTCAAACATGGCACTTTTCGTAGTTCCCAGATTGCTGGCATGATTGATGTGTTTCACCACTTCCTGATACTGTCTTTTAGTATTTTCAAAGAAATCATATAAAGTCTGAAGTGCCTCCTTGGATTCATCCACTACTTGAGAAATTTCCATCTGCACTTCTGAAGTCCCCTCAGCCGCCTGTGTAATGCTGTCAAAGGTCTCATAAGCTTCTTCAACTTTAGAAAGGCTCTGTTCCAAAGCCTGGTGTGAAGTGTTTATACTGCTATTTAGCATATCTGTTCCCTGTTCCACATCACCAATGCTGACATCCACCTCTGCTGCCAGATTTTTTATCTCATCTGATAAACTCTTTACTTCCTCTGCAACTACTGCAAATCCTTTTCCCTTTTCTCCTGCCCTCGCCGCCTCAATAGACGCATTTAGTGAAAGAATGTTGGTTTGATCTGCAATAGATACAATTTTCCCCATACATCCTTTAATCTTTCTTAAAGACTGCTGAAACTCTTCAAAAGTTTCCTGCATCTCATCAAAATGTGTTTGTACCATAAGTGAGCTGTATTTCAACTGTTCTATCTCTTCCTGAGCCTGTACTACCGACTGGGATATATTTTCTTTTACAGCAGCAAATTGTCCTGACACTGTATTTATATTGGAAAATGTCTCATTAAATTCTCTAAGTGTTTCCTTAAAATTCTCTGATTCATGAAGCACACTGCCAAAGGACTTACTCACCATGTTCAGTTCCCACAGGGAAGAAACTTCTCTTTGCACCAGTTCCTTATGATAATCTTTTAAGCTTCCTATCACATATAACACCGGATATAAACTCTTTGATCTGCGCCGGTTTTTTCTCTTAAATTTCATCATCATTCCTCCATTTATTCAAACACAACGCAAGTCATAGACTGGTTGACAAATCGATTGTTATAATGTTCTCCATATCCTACCAGGCCGGCATGATTTCCCAAAGCCGCCATTTCATTTAAATATTCCTTCATATAATGATTTTCCGTAAACAATAAATATCTGAAAAGACAGTTTACTGAAAAAACTGCCGAAATTTGGGGGAAATCCTGACGTATCTGACGTATTGTATTTTTTACAATTTCTTTATAATCTCCCAGCTCAAGCAAAATTAGAACATCAGAATCATTTACCTGTCTGAAACAGGTCAGCGCATCGCCATTTACTTCCTTAATAGATATAATGCAGGTGTCATCACCATTAATTTTCCCAAATGGATTTTTAAATGTTTGTGTTAATATCTCCTTTTCCGTCACATGGAGTATATCCTGGTAAACCTGCTTTGCAGGAACCCCATTCAATTTCCCCAGCATATAATTGGCTTTATCAGTTTTAGATGCAATAAAACGGTAATTATCCATCTGTCGGTAAATATTTTCCTTATAGGCCTTTACTTTTCCATTTTTATTTTTTACCAGTGCATATGCCACTGCATCGGAATAAATCTTTCCATTTGCGGATACTTTCCCACCATCTCCTGTTCCGCCTACCAAAGAAATGTTTTTCTTTTTTAATACGCTGTATATAGTTGTCAGCACACATGCATCATTTCCAGAGCAAAAATCAATACAAACAGTATCATTCAGCGAACCATTTACAGTATGTACATCTTGCTCCAGCCGGTCAATATATTTTACCGGCATAACAGATACTTCTTCAAGTACGTTTGCGGTTGCGTTAACACCATCATAAAATGCTATTACTCCCACACCTTTTTCCACTACTTTAGTATCATAGCTCATTCCAATACAGCCTATGCTTGGTACTTGGGGATAAAGTTCTTCAAGCTTCTTTACATGTGCTTCAAATTGATCATTGTTAGACAGCAGCATAATTAATTGAGGACTGTTAAGCCCTTTCACCGCTTCCTGCAGATTTCCGCTCTGACTCATTCCGAAAAACTGTTTCAATATTTTATCCTCTCTTCCTCATTACTTTTTTTGATATATAGCCTGTTTAACCGCATCCTCAATCTGTTTGTCAGTGGTAAGCGGATGTTTTCCCTTTTTTGAAAGTTCCGTCAAATCAATATTATTAAGAGTGATCACATGCTCCTGCTCACTGCCTGCTTTAGGAATCACATAAACCTCCATTTCCTTCTCAAGCTCGTTTAACTGACGCATAATGCTGGTGATCTGGCTATTACCCAAATTTACTGTTTCAAGCAGTTCGCTGTAGAGTTCAGATAAACGCTGGTTCTCAGGAATATCTGAAAAAATATCTTCAGGATCATCTACAATGCCTGATTCATTACCATTTCCATAAACATACCTGTTATCCTTAATGTTTCTGTCCAAAAAGTTTAATGTCTGCGTTATCTTTCCGCCTTCAACTGTTATGATTAGTTTTGCCATGATTCCTTCTCCTTTACTATATTTTTATGACTGCTTAAAATTATGATGTAAAATTATACCATAAATAACAGGTAGATACAATAAAACACTCATAGAAAGCTGCCAGCTTTTTTCAATTTACTCTAAGTGATTCACATATTGAATTTGTTCTCTTCAAAGGGTATAATAAAAAAAGATTTGAAAATAATAAGGAGGAACTCATGACTTCTGTTACAATTGAAAAAGACCAGCTGCTCTTTGAGGCTGGCCAACCCGCAAATGAGCTTTTCTTAATTGTGAAAGGCAGTGTTTCTGTCTCCTTCCCCGGAGGAAAATATACTTTATCAAAGGGAGATGTTCCGGGCATCTGTGAACTATGTAAAGACGTGCATTTTATGACATGCAGAACGCTGGAAGATTCAGTTATAATGTCTTACCCTATTTATGATATTGCAACCTTAGAATCATTCTTCCGTGCCAATCCCGATTCCAGCATTTTGTTTGCGCGCTCTGCTTTCAGGCAGGTAAATTCAGTTTTACAATGCTATGAAAAAGCACGTTTTTCCTGTAGTGAACTTTATAATACCTGTACAAAGGATTATTCTCTCTATAATGTCTGTTGTATGCGGCATCAGGTCAGCGCCCAGAAACTTTCCGGATTATCGGAACTGGCTCCCTGTGTAGAAGATTCTCCTTTAGAAGATTGGACAGTTTCCTACTATGATGGATTTGAATACCTCTTATCTGCAAACAGTGATTCGGCTGTTTTAGCAAAAGCTCCTGCCGTTCCACTTGGATTAATTATCAACATCGGCCCTGATTTTGAAAGAATCATTTCATCCATAGATTCGCTGATGGATTATCAAAAGCAGGCTCTTGCCCTGTATTTAAATGAAGATGGAAATGATTTATTTAATTTATATATTACCTTATATGAAAAATCCGATGCTGGCTCTTCTGATTTTAAGCTTTTGCAGACATCTATTGCACAAATGCTCCAGCGTCTGCAATCCATCCCCGGCATTGATCAGGATCTTTATGCAAAACGTTCTGCCAGCTTCCAGGCTGTTTTAAAAGCTAAACCTGCGGGAACTGAAGCGCCTGCGGAAAAAGAATCTGTTATAGATTCCACTTTCTTAGAGCAATTAACCGATTCCCTCCAGACAATTCTCTCTTACTCCGGAGCTGAGGAAGCGTTTTGCAGCCAATTTAAAGATTTTATTAATACCTACCAAAATATGGAAGATAAAAATGCTTCAGATGACAGTGCAAGACGTTTAAGACAGCAGATTACTTCTTCTTTTTATGAATTGTATAATACTATCTTTTTTAAAGCGGCAAATGATGCTTCCATGCCGCTGCCTGTCCGTATGTTCCTTTACTTTGGTTATGTGGATGAACTACTGGCAGGAACAGAAAACACAGCCTGTCTGGGAAAACTGGCTGACCGTCTTTCCAGGGAATCCCATCCTCATACCTTTACCCTTTTCGACTGGCTCAATGCTATTTTAAAAGGGGAACGTGAACCAAGCCGAAACGAATTTGACGAGGATTACACCAAGTACCTGCACACAATGAAGGTTTCCGGCAAGATCAGCGCCCAGGAAGAAACTGAATTTGCAGATGATACCTCCAAAAAAGTGGAATATGAACTAAAGAACATGATGCCGCCTGTAAACAAAATGACCAGTGGACGTATTTCAACCTTTTGTCCTGTTTTCTCTGCCCACAACGTTTTAAAGGCACTTGATAGCTGTCTGGTCTCTAACAACACACTACAGGCTTCCTTAACCTATAATATCTCCCTGGATTTCACCGCTTATTACAGGGAATATGTTTATACCAACGTGGAAGCAAACATTCCAAAGGAATTTTTCCATATGGAAAAGCTGCCTGATTTCATCCTTATGCCAGGTGTAGGTACCAGAGGCGTTATGTGGCAGGAAATCGAAGGACGCCGCAGAAATACATCAGCCCGCATGATGCTTCCTATGTTTTATATGGATGATCTTCGTTCCGCTATAGTAAGACTAACCGGCGAATACCGATGGGAAATGTGCAAGCGTATCCAAGGGCCGCGTTGGAACGATCTGTCTGAGCGTTCCCTGACCAGTGAATACTTTGACTACATCCAGTTTTATAAGAAAAACACGGAATTATCACCTACAACAAAAGAAAAAATCAAAACTGCCCTGCAGAAATCAAGAGGCAGTTTTAAAGAAATGTTTGTGCGGGATTATATTTCCTATATATTATTTGAAGGAACAGGTTCCCCGAGACTGACTAAAATAGCAAGAACCATCCTGTTTACTTACTGTCCTTTTGCAAAACCGGTTAGAAATACTTTGGCTGGCAATCCGATCTTTAAAGATTTGATGGAACGTTATGATGTGCGCCAGAAACAGCATATTCACAGAATCGACATGCTGAAAAAAAGAGTGGAAAACAGCGGTATCGACATTCCTCAGGAATTGCAGGATGAATTGGATTACTTAAACTACTAATCACACAAAAAGGAGCGTATCTATTTTATGCCAAAAGATTATTTAGCTGAATTTCTTCCCGACTTAGAGCAGTTCAAGGAAAAAACCATGCAGTTCCACCGTGGAGAAATTACAGTTGCTGAATATAAGGCATTTTCCGGAGGCTTCGGAAGCTATGCACAAAGAGGCGGAAAAAAGCACATGCTGCGTCTGCGCATGGCTGGCGGACGTCTCACAAAAGAACGTTTGAAATTTATCGTTGAAAACTGTGATGCTTATGGCATAAACCGTTTAAAAATGACCACCTGCCAATCCATCCAGCTGCATGATCTTGAAGCTTCTGATTTATGTGAGTTAATAGAAAAAGCCTGGATGGCTGGCATGATCTCAAGAGGCGGCGGTGGTGATTTTCCCCGCAATGTAATGGCTTCTCCTTTATCCGGCGTCCAGCAGAATGAACATTTTGATGTAATGCCTTATGCGGAAGCTGCCGGTGAATATTTAATGAATTTTATCAAAGCGGTAAAATTTCCACGAAAGCTGAAAGTCAGCTTTTCCAATTCCCCTGAAAATAATACCCATGCTACTTTTCGGGACATGGGATTTACCGCTAATGCTGACCATACCTTTGATGTTTATATTGCAGGAGGTTTAGGTATTAAGCCAGGCCTTGGCATCTGCGTTGCAAAGGGTGCTCCTCCTGAACAGATTCTTTATTATCTCAAAGCTATGGTAAACACATTTACTGCCTATGGCAATTATGAAAACCGTGGAAAAGCAAGAACACGCTTTATGCAGGAATCTCTGGGCAAAGATGGGCTCATCAGTGCATTTAGGGAAAAGCTTTCTCAGGTTATGAAATCAGAGTCTCTGACGCTTCAGCCTTCAGAGCTTTTACAAACAGCCCCTATCCAAAAAGAAACAGGCATTCCTTTTGCTGACAAGCGGATAATTTCTCAAAAGCAGGCTGGTTTATATGCAGTTTTTTATCAACCTATAGGAGGAAATTTAACGCCTGATAAAGCAGCTTGTTTATACCATTTAATTGAACCTATGAAAGATGTTGAAATACGCCTTACTCCTGATGAAGGTCTTTATGTAATTAACTGCAGTGCCAGCGAAGCGGAAAAAGTTCTTAAGGCTACTACTGACGGTGCACAAAATCTCTTTGAAACTTCCGTGGCCTGCATTGGTGCTTCCATCTGCCAGGTAGGAATCGGCAATTCTCCTGCTCTACTATCTGCATGTATTGAAAAAGTACGTAAGGAAAATTTTGCTGACGGCGTGTTGCCCAAAATTCACATTTCAGGCTGTCCTTCTTCCTGCGGTACCCATCAGATCGGTACCATTGGTTTCAGAGGCGGGATCAGGCAGACACCAGATGGACCAAAACCTGCCTTTGCTATCTTTGAAGGCGGCTGCCCATTACAGGGACAGGAAGTAATCTCGGATATGGGGAAATCCATAGAAGCTGATAAAATTCCGGATTTCCTTGTGGAACTGGGGAAAATGATCTCAGCCGAGGCAGCTGCTTATGATAAATGGATTGCCGCAAATCATGACAAATTTATTGAATTAATTGAAAAATATACTGCATAGCAGTCAGGTAAAGGCCCAGGCGTTAATTGCCCAGGCCTTTTAATATGCAGCTTAATAATTCATCCGCCACTTCCTCTTTACTCATAATCGGAAGCTGTATTGTATCTTCCTTTGATATCAGAGTCACCACATTGGTATCTGTTCCAAAACCGGCTCCCTGCTGCTTTAAATTATTAGCTACAATTAAATCCAGATTTTTTTTCTTGAGCTTTTCCTTAGAATTTTCAATCATATGCTCTGTTTCCATGGAAAAACCGCATAAAAACTGCCCATTTATCTTATGCGCTCCCAAATACCCTAAAATGTCTTCCGTGCGTTCAAGCTCAATATTCATGGCGTCATCTTTTTTCTTTATTTTTTCATCTGCTATATCTTTAGGGCGATAATCTGCCACTGCAGCGGCCTTGATAATAATGTCCTGGGAAGGTGCGTGCTCTTTTACTGCCTGTGCCATATCTGCCGCAGATAAAATATCTATGGTATTTACTCCCACAGGCGGTTTCAATTCTGTTTTTCCTGTAACCAGTATAACTTCCGCACCGCGCCGCATTGCTGCTTTTGCAATCGCATAGCCCATTTTTCCAGTAGAATGATTGCTGATAAACCGGACCGGATCGAGCTTTTCTATAGTAGGTCCTGCTGTTACAAGTACTTTCAGCCCTGTCATATCCTTAGTCTTTAAGCCTTTTAAAATAAATTCAAATAAAACCTCCGGCTCTGGCATTTTTCCTTCTCCGGTATCCCCGCATGCCAGATACCCAGACGCCGGCATAATTACTTCCATCCCGTAACGCTCCAATATTTTTATATTATCCTGTACAATTGGATTCTGATACATTCTGGTATTCATGGCCGGTGCAATGATCTTCGGACACTGGCAGGCAAGCAGTGTAGTGGTCAGCATATCATCAGCAATCCCATGCGCTGCCTTTGCAATTACATTGGCAGATGCTGGCGCAATCATAAATAAATCTGTCTGTTTGGCCAGTGACACATGTTCCACACTGTGCTGAAAATTTCTGTCAAAAGTATCCACTAGGCACTTATTTCCAGTGAGACTTTCAAAAGTAATCGGATTAATAAAATTGGCAGCATTCTGCGTCATAATCACAGTCACATCTGCTTTTTGCTTTTTCAGCATGCTGGCCAGTGATGCTATTTTATAGGCAGCAATGCTGCCGGTCACTCCAAGTACAATATGCTTTCCTTCTAACATCCTGCTTTCCTTTCCTTCACTCAGGCTTGTGTATCCACATTTTTATGATAAATTATATTGAGTCCTTTCAGCGTCAGCTCATTGTCATAGACAATTTTCTGTTTGCAGTATGGTACGATGCAGCCAGCCAGACCTCCGGTCGCCACCACTGCTGCCCTATAGCCCAGCTCTTCCCATATCCGTTCAATCATGCCATCCATACTGGCCGCCTGTCCCATAATGATTCCGCTTTTCATACAGTCAATGGTATTTTTTCCGATGATCTTTTTGGGCGCCTCCAAGCTGATCCTGGGAAGCTGGGAGGTACGATTTACCAGCGATTCCAGTGAAACCTTCACACCGGGCAGAATCATACCTCCAATATAATTTTTCTTTTCATCAACCACGCTGATGGTAGTGGCTGTTCCCATATCAATAATGATAATTGGCTCACCATAATATTTTAATCCTGCAACTGCATTCACAATCAGATCGGAGCCTACCTGTCCAGGATTATCCATCAGTATATTCAGCCCGGTCCTCACTCCTGGGCCTACCACTAATGGCTCATTTTGCAGAAGCTTATTCATAGCAGACTTCATAACATTGGTAAGGGGCGGCACTACAGATGCAATAATAGAACCTGTAATTTCTTCCACTTTAATCTGGTACAGGTCAAGAAGCGTCTTAAACGCCACCACATATTCTAATTCGGTTTTGGCAGTATCTGTGGAAACCCGTTCTACAAAATAAACCTTTTCCATCTCGATACATCCGATTACTATGTTTGTATTTCCAATATCCACTGCTAAAATCATGATTACAGTCATACTCCTTTCAAGGCTGCTTCTGCCCTTCTTTTTTATTCCTTAAGTCCTTTAATGGGTTTTACCTGCATAAGTGCCAATCCAATACCTGCGATCAGGATTGCGGCAACCACAGCTTCCACAATGCCATTAAAACTGATAATACCCATGATTACATCAATTACAGTATCTCCTGCAATTCCTAACGCCTGCGCATATGCATCTTTATATAAAATATAAATTCCGCTCATTACAAACAGCGTATTGGTAAAAGCACCTGTCAAACCTGCATAGGCAAGTGCAACACTAGAGGATGCCTTCTTATGGGCAGTTATGGTAAGTACAATAAACAAAATGATTCCCACAGCAGCACCTGATAAAGTTCCAGTAAGTGCCCCATTCCCCTTTTCTATCAAATTACTTACAAATGCTCTAATGGAAATAAATAAGACAAAAGATACTACTGCATTAATCACAACACGCCATACTTTCTGTTCACTTTTTAATAAATTGCGAATCAGAATATACACAAAATAAGGAATGATTCCAACTAAAATTCTGGGTACAAAGCAGATATACATGCTCTTAAATACGCCTGACATTCCTACCACATTTGCCGCTAAAACTGGCGAAAAAACAAATGCGGAGGCAGTAACTGCCTTAAATGTGTTGTTGATAAAGCTTGTTAATCCAAATACGAATCCTAAAAATGCACCTTTTTTTGGACCTAAAAATAGTGCTCCAAGGATAACCGGAATATGAATGACTGTTGCATTGATTACAACAAGCGGGATATATCCCAGTGGAGTGAATGCCATTATCACAATAATGGCGGTGAACAGTGCCGTCAGCACAAGTTCATAGGTTTTTTCATTTTTCATGGTACGTTTCCTCCTGTTATTATTCTCTTATGAGATACAATACGGTGTAATCATACCACATTGATAATTTTTTGACAATATACTTTTTTCTGTCTGCTTTTACGTTATCTTTCCACTGCCTTTATTATCACAACAAAATAATTTGAGTTAAAGCCTTCACTATGATAAACTTTACTTATAAGGAGACTGCTCATGATTTTAGAACAAATAAATTTTTTAAAAGAATTAACATTTCCTTCTATCCTGCTGCGCACTTTTCTTGCCATGATGCTCAGTGGAATTTTAGGATATGAAAGAGAAAAAAGGCACCGTCCGGCAGGCTTCCGCACCTATCTGGTGGTATGTCTCGGCTCCTGTCTGGCAATGATGGTGGGCATTTATTTATCCACTAATTTTTCATCTGCCGATGCCGGCCGCATTCCTGCACAGGTGATAAGCGGCATTGGTTTTCTGGGCGCCGGCACCATACTTGTCACCAGACAGAATCAGGTAAGAGGCTTAACTACTGCTGCTGGGTTATGGGCTGTTGCATGTATCGGGCTTGCTTTAGGCGCCGGCTTTTACACCGGCGCACTGGTTGTGTTCGCTGCAATATGGATTTCTCTAAGGATGCTGCGGATCGTACATACCCACTTAAACCCCGCCTTAAAATCCATCACCCTTCATGTAGAATTTGCAAAAATCAGTGACATGAGTCAGTTTATTGCCTTTGCCAAAAACGAACATTGTATCATTGATCATCTGGAAATGACACGTCCCAAAAAGACTTCGGAAAGCACCGCAGTCTCCGCAATCATTGCCTTAAGCTTTGCGGAAGAGCTTACCTATTCCCAGATTGTGGAAACCTATGGCGGTTTGGAAGGGGTTACTTATATTGATTATGCCTATAATTAAGTCAGACAAGCTGATCTAAAATAAAAGGATCTTTTATCTTCTTATCTTCCGCCAGCAGCACGATTTTAGACATAATTTCTGCCGTCTTTGGATCTTCATCCACAAAGGGCAGGAACAGCTTTCCTCTTTTCTGACTGTGCACCGGCAGAATATTCAGCATGACGCCGCCTTCCTGATGAATTACGCCGCTTCCTAAGTGGACGCTGTAATTGCCTCTGCTTCCCTGAATCAGCGCATGACTGTCCTTTAAGGTTACATTTGTAAGCCGGAACAAAGACAGGTTAAATGCAATAATTGCCCGCCTCATTTCAATGGTTGAATGGCTGGTTTCCGGATCCACGCCACCTGCATGAGCCACGCTCACTGCCAAATCCACGTCCCGCATTACCTCACTGTAAATTAAATCCGGCACCTGCGAAATGGTAAGCGGCTCAAAGGTTTTCCGATTGGAAAACTCCACCCATTCCAGGGTTGGCGCTTCCACGTCACTTGGAGAAAACCAGTCTGCCAGCGCATAAATTCTGGCAATGATATTTTCTTTATAATAAATCTTCTGAAGTCCTTCCTCATAATCGGCAATCCATCTGCGGCCTCTCAGACATCCAACTGTTTTCTGGGGCTGAATCTGATTGCCGGCAAACATTCTTGATGCAGTAAGTCCTGCTTCTTCCGGCAGCTTCACATATAACTCACGGAACACCTGCTTAAAGGGCTGACGAATCTGCCGGTCAAACAAAAGCTTCTGATACTGGTGCCATACTTTCATCCTGTAAAGATCAAGCGGGTGGGCAATGCGGACTTTCTGTTCTGCGTCTAAAGTCGTTATATTGTCATCCCATGCTTTTATGGAAATGTCATTCTTTTCCCATACCAAAAGACCTGTGTTTTCTCCGCTTATAAACACAAGTGACTGTAAAATTGCCCTGACCACAGGATTTTCCATTAATCCCGCCACTTCCAAAGCGGTAAATTCCGCACCGCTTTCCATAGACTCTTCCATCAGTTTTTTCGCCCTTATATACTGTTCCTTTAACTTCTTATGGGCTTCCTTAACTTCCAGCACGTGGGCTTGTTTCCCAAGCCTTGAAGGAACTGATTTCAGCATCTTTCCATCCCTCCGGCACAGGATTTCGCTTTTCCCTGATTCATCCACCTTTAGACAGACTTCAACATCTCCCACTAAAGTCCATTCCATACAGGCTGCAAACTCCTCTGCCAGCCGACTTTCCATCTTTAAGATCAGTCTGGTTACATCAGAAAATCCCCCATGAACGCTTAAGTTAACAAGAGCAATCTGAGCTGCCTTGGATTCGCTTGCCCGTCTTTGGGCGCCAAATGCCTTAGCCTCTTTTGCATACTTTTGGATAAACTGGTATCTGTCCAGCATATCCTTTTCCTGATCCTCCTTAAAAGGCACTAAGCCATAGCTCATTAAAAGATCTTTATTTCGTTTTGATAAAATCTGCTCCTGCAGCTCTTTTAAGGTAACCTTTCCTGTTGCCGCATCCGCATATTTTCTTGCTCTGGAATGTTTTTGCCCGTCAGAAATATATTTTGCCGCCTTATAAAGCAGTTCAAAATTCTTCTCTCCAAGCATTCCATAGGCTTCCCTGAACCAGTCAATGTCAAAGGCACCCTCCTGCAGTTCTTCCCGCTCTAAGGGTGTGTACCTGGCTATCATAGCCATCTTCTGATCGTCAAACCGTTCATTCATATGAGCCATAAAATAATAGCATCCGCTCTTTAACCCCTGCCAGCCTAAATATTCCTGAATAATATCAATCCACTGGGGCGCGTACATGGCCACCTCCACCAGCCGGTCCACCTTGATGCTGGTGCCCTTTAATGCCTTTCCCAACGCCTTTCCATCCTCTTCCCTGGCAGGATAACAGGCCTTAAGCAATCTGCTTAGCACATCTTTTTTCGTATTATTTGCAGAATAATACCAGGAATAATATGTTTCCCGGCTTAAGGTATCCTTTCCCAACGCCATAAGAATCCGAATCAAATATGCAATCCCCTGTATATAGGTAATACCTCCCATATCGCCGGAAAATACGGTTTCCGCTTCTCCACGCCTTAACTCCGTATCCACCATCACCGGTACAATCAGATCATACAGCTCCTGTACCAGCCGGCCGCACCAGGTATCCTTTCCAACAAGTGCTTCTCCCTGTTCTATTATACTTTGTGCCATGTTCTCACCGAAAAACTGCCGCCACAAAGCCCGGTTTGCAGGCTTTGCATATTCCCCTTTTACCAACTGGGTAAGCGCCTTTAAATTATTTCTTCTGTTAAAGTAGTTTAAAATGGATTTCAACAAGATATCTTTTGAAATCAATTCCATATGATATGCCTTTAAAAACCAATAAGGCGTAATCGGCGTCAGGGCAGAAGCATTTAAACTGTTATAGGATTGGACATTAGGAATAAACTGGGACTGTTCCCGGTCTTCGCTGCACTTTAACTCGAATTTCCATGCGGTATAAAAGGCTTTTTTAAACTCCTCCTCTGTTTTCCAATACCCCAATCCTTCCAGAAAACGGTCAAAAAACCGTAGATTGTTCACGGATGTGGACTGTTCCAGTATTCTGTTATTCCATCCAGTATAATGATAGCTGATGGTCTTGTTCTTTTGATGAATCACCTTTGTCAACGCCTGCACAGCCTGTATACCTGCCTCAAACAAAAGCTTCCTGTCCATAAATTCATAGCGGTAATTTAGACGCACACTCGTAATCTGCTTCTGATATTCCAGCCCAAGAGGCATAGGGGCAAAGGGAAGTTTCCCGAAAACTGCCTCATAAAACGTCCGGCTCTTTTGATAAAGCTCTCTGTTTTGCAAAAGGAACCTTGCCTCCCATTCGATAAAAGTTCCGTAATCACCAATTTCTTCCTGATAAAAAGCCCGTAGTTTTTCCTCCAAAGGATAATTCTTTAACCGATACCGTTCCGTAAAGTTTACCTGTCTTCCCATACCGGATTCTTTTTTCTGCCAGGTATAATTATTCCCCAGCAGGGCTTTTTCGCCGGAGGATGTTTCATATTCAAAATTCCGATTTTCTCTAAATATCCCATCCAACTTTTCAAGCTTTGAAATAATCTCCTTCTCCGACAATGGAATGCATTTTTTAACGGCGTCACTTCCCTCTTTCAGCTCCGGAATTTCCACCGGCGCATCAGGATCATAAATGCCAAATCCTTTCTTTTCCGAAAGGTTCTCTTTTTCCTTTCCTAAAATTTCTTCCAGCAGAATCTTTTCTTTATCCGTGGGATTCTCAATTTCTGCTGCCAGAGATTTTACCCTCTGATAAAAGCCTTCTTTTTCCTTATTCTTTGAAAGACGGAGCATCAAATCCAGTCCTGCGCTGCGCTTCTCTTCCCTGTCATCCGCCAGAAGCCGCTTTAAGCATCCTTCCATAGACGCATCCTCCTGCCCCATAAGGAACTCTAAAAGTTCTTTGCGCAGTTTGCTTCTTTTAAACCGCAGCATATCCTCCATCAACCGGTAATCCTGCTCCCTCAAGGACAAATTTTTTACCAGCCTGATCGCCTTTGAAGAAGTGGACTCCTCTGCATTACCCATATACTGAATCAGCAATTCCCTCTGTCTCTGGTTGGAAGGATGGTATAAAAGCAGGTTTAAAAGATATCCCCTGTCATAGCTGCTTCCTGCCACTTCTCCCAATAGCCCCGCCATGTAAGTGATCTTTTTCTCATCCTGCAGTACATAAGCGGTAAATGCCATCTGACGAACTACTGTGGAAGGGGTAAGTTCCACCCGATACCAGGGAAAAATGCATGGATCAAAAACAAGACCTTTTTTCGGCAGCCTTTCATAGATACTGGCGAATTTTTCATACTGTCTTAAAGCATCTTCTTTATCTGCAAAATAGTCTGTCAGCACTGGCCTTTTAGGGGCGGGAATACTCCGTGAATCAGACGGTCCCTGATACAAAAGTCCTCTGATCCAGCCTCCCAGACGCATGGTAAATGCCGGCATATATGCTGCAACCAGCTCTAAGTCATCAGTATGTTCCAAAACCACTTTTCGGGCAGCTTTCATTTTTAAAGAATCTTCAAATAAATTTAAATTATAAAAGGATGCGGTCAGCTTCTGGTTTTTCGTTCCATAATCGATCAGATCAAACATCGCTTCAACAGCGTCCTCCGCCTCATTAAATCCAAGAGCCCAAAGTGCTGCACTGATAGCAATGGAGTCGTTACTGTGCAATTGTTCCTTACAAAATTCTCTCTCCCGCAGGCATAGCCCCATCAGCCTTAAAAGCTTTTCATTGATCCGGTCTACATTTTTTTCATCATAAATTCCAATCCATGTGGAAACTGCGCGTTTCACCGAAGAATAACGAATCAAATCATTTTCTTCAATCACCTGAAAAAGGTGCAAAAATCCTTCCCTGGTTCCCTCATCCATCGTTTCACAGACTGCCTGCCTTAAACCTTCCTGCAATCTGGCGGCAAGTAAAAGCTCCCCAAGGAGTTTATGTAATTCCTGATTGCTGGAACGGATAATACCAAGAATCATCTCCCGATCCAGATAAGCAGTATTACTTTCACTTAAAATCAAATTTTTCAACGCATCTATTACCGACTGATTTTTTCTGTCAATTTCCGCTGCATAAATCAGACTGAAATTCCGGTTAAAATTCCAGTCATTTTTGATATAATCCAGCTTCTCCTCATCTAAGCGCTTATAAATATAGTCCTCCAGCCTTCCATCAAAATAAAATAACTTTTCATAAGTAGTAAGCAGGGAAAACACCAGTGAAATCTGTGGGCCATAGCCTTTCGTACGTACCGTTCTCCTGTTCCATCCGTAGGAAAAAGGAAACTGATTCAGTTTATCTATGATATAAAGATAAGACTCCTGATAGTTTTCGGGCACAAAAGTATCCAGCAGTCCTTTATGAACACGCGTCATTGGCAGCAAACCGCTCTGGTCAAACCACTGGGAAGGCTTTTTCTCTGGATTTGCATAAAACTGCTTTGCTATCTTTCTGATCTGTTCACCACTTCTTCCCGGCTGTTCCAAAAGTTCCAGCACCAGTTCCCTGTCATTTCCAGACAGTTTACGGATTCTCTGCTCTAACTCGGCTTTCCGCCTGTTGGTAATTTCCCGCCTTGTGTTATAATCAAATACCTGCTCCTTCAACTTACCACATCCTTCCCACCAGCATAGTCATCCTGACAAATGTAAATATACTTTCCTCTGTAATTTGAATCCTCTCCTCCAATGCTTCCAGAGGAGTTTCATTTAAAAAGATCCTGTAAATTCCATCCTCAAAGCATTGAATGGCATTTTCCTGTGCTTTAATAAAGTCTGCCTTCTTTTCCCCATAATTAACTCCAAAGGATACTTTTCCTGCCTGCGCCATATCCGTAATCTCTTCACTGGTCAGACAACGCAACAATTCCGGCGTCTCCATACGACAGTTGTATTCCTCAACCCCCGCCTGGGTAACAGCACAAATCAACTCCCGAAGGGTTTTAGGATGCCCCGGGATTTCATAAGTTACCGTTTTAACAGACTGTCTTCGTTTTCCCAGAGACTTTAAGTTAACCTTTATTTCCATCAGGTGCTCCCCCTTTCGTCCAAAGGTAATAACAGGTAATTCCCTTTTCTTATAGTATACTTTAAACTTGTGGAGAAGGAAATATGATATGTATTTTCATCAAACATTATTTGAAAAAAACGATGGGATATGTTTATTCTGCTACACAGAAACCGAAATACTTGACATCTGTTCTTTCCTACTGGCCTCTCCTGTTTTCGTATAAATTACAGGCTCCTGGGCAGAATCAGAATGTGATTTGGGTGCATCAGAGCAATTCGAATCGGTGTTACTTTTAAGTAAGACTTTACCTTCCTCGCTCACTTCCAGGGTATCCGCTTCCCTGTTTTCTTCAATTTTTTCTTCGAATTTTTCACGTTCTTCCCTGCGCTTTTGAATGGATTCTTCCCTCTCCAGCTTTTCATTTTCCTTAAGTTCCTCAGCCTCTTCTTTCATTCCTTCATCAGCTTCTGCCTTGTACTCCCGGGCTTTGTTTTCAAACTCATTGACATACCCCATTGCCCGTTCCATTGTGGCTGTATCCCCTTTACGTCTTGCCTCCTTATAAACTCTCATAGGCACATCTACCATATCCATATTGGTTCTGGCTCCTACGATCCCTTCCATAACTTTTGTATGCATAGCAAATCCTCCTGAGTCTTTATTTTTTCTTTCGACATTATAAAAAAATTTATTAGTTTTCCGTTTTAAACAGCCTGTTTGCTGTCATGTACGTCAGCATTTATCGGTATTAAAATCGAGATTGTAAAAACAGCATTTTGAAAATTTATATTCACCACCCCATTGTATCTGTTTACCACATCATTCACATTCAGCAGGCCAACTCCATGTATCTTTGAATTTTTCCTGTCTGCTGCTCCATGCACATATGGTTCCTCTGCGCTGTTTTGCACTTCCAGAAGAAAACAATGTTTCACTACTTTTGCCTGAATTTTGATAAAGCCACGCTTCCTGTCCGTTGCCTCGCTATAAGGCAGCCTTTCACAGGCCTCCAGCGCATTATCCAGTATATTTCCAAACAGTACACATAAATCAAACTCACTGATACAACGACTTTTCGGCACCTGCACATCGCATTCCCATAAAATATTTTTCTCTTCCGCCGCCTTTCGTTTTTGCTCTAAAAGTGCATCCACCACCTGATTTCCAGTCACTTCCTCACCGGTTCTAATTCCCGCTCCTTCTTCCATATTTTTTAAATAACTTCTCATTTTTTCCCATTCTTTATTTTCCAAAAGCCCTCCTAAAGCAATGATATGGTTTTTCATATCATGCCTTAACCGCTCCAATTGGCTATACTGCTCCTCCAATATTTGATATGCAGCAACCTGGGCAAAATACTGGCTGCTTTTCCTTTGTTCCAGGTAAATTTTGTCCATCCCCAAAACATAAAATCCTATTGCGAGCATAGACAATAATGCAAATATGCCAAACCCCGCATTGCTGAAAATCTGATCATAATACAGACCTAAATTTCCTCCGCTTCTAACTAAAATGCCATAGCCCGCTCCCCAATTTGCCACATCAAATACTGCTATAATCATAAAAAATGGAACCGCCAATACAATACATCTTTTCGTTTTTCCAGAAAAAAAGGACGCCGGATGAATTGACAGCAGATACACCGCCAGACTTCCTGTGAGCAAACTGATACAAAGAATCAGATTCATTTCCCACTCATTTAAAAAAGGAACCGGAATGTCTTTTTGAGTATGTAACCAGATCAGGTAAAGACAGGAATAACAGGAGGCGCAAAAATTTTCCACCAATATTGTTACTGTTATCAACATGGAAGAGACAAGTACTTTCTTCTCCATTGTTCCCCGAAATAATAATGCTACTGCCCCAAGAAGGAAAAAATGCCCTGACAAGTCATAGACAATATTAGGAACACCGCAATATTTACTCATTATATTTTGCAGTATCCAGCCAGCAAAAAGAACCAACACAAATACCCATTCCTGCATTCTTGAACTTTCCAGATAAGCTTTACAAAACTTTTTTGCTGTCCATAAATAACACATATAGCATAGTACTACTATGAAACTTCCAGCTAACTCTGCCATCACATGATTCCTCCGCTTTTTTTCATATACATCAGAAATTCCCTGCAAAATTCATCATATCGCCTTTTTGCAATTGCAATCCGTTCTCCATTGTCAAGAATAACCTCCTGCCGGTTATACCCTGCAGCATACTTCAAGTTTACAAGATAGCCTTTGTGGCACCTGAAAAAGCCTTTCCCCTGCAGACAATTTTCCAAAATGCCAAGCTTCTCATAATAGGTAAAGCTCTCTTCTTTTCCATGCACATGAATGATTCTTCCCTTTACCTCAAAGTAGTAAATATCATCTAAAAACAGTTTCTTTTTCTGCCTTTCCCTGCTGACAATCATAAATTCCCGGGGACGACTTTCCAGCTTCAAAACAGCCTTTTCCAAAACCCTCTTTAACTTCTTTTCATCAACCGGCTTTAGCAGATACCAAAAAGCTTCCACATCATAAGCTTCAAAAACGTAGTCCCTGCTGGAAGATATGAAAATAAGTATTTTATCAAATGCTTTTTCCCGAAAAAGCTGTGCAGTCTGCATCCCGTCCAAATCCCGCATAAGGATGTCCAAAAATATGATGTCAAAACTTTCTAACGAATTTAAAAGTTCCTGCCCGCTGCTGAATTGACGCAAAATACAGGACAGTTTCATCTCTTCCATAATTTTCTTTACTTTTCCTGCTATGCCACAGCATTCTATAATCTCATCATCACATACCGCAATTGATAACATGATTCTTACCGCCCTTTCAATTATATGGTATGTATCGGCATAAATAAGGAAAAAACTTGGGCAGATGTTGTGAACGGGAGGTTTGGGGTAGTGTGTGGGGTGGTGGGGGAGGAGGGAGGTGGAGCGAAGAAATTGAATTTTGGGGGTGGAAATTTTTCGGGAAATATTATTGGAGGGGAATTGGATGTTTTGGGTGATTGGGTATGGAAGTTATGGATAATAAAGAGTTATCCGTTGGATTTATTTATATCATGCAAAACATATGGCAAATAATATTATTTCTTTTAGTATGTTTTAGATTGGAGCTTTCAAATGAAAATTGATTATAACCAACAAGCGTTTAATTATGAAAGAACGAGAACTATTGAACCAATTGTTTACTCAATACTATCATGTATGCTTACTCCTCAAAAAGATGAGGCAATTCTTGATTTCGGTTGTGGAACTGGAAACTATTTAAAACAGTTTTCCATAGATTACGGGATTGAAGTATACGGAATAGAACCTTCGGTTAAAATGCGCAAAATTGCACAAGAAAAACTACAATCGGATCATATTTTAGCTGGTGATCATACAGCTATACCGTTTTCAAATATCCGTTTCAACAAATTATATAGCACTGATGTAGTTCACCATATAGACCATCTTGATTTACTCTTCCAAAATTTATTTAAGATATCCAATAACGGTGCAAAATTTTGTATATGTACAGAATCATCTGATCAACTAAAGGAAAAATATTGGTTAAAATATTTTCCAAGTATACTTAGTATTGATCAAAAAAGATTTCACCCCATTGAGGAAGTCATCAGAATTGGTGAAAATGCAGGATGGGTACATAGAGAAACTGTAAAAACCGAAACTCAAATCACTGCTTCTATATCCGGCACTTTTTTGGAACGGATACGACAAAAGTCTCTTTCCGTTTTAAACTTAATTTCAAGTGAGGAATATCAATATGGTGTTTCTTTAATGGAAACAGATTATCAAAATCAGGTCTTATTACATCAGAATGAAGGATATACATTTATACTTTTTGAGAGGAAAAGTTGAAATGAAATTTAAAAAATATTATATTATTGCAGATACCAGAGAGCAATTTGATAATGAATCCAACTCAGCTATACACCCATATAATGATCATCCCAGCGCTGAAAGTATTGCTTATTTAGCAAGGCAATTACAAGAAAATGGATATAACGTTGAAATATTTGGTGGTGTAGAGAAATTAATTGAAGCATGCTCTCAAAAAAAACAATTTCAAAAAGCTTTATTTTTAAACTTTTCTGATGGATTAATACAAAAAAATAGAAAAGCTCAAACTGCTATATTATTGGAATATCTAGGTGTTCCTTATACAGGATCGGATGCATTATCTATGTTAATGGCCGGAAATAAAACCTACGCCAAAAAACTAGTAAGTTCATGTGTAAATGTACCTCATGATATGTTAATTTTCCAGAATGATACTATTACACAGCCACCCAAATTTCCTGTAGTAATAAAACCAAATCGCGAAGGATCGTCATTAGGAATCTCACAAAAAAATATTTGTGCAAACTTTACGGAACTTCATGAACGATTACCAATGCTATTATCAAAATACCATGAAGTCATAATAGAAGAATACATACCGGGATACGAAATAACCGTAAGCGTCAAACCATACGCCACAGAATAAAGCAACGCCGCTTTTCAGCGGCGTGGTTTTCTGCATATATCGGGTAATTCCTCTGCCCACGGCAGTAATGATTCCAACGCTTTCGCATTGCTCACATTTCCCTCCCTGTCGATAAGTTTGGGGAGTTCTGTCAGCAGATGGTTAAAATAATTATAAGTGCTCAGGCTGTTTAGTTTCGCTGTTTCTGAGATGCTGTATATTATGGCACTTGCTTCTGCTCCTTTGACGGAATCAATAATTACCCAGTTTTTCTTTCCGATACAGAATGTACGGATGGCTCTTTCTGATGCGGAATTATCGATCGGGATTTCTCCGTCATTGAGAAATACCCGGAGATACTTTTCCTGGTTGATACTGTAATGAAGTCCGGAAGCAGTCGCTCCTTTTGGAAGCTGGCTGTCCAAAACATCTTTTACCCATGCAAAATATTCCTCAACAAGCGGCTTTACATGTTTCTGCCGTTCTTTGAGGCGCTGCCGCGGCGTCAGTTCTTTCAGGCTTTCATCCAGCTTATAGATTGCCGCGATCCTTACCAGTGCCTGATATGCGGTGGACCTTTTTGCCAGCTCCGGATCCTTTATGGCTTTGATCGCATCAGAGAAATCCCTTCTTGCATGGGCCCAGCAGTTGGCGTTCGTCAATCCCTCAAGATGGTCTTCGAGCAGATGGTACTGTGCCAGGCCGTCGGTTACCAGAATGCCCTTGAAGCCTTTGTAGAATTCTTCGGGATGTTTGTGGTGGCGTGTTTTCTGGTATTCATACAGGACAACCGGCCTGTCCTTATAGTATTCGCCCGAACGGTGCACCCACATATAACTGGTGGAACCGGCACTGCGCCCGTCATTTATGACTTCCACCGGCGTTTCATCCGCCTGGGTGACATGATATCTGAAAAATTCTTCTTTCAGCCTGTCATAAACAGGCTTTAAATATCTTTCCGCACAGAGTATCGTCCAATTCGCCATGTTCTGCCGGCTGATGTACACACCATTTCTCTGAAACTCCTGCTCCATTCTGTAAAGCGGTATGGAATTGACATACTTGCCATTGAGAATAGCAGCTTCCAGGGAGGGTGTGACGATGCTGTTACGCAAAAGGTCTTTCGGCCTGTCACCCCGTAAGAATTCATCCTGGCGCAGTCCGTCCGTACCTACATACACTTCAACCGTATGCAGCTCCACCGTCCATGATGCCGGAGTATATCGGAGCCTTTTGTAACTCTCATCCGGCAGTTTCCGATAACACCCCTCTCCAAAATGTTCGATCAGTTTTTCTTCTGGGACACTGTGTATGATGGATTCTTCCGGCAGTCCGGAAAGATCGGCATCACGGGTTCCTGTTTTTTTCTTCCTTTTTGGATGCTGTGGGAGCGCTTCGTCAATGGAAGGCTCCGGAACGTTCCCGGCCCCTTCCGATAAAGCCTCAGCCTCATTAAACAGATCCAGCTGGCCGTCGATCACATCAAGACGTTCCGAATGTCTCCCAAAACGCTGCTGGTTTGCAATGCTGATCTGTTCGATCAGCCTCTCCATGTTTGCGTTCAGTTGTTCCAGCTGATCCTGCATGGATATGGCAAGGAAGATCAGTTCCTGTCTGCTTAAGCCATTCAGTTCATCCGGTGTATATTTCTTTGCCATGAAAATCTCTCCTGTGGTTATTATTATACAGCAAAACCGGAAAACAAGCGAATTTCAGAAGACCTGTCATTCGTCATTCTGCCTATGTTTATAAGCGCTCGGACAGGGCCTTTGGCAGGATGGAAATATGAGATTTTCAAAGTTCATATGCTTTCTTTATAATGCCTTCAGCACACTCTTAAACCAATGTACAAGGCGCTGCTGAAGCCATTTTGCGGCATCCCATTTACTACAGGATAAGCCTGAAAATTTCTCTGTTCTGCACAAAAGATTACAGTACCTTGGAAGGCTGGATTTCCCTGATCTTCGGATTGACTGGATTTAGTCCATTCATTAAGAAACGGTACTGTTCCCTTGTAAGCTCCACCGCTTCTTCCGGTGTCCTGGGCCAGGAAAACGAACCTGCTTCCAGTCTTTTATAAAGGAGCAGAAATCCCGTCCCTTCCCAGAGCAGTCCCTTTATCCGGTCGTTTCTTCCACCGCAGAACAAAAACAGCACATCCTTTTCGAACGGATCCAGGTCATATCCGGTGCTGACCAGCTGCGCCAGCCCGTCAATGCTTTTCCGCAGATCAGTGCGGCCGCAGGCTATCACGATCTTTTTGACCCCGAAGGCTTCAGCGAGCATGTAAAAGCCCTCCCATTATCCTGTCAAGCAGACGGTCGGATATGCTGTTGGATAAACCAATAGTTGTGTTTCCTGTCCGGATAACTGCATCTGCGTGAAAAGAAGCTTCCATGGTCGTTTCTCTTTGTTCCGGTATAACCGGTATCTCAGCAAATGAAACAGACGCCAGTTCCGGGTTTTCGGCTGGCTGAGGCAGATTTATCTGCCCGAAAACCTCTTTTCTTATCCGTCTCTGCCAGTAATAATAAGTTTTCTCATTGATCCCGTTATCAGCAAGCCATTGTTTTACAGTCTGGCCTTCTGGTCTTAAACTGCATTGTTCGATGACTGCTTTCCAGTTGGAAAGTCGGATTTCATGTGTGATCTTATCCATTGTTAGCCTCCTTTAAAAAACTAGTTAGTTTTATTAGTTTTTTAAAGTTTGACAGAAAATCTATAATCTGACTAGGCGTATGATTTGACGTTTACAAATAACCTGTTTTGTAATTGGAAATAAAGGCAGTTATTATTTAAATGAGCCTATTATATGTGAATATAACGGAATTCGTTATTTTGATAATTTTGTATTTGGTTTAGAGGAAAAGGCAAGCCATTCTAGAAAAGAATTTCTTGCACGCAATATTTTAGAAAAGAAACAAATTGAAAAAATATGCCAAGCTGCCAAATGCGTATTCGAAGCATTAAATATGCGTGATTTTGCCAGAATAGATTTCCGGCTTCAAAAAAATGGTCAATTGTTTTTTATTGAAATTAATGGTAATCCTGTAATTAGTAAAACCTCTGAAATCGGCTTAATCAGTTGTGAGTTAAATATATCTTATGGAAAAATCGTTTCAAATATTATTCATACAGCCCAAGAACGATTGAATATTAATCATGGGTAAAATTAACCAGCCATGGTTCAAATTCTATATCACAATAATATTGTATATAACAAGAATCAGTTGGCTTTGGAAGTGCCTGTGATAATCCAGTTATTGATTGTTCCAATTTTAAAAAGCGGTATTTCCCATATTCCCATTCATTTTTGAGGTGAGGGGAACATAATTTTAGCAATTGTTCTAAATCATATTGCTTATCACATTTTTGGGCTAATATAGCCAAATTTATACAAATTTTTTTATAAATTTTATCATCTATGCGCCGATTAACCTCAACATATTTAAACAGTTCATTATACAATTTTTCCCACTGGCTATTCCCTATAAAATAATAGCACAGCATACGATTAGTTTTTAAAACATAAGAAACATAATCGGATTTATTCCAAAAAAGAGCTTCAAAAATACAGTCAAGTGCTTTTTGCCAATCTTTTGAAATCATGTAAAGTACCGAAAGATTACTATAAGGATACACCTGTTCATGAGGTTGATCCTCTACTAGTATTGAAATACTGTTTTCAAATAATTCCTGTGCCTGCTCATAGTTTCCAATGCGTAAATGTTCAAAACCCATATTATTTAAAATCTTTGCTTCCGTTATCTTATCTGAAAATTTTTTTGCAAGATTCAGTCCTTTATTGAGTAATTCTAGTGCTTTTTCTCCCTCATAATAGTCCATTGCTGATTGATAAATCAATGCCATTTCTCGAATATGAATATTTTTTGCGGTTAGATCATCAAAAAGTTTTTTTGCCTCCGTAAAACCATTTGGCGATAAATATAAAATACTTTGCTTTGTTCCCAATAGTAGCATTTGTAGATGCTCGTCTGATATATCTAATTTTTCTGCTTGCACAATTAATTCAAGAGCACTTTGTGTTTCCAGAATACAGGATCTTGAACGAGCTTGAAAAATATACAACTTGACAAGTTGCTCTTCTGAAAAATCATTTAATAATTCGTGTGCCCAAATATTTTTAAATAAGTCATTCGCCTTATGGTACTGTCCACAATAAAAAAGTGTAATTCCCATTATAAGTATTTGCTCTCCTAATAGAGAAGTTATAGAAGACTCTAACCTTGCAAAAATTACTTCTGCTTCTTTATACAATTTATTTTTAAAAAAATCATATCCATACGCAAAATTGTATTCAATCCACCCATCAATTTGGGCTTCATAAGAATGATAGGCAAGTAACGAATGTTGATATTCATCCCAATAGGTTTGCTCTTGGCTGGAATTTACTGATTTAATAAATTCATAAATATTTAAGTGTAAAAACTGTATTGAACGCTCATTTTTAAAATATTCTTTAACTGCAATTTTCAGAGAGTCATGTTCATAATGTAGTAAAATTGTCTTATCTCTATATGAACGAGATAAGACATGCATATCTTCCAATATTTGAATTGTTTTTCCAGCCTCCTTTTTAACAAAAGAAATTGGATCTATATTTACAAAAAAATCTATAAATTGAAATAATACATTAATAGATATAGGAGCACCCCAGAAGGCAATAATTTGAAGTATATTTTTTGCACCTCTATGTCCTTGACATAAAGCATCAATATCAAATGATATAGTTTTTTTAACTAAAATCTGATGAAAAACATCTATAATAAATCTTGCTTTTCCATTATTTATTTCAATTCCTTGATTGGTATAGAGATTAATTAGTATCTCTTTAAAACGCTGTGGATAACCTTTACACAAATCAAAAGTTCGTGAAATTAAAGCCAGATTTTCTTCATCAAAATCAAAATTCTGTTCAATCATACGAACAAAAAGCTGTTTTTCATCAAAAGCGGATACTTCCATTGGAATGTTGGCAATTTTTTCTGCTAGAATTTGTTGAATGTCAAATCGATTCTTTATATCATCATCTGTAGTACAAAATATAAATCTTATATTGGGATTATCTATTAATTCATGAGTAACAGAAGTAATAACATCCAGTGAAGAAGTATCACATTGGGTAAAATTATCAAATATAAAAACTAATCTTGGACATTTCTTCAATGCTTCTAAAAAATACTTCTTGACAAGTGCTGTGGAATTTTCTCGTTCGCCTCGTTTAGATATGAAATAATTAGAAATTGAGTAACTTAATTTGTCCAATTGAAAATCATTCATTTCCAATATACTTAAAACTACACCTATTGCTTGCTGTCCAACATCTGCTATAGAATCATAATTTGTTCGTATAAAATTTGTGAATTTTAATTTAGCCACTCCATTTATTTGGGAAATAAGGTTTTTCAAATATGTAAATGATGTATTGTTTTCAACTTCGACATTAACATAAACACTAGAAAAACTGCTCCGCTGGACAACATATTCCGTTAATAAGAAACTCTTACCAGTACCACGTTCGCCGTGCATCCAAAGCGCCTGTTTAGTTGGTTCTAAAAAATTACCAATGAATTTGTCTATTATTTGACGTTCTCTTTTTCGATTAACAAATTCAAATTTAAATACATCTGTATTAAGCATATAACTATTTCTCCACTAAAAACTACCGATTCTTATAACAGTTTCGGATACAGTGTTTCATCATTAATTAATTTTAAACCTATTAGAGTTTTCCTTGGTGAGTAAAAAAGATATCCAACCGAATTTCTGTCTGCTAATTAGGAATTATCCTTTGTTTCCAAACTAAAAATTCTAAGGGATAACTCTTTATTATCCATATATTTTAATCATCTTTTTCTTGATATGACTCCAATACTTTCATCTTCGTAACAATTTCCGGCATATCAATATCCAAAAACTAAAAAATCCTTATCTCCTGTCACAAACACATCAATACTTTCCAAAATCACTGTTGCCAGTATCAGCTAATCTTTCCTATCCCACATGCCCAAAAACTAATCCCCCTACTTACTTCCTTTCGAATATCCTTCATATAATCCTGCATTACCTTCTCTGAATGAAAATCAGCTTTTTCTGCTTCACCCACAAATGCTTCTTCTGCACTTAAAATCGCAAGTATTGCAGAATTTTCAAAGTAAAACTACCCATTTTCTCTAACATTACTACTTTATCTCCTGATAATATCAATTCATTTTTACACCCTTGCCTTTCCCACTTGTGCTTTACCCAAGTGGGAATAGCCTCAAATCGTAAGATTGAAGGTTTCTTTCAATCTTTACCTGAGACATTTAAAAACACTTTAACCCTTCTCAACCACTTCACAAATATGAATCTGATAATCTTTAAAACGATACAAAGGCAAATTTTCAGAAACGAAACAGAGGATTTTTTCTGTCAGGTTATATGCGTCACTCAAAACAGCATTTTCCTGTATTTCATTATCAGCCAGCTTCTTCTTGTTTTCACCTTTTTGAAATGTCAAGATAAGAATACCTAATAGTAGTCTGCAAGTATTTTTTCGCAAAAGTTACATGGCCGTTGTTTTTATCAATCAAAATAAAATCTTTCTTAGATTTATATTTCTTTTGCACAATCACCGCCACATATCACAAGGCATCTGTTTTTGAAAAGCAATGCCATTACTTAAATTATACCAGCTACATATTTTTTATGAAGGAGCTATAATTCTTTTTTATGCTACTCACAATTCTCTTATTTTTTATCATCTGTATATTTCCACGAAACGGTCTTAATTTCTTTACCACATATTGTTCCTTATACTCTTCAGCCTTTTTTCAACTTGACGCTTATACCAAAATAATATACATTATATATATCATTTTAATATATCATTTTGATATATAATCTCAAGGCTTTATATTTTTTATTATGAAATCAAAGCCTGCAAATAAAAAGTCAAGGCTAAATTGAAAGAACTTTGAAAATTTTATACAGGTTGCAAAAGGGTATCAAAATAAGACCACCACATTGTGCTGGTCTATCAGAAAGGTATGTATATATTATTCTGATTGAGGAAGTGATGCAAGATATTCTTTCACTCGCCCATAGTAGATTCTCAAAAATTTATTAGCTCCGGCAGTCATGTAAACGTAGTAAGGCTTACCTTGGGAACGCTTCTTGTCTAAAAACTGATATACAGGATCGTCCTGTGGCATTGTTTTGATAAGAACATCCATTACAAGAAACAGCGTTTTCCGTAAATCAGCAGAGCCGCGTTTTGATGTAGGAACACTTTTCTGTGAGAAGGTTCCGGATTCATTTACACCAGGGTCAACACCAGCAAATGCTGTAACAGCACCTTTGTGAGTAAAGCGAGTAACATCTCCGATTTCCGCAATAAGCTGTGGACCAAGAGATGGACCGACGCCGTTCATTGCCATAACAATGGGATATTCAGGGAGCTTTGAGGCTGTATCATTCATCAAGATGCGCAGTTCCTCAACAGTAGAGGAAGCACTGTTGAGTTGCTCAACTGCTTGTTTGATGATTCGTTTGGTTATTTCATCCTTGGGAAGTACAGGAACAAGTTCCTTAGCTTTTCCATAGATTTCTTCGGCTTTTGATTTGCTGAAGTTGTACTTCTTGCGTTTGCACCATTTCTGATAGTGGTCAGTAAAGGCGTTTAAAGACATTTTACGAACACAGTCCACATGCCAGTATATAGATGCAAAATCAACCCATTTCTGGCTGCCGTCACTTCGTGCAGGACTGTCGAAGTAAGTATTTACGCCAGGATAAGTCTGATCAAGGATGCCAATAAGGTTATTTTTCATGGCAGTTTTGTGCTTCATATAGAAACCAAACTGACGGTTCATGGTTTTAAGTTGGTTGCGTAATTCATCCATAAGACTATACTGTTTCAGATTCTGCCACTTGTCAAGAGCATAGCGAGCAATCTTCACTGCATCTGCTTTGTCGGATTTAACTTTACGAAGAGAATCATTATCAAAGTCTTTGATTAGTTTGGGATTGATTGTGCTGACGAAAATGTCTGCCTCGGAAAGCTGATGAGCAAGGACTTCGTAATAACGTCCAGTATGCTCCATCACGACACGGGATTCACCATCAACGGAATGGATGAGATCAACAAGAGAATTAATATCATGGGATGTGTGCTTGATTTCAAAAGGACTGTAAACAATCTCACCGAAAGGGCGTAAGATTGCCACCATGCTTTTACCTTTGGAAACATCGATACCTACTGCGTTCATAAATTAGTCACTCCTTAAGATGTATTGCAATGGATAAGAACCAGTTTTACTCATTGCCTATTCAATCTACTGTGGTGTGACACGAACGTACCTATTGGCAGTTCAACCTGCATAAAACGAACGCTGCGAATGAGGAGCTGGTTATCAGTCTTTGATGCGGACGCGAAGTCCAAGAAAGGTAGACGATATACCGATTGCTCCATCATTATACAGCTTAAGCAACAAGATGGGTAATTCCTTACTGGCTGTAAGGGATATTAACCATATTTATATTGTAGTAGAAAGGAAACAGCTATGGCTAATGAAAAGAAACTTGACTGCGTCATTTTAGGATTGTTAAATCACGAAGACCTGACAGGATATGAAATTAAAAAGAGAATAGATACCGTGTTAAAATATTTTTGGGGTGCAAGCTATGGCAGTATCTATCCCACTCTAAGCAATCTGGTTGACCGCGGCCTGGCTATAAAAAGAGAAGATACTGAAAGCAAAAGAAAGAAACAGATTTATACCATCACAGAGGATGGACGGAATTATTTAAAAAACTGGCTCACTCTTCCTGTTGAAAAAGATGAAATACGTTTTGAAACTTTACTTAAAGTATTTTTCGGCGGGGGCCAGGACACAGAATATACATTATCTCACATAGAAGCCTTTCAATCCAAAACAGAAAAAGAATTGTCTGCCTTATTGGAATATAAAAAAACATTAAAAAGCTGCCTGAATGAAGACGATGCCCACAAATACTATCTGCTCACCGTCAAATTTGGAATAAAAACATATCATGCCTATTTATCATGGTGCAAAAAATCAAAAAAAATTCTAAGGAAAAGTGAGGACTGAGCAATGATTGGACATATTGGATTTTCATATGTAGGTTTTTTATTTTTACTGCTATTATTTATTCCTAATATTATCTGGACTAAAAATCTGCCTGAAGGATATACTTCAAAGAACGAAAGTAAAATTCTTTTATTTTTTGAACGAACAGGTGAAGTGTCAGTTTGCTGCTGCGCGATATTGTTTAACGACTTTAACCTGCATGAGTGGTCAGCCTGGTCCTGGTGGCTGGCAGCATCTGTTCTCTTCATGCTCTTATATGAATTATGGTGGATACGATATTTTAGAAGCCCTAAAGAGCTGTCCGATTTCTACAGCAGTTTTTTGGGAATTCCCTATGCTGGTGCAACTCTGCCCGTAATTGCCTTTTTTCTACTGGGTATTTATGGTAAAATAATATGGATGCTGATTGCAACAGTTATCCTGGGAATCGGACATATTGGAATTCATAAGTCACATGCCCTTTCCCACTCATATAATTCGTTAATGTATAAAAACTGATTTTCAGAGAAGGGATAAAAAAATACACATGAATATACTAATGATAGGAAATGGTTTTGACTTAGAACATGGTCTGCCAACAAAATACACTGATTTTCTTAAGTTTATAAAGGACTTTAATCAAGCCTATTACTCTCCAAATAATGCATCTGCAATACGTGAATTTGAAAATATCTATTTTTCTTCTGCTTTTAGAAATGACATAAAAATATCTGACCATGAGATTATAGTCAATGCATTGCGCAAATTAATATATGGGAATCTATGGATCAACTATTTTATTAAAGTTCATGACGAGCATCTTTTTCTTAAGGAAAACTGGATTGATTTCGAAAGTGAAATCTCGTCAGTAGTGCAGACAATGGATCGTTTAATCAAATATTATGATAATTACAGACTTACAGGAGTGGAAGATACTGTTTTATGTAACCTGTGCATGGAAACTTTAACTAAATTTGTTGATAAGGAATCTCTGGAAATTGATAGAATCAAAGCAAATATTAAACCAATGATTTTGGATTTAAACAGACTGATTTGCGCATTGGAAATTTATATTGAATATTATATAAATCACATGAATATTCAATATTACAACCCTGACATATTATATAATTCGTTTGACAAAATAATAAGTTTTAATTACTCCCAAACATATTTGCATTTATACGCTGCTGTTCAAAATATAGACAATTATCACTTTGTGCATGGATATACAAGATTTGACCTGTTTTTTCTCAAAAATTTAGAAGAATCACCTAATATACTGGAAATATATATGTCAGAAAATAATATGGTATTGGGAATTGATGAATATCTTCCTGATGACAGAAAAGACAAAGAAATGGATTTTCTTCCATTTAAAAAATACTATCAGAGAATTTATAAAAATACCACAAATAACTATAAAAACTGGTTGAAAGAAATAGATGAAAATCCAGAACTCAATAAGCAAAATACTTTGTATATTTTTGGACATTCTCTGGATGTAACAGATGGTGACATTTTAAGAGATTTGATCAATCATAATGGCATAAACACCATAATTTATTATAAAAATAAAAAGCAATTGGAACAGCAAATCACAAACTTGGTAAAGGTTCTTGGCAGTGATACATTAATAGAAAAAGTATATGGAAATGATCCCTGCATTACTTTTCAACAGCAAAGAAAAAGAGAAGAAAAGGCTGAAAGTGAAGCCCCACTCCAATCAACCATTTGGGAACTGAACGCAATGCCCTCGCCTGGGAAAGAACTTGATAAGATAGTGCTGAATTATATCAATAAAAAAATTGAACAAAAAGACCTGAAATACTTTTCTTCACAGCATATGGTAATTTCATTATTTGATTCACTTCAAAAACTGGGATTAAGGAAAAAATTTTTTCACAAATTACTGCCAATTGCCTGTGAGCTTCCTGTCAATTCTACATTTGATTATGGACAATGGGCTTATATACATTTCGATAACTCTTTCAAATGTGACAGTGATACCATGCGCTTTATTGATTGTGTAAATGAACATAATTCCAATCAAGTTGCATCCAATCAATCAACAGATTATAAAAAGATTAAATATGATCATATCAGCCACCAAAAAATCTGTTTAGATAAAACTCATTATTCACAACTGGTCAAAGAAATACTGAGCAATTTAAATGGATATTTTTGCGGCTCTTATGATAAATATTGGAACTATCTTGTCAAAATCTCCTGCGGTCCGGCAAAAAAAATCGCCCGAGAAACAATTCAGGAATTTATCAACAGCACTGATGATGATTGTGATATTATCCAATATAATCATTTGTTACATCTCATGGATGAGTATGAATATAAAAATGGAAATTGAAAACAGGCGGAACCCAGAGCATCCGCCTGCCTTCATATTTTCACTCATTTAATTACATTACAAATCCCAATATCCATCATTCACATACAAAATTTCCGACTGTTCATATGCATCCTGCCAGGATTCCTCTGCCGACGGATCCAGTGGGTAAAAAATTTCCTGATGATAGACCTGCCATTTTCCGTCTATCAGACGTTCATCCACAATCTCAACCTCACTTCCATCCTTTACGACCTGGCTGAGTCTTGCAACGTTTGTAAGCCGGTCGTCCACATACTCATACCGGTCTACATAATGGGTTGCGGCGCCATTTCTGGAAAATCCATAAATACACTCTTTATCCTGCCTTAAGGAAGGGGAATCAATCCCCAAAAATTCTGGCACATTTTCATAAAGTCCACTATCGGCATCATAAACAAATAAAGAAGAAAAGGATGCAGCTCCCGTACCAAATATCCCCTGATTGCAGCATAGATCTTCTTCCCCGTCAAAATTCCAGTCTGCCAAAGATAAAAAATTCTGACACCAGACACCATCCAACCAACAGAATGTTGTTTTTTCAGTATCCATACTGGAGGAATCAATACATTGCAGGATGTCTCCATCCTTTTTGTCCAGAATCAATACCAGAAATTCATTTGGTTCATGATAAATCAGCTCCCCTTCCAGTCTTTTATCAATTTCATTATCCCGATATTCTATCGTAATATAGTCATACCGCTCTCCTTCTGTCCTTAAATGTGCAAAATAGGGAATCTCCATTGTCGCCCTGTTTCTATACTCCTTTAAAAAAGCATTTTCCGGCAAAACAGACTCTGCCACCTGAAAAGCATAGCTATTTTCTTTTGCATATTGATACGCATAGGAAGTGTCCTTGCAGGCAATCGCAACCGGCCACTGGCTGTCATTTCTCCAAAAAGCTTTTTCATCAATGGAAATCACACTATCCGGCAGTTTTATAAGACCAATGTCAGAAGTATTTTCAATTATATTTTCTTCTATTGTTGTAATCCCGTCAGAAATCGTAAGTTCCAGCATATTTCCTGCATAGGGCGTACCCAGACATTCCTTTCCAAGAGTAGATACCTGTTTTCCATCAATTGTGGAAGGAATGGTTACCTGATAAGGATTCTGCGTGTTTTTCTCCTCATCATAGCCTGTAATCCGCAGGGTTCCATCCGGCAGTTCCTCATAGGTAAAGCAGGAATCGCTTCCTTTTACAGACGCAGCATCTGTGGCTTCCGGCAGTAATGATTTAAATTCTTCTTGCTCATCCTGCGTCCTGCTTTCTTCTTTTTCTCTGTCAGCACTCTCTTCCACTGCCTGGTGGCTTTCTTCTGCTTTTGATGCATAATTTGATAAAGAAATAATGATTCCTGTTAAAATCAGTATAAATATGAATATGAATCCAGCTACAAATTTTTTCTTACAATTCATCCCAAACGATCCCTTCGTGTTTTTTCTTTATCTTATTATAAATCAACTATGCATCATTTTTGCATCATAAAAAATTTTTATAATTCCCATTCTCTGCGCATCTGTGCATAATTGTTTCCGCTAAATCCCAGTTCCTGCAAAAATCTGCGCGCTTCTCCCTTATGAACTTCTTTGCGGTCTTGATTTTCAATTTTATTTGACTGTACCTCCGGAATTGCAGTTGATATAGCAAGAGTATAATTTCTAAAATGAAAGATAATTTATAGTTATCTATTGGATTTATGGTGGAGAATAGATGGAGGAATCATTATGTTTCATGGAGAAAAAATTTTCTGGATTGGTATTCGTGAGTCGGAAATTGCTGCCACCGGGCAGTTATTTGACGGCTCTATTACTGTCTTTGGCAGCAATGAAAGAAACAATTATAGTTATGAAAAAGAAAAAAATAGAAGAATTGATTACAATAAGGATAATAATGGATTGAATTCTTTCATCAGTGAAACAGCAACGAAAATTTTACTAAAATATCCTCAATGTAAATTTCTGCTATATTATCCAATGGAAGTAGATGAATATGATCCTATTATTTCAGAACATGCTATATGTATGAATTCCTCATCAATTACAGATTTGCTTGAGAATAAGATTTATACAAAATTATGGCTGTCAAAAATAATTCCGGTAATACCATTTACAACTATGCTGGGAGTAGAGTTAAGTTATGACTACATCTGTAATGCTTTCCCGAACGAAAACAGTTTTGTAATACAGGGGACTTTTTCTTGTGGTGGATCAGGAACATGGCTCATTTCAAATGATGATGATATGAAAGATATTCAATCAAATATTAGTGCGCAATCTATTTACACTGTAACTCCTTTTCAGGAAAAAAATATTTCTGTAAACATTCATTTGATTATTTATGAGCAGGAAATACTTTTATTTCCTGCATCAGTACAAATTATTTACGAAAATCAGAGACATTTATGCTATGGCGGTGCAGATTTCTTTATGTTAAATCAATTGCCCTCAAATATTATTTCTAAAATTCAACAGTATAGCGAAATAATTGGTAAACATTTACAGGCCGGAGGGTATAGAGGGATTTGTGGCATTGATTTTTTAACGACTCCTGACGAAGTTTTTTTTATGGAGGTTAATGCCAGATTTCAATCCTCGTCTTTTTTAATTAATGATACATTAAATAAGTTATCATTACCTTCCTTACAGGAATTACATATAGATTCTTTTTACAATCAAACTTCATCTTTCAATATTCCTGTTTTGACTATTGAAAACAGTTTTTATAATTATTCTTTTCATTCAAAGACAAAAAAGCAGTTGAAGTATGTTTGGGAAAAAAGCAAAGACTGTCCCGAAGTTGCCCAATGTATTGATGATAATTTGGATTGGAATATTCCAATGGAAAACAATACATATCTTTTTAAGCTGGTTTTTAGAATAAATATCGCATGTGTTTCACCTGAATATACATGCAGATTATATAATGGTTTCCACTATGATTTTAATTTGTTAGATGGCATTTCTTGGACAAAACAGATAAAACGCTTTAAAGTATTAATGTTAAATTTGGGTATACGAATTAGCAAACAGGCGGTAGAGCAGCTTGCGCAAAATGGTGGCATTAATTATGAAATTTTTTATGCGATTGATCTTTCAGTTGAGGGAAAATTATTTCTTAATGTGCCATATAAGGTAGAATTTTCCGAACTTAGTCCGTTTGAGGTAGTTTTTATAAATAACGAATATTGGCTAAATTATTATGAGAACCCCATTGCCAGAGTATCTGTCAGAACTAATGACTTGCTGGCACAGCAGTTGACAAAGAACCATATATGCTATAATGAGATTGCCTATTTAGGTGTAGACCGTCTTAGAATACACCAGCGTGAAGGCTGTTTTTTTAAGGAACAAGGCATTGGGTGTACATTTTGTGATATAGAATCCACTGACCAGACTTTTTCTTTTGAAGATATTAAAGAGGTGCTGCAAGCCTATATTTCCAACCCATCTATCAAACATTATCTGGTAGGAGGTGGTTCGCAGAAACCTTCAGATGATTTTTCTGAAATCATAAAAATTGTCAGTTATATTCATAATGCTACTGCCAAAAAAATTTATTTAATGTCTATTCCACCAAAGGAAACAAAAATATTAGCACATTTGAAAGAAGCAGGTGTTACTGAAGTTGCATTTAACTTGGAAATATATGATCGTATTTTGGCCCGTAAATATATGCCAGGTAAAGGTTTATTATCGCTAGAAAGATATGAAAATGCTTTTAAAGAAGCTGTTATGCTTTGGGGGAAAAATGGAAATGTGCGAAGTGTTTTAATCGTAGGATTAGAGCCTGTAGATTCGCTCCTTCAAGGAGTAGAATTTTTATGCAAACTGGGAGTATCCCCGATCCTCTCATTAATAAAACCGGCTGAACAGTTAGAAAATTTCTGGGCTCCAGCTAGTGACGAGGTTCTCAAAATATGGGAACAAACAGAGGAAATCTGCCGCAGATATAATGTTCCTTTAGGGCCAGCATGTCACTTTTGCGAAGATAATGTGCTAAAAGCAACCTTGCATGATAACGGGGTATAAAAAAACAGCAACAAGTCCGCTTATGAAGAACATGACACCCGTTATAATAAAATTTCGATATATTTTATAAAAAAAAGCACTGCATAATATATGGTATGTGCATTCCCATATATATAGTCCAGATTCCATAATGGAATCCGCATAATTTAACAAATATACAAGATACGTCTGTTTGGCTATTTTCATTTTAAATATTTTTTTAAGAAGTGCTAATTCATAGAAGTCTTTTTTTTCGACAGGAATTTCTATGGATAAATTTACAGAACCTATTTCAAAAACTACTTTAGGATTATCTGCATGGTAAATTATGTATTCATTTTGAGATTTTCTAACCACACCTTGCTTTTTTAGAAAAATCCAATTGAAATTAATTTCCTGTGTCAATAATTCATTTTTGAAAATATTAATGCAACTGTTAAATTCTTCATAATATCTATTGCAAAGCAATGAGGCAATACTGACAAGTGTAGAACCAAATGTGGCGAAAACAGCTCCCAAAGAGATTACATTAAATAAATTATTGTCTGAATATAAAATTACATAAAATATAAGCCCTGTGCAAATAAAGATTGTTATAACAAAAAAGAACCATAGTATTTTTCGAATCCAAAATAATAATGGCTTGTTTATATGATGATTGATATTGGTAACCAATAACTTACTGTTAATAATGTAATATGCCTGTTTCATTGAATTATAACATTCCTTTTTATTTTATACACATCCGTTTTGTTAATTTCTTTCTGCTATGAAAGTTCAATTAATGATGGCGGGATAATTTGAACCATATTCTTTAGTCCAATTTTCTATATGGAAATTCAATAATGCTAGAGATAATTGAACCTGTTCATATTTCATTAATTTTTCTTTTATTTCATAATCGCCTGTAGTATATTCAGCAGGGAAATGGCCTATAATAGGGGTATCTGATTTTAACGACAAACGATCTTTTGAAACAGTGTAGCAGGTCAGTTTAATCAAATCTTTTAACAAGTAAAAAACATTTTCTATTGATTCAGTAAATTGTACAGAAATCATAATCGGAGAATTTCTGCTTATTTCAATGCGAATATCTCTTTGAGGTGTACTGTCATATTGGTCAGATAAGCCTAAAATATCACTTATGATAATCCCGATTTTCTCCATTCCAGTATGATAAATATCAGTTAAAATGTTAAATACAAGCGTAGGCAGATTGTTTTCAATTAGTAAAATATATTTCATATCCCCTATATTTCTGGAATAGTCTTTTAACTGCCATGAAGTCATAGTACTGGGACGGAAAAAACTGCATATTCTCTGATAGACACTTTTTTTATGTCTTGTAGTGTATTTTTCGCTGAGATTAATCAGTTTGCAATAATGTTTCAGCATTCGAAAATCTTGTATTGATGCTGAAAGGTTCAAAGCTTTTTCCAAGTATTTATTGGCTTCATCAACATTATCCAAAACCAATAAAATGTTAATAAGAGGAAAATAGATTTTAGCTTTTTCTTCTTCATTCATATTCAAATAGAATTCCAGCAATGCAGGCAAAACTTCACCTATATATTTTTTAGAGTCAATTTTTTTACCTTTTTCAGTAATATAAACATTATCGTCTGTAGTCATCAAATACTGCAAAAGACCATATGTATATGTAATTTGTGACATTGGTAAAATAGATTTATCAAAGTGAGGAGTGCGAAAATCAACAAAATCCAAATTAAGATTGCTAAAATCAATGCTTTTAAAATAACATCTCTGAAATGTTGCTGCCTCTAACGTACAGTCATTTATTTCAACATTTATAAATTCTGTTTCATCAAAAAATGAATTGGAAAAAGTACTGGAGTAAAACTTTAAATCATGTATTTTTGTTTCGATAAAATTGCTATTATCGAAAGCGATTGAAATACGTGTTTTTGCCTTGATATCACATTTGAAAAAATCACAATATTCGAAATCTCCCTGGTCCATATCACAATCTTCAAATTTACACCTGCAAAAATTAGAACCAGTTGCTGCCACATCATTAAGTATAGCTCCATCAAAAATACAATCTGTTAATTTAAGGCGTTTGATATTTTCACCTTGATAATTGCCTGAAAAAGTTCTTCCATGAGCCACTAAATCATTTAAAAGCGGTTCTGATGATTTTACAAATTTATTTAATCTATTTTTGTTTTTTCCCATTTTTAATCTCCCAAAAACATTTTACCACATAGCAATTTCTCCACCATAAATCCAATAGATAACTATAAATTATCTTTCATTTTGGAAATTTCTTCGTTATATTTATTTTATTCTTTTTTCGACATTTTTCAATATGAATTATAGTTCCTATTTCAGGTTAATCCCTTAATTTTTCTATCATAAAAAAGACATAAGCCTTTATTCTTAGCTTACATACTTAATTTTGCATCTACCTTTTGCAGGAAATAAAGGAATCTAAAAATTTTGATTATCATAAACTTCATAAACCAGGCGATTTGCTTCATCAAAAATATCCTCCAAAAAATAATCACTTTTGAATAACAAATTCCTCTGTATTCACTATTGGTTTTCGATAATTTTTCATTGCCATTTTTACTTTATGGAGATCCTGCCCCAATTGGAATGCTCTAAACAATTCAATTTTTCTTTCATATCCTTCACCTATTAAGCTGATCCTTTTCTCATCAATTTGCGAATCCATGCTATAGATTTCTTCTATAAAGGAACGGGGAGGAAGTTTCGTAATGTCTAAAAGGCTTCTGTCTGTTACCAATCCCAGCAGTTTCAATTCATCACCGGCAAAGCTTTCTGTCTTTATACTAAGTAATCCTTTATCACTTGATGGCACACTGTCCTGTACGAATAAGCATTTTCCGCTATCGTAAATCGGCGCCGGTTTCACAAACTGTAAAGTTTCAGAATCTCTTAAAATAGAAATATTACTTAAATGGCGATCTTTTCCTGACAATACAAAATCAGATAAAATCATATAATCCAAATAGCTTCTAAGCTCCTCTTCGTCCAGTCCATGCTTTACGCAGACCTGAATAAAATGTTCGAAAGCAGATACGTCATTCAATTTCTTTTCAGAACAAACCACATCATAGGCAAATATCAGTTCCAATTTTTCAGAAGTAAAAAGCTTCGAATAGCAGCCATAGTCATAATTTCGACCATTGATCCTGATGAGTTTATACTTCGTGTAATTGTTGAATCCCTGCATTTCATGCAATTTTGAAGCTATAACCTCATTGATGCTTTCCGAAGACAAATTATCACGATTTCCTTTTAATAAACCGCGCTCTCCATTTAATATGATCCAGCTTTTTTCCAATGTTCCCTGTAAGGAACCATTAGGGGTATAATGGGGCAAATTATCATAATTATCATCCTCGGCTTCATAAAGCAAAACATTTCCATGAAAATCATTATCAAAAAGATTAACATCTTTCCACATCATCCCAGAATCCAAAGGCGATATCCAATAATAATCCGTTAACGATAATCCCAAATTCTTAAACAAAAAGTCTTCCGGTCCAAGCAACCCTTTCTTTTCAAGCATCTGTCTGATATTTCCCTGCGTTATCGGAATCGACCTTCTCTTCCACCATTGTTTTAGCCAATTAAAATTATTATCATCATGCAATGGAGCCAATTCCGGATTAATTAATTTTTGATGAAACTTATAGACACTGCCATCATCAGCAAAATCAATAACCGTTATAATTTCATCTTTGCGCTTTAATACATAATTCATATATCTTCTCCATTTCATAATCTGATATCAATTTTTCCATCTGCCAGCGCGCTATGCTTTCAATAAACATTGTTGCTTCCTTTTTTACCGGGCAAAGTTCATCCGTAAATTCCCTGTTTTGATATTGAAATTCCAGTATATATTTCTTATTCCTTATGGCCACTGTTCCTTTTACCGAATATCCTTCTGAATACACTATTATCTGATTCGTACATAACTCGTATAATTTATCCATAGAAATATTTAATATCCCAGCCAGCTTAAATACAATTCCTGCCCTGATATTAGCTATGTCTACTTTATAATTTACAATATCATTTAATGTACTGTAAGGAATTCCACTTATCCCAGCCAATTTATATATGGACATATTTTTTTGATGCAATAACTCCTTTAACATAATATTACTCCTCGCATTAATATTATACCGTAAGCGCCTAATTTCGGGGTGTATCCCTGAAGATGTATTCCGGATCTCACGCTAGAAATCCGGAACGCAAGCATTTTACTCTATTTTATGCTAT
>KE159821.1:221543-223055 GCA_000403495.2 Lachnospiraceae bacterium 10-1 | reverse complement strand
CATTCAGAGTGATTAATGTAATACCGAAAGGGAAAACAAAGCCGGAGGGCTTAAAAAACGGAGGAAAAAAGGATGAGGATTGAGACGAATGCAGCGAACAGGAAAGATGTAGTAAAGGCGGTCAGTGGGATTTTGGGAGAGCCTTCAAAGTACCTTGGGGTTCCGACCTGCGCCTACCAGATCGGAAACTGCACCATCGACAAAAAGGGTGCGGTGGAGACCGAGGATGAAAAAACGGCGGAGCTGGTGACGGCAGGGCTGACGGAGCAGGGATTCATCGGAGAACCACAGCCGGAGGCGGATGAAACAGCGGTCAGCATCCCGGTGGAGGGCATGACGGCGGAGGGGCTTAAGAACCTGATCTTCCTGACACACAGCAAGCAGTACCTTATAAACCGGGCCTTTGCGGAGGAGGTTTTCCGGATTCCCGCAGAGCTGGCGGAGGCGCTGGGCGGCACGGAGATTCCCGATGCGGAGACTTTCCTGCAGACATTCCAGAGCCATGCGGAAGGGTGCAGGGGCATCAGCTTTCAGGACGGGAAAGTTACCTTCACCCTTCCCACGGCGGATGCCCCCGACATGATAAAGGCATTCACGCACCTTGCGGCGGCGATGGTACAGCAGGCAAAGGAGCAGAAACGCATCAGCCCCAAAGAGACCATCGAGGAAAACGAGAAATACTACATGAGGATATGGCTCCTGCGCCTGGGCTTCGGCGGCGCAGAGGGGAAAGAGATACGGGACCTCCTGATGAAAAAGCTGAAAGGGCATTCCGCTTTCCGCACCGAGGAAAACAAACAGAGGTGGCAGGAAGCCCGCCGGAACGAGCGGGAGGCGGCAAAGCAGCAGGAACAGTCACCTGCGGAGGAAACGGCGGGGGAGCCGGGGACGGACATGGCAGAGGCTCTGGCGGATGCGGCGCTGATCGAGCAGGTCAACCAGAGTTTTGACACAGAACAGTAAGAAACAGCAGGGGCAGGGAGACGGTGCTTCCCTCCCTGCCGGAATCTACGGAAGGAGATATGCGGAATGAACCTTGCTATCAAAAAAGAGGAACTGGAAGCCCTGCGGGAGAAATACCCCAAAGGGTGCAGGGTGGAGCTGGTAAAGATGGATGACCCCTACAGGGAGATGCCGCCCGGAATGCAGGGTGTGGTGACGGGGGTGGACGATTCCGGCTCCATCCACGTTGACTGGCAGAACGGAAGCAGCCTTGCGGTAATATTCCGGGAGGATGAATGCCGGAGGGTTGAGGATGCGGAAAGGGAGGCAGGATAACGGGATGGAATGGGCGGAAGCAGAGCGGCAGGTAAAGGTCCTCATGGAGAAACACGGGTACCGGACGATGGAGGGCGTGCCTGCGAAGATCGATTGGGAGGGCAGGGAACACCTGCTGGATATAAGGTGCGTCCAGTGTGCCGGTCTCAGGGATGCCCTCAAAGGCGGGAAAAAGGTGGCGCTCCGGGTTGAGGCCGCCGTCCGTGAAAGGAAGGACAGGTGGATGACGGCGCG
>KE159821.1:221274-221533 GCA_000403495.2 Lachnospiraceae bacterium 10-1 | reverse complement strand
GCCGGTCTCAGGGATGCCCTCAAAGGCGGGAAAAAGGTGGCGCTCCGGGTTGAGGCCGCCGTCCGTGAAAGGAAGGACAGGTGGATGACGGCGCGGCTGGTCGGCGCGCTTGCAGAGGAATGCCGCAGGGCAGAGGGGCTGATGCGCGAGGTGGCGGAACGGGAGATCACCTTTACCGACTATCTGGAATAAACGGGAATTATGGAAGGAGGCGGATTGATATGGCGATGCAGCAAAAATCACCGGGAAATGCACACCA
>KE159821.1:212857-221264 GCA_000403495.2 Lachnospiraceae bacterium 10-1 | reverse complement strand
GATCACCTTTACCGACTATCTGGAATAAACGGGAATTATGGAAGGAGGCGGATTGATATGGCGATGCAGCAAAAATCACCGGGAAATGCACACCAAAAGCGGAACTGCTGGCAGCGGGGAAATGGCTCCTACAGCATGAGGGGCGAACTGCGCCGGGGCATTTCCCTTAATAAAAAATATCTGAACCGGAAGGTCCGGCACAGCAGTAAGCAGGCGTTAAGGCACGGCGAATACAGGCGCGTGTGTAAGACCTTACATATGGTGGAGTTCTCATAAAACACCATTGGACACAGGAGGGAAAGTGATGCTGACAGAGAAAATAAAAGAACAGATATTCGCAGTCCGCGGCAGCGGGGCGGCCAACATGTGCGACATGGCTGCGGTGCAGCGGGCGGCATTTGACAGGGGATTCTACGAACTGGTGCTTTTTATCGAGGAAAACAGGGATGCTTATTGGGATTTTATCCTTACGGGCAAGGAATGACACGGCGGGGCGGCTTTCAGGGAAGGGAGGCCGCCCACCATAATGTACACAATCCCCGGCGCATATCTTTGTCACATTTGCGGTGCAGATATGAGTGGATAATACCTGCATTCAGAGGTAACATGTGTACTACCAAAAGGAAAACGGAGGGAAACAGGATGCTGAACAGGAAATTTGAAGGGGCGACACTTTTCGAGATCGACTACACACCGAAGGGGACAAAGGAAATGAAGACCGTCAAGGTATGGGCGGGGAACCGGCTGGACGCATCAAACTACATGATACTGAACCACATTTGGGGAAAGCAGCATGAGATCAGGGTTGCAACAGCCAACTTTTTGAAATAAGGGAGGAAAACAGGATGAGGGCAGAAAATACATTACAGTTCATGGCGGATTTTTACCCGTCGATATTCCCCACAAGGAAGCACTGCTTAAACTTCCTGTTCTGCGGTGTAGGGAATGGATACGAATGGGTAAAGGGCGAGCTGGTGGATGAGGACGGGAAATTTGAAAAAAGGTACAGACTTATTAAGCCGGTGAAGAAAGCGGAGTTTGACCGTGAGCGGGACTGGTGGGTAAGATACCGTCTGGAACTGGAGATGCATGAGGAAACAGGGAAGCGGATCAACCCGGATTATTTCTTCGAATGGTCGCAGCCAAGCAGGGAATATTCCTACATCTACCATTTCCCCAAAAACATCAGGCCGGACTGGAAGGAGCTGCTGGAGGAATGCAGGCAGATGCTTAAGGAGGATGGCGTGGAGATTTAGCCGCGCCATAATGTACACAATTCCCGGCTGTTATCTCTGGTACATTTATGAAGCAGATATAAGTGGATAATACCTGCGTTCAGAGGTAACATGTGTCTAACAAAAGGAAAACGGAGGGAAAAAGGATGGTAAGAAAAGGGGTAATCGGGATACCGCAGGACGGAAGGATGACAGCCTGCAGCTATACGGTAAAGCATTTTGAGGAAGGGAGCGTTTTCGGGATTGACGGCGGGAGGATTTCCAAACTGGCCATAAAGATAGACGGGAAGACCACCTGCTGCTACGACAGGGGATGGGACCGCGAGCCGGAGGATGACGCGACAAAAGCGGCGCTGGCGATCCTGATCATGGAATACAACTAAGGAGGGAAAAACACAATGAAGGAAATTTACAACGGATATGAACTGAGTACGGCATGGGATGATGAGGCGCTTGGGTTTGGATTCAGCGTCCATGACAAAAAGGGCATGGAGGTTTCCAAAAGCATAGACCCATATTTTTATGAAGAGAACGCACTGACAGCGGCAAGGGCAGCGGCGGACGCGCTTCCGGCACAGGAATAAATGATAAATACATAGCAGCGGAAAGGGGCTTCTTTGGGAGCCCTTTTCTGCTGCGGAAATTTAAGGGAAGGAGGCGGCACAGGTGCAGAGCGGAAGGAAACCAAAGCCCACGGCGGTCAAGGCGCTGGAGGGCAACCCCGGCAAGCGCAGCCTGAACACGGGCGAGCCGAAGCCGGAGAAAAAAGCGCCCCGCTGTCCGGCATGGCTGGAGGGCGAGGCGAAGAAAGAGTGGAAGCGGATGGCAGGGCAGATGGAGAAGCTGGGCATCCTCACGGAAATAGACATGGCGGCTTTTGCCGGGTACTGCCAGGCCTATGCCAGATGGAAAGAGGCGGAGGAATTCATCACCCAGCACGGCACCATCGTGAAGACCCCTTCCGGCTACTGGCAACAGGTCCCGCAGGTATCCATCGCACAGACCTATTTAAAGATCATGAACCGTTTCTGTGAGCAGTTCGGCCTTACCCCTTCCTCCCGGAGCCGTATCGTGGCGGAGGGCGGCGAGGACAAAGAGAGTGACACGATGGAGCTTTTGCTCTTTAAGGGAGGCGGCGGATAGTGTTTGATGAGGAAAAGGCAAAGCGCACCGTGGATTTCATAGGCTGCCTGAAACATACCAAGGGGAAGTGGCGGGGGCAGCCCTTTGACCTGCTCCCGTGGCAGGAGGCCATCATCCGGGATGTGTTCGGCACGGTGAAGGAGAACGGGTACCGGCAGTACAACACTGCCTATGTGGAGATTCCCAAAAAGAACGGGAAATCGGAACTGGCGGCGGGAGTTGCCCTGTATATGACCTGCGGCGATAATGAGTGGGGTGCGGAGGTTTACGGCTGCGCTTCCGACCGACAGCAGGCATCCATCGTCTTTGACGTGGCGGTGGATATGGTGGAGCAATGCCCGGCATTGAAAAAGCGGATTAAGCCCGTTATGTCAGTGAAGCGGCTGGTGTATAAACCAACCAACAGTTTCTACCAGGTATTATCAGCGGAAGCCTACACCAAGCATGGGCTGAACGTCCATGCGGTCATATTTGATGAACTGCACAGCCAGCCGAACCGGGAGCTGTTCGATGTCATGACCAAAGGCTCCGGCGATGCCAGGACGCAGCCCTTATTCTTCCTCATCACCACAGCCGGAACGGACAGACATTCCGTATGTTTTGAGCAGCACCAGAAGGCGGAGGACATCCTGCAGGGGAGGAAGGTTGACCCCACATTTTATCCCGTTATCTACGGCGCGTCCGATGACGCGGACTGGTCATCGGAGGATGTGTGGAGGAAAGCGAACCCCTCGCTTGGGCATACCATTGACATTGAGAAAGTGCGGAATGCCTATCTGAGCGCGAAGGACAATCCGGCAGAGGAAAATATCTTCCGGCAGCTTAGGCTGAACCAGTGGGTGAAACAGTCCACAAGGTGGATGCAGATGGAGAAGTGGGATGCCTGCGCCTTCCCCGTGGATGAGCGGGAAGTGCTGGGGCGGGAGTGCTACGGCGGGCTTGACCTGTCAAGCTCCATTGACATCACCGCCTTTGTCCTGGTATTTCCTCCGAGAAATGACACGGAGAAATACATCCTCCTGCCATACTTCTGGATACCGGAAGAAAATATGCGCCTGCGGGTGCGCCGCGACCATGTGCCCTATGATGTGTGGGAGCGGCAGGGATATTTGCAGATCACCGAGGGCAACGTGATCCATTATGGTTTTATTGAGAATTTCATTGATGATCTCGGAAAGAAATTTCATATAAAAGAGATCGCTTTCGACAGGTGGGGCGCAGTGCAGATGGTGCAGAACTTGGAAGGCTTGGGATTTACAGTCGTTCCCTTCGGGCAGGGCTTTAAAGATATGTCGCCGCCCACCAAGCGGCTGATGGAGCTGGTGCTGGAGAAGAACATTGCGCATGGCGGGCATCCCGTCCTGCGGTGGATGATGGATAACATCTTCGTCCGCACAGACCCGGCAGGGAACATCAAGCCGGACAAGGAAAAATCCACGGAGAAGATAGACGGCGCGGTCGCCACTATCATGGGATTAGACCGTGCGATACGGAACAGCGGCATCAGCACGGGCAGTGTGTACGATGAGAGGGGGATTTTATCCTTTTAGGATGGTAGGTTTTATGCTATACTGGACACGGAAAAAGGAGCCAGTGAGGTACAGGATGATGAAACCAGATGAAATTTTGCAGTATTGCCTTGATAATTTAGAAGGGACGGTCATGGTCAGCAGTTGGGGAGAAAAGGGGATATTCTATAATCCCGGAAACCTCCTGAAACGCGGTGTCTATGTCCTGACAGTAAAGGAAAAGGACGGGGACAATGACAAGAGTTCAAGGCTGAACAGGGAAGATATTTACCGGGTGAATATCGGTGTAAGGAAGAATACGTTCATTAAACTGTTCGGTAAGATACCGGGGCGTCCGGGCAAAGGCGGGATTGTTGACATGGATTATGATTTTTCCGCCACTGGAGAAATTCTCCCGCATCCGGTGTATGCATGGATGGGGTGGATATGTGCGCTGAATCCCACGGAACAGTTATTTGAGGAATTAAAGCCATATATTCAGGAATCCTATGAATATGCAAAAGAAAAATTCAAGAAAAGGAAATCGTAAAAGCAGATTTTTATTTCAGGCAGCATCTCTTCGGAGGTGCTTTCTTTTTGCCCATTTTTAGGAGGTGCCTATGAGACTACCATCCATTTTTGGAATGAGGGGTGCGAGGGATAAGCCAAAGGACAGCTACGGCGGCCAGGCTTATTCCTTTTTCTTTGGGAGAAGCACCAGCGGAAAGAATGTGAATGAGCGTACCGCCATGCAGACCACGGCGGTCTATTCCTGTGTGCGGATACTGGCGGAGGCGGTGGCATCGCTCCCCATCCATGTGTACCGCTATACGGAGACAGGAAAGGAGCGTGTGTATGACCACCCATTATACTATCTGCTCCATGACGAGCCAAACCCGGAGATGACTTCCTTTGTTTTCCGGGAGACGCTGATGAGCCATCTTCTCATTTGGGGCAATGCCTACGCGCAGGTCATCCGGGACGGGAACGGCAGGGTGCTTTCCTTATATCCGCTATTGCCGGACAAGATGGAGGTTGACCGTGACGAGCATGGTCAGCTTTTCTACACCTATACCCGGGACACCGATGAGAACCCCAACTTTTCCGAATACGGGCGTGTGCGCCTTAAGCCGGAGGATGTGCTGCATATACCGGGGCTTGGCTTTGACGGGCTGGTGGGGTATTCCCCTATCGCAATGGCGAAGAATGCCGTGGGCATGACGCTGGCCTGCGAGGAATACGGTGCGTCCTTTTTCGAGAACGGTGCCACGCCGGGCGGTGTGCTGGAGCATCCGGGGGTACTGAAAGACCCGGCAAAGGTAAGGGAGAGCTGGCATTCCGTTTACGGCGGCTCCAAGAATGCCGGGAAGGTCGCCGTTTTGGAGGAGGGCATGAAGTACCAGCAGATCGGGATTCCCCCGGAAGAGGCACAGTTTTTGGAAACGAGGAAATTCCAGATAGATGAGATCGCGCGGCTGTACCGCATCCCGCCGCACATGGTGGGGGATTTGGATAAGAGCAGCTTTTCCAACATCGAGCAGCAGTCACTGGAATTCGTGAAATATACTTTAGACCCGTGGGTGATCCGGTGGGAGCAGTCCATACAGAGGGCGTTATTTCTCCCGCAGGAGAAGAAAGAATATTTCGTGAAGATGAACGTGGACGGCCTGCTCCGTGGCGACTACCAGAGCCGGATGAGCGGCTATGCGGTGGGGCGGCAGAACGGGTGGCTCTCCAGTAATGATATCCGCGAGATGGAAAATATGAACCTTATTCCGGAAGAGGAAGGCGGCAACCTATATCTCATTAACGGAAACTTATGCCAATTAAAGGACGCAGGAATATTTGCCGGGAAGGGCGGCGGGCAGGAGAATCAGCCACAGGAAAGATAACGGAATAAAGAAATAGAGACAGGCGGAATGTTCTGCCTGTTTTTCTATGCAGAAAGCGAGGTCAGCAGAAATGAAGAGGAAGTTCTGGAACTGGATCAAAAATGACGCGGGCGGGGAGGAGGAGCGCACCCTCGTGCTGAACGGTGAGATTTCGGATGAAACGTGGTACGGGGATGAGGTGACGCCCGCCCTGTTCGCAAAGGAGCTGAATGCCGGGAGCGGGAACATCACCGTGTGGATCAATTCACCGGGAGGAGACGTATTCGCCGCAGCACAGATTTATAACATGCTCATGGAGTACAAAGGCGATGTGACCGTAAAGGTGGACGCGCTGGCGGCTTCGGCAGCCTCCGTTATCGCTATGGCAGGCACCACGGTGCTGATGTCGCCCCTTGCCATGATGATGATCCACAATCCCATCACCGTGGCAATCGGGGATTCCAAAGAGATGCAGAAGGCGGGGGAGATGCTGGATGAAGTGAAAGAGGGCATCATGAACGCCTACGAGATCAAGACCGGGATGGACCGTAAGAGGATATCCCACCTCATGGATGCGGAATCGTGGTTTAACGCGAAGAAGGCCGTGGAGCTGGGCTTTGCGGACGGCATCCTGCACGGGAAAGAAGATACAGAAGAAAGGGATAAAGAGAAAGAGCTGGAAGGGCTGATGTTCTCCCGGACGGCGGTGACCAATTCCCTGCTGACCAAGCTGATTCCGAAAAAGCCGGAGGCAAAAGTACCCATTGAGCAGTTAGAGAAGCGTTTACAGTTATTATCACATTAAATTTATGGAGGGAAATGTTATGAGCAGGATTTTGGAACTGAGGGAGAAACGGGCAAAGGCATGGGAGGCGGCAAAGAAGTTCCTCGACAGCAAGCGCGGCGAGGACGGGCTGCTTTCCGCAGAGGACACCGTCGCCTATGAGAAGATGGAGAAAGAAGTGGTGGATTTGGGGAAGGAGATCGAGCGCCTGGAGCGGCAGGCTGCCATTGACGCAGAATTAAGCAAGCCTACCTCCGAGCCAATCACCAACAAGCCGAATAACCACCCGGACGGGGAGGAAAAGACGGGCAGGGCGACTGATAATTACAGGAGGACGTTCTGGAACGCTATGCGCCGGAAGAACTTCTTCGATGTGGAGAACGCCCTGCAGGTGGGTACGGATTCCGAGGGCGGCTACCTTGTGCCGGACGAGTTCGAGCATACGCTGGTGGAGGCTTTGGAGGAAGAGAACTGTTTCCGGGGCCTTGCCACAGTCATCCAGACTTCCAGCGGCGACAGGAAGATTCCCGTGGTGGCATCCAAAGGCGAGGCGGCATGGATTGATGAGGAAGGGGCATACCCGGAATCGGACGATTCCTTCGGGCAGGTATCCATCGGCGCGTTCAAGGTGGCGACCATGATCAAGGTATCGGATGAGTTACTGAATGACAATGTATTCAACTTAGAGGCTTACATCTCCAAGGAGTTCGGACGCAGGATCGGGACCAAGGAGGAGGAAGCCTTTTTCATTGGGGACGGCAAAGGCAAGCCTACTGGCATCCTGAACGCCACGGGCGGCGCTTCCGATGGCGTGACCACTTCCACGGCGAATATCACCTTTGATGATGTGATGGATTTATTTTATTCCCTGAAAGCGCCTTACCGTAAAAAGGCTGTGTGGGTGCTGAATGACACCACCGTGAAAGCCCTGCGGAAGTTAAAGGATAACAATGGAAATTATATCTGGCAGCCGAGTGTGCAGGCAGGGGTGCCGGACATGATTTTAAACCGCCCTTACCACACATCTTCCTATGTGCCGGAAGCAGCGGCGGGCAGTAAGGTGATGGCATTTGGAGACTTTTCCTATTACTGGATTGCTGACAGGCAGGGGCGCTCCTTCAAGCGTCTGAATGAACTGTTTGCGGCAACCGGGCAGGTGGGATTCCTCGCAAGCCAGAGGGTGGACGGCAAGCTGATCCTTGCCGAAGCGGTAAAGACCATGAAGGTGAAATCTTCTGCATCATCGGGATCATAAGAAGGGAGGCGGCATGGATGGCAGTCCTGACATTGGAGGAAACGAAGCAGTATCTCCGGGTGGACAGCAGTGATGAAGATTCCTTTATTTTGGGATTGATCGAGACCGGGGAAAATCTGTGTGCGGATGTGGCGCGGATGGAGATAGCAGAACTGGAAGCGCATCTTCCGATGGCGCGGATTGCCGTCCTCTATGCCGCCGCCTATCTGTATGAACACCGGGAGCAGGCAGACCACGGGGAATTAGTTCAGACGCTGCGCGCCCTTTTATTCGGCATACGGAAAGAGGTGTTCTGATGGCGCTTGGGGAATGGAAGGACAAGATTATTATTCAGAAAAGCATGGCGGGTAATGACAGAGCCGGGAACCATGTGCTGGCATGGCAGGATTATTACACCTGCCACGCCTATGTGAACAACCTTTCCGGGAAGGAGTATTGGGAGGCGGCGCAGCTTAATGCGGAGAAAGAAGTGTTTTTCCTTATCCGCTATTGCAGCGAAGCCGCCGCCATCGACACGGAGCATTTCCGCATTATCTTCCGGGAGCAGATTTATAACATCACATTTATCGACAACGTGAAATATCAGAATAAAACCATAAAGCTGCGGGCGG
>KE159821.1:0-209587 GCA_000403495.2 Lachnospiraceae bacterium 10-1 | reverse complement strand
TGCGGGAATGTATGAATATATTTGTGCAACTGCATTATATGAATTGTCTGGTTATGATTTCACAAATGAGGATGGGAGTCTTACATGGGTCAATTCCAAAGAATTTCTTGATAGATTCAATGAAAAAATTTTAAGCGATAGAAAAAGATAACTTCTCATTTGCAGGGCTGATACAACAGCAGAAAAATAGAATAGATTTTTTACATAGGCACTTGCCATGACAGCAGGTGTCTATTTTTTTGCATTTTTTCAGGGAGCTTCCGGGCTTCTTTTTTTTGTGCTTTGGGGAAGGAAGGTGAGGGGAGTGGCATCAAGGATACAGGGCATCACGGTGGAAATCGGCGGCGATACCACGAAACTCACCACCGCCTTAAAATCTGTCAATACAGATATCCGCACCACGCAGTCACAGTTACGGGATGTAAATAACCTCCTGAAACTGGACCCCGGTAACACGGAACTGCTGGCACAGAAGCATCGGCTCCTTGCGGATGCGGTGCGGGAGACGAAGGAAAAACTGGAAACCCTGAAAGCCGCTGCGGAGCAGGCAAACGAGGCGCTGGCAAAGGGTGAGATCACACAGGAGCAGTACGATGGTTTGCAGCGGGAGATCATCGAGACAGAGGAAAAGCTGAAAAGCCTTGAAGAACAGGCGAACCAGTCCGCGGTGGCGGTGCAGAAGATTGCCGCCGTAGGCGAGGATTTGAAGAACCTTGGGGATAAGATTTCCGGGGTGGGGACTACCCTTACCAAGACCGTGACCACGCCCATCGTGGGGCTTGGCACGGTGGCGGTCAAGACGGCGGCAGATTTTGATTCCGCCATGAGCCAGGTCGGGGCGGTGTCCGGGGCAACGGGGAAAGACCTTGATGCCCTCCGGGATAAGGCAAGGGAGATGGGGAGCAAGACCAAGTTCTCCGCTTCCGAAGCGGCAGAGGCCATGAACTACATGGCAATGGCGGGCTGGAAGACTTCGGATATGCTCTCCGGCATTGAGGGCATCATGAACCTTGCCGCCGCCTCCGGGGAGGATCTGGCAAGCACATCCGATATCGTCACGGATGCCCTGACCGCCTTTGGTCTTACCGCGGCTGATTCCGGGCATTTTGCGGATATCCTTGCGGCGGCCAGTTCCAATGCGAACACCAACGTCTCCATGATGGGAGAGACCTTCAAATACTGTGCGCCCATTGCCGGGGCTTTGGGATTTTCTGCGGAAGATACCGCAGAGGCAATCGGGCTGATGGGCAATGCGGGCATCAAGTCCACGCAGGCCGGTACCGCCCTTAGAACCATCATGAGCAACCTTTCCGGGGAAGTGAAAATCTGCGGTTCGAGCATTGGCGAGGTCACAATCGCCACCACCAATGCGGATGGGAGCATGAGGGATTTGAGCGCCATCCTCGCAGACTGCCGGACGGCATTCGGCGGCTTGTCGGAGTCCGAAAAGGCAGCGGCGGCAGAGGCTCTGGTGGGAAAGAATGCCATGTCTGGATTCCTCGCATTGATGAACGCTGCCCCTGCGGACATTGAGAAGGTGAGCAGCGCCATTGCTAACTGTGACGGGAAGTCTGCGGAGATGGCGGCGACCATGCAGGATAACCTTGCCGGGCAGCTTACCATCCTGAAAAGCCAGTTGGAGGAACTTGCCATTTCTTTCGGTGAAATCCTCATGCCCGCCATCCGCCAGATCGTCACATGGGTGCAGGGATTCGTTGACAAGCTGAACGGCATGGATGAGGGCACCAAGAACACCATTGTTACCATAGGGCTCCTTGCGGCGGCAATCGGCCCTGTATTAATCATTATCGGGAAAGTGGTCTCTGCGGTGGGCAGCATCATGACCTTCATCCCCACGCTGATCGGCGGCATTTCCAGTATCGGCGGAGGGCTTAGTGCCTTATGGGGCATCCTTGCGGCGAACCCGGTGACGCTGGTCATTGCGGCAATCGCGGCTCTGATTGCCATTTTCGTGGCGCTGTGGAATAACTGCGAGGGCTTCCGGGAGTTCTGGATCAACTTATGGAACGTGATCAAAGAAGCGGCTGTTGCGGTATGGAATGGCCTGAAAGACTTTTTCTCCAACATCTGGAATGCCATCACCGGGGCGGCGCAGGCCATCTGGAACGGATTGAAAGACTTTTTCAGCGGGCTGTGGGAGGGCATCAAGAATATTTTCCAGACTGTGCTGGATGTGATAAAGACGCTGATCGTGGCGCGGTTCGAGTTCTATAAGCTGATTATCACAACCGTGCTGAATGTGATACAGACGGTGGTCTCCACGGTTTGGAATGCGATTAAATCCGTGATTGAAACCGTGACAAATGCCATCGGCTCTTTCCTGTCCTCCGCATGGGAGACGATAAAGAGCGCCATCACCACGGCAATGGAGGCGATACGTTCTGCGGTCATTGCCGCATGGGAAGCCATAAAGAGTGCGGTTTCCTCTGCAATCGAGGCGATAAAAAATGTGGCTGTGGCGGCATGGGAGGCCATCAAGTCAGCGGTCATTTCCATTATGGAGGCGATTAAATCTGCCATCACCGCAGCATGGGAAGCCATCAAGTCCGCAGTAAGCTCCGTGGTAGGTGCGATAAAAGAGGTCATTACTTCCGTCTGGAATGCCATTAAATCCACGGTCACCAGTATCGTGGGCGGCCTGAAAGACGCGGTGGTAAATGTGTTCAACAGCCTGCTTTCCGGCATCAAAAACGCAATGAGTGGCATTGCCGGGGCGGTAAAGAGCGGATTCGAGGCGGCGATCAACTTCATCAAGGGCCTGCCCTCACAGGCATTGCAGTGGGGCAAGGATATCATCGGCGGTCTGATAGACGGTATCAAATCAAAGATCAGCGGACTTGTGGACAGCGTGAAGGATGTGGCGGGAACGATTGCGTCCTTCCTGCATTTCTCCGAGCCGGATGAGGGGCCGCTTTCCAACTTCCACACCTTTATGCCGGATATGATCGATTTACTCGGCAAAGGAATCAAAGGCAACCTCGGCAAGCTGACCGGTCCCATGAAGGAACTGGCAAGTACACTCATCCCTGCCACGGATTCCATGACGGCGGGTGCGCAGGCGGCAGGAGGTTCCGGCGGCAGTTCCTCACTGGCGGCAAGGCTGGATGCCATGTATGAAGTAGTCACAAAATATCTGCCGCGATTGGCAAACAGCCAGGTGGTATTGGATTCCGGGGTGCTGGTCGGGGAACTGTCCGACGGGCTGAACCGGGAGCTGGGAAAGGCGTATTCATGATCAGGAAATTCAGGCTTATAAACGGGGAAGGGGTGTCATGGGATTTGAACGCCCGGACTTCCTTTTTCCATTCCATTGGCGGCTTCGGCTATAAGGACGGGACGCAGTATGAACAGATCGGCACGGACTTCATCCCCCTGGAGGAATTATTCTCACAGGGTGTGATGACCGGGCGCATCTTTTTTGGAGGGATAAACGCATACCAGAACTACCGGGCATTTTCAAGATTCGTCCGGGCGGTGCCGCTGACCCTTGTGTATGAGATGGAGGAGGCTTTCCGTGTTCCGGTGCGGATGACGGAGATTGCAAAGAGCGAGCTGATCGCTGGCGGCGCAGGGCTGGACTGCGAGGTGGCTTTCACCGCAACAGGGCTGTTTTATAAGAATGTTTCCGGCTACAGCGGCACAATCGCCATTGGCGGGAAGATTTATCCATACGAATACACCTATGCCTATGCGGACGTGACGCAGAACACGCTGATGATCGACAGCGACAGCCACGGGGACAGCCCGTGTAAAGTGACGGTATATGGCCCCTGCACGAATCCCGTATGGAAGCACTATGTGAATAATGTTTTGTATGAAACGGGAAGGTACGAGGGGAATATCCCGGATGGGCATAAGCTGGTCATCGACACCACGCAGATTCCCTACAGCATTACGGAGCGGGGCGTCAGTGACGAGGTGGTGGCTGACCGTTACCAGATGTGCGATTTCACCACGGAGCGGTTCTTCCACCTGCAGTACGGCAGCAACCGCATTTCCGTGGTGCATGAGGGGCTGAACATTCTGAATGTGATGGTAGAGGGGAGGATCAGCTATGAGACCGTATAACGTGGAGATATTCACACAGGATTTTGAAATGGTGGGAAATACCAATGTGAATGAAATTACCTACAAAGAGGACTATTTATCATCGGACGGCAATACCGTGACGGTGCTTGCCCTGCCCGGTGTGAAAAAGCAGGATTACATCCGCATCAGCAGAGGGGATGAAGAGTATGCCGGGATCGTGACAGAGATCGGGTATGGCATGGATAAATCCAAAAAGCTACAGACCATTTCCTACAAGCCATTGATGGAGCTGCTGAATACGGATGTGCTGTTTGATGTGGATTTGCAGGGGCAGGGCAGCATGGAGCAGTTTATCTGTGACAGGATAAAAGAAATGTTTATCACAAATGAGGATGGGATGCAGAATATCAAAGGGCTTTTGGTCAGCGCAGCAACAGCCACAAAGGACTGGAGCCTGCACATCACGCCCTCCGACAAGGGCGGGCATTACAACATCGTAAACCTCATAGATTCCGTGATTATCCCGGCAATGGAAAAATACAGCATCCTTGTAAAGACAAAGCTGGATATCCAGAACCGGGAAGTGCAGATCACCGTGGGGAAAGCGGCAGCCGGGGTGATTACGATTGAAAGCGACCTTCCTAACATCATCAAAAAGAGCGTCACGATAAAACAGGTCAGCGCCGATGTGAATAAACTGGTGATCTATGATAGTTCTGATTATGAAACAAAAAGGGTGTATTATCTTCACCCGGATTTGGGATATGACACGAAGGACCGTGACCGCATTACCCCGGTGGTGTGTGAGATGCAGTCCGTTTCCCATGAGGAGGGGAGCAGCTTTGAGAGCGCCGCGATCAGCGCCGCCCATAACAAGTTCGCAAATTTATCCTATTCAAATTTAATCGAACTGACCATGATGAACGGTGATGCGCTGGTAAAGCCGGAGGAATTGGAGTTCGGGCAGGTGGCGGACATCATCTCGGATGGGGAGAGTTACCGCAGCATCCTCACCGGGAGGGAAAGGGGCAGGAACACAAAGCTGGTGTTCGGCACGGTGCGGCTGGACTTGACTAAGATTTTAAGGAGGCAGGAGAATGGCTGATAATATCACACTGAAAACCTATAAGGGCGGCAATGTCACACCGCAGGATGACGCCATCATCTACGAGACGGCGATCCCCGGCAGCGGTATCTTCAAAGGATGTGAAGTGACGTATGCCAGAGGGAATGTGCTGCACATCTCGCAGGGATTCGGCATGATTCGTGGCCGGTTCTTTGAGGTGTATGAAACGGAGATTGACGTGCGCCTTGCGGATGTGGGGGAGACACTACAGGGACGGGTGTATATCCACCTTGACCTGTCAAATGCGGATGAGCCCATCAAGATACTGGCGCAGGCGGCAGCGGAGCTTCCGCCGCTGGATGCGGATGTAAATATCAATTACAACAATTCCTCCTATGACCTGGAACTTGCCATCTTCACCGTATCTTCCGCAGGATTGGACGGGCTGACAAAGGTGTTCCCCACGCTGAAAGCCGGGAGCGGCGGTGGAGGAGGCGGAGGGGAGACCCTCACCCGCGCCACTTCCTATGCCGTAGGGGATGCGGTGACCGCGGTGGGCGCTCCGGGGTGGGCGACTTTTGTATGCACACAGGCAGGAACCACAGCCGCATCGGAGCCTTCCGGGTATTCGAGAATTACCAAAGTGGGAGACAGGGTTTTAGATGGAACTGCGATATTTACTGCGAGAAATATCATCGGGGAGCTGGACGGTGTTATTTCCACAACGGAAATTTTGGAAGAATCCATGCAGACTTTGGATGAAAGAGTGACGGAGATGATGAGCAGCACCGGCCTTGTGATGAAACTGGTGAGCCTTGACGAGTACCGGGCAATGGAAAGCTACAGCGCCACCACTATTTACCTCTGTTATGAGGATGAAGCCACAAAAAGGGTGACGCGCATCTTTGTGGGAGAGGACAGGGTGTATGCGGCTGGCGTTAAGGTGACGTATCAGATCGACACGGGGTATGCATTGGAAAGGACTGTGCCGGACAGGGAGGATGCCATTGCCGCCGCACCGCCCGCCGCTCTGGAGGGCTATACCTTTGTGGGGTGGCGGCAGGATGATTCCGCAGAGAAAAAAATGCTTTCGGAATATCTCATCAGCAGTGAGGAACCCGTCACACTCTACGCAGTGTTTAAAAAGCAGATGACCATAGGGCTGATGCCCAATGGCGGAACTTTGTCAGAGAGCGGGGCAAAGGAAAATTTCACTGCATTCTGCTATTACAACAATGGGAATTCCCAGAGCGAACCTACCACGGTCCCGGCAAGCCCCTACACGAGAAAGAATATGTCCTTCTGCGGATGGAGCATAGACTCCCTTTCCACACCGTCCTATAAGCCGGGAGAGAAAGGCGTGTTCCCTGCCGGGGCCACGCTCTATGCCATGTGGGTGACCACGGAGTATGACTTTGTCTATACAGGCAGCTATGTGCAGTTCACCATACCGCAGGACGGCATCTATGAGTTTGAGGTATGGGGCGGCTCCGGAGGTGATGCAAAAGTGGATTCCCTTGTGGCGGAAGGCGGTCTTGGCGGCCATTCCAAAGGCTATAAAAAGATGAAAAAGGACGAAGTGCTTTATATCTATAATGGCGGGGCTGCAAACGGGACATCTCCGGGGACAAACGGCGGCGGGGGTGGAAGCAGCTATGCAAGCGGTAAGCAGTACGGGGCAGGCGGGGGAGGCTCGACCCATGTGGCGACAAGGTCCGGGGCATTGGGGTATGGCAACAGCAGTGGACTGAATTATACCAACAGGGAGTGTGTCCTGATTGTGGCTGGCGGAGGCGGCGGTGGAGGGATAGATAACGGCGCCATCCACAAAGGCGGGCATGGGGGCGGGGAACGCGGCGGTGACGGCTCAGGAGGCGCATTGGGAGGGCGGCAGATCTCCACAGGGAGCAGCCCTTCCACAAACTTTGGTTATGCCCCGACCTATTCCTATAGCAATACTGCGGAATCCGGCGGTGGAGGCGGGTGGTTCGGCGGGAACTATGGCCTGCGGGGTGAGTCAGGCGCAGGCGGTTCCGGCTATGTGGGCGGTGTGGCACCATTCACGCATAATGGGAAATATTACCTTGCGGAGACCGAGGCGGGGGTGAACGAGGGGCACGGAAGGGCATTCATCCGGTATGTGGAATGCGCGTAAACAGTAACTACACCTTACGGGGTGTTTTTTTAATGCAGATTTAGAAGGAGGAATTGGAATGAAGAATTTTATTGAGGCGGCGCAGTATGCGTTCGCGGCGCTCGGCGGTGCGCTGGGTGCGGTCATGGGAGGCTTTGACGGCTTCCTCTATGCACTGGTGGTATTCGTGGTGGTGGATTATGCCACCGGGCTGATGGCGGCTGCGGTGGAGAAGAAGCTCTCCAGCGAAGTGGGATTCAAGGGCATCTTTAAGAAGGTTATTATTTTCAGCCTTGTGGCGGTGGGGCATATCGTGGATACGCACATCATCGGGGAAGGGAGCGTCCTGCGGACGGCGGTCATCTTCTTTTACCTTTCCAATGAGGGCATTTCCATCTTAGAGAATGCCGCAAGGACGGGGCTGCCCATTCCGGGGAAGCTGAAAGCCGTGCTGGAGCAGTTACGAGAGGAAAAAGGGGAATAACCCCACAGCTATATTTCACAAGAGATTCCGCAAATATTTGTGCAGCATACCGGCTTATATTTTCTTGCTATATGACCTATTCAGAGCGAAGATGTCTGTGACCGGGGAACCGGAATACAGGAACGGAGGGCTTAAGGATGAGGGCATACGGTGAAAGGGAAATGCATGGGAAGTACACGTTGGAGGATTTCGGCGGCTGGTCGAGGAACCATACCAAAGCGGCATCCATCCGCAGGTGGAAGCGCCCGCTGAAAAAGAGGGCGAGGCAGGTGTGCCGCGCCATGCTGAGACGGATGGAAAGATAACAGGATAATTTTTGGAAGGGCATCGCTGCGGCGGTGCCTTTTTCGTGCGGAAAGAGAGGAAAATGGAATGAATTTAAAACAGAATTACCTTACGGAGTCCGGCTGTTATAAAGCGGGGAAGCATATCACCGTGAAAGGTCTTATGATCCATTCGGTGGGATGCCCGCAGCCGAAGGCGGATGTGTTCATGAAGAACTGGAACAGGGCTGACGCAAACGCCTGCGTCCATGCCATCGTAGAGCCGGACGGGGATGTGTACCAACTGCTCCCGTGGGAACACCGGGGCTGGCACTGCGGAGGCGGCGCAAACAATACTCATATCGGTGTGGAAATGACAGAGCCTTCTACCATTAAATATGCAGGCGGCGCATCATGGACGGAGACCGGGAACGGTGAGAATACGAAGAACCATGTGCTTGCCACCTACAGATATGCAGTGGAATTATTCGTATATCTCTGCCAGCAGTTCGGCTTAGACCCTATGGCGGACGGAGTTATCATCAGCCACAGCGAGGGATGTAAAAGAGGCATTGCCAGCAACCACGGGGACGTGGAGCATCTGTGGTCTGAGTTTGGATTGTCGATGGGGCAGTTCCGAAAAGACATCAAGGCGGCGATGAAGGGAAGTTTGGCGGCGGATTCCCTTACCGCCATTATGGGGAAAGCGGCGGCGACTTCGGAGCAGATGAAATCCTATCTGAAAAAGAAAAATCCGTCCGTGCCGCAGTCCGTTCTGGATATGATTCCGCTGTATATTTCCGAAGGGGAGGCGGAGGGCGTGAGGGGTGATATGGCCTTTGCGCAGTCCTGTCTGGAAACGGGGAACTTCACTTTCTCCGGCTCGGCGGTCATTCTTTCGCAGAATAATTTCTGCGGTCTTGGGGTGACGCAGAGGGGCAAAACGGGGCTGTCCTTTGACACACCGCAGCTTGGCATCCGGGCGCAGATTCAGCACCTCAAAGCCTATGCCTCCACGGATAAGCTGCGGAACGCACTTATAGACCCGCGTTTCCGCTATGTGAAAAGGGGCTGTGCGCCATATGCGGAATGGCTCGGCCAGAAGGAGAATCCGCAGGGGAAGGGCTGGGCGGCAGGGGAGAAATATGGGGAGAAAATCCTCTCCATCCTGAAAGCGGTCATCAGCGAAGGGAAAGTGCATTTCATGGAGAGCCTCACCCTTTCCGCACCTTACATGGTGCGGGTATCTATCCCCGATTTGAATATCCGCCGTGGCCCCGGAACGGATTTTCCCAAGACGGGCAAATTTACTGGTGTCGGCGTTTTCACCGTGGTTGAGGAAAAGGACGGCTGGGGGCTGCTGAAAGCCTATCAGGAAAAGCGGGACGGCTGGATTTCGCTTGCGTTCACCACCCGAATGTAAGGCGGCATTTATATAGGAAGAAAGCGCCCGTATTGCTTGACTTTACGGGCTTTCAGAGTGATTAATAGACTACCAAAAAAGAAAGGAGCGGATGCAGATGCGCATAAGGAAAGTTGCGATATATGCAAGGGTTTCAACAGAGCATGAGGCACAGCTTTCAGCATTGGAGAACCAGGTGCAGTATTACGATGACCTGATAGACAGGCACCCGGACTGGGTATTGTACCGCCGGTACATCGATGAAGGGATCACCGGCACCTCCATATCCAAGCGGAAAAACTTCGTGCGGATGATGGAGGACGCGAAGGACGGCCATTTCGATTTAATCGTCACGAGGGAGGTATCGAGGTTCGCAAGGAACACGGTGGACACCCTCCAGCAGACGAGGCTCTTGAAGCGGATGGGGATTGAGGTGTATTTCACCGAGGACGGCATATGGACCATGAACGATGAGGACGGGGAGCTTCGGCTGACCATCATGGCCACCCTCGCGCAGAACGAATCGAAAAAGACCTCCATGCGGGTGAAGGCGGGGCAGATGGTCTCCTTCCAGAACGGGGTGGTCTACGGCACCGGGAACGTGCTTGGATATGATAAAGTGGGGCCGGAATACGTCATCAATGAGGAACAGGCGGAAACGGTCAGGAGGATATTCGACCTGTACCTTGCGGGCAACGGCTACCACAAGATCATGAAGCAGCTTGAAAAGGAAGGCCGCCGCACGGCGATGGGGAAGACGATGTGGCATTACGCCACCGTCGGCCACATCTTAAAGAACCGCCTCTACTGCGGGGAGCTGGAATACCGGAAGGAATACGTGCCGGACTACCTGGAACAGAAAAGGGCGAAGAACAAGGGGGAGCTGGAGCGCGTCATCGTGGAGGGGAAGCACCAGCCCATCGTCACAAAGGAGGAGTTCGAGAGGGTACAGAAGATGATGGCGGAAAAGGACGCGCAGATGGGGCAGCGCCGGAAGAACAAGGGCGTCCATTCGGACGACCTCTGGCGCAGGAAGATGCGGTGCCAGTGCGGACACGCCTTCGCAAAGACCAAGTGGCATACCAAGACGGACTTCATCACCTACACCTACAAGTGCTACGACCAGACCCGGACGGGGACCATTGCGGCAAGGCTGAAAAACGGCCTGAGCATTGAGAACGTCTGCCGCTCGCCGCTGGTGCAGGACTGGAAGATGTACACGATGGCGCAGAAAGTCCTCCACGCCGTTTTCGATGACCCGGAGGGAACGCTCCTGGACGCGGCGGCGGTGCTGGGGTGCGGCATCGCCGGGGTGGAGCAGTCGGAAGTGCTGCGTGACAAGGAGGTCATAGAGGAACAGCTCAAAAAGGAGTGGGGCAGATATGAGACGCTGCTCGATATGAGGATGAACAACGAGATACCGAAGGAAGTATTCAGCCGCAAGCAGCAGGAGGTGGGGGAGAAGATCGCGGAACTGGAGCAGCGGATGGCGCAGTACGGAGACGTGGAGCCCGCCACGGAGGCGGACGTGAGCGGCAAGCTGGAAAACCTGCAAAAGCTCATGGGGCAGTTCTCCATGCCGGAGGATGGCGAGTTTTCGGAAGAGGAAATGGATAAATATGTGTCAGGGGTGAGGGTTTACGAAGACCGCTTCGAGTGGCTCTTAAACTTAAGCCCCGATGCGGGAGGGGGACTGGATGATGCCGGTTCCCCCGTTTATTTTAAGAAGATAACGGTCACGCCGGATGACGAGCGGGCGTGGTTCAGGAAACACCCGCAGTGGTCGAAATCCAACAGGTACGCGGAGCTGGAGGCGTGGATATTCATTTAAAACGAAAGAGGGACAGGGCGGAAGGGATGCATGGCAGCCTTTCCGCCCTGTCACCGATTTGCGGTTACAGTTCTGAGGTCATTTCTTTTGCTTCTGTCGGCAGGCATTTCCCTAAAAACATGGCCTTGCAGTCGGAAAATCCCAACAGGTAGGCGAGCATCCCAAACCGGGAGCCGAGAGCGTTCTGCTCGCTGACGTAGCGGTCGATCAGCAGCCGGATTTCTTTTGATAAATCCATCCTGTCCAGTTCGCCGGAGTATATATCCGACCTTCGGAGAATCGCCTGATATTCCCCGTCACTGCTCACGATACCGTTCATGACGCTGTGCATGCGGGTATCCATCAATTGGTATAATGCAGAATCCTTTTCCAATCCAATCCCTCCTTCCGTGGTGTCGTAGCTTACCTCTGTTTTGGCTGGATTGCAAGTGGAAAAAGAAAAAAGCCGGAAAACCATCTTGTAGCGTCCGACATTTTCTGATATATTATGAAAAATAGTACGCAAAGTTATTTATAAAATTTTTCTGAACATCATTGACAGTGAGGTATATTTCCGTTAATATTAACATATAAATAAGTCAGTGATATCACTGATTGGGCTGGTCGAAAGACCCTGGTCCACCGAACGGCGGGGAATTTCCCCGCTATTTTTGTTAGGGAAATCTGAGAGGGATGAAGGAAGTAATCTATGGCTGAAAAGATTTTAAGTGTTTTTATAGATGAATCGGGCGATTTTGGGCCATATGATTTTCATGCGCCATTTTATCTGGTTGCAATGGTTTTACATAATCAGGATGTGGATATTAGCAAAAATATTGATGATTTGGAGAATCATTTGACAAATATTGGATATAAGCAGCACGCCATCCATACGGGGCCACTAATCCGCAGGGAATCTGTTTATGCCAATGACCTTATGGAAGAACGAAAACGACTTTTTAATGCATTATTTAATTTTGCCCGTAAATTGGATTTCCGTTATGGCTGTGCAAAAATAAGAAAAGATGAATGCCCGGATGTAATTACGTTAACGGCGAGAATATCAAAAGCGATTGCAGGAATACTTAAGGCTCATCAGAATTTTTGGGAGCAGTTTAACCGCATTATAATCTATTATGACAATGGCCAGATTGAACTTACCAAAATTCTGACTTCTGTTTTTAATACGCTTTATGCCCATGTAGAGTTCCGCAAAGTGAAGCCGGTAGATTATAAATTGTTTCAGGCGGCTGACCTGATCTGTACGATGGAGTTACTTGCGGAAAAAGCAGAATCCAACTCATTTTCGAGGTCAGAGCAGGAATTCTTCTGCTCAGTACGCGACTTTAAAAAGAACTATCTTAAGCCGTTATTGAAGAAACATTTGTAGGGAGCAGGTGTGTTGGAATGGAAAAGGATATTGCTGATTATGCGAAAGACGGCAGGTTGACGGAACTGTCAGACGGAAAGCGTTATGAGTGGCGCAAAATGATTGATGCGGTAAAGGCGTTAGGTAGACCACTTACGGATGAGGAAGCCGAGCAGTACCGGGTAAAATAGCATCGGTGCGGTGAAAGCGCAAGGGGATTTTGTCGAATCCCGTTTGTCGAATGTCGAATTGGGTGGGGTAAATGGGGTAAAGAGGGGTAAAAGTCATCAAAGTATAACAGCGGCACAGGCGGCTATTCAGAAATAATGCCATAGGATTTTTGGTACTAACAGGCAAAAGTATTGAAGAATGGCTTAAAATCAAGGGTTTTAAGGCTTGGTGGGGTTCATCACGGTGTGTGGTGGACCCCTATTTTTGTGTTTTTTGATGCCGCTGATAGGATGGCGATTAGGGAAAATATCGTACTATCAGGCAAAAGTATACTATCACGCAAAAGTCAGGGGTTTCCGTGATAGTATAAAGCGGAAAGGTAAAAAGGGGTAGGATATTGTTGGTTTTTGCGGAAAAGGGTATCAGTTTGACGGAAAATGCTGTCGGAAAACGGGGTATATGATACAAACACGGAAACCGCTCGGAGTTTTCGTGTTTGTATATGAGTTTCCGTGATAGTATGGGGTTTTACCTGTTAGTATACAGAAAAATTGAAAAATGTTAGCAGGAGGGCAAGGACTGTCAATGGCTCTTTTTTGCTTTCCATTCCCGAAAAATAGTCGTTTCGTGACATTGGGTGAAAAACAGAAAATATTTATGGTATAATTCAGTGGATGCTTTTGCTTTAGCGGGAACGGTTTTCTGTCGAAGTAATAGGAAACGGAAAGGGGCATCGTCTATGAAAATGAGGACAGAATATACCTGCCCTTTGGAACTGGTGCATGACATGATCAAAGGGAAATGGAAACCGATCATCTTATGGCGGCTGCGTTTAGGGGCAACATCCCTGGCGAAGCTGGAGCGGGATATAGACGGCATTACACAGAAAATGTTGTTGGAGCAGTTAAAGGAACTGATGGATTACGGATTTGTGGAAAAAAAGTCCTATGAGGGGTACCCGCTCCATGTGGAATATTCCTTAACGGATGGTATGGGAAGGGAGATACTGGAGGCATTAAGGATCATGCAGCATATAGGGATTGATTATCTGAAAGCAAACGGCATGGGGCATATTCTGGAGGAAAAGGGAGTAGTTCCGGATTAGTACCCACGAAAAAGTGGGTAATTTACTGTCCGGAAACCGCCGCTTAAAATATCATCATAAATCGAATTGGAGGATATCAAAGATGAATGTTACAAGCAGCGGCATTATAAACGGAGTAATCCAGCCCCAATATGGCGGGCATGGGACGCAGTTCAATGAAAACGGCATCCCTACTTATTCTTTACCCTTTAAGGTGGAAGGTGCGCCGCAGGAAACGGTGTCGATTGCCATTGTTTTGGAGGACAAGGACGCATACCCGGTGACAGGGGGATTCGCATGGATACACTGGCTGGCGGCAAATATTACCCGTTTTGAGATCAAAGAGAATGAGAGCCAGACGGCGGATGACTTTGTGCAGGGAAGGAATAGCTGGACGAGCATACAGGGCGGAGAGCAGTCCACGGAGCTTTCCTGTTATTACGGCGGGATGACGCCGCCCGATAAGCCGCACGTATATGAACTTCATGTGTATGCCTTGGATAAGATGCTGGAGTTGGAAAAGGGATTTCTGCTGAATGAACTTCACCGGGAAATGGACGGGCATATCTTAGACCAGTTTACGCTGAAAGGGATATATGAAAATTAAATAGCTGGCACATTAAGGGCGAGAGCGTAAAAATGAAAAGGGAGCAGTACTGGCTCCCTTTTCATTTTGTACTTCTTATTTTTGGAGAATAGTAGTTCCATGCCATCTATTGCTGTTTTAAGGGAAGAAATATTTTGAAAGTGCATCCTCCTCCAGGCGTATCAAACAGTTTAATTTTTCCTTCCAGTTTATGGACTAAATCATTTGCGATGCTAAGTCCGAGTCCAAAATGCTCCCTTTGGGTACGGGATTTGTCACTTTGATAGAAACGATCAAAGATAAATGGTTTCTCTTTTTCGCTGATTCCGATTCCATGATCTATGATGGTAAATATCAATTCATTTTTTCTTACAGATGCGTTTAATGAAATTTCAGATTCGGGCGGTGAGTATGAAACCGCATTATCAAGAAAAATACTGATAATCTGGTCTAACCGGTCTGCATCGGAATAAAGCGGCGGACAGCATTCATCTGGTATATTAAGCTGTAATTGTATATCCTTTTTTCTACAGATACGTTCAAATTTTGTATATAGGTTTATCAATAACGTGTCAACATTGACCTCATCCATGTGGAAAGACCAGTTTCCGGCATCAATGGATGAGAGCAGGAGCAGATCACGGATAAGCCGGGACATTCGTGATACCTCTGCATCAATCACCCGTACATGATCCGTAACAGTATCTGGAATATTCGGTACAGATTCAATCATTTCAGCGGAGGAAAGGATCGCTGCCAATGGGGCTTTGCATTCATGGGAAACGGCAGCGATAAAGTCTTTCTGGCTCTGCATGGCTTTTTCGGTGGGTTTTACAGCCTTTCTGATCAGTATTTTGGAAAGGCAGATAATAGAAACGAGGACGCCGCACCATATACAGAAATAATATCCGGATTTCGGTTTTAACAATGTGGCAAAGCTGGATTTTTCTTTTATTGCGGTAACTGTATATATGCTGCCATAATCTGTGACAACCAGACAGTTTACACAATAATATTTTTTTCCGTTTAACGCTTCGATGGTATAAGCTCCGCTCTGCCTGCTGTAATAATAATCTTTCAAGCTGGATGGACTAAAGGTAAAATCGCCCTCCGTACCAAGCAATGTAGTTAAAAAGGTATCAATAATATCAGTGTTGTCTCCTAAATATTCACTTTGGTAAAGAGAACGCCCGGTATCAGAAGAAAGCTGAAAATACATATCACGCCTTTCTTCATAAAGGTTTAAACATGTTTGATAATCAGATTCATGCTCTAATTGTAGGACAAGGGTGGTTGTCATCCTGTTAAAGTAAGCCAGTTCCGAATTCCTCTTTGCCTTTATATTTTCATGGACCATCAGGCAGAATACGATAGAAAAGATGAACATGAGGGAGCCAACCATCAAAAAATAAAGATTTCTTTTAAGGCTTTGTACCATGCTTTACCTCCAATATAAATCCGGAGCCGTAGATAGAGGCCAGGACACATTCACTTCCGACAGTGCGGAGGCGTTTTCGTAAAAAATAGATGTAGTTATCCAGATTCTTTGATTCCACGTCTGCATCCGTTTCCCAAACCTTTTGTATAAGTTGCTCCCTCGTAAGCACGATCTCCGGCTTTTCAAGAAAGATACCCATTAAATGGAATTCTGTCGGTGTCAGTACCAAATGATTGTTTCTGCATTCAAGCTGTCTTTTTGAAATGTCAAGGGAAAGATCATGGTAAGTAAGACAGTTTTGCCTGGCCATAATAGCCGGCCTGCGGGTCAATGCCCTGATTCGTGCAGATAATTCGCTGATGTGAAAGGGTTTTGTAAGGTAATCATCAGCACCATTGTCCAACCCTTCAATTTTATCCTGTAATTCGGACATCCCGGTAATGATAATAACGGGAATCTGTATTTTCTTATTCCGCATTGCTTTTATGATGGCAAGGCCGTCTATAACGGGGAGCATACGGTCAATAACAGCCAGGTCATAACTGTTTCCCTGGTCTAAGGCAAGTAGAAAACCTTCCTCTCCGTCATTGCAGGCATCCACGATATATCCCTCTTTTGTAAGCTGCTGTTTTATATTGCCACACAGGTATTTGTCATCTTCTAATAATAGAATTTTCATAGCGGCCTCCAATCCGTCAGATTCCTATACTAAGTATAGCAAAACAATTCCTAAAAATCTTCTAAAAAATACTTAATATTGGGTGATGAAATAGGAGATTTTTAGGATGGCCGGATGTTATTCTTTGAATATGTTCAATGAAACATAGAACAGGCAAAAAGCCAAATAAAAAGAAAAGAGGTATGGAAGATGAGAAAAAAGATGTTGAAAGCTGCAGGAGTTCTTTGTTTGTCCGTGGTTTTGTGTATGGGCATGGCGGGATGTGCAGGAAAAGAAAATGAGCAGCCGGAGCCGTCAGATGTGCATATGACAAATGAGAGCGGCTATAACGAGGAAATTGCGGCGGATGGAAAAAACAGCAGCAATGAGGCAGAGGGCGGTCAGGAAGATATGAATAACACTGATGCGAAAAACAGCGGCGAGATTGCAGATAATCACGAAGAAGGTGTATTTTATGACGGGGCAAATCTAAGCGGGCGAGTTGTTGATTTTTCAGATGCGGGATGCACCATAACACCTCGGACACTGATCATAAATGAGGATGGCTCAATGGAGGGAGGTATTGCAGCTCCGGGATATGAATCGGAAGAAACGAACATTCATATAACTTATGCGGATGATGTTATTTTTCAGGTTATATATTTCAGCATGGGATCGCAGACAGAAATTTCGAGAGAGGACACTGACAAAAACAGTATCAAGAAAGAAACGGATGTGAATATATTCGGCACCAGTCAGGATGATAAACAATGGATTGCTGACAAGGTTGTTATCATAAGGTGGCAGTAGGAGGTCAGGATGGGTTGTTTGGAAAGAGCGCTCTGCTATATCCGGAGAAAAAAGATGAAGTCTGTATTATTGCTGTTGCTGTTTCTGGTCATTAACAGCATGGTTTTAGGCACATTGGGAATACGGAAAGTATCTTTAGGGCTGGCAGAAGAACTTCGGAAGAATGCAGAGAGCAAAATAATATTGGAGAGCATGGAGGCGGATCACCCTTTTGAAGAAACAGATATGCAGGCAATTGAAGAGGAACCCAATGTAAACTGGCTCAACCGGATATCGGAGATGCAGGTTGGTTCTACAACCTGTATCCCGGTTGCAGGCAGTGAAGGTTCTGAAAATACATTTACCGTTCACGGGTACGATGAACTGGAGAAAGACAGCCCATTTGCGGATAAAGTTTATCGGATTACAGAGGGGAATTATCCACAGGGAAGTGAAGATATTGTAGTGAATCAGTTTCTGGCAGAAGATAATGGAATTCAGTTAGGCGATAAAATTGTGTTTGAAACGGTGGATGGAAGGGAGCAGGAAGCGGTCGTTGCCGGATTGTTCCTGTCGGGGATGGAACGGAGCCAGACCGAAAATGTGCGGACAGTGAACCGCATTGAAAACCAGATTTATGGAACGGCAGATTTTGTGAACAGGCTGTCCGGCAGGACTTGCTTTTTAAATGTGGCAGTGTATGTAAATGATCCTGAGCAGCTCACGGATACAAAGGAAGTGCTGGAAAGAATGTATCAGGACAGGGCTGCGATTGGGATAACAGATAATACATTCCAAAAATTAAAAATGATGATCGGACAGACAGGCAGAATTACGTTTTTGATTTTCGCCCTGACGGTAACTTCCGGCAGTCTGATAACAGGACTTTTGCTTGCCATGTGGATGCGCAGCCGGAAAACGGAGATTGCTGTTCTGATCAGTCTGGGTATAGCAAAAGGAAATATATTATCTCAAATGATTTTGGAAGAGATGATATTGTATTTTGTCGCATTCGTGGGAGCGGGAATTGCAACAAAGCTCTTATTACCACGGATTAGCAATAGTCTTGCCATCATGCAGGGGAACAGCATAGCATTGGAATTATCATTTAGCTGGCAGTCAGGAGTTTTATGTATCGGACTGGCTGGTGTTGTAATATTGACTGGGATAGCTATTTTTCCATATATGAAAAAGCCTGTGAAAGAAACCTTGTCGGAAATGGAGGGATAACATGAACATCTTAGAGTTAAGTATACGCTGTCTGGTTCGGAAACGGGCAAAGACAATTCTTCTTTTAAGCATTGTTTTTGTAACAGCCTGCTTTATCTATGCCGGGTGGGCGTGCAAATCCGCAAATGTACAGACGCAGACGGAAGGTAAACAGGCGCTTGGGGCATCTTTCAGGATGGAAGAAAATGAAGCGGACAGGCATGACAGGACGGCAGAGGCAATAGAAAAATTAGGCGGGCAGAACGGGAGCGTGGATGGATCGCATATAGAGCAGCTTGAATCAGGGGATTGGATGATATGGCATGATAACTCTTTTGAAACCCTGCAGATGGAGGATATTGAAACACTTGCAGGGCAGGAAGGGATTGCGGAATATAATGTCACCACGGCGAACATAGTGGTCAATCCTGTAAATTTTGTACGGATTGAAGACCCGGATGTAGACCAGCATTCAGACCTGCTGGGTGTGTCATTGCGGGGAAATATGGAAATGCGGCTGGATTTCGATGTGCAGAATGGGAATATAGAAGTAAATGAGGGACGTATGATCACAGCAGAGGATAAAGATGTATGCGTCATATCAAGGGAGCTGGCAGAATTAAATGGATTGACGGTTGGGGATAAACTGGAATTTAATGACCGGAAAGAGTGTGAAACATCTAAGGTTTACAGTGCGGAGATCGTCGGGATTTATGATACAATCCATAAAATCACACCCATCATGTACGGGGACAGCTACCGGAGTGAGAACATCATCATGACAGACCTGCGTTTCCCGGAAAAGCCGCAGGGATGCGAGGGAGATCCGCTATATCAATATGCGACATTCTGGGTAGAGAATGTAGATGAGTATGAAACGGTAAAGGAGAGGATCAGGAAAGCTGACATTGACTGGAAACGCTATGATTTCCTTGACAATACCGGGATGAGCGATACGATGGCAGCGAATTTCGGAGATCTGGATGAAATGAGTACCATAATACTGATCTTAGTTGCCGTTTCGGGCGCAGTCATTATTTTTCTTGTATTCCTGTTCTGGCTGAAAGGCAGGGTGCATGAAATAGGTATATTTTTGGCAATCGGGAAAGGCAAGGCTGCCATTATAGCACAGATGATACTGGAAGGAATCCTGATAGGATGTGTTTCTTTTACGCTGGCAACTGTATGTGCACCTTCATTATCTAAAAGTGTTGCAGATTATCTGGTGGGTTATCAAGTTCAGCAACAGGAGGAACAGAGGGAAGCGGAAGAAGGCATGACAGGAGGTGCAGGAGTGGCAGAATATGAAACAAAGGTAATGGGTGTTAAAACTGAAGTGACAGGAAAAATAGTCCTGCTGTCTGCCTGTTCTGTATTGGGTGTGATTTTGGCTGCGGTTTCATCATCCTGCATATTTGTGGTAATACAGAAACCAAAAGAAATTTTAAGCAAGATGGGCTAAAGGAGGCTGTATGTTAGAGTTAAAGGATGTTTCATATTATTATAAATCACAGAAAGATAAGACGATTCTGAATCATGTAACTTACCAATTTAAGAAGGGTGTTATGTATGCCATTTTAGGTTCCAGCGGTTCAGGAAAAACAACGCTTTTATCTTTGCTGGCGGGGCTGGATGTGCCGGTTGAGGGGACTGTCTGCGTTGCAGGAGAGGATATTCTGCAAAGGGGATTAAATGCACATCGAAAGGATCATGTTTCACTGGTCTTTCAAAATTATAATCTGATCGACTATTTAACGCCGGTTGAAAATGTAAAGTTAGGTGGGAAAGCCGATGCGGAAGAATTGCTGGCGCAGATGGGCATTGATGAGGCGCAGCGGAAAAGAAATGTGATGCAGTTGTCCGGAGGCCAACAGCAGAGGGTAGCCATTGCAAGGGCATTGGCAAGCAAGGCGCCCATCCTGTTAGCGGATGAACCGACAGGAAATTTGGACGAGGATACTGCGAATGAGATTATATCTATTTTTCAGAAACTGGCTCATGAACAGGAAAAATGTGTGGTTGTAGTTACTCACAGCAGGGAACTGGCAGAGCAGGCGGATATCGTCCTGCGGTTAAAGAAAGGGAAAATCGCAGACGACACAGACATCGGGGAAAATTAGATACGATTGTGAGGAACATGGATGGTAGCAGGTGGCAGAAATGTCAGGATGAACAGGCAGCAGATGGAGAGCAGAAGAAAAAAACAACAGATAAGGTGGAAATCATTATTAGTCAGAGTGGCGGTTTTGGTTGTGATTGTGTTCTGTATCAGAAATATCTATGCCCGTCTGGAAGAAATGCAGATGGAATTGGAGCGGCTGGAGATACAGCAATATGGGAGGGTACAGACCAGCGCAGATGCGCAGCCACCAGATAAACTGAATGATGTAGATTATATTGGCAGCATTGATACATGGGAAGTTGGCAAGCCTATAGAACGCACGGAAGCGGAAGTCCTGCAGCGGCTGGGTGAGCTGGGGCAGGCAAGCTCCCTGATAGAAGGGATTTATCAAAATCATTCCCAGTATCCGGGGGAGCTGCTTGCAGCGTTGGCAAATAATCCGGAAATGGCGGATTTTGTTTCCGGATATCCTGACCGGAACAGAGTGACAGGGGGAATTACTGCATCCGAAAGAGAGCAGGAATTTCCACTGTTCCTCCAATGGGACAGGCGCTGGGGGTATGAGTCCTATGGGGGTAGCTGCATTGGGCTGGCAGGCTGCGGTCCAACGTGTTTGTCTATGGTATTGTTCTATCTGACCAGGGATGAAACACATACCCCGGACAGTATCGCCGCCTACAGTGCGGAAAATGGATATTATGTAGAGGGAACTGGTACATCATGGGCTTTGATGGAGGATGTACCAAAGCTGTATGGCATTAAAGTCTTATCCGTAAGCTCCACTGCAAATAATATGAGGGCAGTACTTGATAATGGCGGAATTATCATATGTGCTATGGGGAAAGGGGATTTCACAATATCTGGTCATTATATTGTCGTATATGGGTATGATAATGAGGGATTTATGATAATCGATCCTAACTGCGTAGCAAGGAGCGGCAGGAGATGGACATTCAGCGAGATTGAAAATCAGATTAAAAGTATATGGGTATATGACAAAGAGAAATAGTAAGAAAGGAACCCTACAAAAGACAAACCGCCGCACTATGGCCATCATCCGCCATATGCGGCGGTCTGCCTTTTCCGCAGGCAAGTCTGACAGCAGAAACCGCTTGGAAAGCGGGGGAATCAGAGTTAATATGCTTACACGGTAGTTTGCATTTGCGCCGCCTTGCGGGGGATATTGAGAGCGGCAGAGGGGATATTAAGGATAAAAAGCGTCAATCCAGTTACGCTGTCAAATCGTCTATTCACGCTGTCGGAGTTAAAAATATTCTTATTTTTCCGATACACGAAGTGAGGAAAGAAGGAGGTGGAGGCAATCAAAATAGCGGTCTGTGATGATGAAAAAAATATAAGGAGCTACATCTGTTCGCTGGTTCGGAAACAGGGAGTGGAGTGTGAGGTCACGGAATATGCCACGGCGGAGGATTATTTTTTAGCGGGGGCTGATCATGACCTGCTGTTTCTTGACATTGAGCTGAAAGGCCCGGATTCATCAATGGATGGTATGGAAATGGCAAAACGGATCAGGGGCATGGAAGATATCAAACAGCCCATCATCATATTTGTCACGGGCTATGAAAAATATGTGTATGATGCCTTTGACGTGGGGGCGTTCCAGTACCTGCTGAAACCCATTGACGAAGGGCGGTTTGCCGAGATTTTTAGGAGGGCGGCGCAGCAGGCCGGGCAGGGGAAAAGGGTGCTGATGGTCCAGTATGGGAATACGGGAAAAACAATACCGTTAAGCGACATCTATTACATGGAAAGCCAGAACCATAAAATAGCCGTCCATATGAAGAACGGGATTTTGGAATACTATGCAAAAATGAGTGATCTGGAAGAAGAACTGCAGGGGCAGTTCTGCCGTGTCCACAAAGGCTACCTGGTCAACCTGTCCTATGTGGATGAATACAACAAAACAGAGGTAACGCTGACAAATGGGGAGAAGCTCCTGATCTCAAAATATAAGTATGAAGATTTTGTAAAAGCGTACCTGCGGTTTATGAAATAGGAGGGCTGCCATTGAGTGAGGCAAGTTTTACGCTGTTCCAAAATACAGCGGTAGGGATTGAAGTCATTCTGTATGCCTGCTGTCTGACGGCATTTTTCTATCCGTATATGGCGGGGCGGAAAAGGGGGCATCCGGCAGACATCATAAAGATGTTGGCTGTGTTTGCATCCTATTCCATCATCTATTTTTTTAACATGGCAGTCAGTATGGGGGCGCTGGTCTGCATGGCTTCCGTAATAGTCCTGCTGACGCTGGCGGCAAAGTATTTAGGGGTGGAAAAGAAAACCGCACTGTTCATGGGGGTGGTGTTCTTCTGCATCAGAAACCTGAGTTCGCTGGCGGTGGCAAGCGTGAATTTCTACACGGGCAGGCATCTTGTGAAAGGGGAGGAAGGAGTAGAGCGGGTACTTCGGAATGCAGCCCTGAATTTCTGTCTGGTGGAACTGCTGCAGCTTGTGCTTTTTTCCGCACTGCTGTATATGGTGGCACGCCAGATCAGGAAATGCAGGATGGAACTGCACATAAGGGAATTGTGCTATCTGCTGCTGACGCCCGTGACGGGCATCCTGTTTGTCAATATTTTATTCCGGATTCTGATCGTGACCACGGGGGAGCTGTCCATACAGCTTTATGAGCAGTACCCGGTGCTGATAGGGATCGTGCCTGTGGCCGCCGCACTGTTTTATGCCGGTATTCTGGTGACCATAATATCTTATCAGAAAATGGTGGGACTCCAGAAGGAAAAGGAAAGGTATTTTGTGGAACAGCAGCAGGTCCATGCAATACAGGAGCGGATGGCGGAGGTGGATCAGTTCTATGACGGCATCCGCCGGATGAAGCATGAGATGAAAAACCATCTGACCAATATCAAGGGGCTGCTTGAAAGCGGGGACTATGGCAGCATGGGGCAGTACATTTCCAGAATGGATGAGAGCATGGATGCCTTTGAATTTTCCATAAAGACAGGGAATGCCGTTACTGACGTGATCGTGAACGACAGGCAGAAAGCAGCGGAAAAGCAGGGCATACGGTTCCGGTCAGAATTTACCTACCCGGAATCGGAAAGGTATGATGCCTATGACATCGGCATCATTGTAAACAACCTGCTGCAGAACGCCCTGGAAGCCTGCGGGAAGATGCGGCAAGGCGACAGGTACATTTTCATTTCCAGCAGGCAGAAGAGAAAGTTCTTCCTGATCGAGGTCAGAAACCCGTTTGAAGGGGAGATCATCATGGATGCGGATACGAACCTCCCAATCTCCACAAAGGAAAAGGAGCCTTTCGGAAGGCAGGGTTCCATGCATGGGATCGGGCTTTCCAATGTAAAGAGGGAAGCGGAGAAATATATGGGGGATGTGGATATCAGGGTAAAGAAAAATGAGTTCAGTGTAACGGTGATGTTACAGGAAAGGAGACAGGTATGAGTATCAGTAATGTAAGCGGCGCAGGAGTAAACCCCTATGCCTACACAAACAGAAGCCAAAAGGCGGCAGGAACCGGGAATTTTGCGGAGGAGGTGCAGAAAGCCGCGGAAGGAAAGAATGCGGCGGAAAAATCCGGCTCATCAGCATGGGCGGGGGACATGGTAATTAATTATCCGCCGAATTTAGCTAAAGTTTCAAATAGTTCAGTTGGTGGAAAATCCAAAGATGAAATGACGTTGGATGAGTATAAGCAATGGGTTATGAATGAAATATCCCAAATGCCCGTTAGCGGGTGGGCTCGTTCTACATACTCATCGGGAGCAATTATAATTAAAGAAGAAGCTTTTGAAAGAATGAAAATTGATCCAGAGTATGAGGAATATGTTTTGAATCGGGTACGTTCAGCATGTTCGGTTCAAGGTATAACCGGATGTTCAAACTATGTTGGTTATGATGTTATCGGGGCATCCCCGGAAGAATGCTACGGTTATGCGGGACCGGTGGGAGGCAGCGGCTCTAATTTTGCCGGAAATGAAAAATCATGGTGGGAAAAACGCCATGAGAGGATGGAAGAACTGATGGAGGAACAGGAGAAGGAGGCGGTCAAAAAAGCACAGGCAAGGAAGGCGGCGGCACAGGAGAACTACCTGAAAAGTCAGATGGCAAGCAGGCAGAGGTTACAGGCATTTCTTGCAGGGGGAATGCAAAGCGGTGACGATGCGGCGGCATTCCAGACCGCAGGAGTAAGCGCACTTGCGGCAACTGCCTATGAGGAAAACATAAGCACATTCAGCAAAAGCGTGGTTGGAAATCAGAAAATATAAGCATTCCGGGCATTTTGAAGTAAGGAAGATCATGCCCGGACTTACCGCAAGGGGGCATAGGCGGCCCTGAATGACAGAGGGGCCGCAGGTAAGATTTTTTGAAGGAGGATGATTATTATGGCAATTTCAGGAGTAACGGATTACACGAACACATATGCAGCAGACAGGACAAATGGGAACAGCTCCCTCAATGGGGATTCGCAGGCTTATCTGAATAGTCTGAAAGAGAAATACCCGGATGTGAACATAACGGTTGCGGATTTCAAGAACGGAAAACAGGAAGATGCCTATATGCTTGGGAGCAGGGGTTATAACAACATAGCGGTTTCCTCCAGTATTGTGGAGAAGATGGCGAAAGACCCGGCAGCGGCGGCGAAGTATGAGAAAGTTTTTGCAGAAATGTCTGGCAATTCGGAGCGGATTGAGAAGTTCGCAAGGGAGAACAATGATGAGATACTCAGTGCAGGAGCCCTTATTGACAAGAATGGGAAAGTGTCTTACTGGATGGTCGGCAGGAGCAAGGACACAATGGAGAACCCCGGTACGGTCTATAAGGAAAAGGTACAGAAACAGATAGCGGAAAAACGTGCGAAGAAGAAAGAGGAAGAAGCCTTAAAGGAGAAGAAGCTGGCAAAGGCTGAATCCGTGGAAAAACTGATGGAACAGATAAAGGCGGGAACAAGCCAGCCTGTGAAACTGCAGGAAGAAGGCAAAGGCGCACAGTTGGATTTGACCATATAGAAGGAGGAATTTTATCATGCGTATAGGAAATAACAGTCAGGGAATCTGGCAGCTTTTATCAAGGATGAACGGCGGCAAAGGAAACACGAATATGCCTTTCGCCGGGGCAAGGCGTTCCAGTGCGGGCGGCAGGAATACGCTGGAAGACCAGCTTACCGGACATAGGAAAAATTCTTATGGCGTGGAAGGGATGTGCGTTACCAACAATCCCAATGCGAGGAAGATCATCAAGGTATCTGATGAGATGAAGCAGCGTGTTTTTAACAGCGTGAAGGATGCGTATTATAAATACAATGGAATGTCCGGTGACAATGAGGCAGAGTGGGAAGAAATGGCTCAGGCAAAAAACAATTATTATAAGACATTAAAGAAGGAAGACCGGGTAGCTGCGGCATGGACTTTAGGGCAGTTGGAAATAAGTATTGGAAGAAAAGTAGCCAATGCCGTGAAAGAAAAGGTACCCGGCTGGACGCATGGCAAGCCGATTCCGTCTGATGTGCTGGATGAGATTTTTGCAGATGAGAGCATTACGTCAATGGTATCTGGGAAATCTGGCACGGTGGAAGGGTTGGATATACAGGTATAATCTATACACCTTATTCCGCAGAGGCGCATAATGCTTTGCCTCTACGGTCTGCCCGGAGGCGAGGGCGCGGCTCTGAATGGGAAAGCAGCGAAGGGAGGGGTGGCAGGGGAAGTTAGGCAGTATATTTATCCCCAGCGTTCTTGCAGATTAAGTGTTGTTTTGGAGGAACCTAAATGAATATGCTTTATGAAAAATATAAAAATTTGAAGATAGACGGTAGTTGGATTGGTTTAGAACTTGGAGGAGGAATGCCGTGTTTTTGCACACCTATTGGAGCTGAAATTATTGGTTGGGATAATGGCATACACTACTGCTTTATTGAAGGTTTTGGAGATATGGTTTTCTGCGTTAATCCAGAAACTTGTTGCGATTACTTTGTCTATCCCATTGCCCGTAATTTTTGCGATTTCTTAGGGCTGATACTCGCCACTGGTGGTACAAATACTCTGCAACAGATTATTTGGTGGGACAAGAAAATGTTTGATGATTTTGTTAATTGTCCAGAAGAACAGGAATATAAAGCTCGGCCCGAAGTAAAAAGCGTTTTGGATACAATTCGCAAAGGGATGGATGTAGCATTGATAGATACCCCGTTTGAGTATATCAAAGATTTGCAAAGCAAATTCCCTTGTGAGCAAATTTCATTTACAAATGAGTATTATGATATTTTAGGAATTGAGTGCCCTAATGGAATAGTGCCAGAAGATTGAGAGAGTAACAAGATTTGGAATATATTTTCCAATAAGGTCACAGCCCGACAAGGCAGGTATCCCCTATGTTCCGACAGATTGGGGAATTAAAAACAGATTTTGGAAGAGGTATCATATGAAAAAGAACATTATTTTATGGATGGCGGCTTCGGCGGTAGTTATGCTGGCGTTTCCGTGGCTTGCGGTTACTTTCGTAAAAGGCGATGCAGGAATGGCGGTATGCTTTCTTCTGTTTTTTGCAGTCAATCCATTATATTCCGTGCTAATCGGAGCATTTGCGGGAAAGGACATCCGGCATTTATGGAGCCTTCCGGTTATTTCGGCAGTGCTGTTCCTCATAGGTACATGGATATTCTTTGATATGGGGGAAACAGCATTTATCCTGTATGCGGCAGTTTATCTTGCCTTGGGGATAGCAGCCATGCTGATTTCCATACTTATCAGAAAGAAAACGCAGAAGTGAGAGGCGATTGAAATGAATATAACAGGAATAGCAAAAAGCCATCATGCGGGCATCCCAAAGCCATCATCCAAGAAGGACTGGAAGCTGTCCGATTCCCTCCGGGAGAAGATAACAGGATGCGGCGCAGAACGTCTATATGGGGAATAAGTTCCTCGCCCTACGCAAAAGCGAGGTCGCCAAAGTCGCGCCGGACAGGGCGGCGCTGATGGAGAAGGTCAGTCAGGAAATGGCGGACATGAAAACGATACGGGAGGCTGACAGGCGGTTGCTGTGCCTCCTATTCGGGGAGCCGTATGAAGCAGAGTTCCAGTCCGGGGCCGTCCATGTGTATGACGGGAATGGTGACGAGATACTGACCTATACCGCAGGCGTGGGCTGCGAAGGCGGAGACGCAGGTACACGGTGCTTTGAAGGCTGCCTACTATGATGCGTACTATGCAGCAAGGCAGGAGATAAATGCCGGGGCTGTGGAAATGCAGGGCGGCTTTGATGCGGGGGCGTAGTAGGAGCAGTGTGTCGTTTTCTCCAGTTTTTGTTAGATTGGAGAATAGGAAGAAAATATGGAGAGGTGCTATAAATGAAAAAGGTTGTGACTTGGGGATTAGTTTTATCATATATTGCTCTTTGCATTGCTATATGTGTCATGGGAATAAAAATATTTGATGGCAATTATGACATTGTGGCAGAAGGCTGCATAGCATTTATTTTTCTTTTGATTAGTTGCGGATGCAATATCTATAGGGCATTTAGCAATAGGTGTCCGCATTGTGGAAAAATACGATTGTCAAATGGCAAATACTGCGCTCATTGTGGGAAAGAGATTTGAATCCATCAAGTCAGCTATACTTACCCTGTTTCTATAGCATTAACTTCAAAATAAATCCTGAGATGCAAATTGGCAATACGGTACAGTGGGTAGAGGGAAGCACCACACGAAGAAAATTAACAATATACAAACGATAAAAGGGAACCGAGCAGAGCGTAGTTGTCATTTGTCTGGTTCCCTTGTTACATATTAGTACGGGGAGGCGGAAAATAAGGCCGGTCACTGGCCGGAGTGGAGTAAAGGAGGAGGCGGCAGATGGAAGTGATCAGATGCCCCAACCCCAAATGCAGGAGGCGCATTTTGGATGATGAGGGAACAGAGACGGAGTGGACGGTCCTTGAGATCAAATGCCAGCACTGCGGAAAACTGGTAAGGCTGCACTTCGGCCCGGAAGGGATAGAGGCTGGCATATATGAGAGGAAAAAACGGCGGAGGTGATTCTGCTGTTTTTTTATGCAGAAGTGATTAAGACAGTGTTTTCCGGCCAATACTGATAACAGGCAATGGAAATTTTTGGAAGTTTCCACCGATGGGACATTTTATGCAGGATGCATAACATGGCTTTGTCATCCAAAACAGGCTGTGGAGGTATACGGTATGTGTATGGTCAGATGTCCCGCTTGCAAAGGACGGATCTGCGATATTATTGCCACCGCGGGAGGGCGCGTAGTCTTAAAGGTGAGGTGCCCAGAATGCGGGAGGATAGTCAAATTGGAATGGCTACTACAGGTCACGGAGACAGGTAAATAGAACTTACTACCGAGCGAGTGGGACCATGGGACATCGAGTCACGAAAGGCCGGAGTGAAGCTAGAGACAATGAGCCTTAGCTTACTCCGGCCATTTTTCCATTTTAAATCAATTTCATATCAAAAATAGAAGCGTTTCTGGCTTTACGAAGGCGTAAAGAAAGGAACGCTTTTATGTCTGAAAAAATCATCAGCATCAGGTCAGGAAACGAAAAATTCACAATGAGTGTTACAGAAGAGTCCTATGAGGCGTGGAAGGATAGTGCCTCGGAGGAAGCGGGCATGGCACGAGCAGGGAGCTGGCTCCCTGCACCCATGGCCGGATATCATATTTTTTCTGTATATACAGCAGCCTCAAGGAGGACTGCGGAATTTTTTTATTCGACACATTTCTATCTCTTTTCCCAACAGATTACAAAAGGATACAATGTTTTTATGACAGGCGCACCTGGAATTCTTCGGGTGCGCTTTTTTTGCGCTTTTGGCTGCAGGCATCAGCCGCCGTTCAGGGGCCGTGCGCCCCCTCCGGTCTTGAAAATTGTTTAACCAAATTTCAAGACTGGAGGAAATCTGAATGAAAATTAAATATGAATTTGCGGATGGGACTGTATCAGAGGTTGAGGTGGAGGAATCCATCGGTGCCGTCATCATTGAGGACAGGCGGCTGGAAGACAACCTTTCCCGCAAGGAACATTACCACTGTTATTCGCTGGATGCAGCTCAGTTCGAAGGTGCAGAGTATTCTGACGGGGAAACGCCGGAAACGAAGATGGAGCGTGAAATGGACACGGAGCGTATCGCCCAGGCATTGGACGGGCTGTCGGAAGTGCAGCGCAGGCGGATTCTGATGCTGGCGGGCGGTATGTCCGTCAACGAGATTGCGCGTAAGGAAGGCGTGCATCACAGCGTGGTCTCAGAAACGATATCTGCGGCCCGGAAAAAATTTAAAAAGTTTTTCTAAAAACACCCCGCCGAACACCCCTCAAAATCTCCGTATAGTGAAGGGCATGAAATCAGCCGCCCTTCGGAAATGGAGGAGATGGAAATGGAACACACATTGAGGATCAGTGTTTCAAAGGAGCCGGCATCCGGCGGGATCGTGAGCTGCCGCCATATCTCCGTGAGGGAGCGTTTCTTACGCTTCCTCCTTGGGGAGAAGCGGAGGGTGGCCATCATCGTGCCGGGCGATTCTGTCCGGGAACTGGCAATCAGTGAAGTCATGGAAGGAGGAAACGTACATGGGAAAAGTGAAGTTACTGCTTGATGTCATAGGGGACCTGCGTTCCCTTGCCGACAACTTACAGGCTGTTGCGGATGCAGTGGCGGACAACGGTGCCGTGGAAGCAGGGAGGACAGATACAAAGGAGCCGGAAAAAGCGGGAAAGGCTGGGAAGGCGGCAAAGAAAGAGGAAAAGCCTGCGGCAAAGCAGGAGCCGGAGGAGAGGCCGCTGACGCTGGAGGAAGTCCGCGCAGTGCTGGCGGAGAAGTCCCGCTCCGGACACACGGAGGAAGTGCGGGAACTGCTGAATAAACACGGCGCGGATAAGCTGTCGGAGATCGACCCGGCGGAGTATGCGGCACTGCTGGCGGAAGCGGAGGTGCTGTGATGGGAAGACACGCTTTATTGTCAGCATCCTCCAGCCACCGGTGGCTTGCCTGCCCGCCGTCTGCAAGGCTCTGTGAAAATTATGAGGATACGGGCAGCGAATACGCGCAGCAGGGCACCGATGCCCACAGCCTGTGCGAACACAAGCTGAAGCTGTCCCTTGGGATGGAAACCGAAGACCCGACAGAGGAGCTTTCCTTTTACGATGAGGAGATGGAGGAATGCGCCTGCGGGTATGCGGAGTATGTCCTCTCGCTGGTGGAGGAGGCCAAGAAAATCTGCAAAGACCCTGTGGTGCTGATCGAGCAGCGGCTGGACTTTTCCCGGTATGTGGAAGAGGGCTTCGGCACAGGTGACTGCGTCATCATCGCAGACGGGACGCTGTATATCATCGACTACAAGCACGGCAAGGGCGTGGAGGTTTCCGCAGAAGGAAACCCGCAGATGATGCTGTATGCCCTGGGCGCATTGGAGCTGTTTGACGGCATCTATGACATTGACGCCGTCCGCATGGCGATCTACCAGCCGCGCCGTGAGAATGTCAGCGTGTATGCCATGGCGAAGGATGACCTTCTCCAGTGGGCGGAAGGAGAGCTTTCCGAAAAGGCAAAGCTGGCCTATGCCGGGGAGGGTGAGTTCTGTGCGGGGGAACACTGCAAATTCTGCAAGGCGAAGGCGGTCTGCAGGAAACGGGCGGAATACAACCTGGAGCTTGCGAAGTATGACTTCGAGATGCCCGCCACGCTGGAGGATGACGAGATTGCGGCGATCCTTGTGAAAGCGGATGAGCTGGCGGCATGGGCGGCGGATGTGAAAGAGTTTGCATTGCAGCAGGCGTTAAGCGGTGTGAAGTATGCCGGGTTCAAGGTTGTGGCCGGAAGGTCCAACCGGAAGTACACGGATGAGGATGCCGTTGCGGATACCGTGAAGAAGGCGGGCTTTGACCCGTATGAGCCAAAACTGCTCGGAATCACAGCCATGGAGAAACTGCTCGGCAAGAAGAAGTTTGCGGAGATTTTAAAGGGCCTTGTGGAGAAGCCGCAGGGCAAGCCTGCGTTAGTCCCGGAGAGCGACAAGCGGCCGGAGATGAACACGGCGCAGGAAGATTTCAAGGAAGATTAGTCAGGAGGAAAATCATATGTCAAACACAGCCAATAATCCAACGAAAGTGATCACCGGCCCCAACACCCGGTGGAGCTACTGCAACGCATGGGAAGCGAAGGCAATTAACGGGGGAACGCCGAAGTTCTCCGTGTCGCTCATCATCCCGAAGTCGGATAAGAAGACCATTGCAAAGATTGAGGAAGCGATCAAGGCGGCGTATCGCGAGGGCGAGGCGAAGCTGAAGGGGAACGGCAGGAGCGTCCCTGCGCTTTCCGTACTGAAGACCCCGTTGCGTGACGGGGATGTGGAGCGCCCGGATGATGAGGCTTATGCGGATTCCTATTTCGTCAATGCCAACAGCTCCACGGCTCCGGGAATCGTGGATGCGGACCGCCAGCCGATCCTTGACCATTCCGAGGTGTACAGCGGCGTGTACGGCAGGGCGAGCATCAATTTCTATGCTTTCAATTCCAACGGGAATAAGGGTATCGCCTGCGGGCTGAACAATTTACAGAAGATCCGTGACGGGGAGCCGCTGGGCGGCAGGTCCCGTGCGGAGGATGACTTTGCGGATGAGGACGAGGAGGATTTCCTGTCATAACCAGATAGAGAAAAGCACAGCCGCCGGGTGGCGGGGAACGGGCGTCTGCCTTTTCCCTGCCGCCCTTAAGGCGGTGAAAGGAGCTGGTAGGATTGAAGTCTATAGAAATTGACATTGAGACGTACAGCGATGTGGATTTGTCCAAATGTGGCGTTTACAGATATTCTTCCTCGCCTAATTTTGAGATTCTGCTGTTTGGGTATAGCGTGGATGGCGGGGAAGTGCGGGTGGTTGATTTATGCCAGGGAGAAAACATCCCTGTGGAAATCCTGGCGGCGATCTCAGATGAGTCTGTCACCAAGTGGGCATTTAATGCCATGTTCGAGAGGGTGTGCCTGTCAAATTACCTTGGGGAATGGCTGGAGCCGGAATCGTGGAAATGCTCCATGGTCTGGTCTGCCACGCTTGGCCTTCCGCTGTCTTTGGAAAATGTGGGCGCGGTGCTTGGGCTGGAAAAGCAGAAGCTGTCGGAAGGGAAAGACCTGATCCGGTATTTCTGTGTCCCCTGCAAGCCGACCAAGGCGAACGGCGGCCGGACACGGAACCTGCCGGAGCATGACAGGGAGAAGTGGGGGCGGTTCAAAGCCTATAACCTGCGCGATGTGGAGGCAGAAATGCAGATACAGCAGAGGCTTTCAAAGTTCCCGGTTCCGGATTTTGTGTGGGAGGAATACTGGCAGGACCAGGAGATCAACGACCGGGGCATCGGGGTGGATATGGAGATGGTCGCGCAGGCAATCGCCATGGATGGCCGTTCCAAGTCGGAGCTGTCAGCCGCCATGCAGAAACTGACGGAACTGGAGAACCCCAATTCCGTGCAGCAGATGAAGCAGTGGCTTTCGGAGAACGGGATGGAGACGGATTCCCTTGATAAAAAGGCGGTGGCGGAACTGTTAAAGACTGCGCCGGAGCCTTTGGGGGAGGCACTTGCCCTGCGGCAGCAGCTTGCAAAGTCCTCGGTGAAGAAATACCAGGCGATGGAGAATGCGGTGTGCGCGGACAGACGTGCGCACGGGATGTTCCAGTTTTACGGAGCTAACAGGACCGGCCGGTATAGCGGCCGCATTATACAGTTGCAGAATCTGCCCCAGAACCATATCCCGGATCTGGCACAGGCGCGGGAACTTGTGAAAGCCGGGGATTACGATGCCCTTGCTATGCTCTATGAGGACATCCCGGATACGCTCTCACAGCTCATCCGCACGGCTTTCGTGCCGCAGGACGGAAGGAAGTTCATCGTGGCGGACTTTTCCGCAATCGAGGCGAGGGTGCTCGCATGGATCGCCGGGGAGCGGTGGCGGATTAAAGTGTTCGAAGGCGGCGGTGATATTTACTGCGCCTCGGCAAGCCAGATGTTCCATGTGCCGGTGGAAAAGCACGGCGTGAACGGGCATCTGCGTCAGAAAGGTAAAATAGCCGAATTAGCACTCGGCTATGGCGGATCAGTCGGGGCATTGAAATCCATGGGCGCATTGGAGATGGGGATTGCGGAGGAAGAGCTGCAGCCGCTTGTGTCAGCATGGCGGGATTCCAACCCAAGCATTACGGAGTTCTGGTGGGCAGCAGACCGTGCCGTGAAGGAATGCATCAAAAAGAGAGTGCCAACGGAAACACACGGCATCCGCTTTGATTACCAGAGCGGGATGCTGTTCATCACGCTTTTTTCCGGGCGGCGGCTTGCGTATGTGAAGCCGAGGATTGGCGAGAACCGGTTTGGCGGGGAGTCCGTCACTTACATGGGCGTGAGCGGCACGAAGAAATGGGAGAGGCTGGAAAGCTATGGCCCCAAGTTTGTGGAGAACATTGTGCAGGCGGTCAGCCGGGATATTCTCTGCTATGCCATGCGGACTTTACGGAACTGTGCAATCGTGGCTACGGTGCATGATGAGATCATAATTGAAGCGGACAGGAGGATGTCTCTTTCTGCCGTATGTGAACAGATGGGAAGGACGCCGCCCTGGGCGAAAGGGCTGCTGCTCCGGGCAGATGGCTATGAATGCGATTTTTACCAGAAGGATTAGGCAGGGGGTGCATGATGGAACGGCTGCGGATTGAATACGGGATGGGATATATGGAGCTGAACATTGAGGCGTTCTTCCCCTGCAAGATGCCGGCGGCAAGGAAAGCCGCGAGGCTCATCAATTCATACTGCTCTGATGAAACGAGGGCGGAGCTGCTTTCGGAGCTGTGGGAGCTGGCAGACGGGTATGCGGCACTATGCAAAATGTACAAAGAAATAGAGGAGGCGCTTCCTGCGGATACCCCGGAGCGGAGGCGCTGGAGGGCGCAGTTCAACAAAACGGAAACCCTCCGCAGAAGGATGGCGGGGAATATCAGATTGATTTCAGGAGGGATAAAAGATGACTGATGTGATGCCGGAATGCAGGACACACGGCGACTGTTTCGCAAACAGGGGCGGCGTCTGCACCTGCTTAAAGGACAATGACTTTGGCGGGAGGGACTGCCCGTTTTACAAGCCTGCGGACACAGTCCGGGAAGGCCGGCGCAGGCAGAATGGAGGTATGGTTGATGGGAATCAGCAGATATAACAGCGAGGGATACAGCGACCCGACGAGCCATGCGGCGTTATCGGGAATCCAGAAGGAGGAAAAGGCGGCGAAGCGGGCATACCGGCCGCTTGTCTATATATGCTCCCCGTTTGCCGGGGACAGGTCAGGGAACACGCAGAAGGCGAGGCGGTACAGCAGGTTTGCGGTGGAGAACGGCGTGATACCGCTCGCCCCGCACCTTTTGTTTCCGCAGTTCCTGGATGACGGGAAGCCTGCGGAGCGGGCAATCGGGATGTTCATGGGGCTGGTGCTTTTGGGGAAGTGTGAGCAGTTGTGGGTGTTCGGCGGCACCATATCCACGGGGATGGCGGCGGAGATTGAGAAAGCGGAAAAGCGGGGTATGCCAATCCGCTATTTCACAGAAAACTGCGAGGAGGTTGGAGGCTGATGGGGGAAATGAAAGCTATACAGACAGAATACAAGGGGTATTTATTCCGGTCCCGGCTGGAGGCAAGGTGGGCGGTGTTCTTTGATGCCTGCGGTGTGGATTGGGAATATGAGCCGGAAGGGTATGACCTTGGGAACGGGATTCATTACCTGCCGGATTTCCTGCTCAAAAGGGTGCAGCTTGGCGGCTATGGCTCCGGCAGTGAGTTTTCGGAAATACGCAGCCTTTATGTTGAAGTGAAGGGGCAGATGACGCAGGCAGATTCTGAAAAGATACTGGCATTCTATAAAGCCGGGCTTGCGGATGGGCTGCCTGCCATATCGGATACGCCTGTTTTAGTTCTGGGGGACATCCCGCCAGGGACAACGCTGGACAGGATGAGGTCATGGGTAGATGCGGAAAGCGGCAGGCCGTTTCCGTGGGGAGCGCGGGCGTTCCATTCCGGCACGGTTGACGGTATGGACTGCACGGCTTTCCCCTGCGTCAACCGTGAGGGATATCTGGAGCTGTTCGGACAGGCGGAAGAATACAACCGGCGTTTCATAGACCGCAGGGCAACGGAGCGGGCATACCGCCTTGCAAGGCAGGCGCGGTTTGAACATGGGGAAACGCCAAAAGTAAGGAGGGCGCGCTATGCGTGAGTTGAGTATTGCATATGGGAACAGCCGCAGCGCAAAGCAGTGGTCGAACAAGACCATACGGTTTGGGGAATTGAAAGAACGCCTGAAAACGACAATCCGCACACCGGAATCAGCGGAGGAATATGCCCGTTTCCCGAAATCGAAAAAGGATGCGGCAAAAGACCATGGCGGCTTTGTTGCAGGAGTGTTAAAGGGCGGCAGGCGGAAGATCGACACGGTGGAGTCCCGTTCCATGGTGGCGCTGGACGGCGACCGCATCGACCCGGAGTTCCTGGCGGGTTATGAAAAGGCCGTGCCGTATGCCTCCGTGCTTTACAGCACCCACAGCCATACGGCGGAAGAACCGAGGGTACGCCTTGTGTTCCCGCTGGCAAGGGACGTGTCCCCAGAAGAATATGTGGCGGTGGCGAGGTATCTTGCGCAGGGGCTTGGCATGGATTATTTTGACGAATGCTCCTACCAGCCTAACCAGCTCATGTACTGGCCGAGTACGCCTTCCAACGGTGAGTTCGTCTATAAAGAGGTGGGCGGTGCATGGCTTGACCCGGATGACGTCCTGTCGGCGCATCCGGAATGGCGGGACCCGACAAGGCTGCCCACATCCTCAAGGGAGAGCCGGGCAAATTCCATCAGCATACAGAAGGTGCAGGACCCGCTTGAAAAAGAGGGCGTGGTGGGATTGTTCAACAGGGTGTTCTTCCCTATAAGCCTTGCCATGGACGCTTTCCTGCAGGATGTATATGAGCCTACGGACAAGGAAGACCGCTACCACCTGACCGAGTCCAGCAGCATGGCGGGCGTGGAAATCAAGGAGGGCGGGAAATTCGCCTACAGCCACCATGCAAAAGACCCTGCCTATCTGAAACTCTGCAATGCCTTTGACCTTGTACGCATCCACAAATTCGGTGAACTTGATGACAAAGCATCCTTCAAGGCAATGTGCGATTTTGCGCTGACGATTGACAGCGTGAAGGTAGAGGCCCTGGAGGAGCGGCGCAGGCAGGCCGGAGAGGAATTCGCAGACGGGGAGGACTGGAGGAAAAGCCTGGAGCTTGACCGGAAAGGCGGCATAAAAGACACGCTGGATAACATTGTCCTGATCATCCAGAACGATGAGGAACTGAAGGGCATTGCCTTTAACTGCCACCGGGACGGGATCGACGCAAGGGAGGGACTGCCATGGGAGCAGATCAAGGGCGGCTGGAGTGATTCTGATGCGGCGGCGCTCAAGGTGTACCTCTCCAGGAACTACGGCATCTATTCCCCGACCAAGACGAAGGACGCCGTGGTGGCGGTGGCGGCGGAGCGGGCATACCATCCCATCCGGGATTATCTGGAGGGACTGCCGGAATGGGACGGCATCCCCCGCGTGGACACCCTGCTGGTTGATTATTTCGGCGCCGCGGATAACAGCTACACAAGGGCGGTCAGCCGAAAGTCGATGGCGGCGGCCATCGCAAGGGTATACCGTCCAGGGACGAAGTTTGACAGCGTCCCGATCCTGAATGGCCCGCAGGGCATCGGGAAGTCCACCTTTTATGCGAAGCTCGCCGGGGAATGGTTCTCCGACAGCCTGACGCTCACGGATATGCGAGACAAGTCCGGCCCGGAGAAACTGCAGGGCTACTGGATACTGGAGCTGGGCGAGCTGGCGGGCATGAGGAAGGCGGACATCGAGACTGTGAAGTCCTTTATCAGCCGTGTGGACGACAAGTACCGCGCGTCCTATGGCGTCAATGTGGAGAGCCATCCGAGGCAGTGCGTCATTGTAGGCACCACGAATGCGGAGACGGGCTTCCTGCGCGACATCACGGGCAACCGCCGCTTCTGGCCGGTGCGCGTGTCCGGCAGCTCCAGGAAGAAGCCGTGGCAGCTCACGAAAGAGGATGTGGCGCAGATATGGGCGGAAACGCTCGTGCTGTACCAGAAAGGGGAGAAGCTCTACCTGGAAGGCCAGGATGCTGAGATCGCCGTGGCGGAACAGGCGGACGCCCTGGAAACGGATGAGCGCGAGGGGCTGGTGCGGGAGTACCTGGACACCCTGCTCCCGGAGAAGTGGGCGGAGATGTCCCTGTTCGAACGGCGGAGCTACCTCAGTGATTCCGACTTCGGCGTCAGCAGGAAAGACGGCACGGTACAGCGTATGTATGCCTGCAACATGGAGATATGGTGCGAGTGCTTCGGCAGGGACGGCTCCTCCATGAAGCCTGCGGATTCCTACGCCATTGCCGCCATCATGCGCAAGATCGAGGGGTGGGAGAAAGCGGAGCGGACAACGTACCCGCTCTATGGACGGCAGCGGGGGTACAAGCGGAAGCTGTCCTGAACACACCATGGCACAGGCGGCAGCCGTCCGAATAAGTGTCCTGCCGCCCGTCCTGTAAAGGGGCGGCGGTATATCAAGGAAAATAACAACATTGGGACAAGAGGACAAGACAAAACCTATTGAGAAAAAATAAAAGAAAATATAGAAATGGGCGTGTGTATATGTGTATATACGCGCGTATAGAAAAAATCGGGCTGTTGTCCATCCTTTTGTCCAGAAAGGAATACGGAATGCGGGAAAAACAGATTGAACAGAAGCTGGTGCAGGAATCCAGGAAAAGCGGCGGCATCTGCCCCAAGTTTACGTCTCCTGGCTTTGCCGGGATGCCGGACAGACTGCTGCTCCTGCCGCATGGCAGGATGGCATTCGTGGAACTGAAAGCGCCGGGGCAGAAACCGAGGCCGCTCCAGGCGGCACGCCACAGGCTGCTGCGGGGACTTGGGTTCAGGGTATATGTACTGGATGACGAGGGGCAGATTGAAAAAATAATATCAGAGATTGGGGGTGATGCCTTATGAAGTTCGTACCACACAGCTATCAGAGTTTCGCAATCGAATATATCAAAAGCCATCCGATAGCGGCTGTCCTGTTGGATATGGGCTTGGGCTGAGGGCAAGACAGGGATAACGCTGACCGCACTCAACGACCTTTTGTTTGATAGCTTTGAAGTCCATAAGATTATCGTTATTGGCCCATTAAGGGTGTCAAGGCATACATGGCCTGCGGAAATTGAAAAATGGGATCATCTGAAGGGACTGAAATACAGCGTGGCGGTCGGGACGGAAAGTGAAAGGCTGTCGGCACTCCAGAAACAGGCGGACATTTACGTCATCAACCGGGAGAACGTGCAGTGGCTGATTTCTGAAAGCGGAATACCGTTTGACTTCGACATGGTGGTGATTGATGAGTTATCATCCTTCAAAAACCACCAGACGAAGCGGTTCAGGGCGCTGATGAAAGTCCGGCCGAAGGTAAAGCGCATCGTGGGGCTGACAGGGACGCCGAGCAGCAACGGCCTCATGGATTTATGGGCGGAGTTCCGGCTGCTGGACATGGGGGAGCGGCTTGGCAGGTTCATCGGGCAGTACCGCACTTCTTACTTCCGGCCGGATAAGCAGAACGGGCAGGTGGTATTTTCCTACAAGCCGCTGCCTGGGGCGGAGAAGCAGATATACGGCAAAATCTCCGACATCACCATTTCCATGAAGTCTGACGACCACCTGCAGATGCCGGAGCTGATAAATTCCAGATACACCGTGTATCTCTCCGAGAAGGAGGATTCGCATTATGCGGATTTGAAGAAAGACCTCGTCCTTCAGCTTCCGGACGGTGAGATCACAGCCGCCAATGCCGCATCCCTTTCCGGGAAGCTGTCGCAGATGGCGAACGGCGCAATCTACACGGATGCCGGGGAGACGGTCGCCATCCATGAGCGGAAGCTGGACGCACTGGAGGACATCATCGAGGCGGCGAACGGAAAGCCGGTGCTTGTGGCTTACTGGTTCCGGCATGACCTGGAACGCATCACGGAACGGCTCCACAAGCTGAAAATACCATGTTCCAGGCTGGATACGGACGGCAGCATCCGGAAATGGAACGCCGGGGAAATCCCGGTGGCGCTGATCCACCCGGCATCCGCAGGACACGGCCTCAACCTCCAGGGCGGAGGGAACACGCTGGTGTGGTTCGGCCTTACCTGGTCACTGGAATTATACCAGCAGACGGTGGCGAGGCTGTGGCGGCAGGGGCAGCAATCAGAAACCGTGGTGGTGCAGCACATCATCACGAAAGGCACCATAGACGAGCGGATCATGAAAGCTCTTTCCGAAAAGGACACCACGCAGGCCGCACTGATCGATGCGGTGAAGGCAGATTTAGATTTATAAGCCAATCCATGAAAATCAATGACAATCCATGCCAATCCGGGAGAAATAAAAATATTTAACAGGAGGCATCAGCTATGGGAATCATATGGCAGTATTTAGACAAAAGGGGCGCGACCGCCAATGCACTGAGGGATTACGGGAGGATGGAATTCATCATCAGCCACACGGACGATGAGATCAAGGCGGCATACCAGAAGATGGGAGGCATCAGCAGCCCGCGGCCTGACGGTATGCCACACACGCACAATCCCCATGCGGCGGAGGACAGGATAGTCAAGGGCATTGAGGAGATCGATGTGCTGAAAGAGCGGTACCGGGAGGCGGTGGAATTCATGGCATGGTTTGGGCCGGCATGGGAGCAGCTTACAGAAGATGACCGTTACGTTCTGGAATGTTTCTACATGGGCGGGAACGGACCGGCAGTCAACGCCGTCTGCGAGCGTTTCCAGATTGAGAGGAATTCGGCATACCGCAGGAAGAACCGGGCGCTGTCAAAATTGTCCGTCATGCTGTACGGGAAATAAAAGTGTCCACTTTGCGGGCATGACATTTGGTTTTGGACGTGGTATGCTGATAGCATGAGAAAATGTCAAGAGGGACTTCGCAGGAGCAAAAGAATCCTGCGGGGGCTTTCTTTATGCCTATAAGGAGGTGAGGCAGATGCCAAGGAAACCGAAGAGGCCGTGTTCCTTCCCCGGATGCCCGAAGCTGACGGAAGGGAGGTTCTGTGAGGAGCATGAGCGGCAGGAGAACCGCCGCTACGAGAAGTACGACCGCGACCCGGCTGTACGCCGTAGGTATGGGAGGGCATGGAAGCGTATCCGTGACCGCTATGCAGCCAAGCATCCGTTCTGTGAGGAGTGCCAGAAGAAAGGACTGCTGCGGCCGGTGGAGGAAGTACACCATAAGCTGCCATTGGCAGAGGGCGGGACGCATGACGAGGAGAACCTCGTGTCGCTGTGCCAGCCCTGCCATGCAAGGATTCATGCGGAGCGCGGCGACAGGTGGAATAAGCGTTAGGTCATTGTGTGCGGGTTCCCTGTGGACCCGCCAGGGCCCTATCAATCTCTACAGCCTGTGTGCCGGGGAACGGGCGTGGGGTCACACGCATAAAAACCGGAAATCAAACGGGGGATTAACCCCTCGGAGATTTCCGTAAAATAAAGGCTTTCAAGGTGCTGCGGCGTTTGATTTCCGCAGCATTTTTTCAAAGAAAATCAAAGAAACGGGGTGAAAACAGTGGCAAAAGACGGCAGCGGGCGGGGCGGCGCAAGGCCGGGGGCGGGACGCAAGCCCAAGGCACTCACGGAGAAGATTGCCGAAGGCCGGCCGGCGGAAGTCATGATGGAGCCGGCCGAGCTGGAGGGCGTGGATGTGCCGCCCGTGAAGGACTTCCTGAAATCCCCGCAGAAAAGCGGGCGGGAGCTGGTGGCGGAGGAAGTCTACAACGAAACGTATGCCTGGCTGAAAGCAAGGGGATGTGAAAAGCTGGTCACGGTGCAGATGGTGGAGCAGTACGCCATGAGCGTGTCCCGGTGGATTCAGTGCGAGGAGATTGTTTCGTCCACTGGATTTCTGGCGAAGCACCCGACTACAGGAGCCGCCATTGCCTCCCCTTATGTCACCATGAGCCAGTCCTACATGAAGCAGACCAATTACTGCTGGATGCAGATATACCAGATCGTGAAGGAGAACTGCTCGGTGGAGTTCCAGGGGAACACGCCGCAGGATGATGTGATGGAGCGGCTGCTCCGTGCAAGGAAAGGAGTGTAGATAAAAATGGGTAAGACGACAACGGAGATGCAGCTTGTGCCGCTCTCAAAATTAGTGCCGTATGTGAATAATGCGCGGACGCACTCGCCGGAGCAGCTTGCGAAGCTCCGCTCATCCCTGCGGGAGTTCGGCTTCATCAACCCGGTCATCATCGACCGGGATTTCAATGTCATCGCAGGGCATGGCAGGATCGCAGCGGCGAAGGAGGAAGGGATTACAGAGGTTCCGTGTGTATTTGTGGACTATCTGACAGAGGCGCAGAAGAAAGCCTACATCCTTGCGGACAACCGCATGGCTCTGGATGCCGGATGGGATGAGGAGCTGCTCCGCATTGAGATTGAAAGTTTGCAGGGTGCGGATTTTGATGTATCTTTGACAGGCTTCGGTGAGGATGAGATTGCAGACCTTTTCTCCGGGGACGGTGAAAAAGATGTGAAAGATGATGATTTCGACCTTTCCGCAGCGTTGGAGAAAGCGGCGTTCGTGGAAAAGGGAGATATCTGGACGGTGGGCAGGCACAGGCTGATGTGCGGTGACGCTACCAGTGCGGAGGACGTGGCGGCGCTCATGGACGGGAAAAAGGCAAACCTTATCGTGACGGACCCGCCGTATAACGTCGCATTCAAGAGCGGAAGTGGGCTTTCCATCCAGAACGACAGCATGGAGAACGGGGAGTTTTACACTTTTCTGTACAATTCCTTCCAGAACATGGTGGAGCATCTGGAAAGCGGCGGTGCAGCTTATGTGTTCCATGCGGACACGGAGGGGCTTAATTTCAGGAAAGCCTTTGTGGATGCGGGGTTCCACCTTGCCGGGGTGTGCATATGGGTAAAGAATTCGCTGGTGCTTGGGCGCTCGGATTACCAGTGGCAGCATGAGCCTGTGCTGTACGGTTTCCTTAAGAACGGAAAACACCCGTGGTATTCCGACCGGAAGCAGACCACCATCTGGAACTACGACAAGCCGAAGCGGAATAAGAACCACCCGACATCGAAGCCGCTTGACCTGCTCGGATACCCAATCTGCAATTCCTCCCAGGAAAACGCCATCGTTCTGGACACTTTCGGAGGGAGCGGCTCCACGATGATGGCATGTGAGCAGACAAACCGTATCTGCCATATGATGGAGCTGGATGAAAAGTACGCATCCGTCATCCTGCGGAGGTATGTGGAGGATACCGGGGATTCGGAAAATGTGTATGTGGTGCGCGGTGGGGAAAAAATCCCATACTCCGCGCTGGTGAAGGAGGTGGAGATGGAATGAATGCAGACGCTATATATATCCATAGCAGGGAGTCCAGCACTGGCGGCGGAGACACACCAAATCCGCAGTCTGCGGATGCCTGCCTGACCCTCGGCAGCCTGTTTGACGGCTCCGGGGGTTTTCCTTTGGGCGGGCTGCTTGCAGGCATCACCCCTCTATGGGCTTCGGAGATTGAGCCGTTCCCCATCCGTGTGACCACAAAGCGGCTGCCCTCCGTGAAGCACTTGGGCGATATTTCTGCGGTGGATGGCGCAGAGATTGCCCCGGTGGACATCATCACCTTCGGCTCGCCCTGCACGGATATGTCGGTGGCCGGCAAGCGGGCGGGGCTTGGCGGGCAGCAGTCCTGCCTGTTCTATCAGGCAATCAGAATCGTAAAGGAAATGAGGTGTGCAACAGATGGAAAATATCCAAGGTTTATCGTGTGGGAGAACGTCCCCGGAGCCTTCTCATCCAATAAAGGGGAAGACTTTAAGGCAGTCCTCGAAGCGGTCTGCTCCGTCAAAGACGAAAGTATTTCTGTACCTGGACCTCCAAAGGGGAGGTGGGCGAATGCCGGAAGCATCGTGGCAGACGGCTTTTCCCTCGCATGGCGGGTGTTTGACTCCCAGTTTTGGGGAATCCCCCAACGAAGGAAACGCATCTACCTTGTCGCAGATTTTGCAGGCGGGAGTGCCGGAAAGGTATTATTTGAGTCCGAAGGCGTGTCTGGGTATTCTGCGGAGGGCTTCCGTGCGTGGCAAGGAACTGCCGGAGGTGCTGCGGATTGCATTGGAGCGGCAGGCGGCATCTGCCTGAACGACCAGGGCGGGCAGAGGATGGACGTGACGGATGACGTGACCTGCACCCTGCGGGCAGAGGCGCACCATCCCCCGTGCGTATTGGAATCGGCCGGTTTCTGCACGGAGCATTCCGCAAAGGCGCGTGGGATTGGGTATGAGGAGGAAACCTCGCCCACGCTCCGTGCAGGGACGGTCCCGGCTGCGGTGGCGCTCTATGAGAACCATTCACAGGATACGAGATATACGGGGCCTTTGGAAACGGCGCCTACGGTCAGCTCCACCTACGGCATGGGCGGCAATAACCAACCGTTCGTGGTGGAAACGCCAAAGACGCTGAAAATCCGCTCCGGCTGTGAGGGAGGCGGCAAAGGGGCGATCATACAGGATGACAAATCCGCAACTCTCTCCTGCAGCAATGACCAGACGGTGTTCGTGCCTTTCTGCAAGGGGTACCGCGCCCACTACAAAGGGGATGCGCCGACCTGGAAGGACGGGAAGGTGGCAAACACGCTGAACACCTTTGATGTCGGGGAGAGCCGCTGCAATGAGCTGGTGGTGCAGGCATACGGTATCTGCTCCAAGGACAGCAATGCCATGAAATCGGATAACCCGCACAGCGGATTTTATGAGGCGGATACCTCCCGGACTCTGGACGGGAACGGCGGGAATCCCGGCTGCAACCAGGGCGGCATTGCCGTGGTGGCGGTGCAGGGCTCCATGATTGGCAGGAAGGATGAGAACGGGCCGCAGGGGAGTGGCGTGAATGAGGATGTGTCCTTTACGCTTGACGCCGTGGACAGACACGCTGTTGCATACCCGACCTACTGCACGAGCAAGAATTCTCATTTCACACGGGCAGAAAAGGAACTGGCGAACACGCTGGTGGCTACGGATTATAAGGACCCTCCCGTCATCAACGATGTGCAGACCGCATCCGGCAAGGAGGTGTTCGGCACACTCTCGGCAAGCATGGGCTCCAAGCAGTGGCTCGGCAACCAGGAGGCGTTCAGCGGGGATTACCATATCGTGGAGCCGGAGTATATTGTCCGCAGGCTGACGCCCACCGAGTGTGCGAGGCTGCAGGGCTTCCCGGACTGGTGGTGCGGCGGGCTTGGCACGGAGGAACCTACCGAGGAAGATTTAGTGTTCTGGAGGGAGGTCTTTGAGACCCATCGGAAGATTGCAGGGACTTCCACGAAGCCCAAGACGGATAGGCAGATCATCAAGTGGCTGAAAGACCCTCATTCGGATAGTGCCGAGTATAAAATGTGGGGCAACGGCGTCGCACTGCCGAACGTATATTTCGTGCTTTCGGGGATCGTGTACTATGCACAGTTCCCGGACTTTTTATTGTGACATTTTTTCTCACATACTGCTTGCTATTCCTGCCGTTCAGAGTGATTAATGTAGTACCGAAAAACGAAGGAGGTACAAAAAAATGAGGTTTGAATTCAACAGGACAGGGGCAGAGCGGAAGGCGCTGGTGCAGGCAATGGGGGAGATTTTAGAGGTAAAGCCGAAATACCTCGGAATGCCGACAGCGGCTTACCAGGTGGATTACTTCCACATCGACAAGACCGGCGCGGTGGAGTTTGACGACCGGGCGGACAGTGAGGAAATAGAGAACCTGCTGGAGCGGCTTGCGGAAAGAGGGATTGTCGCAGTCCCGGCAGAAACGGCGCAGGAAGGCGGCACGGCAGAAGAAAGCGCGGATGCGGAAAACAAAGCGGAGGAGCCGGAAACGGAGGCACAGGGGGCAGATCTGGGGCTTACGGTGGCAATGCCGAGGGATTCCTTCACGGATGCCGCGCTGGAGAACCTGCGGAAGCTGGTGGATGCCAAAGGGAGCCTGATTAAAAAGGCGCTGGCGGTTGACAGCCTCCCGATTGAAACGGACGGGGAGAAGGTTTCCTTCCCATGGTTTGCGGAGGGGCAGGACAGCGAATCGGTGAAAGCCTACACCCATTTCATTGCCGCCATCTGCGACATGGCAAGGAACCAGAAGCGCATCACGGCGAAGGAAAAGCCTGCGGACAATGAAAAATACGCATTCCGGTGCTTCCTGCTCCGGCTCGGATTCATCGGGGCGGAATACAAGGGCGAGCGGAAAATCCTGCTGAAGAACCTCTCCGGCAGCTCGGCATTCAAAAACGGCGAAAGGAAGGAGGCGGTCAGCAGTGAACTTTCCGAATAGGGAGATTGTGGAGCGTGTCCGCAGGGAGTACCCTGCAGGCACACGGGTGGAGCTTGTACGGATGGACGATGTGCAGGCCCCGCCCATCGGGACGCGGGGAACAGTCGAAGGTGTGGATGACACGGCGAGCGTCATGGTCGCATGGGACAACGGCAGCAGCCTCCATGCAATTTACGGCGAGGATGTGGTGCGCAGGATAAAGGAGGATGAATAGATGGAGCAGGACATTCTGAAACAGCTTTATTTTGGTGAGATCGTGCCGTGGGAGAACCGGAACGACAAGACGCCGGAGATGGCAGAGCTTGCGGAGCGCATCGACGGGGAGATTGAACGCCTAAAAGGGCTGTTGGACAGTGAGGGGAAGGCACTGCTGGAGAAACTTCTGGACGATGCCTCCGACCTTGAGTGCAAGACCATCTGCGAAGGCTTTAAGGACGGATTCCGGCTTGGCGCACAGATCACGGCAGCCTCCATGGAGGGCCTGAAAAAGCCATAAAATACACAAAAAACTGCGGAAAACATTGTGTAATATATGCCTCGAATTGACTTGCTATTATCCCCTTTTAGAGCGAATATGTGTACTACCGAAAGGGAAAACACACAAAGAAAACGGAGGAAAACAGCATGAACGCAAAGTTAGCAAGGCAGGTTGAGGAAATGAAAAAGCAGACCATCGGGGTTGAGGTGGAGATGAACAGCATCGCAAGGAGCAGGGCGGCGAAAATTGCAGCGGACTTCTTCGGAACAGGCAGGCATGAATACACGGCACGCAGGAACGGCTACGAAACCTACTCCGCATGGGACGCGCAGGGCAGGGAGTGGAAATTCCAGAAGGACGTGAGCATCGCGGGGCCTGACAGCGAAAAGTGCGAGCTGGTGACGCCCATCCTTACCTACGGGGACATGGAAACCCTGCAGGAGCTTATCCGGCAGCTACGGCACGCTGGAGCGAAGAGCGACGCGGGAAGGGGCTGCGGGGTACACATCCACATCGGGGCGAAAGGCCACACGCCGCAGAGCCTCAGAAACCTCGCCAACATCATGGCAGGCCATGAAAGCCTGATAGCGGATGCCTTAAACCTTGACCGCTGGAGGATGAACCGCTACTGCCGCACGGTTGACCCACGGTTTTTGGAGCAGGTCAACAGAAAGAAACCTTCCACGATGGCGGCCCTTGCGGACATCTGGTACACAAGCCACGGCGCAAGCTACGGCAGGGACCAGCACTACAACGACAGCCGCTACCATATGCTCAATTACCACGCAACCTTCACCAAAGGCACGGTCGAGTTCCGGCTCTTCCAGTTCGACGAACCGGGCGACGGGCGCAGGGGCGGCCTCCACGCAGGGCAGCTTAAAAGCTACATCCAGCTCTGCCTCGCACTCAGCCAGATGGCGAAGGAAGTAAAGACGGCAAGCCCGAAGCCGCAGCAGAGCGAGAACCCGAAATACGCCATGCGGACATGGCTCCTCCGGCTCGGCTTCATCGGGGACGAATTCAAGACCGCAAGGGACATCCTCACAAGGAGGCTTGCAGGGGACGCATCCTTCCGAAACGGAAGGGCCGCTTGAAGGGAACGCGGGAGGTAGCCTCCTGCCACCTTGCCTGCCGCGGAAACGGCAGTGGACCGCTCCGGCGGTCTTAAGGTGGTAGAAGGGTGCCCCCTTCGGAAAGGATGGATTTCAAGATGGAAAAAAGATACTACATTGCTTACGGCTCAAACTTAAACATCCGGCAGATGCGGATGCGCTGCCCCGGGGCGAGGATTATCGGCACTTCGGTGATTGAGGGCTACCGTCTGCTGTTCAAGGGCAGCAGGACCGGCTCCTACCTCACCATCGAGCCACAGGAGGGCGCAAGCGTCCCCGTGGCGGCATGGGCGGTGACGGAGGAGGATGAGGCGGCGCTTGACCGCTACGAGGGCTTCCCCCACTTTTACTACAAAAAGGAGATGGAGCTGCCCCTTAAAGGGATTAAGACCGGAAAGGTGCGGCTGCGGAAGGTTTTCGTCTACATCATGCATGAGGACCGCCCGCTTGGGGTTCCGAGCGGGTTCTATATGGAGACCTGCAGGCAGGGCTACCAGAGTTTCGGATTCGACGAGGCATTTCTGGAACGGGCGTATGCCGACAGCAGGGAGAAATTTCCGGGCGGGTGGAAGACCGGGGACGCCTGCTTCATGGTGACCAACCGGAAGAACGGCTGCACGGGCAACTACACCGTGCTGGGATTCGATGGGAAATATTTCTGGCTCCAGAACAGCAGGGGCAGCCGTTACCGCGCATCCGCAGGCCGGATGTTCCGCAGCAAGGTGGAGGCGCTTGCCCCACGGCAGGAGAATATGGACTTAGGAGGAAACAGCGATGAAAGAAACAGATAATATTGCGAGGATTTCGGTCTGCCCACGATGCGGGCAGACCTACCACGGGAGGCCGGCAGTTTCGCGGGCGGACGGCAGAACGCCGCTCTGCCCGGACTGCGGCACCAGGGAGGCTCTGGAGAGCATCGGGGTGGACGGGAAGGAGCAGGAACAGATTCTGGAAGCCATCCACAGGTGCTACGGCAGGGGATGAAAATTATAAAGGCAAAGGAGCGTACAGCTATGGAAAAAAGGACAGAGGTCATCCAGGAGTGGATTGACGCAAGAAGGGAACGGGGCGAGGCTGCAACAAAATGTATGTTTTACATCACCGTCCCGAAAGACACCGACCTTTACAAGGATGAAACCATCAAGAAAATCGAGGGCATCCTTGATAAGAACCATGTCAGCCACGGCCATGTGGATACGGTCTGCGGCGCATGGAACCTGAACCGGGACTGGATTGAGACGGGCGAGATCGACTGCATTGTGGAATTCTGCGGGGTGTACCCGGTCAATTGGGACATGGACGATGTGGCGGAGCTTGAACGGATGGAAACCGAAGGGGAGATCATCGTCCTGGTTGACTGGATAGAGGACGGGAAACACATCCCTAACCATTGAAAACTACACAATTTCTCCTGCAGATATTTGCACAGTATATGTTCAAAATCCGCTTGCTATTATCCGCAGAAAGAGCGAATATGTGTACTACCGAAAGGGAAAACACAGAAAGCGGAGGAGAAAGGCATGACAAGATTTGAAAGGGATTTGAGAGATGCACAGAAAGGAAACGGAATTGAGGTACTGACGAAACGGAAAGCGGAGCTTGACCGCCTTTGGAAAGAGGGGAAAGCCTGCAAAAACGGATTCAGGAGGCAGTGCATAGCGCAGGAATACACGAGGCTTAAGGCCGAGTACGATAAGATTGACGCACTTTTCTGAAATTAAAACTGGACATTCCAAGAGCGGAGCCGCAAGGCTCTGTGTCTTGTACTGATAGATTACGGCTTGCTGCTGGCAGGCCATTTTTGATGCCGTCTTTGGGGAGGTGACCGGAATGGCAATGCGGAAACTGAAAAAATATAAGCCGACAAAATTCAAAGCGAAGGACAGCCGCTATGACAAGGATGCCGCCGATTTTGCCGTGATGTTCATCGAGAGCCTCTGCCACACTAAGGGAACGTGGGCGGGGAAGCCCTTTGAACTGATCGACTGGCAGGAGCAGATCATCCGGGATATTTTCGGAACGCTGAAGCCCAATGGCTACCGCCAGTTCAACACGGCATACGTTGAGATTCCGAAGAAACAGGGAAAGTCGGAGCTTGCGGCGGCCGTGGCGCTGCTTTTGACCTGCGGGGACGGGGAGGAACGCGCGGAAGTGTACGGGTGCGCCGCCGACCGGCAGCAGGCCACTATCGTTTTTGATGTGGCGGCGGATATGGTGCGGATGTGCCCTGCCCTTTCCAAGCGGGTGAAGATACTCGCATCGCAGAAACGGATCATCTACACGCCCACCAACTCCTTCTACCAGGTGCTTTCGGCGGAGGCGTATTCCAAGCACGGCTTCAACATCCACGGCGTGGTGTTTGACGAGCTGCACACGCAGCCGAACCGGAAACTGTTCGATGTCATGACCAAGGGCTCCGGGGATGCCAGGATGCAGCCGCTGTATTTCCTCATCACCACGGCGGGGACGGATACCCATTCCATCTGCTACGAAACGCACCAGAAGGCAAAGGATATCTTAGAGGGGCGGAAGATTGACCCTACATTTTACCCGGTGATCTACGGCGCGGATGAGGCGGACGACTGGACGGACCCGAAGGTGTGGAAGAAAGCGAACCCCTCTTTGAATATCACGGTGGGGATTGACAAGGTGGAGGCCGCCTGCGAGTCGGCAAAGCAGAATCCGGGGGAGGAGAACAGTTTCCGGCAGCTCCGCTTAAACCAGTGGGTGAAACAGGCGGTGCGGTGGATGCCCATGGATAAATGGGACGCCTGCGCCTTCCCGGTTTCGGAGGATGGTCTGGAGGGGCGCGTCTGCTACGGCGGGCTGGACTTGTCCTCCACCACGGACATCACGGCGTTCGTGCTGGTGTTCCCGCCGCTGGATGAGGAGGATAAATACTGTATCCTGCCGTACTTCTGGGTGCCGGAGGAAACGCTGGAGCTGCGTGTGCGGCGCGACCATGTACCTTACGATGTGTGGGAGCGGCAGGGGAAGCTGATGACCACGGAGGGGAACGTGGTGCATTACGGCTTTATCGAGAAATACATTGAACGGCTCGGTGAGCGGTTCAACATCCGGGAGATCGCCTTTGACCGGTGGGGCGCAGTACAGATGGTGCAGAACCTTGAGGGCATGGGCTTCACGGTGGTTCCGTTCGGGCAGGGCTTTAAGGATATGTCCCCGCCCACCAAGGAGCTGATGAAGCTGGTGCTGGAGCAGAGCATTGCCCACGGCGGGCATCCGGTACTCCGGTGGATGATGGATAACATCTTCATCCGCACCGACCCTGCGGGGAACATCAAGGCGGACAAGGAGAAATCCACGGAGAAGATTGACGGTGCGGTGGCCACGATCATGGGGCTTGACCGTGCCATCCGCTGCGGGAATGATGCGGGGGCTTCCGTCTATGACAGCCGGGGGCTGCTTGTTTTTTGATTTTTCACCAGTCTGTACACATTATCTTTGTCGGTTCCTTATATGGCTATTTTCCACATATTCCTTTATGCTGTCTGGCGAAGTCCAGCTAATAAATGTCAAGAGGTAAATAAAAAATTTTTACTTCTTAAAAAAGGGCGCACTTACCCCTTGGTGAAAATATCATTTTTCAAAAGATACGGATTTGTTAAATCTGCATTATTTTATGCGGCTATGTTGCATTTAGCAGCATTGTATTGTTTGATATGCTCCTGTGGAGGGATGATTTCAAAAGGCTTGTTATCTCGCAGCATTGCAAATATTATGTTGCATACCTTGTGTGAAACAGCCCCCATTGCCACAAGCTTCGGTTTTGATTCACATTTTCTCAGGTAGTAATCCCGGAGAACTGGATTTTTGGCTTCACCTGTACAGGAAACGCTGATGCTTTGCAAAGCCAGCGTATGGATCACACGTCTGGCTATAGCTGAACCTCTTTTGGACATTTGGATTTTTGTTCCTTCAAATTTGCCGGATTGTTTTACTGCCGGATCAAGACCAAAGTAAGCAAAGAGCTGTTTTGGTTTTGAAAAAGCCGAGAAATCACCAATCTCTCCCATGAGGGATACGGCAGACAGGAAACCTGCACCTTTATACGTCTCGACCAAATGTATTTGCTTCACAAAATCAGTATCCTGGTTGGCATCAACGAGTTCATGTATGGCATTCAGAAGACAGCTGATCTCTTCATCATATTTGCGTATGAAATTGACATAAAGACGGATACGTTTGACATTGCTGTCAATGATGTAGCCAAACTCCTTTGCCTCCTTTGCAGCCCGGATGATGGCGTCATACTTGTTCTGGGCATAGGTAAGTCCAAAACGCGCTGTTGATCGGATGGTTTCAATAATCTCCTTTCTGTCTGCTTCAATAAAGGCAGATGGAGATGTATAAGTTTCCAACAGTGTAAGCGATGTATTGACTGTAACCTTGGAAAAAATGCCAAGGTATTGGGGAAATGCCATGCGCAGTTCACCTTGGAGTTTGTTCACGTAAGCGCTGCGGTTATCCATCAAATCGTAGTATTCACGACAGAGATTCCGGCAGTTAAGGGCAAGGTCGGATGGCATGAGGGAAACCTTTAAATCAGGCTTCAGGCCAACTAATGCAGCCTTTTTTGAATCAAAACGGTCATTATGTACTTTTCGTATGTTAATATTTGTGCTATTCTTAGTGATGATAGGATTGATAACGGAGCAGTTAAAACCTTTATCACGAAGATAGCAGAAGAGTGGGTAATGATAAATTCCCGTGGATTCCAGAAAAATGCGGCTTTTCATGGAATACAGCTCTTCTGCTTCTTTTATTTTAGAAACAGCGGCTGTAAGGGAATCCATGCTGTTATGCAGGATTTTATAAGGCTTTCCCACAAACTGCTGGTTCGGGAGTGCAATAGACATCCAGGAGAAGTCAGCGCCGACATCAATACCAACAGAAATGAATAGTTCATCAACATTAAAAATAACATTGTTTGCCATGGGTGGTGGCTCCTTTCTGATAGGGTTCCATTTCCAGTCTGACAGGTACACAACCTAGCGTGTTATACAGGTATAGCCTTCCGGCTCCCAACCAGCTAAAACATAAAATCCTGTCGAATGGACTAATTGACTTCACGATAGGTATAGGCTGGTAAGAACCAGCTTCCCAAGGAGGTGGACATTCTTTGCCCTATCCTAAAGGATGATACCTTATGTATTATCTGGTGTCTATCAGGAACCGTCAGACATGATCATTATTTAGGGATAACATCTGATGAAGGAAGAACACCTTCTTTTGTTATCTGGTGTATAGAAACTGATTAACAAGTAGTCATTCTTGGCTACATCATTATTATACTAGGAGGTGGAAAGATGGATGAGAAGGATTTACTTGAGCTTATCATTTCGGAACGGATGGGGATGCACCATGACGCCTTTAAAAAGGAATATCCCCTTACGGAGGAGCAGGCGGCGGAAGCGGAAAAAGCAGACCAGGCACACGAGCTGCTGTTTGAGCAGTTAAGCGCGGAGCAGCGGGAAATGATGGAGCTGTGCGAGGATGTGGCAAATTCGGAAGCCACGCGGGAAAACGAATACTACTACCGTGCAGGATTCCGGGACGGGGTGAGCCTTGACAGGCTGATAAAGCAGATCAGGGAAGATAATAAATAAAAAACACATAACACGGGCAGCAGAAAGGCATCGCTTTGGCGGTGCCTTTCTGCTGTCTGTCTTTTGGAAGGGAGCGTGGTTCCTATGGGATTATTCAGTGGATTGTTCAGGGCGAGGGACGCACCACAGAACAGGACTTCCGGCAGCGCCTACAGCTTTTTCATGGGCGGCAGCACGAGCGGGAAACGTGTCAATGAGCGTTCTTCCATGCAGATGACGGCAGTGTATTCCTGCGTCCGGATTCTGTCCGAGGCGGTGGCGGGGCTGCCGCTGCATATGTACCGCTATACGGATAACGGCGGGAAGGAGAAAGCGGCGGAACACCCGCTGTATTTTTTACTCCATGATGAGCCAAACCCGGAGATGACTTCCTTCGTGTTCCGGGAAACGCTGATGACGCACCTGCTCCTTTGGGGCAATGCCTACGCACAGATCATCCGCAACGGCAAGGGGGAGGTCTTGGGGCTGTACCCGCTGATGCCGGACCGGATGGGCGTGGAGCGTGACAGCAAAGGGCAGCTCTATTATGAATACACGGTGAGCATGGATGACGCGCCGACCGTGAAGGGCAGCACGGTCATCCTGCCGCCGTCGGAGGTGCTGCATATCCCCGGACTCGGCTTTGACGGTCTGGTTGGCTATTCCCCCATCGCCATGGCAAAGAACGCCATCGGCATGGCGATTGCCTGCGAGGAATACGGGGCGAAGTTCTTCGCCAACGGCGCACAGCCGAGTGGTGTGCTGGAGCATCCGGGGACGCTGAAAGACCCTTCAAGGGTAAGGGAGAGCTGGCAGTCCACCTTCGGCGGCAGCCACAACGCAAACAAGGTGGCAGTTTTAGAGGAGGGCATGAAGTATACGCCTATTTCCATTTCCCCGGAACAGGCGCAGTTTTTGGAAACGAGGAAATTCCAGATCAATGAGATTGCGAGGATTTTCCGTGTGCCTCCGCACATGGTGGGCGATCTGGAAAAGAGCAGCTTCTCCAACATCGAGCAGCAGAGCCTTGAGTTCGTGAAATATACACTTGACCCATGGGTGTCAAGATGGGAGCAGTCCATGGCGCGGTCTTTGCTGACCCCAGAGGAAAAGAAGCAGTATTTCATGAAGTTCAATGTGGACGGCCTGCTCCGCGGGGATTACCAGAGCCGCATGAACGGGTACGCCGTGGGGCGGCAGAACGGGTGGATGTCCGCAAATGACATCCGGGAGCTGGAGAACCTTGACCGTATCCCGGAGGAATTGGGAGGTGATTTGTATTTGATAAACGGGAACATGACAAAATTGTCCGATGCCGGTCTGTTCGGCAAAAAGGACAGAGAGGAGGAATCCAATGAAAACGAAGAAGTTCTGGAAGTGGAGGAATCAGGCGGAGGCGGGGACGGCTCCGGAGGAGAGGACTCTGTTTCTGAACGGCACCATCGCAGAGGAAAGCTGGTTTGATGATGACGTCACGCCGCAGCTTTTCAAGGATGAGCTGAATGCCGGGAGCGGTGATATTACCGTGTGGATCAATTCGCCGGGCGGCGACTGCGTGGCGGCGGCACAGATTTACAATATGCTCTCCAACTACAAAGGCAAGGTAACCGTAAAGATTGATGGCATCGCTGCTTCGGCGGCATCCGTCATTGCCATGGCAGGCGACACCGTCCTGGTGTCCCCGGTATCCATGCTTATGATTCACAATCCCGCCACCATCGCCTGGGGCGACCATGCCGAGATGCAGAAGGCCATTGATATGCTTGCCGAAGTGAAGGAGTCCATCATCAATGCTTATGTGTTAAAGACGGGGCTTTCCCGCCCGAAGCTGTCGCATCTGATGGATGCGGAAACGTGGATGGATGCAAATAAGGCAGTAGAGCTTGGCTTTGCGGATGAGATCATGGCGCGGGCAAAGGCGGAGCCGGAAAAGGAGCCGGAGGAGGGCGAAGGGGACAGTTCCGAAGAGGATGAGGAAGATGAAAAGAAATTCCCTCCGGCTTCAAGCTCCATGCTGTTTTCCCGCAGGGCGGCAAACAACGCCCTTTTGAATAAACTGGCCGCCAAATATGGCGGGGAAAAACCGAAAGCAGATATCCAGGCGCAGGCAGAAATCCCTGCGCCGGATGCAGAAACCGGCCGTTCCGTGGACGCACTCATGGAGCGGCTTAATTTATTGAAACGATAAGAAGGAGGATTTCATTATGACGATTCTTGAACTGCGCGAGAAGCGCGCAAAAGCATGGGAGGCGGCAAAGGCATTCTTAGATTCCCACAGGAAGGAAAACGGAGTCCTTTCCGCAGAGGATGACGCCGCATACACGAAGATGGAGCAGGAGATCACAGACCTTGGGAAAGAGATCGCAAGGCTGGAGCGGCAGGAGGCCCTGGATGCGGAACTGAACCGCCCGGTGAACAGGCCCCTTACAGGGAAGCCGGGCGGCAGGGCAGATGCGGACGATGGGGAGGATAAGACCGGGCGCGCCTCCGACGATTACCGGAAGAACTTCTGGAACGCCATGCGCTCCAAGGCACCGATGCCCGCAGTCACCAATGCCCTGCAGGTCGGCACGGACTCCGAGGGCGGCTATCTGGTACCGGATGAATACGAGCGCACATTGGTGGAAGCACTGGAGGAGGAGAACATCTTCCGGCAGATGGCGAAGGTCATCAAGACCTCCAGCGGGGACCGCAAGATTCCCGTGGTGGCTTCCAAGGGTACGGCGTCATGGATTGACGAGGAGGGCGCATACCCGGAGAGCGACGATTCCTTCGGGCAGGTTTCCATCGGGGCTTACAAGCTGGGCACCATGATTAAGGTTTCCGAGGAGCTGTTAAACGACAGCGTGTTTGACCTGCAGTCCTATATCTCCCGCGAGTTTGCCCGCCGCATCGGGGCGAAGGAAGAGGAGGCGTTCTTCACGGGGGACGGCAAGGGCAAGCCGTTAGGGGTGCTTGCGGCCACTGGCGGCGCGGAAACGGGCGTGACCGCGGCATCTGCCACGGCAGTGACGGCGGATGAGCTGATGGATCTGTATTATTCGCTGAAATCCCCGTACCGCAAGAAATCCGTGTGGGTGCTGAACGACTCTACCATCAAGGCCATCCGCAAGCTGAAGGACAATAACGGGCAGTACCTGTGGCAGCCGTCCCTGACAGCCGGGGCTCCGGACATGATCTTAGGCCGCCCCATCAAGACTTCTGCATATATGCCGGCCATTGCCGCGGGAGCGAAGACCATCGCTTTCGGTGATTTCAGCTACTATTGGATTGCTGACAGGCAGGGGCGCAGCTTCAAGCGCCTGAATGAGCTGTTTGCAGCCACCGGGCAGGTGGGATTCCTCGCTTCACAGCGTGTGGACGGGAAGATGATCCTTGCGGAGGCAGTGAAGGTGCTGGTGCAGAAGGCCGCATCCGCAGGTTAATGAAAGGGGGCGCTGCAGGCATGGCGGTGACGCTGGAAGAAATGAAGAACTACCTCCGTGTGGATTATGACGATGATGATGTCCTGATTGAAAGCATGGTCAGGGCATCGGAAAAAATCTGCATGGATGTGGCGAGGATGGATGACACGCAGGAATTTTACGCAGTGGAAAATGCAGAGATAGCAGTACAGTATACGGCCGCCTATCTGTATGAACACCGGGAGGATGCCGACCACCATGCCATGATGCTGACGCTCCGTGCGCTTCTTTCCGGCAGCCGGAAGGAGGCGTTCTGATGGAGGTTTCCCTTTTGAATGTCCGCATCACCTTTCAGAAGAATGCCGTGGAGGTGGACAGCATCGGCAACCACAAAAACACATGGGCAGATTATTATTCCTGCCATGCTACAGTAAGCGGTGAGGCCGGGAAGCAGACCAGTGAGACAGATGTGGCCGGAACCGTGGCGGATGAATCGGAGGTTTCGTTTACTGTCCGCTGGTGCAGGAAAGCGTCCGCGGTTGATTCCACGGGGTACCGGGTGGTTTTTGGCGGGGAGCTGTACGACATCCTCGCCATCGACCACATGAATTATAAAAAGAAATGCATCAAATTCAAATGCAGGAAAGCGAGGCGGTGAGGATGGCGAGCGGCGTATCTATCGACCGGATGGCGGAGGAGATCATGAAGGGGCTGACCGAATATGCGGACCTTGCCACGGAGGATGTGAAAAAAGCGGTGAAGAAAGCCGGGACAGCGGTGCGGAAGGATATCGAAGCCAACGCGCCGAAGGACACCGGGAAGTATGCAAAGTCATGGGCGGTGAAGACCACGAAGGAAACGTCCAATTCGCTGGAAGTGACGGTGCATTCCAGGAACCGCTACCAACTGACGCACCTTCTGGAACACGGCCACGCCAAGAGGGGCGGCGGGCGCGTCCCGGCAAAGCCGCATATCGCGGCGGCGGAGCAGGCCGGCACCCGGCAGCTTGAAAAAGAGATACAGAAAGCATTGGAGGGATAGGGTTTGAAAACATTACTGGCACTTTTAAAAGAAACCGGCATCCCCTTCGCCTATGACCATTTTGCGGAGGGTGAATCGCCGGAGCCGCCGTTTGTCTGCTACCTCCTGCCGCAGAGCGACAATTTCGCCGCTGACGGCATGGTGTACTTCAAGGCGAGCGGCGTGAAGATAGAGCTGTACACCGACACCAAGGACCCGTCGGTGGAGAAGAAACTGGAGGACGCGCTGGATAAGCGGCGCATCTTCTACAACAAGTCGGAGGTCTGGATTGCCAGCGAGAAGCTGTACGAGGTCCTCTACCAGTTTGACATGGAGGTGGTTTACGATGCCGAAGAAGAATAAAGTGAAATTCAACATCTGCAACGTGCATTATGCACTGCTGACGCTGGAAACGGACGGGGTGGTGTCCTTTGGCACGCCTGTTGCGATGCCCGGTGCCGTTTCCCTTTCCCTGGACCCCAACGGCGAGCCGAGCAATTTTTATGCAGACGGGTACGCTTATTATACCGTCAGCAACAACATGGGCTACGAGGGGGATCTGGAGCTTGCCATGGTGCCGGAGAGCTTCCGCACCGACGTGCTGAAGGAGGCCCTGGATGAGAATAAGGTGCTTTTAGAGAACGCCAACGCGGAGACGGAAAACTTTGCCCTGCTGTTCGAGTTTGACGGCGATGTGCGCAAAATCCGCCATGTGCTGTACAACTGCTCGGCGGCGCGGCCGACCATTGAGTCCCAGACCAACGAGGAGGAGATCGAGGTGCAGACCGAGACGCTGTCCATCACGGCGGCTCCGCTGGCGAGCGGCTATGTAAAGGCAAAGACCGGGGACAGCACCACGGACGAGGTCTACCAGAACTGGTACAAGAGCGTGTACCTGCCGGATGCGGCATCAGGAGGCACTTCCGGCGGTGATACAGAAAATGGCGGCACGACTGATACAGAAGGGGAGGGATAACCTATGAGCATGAAACAGAATATCGAGATTGACGGGAAGCAGGTGCCTTTCAAGGCGTCCGCGGCTATCCCGCGTATTTACCGGATGAAGTTCCACCGGGATATTTATAAAGACCTGCGTTCCTTGGAGAAATCCATCGGTGACGGGGACGAGGAGAGTTCCAACTTAGATTTGTTTTCGTTGGAGATGTTCGAGAACATCGCCTATGTGATGGCGAAACACGCAGACCCCAAAATCCCGGACAGCCCGGAGGAATGGCTGGATGAATTCAACACCTTCTCCATCTACCAGGTGCTGCCCAAGCTGATACAGCTTTGGGGGCTGAACGTGCAGACGGATGTCCAGTCTAAAAAAAACTTCGCCCGACTGACCGGGAAATGACAACGCCGCTGTTCCTGCTCCGGTGCGTACAGCTTGGGCTTTCCATCCGCGACCTTGACCTGCTTACCATCGGGATGGTCAACGATATGTTCGCAGAGAGCAGGAATGACGAATACAAGGGCTATAAGGAAATCGCTACCCAGGAGGATTTTGACCGCTTTTAGGCGGCGTCCCCCTGGGTTTATTTTGGCATTTTAACAGGAAGGGGTGTCCGCCGTGGCGAACAGAATCAAGGGTATCACTGTTGAGATCGGCGGGGATACCACCAAACTACAGACCGCATTAAAGGGAGTCAATTCCTCCATCCGGGATACGCAGGGACAGTTGCGGGATGTGGAGAAGCTCTTAAAATTGGACCCCGGCAACACGGAGCTGCTGGCACAGAAGCACCGGCTTTTGGGCGAGGCAGTGGCGGGGACGAAGGAAAAGCTGGAGACCCTAAAGACCGCCGCAGAGCAGGCAAACACGGCCCTTGCCAATGGGGAAATCTCACAGGACCAGTACGATGCCCTCCAGAGGGAGATCATCGAAACGGAAAACAATCTGCGTGACCTGGAGCGGCAGGCAGGGCAGTCCGCTGTGGCATTACAGAAAATCGCCGCCACGGGTGAAAAGCTGAAGACTGTCGGGGATAACATTTCCTCCGCCGGGCAGAAGCTGCTCCCCGTCACGGCAGGCGTGACTGCCCTCGGCACGGCGGCGGTCAGCACGGCGGCAAACTTTGAAAGCTCCATGTCGCAGGTGCAGGCAACGATGGGAATCACGAAGGATGCCATGTCCACGGTCAACGGCGAGAGCGTCAACACGATGGATACGCTTTCCGCACTGGCAAAGAAGATGGGCAGCGAGACAGCATTCTCCGCAAGCGAGTGTGCGGAGGCTTTGAACTACCTCGCCCTTGCCGGGTACGACACGCAGCAGATGTGCGACACGCTGCCCACTGTCTTAAACCTTGCGGCGGCCGGCGGCATCGACCTTGCAGCGGCATCGGACATGGTGACGGACGCCATGTCCGCCCTGGGCATGGGCGTGGATGAGGCGGGGACGATGGTTGACCAGATGGCGAAGACCGCCTCCACCACCAACACATCTGTGGCGCAGCTTGGCGAGGGCATCCTCACCATCGGTGCGACTGCCAAGACCGTGAAAGGCGGCACGGCGGAGCTGAACACGGCCCTCGGCATCCTCGCCAACAACGGCATCAAGGGCGCGGAGGGCGGTACACACTTAAGGAACGTCATCCTTTCCCTGCAGAACCCTACCGACAAGGCGGCCGCCTGCATGGAGCAGCTTGGTCTGGATGTTTACGATTCCGAGGGGAATATGCGCTCCCTCAATGACATCCTCGGAGACCTGAACACGAGCATGGACGGCATGACGGCGGCGGAGAAGTCCAACATCATCGGGCAGATTTTCAACAAGACCGACCTGTCCTCCGTGAATGCCCTGCTTGCCAACACGGGAAGCACATGGGATGAGCTGCAGCAGTCCATCATTGACAGCGGCGGCGCAGCGCAGCAGATGGCGGACACACAGCTTGATAACCTGCAGGGGCAGATCACCATTCTAAAGTCAGCCTTAGAGGGGCTGGCTATTTCTTTTGGGGAGCTTCTGCTGCCCGCCATCAAAATGATTGTCGGATGGGTGCAGAAGTTCGTGGACTGGCTGAACGGCATGGACGAGGGGACGAAGAAAGTCATCACCACGGTCGCATTGCTGGCGGCTGCTCTGGGACCCGTGCTGATCGTCGTTGGGAAAGTGGTGTCTGCGGTCGGCACTATCATGACCATAGTGCCGAAGGTGGCGGGAGTGATTAACACAGTCAAGACCGCTTTTGCCGCCTTAAACACCACCATGCTTGCCAACCCGATATTCCTGATTATTGCAGCAATTACAGCTTTGGTGGCGGCATTTATTTATCTGTGGAATACGAATGAGGATTTCCGGCAGTTCTGGATCAACCTCTGGGAGAATGTGAAGGAGGTAGCCATTGCCGTATGGGAGGCAATCAAAAACTTCTTTGCGGCGGCATGGGAGGCCATTTCCTCTACAGCGCAGGCTGTGTGGAACGGGATCAAGGATTTCTTTTCCGGGCTGTGGGAAGGGATAAAGACCATCTTCAGTACAGTGGTGGAAGTGATAAAAACCATCATCACCACTTATTTCAATATTTACAAGACCATTATCACTACGGTCTTAAATGCGATAAAGACGGTATTCACAACCATTTGGAACGGGATAAAGACCGTGGTCACCACGGTGGTGACGGCAATCCAGACTTTTATCACCACGGCATGGAACGCCATCAAAAATACAGTCACTACGGTGCTGAATGCGATAAAGACGGTAATAACCACGGTATGGAATGCAATAAAGACTGCGGTCACGACAGTGGTAAACGGCATCAAGTCCACCATTTCCACGGTGTGGAACAGCATCAAATCCGTGGTTACGAGTGTCGTGAACAGCATTAAAAGTACGGTCACCACAGTGTTCAATAACATCTGGAGCGGCATTAAGGGGACCATGGGAAAAATTGTGTCCTCCATCAAGGAAGGATTCAACCAGGCGATTTCCTTCATAACGAGCCTGCCGTCAAAAGCCCTGCAGTGGGGCAAGGACATGATCATGGGCATCGTGAACGGCATCAAAAGCTGTATCGGAGCTGTGGGTGACGCTGTGAGCAGCGTGGCGAACAAGATCAAGTCCTTCCTGCACTTCTCCGTGCCGGACGAAGGGCCGCTGACCGATTACGAGAGCTGGATGCCGGACTTCATGAAGGGGCTGGCAAAAGGCATTGAGGACAGTAAGAGCATGGTGGCAAAGGCAATGGACGGCGTGGCGGCAGATATGGTCCTGAACCCTTCTGCATCCTTGCAGGAAATTTCCGTATCAGGAAACGGCGGGGACGGAGCGTCGCAGGGAAGCTCCATAAATGGTCCGTTGATTGAAGTGAAGGAAATGAACGTGAGGAGCGAGGAGGACATCCGCAAAATCTCACAGCAGCTTTACCGGCAGCTCCAGCAGGGGCGGCGGGCAAACGGCTATTCGTAGGAAGGGGGCGGACAGATGGGATTTTCTTTTGACGGCATCACATCAAAAAGCATGGGTATCGCAAGCCGCATGACAACGGAGAACCGGGTGCCGGAGCTGAAAAACCGCACCATTTCCATGGCGGGCAGGGACGGCCTCATTGACCTGGGCGCGTCCCTTTCCGAGCGGGTGATAGAGATATCCTGCTTCATCCCTCCAAAGCGGACGGCGGCGGAGCTGCTTGAGTGCAAGGATGAAATCGTAAGCTGGCTGAGTCCGGACAAAGGCGTATGTGCGCTTATGCTTGACACGGAACCGGGGCGGGTGTATTACGCAAGGCTTCAGGAGGGCGTAACCTTTGAGCGGGTGGTGCGGCTTGCGGCGACCTTCGACCTCGCTTTTTTCTGCCCTGACCCCTTCGGCTACGCTGCGGAGGATGAGGTCTTTACCATCACGGAAGCAGGAAACCACACGGTGAGGCGGAGGCTTGGAAACTTATACTCCAATCCCGTGTACCGGCTGAAAGGCGTCCTGGCATCCGGGGCGGGAAGGCATATCAGCATTTCTACAAACGGGGCGGAGCTGAAAATAGCAAACGCCACGCTTTCGGAAGGGGAAACGCTGGTAATTGATACGGCGAAAATGACGGCATGGGTGGAGGACGCGGAGGGGAACACGCTCCGCAACGCCCTGCCGTATATCGGCGAGCTGAACTTCCCCACGCTTGGGGCGGGGCTGAACACGGTAGAGGTGGCGGCATCGAATGCCGCGTTCACGGAACTTGAAATACAGGCAAAGAGCCGCTGGAGGTGATTTTTTATGGGATTGCAGGCAGTTTTAAATACACAGACGGATTTCACGGGGGAGTTCCCTGCTGAGTATGCAAAGGACGGACTATGGCGGTTCAATGAGAATGCCCCGGATGCGGATACCATGCTCGCCGATTCCTCCGGGAAAGGCAGGAAGATGTTTGTTTCCGGCTGGTCGGGAACGAGCGCCGGCTTCCGGGGCGGGCAGAAGGGGCGGCATTTCCGCATGAACATCACGAACCCCACTTCGGAGAAAACCTATCTGAAAGTGACGAATGACGGCTCCGTTTTCCAGAGCCTTGGGGAACGGATCATTGTGGGCGGCTGGATGAACCCTACCACCTATTCCATCGGAAATACCTACTGCCCGATTTTTAACACCAGGCAGGGGCCGGGGCAGCCGATTTTCTACCTTTCCCTCATCCGGGGAAAGCCGAGGATCATGCTGTATAATTCCGCAGGCTCCCTGATACTGGATGAGTCGGTGACGCCGCCTTTTTCCTTTGTGAACAACGGGTGGTATTTCATTGCCTGCGTGATAGAGCCGGGGAATAAGAAGGCGTGGTATGTCATAGGAGACCGGGAAAGCGGGGCGGTGTGGGTTTCTGCGGCGCTCCCCTTTACCGGGGAGCTGAACCGCTCCTGCACGGCAGACCTCATCATGGGGATGCACGCCGGCTCCTACTGGTTTGCGGGCGGCTTTGACGACTGGTTTTTAGACTGCGATTCGCAGCTTACGGCAGAGGATTTGGCGGATTATTTCCGTGCCACGGCCTTTGCCAACGGAGGCGATATTGCGGGGCCGGTGGATGCCCTGGCAGAGCCGGGGTGTGTGACGCTGCGAAAAGGAAGTAATGGCGCGTACCCGGAAAGCGGCGTGCTTTATACCCGTGCCGTAGAGTATGGCATTTCTGGCGCGGGCAAGGTGTCCGTTTCCAGTGAGTGCATCCCCGGCGTGACGGACATTCCCCTTGTGGAGACCTCCACGAGCAATGACCTCATTAGCTGGAGCGATTGGGCGGCGGTGGGCGCGGACGGGAAGATGCCGTCCCCTGCCCGCACATACATCCGTTTCCGGGTGACTCTCACTACAAATGACACGGCAAGGACGCCGAAACTGACGGACATCCAGATTTATGACATACCGAAGTCCCCCTACGAGAAAATCGGCTATGCCCGCCCGGTGGTGCTGGACTCAAACGGCGCATGGGAGGCGGTGCTGGAGAATGCCTACGGCATTATCGTGACGGGCGAGGTCAACGGCGAAGATACACTTTCCTTCTCCATTCCCTTTGCCGATGCCAAGCGGAAATATATCGACAACGAGAAGAAAATTCAGATCGTGGATGACGTGTATATTATCCGCACGGTCACGGACAGCAAGGATGCCTCCGGCAGCGCCGTGACAGAAGTGTACGCCGAGGCGGAGTTTTACAACCTTGCCTATTCCGTCCGGAAGGAGGAGAAAGCCTTTGACGCGGAGACGGCGGATGCGGCCATGGCCTATGCCCTTTCCGGCACGGAATGGAATGTCGGGACGGTCACGGTCACGACCAAACGCACATGGACATCCACGGAGAAAAATGCACTGTCTATTTTAAGGGCGGTGGCTGACCTCCACGGCGGCGACCTGGTCTTTGACTGCCCGAACCGGCTGGTGCATCTGCTGACCTTAAACGGGAAGGACAGCGGCGCGCTGTTCATGTACGGGAAGAACATGAAGGATATCGAGCGGACGGTGGACACCACGGGGCTTGTGACGAGGCTGTATGCCGTCGGTGCAGACGGCATGACCTTTGCCAGCATCAACGGCGGGAAGCCCTATGTGGAGGATTTCACCTATTCCAAAGAAATCCGTGTATCTTCCCTGGACTGTTCGGCGTTCACGAACCCTTACCAGATGCTTGAATTTACCCGCATGAGGCTTGCCGATTACTGCAAGCCGACGGTTTCTTATGTGCTGAACGCCATGGATTTGTCTGTGCTGACGGGATATGAGCATGAGGCATGGGAGCTTGGGGATTATGTGCGGGTGGAGGATAAGGACCTGGGGCTTTCGGTCACCACGAGGATTGTCCGCAGGGAATACAACCTGCAGGAGCCGTGGAACACGGTGCTGGAGCTTTCCACGGTGTTAAAGAACCTGGGCAGCTCCACGAGCAAGTGGGACAATGCCGCCGATTCCTTAGAGGGCGTCAGCGTGGTGTCCAGCGAGGACATCGCGGAGCTGGTGCCGTTCAATCTGCTCCGCAATTCCCGCGCCGATGACGGGCTTGCCTATTGGGTGTCCTCCGGCTTTGAGGCGGATGGGGAAAACGGCGCAAGCGGAACGGCTTCCTTCAAGGCGGAGGGCGTGGCTGGCATGACCAAAAGCCTGTCGCAGACGGTGTATCCTGCTAACCGTGACAGCTATACGATTTCGGCGCAGATTGCGTCTGAAAATTTGAAGAAACTGAGCGGCAACTCGCAGGTCGGCATTGAGATTGTGCTGGAGTATGAGGACGGCAGCACGGAGTCAAGGTTTATCGACCTGTATTGATGGGAGGTCAGCATGGCATATTTTTCAAGGACAACAGCAAAGATTACCCCGGAAAACTTCTCATCCGAGAGGCTGAAATCCGTCACCGTCCGCGTCTGCATCACGGACTGCACGGGTGACTTCTACATCACGGACATCCTCCTGCAGGGCGGGCCGGTGGCAATGGGATGGGTGGGGCATCCCTCGGAACTGAGGTGGACGCTGGATGGCTGAGTTTGTAAGGCTTGCGGAAGTGGTCAATAAAAAGAAGGATATGCGCGTCGTGAGCGTGACGGTGGTCCCCACCATTGCCGACTGCTCCGGGCGCATCTGGTTTACCGACCTCCAACTGCAGGAAGGGCCGGGCCTTGCGGGATATGCACCGCACACGGAGACCTGCCTGCAGAAGCTCCGGGAGGATGGCGGGATAAAGGCTCCCACGTGGTTCAACGGCGTGGTGCGCTCGGAGGAAACGGTCATCCTCTTTAACCTGGGGAAGACCTCCGCTCCTCTGGATATCCACATCTACCCGAAATCCGATATGGCGGCGGGGACGGTGCGGCTTGCCCAGGGCGTGGGCGGCCAGAGGGTGTCTTTTCCCGGTGCCGTGAAAGCGGAGGATGATATTGCGCTGCTTGCTGAAAGCAGGGAGTGTACACGCAACGGCGCAGCATTTCAGAAAGAGGGATTCTACCAGTACAGCGCCGCATGGGATTCCAAACATAAGGTGGCATTGGAAAGCGGGAAAACGGCGAGATTATTATTTACAATGCAGGAGATGCAGGAAGGGGGCGGGACATTCTGATGGATACACTCAAAGGAAAGCAGATCATGGTATGGACGTTCATGGGCAATACGAGGATGTACCAGGCGCTCCGGGATTACGGCGACCGCATCAGCCAGATTGGGCTTTTTTCTTTTAAGGTCAGGGCGACCGGGGAAATCTACGAGAGCGGCGTTTCCATTGCGGAAGGCTCCACCATGCGGACGTATATCAGGAAGTGGCCGCACATCAGGTGGCTGCTGACGGTCGCCAATGACGGCACGAACAGCATTTTTAAGGCGCTGCGGGAGAACACGGACGGGGCGCAGGATATGTTCCTTTCGGAGCTTGTGTGGATCATGGAGAAATACCCGTGGTGTGACGGCGTGGACATCGATTTGGAGAAAGGGGATGATTACTCCACAGCGGCGAAGTCAACCGCTATGTTCCGAAATATTTACAATACGGTGAAATCCTACAATCCCGCAAAGCTGATGAACATCTGCCTGCCAGGGATGGACAGCATTAACGGCTCTGTCGGCGGGGAGAACTGGTGCGTCTACGGCGACCTCGACAATTACTGCGACACGGCATCCATTATGAGCTACGGCATGGCGTGGGCGGGCAGCGCACCGGGGCCGGTTTCCCCGCGTTCCTGGCTGGAGGGCATCTATAATTACGCCGTGAAAGTGATGAATCCGGATAAAGTGTTCCTGGGGATGCCTGCCTACGGGTGGAACTGGCGGATACACGATACGCCAAAGAACATGGGAGTCACCTACCGGGGGACTTCCAACACCTACTATGCTGCGCAGCTATGGATGACGGGCGGCTACAACTTCACGGATGACAAGCCGCCGCAGCCGTTTATTCCCATCGTGGCTTATTGGGACGACTACGACAAGGTGCCGTGGGCGCTTCCCCATGTGTACGACTACATGGAGGGGCGGGATGCGGTTTCCTATGATTACCCGCTGCTTTCCGGCACATACAACCGCAGGCATTACCTTACCGCCTACGGCAAAGAGCAGAAGACGGAATTTGACGGCATTGTGGTCGACCGTAACGGCGGGAACCCGGACAGTTATTCCGGCATCGTGTCTGTTTCGGAGGGCATGGTGACGATGGGGGATAACGGCTCCGCTGTTTACCGTTTTTCTGTATCCACAGCAGGAACTTATGATGTGGCGGTGCGCTTGTGCTTTCCCTTTTGGGATAAGAACGGGATATACATTTCCATTGACGGGGGCAGGAAGCATTTCACGGAAAGCCGCCTGTGGTGGCCATACTGGAGGACTACCTTCTGGTCGGCGCTGGCAGAGGGGATTTCCCTCTCCGCAGGGACGCACACCATCACGGTTTCGGTGGATGTGAAAGGGGTGCAGTTTTACGGCTTCCGTGTCTGCTCGGCTTTTTCGGAAGAACCGAGCGCCGGCTCCGCCACCTATACCCTTGCGCCACGGAAATTCAAGGATGTGGACGGCAACATGGCGCAGCCGGACAGGGGCTTCAAGCTGACGCTGGAAATGCTCCGCAGGAAGCCGGACTCGGCGCTCATCTGGTACGAGGACTTCCGGGATGAGAACCCTCTGCCGGAGAGTTACTGGACGACGCTCTCCGGCAAGTGGGAGGTGTGGCGGGAGGGCTATGAGAACCGGCCGTACTCCCAGCTTGAGGGGAGCGGGCAGCTTGCATGGAAGTACAGCGGCTTTTCCGATATCCATCTGCGGGCAAGGCTGGCATTCCCGGCAGGCGGCAGCGGGAAGGCGGGGGTGTTCTGCGGGGATGTTTTCTGCTGCTTAAATTATGACACACAGAGGGTGGAGCTTTACAAGGGTTCCACCCTTCTTGGCAGTTACAGCCAGACGATCAGCCGGACGGCGAATGCAGACCTCAGAGGGAATCCCGCCATGTACACGGTGGAGATGCGCATCCGTGGAAACAGGGTGCGGGTGTATTCCGGCGCATCTTATGCGCTGCGTTTCACGGCCTCCATATCCGGATTCAGTGGCGGGTATGCAGGATACCGCTCCGATAACCGTACCGTCTGTGAACTGATGAGACTTGGGGACTCATGGACATATGAGCCTTACGAGCGGTTCGATGTGCGGATGCCGGACGGAAGTTTTAAATCCTTCGGACGGATCAGCAGGAGCAATGTGGCGTGGGATGAAGAATTCCAGGTGTTCACGCTGACTGCCGATGTGGAGGAGAGCGCCACCCGCAGCGAGGACATTTCGATGGATTATGATTTTTTCCATTCAGATTTGATGGAGATATCCTGCGGGAACAACTACACGGCTGAGGTCACTCCGAGGGATATCAATATCTGGATTTCCCGGCTGTTTCTTGGGGATGCGGACGGCTTCTCCATCCTCTATTACCAGGACGTGGACTCCCTCGTCTATTGGGCGAACCAGGCGGCGTACCGCTGGAAGCTGCGGGGGATGTGTATGTGGTCGCTTGGGCAGGAGGACATGAGGATTTGGGAGTGGCTGCCGAAACAAATTTAATATTTCCATGGATACAGGGCTGTCCGCCGATTGGCGGGCGGCCTTTTATCATACAAAAAATCTTTTTAAGGAGGGTTTCACTATGAAGGAATTCTGGAACACAATTCAACTCATTTTTGCGGGTGTCGGGGGATGGCTCGGTTACTTCCTCGGCGGCTGTGACGGCCTGCTGTATGCGCTGGTCGCTTTTGTCGTGGTGGACTATATCACTGGCGTGATGTGCGCCGCGGCGGATAAGAAGCTGTCCAGCGAGGTAGGGTTCCGGGGCATTGCCAAGAAGGTGCTGATCTTCCTGCTCGTGGGGATTGCCAACATCCTCGATGTGCAGGTCATCGGCACAGGCAGCGTTTTGCGGACGGCGGTCATCTTTTTCTATATCTCCAACGAGGGCGTGAGCCTCCTGGAGAACGCCGGACACCTGGGGCTGCCCATCCCGGAGAAGCTGAAGGATATCCTGGCACAGCTCCATGACAAAGCAGAAAAGGGGGACGAGTAAATGAAACTGGTAGAAAGCATTCTGACGAAAAACCCCTGCTACACGGCAGGGAGGAAGATCACGGTAAAGGGGCTGATGCTCCATTCCGTGGGCTGCCCGCAGCCGAAGGCGTCCGTATTCATCAACTCATGGAACAGCCCTGCGCATGACACATCCTGCGTCCACGGATTCATTGACGGGAACGATGGCACGGCTTACCAGACATTACCGTGGAATCACAGGGGGTGGCACTGCGGCTCCGGCAGCAAGGGCAGCGGCAACAATACCCATATCGGGGTGGAAATGTGCGAACCGGCGTGTATCAAGTACACATCGGGCAGCAATTTCACCTGCTCCGACACGGCTGCGGCAAAGGCGGTGGCGAAAAGGACTTATGAGACGGCGGTGGAGCTGTTCGCCATGCTCTGTGAAAAGTACAGCCTTGACCCGCTTGCGGACGGTGTCATCATCAGCCACAAGGAAGGCTGTGCGAGGGGCATTGCCAGCAACCACGGCGACCCGGAGCATTTGTGGGCGCAGCTTGGGATGGGGTACACGATGGACGGATTCCGCAAGGCGGTCAAAGCGGCAATGGGCGGCACTGCTTCTGGCACAGACAGATACACCAAGATCATGGGGAATGCCACGGCAACGGCGGAGCAGATGAAAGCATATCTGAAAGCGAAGAACCCGTCCGTGGCGCAGTCCGTCCTCGACATGGTTCCGCTGTACCTTTCGGAAGGAAAAGCAGAAGGAGTCCGTGGCGACATTGCCTTTGCGCAGTCCTGCCTTGAGACCGGGAACTTCACCTTTTCCGGCTCTGCGGTCACGCTTTCACAGAACAACTTCTGCGGCATGGGCGTGACTTCTAACGGTGTAAAGGGGAATTCCTTTGACACGCCGCAGCTCGGCATCCGGGCGCAGGTGCAGCACTTGAAAGCCTATGCTTCCACGGACGCACTCAAGAACACCTGCATTGACCCGCGGTTCAAATATGTCACAAGGGGCTGTGCGGAATATGTGGAGTGGCTTGGGCAGAAGGAAAACCCTGCCGGAAAGGGATGGGCGACAGGCGCCGGCTATGGGGAGAAGATACTCACGATCCTGAAAGGCATCCTTGGAACGGAAGGAGAGGCATCTTCCCCGGCTCCTATAGAAACGGAAATCTGGTACCGCGTCCGGAAGACCTGGGCAGACGCATCCTCGCAGAAAGGGGCGTTCAAGTCGCTGGAGAACGCAAAGAAATGTGCGGATGAGAATCCGGGCTGCTCCGTGTTTGATGAGTCGGGGAAGGCAGTGTATTCCAGTACGGCAGCGTTCAAGCCGTATCTGGTGCAGGTATCCATCCCAAACCTTAACATCCGGAAAGGCCCTGGCACTGACCACGGCAAGACCGGGAAATATACCGGAGCCGGCACTTTCACGATAGTGGAGGAGGCAGACGGTGAAGGCGCATCCAGGTGGGGATTGCTGAAATCCTACCAGGAAAAGAGAGACGGATGGATTTCGCTGGATTACGCAAAGAGGGTATAAATGGTCTTACGCCTGCAGGAGTTCCTTTTGGGATTCCTGCAGGCGTTATTTTTTTTTGTGAAAACACCCCGCCGAACTGCGGTTCAAATCTCCGTATAGTGAGGAGGCGTTTTTATGACTGACAGGCAAAAAGACCGGATACGGCAGATGAGGGCCGCTGGCTATGGATATATGAAGATTGCGCAGGAACTTGGCATTTCAGAGAACACAGTAAAATCATTTTGCCGGAGGAAGGGACTGAGTGCGGGGAAAATAAAAGCAGCAGTGCCGTCTGCGGATGGGGATAAGGGTATCTGCCCATGCTGCGGGGCAGAGGTAAAACAGAATCCGGGACGGAAAGCCAAGAAGTTCTGTTCCGATAAATGCCGCAATAAGTGGTGGAACAGCCACCCGTACCAGATAGAACGGAAGGCACGTTATGAATTCGTGTGCGCTTACTGCAAAAAGCCGTTCACGGCCTACGGCAATGCCGGCAGGAAATACTGCTGCCATGCGTGTTATGTGGCTGACAGATTCGGAGGTGGCGCAGATGAGTGAGGAGCAGTTCCGGAATGAGAAGATGTACCACGCCACCATGAACATAGCGAAATCCCTCATGGAACAGGGGGCAATGACGGCAGAGGAGTACGGTCAGATTGATACAATTTTCCGGGGAAAATACCGCCCGATTTTGGTTAGTTTACAGACCGAAATGAGTGGATATAAAGCCGATTCTATGGCATCATGTGACACTGACAAGGAGGGATGATATGCCGAGAATCAGCGTAATCGGGCAGATTCTGCCGGAACTGAAAAAGAGGAAGAGGGTGGCGGCTTATGCCAGGGTGTCGATGGAGACGGAAATGCTCCTCCATTCCCTTTCCGCGCAGGTCAGCCATTACAACGGATTGATACAAAAAAATCCTGATTGGGAGTTTGCGGGCATATATGCGGATGAGGGCATCAGCGGAAGGGACACAAGCCACCGCGACGACTTCAACAGGCTGCTTGCAGACTGCGATGCCGGGAAGATTGACATGGTGCTGGTAAAGTCCGTCAGCCGTTTTGCAAGGGATACCGTGGACACCCTGACGGTGACGAGGCACCTGAAGGAGCTTGGAATCGATGTTTATTTTGAAAGGGAAAACATCCACTCCATTTCCGACGAGGGGGAGCTGCTGCTCACCCTGCTTGCGTCCTTCGCACAGGAGGAATCGCGCAGTATTTCAGAGAATGTGAAGTGGAGCATCCGGAAACGGTTTGAACAGGGCATCCCGAACGGGCATAAAGCGCCATACGGATATGAGTGGGACGGGGAAATGTACCGCGTCATACCGGAGCAGGGGGAGGTCATAAAGGAGATTTTTGCAAAGTACCTTTCCGGCACATCTGCCTATGGGATTGCAAAGGAACTTTCAAAGAGGGGCATCACGGGGCAGAAAGGCGTGCCGATGGACGACTCCACCATCAAGTTCATCCTCACGAACCCGTCCTATACGGGCTCCATGCTCCTGCAGAAGAATTTTATTTCCGAGGGGCATACGAGGAAAAGGAATAAGGGCGAGCTGCCCATGTACATGGTGGAGGGTATGTTCGAGCCTCTCATCCCGCAGGCAGATTTTGAAAAGGCGCAGCTCATACGGGAGCAGCGGGCGGATGCCGCCGCCAATAAAAACCCCACGCTCACGGCTTTTTCCGGACTGGTGAAATGCGGGGAATGCGGCCGTTCGGTGAGCAGGCGCACCACGAAGTACGGCAAGAAATGGAACTGCAATACCAGGGAGCGCAAAGGGAAAGATATGTGCGGGCTCCGGCCGGTCTATGAAACGGAGCTGGAGCAGGCGGCGGCCGCCGCACTGGAGCTTGCCGCCTTTGACGGGGCGGCAGTCCGGAGGGAAGTCAAGCAGATTGTCATAAATGCAGACCGCATTGAGTTCCGCATGAAAAGCGGGAAGGCAAGAGAGGTCATGCGGGCATACCAAAGAGGCCGCAGCGCATTTTCGCAGAAAATCACCTGCGGGTGCTGCGGCAGGAAACTGGAATGCGATTACTGGAAGATGGGCCCGAATGGGCAGAAGGAAAAATATAAGGTTTGGGTGTGCCGGGGGTGTTCCTTCCGCAGGCTGCTGGATGATGAATTCCGAAAGGCAGCGGCGGAAGTCCTGGGGCGGGAGGATTACGAACCCCGCTTTGTAAAGGAGATTGCGGGAGTGACGGCATACGGGGACAGGTTTGAATTTCACTTTACGGATGGGAAGGTGGCAGAATGGCAAAGAAAGTAACGACCATACCCGCCACGCTGAACCGGTTTGACTCCAGGCCGATTGCGGCGGCGAAAAAGCGGAAGACGGCGGGGTATGCGAGGGTATCCACGGATTCCGAGGAACAGGCGACAAGCTATGAGGCGCAGGTCGATTATTACACCCGGTACATAAACGGCCGGGAGGATTGGGAATTTGCCGGGGTGTATACGGACGAAGGCATCTCTGCAACGAACACAAAAAAGCGCGACGGTTTTAACCAGATGATTGAGGATGCCCTGGCGGGGAAGATTGACCTCATCATCACAAAATCGGTCAGCCGGTTCGCAAGGAACACGGTGGATTCCTTAACGACAGTAAGGAAGCTGAAGGAGAAGGGCATCGAGGTTTATTTTGAAAAGGAGAACATCTACACGCTGGATTCCAAGGGGGAGCTGCTCATCACCATCATGAGCTCCCTTGCGCAGGAGGAATCACGGAGCATTTCGGAGAACACCACATGGGGCAAGCGGAAGCAGTTCGCGGACGGCAAAGGCAGCCTTGCCTACAGCACTTTCCTTGGATACGAGAAGGGCGAGGACGGCAGCCTGAGAGTGAACCCGGAGCAGGCGGAAACGGTAAAGCTGATATACCAGCTTTTCCTGCAGGGACTGAGCCCGTATGCCATCGGCAAAAAGCTGACGGGGCTGGGCATCAAGAGCCCCGCAGGGAAGGACACCTGGCACCAGAGTTCCGTCAAGAGCATCCTCACCAACGAGAAGTACAAAGGGGACGCGCTCCTGCAGAAGCAGTACACGGCGGACTTCCTCACCAAAAAGCGGAAGAAGAACCAGGGGGAGATACCGCAGTATTATGTGGAGGGGAACCACGAGGCAATCATCCCTCCCGAAACATGGGAGCTGGTGCAGGAGGAAATGGAGCGGCGCAAAAGCATGGACGCAAGGTACAGCAGCGCGAGCATATTTTCCTCGAAAATCAAGTGTTCCGAGTGCGGGAACTGGTACGGCTCCAAGGTGTGGCACTCGCAGGACAAATACCGCAGGGTGATATTCCAGTGCAACCGCAAGTTTAAAAACGATAAGAAATGCCGGACGCCGCACCTTACCGAGGACGAGATAAAGGATGCCTTCGTGAAAGCCGTCAATGCGGTCATCCCGGAAAAGGATGAGCTGATAGCGAACACCAAGGTGATGATGCGGACGCTGTGTGACACCACGGAGCTGGAGGTGGAGCAGAGCCGGTTTCAGACTGAGACGAGGACGGTGGCGGAAATGGTAAAAAGGATTGTGGCGGAAAACAAGGCCGCGCCCATGGACCAGGAGGAATACCAGAGACGCCGCAATGAACTGGTCGCCCGGTATGAGGCGGCCAGGGACGGGTACGAAAAAGCATCCGGGGAGATTTCAGACAGACAGGGGAAGAGGAAAACCTATATGCGGTTTATCGGCGGGCTGCAAAAGCTGGATGGCTTCTGCGGAAAGTTTGATGAGGAACTTTGGACGGCGCTCCTTGACTACGCCACGGTTTATGCCAGAGACGACATCCGATTCACTTTCAAGGCGGGGAACGAAGTGAAAGTTGATGGATAGGTAAAAATGTGTAAATTTCGCTATTTATAATAGAAAGAAAATTTTTGATAAGCCGAGAACTTTGGGGTTCTTCGGCTTGTTTTCTTGTGGGAATTTGACGATAAATATGATATGATTAAGTTCAAGTACAAAATACGAGTTAATAGAGATGGGGGATAGGTTATGTCTGCGAAATCATCAGAACAGAAAGCAATTGAAAAGCAGATGAAAGAAAATCAAAGGATGGAACGGGACAATGCAAGGCGTGAACGGGCATCCGGGATTGTTAATGCTGCAAAGTACATAGGTGATTTTCGTGTTATGGACCCAGATGCGGAGAAGATTTTAGAAATTGCATTAGAACAGTATAATGGGAATGACAGTAACTTTGTTACAGTTTCTGATGATGCTGTCCCGAAACATCTGAGTAATTCTTTACCGCTTGAAGCGGAGAAATTATTGATATATGGTATGCTGTCCCGATATATGATTTATGCTAAAAGCGTTATGCTTACGCTGTCAAATTTGGGAAAAACATATTTTAAGGATAAGAAAAAAGCTATTGAAGGGGAGAACATTAAAATGACAGAAAATAAGATGCCTATGTTGCTGATTAGCCATGCAACCACTGATAAGAACTATGCAGAGCATTTGGTTACTCTTTTTGAGAATATAGGATTGGATCAAACACAGATGATCTGTTCATCAGTGCCAGGATATGGGATACCGTTGAATAAGAGGGTTTATGAGTGGCTTGCAAATAAATTTACAGATTGGGATTTGGACTTATATGTTATATTTGTTTTATCGGACGGATACTATTCGAGTCCAGCGAGTTTAAATGAAATGGGGGCAGCTTGGGTCACCAAAAAAGAGTATACATCAATATTGCTTCCAGGGTTCGATTTTTCTCAGATAAGAGGTGCGATTAGTGCTGATCAAATAGCCATTAAGTTAGATTCTGATGAAGAAGAACTTAGGCAAAGACTGAATGAGTTGAAAGACGATTTGACAGAAAAGTTTGGGCTTACTAAGATTGTTGATGTAAGGTGGGAACGGTTTAGAAGTACCTTTATAGATGCAGTAAAAGAAATCCAAGTGGAGAAAGAAAATAGCAGAGTACGCAAAAACCAGCCTTCGTTTTCGGTTACTATAGAAGGTATTAACAAAAGGTTGCCTGGAGTCTCTGAAATACTTAATTCCGATTTTACTGGAGGAACCCGTTATCGAAATCTTCAAATTTCTATTGAGATTGTAAATGGTAAGGTGGCCAGAAATCTTATCGTATTTGATAAACTGCTTACCGTAATTCTAAAACCGGGGGAAAAATGCAGAATGGCTGTCGCATATGAGGACTCGGAGGATGTGATAAAATGGCCCTCAAAAGTGAAAAAAATCTTGCATTCAGAATATGAGGATACAAAGGGACTTCCAAATTGGTTTAATATATGCTATCAAGATGAAGAAGGACATAATATGGTTCAAAGTCTGAAATTGCAATCGTTTGATGGAGAAGCGTATTATGATCTTGATGGCCATCCTTGGGAAGCGTAATTAGTGGGAAAAGTTCCTAAATAATTTCGGATTCAATGACATAGGTATTTATTGATGCACACTCGGAAGAGTGTGCATTTATTATGAAGAAAGAGCGACTTTAATCATTTGCGGGGGGTGCATTGGGGGTGCATCGTTGAATTGTATCAAAATCAGCGTACCGATGAATCCCTGCCCCTGCGGATATTATCCGGACTTGAACAAATGCCGCTGTACGCCCAGTCAGGTGCATCATTATTTAAGCCATATATCAGGCCCGATTTTGGACCGTATTGATTTATGCGTTGAAGCTCCAAAGACAGCCCTTGACAGTCTTTATGGAAAAAGTGCCAGGCAGGTACAAAAAAGAATGGATAGTAAAAGTTTAAGAGAAAAGGTTCTTGCTGCAAGAAAACAGCAGGAAGACAGATACAAGGGGACAAATATTCGTTTCAATTCTGAACTTAAGGGCCCTGATCTGGAAAAATATTGCTATTTGGGAAAAAAGGAAAGTGAAATGCTGGAAAAATTATATGTTGCCCTTGATTTAAGCGCAAGAGCCTGCAATAAATTAGTGGTGGTGGCAAGAACCATAGCAGATTTGGAAGAAAGCGGAGAAATCCATACAAGGCATCTTGCAGAGGCTGTATGTTATCGGGCAGCGGACAAGCTGGGGAGGTGAGCAGATGAGTGAAGAAAAATCCTATCAGTATTGGCTCCATAATATTCCGGAAGCAGGAGACAGAACCATAGAGAAGATATTAAAGGAATTTGGAAGTGCCAGGCAGGCTTACTTTGCAGGAGCGGATGCACTCCGGCCGATGATCAGGGGAAAAGGAAAGGAAAAAATAGAGGGTTTTATAAAGAACTGGGATATTAAAAAGAAATATGAAGAGCTAAACCAGAAAAAGATACAATTCATTTCCAGGGAAGATGACCATTATCCTTTAAAATTAAGAAAACTGGAATCTCCTCCTTATGCATTATACTGTCTTGGAAATCTGCCAAAAGAGCAGATGCCTTCAGCAGCAGTAATAGGCGCAAGAGAATGTTCGGAATATGGAAGCAGTATGGCCAGAGCTTTTGCAGGAAAGCTTGCAAAGGCGGGGGTTAGTGTGATAAGCGGGATGGCCAGAGGGATTGATGGAATTGCCCAGCAGACAGCTCTTGAAGCAGGAGGAAAAACCTATGCAGTTTTAGGAAGCGGTGTGGACATTTGCTATCCAAAATCAAATAGAAAGCTCTATCAGGAAATTATTGAAACAGGCGGAGGTATCTTATCTACTTTTCCACCGGGAACACAGCCCATTAAGCGGCAGTTTCCGGAGCGAAACAGAATTGTGGCAGGTTTATCAGATTTACTTCTTGTGGTGGAAGCCAGATTAAAGAGCGGTACGTGGATTACCGTGGACATGGCTTTGGAGCAGGGAAAGAGCGTATATGCAGTTCCGGGAAGGCTTACGGACAGATTAAGCGATGGATGTAATTTTCTGATCCGCCAGGGAGCGGAAATTGCGCTTACTCCTGAGGATATTCTGGCGGAATTTGACATTCTTCAAAATAGAAAGGGAATGGAAAGAAAAAGCATAAAATGTGAGAATAAGGAAAGCGGAGATAAAGTGCAAATGCAGATTTTAAAGCTTTTGGATACGTATCCGAAAGCTGTGGACGAAATTTTCGAGGCAATGAAAATTAGGGGAAGTCAAATAGAGCTTTCAGAACTTTTGGAGCGGTTGATTCATCTGTGCATAGAGAAAAAAGCAAAACAGACAGGGGGCAGTTACTTTTCGAAAATATGTGTCAGTGATACAATAGAGTATATCAAACAATAAATATTTAAAAGGAGTCAGATATGAATACATTTTATTATGAAGTGGCAAGTATTGATGGAGATTATGCAAATTTAAAACGTACGGATGTGGAAAGCGAAGAGTTGAAGCTGGTGGCGAGGGCTTTGCTTCCGGCAGAAATCACAGAAGGAGCGAAACTGAAATATGAGTTAATGCAATATGAAATGATTTCATGAAAAGGCTGGTGAAGGATGAAGAAGGCGGGTTTTCTGCTTACAAGCGGAGTTGCTTTTGGGTGGGTGGTTTTAGAAGCAGGGTGGACATGGGAGAGCTTTTTTATGGGAGTTTGTGCAGGTCTGCTTATAATGATAGGAATTGTTGACGAAAGAACCTTTGAAATTCCTCTTAGATACAATCTTGCAATAGGGAGTTTAGGGGTGGTGCATCTGATTTTAAATCTTTCCAATTGGAAGGAGTATGTAATCGGGATGTGTACTGTAAGCGGCTTCCTTTTACTGCTTTATTATGTTACAAAAGGAAAAGGGATCGGAGGCGGTGATGTGAAACTGATGGCCGCCGCCGGTCTTTTTTTAGGCTGGCAGAAGATACTGCTGGCTTTTTTTATTGGGGCAGTGTTTGGCGCAGTGGTTCATCCCATCCGGATGATATTAAATGGGAAAAGCAAAATTATGGCATTAGGACCTTATTTATCATTGGGAATTTTTATTTCTATGTTGTATGGTGAAAAAGTGATGAAATGGTATTTGGGATAAAGTGATAATTTGAACAAATTTATGAGCTGTTTTCAGAAAAAATTAAGTGATTTTGTTCAGAATTGTTGACATAAATTATATAAAATAATAAAATTATATTGTAAAAATATTATAAAAACAGCCATTTGAAGTCAATATGGGGAAATAAAATGATTGTTGTAGATAAAAATGAAATAAGTCCTTCTGAGGTAGGATGTTTTCCTGATCTGGATGCACTTTGGAGCACATTTCCCAGAAGTACCAGACTTCATATGGAACGGGTTGGAAAATATGCTGATGCAATGTATCAATATATGGCCGATGCAGATCTGGAAAATATAAATGACAGTTTAGGAGAGGCATTCCGGCCGGTAAGCCGGCAGGTTTTTATGCTTCATGACATAGGCAGGCATTATATTCCATTTGAGTTATTGAATAAAGTGGAAGATTTGACCAGAGAAGAATTACAGTTAATCAAGGATCACACGGTAAATGCCAAACGTGCAATAAAAAGCATTTATAAACAGCCATTTTCGGATGAGATTATGAAAATATGGGAGGATACTGCAGTATTTCATCATGAAAGGTTCGATGGCAAAGGATACCCTTATCAGCTTACAGGCGTGGAGATTCCTCTTGTGGCAAGGATTTGTGCAATTGCAGACACCTATGATGGGATTACAAGCTGGAAGCCTTATAAAAAGAAACAGACTACAAGGGAAGAAGCTCTTAAGATCATAGGGGAAGAAGCCGGGGGGCAGTTTCAGCCCGAACTGGTAGATATTTTTAAGCGGTGTATTGTAAGGGTTTAACTGCCCTTTTTTTAGAAAAAGTATGTGAGGATTTCACGTAAGGGTTATAAAAAAGGTGATGTTGTTTTAATGAGAGGTCGAAAACGTTTTCAAGATAATAAACTACATAATAGGAATAAAAATACAGAGGCGTTAAATAAGAAAGACAGAAAAATAAGACGTACACTGCTTAGCAGATTTGATCTGTTAAATCGTTTCAGGCACTGGTATTTAGGCGGAATCAGCCTCTTCCGTAGCCTTTTTCGCATACATGCTGCAAAACAGACAATTCTCCTTATTATGGGGGCTTTGTCTGTCTGTTTTATTATGGCGGCATTTTATACCAATGCAGGTGAATTTGTGGTAAAGGTTGACAGGGAAATGGCAAGAGACGGTTTTTACCTGTCAGAGATACCTAATTTTGATGAGCGGCTGATTACCTTACATGCAGTGGCCAAAGAAGATGTGACCAATATCAGTATTTACAATATAGAAGAGGATGTGATGAACATTGACGGGGTTCATCATGGCACAGATTATTTTGCATATACTTTTTACGTTAAAAACCTGACAGGGGAGACAAAGGACTATCGTTACACGCTTTTTATCAGGCACCAGACGAAAGGGATAGAGGATGCGTCGTGGATTATGCTGTTCCATAACGGGGAACAGGAGATCTTTGCCAAAGAAAGTGCAGGCGGTGAACCGGAAGTACAATATTCGGATTATGAGTTTCCCTTTTTGGAATATGCGAAAGATCCGGAGGGGCAGCAGACGCTGTTAACTGGATCAGAGTTAAATAAGATTCCCCAGGATGCGGTTGACAGGCTGGGGCTGAAAGGCCTTAAAGGGGTTTATCAGCTAAATACGGTGCCTTTTGCATCAGGCAGAACCATATGTACAGGCCTGCGGGAGGATTTTGAACATGAGGGGATGGATAAGTTTACCGTTGTGATCTGGTTAGAAGGAGAAGATCCCGAATGTATTGATAAAATCATTGGAGGCGAGCTGGAGCTTGCCATGAGCTTTACATATTAGAAATGAGGGGGATAAGTTTTATTATGGAAAATAAGAAGGAAAAAAGGAAAGAGGGGCATTTGAAGTCTAAGCTGCTGGTGTGCCTTTTGTATGTGGCAGTTTTGTCCACAGCTACCTATGCATGGTTTACATTAAATAATAAACCCAAAGTATACAACTTATCGCTTACGGCGGGCGGAGCAGCCGATCTTTTGATTGCTGATGATTTGGGAGGAGGTCCCGGGGAATATGGAGATTTCCTTGATTTAAAGGCGGCAAGGCAAAGCCCGGTTGCTATGGATGACATGGAATTGAATCCGGTTACCACTGCCGATATGAAAACTTTTTATGAGCCGGTTTATGAAGGAGACAGCGTAACCAATACAAAGGAAATTACGGATGAGAAAATATTAAATGAAAGCTATGTGTATCAGAAAACCTTTTATCTGAAAGCAGGGAGTTTAAAAACCAGCGGCGGTAAAAAGACAGGCACCAATGTAAAGTCTTATGACATTTTGCTTCTTGGGCCTGAACAGGGAGAGGAAAATACAGGATGTGTGATTAAGCAGGCAGCCGGAACCTCCGCAGAGGGAGGAGCTACTGCGGCTAATTCCATCCGTATTGCATTTATTGTTGAGGGACAGGATATTGTCGTGTATGAACCTAACAGCAGCCAGCATAATGGTGGGGATCATGCAGTCAACTCAATTCCCAGCCAGTATGGGGGATATGCTACAATGAAGCAGCCCTTGGACGGTGGTGAGTTTGAGGGTGGTGAGGGAGGCAATTCGGAAAAGCTTTTTACCATAAAGGAAGACGAAGATGTGCTGGTTACCATGCTTGTATGGATTGAAGGAACGGATGATGACTGTACCAACTCCATCCAAATGGATGAGATCATAGGTAATATACAATTTATTTCAAGAGATGCGCAGGCGGCCGTACGATAGAGAGGATAAGCAGAAATGAATGCATTTTTTTACTACTTTTACAACTTTATGAGGACATTTTTCGGTCATATCTGGAACGTACTGGTTGCCATTAAGGATGCAATTATCGGGATATTTGATATCCGATATTATATGGAGTTGTTTAACACTTATAAAGACGATTTGTCTGTATTTGGCTGGATTGCGGCGATTATCGTACATATTTTAATGATTACCCTTTTGGCATTGTTTGTTTATCTAATCTGGAAAGGACTTAAAATTGTATTCCGGTTTAAAGTTCCGGTAGCGGAATATGAAAAAATGAAAGATGAAGTGGTAACTTTAAAGCGTGAGATCATGAAAGCAAATTATCAAAAGGATAAGATTCTTGCAATGAAGATCTCAGAACTGGGAATGGAATTAAATGCCGATCTTTTAGATACGCCTAAAGAGCTTTTTAAAGCAGGTGATGTTTTTGATGGCGACATGGATGAAAAAAATGCTGATGAAATGGAAGAACTTGAGGATGATAATAAGGTAGAGGTAGTTGAAACAAAAGAAAGACGGTTCCCCAGGCTGTCCGGTGTGGATCTTATTTATAAAGATCCCGGGTATCAGCCGCCGGAGTATGATTATACCATTACATTAGAAGAAGTCTGTATTAATTTCAGAAACTTTGCTGCAAGCAGGCTGGGGCTTTATTATGACCTGGAAGTTATGAAACAGGCATTTGCATCCTTTGGAGCCGCAAAAATGCTGATTCTGCAGGGAATTTCCGGTACCGGAAAAACATCACTGCCTTATGCGTTCGGACAGTTTATTCAAAATCCAAGCGTGATCTGTTCTGTGCAGCCTTCCTGGAGGGATCGTACAGAGCTTTTTGGATATTATAATGATTTTACTAAAAAGTATACGGAAACGGATTTTCTAAAAACTCTTTATGAGGCTCATTATTACGAAGATCCCAGAATTGTAATACTGGATGAAATGAATATAGCAAGAGTAGAATATTATTTTGCCGAAATGCTTTCCATCTTAGAACTTCCAAGGGAAGAAGAGAGGTTTGTTTCAGTGGTGTCAAATACTGCGGCCAGCGATCCTGAACTTATGAAGGAAGGTAAGATTTGGATTCCTAATAATATTTGGTATGTGGGAACTATCAATAATGACGATTCCACCTTTGCAGTGGCGGATAAGGTTTATGACCGTGCGATTCCTATTGATTTGGATGACCGTGCCGAATATTTTGAAGCGCCTGATACACCGCCCATGCGCCTTAGCTATAAGCATATGGACAGACTTTATGAGGAGGCAAAAGAGAAATATCCGGTATCGGAAGAAAATCTGATGCTGCTGGATAAGCTGGACAAATATTTGATTGAACATTTCAGACTTACCTTTGGCAATCGTATTATGCGCCAGATGAAAGATTTTGTTCCCTGTTATGTGGCTTGTGGAGGGACGGAAATAGATGGCATAGACTTTATGTTTGCAAAAAAGATTCTGCGTAAATTTGAATCTTTAGGACTTGGATTTATCAGAGATGAGCTGGATGGTCTTGTGATTTACTTGGATCATGAATTTGGAAGTGAAAATATGGGCATCAGCAAAGCATATCTGGCGCGGCTTAAGAGAATGAGTACAAGTTAGGCTTGGAGAAGGCAATGACAAAGATGGAAAACACAGATTATGTTCATGAAACATATCTAAATATGAATAAAGAAGAAGTGCAGGAAGGCCTTAAGGAAGACAGGTTTTATAATTATTTTTATAATCTGCTTGAAACAGGCAGCAATTACTGCAAATTTTCCAATGCCAGACTGGTAAAAACCGTTGATGAAGAATGGGTGTCGGAAATTGAAGCAGCACTGCCTTCACTTCACTATGTAATTGTTAATCCCAGAAAATTCATTGAGGAAGACCGGGAAGTAGTTAATGTGGCAATGGCCCGGAATATTACAACAGAATCCATCAGGCATCTTTTGCAGCACAGCAATTTGATTGACGAGTATAAAGAGGATGGCACAGTCATTCCAAACCGTATTTTGAATGTTTACAAGGAAGAAAGTATTAATATTTATGAAAACCGCTTTGTCTGTACGTTAATAGCAGAACTTCAGTATTTTGTAAACAAACGGTTTAATATGATCTTTGAAGCAAGTAAGGATGAAATTGGCACTTTTTTTGAAATGCAGTCGCGTGTAGATAATTATACGGAAGTAATCGACTATAAACTTTCTGTGAACATTAAGGAAAAGCAGACAGATGTAAATAATGAGACGGAAAATGCAAATATTTTCAACAGAATCATTAAAATCCATCAGCAGATCAATATGCTGGCGGCAACAGAGTTTATTGGAATGATGCGTCGCTATCCGGCGGTAGCCCATCCGATTGTAAAAACCAATGCCATTGGTAAAAACAAGGATTATAAAGCATGCCATAAGCTGTGGAATTTTATTCATTCCTACAGCAGAGTGGGATATAAAGTAAATATTGTAAAGCAGGACCCTATTATTTCCCGTCAGTTTGAAAGGGATATTTATAATACACTGATCCGCGATTATGTCATGCTTCACAATAATATGGAGTTTCACAATGAAATCAATGTGGACCGCCCTCTTAAAGAAAAGAAAATGGATGTAAAGCAAATCAGGCAGCTTTTGGACGAAATTGTAAGAAATACGGAGCTTAGTGATACTAACTTAAGAAAGCTTTTGGTAAAAGAACTGACAGATATTCAAACCAGAAGAAAGGCGGAACTGGCAGAGCAGGAGCGGCTTAACCGGCAAAAGAGACGGGAAATACAAAAAAATCAGTTAAAGTCTTCTGATGAAGGGGGCGCGCTTGCAACATTGAAACCAGGCAGGGCAGACGGGAAAGCAAAAGAAGGTAATAAGAGCATAAGCGAGAGAGGCAGGCTGATGCGGCAGAAACGTCGGGATAAGCTTGCAGAACGAAAAGCGAAGAAAAAATAATGAAGAGAGTATTATCATTTGCAGGAAATATTATATTTGTAGCTGTGGTGTTGTATTTGTGCTATTTTATCATTCAAGCGGCACAGAACCAGTCGCCGGATGTATTTGGATACAGAATGCTTCGGGTGATGTCAGATAGTATGGAGCCGGTTTTTGGAAGCGGAGACTGCATCATTGTAAAAGAACTGCCTTTTGATGAGATAAAAGTTGGCGATATTATTACGTTTTCTTCCGCTGATCCTGCGCTTTTGGGAAGCCTGAACACACATAGAATCGTAGATATTGCTGAGGACCGGATTACAAAGGAAACAATTTTTTATACAAAAGGAGATAATAATAGCTGGGTGGATGACTATACCACCTGCTATGAGGATATTGTAGGGAAATATACATATAAGCTTCCCTTTGGAAAGAAATTTTCTTCTTTCCTTGAGAAGTTGTCCAATCGGGAGTTTTATTTTGTAATTGTTATTATTCCGGTTCTCCTTTGTTTCCTTTCCTGTGTAATACAATTGGCGGGGGATGTTAGGAAAAAATTAAAATGAAAAAATTCACACAATTCTTTCAGGAAAAAATTATATTAAGTTTTACCATGTGCGTTCTTCTTGCAGTGGTGCTGGTATCGGCAACCTATGGCTGGTATGCAATGAACAATTCTTCAAAAGCTTACGGAATTGATCTTAAGACAGGAGGAACCGGAGGGATTAAGGTGGCAATTGAGCCTGATGGTGAGGATATCATGACTGCCGGTTATCTTCAGAAGGTTGCGGTGGATGACAAGGAATATGCCATTATTCCCATTCAATTAAATAATTTTGAGAATATACAGGAACAGATGATTGCACCGGGGGCCTATAATCCTATGACTTTTTATATTACATCTCTGTCGGAAAGTATCAGGTCTTATTCTATTAAGGTGCAGCTGGAATATAAACCTTCAGCAGGTATTTCTGTAGTGCAAAAACAAAAAATAGAAGAAATCATCAAAGATCATATTACCGTTTATCAGGAAATGTATATGGAAAATGGAATTGTAAAATTCAGGTATCCTCTTACTTATTATGATAAGGTTTCGGATGATGTGGAGGAGGCAAAGGGGGCCCTTAAATTTAATAAGGAGGTTCCGGCCACAATTTACTGGGTATGGAATTATGAAATTACGGATGTGCCGGGTTATGCAAATATTCCAAGGTTTGCCGGACTTGATACCAGAAGTGCAATTCGTAAGTATGATGAGGAAGACACTGTTTTAGGCAATTATATTGATGGGATTTATTTTAATGTATCTATAGAGGGCAGTCCGGAAGGAGTGGGGGATTAACAGATGAGCAGGAAGAAAAAAATGATTGTTCTTACAGTCTGTATAACGCTTTTTCTGGCCCTTTCAGGAGGCACCTTTGCATGGTATTTGAGAGAGGATGCCAAACGGGCGCAGACAGAAGCAGCGGTGGTAATGGCGCCCTATAATTTATACTTAATGAAGCCCAATGCCACAGATACTTTACAGTTTGCGGTAGGTAATCTTCATCCGGGGGAAGTAAAGCAGACAGTGATCTGTGTATCCAATAAGCGTCCTGACAATTATGCAGGGGATGACAATGACATGGCAGGGCAGGCGAAGGAATCGGAATTTGGATATGACCTGATGCTGGTACATACGGATAATCTGGCAGTGGACTACACTGTTTATCCTTTAAAAAGGCAGGAAATGCATTCAGGAACCGTTTTACCGGATGGAGCTATCATCATGGAGGATGATACCAAAGGAAAATATTACTGGATAAAAGAAGGAATTGATCCAGTCACAGGCGAAGCAAAGGCACTGGGGGGAACGGATATTTCAGATGATATCAGACAGAGAGTGTTTGGAAGTCAGAGTATTGGAGGAATAGTGAACGTGGGAACCTATTGGATTTCTGATGATGAGAATTATCCAATGCAGTTGGCATATAAAAACGGAAACTATGAGTTTGACTATTATCTGATCGAAGTAAAGTGGAATAATATCAGTAATTTTGATGACTATAAAAAAGAAACTGATCTGGTGTATGTAGTGGTAAATGCCAAGCAGCCAAGGCCTGTGGAAAAGCCTTAGCTGCCATAATCAGGCAAGGCAGGAAGGGCTATACAGATGCGTTCGATAGACAGGATAAAGCAAAAGTTTAAAAAACTTAATAAGAAATCCAGACTTTTGATTGCCGCAGTGGCAGCCCTGGTTTTAGCAGGAACCTCTTTCAGTGTGTACGCTAAGTACTATAAGACCGGATATAATAAAGGAATGGCGATTGCTTCCGGTTTTTACTTTAGCAGTAAACATATGGCAGCGCATGAGGATATTAAAGGTCTTACCATGGAAGAAATTGCAGCCGGCTACAGGAATACAATTATAGCATCTGTGGATGACTGGCATGGGACAGATACACATTCTGTTACTGTGGAGGTGAAAAATTATGATAGTCAGCTGCTATATAATGATAAGGATTTAAATGTGGAGTATCAGGTGAATTTTATGCTGCTTGATGAGCCAATAGGGGCAAATTACAGCGTAAAGTATGGGAGTACTACGAAGGCTCTTGGTTTTAATGCAGGTAAAGGAACTGTTGTCAGTTTTACAGGCACACTGCCAGGGGGCGGATTAAGTGCCGACGGATATGAACTCATAGTTGCTAAGACAGGGGGCGCAGCGTATGCTCCTTCGGATATATTGATGGTGGCTTATCCCACTGGCCCGGACTATCTGGTGGGAACCAGGTGCATTGCCGGAATTATAAAATTTGATTATGTGGAAAAAGAATTTAAAATCGAAGACAGCGGATTTGAAATCAGAAAAACATGGGATAGTGCCAATTGGAAGCAGGATGTTGATAAGGAATCAGGTTTTATATATGAACTGATCACTTCAGGTAATTATACGGGTTCGGAAACTACTGCAACAAGAAAAAAAATCCAGTTAAAATGGGATGCTTCCATATTTAAAATTAACGCAAATGATAAATATTATCTGTCAGTTGCAGGTACACCTAATTATTATCAGGTAACTGAAGGCGGGGTAGTATACCAGGTAATGGAAATAGAAGTGCTGCCTTATGCATCATTAAAATTTGTATTTTTCCGAAATGATGATTTTGAAACTAAAGTAAATGCAATGACAAGCAGCACAAATTTTGAAGAAGCAGTAAAGGTCAAAGTTTTGTAACAACTTTCGGTTATATCCAGGTAAACAGGTGATGACGAGATGAAGAGAAGGATAAAGGTAACACGTATAGCGGCAGTCTTATTGGCAGTGATGCTTGTTTTGAATAATGAACAGGTAATATATGCATTGGAAGAAGAAATAAAAACTGCAGATGAGACAAAGGATGCGGAGAGTGCAGTGACTTCCACCGGCAGCAGTGATTTGCAAATGTCGGATGGCGGCAGTGGAAGCAGTGATGAAAATAGCAGTCAGACTACACCGCCGGAAAGTAATGATGGCAGTAGTGGAAACAGCAGCGAAGAAAATAACGGTCAGACTACACCACCTGGAGGCAGTGATGGCAGCAGTGGAAACAGCGGCGAAGAAAATAACGGTCAGACTACACCGCCTGAAGGCAGTGATGGCAGCAGTGGAAACAGCGGCGAAGAAAATAACGGTCAGACTACACTGCCTGAAGGCAATGATGGCAGCAGTGGAAACAGCGGCGAAAATAGTGATCAGATTACACTACCGGAAGGCAATGGAGATGACAGCACTGGTGATAATAGTCAGGAAGAATGTGTCCATGAATGGGTGACAGATCCCGATACACAGCTTACCACATGCAGCAAATGCGGAATAGAAAAAACAGAGGAAGGCAGCGGAAGCGGAGAGGAAAATAATGAAGATGAGGATCCTGACAAAGAGTGTATCCATGAATGGGTGACAGATCCTGATACACAGCTTACCACATGCAGCAAATGCGGAATAGAAAAAACAGAGGAAAATGATGGAAGCCAGGAGAAAGATAAGGAGGATGAGGATCTTGACCAAGAATGTGTCCATGAATGGGTGACAGATCCTGATACACAGCTTATCACATGCGGGAAATGTGGAATAGAATGGTCAGAAGAGCTTGAAAAACCGGAGAAAGAATGTGAACATGAGTGGATCAGGGAGCCGGAAACGCTTCTGGTCATCTGTAAGATATGTGGGGAATATGACGAGGAATATGTGGAAGAAGATGCTTGTCCCGAGGGAGGCTTTCATATTTATGATTTAAAAGAAGATGGCACAGGCTGGATTTGCGTTGTTTGTGGTGCAGAGAAAGAAACTTTAGGTGATTTGGATGTGACACTGGAAATGTACATTTTTGCTATGAACAGCCAGATTAGCCCTTTGGTGGATGATCCGGATGACAGGGCTTATTCCAAACTTCCGAAAACAATAGCGGATTTGGCAGCCTGGCCTTCAAAAACATTGATTGTAGCTTCTTTGGGAGATCTTTTGGTGGTACAGGATTTAAGTAAAATGACTGATCTTGAGGGGTATACAATTCAAATATCCAGAAGAACCATTGCTTCCAGTAATGTGGGGCAAAATACATGGGATTTGATTGGTGTTTCTGCTTTTGAAGGGTTGGGAAATGCGGCACATCCTTTTAAAGGGACTCTTGAATCTGCTTATACCAATGGCTCTCTTATTTATAAGCTGGATAAGCCTCTTTTTCAATATTTGTCTACAGATGCGGTAGTCAGAGAAATGAGTATGATCGGCAGAATTACGACAAATGAGACTATGCCGAAAGGTGTTTTGGCAGGGACATTGGTGAAGGGTGAAAATGATACCAGTGAAATGGTCACATTAGAAAATGTGATTATTAATGGAGAAGTGTCCAATACAGGCGGAGCTGCCGGATTGGTATTTGGGAGAGTGGAAAATGGGACTTCATCTTCCATCCGTTTATCTTTTGATCAGTCAGCGCTTAAATTGGCTCAGAAAATTTCAGATGACACATCAGGAACTGTTTCCGGAATTCATGTGGGAGGAATTGCCGGAGAAATTGTGGGAGATGTGATTTTAGAAATTAAAGATCCTGCAGTGATAGGAAACCTTACTGTAAAAGCCGTATCTGTATGGAGCAATGGTGATAATGAAAGTGGACAATTAGCATGGAACAGCACCAGTGCAGGGGGAATGTATGCAGGTGCGGTAGATGGCGGAGCAGTAATTATTGAAGGAAACAGTACTGCTTATACAGTTAATGTACAAAGAGCATCAGGCAATGGAGGCGCAAGCGGCGGTTTCATAGGCATGGCAGCTGGAACAGAGATTATTGCCAATGGATCTTTTGACCTGCCGGTTACCATTCAGGGAACAGGCGTTGTGGGAAGAATTTCCGGAGGAATTATAGGATATTATGACCATAGTGGTGATGGTGCAAATCTACAGTTAGACTATATTAATGTGGATGCGCCGATAAATGCGGAAGGCGGCGGTAATTATTTTGCCGGAGGAATTATAGGGCGTTATTATCGTAATGAGAATGGTGCGGCAGACGGTGTATTTAATACCATAAATCATGTAGCTGTGAAGCGTAATGTGAGTGCCACATACTTTGCAGGCGGCGTGGCTGGTGTGATTCATGGATCAAATCTAAGGATTGGCGGGACAGATGCAGAAAGCATTCTTATTACCGGGAATGTGACGAATACTACTACATGGGGAAATGCAGATGATGCATGCGGTGCAGGAGGAATTGCAGGACTGGTAAGCGGTCAGTACATAGAAATACAAAATGCGGTGGTAAGGACAAATTTTCATCAGAATGCGCTTGCAACTGGAGGAATCGTAGGTACGGTGGGAAAGATCAAGCCTGCGTTTGATGATAATGGAAGGAGATCCATTCTAAAAATTAAGGATGTAACGGTGGCATCCACTTTTGCAATCAATGGAGAAAATTCTGATAAATACAGGGGTGGTGTTCTGGGAATGGTATTTCCGGGAAGCATGGTTGCTTTAGATGGAGCAGTCAATATTAATATGACTGCCTCTAATCAACAGATCAGGAGAGCAGGCAGAACCGGACATATAGCAGGGTATCAGAAGGAAGCTCTTGTTTACTTTGAGAAAGACGCTGTTTATACGCGGCCTGAAGGAAGAAACTGGGTAGACGATATTGGAAATTATGGCGGTGTATATAGAAATGGCTCATGGGGAGAAAGTGATCCTTTAATTTCCTATGAGGAAGGTAAGGTAAAGGGTACTGTAGGAAGTTCTGGCAATTCATGGGTAATTGACAGTGAGGCGGATTTGATCCGTCTTGCTGTTATGCTCAATTCTCAGGGGAATTTTGCAGCAGACTGTTTTGGAAATACGCCCAAAGCAGGCTTACTTGCTGGAGAGTATTCCATAACAAAAAGTCTGGATTTGAAAAACAGCGGTATTTACAGCTTAAATCGAAATGACAGTGTGGGATTCAATGAACAGTTTACCGGAAAATTTGCAGGAAGTGGAAGTGGCAGTGTTACCATTGATTTGGGAGAACTTAAGACGCGCCAAAGCTATTTGGCTCTGTTCCCAACAACTGGAAGCGGTGCGGAATTTTCCGGTTTTAAGCTGGTAAGGTCTATAGATGGGGCAAGTTTGTATGGGGCAGGAATTACTTGTCGTGCATTAGGCACATTTACAGCTGAAGATCTGGATTTACGGATTGGAATCAGAAGCTATTATTATGATAATACAAATAAATTTGATGAGGCAGGCCGGGATTTACATGGAGGAGATGTAATGCATTATTATTCTGCCCTGGCAGCCTATGTTGATTCACAGGGAGATACTGTTTTTACAGCAAATCAAATTAAGATTGGGGGCAGTTTTAACGAAGCGGTAAATTATGACAGAATGCGTATGGGAAGCATGATAGCGGAATATGTTCAAAGTGGAACAATGCCTTCTAAAGTTATAGTGGAAGATTTTGAACTAATGGAAGATTATCATTTGACTTCCCAGGGAGCTTTTGCAGGCGGTATGATCTGCTTGCTGAATAATAATGCAAATAACTATGTAGATCAGACAAAGATTTCCATGAGCAATCTTGTAATTCACAATGGTGCGGTTATGAACCATCAGTATAATAATGAGGCTGCAACGGGGGGCTGGATTGGACAAGTATGGAAAAATATAATTCCGGATGAGGAAAAATCCTATTCTTTTGATGGAGTTACCATAGGGGACGGTGGGACGAAGGATGCAGGTCCGCAGCTTGCTTCCAATGGTCTTTTTGGCGGCTTAATTGATACTGTGACAGGGCGGATTCAGTTAAAAAATATAAATATTAAAAACGGTATTTTTAATAACCGCAGCTCCAGGGACAGGATAGGCTTGTTGTTTCGGGTGGGCAATAGTTCTCTGATTGAAATTGATGGATACTATATAGACGGACGCGGCATTGGAGATATGTCAGGAGCAGATAATGGCGGAAATGTTCAGGTTGTAAACTGTGATGGCAAAAATTTTGATGAAATTGCTGCCTATAACATTGGAAATTATATGGACATCAACAACCACGATGCCAATGGATATAAAAGGGGCGGTATTGTAAATATTATTTATGATGACTTTTCTGATAGTGTTTCAGCAAATCATTGTGTTTATCAGAATCGTCTGCTTCCATCCAACAATGACAGAACCAGATATTATTATAATCTTTTTGGCAATAGTTTTGAAGGGGAGTCCGGTTATCTTTCTGAAACAGAGAAGCTTACTGCTGCCGGGACAACGGTTACTAATGCAAAGCAGATGATGATCTGGCATTTATCCCAGTATATGAATGATTCTGTCAGGAGATATCTGACACCTTATTATGTAGGCGGCAACATCAATGCACTCAGTCAGGATACCACATTTAAAGGAACAATTGATCTTGATAAGGTAAGTTATTATCCTACATCTGTGCTGGGTGGTACCTATACTTTTGATGAAAATGCAATTGTAAAATTTTATGGTCAGGAGATTACTGACAAAGCAACAGGCACAATGACCCCTTCCAGCGAGAAGAAAGAGCATTATATGATGCATTCCGGGTTGTTTATCAGCGAAACCGGAAATGTGACTGTTAAGGGAGCAGGAGCAGACAGTTTTCTTACCTTGACAGGAAGTGTGACAAATTTAGGAGTAAATTCTGGCGCACTCTTTTCAGGAACAATTCAGGGAGAAAAGAGGGTTTATTTTCTGCGTCTTGATTCTTTATTCGTAGCAGATTATGATCCGGCTAAATATCCTTTAGACAATCATGAGGTAGGGCTGCTCATAGGAATTGTGAATGACCGGCTGAATAATAGCGGAAATCATGAGGCAGCCCTTTTGGATATGTCATGGATAGAAACCACAGAATATAATGGTTTTCATGGAAAAGCGGCTTCTGCATTAATTGGACGGGTGGGAGATGCGGAAGCGACGAAGGTCAGTGTTGAGTTTAAGAATATAAAAGTAGACAGCAGAAAAGATGGAATTTTTCAGTATGCCAGCCTGATTGATAAAAATTATTACAGAGAGGATATGACAGAGAATACCAGCTCTGCTGATGCACTGCGGCGTCTTAGATATTTGTACACGGAAGCAGCATTTATGGGAACAAATGATGCAGATAAGATTTTTCCGTTTGATAGTTCCAATCCAAATTACGGAAGTAATTTATATGCCTCTACAGGCTCGTATGTTACCATAGGTTCAGAGTTGGGAGAAGGGGGAGGAATTGAATTTTGGGATGTCTCATATGGACCAAAAGAGGGAGATAGTTATATACTGCCCTTTTTGGGGAATTTTACCTGGAACGAGACAAATGTGAAAGATACCTGCCTGCCTTATGTACACACAACCCACCAGGGAAGCAAGGGGATTGAAGTAAATCCTAAAAATGTTTCAATTACGGAAGGGTGTGGTACTTACGAGGATCCATATATTATAAATAATCCGAAACAATTACTGGCACTGGCGCGTTATCTGCAGAACAAAAATGACTATAAATATCTTGGAGGATGGCAGATTAATGTATATGAGTCAGGGCGGTCAGGCGGTTCCATCTGTGATAAAACCCATACGGATGCGGATCAACCGGACACAGATGTGCGAACCTATCCTTATGATGGAGGAACGCTTCCGGCAGATTTTCCTACACAGGAAGAACTAAGTCAGGCGTACTACATGATTGTCCAGGATATTGATTTATCTTCCATGTCAAATACTACTGATAAGCAGATTGCAGAGGATTTTGCCGGATTTGGAACGGAGAAGATGCCTTTCAGAGGGGTAATTATAGGGCAGCAGGGAAGTTATGGTGATGGCAGAACCTATCCTAAAGTGACACTGCCTCTCAGGCAAAACTGGACAGCAGGTACCTATGATGTGAATCATGGATTTGTTCAGTATGCAAAAGGAGTGGTACTTAAGGATTTACTGATTGTTGGAGCCGATGCGGATGCTGGCAGAACCGGGGTGGTAAAGGTCAGCAGTATGGCTGGCGGCGCCATAGGCTGCGTGCTTGGAGGCGACAATATCATTGATAATGTTTCGGTTCAATTAAAAGTTGCGCTTACAAGTAAGACCGGACAGGCAGGCGCCTATGTGGGAAATGTAAGACAGGGCAGTGTAATCTTAAGAAATCTAAAAGAAGAGTCTGCTTTTGAATTTTCAGTAGGGCAGTGGAATGCCGGTAATGCTGACAATTCATACAAAGAATTTGAGATAAGGGATTTACAGGACTATCCTTATGTGTCAGGTCTGATAGGTAAGGTGGAAGACGGATGTGTTATTTATGAAGATAATTTTGCAAATGGAAGCGGCAGTGTGGGAAGTAGTTACAATGATCCGATTCTGGCACATGAAAAAGATTCAATTGCCGGCATATATGTAAACAGAATGGGGCTTTCCATTTGTAAACATTATGATATTATTGTAAAAAGTCATTTGGATCAGGGCAATATTAATCAGGACAATACCCATTTTATAAAAGTGTCAGGCAGTGCAGGCGCAGGCTTTATGGCCCAAATAGATACTGCATCCCAGCTTCAGATTGTTTCCATGACAATCAATTCGGATGCTTTTTCAGTGTATTATGAGAATGGAGGTTATGCACAGGATGCTGTCTGCCGGAAGGCAGAATACAGTGATGTTGGAAATATTAATGCTTCTAATTCCGGTGCAGGGAGCGATTGGGATCATGCGACGAAGCAGGATGATAAAATATATTATTACCCGTACCTGTATACTTATTTTGATTTTGGTGGAGTGACAGGGGGCAGGGCAGGTACTTTTATTACAAAGACAGAGGATGGAAAAGCTGTTTATACCAGTCAGCTTAATGCGGCAACGCCGGAGGTAACAGCAGTGATGAATTATAATTTGAGAGATTCATCACAGGCGGTAGATTATGATATGTCCGTATACTGCAGGGGATTTCGTGGGCTTGGTGCAACTTATGGAATGTTTACCAGTGATGCGGAAGCAGCGGGCAAGGTTGTTTCAGACCGGGTAAAGCCGGCAAATGTGTCGGGAGGCTTTTATTCGGATTTCAGGGCGAACTTTAATGGAAATGGCGCTGTGATTCAGGTTGCCATTGACAGAACTTATGACAGCAGTATTCACACGGCAGCACTATTTAATGATCTTTTGGACAGAACTGCAAAGACCACGTATACCATTCAAAATGTTACAGTGTCAGGCAGTATATGCAGTGTAATACGTACACAGGATGCAGGTGGCAATGATACTACAGATGGAAACGCCTCTTACCCGAATCGGACAGGAGGTGTTGTGGGGCTTATGAGGCGTCCTTGGAAGCTTACAAATGTTGCAGTGAAAGATATGGAAATTCATGCAATGGGACATGCAGCAGGTATTGTGGCATGGATGGAACCGGAAAGTGCAAGGGAGGCTGCCGACAATATTTTTGATTTTGAGAAATGCAGAGTGGAGGAAAATACCCGGATTTATTCTTATGGAGGAAGCGCAGGGGGGATTGTGGGAGTCATTACCCAGAATGATAATTTCACAACTTTTGAAGCCGATCTTAATTTAAAAGGATGCCAGGTGAGAGGGGCTTTGGATCAGGCAGTTGAGATTGAGGTGAAAAATAGAACTGCCGACAGGAATGATGGGGAAAATGGCGGTGTAGAACGAAATAATCAATTAGCAGCAGGACGAAGCGGGGGCCTGGTAGGATATGTGGGAAGAAGATTTTTAAATAATAATAATACCTGGTACCAAAACCCTTCCGTACAGATAACAATTGACAAGGCGTCAGATGGCACAGAATGCAGCGCGGCTTATGCAAATATTACCGGCGCATACTCTACAGGCGGGATGATAGGAGGATATGATACCGTATATAGTAATAATGGAACCAGCTCCCATTCAAGTGTGATTGTTAAAAGCGGAAAGATAGAAAACTGCGTGATTACAGGTACACGGGGAAATGTGGATAACCGGGATGATTATTACGACTATGGTGTAGGCGGTGTAATAGGAGAAATGCGTGGAAATTCTCTTAAGATTGGAGAAGGAGGGGATGTAATCGTATTGGATACAAATGTTGTGTCCTCTGCCATGACAGGAAATGGAATGTATGCTGGCGGTGTGGTTGGATGTCTTAAAACTTCAACATCTGTTATCAGAAATGTTAAGGTTACCGGAACGATTGATAACGGACTTAAAACAGATCTTGAACTTGGCGGCCAGCAGCATACTATACAGTCAGGACGGGCGGATGCCGGCGGTGTAATTGGCAGGGCAGTAGGTGAAGAGATGAATCCTGTGCCTGCACTTACTATGAGCAAAATACAAGTATCCGGAATGAACATTATGATAGATGAATGGAAAAGCGATGGCACAGGCAGCAGCTTATTTCAGACGTCAGCAGCAATTTCCGGCAATGCAGGAGGCGTGATTGGAACTAATGCAGTAAAATTAGAGATCAGCGGAGATGACACACAGCCGGGGAGTGGGGCTAAAGTGGAAAACTGTATGATAACCACATCAGGAGGCAACGTGGGAGGAATTGCCGGATATTTGTATAAATCTAACAACAATAACGTATTTGTACGTTCTACAGATATTCAAAATTCAGTAATACAAAATAATATAATCGGTTACAACAATTTAAACAAATTTATGGGCAATAATACAGATAGCGGTGCAGGAGGAATTTATGGAAAAATATTTAGTGGGAGGAATGGGGATGAGGTTAATGCAAATTCGAGCATGCACCGTCTGGAAAAGACACAGGTAAGTGGATGTTGGATTTATGGCCCCAGTGCAGGAGGTGTTTTAGGCCATGCCCAAGGTACCACAATTTGTTCAAACGAAGCAGAAAGTGAAACCGACATAAGTATTGAGGTAAAGGAAAATAAAATATATGGTATATGCGCAGGAGGCGCAATTGGAATTTATCAGAATTCGGCCATTAACTATATTGGGATGAGTATTACTGATAACCGACTGCAGGCTTACCGGAATACGGCAAATGATTCTTCTTTTGCAGGAGGGTTCTGCGGCTACATAAATTATGCCAATGCAAATACTAATTACAGCCGGCTGGACTACATTAAAATTAAAAATAACCATGTTCTCGGGGCAAATACAAGTGGAAATAAGTTTATTCGTGCAGGTGGATTTTTCGGTTACTCAAATTCTATCAGTTATGTATACCAACCGGAACTAATTGATAATCTGATTGGCTATAGCGAAAGTACAAGTGGAGGCGTGCTTGTTACCGGAAAAGGAGGCGCCGGGGGACAGCCAGGCAGTGCCACACTTCAAAAATTGTTCAACAGTACAGATGGAGAGATCAGTATAGGAGTAAGGACAGTATCTTTGATTAAGGGAACAAATGCAAATGGCTATACAATACAAGCCATGCCTTCTGTGGCGGATTTAAGAAACAATAAGACTGGTTATTATGCAGGAGGAATAGGAAATTTTGTTGGAAATTATGGGACAAACTTTACCACAACCTATTTCCTTGCACCGAAGCTTTCCTATAAGGAAGATATTATTGTACGTCCTGTAATTGATGTGGGGATGAATCCGGCGTCAGCGGCGGGAACGACAGAAGCACAGGATCTTTTTGGTGCGCCATATGCCTATAGAAAGTTTATTCATATTATATATCATGATGTGGCAGTGCCAAAGGATGCAGACGCAGATGTGTGGAATCATGTTGCTGATATTGAAGGCAATACCACAGATAACTGGCAGTACCTTTTTGACGGAATTAGTTATAATAATATTATAGAAGCTTACAGGAATACCAGAACTACAAATAATCTTTCTGAATATCTGGATGCTTATCAGCTTAATATGAAAGCTGAAACCTTGAGCACGGAAAATGTGGAGGGAGTATATGAAAAGCTATATAAGGATCAAAATGGTCATTTACTGACTCCGCTAAAGTGTGGGGGAGAATTTCTTCCGGCAGTTGCGCTTGATACCCAATATGGTACGGAGGATCGGCTGATGAAAGATGTTGTTGCCGCCTTAACCGGAGTGGGAGGTGTTTACAGTTCTGATGATAGCGCCAATGGCAGCAGTTATTCTGATGCAATGGCAAAGATCGTAAATATAGATGCAAAGCCCATGCAGATTAATCCGGATGGAACGATCAGCGTTGCAGCTGGTGTGCCCAGCCTTTCCGCAGCAAAGAATGGGAATAAATGGACTGTGAAATATGAAGATTATGATAATGACGGAATAGACGGAAAACCACAGACATTTACTCTTCTTACCATTACTTATTCATGGCAATATACACCTTGTGGTCAGGCTGACAAGGTAGAGAGGAAAGAAGTTGTAAGAATTCCCGTTTATGTGATGGTGCGTCTGGGAATAGACACCCATTTAAAAATCATGGAAGATCTGGTATATAATGCAGACAAAGTAAAAGAAGAAGGGATGTATTCCTCCGTTACTATAGCCAATGACAGTTCTTATACTTTGTACACGGAATATATTTATGATTCCGCAAGGAAAAAATACAGTGACGTGGAAGTGGAAAAGAAAGTAGGGATGACAAATGCAGAAGGCAGGGAGGTAGGCTTTGCCAAGGGTACAAAGCTGACATTGATTGATGTCAGCGACAATAATAAGGTTTACTATTACACAGTGAAAGACAATGATACAGGGCCTTATTATTACACAGATTTTACTGATGAGGATGGAAATTCTTATGTGAACAAAAAAATAGGACAGGATAATGGTTTTGACATTTACGGGAAGGATGAAACCTTTGAGTCAACAGATATGGTTAATGGCAAAACAGAAACATTTACTTATTCTGATGTAGCAGTAGAACGCTTTTTGATCACCGTAGATATTTCTGATGTAAAGCCGGAAGACCGGATAGGCACCGAATCAAGAAAATTTGATATTAGTCCTGAGCTTTCGGAAGATTTGGAAAAACGAACTACACTGGTGGATCATACGGATCTTCAAGCGCAGATACAGCCAGGAATGATCATATCATTTTATCAGAAAGGCATGGCGCATGAGGAGGAAAAAACATGGATTGAAGGAAGCATTAAGGCTGATGAACATGGAATTGTCAATATTTGGGCCGCTATCGATATACGTGCAGAAGATTTATACTGGTCTGCGGTAAGACAGGATGGCGCAAATACCATTGATAGTGCCAACAGTAATAAATCTCTGGAGTTACAGACCTATTTAACCCTGTCGGACGGACAGGAAACCTCTCTGCCTGATGGAACCAATGTTTTTATTAAAGGAGAAAGGACACAGCCGATACTGTCTGCAAAACCGGGAGTAATTGAAGAAACAGGCCTTGGTGCTTATAATGATGCATCCAATATTTATTTTTACAGAGATGGAAAGCTGTATGAAGATGATAAATTGTGGATTAAGCTGGATGATCTTCTGGATATTATTTTGGAAGATGAAGCAGAACATGGCGTCAGCGGCGGCGTGATCCGTTGGGAGGATCAATTAAGACTTGACTTTAGAAATGCGGATATGACACCTTATGATCAAGAAAAGTACCGTGTAAATCTAAGGCTTCTGCGAGTGGAAAATCCTGAATATCCTGCTGCAGGAGAAGTACTTGATTCATATAGTCAGGAACTTCCGGCAGCCAGAAAGTACGATTTGGCATGTGCAGTTGAGACAAAAGATCTGATGCAGCTTGGAATTAATATTTATGAAAACCAGACAAATATGCCTCACACCATTGACTTTGATTTTAAGCTTGATTACTCAGGCATTTTGACAGGAAATGATGCCACTGATGAGATGTCAGTCGATAAGCAGTACATAGTGGCATACCGCTTGCTGGAGAAAACAAATGCGGGCGGCACACTCCAATATGATCCTTATATGGGAAATCAACTTGATCTTGAACTGGCAGGCGATCCAGATGGTCTGAGCCTTTCAAAGACTACATCGATTCATCCAAGCTCAAGCGGGATACCCTTCTGGTATGTAAATTACAGCTTTGACTTTAACGAAATTAAAAATGGAACAAAATATCAGATAATAGAAGGTGGAGTGGTCAAGGAAGTGCAGAGTAAGGGGGTGATTGTCAGAAGCCTTAAGCTGACTGTAAACGATGGGGCACAGATGGATTTATCCAATTACAAGGTACAGGCAGTAGTTTTTGTTATGGATAAAGACAATACCGGAACAACTACGCCATCTTATCCTAACCTGAATCTGAACAGCCAGACACCCTTAAGTGATTTCTTTGTATTTACAGTGGCTAAGCTGAAAACAGATCTGGATTACTAATTATGAAATAAAAAGTATTAAAAAGCTGCATGGAAGAAAACTTCTGTGCAGCTTTTGAGCATATATAGCAGTGTATATCTGATGTTAGAACAGAAGGCGGTGGGGATTTGCAGATTTATCCGACTCTCTGCATCATCTGTGTTAAGATATCCACATCCTTTTCAAAGTCATCAAAGGTAGGATAATACTCTGAAGGCCGGTACAAGGTACGCAGCATGGATTTATTTAACTGATCGAAAAGTCTTACAGAAAGAGGCTTGGCAAAAAAGTACCCTTGGGCAATGTCGCAGCCGATATCTGTTAAGAAATTTGCCTGATCCATTGTTTCAACCCCTTCTGTTATTACGGTAAGGTTTAATTCTTTTGCCATAGCAATCAGATAACGCAGAATCGTGAGACCTTCGTCTGAGTTTGAATTCCGGTTTAAAAAGCTTCTGTCAAGCTTGATTCTTTCAATAGGATAATCCTTTAAAAGATTTAAAGGAGAATGCACGCTTCCAAAGTTGTCAATACACAAAGAAAAATCATGCTCCTTTAACTTGACGATAATTTCAGCCAATTCCCTGGAGGCATTGGCAACACCACGTTCTGGAAGCTCTAAGATAATCAGATCCTTGGAAATCAGGTATTTTTTCAAGAGCTGCTCCAGCTTATCAATAAAAGCAGGACTTTGTAAATGGATAGGGGAAATATTCATGGAAATGGGCAGCGGCGTCATTTTATTATCGATCCATCTTCGGATGACCTTACAGCATTCTTCCCACATATAATAGTCCAGCTTCTGGATCAGAGAAGAGCTTTCAAACAATGGTAAAAATGCATAAGGAGAAAGAATTCCTTTGCCTGGATAATCCCAGCGGACCAAGGCTTCCGCAGAAACAATCTGATAGGAATGCAGATCCACCAAAGGCTGTAAGTACACAATAAATTTATGGGCATCCAGAGCGTCTTCCATTTCCTGGCTCATTAGGCGGTTTTCAGTATAAGTCCGGTTAAGCTCTTCGGTAAAATAAGCGTAATTTTCATGCTTTGGATCTTTAATTGCCTTTTGGGCAAGCAGAGTACAGTTCATAATATCCATAAGGCTGTCCGAAGTGCGCGCTAAGTCAATGACGTAGATGCCAAAGGCAGCAGTTACGGAAAAGGTAGGAGAGTAAGCAGATAACTGTTTTGTAATTTTGCTGATTATTTTAAGAACATCCTCATCCTCAAAATCTTTAAAAAGAATCCCAAACAGATTGGAATTTACGTGTGCATAGGTGGTACCGGTTAAGGCAGCAGATTTTAAAATATCTGCAGTGTAAATCATAACCTTATCCCCCTCAGAAGGGCCAAAGATCTGATTAATTTTTCCCATGTTGGAAATACTAAATCCTACCATAATAAACTTTGAACGAGGATACCGGTCAAACAAAGAAGAACATTTGTCAATAAAATAGTCGATGTTCCCGATTTTAGTGACGGTGTGGGTGTAGGCTGTTTCATTTAAATCCTTTATGGTGCTCTGAAGGGAATGAATTTTATCCTTATAATCAGATTCCATATCTTTCATTTCGTGAGATTTATATTGATATTCAGAGTCTTTATTATGCATTTGAATGGATAATACGAAAATGACTGCAATTAAAATAAGGATAATCAGACCTAATGTATAGACCATATGGTGTTATTTCCTTTCCTTTTCCTATAATTATATATAAAAAGGAAGAGATTCTCAAGATAAAAAGCTTTACTGTAAAAAAAATTTACTTGCAACCAACGGAAAAGTAGTGTATAGTTTAGCAGGTTATTAGTTTCAAAAATAAAGGGGATTAATTATGGCAAAATATCTTGTAATTGTGGAATCACCAGCAAAAGTGAAGACGATAAAAAAGTTTCTTGGGGCTAATTACCAGGTGGCTGCCAGTAACGGACATATACGTGACCTGCCAAAGAGTCAGTTAGGAATTGATGTTGCCAATGATTATGAACCCAAATATATTACAATAAGGGGAAAAGGCGATATACTGGCCAGCCTGAAAAAGGAAGCCAAAAAAGCGGAAAAGATATATCTGGCTACTGACCCTGACCGGGAAGGGGAAGCAATTTCCTGGCACCTTTTGACCGCTCTTAAATTGGAAGGGAAAAAGGTTTACCGTATTACCTTTAATGAGATAACGAAAAATGCAGTAAAAGATTCATTGAAAAACGCCCGGGAGATCAACATGGATCTGGTGGACGCACAGCAGGCAAGACGGGTACTTGACCGTATGGTGGGATACCGGATTTCACCTCTTTTGTGGGCAAAAGTGAAACGGGGATTAAGTGCAGGACGCGTTCAGTCGGTTGCCCTGCGCATTATTTGTGATAGAGAAGAGGAAATTAATAATTTTATTCCGGAAGAGTACTGGACGCTTGATGCTTCCTTCCGTATTCCGGGGCAGGCAAAGCCTCTTGTTGCAAAATATCATGGAAAAAAGGATAAAAAGGCAGTAATAGCATCAAGGGAAGAACTTGATGGTATTTTAAAGGAAATAAGACAGGCTGAATTTAAAGTTGGCGAGGTGAAAAAAGGGGAGCGTATTAAGAAAGCACCGCTTCCTTTTACCACATCTACCCTGCAGCAGGAAGCCAGTAAAGTACTTAATTTTTCCACACAGAAAACCATGCGCTTAGCACAGCAGCTCTATGAAGGAATTGAAATTAAAGGAAATGGAACGGTGGGTATTATTACTTACCTGCGTACGGATTCTACAAGGGTTTCAAAAGAAGCAGAGAGCATGGCACAGGAATATATTGTTAGTAACTATGGAAGCGGCTATGCGGCGGAACAAAGCAATGCATCCAAAAATGACAAAAAGATTCAGGATGCCCATGAGGCCATACGTCCCACTGATTTAAACAGGACGCCTGCTGATTTAAAAGATTCCCTTTCAAGAGATCAATTCCGCCTTTACCAGTTGATTTGGAAACGTTTTACAGCCAGTAGAATGCAGCCGGCAAAATATGAAACCACATCAGTCAGGATTGATGCGGCAGGGCACCGGTTCACAGTGGCGGCATCCAAGCTGATATTTGACGGATTTATGAGTGTGTATACCCAGGAGGATGAAAAAGAGGCAGTAAATACGCTGATAAAAAGCATAGATACTTCCACACCCCTTACATTAATTTCTTTTGAGGAAAAGCAGCATTTTACCCAGCCTGCGCCTCATTATACGGAAGCTTCCCTGGTGCATGCTTTGGAAGAACTGGGGATTGGAAGGCCCAGTACTTATGCGCCTACCATTACTACAATCCTGGCAAGACGTTATATTGTAAAGGAAAATAAAAATTTATATGTGACGGAAATTGGGGAAGTGGTTAATCATATGATGAAAGAAGCTTTTCCCAGTATTGTGGATGTGAATTTTACTGCAAACCTTGAGGCACTTTTGGATGGAATTGAAGAGGGCGGCGTCAACTGGAAAACAGTAGTTTCCAATTTTTATCCGGATCTGGATGAAGCTGTGAAAATAGCGGAAAAAGAGCTGGCGGAAGTTAAGATTAAAGATGAAGTTTCAGATGAAGCCTGTGATCTGTGCGGCAGACAGATGGTTATAAAATATGGACCTCACGGAAGATTTCTTGCCTGCCCGGGATTTCCGGAGTGCCGCAATACCAAACCCTATTTTGAAAAAATAGGAGTTTCCTGCCCTGAGTGCGGTAAGGATATAGTGCTGAAAAAGACCAAAAAGGGCAGAAAATATTATGGGTGCATTGATAATCCTGAATGTGATTTCATGGTGTGGCAGAAACCCTCAAAAGAAAAATGTCCTAAATGCGGTTCCCTTCTTCTTTATAAAGGAAATAAATTGGTTTGTATGGGGGAAAACTGCGGTTTTGTTATAACTGCACCAGAAAATGACAAATAAGTCAGAAAATTCTTTCCAATTAGTGGAATTATATAGAATTTCCCGTAAAGTCGTTGAAATTGCCTAAATCCTATGTTACAATATTTCTGAATAGTAGCAGAGGGAGGTATTGCATGGGCAGCGTACAATTATTAGACAAAACCAGAAAAATTGGTAAGCTTCTTCATAACAACAATTCCAGCAAAGTGGTTTTTAACGATATTTGTTCTGTGTTGTGCGAAATTTTATCTTCCAATGTGCTGGTGATCAGCAAAAAAGGCAAAGTACTGGGGGTAGGAGACGGAGGCGGTGTTGATTCTATTACGGAACTCATTGTGGATCAGGTGGGCGGCTTTATAGATAACCTCTTAAACGAAAGACTTTTAGCAGTTCTCTCCACCAAAGAAAATGTGAATCTTGAAACATTGGGGTTTGAAGAAGGAGACGTAAGGAGATTTCAGGCTATTATCACACCAATAGAGATAGCAGGTGAAAGGCTTGGAACTTTGTTTATTTATAAATGCGAAGCACAATACGATATTGATGATATTATTTTGTGCGAATATGGCACTACTGTAGTGGGACTTGAAATGCTTCGGGCAGTTAACGAGGAAAATGCGGAGGAAAACAGGAAGCTTGCGGTTATTAAATCTGCCATTAATACCTTGTCCTATTCGGAGATGGAAGCTGTAGTACATATTTTTGAAGAGTTAAACGGTATGGAAGGAATTCTGGTAGCAAGCAAAATTGCTGACAGGGTGGGGATCACCCGTTCCGTTATCGTAAATGCACTTCGAAAGTTTGAAAGCGCCGGCGTGATTGAGTCCAGGTCTTCAGGGATGAAGGGGACATATATTAAAGTTTTAAATGACATGGTTTTTGATGAAGTGGAAAAGCTGAAAGAAGAGAAGATTAAATAAGTAAATAAGGAATATAATGGATTATAGTAAGGTTAAAGGGATTTGTGAGGCTTAGGCAGAATGAATCCTTTTTTATGGCTTGCCAAAAATTTTTTTGCTTAGAATTTATAAAAATATCTTGTGTTTTTGGTTAAATAATCTATAATGAAATAGAGTGGCTAAAATGTGCATAGATTAAAATCATAGATGAAATGTGTAAGTATATGAAAGGAAGTACAGGATGATTAACAGTAATGTGTTTGACTATGTTAATGTATTAAGTAAAGCAGCAGATGCGTCGGCGTTAAGGAATGAAGTGCTTTCGCAGAATATGTCGAATATTGACACTCCCGGATATAAGAGGCAGGATGTGGATTTTGAATCCCAGCTTCGCAGGGCTTTAGGCAATTTCAGGTATAAATCGGTAGATGCTAAAGTTGCTCATTTGTCAAAGACAGATATGGAGGCAAGAATTTATACGGACTCGCCGGGGTTTTCTTACCGACTGGATGGGAATAACGTTGATATCGATACGGAAGGGGCGGAATTTGCTTCTAACCAGATTAAATATAATGGATTAATTGACAGTATCAAACATGAATTTTCTAACTTAAAGCTTGTTATGAAGTAAAGAAGAAAGGTGAAGGTATCAGATTCATATGAGTATATTTAATTCTTTTAACATTAATGCTTCCGGAATGACGGCACAAAGGTACAGGATGGATATTATTTCTGAAAATCTTGCCAATTCTAATACAACAAGAACTGAGGACGGAACACCTTACAGGCGAAAAGTAGTTACTTTTGAAGAAAGAGGACCGGCGGTGGGAACCTTTAGCAGTTTTCTTGGAGCTGCCGGCAGCAAGTATGACAGACAGGGAGTGAAGGTGAGCAAGGTTACGGAGGATACCTGGACACCTATGAATATGGTTTATGATCCCGCGCATCCTGATGCAGATGAAAATGGTTACGTAATGGGACCTAATGTAAATGTTGTAACGGAAATGACAAACCTGATTGATGCAAGCCGTTCTTATGAAGCAAATGCTACAGCATTTAATGCCAGTAAGTCAATAGCTATGAAGGGGCTGGAGATGGCACAATAAAAATCATTAAATACGGGGAGAGTAAGTAATGGACATATCATCTTTTTATAATATATCATCAGAGGTCATCAAAACCGCTGCGGAAAATTCTTCTGCGGCAAAAGGAATTTCCACTGGTGAGTTTGGAAGTATTTTTGATAAAGCGATGGAAAGCTTAAATACTACTAACGCATATTTATCAGATGCGGAAAATGAAAAAATACGCTGGGCACTGGGAGAAACAGAAAATACCCATCAGCTGACCAATGCGCTTCAGAAAGCATCAGCCGCATTATCTTACACAGTTGCAATAAGAGACAAACTTCTCGAAGCATATAAAGAAATTATGCAGATGCAGGTTTAAATTATAAAGGCTGATAACGGAAGAAGGGTAGATTATGGCAGACAGGATTAAGGAACTTTTAAATAAAGTTCTTGAATGGTGGAATAAATTTTCTACGAAACAAAAAACATTTATCATATCAGCGGGAGCCGGAGTTATCTTAGCTTTTGCAATTTTAATCACAATATTCACAAAGCCACAGTATGTTATATTGGCGAATTGTGAATCCACCAAGGAAGCATCTGAAATTGTAGAGCTTCTGGAGGGGGAAGGTCTTAAATATGAAGTGTCTGATGATGGATACCAGATAAAAATTAAAAAGGATCAGCAGTCGGAAGCAAGCCTTTTACTGGGGGCAAACGATATCCAGGCGGCTGCATATACTATTGATAATGTTACAGAGGGTGGCTTTAGTACTACGGAAGGTGACAAACAGAAACGTTATGAGCTGTATATGGAAACCCGGCTTGCCAATGACATTATTGGTAAGTTTTCCGCCATTGAAAGTGCGGCGGTGGATTTGTACATACCCGAGCAGGTGGGAACATTGATTGCCAGTGAAGAAGAATCCGGTGCATGGATTGTGTTAGAACTAAACGGAGAGTTTAGTGCGGATAATGCAGCAAGTCTGGCAAAAGCAGTTTCGGTAGCCATTGGAAATAAAACGCCGAAAGGCATTGTGATTATGGATACGGATGGGAATATGCTTTATTCAGGGGATGATTCCTACAGCGCATCCGGTACAGCCAATTCTCAGATGAGCGTTAAGACACAATGGGAAAATCAAATTAAAAATGATGTCAGAAAGGTTTTACTTGGAACCAATGAATTTGATAAAATAGAAGTGGCAGTTAATCTTGACGTGGATTTTTCTTCCAGTCAGGTAACAGATCATGAATATTATGTTCCTGATGGAAACAGTCAGGGATATTTAGCTTCTGACAGGATTTATAGTTCCGAATCCACAAACGGCGGGGGCGGTGTACCCGGTACCGATTCCAATGGTGATGTGGAATATATGTATCAGGATAACGGGGAAAGTACCTCTTCCCTTACCGAGGAAGAGAGAAATTATCTGCCTTCAGAGCGTATTACCAATACGGAAACGCTGCCTGGAGGAATTAATTATGACCAGTCAAGTATTTCTGCGGCAGCTATTATCATGAATCTGGTCAGAGAAGAGGATGTACGTGCCCAGGGGCTTTTGGACGGAGGCGTTTCATGGGAAGAATATAAACTTGCAAACGCAGGGCGGACGCAGGTGGAAGTGCCGGAAGAAATGTATAATGTAATATCCAAGGCGACAGGATTTCCGGTTGAAAATATTGCAATGGTCGCTTATTCGGAAAATGTATTTTATGATAGACAGGGCTTAAATGTTACAGCTTCTGATGTGATGCAGATTATCCTGATTATTGTAATGCTGGCATTGCTGGCATTTGTGGTAATTCGAAGCATGCGTTCAGGCAAAGAGGCCGAACAGCCGGAGGAACTTTCAGTGGAAAGCCTTCTGCAGTCACAGCCGGCAGTTGAACTTGAGGACATTGGCGGAGAACAGATTTCTGAAACCAGAAGATTAATAGAGAAATTTGTGGATGAAAATCCGGAGGCAGTGGCGAATTTGTTACGCAATTGGCTAAATGAAGAGTGGGGTTAATCAAAAGAATGCCTTTAAGGGAGGTTTAGACAGTTATGCCTAGAGGTGAGGGTGAGAAGATATCGGGAACCCAAAAGGCTGCAATTCTATTGATTGCACTTGGACCTGAAAAATCTTCAACAATATTTAAACATTTAAAAGAAGAAGAAATAGAAGAATTAACGCTGGAAATTGCAAATACCAGAAGTGTGACGCCACAGGTAAAAGAGGAAGTGATTGATGAATTTTATCAGGTGTGTCTTGCACAGCAGTATATTGCAGAAGGCGGTATTTCTTACGCTAAGGAGCTTTTGGAAAAAGCGCTTGGCAATGAGAAAGCACTTGATGTGATCGGTAAGCTTACTGCATCCCTGCAGGTGAAACCTTTTGAATTTATACGAAAGACGGATGCGGGACAGCTTCTTAACTTTATTCAGGATGAACATCCTCAGACGATTGCGCTTATTTTATCCTATTTGTCAGCAGCACAGGCGGCGCTTATTGTTTCTGCACTGCCTCCTAACCGGCAGGCTGATGTGGCAAAGCGTATTGCGGTGATGGATCGAACCAGTCCCGAGGTGATTAAGGAAGTGGAAAAAGTACTTGAGTCAAAACTTGCATCCCTGGTAAATCAGGATTACACCATTATTGGCGGTGTGGATGCAGTGGTAGATATCTTAAATACAGTAGACCGTGGTACGGAAAAACATATTATGGAAACATTGGAAATCGAAGAGCCGGAGCTTGCAGACGAGATCAGGAAGAAAATGTTCGTATTCGAGGATATTCTTCTTTTGGACGACCGTGCTATTCAAAGAGTGCTGCGTGATGTGGATAATAATGACTTAGGTCTTGCCCTTAAAGGTGCAAATGAGCAGGTACAGACTGTGGTATTCAACAATATGTCCAAACGTCTTGCTGTTATGATCAAGGAGGATATGGAATTTATGGGACCTGTACGTATGAAGGACGTAGAGGAAGCACAGCAGAAGATAGTAAATATTATCAGAAAGCTTGAAGATTCCGGTGAGATTGTCATTTCCAGGGGCGGAGGTGACGAGATCGTTGTCTAATTTGTATAAGTCGGGCTGGGTTGTTGTTGACGAGGATGTCCGGGTAATAGATGTAAATGATTTGATAAAAAAGCGGCTTCGGGAAAATGTTTCTGCCAGAGCATCCCATTCAGATATGGGTTCTCAGGAGGATGATGGAGATTTTTCTTCCGGATTAGAAGCTGAAAAAATAGATGCATTGCTTGATCCTGATGGTGAGGGGACTGTTCTTAAAAATAATTCTCTTGAAGAATTGGAGGCAGTAAATCAGGAACTGGAAGCAGCAAGGGGAGAACTTGAGCAAGTAAAAGAAGAGACCAGCAGGATGCTGGCGGAAACGAATGTTCAAATTGAGCAGATGCGTAAAAATACACTGGAGGAAGCAAAAACTCAAGGGTATCGGGAGGGCTTTGACCAAGGAATGAAAGAAGCCCAGGCTGAAAAAAATGTGTATTTAAACAAGCAGGCTCAACTAGAGGAAGAGTACCGTCAGAGAATTAGTGCGCTGGAGCCTGAGTTCATAGAAACCCTTACAGGTATCTATGAACATATTTTTAAAGTGGACTTAAGTGCATATCATGATCTTGTAGTTCATTTGCTGATAGATGCCATGCAGAAAACGGACAGTGCACGAAATTATATTGTGCATGTTTCTAAACAGGACTATCCGGCAGTAAGCGCTGCAAAAGAGAATATTCTGGAGGAAACCGGAACTTTGCCGGCAAATCTGGAAATTATTTCAGATATGACGCTTTCTTCTTCTCAATGCATGATTGAAACAGAAGATGGAATTTATGATTGTTCTCTTGGAACAGAGCTTGAGGAATTAAGAAGAAAGTTGATGCTTATAACTTATAAGAAATAATGAAATGTATAAAGGCGGAAGCTGAATTGATCACACAGGAAATTAATTTTGAAAAATATATAAATGTAACAAGAGAAAATTTCTTTAAGGTCAAGGGAAAGGTTGCTAACGTAGTTGGTCTTACCATTGAATCTATTGGACCTGCCGCAAAGCTGGGGGATATCTGTATGATATATCCTTCTATCAGTGATTCTGATGCACATGCAGCTTTAGCCGAAGTAGTTGGATTTAAAGAGGGAAGAAATTTACTTATGCCCTACCAGAATGTAGAGGGGATTGGCCCCGGCAGTAGTGTGGAAAATACTGGTGCTCCTTTAAAGGTACAGGTGGATGAAGGGCTTTTAGGACATACGCTTAATGGATTTGGGAAATCAGATGAAAATATGGCTGTCACCGGGGAGGAGTATTCTGTGGAAGCCAAGCCGCCTGATCCCATGAAGCGTAAAATTATAGATGAGGTTCTGCCTTTGGGGGTAAAGGCGGTGGATGGCCTGATTACAGTGGGAAAAGGGCAGAGAATTGGTATTTTTGCCGGTTCCGGCGTTGGTAAGTCTACACTGATGGGAATGTTTGCCAGAAATACAAAAGCGGATATCAATGTAATTGCCCTGATTGGAGAAAGAGGCAGAGAAGTACGGGAATTTATAGAAAGAGACTTAGGACCTGAAGGAATGCGGCGCTCTGTTGTTGTGGTTGCAACTTCCGATAAGCCGGCTCTTGAACGTAAAAAAGCAGCGCAGACGGCCACTGCCATTGCGGAATATTTCCGCGATCAGGGAAAGGATGTACTGCTTATGATGGATTCTCTGACACGTTTTTCTATGGCCCAACGTGAAATTGGGCTGGCAAGCGGTGAACCGCCTGTGTCAAGAGGGTATCCGCCCAGTGTTTATTCTGAAATGCCAAAGCTTTTAGAGAGGGCAGGCAGATCTGACAAGGGTTCCATTACAGGCCTTTATACCGTACTGGTTGATGGGGATGATTTTAATGAGCCTATTACGGACACAGCAAGAAGTATTTTAGACGGACATATTATGCTGAATCGAAAGCTTGCACATAAAAACCACTATCCTGCAATTGATGTATTACAGAGCATTTCCAGGTGCATGAGCCAGATTGCAGAAAAGGAACATAAGAGTTGTGCAGGACGATTGAAAAATGTGCTGGCCACTTACAGTGAGGCAGAGGATCTGATTAATATAGGTGCCTATAAAGCAGGAAGCAATCCGGGAATTGACTACGCAATTAAGAAAATAGAAGAAGTAAATCAGTTCCTTATGCAGGATGTAAGTGATAAATATACATTTGAAGAATCAGTTGCTTTGATGAAAAAAATCTTTGCAGAAGAATAGCCGGCTGTAGATAAGCGTGAAACATTCGTGACAACAAGACGGTTTTTGGGTGCAGGCTTAACATAAGACGCTCCGGTATGGAGGAGAGATGGCTAAATTTATATATCGCATGCAGAGCATACTTGATATAAAAGAAAAAATGGTGGATCAGGCGAAAATGGAATTTGCGGCTGCCAGAATGCGCCTTAATGAAGAAGAGGAAAAACTGCAGAATCTTATTTTGCGGAAAACAGCTTATGAGGAGCAGGGAAGAAAACTTAGATGTGACAGTTTAAAAGTAATGGACATCATGGAAAACAGAGATGCCATTACCAGAATGGAAGAGTTTATTATCCTGCAGAAAAGGCAGGTAAAGAAGGCAAGTGATCAGTTTGAGGCGGCAAGAGTAAAGCTTCAGACTGCCATGCAGGAGAGTAAGACGCAGGAGCGGCTTAGGGAAAAGGCTTTTGATGAGTTTATGCGGGAAGAAAATGCAAGGGAAGCCAAGGAAGTGGATGAGCTTGTCAGCTATACTCATGGACGCAGATAGGAAGGTGTGGATTTAAAATATGCCGATGGATGATACATTAGAATTAAGCCCTGAGGAAGCAAAACAGGCAAAGCAGCGGCTTAAGGAAGAAAAGAAAAAATTAAAAAAAGAACAAAAGGAACAGCGCAAGGCGGCTAAGGCCAGAGCAAAGGAAATTGCAAGTGAAGAGGCCAGCCTTTCAGAGGAAGACGAAGGCGGAAGCGGTTCTGTTTTTGCCGTTACATTTGTAATTGTTCTGGTGTGGATTGGCATTTTATGCCTGGTGGTGAAACTTGATTTTGGCGGTTTTGGAAGTAATGTTTTGACGCCGGTTCTTAAGGATGTGCCGGTTCTTAATATGATTCTTCCGAAAAATACCGAGGTTGCGGTAGAAAATGGTGAAAGTGAAGAATATGGGGGATATACCAATCTTCGTGAGGCTGTGGATTATATTAAAGAGCTTGAACTTGAATTAGAACGTGCACAGTCTGCCCAGACAGACAGTTCCGGTGAAGTGGATCAGCTAAAGGCCGAAGTGGAAAGACTTAAGACATTTGAAGATAGTCAGGTGGAGTTTCAGCGGATTAAGACTGAGTTTTATGAGGAAGTGGTTTATGCAGAAAATGGACCTGGCATAGAAGAATATAGAAAGTATTATGAGCAGATGGATCCTGCCACAGCAGAGTATCTGTATAAACAAGTGGTGGTTCAGTTGGAGGAAAGCAATGAGATCAAGGAATATGCACAGGCATATTCTTCCATGAAAGCCAAGGAAGCTGCTGGTATCTTTGAAGCAATGACAGATAATTTAGAGCTGGTGGCACGAATACTGGGTGCAATGGATGCGGACAACAGAGGGAAAATTCTGGGGGTAATGGATGCCGAAGTGGCGGCAAAAGTGACCAAATTGATGGATCCCGAATCTTAAGAAGTCCGCACCTTAAACCGATATAAATTATGTACCTTGAAAAAGAGTCCTTATGGACAAAAGTTCTATGGACTTATAAGGAAAGGAGGAGAGCAAATGATGAGTACACCTGTAAAAAGTGTGGGACAGCTTCTGAATTTTGTAGAAGGTAAAAATCCCCCCAAAATGACAGGCGGTATGAACCAAATGGGCAGTTTTGGAGATGTGATGAGCAGAACGCAAAGCGGCGGATTAGGTAGTCAAAACCAGAATACTGCAACAAAAAAAACCAGCAAAACGCCGGCTGCGCAGACTAATCGCAAGGAAATTGTAAAGCCTGAAAAACCTGCTCAGGAATCTGTTAAGACAGAGGATGTGACAACGAAGCAGAGCCAGGCAGCAGAAGAAGCCGGCAGGGAAATGACACAGGAAGTGGCAAAGGAGCTGGGGGTTACGGTTGAAGAAGTGGAAAAGGCAATGGAAGAACTTGGAATTTCTGCAGTTTCACTTTTGGATCCGTCCATTTTAAGACAGCTTGTACTGCAGATAAGCGGTGAACAGGATGCTACAGCGCTGCTTACAGATGAAGGTCTTTTTGCAAAGCTGCAGGCATTGCTTGATGCGGCGGCGCAGTTAAAGTCAGGTCTTGCAAAGGAGCTTAACATTTCCCCTGAAGATATGCAGGCTTTGCTTAAAGCAATGGAAGATGGTAAAAATCTGTCGGCAGGAGAAGGCTTAGGGCAGGAGGCTGTAGATTCAGCCGAAGAAAATATACCTCAAATTACGGTGGAAGTGAAAGCCGGAGGCGATGAGATCAAACTTAGCACTGATGAAAAAGGCAATGTTACAGGAACCGTAGAGGTTATACCGTCAAATGCAGATGAGAACACTACAGGCCAGTCTGGGGATGCACAAGGAAAAAACAGCGGCCAGGGAAAAGAACAGTCTGAAAACATGATGCATGCAGGAAATCAGTTACTTGAGGGACTGCAGCAGGATAACGCTCAAACAGCTGAAGTATCTTTCGAGCAGACCACATCATATTTTGGTGAGCAGACACAGGATATTATGAATCAGATTATGGACTATATGAAGATTCAGCTAAAACCTGGTATGGAGCAGTTGGAAATGCAGTTACATCCTGCGAGTCTTGGTACGGTGCAGGTGCAGATTTCTGCAAGAGGCGGTGAGATCACAGCCCAGTTCCATGTGCAGAATGAAACGGTGAAAGCAGCAATAGAAAGCCAGATTTCCACTTTGCAGGAAAGCTTTAAGGAACAGGGAGTTAAGGTGCAGGAAATTCAGGTGACTGTAGAAAGCCACGGATTTGAAAGCAATCTCTGGCAGGGTCAGTCAAGGGAAGAAAATACTTCTTCGCAAAATGGAAAAAAGCAGCCCAGACGAATTAATTTAAATGAGTTAAATGGTGTGTTTGCAGAAGAGGCAAGTGAAGAAGAAGTGCTTGCAGCCAAAATGATGGAAGCAAATGGAAACACAGTAGACTATACTGTGTAACAAACACGATAAGTGTGGAAAGGAGTAAAAATGTCATCAACAGCAGTAGTAGAAAATGGAAAAATTGTAGAAACAGCCTCTCAAAGTTCAATTAAAAAGGCGGCCGGCAAAAGCGGCATGGATAAGGATGCTTTCTTACAGCTTTTAGTAGCACAGATGAAATATCAGGATCCATTAGAGCCTACCTCGAATACGGAGTACATATCACAGTACGCCACCTTTTCACAGGTAGAGCAGATTCAGAACATGGCAGCTACTATGGAATTATCCAGAGCATCTTCAATGGTTGGAAAACTTGTGGAAATCAGAACAATGACCAGTACAGGAGATTATAAGAGCGTTCAGGGATCAGTAGAATATGTCACCTATGAGAATGGCAAAGCATATGTTTCCGTTGATGGTGCTTTGTATTCGGCAGATGATGTGGTAGCAATAATTGACGAGACCTATCAGACTGCATTTGATCTTGCAGTAGCGTTTGTGACCGCATTGGGTAAGCTGCCTAAGGTAGAAAACCTCACGATTGCCGATAAAGAAAGTGTAGAGACGCTTCAGAAAGGCTTTAACAGTATGACCGCATATCAACAGTCATTTATTCCGGAGGAATATATAAAAACACTCCAGAAATATGTTGAGAGAATGGCAGAACTGGTAAAGGCAGAAGAAGATAATAAAGGCGATGGAGAAGGTGAAGGTGAAGAAAGCGAAGGCAATACAGAAACAGAAGGTGAAGGCGGTGGAGAAAACACCGAAGCAGCCGGAGGTGTAGAAGCATAATTTTCAGCAGGATGCGAAGCAGTTCTCAAGGAGGAGGGGAATATGAAAATTCAAAACAGTGGATTCCTTTCAATTGAACAGCTCCAGGATCAGTACTTAAACCAGAACAAAGCGGCAGTACCGGTAAAATCAACAGACGGAAGATCTTTTCAGGAAATTCTGGAAAGCAGCCAGAACAGAAGCGCAGGAGAAGTAAAGTTCTCCAAACATGCGGCAGGAAGACTGGCGGATCGGAACATTGAACTTACATCGGGACAGATGGAACGCTTGCAGGAGGGTACCCAGAGAGCACAGCAGAAGGGAATTAAGGAATCACTGGTGATTGTGGATCAACTGGCATTTATCGTAAATATTCCAAATAGTACGGTGGTGACGGCAATGAACCAGAATGATGCAGTGGAAAATGTATTTACTAATATTGATGGAGCCGTAATTATTTAGCCGGACCTTATGGAGGCTTTAAGTTCTCGACTGACAGAGAGAGCATACGGCAATAAGTTTAAGGAGGTCATTTCATTATGATGAGATCATTGTTTGCTGGTGTGGCAGGTCTTAGAACACACCAGACAAGAATGGACGTTATTGGTAATAATATTGCCAATGTTAACACAACAGCCTACAAATCACAGTCTATGACATTCAGTGATTTGATGTATCAGACTACACAGGCAGCATCCGGAGCCAATGCAACTACAGGCATAGGTGGTGTGAATGCAAGACAGATCGGTCTTGGTTCCAAGACCAGTGCAATTAAAACAGCAATTAGTACACCGGGAGCAAGCCAGACTACCAACGATCCTTTTGATGTTATGATTACAGGGGATGCATTCTTCGTAGTCAGCAACGGTTCTACCAACTTCTTTACAAGAGACGGTTCTTTCTACATTGACGGAAAAGGAAACCTTGCAATGACCAGCAATGGCTATAATGTTATGGGATGGTATCCGGATACTGATCCTAATAATGCCGGAAACATCAAGAAGGATACAGTGCAGGCATTACGTATTATGACACCTGAAAATATGACATATCCCCCGGAAGCTACCACCAAAGCAACCATCAGCGGCAGCGTAGATAAATTTGATCCGGATATTAATGCTACTTCAGGAAGAATCATGAATCTGGATTTTTATGATAACCAGGGGTATAAGTATACTGCCAAGCTTAGTATACATGCGGTTGACGGAGACAAAGGACAGTTTTATGTGCAGCTGGATGATATTTTGAATGCAAACGGAAAGAGTGTTACTGCGGCTGTAGCAGATGGTGGAAATGGAATTGATAAAAATGCTATCAAATTAACTACGGCAGTTAATAACAATACAGCAACAACTCCTGCAACAGGAGCAGGTGGATTGGGTTCTGCTACATTAAACTATGTAGATGGTAAAGGTACTTTTGAAAGTGTAAATGGTACTCCGGGAACGGCAGGCGGTAAAACAATTGCCCTTCACTTTGAGGGAATTGCTAATTTTTCAGATATTGAGATTGATTTTTCAAATACGCAAAATTATAATGTTAATGCTACATCCACTATTGGTGCTGTTGCCGGTGAGCCAAATGGAAATGGATCAGGACGTAAGCTTGGTGAGATGAGCGGCATTACCATTCAGAAGGATGGAATGATCTATGCATCCTATGACAATGGATGTACGAAACTGCTTGGACAGATTGCGGTAGCAACCTTTGCTAATCCATCCGGTCTTGCAAAAGAAGGTGATAACCTGTATTCAGCAACCATGAACTCCGGTGAATTTGACGGCATCGGAGAGGATATTACAGAAGGCGGCGGGTATATGAATTCCGGTACATTGGAAATGAGCAATGTTGACCTTGCTTCTGAATTTACGGAAATGATTACTACCCAGAGAGGTTTCCAGGCAAACAGCCGTATTATTACGGTTTCTGATACGCTTTTAGAGGAATTGACGAATCTGAAGAGATAATGCGATATAAAGGCAGCATGAGTTAAAGAATATGGTAATATAAATTATATAGCGGGAGGGAACCAAAAAAGCTGGTTCCCTCTAATCGTTAACATGAAGGGTGCTGGCTGGCCTGACATCTATTGTTAACATTAAGAAAGGCTTGCAGAGCAGTCATCCGTTGTTAACATAAGGATGGCTTGCAGAGCAGTCATCCGTTGTTTATGTTCATATAGTCCTTTTTTACTATTTGGAAAACTTATGGTAATTTCTAAAATATAGCATGGAGGAATACGCAATATGATAGAAGTGACTAAAATAAATGGGACGAAAGTATTGATAAATCCCGATTTAATGGAACTTGTGGAGGAAACGCCGGATACAGTTATTTCATTTACCACAGGCAGAAAAATAATTGTAAAAGAAAGTAGACAAGAAGTAAAAAATCTTGTAAAATTGTATCGAAAGGAAATTTTTGCGGATTAACGTAAAAAAAGGTGTAAAACAGTGGATTTAGCGTCAATTTTAGGCCTGCTGCTTTGTTTGGTCATGTTTATATATGGTATTATTGATAATGCAGGGGCATCAAATTTTGGAAGGTATCTGGATTTACCATCAGCAATTATTACCTTTGGCGGTTCTTTCTTTGCGGTTATGGCATCCTTTTCCCTTTCTGATTTTACAGGAGGCCTGAAAAGTTTTATGCTGGTGTTTAAGGCACCCAGCACAGATGTCAGAGGCATGATACAAAAGATCATTGATCTGTCCAATGTAGCCAGAAAGGAAGGCTTGCTTTCTTTGGAAGAGGCTGCCGGCGATCTGGAAGATGAGTTCATGAAAAAAGGAATTCTTCTGATTGTAGATGGAACAGATCCTGAACTGGTACGAGGCATTATGGAGACAGAGCTGATCAGTACGGAAGACCGGCATAAGTCAAAAATTAATTTTTGGGAAACGTTGGGAGCTATGGGGCCTGCTTGGGGTATGATTGGTACCCTGATAGGTCTTGTTAATATGCTTTATGAGATGGATGATCCGTCCAGTATCGGACCTTCCATGGCGGTTGCACTTATTACAACTTTGTATGGTTCCATTTTGGCCAACTGGATATGCGCACCTGTAGCATCCAAGTTGAAGACAAATAATTCCAATGAAATTATGGTAAAAGAAATTATGATAGAGGGGCTCTTATCCATTCAGGCAGGAGAAAACCCCAGAGTTATTGAAGAAAAGTTAAAATCTTTCCTTGCACCAAGTGACCGGATTACACAAGAAGGCGGAGGTGAAGAGGATGGCTAAAAGGAAACCGGAAGAGCCGCCGAAAGGAGCCCCGGCGTGGCAGTCCACGTTTGCTGATCTTATGAATCTTCTTCTTTGCTTCTTTGTTATGTTGTTTTCCATGTCCACAATGGATGCTCAGAAATTTGAACTTCTGGCAGCATCCTTTAATCAGACCTTCAGCATTTTTTCGGCAGGAGCATCTACAATTGGAGATGGAGTTATGATCGGGATGGGAGTCAGTCAGTTAAATGAACTGGCTGAGTACATCAACAGTACCGGAAGGGATGATGAAGGGGAAACAATTCCGGAAGATCTGGAATCTGCAGCGGATATGATGGAAGAAGCTAAGGTTAAGGAATCCGAGCAGTTAGCAGGTAAAATAGAAGAGGCGCTGGATGAAAAGAATCTGGGAAAAGAGGTTGATATTGAGTTTACTTCCCAGTATGTTCAGCTCACATTAAATGGTGCACTTTTGTTCGATTCTGGAAGTGTGGAAATTAAAGAAGAGGCATTGCCTTTGATGAATCAGTTGGGAATCATTTTACAGAGGTTTAGCGATGGTGTGATTGAGATTGAGGGGCATACGGATAATGTTCCCATGTCAGGATCCAAGTATTCTAATAATGATGAGCTGAGCAGTGGGCGTGCACTTTCTGTTTTTTATTTTTTGAAAGAAAATACTACGCTTGATATAACTAAGATCAAACATTCTGGAAGAGGCGAATATGATCCTGTTGCGGATAATTCCACAGAGGAGGGAAGAGCCAAGAACAGAAGAGTAGTAATTAAAATATATAATTCATTAAGTTCCTATTAATTTTTGGAATAATGGAGAAAGGTTGTAGTAAATATGAAAAAGAATCTGATTTCCATAGTGATACTGGCATTGCTGGTAGTGAATCTTGTTTTGACTGCTATTATGATGTTTGGCGTTATGAGTACCAATAAAAAAACAGCAGCCCTGGTAGGTAAGATCGCTTCAGCAATCAGCCTTGATTTAGGTGAAAGTGGGGAAGGAGGAGAAGCAGCAAAGGAAATATCAATAGCAGATACGGTTACCTATACGATTTCAGATATGACGATTCCCCTTAAGAAAAGTGAACCTACAGAAGATGGAGAGGTGGATGATAAAGATCATTACGCACTGATTTCTGTTACAATATGCATGGACAGCACAAGTAAGGATTATAAAACTTACGGTGAAGAGATTGCCACCAGAGAGGATCTGATTAAAGGACAAATTAATGATGTGGTCAGTCAGTTTACAATAGAGGACATTAAAATGAATTCTCAACTTGTAAAGGATGAGATATTAAAGAAGGTTCAGGAGCTCTTTAATTCAGACTTCATTTTTGATGTAACGCTGCCTAAAGAGAATTACCAATAAATAGCGGGTTTCACGAATGTGTTTACTTAGAAAGAACGACAGAAATAAAGGAGGTGAAAACTCGTGGGCGAGGTATTATCTCAAAGCGAAATAGATAATTTGCTTGCAGCGCTAAGTAATGGCGAATTAGATGTTGATCAAATGCAGGAATCAGGAGACCGACAGGTTAAGGATTATGATTTTAAACGGCCTACGAAGTTTTCTAAAGAGCATTTAAGGACTCTTGAGATCATATATGAACATTACGGAAGACTGCTTTCCACAAATCTTCCGGTTTACTTGAGAAAGAATATACAGGTATCGGTGGCAAGTTCCGAGACGGTTATCTTTTCGGAATTTACCAATGCGCTTTCTAATCCTGTTATATTAGGAATTGTGGATTTTAATCCGCTGCCTGGAAATATTATTATAGAATTATCTCCAAATCTTGGATTTGCAATGATTGACCGTATGTTGGGAGGGCAAGGTGTACCCCTTGAAAAAAGCAGAGACTTTTCAGAAATTGAGATGACGATTCTGCAGAAGTTGATTGTTGTATGTATGCAGCTTATGCGTGAGCCTTGGAAAAATGTAATTGACATTAATCCTATGATGGAGAGAATTGAAACCAATGCACAGTTTGCGCAGGTGATTGCGCCTAGTGACATGATTGCAATTGTATCGCTGAGTGTCAAGATTGGTGATGTAGAAGGATTTATGAATGTATGCCTTCCTTTTTTCACACTAGAAGATGTAATGGATAAGTTGAATACCAAGTATTGGTTCTCAACAATGCAAAAAGATGATAAAGTAGATTACGAGGAGCATATTGAATCGCTCATAAAGAGAATAGATGTACCGGTAAAAGCAGTCCTGGGAAAAAGTCTGGTATCAGTCAATGATTTCTTAAATCTCCAGGTAGGAGATATCATACGATTAGATGCAAGAGTAGATTCCGAGATGGAAGTATTTGTTGGTAATATTAAAAAATTTACTGCACTTCCGGGATCTAACAGGGATCAATATGCGGTCCGAGTGGCATCAGTGATAAGGGAGGAGGAATAAGGCATGGACGGAATGTTATCACAAGATGAAATACAGGCATTGCTTGCCGGCATGGATTTGTCAGGTGAGGCAGATGCATCACAGCCGGCTGATACAGAAGATAATGATGTAAAAATAGACGAAAGTCTGCTTACTGACGATGAAAGAGATGCCGTTGGGGAAATTGCCAATATCAGTATGGGCTCTTCAGCAACTACCCTGTATTCTCTTGTTAATAGAAAGGTTGACATTACGACGCCTGTAGTTAAGCTGGCCAAATGGAGCAATGTAGTAGGGGAATATGAACGTCCCTGTGTATTTATCCAGATACGTTATACCGCAGGTTTAGATGGCTCAAACATTATGGTGTTAAAAGAGCATGACGTAAAGGTTATTACGGATCTGATGATGGGCGGGGATGGAAGCAATACAGAAGGTGAACTGGGGGAACTGCATTTAAGTGCAATTTCAGAAGCTATGAACCAGATGATGGGAGCTGCCGCAACCTCCATGTCTACCATGCTTGGAAAGATGATTGATATCAGCCCCCCAGAAGCAAGTCTGGTAGATTTAAATGAATTTAAAGATGGAGATGAGATTGCACCTTTCCTGAAAGACACTTTTGTTAAAATTACATTTAGGATGCAGATAGATGATCTGGTTGATAGTAATATAATGCAGATCTATCCGATAGATTTTGCTAAAGGCTTATATGATACACTTATTTTTGGACAGGAATCTGAGAAAGCAGCTGCACCAGCACCAGAAGCTGCTCCTGCACCTGCTGCCGCCCAGCCTGCCGCAAATCAGGTGAATATGGGTGCTCAGCCAATGATGGGTATGGGTGACCAACAGATGGGAATGCCCCAGATGAATATGCAGGGCATGGGAATGCCTATGAATATGGGAATGCCTCAAATGAACATGCAGAGCATGAATATCCAGCCTGCACAGTTTCAGAATTTCAGCACAGATGTAAGTGCGCTGGTTGCACAGGAAAATATAGATCTGATCAAGGATGTACCATTAGAGGTCACAGTTGAACTTGGAAGGACGCATAAATCTATATCAGAAATATTGGACTTCGCACCGGGAACGATTATCGAATTAGATAAGATAGCCGGTGAACCTATAGACGTATTAGTAAATGGTAAATTTGTAGCAAAGGGCGAGGTTGTAGTAATTGAAGAAAGTTTTGGTGTCCGTGTAACTGAAATAATAAAGTAAAAAGGTAGGAGAAAAAACATGGCAAAAAATATTTTAATTGTTGATGATGCGGCTTTCATGCGTATGATGATCAAGGACATTTTAACCAAGAATGGTTATAATGTAGTTGGAGAGGCCGAAAATGGGGCAAAAGCCATTGAAAAATATGGTGAATTAAAGCCTGATCTGGTACTTATGGATATTACCATGCCGGAAGTTGATGGAATTGCTGCGCTTAAAAAGATCAAAGGTTCAGATCCCAATGCACTTATTATTATGTGTTCTGCAATGGGACAGCAGGCGATGGTTATTGAATCGATTCAAGCGGGTGCAAAGGACTTTATTGTAAAACCTTTTCAGCCTGACCGTGTTTTGGAAGCGGTAAAGAAGGTAGTAGGCTAATATGCTCCTTTCAGTTACTACAGGAATGGACGGTTATATTCAATTTGTTACAGTACTTATTCTTTTTGTTTTTGTACTTGGCATAACTTATCTGGTAACAAAATGGATAGCAAATTACCAGAAAGGAAAGACTATAGTTGGTAATTTAGAAGTGATCGAGACATGCAGGATTACTTCAAATAAGTTTGTCCAAATTGTAAGAGCCGGAAGCAAGTATCTTGTGATTGGTTTAGGAAAGGATGAAATACACATACTTTCAGAGCTTTCGGAGGAAGAACTGGATTTGCAGGATTCTCATGAAGAGAAAACTGCAAGTTTCCGTAGCATTTTTGATGAGGTAAAAAGGCTGAAGGAAAAAGAGAAGGACTAAAGGGCAAGGCAGTAAATACTATGAAAAAAAAGTATGCCGTAAAAAAAATAATAAAAGTGATATGCCTGCTGATGACGGTAGGCATATTGTGTATTATTCCCCAATTAGAGGTCAGGGCATCGGCAATGGACACCGATCTCACAGGCGAGCAGGAACAGAGAACTAATATAGATGAGCCTGGCAGTTCTGATTCAAGGGGTGACTTATCAGAAATAAATATTGCAAATAATATGACGGTAACGGTAAGCAATAGTAATGGCCAGGTTAACGGAACTTTACGTATTTTGCTGACGTTAACAATGATAGCATTGGCTCCGCTTTTGCTGATTATGCTTACCTCTTTTACCAGAGTCATCATTGTGCTTCATTTTACCAGAGCAGCTTTAAATACCCAGACTGCACCGCCCAACCAGGTAATGATCGGATTGGCTTTGTTTTTAACATTTTTTATTATGCAGCCAACAGCAACAGCGATTTATCAGGAGGCCTTCGTTCCTTTTGACCAGGGAACAATTACTCAGGAAGAGTTTTTTGAAGCAGGAATAGAGCCTTTAAGAGAATTTATGTACAGGCAGACACAGACAAAAGATGTGAAGGTATTTATGAGCATTAGCGGAACAGAATGGGATGGTTCCCTGGAAGGTATTCCCATTACCGTACTGGTACCCAGTTTTATTGTTGGAGAACTAAGACAGGCGTTTATCATTGGATTTTTGATATATATTCCGTTTATTGTTATTGACATGGTGGTGGCGTCTACCCTGATGAGTATGGGTATGATGATGCTTCCGCCTACGACGATTTCCATGCCTTTTAAGATTTTGCTGTTTGTGCTGGCAGATGGGTGGAACCTGATTATAGTAAATCTTGTGGAATCATTTTATAAGTAGTTTAATTTTGAAAGGAAGTGAAAAGGCATGACAATTGGTGAGGTTACTGCAGTTGCCAGCTCGGCATTATTTTTAGTTATAAAGGTTGCAACACCGGTACTTTTGGTATCCTTGTGTGTAGGTCTTATTGTTAGTATTTTTCAGACGGTTACCTCTATTCAGGAGCAGACGCTGACTTTTGTGCCTAAAATTATTTCAGTTTTTCTTGCTTTGATTGTGTTGGGAAACTGGATGCTGACTGAGCTGTCAGAATTTATGATCAGCCTTTGGTCTGACTTTAGTGTTTATACAAGGTAACAGGGAATGATTAATTACACATTTACCTATGGGGATCTTGAATATTTTTTGCTGGTATTTATAAGGGTTATCAGCTTTATGTTTGTGGCTCCTTTTTTCAGTATGAGCAATATGCCCAGGAGAATAAGGATTGGATTTAGTTTTTTTGTAGCTCTTTTGCTTTATCAGTCAGTTCCCAGGCAGTCTATTGTGTATGATACGCTGATCGGATATTCTGTTATTGTAATGAAGGAAGTCCTTACCGGTCTTCTGATAGGATTTGCAGCAAATTTATGCGCTTCCATAGTGTCATTTGCAGGGCACATTGTTGATATGGAAATGGGACTTTCCATGGCCAGTATGTTTGATCCTACTACGAAAGAAACATCTACAATTACCGGTATTTATTATAATTATATGGTGCTGCTGATGCTTATGATATCAGGCATGCACAGATATCTGATACAGGCGCTGGCAGAAACTTATACATTGATACCCGTAAATGGCGCAGTTATAAGAACAGATACACTGCTTGCCGCTATGTTGGAATTTATGGCAAATTATATTATTATTGGCTTTCGCATCTGCCTTCCAATTTTTGCAGTTATGACCATTTTAAATGCAGTGCTGGGAATTTTGGCAAAGGTTTCGCCTCAGTTAAATATGTTTGTTGTAGGTATTCAGATGAAAGTGCTGGTAGGTTTAAGCATTTTGTTTTTGTCAACATCAATGCTGCCAGGCGCAGCAGACTTTATATATGATCAGATGAAGCGCATGGTGGTTACCTTTACGGAGGCTATAATGTGACACAACAGCATGAAACATTAATACAACTTAATCTGCAGTTTTTTGCGAAAGATGGACCTGGCGGTGAGAAGACTGAACAGCCTACCGCCAAGAAATTAAGTGATGCCAGAAAAAAAGGTCAGGTTGCCAAGAGCAAGGAAATAGCAAGTGCTTTAGGATTATTTTCCTTTTTTATTATTCTTAAGTTATACGTGGGTTCTGTTGGAAGCAGTTTTATTATGGGCTTTCATGCGGTTTATAATCAGATTCCTGATGTGATTAAAAATTACAATGGAGACATTCCGGCAGCGGCTATCGGCACATTGGTCCGGGGCATGATGCAGCAGCTTGGGCTGATTGTAGTCCCCTTTTTATTGGCTGGGTTTGTGGTAGCTTTTTTGAGTGATCTTGTACAGGTTAAGTGGAGGCCGACCACACAGCCGCTTAGGCCTAAGCCCAATAAGCTGAGTCCTATGAATGGACTTAAACGATTATTTTCTGTTAATTCACTGGTTGAACTGCTTAAGTCCGTTATCAAACTGGTGGTAATCGGTTATGTGGTTTATTCTTATCTGAAGGATCGGATAGGAGAGCTTTTTTTGCTGTATGACATTGCCTTAAGTCAGGCCATTGGCCTGATCGGCGAGACTGTAATTGATATGGGCATCAGGATTGCAGCAGTATATATGGTTGTTGCTTATGCTGATTACAGGTATCAAAAGTGGAAATTTAGAGATGATATGAAAATGACTAAACAGGAAGTAAAAGATGAATACAAGAACATGGAAGGTGATCCCCAGGTTAAGGGAAAACAAAAGCAGCGTATGCGTGAAGCTTCCATGCGGCGTATGATGCAGCAGCTTCCGGAAGCAGATGTGGTTATCACTAACCCTACTCATTATGCAGTGGCCATCAAGTATGATCCTGATAAATATGATGCTCCTTATGTGATTGCAAAGGGAGAGGATTTTTTAGCTCAGAAGATTAAGGATGTTGCAAAAGAAAATCATATAGAAATTGTAGAAAATAAGCCATTAGCCAGGATGCTTTATGCAAATGTTGAAATTGGAGGACTTGTTCCTCCTGAGCTATATCAGGCAGTAGCCGAGGTATTAGCTTTTGTATACCATTTGAAAGGTAAAGTATCCTAAAATTTATTGAGAATAAACAAAAAGAAAGGAGAATGGGCATGAAAAAAGCGGATATTGGCGTTGCGGCATACGTGCTTGCTGCATTTATTATGATGATTGTGCCTATTCCCAGTGGACTTTTAGATTTACTTTTAGCGTGTAATATTGCAATTGCATTTACGGTTATGTTCAGCGTTATGTTTTCAAAAGAAGTGCTGGATATGTCCTTTTACCCAACAATATTATTGTTTACTACTATATTCAGAATTTCGCTGAATATTTCGTCTACCAGATTGATTTTAACTACAGGTGATCCGGGTGCAGTGGTTGCTACTTTTGGAAGTTATGTGGGCGGCGGCGACCTGATTGTGGGCAGCATTGTATTTATAATTTTGATATTGATTCAGTTTATGGTTATCAATAAAGGTTCTGAGAGAGTAGCAGAAGTTACTGCCAGATTTACCTTAGATGCCATGCCGGGTAAACAGATGGCAATTGATGCAGACTTAAATACCGGGGCAATCACTGATGAGGAAGCCATAAGGCGGCGTGAAAAGATCCAGGAAGAATCCAGTTTTTTTGGTTCTATGGATGGTGCTGTAAAGTACGTAAAAGGAGACGCAACGGCAGGTCTTGTTATTACTATGGTAAATATTGTTGGCGGTATTGCCATGGGTGTACTTCGTCAGAATCTGGACTTTGGCACTGCTGCAAATAAGTATGTGATTCTCACCATAGGTGATGGCCTGGTCAGTCAGATACCTTCCCTTTTGATCTCTTTGTCCACAGGTATTCTGGTTACCAAAGGATCAAAGGATGCGGATTTTGGAACGGTACTTTTAAGTCAGCTTTTTGGAGTTCCCAAGGCGCTGTACATTGTTGGAACAATATTGATAGGACTTGGAATCGTTACACCGCTGCCTACTATTATTTTCATGGCATTGGGGCTTATCTTTATTGTGACGGGAAGAGTGATTGCAGGAACCATTGAAACTGCCCAGATAGAAAGAGAAGTAAGTGCAGATGAAGTGGCGGCGGAAGAAATCAGGCAGCCGGAAAATGTAAACAGTCTGCTGCAGGTGGATCCTATCGAACTGGAATTTGGTTATGGAATTATACCTCTTGCGGATGTTAATCAGGGAGGCGATTTGCTTGACCGTGTGGTAATGATCAGAAGGCAGATTGCACTTGAGCTTGGTACCGTAGTGCCAATTATACGTCTGCGTGATAATATTCAATTAAATCCAAATCAGTATATTATTAAGATCAAAGGAATACAAGTAAGTGAAGGAGAGATTCTCTTTGATCATTATATGGCTATGAATCCGGGATACGTGGAGGAAGAGATTACCGGTATACCTACATTTGAACCATCCTTCCATCTGCCGGCTATCTGGATTACGGAAGGGCAGAGAGAGCGTGCGGAAAGCATGGGATATACGGTTGTAGATCCTCCTTCCATTATAGCAACGCATTTGACGGAGATTATCAGACAGTATATTTCCGAACTGCTTACAAGGCAGGATGTACAGAATCTTGTTGATAATTTAAGGGAGAGCAATCCTTCTTTGGTGGAAGAGCTTGTGCCTAAGCTTCTTGGACTGGGTGAGATTCAAAAAGTTCTGCAGAACCTGTTAAAAGAGGGTATTTCTATAAGAGACCTGCTTACGATCTTTGAAACTTTGGCAGATTATGCAACTACCACAAGAGATACGGATATTTTAACGGAATATGTGCGGCAAAGTCTTAAGAGAGCTGTTTCGAGCAAATTTTTCCCTGCCAGCGAAACGACCAGTGTGGTTACACTAGATCCTAAGCTGGAGCAGGAAATCATGGGAAGTGTAAAGCAGACGGAAACAGGTGCTTATTTGACCTTGGATCCGGAAAAGACCAAGGCAATCATGAAATCTGTGGGAAACGAAGTAACCAAACTGGAAAATCTTGGAAAGACGCCCATTGTTATAACATCTCCGATTGTACGTATGTACTTTAAGCGTTTGACAGAGGATTATTACAGAGATTTGATCGTAGTTTCATATAATGAAATAGATAATAATATTGAATTACAGTCTGTAGGAATGGTGACAGCATGATAATTAAAAAATTTCAGGGAAAAACAGAAGCGGAAGCAGTTGCAAGTGCCAAAAAAGAGTTGGGCAGCAATGTGGTAATCATGAATGTTAAAAATATGAAAAAGAAGGGGCTGTTTAGCTTTTTAAGACGCCAGGCAGTGGAAGTTACAGTTGCCCTTGAGGAAGAAACAGAGCGTATGTCTTTTTCTGCAAAGGAAGAGGCAAGGCAGCAGCCTTTAGTTGATGCAATTGCCAAAAAGCCTGTTTCCAATCCGGCGCCCGGCTCCATAACCAATGCCCTTAAAGACATTATACCGGAAGAACCTTTATGGGATGCCAAGGCAGGGGCTGTCAAGACAGAAAACCGGGACAGCAGTGTAATTGAGGAAAAATTGGATAACCTACATACACTGTTAGAACAACAGCTCCAGAAACCGGAAGAGCAGGAAGGTGAAACGGTTGAGGGTAAGGAAAGCGAAATAGAGCGTTTTATGAAGCTTTTATATAATACCATGCTTGATAATGAAGTAAGTGAACAGAATGCAAATCAGATCATTGATGAGCTGGAAAAGATCAATAAACCCAATATACCTTTTGATCATGCGTTGGCCAATATTTATCAGAAGATGATATTGAAGTTTGGAAAGCCTGTGGAAATTACTGCATCGGAAAAAGGTCCTAAGGTAGTGTTTTTTGTAGGCCCAACAGGGGTGGGAAAGACTACTACCATTGCTAAGATTGCTTCTAAATTCAGTGTGGAAAGCAAAAAAAAGGTAGTACTTCTCACTGCAGACACCTATCGGATTGCGGCGGCGGAACAGCTTCGTACTTATGCAAATATTTTAGACATTCCTTTTCGGGTAATTTATTCTACGGATGAAGTAACACAGGCACTGAAAGATTTTAAAGATGCCGATTTTATTTTAATTGATACGGCAGGCCACTCTTATCATAACAGTTCCCAGAAGGATACAATGAATGAATTTGTTCATTCTGTGGACGGACTGGCAGAAAAGGAAGTGTATCTGGTCTTAAGTGCTACTACAAAATATAAAGATTTGATCAGTGTTGCAGATACTTATACCGGAGCAGAGGAGATAAGGCTGATTTTTACTAAACTGGACGAAACAGCTACATTGGGAAATCTGCTTAATCTGAAACTCCATACAGGAGCTCCCTTATCTTATGTCACATATGGACAAAATGTGCCGGATGATATTGAGAAGTTTAATCCACAAAAGACAGTGAAGAACCTTTTAGGCGGGAATAAGAAACAATAAAGATAAACCAGCGATAAAGTGAGGAAAATACATGGATCAGGCCGAACAACTGAGAAATATAATTAAAGCGGGCGCCATTTCCAATAACCGGCCTTTGGCAAGAGTAATTACGGTTACAAGTGGAAAAGGCGGTGTGGGCAAATCCAATACAGCAATCAATCTTGCGATTCAGTTTCGCAAGATGGGACAGAGAGTGATCATTTTAGATGCAGATTTTGGGCTTGCAAATATAGAGATTATGTTTGGTACCGTACCTAAGCATAATTTGTGTGATCTTATTTATCAGGGAAAAAACATTCGGGAAATTATTACATGGGGGCCTATGGAGGTAGGATTTATTTCAGGAGGATCAGGTATTGCAGGGCTTTCTAATTTAAATAAAGATTATTTAGGGTATATTATACGCAATTTAGAAGAATTAGATGCCATAGCGGATACAATTATAGTGGATACGGGAGCCGGAATTTCTGATGCCGTTTTGGAATTTTTAGTAGCCAGCGGAGAAATTCTTTTGGTAACGACTCCGGAACCTACATCTATTACCGATTCATATTCATTACTGAAGGCTTTAAACCGGCACCCCAGGTTTTCAAGTGAGGCATCCCGAATCAAGGTGATTGCAAACAAAGTAAGTTCCCAGGAGGAAGGAGAAATACTTTTTGGGAAGTTGAATGCAGTGGTAAGTGGATACTTGAAGCTCCCTATCGTATATTTAGATGCGGTGCCTGATGATACGCAGCTTTCTCAGGCAGTTATGCAGCAGATGCCGGTATCACTGCAGTCACCTCAGGCAAAATCTGCATTAGCTTTTGAAAAAATTGCAGAAAAGCTGATGAATATAGAGAAAGATCAGAAAGTTCAAAAACGTGGGATGGCAGCATTTTTTTCTCATATAGTGAATGGTAAAAAAATCTAGCTGGAGGTTTGGTATGCTTTCAAAATATGTGAGACCTGGAAATAAAATGGAAATACAGGCGCTGGGGCGCACAAAGTATGTTGATGATGCAGAAAAGAAGAAAATATATCAGACGCAGGTGCTTGATATCTTATCGTCAGACAGACTTGAGATACTTATGCCTATGGAAAAATCAAAACTGATATTGCTTCCTGTGAATGCAGAATATGAATTATATTTTTATACAATTTCGGGAGTATTTCAGTGTTTTGCAACAGTAATTGACAGATATAAAACAGATAAACAGTATGTCCTTCTTATGGAGCTTTCCAGTAACTTGAGAAAATTCCAAAGGAGAGAATATTACAGGTTAAGCTGTGCATTGGAAATGAGATCCAGACCTCTTGAAAAAGAAGAGGTTGAGGCAGTGGAAAATGAAAAAAATGCACTAGTACCTGGGCTTCCTTTGAAGAGAAGTGTTATAGTTGATATCAGTGGCGGAGGAATCCGGTTTGTGGGGAATTATGCATATGAACCTGAAAGTCTGGTTTATTGTAAATATAATTTAGTAGTTGATGGTAAATCAAAAGAATATGTTTTGATTGCAAAAGTTTTGGTGGTAAGAGAGCTGGATGATAAGCCGGGAGTTTATGAGCATCGCGCACAATACATAAATATTGATACAGCAGATCGGGAAGAAATTATACGTTTCATTTTTGAAGAGGAGAGAAAGTATAGAAAAAAAGAAAAAGGGTTGTAAAATAATTATTATGCACTCATGAGAAGAGGGATTTGTGATATACTAATGCATATAAATAACAGATTGAGAGAAGTTAATTATGTTGAAGGCAGATGACGCAAAAGCCGGTAAAAAAATTGTTGCAATTGCCAGCTCTACCGGCGGACCTAAGGCATTGCAGATTCTGGTTCCTCTGTTGCCAGCGAATTTAAATGCACCTGTTATGATTGTCCAGCATATGCCGGCAGGATTTACGCAGGCGCTTGCAGCCAGGTTAAATACAATAAGTCCTCTTACAATTAAGGAGGCTGCGGAAGGCGATGTGCTGATGCCGGGGGAGGTATTTTTGGCCAGGGGCGGCAGACATATGGAAGCAGTAAAAAAAAGAGCCAGGCATCTGATTCATTATACAGATGAACCGCCTCGGGAAGGGGTGAGGCCATGTGCAAACTATATGTATGAGTCATTGGCAGACTGCGATTATGACGAAGTGGTTTGTGTTGTACTTACAGGAATGGGGGCAGATGGCACAGCGGGGATTAAGAATTTGATCAAAAAGAAGAAAGTAACGGTGTTTGCGCAAAGCGAAACCACTTGTGCAGTGTATGGAATGCCCAGAAGCGTTGTGCTTTCAGGGCTTTCTAAGGGAGGAATTTCGTTAGAACAAATTGCACAGGAAATTATTAAGAACGTGGGGGTAATATGAGATGGATGTAAATCAGTATCTGGAAATATTTCTTGATGAAACAAGGGAACACCTGGAAAGTTTAAATGCTCAGATTCTTAAGCTGGAGCAGGAACCGGAAGATGCAGATACGATCAATGAGATTTTTCGTGCGGCTCATTCCTTAAAAGGAATGGCAGGTACTATGGGATATAAACGTATGCAGGCGCTTACCCATGATATGGAAAATGTATTTTCTGAGATCAGGAATGGTACAATGAAGGTAAATTCCAATCTGGTTGATACTTTATTCCAGTGTCTTGATGCACTTGAAGAATACACTGCTAATATTCAGGAAACAGCTGATGAAGGTGTAAATGATAATCAGCAGCTTATCGCACAGCTGAATAAATATTTGAAATCTCAGGGAAGTAATCAGCCGGCTGCAGAAAAAGCACCTGAATCACAGGTGACAGTTCCGGAAGGTCCAATGGAGAAATGGCTGGATATAAAAGTTGGGGAATCCGAAAGACTGGTATTTTCCACTGCAAAAGCTCAGGGGAAAAATATTTATGGCATTACTGTATGTGTACAGGAAAGCTGCCTGCTAAAAGCTGCCAGAGCATTTTTAGTATATAAGGCAGTAGAAGAAAAGGCAGAGATTATTGTTTGTAATCCGCCGGCAAATGATATTGAAGATGAAAGATTTGACTTAGACTTCAGTCTGATTGTGGTTGCTGACTGTGAACTGGAAGAAATTCTTAAATCAGCGAGAAGCGTATCAGAAATTGAAAAGGTTGTTGGTGCTCCTTATGGATTTGAAGCTGTAGAAACCGTTGAAGCTAAAGAAATCAGGGAAGCAGAGACAAAACCGGTAGTTACCAGCCAGCCACAGACTACTCCGGCAAAGGCAAATAATGATAAGAAACCGGCAGGAAAGCCTGTGGTTAACAGAACGGTACGTGTAGATATTGAAAAGCTGGATGTGCTGATGAACCTGGTGAGTGAGCTTATTATTGCAAAGAACTCGCTGGTATCGGCATCCAATGCAGAAGGGGTTTCCGGCAACGGAGTTAATGAGCATATTGAATATTTAGAGAGCGTAACTACCAATCTTCATGAATCTGTTATGAAGGTTCGTATGGTTCCTATTGAAAGTGTTGTTAGCAAGTTCCCCAGAATGATCAGGGATCTTTCCAAGAAGCTGGATAAGAAGATGGAGCTGTATATGTCAGGTGAGGAAACAGAACTTGACAGAACAGTGGTAGATGAGATAGGAGATCCATTGATGCACCTCCTTAGAAATTCTGCTGATCATGGTCTTGAATCAGCAGAGGTACGCATCCAGAGAGGAAAACCTGAAGTGGGTTCTATTTTCCTTGATGCCTATCAGGATGGTAACAATGTTGTCATTGAAGTAAGAGATGATGGAAATGGAATTGATGTGGAAGCTGTTAAGAATAAGGCCATTGAGCGTGAAGTTATTACTGCTGAACAGGCTGATAATATGAGTGAAAAGGATATCATTAACCTTTTATTCCATGCAGGTTTTTCTACGGCAAAGACGATTTCTGATGTATCCGGACGAGGTGTAGGACTTGATGTGGTGAAATCCAAGATTGAGTCTTTAAGCGGTGAAGTTGAAGTGAAATCAAAGTTAGGGGAGGGAAGTACATGGATTATCAGGCTTCCGCTTACCCTGGCGATTATTCAGGCGCTTATGGTTACAGTAGGCGGAGAAAAATATGCAATTTCATTAGGCAGCATACAGACACTTGAAGACATTGCACCCAGCGATATCAAGCTTGTCCAAAATAGAGAAGTGATTCATTTAAGAGGTTCTGTAATACCGATTATAAGGCTTAGCGAAGAGCTGGATATTGAAAGTTGTAAAGCACCAGATGAAAATATGACAGTGGTAATTGTTAAGAAAGGTGATAAACTGGCAGGTCTTGTAATTGATGAACTTATGGGGCAGCAGGAGATTGTAATTAAGTCTCTTGGAAAATACATAAGTAAGTGTAAGATTATAAGCGGGGCAACTATATTAGGTGATGGCGAAGTGGCACTTATTCTGGATGCCAATGCATTGATATAGGATAGGGGGAAAAGCAATGGATGAACTGAAAGTATCTGATGTAAGGCCGTATGAAATGGTGCAGGAACGTGAAACAATACAATATATTGTAATTAAGCTTGGAAATGAGCAGTATGGAATTGATATTAAGTTCGTGGACAATATTGTGCGTATGCAGCATATTACAAGAGTACCTAAGGTTATGAACTATTTGAAGGGCGTTATCAACTTAAGAGGAGAAGTGATACCTGTTATGAGTCTTCGCCTTAAAATGGATCTGCCGGCTGATGAAATTACCAAAGCCACCAGAATTATTATTCTGAAATTGGAACAGCAGGGAACCATCGGGATTATTGTGGATGAAGTAAAAGAAGTAGTTACTTTGATAACGGATGAAATAGAAAAGGTTGCCTATGACGGAACTGATGACAGGGTTAACTTTATTACAGGAGTTGGAAAACACAATAATGAATTGATATCCCTGCTGGACTTAAATGTGATAGCTTTGTAAAACAAAACATTAGATTATAATGGCAAAATACATTATTATTAATAGGAGGGATCATGAAGGATCTTAGTATGGAACAATTAACACAGGAATATTTTGATGTGTTAAAAGAATTGGGAAATATTGGAGCCGGTAATGCAACGACAGCTTTGGCGCAGATGATTGGCTGTAAGGTTGATATGTCAGTGCCAAAGGTAAGGCTGCTTGAATTCCAGGAGTTAGGTGAAATAGTAGGCGGCGAGGATCAGATCATGGTAGGTATTTATCTTCAGGTAGAGGGAGATATTGAAGGCAGCATGATGTTTATCCTTTCTAAGTCTGCAGCCGCCCATCTGGTCAATAAGCTTATGTGTGGCATGCTTGGCATTGATGAGACGAAGGCTGAAGAATATACCTTTGGAGAAATGGAATGTTCGGCGATTAAGGAAGTGGGGAATATTATCACCGGTGCATATTTAAATGCACTTTCAGGCCTTACAAATTTAAAAATTTATCCATCGATTCCCCAGCTGGGAATTGATATGGCAGGTGCACTTCTTAGCGTTCCGGCAATTGAGTTTGGTATACTTGGTGATAATATCTTGCTGATACAAACTAAGTTCTCAGATGATATTGATTTGGATGGTTATTTTATTCTGATTCCGGATATGGAGTCTTATGAAAAGATTTTAACAACATTAGGTGTTATGTAAGAATCGTGTAAAAAAAATACGGGAGACTCTTTGAAAATGAGTGAAGTAATTAAAGTGGGGATGGCTGATTTAAAGACATGTCGTGGTGATGATGGCGTGACTACATTAGGTTTGGGATCCTGCGTTGGGATTGCCATAAGAGATCCGGCAACCGGTATTGGCGGGCTGGCTCATATTATGCTGCCAGACAGTACGGAAATTAAAAATAATACCAACAGGCCTAAGTTTGCAGATACTGGCATTGAGGATCTGGTAAAGGAAATTGTGAGAATGGGAGGAAACCGAAGCAGGCTTGTTGCAAAGATTGCAGGCGGCGCCCAGATGTTTGCCTTTGGCAGCAAGGCAGATATGATTCGGGTAGGAGACAGAAATGTTATGGCAAGTAAAAAGAAGCTTGCTGAACTTAGAATACCGATCCTGGCAGAAGACACAGGGAAAAGTTATGGAAGAACAGTTATATTTTATCCTAAAACTGGAGATTTCTACATACGAAGCGTAGGCATGCCGGAGAAAGTAATATGAAAAAAAGTAAACTATTTGCTCCGTTTCTCATGCTGCTTGCAGGTGCGGTGACAAGCTTTATGATGTACCATTTTAAGTACACTATGAACCAGACGCTGATTATAGTGGCAGTTGTTCTTTTTGCTTTTTATCTGGCAGGATTTTTTATTGAAAAGAAAATTACTTCTTTTATAGACCAGATTAAGGAAGCGGAGGAGAATGAAGGCGAGGTCATTGAAAAGGAAGGACCTGGCGCAGGCGAAGAAGAGACGGTGGTGGAAAGTACAAAAAAAGAAGCAGACGATAAGGCATAATTTGAGCTGATGGAGGTATCAATGGACGAGGCAGGCAGAAATAAGCTTTGGGATAGTTATGCGAAATTGAAATCGCCTGAAATAAGAGAAAAGCTGATACTTGAATATGCACCCCTTGTGAAATTGGTAGCGGGGCGTTTAAGTATGTATTTAGGTTATAATGTTGAATATGACGATTTGGTCAGTTATGGAATCTTTGGGCTAATTGATGCAATAGATAAATTTGACAATATGAAGGCTGTTAAATTTGAAACCTATGCAAGTCTTCGCATACGCGGGGCTATTTTGGACCAGATTCGTAAGATGGACTGGATTCCAAGGACAATCAGGCAGAAGCAAAAAAAGATAGATGCTGTAATGAAGGAAATTGAAGCTTCAAAAGGACGGGCGGCAACTGATGAAGAAATTGCAAGGAGTCTTGGAATTTCTGATGATGATTATCTTTCCTGGCAGTCACAAATGAAAATTACAAATGTTGTTTCGCTTAATGAATTTATGGAATCAGGAAGTGAAATTCCTGCGGAACAGACAGGACAGCAGCGATTTGATAGTCCGGAAGAAGTGATGGAAAAGGAAGAACTGAAAAAGGTATTGCAGCAGGCGTTGGAACTTCTTACAGAAAAAGAAAAAAAGGTTATTTTATTGTATTATTATGAAGACTTGACATTGAAAGAGATCAGCAATGTACTAGAAGTATCCGAATCCAGGATATCTCAGCTTCATACAAGGGCGCTACAGAAAATGAAGGGAAAGATGGGTAATTATATGGGGATCTTCTCCATATAATAAGAAAACAGAGTCTATAGGGAGAAGTTGATATGAAAAATGGATATTTCCAGTTGGTATGCGGTACCGAAGGAACTGCGCTTAAAGTTTTTGCTCCTGTAGATGGAGGAAAGCCGATAGCTGTAAAAGAAATAACAGAATATCTTACCCGTTTCGGGGTTGCATTTGATATAGCTACTGTAAACAGTGCAATTCAGGAGGCTGCTATATCCGGAAAGCCGGAATACCAGGTGACTTTGAACAGAAACCCTTCTACGGAGATTAGAGAAAGCTATGAACTTCATTTAAGTGAAGATAAGATGCTGGCTACTGCAAGGTTTTACCCTCCGTCAGAACATGGTGAAAGAATGAGCGCGTCTGAGTTCATCACCGATTTGGAGCAAAAGGGAATTAAGTACGGAATACAGACAGATGCCCTTAATAAATTCTTTTTGCAGCCGGTTTACTGCAAGGAGATCCTGGTAGCAAAAGGATTACCTCCCAAGCAGGGGACAGATGCCAGAATTGAATATTACTTTGAGACCGACTTGCATGCGAAGCCTACACTTAAGGAAGATGGAAGCGTAGACTTTTTTAATTTGAATACCATTAATCATTGTAGCAAGGGTGATATATTGGCAAGACTGTACCCAGGTGATCTGGGTACTTTCGGTAAAAGTATTTATGGGGAAGCAATAAAACCCAGGGACGTAAAAAGGTTAAGTCTTAAATTTGGGAGAAATATTTCGATTTCTGATGATCGTTTGGTGATTACATCTGATGTAAATGGACATGTAACACTGGTAGATGATAAGGTATTTGTATCTAATATTTTGGAAGTTGAAAATGTAGACAACTCTACCGGAAATATTGATTATGATGGAAGTGTAAAGGTTAATGGAAACGTGTGCACAAACTTCTCCGTAAAGGCCAAAGGAGATATAGAAGTAAACGGCGTGGTTGAAGGTGCTTATCTTGAGGCAGGAGGAAATATTATCATTGCCCGGGGGATGAATGGTATGGCACGGGGCAGCCTAAATGCTGAGGGAAACGTGGTTTCCAAGTTTATCGAAAATGCAAAGGTAAATGCGAAAGGATATGTGTCTACTGAATCCATTCTTCACAGTGAAGTTATGGCTGGTACAGAAATTGTTGTAGACGGCCGGAGAGGATTTATCACTGGAGGAAGAGTAAGCGCCGGGAATTTGGTCAGGGTAAAAACATTAGGATCCCTGATGGGATCAGACACTGTTGTGGAGGTAGGAGCAGATCCCAGCGTGAAATTAAGAATTCAGGAGATACAAAAGCAGATTGCAGAAAGTAAAAAACAAATAGATACGATCCATCCGGTTTTAAAAAGTGCAGCAGCAAAGCTTTCACAAGGAGTAAAATTTAAGCAGGAGCAGCTGATGTATTTTCAGGAACTGCTTCAGCAGGAGAATATGAAGAAGAAAGAAATTGAGGCTGGAATAAAGGAGATGAGCAGTCTGCAATTAATGCTGGAAGGAAGTGCGACAGCCAAGGTAGAAGTTACAGGAGAAGTTTTTGGCGGTACCAGAATTTGTATCTCTGATGTTTCAATGGTAACAAAAAATAGTATGAAATACTGCAAATTTATTAAACAGCAGGGTGATGTAAAAATGGTTGCCTTATAAATGATTGATTTTCTGCCTGCTATAATGAGCTTTGGCATGTAGAAAATATCATAAAGGAAAGGATGTGGAATATTTGTGACGATCAGTCGTGTAGAGCTTCAGGGGCAGGTAACAAGGGCACAGGATTTTACGAATATTAAGCATAATGAAGATAACAAAGGGGCAGTGGATCAGTCCAATTTTCAGCAACAGTTTCATCAGACAGTAGAAGCCAGGGCGCGGCAGGTAATTCAGGGAGACCGTACTGAAAATGAAGGAAAGAACTTTGATGCCAAAGAAAAAGGAAATGGACGTTATGCAGGTGATGGTGGAAAACACCGCAAGAAAGAGGAAAAAGAAAGAGATGGAAAAGTAGTTCTGAAAGGCAGAGGCGGCTTTGACATCAAAATCTGAAAAATAATACGCAGGTGAAGAGATGGGAGTTATGGAAATAGTTCTTATTGTTTTAGGAATCATAGTGTTTGTGCTCAGTTTTATGCTTCCCGCAGGGAAGAAAAATGAAGCTGATGAAAATGCAAAAATAAGCGAAGAAGCCTTAAAGGAAATGTTGGATAAGGAGATGGAGAATGTCAGATCACAGATTGGTGACATTGTTGACGAAACCATAACTTATGCAATGGAAAAAACAGAAAGAGGCATGGACCGGCTGACAAATGAAAAAATGATGGCGGTCAATGAGTATTCGGATACAGTTTTGGAAGAGATCAATAAAAATCATAAAGAAGTAGTGTTTTTATATGATATGCTGAATGATAAACATGAAAGTCTGAAAAATACTGTAAGCGAAGCGGCTAAGACAGCAGATGATGTGAAACAGACCTTAAAGGATGCGGAGGTTACTGCCAGGGAAGTAAAGGAAACTGTCAGTGAGGCAGCAGAAACTACAGCAAAGACGCAGGACGAGTTTGTTCCCTTTACTCCGGTAAAAGTTGAAGTGATTGAAGCAGTACAGAAAACAGATGTGGAAGAGCAAAATAGTTCTAAGGAGGAAGCAGCTAAAGAGCAAGAACCTGAGCCTCCTAAGAAAAAGCCAAGAAAACCAAGGACATCTAAGGCATCAGGTAAAGAAGCAGCAGCTGTGGATGTACCAAAAGTTGAAGTGGATTTAAGTGCGGTAGGAAAAAACGGTGAGAGAAACAGCAATGAAAGGATTCTGCAGCTTCATGAAGCAGGGAAGTCCAATATGGCAATAGCCAAAGAGCTTGGCCTTGGAATTGGAGAGGTTAAACTGGTTATTGATTTATTTGAGGGCGTTTAAGATACCCTGATTTTAATTGTGGCTTTCATGTTTGGTAAAGTACCGAAAAACAGTGCATGAATGTTTAGGAGATAAATATGAACTTGAAGTATTATCTGAGAGGTCTTGGAATAGGAATTGTTATGACTGCATTGATTATGGGAATATCTGCTGCAGGGAAAAACAAGCCTCTTAGTGACAGTGAAATAATAGAACGCGCAAAAGCGCTTGGAATGACGGAAGAAAGTACTTTGCTGGCTGATGCGGCAGAGAATGGTTTACAGGAAGAAGAGAAAATAACAACAAATGAAAATGAAGAGGCTGATCAGAATCAGGAAGAGACAGCCGCAGCTACAGTGGTTCCGGAAGATGCCGCAGAAGCAACGCTGGTGCCTGAGATAACACCAAAGCCAACGCTGGCGGCAACGTCAGTGCCTGAGGCAACACTTAAGCCGACGACTGAACCAACTGCGGTGCCGACACTTAAGCCAACGACTGAACCAACTGCTGTACCGACACTTAAGCCAACGACAGCGCCAACTGCTGTACCTACACTTAAACCCTCCCCGACACCAACGGCTAAGCCCACACCCAGCGCTTCAGCTACGCCGGCTAAGGAATTGGAAGGGATTACCATTCAGGTTAATAGCGGCGATGGCTCTTATACAGTATGCAAAAAGCTGGAAGAGGCCGGACTGGTAGATTCAGCTTCTGATTTTGACACTTACTTATGTGAAAAAGGATACGATAAGCGCATTAATGTAGGAACATTTACGATTCCGGAAGGCGCAGAACCGGATCAGATTGCACAAATACTTGCCCGAATGGATTAAGTGGATATTATTGGAATGTCTGACTGGAATGGTGAAGAAAGCATGAAAAATCCCTTGCAAGAGGGATTTTTTTATGCTATACTTTTCTCGTTGTGACTATAAATCACGCATGTCCATCAACTGCTGGTGCTTTTTAAGTCTGCAGAAGAGAAGAAGATGTGCGGAAGTAAAACCAAATGGAGGTAGAAACATGAGCGTTATTTCAATGAAGCAGTTATTAGAAGCGGGTGTTCATTTTGGACATCAGACAAGAAGATGGAACCCTAAGATGGCTCCCTACATTTTCACAGAAAGAAATGGCATCCATATTATTGACCTGCAGAAGTCTGTAGGTAAAGTTGATGAGGCTTACAGGGCAGTTTTTGAAATTGCACAGCAGGGAGGAACCATTCTTTTTGTAGGTACTAAAAAGCAGGCGCAGGATGCTGTTAAGACAGAGGCAGAACGCTGTGGTATGTACTATGTAAATGAGAGATGGCTTGGCGGTATGCTTACCAATTTTAAGACGATCCAGAGCAGAATTGAAAGATTAAAAGCAATTGAAACAATGGCTGAGGATGGAACCTTTGACGTTCTTCCCAAAAAGGAAGTTATAGCACTTAAGAAGGAATGGGAAAAGCTTGAAAAGAACCTTGGCGGTATTAAAACCATGACCAGGATTCCTGATGCTATTTTTGTTGTAGATCCTAAGAAGGAAAAAATTTGTGTGCAGGAAGCACATGCACTTGGAATTACACTGATAGGTATTGGCGATACCAACTGTGATCCTGAAGAACTGGATTTTATCATCCCTGGTAATGATGATGCAATCAGAGCTGTTAAACTTATCGTATCAAAGATGGCAGACGCAGTGATTGAAGCAAATCAGGGTGAGGAAAATATAGCTGCTGAAATGCAGGAAGCAGCAGGTGAAGCAGTTCCGGAAGACATTGAAGAGGTTGCAGCAGCAGACGCTGAATAATATATTGAGGAAGGAAGAGTAAAAATGGCTAATATTACAGCAGCTATGGTAAAAGAATTAAGAGAGATGACTGGCGCAGGCATGATGGACTGCAAAAAGGCTCTTGGTGAAACTGATGGCGATATGGATGCTGCCATTGAGTTTCTTAGAAAGAATGGTCAGGCAAAGGCTGAGAAGAAAGCAGGCAGAATTGCAGCGGAAGGTCTTTGTAATGTAATTGTAAAAGATAATAAGGTAGCAGCAGTTGTAGAAGTTAATTCTGAGACAGATTTTGTTGCTAAAAATGAAGAATTCCAGAGTTTTGTGGCAGCAGTGGCACAGCAGGCAGTCGAATCTGATGCAGCAGATATGGATGCATTTATGGAAGAAAGCTGGAATGCAGACACTTCCATGACAGTGAAGGATGCTCTTGTTGCAAAAGTAGCAAAGATCGGTGAAAATTTGAATATTAGAAGATTTGAAAAGATAGTAGCTGAGGATGGCTGTGTCGTATCCTATATTCATGGCGGCGGAAGAATCGGAGTTATCGTTGAGGCGGCTACTGATGTAGTGAATGATTCTGTTAAGGAGGCGCTTACAAATCTTGCAATGCAGGTTGCAGCACTTTCTCCTAAATATGTGTCAACTGAGGATGTCTCGGAAGAGTATAAGACACATGAGAAAGAGATTCTTATGGCACAGATCGCTAATGATCCTAAGATGGCAGGTAAGCCGGAAAAGGTGATAGAAGGAGCGGTAACAGGACGTCTTAACAAGGAATTAAAGGAAGTTTGTCTGTTAGAGCAGGTATATGTTAAAGCAGAAGATGGAAAGCAGACAGTGGCACAGTATGTGGCACAGGTTGCAAAAGAGAACAATGCTAATCTGTCTATTAAGAAATTTGTACGTTTTGAGACTGGTGAAGGCATTGAGAAAAAGGTAGATGATTTTGCAGCAGAAGTTGCTGCTCAGGCTGGTATGTAAGACAGAATAATAAAGATGTAAAAAGCTGCACAGAAGCTTGCTTCTGTGCAGCTTTTTAAGTTAACAACGGGTGGCTGGCGTAGCCTGACATTCGTTGTTTAAAATAAGATTTCCAGATGTTGAAACAGCTGGTATGTATTTGAAATAGTTTACAGAGTGATAATACCTAAATGTTCAAGAAGGATTTTAAGGCCTATGAGTATTAAGATCAGGCCGCCTGTAAATTCGGCCTTTGCTTTATATTTTAAGCCAAAGAGACTCCCTGCTTTAAGTCCGATAGCGGAAAGAATAAATGTGACAGCTCCGATAGAAAGTATGGCAGTTATTATTTTTACATTAGGAAGCAGGGCAAAGGTGATGCCTACAGCCAGTGCATCTATACTGGTTGCAACTGCCAGAACAAACATTGTTTTTATGGAAAATGAATTGTCAGAATCAGGTGTATTGCTTTTATCCAGAGCTTCATGTATCATGTTTCCTCCAATAAATGCAAGAAGCACAAATGCAATCCAGTGGTCAAAGGAAGTAATATAGCTTTCAAATGCGGAACCTAAGAGGTATCCGGCAGCAGGCATAAAAGCCTGGAATCCGCCAAACCATGCACCTGTAATCAGCAAGTGCTTTGCAGAAATTTGTTTTGCAGCAAGTCCCTTGCAGACAGATACCGCAAAGGCATCCATAGAAAGCCCAATGGCGATTAAGAGTAATTCAATAAAATTCATTTTCTTTTCCTTTCATATGTATAATTTGTGGGATCATTTGTAACTGTATGTCAGTTTACTTTCCGAAATAAAAAAACAGATACAAAACATGTACCTGCAGATAAATTGACTCAGGTACGGAAAATGAAACCATACATGAGTCTCGTTATTTAAGGTAAGCCAGATTATTAAAATCAGTATGTTGACTTACCACGTAATACGCTAACTACTCCCTCATAGTGTATATAATATAAATAATTGAAAAAAATGTCAATAAGAGAATAATAGTTTTTTACCTCTTTCCCACAAATGCATATTGTGATACAATATATTCAAATCGTTTGCAAGGAGTTTTTGTTCATGGAGGGGACAGGTGACCGGAGAAAAAGAGTTCAGCGGCTAAAAAAGATCATATTGGCAGTCAATGCTGCGTTTATTGTTATTCCGGTTATTGTAAGTGTGGTTCTCGGCATACGTGTGATACAGTTAAACCAAAAGATACAGAAACTGGAAAACCTGCTTGCAGCAAAGGAAAATGAGGCAGATGAAGTAGCAGGAATTTATGTTACGACTCCTGTGGAACAGTCATTGCGGGATACAGTTTCAATGCAGCAGACGGTTGAAGCGGAGGAGGAAAAGGTATATCAAAAAGAAATTTATTTGACTTTTGATGATGGACCAAGCAGTAACACAGACAAAATTCTTGATGTCTTAAAAGAATATGATGTGAAAGCAACATTTTTTGTAGTAGGCAAGACAGATGAGCAGTCAATTAGGGCGTACCAGAGAATTGTAGAAGAAGGGCATACGCTGGCAATGCATTCCTACAGTCATATATATAACGAAATATATGAGTCTAAAGATAATTTTATGGAAGATTTAGAGATGCTTCAGGAGCATCTTTATCAGATTACAGGCATTTGGCCAAGGTTTTACCGGTTTCCGGGAGGAAGCTCTAATACTGTCAGCAGTACGGATATGCAGGAACTGGCCGCCTGCTTAAAAGAAAATGGAATCACGTATTTTGATTGGAATATTGCATCAGGAGATGCCATTAGCGGACAACTTGCAACAGACAGTATTGTAAGCAATTGTTTGGGCAGTATTGATAATTTTAATGAATGTATGATTTTAATGCATGATGCAGTGGGGAAGAATACAACAATAGAGGCACTTCCTGAGATTATTTCCCAGGTTATGGAAAGAGGAGATGCAGTGTTCTTACCAATTACAGATGAAACCGTACCGATTCAGCATATAACGGTAAATGATAAATGATTATGATACGAATGGAGGATTTTAAAGATGGGTTTTTTCTCAGATCTTAAGGATGACTTGTCACAGGCAGTCAACGAACTTATGCCGGAAGAAGGTGGGCAGGAAGAAGTAAGCGGAATGGCACAGGATGATTTGATGCCGGAAACATCACAGGCAGTAAATAGTTTTGACACGGATTTAAGCCAGATGCTTGATAAAGTAGAGGAGGAAATGGGAATTGAGGCACCCATTCAGGAGCCTGTTTATACAGCGCCGGCAGTAGAGGAAAAGAGGGTAGAGATATCTATGCCTTCCTCCAAGCGTCCCATTGATGAAGAATCGGTATTTACTGAGTCCATGATCATTAATGGAAATATTGCAACAGAAGGCGGTTTGGATATACGGGGAAGTATTGTAGGTAATATAGAGGCTCTTGGAAAACTTAATATTACCGGAAATATTCAGGGAAATTCCCAGGCTGCTGAAATCTTTGCAGATGGAGCCAAGATTACTGGTGAACTTAGAAGCTTAGGAAGCATTAAAATTGGACAGAGTTCAGTTATTATTGGGAATATTTTTGCCAACAGTGCAGTGATTGCAGGTGCGGTAAAGGGTGACATTGATGTAAGAGGTCCTGTTATTCTTGATGCATCGGCAATTATTATGGGAGACATCAAATCCAAATCCGTACAGATTAATAACGGTGCTGTGATTGAAGGTATGTGTTCGCAGTGTTATGCGGAAGTAAATCCCAGCTCATTCTTTGAAGAACTGAAAAAAATGAAATAAAGTGAGGCGTAAATATGCGGAGGATTTTACTGAAGCTAAGCGGGGAAGCTCTTGCAGGAGATAAGAAAACAGGCTTTGATGAAGAAACCATAAGGGCAGTGGCCCTGCAGGTAAAGCAGCTGACAGACGATAACGTTCAGGTTGGAGTTGTTATTGGAGGGGGAAACTTCTGGCGCGGAAGAACAAGTGAAAACATAGACAGAACCAAGGCTGATCAGATAGGAATGCTTGCAACTGTGATGAATTGTATTTATGTGTCAGAAATTTTCCGCAGTGTAGGAATGCAGACAGAAATTCTCACTCCTTTTGAATGCAGCAGCTTTACAAAACTTTTTTCAAAGGATAGGGCAAATAAATATTTTAATAAAGGCACAGTTGTATTTTTTGCGGGAGGAACAGGTCATCCTTACTTTTCTACGGATACAGGAGTGGTACTCCGTGCGGTAGAGGTAGAGGCAGAAACGATTCTTCTGGCGAAATCAATTGATGGCATTTATGACAGCGATCCCAAATTGAATCCGGAAGCAAAAAAGTTTGATGAGATCAGCATTGATGAGGTGATTGCAAAAAATCTGCAGGTAGTGGATATGACAGCATCTATTTTGGCAAGGGATAATAAAATGCCTATGTGGGTATTTGACCTGAATGAAAAAGACAGTATTATAAATACAGTGAAAGGCAGTTTTAATGGAACGAAAGTGACAGTATAGACGGAGGGTTATGTTATGGATGAAAGACTGAAAGTTTATGATGATAAAATGAGAAAGACTTATGAGCATTTGGAGGGGGATTATTTAGGGATCAGAGCCGGACGTGCCAATCCCCATGTGCTGGATAAACTTCGAATTGATTATTATGGTACGCCTACGCCGATTCAGCAGGTTGGAAATGTAACCATACCCGAGGCAAGAATGATTCAGATAGCACCTTGGGAGAAGTCGTTAATCAGGGAAATTGAAAAAGCGATTCTTACATCTGATATTGGAATTAATCCGTCCAATGACGGATCAGTGATAAGGCTTGTATTCCCTGAACTGACGGAAGAAAGAAGAAAAGATCTGGTGAAAGATGTAAAAAAGAAAGCAGAAGAGTGTAAGGTTGCAATCAGAAATATCAGAAGAGATGGAAATGATGCTTTCAAAAAGCTTGCAAAAGAAGAAGTATCTGAGGACGAAATTAAAGAGCTTACTGAAAATTTGCAAAAATTAACTGATAAGTATACAAAGGATGTCGACAAGCTGATGGAAGAAAAGGCGAAGGAAATCATGACGGTATAAATACATCGGTTATGCTTACAAAGGATGTCAGGTTATTGCAGGATATCTTTAATAGGAAAGAAAAGGAGGGGCGGCGATTGATTTTTTGTAATCGTAGTGCCCCTTGCTTTTTAATAATTATATGAGTGCGGAGGAAATTATGCCAGAGGAAAAAATGCTGCTCATGCCCCGGCATGTAGCGATTATTTTGGACGGAAATGGAAGATGGGCCAAAAGTAAAGGAATGCCTAGAAATTATGGCCACGTACAGGGGGCAAAAACGGTTGAAGTGATCTGTGAAGAAGCTTACAAAATGGGAATACAGTATTTGACGGTATACGCTTTCAGCACGGAGAACTGGAGCCGCCCCAAGGACGAGGTAGATGCGTTAATGAAGCTACTTAGAAATTATATGAAAACATGTCTTTCCACGGCCAAAAAAAATCGTATGTGCGTCCGTGTTCTGGGAGATAAAACAGGGCTGGATGAGGATATTAGAAACAGGATTAATCAGTTGGAGGAATCCACAAAGGATAATGACGGTCTTCATTTTCAGATTGCCCTTAATTACGGAGGCAGAGATGAAATTGTGCGTGCGGTAAGAAAAATTATGGAAAAAACCAAAAAAGGAGAAATTTCCGAAGAAGAATTGACGGAAAGCTACTTTTCGGATATGCTTGATACCCGGGGGCTGCCTGAGCCGGATCTATTGATTCGTACCTGTAATGAACAGAGGATTTCAAATTTTCTTCTCTGGCAGCTGGCCTACACGGAGTTCTATTTTACCGAGACAGCCTGGCCCGATTTTACAAAAGAAGAATTGGTCAAAGCTGTGGAAGCATATAATCATAGAAACAGAAGATATGGCCGCGTTTAAGGAGGAGTAAGTCATGTTTTTTACAAGATTTATGAGCAGTGTCGTACTTGTTGTACTGTCATTATTCACCATTTTCGCCGGAGGATATTTTTTAGGGGTAGTGCTGCTATTTCTGGCATTGACTGCTTACCGGGAGCTTTCAAAAGCCTGTAAGCTGGAGGAAGATAAAACAGGACTTTTAGGTATAATTGGATATACAGGTATTATTGCTTATTATGTGCTGATGGTGTTTGTGGAAAACAGGATATATCTTTTTCTGGCACTGATTACGATCTTAGTGGCATTTATGTTTGTGTACGTGTTTTCTTTTCCTAAATATAAGGCAGAGCAGATTATGTGTTCCTTTTTTTGTGTGGCATATGCGCCGGTTATGCTTTCCTTTATTTATATGGTAAGAAGTCTTCCTTATGGAATTTATACCGTATGGATGATCTTTATTAGTTCGTGGATTTGTGATACTTGTGCTTATGTGGTTGGAATGCTGTTTGGAAAACATAAACTGGCTCCGGTTTTAAGCCCTAAGAAATCAATAGAAGGGGCATTAGGGGGTGTTGCAGGTTCTGCGCTGGTGGGAGCTGTCTATGGCTATTTTGTTGTAGAGCCGGCAATCAGCGGGCAGCAGGTTACATGGATTTTTTTACTGATCAGTATGGTGGGGGCGGTGATATCACAGGTTGGAGATTTGGCGGCATCTGCAATTAAAAGGAATCATGATATTAAAGATTATGGAAAGCTGATTCCAGGACATGGTGGAGTGATGGACCGATTTGACAGTGTTATTTTTACTGCTCCAATGATATATTTTCTGGCAGTTTTATTGATTCGTGTATAAGAGAAAGGCGGAATACAAAATGATAAAAATCGGGATTTTAGGTTCTACCGGTTCGATCGGTACTCAGACCTTGGAGATTGTCAGAAATAATCAGGACATACAGGTACTGGCGCTGGCAGCAGGAAGCAGTGTCCGGAAAATGGAGGAGCAGGTCAGGGAGTTTTCACCCCGTATAGCAGTTATGTGGGAAGAAAAAGCTGCAGAGCAGCTTCGCATGGCAGTAGCAGATACCAACACAAAAGTTTTAAGTGGAATGGAAGGACTTTTGGAAATTGCAGTTATGGAGGAAATGGAGGTTTTAGTTACTGCCATTGTGGGCATGATAGGAATAAGACCTACCATTGCGGCAATTAATGCAGGAAAGAAGATTGCCCTTGCAAATAAAGAAACTCTTGTCACAGCAGGACATATTATTATTCCTTTGGCGGCGGAAAAAAGGGTTCCCATCCTGCCGGTAGACAGTGAGCATAGTGCTATTTTTCAGTCTATGCATGGAGAAAACCGGGAGAGAGTCAGTAAAATTCTGTTGACTGCATCAGGCGGACCTTTCAGAGGCAGAAAAAGAGAAGATCTTTTGGAAATTACGGTTGAAGATGCACTTAAACATCCCAACTGGTCTATGGGAAGAAAAATTACGGTAGATTCTGCAACGTTGGTAAATAAAGGGCTGGAAGTGATTGAGGCAAAATGGCTGTTTGGGGTTGAGGTTGAAAAGATTCAGGTAATTGTTCATCCCCAGAGCATCATACATTCTATGGTAGAGTTTGCAGATGGCGGGATTATGGCGCAGCTTGGGGAGCCGGATATGAAGCTGCCTATCCAATATGCTTTATTTTACCCTGACAGAAGGCCGATGAAAGGCAGACGGGTAGATTTTTATAAGCTTGGAAGCATAACCTTTGAAAAACCGGATATGGAAACATTTAGAGGGCTTAAAATGGCTTATGAGGCTATTGAACAGGGTGGCAGTATGACTACTGTGTTTAACGCGGCGAATGAACGGGCTGTTTCTTTATTTTTGGACAGAAAGATAAAGTTCCTTGAAATTTACGATTTGATTCAGGGTGCTATGGAGCATCATAAAAACATTCAGAATCCTTCCGTAGACGATATTCTTGATGCGGAAGCGGAAAGCTATGAATATATTGATGCCCACAGGAGGTTATAAAGTGATTGTTTCTATTGTGCTATTTTTTATCATATTTTTTATTGTAGTAATATCTCATGAGCTTGGACACTTTATTGTGGCAAAGAAAAACGGAATTCGTGTGGTGGAATTTTTTATTGGTATGGGACCGACACTTTTTTCTTTTGTGAAAGGTGACACAAAGTATTCTTTAAAGCTGCTTCCCATAGGCGGTGCATGCATGTTTGAAGGGGAAGACGGGCTGGAGAAGGAAAAAGGTGATTTTTCGGAGAAGGCGTTTCCAAATGCACCTGTATGGGCACGATTTGCTACAATTTTTGCAGGTCCATTGTTTAATTTTTTGACAGCTTACGTGATGGCATTGATTCTTATTTCTGTTTGTGGAAGCACACTGCCCCAGATTCAAAAGGTAAATGAGGGAAGCGCCGCTCAGGCAGCAGGACTGGAAGCGGGAGATATGATCACAAAGATCAATGGAAAAAGAGTGCATCTTGGAGAGGATGTGAGCCTGATTACCCAGCTAAATGTGAAGGGAGAACCACTTACGGTTACTTTTGAACGGGATGGCAGGGAAGAAACGGTAGTGGTGCAGCCCACATATGATGAGACGGATCAGCGGTATTACATGGGAATTTCAACCGGTGCATACTTAGACTGCAATGTGCCTCAGACCTTTCAGTATGCTTTTTATACCATGAGCTTTTATGCGAAAGCAACCTACAAAAGCCTTGGGATGTTAGTGACCGGACAACTGTCCAAAAATGATGTGTCAGGACCTGTGGGGCTTGTGAAAACGGTGGATGATGTTTATGATGCAGCTAAGGCATATGGTGCGATAACAGTTGCAATTAATATGTTGAACATTGCACTATTGCTTTCAGTCAACCTGGGAATTATGAATTTACTGCCGCTTCCGGCACTTGATGGAGGGAGGTTAGTATTTTTGCTGATAGAGGCTGTCAGAGGAAAACCGGTGCCTCCGGAAAAAGAAGGAATTGTTCATTTAGCGGGAATGGCTGCATTAATGATCTTGATGGTAGTAGTCTTGTTTAATGATATAACAAAGTTTTTTTAACCAATTTAAGAATAACATGTGGAATTCATGTACAAAGTTGCTGAAATTATACTTTTAGTAACTTTGTACAATGGATTCTTTTTTTATGCAATTATATAATCATAGAACATCTTTGTTTTATTTTTTTGATTTTAGAAAAAGAAAGGGGAAGTAATTGGTATTGAAGATGATTTCGGGTGTGTATTGGGATCAGGGGGCAGGACGGATTAATCAGGATTCGGTTGCATTACAGCAGGTGATGACGTATAAAGGAAGGGTTATGATGGCAGTAGTCAGTGATGGAATTGGGGGACTTAAGGAGGGAGAAGTTGCAAGCGGGTATATTACGGAGAGGCTGATAGAGAACTTTTATTGCCAGATGGTTCCCTTGACGGCTAAAGGAAAAGGAAGAAAGGCGGTAAAAAGAAGTGTGCTCCGCTGCCTTTATGATATAAATGAAAATTTAAAATATTATGGAAAGGGAAAGGACATTTTACTTGGAGCAACTATATCTCTGCTGTTTGTATGGGGAAGGAATTATATGATTATACATTTGGGCGACAGCCGGATTTACCGTTATCAAACCAGTAAATACCATAAATGCAGAGTCAGACAGCTTACAAAAGATCATTCTGATGGCGGCAGCAGATTAAAAAAATGTATGGGAAGCTTTCCTTTCCAGTTTCCCGATATAACCTTTGGACATCTATTGGGAAAAAGTGGATTTTTATTGTGTACAGATGGCTTTTACAGAAAATTAAATAACGAAATTATTAAAGTGCTTGCACCTGAGGATGTGGAAAGTGATGAACAGGTATATATCCGTCTTAGAGAGATTGGAGAAGAAATACTTAAGAAAGATGAGAAGGACAATTTGTCGGCAGTTTATGCGGTTATAGGATAAAGAAATTAATGAACTGATGTAAAAATTGAAAGAGGTGCTATGGGAAGGATATTGATTCAAAAGTATGAACTGATCAGGCTCCTTGGTGAAGGAGGCTCCGGAAAGGTATTTTTGGCAATGGATGTGCATTTGGACAGATTAGTTGCCGTGAAAGAATCTTGTGAGAGTGTTTTTCTGGAAGAGATGAAAATCCTTAAAGAATTGGATCATACAGGCCTGCCAATAATCTTTGATTATTTTATGGAACAGGGAAAAGCCTTTTTGGTGATGGAATACATTGAAGGAATAACGCTGCGCCAGTTTCTTTTAAAGCATAAAAAAGTAGAAGAAGGGCAGGCGGTAAAGTGGATGCTGGAATTGTGTCATATAGTGCAATACCTGCATGATAGACATCCGGCAGTCATTTATAGGGATTTAAAGCCGGAAAATATTATGATAAGGCAGGACGGAACCTTAAAGTTGATAGATCTTGGCGGGGCAGTGCGGTTTGCCTGTGGAAGGGAAACACCTGATTTGTGCGCCGGGACAGCAGGGTATTGTCCCAAGGAGCAATGGAAAAGCCCGCGTGGAGATATTTCATGGGATATTTATGCTATGGGAATGGTATTTTATGAAATGCTTACAGGAAATCATCCTGCAAAACCGCCTTATGCAAGTCAGGCGCTGGCAGCGTATGATAAAAGCATAGCAGGGACATTGAAAAAAATTATCAGATGCTGCATCAGTGAAAATAAAACAGGTTGTTACCAATCTGTTTTGCAGCTTGAAAAAGCGCTGCTTGGATATAGGAAAGTGAACCTGCCGCTGCAATTCCTGCAGGCGGTAAGGAAAACGATTCTGTTTGCGGGAATACTTTCAGCAGCAGCCTATTTGATGCTGCCTTTGCTATCTGGAGTTCCGGAAAATCAAATTCCATTTCCATATTTAAAGAAACCTTTCTTTTTTCTTTCATTAACTTTCATTTTTCATAGGATTTTCTTTCATTCTTCGAATAAAAACAATTACCTGCGCAGGCAGGAAAAAAATATCTGGCTTACCCGAAAAGATTTTTCCGGCCTTATTATGCTGTTGGCATTAAATATTTTAGGTACATGGATATCTGTAATTCTGGGAATAACATTTCCGGCAGTTTATGCAGGGGAAGATACAGGGAATCTATGGGTGGAAATGCGTGACGATTATGGTAGAAAAATGCTCCTAAAAGAGGATGCAGTTTATATGACGGACAATTGCGTACGGTTTGAACTTCCTGCCCGGCGGCTTCCTGATGAGAAGATATCACTGCAGATGATTGCGGTAGGAGAAGGCGGAGATGTATACAGCAGCCGTATTTTCCATATCAGGGCGAAGGAAGATTTAAATTGATATTCCCTCTTTAATGGCATATAATTGTTGGTAACAGTTCAGTCATATGGAGGTAACTTATGAAAAGAGAAAATACAAGGAAAATACAGATCGGGAATAAGGTAATCGGGGGAGGAAATCCCATTTTAATACAGTCTATGACTAATACAAGGACTGAGGATATAGAGGCAACGGTGGAACAGATTCACAGGCTGGAGAAAGCCGGTTGTGAAATTATAAGGTGTACGGTTCCTACAATAGAAGCGGCTCAGGCAATAAAGGAGATCAAAAAGCAGATCACAATTCCTCTTGTAGCGGATATTCATTTTGATTATCATATGGCGGTTGCATCCATTGAAAATGGTGCGGATAAAATCAGAATCAATCCGGGAAATATTGGAGGAGAGGATAAGGTGGCAGCAGTAGTAGATGCTGCCAGAGAAAGAAATATCCCTATCAGGGTAGGGGTAAACGGCGGCTCCCTTGAAAAAGAGCTGGTTGAAAAATATCATGGAGTTACAGCACAGGGACTTGTGGAGAGTGCACTGGACAAGGTACATATGATAGAAAAGCAGAATTATGAAAATATAGTCATCAGTATAAAGTCTTCTGACGTGCTTATGTGTGTAGAGGCACATGAAATACTGGCGGAAAGGACGGATTACCCTCTGCATGTGGGAATTACCGAATCAGGAACGATTATAAGCGGCAATATCAAATCATCTATTGGGCTGGCGCTTATATTAAATAAGGGAATTGGCGATACCATCAGGGTATCACTTACCGGTGATCCGGCAGAAGAGATTAAGTCGGCGAAACTGATTCTTAGAACTTTGGGGCTTCGAAAGGGCGGAATAGAGGTGGTATCCTGCCCTACCTGTGGAAGGACGAAAATTGATTTGATTGGGCTTGCAAATCAGGTTGAAGCTATGGTAGAACAATTTCCCCTTGATATCAAGGTAGCGGTTATGGGTTGTGCGGTAAACGGTCCGGGAGAAGCAAAAGAGGCAGATATCGGCATTGCAGGCGGTATCGGAGAAGGCCTTCTTATTAAAAAAGGTGAGATTATTAAAAAGGTACCGGAAGATCAATTACTTTCTGTATTGAAAGAGGAACTGGAACACTGGAAGGATTAACATGGCAAAGCAATTTTTTGATGTATTTCCAACATTAAAATTAGATAAAAAAATAAAGGATTTGTTTGAGCAGGTTATGGTGGAAAAGGTTTCTGCAACCAAAAGCAGAGAATTTATCAGGGTTACCATGATTTGTGATTATTTAATTTCCAAGGAGACGATCTATAGGGTGGAGGCAGAAATTAAAAAACAGTTTTTTTCCGCCCATAATGTGATAGTGAAGCTTTACGAAAAATTTCACCTGTCAGGTCAGTACACGCCTGAAAAACTAATGAATGCATACAGGGATAGCATTTTGCTGGAATTAAAAAATTATAGCCCCATTGAATACAATTTATTTAAGGGAGCTGATATTACTTTTCCACAGGAAAATGAACTTTGTATTACATTGGAAGATACGGTGCCTGCCAAAGAAAAAGAAGCGGAATTATCCAGAATTTTGGAGAAGATTTTTAATGAAAGATGTGGTTTTTCCATTGGATGTCAGATGGCATATAAGGAAAAGAAAAGCGGAAAGTACAAAGAAGAGGACGACCTGAAAATTGCCAGCCAGGTAGCGGAAATAACCCAAAGGGCATTCAGCAACGCAGCAAGTGGAGGAAACCAAAGTGAATATATAGAAGCGGTATCTTCTATAGGAAAAAGTGAAAACCTCATGCCTCAAGGCGGCGTACAGAAGGAAAATGCGCCTGTAAATGGAAAAACACCTGCAGGCAGCGGGACTAAGACCGGCAGTGCGGCACCAGCCGGGGAATTCCGAAAGAAAGGAACTGTGCAACCTTTTCCGGCAAATGAAAAGAAAGGGAATCGCAAAGGTGAATTTAAGCGTGCCATTAAGCGTTCGGATAATCCGGATGTGATTTATGGCAGGGATTTTGAGGAAGATGCAATTCCCATTGAGGATATTTTAGGCGAGATGGGAGAAGTAGTTATTCGTGGAAAGATAATTAGTTTTGACCGTCGTGAAATAAAAAATGAAAGAACAATTCTGATATTTGATGTGACAGATTACACCGATACCATGACCATAAAAATATTTGTCCATAATGATCAGGCAGCGGAACTGAAAGATGACATAAGGCCCGGGAATTTTGTGAAGCTGAAAGGAATTACTACAATTGATAAATTTGACAACGAGCTTACCATTGGCTCCTTGTCGGGAATGAAGAAAATACCTGATTTTACTGTTCCAAGAAAAGACAACAGTGCACGAAAAAGAGTGGAGCTTCATTGTCATACCAAAATGAGCGATATGGATGGTGTGTCTGAGGCCAAGGATTTAGTAAAGAGAGCTTATAAGTGGGGGCATCCTGGGATAGCAATTACTGATCATGGGGTAGTGCAGGCATTTCCTGATGCAAATCATGTATGGGAAGATCTTTGGAAGGCTGAAAAAGCAAGAAAAAAAGAAGCCGGAGAAAGTCCTGATAAGCAGGATTTCTTTAAGATTATTTATGGGATGGAAGCTTATCTGGTAGATGACCTTAAGGAAATTGTAACCGGAGAAAGCGGCCAGGACTTTGAAACTGATTTTGTTGTGTTTGATATAGAAACGACAGGTTTTTCTCCGGTCAATAACAGAATCATTGAAATTGGAGCGGTGAAAGTGGTAAAGGGGCAGATTGCCGACAGATTTTCTGCTTTTGTAAACCCTGATGTGCCAATTCCTTTTGAAATAGAAAAGCTGACGGGAATTAATGATGAAATGGTGATGAATGCACCTTACATTGAAAAGGTTCTTCCGGAGTTTATTAATTTTTGTGGTGATGCGGTGCTGGTAGCCCATAATGCAAATTTTGATATGAGTTTTATCAAGGAAAATGCCATGCGGCAGAAGATTAAAACGCAATTTACGTATGTAGATACGGTGGGAATTGCAAGAATTCTGCTGCCTCATCAGGCAAAGCATACCTTAGATGCCGTGGCAAAAACGCTGGGAGTTTCTTTAGAAAATCATCACCGGGCAGTGGATGACGCAGAGGCTACTGCAGAGATTTTTGTAAAGTTTATTCCCATGCTGAAGGAAAAGGGAGCTGATACCCTTGCAAAAGTAAATATTATGGGGGATTCCAGTCCGGAAATTATAAAAAAACTTCCTTCTTATCATGCAATTATTTTGGCAGAAAATAATGTGGGGCGGGAAAATCTCTACACCCTTGTTTCAGAATCTCATCTCACTTATTTTAATAAAAGGCCAAGAGTTCCAAAGAGTCTTCTTACAAAATATAGAGAGGGACTTATTATAGGGAGCGCATGTGAAGCAGGGGAACTTTACCGGGCATTGCTGGAAGGAAGAACAGATACGGAAATTGCAAGGCTTGTAAATTTTTATGATTATCTGGAAATACAGCCTCTTGGTAATAATAAATTTATGATTGATTCTGAAAGAGTTCCTTCTATTAACAGCATGGAAGATATAAAAAATATAAACCGGAAAATTGTGGAGCTGGGAGAAGAGTTTAATAAGCTGGTGGTGGCTACTTGTGACGTGCATTTTTTGGATCCGGAAGACGAGGTTTACCGCAGAATCATTATGACAGGGCGGGGATATGCAGATGCAGATGAACAGGCGCCTTTGTATTTAAGGACAACAGAAGAAATGTTAGAGGAGTTTGCATATCTTGGCAGTGAAAAAGCGGAAGAAGTGGTAATTACCAATACAAACAAGATTGCGGACAGGATTGATGTGATGGCGCCGGTACGTCCCGATAAATGTCCGCCTGTGATTCCTGACAGTGATAAGACGCTGACAGATATATGCTATAGCAGGGCTCATGAACTGTACGGGGAGGAGCTTCCCCAGATCGTGAAAGACCGTCTGGAAAAAGAACTCCATTCCATAATTACAAATGGATTTGCAGTTATGTATATTATTGCCCAGAAACTGGTTTGGAAGTCAGTGGAAGATGGGTATTTAGTAGGTTCACGTGGTTCTGTAGGATCTTCTCTGGTGGCTTTTATGGCAGGAATTACTGAGGTTAATTCCCTGAGCGCGCATTACAGATGCCCCAACTGTTATTATAGTGATTTTGATTCTCCGGAGGTAAAGGCATATGCAGGAAATGCCGGCTGCGATATGCCGGATAAAACATGTCCGGTGTGCGGGAAACCTTTGGTGAAGGACGGGTTTGACATTCCCTTTGAAACTTTTCTTGGATTTAAAGGGGATAAAGAACCGGATATTGATTTGAACTTTTCAGGAGAATATCAAAGTAAAGCTCATAAATATACGGAAGTTATTTTCGGAGCGGGACAAACTTACCGTGCCGGAACTATTGCGACCTTGGCAGATAAAACAGCTTTTGGCTATGTAAGGAATTATTACGAAGAACGGGGAAAGCGAAAACGTACCTGTGAGATCAACCGCATTGTGGGGGGATGTACAGGAATTCGAAGAAGTACGGGGCAGCATCCCGGGGGGATTATCGTGCTGCCGGTGGGAGAGGATATTAATTCCTTTACGCCTGTACAGCATCCGGCGAATGACATGACAACCGACATTGTAACCACACATTTTGATTATCATTCCATTGACCATAACCTGCTAAAGCTTGATATATTAGGACATGATGATCCTACCATGATTCGTATGCTGCAGGATTTAACCGGAATTGATCCCACCACAATTCCATTAGATGATACCAAGGTGATGTCTTTGTTTCAAAATACTTCAGCCCTTGGCATTACTCCTGACCAGATTGACGGCTGCCCGGTAGGCTCACTTGGAATACCAGAATTTGGAACAGAATTTGTAATACAAATGCTTCTTGATACCAAACCGAAGCAATTTTCCGATCTGATTAGAATTTCAGGTTTAGGACATGGTACAGACGTTTGGCTGGGAAATGCCCAGACGCTGATTATGGATGGCAAAGCTACCATTTCAACTGCAATCTGTTGTCGTGATGATATTATGATTTATCTGATTAATCAGGGAGTGGATAGTGCACTGTCCTTTACAATTATGGAAAGTGTTCGTAAGGGAAAAGGACTGAAAGAGGACTGGGAAAAGGCCATGAGGGAAAAAAATGTGCCTGAATGGTACATCTGGTCCTGTAAGAAAATTAAATATATGTTTCCTAAGGCTCATGCAGCGGCATATGTTATGATGGCCTGGAGAATTGCGTATTGTAAAATCTATTATCCCCTTGCTTATTATGCTTCTTATTTTTCCATACGTGCTTCAGCCTTTTCCTATGAATTTATGTGCCAGGGGCAGCAGCATTTGGAAAAGGTAATGGCAGATTATAAGAGAAGAAGCGATACGCTTTCTAAAAAGGAACAGGAATCTTTTAAGGATATGAAGATTGTACAGGAGATGTATGCAAGAGGCTTTGATTTTGTTCCTATTGATATTTTTTCAGCCCATTCCCGAAATTTTCAGATTGTGGACGGGAAGCTGATGCCATCGTTAAATAGTATTGACGGATTAGGGGAAAAGGCAGCGGATGCAATTGTGGAGGCTGCAAAGGAAGGCGCCTTCCTTTCCAAGGATGATTTCCGCCAGCGTACCAAGGTATCCAAAACGATTATTGACTTAATGGACAGCCTGCATTTGTTAGGCGAGCTTCCTGAGTCGAACCAGATTAGTTTGTTTGATTTTGTTTCTTAAAATTATAAAAAAATAAAAATATGGAGGATATGTTATGTTAAGACAATTATCAATTTTTGCACAGAATAAGAAAGGAACCATGCAGCATATTACAGGGATTTTAAAGGATGAGGAGGTTAATATCTGGGGCTCGGTAACAAATGACAGTGCAGAATACGGTATTATCCGTATGGTGGTTTCAGATGCGGAAAAAGCAAAAAAGGCGCTGGAAGAGGCGGGATACTTATGCAAGCTGACAGATGTGATCGGCGTTGAGGTAGAGGATAAGGTTGGTAATTTAAATGCACTGCTTCAGGCATTGTCCGAAAGCAACATTAATGTAAATTACATTTACCTTTCCTTTAACAGAGATTCAGGCAAGCCGGTTATGGTGCTTCAGACAGAGGATATTTCTTCTGTTGAAAGCTGTATTGTGGGAAAAGGATTCCGGGTGGTGTAACTAAAGTAGAGTATCCGGTTTTCCGAAAAATAAAAAAGCTCTGAATCCCTTGATTTTAATGGGATTTCAGAACTCTTTCAGGGTTGGGCTGTTATAAACAGTCAACAGCTCGTAGGGGAATCGAACCCCTGTTTCCGCCGTGAGAGGGCGGCGTCTTAACCGCTTGACCAACGAGCCATGTCACTTGATTATTCTATTACAAGTTGACAAATATTGCAAGTAAATTTTAAAATTTTTTAAATTATTTATGTTACATTAAATCTAACAGCACGCGAGCCAGACCGTCATGATCATTATCATATTCTGTAATGGTTGTGGCGGCCATTTTCACATCTTCGCTGCCATTGCACATGGCAATGCCCATTCCGGCAGCTTCAATCATGGAAAGATCATTTTGTGCATCTCCGGCAGCCACTGAAAAGTAAGGCCTGATGCCTAATTTTTCACATAAAAACTTAACAGCAGTGCCTTTTCCCGAGGAGGAAGGAAACAATTCCAGATAATTTGGATTAGAATAAATCATGGTAATTCCTTCTTGTTCTGCCCAGGGGAGAAGAGAAAGACGGAAGTTTTCAAGCTTTTCAAGGTCTTTTAATTCCACAGCAAGGCATTTGCAGGGTTCTTCTTTTAAGACATCCATCACATGGTCACAATAGATAATAGGTGTGCTGCCTGCGCGCTGATAGTAGATAAGCTCTTCATCCTGTTTAGGAGTGATGAGATGGGTGTCGGAATAAGTCTGAATGTGAATGCCGGCTTTGATGGCTTCGTTTATGATATGGTCTGTCTGCTCCAGTGTAAGGGTTACTTTGTGCAGTGTTTTTGCATTGTCATAATCATAAATTTGTCCGCCATTGTATCCTGCCAGATAGATGCCGGGAAAATCAAGACGCAGGGATTCCTTTACGTGTTTTATACTGTTAATTGCCCGTCCTGAGCAAAGTACCAGTTTGTGTCCGGCCTGACACCATTTTTTTAAAACTTCCCAAGTGTAATCACTAATTAAACGTTTACTGTTTAACAAAGTTCCATCCAAATCAGTAAATAGAATTTTAGTGCGTTTAAATTGTTCAGGATGAGAAGCCATCCATTTTCTTTTTTCTTTTATTTTATCAAGGATTTCTTCCGGAATAACAAGATTTCCATATCCTACTGCCAAATCCTGACCTGGTTTGGCGTTTCCGTGAAAATCCGAACCGCCGCTGATACACAGATCATACTTAGAGGCAAGAGCACGCATTTCCCGTTCATCAGCAGAATTGTAGGTGCTGTAAATCGCCTCTAATCCCTGTAATCCCATATCCTTTAAAATGGAAACAAGTTTGTCCAACCGCCGGCTGCTCATGTGGTAAAGCACAGGATGAGCAAGTATGGGAAAGCCTCCGGCCTTTAAAATAATTTCAACTGCGCGCATAGGGGTTATTTTTTTTCGGGGGACAAAACAGGGACAGCGGTCGCCGATATAGCGGTCAAAGGCTTCTTTTAAGCTTTTGGTATAGCCATGATTTAAAAGATATCTGGCATAATGAGACCGGGTGATGACACAGCCCGGAAACTCACGGATTAACTCTTCATAAGTAACGGGGATGCCATGTTCTGTAAGACGTCGGCACATTTCTTTATTACGGATCGTACGTCCATTTACGAAACTGATGAGCCGGCGTTTAAAAAAATCGCTTTCATAATCAATGTACAGACCTACAATATGAATGTCGCGGCCTTCATACTCGGAAGAGAATTCAATTCCGGGAATGACTTCAATTTTTTTCCCTTTTGCAGTTTCTAAGGCTTCTTCTATACCATCAGTTGTGTCGTGGTCAGTCAGCGCAAAGGCGGAGAGCCCTTTTTCAAGGGCATAGTCCACCAACTGGGCAGGGGTATAGCTTCCGTCAGATTTTGTAGAATGTACATGCAGATCAACAATATTCATAGTAAGCTCCAGATTAATTATCGTCTTCCTCAGCCTGTTTGGTATAAACAGTACGTTTCCTTGCCATTTCATCACTTTCCAGATACTCATCATAAGAAGTGATCTTATCAATCAGACTGCCATCTGGCAGAATTTCCATAATACGGTTTGCCGTTGTCTGGACAAACTGGTGGTCGTGGCAGGCAAAAAGCGCAACGCCGGAAAACTTAATCAGACCATTGTTAAGTGCAGTGATGGCTTCCATATCCAAATGGTTGGTAGGCTCATCCAAAATCAGGCAGTTAGCGCCGCTGATCATCATTTTAGACAAAAGACAACGGACCTTTTCACCACCGGATAAAATTTTCACCTTTTTAACACCATCTTCACCGGCAAACAGCATACGCCCCAAAAAGCCGCGTACATAAGTAACATCCTTAATTGCAGAGTAGCCGGTGAGCCAGTCAACAATGGTATAATCATTGTCAAATTCAGTAGTGCTGTCCTTGGGAAAGTAAGCCTGAGAGGTGGTGACGCCCCATTTAAAGGTGCCTTCATCCGGTTCCATTTCACCCATCAGGATTTGGAAAAGGGTGGTTTTAGCCAATTCATTTCCGCCCACAAAAGCAATTTTATCATCATGCCCCACGATAAAGGAAATATTGTTCAGTATTTTTTCCCCATTAATCGTTTTGGAAATGCCTTCTACCATTAAAACTTCATTACCAATTTCTCTTTCCGGACGGAAATCAATATAAGGATATTTTCTGCTGGAAGGTTTAATCTCATCCAGTTCAATTTTTTCCAGAGCGCGTTTACGGCTGGTAGCCTGTTTGGATTTTGAGGCGTTGGCAGAAAAACGGGAAATAAACTCCTGTAGCTCTTTGATTTTTTCTTCCTTTTTCTTATTTGCTTCTTTCATCTGTTTGATCAGAAGCTGACTGGATTCATACCAGAAGTCATAATTTCCGGCGTAAAGCTGTATTTTTCCATAGTCGATATCCGCAGTATGGGTGCAGACTTTATTTAAGAAATAACGGTCATGGGATACTACGATTACGGTATTTTCAAAGCTAATAAGGAACTCTTCCAGCCATGCAATGGCGTCTAAGTCCAAATGGTTGGTAGGCTCATCCAAAAGGAGAATATCAGGATTACCAAAAAGGGCTTTGGCCAGAAGCACCTTTACTTTTTCATTACCATTTAAATCCTTCATAACAGCATAGTGGATGGAGGTGTCAATTCCTAATCCGTTTAAGAGCGTGGCAGCGTTTGACTCGGCTTCCCAGCCATCCATTTCTGCAAATTCCCCTTCTAACTCACTGGCACGGATTCCATCCTCGTCAGTAAAGTCCTCTTTGGCATAAATGGCGTCTTTTTCCTTCATAATCTGATAGAGACGTTCATTTCCCATGATAACCACGTCCATAACAGGGAAAGTATCATATTTAAAATGATCCTGTTCCAGCACGGAAAGTCTTTGACCGGGAGTGATGGCAATATCTCCCTTGGTGGTTTCAAGCTGGCCGGAAAGGATTTTTAAAAAGGTAGATTTTCCTGCACCGTTCGCACCAATAAGACCGTAACAGTTTCCTTCGGTAAATTTAATATTGACGTCTTCAAATAAGGCTTTTTTTCCTACTCTATAGGTTACATTGTTTGCACTGATCATTTTGTAAACTCCTCTCAATAGAAATATGAAGATAAAAGGTATTTCTGTTACCTCACATTAACCTATTTTACAGTAAAATAGTGAATTTGCAAGGAATTTATAGAAAAATTCTGTCATTCTGTGATATGATGAAATCAGAGTCTGGATTAATTTATCAAAGATTTGGAAAAGAGAGGGAAAGGAGTACAATTATATAAATGAAACTTAACTACAGAAGAACTTTTTTGATTGGACTGGCATTTTTATCAATCAGTGCATTTTGGCAGATGTATGACAATATTATACCCCTGATCCTGCAAGGAACATTTGGATTGGGAGAAACAATCACCGGTGTGATTATGGCGGCGGATAATGTGCTGGCTTTGTTTTTACTTCCCCTTTTTGGAAGCTTGTCGGATAAAGTAGATACGAAAATGGGAAAAAGAATGCCTTTCATTACCACCGGCACGATTTTGGCAGTGATATTTCTGATGCTTCTTTCTGTGGCGGACCGGACAATTAACCTTTCACTTTTTGTGGGGGCATTGTTTATCCTGCTTATTTCAATGGGGCTGTACCGCTCACCGGCTGTGGCGCTTATGCCTGATTTGACGCCTAATAAATTGAGAAGTAAGGGAAATGCTATTATTAATTTGATGGGAGCGGTAGGCGGTGTCTATACGCTGATTATGATAAAGCTTTTGGTAGGAAAAGGGGATCATCCTGATTATATGCCTTTATTTATCAGTGTTGCGGCCTTGATGGTGATTGCGGTAGGTGTTTTGGTAATTACCGTCAATGAAAAGAAAGTGAAGCAGAAGGTAGAGGCTGAAATCAGGGCGTATGAAGAAAAGGCAGGCGTTATCGTGGAAACGGAAGATATTGCAGAGGAAGAAATGCAGGAAAAAGCTGTTATGCCTAAAGAGGTTAAGCGAAGCATGATATTTCTGCTGGTATCTATTTTCCTGTGGTTTACCGCATACAATGCAGTTACCACTGCTTTTTCAAGATATACAAAGGTGGTGTGGCATTTGGAGGGCGGAGGTTTTGCAGACTGCCTTATGGTTGCAACGGTGGCAGCAATTATCAGTTATATTCCCATTGGTAATATTTCCAGTAGGATAGGAAGAAAAAAGACGATTTTAGGTGGAATTATTTTAATGAGCCTATGCTATGCAGCAGCAATTTTTGCCACTGCATATCACCCTGTGATCAATATAGCCTTTGCCATTATTGGCATTGGGTGGGCGGCAATCAATGTAAATTCATATCCTATGATCGTGGAAATGAGCAAGGGATGTGATATTGGAAAGTTTACAGGGACTTACTATACTTTTTCCATGACAGCACAGATATTTACACCTATTTTGTCAGGTTTTCTTTTGGAGAATGTTTCTTATAAAACACTGTTTCCCTATGCACTTGTTTTTTCTGTTTTGGCATTTATCACTATGCTGCAGGTGCATCATGGAGATGCAAGACCTGACAAAAAGAAGAGTGTGCTTGAGAATTTTGACGTAGATGATTAAAGAAAGAAAAATACTTAAATGTGAGCAGGTTTCCGCATAGGATGGCTCATGGGAGGAAAGGTGCGGAGATAAAATGACCATCGTATATACAATAATTATTATATTAGCAGTGAATATTGTTCTTTATTTGCTGGCAATTATGCCGAGGCTGGGAAACAGGAAAGCGAGATTAGACTTTTTTGGCGTTTATTATGCTCACAGGGGGCTTCATGACAATGAATCGGATGCACCGGAAAATTCTCTGGCTGCTTTTAAGAAAGCAGTGGATGCAGGCTACGGAATTGAGATGGATATTCAGCTTACGAAAGATAAGGTTCCGGTGGTATTTCATGACTTTACACTTAAAAGAATCTGCGGAAAGGAAGGAAAGGTTTGTGATTATACTTTTCAGGAATTAAGAGAACTTAGGCTGTGCGGCAGCGAAGAAAAGATTCCTGAGTTTTCGCAGGTGCTTAATCTTGTAGGGGGAAAGGTTCCTCTGATTATAGAACTTAAAGTGGAATGGATGGATATTTCCGTTTGTCCGTTAGTGGATGATATGCTGAAAAATTATAAGGGATTGTACTGTATTGAATCCTTTAATCCATTGGTGCTTTTCTGGTACAGAAGGCATCAAAAAAATGTGGTGAGAGGACAGCTTTCTGATGGGTTTTTAAAGTCAGGCGAATTTAAGGGGGTTTTGTATGTAGTTTTACAAAATCTGATGCTGAACTGGGCAACAAAGCCCGATTTTGTAGCATATAATCATAAGTATGCCGAGGTGCATGCAAGAAAAATATGCAGGGGGCTTTACAAAAATATGGCTGTTGCATGGACTATTAAAAGCCAGGAAGAGCTTGAAAAAGCCAGGGATAAATTTGATATTTTCATTTTTGATTCTTTTATTCCTGATGAGAAGCAAAAATATTAAAAAAATATTTATTTTGGTAAAAAATACCTATAAATTTATAATTTTTGGTGCATAATTGGTAAATATATGATATAATAATTGCAGTTTTAGATAGCAGGACAAACGATAAAACGGAAAGCACGTAAAGCGTACTTTCTATTTTGTCGTTTATCAATTAAAAAACAAAAAGGGAGAGAAGTGTATGGTGAAATGGGTTTATTCATTTGAAGAGGGAAGTGCCGATATGCGGAACCTTTTAGGAGGAAAAGGCGCTAATCTGGCTGAAATGACCAATCTTGGTCTGCCGATTCCTCAGGGCTTTACGGTGACAACGGAAGCATGTACAGATTATTATGCAAAGGGAAAACAGATTTCTGATGAGATCAGGAAACAGATTTTTACAGCTTTATCTCAGTTAGAAGATAAGCAGGGGAAAAAGTTCGGGGACACCGATAACCCGCTTTTGGTTTCTGTTCGTTCCGGAGCAAGGGCGTCTATGCCTGGTATGATGGATACAATTTTAAATCTGGGACTGAATGATGTTGCTGTGGAAGGATTTGCAGAAAGGACAGGCAATCCCCGTTTTGCTTATGATTCCTATCGAAGATTTATTCAAATGTTTTCCGATGTAGTTATGGAAATTCCCAAATCTTTCTTTGAAAGAATTCTGGATGAACTTAAAGAGGCAAAGGGTGCCAAATACGATACTGATTTGACAGCAGAGGACTTGAAAGAAGTTATTAGTAGATTTAAAGCAGTTTACAAGGATAAAATGGGAGAGGATTTCCCTCAGGATCCCAAAAACCAATTAATGGAGGCTGTAAAAGCAGTATTCCGTTCTTGGGATAATGAAAGAGCTATTGTATACAGAAGAATGAATGATATTCCTGGTGACTGGGGAACCGCAGTCAATGTACAGGCTATGGTATTTGGTAATATGGGAAATACCTCCGGTACCGGTGTTGCATTTACCCGCAACCCCTCAACAGGAGCAAAGGGCATTTATGGAGAATATTTAATCAATGCCCAGGGTGAGGACGTAGTTGCAGGTATCAGAACGCCTCAGCCGATCACTAAATTGGAAGAAGATCTGCCTGAATGTTATGCACAGTTTATAGAAATAGCAAACCGTTTGGAGAATCACTATCGTGATATGCAGGATATGGAATTTACAATTGAAAACGGAAAGCTGTTTTTCTTACAGACCAGAAATGGAAAACGTACCGCACAGGCTGCATTACAGATTGCATGTGATCTGGTAGATGAAGGTAAAATTACCCCGGAGGAGGCAGTACTTCGTATTGAAGCAAAATCCTTAGATCAGCTTCTGCATCCTACTTTTGATATTGAAGCACTTAAGAACGGTGAAGTGATCGGACAAGCACTGCCGGCATCTCCCGGTGCAGCAGCAGGCAAGGTATATTTTACCGCACATGAGGCAAAAGATGCTCATGAAAAGGGAGAGAGAGTTATATTGGTACGTCTGGAAACGTCTCCGGAGGATATTGAGGGAATGCATGCTGCAGAAGGTATCCTTACAGTACGAGGCGGTATGACTTCTCACGCAGCAGTTGTGGCACGTGGTATGGGTACCTGCTGTGTATCAGGCTGTGGTGAAATTTCTATTAATGAAGAAGAAAAAGAGTTTGCTTTAGGCGGCCATGTATATCACGAAGGAGATTATATTTCTCTGGATGGTTCCACCGGTAAGATTTATGATGGTGATATTAAGACACAGGAAGCGTCCATCAGTGGCAATTTTGAAAGAATTATGGGATGGGCAGATTCTTTTCGTAAATTAAAAGTACGCACTAATGCAGATACTCCGGCAGACGCCGCTAACGCAATTAAATATGGTGCAGAAGGTATTGGTCTGTGTCGTACGGAGCATATGTTCTTTGAACCGGACAGGATTCCGAAAATCAGACAAATGATTCTTTCAAGAACAGTACAGGAAAGAGAAAAAGCATTAAATGCATTGATTCCTTATCAGAAAGGTGACTTCAAAGCACTTTATGAAGTAATGGAGGGAAGACCGGTTACCATTCGTTTCCTGGATCCCCCTCTTCATGAATTTGTTCCTACGGAACAGGACGATATTGATGATCTGGCAGTTAAAATGATGATGACTGCAGAGCAGGTACAGGAAGTATGCGATTCTCTTCATGAGTTTAATCCTATGATGGGACACAGAGGATGCCGGCTTGCAGTAACCTATCCTGAAATTGCAAGAATGCAGACACGCGCTGTAATGGAAGCTGCCATTGAAGTTAAGAATGAAAAGGGATTTGACGTGGTTCCTGAAATCATGATTCCTTTGGTTGGAGAGAAAAAGGAATTAAAATATGTAAAAGACGTTGTAGTAGAAACTGCTGAACAGGTGAAAAAAGAAAAGAATTCAGATATTCAGTACCGCATTGGAACTATGATTGAAATTCCAAGAGCAGCTCTCCTGGCTGACGAGATTGCAGAAGAAGCAGAATTCTTCTCATTTGGAACCAATGATTTGACGCAGATGACCTTCGGATTTTCCAGAGATGATTCCGGCAAATTCTTAGGAGATTATTACAAAAAGAAAATTTATGAATCAGATCCGTTTGCAAGACTGGATCAAAACGGTGTAGGGCAGCTTGTACAAATGGCAGCTGAAAAGGGAAGAAAGACCAGACCTGATATCAAGCTTGGTATCTGTGGCGAACATGGCGGAGATCCTTCGTCTGTTGAGTTCTGCCATAAGGTTGGGCTTACTTATGTATCCTGCTCACCATTTAGAGTGCCTATTGCAAGGTTGGCGGCAGCACAGGCGGCAATTCAGAAATAATGCCATAGGATTTTTGGTACTCGCAGGCGAAAGTATGGAAGAATGGCTTAAAATCAAGGTTTTTTAGGCTTGGTGGGGTTCATCGGAGTGGTTGGTGAACCCCACTTTTTTGCGTTTTTGATGCCGCTGATAGTATGGCGATTGGGGAAAAAATCGTACTATCAGGCAAAAGTATACTTTCACGCAAAAGTCCGGGGTTTCCGTGATAGTATAAAACGGAAAGGTAAAAGGGTGTAGGGTATTGTCGGTTTTGGATGAAAGGCGTATTAGCTTGACGGAAAATGCTGTTGAAATATAGGGGATATGATACAAGCACGGAAACTGCATGGAGTTTTCGTGATAGTTAGGAGTTTTGCCTGTTTGTATAAAAATGCTTTTGGAATTATACGAAGGTAAATTGTAAAAGTGACAGTTATACTATTATTTTTGTGGTGTAAGCAGATGTCTGATGATATAATATATTTTAGAAATTTTTATGCAAAGGAGTGATTGATTGAATGGCAGTTGCTGACGAACAGGCAGTAAAACTTTTTAATGAATTAGTAGAAGTCTGTATCATGGTTGTTAAGGATGCTCATGCATTTATTGGGACGCATGATTTGAAAAGAAGTCCATTACTCATGGACAAATACCCAACATTAGATAATGCTTACTTTTTCGATGAAAAATATTTTGATGAAGAGTATAGAGAAAAAATCCCCTTTTTAAAATATAAAATTCCTAAGTATGAAATGAAATCGTATCCAGAAGATAAGAAGTATTATCCATCAATATTTGAGGGGTATAGAACTGAATATATTGATCTTAAAAAATATGAAAAAATAAATGATATAAGGCAGTGGATTAATTCTGAACCAGAAATGTTAAGATTATTCACGGATAAAGGAGAATTGTCTGATTACATAATTCGTGGGATTGTAAGTGATATAGTTGAAAGATATCTATTTATTACAAATGCAACGGAAATCATTCCAGATGATATGGAGGAAATGATTAAGCCATATGTTGCAGAAAGACTTTTGTTTTATTTAGAAGAGACTTTGTATTTTGATATTGGAATTCCGATTTGTTTAGCCACGTTTGCTAAAGATGCAATAAAAATTGATGAGAATGTAGAAATAATACGAATTCCAGAGCAGTTGCAAAAAGCTAGACAAATTATATGTAAATATGAAGTAGCTAAAGAAGATTGGGTTGCTGCTTGCGCAACACATATGATTGTGCTTTACAATTATAATTATAAAAAAGATGGGGACTATTCTTTTGATTCCATTATGCAAGATTACACATGCTATCCTTTAGAAAAGATTGATGAAATATTTGGAATGATTAGAGTTGCTACTGGATATCACATTGGTTATGAGCATATTTTTTGTATACCCAAAGATTGGATATATGAAACCATTGCAGATTTGAATGCAGTATATGGAGCTAAGTCCCATTTCGTAAATCCGAAATTTGTTAAAATGAATTGGGTGAATCTTCCCGTATCTTTTGTAACAGAAGCGCAATGTGATGAAATAGCATCATTATATGAATCGTATAAAAATAATGTAAAGAAACTTAAATTTCCGATTATGAGATTTAATAGGTGTATGTTGCGCGATGAAGTCGATGATATGACTACTGATGCGTGCATTGGATTAGAATCTTTACTAGCTGGAAGTACACATACAGAGATCACAAATGCAATAGCAAGTCGCATACCTCTGGTATTCTCAAAGGTAGGTGATCCTGAATATTTGGCAACAAATGGAAGGGGGTATATGAAAAAGATATATAATTTGCGTTCGAGAATTGTTCATGGAGACGAATTAAAGGATAAGGACATTTATATAGGTAATGGCGAAAATAGAATATATATTCCGAAAATGGCAGTTGATTTTCTGCGGTTAACATTGTTATTTATGATAAAGAATCCAACATATTTAAAAGTTGAAGAGATAGACGCCTATATAGACTCGTTAGTTTTAAATTCTTAGTAGTAATAGATAAACAGGAGACTAGAATGATGAAAATTGCATATGAGCATGAACTTAGAAATTTGCAAAGTTGGATTAATAATGTAAATATGGGATTAGCTTCTGTTGGAACGGTAGCAACCGATTTAGCTTCAGCAAATAATACTTGTTATCAGATTAATACAATTGCAGAAGAGATTGTAAAGGAGTATCCTTTTTATGCAAGAGAGTTAAAGAATATTTCTACAAATCTTTTCAAAAGTTCTGCATATGGTACAGTTACAGTAAATAACGCAGCCTTTGGTGAGTTGTATATTATTATTGGTCATATCGTAGAAGAACCTGTTGATGTAGCTATCTGGTATGAGATTCATCCTCGTATTGTAGCAATTTCACAAGAATTATTTTGTGATGGATATTATGATTCAGCAGCAGAAAAGGCAATCAAAGAGGTTGAAACAAGATTAAGGGAACTTTTTCAATTGTTAAAGCCAGGTGTCACGGTGCCGACAAAAGTTGGTGATATTATAGGTGCATTGCTTACGGAAAAAGGGGCGTACCATTTTGCTGATTTATCTACAGCAAGTGGGAAGGATTACCGTAGAGGAATACAATCTATATTTGAAGGAACTTTTGCGGCATATAGAAATCCATCCGCTCATGAAAATCTTTCATGCACAAAAAGGGAGGCGATGGAGCAGATTATGCTTGCAAGTCAGTTAATGCATGTGCTGGATAAATAAAGACGGCATATGTGGAGGCAGAGTGGGGCAATAGGGTACTAAAAATGGAAGGAATGTAAAGCAAGATGAACGAAGCTGAAAAATATGCAGTCCAGTGGGATATTAGCGCACAATATTTCTATGAAAAAAGCTATTATTCATGGATGAGTGAAAAGTTAAATGGATATGAAATGGTGCTGGAAATTGGCTGCGGTACAGGATATAGTACATTGGCATTGGCAGAGAAAGGATTTAAAGTTCTGGCAGTCGATAAAAATGCAAATTGCATTGTAAAGGCTAAGGAGTTGCTCAATAGTAGCGGTTTCAAAGATAATCAGGTTACTTTTATTGAAGGAGATGTGGCGGAAGATTCTTTTAGAAAAATGCTGGTTGAAAATTATTCTTTTGATATAGTTATATGTTGGAATGTTGGTACTTATTGGGGGAAAGAGATGATTCAATATTATCTTCCTCATATGTATGAGTATGGGTTAAATACTGATCAAATCAAAGAAAATCCAGAGTCCTCTTATTCAGAATTGATAATTTGGGAAACTTGCAGAATAGCAAGAACTAAAAATGTCCCCGTACATATTGTGGATCGTGGTGGAGAAATTTTGACTGAGCAGACAGACCCTTATTATGTTATGCTTAAGGATGAGTTTGGGTATCCTAAAATTTTATATGATAACCTGCAAGCTGATTCTATTTCGAGCGGCGGGCGCGTTTTGGTAACGAATGGAGAAGTGAATATAGATAAAAAAATTGATATAGTCTTTGTTTCAATAGTTATGTGTTAAAAATAAAATGTTATACCGTTTTATTGACCCACATACCACAATTTGATAAAATGCACCTAAGTATGGTCTTGGGTGTATTTTATGACGGTAGGATTTGGGAGCAATAACCCTAGTACCCATAGGTGTCTTAGTTTCCGGCAGATACGGACACGGAAAGCCGAGAAAGCCCGTAAATCCGCCACTTTCGGCACTACATAGGTTCCAAAGTTACATTATTTCCGTGTGTTTTTAGGGGCATTTTTACATTTGTAAGGGTACGAACGGTTGTTCTGTGGTTCTTTTGCCTGATAGTATATACTCGTAGGCAAAAGTCGGTTATTATCACGGAAACTCGGATACTCGCACGGAAACCTCTGTACTATCACGCAAAAGTCGATACTATCAGGCAAAACCCTTATACAAACACGGAAACCCGATGGGAGTTTTCGTGATAATGCAAGGATTTCCGTGATAATATACAGAGTTTCCGTGATAATATATGAGAAAAGCGGTAAAAACAGAATGAAATAATGGAAAAGAGAAAAAGGGCTGTTCGATGGCTCTTTTTCTTATTTTCAGGCAATACATTCAGTAAAGCGTGGTGGATATATTTGAAGAAAAAAGTTATAATTTTTTTATGTTTCGCAGGAATATTTCTGATGAAAACTTGTCTTTATAAGTGAAGGCTTTCATGACTACGGCAAGAGGAGGATGTGGATGGAAGATTTACAGATTATCGACTTATACAACCAGCGTGATGAGAATGCAATATCAGAAACTGCAAAGAAGTATGGGGCGTTCTGTGAGAGTATTGCATTCAACATACTGACGATTGCCGCAGATGTAGAGGAATGTGTCAATGATACATATTTGCAGGCATGGAATTCCATACCGCCACAACAGCCAGCCAGACTTGGTGCATGGCTTGGCAAGGTTGTGCGGAATATCGCAATTAACCTTTGGAACAAAAATCATCGGAAAAAGCGGTATGCCGGTATGGAACAGCTTTTGAGTGAGCTGGAGGACTGCATTCCATCTCCTATAACAGTAGAACAGGAAATTGAGGAGAAGGAACTGACAGAGTTCTTAAATACATGGCTTGCTTCGCTTTCAAAGGCTGACCGGATTCTTTTCATGCGCCGCTATTGGAATGGTGAAGCGGTCAAAGACCTTGCGAAGGAATACAGAATTATGCCCAGAGATATGGCAAAGAGGATGTATCGGCTGCGACAGAGTTTGAAATCCGCACTTGAAAAGGAGGACTATTCACTATGAAAGAAAAAGAAGCCAGAAAGCTGTACAACAGCATGACTAATGTGAAAGAAGATTATATTGAAGAAGCCTGGAAAGAAAAGGCTAAAAGGAAGCATCCCATATGGATTAAGTGGGGAATGGCGGTGGCATGCTTATTTTTGGGTGTCATAGCCGCATATGCAATTCCAAATATTTTTGTTTCTACTTCTGAAAATGGTGACCACATGGATGCAGGAATGGAAGATGTCTCTTTGGACGGAAACCCTAATGGGTATAGCACCGCCCAGGGAGAGCAGCCAGCCAATGATATAGAAATAGCAGAGCAGGATCAGGCGGCGCAAAAACAGGAAACGGAAAGTCTGCCGGAAGTTTCGGATAACAGGGAATCTGAATTATCAGAAATAACGACTGTAGTTTCGGACTATTCCTATGGGGGTGAAGCCTGCTATAAGGCTCCGGATAATGGTCACTGTATATATTCAATTCCTTTGCAAAAAGCTATGGAAGAATACGGGGATATGGTCTTATACAAAACCGTAGTAGATGTATTTAGTGACAATAATATGTTTGAATCTAATAGTGAAGCTGTGAAAAATGAGATAAAACGGCTCGCTGAGATAGACTATACAGTCGATTTTGAACATTATAATGACGGAACAATGGACCATTATTATTTCGTTCTTTACGCTACGCAGGAGCAGCTTACAAATTTTGTAAGAAATGATAATTATGGATATATGTTCTGGCTGTATGATGAACGGGCGAAGTAGGAACTTTTACAGGACATATACAAAATAGTCAGTTACCATCCATTTTGAAAACTGATCTGGCAGGTATCTATAGCACATTGTTTTACGAAGTGGAGTACCTGCCTGTTTTCTTTCATCCGTTTGTATGACAGGAAAATGGCAGAAGGAATCTGCATCGCATCCGGCAGTCGTCAGTGAGGAATTATGGGACAAGGCACAGGCGGCCCTTGCGGAACGCTCCGTAGAGTTCCAGAAGAAAAAGCCGGAGCGGAAACGGAATGGGGATTCCCATAACACCTACTCCTTAAGCGGGAAGCTGTTCTGTCCGAAGTGCGGGGCGCTGCTCCACCAGGGAGACGCTGGATAAGTATGCCGTTTCATTCATTTATGATGTGGAGGCATATCTGAAAACACTGGATATGGTGGAGGGGATGGAAGCCACTATGTTTGTTCCTGCTCATGCGGAAGCCTCTGCCGATATAAAGGAACTTGTCCGTTACAACAGGGGTAAGGTACATGAGGTGGCAGACAGGATTCTATCCATCTGCGGGGAACCGATGTGCTTTGAAAGAATTTTGCAGGAAGTGTTCAAAGGCTATGGGCTTTCCATGAATTTTGAGCAGTATGTGCTGGTGGGAAGTACGGTGCGGTCTTATCTCTCATGGCTGAAAGATACCGGGGAAGTGTCGGTTGAATTTCAGGACTGTATGCTGCTCTGGCAGAGTGTGTAGTTTTAATAATCCATTAAAGGCTTGTGAGGCTTATCGGCAAAGCATGGAACATCTGAAATTCTATATGCAGTGCCAGTGGAGCCGTGTAGGAGGAATGGCTGGCACGTTCAGGGAGATGGCATAAATGGGCTGTCAGGCTCTTTCATTTTGTCCTTTGATATGTTATAATATATTTTGTTTGATAAAACATACAAAAGGAGGAATCGTGGAGCAGGTTTCATTGAAGATAGGAGAGCGGCTGAAAGAAATCCGGAATACAAGGCAGCTCACGCTGGATGATGTTGCGGAACTTACTGGCGTGAGCAAGCCCATGTTGGGACAGATTGAGCGCGGGCAGTCCTCGCCCACCATCAACATTTTATGGAAGATTTCAACAGGGCTGAAAATCCCATTATCCTTTTTCTGCAAACAGGAAGAAGCGGAATACATGGTCGCCGGGCTTGATGGGGAAAATGTGATCACGGAGGAAAACGGAGGGATGCGGGCTTACCCGCTGTTTCCCTTTGACCCAGTGCGGAATGTGGAGGTGTTCTATATTGAGTTTGATGCAGGAGTGCGCCATGAATCACTTCCCCATGTGGCGGGCGTGGAAGAATATGTTTTTCTGGTGCAGGGGACGCTGAAAATGGTAATGGGCGGGAAGGAAGTGCTGCTGGAGGAAAAACAGTCAATACGCTTCAGGGCGGATGTTTCCCATGCATACCACAATGTTTCAGATAAAGCCTGCACCGCCTATAACGTGATATTTTATCCGAATAATTAAAGGAGGAAACGGAAAATGTATGAATTGGTTCAGGCCAGTGAGAAATGCTATTACATAAACTGCCCGGCGAAGATAGGCGTCTATGTGGCGGCCAGTGAGAACGTCTATCTGGTGGATAGTGGGAATGACAAAGATGCGGGAAGGAGAGTCAGGCAGATACTGGATAATAACGGATGGCGTCTAACCGCCATATTGAATACCCACTCCAATGCAGACCATATCGGCGGAAACAAGTACCTGCAGGGGCAGACGGGGTGTAAGGTTTATTCCGGAGGAATTGAAGCGTCTTTCACAAAATACCCGGTATTGGAGCCATCTTTCCTTTATGGTGGCTATCCGTGTAAGGATTTGCGGCACAAATTCCTGATGGCACAGGAGAGCGATGTGACGGATTTTTCTGATGAAAGATTTCCGAAGGAGATCGAGGTGATACCCTTGCCGGGGCATTTTTTTGACATGGTAGGATTCCGTATGCCGGATAATGTGGTGTTCCTTGCGGACTGCATCAGCAGCAGGGAAACGTTGGATAAATATGCCGTTTCATTCATTTATGACGTGGAGGCATATCTGAAAACACTGGATATGGTGGAAGATATGGAAGCGGCCATGTTCGTTCCCGCCCATGCGGAGGCGTCTGCCGATATAAAGAAACTTGTCCGATACAACAGGGATAAGGTACATGAAGTGGCGGAGGAGATTTTGTCTATTTGCAAGGAGCCGATATGTTTTGAGCGTATTTTGCAGGAAGTGTTCAAAGGCTATGGTCTTTCCATGAATTTTGAGCAGTATGTGCTGGTGGGAAGTACGGTGCGGTCTTACCTTTCATGGCTGAAGGATACCGGGAGATTGTCGGCTGAATTTCAGGACGCTATGCTGCTTTGGCAGAAAGCATAATTTTATGATCCGGAAACAGTCCAGGAGGCATACAGGCAAAGCACGGAAAATCTGAAATCTTATATGCAGCGCCAGTGGAGCCTTGTCGGGGGAATGGCCGACACGTTTAGGGAGATGGAATAAGTGTGAAAAGGGGGCTGTTCAATGGCTCCTTTTTGCTTTCCATTCTTACAAAATAGCCCTTTCGCACAATCGGACAAAAACAGAGAATTTTTATGGCATAAATCAGCGGATGGTTTTGCTTTAGTGGGAACGGTATTCTGCCGAAGTAATAGGAAATGGCGAACAGTAGATATGTGATATGGAGTTTGTGCGGCTAATGATGAAAGATGCGAAATAAATATATTGATGGATATTTGGCGGGATTAGGAGAATCTTAATAATATCTCATGCGTTTTATTGGGATTTTTGAAAGAAAATATGATAAATTCATAGGAATAGATAGTTTTAACATAGAGGGAGGCGGCCTGTATGTCTGAAAGGATTTTGATTGTTGATGATGAAAAGGATATTGCAGATCTGCTTGAAGTTTATCTGATGAATGAAAATTACACCATTTATAAATATTATTCTGCAAGGGAAGCGTTGGCTTTTATCGAAAATGAAGAAGCTGATCTCGCAATTCTTGATATCATGCTGCCTGATATCGATGGTTTTACCCTTTGTCAGAAAATCCGTGAAAAATATACTTATCCTGTGATCATGCTGACGGCAAAAGATGAGGAAATGGATAAGATTACAGGACTGACGCTGGGAGCGGATGATTATGTGACAAAACCATTCCGTCCCCTTGAACTGATTGCCAGGGTGAAGGCACAGCTTCGGAGATATAAAAAGTATACCCCGATACTGCCGCAAAATGAGCCTGCAAAAGTCCTTACTTATAAAAAGCTGGTTCTTAATATGCAGACCTATGAATGTGAGCTTGGCGGGGAGGCTGTATCTTTAACACCTACGGAGTTTTCCATCCTACGCATTCTGTTGGAAAACCAGGGCATGGTTGTGACTTTGGAAGAACTGTTCCATAGGGTGTGGGAAGATGAATATTACAGTAAGAACAGCAGCACGATTACAGTACATGTCCGCCATTTGAGGGAGAAACTGAAAGATACGGCAGAAAAACCAAAATATATAAAAACAGTATGGGGAGTGGGTTATAAGATATAACCTGTTTGTTCCCGGATAAGGAGATATTTATGGAAGAAAGGAAAAAGGTGGGTCTAAACTGTCTTGTACAATTTTTGTTTGCTGTTTATTTGATTCTGTTGGTATGGATTATATTGTTCAAACTGCAATTATCAATCCATGAGCTGGACAGAATCAGGGGTATCAATCTGATTCCGTTTTATTATGACAATGAGATTGGAACGGGTTTCCATTTGAAAGAGGTATTGGAAAATGTTGCGATATTTATCCCATATGGCATCTATTTATGTATGCTGAAAAAAGAGCCGGGGTTATGGGTAAAGTTTTTTCTTATTCTAATGACCAGTTTTATCTTAGAAGTTCTTCAATATATTCTGGCAGTCGGAGGGACGGACATAACAGACATCATAACAAATACCTGTGGAGGGATGGCGGGGATTGGCATATATTGGTCTGCCGTTAGGATATTCCGGAGCAGAAACCGGGCAGAAACTGTTATTGTGGTTTTCGCCGTTGTTGTTACAATATTGGTAACAGGCGGTTTGTCAGTCCTTCTGATGGCAAACTGATGGAGGTGTTTCATGAAAAAACAGAGTTTCCCGGCAAGGGAAAAATTGCGGATCCGCCTTTTGGCTATTGTGCCTGCTTATACGGCAGCAGGTCTTGCCGTAATGCCGTTGCTTGAATACATTTTATCAAGGTCGGCAGGCCGGATTTCTGAATGGCTGTATCTGCGGCTGGATGTGCTTTATTTTTTTTACCTTGTCATTGGCCTGTCCGTTATTTTTTACCATTACTGGAGGAAACCTTGGGATTATCTGGATGAGGTGATAAATGCTGCACAGACGGTATATGAACAGAATAACGCTGCGATTGAGCTGTCAGAACCGCTCCGGGAAGTGGAAAAGCAGATGAACCAGATTAAAATGTCCATACTGCTTAGTAATCAGGCTGTAAAAGAAGCGGAAGACAGAAAGAACGAACTGGTCATGTACCTGGCTCATGACATCCGCACGCCGCTGACGGCAGTAATCGGCTACTTGAGCCTGCTTGACGAGGCCCCGGATATGCCGGCAGAGCAAAAAGTCAAGTATGTGGGAATTGCCCTTGAAAAATCAGAACGTCTGGAAATGCTGATCAATGAGTTATTTGAAATCACGCGATACCATACGGCAGCAGTGCAGTTGAAAAAAATGCAGGTTGACTTATATGCCCTTTTATCCCAGGTGACAGATGAACTGTATCCTGCCTTGTCTGCAAGGGGGAACACTGCCAGAGTTTCTGCCGGGGACGGGCTGGTTGTAACAGGCGATCCGGAAAAGCTGGCAAGGGTATTTAATAACCTTTTGAAAAATGCGGCGGCTTACAGTTATCCGGATACGGAGATCAGCATATCGGCAGAAAAGAAAGGAAGAAATGCTATCGTAGTATTCCGAAACCACGGACAGACAATCCCGGAAGATAAGCTAGTGCATATTTTTGAGAAGTTCAGCCGTTTAGATGAGGCCCGGCTGTCAGACACAGGCGGGGCGGGGCTTGGCCTTTCTATTGCAAAGGAGATTATCAGCCTGCATGGTGGTGAGATAACGGCACAGAGCAATGGGGAAACAGTCACATTTACAATTACACTCCCGGTTTCTGATTAGGAAAATATACGTTCCATACTATGAAATGCAAAAAAAGCATTTCATAGTCAAGTATTAGGAAATTCTTAGGATTATTCCATTCCAAAATTTGAGATTGAAATGCCCCTGTTTGGTACAATTTTTACTGGACAGGGGTATTTGATGTTGAATAAATCCCTTGGAAACAGGATTGGAAAAGGAGTTGTGTAATGGAACTGAAAATTGAACATTTAACGAAACAGTTTAAAGACAAAATGGCTGTGGATGATGCCAGTCTTACCCTCACGCCGGGGGTTTGGGGACTGCTTGGCGCTAATGGTGCGGGGAAGACTACTCTCATGCGTATGGTTGCCGGCATTATGACACCTACCAGTGGGGTGATCTGTTATGATGGTACGGATATCCGCAAAATGGGAGAAGCCTATCGGGACATCTTTGGTTTCCTGCCGCAGGATTTTGGATATTCCCGTGATTTTACAGTAAAGGATTATCTGGAATATGTAGCTGCCCTGAAAGATGTTCCTGCAAAAGAAACAGCAAAGAAAATCAATTATCTTTTGGATGTGCTTACACTTTCTGATGTAAAAGGGAAAAAGATAGCAAAACTGTCAGGAGGCATGAAGCGTCGTGTCGGTATCGCACAGGCTATGCTGAATGAACCGAAAATTCTTGTGATGGATGAACCAACGGCAGGGCTTGACCCTGGGGAGAGGGTACGCTTCCGTAACTTTATTTCGGAATTTTCACATGACAGAATTGTGCTGATTTCTACCCATATTGTTTCTGACATTGAGTATATTGCGACAAGAAACGCCATTATGAAGGCAGGAAAAATTGTGGATATAGGAACAACAGATGAGCTTGTGAAGGAGATTGAAGGAAAAGTGTGGACTTGTACCATACCAGCAAAAGATTTAGTCAGCTATGAAATGCGGCTCAGGGTGATAAATCAGCGAAGTGAAGATAACGGGCAGGTATCCATCCGGTATTTATCTGAAACACCTGAAATTTCCGGGGCAGTTGCTGCATTACCCCGGCTTGAGGACTTGTATCTTTGGTATTTTCCGCAGGAAAATCTGGAAGGGGAGGGAAATTAATATGCGATTATTCCGATTAGAAATAAAACGGATTATGAAGTCACGCCGTACTTTGACATTGCTTGCTGCTGCACTTTTAATGTCTATCGTAATGGCATATCTGCCAATCAGCTTTGAATCAATTAACCGTCCGGGAGAAGATGGGAAAATCATAGAATTAGATGGATTACCGGCAATCCAGTTTAAGAGGGATTACTATGAAAAAACAGCAGGTAACATTACTCCGCAAAAGCTGGCGGAAGCCCTGCGGACATATCAATCCTATGTAAAAGAATACGGTACACTTAATGATGTCCCACTGGACATTTATATTGAAAATATTATGGCTATCCGCCCTATGCTCAAGGGATTAACAGAAGCCTTTGCTGATCCAAAAACTGGCATTGGTGCAGACTTGATGGATATTGATCCTGATGAGGTGGAACAGTATTTTTATGAAAAATGTGTTTCTCATTTGGACGATACCATGAATCTTGAGCAGAAAGAATATGAGGCAGTCGGACAGTTTGCCGCAGGCAGGTATGCAGACGTGGATCAGCCATTTTACCTGTATCCTGGTATGAGCAGGGATGCATTTGATTATACAACATTGTATATTTTGGTTTTATCAATCCTTTGTGTTGCCATTGCCTCCCCTGCTTTTGCCAATGAATATCAGACTGGCAGTGACAGTATTTTGCGCTGTACTAAATACGGACGCATGAAATTAGCTGTTATACGGATTTTGTCGGTCTGTTGCATATTCATAGTTATTTTCATTTTGGGAATGTCAATTCATCTGTTAATCCTGAATCTTGCATTTGGCACAGACTGCCTGAAGACTTCGTTTCAGATGCTGTTTTCGGTTATAAATCTGCCAAATATAAATTTAGGGCAGCTACAGATTATTTTGGTACTTGCAGGACTTCTCTCAGTACTGGCAATCGTTAGCTGCACATTGTTCTTATCTGCCAGATGCAGGGATTCCCTGACAGTGTTGTTGATTTCCATAGTGATACTGTTTCTGCCCATATTTGCGTATGGAGCTTTGGGTGATACATGGATTGGAGGGATTTTACCATCAGCGGGCATAGGTATGAAAAATAATTTTCTTTATCAGCTTTGCGATTTTAATTTCCTGCATATAGGAGATATGAGTTTTTGGACACCATACGTCATTTTAGTATCAGCCACAGTTGAAATTCCGCTGTTTCTGTTTTTGACAGTTCGTTCATACTGTAAGCATCAAGTGGCATAAAATCTGAAATATCTGCAATACAAAGACAAAAGCTAACCGCCGCTATGGCAGACCACCATATGCGGCGGTCTGCCTATTGGAAAGCGGGGAAAACAGAGTTAATATGCTTACACGGCGGTTTGCGTTTCCCTTATATCGGACGAATAGGTAAATAGCATTTGCCGTTTTGGTGTGATGGGAGGAAAAGAATTCACGCTGTCAAATCCGCTATTCACGCTATCGGCGTTAGACAATATGCCATTTTTTACGATATAAAAAGTGAGAGCCGGAGGAGGTGGATTTTATAAAAATTGCGATCTGTGATGATGAAAAGAATATAAGGGCTTACTTATCCTCTCTGGTCAGGAAACAGGGGGCGGAGTGTGAAATTGCAGAGTATGCGTCTGCGGACGAATATTTGCTGGATCAAACGGAGTATGACCTGCTGTTCTTAGATATAGAGCTGGATGGAGCGGCATCCGGTATGGACGGGATGGAACTGGCAAGGCGGATAAGAGGCATGGAACTGGAGAGGCAGCCGGTCATTATTTTTGTCACGGGATACGAAAAGTATGTGTATGACGCTTTTGACGTGGGGGCATTCCAATATCTCCTGAAACCTATTGACGAACAGAGATTTGCCGAGGTTTTTGACCGGGCGGCGGCGCAGATCATATTTGAGGCGGAACAGAAAAAGAAAACGCTGGTCATCCAGTATGGGTGTGAAAGCAGGGCTGTACCAATTCATAGCATTTATTATATTGAGAGCCGTAACCATAAGGTGGTGCTGTACCTCAAAGATGGGGAACTGGAATATTATGAGAAGATCGGCAGGCTGGAGGAAGAACTGCAGGGGCAGTTTTTCCGGATACACAGGGGGTATCTCGTCAACCTCGCCTATGTCGAGGGGTATGACAAAACAGAGGTGACGCTTACCAACGGCATCAGTCTGCCCCTTTCAAAAAGATACGAGGACTTTGCGGCGGCATACCTGCAGTTTGTGCAGTAAAGGGGGAGAGGAAATTTGAGCGAAATGGGTTTTATGCTGTTTCAGCATATAGCATCGGGAGCTGAAACGGTTTTATGTGCGTTCTGTATGGCGGCTTTTTTCCGCCCATATATGGCAGGACGGAAGAACAGGCTGCAAAAAACCATTGCGGTATTTCTGGCCTATGGGACGGTGTATGTGGCGGGGGAAGCGCTTTCCATTTCCGGCTGGCTGTGCATGGTGATTGTGATTCTCCTTTTGATGGCAGGCAGCAGATGGCTGTGCATGGAAAGAAAACAGGTTTTTTTATATGGCATACTGTTCTTTTGTACCAGGGATATGGGTAGGCTGATAACGGAAAGTCTGTATTATCTTTTCAATGGGAAAATCGTGCAGGGGCTGGACAATGAAAATATGATATACCGTAATGTCGCGGTAGGGTATTCCGCATTCATGATACTCAGGATCATACTGCTTTCTGTCATGCTGCTGTTCTTAAGTAAAAAACTGAAAAAGGGGCCGCCGGAACTGCATACAAAAGAACTATGCTATCTGTGCCTGACGCCTGTTGTGGGCATCATGTTTGGGAATATCATTTTCCGCCTGCTCTTTACAGTTAAGGAAAATGTGTTTTTCTCGCTTTATGACCAGTACCCTGCATTTATCGGGCTGGTGCCGTTGATAGCAGCCCTGTTTTATGCAGGCATGGTGGTGACGGTGGCATCATGGCAGGAGATGGTAGGTCTGCAGGAGGAAAAAAAGAAGTATTTCGTGGAACAGCAGCAGCTCCGAGCCATAAGGGAACGGATAGGGGAAGTGGAGCAGTTCTATGACGGGATACGCCGGATGAAGCATGAGATGAAAAACCATCTCACAAACATAAAGGGACTGGCGGGGAGTGGTAGTTATGAGGAAATGGAACAGTATATAGCCCGGATGGACGAGAGCATGGACGTGTTTGAGATGTCCGTCAGGACAGGGAACGCTGTTACGGATGTAATCGTGAATGACAAGCAGAAAGCCGCAGAAAAGCAGAGCATACGGTTCAGGTCTGATTTCGTGTATCCGGCATCAGACAGGTATAATGCGTATGACATTGCAATCATTGTAAATAACTTGCTGCAGAATGCGCTGGAAGCCTGTGGGAGGATGGCATCGGGGGAAAAGTATATCTCCCTTTCCGGCAGCAGGAAAAACAGATTTTTTCTCATATCTGTAAAGAATTCCTTTGAGGGGGAGGTGGTATTTGATAAAAGCACGAATCTTCCGGTTTCCACGAAAGCGCCGGAAAGTTCGGGCGGCCCGGCCCCGCTCCACGGCATAGGCTTATCGAATGTCAGGCGTGAGGCGGCGAAATACCTGGGAAATGTGGATATTAAAGTCAGGAAGAATGAGTTCAGCGTAACAGTGCTGTTACAGGAAAGGAGCAACCATGAATAACACGATCGATGTAAATTACATGACAAGGACGTACAGCAATTTTTTGAAAAACAATGAGGCAAAGGGAAACGCATCTAAAAGCCCGTCTTTTTGTGACAGGGTGGCGGAAAAAAGCACAACTGCAACAGAAACGGTTGGAACTGTTTCGACAAAGGATATGACAATGGATGAGTATAAGCAGTATATCCATGAAAAGATTTCACAGATTCCCATGCACCCGACCCGTATGTCGGAGAGCATTTCCATCCATATTTCAGAAGCAGGGTTTGAGGCGATGAAGAATGACCCGGAGTATGAGGCGTGGGTGCTGAATGACCTGCGGACAGGATGGGCGCAGCCGGACAGATGGGCAGGCGTCTGCGGAGGGGCTTATTCCACCATCTATTACGGGGCGACAAAAGAGGAGTGCCACGCAGAGATGTGGAGTGCAGGCTACCAGAACGGAAGCGGGAAAAGTCTGTTTGACGGCAGGACAAAAGACAGTTTTTGGGAGCGCAGGACAGAACAGAAAAAACGGACGGAGGCGCAGATAAAAAAGGAGCAGGAAAAGAAACGGGTGCAGGAAGAAGCCAACGCGAAGGCAGCGATGGAAAAAAGCGATGCACACAGGCGGCTGATGTCACAGTGGGCAAAAGAGGCCGTATATTCCGATTCCGTTCTGGCAAAATCGGGGACTGTGGCAACAGCAAATGCCGCTTATGAAGCGAACTTCGTCATGGCAGACAATGGATTAATTTGATATGGGACTGTCTGGAATTATAGGAAAATGTGGATATGCCATATGAAGCGGCGGGCATTTTGAAGTAAGGAAGATCATGCCCGGACTTACCATAAGGGGGGGCATAGGCGGCTCCGAATGACAGAGGGGCCGCCGCCGCAGATAAGAGGAATGAAACTTTTTTGAGGGCCGGTTCGTATTATCAGCAGATGGCAGGTTTCCTCAATTTATGACGGAGGGCTTGAAAAATGCGTGTCAGCAGAATAACGGCATTACTTATTACGGCAATGATGATTCCCGCAATCAGCGGATGCACCACACAGGGAACCCCCGCCCCGGATGCCGTGCATCAGATTGAGGATGACGGTCCGGCGGTCTATGATGATGACCCCATAGCGGTGGAGCCGCAGCTTGACGAAGATGAGCTGGACGGGGATTCGGATGAATCCAACGTGCAGGGGGAGATCATTTCGGCGGAACCGCATAAAGGGAGTGCGGAGTGAAAAAAGTAATTTCAGCGAAAGGAGGTGCTGGTCATGAAGTTTGACAGGGGAGGCTAGGCGGTATGTCTGCATGGAGGTAATGAACCGCTCGGACTTATTACGAGGGAGCGGATGCGGCTCTGAACGACTGAGGGGCTGCCATTAAAATAATTGATGACAATGGAGGATTTGAAAAATGAGCGTAAATGGAATAGGAACAACAGGATATCCGGCATGGCAGGGAGCAAGAAAGGCACAGCAGAATGCGGCAGGAAGGAGTTTTGCGGAGCAGGTAAACAATGTGGCAGGCGCAAAGCCACATACATCTATTGTCTATATGAAAACGGATGATATGCTGTACTCTGGCGGTAACGGGACAGGGTTGTCTTTCTACATCAAATATGCGGAAGGCTCAACAGAGGATGATCCGACTGTGATTGCAAAAGGTGTTGATGAGAATGGGAATGAATTTGAGCAGACCATACATATCAACAAGATAAATCCCCGGAATGCTTCATTAGTGGAAATGACAGCATTGGAATCCTATATGGGTGTAGATAAGAATGGAGGGCTTACATCATTACCGCCTGAAACGGGAATGATGGGATTGCACGATAGGACCAATTTCATGGATATGTTCCAAAATCAGATTAGCGATATGAAACTGTTGAGCCAGCAAAAAGCGGCGGCATACTATCAGTACAGTATGCAGGCATATTGGGATTTTATGAACAAGAAATAGAATCCAATAGACGTATATCCCCGATAAGCCACAGTCTGACAAGGCAGGGCAGGCATCCCCGGCGTTCCGGCAAAGCAGAGAGAGGTGATTGAAATGGATATAACAGGAATAGCAAAAAGCCATCATGCGGGCATCCCAAAGCCATCATCCAAGAAGGAATGGAAGCTGTCTGACTCCCTCCGGGAGCAGATAGCCGAATACGCCAAGGAGGATGCGGCGCAGAACGTCTATATGGGGAATAAGTTCCTCGCCCTGCGGAAAAGCGAGGTTGCCAAAGTCGCACCGGACAAGGCGGCGCTGATGGGGAAAGATTGATATGAAAGAAATACGGGAGGCTGACGAGCGGTGGCTGCGCATCCTGTTCGGGGAGCCGTATGAGGCAAAGTTCCAGTCCGGCGGCGTCCATGTGTATGACGGGAACGGCGACGAGGTACTGACCTACACGGCGGGCGTGGGCTGGCATGAGAAGGAGTCGAAAGCGGAGACGCAGGTACACGGGGCTTTGAAGGCTGCCTACTATGATGCGTACCATGCGGCAAGGCAGGAGATAAACGGAATGGAAGTGCAGGGCGGTTTTGACGCGAGGGCATAGGCGGATATAGTATACAAACGATAAAGGGGAACTGGCCGAGGCAGGCTGGTTCCCTTGTTACATATCAGTGCGGGGAGGCGGAAAATAAGGCCGGTTACTGGCCGGAGTGGAGTAAAGGAGGCGGTGGCAGATGGAAATGATCAGATGCCCCAACCCCAAATGCAGGCGGCGCATTTTGGACGATGAGGGAACAGAGACGGAGTGGACGGTCCTTGAGATCAAATGCCAGCACTGCGGAAAACTGGTAAGGCTGCACTTCGGCCCGGAAGGGATAGAGGCGGGCATATATGAGAGGAAGAAACGGCGGAGGTGATTCTGCTGTTTTTTTATGCATTCCGTGATTAAGGGGCGGCATTCCGGGCCATACTGGTAACAGGCAATGGAAATTTCTGGTAATTTCCACCGATGGGACATTTTATGCTGAGTGCATAACATGGCTTTGTCATCCAAAACAGGCTGTGGAGGTATACGGTATGTGTATGGTCAGATGCCCCGCTTGCAAAGGACGGATCTGCGATATTATTGCCACCGCGGGAGGGCGCGTAGTCTTGAAGGTAAGGTGCCCCGAATGCGGGAGGATAGTCAAATTGGAATGGCTACTACAGGTCACGGAGACAGCTAAATAAGACTTACTACCGAGCGAGTGGGACCAGGGGACATCGAGTCACGAATGGCCGGAGTGAAGCTAGAGACAATGAGCCTTAGCTTACTCCGGCCATTTTTCCATTTTCAATTAATTTCATATCAAAAATAGAAGCGTTTCTGGCTTTACGAAGGCGTAAAGAAAGGAACGCTTTTATGTCTGAAAAAATCATCAGGATCAAGTCAGGGAACGAAGAAATCACAATGAATGTAACGGAAGAGGAATACAGGAATTACTTTAGGCCGTGGTGGCAGATGAAGAAAAGGGAGCAGAGGAACCGGGAAGCGATGGAGCAGAACGGCTACACGGAAGAATCCTACGAGGAATGGAAAGAGAACGATATGCGGACGGAACTGTTTGCGGAGAGCATGGAGGAACTGGCGGAAAAACGGATGCTGCTTGGTGTGCTGCAGGACGCTATGGATTCCCTCCTGCCGGAAGAACGGGAGCTTGCCATGAAGGTGTTCGGGGAGGAAATGCAGGTCAGCGAGTTTGCAAAATCAAAGAATGAGAGCAGGACAACGGTATCTTCACGGAAGCAGAGGGTAATGGAAAAGCTGCGCCTGTTTTTTGAGGATAGGGGATTTGATGTGCATAAATGACATTATTTGACGGCATACGGAATTTTTCAGCATATTTCCGTATGTTTGTCGAACGGTTTATAAATTTCTTTCCGTTTTCCATCGTCACATTTCAAAAAAGTGTCATTACGACAGTGAAGGGGTACAAGGTTATCAGCCCCGGAAAGGAGGGAACGGAGCCTATGGAAAAATCACAGGAGCTTATCGGCATCTTACAGGCGATCAGCATCGTGGCGAAAAGCCTCGCCGCCAAGCTGGTGCAGATCGAGAAGGAAGTGGAAGCCTATGAAGCCGCGAAAGCGGCGCATGACAGGAAAATGAAGAAAGGATGGAGGCGCTGATGTGTAAGAAGGTTTTTATCTGCAGCCCCTTCCGCGGCGACATGGAAGGGAATGCAAGGAAGGCGGCGGCCTACAGCCGCATGGCGTGTGAGGAAGGGCATCTCCCCATTGCGCCGCACCTCTTATTCCCGCAGTTCTTAAATGAGGGGATAGAGGAAGAGAGGCGGCTCGGCATCTCTATGGGGATGGAGCTGCTCGCCCTGTGTGACGAGGTGTGGGTGTTCGGGGAAGCCACCGAAGGGATGGCGGCGGAGATCGCCTATGCCACAGAACAGGGAAAGGGAATCATTTTTAAGGAAACGGAGGGAATGTAAATGGGAAGTGAATTATTGAAGATTGCGGAAGGTTTCTCCATCGTTGCGGAAGGTCTGCGCGGCCTTGCCAGAGCGGAGGGAGGCACGAAGGAAAAAGCTGTGAAAGCACAGCCGCCAGCTACGGAAAAAGCACAGCAGGAATCCCCTGCCACGCTGGAGGGCATCCGCGCACTGATGGCACAGAAAACACAGGAGGGAAAGTCAAAGGAGATCAAGGAACTTTTGCAGAAGTACGGCGCGGCGAAGCTCTCGGCGGTGAAGCCGGAGGACTACCCGGCGCTGATGCAGGAAGCGCAGGTGCTGTGATGGGAAAACACGCATTGCTTTCCGCATCCTCGTCCAAGCGGTGGCTCTCCTGCACGCCTTCCGCGCGATTGGAGGAGCAGTTCAGGGATGAACCAGGCGGCAGCGTCTATGCCGAGGAAGGCACCGCCGCCCACGCCCTTGCGGAGCATAAGCTGAAAAAGGCATTAAAAAGGCGGTCAAAGCGCCCGGTGTCGGATTACCACTGTGACGAGATGGAGGAATGCACGGACGGGTATGTGGCCTTTGCGATGGAGCAGGTGGAGCTTGCAAGGCAGGAATGCAGCGACCCTGTCGTCCTGATCGAGCAGCGGCTGGACTATTCCGCCTATGTGCCGGAGGGGTTCGGCACCGGGGATTTACTGATTGTCGCGGATAAGGTGCTGACCGTCATCGACCTGAAATACGGGAAGGGCGTGGCGGTGGATGCGGAATGGAACCCGCAGATGATGTTATACGGATTAGGGGCGCTGGAACTGTTCGATGCCCTCTATGACATTGAAATGATCCGCATGATTATCTATCAGCCGCGTCTTGAATCCGTCAGCACATGGGAGGTTTCCGTAAAGGATTTGATGGAATGGGTGGAGATGGAACTTAAGCCAAAGGCCGTGCTTGCCATCAAGGGCGAGGGCGAGTTCCACTCCGGCGACTGGTGCCGGTTCTGTAAGGCGAAGAACACCTGCAGGGCTAGGGCGGAGGAATATTTAAGGCTGGCGCAGATGGAGTTCAAGGCCCCGCCGTTATTGACAGATGAGGAGATTGCGGAAGTCCTGAAAGTGGCGGACGAGCTTGCCAAATGGTCTGCGGACGTCTACGCCTATGCACAGGACGAGGCGGTCACGAAGGGTAAGAAATGGGCCGGCTTTAAGTTAGTCGAGGGCAGGAGCAACAGGAAATACACGGATGAGGAGGAAGTGGCGCAGGCGGCGCAGAAAGCCGGGTACACGGACATCTACAAAAAGACGCTCATCGGCATCACGGAGATGGAGCGGCTGCTTGGGAAGAAGAAATTTGCAGAGATACTTGGGAAGCTGGTCTACAAGCCACAGGGCAAGGTGACCTTAGTGCCGGAATCGGATAAAAGGCAGGAGATTGCCGCAGCAACCGCGGAGGCGGATTTTAAGGAGGAATGAATACCATGAGTAATGAAAATGCAAACCTTACAAAAGTGATCGTACCTTGCAGGTTTTCCTACCTGCACTGCTGGGAGCCCAATGCAGTGAGCGACGGGGACCCCAAGTATTCCGTATCGGCCATCATACCGAAGTCGGACACGGAGACTATCGAGAAAATAAAGAAAGCCATTGAGCAGGCGAAGAAGGATTCCGTCTCCAAGTGGGGCGGCAAGGTCCCGGCGAACTTAAAACTCCCCTTAAGGGACGGCGACATTGACCGCCCGGAGGATGAGGCGTATGCGGACAGCTACTTCTTCAACGCCAACAGCAAGCAGGCGCCGCAGGTGGTGGACAAGAACGTGCAGCCTATCCTTGACCAGTCGGAGGTGTATTCCGGGTGTTACGGCAGGATCAGCGTGAACTTCTACGGCTTTTCCACCAACGGCAATAAGGGAATCGCCGCAGGGCTTGGGAATATCCAGAAGCTCCGTGACGGGGAGTCGCTGGGCGGCAGGACGAATGCAGAGGATGACTTTGACGCGGTGGAAGTGGATGACGAGGAAGATTTTCTTGGATAAGGGAATCAGGGCGGCGGGGAACTGCCGCCCGTCATCCAAAATAAATACGCAGGAAGGAGCCATGAAATGGGGCGAATTTTAGAAGCCGATATTGAGACATTTTCGGATGTGGATTTGATCAAATGCGGGGTATACGCCTATGCGGACAGCCCTGCTTTTGAGATTTTACTGTTTGCCTATTCCTTTGACGGAGGGGAAACACAGATCATAGATCTGGCGCAGGGGGAGCAGTTTCCGCCAGAAGTGGAGGATGCCATCTTTGACGTGTCAGTGACCAAGACGGCATACAATGCAAACTTCGAGCGCACCTGCTTATCAAAATATTTCGGGAGATACATTCCCCCGGAGTCCTGGCATTGCAGCGCGGTACAGGCGGCCATGCTCGCCCTGCCCCGGTCTTTGGAGGATGTGGGCAGGGTGCTTGGACTGGACGAGCAGAAGATGAAGGAAGGAAAAGAGCTGATCCGGTATTTCTGCGTCCCCTGCAAGCCCACAAAGGCAAATGGCGGAAGGGCAAGGAACCTCCCCTGCCATGCGCCGGAGAAGTGGGAGCTTTTTAAGACCTACTGTAAAAGGGATGTGGACGTGGAGAAATCCATCCGCAGGAAACTGCACAATTTCCCCATCCCGGAAAGCGAGATGGAACTGTACCGCCTAGACCAGCGCATCAATGACCGTGGCGTTCTGGTAGATATGAAGTTAGTAAGGAATGCGGTTTCCTGTGAGCGGCTCCATAAGGAAGTGGTGACGAAACGTGCCTATGAACTGACCGGGCTGGAGAACCCCAACTCCGTGGCGCAGCTCAAAGGCTGGCTTGGGGATATGGGGATGGAGGCAGAGAGCCTTTCCAAAAAAGCGGTGGCGGAGATGATAGCGGAGACGGACGGGGAAGTGGAGGAACTGCTCAGACTCCGGCTTATGCTGGCAAAGACTTCTGTGAAAAAGTATGAAGCCATAGAGCGGTCTGCCTGTTCGGACGGGCGGGTACACGGGATGCTGATGTTTTATGGCGCAAATCGGTCAGGCCGATGGAGCGGCAAGAACGTGCAATTGCACAATCTACCGAAAAACTATCTCCCCGATCTGGAACTGGCAAGAGACCTTGTGAAGCAGGGCAGATTTGAGGATATCGAACTTTTGTATGATTCCACACCGAATGTTTTATCAGAATTAATCCGCACAGCCTTTATCCCGAAGCCGGGCTGCCGCTTTGTGGTGGCAGACTTTTCCGCAATCGAGGCAAGGGTGCTGGCATGGCTTTCCGGGGAGCAGTGGCGGTTGGATGTGTTCACTTCCCACGGGAAGATTTATGAAGCATCGGCATCCTCCATGTTCCATGTGCCGATGGAGGAGATCACAAAAGGCTCCCCGCTCCGGCAGAAAGGGAAATTAGCGGAACTTGGCCTCGGATTTGGCGGGGCAAGCGGCGCACTCATTAGTATGGGGGCTTTGGATATGGGGCTGACCGAAGAGGAACTTCCCCCGCTCGTGGCAGCGTGGAGAAAGGCGAATCCCCATATCACACAGTTCTGGTGGGATGTGGATGCCGCCGCTATTAAGGCGGTCACCGAAAAGCAGCGGACGAAAGTAGGAAGAATTATTTTTGAATATAAGAGCGGGATTTTATTCATCACGCTCCCGTCCGGGCGGAAGCTGTCCTATGTGAAGCCGAGGATGGCTGTGAACCGATTCGGCAGGGACGGACTGACGTATGAAGGGATTTCCGAAAACAAGAAATGGAGCCGGATAGAGACCTACGGCCCCAAGCTGGTGGAGAACATCGTGCAGGGGACGGCGCGTGATTTACTGGCGGAGGCAATGCTCCGGGTGGAGAAAAAAGGATACCCAATAGTCATGCACTGCCATGATGAGATCATAGCGGAAGTGCCGGAGGGCAGCGGCTCCGTGGATGAGATGTGTGAAGTAATGGCGGTTCAGCCGGAGTGGGCGGAGGGCTTGCCATTGAGAGCGGATGGTTACAGTTGTTCATTTTACCAAAAACAGTAGAGGGAGAAATATATGGAGAGAAGGAATGCGGAAGGGTACCATGACCCCACAGCCTACGGCGGGATGCGCATGGCGGAGCAGAAAACGGAAAAGGAAACGGTGAAAATGGTTTATAAGAACGGGAGGATGGAGCTTTATATCCATGAATTCTTCCCATGCAGGTTGGCGGTGGCAAGGAAGGTGTTCCCGCTGATCCGGCGCTTTGCGAAAGAGGATGACAGGGAGAAACTGAAACAGTTTTTACGGATAAAGGCACGGGAGCATTCCGGGAAGGTTAAGGCGTTTTCAGAAAAGGCGGAGTCCCTTACTGCAAAATCGGAGGAATGGCATTTCTACCGGAGGAAAGCGAGGGAGGAGCAGATCATTTATAACCAGTGCGTAAAAAATCTGAGATTATTGGAGGGCAGGAAGGAATGAAACTGTATATATCAACAGGCAACTCAAGGATGGAGAAACGCTGGAACAATGTGGAGATGGAGCTGGATGAATTTATAGAACGCATTTCCCATACCATCCGCACGGCGGAGACCGTGGAGCAGTATGGAAAAATGACGAAAGCAAAGCAGGACGCCATCAAGGATGTGGGCGGCTATGTGGGAGGAAAGCTGAAAGGCGGCAGGCGGAAGAAGGACTGCGTGGAGTTCCGCTCCGCACTGACTCTGGATATGGACCATGCCTTGCAGGATATCCCGGAGCAGGTGGAAATGTTCTTCGACTTCCGGTGCCTCATTTATTCCACCCATAAGCACACGGCGGAGAATCCGAGGCTGCGGCTCATCATACCGCTCTCCCGGAACGTGTCGCCGGATGAATATGTGGCAATCGCAAGGAAGGTGGCGGAGGATATCGGAATTGAAATGTTCGATGATACCACCTATGAGCCGAGCCGCCTCATGTACTGGCCGTCCACATCCGCTGACGGGGAATTTATTTTCCGAGATATTGAGGGAGAGCCGCTAGACCCGGACGAGGTGCTTTCACGGTATATGGTGTTAGTATATAAGTGTGGACAGGAAAAGTTGAACAACCTATACTATCAAATGAAAGTGAAAAGGAGATGTTCAGCATGGCGAAAAATCAAAAATCTTACACTCCGGAATTTAAACAGCAGATCGTGGATCTGTATAATGCCGGAGGAACCTCGTATCCACAACTGGAACGTGAATATAGCGTAAATCGGAGTACTATCAGCGGTTGGGTAAAGCAGCTTTCCCCTATCAAGGTATCAGATGAGGAAACGGTTACCCTCAAGGAGTATAAGGCTCTCCAAAAAGAAATCCAGCGCCTTAAGATCGAGAATGAAATACTAAAAAAAGCGACCGCCATATTCGCAAAAGAACAATAGCCGAAATTGTTACATTTATCCAGAATAACTTAATCAACTACTCGATATCCCAGCTTTGCAGTGCCCTGAAATTCCCAAGGAGTACTTATTACAAGGCTCTGGTCTGTGTACCTTCAAATAAGCGGATGGAGTATGGGGAATTCAGCAGGAAAGTGAAACAGGCCTTTGAGGATTCCAAACGCAGATACGGGGCTGTCAAACTATGCCGTGTACTCAATGGCGCCGGGACACCCTGCAGCATCAAGCGGGTCCAGAGGCATATGGCAGAGCAGGGACTGCGCTCTGTGGTAGTAAAAAAGTACAACCACCATGCCAATTACGACAGTATCCCGGATGATAAAGTGAATATCTTGAAACGTGATTTTGGAACGGAAACCATCAACAAAAAATGGTGTACGGATATTACTTACATCCATGTACAGAAAGAAGGATGGACTTATCTGGCGTCTGTCATGGATTTGTGCAGCCGTAAAATCATCGGCTATGCCTATGGCACATCTATGACAGCGGAACTGGCAGTGAAAGCGGTAGAGAATGCCTGCCTGAACGTCAGGGATACAAAAGGAATCATTTTGCATAGTGACCTTGGAAGCCAGTATACGAGCAAAGGGTTTGAAGATTGCCTGAGCAGGAAAGAAATCCTGCATTCCTTTAGTCGTAAGGGAAATCCATACGATAATGCCTGCATTGAATCCTTCCATTCTGTACTGAAAAAGGAAGAAATATATCTTCATACTTATCAGGATTCAAAGGAAGCCCGCAGAGCAATCTTTGAATACATAGAAGGCTGGTATAACCGTAAGCGGATACATAGCTCTATTGGTTATTTGACACCACAGCAAAAGGAGGATGAGGAACTCAAAAAAGCAGCATAATCTTTCGACTTTTTTTGTCCAAAGTATTGACATAAGTCCAGGCTGGTGGTTGGTGATTCCACCCTGCCGGAGACATACGATGTGCTGATGGCAGGGGCGAAGGCAAACCTTGTGGTGACGGACCCTCCGTACAATGCGAACTATGAGGGGAGCGCCGGGAAGATTAAGAATGACAATATGCCGGATAAGGAATTTTACCAGTTCCTTTTCGCCGCATTCGTGAACATGGAGCAGAACATGGAGAGCGATGCCTCTATCTATGTGTTCCATGCCGATACGGAAGGGCTGAATTTCAGGAAAGCGTTTCAGGCAGCAGGATTCTACCTTTCCGGGTGCTGCATCTGGAAGAAGCAGAGCCTTGTGCTGGGGCGCAGCCCCTACCAGTGGCAGCATGAGCCGTGCCTGTTCGGATGGAAGAAGGGCGGGAAGCACAACTGGTATTCCGACAGGAAGCAGACTACCATATGGGAGTTTGACCGCCCGAAGAAAAGCGAGAGTCATCCTACCCAAAAGCCAGTGGGACTGATTGCATATCCCATCAAGAATTCCAGCATGAGCAACTGCATCGTGCTTGACCCCTTCGGCGGCTCCGGCTCCACGCTGATTGCCTGCGAGCAGACGAACCGTATCTGCTACACCATAGAGCTGGATGAGAAGTTTGCGGATGTGATCGTGAACCGCTATATCGAACAGGCCGGCTCTGCGGAGAATGTATTTGTAGAGCGTGAAGGTGAGAAGATTGCTTTCTCTGCATTGGCAGGGGAGGGCATAGATGAGTAATGTTGTCTATCAATTTTTTCAGGATGGTACTGGCTGCGGCACTTTGCCGGACGGCACGGTATTTTGGTTTGACCGCATATGTTTTGAAGAAATCAGAGATACCAATTGGTATCGGAATAAACGGAGCGGGGAACCGAGAAGTACCTATATCATAAATTGCAAGGGCGATATGCTGCATTCATTTTTATTGGAATGCCCTCCGGGATATGAGGTGGATCATATCAGTTTAGACACATTTGATAACCGTCTCTGCAATCTGAGGATATGCACCCATCAGCAGAACCAGTGTAACCAGCCTTTGCAGAAAAACAACACATCGGGAGCTTCCGGCGTGAGTTTTTATCCGCCACGGAGGAAATACAGGGCAAGGATAAAAGTCTGCCAGCATGATATTCATCTTGGATATTATTTGACATTTACCGAGGCGGTGCAGGCAAGGAATATAGGGATGGAGTGTATGTTTGGTGAGTATGGCAGATACAATGACGTACCAACGCCACCAGACTGGATAAGAAAAAGAGTAGTGGAAAAATGTAAGCGCTTTGCAGAGTTATCAATCTGCGAAGCGTTTTTTAAGGAGGCGGCTGGCAATGAGTGACAGGGGATTATTGGTTGAGATATTCCGCAGGATACACGGTCTTGGCGGGTGTGACGCATCGGAATCATTCAGCCGGGGATGGGATGCGGCGGTGGCTTCCTGCGAGGATGTAATTACGGAACTGACGGGCATAACCTGTGACGATCTGGACGGGGGTGAAGCCGATGGATAAGCCGGAATACAGGGTAGTGGCGCTGTCCGGGGGCAAGGATTCCACAGCCATGCTCCTTGGGATGATCGAGCGGGGGATGAAGATTGACTGTATCCTTTTCTGCGATACGGGGCTTGAGTTCCCGGAAATGTATGAGCATATCGCAAAGCTGGAAAAGGATATCGGGATGCCGATTACCCGCGTCCGGGCGGAAAAATCTTTTGAAGAGATGATGTTCCATGCGGATGTCAGACGTAATCCAGACTCCCTTGCGATAAAAAGATACGGCCCGGACATTAAGGGGTACGGATGGGCTGGCCCGCGGATGCGGTGGTGTACGGCAAGGCTGAAAGACACGCCGAGGGAGAGGTTCCTCCGGGAAATCCGGAAGGAGTATGACGTAAAGGAATATGTCGGGATTGCCGCCGATGAGGGATACCGGCTGGAGCGGAAACGGAACAGGCAGGACGGCCATGTGCATCCCCTTGTGGATTGGGGGATGACGGAGGCAGACTGCCTGCAATACTGTTATGACCACGGGTATGACTGGAACGGCCTTTATGGGCAGTTCAAGCGGGTGTCCTGCTGGTGCTGCCCGTTACAGCCGCTGCCGGAACTGCGGCAGCTCTACCATAACCACCCGGCGCTGTGGAAAAAATTAAAAGAATGGGATAAACGGACTTGGAGGCAGTTCCGCGCAGATTACAGCGTGGAGCAGCTCGAAGTCCGTTTTTTGTTTGAGGAAGAATGCATTCGGGCAGGGAAGCCGGTCAAGGGGAAACAGTTCTTTGCGGAATTAAAGGAAAGACTGGCAGAGATGGAGGGGTAAGTTTCGTTACTTCCAATAGATAAAATCTGCTTTCGGGCGTTGTGTACCATGCACAGCAACCAGCCTTTTTTATTGTGACATTTATTCTGACATTTATGTTGCTTTTATTCCCGTTCAGAGTGATTAATGTAATACCGAAAGGGAAAACAAAGCCGGAGGGCTTAAAAAACGGAGGAAAAAAGGATGAGGATTGAGACGAATGCAGAAAACAGGAAAGATGTAGTGAAAGCGGTCAGCGCCATTTTAGGGCAGCCCGCAAAATACCTTGGGGTGCCGACTTGCGCCTACCAGATCGGGAACTGCACCATCGACAAAAAGGGTGCGGTGGTAACGGAGGATGAAAAAACGGCGGAGATGGTAACGGCAGGATTGACGGAGCAGGGCTTCCTCGGAAAGCAGCAGCCGGAGGCGGATGAAACAACGGTCAGCCTGCCGATGGAGGGCATGACAGCGGAGGGGCTTAAGAACCTGGTCTTCCTGACCCGCAGCAAACAGTATCTGATAGGCCGCGCTTTTGCGGAAGATGTTTTCCGGGTTCCGACAGCATTGGTGGAGGAGCTGGGCAGCACGGAGATTCCCGATGTGGAAACTTTCCTGCAGACATTCCAAAACCATGCGGAAAGTTGCAGAGGCATCAGCTTTCAGGACGGGAAGATTACCTTCACCCTTCCCACGGCGGGTGACCCGGACATGATAAAAGCCTTCACACACCTTGCGGCGGCGATGGTGCAGCAGGCAAAGGAGCAGAAACGCATCAGCCCCAAAGAGACCATTGAGGAAAACGAGAAATACTACATGAGGATATGGCTCCTGCGCCTCGGTTTTGGCGGCGCGGAAAAGAAGGAGATACGGGACCTCCTGATGAAAAAGCTGAAAGGGAATTCCGCTTTCCGCACCGAGGCAAATAAGCAGAGGTGGCAGGAAGCCCGCCGGAACGAGCGGGAGGCGGCAAAGAGGCAGGAACAGGCACCCGCGGAGCAGCAGGAGGCGGAACCAGCAGAAGCAGCGGCGGATGCAGTCCTGACTGAGCAGGTCAGCCAGAGTTTTGACACGGAGGAATAGGATGCCCAAATTTATAGATAAGATGAACCTCCCGCAGTACAGATATTTTCAGGACATGGCAGTGCGGGAGGAGGAACGGAAGGATATGGTCTCCGATTTCTTTACGGCGCAGCACCAGTTAAATAACGGAGATCAGAGGGGCTACAGGGACGGCCTCATGCTGCTTGGGCGGGTGAGGTCCCGCCTGCCGGATTTCCTTTATGCACAGGAAGAGGACAGGGAAAAATGCCGGAAGGATATGGAGGCAAAAAATATCCGGGCGCAGATGAAAAAGATGGAAAAATATATTGATCTTTTGCTGAACCTCCAGTTTTTCCAGGGAGTCCTGTTAAAGCAGAAAAAGTTCATAGAGGAGAGGGAAGCGGCGGACATCCCAAAAGAAAAACTGCGGCGGATGTACCAGTACAGTGAGGAAGAGGGGAGATATTATGCAGAGGTCACCAGCATACCCAAGCTGGTGCTGGTCAGCGGGGAATTATACGGAGAGTATGTTGGACAGGAGTTTACGGCGCAGGACGGGGAACGGCTCGGAAGGCTGGTGGCGTGGGATGTGCATTACATTGTGACAGTGCAGGGCAGGGAGGCGGGGGAGACCGTGTACCTGCTGGGTAGGGAAAAGCAGGGACTGTCGCTGATGTGCCTTTACCGGGACAGGATCGTAAGGCTGGATGCGGACAGCACCACATTGGCAGGGAAGGAAGAAGCTGCGGCGGCCATGCTCAGCCTGCTGGACTATCTGGAGGAGGTGGAGAAAGCAGACCATAGGAGGCGGTCCTTAGGGCAGGAGGCGCATACCTATCCCGGAAAGGAGAACAGGTGCCAGAAATATATTGATAAGAACAGCATCAAGGTCTTTGACATGAAAAAAGATGGCATGGAGTCTGGGGAGATAGAGGTCTTCCGATTCGGCAGGAAAAATGCCGGAACGGGGAGCAGCCGGATGCAGGGATATGAAGTGATGCCCCATACACGGAGGGGACATTACCGAAAATGTAAAAGCGGGAAAGTGGTATATGTGAAATCCTCCATCATCCATAAGGAAAAATACGAGGGCATCCAGTCAGCGCACCGGATCAACAGCCAGCAGGAATGAGAAAGCGCGAAAGGAGGATGTCTGGCATGGGAATTTATATTAAAAAAGAGGAATTGGAAGCCCTGCGGGAGAGATACCCAAAAGGGTGCAGGGTGGAGCTGATTAAGATGGATGACCCTTACAGGGAGATGCCGCCCGGACTTAAGGGCGTGGTGACAGGAATTGATGACAGTGGAAGTATCCACGTCCAATGGCAGAATGGGAGCAGCCTTGCGGTGATATTCGGTGAGGATGAATGCCGGAAGATTTGTTGGAGTTCCGGTGCAAAGAGGCGGATGTCCGGGACAGGCGGGGGAGCGTGAGCGCACTTGTGTATTGACGGGAAGGAGGTGGATGGATATGGCAATGCAGAAAAGGATGCCGGGAAATGCACACGAAAAGCGTAACTGCTGGATCAGGGGAAATGGTTCTTACAGTATGAGGGGCGAACTGCGCCACGGCATTTCCCTGAATAAAAGGTATCTGAACCGCAAGGTCCGGCACAGCGGGAAGGAAGCCTTAAAGCGCGGAGATTACAGGCACATCTGCAGGACCTTATATATGGTGGAGCTCTCATAAACCGCCATATTATGCACAGGCCGCAGGCAGTATCTTTGGTACATTTATGCCTGCGGTTTTAGTGGATAATATGTGCTTTCAGAGGTAACATGTGTACTACCGAAAGGGAAAACAGAGAAAACGGAGGGTACACACTATGAAGAAAATCGAACTTTTTGAGAGAGCCATTGCGGAGCAGGCAGGAAGCCTTAAGGAATGGGGGATCAACCCGACACTGTTCTGGGCATACCGGAACAGCATCACGGCTGGCAACGAGCAGATAGATTTCAGCGAGACCATCTGGGATGCCGACCTCCCGGAAATCACAAGGACGCTTAAGGAAAACGGCATCAGCGGATTCACCATCAGTAGCACCTTTTCAAGCCTGATCCCGACCCTTGCGGAATTTGAAAAGCAAGGGTTCCGTATGGCGGGGCTGACCGAGGTAAAGGCAAACTACATGGACTGGCAGACACAGGAGCGGGCGGCCATTCCTGCAATCAGGATGGAATTAAGGGAGGCATAAGACGGATGATAACAGAAAAAATCAAGGATCAAATCTTGGCAGTCCGCGACAGTGGGGTAGCCAATATGTGTGATATGGCGGCGGTACAGCCAGTGACTGTAAGGTAAATAAGGGGCTGATGAGATACCGCAGGTATCTCCCTGAGCATGTACCGCGGCACAGTTTTAGAAGTTCGCACGGGAAGCTGTCCCCTACCGGGCAAGGGAAGGGTTTGCATGGGAGGAACACCCGGCATTTATCACCCAGGACGAGATTGACGCCTGCCTTACAAGGGGCGACGGGAGCATTTATGCCGGTGCGGACGATTCCGATGTGTGGTACAGCGGGAAAGGGCTGTCTCTGGCAAGGGGGAAATATGGCAGCGAAAAAACGGAAATCCTGCTGAAATGGCCGGCTGTGGCAAAGCGGGTAAAGTACCTGATCGGGCATGACAGATATTTAAGCACGGCTGACCTTTCCAGACGGAAAATCAGGCAGAAATGGCGGACATTTCTGAAAGACAGGGGGCAGCAGCACTCCGCCGTCCGCTCCGGGCAAGAAAGGCAGAGGCACCCGTGCTGACGCTGGAGAGCCATGGGGAAGAGGAAACAGAAGAATCCCGTGAAGATGCCATCTGGCATGAGATCCATAACGCTTACCGCACCTGGCGTATCCTTACTGGGCAGCTTGGCGGCATTGAACAGACGGACAGAGGCAAGACTATTGTGATCGTGGACTATAAAGGGTTCCGTATTGTAATCCCGTTAAAAGAGATGATGATCAATCTGGTACAGAGGCGCAGCCCGTCAGGAAAGGAATATGCAGAGCTGATGCTGCCCCAGAACAAAGTTCTCGGTAACATGCTGGGGTAGAGATCGACTTCATTGTAAAAGGAATTGATTCCAAGACGCGCAGTGTGGTAGCCAGCCGCAGGGAAGCCATGCTGAAAAAGCGGCAGATATTTTATCTGGATACAGATGCGGAAGGGATGTACCGTGTCTACGAGGGCCGCATCGTCTAGGCAAGGGTAATAGCCGTGGCGGAAAAGGTCATCCGGGTGGAGATATTTGGAGTGGAATGCTCCATCATGGCCTGTGACCTTGCGTGGGACTGGATCGGGGATGCCCATGAGCGCTTTTCCGTGTGAGACCAGGTGCTGGTGCGTATTTTAAACGTGCGGCGTGAGAGCCTGGAGGGTATGGGCGTTAATGCTGATGTCAAGAGTGTGACCCAAGACACACAGCATGAAAATCTGAAAAAATGCCGTGTCCAGAGCAAGTATGCCGGAAAGGTGACGGATGTTTATAATGGGGTGGTATATATCCGGCTGTCCAACGGTGCCAATGCGGTGGCTTATGCCTGCTATGATTACAGGACGCCCGGGGAAAAGGATGATGTGAGCTTTGCTGTAACGAAGATTGATGAGGAACGGGGAGTAGCTGTGGGGATTATCACGCGGATCATCCGGCAGAATTTGTAAAGGGTGATATGTGACAAAATGGAAGTGATTTATTGAGCAATAGGAGGCAATAGAAAATATGTGGTTTGCGGAGTTACCATACTGAAACGGCAACTCCGCAAACGAAAATCAGAAAGGTATTTTGCATATATCAAAGAAGAAAGCTTATGAAAATTAAAATATCTAATCAATATTTTCATATTTCTACATTTGGACTAATATCAGTCCCATTATTTCCCAATTTATAAATAGAATAAAAATATAATTGGACTAAAAAGAGTTCAAGAAGAGGTGGTACTGTTGGGACAAAAGATTAAGCAAAGTGAAAGTGGAAATATTGGGAAAAATATTAGAGAGATAAGAGTTGCAAAAGGTCTCGGACAGACAGAATTGGTACGTTTGTTGGATTTACAAGGGATTCCAATTACACGAGAATGTCTTGTAAAAATTGAGCGAGGAATACAACATATACAAGTAGAACAACTAAGAGCAATAAAAAATGAACTTAAAACAACTTATGATGAATTGTTAAAATAGAATGAATAATATATAAATTTTGTTCCCGGAAATTTATATATAAGCAAAGGAAAATGCTCAAGATTATTTCCAGGTGATACAAGAATGGGAACGTATATGTATGATGTTGGTTAAAACGTTTTTTTCCAGAAAAGCAGAACGGTATGAAAGCCTAATAAAAAAAGTCGATGCTTGCATAGAAAGAGAAGACAGTATTTTAAGAAAATGCTTAGCTGATGAAATGTTGAATAGCGTGAATGAGGAAAAGAAATAAGAGGATGTTCTTGAAAGGAAGGTTGATGTAAATGTATAAAAATATCTTGTTTATAGGAACAGGACAAATTGGAAAAGCAATTCTCAATGAAATTGTAAAGACTAGTCCTCGAAAAATAATTATTCATAATTTGACCGAGAAAGAGAGTGTTGATGTCTGTGAAGAATATTCTCAGCGATATAGTGACATAGAATTTGTCGCTTCTTATGGTAATGTTTTTATGCCATATTTGATAAAAGATGTTGACAATAAGAGATTATATGAAAAAACGGATGAGATAATTGATTATTTTTACGGTGAAATAACAACTGCGAGTATTGAAAAATCAACGATAGCAGTTTTGGTAAAGGAGTATTCGCCGGATTTGATAATCGATGCGATCAATACAGCAACAGTTTTAGGAAATGCATATAATCCAGAGTATAATTTTTTGTGTTATCAAAATAATGCAAAAGACTGTTGTAAAAAATTAATGGTTGATGATTATACGACTAAGATTGTTAACTTTGTATATTGTTTGAAATATTGCTTAGAGAATTATGAAGTAAAGAAATATGTGAAAGTGTCAACAACAGGACTTGGCGGAATGGGAATAAATATGCCATATACACATGGAGATAATCCTAAGTATCAATTGTCAAGTGCTCTGATGGGCAAAATAGCTGCATCAGGTGTTTTGCATCAGCTGTTATGGAATCTTTCTCATGAAAACAATATCGATGTTTCGCTGGTTATACCAGGCTGTTTTGTTGGGTATGATAGTGTGATGAGTGAGCCGATCGAAACAGAAAAAGGTCTTTTGAAAAAAAGACGAAATATAACCCCTATTTCTATTAATGATTGTAAGGTGTTAGAGTACAATAAGAATATTGCGAGTGATGAATATTTGGAGTTCCCGGTTGTAAGAGCAGGTGAAAATCATGTTTACTCGAAATGTGAATTAGAAGTTTTGACTGCTATAGGTCAAATGGAAGCTATCACAAAAGAGGAAGTTGCTATGAGAGTCATGGAATGTTTATACTCTGGAAGCATTCATGATGTACTTAAGGCATTAGATGGTGCTATGTTACAACCTACATATTCAGGACGAAAAATGATTGAAAAGTTACGTAATAAATTAGAAGAGTATAATATTACGAATGGTATTGCAACAGGAAATTTAGGCGGAACTCTTTCAAAATACTTGTATGAATTATATTATTTAAAATTGAATTTCCCTACGATAGATGAGATAAAGGCAAATAATCTGGACAAAATTGCTGATAAGATCAACGCTTATCATGATGAAGCATTAATAGAGGAAATTGTAACACTAGGTTTACCGATCTTAAAGAACGATAATTCTTTATACATTAGTGATTATACATTAATACCCGGAGAGAGGGATAATAAAGACATTAATGCCGATAATATAGATTATTGGTGTAAAATAGGATGGGTAGACTTGCGGAGTAAAAATATTGATCAATGGTGTAAAATGCTTGTTGAAATTTATGATGAAGTTGAAGCTAACTCTTTGAGTAAAATAGAGTTGGATGAAGAGGCAATAAATAATGATTACAATATTGCAGAATACTTGGCATATTATTTTAATAAATTGAATACGGGAAGAAAGAAATGAGGTATAAAATATGAATCAGAAGATTACCATTGTAACAGGGGATAGACCGACAGGACAGTTGCATTTAGGACACTATGCGGGTTCATTGAGGAAAAGAGTTGAAATGCAGAATTCAGGAAAATATAATATGTATATTTTTATTTCTGATCTTCAAGCATTAACTGATAACGCTAGAAATCCTGAAAAAATCAGAAGAAATTTGATTGAAGTGGCATTGGATTATTTAGCGGTTGGATTGGATCCGGAAAAAAGTGTGATTTATGTTCAATCCCAGATCCCGGAGTTGGATTCGTTATCATTTTATTATATGAATTTGGTTTCATTAGCAAGATTGAAAAGAAATCCGACAGTAAAGTCTGAAATGAAGCAGAAGGGTTTTGGAGATAATGTTCCAGTAGGATTTTTAACATATCCAATAAGTCAGACGGCAGATATAACAGCGTTTGATGCAATTTATGTTCCGGGTGGAGAAGATCAGGAACCGATATTGGAGCAGGGAAGAGAAATTGTTAATACTTTCAATTCAATATATGGCGATGTTCTGAAAGAGTATTATCTGATTACTCCTGACGATATTGGAAAAAGGCTTCCGGGAACAGATGGAAAAAATAAAATGAGCAAATCCTTAGAGAATTGTATATATCTGGCGGATGAACCCGATGTGATAAAAAAGAAAGTTATGAGTATGTTTACAGATCCGGAACATATTAGAGTAGAAGATCCCGGTCATATAGAAGGAAATACAGTATTTACTTATTTAGATGTTTTTTCTACGGAAGAACATTTTAAGAAGTATTGTACGGAATATAAAAACTTGGATGAAATGAAAAGCCACTATATGCGTGGTGGACTTGGTGATGTGAAAATTAAAAGGTTTTTAAATGATGTTCTGCAGGATATTTTGGGGCCTATAAGAGAGAGAAGACATTATTACGAGCAACATATTGATTATGTTTACGATATGTTGGAAGACGGAAGTAAGAAAGCGCGGTTAAAAGCAGCGGAAGTATTAAAACGTGTAAGAACCAGCATGGGATTAGAATATTTCAGTGATGATGAACTTAAACATTCTGTTTATTGTAACGTTGAAGATTTACCAAAAATAAAAAATTATGAGATTAGAGTGGAAGAATGAGTTATTTTGTATTAGATGTATATAATACTAGTGAAGATATCGGAAAAAAAGGGAATCATTTAATCACATTGTCAAAGCTATTTCAGAATGATACAGATATATTTGTTCCTGATACAATTGCATTAACCAAGACTTTCTTTTATAAAGTTTTGGAGCAGAGTCAAAATGTGGATTTAAGTGATTTCAACAATTTCTGTTTTACAGAAGAAGATACAAATATCATTTTATCTACCATTAAAGAACGATTTGGTGAAAAAAAGCTTGTTGTTAGAAGTTCGGCTACTTGTGAGGATTCTATTTTCTTCAGTGCATCCGGACAATATGATTCATTTTTGAATATAAGCGGTGATAAACCGATTATAGAATCTATCAAAAAAGTATATTCATCATACTTTAATGATAATTCAAAACTGTATATGAAGTGCTATGATATAGATTTGGATAAAGAAAGTATGGTTGTTCTCTTTCAGCCGGTTGCTCCGGTGGTAAAGTCCGGTGTTGCATTTAGCTGCGATCCTGTTGATGGAACAAAGAAATATATTATTGAGTACACACACGGATTAGGTACAGCTGTTGTGGAAGGAAGAGGCAATGTTAACTGTATTGAAGTAGAAGAAAATGAAGTTTCAGCTCAAGATACAATTGTTGTACGTTTAGTAAATGCGGTAAAGAGAATAAGAGATACTTTCGGTTACGAAGTTGATGTTGAATGGGGAATTGATGCGGAAGATAATATTCACATTTTTCAAACCAGAGCGGTTATCATCAAAAAAGCAGTTTTGGATGTAGACTACAAGGACATCGAAGTAATCGAATGTATGCCCATATCACAGGGATTTTGTATTGCCAATATTGCTCCTATAAACAATAAAGAATGTGATACGTTTTTGTATAAAGATTGTGATTATTTTTGTGATAATTTAGATTTATTGCTCGTGTCACGCGGAATTATTACGACAGACAAAAATAGACTCTCTCATTTTTCAAATATTATTAGAGAATTTATCAAACCCGGTGTATATATTGAAGATTTAGCATACAAAAAAAATAATTTGTATGTCTTGGATGGTTATAATGGAAAAATTGTTGATTTTGAATCCCTTTCGAATAAGTCAAAAGTAGATTTCCTCTTTACATACTTCAATTATATAGGTCAGCGTTATAAGGAATCTTTTGAAAGATATAATGGTATTGTAGGTATTGTTCAAGAGAACAAAATGGAACAGGTCGTATTCGATATTGATGAGGATAAGACGATTTCTTTATTAGAAGCAAATGGATTCTGTAAGTATGAAGTAGCTCAACAAATATATACATATGACATTAATGATGACTTTTTAATAAAGGAAAATACATTATTCAGAATACAAGCTTCTGTTGAGGGTGTACAGCTTCAGTTAAAGCAGTTGGATTTATCTGAAAGAGCTTATAGAAAAGAAAGAACTGTTTTAATTAAGTTTGAGAATTTGGAATATGCACAGAGATTTGTTAAGAGTTTTAACGCTCATGAGACCGGATATCAAGAACGAAATATCACAAGATATAAGTTGGATGATATTAGTATTAACGTTACAAAATGGCCCGGTTGCGCTCCATATTTAGGAGTCGAAGTTTCTGAATTGTCGAAACTTGAAGATGTAAAGAGCAAATTAGAGTTAGATGGATGCTATGCATGTGGTATGGGTGGAAAAGAAATTTTTGAGAGATTGAATTTATCTCTTGAGGAGTGTTCTTTTAAGTCGAATTAAAAGTGAAAGGTTTGCAAAGTTTCAAAAGTCCGAAAAGAACGTTATATGATGGAAAAGGGTGGGTGATAGTCTAGCGAACTGATTCATTTTAGTTAGAAAATGCAATATGATATTACTGGATTGAAGAAGAAAACATGGCAGTAAATAGAAGCTATCATAATTGTAGGTATATTAAGAAGCCGAATTTAGTGAGAATGTATAGTATAATTTGATTATACGTGATAACAAAAACAAAAAAAGGAATGTGTTTTTGCTTCTAAAAAACACTAAATAAGACATATGAGAAAAAAAGTTGTTGTACTTACAGACTGTATTGATGTAGGTTGGCTTGAAATAAGAGGATCCATTTATAGCAATTGTTCAGAATACGATGTTGATATAGAACCTATCGTGCCTATTGATAATTATAGTATCGTTAATGTAAATTTCCTTGTTAAGCTAATAGCAGAAATTTATCCTGAAGGGACTATTATTTGTGTTATCGTAAATCCTTTAAAATTGAGAACAGAGAGAATTATCGGAAGAACGAAAAAGAAAAATTTGATTTTCGAAGGTACAAATACAGGTGCATTCGGATGGTTGGTTGAAGATTACGGCTGCGAAGAACTTTATGAATTATTTGATCCCGGTTTTGTTCCTTTCGGAGGAAAGTATGTACATTCTCCCACTGTTGGAAAAGTAGCATCCGGAATTGAGATTAGTAAATTAGGTAATAAATTTGAATTAGATAAGCTTAGACATGTTGAGCATGTAGAGGGTATGGTAATGCATATCGATAACTTTGGTAATTTGAAGTTATACCATAAGTTTGCAGAAATGCCTGCAGATGGTACTAAGTTTGTGATTAAATTCAATGATAAGAAAGTTGATGTGATCTTTAACACTAGAATGATGGAACGAAATGATGGTGAATTGATCATTTATCCCGGTAGTTCTTTTGGATATACAGAGATTGGTACCGTTAGAGGTAATTTTGCTAAAGATTTCGATGTTAAAAACGGAGATATTATTGAAATTGAGGAGGTTAAATAATGGAAAAGAAAATAATGCTTTCAGGTGGACGTCCTACAGGCAAATTACATTTGGGTCATTATGTGGGAGCATTTAAGGGATTTGCAGAAATTCAGTATGATTATCATAGCTTTTTCATTATCTCCGATGTACATATGCTGACTACCAAATCAAGAAAAAAAGATATTGACAGTATATACGAAAATGCGCTGAATGAAATTATTGATGCTATTGGTATGGGAATTGACCCTAGCGTAACAACGTTTTACTTACAATCGCAGATTCCCAGTTTGTCACATATTTTAGGTATTTTTCAGAACTATGTAAAATTGGACCGTGTCAATAATACTCCGTCATTACTGGAAATGAGTAAGCATGCTAATCAGGATGAGGTGTCTTTAGGACTTGTAGCTTATCCGGTTCTTGAAGCAGCAGATGTATTTGCCTTGAAAGCAGATGTTATTCCTGTTGGTAAAGACAATGTTGATCACATTATGATCGCTCAGGAAATAGTTAACTATCTCAATGCAGAATTTGATAGTGGATTTAAGGTTCCACAGTATGTAACTACGGAGCATAATCATATTGTTGGATTAGATGGATCCAATAAGATGAGTAAAAGTTTAGATAATGCGATTTTTATCAGAGACACAAAAGAAGTTGTAGATGAAAAAGTAGATCGAATGAAATGGACTGATAGCAAAGACGAATTAAATGTCGTTTTGGAATATATCAGAATATTTGCTCCTGATGAATATGAGGAAATGAATGCTGCATTTTGTGCTGGAAAAATAAGTGAGGATGAAGCAAAAAGCAAATTAAAAGTTGTTCTTAATAATTTGCTTGACCCAATGAGAAAAAGGATGGGGCCGTACTTAAATAATAGAGATTTAGTTCTCGAATTATTAAAGGAAGGAACACGAAAAGTTAAACCTATTTGTGATAAGTCAATGAAAGAATTAAGAAAAGCTATTGGACTTGTAGACTTAGGGATTGCTGAATAAAGAGTGAAAAAGAAGTGTTTTCTTTGAAGAGGGCAGAGTAAGACATTATTAAGTATCTCAATCAAAGTAATTGCGAAATAGTAATATATTATGCGAATTGAAATCATAGGATTATTTAGAGCATCAGAAATGATGCTCTAAGTTTCATATGATGAAATATGAAACACTGCTATTTTGTTACATATCTTTTTTTGAAATATTTGAAGAAATCTTCACATAAGGCGTTGTCAAAAGGAGATTCTTTCGGTGAGATAGATTGAGCCGCATTTAGAGAATACAATAATTGCCGGAAAGAAAATGCAGTATATAAGGATCTGCAATCAGAGTGAATCTATTATAATACACAGATAGTGCATTTGTCATCACCTGTGATAGGGGGATTGCTTTCCAGGATAGGGTTTGATGTTCTTTATGTCCTTTTTTGACTTGAATCCAAAAGGATAATAAGAGAAATAGTAATATATTGATGTAGTAAAGGTAGATTAACAGCAAAAGGAGATCACTAGTACAACATTTTCTTAATCCTTGTATACTAAGTGCTTGATATTTGCGTCAATGCAAGGCAGAGGAAGGAGGCAATGCGGTGGTATTGTTGACTGACGACAACGTAGCAATGACACAAATAGCGAGTGCTTAGTATATGAGAGATTAAAAAACGTTGTACTAGTGAATAGTTTGGGATAGGAGGAAGAATGGCTAGAGTAATATTGATCAGTCCACCATACATGAAAATATCACGCCCAGCGTATGATATTCCTTTAGCACTCACAAAAGGAGTTCCGTTTATGAATCCGGCTCTACTAATATCTTCAAGTATTTTAAAAGAGAATGGAATATCCAGTAAAATAGTAAAAATATTTGATATAAGCGATGAGGAAGTTATTTCATCTATCGATGAGGATACTTGTTTAGTTGGGATAAGTGTTACCTGCGCTTGGGAATATTTAGAAGCTTTGAAAATAGCGGAAATAGTCAAAGAGAAATGTAGTAATAAAATAAAAGTATTGTTAGGCGGTTGGCAAATAAAAAGTATAAAAGAGAAGGTATTTGAAGACTCACTATATGTTGATTATGCTGTAATAGGAGATTCGGAATATTCTATATACGAAATATATAAAAGTGTTCTGGAGGGAAAGGATATTGATGTATCCTCAGTATATGAAAAAAATAAAGTTTATAATGCAAACATTGAGGCTGTAAGTTTTAGAGCAATTGATTTTTCTCAATTCCCGGATTATAAAAAGTATATGCCATATGTTGAAGAAAGTAGAAACTGTCCTTTTAGTTGCCGGTTTTGCTTGAATTCATGCGTAAAAGATTGTTATCAGTGTGTTCCATATGACATATTTGTTAAAAATGTTGATAATGTTAGTCTTTTATATGGTGATGATTGTGAGTCTCATTTATTGGCTGCCAATTTTGGTGTTAATTATAAAGAGACGATTAAAAAATTAGAGTATCTTTCAACCCAAAATATGCGCTGGAATATAGAGCTTCATGTCGATAATCCATGGGACAAGTATATCCATCTGTTACCGGATGCCGGAATAAGCAAGGTGAGTATTGGATTTGAATCGGGATCAAAAACTATATTAAGATATATGAATAAAACAGTAGATCCGGATAGATATCTTGAGCGTTTATCAGTACTTATGAGTAAACTGAATGAGCAAGGTATAAAACCAAGTTTAAATTTGCTTTTTGACTACCGTGAGACCAAAGAGACTATACAAGAATCAATTAGGTATTTAAAAGCCAATCAAGAAAAGATTAAAAAAGTAAAAACTAATTTCATGTTTGCTTTTGATGGATTGTTGGATAAAATAGATTATTCTTGCAATCCGAATATTATCGTAGATGATTATGGCAAAAGAATTCATGCATATCCTCTTTTGCCGAGCTTCTTAAATTTACAGGAAGTTTATTATATTATGGATGAATTGGAACATGGAAATTACAATGAAAATTTGTTGTCTAAGTTTTGATGTAAACGGTAGATAGTGCGTACCTATACCAAACAGGAGCAAACCTGTATGATAATAGGGAACTGGTAGATAATCGGTACCAGTGAAAAATCATGTATTTTATGCTAATCTAGAAGCAAACTTTAGATTGGAGGTTAAAGTCATGACATGAGCAAAGATACGTGAAAAGCACCTCAGGGAATGGGGCCAGTTGGTGCAGGAAGCCCGGGATAGTCCGCTTTCCATAAAAGAATGCCCGTATTTGGTTAATTTTATTTTTCAACTATATAAAAGAGTAATGAAAATGCATAGGGAGGTAGTGTAAAATAATTTGGCTCTTTGTCAAGTTAGTTGAATAACCTGTTTTATTATGTTATCATAAAATGGGTGAATGATATGGAATTAAATGAACTATTAAAAGAACT
>KE159820.1:161122-286003 GCA_000403495.2 Lachnospiraceae bacterium 10-1 | reverse complement strand
GTTACAAAAGGCTCCGATATACTCCGGCATCATGGACGGTGGAGCTGCATACGGTTGAAGTGTATGTAGGTACGGACGGACTGCGCCAGGATGAATTCTTACGGGGTGACAGGCCGAAAGACCTTTTGCGTAACAGCATCGTCACACCCTCCCTGGAAGCTGCTATTCTCAATGGCAAGTATGTCAATTCCATACCGCTTTACAGAATGGAGCAGGAGTTTCAGAGAAATGGTGTGTACATCAGCCGGCAGAACATGGCGAATTGGACGATACTCTGTGCGGAAAGATATTTAAAGCCTGTTTATGACAGGCTGAAAGAAGAATTTTTCAGATATCATGTCACCCAGGCGGATGAAACGCCGGTGGAAGTCATAAATGACGGGCGCAGTGCCGGTTCCACCAGTTATATGTGGGTGCACCGTTCGGGCGAATACTATAAGGACAGGCCGGTTGTCCTGTATGAATACCAGAAAACACGCCACCACAAACATCCCGAAGAATTCTACAAAGGCTTCAAGGGCATTCTGGTAACCGACGGCCTGGCACAGTACCATCTGCTCGAAGACCATCTTGAGGGATTGACGAACGCCAACTGCTGGGCCCATGCAAGAAGGGATTTCTCTGATGCGATCAAAGCCATAAAGGATCCGGAGCTGGCAAAAAGGTCCACCGCATATCAGGCACTGGTAAGGATCGCGGCAATCTATAAGCTGGATGAAAGCCTGAAAGAACTGACGCCGCGGCAGCGCCTCAAAGAACGGCAGAAACATGTAAAGCCGCTTGTTGAGGAATATTTTGCATGGGTAAAAGATGTTTTGGACAGCCAGCTTCCAAAAGGAGCGACTGCTTCCGGACTTCATTACAGTATCAACCAGGAAAAGTATCTCCGGGTATTTCTCAATGACGGAGAAATCCCGATCGATAATTCCGCATCAGAAAGAGCCATCCGTACATTCTGTATCGGAAAGAAAAACTGGGTAATTATTGATTCCGTCAAAGGAGCAGAAGCAAGTGCCATAATATACAGCATCTCAGAAACAGCGAAACTAAACAGCCTGAGCACTTATAATTATTTTAACCATCTGCTGACAGAACTCCCCAAACTTATCGACAGGGAGGGAAATGTGAGCAATGCGAAAGCGTTGGAATCATTACTGCCGTGGGCAGAGGAATTACCCGATATATGCAGAAAACCACGCCGCTGAAAAGCGGCGTTGCTTTATTCTGTGGCGTATGGTTTGACGCTTACTGTATATTAGTAGAAAATGGTATAATAAAAATATATCGTAAACACAATGTCCAAACCAAATGAGGAGCATAGATTATGGTCAAGAAAAAAGTAAAAGCCTATATGTACACAAGGGTATCAACTTCCATGCAGGTAGACGGATATTCCCTTGATGCACAGAAAGAGAAGATAAGAAAATACGCAGATGCATTTGAGTATGCAATTGTGGGGGAATATGAGGATGCAGGCAAATCTGGCAAGTCGATTGCAGGAAGGGCAGAATTTAAGAGGATGCTGGAAGATATAGAAGCAGATAAGGACGGTGTTTCTTATGTTTTAGTATTCAAATTATCCAGATTCGGCAGGAATGCCGCTGATGTACTGAATTCATTACAGCTTATGCAGGATTTTGGTGTGAATCTGATATGCGTTGAAGATGGCATTGACAGTTCAAAAGATTCCGGCAAGCTGATGATCTCCGTATTGTCTGCTGTTGCAGAGATTGAGAGGGAGAATATTCTTGTACAGACAATGGAAGGGCGGAAGCAGAAAGCAAGGGAGGGAAAGTGGAATGGCGGTTTTGCCCCTTATGGGTATAAGCTGGTCAGCGGGAAACTGGAAATTGAAGAACGGGAAGCAGAAGCTGTCAGAATTATTTATGATAAATATGTAAATACCGAGCTGGGATCCAATGGTGTTGCCAAGTATCTGGCACAGCAGGGCATAAAGAAGATAGCAAGGCAGAACGGAAGCAACACCATGTTTGATACACATTTGATCAGGATGATATTGGACAATCCGGTATACTGCGGAAAGATTGCTTTCGGACGCAGGAAAAGGGAGAAGAAAGTAGGGACAAGAGACGAATACCATCTTGTAAAGCAGGATGAATATATGCTGTGCGATGGTATCCATGAAGCAATCATTGATATGAATTTGTGGGAAGCGGCACAGGAAAAAAGGAAAGCACAGGCTAAGAAATATGAACATGTAAATAAGGGGAAGGATGAAAAGATACACCTTTTATCTGGTCTGTTACGTTGCCCTGTATGTGGTTCCGGAATGTATGGGAATAAGTCAATCAAGAATAAGAACGGAAAGCACTACAAAGATTATTTTTATTATGGATGCAAGCACAGAAGGATGCTGCAGGGACATTCCTGCACATTTAATAAGCAGTTACAGGAAGAAAAGCTGGATAATGCTGTTGCGGAAGTCATAAGCAAGCTTGTAAGCAGCCCGAAATTTGCAGATATGATGCAGAAGAAGATCAATATGAAGGTTGATACCACAGAAATCGAAACAGAGATTTCAAATTTACAGAAGCAGCTAGGGCAGTACATCGGCACAAAAAGAAGCCTTGAAAAGCAGATAGACAGTCTGGATGTTGAGGACAGGCATTATGACAGGAAGCTGTCTGACTTGCAGGACAGACTGGATAAAATGTATGATAATATAGATGACATGGAGAAAAGCATAGCGGTCTGCCGGGACAGGAAAAAGGCGATTGAAGCCGAAAAGCTGACAGGCGATAATGTATATAAAGTGTTGATCTATTTTGATAAACTATATGCGGTAATGGAAGAGGCGGACAAAAGGGATCTGTTGTCTGCATTGATAGATGAGATTCAAGTATACGAGGAAGAGCAGGCGAACGGACAATGGCTGAAATCCATAGGATTTAAGCTGCCAATCATTGACAGTGAGATTGATTTGGGTTTGGACAATGATGTCCACGTTGAGACTGTGGTGTTGATACAAAGGAAATGATACCAACATATCACTTGTGATATGTTGAAATCCTTGAATTTACGCACTTTGTGACATTTTTCAGTTTCAACAAAATCGGTGAAAATCATAAGGAAAAGATACTTGTGAAGAAAGTAACCGTAGTTGTGGCGTTAGACCTCGGTACGGGGAACACAAAAAATCCTGACAATGAAAGTGAATAGAGGACTTTCAGATACAGTGATAGACAATAGGGATACTTGAATGAGAGTATCCCTATTTTTTATATAGGGCATTCCATAGAGGGATGCTCTTTTCAATTCAATTTTAAAAGGAGGAACAGAAAAATGTCAAACACAGCGTTAGAATATTCATTTATACTATAACCATAAAGGTATGAACAAATATATTGGTATTTTATGGTAAAGGATGTTGTTTTATGATATTCTTTTAGATATATTTAAAGATGAATGCTAAAGAGGTAACAAAATGAAATATTGTTTCTTTTATGATGAAACAGAACACAATCGAAAGATAAATTATAATACGGTAACGGCCAATAATTATTATGATAATTTTACCACAGCTATTGTGGGATGGAGTGAGGAAAATGAAGTTAAAATTTGTAAAAGATATAGTGATTTTGAAACCAAATATGAGGGAAGAAAAATAAATGGGGAATTAAAAAGTATTACCATGAAGCAGAAAAATTTGCAATACGGATTTGCTTCGTTAAATAAGCATTCAATAGAGTTTTATGAAGATTTACTTTCAATATATAGTAAGGAAATTATAGTTTATTTTTCTGTGTTTAGTAAAATCGAGTATGTTATCAACCAGTTATTTATGGACTATCATAATTCTTGGTTGGTTGATGTTGATTTAATGAAATATTCAATTGTTAAGGCACTTCTTGTATATCGTCCAGTTAAAGTAATACAAGCGATATATAATAAACCGTATGATTTTGTGAAAGAATTACATATATTTTTTGAACAAAGAATTGAAAAAAATAAGATGAATGTCACACTTAAAGAACGAGAAAATAATGTTTTTGAACAGATTATACTTTTATTAGATGATGTGCAACCCATTAGTAGTTTAGATTGGAGATATTTTGCACCATTTGATGGTTTTAATAAGTTGTGCAACGAAATGAATTTAAAGGAGTTTTCTCTTGTGATTGATAAGGAGGGAAATACAGGTAACACATTAAATGCCGCTAGAGATATTGGAATAAAGGATGTGAAAGAGGGGAACTCAGCTGACTATATTGGAATAAGAATGGCGGACATGTTTGTTGGTCTTATTTCAAGATTAATGAAATCGCTCCATACGGCATTAATTAATGATAGTGCAAATGAAAAAGTTCAGAAAACATTATTAGGCACTGAATGGTTTGTACTCAACAATAGACAACTTAATTTATATAAAAAATTGTACAAGATAATATGTATTGATAATAAGTATTGGTATAGTACATATGCAGGTATATATTCAGACGATTTAGTTTCATTTATAGCATTACTACAGTATATGAGCCATTTTGAAAATGCAGATGAAATAAGGAACGATAATTATGACATGCAGCCAAAGAATTTTAATTTGTTTGCGTGTGAACAGCTTCAAAGTCATTTTGATCATATAAGCAATAAATTGCCAGTAGAACCTATTGCTAATGACTCCGCTGAGTATTTTTTTAATCAAAAAGGAGCTAAGGTATATAAGGACATTTCCAGACAACCGAAATTAAGAATCCGAGAAGGGCACAATCAGTATATGGTTTTATCGGTTGGAATAGATAAAAACGGGGTTCCTTTGGTTACAATAGAGGAGAATAAGAAAGCAAATTGTTACAGGATTCCAGACAAATATACAGATTGGGCAATAACAATGGTTGGAATGGCTAACTCCGGAATCAAAATTTTACCGGAAGAAGTGGTGTTTTCATTGGTTAATGGAAAGTACTATGTGGATATTTTATAGCAAATGCTGAACAGGAAAATTGGGAGTTAATTTATAGAATATAACGAGGTGGTTGAAATGATAGAGAAAATACAGGAAAGTCATTTATAATATAGCCAAAAAAGAAACAGCAAATTCCTAAGGAGTAGCTTATAAATTGAAAGCTTAATAAAATGTGTTAGCTTGAGGTGCATTATGGATGAATTTGAATTATTGGGAACATTAAGTGAGAGGATTAATCAGTATGTGGAAATGGGAATGGGTAAATATTTCCAATCACACAATATGAATTATTATCTTTTTTATCCATTAATTGCTATTGAGCTAGGAGTTTTACAAAAAGCACCAGAGGATATTGATAATTTATTTAGACGTTGTATAGCGGGTTTTTTATATTCTAAAACAGTGGATAGGGGGATAAAGATAAAGAAAGGTAAAATTAATATTCGGAGCTTAAAAAAGTATGTAAAAGATTTAGATCAAGAGCTTTATTTAATGTTTCAGGACTATAGATTTGCCAGAGAGGTAAATGATATTAATCCATTTTCTAAAGCACAACTTAATCACATAAAAAATAACACTTATAAACTGACGACATCATGGGTTGTGGATGAGCTAAAAGAAACAGATATTTATTTTTACGGAGTTGATAATCCAGACGCGAGTAAAGAAGAGCAGATACAAACACTGGAGATAATAAAAGCCTTTTGGAGCAAAGTGGTTCTTGAACAAATAAAAATTGAGAAATTGGAGGAACATACGGAGTTAGGACTATATGGGCTTTGTAGGGAGATTGTAGAAAAGGATTTGAATAAATGGTTAGCCAATGTGAGAAGTAGTGTGTTTACTCACCCTAAACAGTTGTCAGGGGTTTTAGGATATTTCTACTATCGGGCCATGCTAAAATCAATTGCAATTAATATATATAAGGATTTCACAGAAGATATATATGAAATTGGCAGAGAAGTATTGCTTGTACTTAATAAAAATAATTGTATTGATGAAATATGTAAGGTCAGTGGATTGAAGCGGGATAGAGTGCAGACAATAATTGATTATTTAATAAACAGAGGAAATTCCAATGTGTTAGAATTTCCTTTGTTTGAAGTGGAAGAAAATATTGTAACTGTACCGTCTCTGATAAGAGTAAACGACTGGCAATTCAATATAATAAATGGTCATTATTCAAAAGGATTAAAGATTTTAAATAGGGAAAATACAATATCAAAAGTAACAGAGGAACGTATAGATAAGTTGCTGGAAGGTGTGCAGAATGTTGCTGTAGCTAGGACAAGGAAATATAAATTTGTTAATGGAGAAGGAAGTAAAATCGAAAGCGATGTTGATTGCGCTATTTATGATATGTCTCAAAATATAGTGTTGATAATGGAGGCAAAGTGGAGAGATAATCATTATTTTGACGAAATAGATAAAGCGTATGGAAGAATATTCAAAACATTAATTAAGGCATATTCTGACCAGATTTCAAAACACCAAGAATTTATGTCCAGACCCGGCAGCATGGATTTTATATTTAAAGAAGATAAAAGGTATGTAAGTCCAAAAGAAACGCCGACATTTTGTTATATTTTAGTTGATAAACGAAATCAAATGCATATAGCAGATAAGCATATGATCTCAGAGTATATGCTGGTTTACTATTTGAGAAGGTACATTAATGATGGAAAGTTGAATTTAAAAAGGATGTGGGAAGAAATTAGTCAGCTGCGGACAGAAGTCAAGTATATTTCATCGTCAAATGAATATAAAGAATTTGAGATTGGAGAATATAAAATTTTGGTGGAAAATGGAGAGCTTCATTTGGACTACTTATAATGCACATATTCACTGAATAGTGGTAAAAACAAAAGAACTTTGATATGATTTAAAACAGACAAAGTAACGTAGAATGAAGGAGAAATAGTACAATGGAAAATTCGGAAAGTAAGAATGAATATGAAAGAATCCGTAAAATGAACCATCAACTATATATTATGAAGAAGAATAAAAAAGCCATTCGTTCTAAATGGAGGCAATCCAGAGAATTGCTGGAAGAGGTTATAAAAACATTAAGTGATAAAGAAATTAAGTTGAAGGAAGCGTTAGATAATTCGATTACAGCATTGCTCCGCATGCAGATGCAAGAGGATAATGTTCCATTAAAAAAAATTAAGGTAGATAGAATGAATGGTGAACCTGTATGGGTAGTGAGTTATGATCATGACGGAAGATGGGGAATTGTCAACAGCGACCGTGAGTCTGTAATTTTTCCTACAGCAGAAGGAGTGGAAGAAGAATATTGGTTTGATGGTAATTATATCTTTAGATTTGAAAAAGAAATTAAGGACTATTCTAAGATATTAGAAAAGTATGGTTTTGAAGATGAAGAATAACTAATGGAGGCGGGAAATGGGATTTTATTTATATAGATTTGTGGATGAAAAGGATAGAATATGTAGAGATAACTAATGAGTCAGAAGAGGTGGCATATGAGGCAATATTGATTAATCAGATACGGCCAAAATACAATGTTCAGTTTAAAGATGAGGGAGATTTCAATGTAAAAATACCGGAATTTAATTGGGATATATTTGAATGGGAATATAATGGTCAGCTTGATTGGTTAAAGAAGAAAAAAATGGGTGTAATTAATGCAAAAGATGTGATGGTTAATTGCATGAGTCAGTCTGAGCAACAAATTGCTTTAACTGGCATTATTGACGTAGATTCCAGAGTGATTATGATTAAACAAAGTCTTACATTAATTGCAGGGGTAAGTGGTTCTGGAAAAACCGATTATTTGCTTAACATAGCAAAACATAATGCTGCAAAAGGAAAACGTGTTCTTTTCATTAATTTTAAAAATGCTGTTGAAGAGTTGTCCGTCCGGCTCTTGTCGATTGATAGCCATATATCTCTTCAAAAAATAGTACAGAGACAAATGACAGATTCAGAATGGGAGAAAGTAATTAAGTGCATTGAAAATAGAAATAGTGATGAAATTTTATTTTATAATGCGAACCAAAATTATTTGGAAATAAAAAATATTATGTCTGAGATAATGAGCAATAGTGTTGATTTAGTTATTATTGATGATATACAGATGATTGAGGACGAAGGGAATCGTTTTGCTAAAGAAAGAATGGATTATGTTTTGAAGAATATCAGAACAATTGCGGGTCAGTTGTCAGTACCGATTATTGGGGCATATTGTATTCCAGGCAAAGAAATTGAGAAAAGAGCAGATCGTAGACCACTTTTATCTGATTTGGAATATAAGCTTACTTATCCGGACAATATACTGCTTCTATATCGAGACTGGCTGTATAACATGGAAAGTGAGAAAAAGAACATAGAAGAGATATTTATAGCCAAGAATATGATCGGGGATACATATCATGCAAAGATGATAGTCACAGGTGGTGTCTGTGCAAATTTTCAAGATGATACAAAAAGTGGAATTCCATGTTGAGTAAAGGTAGGTGTAAGACTTATGGATAGTCAATTAATGAAGCCATTAATTAATGATATAAAAAATATACTTGATGTGGCACGTAATAATGTCGCACGGGAAGTGAATAATGAGCTGATTGCTGCATATTGGAAAATCGGAGAGATAATTGTTCGTTATGAACAAAATGATAGTATCCGAGCTACATATGGAGAGCAGACCTTAAAACAGTTATCTAAAACATTAACTGCAGAGTTTGGTAAAGGATTTTCAAGGTCAAATCTTCAAAATATGCGTGCGTTTTATTTGAACTACGAGAATTGCCAATCACTGACTGGCAAATTGACGTGGACGCATTATTGTGAACTTTTGTCTATTTCTGATAAGAATAAGAGGGATTTTTATGAGAAAGAAGCAATTAATGCAAATTGGTCTGTACGGGAGTTGAAGAGACAGATTAACACTTCTCTATATGAGAGATTGCTGTTATCGAAAGGGGATGTTAACAAAGAGGAAGTGTTAAATTTGGCATTAAATGGAATTGAAATTAATGAGCCGAAGGATATTATAAAAGATCCATATGTATTTGAGTTTTTGGGTGTACCAGAGAACAAGCCAATGCTGGAAAGTGATTTGGAAAAGGCACTGGTCAGGCAGATCGAAAAGTTCCTGCTCGAATTAGGACGAGGCTTTATGTTTGTGGGGACACAGCAGAGAATAACTATTAATAATACACATTATTATGCAGACATGGTGTTTTATAACAAACCACTGAAGTCATATGTGATAATAGAATTAAAAACAACTAAGTTAATGCCAGAAGCGGTAGGCCAATTAAATATGTACCTTAATTACTACGAAAATGAAGTAAATGATGAGGGAGACAATAAGCCAATAGGTATTATTCTTTGCACAGATAAAGATGCAATTGCAGCAGAATATGCTTTGGGTGGTTTATCAACTAATATTTTTGCATCTAAATATACTTACTATATTCCAGAAAGGGAGCAGTTGATAGCAGAGGTTGAAAAAATAGTAAGACAGTGGCATGAAAAGGAGCAGTAATCTTTAGAGGTGCTCAAAAGTGGGAAAAGAAGATAAAAGAAATGATAAGTAATTAACCAGTAGATGGATTCATTTATAAAGAGATAGCGAAATGGTTAGAATCAAGCCTCCAAGTCAAACAAGATTTGGGGGTTTTCTTCTGCTCATCTTTATCAAAATGTCATTTCCAGGAAAGATACGCTGTGATAAAATATGCTTAGATCTTTTTGGTAATATAAGAGAAATGTTTAACATAATGCTCTAAGTTTGAAAAGACGAAAGGGAATGTATAAAGATGAAATTAAATATGACATGTGAAACGTGTGAATTTGGCTCTAATAAAGGTTGCTGCGCTGAGAATAGTAAAAAAAATTATCAAGATGATACAGAGTGTGGTGACTGGGGAGCTTCTTTGGGATATTTTTCAGAAATCATGGACAATGCTCCATGGTATATTAAAGAACCCTATAGAGGATGCCATATTGGTTATGATAAGTTTTTGGATCTTTTAAGAAAAGATGATCAAGGAATAGGAATTGAAATCAATATTTATGACGCAATAGAGAAAGTTTATGAAGTAACACCTTGGGAATTGGCAGGGGTGTTAGGTGTATCAATAGGAGTACTTGGATATGCTAGGACACGAAAGACGATAGATAAGAGAAAAAAGCAGTTTTCAAGTAGATTACATATTCCGGAAAGTTTTTTTGATCGGTTTCTATCTACGCAGCTTGAGGCATTAAAACAATGCAGAGAGGAATTCTATAAATTTTACGGAAGTGAAACCATAAAAAGGTTTAAGCAAAATGGAATAAATGCAATGCATTTAAAATTCGTAGAAGATGCCGCTCATGATAAAATTCTTAATGAACAATATCGAGAAGAACATCAATATAAGTATCAGTATGAGGAGAAAAATAAGATGTATCATGATTTATCAGATGATTATAAGTCAAGAGATTATGTGATAGCGATAACCTTAAAAGAGGGTGAATATTATGGAAATTTATTTTATGAATATAATTATGGTGGTTATGGATTATCGGTATCAATTATGAGAGATATATTGGACTTTGTTGAAAATCTCGATTGTGAAGAAATAGATGCATTAAATGAGGAAGGTTTATTAAATAATAACATTGGGTTAAAATCAGATATGAATGGCAAGGAAATTTATTTCGAATTGAAAAATGAAAGAGGAGATGTACTAAAGAAAACAATATCGGAAGATGAGCTACAAAAATATATTGTAGGCTATGAAATGATTAGATGTGATGGGCATGGAATGAAAAAGGAGCGTAGGCGATGTAGTTCTTGTCAAAATTTCAAGCCAATAGAAGGATGCGCTAAAGGAAATTGTATTGCCAGTGGAGATGTAGTTCAAAGAAGTAGAATAATATGTGCAATTAATTATATTCCCAATAAAAATGAGTGTTGTAATGGGGAAACTTTCTATAATAGCTAAAATGGTTGGAAAATCTATCCGAAAGAACAAACTATGGTACAATTGCAAATAGCGATGAGTGCCATAGCAAAGAGCAGATTACAAATCAAGCCGAAGCCAGTCAAAGGCTCGTCTATAAACACAATTAATTAAAAAATCAATAGTGAAATATTTGTGCCTGCTATTATTTCTGAATTATTATTCGAAGAGAAAATTACAGAAAACTCTGGTGTTGAAGAAGTGAAGCGGGAAGTATTCTCGTTTTTGGATAGAGAACAATTAGGATTAATGAATGTTACAATTGTTTTGGCGGGAATATGTTTTGAACAAATTACTAATGAATTTTATCATAAGATTAGCAGAAATCTAAAGTCGAAAAGATAGGTGAATGGAGTGAGGACGAAGATGATGATAATAAGGAGTATGATATAAGTAAATTAATACCACTTATTGAAAAAGTAAGGGAGATTTTTATCAAGGATATGAATATTTTGCTTCCAGAAGAGAAGAAATCTAAAGAAATTTTTAGAAAGGTCTTTAGAGATAAATAAGCAATGAACAGAAATTTATTTTTTGAGTGACGACAGGGGCATGTATTATTGGCTTAAATAAGGGCATTGGGTGAAAAGTCCGGTAAAGAATAAGATGGTATGATGTGAACATCAAATACAGGAGGTGCCACAATGCACGCATGGGAAGCAATTGAACAATCTTTAAACTATATTGAGGAACACTTGACAGAAGAAATTTTGACGGAAGAACTGGCAAGTATTGCCGGCCTGTCTCCTTTTTATTTTCAGCGTTTGTTTAAACGACTGGTAAATAAACCGGTTCAGGAATATGTCAGGCTGCGCCGCTTGGCAAAGGTGATTGAAAGACTGGGAAACACCGAACAAAGAATTCTTGATATAGCTTTGGACTATGGCTTTTCAAGCCATGCAAATTTTACACGGGCCTTTAAGGAAGTGTATGGAATTACGCCTGAAAATTACAGAAAGAATCAGCCAATGCTAAATACATTTGAGAAGCCGGAAATTTCTATAAAGTATGTTTTGGTAGATGAGAAAGTTCCGCTGATAGTAGGTAATATCGTTCTGGAAATTCAAAGGAAAAAAATAGTTGATCCGGAAATTTACCTTGGATTGGAGACAGCGGTTTGTCTTTCTGCGCAGATTCCGGCAGGTGAAAGTACTGGTGTAGATATGCCGGGGCAGCTTTGGAAACGCTATCATAGGGAAAAACCCTATATCGCAGAAGACATCAATACTGCTGTAGAAATGGGAATGTCCCATATGGGGAATTCTGCGCAGGGCTTTTTCATGTATTTTGCCGGTGGACTTATAAAAGAAATACCGAATTATATTCAGGAAGGATTTGTTAAGCAAGAGCTTTCTGCAGGTGAATATATTGTCTGCAGGATTGAAGCTGAAAACTTTGAGAATTTGGTAACGTTTGCTTTAGATCAGGCAAGTAAATATCTTTTTGGTACATGGCTGCCTGCCCACAACTTGACCACGGAGCCCTTTTCAGCAGAAAAGTATTATCGTGATTCGCCGGATATGGCATGTATGGAAGTGTGGGTTAAGCCGATGCCTGCTGGTCAGGAAATTTATATTCAACAAAACCGCTGAAAGACCAAATGATCTGGGCTGAAATTTCTTTATTGACGTTACCACCAGAAGAGGGCATTATCGAAGATGTAAGATTAATAAAGAAAATGGAGATTTAACAGGCAAGAAGGCATCAGCCGAAAGACGTATGCTTTTTGCCGCCAAAGGCCATGAGTATCAGTGGCAGCCTATTATGCTGACCGAGTATGGCGGAATTGCTTTTGACCGTAACGGTGCCGAAAATTCTTTTAAAAGCAGTTTTTGGATTGAAATTTTATGAGTGATTTATTTTCAGAGAGTTTAACGGAATATGTTAAACTCTCTGGAGTAATATTAGGAGAAAAATAAAATGGGTTTAATTACGTATCAAACATTAAGTGAAAATGAAATTTATCTGGAGCTATTTAAAGACTTTATCCGTCATCAGACAGTAACAAAATGCTGGCGCAGGGAAAATGGGAAGTGGATCATAAAAGACGATCCCTTTGTGGACGACTGGTCGGAAAAGGATTATGAGTTCCTGGTATCCTGTCTTAAAAATACAGTGGCCGGCGGAGGATTTGTCAATGCTGCTTTTTATAAAAATGCATTAAAAGGATTTGTTTCTGTAGAGCCGGATTTTTTTGGCGGGGAAGAAAAATACCTTGATTTATCAAGTATTCATGTCTCGGAAGATATGAGAGGCATGGGAATTGGAAAAGAGCTTTTTCTTTCTGCGAAGGAGTGGGGAAGAAGAAGAGGTGGAAACAAATTATATATATCTGCGCATTCAGCAGTAGAAAGCCAGGCATTTTATAAAAAGATGGGATGCGTGGAAGCAAAAATATACCATCAGAAACATGTGGAAGCAGAGCCTTATGACTGTCAGTTAGAGTGTAAACTTTAAAACCATATTGTACTTAAAACAGGCGGAATGAATTTATGGCAAACATTTTAATTGTAGAAGATGAAAAGACTATGCAGAATATTATTTCCACCTATATACAAAGAGGCGGGCATACTTGTTTTAGAGCTGATGATGGTGTTGATGCTTTAATGTTATTGAAAAATAACCCTATGGATCTCATGATACTGGATATTATGATGCCCCATCTTGACGGTTTTTCCGTATGCAGAATGGCAAGAGAAATGAGCAGCCTGCCAATTATTTTCCTGACTGCAAAAGAGGATGAAGAAGATAAATTAAAAGGTTATGAATACGGTGCGGACGATTACATGACGAAGCCATTTAGTCCTAAAATTTTGCTTGCAAAAGTAAATGCTTTACTCAGACGTTTTTCTATCAATCCCAAAGAATCACTCAGTGCAGGAAAGATATCAATATTTTCTGAAGCTCACGAAGTATTTTTGGATGGTCAGGAAATTGCAATAACCCACAAGGAATATGAACTGCTAAAATTTTTTATGATGAATGCAGGGCAGGCTTTTTCACGTGAACAATTACTGAATCGGATTTGGGGATATGAATTTGAAGGAAATACGCGGACTGTAGATACACATGTTAAAACTTTGCGCCAGAAATTAGGTGAGGAAGGAAAACATATTGTAACGCTTATCCGCTCGGGGTATAAATTTGAAGTTTAGGTGACTGAAATTGAAAGATGGAGAAAAATGGGCAAAATAAAAGAACAGTTTTCACTCCGCACAGTACGGAAAAAAATTATTTTTATTTCTAAAATCGCAGGTGCTTTTTTGATTATTTCATATATTATTTCTGTTCGTCTGCCTTTTGAAAAGGATATTTCTTTTCTGATCTGGGTAGTTATTGTAGTTGTATTGACGCTGACTGTAGATTATTTATTAGGGCGTTTTATTTCAAAACCAATCTCAAATATTTGTAAAACGGCGCAGAAAATCGCGGGATTAAATTTTTCTTCGCCCTGTGAAATAACTTCAAAGGATGAATTTGGCAGTCTTGCAGACAGCCTTAACCAAATGTCCGAAAATTTACAACGGACAATTATGAAATTGGAAAATGCAAATATGCAGCTTGAAAAAGATATATGGCAGAAGAAGCAGCTTCTGGAAGAGCGTAAAGAATTAACTGACCGGTTGTCACATGAAATGAAAACGCCTTTAGGAGTTATACGGGCTTATGCTGAGGGAATACAGGATGAATCAGATGAAGAAAAAAGACAGCAGTATTCAGAAGTTATCATAGAGGAAACTGAGAGAATGAGCAGGCTTATATCTACATTGCTGGATTTATCAGCATTGGAAAACGGAGCAGTTTCGTTTGTGAGAGAACGGTTTGAGTTTATAGAATTTTTAGAGACGACAGCAGGACGATTGCTGATGGATCTGCCTGAAATCAATTTTAAATTGCAATATGAGTTTCCTGAAGATAAAGTATATGCTTATACGGATAAAGCGCGTATGGAGCAGGTTCTAAACAATTTAATTATTAACGCCAAAAAAAATGTGTCATTAAATGGAATTTTAAAATTATCAGTAACCAGACAGAATGCTAAGTGGTACTTTTCCATATTTAATCAGGGAAATCCCATTTCACAAGAAAATCTCTCCAGAGTATGGGAAAAGTTTTATCGTGATAAAAATGTAAAATATAGTGGCTCTGGTTTAGGTCTTGCAATTGTTGCACAAATCTTGTCTATGCAGAATTTAGAATATGGAATAAAAAATTTATCAAACGGTGTTGTATTTTTCTTTTCTATTCCCACAGAAAAATAAGATTTATATTTTTCACATGGATTTCACAACAATCACACTTCATTTTCACTCCGGTTTTTATGATATAACAACAAACAACAATCCTTCTTATGTAAGGGTTTTGTTGTTATAAATAAAAAGGAGGAACATAATATGCTTTTAGGAATGGAGTGGTATTGGTGGATTATTATTTTGGCAGTAGCAGGTATAATGATTGCTTTTAAGGTAAAATTTATGCGCTGGTGGGTTAAGCGCCAGCAGAAAAAAGAAGTGGATAAGTGTGGAAAATGGGGGGATGAGGAATGATTGAAGTAAAAGATTTAACTTATTCCTATGGAAAAGAAAAGAGGGCTTTACACGGACTTACCTTTACAGTAAAAGATGGTGAAATTTTTGGATTTTTAGGGCCAAATGGTTCAGGGAAGTCTACGACACAGAAAATTTTAACAGGAATTTTAAAGGGACATGGAGGAGACGTTTCACTGTTTGGAAAAAATATTACTTCGGTTCATACCAGAGATTTTTTTCAACAAATAGGTGTTTTGTTTGAATTTCCATATTTATACACTAATTTAAGCGGGGTAGATAATTTAAAATATTTTTCTTCTTTTTATCCCAAGGAGCAGGTTCGGGATGTATTTGAACTGCTGGAGCAGTTAGAATTTAAGAAAGATTTTTAAAAAAAACCGGTATCTTCTTATTCAAAGGGTATGAGACAGCGCGTCAGCATGGCACGTGCACTTATCAGTAATCCAAAGCTTTTATTTCTTGATGAACCTACCAGCGAGCTTGATCCATCGGGTGCGGTTTTGTTTCGAAAAATCATTGAAGAAGAGAGAAGGAAAGGGACAACGGTTTTTTTGACAACACATAATATGGTAGACGCAGATTTGCTTTGTGATCGTGTTGCATTCATTTCAAATGGCAAAATAGCTGCACTTGATACGCCCAAAAAGCTAAAGGAAAAAAACAGCAGTCATCAAGTAGAGATTGATTATCTATATAACGGGGAACGCCAAAAAAAGGTAATGAAAACCAAAGAATTAGAAAAAGAATTACCATTTTTACATGAGGAGGTTATCAGTATCCACTCAAAGGAACCTACATTAGAAGAGATGTTTATTCAGTATACGGGAAGGGGGCTGTCCTGATGTGGAAGGAGTTTTTCCAGCTATTAAGAAAAGATATGAAGATGATGCTGTCAGGCAAATTTTTTCTACTGGCCTTTTTATCACTTCTTTTATATTAATTTCATATATGTAAATATAGAGCAGGAAAGTTATCAGGTATACCTTTATGATCCTCAAAATTTATTTTCTGGACAGTCTGAGTATTTGAGAAAAGTAAATGACAGAAAAGAAATGGAAGAAGCTTGTGTAGACAGAGCTTCCATTGGAATTGACGTATCTGCCGATACACCGGAAATTTATATGGTTTCATCGGGAATAGAAACCACCGATCATTATCGGGCAATATGGGGAGAAGCTGTGTTTAATGGATTAACACAAGAAGAAACTGAAATCATTGGTACATATAACAAAGCAGTTTTTGCTACCACCCCTGTTTTCCTTGTGGGACAAATGGGAGTATCATGGAATTTCATAGTTTATTATCCAATGTATCATTTATTTACAGCAATGAAATCTGCATATTTTGGTAAATCAACTGTTTCATTTCCGTATTATTTTGCCTGCATAGGAGCAAGTGGTATATTATTTTTTGCTGTTTGGCGGGTGATGACACGTGAAATGACAAAGGAAGGATAGAAACTGTGCAGCAATTAAAATATCAATTAAAGAATATCCGTAGAGATAAATTGTGCTTATTGACTTTTCTTCTGCCAATTATTGTTGGAATTGTTATTAACTTATTACCTGCCATAAGTTTTCAGATGCTGAACCAGGTGTCATTTGGAAGTATAAAAAATGATCTACCGGAAGAAGCTGCTGTATGGCTGCGTCAAAATGGGAATCTTATAGAATTCAAAACAAGAAATGATCTGGAAGCTGCAGTAAATGATCCGGCAACGCAGATGATTGGTGTCCTGCGGTCTGAAAATGGCATATGCGCTGTTTTATCAGGTGATGAATTTGAATTATATAGTACAATAGGAAAAACCTTATCACAGCTTTATGAAAACCGGATAAAGGAAACAGTATTTTTAAAAACACTTATTCCGCAAGAAGCAAATTATGATGGGTTAAAATCTCTTTTAATTGTTATAACACTAATTACAGCAATGTTTATGGGATGTACATTTAATTCTATGAATATAATTGGTGAAAAGGAAGATGGAATTGCGCTTGTTAATCAAATTCTCCCAATGAATACCCGGACTTATATTCTGCAAAAATTGGCATTGGGATTTTGGGGGGAATTATATCGACGGCGATTACGGCTTTTCTTTGTATTAAAATTAATCAAAGACAAATAATCCCTTTGTTTCTGCTAATTGCTTTGGCAGTTTATACAGCTTCGCTTATTGGCTTATTTGTTGGACATATTTCATCAGGAATGATGATAGGAATAGCCTATATTAAAGTGATCATGATTGTGTTTCTGGCATTTCCTGTTTTATTTTATCTGATGGTTTCTACTGACAGTGTGATTTATATATTCTTTTATCTGCTCCCTTCCAGAGCAGCTTTTTATGGATTAATGGATCTTTATAGCGGACAGGTGGAGAGATTATGGTTAAATATTGCAATATTAGCCGCTTATACAGTTATATTAAATTTTGTTTTTATATGTTTCTCACAATATAGAACAAAGAAAATTTATCAGGTATAAAACAGTAATAGCTGCACCGGTAATATTTATCAATAAAATCGGTGCAGCATAACACTATTTCTGAGCTTTACGGCACTTCCAAACGTAAGCCAGTATATCTTTCAAAACAAGAAAGGCATCAAGTTCTTTGTAGCCATATTTCTTTTCCAGATCTTTAAGCAGCCTGCTTAATTCTTTGGCATATATTTGTATGTCTACTTCATTTTGATAGGTGGCAAGGATGGGATATTTTTTACTCCATGCTTTTGTCCAGTCAATTTTATCAGTTACAGAATCATTTGTCCGGTCAATAATTTCCTGAATTTCTTTTACATCAATATCAAATTCAATTAATTCGTCTAATGTTAGTTTATACAAATTTGATAGTTTTTTGGATTGACAAATATCCGGCAAAGTATCATCAAGTTCCCATTTTGAGATAGTCTGTCTGCTGACGCCCAGTTTTTCAGCAACTTCTTCCTGCGACAGGCCGCTTTTTTTGCGCGCATTAAAAAGGTTATTTCCTAAACTCATAATTGTTACCTCCTGTGCTGTGTTTGAACAAATTATAAGTGAAGGCGCGGTAAAAATCCAGCAATGGCATTTTCCATTTATGCCCGGTTTTTTAACATAATTCAGAATTACAAATTTTACCGGAAAAGACATCAATTTTCCCAATCTGATAGGAAGAAAAAATTTTTTTACTATTATATAAATAAGTATAAAAGTCTGGAGGAACTAAAATATGCTTGGAGGTTCTGTAGTTATAGCGTTAATCCGATTTGCAATAAGTCTTGCTGGAGTCATCATACTGTTTCTGCTTATGAGTAACCCACGGTTTAACAGAAAAAAAACCATGATTATTTATGGATGCTTTAGTATTGTTTTGCTTTTGTCTGCGTGTATCTGGTACATAATCGATCAGGAAAGCTGTACAAGAATGGTAGCTTTTTTCATGTATATCTGTTTTGCAATTCTTTCTATATTTATAAACGGTGATTCTGTTTATCTTTCTATTTATAAACTGGCGCTTACATTTTATCTTTTGGCGTTTTTCCTTATTGGAGGAATTGAAATTTCCGTTATTTTCTTTCAGCGGAATGTATGGGCGGACATTATTGCGCGAATTTTGTTAATTCTGCTTATGGTTTATTTTATTGAAAAAAAGGTAAAAGTTTCTATTCAGGAATTTGGATATTATGTGGAAGAGGAATTGGACAGATTCAGCGTTGTTGTAATGATTATTAGTATACTTTTTGGAATTGGATTTATTTTAAATCCCAATATCAAAGAGCATACACCTTACCGAATTTTTCAGATTTTTATGAATTTCTTTCTTACAGGTGCTTTACAGCTTCTTGTTTTCAGACTTTATCTGCATATGGGGAAAGAAAAAGAGTATCAAAGAGAAAATCAGCTAATGAAGATGAATCAGAGGCTGCTTGAAAGGAATATGGAACTTTTAGAGGAATCGGTAGAATCCGGCAGGAGAATCAGGCATGACGCCAGACACCATAATATTGTAATTGCAGAGTATGCCCGTAGAAAACAAAATGAAGAGCTGCTGAAGTATCTTGAAGAATATAACAGGGAAATTGAAGAAAATATGACGGAAGCTATATGTGGAAATGCAGCGGTCAATAATATACTATCTGCATATACCAGAATGGCAAAGAAGGAGCAGATAAAGGTCACGCTGGATGTGGAACTTGGAAAAAATCTAACAATTCCTGACATTGATTTGATAACGATATTGGCCAATGCGTATGAAAATGCTATTTATGGATGTATAGAGGTGAAAAAACAGAGTAAAAATGAGGATTGTTTTATTCATATTATGATCAGCAAGAAGAAAAATAAACTGGTTATATACTGCAGCAATACTTGCAGAATGGAGCTGGAAATTCAAAACGGGCAGCCTAAGTCTGAAACTACAGGGGGGATAGGGGTGTTAAGTATAATTAAAACAGCTGACAAATATGAAGGAGAATATGATTTTCAAAATAACAATGGGGTATTTATTTTCCGTTTAATTTTAAATCTTCCGCAGACGTTATAAAAGGTAAGGAAATGCTGTTTTTTGTATAAAATCATTTCTCCTGTGAATATTTATTAATTTGCCGGATCAACCGGCAGGGGTTTCCCACTGCCAGGGAATTTTTCGGGATGTCTTTTGTAACAACGCTGCCGGCTCCTATTACAGAGCCATCACCTATGGTAACTCCGGGAAGAACAATGACACCTCCACCCAGCCAACAGCCATTTCCGATTTTTATAGGTAAAGCATAAGTGCGGCAGAAATAAGTTCCGCTTTCCATGGAAGGATCTTCCGGCATCCAGTGAGGGGTAAGGCGTTCTGACAGTTCAACGGGATGGGCAGCAGTATAAAGTTGTACATTGGATGCAATCAGTACATTGTTTCCAATTTCGATTTTGTTGCAGTCCACAAAGGTACAGTTCATATTAATTGATACGTTGCTTCCCAAATAAATATTTCTCCCATAATCGCAAATAAAAGGCTGGCCTACGGATACGTTTGTACCAATTTGTCCGAAAAGCTGCTTTAAAATTTCCGTTTTTTCTTGTTTTTGTTCATATTGTAGTTCATGATATTTTTTTAACAGTTCTCTGGAAGTCTGCTTAAAATCCAGAAATATTTTATCATGGCAGTTATAGTATTCTCCTGCCATACATTTTTCTAATTCTGTCATAATGTTGCCTCCATATATAAAATATAATACCGCATAAAATGTATGATTGATAGAAATAAATCTGAAATGAACAATTTTTTTGTAAAAATGATCATATTGGTAAAAAATATTTTTGTTAAAATATTTGGAAGGAGAAAGAATTATGTGTACGGCAGCAACCTATCGAACAAAAGATTTTTATTTTGGACGTACTTTAGACTATGATTTTTCTTATGGTGATGAGGTGGTGATCACTCCCCGGAATTTTCCTTTTCACTTTATTGAAAAGGGAACGATAAACAGCCATTTTGCAATAATCGGCATGTCGTGTGTGATGGAAGGATATCCTTTATATTATGATGCCGTAAATGAAAATGGGCTGGGAATGGCAGGATTAAATTTTGTAGGGAATGCATTTTATAATGAAAGCCGGAAAGAGAAAGATAACATAGCACAATTTGAATTTATTCCATGGATTTTGTGCCAGTGTACAAATGTGAAAGAAGCCCGCAGTCTCCTTGAAAGAATAAATATGTTAAATGTTTCTTTTAATGACAGGCTACCAGTTGCACAGCTTCATTATATTATTTCGGATAAAAATGAAAGCATAACAGTAGAGCCTTTAAAAGAGGGAATTAAAGTATACGAAAACCCTGTAGGTGTTCTGACCAACAATCCGCCTTTTGATATGCAGATGCTTATGCTGAACAACTATATGAATTTATCTGCCGGACCACCGGAAAACAGATTTGCAAAGGAGCTTTGTCTGAAAGAGTATGGACGGGGAATGGGAGCAATAGGGCTTCCCGGAGATTTGTCATCCCAGTCAAGATTTGTAAGGGTAGCGTTTGTAAAAATGAATTCTGTCTCAGGAGAAGGAGAAGAAGAAAGTGTCAGCCAATTTTTTCATATTCTAAATTCTGTTGATCAACAAAAGGGATGCTGTGAACTTGGAAATGGAAAATATGAAATCACTATTTATACTTCGTGCTGTAATGCCAGCAGGGGAATTTATTATTATACTTCTTACAACAATCATCAAATTACCGGGGTTGATATGCACAAAGAAGATTTAGAGAGTAGTGAGCTTGTCAGGTACCAGGCTGTAAAACAGGAGCAGATTAAAATGCAGAATTAAAAAAGATATATTTTACATGTTGCTGCAATCAGGGTATAATGCTAAAAAAAGCAAATGGAGATGATGAGGATGAACAAAGATCTTACGGTAGGAAAACCGGAAACGGTGCTATGGAAGTTTTGTCTGCCCTTATTTGGAAGCATTGTTTTTCAGCAGCTATACAATATTGCAGACAGTCTGGTGGCAGGAAAATTTATTGGTGAAAACGCGTTGGCAGCAGTGGGAAACAGCTATGAGATTACGCTGATATTTATTGCATTTGCTTTTGGCTGCAATATCGGCTGCTCCGTAGTGGTTTCCCAGTTTTTTGGTGCAAAAAAGTATAAAGATATGAAGGCTGCCGTATATACCACTTTTGTATCCAGCGCAGTTTTATGTGCTGTTTTGATGCTGTTTGGAATGTTGTGTTGTGATTATCTTCTTGGGCTGATTCACACGCCCACGGAAATTTTTGATGATTCAAAGCTTTACCTGGATATTTATGTGTGGGGCCTTCCCTTTTTGTTTTTTTATAACATTGCAACGGGAATTTTTTCTGCGCTGGGAGACTCCAAGACGCCATTTATTTTTCTGGCGGTTTCTTCTACCTCCAACATTCTTGTAGATATCTGGTTTGTCTCCGGATTTCATATGGGAGTGGCAGGTGTGGCATGGGCAACCTTTTTATGCCAGGGCATTAGTTGTGCATTGGCTGTTGTGGTAGTGTTAAAAAGGCTTGCCGGAATCCATGTGGAAGAAAAAATTCCGATTTTTTCTTTTGATGTGTTTAAAAAGATTGTGGTCATTGCAATTCCAAGTATTTTGCAACAGAGCTTTATATCAATTGGAAATATAGTGATTCAAAGTGTAATAAATGGTTTCGGCCCCGGAGTGATTGCAGGGTACTCTGCTGCCATTAAATTAAATAATCTGGTTATCACATCTTTTACCACCCTTGCAAACGGAGTCTCCAATTATGCGGCACAAAATATCGGTGCAGGAATTATGTCCAGGGTGAAGGATGGATTTAAGGCAGGAGTGAAAATGGTCTGGATGATTTCCATTCCCATTGTAGTTTTGTATTTAGCGGCAGGCAGAGCTCTTGTGAATTTCTTTATGAATGAGCCTACGGAGCTTGCTTTGGCATCTGGAACAGAGTTCCTATATATTGTAGCCCCCTTTTACTTTGTCGTATCAGTAAAACTGGTTGCAGACGGCATTTTAAGGGGTGGCGGCCTTATGAAAAACTTCATGATAGCAACATTTACGGATCTTATTCTGCGGGTAGTGCTGGCAAAGGTGCTTGCACCGCAGGTTGGTTATATAGGAATCTGGTGTGCATGGCCGATTGGCTGGTCCATAGCTACGGTGCTTTCGGTAAGATTTTATGGGAAGGGACCTTGGAAAAGAAATGTTAAATGATCAGTAAAAGAACGCACTCGACGACATACATTTTTAAGGGAAAGATGATGAAAGATTGTTTACAGCTTTTTAATGAAAAAACAGCAAAATGGTTTAAGGAAACATTAGGAGAGCCTACGCCTGTGCAGAAAGAGGCGTGGCCGGCAATTGCTGCCGGCGGACATGTGCTGGTATCGGCGCCTACCGGAACAGGAAAAACTCTTTCAGCCTTTCTGGTGTTTTTAGACAGACTGAAAAAAGAAGCGTTTGAAGGAGCATTAAAGCAGGAGCTTCAATTAATTTATGTATCTCCCTTAAAATCCCTGGCAGCGGATATCAGGGAGAACTTAAGAAAACCTCTTAAAGGGATTGGCGGAGAGGAGCTGATTAGAGTAGCGATTCGTACCGGAGATACTACCCAGCATGAAAGAAGACAGATGATCAAAAAGCCGCCCCATATTTTGATTATTACGCCGGAGTCCTTATATTTAATGCTGACCAGTAAAACAGGACAAAACATATTGTGTACAGCCAGGGCAGTGATCATTGACGAGCTCCATGCCCTGATTGATACCAAGCGGGGAGCTCATTTAATGTTGTCCTTAGCAAGGCTGGATATTTTATGCGGAAACCCGTTACAGAGGATTGGCTTGTCCGCCACCATTTCCCCGCTTTCCGCAGCAGCCAGGTATCTGGCTCCTGAGGCAGTTACCATTGCAGCGCCTTCTATGGAAAAGAAGAAACAATTAAAAATTTTAGGTTCTTATGTGAATAGCAGTAAGAGAAGAAAAGATCCTGTGTGGCAGGAACTTTCAGAGCTGGTGTATCGGTATTGTCAGGGAAATCAAAGTGTGATCGCCTTTGTGGAAGGAAGACGATATGCGGAGAAACTGGCATATTATGTAAATTTGATTGGGGGAGAGGATTTTGCAAGGGTGCATCACGGAAGCCTTTCCAAAGAACAGCGTCAGGAGGTGGAGGAGTCTTTAAGGGAAGGAAAGCTGCGACTTTTGTGCGCTACTTCTTCTATGGAACTGGGAATTGACGTGGGGGAAATTGATCAGGTGCTGCAGGTGGGATGTCCCCGTACCATTTCTGGAACAATGCAGAGATTAGGGCGGGCAGGCCATAACCCTTCACGTACCAGCGTAATGTATTTATTTCCCAGAACAGCGGCGGAGTGTATTTTAAGCGGAATGACCGCGCAGCTTGCCAGAGAAGGGAAAGTGGAATTAATGAATCCCCCCAGAGGGTGTTTTGATGTGCTGGCCCAGCATTTGGTTTCTATGGCAGCATTTAAGGGCTATGAAGTGGATGATGTGATGGAAATTCTGCAAAGGGCATGGTCTTTTTCCGAAGTAACAAAAGAGGATGTAAAAGAAGTGCTTCAAATGCTGGCAGGGGATTATGAGCATAAAAGAGATGTTCCGGTCCGTCCCAGAATTTTGTACGACAGGATTCATGAAAAGGTGGAAGGAGATGGTTATAGCAGGATGCTTGCCATTTCAGCAGGGGGAACGATTCCTGACAAAGGACTTTACACGGTTCGCACACAGGAAGGTGTAAAAGTAGGAGAGGCGGATGAGGAGTTTGTCTACGAGACGCAAAAGGGGGATCGATTCATATTAGGCGCTTTTGCGTGGAAGGTAGTAAATATTGGAAGAGATACAGTGACGGTTACACAGGCACCGGTGGAAGGTGCAAGGCTTCCCTTCTGGAAGGGCGAGCTGAAAGGGCGGAACAAAGAAACCGGAATTTATTTTGGAAAAATACTGCGTAGTCTTTCCAAAGCAGAAGAAGAGGGAAACTTAAAAGATGCACTTGCAGAGCTGGGATTGGATGAATCTGCGGCACTGCTTTCGGAAGGATATTTGAAACGGCAGATTGCCGTCACAGGCGGACTGCCTGACGATAAAACTATTTTGGCGGAGCATTTTCGGGATCAGTCCGGAAACAGCCAGTTAATGATTCATTCTGTTTTTGGAAGACGGATCAATGCGCCGCTGGCGCTGCTTGCGGCGCAGGAAGCGGAAATAGAACTTAAAATGAATGTAGGAAGTGTGGATGAGGAAGATGGTTTTTTACTTTATTCCTATGGGGATCAGGTAATGCCGGAAGGACTGCTTAACAGAATTGATCCTGAAACTGCGGAAGCTGTTTTAACCGCCATGCTTCCTGCTGCGCCTGTTTTTAACATGGCATTTCGTTATAACTGCGGAAGAGCGCTTATGATGGGAGCAAAAGGAAGCGGAAGGCAGCCTCTTTGGATGCAGCGGCTTCGGAGTGCGGAAATGCTGGATCAAGTGGTAAGAGAGAAAAATCATCCTTTGATCAGAGAGACAAAAAGAGAGTGCATGGAACAGATCTGGGACGGTGCAGGCGTGCGGGAGCTGCTTGAAAAAATCAGATCGGGAGAAGTTTTGGTGCGTGAGGTTTACACAAAGACGCCTTCTCCCATGTCCCTGCCTTTGCAGTGGGGGCAGGAGGCAGCGGTTATGTATGATTATGCGCCGACGCCCAGAGGGATTCATACTGCGGTTGCAGATGCGCTAAAACAGGAGGAAATGGTAAGACCGGGCGCCCTGGAGCTTTCTCTGGTTCAAAAAAGAGAGAAGCTGCCGACGGATGAAAAGCAGTTGCATTCCCTTTTAATGACAGAGGGAGATCTGGCGGCCGGAGATCTGGATATTCCGGTGGAGTGGCTTGAAAATTTAAACAAGGAAGGACGCGTTTTTTATCTGGAACAGGGGCTTTGGATTGCGGCGGAACAGGAAGCTGATTATCATGGGGCACTGGAGGAAGGGAACAGGGAAAAGGCATGTTCTATTATCCGGCGTATGTTAAGATATCGGGGAGGGGCAAGTGCGCGTCAGGTGGCGCTTCGCTATAACTGGCAGGAAGAAAAAGCTCTGGAGTTGCTTAAAATATTATGTGAAAATGGAGAAGTTGTTTCTCAGGAAGAATCTTTTGATGAAGAAAAGAGAGACAAGGTTGTTGTCTATTATCATGCCCAATTATATAAGCGTGCCAGAAATAAAACGTTAAAAAACCGTAGAGAGGAAATTTTTACCTGCCCGCCACAGGCTTATGCAGCACTGCTTGCTTCCCGTATGCGTCGTTCTGTACCATCCGAAGAGAGTTTAAAAATGACAGTATCCTCCTTTGCAGGAACAACTTTTCCGGCAGCTTTATGGGAGGAAGTACTCTTTCCTTCCAGAGTAAAAAATTACAGGGAAGGTCAGCTGGATGCATTGTTATCTGCCGGGGAATATTTTTGGCATATGGAAGAAGGTGGGAAGGTTCGTTTTGAACGTACGGATGAAATCGAATGGGAGAAAGAACCGGAAATTAACTGGGAGAATCTTTCGGAAAAGGAAAAGATGCTGGCACAGGCATTATCCAGACGGGGAGCCAGTTTTATGCAGGCATTAAACGGAGTTCTGGAGGGAGAATCGCCTTATGATACTCTTTTAGCGCTTATGGAAAAAGGCATTGTATGTGCAGACAGTTTTGTGCCGGTGCGCCAGTGGCTTGATCAGGAGAAAATAAAAAAATCTGCTGCCAGAGTACGGGTGGGAGCTCGTGTGAAGGCATTGCAGGCAGGGCGGTGGGATTTGGTGAGGCCGCTTCGCCCCCTTTCAGTGCAGGAGCAAATGGAGAGATGCTTTGACAGATACCTGATTCTCTGTCGGGAAAGCGCTGCTGCATATGGTTTGTCCTGGCCGGAAGCACTCTCTCTTATACGGATTCAGGAATATACGGGACAGGTAAGAAGAGGATATTTTGTGGAAGGGCTGTCCGGGGCACAGTTTATCAGAGGAAAGGATTTTGGCGGAGTAACCGCTGCTTTGTCTAAAACAGAAAGTGATATGGTCTGGCTAAACGGAGCAGATCCCATGCAGATATGGGGAAAGCTTCTTCCCCACAAGGAGGGTAAAAGCTTCCTTAATATTTCGGGTTCAGTGGTGGCTCTCAAAGGAGGAAAGCCTGTTGCAGTTTTTGAAAAACAGGGAAAAACGCTTCGGGTTTTTGAGGAAAAATACTTAGGAGAAGCAATAAAATTGTTTGTGGAGGAATACAAGAAAGGACAGATTTTTAAGAACAAAAAGAGAATTCAGGTAAAGGAATATCCTTTTGATGCGGCGAAGTCATTGGCAGAAAACGGTTTTGGGAGGGAAGTTTTAGGATATTCTTTATATCGGTAGGAAAAACTGTTAAAATTTAGAAAGGAATATTGCATGGAAAAGGAATTTTTAAAGGAAATAAATAAGCAGGCAGAACAGGCAGTCAGGCTGCTGCTTGAACAGGCACATTTATCGGAAGGCGATATTTTGGTTGTAGGGTGTTCTTCCAGTGAAGTGGTGGGAGAAAGAATCGGCACCTCTTCCAGTTTGGAAACAGCAGAGGCAGTGTTTGAAGGTATTTATCAGGTGGTATTAGAAAACAAGCTTTATCTGGCGGCACAATGCTGTGAGCATTTAAACAGAGTATTAATTATTGAAAAAGAGCTTGCCAAAAGAGAGCGACTTTCTATTGTAAATGTGGTTCCCCAGCCAAAGGCAGGAGGTTCCTTTGGAACTACTGCTTATAAAAGGTTATTCAATCCGGCAGCTGTAGAGCATATTAGTGCGCAGGCAGGTATGGATATTGGAGATACACTGATTGGCATGCATCTTATGGACGTGGCGGTTCCGGTCCGCATTCCGGTGAGGGAAATTGGGCATGGGCATTTGGTATGTGCCAGAACAAGAGGGAAGTTTATAGGCGGTGAGAGAGCAGCTTATAATATAAATATGTTGTAATCCTTTAAAACAAATTTACGTTCTGAAATGGAGGTTAAGGTGGAAAATAAAGATTATGAGTGGTGGGCAGGATATACAGGTGATTCATTTGAAAGTATGGGGCAGAGTCTTTGCCAAAAGTGTAAACGAAGAGCCATAGACCGAAGTGAAGATTCTAAATCCGTATTGTGCAAAGAATGCAGGGAAGAGCTGATAAAAAAGCAAAAGAGGCGGATGCTTTGTATAGGAGCCGGTGCACTGGTGGTATGCATTTGTACATTTGGCGCCATATTAGCCGTAAACACATTAAAAAAGCAGCACATTAAGGAAGTTGAAACTGATCTTGAAAGTGTTTCAGAATCGAAAGAATCTATGCCGGATACTGAGCAGGAAGATAGGCAGGAGTCTACAGAGTTTACAGCAAAAGAAGGGTACATTCTGACGGAGCTGAATGCATTACTTACTGCATTGGAGGAAGATCCGGAGGATATTAATACAGCCTTTAGACTTACAGATATTGCCATGCAGTATGCTTATTATGATTATGCATCCTATACCATTAATCAGTACATTGCTGAAAAGGATATTTCTGACAAGCAGTATCGAAAAGTGATTGGATATGTGGATAAACTGAATATCTATTATGATACTTGTGATTTAAGTGATGAACTTGTGGCGCAAGTGTATGAAAACATTGGTGAAGATGGGGATCCCTATGAGGCTATGGAAGAATATTGTGAAGCCATGTCAATGTACATTGGAAGCAAAAATTATGATCAGGCACTTGTTTATTACTGTTTGGGAGGTATGGAAGCAGATGAAGAGGCGAGAATCAATTATTTAAAAGAGTGTATTGAGATTAATCCTTATTATTTTGATGCACAGGCGCAGATTGCAACCTATTACCGCAGACGGGGAGATCTTGATAAGGCAAGGCAGGTGCTTGAGGAAATTTATGCGGTGAACAAAGAAGATTATTCTGTAATGCGGTCTTATGCCACACTGGAGCTGGTGGAGGGCAATCTGGAAAAAGGGCTTGATTTTGCTTTAAAAGCCTATGAATTATATGATGAAGGTAATTATGTTGTGGATACTTACATAGTTGCACTTGTGGCAAATGGCAGGATACACGAAGCGAAAGAGCTTGCTAAAGAATATGAAGATAAGGATTATGAATTTGATGAAGAGTTTTATAGTTTTCTGGATGGAAATATGACGCTGGAAGAATACTATATAGGGGACTAACTGCTGTATTTAGTGGAACTGTTTAAGCAAAGTTCTTGAAAAAGGCGTATCTATTTGTTACACTAAAAATTGGTTAATGTGGTAAAAATATTATTTTAATAAAAAGGAGTGTACATTATGAACAAAGTAACATTTGATTACTCCAAAGCAGCTTCCTTTATTCAGGATCAGGAAGTTGAATCCATGAAGAAGCTGGCTTTGGATGCAAAAGAATTACTGGTTTCCAAAACAGGTGCAGGTAATGATTTCCTTGGATGGATTGACCTTCCTGTGAATTACGACAAGGAAGAATTTGACAGAATTAAAAAGGCAGCAGCCAAAATCCAAAGCGATTCAGAGGTTTTGCTGGTAATTGGAATTGGCGGTTCTTATCTTGGAGCAAGAGCGGCCATTGAATTTTTAAGACACAGTTTTTATAACACAGTAAGTAAGGAAATTAGAAAAACTCCTGAAATATATTTTGTAGGAAATTCTATCAGCTCCACTTATATTAAACATTTAATGGATGTAATTGGAGACAGGGATTTTTCCATTAATATGATCAGTAAGTCAGGCACTACTACAGAGCCTGCAATTGCATTCCGTGTGTTTAAGGAAATGATGGAAAATAAATATGGAAAAGAAGAAGCGGCAAAGAGAATTTATGCTACAACAGATAAGGCAAGAGGCTCTTTAAAAAATCTTGCTACGGAAGAAGGCTATGAAAGCTTCGTAGTTCCGGATGATGTAGGCGGACGTTTTTCCGTTCTTACTGCTGTTGGCTTACTTCCTATTGCCGTAAGCGGAGCAGATATTGATAAACTTATGGAAGGAGCTCAGGCAGGACGCAAGGCCGCTCTGGAAGCTTCTTTTGAAGAAAATGATGCGCTGAAATATGCTGCACTTCGGAATATTCTTTTAAGAAAAGGGAAATGCATTGAAATTCTTGCAAATTATGAACCCAGTGTTCATTATGTTTCCGAATGGTGGAAGCAGCTTTACGGAGAGAGCGAGGGCAAGGATCAAAAGGGTATTTTCCCTGCCAGCGTGGATTTGACCACTGATCTGCATTCTATGGGACAGTTCATTCAGGATGGTTCAAGAAATATGTTTGAAACGGTAATCAATATTGAAACCAGCAGAGAAGAGATTATTCTCAAGGAAGAAGCTGTTGATCTTGATGGGCTTAATTACCTGGCAGGCAAGAGCGTTGATTTCGTAAACAAGAGCGCCATGAATGGAACTATTCTTGCTCATACAGACGGACAGGTTCCCAACCTGATGGTTAAGGTACCTGAAGTGAGTGAATTTTACCTGGGGCAGTTATTCTACTTCTTTGAGTTTGCATGCGGCGTCAGCGGATACTTGCTTGGCGTAAATCCTTTCAATCAGCCCGGTGTGGAAAGCTATAAGAAGAATATGTTTGCACTTCTTGGAAAGCCCGGCTATGAGGCACAGAGGGAAGAATTGCTTAAGAGATTATAAAAGTTAAGTTAATAAAAAGCCTGGAATGTAAAGCTGCCGCGGTTTATGTGGCAGCTTTTTAGATAAATAGTTGAAATTCGGGAAAGTATGATAACCTATGTTCCAAAAAGGGCAACAATGATGGCCAGTGTAGAGCCGATGCCTACAATTGCACCGACAATACCAATCAAAAGTATTAAAATATTGTAAAATAACATAACATTACCTCCATAAAATAAAACATATTTTAATAATTGCTAAAATCTGGGTACGCAAATAAGCCTATGGATTCATAGGCAATAAGAGTAGCTATGCCATTCTTTTTTACTATCTGTATTGTGGATATAATTTGAGACGACAGCCTGAAAGTATAACTTGGGAAACTGCATAATGCCTGCTGCCATAAGAAAATTAGAATTTAAATGAGACTGTGCTTTTTCACATAAAAACTCAAAGGATGCTTTGATATCTTTCCTTAAACCAGAGCTTTGTCTGGTAGCCGGTCGTACATAGGAAATATTATGGATGCCAAGCATTTCTGCGGTGCAGATTGCACTGTCTGCCGCATCAGTGCTGCAGGAAGAAATGCTGGCTGCAGGAGATGAAAAGGGCATGTAATCTAAAGAGGAATCTGCTTTATAATTATCAAAACACATTCCGGAAATCAGCATGGATAATACAATTATGAAACTGATTATATACCGTCTTATCTTCCGCACGAAAGCCACCTCGATTATTACTATAACATAGAAACAGCAGTTCGTCCATGCTAATACTGCTCTGAACGTAAGCCCTACATACATTTATTACAATCTTATGGCTGAATTGCTGCGGAAAACTGTATTGCAACGAAAAGTTTCTGGTAATAAAGAAAAAGTTCAGGTATAATTATATAGCTTGCGCAGAAAGGGTGTGGACAAATGATGAATGCTGTCAATGATATTTTGGAAATTTTTATTGTATATGCAGGTGCCTTTTTGATTAAAAAGTATGTATTTCTTGAAAATGACCTGGAATTAAAAAAACAGAGGCTCTTTTATCTGGCCAGTCTGTTTCTTATTATTCTGGTTTATATTTTTTCTGGTAAAGATTACGCAACACTGCTCGTTTTGCTTACAGTGGGAGTAAATATCAGCCTTGCAAGGAAAACGCACAGGCTGCGAGGATTTCTTTTATGTGTTCCAATTCCTGGAATTATAGATGGGCTGCTTGTTCCAATTTTAATATTACCTGTACGTTTATTGATTCTGTCAGCGGAGGGAAAACAATTATATAGCTTTGCCATAATGGGATTGACAGCTTTTTTATTGATATTGTTTTATATAAAAGGCAAAAGCTGGCGGAATTTTTTTCAAAAAGAAATGAACCACCGGCATTTACATAATTGGGAGCGGTGGCTGCTTTGTGTGGTTGGTATTTTGATGCTGATTTTTTCCAATATGGCGGTTGCCAATGTAGAAGATACAAAAGAGAAAATTTTTACCAGCCAATATGCATAAATATGTGCATTATGGGAATTACTGCTTTTATACTGACAATTACAATTATTGTGCTGATTGTGCAGGGAAATAAACGATCTTATTATCATGAGCAGGTATCGGATATGCAGTTTAATATTATTACCACAATGGCGGATATTGTGGAAAGCAGAGATGGCAACACAGGCGGTCATATAAGACGCACTGCCAGGTATGTGGAAGCCATTGCAAAAACATTAAGAAAGCAGGGAGCATTCCCGGATATTTTGACAGACCAGTACATGGCGGACATGATCGTTGCGGCGCCCCTTCATGATATTGGAAAAATTCATGTTTCAGATCTTATACTGAATAAACCGGGAAGACTGACAGAGGAAGAGTTTGAAATCATGAAAAGCCATGCGGCGGAGGGGAGAGATCTTTTGCTGCGGGCCAAACAGCAATTGGGGGAATCTTCTTACTTAAATATTGCAATAGATATGGCGGCATACCATCATGAGTGGTGGAATGGAAAAGGTTATCCTGATCAAATTGCAGGAGAAGCTATTCCTTTATGTGCAAGGATTATGGCGGTAGCTGATGTATTTGATGCGCTGGTATCGAAGAGATGCTATAAAAACGCCATGCCGGTTGAGAAAGCATATAGCATTATCAGGGAAGAATCCGGCACACATTTTGATCCGGTAGTGGTAGATGCGTTTTTTGACTCCATTTGTCAGATAGAAGCGGTACAAAGCGCGTAAAAATCATAAATGCCACGTAAAGTAGCAAAAATATTATTTATGTAATCTGCACTTTCTTGTTATGGAAAGTGCATTTTTCTATCATGTGAATTAACAAGTTTAGTTAAATGAAAAACAGGAGGATAAGGCTGAATAAATTGCTTGATAGCAATTTATTCAGCCAGGAATTTGTACCGAAGCGTTACAAATTCCGTGATGGCAGAGCGAAATCTGACATTTCGCTCGCCTCCCTCAGCACAAAACGCTTCGGGATGGAGGTAAGAATGACATTTGGTGAAAAATTAAAAGAGGTCCGCAGACAGGCAGGAATGTCACAGGAAAAACTGGCAGAAAAACTGGGAGTGTCCAGACATGAACCTGCTATAATAAGACTAAATCAAGAGAAGCCCACAAAATCAAGGGTTTGCACTGATTCAGTCCTATTTATTTAAGCCCATTGGTGGAGATTTAGGACAGCGCTGGACAAAATCATAAACCTACATCAAAGAAGTCAGAAATGCCCATCCATGATGCGGTCATCTTGTGGCTTTTAAGAAATGCGAGGTGAAACAGAATAATTTTGAGTTAGACGCAGTATTTTATTGCGTGATAAGGACTATTCAAGTGTATGTGCTTGGGTAGTCCTTATATTTTTGCAACAAAACCAGTAGAGGAAAAGGAGAAGATTATGGAACAGGTTTACAGGATCGGGATTGACCATGGGTACGGTAATATCAAGACCGCCCACCACATTTTTGAATCCGGCATTATCCAGAGGGAAAGCGTATCGGAACTTGCAGGGATGGTAGTAGAGTACGAAGGGAAATTTTACGAGATCGGCTCCACGCACAAGGAGTACCAGATGGATAAAGTGTGGGATGAAGATTATTATATCCTTACGCTGGCGGCTCTGGCAAAGGAACTGAGGGAAAGGGGATTGTGTTACGCTTCCGTCATTCTGGCGGTGGGGCTTCCTATCAAATGGCTTGGGGAGCAGGCGGAGAGTTTTAAGAAATATTTATTAAAGAATAAGGAAGTGACCTTCCGGTGCAATGACACCAGATACCATGTGAAAATTGAGGATGTGGAAGTCTATGCACAGGGATTTGCGGCTGTTGCGGCAGACCTGCCCAGCTATCAGGGATTTAATATTGTGGCGGATATCGGCAACGGAACCATGAATGTTATCTTTATTGTTGATGGGAAGCCGGATTCCAGCCGCTACTATACGGAGCGGTTTGGTGTAGAGTGCTGTGTGATTGAGATGCGGAGCGAACTTACAAACAAAGTACATACTGTTGTAGACGATTGTATTGTCAAAAAAGTACTGAAAGATGGCACAGCCGATATCGGGGAAAAGTACTTGAAAGCCATAGCGGAATGCGCCACAGACTATACCGACAAGATCATGCGGAAGCTACGGGAGTATGGCTATAATGAAGAACTGGCAAAACTCCATTTCCTTGGAGGCGGTGCAATGCTGATGAAACATTTCGCAAAACTGGATCACAGCAAGGTGCATTTCATTGAGGATATACATGCCAATGCAAAAGGGTATGAATATCTTTCCAACCAAAGACGGTTACGCAATATCCGGCGCGGATAGGGGGTGTGCCTTATGAAGACGAGACAGACGATAAAGAATATCAAGCGTGTGTCCTGCCGCTTTGACATGGACGTGCCGGAGGAGCGGAGGGCATGGCAGATTTTACAAAGAAGGTATGAGGAGCCGCCGGAGGGAAAGAAGCAGGACTACAGCAGCATTATCGCAGAGGCAATGATCGGGCATTATGACCGGAAGGAAGAAGTACACCTTACCAATGAGGAACTTCTGGCGAAGATGCAGGAGAGCATCAGGAAGGAAGCAGAGGAAATAAAGAAATGTTTTTCGCAGTCGCCATTTCCAATGATGTACCCTTATATGCCAATAGCACCGGGAATGCAGAGTATGGCGGTACAGCCGGAGAAGCAGGAGCAGAAAGAAATCAAGCAGGACGAGGAAACCATCAATGATGCCGCCCTTGACTTCATGGACAGTTTCATGGGTGGATAGGCAGGATGCAGAGGCATCAACTTATATAAAATTGAAAAAGGAAAAGTTAGAGGGCATTTCATTCTGTGTTGTTTGGATGAGTGCCTTTTTTCATGCAGATTATGCAGAAAGGAAAAGATATGGAATTAAACGAAATGGAAAAACGGATGCTCTACCAGACGGAAGGAAGTGAACGGTATGCCCTCATGCATGAGCTGCTGATGGCTTCCCGGTATGCCAAAGACCCGGACAGGCGCAGGGCAGCGGAGAGCCTTATGGAAAAGATGCGCCCTCTGACAGATGGGAAATGCATGGAGGTTGTACATGATATCCGCAGAAACTACCGCCTGCCCAAAGAGGGAAGGACTATGGGTGAACTGCTGGCGGAGGCAAGGCAGAGATCCGGTGCGGAACAGTTAAAAGGGCATGACATCATGGCGCTGGAACGCTTTGACCCGGAAGTGCGGCATATGGTTGTCTTTGAAGTGCTTTCGGAAGAGTCCTTTGACGGAGAAAAAGGCGACCGGGTGCGCCTGTTCCTGACGGATGCCGGTTATGAAAAATTCCAGTGCAGGCAGAAAAACGGGGAAATCAAGATGCAGGAACACACGAAAGTCACACCGGACGGACATCTGTATCATGACCAAAGCAGAGACAGAGGATATGCACGTTAGTATGGAGAGGGGGTTTTAGATATGGCTATATTCAGAGTAGAGAAAACAAAAGATTTTACCGTCATGAGCAATTACCACTTACGTGACGTGGAATTGTCGCTGAAAGCAAAAGGGCTGTTATCCCTGATGCTCTCCCTGCCGGAGGATTGGGATTATACGACGAAGGGGCTTGCCTGTATCTGCAAGGATGGCGTGGACTCGATCACCAGCGCATTAAAAGAGTTAGAGAATCATGGGTATCTCACCAGACAGCGCATCCGCTATGAGAACGGGCGTCTTGGGGATATTACCTACACGATACACGAAAAGCCTGTAGAGCAGGAAACGGAAGAAAACCCACCTAAACGGGAAAATCCAAGACAGGTTAAGCCAATACAGGAAAAATCTGTACAGGGGAACCCTAAACAGGAAAACACCGCACAATTAAATACTAATCAATCAAATACAGATGTATCAAAAACTTATCAATCAATCTATCCGGAGAAACCGGAGGAACCAGAAACAATAACGCAGCAGGATGGGATTGATAAGATCGGTCTTGCAGACGCTTACCGGGAGATCATCTGTGAAAACATCGAGTACAGCATCCTTGTGGAGCGGTACGGAAAACAGCGGATGGATGAAGCGGTAGAGCTGGTGCTGGAAGTTGTCCTGTCGCAGCGTCCTTATATCCGCATCGCAGGAGACGACTTCCCAAGGGAAGTTGTAAGGAGCCGGTTCCTGAAAATTAATTCAAGCCATCTGGAATACGTCTTTGAATGCATTGACGGGAATACAACCAAGGTAGGGAACATCAAGGCATACTTACTGACAGCACTGTATAATGCCCCGGCGACCATGGACAGTTACTACCGGATGGAAGTCAGCCATGATTTATACGGTACTGGTACATAAGTATTTTTATTTTCAATAAACACAAGGCGAGGAGGTAAATTTGACTGAATTTAGGGTGAATGACGTGGATTTACAGGAGTTCCTGCATTCATTCACAGATGGGGACGGAAAGCTGCCATCGGATTTTGACCAGCTAAAGAGAGAAGGGCATTACCTGATCCATGGGGATGCGGAGAGGGTATTCTGCCTGAAAGAAAAATACATATACCTGAAGGACACCATGGAGAACCTGCTGGCGAAGTCGCTCTGCTATTTCTCCAACATGCCTATTTCCTATGCAGTCCATGTAAAAGAATCCGGCAGGGCAGATATCAGCGTCCTTGACAACAAAAGGCTTGCCATGGAGATAAAGGAAAAGCAGGTAAAAGGAAAATCCATCACCGTCAGATATAAGGACGGAACGCTAGATAAAGGCGCATTGAAAACAGAGCGATACATCAAAGGACCATTCGGGGAGAAAGTAAACACCGTCCAGTATGCCTGTGTAGCAGAAAGCCTTTTGCAGATGATCCGGAAAGTCTATACCCTTACCTATGAAGCAGAAAATGAGCGTTCCCTGTCAGCAGCGGTGAGGGAGATCCACAGGAAAAGGGAGCGGAGCCTTCCGGTAAAGATAAAAAGGGCTTTCCGGTCATGGATGGAAGATATAAAACTGCTCCCGGCAATCCGGCAGACAAGATTTTTGTTTGGGATGCCGGATGAGATACGCATATCCCGATTCCGGGAAATGATGAAAAAGGAAGGGTACATAAAGGTGACTCCGGAACTGGCGGCACAGGCAAAGAGATTCAGACTGCCCCGTTATTTCCTGCAAAAAGATGGGATGGTCGGCTATGCCAATGACATCAAGCCCGATAAAAGAGGCTCCCTGCTCCTGATGAAAAAAGATTGGGTGAAGATGCTGGACACCCTTATGCATGAAAAGCCGGTGCAGTGTTCCAGGGAACTTCTCACTGCCATGAAAATGGAAGCAAAATATGAGGCATCCAATACAAAGAACCAGAGGGATGCAGTCACATTTTCGCTTATAGCAGGCAAGCTGGACTGTTTTCTGGAAGCTATAGAGGACAACAATCTGTCACATCTGTTAAAGGAAAATGCAGTAAAAACGACGCTACCGGATTTTCTTTCAACAGCAGAGAAAGAGAAACTGGCAGGGATGTACCGTCTGGAAAGAGAACATTCGATAGTGGCTGACAGGAGCGCACATTACCTTGACGCAGCAGGAAGGTAGGCTGGTGGAGAGTGCGGCTCATAGCCGACACCCCCAAATACTTCCGCTTGGCTGTGACCTACCGGGGAGGGTGTGCGGTGTCAAGGATTTTCGGCGGTGACTAAAATACTTGACACCGCACGCACTCCCCGGTACACTCGCCGGCAGCGGAGTATTTGAGGGAGAGAGAAAAAGCGTCAGGGTGGCGTCAAAAATGGAAAATTTAGAACTAACTGGCGTCAAAAACAGGTGTTCTGGCGTAACGGGTGTGGAAATTGACAGCGGAGTGGCGTCACAGAAAAAATGGAGAAATTTCACTGGCGTCAATTTCATACGTTTTGGCGTCATGAAAAAATCAACTGGCGTCAGAAACAACCGCATTGGCGTCATGAAGAAACAAACTGGCGTCAAAATCACAAAAATTGGCGCTATTACCGTAAAAATGGGGGTTCGGGGTACTCCCCGACAAGATTTAGCATTTCGTGCCCACGAAATGCGTATCTTGCGGCGTTCCATGGAACGCCCTCTCCCCAAAAAGGAAGGAGTAGCACATGGCAAGACCGAAAGGTGAAAACACGCTTCGGAAGCACTTCAAACTGACGGAGGAGACCGCAAGAATCTTAGCAGAATGCTCTAAAGCTGAAAATATGAATGAATCAGAATACATCCGGTATCTGATCCTAAATCGGTTAGAGCATCCAAGGAGCAGGGAATTGGAATTAGAGATAATGCGACTTCGGAATGAAATAAACAAGATTGGTCTAAATATCAATCAGATAGTGAAAAATAATAATTCATATATATACAACAAAGATGATAAAATAAGTTTGGCTAAAGATATGGAAATGATAAAAGAGTTATTAATGCGTTTGACTGTTACAATATTTTAGCCAATCCATGCGGGAGATTATTTACTATAAACGGAGTTAAAAAAGATATATTGTGAAAATATACTTGTTATATATGCCAATAGTGAGTATATTTGTAATTGAAACTTAGTAATTATTTTTTGAACTATCATAATATTGTTATAATAGTTTATTTTATAATCACTGTTTAAAACAAAACAATAGAAGAAAGGTAACAATATGGACATTGAATTTTTTAAATCATATAATAAATATTTATTTGAAAATGGATTTACTGAAGCTGATAAATTTAAAAATGAAAATATTCCAGATATTCTTTACAAATATTTCCCTTGCGAAGAAAATAGGATAGATTTTTTATCAAATCAAGAACTATGGTTAGCACAACATGAAACGTTTAAAGATAAACATGAATTTAAATTTATGTTTATTGATGAAGATAAATTTGTAAACACAAAACTAATAGATGCAAAGTGGGATATTTTGCGTAATTACTATGATGAAAGCATGTTTGATGTAAATTACAGCGATGCTCTAAAAATATTTAATGCTAATAAGAAATTGATATCAATTTCTTGTTTTACAACAAATCCTAATGATGATTATTTTTGGTCTGATTATGCAGATAACAAAAATGGATTTTGTGTTGAATATAGAATAAATAGAAAAAGCATCTTTTATCCTGTTATATATACTGACGAAAAAATGGAAGTAAGTGATATGTTAAAAACTATGATTGTTGAAATGAGAAAGACTATTTTGGATGAAAACGAATTTGAGAAAAAGAGTGGTCAAAAATATAATATAATAGGCAGGGATGGCATGAACTATATCTCTTTTTTATACTTTAATTATTGTTGCAAAAAGTTAAAATATAAGAATGAAGATGAATATCGGATAGTATTTGCCAATGATAAAATTCAGATGTCAAATGGTAAGGCGGTCAGCTATAATGATTTATCTATAAGTGCAAATAAAATTTTTATAGGGGCTAATTGTTTAGAGAGGAACAGAAAAAGATTAGAAGAAATAGCTGAAATTAGAGGAATTAACTATGTTCATATGTAATGCATTTATCAGATTAATATTGCATGATACCTATTAATTTATTGATAAATTCTTATCAGGTATTTTGATACTTAAATCGTGCCTACAAGCATAAGATTGACAAATGCTACCTTGTTGAAGGTAACAAAGCCAGAAAAAGGAGAAAGGTTTATGTTTATTTAAAGGCATCACTTTCATCTTACAAAGTGGTAAATGAGAACAAAAAGTAGTATTGATTAAAAGAGGGAGGTATCTGATCGCAATCACAAAAATATCCTGCATCCACCAGACAGGGAAAAAATACATGGCGATGCACCTTGCAAATGCCATTTCCTACATCACAGATGAAGAAAAGACGCAGGATGGCACACTGGTGGGAAGCCATAACTGCAACGTAGATACCGCTTTACAGGAGATGCTTGCTACAAAGCGAAAGTTCGGAAAGACAGATAAGCGGCAGGGCTACCACTTTATCATATCCTTCAAAAAGCAGGAAGTAAGACCGGAAACTGCTATGGGGATTACACAGAAGTTTGTAGAGAGATACTTCGGTGACAACTTCCAATGCCTGTACGCTACTCATGATAACACAGAACACGTCCATAGCCATATCCTGTTCAACAGCGTTTCATGGCGCACCGGAAGAAAATACCGTTATGAAAAGGGGGATTGGGCAAGGGAGATACAGCCTATTGTAAACGAACTCTGTAAAGAATACGGTCTTTCCATACAGGATATTGAAATCGGCATAAAAGAAAAAGAGCCTAAAAAATGGGATAAAACTAAACAGGGTATATTCAAATGGAATCACCAGATCAGCCTTGATGTGGAGGATTCCATTTCTTTTGCAAATAATTATGGGAATTTCCTAAAACTGATGGAGCAGAAGGGATATGAAATCAGACAGAAAAATGGAGAGACTTATTTAAAGCCTATGGGCGAAAAACGGTTTATCCGTCTGACGGAGATTTCTTCCCATTATATGAAAGAGGCGGTAGAAAATCAGATAGTAAAAGATATTCGGCATAAAGCAATCAGAAATAAAAACCGCACTCCACGAATCATCAGATGCAGGAAGAATTATAAAAGATATATCCCATTGTCACCATACCAGAAGGCTTTTTATGCGAAGATGTACCGAACCGGGCAGCTTAAGCGGAAGCCTTACAGCCAGATGTGGCGGTACAGGGAGGAAGCTGCAAGATTTGAAAAGTTGCAGTCGCAATATCTGTATCTTTGCAGAAATAACATCTGCTCCGCAGAAGAATTAGAAAACCAGAAAAAAGATGTCAGCATCCGTATGGATTCTCTGGATGAACAGCGGCACCAGATATACAAAAGACGCTATCCCCACAAACCAGCCCTTGCACTGCTTAAAATAATTGAAGAAAATGAAATTTGTGCTTCCTACTATAAAAAGGGAAGCTCTTTTTATGCAGTAAATTATGAGAAGTGGAAGGAAGCGGCAGAAATCCTTATCCAGAAAGGTTATACGGTGAATCAGGTTACAGAAATGAAAGAGACGTTCCAGAAGGAACTTGCGGAAGTCACAAAAGCAAAGCGTGAACTGAAAAAGGAAGAAAATCTGATAGATGAAATCCTCTTTGAAAGGAGCAGGGTGCAGGTGATAGAAAAGATTCTGCCAACGATAGAGGCAACTGAACCGGATTTTTTACAGGGTGAAATTTTAGAGGAGAAGAAAGAATTGTGTAAAGAGGGTGATGCAGAAAAAACGGAATCAATAATAACAGAAACACCAGCCCATGCAGATACAAAACAATTAGAAAATCAGCCAGCCCAAAGCAAAAAGCAGGATCAGCCGATACAGGTACGATAACAGATTAAAGAAAGGAAACCAGATGGGAAAGAGTTTAAAGGATATGTCAAGGCAGGACCAGGCTGCCTATTTTAAATCCAAGGATTATTGCGGAGAACAGCTTAAAGTTGTGATGGATGCAGTCAGCTATGGTATCAATACAGATTATCTGCATCTTTTTGAAGATACCACCATTCCTGTAGAGACCATGGAAATAATGTTTACTTCCATGAAAGAAGACTATGGGGTAAAAGAAGCAGCATTTTTATCCACCGTCCACAAGGAAGAATCCGGGCGGATTCTTTTGGAAGCACTCAAAGCCGGTGTGCCTCTCTCTGAATTGCAGGGAATCTATCAGAATGGAATGCTTCCCATAGAACTTCGGGAGCAGATACTTCCGCTCATGCAGGGCAGAAGAGCCATACCGGAGAAGATTGGGGAGCAGATGGAATTTCTTACGGAAACAGTACGGGAGCTGAAAGAAAGTCTTTCAAGGCAGAACAGTTTCATTGAGGATTTAAAGAAATCCATGGAAGAGAAAGTGGAGATTTTTTCAGAGCAGGAAAAGGAAACGGGAGCATCTACGGAGAGTATAGATGATGCATATTATCTGGAACTGGAAGAACAGTTCCGGCAGGCAAGGGAAGATGCAGAGCGGCTTTTGGAAGAACGTGAGGAGACTAACAGAAAAATAAGGGAGCTGGAAGCAGAAAACAAACATCTGCATGAGCAGCTCTTGATCCAGCAGTCCTATGTTGCAGGATTGCAGGAGCAGCAGAGACATAAATTGCAGGAGGGAAACCAGCCGGAGAAAGCAGATTGTCAGCGATACAGCGGTATAGCGGAATCAAATAAACAATCAAAATCCGCTCCTTCTTTCAGTTTCCCTTTTATCCGCAAAAAGCCGGGGTTATTGGAGAAGTTAGCTGGGGAACTGGATGCCAGGCAGATTGCAGAGGTACGTCTTGGCATTGAGGACGGTCTTACGGAAAGCCAGCTTGCCCTTCTTGCAGATAAGGCTATGGACGCAGAAAAAATGAGGGAACTCCGTATGACCATGAAGATATTGAACGAAAGGGGGCAGGGAACATGACACAGCAGTTGCAGGAATATATCTACGCATCAGAGGATTTCAGGGAGAAAAGCGAAAAATTGGCGCAGTCCATAGAGATCAACAGCGTCCTTTTATCTGACAGCAGTGCAGAAAAAGCCGGGCAGAGGAATACCGTACTTGGTAAATTATGCAGGCAGGCAGCGCTGGCAAAGGAAGCAGGGAACGCTATGGAGATGGCAATGCAGGCTCTTGAAAAGGAACTTGCGGCAGATAAAGACCGCCAGTACCAGAAGCAGAAAGAATTGCATCAGTCCAAAGGGCAGGAGAGAGGAGAGGGCAGATGAGCAGTGAAATAACTGATGCTGTCCAGATCATTCACGTTCTTTTTGAGGGAACAGACTTATTCCTTCGTGTCGCAGGTGTAGGAATAAGACCTTTAAAACAGCTTGCAAAACTTATCATGGGTATTCTTGCAAAAGAAAAGATGGAAGGGAAGACCTCCATGAAAAATCTCCTAAAACGCGGCGGAGATATGCATGTTTTCAAGTTCCCACAGGAGCAGCTTAAGAAGGTGGAGGCAATGGCAAAGAAATACGGAATCCTCTACTCCCTGCTCCCGGATTTCAATAAGGATGGTATGAGGGAGATTGTCTTCCACGCAGAATCCCTTCCCCGGATGAATGCCCTGATTGAGAAGCTGAAAGCAGGGCAGGTGATGGGGCTGGAAGAATATTTCCAGAATACTTCTGATAAGGATATTGATAAATTCTTTGAGGAAACAAGGCAGGGCAGGACAGCGGAAAAAGAAGCAGGAAAGGAAACAGGTACAATGCAGAAAAATACAGACAGCAGGGGGCAGTCACAGAAACAGCCTTGGATGGAGACGGGCTATCTGAAAATGAAAGATATAGAGGCAATCCCTTTAGAACAGAGACTAAATATTTTAGACCATTACCAGTCCGGGCAGTATGACCCCATCACCATCACAAGCAAGTTGATTATCGACCAGAAAGAGAATCATGTAGTGGTGAAACTCCCAAGGCAGTCTGGCAAGTTTATCCGCATCCCTACAAAGGATTTTTATTTCCCGGAAGGAAGCAGGACAGCGTTAGCGTTCCTTAAGAAAAAAGAGGAAATGAAGGTATATGCAACACAGGGGAGCGAAATGTTCACCATGAAGGGGAATGAGATTTTCCACAATTATTTCGATACTGTCAATGCCAACATCCGCACTGCGGTAGAGCATAAGTCAGATGAAAGGGATTTAGGGCATGACAGTAGGGAAAGCAGCAATGCGGAAAGAACCAGCCAGCCGGAAAATAGAAAATCATCAAGAGAAAAAGATACAAGCGAAAAGACAATAAAAGATGCAGCAGAAAAAGCAAAAAATATAACCAGAGAAGTAAAACAGCCAGTGAGAGGCAGGTGAGCATGTGAAGAAATTTGACGTGTTTACCTGTCTCTTTTATGGGATTGTGGTTATGGGATGCATTTATTTGGGATTTTTCCTTGGCAGTATCATCCATCCGGGCATGACGCTTTACACTTTTGTTCCGCTCCTTAAAGAGCAGATGGCGCACCCGTTTGATCTGAAGGTGACAGCCTATACCCCTTATACTGTGGTAGCAGTATTCCTCACAGCACTTTTATATCTTTTAGTGCAGAAAACGAATAAGAAGAATTACCGCTTCGGGAAGGAGCATGGTTCGGCAAGGTGGGCAGAGGCGGCAGCTCTTACAAAACAGTTAGGCGATAAGAGCGGCTACCACCGCATCCTGTCACAGAACCTTCGTCTTTCCATGGACACCAGAAAGACCATGCGGAATAACAACATCTTCTGCATCGGCGGCTCCGGCGCAGGAAAAAGTATGTTCCTGATCAAATGCAACATCATGGAGATGCAGGGCAGTTTTGCCGCTACCGATCCAAAAGGGGAATTGCTTGGGAGCGCCGGGGAATACCTGAAAGCTAACGGATATCAGATAAAGGTTTTTAATCTGATTAATCCAAAGGAGAGCAATAAATACAATCCGTTTTTCTACATAAGAACTGAAACAGATGTGATCAAATTGATTACAAACCTGATGAAAAATACCACCCCGAAAAAAAGCAGCAGCAGTGACCCGTTCTGGGAAAAATCCGAAAGCCTTTTCCTACAGGCACTTTTCTACTATGTATGGATGGAAATGCCGCCGGGCAGGAAAAATATCGTGTCTGTCCTTGAATTATTAGCGGAAGCAAAACGGGAGAAAGACGAACCCAGCAGGCTCGACCGCCGCTTTGAACTTCTTGCAAGGACAAGCCCTTTAGGGGAAGACCACCCGGCAGTGCGTCAGTACAGGAAAGTCATGGATAGTGCGGATAATACGGTAAAGAGCATCATCATCAGCGTAAACGCGAGGCTTGCTTTTCTTGAAAATGAATCCATAAAAGAATTGTTAGAAATGGATGAGCTGAATTTCGGGGAACTTGGCATAGGGAAGAACAGCGACAAAAAGACGAAAACAGCTTTATTCATTGTCACACCCGATTCCGATAAATCCTACGCGTTTTTGGTCGGGTTGCTCTACGAACAGTTGATGCAGGAGCTTTATTTTCAGGCAGATACAAAGTATGGAGGCAGGCTTCCCATCCATGTCACCATGTTTTTGGATGAATTTTATAACACGCCGCTCCCCGATTCTTATCTGAATTTCTTAAGCACCATGCGGAGCAGGGAGATTTCCAACGTGATCGTAGTGCAGAATATAGCGCAGATTAAGGAACTGTTTAAGGATGGATGGGAGACCATACCGGGCAACGCCGATACCCTTGTTTATCTTGGCGGCAATGAGCAGTCAAGCCATAAGTACATCAGTGAATTGTTAGGGAAAAGCACCATAGACAAGCGCAGCAATGGGGAAACATTGGGAAAGCGCGGCAGTTCCAGCCGGAATTATGATGTTCTTGGACGGGAACTTATGACACCGGATGAAGTAAGGAAGCTGGATAATAAGAAATGTATTGTTCTGATCCGGGGCTGTGACCCTGTCATAGATTTTAAATTCAATACTTTCAAGCATCCCATGTTCAAACGGAGCGGTGACGGGGAAGGGAAGTGGTATATCCACCACCCGGAGAAGAAAAAAACGGTAGATATCATAGACAGGGAAACCGCAGAGCGTCTGGAAAAAGAAGCCGGGGAAAATGGAAATGTCATCATAACCACCATTAGCGCGGAAGAATTGATAAGCCTTGGGAATACAGCAACCAAAAATCCGGAGATTACTACAGACACAATATAAGCAATTACCAGATTTCAGATAGAGATAAAAACCAGCCTAAAGTAACCAGAAATAAGAGCAAAAGCAATAACCAGCCCATAAAGGAAATAGAGAACAAAGCAGCCAATAATCAAAATCATTGTAAAAAGAAAGGATTCAGCAATTATGAAAAGAGAAAATATAACCGTAACCACATTCACCAAAAAGAACAGGGTAAAGGACAAAGTAAAGAAACATATCGTACCCATGATGTCAAGCATCATCACAGCCGCATTCCTGTATACGATTCCCGTCCATGCATCAGGCGTATCGGAGGTCTTAAATCCCATCAACAACTTAAAGACCCTTGTGCTTGCCATTATCGGAGCAGTGGGCGTGATCATCCTTGCAAAGAACGTGATGGAGTTCGCGCAGGCATACCAGCAGCAGGATTCATCTTCCATGAACTCTGCCCTTAAGGGGATCGTGGCAGGTCTCATCATGGCAGGCATTTCCGCAGTGATGACTTTTCTTGGATTCTAAAAAGGGGGCATACTATGGAGATATTCAAGTTAGGGGATGACATCCTAGCACTGCTGGAAATGGTGCTTGGATTCTGGAATAACCAGATTAACCTTGTGTTCTCCCTGCTTGGGCAGTCACCGGTATCATTTAAGGGCGGTGGTCCATGGGCGGTAGTGGAGAATTTACAGCCATTGTTCGTAGGCGTGGGGAGCGGTCTTGTGGTGTTGTTCTTCGTGATAGGCTTCTGTGCGGAGAGCGTGGATATCAAAAACGAGTTTCGGTTTGAGGCAATGCTCCGTATGCTGATAAGGCTAGGGATAGCGCAGTGGCTTGTGGCAAACAACCTTACGATACTGAAAGCATTTTTCAGCAGTATCGGGGCTATGGTAAGCCATCTTGGGAATACCACCATGGCACAGGTCAGTATCGGTGTTGGGGAAGCGGAGATTATAGAAAATCTTGGCTTTGCAACAAGTCTTGTGTTCCTGATCTTATCAGTGGTGCTTTCCCTCATTATTTTAATATGCGGCTTCTTCATCATCTACACCGTATATTTCCGGTTCCTGAAGATCATGGTGATCGTGCCATTGGCGGCGATTGCATTTTCTACGCTTGCAGGAAACCGGACAGTGAGCAGCACCTGTGTAAGATACTTCAAGTATTTCTTATCGGTGGTGATGGAAGCGGTCACTATGGCGCTTGCTATTCTGATCTGCAATGCCTTTATCAGCGCAGGGCTTCCGTCCTTCACAGGCGGTTATGCGGATTGGGCACAAGTGCTTATCTACCTGTGTGAGATAACATTTACCATAGCTTTAACGGTGGGAGCCTGCAAAGGCGCACAGTCGCTTACCGGCAGAGCATTGGGATTGTAGATGTAGAACAGAAAAAATGGCAGAAAAACCAGTCCTGCCATACAAAAAAGCAGCAAGACCGGGAAGCGGCAGACAATATAAGCTGCATCCCGGCAGGAAGGAGAAAGATTTGATCATAGAAATAAACAAAGATATCGAGAAATATCAGGAGAGCGTGGCAATGGGGCTTACTGCAAAACAGCTTGTGTATTCCATCCTTGCTCTTGGAAGCGGCTGCCTGATCGTATTCTTACTGTATGAAAAGATAGGGCTGACCTTTAGCTGTTACGTGGCGGTGCCTATCGTTGCGCCTATTGCATTGTGCGGTTTTTATTCCTACAATGGCATGGGATTCCGGGAAGTGTTCATGCGCTATATGCGGAGCATTTTCAGGAATAAAACGCTTGTGTTTAAATCCAGCGGCTACCGGGAAATGATATCGGAGATAAAGGCAAAAGAGGAAGCGGAAAAGAGGACGGAGGTAAGGAAGACAAAAGAGGAACACAGGCGGATGCGGAGGGAAAAGCGCAGGGATGCGGTAAGCAGAATAATAAAGAAATCCATACGGAAAAATGGAAAGAAGAGGAAAGGGAAAAGTGAATAAATGCAGTGATTTTATAGCTATTTCAGCCTGTATGTGCTATACTATTGTTACCATCAGGAAAGGAGAGATTTTCAGATGCTTGTAAGGGAAGACAGGGCATGGGATTATGCTGTAGGGATGATAAAGGTGGACGGTCTTGAGCCTACGCCGGAAATGAAGAAGCTGATCGAACAGGAAAAGCGTGGTGAGATCACCATGGAGCAGGTAAGGGAGGCTTTAGACCAGAGATACAAGATGAAACAGTAAGGGGGATGGCTTATGCGTGACCCATATTTTTACCCGGATACGGAAATCCTGAAAAACCGGCTTGGCATCATGGATGACAAAAAACTCCGGGAGGCGGAGGCGGACTATGCTTCCCTGAACCTTGCGGAGCTTGCAAGGGATGATACTGTCCGGGTGTTTGACTTTGCCACCCTCTGCCAGATGCATTACAGGATATTCCGGGATATCTATGAGTGGGCTGGAAAGCCGCGTATCGTAAATATAGAAAAGGTGGAGGAAGCCCTTAATGGTATCTCTGTGGAATATTCCGACGTATTTGACATAGAAAAGGATGCAAAGGCTGTCCTTACGGATATGAACCTTTATGGATGGAGAAAGGCATCCCTGGAAGAAGCAGCAAGGAGTTTTTCGGATTTTATGGCGCGGCTCTGGAAAGCGCATCCGTTCCGGGAAGGGAACACAAGGACGGTCGTTACCTTCTGCGCCATGTTCATAGAGGAACAGGGCATTTACATTGAAAGCGAACTGTTCAAGGACAATGCAAAGTATATGAGGGATGCACTGGTGGCGGCGAGTGCTGTTTTTTCAGACCTAGGCGACAGGCGCAAACCCGAATACCTCTACCGGATCGTGGAGGATGCGCTGGGAAGGGGAAAGAAGATAAAAGAGGATGCAGTCCGCAGGATAAGGGAAGCCGGGCTTGCGGCAGGGGAAGAACAGGTGCGGAAGGTCATCTTCTGGGATAGAAGGGAAAGAAGACCTCACAGCGCAGAAGAGATACAGCGGTTTTTGAAAGAGAAGAAAAGGGAAGTTCCCGGAATGGAAAGATAAAGGAATATAAGACAGGCAGGACACACTTAAATGCAGCTTTTAGGTGTGTTTTTTATTGGAATATTTTCACGTGCAGTCAGCCAGCCCAAAACGAGAGTACATAAGAAAGATTGGAATTGACAGAAGAGATTTAAATGAATCAAATAGAGACAGACAACAATAATCAGACCCGGAAGGGAGTGCGGAAAACTCCCTTACCGGGATTTTCTGTATATGAGAAACGGACAGCAAAAATAAAATGCAGTTTCAGTTCTCCATTCCCTTCCGCCAGAAAGGAAGGAGCAGACAGATTGAGATTATTTCAGGATAAATTTTCTATCTACAAAAAGGCAGGGGAGCCTATATACAAAACCCCTAAAAGCGTGCAGGAATGCATTGAACTACTTAAGATTGCGCCGGACGGTATCTTTGAGGTGGCAGGCAACCGTTACAGCAAAAGCTACCTGTTTTCGGACGTGAACTACAACACCACCAGCGAAGGGGAGCAGGTGCGGATATTTGAAAGCTACTGCAAGTTCTTAAACGCTATGGATGTAGAGTTTAAGATCACCATCAATAACAAGAACCGGAACATGAAAGCCCTGCGTGAAAAGGTACTGTTCCAGAAAAAGAATGACGGGAATGATGCGGAGCGTGACTGCTATAACAGTATCATGGAGAAGAAGATTATGGAAGGAAAGCAGGGGATCGAGCAGGAGCGTTACCTTACCATTTCCATCATCAGGAAGAATTATGAGGAAGCAAAGGCGGCTTTCGCCAGCCTTGAAGCGGTATTGCAGAAAGGATTCGGGGAATTAGGGAGCAGCCTTGCCACCTTAAACGGAGTGGAACGCCTGCGCGTCCTGCATGATTTTTACCGTATGGGAGAGGAAGAGCATTTTTTCTTTGATTTTGAAGAGGCGGTAAAGGTATGCAGGGATTATAAGGATGACATCTGCAACAGCATGTTAAAGTTTTACCCCACTTATATGCAGGATGAAAAGAGATTCGCCAAGGCGCTTTTTATCAAGAAATATCCCAGTTCCCTGTCAGACCGTTTCCTTACGGAGCTTGCGACTGTTCCGGCGCATACCATCATCAGCATTGATGTAGCCCCTATTCCAAAAGATGTGACCACCAGCACCTTACAGAAGAAGTATATGGGGATTGAGAGTGACATCATCCGCCAGCAGAGGGTGAGGAACAAGAATAACGATTTCTCTTCGGATATCTCCTATAACAAAAGGACGGAGAAACAGCAGATAGAAGAGATCATGGATGATGTAAGGGAGAATGACCAGAGGCTCTTCTACGTGGCAGTGACCATCATCATCAAGGCAGACACAAAAGAAGAACTGGAAGCGACAGAGGAAACTTTGGTGACTATCGGGAAAAGAAATTCCTGCCAGATAGAAGCGCACTATTTAAAGCAGAGGGAAGCACTGAATACTGCGCTTCCAATCGGCGTGCGTCAGGTAGAGACTATGAGAACCTTAATGACACAATCATTAGCGGTACTTATGCCCTTTAACGTGCAGGAACTTTATCTTCCGGGGAAGGGCGGCACTTACTATGGTGTAAATCAGGTCAGCCGGAACATCCTTTTCGGCAACCGGAAGATGCTGGTAAACGGGAACGGATTTATCTTTGGCGTACCCGGCTCCGGGAAATCCTTCTTTGCAAAGATGGAGATGGGGAATGTATTCCTTAATACGGATGATGATATTATCGTGATCGATCCCCAGCATGAGTATTTCGACATTGCTAAGAGGTTCGGCGGTCAGGTGGTGGTTCTCTCCACTTATACAGGGAACTATATCAATCCTATGGCTCTGCCGGAAGATGTGTCGGATATTCAGGGGATTGTGGCGGAGAAAGGGGAGTTCATGCTGGGCATCTGTGAGCAGTGCATGGGGGAAGCGTTAAATTCCCGGCAGAAATCCATCATAGACAGATGTGTACGCCTGCTCTATCAGGAGATCAAAGAGGAATGCATGAGGAACCGGGGCAGGCAGGAAGGAGAGAAAACAAAGACCTTATGGAAGCAGAAAACCCTCAGAGACTACTACGAGATTCTTATTACACAGCCGGAGATGGAGGCAAAGGAGCTTGCCCTTTCACTGGAATTGTTTATCGGCGGTTCCCTGAATATTTTCGCTCATGAAACCAACGTGGATATCGATAACCGTTTTCTGGTCTATGGCATCCGGGATATGGGAAAAGAATTATCCGCCATCTCCATGCTTGTCATGATGGAGAATATCGGAAACCGCATCATGGAGAACGCAAAGAGGGGCAGGGCTACATGGCTCATAATTGATGAGTTTCATGTGCTTCTGGATAAGGAGTATTCCGCAAAATACTTATTTTCTCTATGGAAGAAGGTGCGTAAGCTGGGCGGTCTGTGTAGTGGTATCACGCAGAACGTCCTCGATATGTTACAGAATTATACCGCCACCACTATGCTTGCCAATTCGGAGTTTGTGGCACTCCTCCGGCAGGCTCCTACCGATCTTGAAAAGTTATCGGAAGTTATCAATATCAGCCCGGAGCAGCTTAAGTTTGTCCGGGGAGCGCAGAGCGGAACAGGTATCTTAAAGCATGGAAACATGGTCGTGCCTATGGATATCACTGTAGAGAAGGACAGCCCGATCTATAAATTATTTTCCACAAACCCCTTTGAGGACGGAAGGGAGGCTGACCATGAAGAAAACCATTGAGAAAGCCCTGATGGAATTTCTGTCAGATGTAAGGACTACGGGGGAAGAGAGGAAGAAGGGAATCCCCCTCATCACATTTGTATATAAGGAAGAGGATAAGGCAGTGCTGCTTGCGGCGCTGCCTTTGCCATTGGCGGATATCCAGACGGAAAAGACAATACCGGTCGGGAAAGAAATTTTATACCGGGTAGACTTTTTTAAAGAAGGGGAAGCGAAAAATTCATTTGGTGTTCTGCCGGCGATCAAAGAATCTGCCACATTTTTAACGCTCCTTGAAGCTGCCATCAGGAGCGGAGATAGGAAAGCCGGGTATCAGGGGCTGTGCGATTACCTGAAATTCCACAATGCCTTATGCGGACTGGAAGCACTTGCGGAAGGGGAGATTGCCTTTGCTAAAAAGATGCAGAAAATGGGAAGCGATAATAAAGCACCAACAGAAAAATGCTGTGAATCAGCAGTAGCAGAGCAGAATAGATATTCTATTGTTAATACTGCATATTACAAAGAAGTCCTCTCCTATGTGCAGACAGGCAGGGATATCTTAAATGCCTGCCCTGCTGGAACGTCCCTGCCGCCTTTCCCTGACCGCAGTGCATTTATGGCAAGGTGGTATCGGGAGAACGGATAGGGGTAGCCTATGAGGATAAAAAGGACGGACAGGGATTTCACAGTCAGGCGCAAAGCAGACAGGAAGATCCATTACGCAGGGCAGGGGAAGAAATATACGGAGAATACTGTAAGTTTTTCTCCGAAAGAGAAGCTGGATGCGCTGAAGCAGAAGAATTTTCCGGGAGCGGGCATAGGAATAATGGGGCAGACGCAGGTACAGAAGCATACTGGAGTTAATGGAAATACAGATTTTGAGACAAGTGATACAGTAAAATCCTATCAGCAGGAGTATGGGAGCAGTACAGGCGGAAGAATTAGAAACAGAGGCGGAGATTTGGCTGTATATGGAAATCTACATGTGAGGAAACCGTTTCAGAAATACAGGAAAGAATCTGCTCCATATGATAAGAAATCAGACGGGAACAGTCAGGCACAACAGAGTCAGCATTCAGAAGGGAATCAGCAGATACAGCAGGAGATACAGAAACCTTCCGCTTACCATGAAACTGCCATAAAGACAAAAGAGCCGGTGCTTCACAGGAAAACAGACATCCCATCCGGCATTAAGGGGACAGATAATTTTAGCTTGAAGGAACGCAGAAGGAGAAAAGAAAAAGTACAAGAGCAGAAATCAGCAGAAAACTCCAAAATATATAGGAAACCCCGTACCGGGGAATCCCGGCAGGGAAAAGCAGGGGATAATTATTCTGTAGACAGTACAGCCGGAGTAGCTTCTGCCAGTGGGAGCATCCAGTCTTTTTCTGATAAAAGGGATGAGCAGATTTCCAGATATAAGAGAAAGAAATTTTTTGATGCAGGAAAGAAGAAATACAGCCAGAGGAAAAGTAGAAAGGAGAATACAGGCAGAAGAGCAGATAAAAGCAGAGAGACAGAGACAAATGCGGTAAAAATGCAGAAAGCAAAGGAATACCAGACAGAAATACAATTGCTTCCAATGCAGGGTGCAGGAGAATCGGCTTCCTTGCAGAAGCAGAATGCTCTTTCTGCAAATGATACCAATGCCAGCCATATCAGAAAAAGAGACGCCGGTGATTCCATCCGCCAGCGTGATGGGGATATCACTGGCAGGAAGGATAAAGCAGGCAGGAAAGATAAGAATAGTAAAAAGACTAAGGGAAAAGAGAAAGATACTAAAAAGGATAACAGCCATAACAGAGGTAAAAGCAGAAAGGACAGGGCAGCCGCATTCCGGCTGCTTTCCTATGCTTCAGATAAATTTTCACAGGGAGAACAGAAGGACAGCCTGTTAAAAGTGGCAAAGGATTTACTGCTTGGGAAAATAAAAGCAGTCGCAGTAAATGTGTTTCTTTCTATGGGCGCGGCACTTTTACCCGTCCTTATCCCTGTTTTTGTCATGGTGCTTATCATTACCCTGCTATTCAATTCCCCGTTTTCCATCCTGCTCCCGAAACTGTCAGAAGAGCCGGGAGCGGTGGAAATCCTTACAGAATATACAGAAGATTTTAGGGAGACAGTACAGGAAGAGCTTGCTGATCCCGGCAGAGGGGATGAAACGGAGTTGATCTATGAAGATTATGAGGGCGATGGGGAACCGGACAACATGGCGGATATCCTCATGGTCTATATGGTAAAGCATGGTTTTGGCGATACTGCAACGGTAATGACGCAGAAGAATAAAAGGGCATTGAAAGATACTTTTGACGAAATGACTTTGCTGGATATTTCCTATCGCACAGAAGTAGTAGAGCAGTCCTATGAGGAAGAAGATTTCTACGGGAATGTCACCATAAAGACGGAGGAAGTGGAGATAAAGATTAAGGAAGTCCGCATCACGCTTCTTACCAGTGAGGATATCATCAGGACAGGAATATTTACGGAAGAAGAAACAGAAATTTTACGCTATCTGATGTCACCGGAGATACTGGAAACCATAGAAGGTCTGACAGGCGGCTATGGAAGCCCCGGAGCAGGGAGCCTTACACCGGAGGAAGCGGAACGCCTGAATCTTGGCGGCGATACCGGCTCGCAGGCAGTAAAGAATGCCCTTGAAAGGCTTGGGAAGCCCTATAGCCAGGCAAAGCGTGACAGCGGTGATTATTACGATTGCAGTTCCCTCACCTATTATTCTTATAAAGAGGCAGGTATTACCCTTTCTTATCATGGTTCTAACACTGCTGCGTCACAGGGGCAGCTTTTATCCGACAGGGGATGTGAAGTTGCCTATGAGGATATCCAGCCGGGAGATTTGATCTTCTACAGCTTTACCAGAAATGGAAGATACCAGAATATTTCCCATGTGGCAGTATACGCCGGGAATGGTTATCTTGTGGATGCATCTTCATCAAAGGGCTGTGTGGTGTTCCGTCCGGTCTATTCTACAGGAAAGATTGTCATGTGTGGGAGACCGTCATGGCTGTAGGAAAATATAAGGCAATACAGAACAGGAAAGGGGGTGAAGGATGAAAGGCATTATCTGTACGAAAGAAATCTACCGGGAGATTGTACCAAAGATCATACAGGATGAAGCATCGTGGAGCAGGTTTTTAAACTTTTCAGCCATCCATTATAAGATGGGATTTGAGAATGCCAGCCTGCTCTATGCCCAGAGACCGGATGCGACAATGGTAGAAACTTATGCCGGGTGGAGAGAAAAAGGAAGGTATGTACGCAGGGGCAGTAAAGGGATCGCAGTCATAGAATCGGGATATTGCAGACCCTATGTAGACCATGTATTTGATATTTCCAACACCAACGGAAGGGGCAGACCGGAGATATGGAGACTGGATAAAGAAAACGAAAGGGAAGTCCTTAATTTGCTCCATGCAAAATCTCCCAATATACAGGGCTATGTAAGGGAAGCAGTGGAGAGTGAAATCTACAGCGAAAAACAGAAGTATATCGAAAATATCAGCGATTTGTGCCGATACCATGATTCCCAAAATCCGGAACATATCTACGATATCACAAAAGCAGTGATCCAGAGCGCACAGTATATGACAGCGGTACGCATCCGGGCAGAGCCGCCGCCTGTTTCTTCCCTGCTTCCTGTGCTTGCCACTGCCCCAAGGCTTATGGTATATGGTCTGTGCAGTACCGCACTCTCTGTAGCTGGACAGGTGCTTATGGGAATAGAAAATGTATTTGAGATGAAGAAGGAAAAAGAGCGTCCAGTAATGGAATATGGAAAGGAGCAGGGAATTGGAACAACAGACAGAAAACACGACAAAGGAATCGCCGGACAAAGCATACCAGCCATCCGGCATCAGCCTCACCAGAACACAGATACTTTTAAGCGGCAGGGCAATGGAAGCCATAAAAGAACTGAAAAGGCAGGATATGAACAGCTATCGCTATCTTTTGATGGAGGATATGCTTTTTGCGACTGCGGAAGGGCTTTGTAGAGAGTTGGGAGATATGGCAGATGTTGTGGCAGGATATCTTAAGGAATTTTACAAAAGAGAGATGAACTCTGAAAATGCCATAAACCATATGGGTGCGGAAACGTAAACGGACAGCACCATCCGGCGGAGCCGGAAAAATGTTTCAGAGAAAATCTTTGGTAGTTAGAAAACCTGAAAAACATATGAAAAATACCTTCAGGCGGAAAGTGCTGAAAAATAGGGGCGCTATAAATGCAGTGGCGCAGAAAGAGGCAGAAATGAAGGAAAATAGTGTAGCAAACAATACAGTAAATACAAATCATCTGAACATCAAAGTAACCGTAACACCGATGAAGGAAAGTGAGGGCTGCCTTAAAGCAAATGCCTCAATCATCCTGAATGATGTATTTAAAGTAACCGGAATCCGTATCGGTATTTCACAGAAAGGCAACATATTTGTTTCCATGCCAGACTACAAGACCGGGCGGCTGGATGATAACGGAAAGGATATCTATCAGGATATTGCGTACCCTGTAACAAGGCAGTTCCGGCAGGAATTGTATGATCAGATTGTGAAAGAGTTCAATGCTGTTATGGGTGAGGGAGGACAGGAAGTATGAACATTAGGGAATACTACGCAAGAGCTAAAAAATAGCCATACAGGGTGGAGCCCAAAGGCGAACCGATGGTTCGCAAAGAAAAATCAGTGGAGCGGAACTACGTTCCGCTCTGGATTCCCCGGCGTGGAATAATCACAGTTGACTTTGCACTGTATGACCGAGCAGAACGGTATCTGAAAGAGCATTTAGGGAGCGACAACAAGCTAAGACCGAAAGCATGGAAAGCCGAAGTTGCCGAAGCTGAAACAGTCAAGAAGTGTGTGGAACAGGCAATACCACCGACCAAACAGAAAAAGGAAAAACAGAAAGGCATAGATATGTCGTTATAATCATTTACAGTGGGAAAGCTATCATAATTTTCCCGTTTTGACATTCAGACGGAAAGGAAAAGATTTCGCGCTATGTAATTAGCTGTCTAATGTAACAAACTTTCATACAGCATAAGCCTTCCGGTTTCGGAGGGCTATTTTTCTGAAATGCTTGAAAAAGGCTTATTTTGCGGGATTTCTTGCAGTAGAGATTATTCTTTTCATCACATTTTTAAGAATAGAAGCGCGTACATTTTTAGAGGCTTTAAACATTGCGGCGGCCTTGCCCGGAAAAATGCACACCCTTTTGAAAGATTGAAGAATAAGAAAATATCCGCTAAAAAGTATCTCATGGCGCATTTTAGAAACAAGATATTTTTTAGCGGATATTATTTGCTTTAACGGTGGACGTGTAAGCGCTATTCTCGCAGTTCTTTGTTGACCAAATAACAATCGCCATACCCTGTTTTCTCTAAAAACAGTTCTTTGCAGTCGGTAAAGCCGAGCTGGGTAGGCGAACATACCATAACGCGAGCTAAGGGCGTTCTGTTTGCTTATATAGCGGTCATTATGTTCATGTACGGTAAAGAAGCAAGAAATAGACCACCAGCACCACGCTATTCCGAAAAAAACAAAAGACAAGTATTGTGGAAATGTGTATAACAGAATATGGAATTATGGATAACTCTATTCACAGGACATGGAAAAGCTAAAGTGCAGCTTTCCCACGTCCTGCAAACTTAAGTTACCAACAATTCCTTGAGATAGCCAGTTATACACATTCCCACAAATCCAAAATTTTCCTCAAATCGCTTGAAAATAGAGGTTTCTTATAGAAAAAGTTTGGATTTCTCAAATATCTATTTAGGGTATTGCCTTATAACCTACATAGTGTTAATATAATTACATACCTACAAAATGTTGAGGTGAAAAGGAGGACAATATGGCAAAGCAAATTTCGGAATCCGAACTGGTACTAATGAAAATCATTTGGAAGAATGGAGGAGCGGCTTTATACTCCCTCATCATGGAGGAACTGGAAAAAGATAAAAATGAATGGAAAAACAACACTGTACTTACTTTGCTTTCCCGGCTGGGCGAAAAAAAGTTTTTGAAAGTCAAGAAAATCGGCAGACGGAATGAATATGTGGCTACGGTAACAGAAGCAGAATATCAGACCATGCAGACACATAGTTTTCTTGATAAAGTCTATGGTGGGAATGTAAAAAATTTAGTGTCAACATTGTTGCGGCAGGATATTCTTTCAGCAGACGAACTAAAAGAGATAGAATCATTTTGGAGAAAAGAAAATGAATGAGTTTATTAAAGTTTTATTGTCATTGACCGTTTCCGGTACACTACTGTTGTTGCTCATTTTAGGATTGAAGCAGTTTTACAAAAATAGATTTAGCAGGCGTTGGCAGTATTATATTTGGATAATTGTTGTATTTCGGTTTCTGCTTCCATTTACACCCGATACTACGATTGTTGGTAGTCTGTTTGAAAAATTGGGTACAACTTCAATAACGAATGAGAATCCCATAAATTTTAATATGCCAGTTAAAGCAAATATAGGCAATAATGAAAGGGAACAGGAACGGGAAAATGCGAATATAAATACCACTACTGTTATACATAATTCGCTAAATGTCTATACTGGTATTTTTCTTGTATGGGCAGTATTGGTATTAGTCCTTTTTGTTCGTAAGATAACGCTTTACCAAGGATTTACCCAATATATCAAAGCGGGCAATACAGAGGTATCTGATATTAAGACCTTGAATTTACTATCCGATTGTGAAGAAAAACTGAACATTAAAGCAGGAGTAGAATTATATCGTAATGTGCTGATTACTTCGCCTATGTTGATTGGCTTCTTTCGCCCAAGTATTGTGTTGCCTGTTGGGGAACTGGAAGATAAGGAATTATCTTATATCTTTGTGCATGAGTTAATTCACTACAAGCAGAAAGATATGTTTTATAAGTGGTTGATACAGATTGTTGTCTGCATCCACTGGTTTAACCCTTTTATTTATCTGTTGGAAAAAGAAGTAAACAAATCTTGTGAATTGTCATGTGATGAAAAGGTCATATCCATACTTGACGATAAAGCAAGGCGTGAATATGGGGATATACTGATTTCTTTTTTAAAGTCGAATAATCTTAACAAAAGCTCTTTGGCTTCCGTTACCTTGACAGAGAGCGCAGAACAAGTAAAAGAAAGGTTAGGTGCAATTATGAATTTCAAAAAAAAGACAAAGTTAATCACCATAATATCGCTTGTGGCAGCATTCCTGCTTTCCGCTGGAGGATTTGCTATGGGGGCGTATGCGGCACAGCCAACACCCCGAGAAAATAGAATGGATTTAGCGGAGGATATTGTGGTACAAGAAAATAACATCGGAATAAAAGAAACCATGTCAATTATCCATGAAAGTGCGGATATTCTTTATTACGAAAATGGAAGTCCATATATACATGACATACTAACGAACAATACGGATAAACGCATTACGGAAACAGAGTATTGTATGTTAGCTTATAACGAGAATGGTTCACCATTAAAGTTACATTGGAATTTTCTTGATAGCAGTACAGAGTGTAGTTATGAAAATCTTGTTAGGACAAAAACAAGCATTTTGCCAAATCAAACAGAAGGTTATAATGGTGGCTGGTCATTGTATGACGGTGAGCTAACGGAAAATATGCCAAAGGTTGAAAGTGGTGAAACGGATGATGTCACATACGCACTATTTTGTTTAAAACAAGTTGTTTTTGATGACGGAACAATTTGGAATAATCCGAACTATGATAGTTGGTTTAAGGATTATATGGGGAAAAAGATAAATATAGACGAATTACAAAGTTATTATCCGCATAATTACGAGTTAGAATTAGACTGAAAACAATCATAAATCACTGTACCCTTTTGGGAGGAAAGGAGGGAGTTTTCTATGGCTTGCACAAAAGTATACAAAGAATATCATATCACCGGTGTCTAATGAAGCAAACTTTCATACAACATAAGCCTTCCGGTTTTGGAGGGCTATTTTTTCGCAAGTCTTGAAAAAGGTAGTTAAGAGAGCTTTTGGAAAGGAAAAGATTTCGCGCCTTAAATGGAGCATTTCGCGCTATGTAATTAGCTGATAAAGTATTGGTGACGATATATAAAAATATGGATATATATGTTTTGAAAGGAAGAAATGATATATGAGGATTGCAGTTTGTGATGATGACCGGGCAATCCGGGACGAAATTTCCCGGCTGGTAAAAAAGCAGATGCCAGAAGCAGATATTGCGGCATACCAGTCAGGGGAAGAAATGATAAGTGCCGGAGAAGATTTTGATATTTCCTTCCTTGATATTGAAATGGGAAAAGTATCCGGTATGGATATAGCAAGGCATATCAGGGAGAAAGAAGCAAGCCTTACACAAAGGAGCATTCTTATTTTTGTGACAGGATATCGGGAATACATGGAGGAGGCGTTTGATGTAAACGCTTTCCATTATCTGATAAAGCCCATTGATCCGGAAAAGTTTGCAGAGGTTTTTGATCGGGCAAGGAAAGAAATGTCAGCTTTTGACGAGCAGAATAAAAAACAGATCATGGTTAAAACCTCTGGCATACAGCAGAAAATATGGCTGAGAGATATTTATTATATAGAAAGCGGCAACAAAAAAGTGATTATCCATACAACGGGTGGGATATTGGAAGTTTATGGAAAAATGGAAGAATTTGAAAGCAGTTTGGGAAATAGTTTTTACCGCTGCCACAGGTGTTATCTTGTCAATATGGAGAAAATCTCCGCTTACAGTATGGGCAATATACAGGTGACAAATGGGGATAATCTGCTCTTTGCAAGGAAGAAATATTCTGATTTTATCAAAAACTATATGCGCTACGTAAAAAACGGAGGGATCGTCAATGTCTGAAATGCTTTTGATTCCGATTTTTATTTATCTGACTGACAGTATAGTAAGCGGTTTTTATGCAATGAATTTTCTGAAAGAAAAATACAGGAAAGGGGTTACGCTGGCAGTATGGGGTACAGTTTGGTTCCTTCTTGAGATTGTGGTGTTTGAAATATTGGGTGGCAGATTTCCGGTCGGGGAAGTTGCAGGGATAGTCTTAAATGTTTGTATCCTGCTGTTTATGCAGCTTCTTTTCTTTGAAAAGGATATGCAGAAACAGCTTTTTGTTACTTTTAGTTATATGGCAGGAAAAGAAACAGTGAAATATATGGTTCATGTATTTGCGGTTGCATTGAGTGGACTATGGGATCAGATTATGGGGTGTTTCATTGCGGAAGAGAGCATAAATACGGTAGAAAAAGCGTTGGGCTGGATCAAGATATCGAATACTTTTTTCGTAGCCTTGTATGTACTGTTTTATACACTGCTGTTGTATGGATATTTATCTTTGTTAAGCAGAAAATTTGTAAAAAAAGAGTACCCGTTGCAGAAACATGAGAACATTTTTCTGATTTTACCCTGTGTTGCGGCATTGTGTATTTCGGTGCTGGTCAAGATGGTGGTTATATCGGTTGAAAATGGAATGACGGTAATCATTTATGATACCGTTCCGGCGACAAAATTCCTGATACCTGTGATTTGTGCGCTGTTGCTCTCTACCATTATTGCAAGTGTCGTGCTGTTCCAGAAACTGCTGCAGTACAACGAGGAAACGAGGAGATGTGCCATACTGGAAAATCAAGTGCTGCAGATGCAGAGAGAGGTTGTGGAAATACAGGATATCTATACGGATATGCGCGGACTCCGGCATGATATGAGGAGTCATATAGCGAATGTCTCTCTGCTTGTGAAAAGTGCGGTGGGTTCAGTAAGTGAAGAACTGGAAAGCTATATCGGTAAAATGGAGGAAACTGTCAGCCGGTTGGATTTTACCTGTCAGACGGGAAATCCGATCACAGATATTATCATCCATCAAAAAGGGCAGGAGGCGGAGAAAAAACAGATTCCATTTCAGGTTGACTTTACTTATCCGTCAAAACTGTTGATCGATGTTTATGATGTTGCTGTTATCCTGAACAATGCACTGGAAAACGCCATAGAAGCGTGCGGCAGGGTGATATGCGGTGATGGTGCGGTAGAAAAACAGATAAAGTTATTTTCTTATGTAAAAGGTAATCTGTTTTTTATAGAAGTAGAAAATGATTTTTCCGGGGAAGTTGTAATGGAGAAAGAGAGCGGCCTGCCCATTAGCAGCAAGGTAAATGGCAAGCTGCATGGTCTTGGATTATCAAATGTTCAGAGATGCGCCAGAAAGTATAAGGGCGATATTGACATTGTAATTTCTGATTCGAGCGGCAGAAAGAAATTTACCCTTACGGTTATGATGAATGGAAAACCTGTAGCGGAAGCGTAATGACATACTGGAAATTTCGCACCCAAAAAGGAGCAGTTCGCGCCAAACCTATGAAAAATTTGTGCCAAGAGGCGATAAATACAAAGACAGCATTCTGGTGTGCTGTCTGCTGCAAAAAATTTGAATAGAGAGGAGAAGGAATGTATGTCAGTTGGTATTTCAGACAGGATTTCTGCATATCAAACAACATTTTCCGGGAGGGATAGGAAGACGCTGGCGGCGCAGGGGGCATTAAGAATATTATCGGGAACGGGAAGCAACAGTCGGGACAGCCTAAGTCTTTCTGACAGTGCAAGGAGTTTTTCAAAGAAATCCATAGCGGCACTGATAGACAAAAGTGCAAATGTATCTGCAAGTGAATTATCCTTTTATTTTGCAAACTATAATAATCCAAGCGCTATTCTGGATGCGATCAACTTTGGGGAGAATGTGTCCTGCGGATATAATCCTGATTTTAAGGATTATGGTGTTATGTATTTTGATTATAACGGAAGCAGACAGGTTGTGCCAAATTATGCGGTGCCGAAAATCAACGCAAATTCTATGTCAGGTATTCATGCTGTAAACAATTCTCTGGTTTTAAAGAATAAAAGCTATTACGCATGGACTGCATTAAATGGTAGCCGATACGCATGGGCTGTTAATAACGGTATAATCGGATATGTACAATCAGAATCATTATTAGCAGAGAATAGGGGCACCAATTATAGGATGGAAATGGGAAAAGCAGGAGATATTTTGTCTACATTGGCACAGGGAAGGAGTCTGTGGGGCGAATTATACAGCAGGAAGGAAGTTTTATCGACTTGTGAGAAAGTCGGGATAACCCCAGGGTTCTTTTCCATAGATGCAGGCGCTGGGAAGCATACCTATATCCTGCAGGAATCTGGTAACGTAATAAATGTGGATAAGAACATTGCGCGGTGGAATAACATGAATTGGATAGAGATTGGCTATAAAGAGGGGGACACATTTTCTATTTATGGCAATGAGTATGCCATAGACAGCAGCGGACATATCCATGTTTCAGTAGATGATACGTTTACATCAACTGATGTTATTTTTCCAAAGCGTTCCACGCAATAGATTTTGAAAGATCATTTTTGTTAAGAGAGAGGAGAAAGCATGATGCAGGTAGGATTAAGTAATTACCAGTTTGGGAACAGCAATGTGGTGGCGAGAGCAAATAATAAAAAGGCGGAGAAAAAAACAGAGGACAAATACGCCAGCGTATCCGCATATCAGGCATACTTGAAGGATAAGTACCCTTGTTTATCGGCTTCTAACTATAAGGTGACGATATCACCGGCATTATTGGAGAAATGTATAAGAGATCCTGAAAAAGCAGAACTGTTGGAAAAGAATTTGGAAATTTTACCGGGTTGTCATCAAAATATGATAGCAGCATGGAACGCTTTAGGAGCAGATGTAAAAAATGAAGAATGGATTTTTTATGAAGACGGTACTGCCGGGCTGAGTCCTAATATGTATGTTACTAACAGCAATTCATCATCAGATAGCAGCGTTGAGGATAAAGTGCCGGAGAAAAAAGGTCAGAGAAAGAAAACTTCCCCACAGGGGCATTATGAAAAGAGAAAACTCCTAAGAGAGCAGTTTGAGGAGCGGCTAGCAGAGAAAGAGTATCTGAAAGATCAGATAAAAGAAAAAGAAATGAAGGAAGAACTGCTTAAAGAAAGTGTTTTATCAAAAGAACAAAATGCGAGCAGGTTAATCGAACGATATGAAGCCAATATTTTGACATTATAATTTGCTAAAAAGAATATAGGGAAGTGAGAAATCTATGCAAGTCAATAATAATACTACTTATTTAAATGTGCCATAAGTAAACAAGATGATAGAAAGAATGTAACTACGACTGTGGATAGGATGTATCGGTAGTACATATGGATTGTAGACAGTGGGTTTGCGGTAAATATGTGCGTACTTGGCAGGTGGCTGATACCGCAGTCCTCTGGTGATATGTATATGTATCAGTTCGGAAAAGATTTATAAACCCATTGCCTTATATGCTCCTTTTCATTGCAGGGGAACAGTCTGTTACATGGTATTGGTTCAGCTTGTGTTAAAAAACTAAAAGAAATCTATGTAATTATGAGTGGAAAGCAGGATCAGGGGGAAGCCTCTGTTCCTGTTTTTTGTCCTATCTATGTGTTAATGGACAGTGTATCATAATTAAGCGAGTAATTTTAGAGAGGGAATGTTATAGTTATAATTTCAGATGTAGTGCTTGGCTTTTGCTGATAAGGTAGATGCAGTTTTTATGTAATTATCCTACAGTTATGCAGGATAGCAAATGAGTTTCAGATTTTATATACTATAGATTAACAGGTGTAAATGCCTATGATGACATATGATCCGTTTTGGCGGATGATGGACGAAAGAAGGATATCAACATACAGCCTTGAAGTAGATTATGGATTTAATAAAGCGTTCATCTACCGTTTGAAGCATAACAAAAACATGACCCTGTCATCTATTGACTACATCTGCGATGTGTTTTCCTGCTCAGTTGAGGATGTGGTAGTACATATCGGAATTAAGGAAGCAGCGGAGGTTATCGCCTGAATGCAGGTGACAGGTAAATACAGTCAGTTAAATTTATGTTTATGGCAAGCGGCAGATTCCGGGGATGCGTGACTGCTGCTTTTTGCAGTGGAGGAAAAATTTTGTTTTACGGAAGGGCAGAGATATATATGCAGGCAAAGAGGGAGGTGAAAATTCCAAAAAGAAACTGTTAATTGCTTATAGGAGAATAAGGAAAATAAATGGAGCGTTTTTCATGCGGAAAATACTATGGCAGGATTGGAGGAAATGTCAGGAAGATACGGATGGAAAAGGGATTGACGCAGGAGCAGCTTGCGGAAGAGACGGAGCTGTCTTTAGCGGTAATCCAGAAATTAGAGGCAGGGCGGAGTGGATCAAGAATTGAAACACTCATTAGGATTGCAGTTACACTTGAAGTTTCGCTGGATAGCCTGACGGATATCAGTGAGGCAGATGAGAAGTACAGATTTCAGCAGGAGGCGGCATATCTGCTATTTAGGGATAAAACTGTCAATGAGCTTAAATATGTTATTGCGGTAGTTGATTCCATATTTAAGTATAAGCAGGAATTTCTGGATTGATGTCTGTTGATAGGTTATGTGAAGAAAAGGATTCAGGATATATAGGGATGGAAGAGAAAACAGATATAGTATTTTCCGTCAAACAGGGAATACCCGGAGAAAGAAAAGTCTCTGGGTATTTTTTGTGCGGAAATTTCGTAACCCCTATAAAGATAGGTAAGATTTTGCGAAAATACTTACTTTTATGAGTAAAAAAATAGGGCAGATTCTTTTATCCTATAAATAGGCTTTCCGCCTGAATGTAGGAAACTTGACAACTGAATACCAGTATGCAGCGGCTTTAAGAGGTTTTCCCTTGAATAAGTTGCGCCGGACAATGAGCTTCGCGAAGACCAGCCTGCCCATAGGGGTAAACCGAAGGACTGTAACAGGAGAAGGAAGGCAGCGAGCGGCATCCGGTGCGGGGCTTTCTGTGGTGGAAAGTTCTAAGGGGAGCCATAATGATACTTCTGCCCGGTGAGGGCAGCCGGAACAGCACGCCGGAGGACGGATGGGGAGAGGAAAGCGTTTCCCATTGCGGACTATGAAGCGGCTTCGCCAGTCGCGCCCTGCATACTCCCTGCCAGTAGGGGGCTGGGTAAATGAAAATCCCGTAAGGGTACTGGCGTTTTTTATTTGAGATTTGTGGATTGCGATTCTGGTTTGGAAATGGAAAAGAGGAACCAGATTTGTTTGTAAAAGGTACAGCCATTCCATGAAAGTGCATAAGGATGGAATGCTCTGTGCATTTTCATGGGCTGGTTGGAAAGGGGGTGGTATAGAAGAACAATGCGTAAGCACAGGGGCTCTGCCCCTGAAACTATGTGAGGGAGCAGCCTGTAAGGTAAAAAGCAGGCTGTCTCCCTGCCAAAGATTAAAATAAAAAGAAAGGGAAAAAGAATGGGAAGAAAACGAAGATTTTCAAAGATTCTCCTATACGCTGCTATGCTGTCCACTATTGGAGCAGGCGTATTAGGGAGCGTTCCCCTGTCTGTAAAGGCGGCGGAGGAAGAAGAAACCTATACGGTCACGTTTGAAGCCTATGAGGGAAGCTGTGACACAGAGAGTGTTTCCGTACCCAAAGGGGAAAGTATCATCCTGCCGGATGCTGTTTACGAAGGGCATTACCTTCATGGATGGGTGGATATTCTTGAAGAAGATGGCAGGATTATACAAAGGACGATAGGCGTAGCAGGGAGTGAGTACACACCGGAAAGAAGCCTGCTGTTACACGCGCATTGGAAACCGGATCGGGAACAGGATATTACCGTAACATATGAGGCAAGGATTGGCGATACCAGTTATGAGGAGCTGGAAGAAGCCTTTGCGAATGCACAGGCAGGAGATACCATCACAGTCCTTAAGGATTGCAGCGTGTCAGCCACACTTGAAGTTACTGCTGATAACATCACCCTGAAAAGTGAGGATGCAGAAAATCCGGTAACGATCAGCCGGGGTGAGGATTTTGCAGGGAAAAGCTATGGTACGAACGCTGATACCGTTCTGCTTGCAGTGACAGGCGGAAGCCTTGCCACACAGGGCATCATCTTTGATGGCGGCGCAGTGCTGGATGAAGGTTTCAATAATGCAGGCAAAGCCTGGAACAGCCCCCTGGTCTATGTGGACGGTTCCTATGTCATGGAGGGCGGCACTGTCCTTCAGAACAATTACAACAATGGCTATGATGGCACAGGTTACAGGATGTACCATACAGCCGGGGCAGTGCATATCGCACAGAATGGAAATTTTGCCATGGATGGCGGTCTTATCCAGAACTGCTATACGTCTGGTGCAGGCGGCGGAATCCAGTCAGAAAAGAGTTCCCATATGTCAGCAACTTCCGGCACAGTCAAAAACTGCTATGCCACATGGGGCGGCGGTATGCTGCTGGAAGGGGAAGCAGAGCTTTCCGGCATGACTGTTTCCGGTAACAGCGCAGGCTCTACAGGCGGTGGGATATACACGAAAGCCCCCTGTACCATTACAGATACCCTGATCGAAGGGAATTATTCTGCCTATGATGGCGGCGGCATCTGTACCTACACAGGACACAGACCTAAATTCATCAGATGCACTTTTACCGGCAACATTGCAGGCAGGGGCAGCGCAATCCAGACGCTGGAAGGGGAGGGGACAGATCCCTTAGAGATACATGACTGTACTTTTACAGGAAACCTTTCAGAAGAAAGAAGCTATGCTGGCGGCACGATCTGCTACATGAATGAGACAGGGATCATCCTTGCAGGGAAGATCGTCATGGAAGATAACCTTGCATTGGGAGTGGAACCCTGTGACATCCTGTTCTTTTATAACACAGGCGCATCCATCCTTCTGGATAAAGATTTTGAGAGTGATTCCACCTTTGTGCTTGGGGGATTTACCGATGTGATCAAGCCGGGCAGGGTGCTGATCGACGGAGTGAAATACCACAAAGATGCAGACCCGGAGCAGTTCCCATGGCACTGCCCGAACTACTGCACAGAAAAGAGGGGAGAAAACCTTTATCTTGCAGAAAAACCGAGGACATATTTTATTACTTATGATGTCAACAACAACCCTGACGGAGCCAGCGATATGTGTTCCGATCCGAACCTCTATACCAGTGAGGATGTAGTGACCATCATGGGTCGGGAAGAACTTTTCCCTCTTATGGGAAATATCGTACATTTCGGTTATAACTTTGTGGGCTGGAACACAGAGCCGGACGGAACCGGCACAGACTACGCACCGGGGCAGGAAATCAGCCTGACAGATAACCTTTACCTCTATGCAAAGTGGGAAGAAAAAGAGCCTGTTACCCTTACCTATATCTATAATGATGAGGAAGGAATGACAGACAGCGCTCAGGTTATCCCTGGAGCGAATATCGCATTCCCGGACGCATCCAGAAAAGGCTACAGCTTTAAAGGCTGGTATGAGGATGAAGAACTGACGGTATTTGCAGGGAATGCAGGAGAAAAACACTATGCGCCTCACAGCGATACTTCTTATTATGCCGCATGGGAAAAGACAGAAGCGACAATTACATTTGATGCAGACGGTGGGGAAATGGAAGGTGGAGATATTACTGCAAAGATTGGCGATATAGTCACGCTTCCGAACTGCACCAAGGATGATTATGAATTTGTCGGCTGGTATGACGGAGATACCTGTGTTGGACAGGCAGGGGAAGAATATACCGTTTCTGAGGATGTTGCCCTGAAAGCGCATTATGAGAAGAAAGAAGCGGCTGACTGCACGATCACGTTTGATGCAGATGGTGGAAAAATGGAAGATGGAAATATCGCTGCAAAAGTTGGCGATACGATTACGCTTCCTGCTTGTAGTAAGGACGGTTATGAATTTATTGGCTGGTATGATGGCAATACCTTTATCGGAAAAGCAGGAGAGGATTACACTGTCTCTGCTGACGTAACGCTGAAAGCACGTTATGAGAAAAAAGCGGCGGTCATCTGTACAGTTACTTTCGATGCTGACGGTGGCGACACTGCAAGAAAAAGTATTGAGGCAGAGAAAGGCAGCACGATCATCCTTCCGGCTTGCAGTAAGACAGGCTATGAGTTCTTAGGCTGGTTCTTAGCATCTGACAATAATATCTGCATCGGACAGGCTGGGGAAGAGTTTACGGTACAGGGAGATATTTCATTAAAGGCTCATTTTGAGAAAAAGGAGACAGAAAAAGTAACGATTACTTTTGATGCAGACGGTGGAAAGGAAGTTAAATCAATTAAAGTGGCAAAGGGAGATACCATCCGTCTGCCGAAGACTGAAAAAGAAGGTTACAGCTTCCTTGGCTGGTACACAGAAAAAGACGGTGGCATTCTTCTTGGCATTCCCGGAAGTGAGATGAAAGCGGTTAAGGATATGACAGCTTACGCCCTTTGGGAAAAAGAAGCAGAGAAAGATTCTGATGATGACGCTGATCCCGAAACCTGTAAAGTGACCTTCCATGCAGGGAAAGGCACGATCAAGACAAAGGAGCTTACCATCATCAAGGATGGAAGCCTTTACCTCCCCATGCCGGAACGTGAGGGATATGATTTTACAGGCTGGTATCTGGATGATTCTTTGACGCAGTTCGCAGGAGCATACCATGATACATACCGCATCACGAAAGACACAGATTTCTATGCAAAGTGGGAAAAATCAAAGGATAACAATACAGGAGACAATGGAAATACAGGAAATGAAGGAGACAATACGCAGGATGGCGATAATTCCGGTGAAACCTTAAACACCTACACCATCAAGTATGATGCCAACGGTGGAAAAACAAAGAATGCATCCGTCAAAGTGGTAAAGGGCGGCAGTGTGAAACTCCCGGTTGCAGAGCGTGAGGGTTATATTTTCAAGGGCTGGTATACTGACAGGCAGGTATTTATCGGAACAGAGGGAGAGACCTACAAACCAAGCAGGAGCATCAGCCTCTATGCAAGATGGGAAAAAGAAGATAAAGACAGTCAGGATGACAACAATACGGAAAACACAGGCGATAAGGATAATAAGAATACTTCGGACAAAAACATGAATACAAATGGTACTGTTTCCGGCAATTCGGTAAGCAGTCCTTCAGATAAAAATACAGAGAATAAAACGGAAGGAGGCAATGGAAATGCAGGAAAAGGAACGGAGCCGGTCATCCAGACTGGTTATGCGTCACCCTTTACTCTTCTTGCTGCCCTTGGGCTGTGCGGCGTTTTGCTTGCTGCTGCATCTGTGTTTGAAGGGAAGAAAGAAGAATGGAGCAGCCTGTGGCGGATGTGAGTTTTGATACGGTGGCAGGCAGGAAATGAAGCTGTGAATATCACAGCGTAAAGTGTGGCAGGGGCTTTTGCTCCTGCCTTTTGAGGTCAGAGCGGCAGATATCAGTTCCTTAGAAAGTGCTGGTATTTGCCGCTATTTATATAGAAGAAAGGAAGCGCATGGAAAAAATAAAAGATTTGATAGGCAGGCTTGGGGTAAAACTATTCCCCAGCCTGCCGGAAAGGAAACGACAGAGGATCACAGTGCAGATCATTGTGGGTATTTCCCTTGCCCTTGTCTGTATGACAGGTATGGGGATCTTCCGCTATAAGGCAGTAAAACAGCTTGAAAAATATCAGGCAATAGCGGATGCCTATGCACAGCTTGACACGATCTTAGAAGAAGGAAGGGAGAAAGCACAGCAGGAAGCAAAAGAAGAATTGCAGGAGATGATTTCAGAAATGGAAGCGGATGCGGAACGTTACCAGCAGGAATACGAGGCAGAAATGAGGGAGAAAGGGCTGGAAGCCTATGATTGGGATGCATTATGCAGTGAGAATGAGGATATCAAAGGCTGGCTCTGCATTCCTGATACATTGATCAACTTCCCTGTAGTGGGAACGGATGACAATGCCTTTTACCTTTCCCATGACTTCACAGGGGATAAGAGCAGTGCCGGATGCCCTTTCATGGATAAGGACACGCAGGTATGGGATTTCAACCGCGTTATCTACGGACACAACATGGGAACAGGTTCAGATGCCATGTTTTCCACCCTGCTTAAGTATGAGCAGGAGGATTATTTTAAGGAAAACCAAACCATTTATTTCACAGATGCCTATGGAAGCGCCAATGCCTATCAGGTAATGGCGGTGGTCAAATATGACATATCCGACCTTGACGAATGGGATTTCCGTACCAGAAACCATGAGGATATGGAAAGCTACAATGCATGGATGGAGCAGTTGCAGGGAAGGGCGTTATATTATGCAGAACCGGATCATGCTCCCACCAGCATCATTACCCTTGCCACCTGTGACAGGCGTGTGCATGGAAAGAATGGAAGATTTCTTATCATAGCAGGAAGATAGGCAGGGAAGAAAAGTATTTTGATGAAGGAGGCTGTGAATGTCACTGGAAGATTTAAAGTCGGTAGACATACGGACGGTAAAGCCGGAGGATGTGGCAGACATACAGCAGATAAAGATAGATGATACGCTGACACAGCAGGAGATGAGAAGGGAATTTATCCGGCAGGTAGGGAATCCTTACTGTTTCCGGGTAGGCAAAGTTATTGTAAAGGCAGCCTACAGCGGAGATGGGGCGACACTGAATGACCGGTTTGAGGAACTTCTGCTGTCAGTGTGACGTTAAAATACAGTTGAAAATTAGTCGTAAGATTAGAAATAAAATCGTGGGAAGATGTGGAAAAGAGCCTGAAAATGTGTTAAAATAAGAGCCATAAAGGACTGAATCATGTGCAGACTCTGGTTCTTGGGTTCATTAAGATAGGGCTGTCTTAATTGAAATAAAGAGAAGGAGTATTGCAGATGGAAAAGAAGATTTCTAAGACATATCAGGCTGCCATCTACCTTAGGCTTTCTAAGGAAGACGGGGATGTTGACGAGGGCGCGAAACTTGTCAGCAACAGCATATCAAACCAGAAAGCCCTCATCATGGACTTTCTGAAATCCCATGCAGAGATAAAAGAATATTCAATATATGTGGATGACGGTTACAGCGGTGTCAGTTTTGACCGTCCCGATTTCCAGCGTATGCTTGACGACATACGGAAAGGCGTTGTCAACTGTGTCATTGTAAAAGATTTATCACGCTTTGGCAGGAATTACATTGAAGCAGGCAGGTATATTGAAAAGATATTCCCCATGCTGGGGGTGCGCTTTATTGCAGTGACGGACGGTTTTGACAGCATTGGGAAGGATAACAGCAGCGACCTTATCGTGCCTTTCAAGAACCTGATCAATGACGCATACAGCAGGGATATCTCCATAAAGATAAGGAGCAACCTTGAAATGAAGCGGAAGCGTGGGGAATATATTGGCGCGTTCCTTACTTATGGCTACCTGAAATCGGAAGAGGATAAAAATAAGATCGTGGTGGACAGCTATGCGGCGGAGGTGGTGAAGGATATCTTCCGGATGAAGATATCCGGCATGGGACAGCAGGCGATAGCGGATAAACTGAACGCGCAGGGCATCCTCTCCCCACTCGCCTATAAGAGCAGCATAGGAATCCGCCTTAAGACTTCATTCGGTACAGGAAACAGCGCAGGGTGGAATTATGTGTCAGTGACAAGGGTGCTGAAAAATGAGATTTATACAGGCACACTTATACAGGGGAAGCACACCACGCCCAACTATAAGATAAAAGCAAGGGTGGACAAGCCGGAGGAGGAATGGGTGCGTGTCGGGGATAACCATGAAGCAATCATCACCCCGAAGGATTTTGCACTTGTGCAGGAGCTTTTGAAGACCGACACAAGGTGTTCCCCGGCAGAGGAGAAAGTATACCCGTTGGCAGGGAAGATATTCTGCGGCGACTGCATGGAGGGCATGGTGCGTAAGACTGTTCCGTCGGGCGGCAGGAAGTATGTTTATTACGTCTGTTCCGGCAATAAGAAGCAGAAGGGGAGCTGCTCCCCTCACAGCATTAGCGAGAAGGAACTGATGGATGCAGTGCTGGAAGCCGCGCGGTTCCAGATCAGCACAGTACTCGGAATCGGGGAAGCGCTTTCTGTTCTGGACAGCGCCGGATGGAAGGACACAGGGATAGGGAAATATGAGGAACGGATCAGGCTGGAAACAGAAAGGAAAGCAAAGACAGAGGGCAGGAAATTAGGGCTTTATGAGGACTTTAAGGATGGCATACTGACCAAGCAGGAGTACGTGCAGATGAAGCAGGAGTATGACCGCAAGCTGGAAGAATCCGAAAATGCGCTCCGTTCCTATAGGAATGAACTGAAACTTTTGAAAGAGGATAAAGGGAGCAGGCAGGAGTGGATAAAGGAATTTAAGAAATATGAAAACCTTACAGCCCTTGACCGCAATGTCGCCGCAATACTGATCCGGCAGGTGCGTGTCTATGAAGGGAAGCGGATAGAGGTCATCTTCAATTTTGAGGAAGAACTGGATAAGTACAGCAGCGTTTTAGGCGGTACGGGCAGTGCCGGACACACAGAAGGGATGGTGGTCTAGGATGGCAAGGAAGAGCAGGAAGCAGAACACAGCACAGCAGGCATCCCCGGCACCAGCCTGCAAGGTATACCGCACCGCCCTGTATGCAAGGCTTTCCGCAGAGGAATACAAAAGGAGTGCCGGGACAACGATCGAGAACCAGCTCTGCCTTTTGAGAGAGTATGTAAAGGATAAGCCTTATCTACAGGTAGAGGGGGAATACCTTGATGACGGTGTGAGCGGAACAAGGTTCGACCGCCCGGATTTTATGCGTATGGTCGGGGATATGCGCGGAGGGAAGATCGACTGCATCATTGTAAAAGATCTGTCGCGCCTTGGCAGGAACTATCTGGAAGCAGGAGATTACCTTGAAAAGATTTTCCCTTTTTTCGGGGTGCGGTTCATAGCGGTCACAGACGGTTATGACAGCGCCAGCCCGGACGTAACGGAAGACGGGCTGATCGTGCCGCTGAAGAACCTTATCAACGATATTTACGCAAAAGACTTATCGCGCAAGATCAGCTCGGCATTTTATATCAGGCAGAAGCAGGGGAAATTTGTCGGCGCATCTGCCCCTTACGGGTATGTGAAATCCCCGGAAGACCATAGCAGACTGGTGGTGGATGAGGATGTGAGGGATATCGTGTGGCATATCTTCCACTGGAGGGCGGACGGGGAGAGCCTTACCGCCATCATCAGGCGGCTCAATGACAATGGAATCCCCTGCCCCTCAAGATATAAATACCTGAAAGGCTGGGTAAAAAAAGACAGGTCGCAGTCGGGCTTATGGACGGTCAGTACCCTTTCGGAAGTTATAAGGAACCCGGTATATGCCGGGGATATGGAGCAGGGAATCAATAAGACCGCCCTTTATAAAGGGATGGGGACCAGAAAGATGCCTGCGGAGGAAAGGCTTTATGTGAAAGATACCCATGAGCCTATCGTGGAAAGAGAGATTTTTGATAAGGTCAATGAAAAAGGGAAAAGGGATGCGGAGAAGTTCCATAGCGGTTATGGGAAATTTGATGCGCTTTCCAAAGAGCCGAACCTGTTAAAAGGAATCCTCATCTGCGGTGACTGCGGCAAAAGGATGTCGCTGTGGAGAGACCGGAGCGGCGCAAAACTGAATCCGCCAAGGGTGTACTATAAATATATCTGCCAGACCTACCAGCACTTAAAAGAAAAAGGGTGCGTCAGGAAACGACTGGATAAGAAGGATGTGGAGAGGGCAGTAGAGGAAACCCTGCGGATGCACATAAAACTGTTCCTCGACAGCAGGCAGATACTTGAAAGGCTGAACCGGGAGCAGAAATCAGATGGAGGATTCCGGAAAGAGATACGGGAAGCGGAAAATCGGAAAAAACGTGCAGAAAGCATGTCAGCCTCTTTGTATAATGATTATGCGGACGGGCTGCTAAATGAGAGCGACTACCTCTACGCAAAGGAGAAATACCTGAAACAGACAGATGAGGAAGCGCAGAAGATTCTGGAATTACAGGAGACGGAGCGGCGGCACAGGACAGGGAGCAGGAAAGAGGGCAGGCTGGAAGCACTTGTGCAGGAATACCGGGATTTTGAGAACCTGACGGAAGAGGTCATCCATGCTTTCATCAGTGAAATTTTTGCTTACAGTGACGGGCGGCTGGAAATCCGCTTCCGGTTTGAGGATGAATTTAAGGAACTTCTGGATGTGGCTGAAGAAAGGGGCGGTGGGATATGCAGGAAAGAAGCGTAAATGGCAGTGATTATGTGACCGCCCTGTATATCCGGCTGTCACAGGAAGACCGGGATATCTCTTTTCAGCAGGACAAGACGGAGAGCAACAGCATCACCAACCAGAGGGCGCTTTTATGGGAATATGTCAGAAGCCATGAGGAACTTGCAGGCAGTACGGTCATTGAGAAATGCGATGACGGTTATTCCGGCGTGAAATTTGACAACAGACCGCAGTTTGCCGAACTGATCCGGCTTGCGAAAGAGGGGAAGGTCAACTGCATCATCGTAAAGGATTTTTCCCGGTTCGGCAGGGATTATGTGGAGCTGGGCGATTACCTTGAACAGTTCTTCCCATTCCTCGGCATACGCTTCATTTCCATAAATGACGGTTATGACAGCAGCCAGTTTGACGGTACGACAGGAGGGCTTGATGTTGCTTTCAAGAACATGATATACGATTTCTACAGCAGGGAGTTTTCCAAGAAGCAGAAAATAGCGTGGCGGCATATGGCAGAGAAGGGAGAGTACAATGCCCACTGCGCCTTGTATGGCTACAAAAAGTCAGAGGGGAACATCCATAAATTAGCCATCCATGAAGAGACAGGTAAGATCGTCAGGGAGATATTTGAGATGATGGCATCCGGCATCTCCCCAAGAAAGATAGCAAGGATATTGAACCAGAGGGGCATCCCGGCACCGTCAAAGTTCCACGATATGGAAGGCTTCCGGAGACAGTGGAGCCGGTATGGGGCGGAGTGCTTCTGGACGGATGACCGGGTACGACGTATGGTAAAAGACGAGCGGTATACGGGAACAATGGTCTCCTTAAAAACGGATGCTGTGACGGTAAAGGGAAAACGCAGGAAAAAGCCACCGTCAGAGTGGGTGAGGGTGGAAGGAACCCATGAGCCGATCGTTCCCTATGAATTATTCGTAAAAGCAAACTCCATGCTGAAGCAGTGTGAGTTTAAGGCAGGCGGCAGGAAGGAGAGGAACATATACTTTTGTGGTTACTGTGGAAGGATGCTGGGCGGTGACAGCAGGGGGAATATCCTGTGCGGACAGAGATACTTCCGGCAGGAATGCGACTGCCGGGGAGCAAAGATAAGGAAAGCGGATGCAGACAGTGCAGTGCTGGAAGCGGTCAGAGGGCAGATAAAAATGGAAGCAGAATCAGAGAAACTTTCAAAAAGCGCAAAGAGCAGGGCGGTCATCTGTCCAGAACAGGAAGAACTGAAAACGCTGGAAAGGACAGCGGACGCAATGAAAAGGGCGTGGATGCCGCTGTATGAGCAGTATACGGATGGGAAGCTGTCAAGGGAAGAGTTCCTTTTGGAAAAGAAGAAACATGAGGAAGAGACTGACAGAATAGAACAGCGCATAGGGGAACTGAAAAAGAAACAGGAAATGCGGAGTGAGTCCAGCAGGAAGAAGAAAGAGCGCAAAGACCAGCTATATGTTTTTGCAGACCAGATGGAGCTGACGGAAGAGGTCAAGGAAAAGCTGATTGACAAGGTCAAGGTCTACGCTGATAATAGGATAGAGATATGCTGGAAGTTTGAAGCAGGTTTTTCAGATATGGAAACAATACATAGATGCGGTTAACTGCCGCATCTGTGGGGATGTGGGAAAATCAATTTTTTTTAGTCTTTTCTTGACAGAATAACAGGCAATTACAAAGTGGGAAACAAATGCAGGAATTCCGGATATTGAAAATATTATGGCTGTTTCCACATTGTTTCATGTTTCAATTGATGAGCTTTTGTCTAATGAAAAAAATATTACACAGTCCAAAGATTACTTATTTGAAAGTGTTACAGAATATGATATTGATTTTTCCAAGCGGTTTGATATGAAACTGGGAGGCGCCAATGCACTGATTATGTCAGGATATGAAGGAGAAAAGGTGCGGGTTCGGCTGGCTTCTAATACCTTATCAACATTGCAGAATGATTTTAAGCTTAAAATTGATGACATTAAAAACCGTATTGATTTGGATATTAGAAGAAAAAATGGAATAACAGAGGCGGATGCAAAAGGGGCACTTACAATATTTGTACAGCTTCCAAATAAATACATTGGCAAGATTGAGCTGTCCGTCAATGCTGAAAATATTGAAATACGTTCTTTGGAATGTGAAAAAATTGAACTTGATACAAAAACAAAAAATATGATTTTGGATGGAGTAATTGGGGTTGTGGAAATAAACTGTAATCTGGATATGAATATTATCTGTAATTCTTTGAACGGATCAGTAGAAATTAATCAGGTTTCCGCAACATCAAGAATTCGTTTGCCGGAAAAAGCCGCATTTGCTGCCCAGGCAAAGGGAATCAAAACAAGTATTTCCTATGAAAAGGACGGGCAGAAAACCACATGTTTTGCAGATGAGGATTCTGATAACAGAATTGAATTAAATGGTATGAAAAGTGAACTGGTTATCTATACTTCAAATCTATAAAGGGGTGCAAGAGTGAAAAAGAAAAAAGAAGCAATTATATCAGCAAAAAATTTAAAGAAAAGTTTTACCACCAAAGACAGATCTCAGGATATTTTTGATCAGCTTGCAGTGTTTCGGAGGAAAAATTGTGGTTTTGTTTTTCAACAGATTTATCTTTTGGAAAATATGAGTTTGATGGACAATGTGATTACTGCAGGCGCGCTGGTAAATAAAAACCGGAAGGAAATTACGAAAAAAGCTTCGGAATTATTTGAAATTATATATGTCTTTTTGACTATCTTTTTATATCTTCTTAAATGTCCGCAAAGCCTTATTTTATAGGCTCTACGGGCATTTTGCTTTTGTGGTAAACCTCACATATCTAGGCTTATCTTCTTATATTTTCTCTGTCAATCGTGGTTAAAATCGTGGTAAATACTTCTATGCAATTAGACGCTGAACCTCTGATTTTGCGGTATCTATGGACGCATGAGCGTACCAGTTCATTGTGATACTGATGTTTGAATGTCCCATGATATACTGTAAATCTTTCGGGTTCATGTTTTTGCTTGCCAGTCTTGTGCAGAACGTATGGCGTAGCGTATGCGGTGTGATATGTGGCAAAGGGTTGTCCATGTGGTGCTTGTTGTATTTCTTTACCATACGGACAAATAAAGTGCTGTAATCAATCGCAACTTTCGGCTTGCCTTTGTTGTTATTCGTAACTTTACCCACTCCTAATTACCGGTAAATTCTTCAAATTAAAAGAAGGTACAGCATAATTCATTCTGATGAATATTACGTCAGATTGTTTTATCCTGTACCTTCTGTTATCATGTCAAAGCCACTATCAACAAAAGAAGCAGGAACCTCTCCGTCCAAAGTTTGGTTTCCTGCCTCATTCACACACCATAGATATGCCTATGGGTACAAGACCATGATAACCATATTTGTAGGAGAAAACAATCCCTTAACGCCAAATTTTTATAATAATCTTATTGCACAACTGCAGTTCCACAGGCTTACCTGTACCTGCGGTCACTCTGGCTGCCTTTCCGTTCATGGCTGCTATATCCGTTCCCTGAAAGTACCCGCTGGAAAGCTCTTTTTCCGGATCTGCCGGGTTATCTGTTCCTGCTGTCACCATACCCATGCGCTTCTTCCGTCTTTCATGGTTCCCTATTCACAGATTTCCATGAATGAACAGGCTGAAGTCATTTCCGCTCACAAAAGGAGGGAGGGAAATCCTCCTGAACAGGAATCCTTCCATCGATGAGAGTAACTGCCGCTATATCATCCGCTGCTTCCTGCGCCACTGGAAACAGCGTCTCCTTTCCGAAAAGATAACCCTTTCCAATAAAGCTGAACTGTGTCGTGGTTGTTTTTCCGCTTTTGCCAGACAGTTTATGCAGATTCACTGCACCCCAAATATTCTTTTTTTGAATACCACATAACCTGACACGACTTCCTTTCCGTTTCTTCCTATACTTATAGAAAAACGAAGGAGGATCCTCACATGACACAGGAAAAACAGCACGATATTGCCCTGATGCGGTATTCTGTTATCTCACCCATCATAAACGGGCTTTCAGAGGAATACAGTTCCCTGGATGCCTTTTATCGTGATGCCGCAAAGAAGGGCGCCGCTGCACCCGACGGCACGGTGAAACATTTTTCAGCCGCCACCATTGAACGCTGGTACCGTAATTACAAAAACGGCGGCTTTGATGCCCTCATCCCACAGGGGCGCGTGGATGAGGGAAAACCCAGAAAACTGGATGCAGATTTACAGGAACAGATTAAATATCTTAAACTGAACTATCCGCGCATGTCTGCATCTGCGATTTTCAGACAGCTTCATGACAATGGCAGCATTATTACCGGTGAAGTTTCCGAGTCCACCGTTAACCGCTATGTCAACCAGCTTGCACTGGAACTGAAAACAACCACCAGCCAGGATATGCGCCGCTATGAGCGTCCTCATATCAATGAGGTCTGGTGTGGCGACTCCAGCGTGGGGCCTTACTTAAAAACTGCCGACGGGCAGAAACACAAGGTATGCATTACCGCCCTGATCGATGATGCCAGCCGCTTCATTGTAGGTATTGATGTATTCTTCAATGACAACTTTGTAAATCTGATGTCCGTTATCAAATCTGCTGTTGCAAAGTATGGGCACCCCCGGATATTCAACTTTGACAATGGCAAATCCTGCCGTAACAGGCAGATGGAACTGCTTGCGGCAAGAATCGGCTCCGTCCTGCATTACGACCAGCCTTATACCCCTGCACAGAAGGCTAAAATTGAACGGTGGTTCCGTACCATGAAAGACCAGTGGATGGCTTCCCCTGATATCCGGGATTTCCATTCTTTAGCTGAGCTGCGCGGAAATCTGCTTGCCTACGTGGATTCCTACAACCGGGTTCCCCATTCCTCACTGAAGGGAAAATCACCGCAGGAACGCTTTTTCTCTGAGCCTGAATGCTTCCATCGTCTTCCCGAAGATGAGCTTGATAAAAATTTCCTTCTGGAAATCGAGCGCAGGGTATCTGCTGACAGCGTTATCGTAATTGACCAGGTGGAGTATGAGGTGGACTGCCGCTTTGCAAAACAACGCATTACCCTGCGTTATTCCCCGGATTTAAAGGATATCTTTATTGTGGAAGCAGACAGAACACTCACACCCATACGGCTTTTAAATAAAACGGAAAACGCGTTTGTGAAACGCAAAAAAATACATTTATGCAGAGGAGAACAGGAATGATGGAATATTTTACAAGGTACGGTCTGGAATTCAATCCATTTTTAAAGAATTCCAGGGAAATCTTAGTGGATACGAATGAGCGCAGGGAGACCCTCTTCCGGCTGGATTATCTGGCTAAAACAAAGGGGTTCGGCCTTCTGACCGGCGGCGCCGGACGCGGCAGGACAACCGTCATCCGCACATGGGCTGCCGGACTGAACCCTTCCCTTTACAAGGTAATCCATACCAGCCTTTCCACACTGACGGCAAACGATTTCTACCGAAATCTGGCGCAGGAGCTGGGCGTACAGCCTTCCTTCCGCAAACCCGATAATTTCAGAACCATTCAGGAAGAAACCGCCCGCCTTTCCCTTGAAAAGCGGAAGACCCCTGTCATTATCATTGACGAAGCCAACTACATCAACAATGCCATCCTCAACGACCTGAAAATCCTGTTTAACTTTGAAATGGATTCCAGGGACAGGGCCGCCGTTCTCCTTGCCGGGCTTCCCAGACTGAATTCCACCTTACGGCTGGCAATCCATGAGCCGCTTTACCAGCGGCTGGTCATGAATTATAATCTGGAAGGGCTGTCCAAAGAGGAAGGATACTCCTATATCCACGAAAAGTTAAAAGGCGCAGGCTGTAACCAGACCGTTTTCCATGAAGCTGCCGTGGAAGCAATCCTGAACGCCGCTGACGGAACACCGCGTATCATCAATAAGCTGTGCAATGCCGGCCTGCTCATTGGTGACAGCAGCAAATCAGAAATCATTACCGCCGACATCGCCATGCAGGCAATCAATGACTGCGAACTTGGCTGACCCAGAATCCTTCATGCATTTAATGTGCGTGGGGGATTTTGAAACTTTAAATAAAGTGACCATTCGGCTTTATATAGTCTGTTGCATTTGTGTAGTTTCAGCACAAAATGGCTACATTTAATGTGACGCTGAAAGCATCATTTAATTTGCCAAACAACAATTATCCAGTCCGTATCTTCTTTCACAATGTTTGAACATATCCCCAAAGGTATAGTTTCTGCTGTTGAGAATACGGAAAATATCATCACAACCTCTGCCAGTCATAACAAGATAACAGCCTAACCCTTGTGGGTTGTCCTCTGTCTTTCTTGCGTCCCCCGATACATAAATATCTCCAATCTCCCAGCGTGTCTGATAGGTCTTGAATTTTACGGTTGCCGGATAGACATTGAAAATGTCAGTCGGTAACTCTAAAATGTGTGTGATTACATCTTCTGCGGTTGCGGTTTTAAATACAATGCTGATGTAATCAATCTTAACGGTTAAATTTTCGTGTGTTGCGATACTTCATTACTCCTTTCGTATGCCCCCGATTTTTTGCGGGGTATAAATTGCATTTTTTCCTTTATTTATCACAGTTTCTAGGTACTATGACATGTATACGCAGGGCGGTGTTACATATACGCCCTTGCCCAACGCCTACGGCGTTGCCTTTCCAAAAGGAACTGTCTGTCCGAAACACGTCTGGGGGACGTGCCCCGTCCAGCCAGCCCTTTTTGGAAACCACGATTTTCAGTCTGACAGTCCATGCTCATTCATGCTGTCAAAGTGAAAATATCTTCTTTGAATGCTTACTCAAGCGTGTGATTGACCCTAGTGTGCTTAATCACTCTATCTGCTATGATAATAACGCCAATAGAATTACTTGTCAAGAACTTTTTCTTGACTTTTTCAAAAATAATAAGTATGATAGGCTTATAAAGTGATTGAAAGGAGAAGATATTCCATGAATTATAAGCATTTGGGACAAAATATACAGACGGTCAGAAAACTAAAGGGAATGAAACAGCAAGAACTTGCTGACGCTATCGGTATCAACCTACAAAGCCTTTCCAAGATTGAAAGAGGTGTGAATTATCCTACTTTTGAAACGCTGGAAAAGATAATGGCGGTGTTAGAAGTTGCACCGAATGAAATGCTGTCAGGCACATGGAAATTTGCTTCTCACATAGAGAAAGAAGTCTGTCAGTTTGTCAGAGGGGAAGAACGATTAAACGCTGAATTGAAACACGGTCATTATGATAACTTCTTTGACAGCGAGGAAGAATGGCTGGACTATGAATTAGAGCAGTTACGGGAGTATATCACGGATTACATCAATGGCAAAGACATCACAGCGTCTGACCTTTACCCAATCAAAGAGTTTGTCCAGCATTTGAAATTTCAGAAGATTTTAGACCGCTATGATGAGTTTTACAGCCTTGATATGTTCGGGGAAAGCACTGAGGGACACAAGCACATGAACCCTTATGTTCCATTCGGCAAAGGCAAGGTTATCGTAAATATGAATTTTGATGATGAAGATGAATAGCCTTTATCCTCTCACAGAAGATACAGCAAACAAAAAGTCCGATCAAGAGTGCAAGCACCACCTACGGTGGCAAGGCTCTTGACAGGACTTTTTCTTTACTGTTTTGAGGTAATCAAGAGGAATAAAGAATAAGAATGTTGCATTGAACAAAAAAATATTGACATACGTGCATACTGCATGATAATGTATACGTGTAAAGTGTATGTATGAGGAGGTGCAAGATTGCCACGTAATAAATATCCTGAAGAAACTATTCAAAAAATTTTAGATGCTTCTTTAAAATTGTTTTTAGAAAAAGGTTATGAAGAAACAACAGTATTAGACATTATAGCAGAAATGGGAGGCTTAACAAGAGGTGCTTTTTATCATCACTTTAAGTCCAAAGAGGAAGTATTTGAAGCGTTATGCGAAAAACTTTTTGATGAAATAAATCCTTTTGAAAAGGCAAAACAGCATAAAGAGCTAAATGGTTTAGAAAAACTAAAATTTGTTATGAAGACATCTTTTGATGATACAGAACACCATAAATTAAGCATTGCTTCTATGCAGCTTATGGAAAGTCCTGCTTTTTTAAAGAAATTGATAGAAAGTAACAAAGAGCTAGTTCCTATGTATCAAGAACTAATAGAAGATGGAATAAAAGACGGTTCTATACAAACAAAACATTCAAGACTATTAGCAGAGTTATTTGTCCTTTTAACTAACTTTTGGTCAATACCCACCATATATATGGTGACAGAAGATGAAGCATGGGAAAAATTTTTAATGATTAAAAAAATCATGGATAATTTGGGGCTTCCGATAATTGATGATGAAGTAGTTAGATTATGTAAGGAAAACGCTTAGCAAAAATAAGATTGTCGAAAGGCAATTTTATTTTTAGAATTATACATACATACACCATGTATAATTATGATTAAGGAGGATTTTATGAAAATATACATGAAACAAAACAAGGTATTACTTCTTTTCACTATTTTAACAAGCATAATTGCTTCCCTAGGGTATGTATTTATGGCTGTACTCTTACAGAAATTATTAGACATAGCTGTGGAAAAGAATATGCAACAATTTATTCCAATGGTTTTGTTCTCCATTTTTTATTTTGTTATGCTGGGAATTTTTCTATATCTTCAATCCTTGCTTAGCAAAAGGATTACTTGCAAAATCATTAAGCAAATTCGAACTGATGTATTTAAAGGGATAGTTAGTCAAAGTATGGGAGATTTCGGAAAAAGGAATACTGCCGATTATCTATCCATTATTACAAATGACGTAAAAATGATAGAAGATAACTTTTTACTCCCATTCTTTGAAGTAGTTCAATATACTGTTATTTTTATTTCTTCCTTTGTATTGATGATTTATTTTGATGTTATTGTAACTATCGTTGTATTTGTTGCAATTACTTTGATGTTTCTTGTTCCAAGTCTATTAGGTAAAGAGTTGGAAAAAAGGCAAAATACACTTTCTTCACAATTAGCAGATTTTACAACCAAATTAAAAGATATTTTATCTGGATTTGAAATTATTAAATCTTATTCGATGAAACAATATGTAATACAAAAATTCGATAAAGAAAATAGTGATACAATCCATACTAAATATAGTGTTGACAAATTATTTGCATTGAATGAGGGCTTATCTTCCTTTCTTGCACTCATGGTTCAAATAGTTGTTCTGTTTCTATCTGCCTATTTTATCATTACAGAGCGTATAACTGTGGGAACTCTGTTGGGTATGGTACAAGTAAGCAGTAATCTAGCTAATCCGTTGATTATGATATTTACGAATATACCAAAAATCAAAAGCATACAACCGATTATAGAAAAGCTTACAGTATTATCCAAATATGAATTGAATGAAGTACCAAAAAAGCAGTCAGCTACATTTAACAGCGTTGTTTCCATCAGCAATTTATCTTTTGCTTATGAGAAACAAAACAGAGTTTTAGACAAGATAAATCTTCATATTGAAAAAGGAAAAAAATATGTAATCGTAGGAAAAAGTGGTTGTGGGAAAACAACCTTAGTGAAACTCTTGGCTGGATATTACACCGAATATAGCGGAAAAATCCTTTATGACAATACCGACTTAAATATGATGAATGAAAATGATATTGTTCAACTATCTTCTATCATTCACCAAAATATCTATATGTTTAATGAGAGTGTCTACGATAATATTTGCCTACATGAAGACTATTCCAAAGAGTCCATAGATAAGGCTGTAAAAGCCAGTGGTTTAAATGACGTTATCGAAAAACTTCCAGAGGGGTTACTCTATGAAGCAGGAGAAAACGGCTCTAATCTTTCAGGAGGACAAAAGCAAAGGATTGCAGTAGCACGTGCTTTAATAAGAAACAAACCCATTCTGATATTAGATGAGGGTACTTCTGCTATTGATATGCAGACAGCCTATGACATTGAAAATCATTTGTTAAAGATAGAGGGCTTGACAATCATTACCATTACTCATAATTTGAAAAAAGAACTGTTAGAATTATACGATAATATTATTTATATGGAAAATGGAGAGATTATTGAACGAGGTACTTTTGAAGAACTTACAAGCGTACCGTCACGCTTTTTAAAATACCTTACAATAAAAAAAGAATAATGTAATAATGTGTTGCCCGTACAAACTATATGTTTTGTTCGGGCTTTTTTCATAGCACCACTCTTTTCTATATATCCTCTAAAACGGTATAAACGGTATTTAATATTTTCCGTTTATATATTTAGGCTTTTGCGGAAAGGGGGTGAGATTATGGGAACATCTTCTTTTGAGAAAGCTGTTTGTTTACAGTTTAATGCTTTGATGATGATTTTGATAAAAGGTACATTATCAAGCTACAGAAGACAAATTGCAAGACGTTCTAGGCATGAAATTTTGTTTTGTGAATTGTCTGAAATGAAACGTGTTGAACATGGCATAAACGATGAATATTTTTTTGATTTTACATCATTTCAAGTTTTGAATTTTACAATTCGTGTATCTAATGAAGAGCTGGGTATAGCTTTACAAGAATTGACAGAAAAACAGCGTACTGCTATCTTGTTACATTTCTTTCAAGGCATGAATGACAGAGAAATTTCAGAATTGTATCATGTATCACGTTCTGCTATTAACAGCAGACGGGATAGAGGACTAAAGAAATTACAGAAGTTATTAAACGAAAGGAAATAGAACAAATGAAAAAAAATTATGGTTATCCCTCTTATAACCTCATTTGCAAAGCGACCAGCGGAGATGAAAAGGCAATCAGAGAAATATTAGATTTTTATAACGCTTATATCTCCAAAGTATGCTTACGACCATGCTATCACGCAAATGGTGCTCTACTTATGCAAGTTGATGAAGAATTAAAAGGAGAAATCCATGCGGAAATGATGAAAGCTATCTTGAAGTTTGAAATCAGAGTAAAGTAGTCATTTAGCATGAACAAAGGGAGATACACAGCTTTCATGTGCTATCTCCCTTATCAGTTTTATTGTCATATCAAGGCTCATTCAATCGTGGTAAATTCGTGGTAAAATGAATGTTTTTGCAATTATGAAATTGCTTATAAGTATAGTGTTTATGCGGATAATTCAAAAACTTATATAAAAATTAGTTAAACTGATAAATATTCCGGAAGAAACACAAAAGAAATTTTCTTCTCAGATTTCCGGTGGGGAAGCGCAGAGAGCCGGGATTGTAAGAGCTGTTATTAACCAGCCGGAGGTGTTGTTTGCCGATGAATCTACAGGCGCGCTTAATTCCGGCAATTCTGATGCGGTTTTGGATGTGTTCACGAAGCTGCATTGTAATGGTCAAAGCATTATCATGGTGACACATGATAAGAAGAGTGCGCTGCGGGGAAATCGGATTATATATTTAAAGGATGGGCAGATTTTTGGAGAATGTGATTTGGAAGATTTTCCTGCCGGAGATGAAAAAAGAAAAGATAAGCTTGACTGAATATTCTAACGCTTCGGAGCCACCGTTTTATCGCTTGAGAGCCATTTGATTTTGGTATTCTAATGCTTGAGAGCCACCACAACATCTAGTGGTCTTTGATATTTGATTTTATATAGGATCTCCTATAGATTTTGATAGAAAGCCTGGTGCTTTTAATAAATCTATAGGAGGTCTTTTATTATGTACAAAAAGACGAAACCCAGAAGCGTAATGGAGCTTCTAAACAAAAATCCAAGCGAAAGGGAGGTGGCGGCAATACTTGGATGCTCAAGAAACACAGTCTCTGAAATTAAAGAACTCTGCAGACAGCAGGGCATGACTTGGGATGACATTCAGGATATGACAGATGACGGGTTGTACGATATTTTATATCCTAAGAAATTCAGGCGGACAACAAACTATGTGCCTGTCGATTATGCATACGTACATTCAGAACTCAAGAAAACCGGAGTGACTATGAAACTGCTGTGGGAAGAGTATCGGGACAGATGCGTGAGCGAGGGCAGGGAATACTGTGCGTATCCTGCATTTACTGTCAATTATTACAAATACACTGGCGAGAAGAATTATACCAGCCATATACAGCACAAGCCGGGAGTCGAGGCAGAGGTGGATTGGTCTGGTCCTACAATGTCATATGTGGACGTGGATACCGGAGAAATCATAACCGCATATCTGTTTGTCGCCACACTGCCATACAGCCAGTATGGGTATGTGGAAGCAGCCACGGATATGAAAGAAAAGGCGTGGCTTGAATGCCATGTGCATATGTTTGAATTCTTTGAAGGCACGCCTGTGAAGATTGTCTGCGGCAACTTGAAAACTGGTGTTGTGTCCCATCCTAAGAAGGGCGGGATCATCCTCAATGATGCATATCTGGCATTGGGGGAGTATTACATGACCGCCATCATGCCTACAGGCGTTAAAAAGCCCAAGCAGAAAGCCAGCGCAGAAGGTTCCGTAGGCAAGATTGCGACGGCTGTTATAGCAAAGCTTAGGAATGAGATATTTACATCACTTGGATCGCTAAACTCAGCTGTTCGCAAGGCTGTAAAGGAGTACAATGACAGGCCGTTCCAGAAAAGGGATGGAAGCAGGAGCACTGTTTTCAATACGCAGGAAAAGGCTTATCTGAGAGCCCTGCCGTCAGTCCCTTACGAGGTGTGTGAATGGTCTTACGGACATAAGGCGGGCAAGAACTCCCATATAAGCTTTAACAAGGGTCAATACTCTGTTCCCAGCAGATATATTGGCTGTAAGGTTGATGTCAAATACAACTCCCGCCTTGTCTTTGTCTATTATAACAGAAGCGAAACTGCAAGACATGAAATCCTTCCCAAGGGCATAGTAAACGGTGTCAGGACAGATGAATCCCATCTTCCGTTTCCGCTTAAGAAGAATAAGCAGGCTGAAGACCTGATTGACGCGGCCAGAGAAATCGGGCCGAATACTTTTGAGTTGATCCGAAGGATGTATGACGAGGCAAAAGTAAAGGAGCAGCCCACGCAGACGGTCGCAGCCATTCCCGCAATTGCTGACACCTTTACGCCGGACATCTTAGAAGCCGCCTGTAAAAAAAGCTTAAAGCAGTATCATATGCCTTTTTACAAAACGGTATACAAGGCTGCCGAGAATCTAAATAATCAAAAAGAGTTTGAAAAATTCAAAGAAACAAATAAAACAACCGGCATCGTAAGAGGTGCCGATTACTACAGACAGGAGGAAATATCATTATGAAATTCGAGTTAAAGAAAAACCTTACAAAACACGAGCTGGGTGATTTGGCCAGACTGGTGGAAAACCAGGAAGGCGATACCGCATTGGCAGATTTGAGCTTTGATGCAAGATTGGAACAACTGCTTGAGGAATTGATTTGCGAAAGAGAAAACAAGCTTATTAACAGGCTGATAAAGGCCGCCTCATTCAAGTATCCAATGGCAAGCATTGAGTCTCTGGATTTTGACGCAGGACAAGTCAAGAAGAACACGATAATCAATCTTGCCGCAATGGGATTTGTGGCTACGTCAACAAACCTTATAATCACAGGTCCGACCGGTGCTGGCAAAACCTATCTTTCATGTGCGTTGGGAATTGAGGCATGCAAAAAAACTTACAGGGTTTTCTACATCCGAATGCCTGATTTAATGCGCAATTTTGAGGACAGGAGGGATGACCTTAAAGAGTTGACCCGGTACAGGAAGAGATTGGGTAACTACAACATCCTCATAATCGACGAGTGGCTGAACTACAAGCTTAACGAGAGGGATGCAAAGATGCTCTATGAATTGTTTGAGCAGAGAAGCGGAAGCAATTCTACCATCTTTGTCGGACAATTTCCTGTGGCAGAATGGCATGACAGGCTGGGAGGCGGAACACAGGCTGATTCCATAATGGACAGGATTGTTCATAACGCATATGAGATTCCGGGCAGCGAAACGAATCTCAGGAAGATATACGATTCCAAAAAGCTTGCTAATCTTAAGGCCGAGATTGAGAAATAGACACTTGTAAGACCTGTAAAAAAAGTTGGAGCTGTGAGCTCATGCTCATGGCTCCATTACTATATCTTGTGTTTGTGGTGGCTCTAAAGTGTTAAAATCCGAGGTGGCTCTCAAGCGATAAAACGGTGGCTCCGAAGCGTTAGAATATTCACATTAGTATGGCGGGTAATATTCTGTCGAAATTTTTACTCAGCATATTTAGTGACCGCATGGGGGAACAGAGGTCAGCAGAGGTAGTATTGATGATTATTATGACAGGGTTTATTTTTCTTTTACTGCCCACAGCAGAATTATTTTTGTATATTGGAGCGTTCTTTCTTGGCGCCAGTGCAAGTATGATTCCAATTGTTATTCCACAGATAACGAGTGTGGTGTACAGGGGCGAGACTTTTGATGTGGTTTATTCAAAATACAGTACGATTTTATCTATGGCAAGCGCTGTGTGGGTAAGCGTAATCGGATTGTTGTATACATGGCTTGGATCCTATCGGATGATTTTTACCGGAGGTTTTTTTCTTGCGGCGGCAAGTGTTGGACTGTTGCATTTATTTATAAAAAAAGAAAGCGGAGGTGTTAAGGTTGGAAATCAGGAAACGTAATTTAACAGGAACAAAGAGTCCCGAAGTCAGGACATATGAAATTGAGAATAGAAAAACAGCGCGAAAAGCTGCAGCGGAGGGAATGGTACTTTTAAAAAATGAAAATAACTTACTGCCCATAGAAAAGAGCAGGCGTATTGCCCTATATGGCGCCGGTGCAGTAGTTACAATTAAAGGAGGCATGGGCTCCGGAGATGTTAATTCACGGGAGTGTGTCAGCATTTATCAGGGACTGGTAAACGCAGGATATACAATTACAACAGAAAAATGGATTCATGATTATGAGCAGGAATATGATAAAGCACGGTTAAAGTGGCGGCAGGAGATATGGGATAAGGAGGATACATATCCTGAAGGAGAGCGGCTTAGTTTTTTTAAAGCATATTCCTCAACTCCCTTTCAGATTCCTGCCGGAGAGATGCCGGACCAGACCAAAACAGATACGGCAATTTTTGTATTAAGTCGAAATGCCGGAGAAGGAAAAGACCGCCTTTATCAGGAAGGAGATTATTTCATTACTGAAAAAGAGGAAGCTATTTTAGCAGAAATATGCAGGCTTTATCCTCATGTTTTATTGGCGCTGAATATTGGCGGAATTATGGATCTTAATTTTGCTGATAAGTATCAGGAGATAGAAGCCATTTTGTATGTTCAGCAGCCGGGTATGGAGGGAGGGAATGCTGTTGCAGATGTGATCAGTGGGACAGTTACGCCTTCCGGAAAAATGACAGATACCTGGGCGGTGAATTATGAAGACTATCCCAGCTCGAAAACTTTTTCCCATAATGATGGAGATGTGGATCATGAAGAATATAAGGAAGGAATTTATGTGGGATACCGGTATTTTGATACTTACGATGTTCCGGTACGATATGATTTTGGCTATGGATTATCCTACACAACATTTGATATAAGCGATATTTGCATTTCACAGAATAATTTTGGAACGGAAAATGCGAAAATTGTTGTAAAGGCCAGAGTTTCCAATACAGGGAATCAATATAGCGGCAAAGAAGTTGTACAGGTATATATCTGTCCACCACAGGAAAAAATTCATAAGGAATATAAAAAGCTTGTAGGCTTTAACAAAACAGGTCTGCTTGCTCCCGGGGAGGCAGAAAACATGGAAATTGATTTTCCCGCATCATTGCTTTCCAGTTTTCATGAAGAAAAGGGAGAGTGGATGATAGAAAAAGGCACTTATGGGATATTTGTTGGCAATAGTCTCTCATCTTCCACCTTTTCTGCATCAATTTGTGTGACGGAAGATCTTATAACAGCAAAAACAGAACATGTATGCATTCCTAAAGAAGAAATTATAGTACTGGATGGTAATGTAGACAATTCAAATCGTAAAAGGGAAGCATGGCTGGGACAAATGGCACAAAAACCTTCTCTTCATATAAATTTGGGAGATATGGTATGTGAAGAATACAGCTATTCACCAGCTTATGAAGATATGCCAGAAAAGGTAAGGAAATTTGTTGATACCTTAACGCAGGAACAGTTAATTATGCTTGCAACAGGTAATATTGGAAAAGGTCAGGGTGCGGTAATAGGATCTGCGGGAATTAATGTTCCCGGTTCAGCAGCGGAAACAAGCGACTGTGCAAGTCTGCAGGGAATTGCACCAATTGTATTGGCTGACGGGCCTGCAGGGCTTCGTTTAAATAAAACTTATCAGGTAAAGGATGGGGAAATCCTGCCAAATCCCCACGGCATGGCAATGGAAGATGGTTTTTTGTGCAGGGAAAGTATTAAAAGCGAGGGAGATACTTATTATCAGTTCTGTACGGCATTTCCAGTGGGCACTTTACTGGCACAAAGCTGGGATGTTAGTTTGCTTGAGAAATGTGGTGCTGCTGTTGCGGAGGAAATGGAGGAATTTAATGTAACATTGTGGCTGGCTCCGGGAATGAATATTCATAGAAATCCTTTGTGTGGAAGAAATTTTGAGTATTATTCAGAAGATCCGGTAGTCAGCGGATGCATGGCAGCAGCAATAACCAAAGGCGTCCAGTCAAAAAAGGGATATGGAACAACGATTAAGCATTTTGCGTGCAACAGCCAGGAAGACAATCGGATGGGCTCGGACAGCGTGCTTGGTGAAAGAACCCTGCGGGAAATTTATTTGAAAGGATTTGAAATCGCCATTAAGGAATCCAATCCCATGTCTGTTATGACAAGCTATAATCTGGTGAATGGCATACATGCAGCCAATCATTATGATCTGTGTACGAAAATTCTTAGAAATGAGTGGAACTATAAAGGACTGGTTATGACGGATTGGACAACGACCATGCAGGGAGATGGATGTACTGCGGCAGGCTGTATGCGGGCAGGAAATGATATTGTTATGCCGGGATGTGCCAAAGATCATGAGAATATCCGGCAGGAACTGGCAAATGGAAGTCTGGATATCAGGGAGCTAAAACGTTCCGTTGCAAGACTGGTGAATATAGTCTGGCAGTCGGACAGATATGTGGATGAATAAATTTACACTGAAAAAGTGTGCATAATATGCGAAATTATTTACTGCGAAAAATTCAGTGGATAAAAATTGAAAAGTTTTATACTTTATGATAAGATTATGGCAGATTTAGAATATGATTCTAAATCTGCCATAATCTTAGTAGTAGGAGAGATATATGCATTATATAACAAGAGCCTTGGAAAGCCGGCTGCAAAAATATGAAAAGACATATAAAGCTATATTATTAACCGGTGCGCGTCAGGTTGGTAAATCAACTTTGTTTAAAAAAGTATTTGCAGATAGAAAATATATATCTCTGGATGATCCTTTTATGGAACAGCAGGCAAGAGAAGCTGGAAATATGTTTTTAACCCTGAATCCTCCACCCGTAACAATTGACGAGGTACAAAGAGCAAAGGAATTATTTCGTTATATTAAAATGAAATGTGATGAAAGTGAAGAGAAAGGATTGTTTTGCCTGTCCGGTTCACAGCCCTTTCATTTGATGCAGAACATTTCGGAATCTTTATCCGGAAGAATTGGAATTCTTGAACTTTCGGTGTTATCTTTGCGTGAATGTATGGGGGATGCCTTTAATAAACATTTTCTTCCAACTATGGAATACGCGTCAGAGCGAAGAAAATCTGTTAAAAAGCCGGAAAATATCTGGGAGATAATTCACAGAGGAGGATACCCTGAACTTCAGGATCAGGATAAAGAATGGAGTGGATTTTATGCAGACTATGTGAAAACCTATATTGAAAGAGACGTTAGAGAATTAGCAGCAGTGCAGGATTTAAATGCTTTTCGGCAGCTGATGATTGCAGTTGCCGCAAGAACCGGAGAAATATTAAATTATTCCAGTATAGCATTAGAGATAGGAAAAGATATAGGAACGGTAAAGAACTGGATATCGATTTTGGAAGCATCAGGGATTATTTATTTATTAGAACCATACACTTCCAATGTTTTGAAAAGGGCAATTAAATCTCCAAAACTGTATTTTAGAGATACTGGTCTGGTATGTTATCTTACAAGATGGCTGACAGCAGAAACTTTGGCATATGGTGCAATGAGCGGAGCTGTGTTTGAAACATTTGTGGTATCTGAAATTTTGAAATCTTTTTCTAATGAAGGACTGGACTATCGACATTTTGTATCATATTACCGGGGACGCGATAAGAAAAAAATGAAAGAAGGCGGAGAAACAATAGAATTAGAGGCAGAAATTGATTTAATTATTGAAGAAAATGGAGTTTTATATCCGGTGGAGATCAAGAAAAATTCAGAAGTCAAAGCAATTATGACATCTGCTTTTACGGTGTTAGATCAAATACCGGGAAAAGAAAGAGGTATGGGAGCGGTGGTGTGTAATTGCCCGGATGTAGGGCTGCTTCGGGAAAATGTATTGCAGATGCCGGTTTGGTATATATAATAAAAAATATAAGGTAATATGTTTTTACGTTATAGGCTGGAAGTGAAAGGAAGTAAAGTATGGAACAAAAGATAAAAGAAGCAGAACAGTGGTATGATAAGAATAAAACATTATATGAACGATTTTCAGAAGAGATTGAAGGGATTATAATTAAAGTTTTAAAGGCGCAAAAGATACCTTATCAAAGCGTAAGCCATAGGGTAAAAGAAAAGGAAAGTTATTTAAACAAGTGCAGAAATGAAAAATATAACAATCCAATTGAGGAAATAATGGATATATCGGGCATCAGGATTATTGCATATACAAATCAAGATGTTTCAGACATATGCAATATATTACAGGATGAATTTCTTATTGATAAAGGCAATTCTGGTAATAAAGCTGATATGCTGGCAACAGATAAAGTAGGGTATTTATCTGTTCATTATGTATTGCAATTAAGCAAAAAGCGCCTGGAGTTAGCTGAATATAAAGAATATGAGAATTTAAAATGTGAAGTGCAGGTAAGAACACTGCTTCAACATGCGTGGGCAGAAATTGAACATGACAGAAATTACAAATTTACAGGGGTGTTACCAAATGGAATAAAGAGAAGATTTTATCTGGTGGCAGGTGCTTTAGAATTAATGGATTACGAATTCGATAAATTGTCCAAGGATATTGACGAATATGCAAAGAAAACGGAAAAAGCATTATCAAAAGGTGATTTTAATTTGAGTATAAACTCAAAATCACTGGAACAATATATGTTAAAAAGATTTGAAGGTGCAACAAATATTAAACCTTTAAGAAATGGAGTAATAATTTCTGAAGAAGTAGTTGAAGAGGTAATTAGATTTGGCTATAAAATAATCCAGGATATAGAGAATGATTTAAGAGAACATGAAAATGTTTTTAAGGAACAGAAAGTTACTTATATCGGGGTGCTTAGAGATTTAATGATTATTAAAGATTGTGATAGATATTTTAAGGTAGCATACAATGGAAATTGGCAAGGAACGTATAAGAGTAGCGTGAGCTTTTGGAAGAAAAATGGAGTAAAAGATATAGAAAATTATTTAGCTGATTATGGAATTAGTATTAATAATTAAACTAAAATATGAAAGAAGTTTTATAATTTAGGAGGTGCCTGCATGACAATAAAAGAACTGAAAAAATTAATCAGTACCGGTGAGAAAATAGATGTCGAATTTAAAAAGTCAGAAAATGGATTAAATAAAGATATTTATGAGTCTGTCTGTTCTTTTAATAACAGAAATGGTGGGCACTTGTTTTTAGGAGTAATGGATGAGACAAAAGAAATATGTGGTGTAAATCCGAAAAAAATAGATAAGATGCTGAAAGATTTTACAACAGCTATCAACAATTCTAACAAGATAAATCCACCAATGTATTTAATACCTGAAGTTTATGAGATAGATGGAAAGAAGATTATTTATATAAGAATTCCAGAGGGAACCCAGTTAAGGCGATTAAATGGCCGGATATGGGATAGAACACATGAGGGAGATATAGATATTACTAACAATGCGGAATTAGTGTATAAAATGTATGCCAGAAAGCAAAGTACATTTTTTGTAAATAAGGTTTACCCCAATTTGGGATTAGAGTTTTTGGATTTTGAGCTTGTTCGTAAAGCTAAGAAGATGGCAGCTTCCAGAGTTGATAACCATGCATGGGCTGATATGAGTGAAGAGGAAATTTTAAGAAGTTCAGGATTGATTTTGTCAGATCCGGATACTGGGCGCGAGGGAATAACTTTAGCAGCAATTCTGCTGTTTGGTAAAGATAGTACAATCATGTCAGTATTGCCGCAATATAAAACAGATGCTATTTATCGTGTGAAAAATATAGACCGCTATGATGACAGGGAAGTAGTCATTACTAATCTGATTGATAGTTATAGAATGCTTATGGAATTTGGTAAGAAGCATTTAAATGATTCATTTGTATTAGATGGGGACCAGAGTGTTAGCGCAAGGGATAAGATTTTAAGGGAGATTATATCGAATATTCTGGCTCATAGAGATTATTCTAATGCTTATACTGCACAGTTTGTTATAGAAAAAGATAAGATATATACAAAGAACAGCAATTTACCGCATGGTCATGGGGAGTTGCAGTTAAATAAATTTGAGCCATTCCCCAAGAACCCGCCAATATCAAAAGTGTTCAGGGAAATTGGATATGCGGATGAATTAGGTTCCGGAATGCGAAACACCAATAAGTACACTAAATTATATTCAGGTGGAACGCCAACTTTTATTGAGGATAATATTTTTGAAATAGTGATACCTATGGATAATGTGGCGAAGTTGCAGGTTGGACCTGAGGAAACTAACAAAGAAACTAACAAAGAAACTAACAAAGAAACTAACAAAGAAACTAACAAAGAAACTAACAAAGAAACTAACAAAGAAATCAGTAACAAGATTATTAATATAATGGAAGAGAAGCCGGAAATTGTTATAAATGAAGTTGCCGAAATTTTAAAGATGTCTATAGGCGGAGTAAGATATCATATTAATAAAATGAAAAAAGCTGGAATGATTGAACATATTGGATCAACGAAAAAAGGCAGATGGATTGTGCATAGGTAAGCTATATGCTACTTTCGTCAAAGCGTAGAAAAAGTCGTAAAATGCCTCCTTCGTTACAGAGAAAAAGAGCGTTGTAATTCAGTCTCAAAACAAAGGAGGATTTCATGTAAACAATTAAAAGCAATAGATTGTAAATAGACAATGTATGAACAATATATGGTCTGTTACCACACCGCATCTTTCATCTTTTTCACATATTCTCCAACCGGTCCAGCAGCATCTTTTCCATACTGCGCCACCAGTTTGACAATTGCGGAGCCAACGATTGCGCCATCAGAGATTCCTGCCATTTTAGCGGCCTGCTCAGGAGTGGAGATGCCGAAGCCTACTGCGCAGGGCACGGAAGAATTTTCCCGAACCAGTTTTACTAAAGAAGCAATATCCGTATGAATTTCATTTCTTACGCCGGTGACGCCGAGGCTGGATACAATGTAAATAAAGCCCTTGGCTTTACTGGCGATCATAGCAATTCTGTTTTCAGAAGTAGGCGCAATTAAGGAAATAAGATCAATGTCATATCGTTGGCAGACTTCATCAAATTCGTCTTTTTCCTCAAAGGGAAGATCCGGAAGAATCAGTCCGTCTATCCCAATTTCTTTGCAGGTGCTGATAAATTTCTCTGCACCATAGGAAAATACTACATTAGCATAAGTCATAAACACCATTGGCAAAGTTAACGGACGGCAGGAATCCTGGCGCAATTCTCTTACCATTTCAAAAATTTTATCTGTAGTTACGCCCCCCTTTAATGCGCGCAGATTTGCGTCCTGGATGACAAGTCCTTCGGCGGTTGGATCGGAGAATGGAATGCCAAGTTCTATTAAGTCGGCACCATTTGCCGCCATAGCGCGTATAATTTCTTTTGTGGTGTCAAGATCGGGATCACCACAGGTAATAAATGGAATAAATGCTTTGTCATTTGCAAAAGCGTTTTTAATATTACTCATTAATATCCTCCCCTCTGTAACGTGCAATGGAAGCACAGTCTTTATCACCCCGCCCGGAAATGGTAATGACGATAATTTTATCTTTTTCATATGTGGGGGCAATCTTCATGGCATGTGCCACTGCGTGTGCACTTTCGATAGCAGGAATAATGCCTTCTGTGCGTGAAAGGTATTCAAAGGCATTTACCGCTTCTTCATCTGTGACAGGAACATATTGGGCCCGGCCTGTGTCATGAAGATAAGCATGTTCCGGTCCGATACCGGGGTAATCAAGACCAGCGGAAATAGAATAAACCGGAGCAATCTGCCCATATTCATCCTGACAAAAGTAGGACTTCATTCCATGAAAAATTCCAGGACGTCCGGTAGCAATGGTTGCTGCTGTCTCAAAGGTGTCAGTTCCCCGCCCGGCAGCTTCGCACCCAATCAGCTTTACATTTTTATCATTGATAAAATGATAGAAAGTACCCATAGCATTGCTGCCACCGCCTACACACGCCATCACCACATCAGGCAGACGTCCTTCTTTTTCCATAAGCTGCTGTTTGATTTCCCGGGAGATAACAGCCTGAAAATCTCTCACAATAGTAGGAAAGGGATGAGGCCCCATAACAGAGCCAAGGCAGTAGTGGGTGTCATCAATCCGGCTGGTCCATTCCCGCATTGCTTCGGAAACAGCATCCTTTAAGGTGGCGGTTCCTGTCCTGACGGAAATAACCTCAGAGCCTAAAAGCCGCATTCGGTATACGTTAAGGGCCTGCCTTTTTGTGTCTTCTTCTCCCATAAAAACAACACATTCCATGCCAAGCAGTGCAGCGGCGGTGGCAGTTGCAACACCATGCTGTCCGGCGCCGGTTTCCGCAATTAATCTGATTTTCCCCATTTTTTTGGCTAAAAGGGCCTGCCCTAATACATTGTTAATCTTATGAGAGCCGGTGTGATTCAGGTCTTCTCTTTTTAGATAAATTTTTGCGCCACCCAAATCTCTGGTCATTTTTTCTGCATAGTAAAGGCGGCTGGGGCGGCCTGCGTATTCGTTAAATAAAGCAGTAAGCTCCTGATTAAATTCAGGATCATTTTTATAGTGATTATAAGCTTCTTCCAGTTCAATCACTGCATTCATGAGAGTTTCAGGAATGTATTGTCCGCCATGAACTCCGAAGCGTCCTTTTTTGTTTGACATAATTTTTCCTCGTTTCTGCGCTGCTTTTATCCCAGCTTTGCTGAGATTTGCATAAACAAGTTTGCGGATGCAGCGCAGACACAAACTTGTTTCTCCTTATATTTTATTTTCACGAACAGCGAACTGGGAGGTTGCCTGCGAGAAGGATTTGACTCCCTGAATACTGCGGACAGAACGGATAAAGGCTTCTATTTTTGCAGCATCTTTTCTGTGGTTGGTTTCCACTCCGGAGCTGGTATCTACTCCATAAGGGTGTGTCATGGATATGGCCTGTGCCACGTTTTCCGCATTTAATCCGCCTGCCAGAAAAAAGGGGCGTTCTATATTTTGGATCAGTGACCAGTCAAAAGCTTTTCCGGTTCCCAATCCGTTATCCAAAAGAAGATAGTCCGCAGGGAATTTTAGTGCTCTTTGAATATCTTCTTTGGTATTTATAATAAATGCCTTGATAACAGGGCAATGACACAGAGATTTAAGCTTTTGCACGTAAGATGCGTCTTCCTGTCCGTGAAGCTGTACAATTTGTATGGTTTGATTTTGTAAAAGGGGAATAATATTTTCAATTGATTCATTTACAAAAACACCTGCGCTCTGGATGGAAGGATCTAAAAGCGCCCGCAGGGCTAAAGCATCCTTTGGAGAAACATATCTTTTTCTTCCCTGTAAAAACACAAAGCCAATATAATCAGGCTTTAATTGATTTACACAGGAAATATCATCCGGTGACTGTAATCCGCAAATTTTTATTTTCGTCATGACTTTACTCCTTTGGCTGTTATTTTACCCACACTTCCTGAAGGATGTTTTCATGCAGGAAATCCTGCTTTTTCATTTCCTTAAGATTGCACATAAATTAACGGTCTTACAACTTTAAGGATTCTATACCTGCAAAATTGTCAGTCTCTAAGCCTTTCAGAACATTTATCATCCTTTTTTTATCCCGGGATTTCATAAGTGTTTCTCCAATTAAAACAGCATCTACGCAGGCTTTTTCCAAGGTTTCCACATCCTTGCGGTTTTTGATTCCGCTTTCTGCCACAAAAAGAATATTTTCAGGAACCAGCGCGCGGAGCTTTTGGCTGTTGCTTACATCTACCGTAAAATTTTTTAGATTCCGGTTATTGACTCCTATGATGCGGGCGCCTGCTTCTATGGCAGAAGTAACTTCCTGCTCATCATGAGCTTCCACCAAAGCGGACAAACCAAGCTGGCGGCAAATTTGAATATAATATGCCAAAAGCTCAGTGGAAAGCAGCGAGCAGATTAACAAGACTGCGCTGGCTCCCAGCAGCTTTGCTTCGTAGATCATGTACTCATCTACAACAAAGTCTTTACGGATACAGGGGATGGAAACATGTTCTGTAATCTCTTTCAAATATTCATTTTTTCCCAAAAACCATTTGGGCTCTGTCAGAACGGAAATGCAGGAGGCATCGGCAGCTTCATATTCTTCTGCAATTTTTAGATAAGGAAAATCCTGCGCAATAATCCCTTTAGAAGGAGAAGCTTTTTTACACTCGCAGATGAAGCTGATGCCCTGTGAGGAGAGGGCATCTTCAAAAGGAAATCCTGTACTGAAGTCCATAGATAAAGCTTCACTTTTTATTTCTGCCAGAGAGCACATTTCTTTTGCTTTTTTAACCCGTTCTTTTGCATGTTCTGCAATTGTGTCTAAAATAGTTGCCACTATAATGTAAAATCCTTTCATTTTGTGTGAAGCTGCAGCATAGGAAGAAGGTTTTTCAGGAATTGCTTATTTTCCTGAAGGCTTCCAGCGTTGCAAGCACTTTACCGCTGTCAATCAGTTCTGCAGCCAGCGAAATTCCTTCTTTCATGCTGTCAGCTTTTCCGCCGATATAAAGTGCGGCTCCAGAATTTAAAAGAACTGCATTTCTTTTTGGTCCTTTTTCTCCCTTCAAAATAGAAAGTGTGATAGCCGCATTTTCTTCCGGAGTGCCGCCTGTAAGCTCTTCTTTATGGCAGGAAGCCAGGTCAAAGTCTTCCGGTTTTATGGTATAGCTTGTGTATTCACCATTATTTATTTCGCAGACAGCAGTGGGTGCGCTTGCGGAAATTTCATCCATTTTGTCAAGCCCATAGGCCACAAGACCTCTTTTTATGCCAAGGCTTGAGAGAACCTTTGCAAGGGGTTCTACCAAAGAAGAATCATAAACACCCAGAAGCTGCATGGAAGGAGAAGCAGGATTGGTCAAAGGGCCTAAAATATTGAATACCGTTCGTATACCAAGTTCTTTACGGATAGAACCTACATATTTCATAGAGGTATGATACTTTTGTGCAAATAAAAAGCAGATTCCGGCTTTTTCAAGAAGTTCTTTACATTTTTCAGGGGTAAGATCAATATTAACACCGAGGGCCTCCAGACAGTCGGCTGCTCCGCATTTAGAGGAAGCGGCACGGTTGCCATGCTTTGCTACCTTAATGCCGCCTGCAGCAGCAACCAATGCAGAAGTAGTGGAAATATTAAAGCTGTGGGAACTGTCACCACCTGTACCTACGATTTCCAGAACATCCATATTATGAGTTACTTTAAGGGCATGGCTTCTCATGGCGGCAGCACATCCCGCTATTTCATGTATGGTTTCCGATTTGGTGCTTTTGGTGGACAAAGCAGCCAGAAAAGCGGCATTTTGTGTGGGAGAAGTTTCTCCGCTCATAATTTCATTCATGACAGAATAAGCTTCTTCGTAAGTTAAATCCTGTTTATCAACTATTTTTACAATTGCTTCTTTAATCATTTTTCCTCCTTTCGGCCTGTTTGGAGAGGCGTTCACATTATTTATTATCAGCTACATTTTTATAAATTTCTGCGTTGCGTATAATTTTTAACCTGTTTCAGGAAATTGGATACAATAGATTTCCCATCTGGGGTAAGGATGGATTCAGGATGAAACTGCAGTCCATACACAGGATATACCTTATGCTGGATAGCCATAACTTCTCCATGATTGGTTCTTGCGATTACTTTAAGGCATTCTGGAAGGGTTTCTTCAACAAGTGCAAGAGAGTGATACCTTGCAACAGATATGCGATCAGGTAATCCCTGAAAAATGGGACTGCTTCTGTCAAGCGTCATATCAGACTGCTTTCCGTGCACTAATTCTTTGGCATAGGAGATCGTTCCGCCATAAGCCATACAAATGGCCTGATGCCCCAGACAGACACCCAGAATAGGAACATGCCCGCCTGATGTTTTTATAAAATCAACACAGATTCCTGCATCCTCCGGTCTGCCGGGGCCGGGGGAAATGATAATTGCTTCTGGTGTCATTTCCTCAATTTCCTTTACAGAAGCAGCATCATTTCTAATGACTTTAATATCTGGATTTAAGGAACCAATCAATTGGAACAGGTTATAGGAAAAACTGTCGTAATTATCAATTAGTAAAATCATTATTCCACCTCCCCTATGGATTTTAGTGCATTAATTACTGCTGCCGCCTTGTTTATACACTCCTGATATTCCTTTTCAGGAACAGAGTCAGCCACGATTCCTGCTCCGCTTCTTACAAACACTTTTCCATTTTTTTTGTAGGCAATACGGATGGCAATGCAGGTGTCCAGGTTGCCGGTAAAGTCCAGATAGCCGATTGCCCCTCCGTAAATCCCCCGCTTGTTGTCTTCCAGATCATTAATGAGCTGGCAGGCCCTGACTTTTGGTGCACCGGAGAGTGTGCCTGCAGGAAGTACAGCATCAATTGCTGACAGAGCATCTTCTGTTTCTCTGATTTGTCCCCGTACAGTGGAACCAATATGCATCACATGAGAATACTTTTCGATGCTAAGGTATTTCTCCACTTCTACGGTTCCAAATTTGCTGATCTTTCCAATATCATTTCTTCCAAGATCCACCAGCATGTTATGTTCGGCTAATTCCTTTGGATCGGCTAAGAGCTCTTTTTCCAGTGCTTTATCTTCTTCCGGCGTTCTGCCCCTTTGGCGTGTGCCTGCCAAAGGAAAGGTATAAAGAATATCATTTTCTAATTTAACCAAAGTTTCCGGCGAAGCGCCTGCCACTTCCAAATCACTGCTGGAGAAGTAAAACATGTAGGGCGAAGGATTCAGGGTTCGAAGAATCCGGTAGGCATTTAAGAGACTTCCTTCAAAATCAGCTTCAAAGCGGTTGGAGAGAACAATCTGAAAAATGTCTCCTTCCTTAATGTGATGTTTGGCCTTTTCTACCATCTTGCAGTATTCTTCTTTTTGAAATAAAGGATGAAATTCTGTAGTACATTTGCCGGAAAGACCTGGGGCAGGTCTGCCTTCTTTTATCAGTTTTTCTATTTTCTTTAATTCGACAGATGCCCTTTCATATTCATCTTCTAAATGTTCAAGATTGATATTAATAATTAAAATAATTTTCTGTCTGAAGTTGTCAAAGGCAATTACTTTATCAAACAGCATTAAATCCACATCCTTAAAGCCTTCTGTATCGGCAGCATTTAAATTTAAAGAAGGCTCTGTATATTTCAGGTAATCGTAGGAAAAGTAACCTACCAGTCCTCCGGTAAAAGAAGGAAGATACAGGAAGCGTGGACTTTTGTACTGACTTAATATCTGCCGGATGTGTTTTCCCGGCTCAGTTGTTTTAAAAGAGGATTCTCCCAGCTTCATGTGTCCATTTTGACATGTAATCTCCAGACTGGGATCATATCCTAAAAAGGTGTAGCGTCCCCATTTTTCGTGGTCAGAAACAGATTCCAGTAAATAACAGTGTGTGGAAATCCCTTTTATTATTTTAAGAACTTCAATGGGAGTTCTGATATCAGATAGAATTTCCATGCTGATAGGAGCTGTTTTGTATTTATTTTCTTTTTGAAGCTCTTTTAGTACATTGATTTCAGGTTGTATCATAATGCCTCCTTTCATTAAGCATCTGCGGAATTTATAGAGTGCGGGCGGTTTTTTAAAGCAAGGCCGAAATTCTATATTTATCTATGCGCGGACACAAAAAACGTCCTTGACAGAATCATTCTGTCAAGGACGAATAATATGCTTTATCCGCGGTGCCACCTTGATTTACAGCTTTCGCCGTACACTTAGCAGGATACCATCATATCCCTGGCAACTGACGTATGCCTTACGTTGCAGAATACTTAACAGTTACGAAGCAACTATTGTTCACTGCACCCTCAGCGGTCCATTTGATGATTTGTTTTCCGCCCGTTCTCAGCAATCCGGGCTCTCTGTGGGAGCATCATCACCTTTATCTCCGCATCAACGGTTTAGGTGTTATTAATTTTTTACATAATATCACTGCAAAAATAAAAAGTCAAATATTTTTTAGCAGCTTACTTTTAAAAATTGTGCATTGCCATGAATTTTAACAGGAACAGAGTCTGCAGGTACAAAAATACAGTCGCCACGAAAGAAGGGGAGCATTTCATTTTTTTCAAAGGAGATGCTTCCACATCCGTCCATACATAACAGCACTTCAAAGGATAGTCTGGTGGTGGTAAAAGTAACCATTTCACGGAACCGCTCCGTATTTACCAACATACGCTCCACTTGAAAATATTTGCAGCGATATAAAAATTCAACGGCGCAGCCGGGACGGTATTTTAACACCCGCAGGCTTTGTCTTGGTGCTTCAACACCATTTAAACTGGCTACATCAAGTGCTTTTTCTATATGAAGCTTTCTTTTACGACCTGTTTTGTCAATACGGTCATAATCATACATTCGGTAAGTAATGTTTGAATTTTCCTGTACTTCAGCAATCAGGGCACCTGCGCCAATGGCGTGTATGGTGCCGGGTGTAATGTAAAAAACGTCATTTTTTTTAATGGGAACCTTTTGCAGGTATTTTTCAAGAGTACCCTGTCCAATTGCTTTTTTTATGGTTTCTTTGTCAACAGTGTGGGAAAGCCCATAAACCAGCCTGGCATCCTTGGAAGCATCTATAACATACCACATTTCTGTTTTTCCGTTGGCACCATTTTCATGAGCCATTGCATAAGCATCATCCGGATGAACCTGTACGGACAAGTCCTCTTTGGCATCAATGAATTTAATCAGAATTGGCAGTTCTTTTTGGGCAATGGAATGCAGCCCTAAATATTCAGGATGCGTCTGCAGCACATCAGAAAGAAAAGCACCTTTATGGATACCGGTAATTACAATGCTGGGGCCGTCCGGGTGGGTGGAGCATTCCCAGGTTTCTGCAAGGGGCGTTAAATTAATTCCCTTAGCAAAATCGTCATTTAACCGGCGCCCGCCCCACAAATAATCCTTTCCTGCCGGTTTTAATAAAAAAGGCTTATTCAAGTGCATATTTTTGTTTGTCATGGACACTGATCTCCTTGCCTAATTGAACCTCGATCAGTTTTAATTCTGTATCGGCAAAAATGGTATGACGACAGCCGGCCTGCATGGTAATCACGTCGCCAGTGCTGACCTCCTGTTCCATTCCATCTACAACAGTATGCCCTGTGCCTGAAATAACCACCCAGACTTCATCTCTGTGTTTATGACTGTGATAATTCATCTTATGTCCTGCGTTTAAAATTACCTTTATGGTCATGCTTCCTGAGTCTACGTCCAAAACGCGAAAGCTTCCCCAGGATTTTTCAGCAAACATAATCTGCTGGTCAAACTGATCAACGAAAGGTTTTATGTAGCTTGACTGTTCTTTATCTGAAACCAGAATGCCGTCCGGGCTGGCTGAGATAACTACGTCAGATAACCCCATTGCAAGAATGGGAACGTCAAGCTCATTAATGATATGAACATTGTTGCATGTTTCATTCATTACGGCTTCTCCCACTTGGGGATCTTCCATTGCTTCTGTCAGGGTATTCCAGGTGCCAAGATCCTTCCACTGGCCGGAAAAACGCATTACCTGAATTTTGTCTTCTTTTTCCACAACTGCATAATCAAAACTTATTTTAGTCAAGCTTTCATACTTGGAAAATAAATCTTCATAGTCGGTAAAATCAATCAGTTCATGTGCTTTATCAAGAACATATTTCAGCTTGTAGGCAAATACGCCGCCATTCCATAAGGCGCCCTGTGCAATATATTCTTTGGCAGTTTTCACATCAGGTTTTTCTTTAAAACAGGAAACAGCACTGATAAAATTACTGTTTTCAGGAATGATATATCCATATTTTTCACTGGGGTAGGTAGGTTCAATTCCCATCAAAACCAGATTTGCCTCTCCCTTATCTGCCTGTAAGCTTAATTCTTTAATCATTTCAAAGTAATCATCTTCTACATAAGGATCTACAGGACAGACTACCACGGATTCTTCCCTGGAAATGCCCAGAACATCATGAAGGTAAGCAGTTGCCAGAGCAATGGCCGGGAAGGTGTCCCTTCGGCAGGGCTCCACAGAAATGCCCACATTGTCACCTAACTGGTTGTGGATTGCAGATACCTGTGTTTTGGATGTGGCAATGGTAACGGTGGCATTTTCATCAGCTCTGCGGATCTGATGATAGACACGCTGCACCATAGACTCATAGTCTCCATCTGGTGTCTTGAAAATTTTAATAAACTGTTTGGAACGGATATCGTTGGACAGCGGCCATAGCCTTTTGCCGGAGCCGCCGGATAGTAATACGATGTTCATTTTTATTAATCCTTCCTCATTTCTACATGGATTTCTGTGCATAATTAATACAAAGCTAATATGGATTTATTATAGGGCAAAGAAAAGAAAAAGTAAACAATTCAAATTGTACGTAAAACAGGTTCAGATATTCCCTGTTTTGTTTCGGAGTGATTTAGTACAATAAACTTAAGTATGCTATGATGCAGTAAATTTTGCTTTTCCTGTCAGGGGGTAATTACGTGGATAAATTTAAAAACAGTCTTTTTATGAAACTTATTGCTTTATTGATGCTGATTATTATTCTGCCAGGTATTGTATCTAATGTGATTGCATACAGGCAGAATTATCATATGATGCAGCAACAGATAATTGACTGGAATGAAAGTATGATGGGAATTGGCATGGAGGAAACAATAGATTATATTCGCAGGATAGAACAGGCGCCAATGAATTTATTTGAAAATCCGGATGTCGTCAGAATATTAAATCGAAAAACAAAATTTACAGATGTAGAGCGCTATATGGTGCGTAAATACGGCAAGGCTGTCAGTGATAAAGCGCCTGCAATTTTTCGTATCGTAATGTACTGCAAAAATGGAGAGGTTATTGATGGGGTTTATGCGAATGCACAAAGGAGGATGGAAATTGGGGAATATCAATATCCGGAGCGGAGTGAAGATATTTTTCAGGTAGGAAGAGACGAAGCGGGAAATCCAATTTATTTAATTTACAACATGGATATTCAGAATGTCCCATCTTATGACACTACTGTCAGTATGCGTATTTTTGCAGACTTAAAAGAATTACAGGATGTGACAAAAACATTGTGCGGCCAGTATAAAGATAATGTGGTTATGGTTTGCCTTGGAGAAGATGGCGGAGAACTGATTTATACGTCAAGTTTTTTTGAAGATGCAGATTATGCAGAAAAAGAACTTTTAGAAAATCATTATACCAAAGGAACATTGGATGGAGCAAAGGGAATGTTTTTTCTGAAAAGAGATTTCTATAAAGGAGAAGAGGTTCGTCTTATTATGTTTGTAGATAATCACTGGTTTACGGATCCGGCAGAGAGAGTCGTCATTGGGGCAATGGCAGTGCAGGCCTGTCTATTGGCAGTATCCGTAGTATTTTTGTTTCTGGTGTTTAATCTATTTATTTCTCCGGTGAGAAGAATGCTTAATAATATGGAGTCTGTGAAACAAAAACCCGAATTTGTATATAAGTTGAAATCAAATCGAAAGGATGAGCTGGGAATTCTGGAGAATCAATATGCGGAAATGATGACAAGCCTGGATGAGCTGATTAATAAAAATTACCGTTATCAATTAGAGGTGACAAAATCCCGCTTTAAAATGCTGCAGGCACAAATCAATCCACATTTTTTGTATAATATGCTGCAATATATCAGTACAACTGCGTTGAAGAATCATTGCCAGGAAGTTTCAAGACAGTTGACACAACTTGGAGAACTGTTTCAATATACAGTGAATACCGGAGAGGATATTGTTACCCTTAAAAAAGAACTGAAGCATATTGAAAACTATATTGCGCTGCAGGAGGGCAGATTTGCCGGAAGATTACATTTTATGCTTCATTATCCCAAAGAGGCAGACAGCCTGCTTATTCCCAAAATGATTCTCCAGCCTCTTGTGGAGAACAGCATCAAGCATGGAATCGACAAGAAGGATGGAACAGGAACTATCATGATTTCTATTATTGAAAAACCGGATAAATATCAGATACGGGTTATTGATAATGGAATTGGTATGAGCAGAGAACAGATTCAAAAATTGAAGGAAGCTTATAAAAATTATGAATTTACCGCAACTGCGGATCATGGCATTGGCTTATTAAATGTGCTGCAAAGATGCAGCATTTATTATGAAGAGAGATTTGACTGGGAAATTAAAAGCATATCCAAAGTGGAAACAACAGTGGAATTTATAATAGCAAAAGAAAATAAGGAGCAGGAATGAAAGTAATAATTGTTGATGATGAAGTTCATATGAGGGAAGCTATTGAACTGATGATTGACTGGAAGAGTTATAGGGTGCAGGAAGTTTACTATGCGCAAAATGGAATAGAGGCTTTAAAAATAATTGACGAGAAAAAGCCGGATATTTTACTTTGTGATATGGAAATGCCGGTGATGGGCGGAAGAGAACTTCTAAGAGAGATCATGGAGCGCCAGATTAAAATTCAGGTGATTGCAGTCAGTGGATACAGCGATTTCTCCTATGTTTATGCCACGCTGCTGGCAAATGGAGTTGACTATATTTTAAAGCCCTTCGGAAAGGAAACTCTGGTGAATGCGCTGGAAAAAGCCATTTTAAAAGTTCAGGGAGAAAAGGAAGAGGCTGTTAAGAACAGACAGCATGAACAAATGGGGCTGGCTGTGGCAAATCAGATCCTGCAGAGTTTTTGCAGGGGAGAAGCGATAAGCGAGAAGCAGATTCAGGAAGCCTTTGTTAAGCTGGGGGCTGAGAATGGAAAATTTTTACTGGTTTCTGTTTTGAGCCGGAATGCCTCAGAGGTTATAGAGAATAAATATGAGGGTGACAGAGAGCTTTGTTTTTTTACCGTAGGAAATGTTATGCGTGACATTTTTAAACTTTATTCTTTTAAACAGGATATCTATGTAGATGAATTTAACTGGCAGATTTTTTTACAGGAAAAGGAATTGAATCCTTTTAGGGTTTCAGATAAGATGAAGATTTTTGAAAAGAAGATAGAAGAAGCTGTTGGACTAAAGATCACCTGGGTAGTGAGTTTGGAACCTGTAGAACTTCATGACTTAAAGAATATATTAGGGGAACAAAATGGAATTTTACGTCAGAGAAATGTTTGGGGCTGCGGCACAATAGCTTCCTTAGCAGAAAAAAATCCCGTGCAGAGTGATGGAGTATTGAGTCTGGAATTGCGAATTATAAGTGTTATGGAGAATAAGGACAGAGAAATGCTTAAAAAAATCATCAGAGACTACTGCAGTAGCTTAAAGAGGGGAGGGGCGCTGAAATTACAGGAACTGCAAAGATGTACTGCCGACATGAATCTTTTGATTGGGCGGCTTGCCGCCAGACAGGAGAGGGAGGCGCATGCAGAACTTCTTTCTCTGTGGATCAATGACATTGATTTATGGGAAAAGGAAGTGCTAAAGCGCCTTGACCTGCTTATGGATTATTTCCGGATGAAGGAAGAACCGGCAGAGATAATATATGCTTACATTAAGGAGCATTTTTCGGAAGATATAACACTTTCAACTATTGCAGCGGGCCTTTTTCAGACACCCCAATATGTAGCAAGAATTTTTAAAAACAGATATCATATGACTATTGTAACTGCCATTACGAAGATGCGGATAGAAAAAGCCTGTGAATTACTGAAAACAGGGAAAAGAAGTGTGGCACAGGTGGCGGAAATGGTTGGTTATGAAGATGAAAATTATTTCGGAAGAGTTTTTAAAAAACATACAGGGCAGACGCCTGCCCAGTACAGAAGAGGACAATCTGAGTAAATACAGTTTCAAATTGTGCTGGAAAGAGGTTCGAATGTTCCGTAGAGCATTTGAGGGATGAATTTTATAATAAAGTCATCAAACAGGATACGAAAAATTTCCAGGCAATAATGACTTGCAGGAGTAAAAAGTATCCGGAGATGGAGGGATAATTATGAAAGCAAAAAAAGTGATTAGCTGTCTGACGGCAGCAGCCCTGACATTTTCTGTTTTGGCAGGATGCGGTGCTGATACTGCAAAGGATAATTCATCAAATGCAGGAGAGAGTTCAAACACATCCGAAAGCAGTACAGATCAGGTACAAAGTGAAGATATTGTGCTTACCGTATATCAGGGGACTGCAGGATATGCGGAAATGGTAGAACAGATTTGCAAAGACTATAAGGAAGAAACAGGTGTGACTTTAGAATGGGAAATTCCGGGAGATGAACCTTATACGGTACTTAAAGCCCGTTTTGCTTCCGGGGAAGCACCGGATATTTTTGACTTGGGATGCGGCGATTACGATACCTGGTATGAAAGATGCATGGATCTTTCCGGGGAAGCATGGACAGAGCATGTTTATGAAGCTTCTTTAAATGGAGGAAGCTATGATGGAAAGGTATATGGTCTTCCTTATGCGATGGAAGGCAGCGGCATTATATATAACAAAGATTTGTTTGAGCAGGCCGGAATTGAAAAAGTACCTGAAACAATCAGTGAATTAAAGGAAACCTGTGAGAAGCTGCAGGCAGCAGACATTCAGGCTTTTGGCGAAGCGTGGGGAGACTGGGGATTCTTAATGCATATTTTGGGAATACCTTTTACTTACGAAGGCGCATCAGAAACGTCAGAGAGACTTTCTGCAAAAGAAGAAACCTTTTCTAACATGAAATATATGGACAGCTTTTTCGACTTTTACGACCTGACACTGGAATACGGATGGGGGGGTGAATCCATAGGGCACCACTTTGATGACCAGATTAATTCCTTTGTGAAAGGGGAAATCGCTATGGTCAAACAGGGAACCTGGTATACAGATGCACTTTTAAGTGTTAATCCTGATATGAATATCGGTTTGTTTGCAGTTCCTCTTACAGATGATCCTTCTCAGACAAAGCTACAGGTTTCCACTACCAGATTTTTAAGTATTTCCAATACTTCCAAACATGAAGAGGAAGCAAAAGCATTTTTGCAGTGGTTTGTGGACAATGCACAGAAATACATGGTTGAAAAAATGCGTATTGCAGCGCCCTATGACACCCTGGATTTATCAGATATAGGCGCATTGAACATGGACATGAACCAGTATATGGCGGATGGAATGTCTTATGATGGGTTTGGCATTGAAGAATGGCCTTCCGGATTTAATACGGATCAGGCGGAACCTTTACAGGCTTATGCGGCAGGAGCAGCGGATCGGGAAGCAACCTGCAGGGCATTACAGGAATTGTGGGATGGCAGAGTAGCATCTTCTTCCGTAAAAGAATAAGAAGAGATATTGACGGGCTGCTGCAGAAAATATTGCAGCAGCTTTCCCTTTAAGGAGAAAAAGTATGAAGTCGAAAAAGACAACCTTAAAAACAAAAAATAATTTTGTATACGCAGTGTTTGTAGCGCCGGCAGTTTTGCTCAGTATTCTCTTTATTTTCGTACCACTGCTCATAGGGCTTTATTATTCCTGCCGGGACTGGAACGGAATCAGTATCAGCTCAAATTTCGTAGGAATAAGAAACTATGTAAATGCATTGTCGGATAAGGGGTTTTTGGGAACCATTGGCTTTACGCTAAAGTTTGCATTTGTGATGGTGACCGGTTATAACGTTTTGGGGCTGACACTGGCAATGCTTTTAAATATGAATCTGAAATTAAAGGGAATCCTTCGGGCTGTTTACTTTATGCCGATTGTGATCGGTACTGCGACAGTGGGATATTTATGGAACTTTATTATTGGATCGTTTCTCCCTTTTTTAGGAAGAACCTTTGGGATTGGAATGTTTGAAAAAAACTGGCTGGCATACCCCGGTACAGCCTTTCTTTCCCTGGTGATCGTCAGCCTTTGGCAGGGAACAGGTTATTATATGATTATTTATCTGGCCGGACTGCAGGGAGTGCCAACTGATCTTTTAGAGGCGGCGGAGATTGATGGGGCAGGGTTTAGGGATCGCTTTACAAAAATCATATTACCGCTGATCCGTCCCTCCATTACCATCTGCTTATTTTTAAGCATTGTCAACAGTTTAAAGGCGTTTGACTTAAATTATGCACTGACAGGAGGCGGCCCATATGGAACCACCAAAACCATTGCATATCAGATCTTTTTGGATGCTTTTAATGCGGATCAATTATCCTATGCCTCCGCGAAGGCTGTTATCTTTTCCGTAGTAATTGGAATTGTGGCAATTATTCAGGTAAAGACAACCAGAAGGAAGGAGGTAGAGATGTGATGAAACAAGGAAAAGGTGGAAAAAGAAGGAAGTATGGCATGGGACTTTTTTGTGTGGAAGCAGTACTTGTGGTATTAGCCTGTTTTATGATGTTTCCTATGGTTTTAATTTTTGTAAATAGTTTTAAAGGAAATGGAGAAATTTTGCTTGATATGCTTGCACTGCCTGAAAAATGGAGTTTTGGAAATTACAGGGAAGCTATATCCAAAATGAACTTTTTCCGGAAGTTTGCCAATACTATTTTTGTATCTGTTTCGGCTGTGATGGGAATTATTTTGTTTGGCTCTATGGCGGCTTATAAAGTGACAAGGGTAAAAAATAAAGTAAGTAATGTGATTTACTATGGAATTTTATTTACAATGGCAATTCCTTTTCAGGTGTTAATGGTGCCTATCGTTATCGTTGCAAGAAATCTGCATATCGTAAACACCCTGTACGGGATGGTCATTATGTACTGGGGATTTCTGCTGCCGATGGCAATGTTTTTGTATTGTGGTTTTATAAAGGGTGTTTCCAGAGAACTTGAAGAAGCTGCTTTAATTGACGGATGCGGTCAGTTTCAGGCGTTCTTTTATGTGGTATTTCCCATTTTAAAACCCATTACAGCAACAATTGCAATTATTAACATGCTGGGGGTATTTAATGATTTTATGCTTCCTCTTATTATGATTAATTCGGAAAAACTGAAAACGATTCAATTATCCATGAGTGTATTTTATGGTACCTATTTAAACCGATGGGACTTGATTATGGCGGCTTTAGTGTTATCAATTTTACCAGCGCTTATTTTCTTTTTACTTTTTCAAAAACAGATTATTAAAGGCATGGCGGACGGTGCGGTAAAGGGATAAAACCGTAGGCAAGTGGATTTAGAATGGAGGGGTTAGATGAAAGCAATTATAACAAGAGCAGATGACTGTGGCTGTTCACATGCGGCAAATGAAGCAATTTTTGAGGCGGCAGAAGCAGGATTTATTAAAAATATATCTTTAATGGCGTGTGGAGAATACTTGGAGGAGGCGGCAGAAATGCTGTCGGATAAAAAGGATATTTGCTTTGGACTGCATGGCTGTATCAATTCCGAATGGGATAGAGTAATTTGGGGGCCGGTTGCGCCAAAAGAAAAAGTATCAAGCCTGATAGATGAAAGAGGCGTTTTTTATCAGTCGCCTGAAAGATTCTGCGTACATATGCCGAAGCTGGAGGAAATCATTACAGAATATAAATATCAATTGGAACATGTAAGAAAAGCAGGATTTAACATTTCATATATGGATTCCCATATGCTTCCGGAAGTATATGTATCCGGGCTTGGTGAAGCCATGAGCCGGATGATAGAAGAGGAAGGTCTGATAGATCATAAATGGTATAACCGTATTTTACCGGGAAATGACCTTTTTGCAGAAAAACCATATTTGTTTGAAGAGACACTTAAAAAAATGGAAGGGCAGTATCTGTTTATCATGCATCCTGCAAAGTATGGAAAAGAAATGAAGTTAACAGGAAATAAGGAATTCAGCGGCGAAGGAGTGGCCAGAGCACGCGAATTGGATTACCAGTTTTTAACAGATTACCAGAATGTAATGCTTTGCAAACAATATAAGGTAGAGCTGCTGCGTTATGATGAAGCAGCCAAAGGGCAGGAAATCAGCCTGTTTAATATGGCGGATTTTAAAAAGGAGGTCAAATAAAGAAATGGGGGATAATATGAGCTTTTACCATGTAATGCAGATAGATGAATGTACCTGGCGGATTGAAGACTGTTTTAAATGCCATATGTATCTGCTGGAAGGAGAAGAAAAGGCTGTTTTAATTGATACCGGGATGGGGATGCCGGGGCTTAGGGAGTGTGTAGAGGAGCTGACCAAAAAGCCGGTTATGGTTATTAATACCCACGGGCATTTAGATCATGTTGGAGGAAACTGCCAGTTTGAAAGCCGGTATCTGATGGAAGAGGATCAGGAGGTTTTAAAAGAACACACAAATATAGAATTCCGAAAAGAGATGATTAAAGGATTTTTACAGGAATTTGCTCTTCCACTTACGGAAAATGAAATTGAGGAATTGTCCCATGCAGGGCAGATGGTTCCTTATTTGCCCCTTAAGAATGGACAGATTATTGATCTGGGAAAGCGCGCTTTGGAAATGATTGCAACACCGGGGCACACAAAGGGAAGCATATGTGTGTTTGATCAGGAAAGAAGAAATTTATTTTCCGGAGATACGGTATGTGATCAGGGGATACTGCTTTTCCTTCCCCACTCGGCATCTGTCAAAGAATTTCTACAAAGCATTCAATTGTTAAAGAAGCAAAAAAACAGTTTTGACAGAATCTGGCCGGGGCATCATAAATTTCCTCTGGATTTGGATTATCTGGAAGAATACGAAGAATGCGCAAAGCAGATTTTGGAAGCGCCACAGGCAGGAGAAAATATAAGTACCAATCTGGGAAGTGGAAAAATGTGGTTTCACGGACGCATTTCCATTGCCTACCGGACGGAAAATCTGTGATTAACTGTGTGCCTGCGCTTCCATTGCTTATGCAGGTACAAGAAAGGAATTAAGAAAAATGGAAAAGCAGTTTTTTTATGAGATAGAGGGAAATGCCAAAAGTCAGGAAGCACTTTTGCTGGGTGAAACCATTTTTCACAATGCCAATGGCTACATTGGAATAAGAGGTGCTTATGAGGAAGGATATCCGCCGGAATATATCAGTATCAGGGGACAATATATCAATGGATTTTATGATATTACGGATATGAAGCAGGCTGAGGCCCTTTGCGGTCTGATTGAGAAAAAACAGACTATGCTTAACATTGCAGACACCCAAAGTGTGGAAATCTGGCTGGGAGGCGAGCAGTTTTCCCTGTTTTATGGAACTGCAAAAGAAGTAAAAAGGTCTGTGGATTTAAAGAAAGGTGTAACTTTGCGAAAAATAGCGTGGGTTTCACCGGAAGGAAAAGAAATTTCATTACAATTTCGCAGGATGACATCTTTTGTAAAGCTTCCGCTTTTTTTACAGGAAATTACATTGACCTGTCACAATTATGAAGGAGAGGTATGTCTTATTTCCTCACACTTTGGAGAAGCAGAGAACTTTTGTGATCCTTCAGATCCAAGGGTGGCAGGAGAAAAAACACAATATTTGTTTGCAGATACGCCTCACTGCCAGGGAGATATTTCCCTGATTTTAGCGAAAACGTCACGGTCAGGACTTAGCCTGTGCAGTGGAGTGGCACATGCGGTTCCTGCTGGCTTTGAGAAGCAGACAGTTGTAAAAGACAAAAAAGCAGTACATAAAATAACTGGAAAATCAGTAAAAGGAAAAACCCTGCGGTTTTATAAATACAGTTGGTTTTCAGATTCGATCAGATGTGGAAATCCGGAAGAGGAAACCGAAAAAAAACTAAAGAAAGTAATGATGCAGCCGGTAGAAGAACTTTATGGTGAACAAGAAGAATATCTTTCGGATTACTGGGAAAAAAGTAATTTGGAAATAGAGGGCGACGAGGAGCTGAATAGTGCTGTTCACTATAATCAGTATGCGCTTTTGCAGTCCGTAGGCAAAGACTGCTATAGCAATATGGCGGCAAAAGGATTAAGCGGAGAAGGATATGAAGGCCACTTTTTCTGGGATACGGAAATGTATGCATTACCCTGCTTTACCATCACCCGGCCGGAGATTGCAAAGACATTAATTTCGTTCCGGTACAGGACATTGAATCAGGCAAAGGAAAATGCCAGAAAACTGGGGCATAAAAGGGGAGCGCTGTATCCCTGGAGAACCATAAACGGAGAGGAATGTTCTGGTTACTTCCCGTCAGGAACTGCAGCTTATCATATCAGTGGGGATATTGCCTATTCTGTTGCAGCGTATTACTTAGCAACAAATGATGTGGAATTTTTGTGTGAACAGGGAGCAGAAATTTTGCTGGAAACCGCCCGTCTCTGGGTGGATATGGGGAACTATGTGGATGGACAGTTTCATATTCAGGATGTAACCGGACCGGATGAATATACCTGTATGGTGAACAACAATTATTACACAAATCTGCTTGCAAAATACAATCTGGAATGGGCGGAAAAATGTAAAGAATTATTAATGGCGGAAGGAAAATGGGAAGCATTAAGCAAAAAAATAAATCTTCTGCCGGAAGAAATTGAAGAATTTAAAAAGGCTGCAGAGAACATGTACCTTACCTATGATGAAGCGTTAGACATTAATCCTCAGGATGATTCATTTTTAAAGAAAAAGAAATGGGATTTTACTAATACGCCAAAGGAAAATTATCCTCTTTTGCTTCATTACCATCCTCTTGCACTTTATCGAAAACAGGTATGCAAGCAGGCAGATACTGTGCTGGCACATTTTATTCTGGAGGATTATCAAAAACTTTCTACTATACGTAATTCCTTTTTATATTATGAAGGCGTGACAACTCATGACTCATCCCTGTCAACCTGCATTTTCAGTATTATGGCGGCAAAACTGGGTATGGTGGAAAAGGCTTATGATTACTTTGGAGAGTCGGCGAAGCTGGATTTATTTAATACACATAAAAATACAAAAGACGGAATCCACACAGCCAATATGGCAGGTAATTATATGGCCATTATTTATGGGTTTGCAGGTTTGAGAATCAAAGAATCAGGATTATATTTATCCCCCTGTATACCGGATAGGTGGAAAAGCTATCAATTTCGTTTTCAGTATCGGGGAACGAGACTGGAAGTTAAGGTAGATAAAGAAGGCTGCCGGATTCACAGGCTGGAAGGGAAGCCGGTAGAAATTCATTTACATGGCAGTCCTGTGCTGGTGGAAGATGATATCAGGCTGTATAAAAGACAGGAGGATAAATGATTTAAATACGCAGAGAGGAATGAAAATGATATGCAGTATAAAGGAATTGTTTTTGATTTGGACGGAGTGATCTGCCATACGGATAAGTACCATTATATGGCATGGAAGCAGATTGCTGATGAAATCGGAGTATATTTTGATGAAGCCATTAATGACAGATTAAGAGGGGTAAGCAGGATGGAAAGCCTTGAGATTATCCTGGAAAAATATAAGGGAGAGCTGACAGCAGAAGAAAAACAAAAGCTGTCTGAAAAGAAAAATAATATATACAGAAATCTGCTTTGTCAAATGTCGCCGAAAGATGTTTCAGAAGAGGTGGCAGAGACGTTAAATGAGCTGAAAAGAAGAAACATACGGATAGCAATCGGCTCTTCTAGTAAAAATGCATGTTTCATATTAAGGAAAATTGGATTGTTGGAAATATTCGATGCAACTTCTGACGGAAATAATATCAGCAGATCAAAACCGGATCCGGAAGTATTTTTAAAGGCAGCAGAATATTTAAAACTGAATGCCGGAGAATGCCTTGTGGTGGAGGATGCCAGATCGGGGATAGATGCGGCAGCGGCAGGAGGATTTCCATGTGCGGGACTTGGCGATGCGGCAGCTTATGAGAAAACAAATTATCCATTACATAGGTTTTCGGAGGTGCTTTCTGTTATTGAGAACAGGAACCGGTAAATAATGCTTATGAGCAGCTAAAAGCTGATTTAATGATAAAGGAGGAAAATAAAAAATGGCAGTTTTTGAATTTAATTTTTATTCCACAAAATTAGGACGTTATGTACCTGCGATAGGAATTTTACCCACAGATGGAGGGGAGGTTCATCCGGAATGCATTCTGGAATGTTATGAAAGGCCAATGAAAACAATTTATCTGCTGTCAGGTTATTCAGGAGGGCATACAGACTGGCTTCATTACACCCAGATTGTAACTTTTTGTCTTAAATATAACGTAGCTGCATTTATGCCTGCAGGCGAAAATTCATTTTATTTAGATAGCAAAAAAAGAGATGCTTATTATGAGCAGTTTGTGGCGGAGGAATTTGTAAATTATACAAGAAAAACTTTTGCAGCAGTATCAGATAAAAGAGAAGATACCTTTATCGGAGGGATTTCCATGGGAGGCTTTGGAGCCCTGTATTTAGGTATGCGGCATTCTAAAGTATTCAGTAAGATTTTGGCTTTGGCGCCTGGTATTTTGTGCTACGGCTATAATGAACACAGTAATTTCTTCTTTGACGCAGGGATGACAAAAGAATACTGTGACACTATGTTTGGGGATCCTAAAAAACTGATCCTGTCTGAAGCAAATCTGGAAGTACTTTATCAGAGATTAAAACGGGATAAAGAAGAAATTCCTGCTATTTACCTGACTTGTGGAACGGAAGACTTTGTGCTGGAACATAGCAGAGTGTTTTATCAATTCTTAAAAAAGGAAAATGCCTCTTTTTATTATGAGGAAACGCCGGGCACTCATGAGTGGTATATATGGAATGGACACATTGATAAGGCACTCAGGTGGGCAGTGGGCAGAGCGGATTAGTGTGGAAAAACAGTTCAGTTCCCGTCATTCATAAAAATGTTTATAGAATAGCTGTTCAAATTAAAATTATTTTTATATAATGAAAGGAGATAAAAAGCCAGGGAGAAATATACATGAAAATTGTCATTTTGGAAAGAAACAGTGTGGGACTTGATACGTCTGTAGATGAAATAAGTGCATTTGGAGATGTGATCTCTTATCCAAATACGACGGCAGTTGATGTGAAGGAAAAAATAAAGGATGCGGAAATTATCATTGCAAATAAGGCACCCTTAAATGAAGAAACGCTGGAAAATGCGCCTGATGTAAGGCTGATCTGTGAGTTTGCAACAGGTTATGATAATGTTGATCTTGCATACTGCAAAAGCAGAGGGATCAAGGTAGCCAATGTGGTGAATTATTCCACAGATGCAGTGGCGCAGCACACTTTTGCATTGTGCTTTTATGTACTGGAAAAGCTCCGCCACTATGATGAATACGTAAAATCCGGCGCATATGCGGCACAGGACCGCTTCTCAAATTTTGACATTCCCTTTACAGAGCTTTCAGGAAAGACCTGGGGAATTGTTGGTATGGGAAATATTGGAAGAAAGGTAGCGGGAATTGCCAGGGCTTTTGGCTGCAGAGTTATTTTTTATTCCGCATCCGGACAAAGCACCTGTACGGAATTTGAACGGGTTGATTTTGATATCCTGCTTAATGAATCAGATTTTTTGTCGCTTCACTGTCCATTAAGTGAAAAAACCAGAAATCTAATTCATTTGGAAGCACTTAAAAAAATGAAAAAAAGCGCTATTTTAGTGAATGTTGCAAGAGGTCCCGTGGTAAATGACGAAGACCTCTATATTGCGTTGACAGAAGGGTATATTGCGGGAGCAGGTCTTGATGTAACCGGTACGGAGCCCATGAAAGAGTCAAATCCTTTGAGCAAAATAAAAGACAGCAATAAACTGATCATCACCCCTCATCTGGCCTGGGCAAGCACGGAAGCAAGGAGAAGGTGTGTGTCGGAAACCTGTAAAAATATCGAAGCCTTTTTAAATGGCAGGGATAGAAATATAGTAAATTTATAAAATGGAATGGAGAGAGCACTATGGGAATCTTATTAAAAAACATTCTGGCTGTTCTGCCGGAAGGTGAGAAGGATGTAATCAGGGAAACAGACATTTATATTGAGGGGGATGTAATTACCGGTATTGGAACAAAGCCGGAAGGCTTTTTAACGGATAAGGTAATTGAAGGAAAGGACAGGCTTGTGATCCCTGGACTGATCAATTGCCATACCCACTCTTATATGTCCTTTATGAGAAATGTGGCAGATGACCTTAGCTTTATGGACTGGCTGTTTGGAACCATTGATCCTATTGAACAGCAGATGACGGATGAGGATACTTATTGGGGTGCCTGTCTTGCAATTATTGAAATGATGAAAAGCGGTACCACCTGCTTTAACGATATGCAGATGAATATTCACCAGACCACAAGGGCAGTAAAGGAATCCGGTATGCGTGCAGTCATCTGCCGGGGACTGATCGGAAGTGGAGATAACGAGGCGGGACAGATCAGATTAAAGCAGGCATATGAGGAGAAAGATGCAGCAAAGGACTGTGACAGATTAACCTTTATGCTTGGGCCTCATGCGCCATACACCTGTGATGATGCATTTATGCGCATTGTCTCAGAGGAAGCAAAAAAGAATCATATGGGGATTCATGTGCATTTATCTGAAAGTGAAAGCGAGATAGAGCAGATCAAAGAAAAATATGGATGCTCTCCTATTGAAATGGCGGATAAAAACGGTTTGTTTGATGTGCCTGCCATTGCTGCCCACTGCGTACAGATTACGGAAAGTGATATGGATATTTTAAAGGCTAAAAATGTGAACGTGGTAACTAATCCTGCCAGCAATATGAAGTTGGGCAACGGGTTTGCACCGGTGCCTGCCATGCTTGAAAAGGGGATTAATGTCTGCCTCGGAACAGACGGAGCGGCCAGCAATAACAGCCTGAACCTGTTCCACGAATTAAGTCTTTTGACGTTGATTCACAAGGGTGTTAAGAAAACGCCTCAATGCGTCAGTGCAGCGGAAGGGTTCCGTATTGCAACCATTAATGGGGCGAAAGCTCTTGGCCTTTCTGAGGTGACAGGTTCTTTGGAAATTGGAAAAAAGGCTGATATGGCAATTCTTAATTTGAATACGCCTTCCCTGACACCCAGAAACAATTTGATTGCAGGGCTTTCCTATTCAGCAAACGGCTCGGAGGTGGAAACGGTTATCATTGATGGAAAAGTGACTATGGAAAACAGAAAGGTATTGACGCTGGATGAGGAATTAGTGTATAAAAAAGTCAATGAAATTATTATCCGTATGGGGCTGGACAAGAAAGAATATTAATTTGTTTAATTGAGTATGTAACTGCTGTGCAGTTGTCATAAAAAGTGATGATAGGACAGACGACCATCACTATAATAAAAATTCGGCTGACTATCTTAATTTTATTGGAGGAAATGAAAATGAGCAGTGAAATCAGAGACATTAATTTAGCCGAATCAGGAGAGCGCAAGATTGAATGGGTGAAAAGAAACTGTGATCTTCTTAGGACTTTGGAGGAAGAGTTTGGAAAGACAAAGCCCTTTGAAGGAAAAAAGATTGCACTTTCCGTACACTTGGAGGCAAAGACAGCTTATTTGTGTCTGGTACTAAAGGCAGGCGGAGCGCAGATGTTTGTGACAGGTTCCAATCCCCTTTCTACTCAGGATGATGTGGCGGCAGCGCTGGTAAAGGCAGGACTTGAGGTTCATGCGTGGTATGACTGTACTCCGGAGGAATATGAAACTCATATCCGCCATGTGCTGGAGGCTGGTCCTAACATAATTATTGATGACGGAGGAGATCTGGTTAATATGGTACACACCCATATGCCGGAACTAATCCCCAATATTATAGGCGGCTGCGAGGAAACCACTACAGGAATTATCAGACTGGAAGCAATGAATAATGCGGGAGAATTGAAATTCCCTATGGTGCGCGTAAACAATGCAGACTGTAAACATCTGTTTGATAATCGCTATGGCACCGGACAGTCCGTATGGGATGGCATCAATCGTACCACAAACCTGATTGTTGCAGGCAAGATCGTAGTAGTTGCAGGCTATGGCTGGTGTGGTAAGGGAACTGCCATGAGAGCAAAAGGACTTGGCGCAAGAGTAATTGTAACAGAAATTGATCCTATTAAGGCAATTGAAGCGGTAATGGACGGATTTGATGTTATGCCCATGAATGAAGCTGCCAAAGTAGGTGATTTCTTTGTGACTGTTACCGGATGTGATAAGGTAATAGATGAGGAAGACTTTAAGGTAATGAAGGACGGGGCAATTCTTTGCAATGCAGGACATTTTGACTGTGAGATTGATATGGCAAGGCTTCGGGAAATTGCAGTGGAGACCAGGGAGCAGAGAAAGAATATAATGGGATATAAGCTGCCAACCGGACAGTGGATCTTTGTTCTTGCCGAAGGAAGACTTGTAAACCTTGCAGCAGGCGACGGACATCCCGCAGAAATTATGGATATGAGCTTTGCCATTCAGGCCTTGTCTGCAAAGTATCTGGTAGAGCATGGAAGTGAGCTTACAGAAAAATTGATTGACGTGCCCAGATCGGTGGATCAGGATGTGGCAAAGAGAAAGCTTGCATTTTTAGGAAAAGAAATTGACGTGCTTACCCCTGAGCAGGAGAAATATTTAAACAGCTATACCTTAGAATAAAATTATTATTGGCAGCTTGCCCTTTCATCTATTATATGGGCAGGCTGCTTTTTTGTAGGAAATTAATAATAAGGTATAGATTTTATCATATTAATTTGGTAAAATATAACAAGGGAGTATTTATATAGGGGGTATTAAAATGAAAAAAAAATCAAGAATCATGGGAATCAAGGCTAAAATTCTGCTTTCAATCAGCATAGTAGTAATTGGAATTTGCCTGGTTATGGGAATTAACTCTTTTCAGCGCATGGAATATGTAATGGTGGAAACAGGGGTGGAAGAAGCCGGAATGGTGGCTGAAATTGCACAAAAGATGGTGGATGGCGATATGGTAAAGGCGATAGTGCCTGGTAGTGTGGAAACGGAAGAATATCAAACTCTGCTGGCAATTATGCGCAATATGCAGAAGAGCTTTGGAATTGCTTACATGTATACTCTATATACAGATGGGAAACAGGTTTACTATGGAGTAGATACAGATGAAAGCGATGGGCAGATGCAGCCAGGTGATATATTTGAAACGCCTTATGAAGAATTGGAAAATGTTTTTAAGGGAAATACCTATGTGCAGGATTACATTGATTCCACGGAGGATGGGGATCTTGTTACGGTTTACAAACCTGTTTTAGACTCAGAAGGCAGAGTATCGGCAATTCTTGGCTGTGATTATGATGCCTCTCATGTGGTTTATGAGTTAAATCAATTAAGGCAATGGATCATTATACTTGGAGCAATTTGCCTTGCATCGGCCCTTATATTGCTGTATCTGATCGTGGGAAGCATCACAAGGAGTCTGGGGCGGGTAAATAAAAAAATATATGAACTGGTACATAATGAAGGGGATTTAACGCAAAAGCTTGAAATACGAACCGGAGATGAAATGGAGCTGATTGCTGAGAATGTTAATGCGCTCTTAGAATATATCAGATTAATTATGCTTAATATTGCAGACAATTCAAGACATTTGAGTGTTTCTACAGAAAATGTGGTACAAAGCCTTTTTGAAGCAGAAGGAAATATTGCGGATGTATCTGCAACTATGGAGGAAATGAGTGCAGCAGTTGAGGAAACAAGCTGTTCTTTAAGTCAGGTTCATGATTCAATTGGAGACATTTATCATGCGATTGAAGATATCTCCCAAAAGGCAGATGGGGGACAAAACTCTTCCCAGGAAATTATGAAGAAGGCGGCAGACATTCATCAGTCGGCTGTTAAAAATCAAAGGGAAGCCAATGAAAAAACACAGGTTATGGCGGCAGCAGTCAATGACAAAATTGAAAAGTCCAGAACAGTTGAACAGATTGGGGAGCTGACGGCAAATATTATCAGCATTACCGGACAGACAAATCTGCTTGCATTAAATGCCAGCATAGAGGCAGCCAGAGCAGGGGAAGCCGGAAAGGGATTTGCAGTGGTTGCAAATGAAATCGGCAAGCTGGCGGCAAACTCCGCACAGGCAGCAGCGCAGATCCGTACGGTAAGTGATAATGTAACAGAAGCTGTGGAAGAACTGGCCGAGGAAGCGGAAAAAATGCTTGCCTTTATGAATGAGACAGCGATAGAAGGTTTTCAGAAGCTTTTAGAAACCAGTAAAAGCTATCAGGGCGATGTGGGGAACATGAGTAGTTTAATGGAAGAATTTGCCATAGAAAGCCGAAAGCTTCGGGAAAGTATTGACGGAATTAAGGATGCAGTTTCCATGGTAAATGATGCAATGGAAGACAGCGCACAGGGAATAACAAATGTAGCTGAAATGTCATCAGAATTAACTATGCGGGTAAAAGATATCAGTGGGGAAGCAGATTTGAACAAAAATATTTCCATAAAATTAAGTGGTGAAGTAGATAAGTTCAAATTGCAATAAATTTGTTTCTAAAAGGAGGTACGTATATGCAGAGCAAAGCTGTAAAAATCAAATCAAAAGAGCACCATGATGTTGTGCTGAAAGCAATTCCCGGGCATTTTGTAACGCCCAACTCCCATGTCAATTATTTCCTTGATATGGCAACCTTAAAGTGCAGGCTTAGCGAAGCTTCAGCAGCAGCAAAGGCGCTTAGCGGACAAATTCTGGCAACTACCATTGTGGATACGATTGTATGCATTGACGGTTGCGAGATTATTGGCGCATTTCTGGCGGAAGATCTGACTAAGGCTGGTGTGTATTCCATGAATTCTCATAAAACAATTTATATCGTTACTCCTGAATATGTTAATTCCGGCCAGCTTGTATTCAGGGAAAATATGGTCCCCATGATTCGGGATAAAAATGTGCTTTTACTTCTTGCCTCTGCAACTACCGGACAGACGATCGTAAAAGCAGCACAGGCCCTCCGCTATTATGGTGCAAAGATCAGTGGAATCAGTGCAATTTTCAGTGCGGCCAATAGCGTAATGGGAATTCCGATTAACTCTCTTTTTACAATAACAGACATTCCGGAATATAAGACGTATAATCCGGAAGGCTGCTCTCTTTGCAAAAACGGAGAAAAAATAGATGCATTTGCAAATGCATTTGGATATTCTAAAATAGAATGATGATAAAGGGCCTGTCACTTCCAGTTATGTCTTTGCTTGGCATTGATATATTGTGGCAGGTCTTTACATAGGTTTTTAATGGAAAATCCATAAATAGTCAGGAAATCACGTTTCTCAATTCTTACCACGGCGCCTGAAAGATCAAGAATATATCCCAAATCTTCAAAATAAAGATTTACCTGATCACCTTCTTCAAAATTTAAGTCTTTTGATTTATCAGCAATGGAAAATCCGGTTAAGCTGATATCGCGGACAGTAACCGGCTTGGCACCTCTGCCATCCATAAACAACTTGCCGGTAGTTGAAACACCTACCCGAAAACAGTCTCTGCGGTTGTTTCGAATACCGTCGTTTGCAGTCTGTAAAACATATCCCACCTGAAAACCGGAGATTTGCGCGGGGCGCCATACATAAGGAGTTCCTTCCTCGGTAATATATTCCACTTCTATTTTTACGTTTTCAAAATTGAGAGTACGGTCGGATTCATAGCAAAGTTTTATAAGTGCAACATTATCCTGAAGATGCTTCCTGATTACAGCATCAATTTCCAGATGATTTGCGTCTTTGCTTAAAAGCAGTTTAATTTTTTGTCCTGTCTTGATTTCAGATAATTTGATACCCAATGTTGTGCCTCCTGCAATAAACAATCGCCTTATATAATAACATAATTAAGGGTAATAAATAAATTATTTTTTTATTAATTTTGTTTGAAATATTTCCAACACAAAAATTAGCATATGCTGAGGAATTTAATTTGATACAAAACAAAAAATATCACACATTAAAAGTAACTATAAATTAATAAAAGGGGCTGTTGCAAAAGTAGATGAATAATCACTACTGGAGCAATGGCTCCGTTTTTTGTGTCTAGAAACAGAAAAGCAGACTCCGAAGAGCCTGCCATCCGTGGTATAATAAGTTATGACCAGTAAATTAAAATACCATAAAAATTATACCGAATTTGGCGAACCTTATCAACTGGTTTTGC
>KE159820.1:0-159562 GCA_000403495.2 Lachnospiraceae bacterium 10-1 | reverse complement strand
TCTTGGAACAGGAAAACGCTGGATTTTTTGTTAGTAGAACTAGAGCAGGGGTATCGCTCAATCATCTGATTTGATGATTTTGCGACACCCCCTTTTAAATGTTATTCTATTTTTTAGTTGTAGTTATCAATACAGGGCTGGAACATATCTTTGCTTACACCGCATAATGGGCAGCACCAGTCATCCGGAATATCTGCAAAAGCAGTTCCAGGAGCAATTCCGTGCTCCGGATCCCCTTTTTCAGGATCATAAGTATAGCCGCAAGGATTACAAAAATATTTCTGCATAGTTTTTCTCCTTTCAAAATACAATTGGTTTAGCTAAAATATCTCTTGAGAAGCCCTTCAAATGCTTTTCCATGACGAGCTTCGTCTCTTGCCATCTCATGGACAGTATCATGAATTGCATCAAGATTTGCAGCTTTAGCGCGTTTTGCAAGATCAAATTTTCCAGCAGTAGCACCGTTTTCAGCTTCAACTCTCATTTCCAGATTTTTCTTGGTGGAATCAGTTACAACTTCACCTAATAATTCAGCAAATTTAGCAGCATGCTCTGCTTCTTCCCAGGCAGCTTTTTCCCAGTATAAACCAATTTCAGGATAACCTTCCCTGTGGGCAACTCTTGCCATTGCAAGATACATACCAACTTCTGAACACTCACCGTTAAAGTTAGCTCTTAAATCTTCCAGAATGTCTTCACTTACACCCTGAGCAACGCCTACAACGTGCTCAGCAGCCCAAGTCATTTCTGCGCTCTGAGCTGTAAATTTGTCAGCAGGAGCATTACATACGGGACATTTTTCCGGTGCTGCATCTCCTTCATAAACATAACCACATACCTGACATACAAACTTCATAATACTTATCTCCTTTTCTTTATATTAATTTTTTGGAATACAATTACCACAGCGGCCATAAAAGTAGGTCACCTGTCCTTTTACTTCACCTTCAAAGGTCTCCTGAACAGCCTTGGTCATTAGATCTGTGACCGGTATATTTAAATCAGTGACGCCTCCGCATTCAGAACATACAAAATGATAATGAGGTGAGGTATCATAATCAAAGTGATCTACACCGTCACCTACCCGGAGACGGGCTATTTCTCCAATATCAGCTAATAATGTTAAATTCCGATATACTGTTCCCAGACTAATATTGGGAAAAGACTGGCGGACATTCATGTAAACCACATCTGCAGTAGGATGATCTTTTCTGGTGGCCAGAAATTCTTTAATGGAATCACGCTGTTTGCTGTGCTTTAGATTCATAAAAGTTCCTTTCTGGTTATAATAGTAACAATTACTGTTTTTAATTATACAGAAATTTTTTTTATTGTCAATATATACTGAATACAATTTATAAAATTTTTATAGATTCATTTATTCTTTAATAACCAGCTTTTCGTTCTATATGCTATAATCAAAATAAAAGTATTGAGTGCCCGCTAAAGCGGGCGGATGGGAGCAAGGTTGAAAGAAAATTATTTTCAACCTCCCTGATTTGAGTGCCCGCTAAAGCGGGCAGATGGGAGCACAGATGAAATTTAAAACCAGGCTGATTGTTACTTTTTTAACAATCATTCTTTTGCCGCTGGTGCTTGCATGTACAGCTTTTTTGTTTATTGGCGGGTATCTTACAAAAGGTCAGGAGGAATATGGGCTGCGCAATAGCGATTACAATTTATTGATTGATCCTACACTTGCGTCAAAAATCATTTCCGATGGAGTTCTTTTTGAGGTGAAAGGGATACTTGAGGGAGATTCTTATGAGCTGGAGAACATAGATCGGCTTTCTCAAATCAATGAAAGCATCGAGGGTAAGTCATCCTATATTTTAGTTAGAAAACAGGATGAAATATATTATACCGGGAATGAACTGGCAGCCGGACAGATTTTTGACAAGCTGCCGGATTTTCAGGGAGAAAATATAGGACAGGAACCGGATCAGAGTTTTTATTACAGCGACATGAAAAAGCTGGTAAGTCAGATGGACTTTTATTTTCCTGATGGGAGCGAAGGCAGTTTCTTTATTATTACCCGGGCTAATTTTGTACTATCAAGAAAATTATTTGTAGATATGGCAATTGCAATAATGGTGATTTTAATTTTTACCAGTATGTTTTTGACAAACTGGATCAGCCGGGGTGTATTTGTACCTATTAATCAACTAAATATTGCCATGCAGAATATTGCAGAGGGAAATTTGGAATATATGCTTCCTGATAAGGGTGATAGTGAAATAGGAGAATTGTATCGGAATTATGAAGACATGAGGCTTCGGCTGAAAGAATCCACAGATGAAAAAATATTTGCGGAAAAGCAGAACAAGGAGTTGGTAAGTAATATATCCCATGACCTTAAAACACCGATTACCGCAATTAAAGGTTATGTGGAAGGAATTATGGATGGTGTGGCTGATACGCCGGAAAAGATGGATAAATACATCAGGACCATATATAATAAAGCAAATGATATGGACAGACTGATTAATGAACTAACCGTATATTCAGGTATTGATTCTAATCGTATTCCCTATCATTTCCATAGAATAAATGTTTCAGAATATTTTGGGGACTGTATTGAAGAGGTAGGGCTGGACCTGGAATCGAAAAATATAGAATTAAATTATTCAAATCTGGTAGCGCCGGATACAGTTATTATTGCTGATCCAGAGCAATTAAAGCGTGTTATTAATAATATTATAGGAAACAGCGTTAAATATCTTCATAAAGAAAAGGGCGAGATTGACATCCGCATTTTGGATGAGATAGATTCTATCCGGGTAGAAATTGAAGACAATGGAAAAGGAATTGCTGCGAAGGATCTGCCTAAGATATTTGAACGGTTTTACAGAAGTGATGCTTCCAGGAACTCGTCTCAGGGGGGGAGTGGAATCGGCCTTTCTATTGTGAAAAAAATAGTGGAAGATCATGGCGGATATATATGGGCAACCAGTAAAGAGGAAGAAGGAACATGCATGCATTTTGTGATACGTAAGTATCAGGAAGCGGAATAAATAAAAATTGGAGGAAATGAAATGAGCAGAATTTTAATTATCGAGGACGAAGAGGCTATTGCAGATCTGGAAAAGGACTATCTGGAGTTGAGCGGATTTGAAGTCATAATTCGAAATGATGGCGGAGACGGGCTGCAGATTGCCATGGAAGAGGAATTTGATCTAATTGTACTTGATCTGATGCTGCCCGGTTTAGATGGATTTGAAATTTGTAAACGCATCCGTGAAGAAAAAAATATTCCAATTATTATGGTATCGGCTAAGAAGGATGATATTGATAAGATCAGAGGTTTAGGGCTTGGTGCTGATGATTACATGACCAAACCATTCAGTCCCAGCGAGCTGGTTGCCAGAGTAAAAGCTCATATGGCAAGATATGACAGACTTGTAGGATCTAATCAGAAGAGTAATGATGTAATTGAAATACGCGGCATTCGTATTGATAAAACTGCAAGAAGAGTTATCGTAGACGGCGTAGAAAAGGCATTTACGGGGAAGGAATTTGATCTGCTTACTTTTTTAGCGGAACATCCCAATCATGTATATACTAAGGAAGAGCTGTTCAGGGAGATATGGGACATGGACTCTATTGGAGATATTGCCACAGTAACCGTTCATATTAAAAAGATTCGCGAAAAAATCGAGTATGATTCTGCAAAGCCGCAATATATTGAAACAATCTGGGGCGTAGGATACCGCTTTAAAGTATAGGGGTTAAAAGTGCAAAAAAATATAATTTACGAAGATGAAGCCATTTTGGCAGTATTTAAGCCAGCCGGCATTGCTACGCAGACAGCCAGACTCGGCCAGCAGGACATGGTCAGTGAGCTTAAAAATTATCTGGTGAAAAAACCGGAGTATAGGGGAAAGAAGGAACCCTATATTGGAGTGGTTCACAGGCTTGACCAGCCAGTTTCCGGAATACTGGTATTTGCCAAAACAAAACAGGCGGCGGCAGAACTTGGCAGACAGATCACAAGTGGAAAAATGCATAAATATTATTATGCAGTTGTTTATGGCAGGCCTGATGTACAAAAGGAGCGTTTAGAGAACTTTTTATATAAGAATGCAAAGACAAATTTGTCTTTGATAGTAGAGGAAGGCATTCCCAATGCAAAGAAAGCTGTTTTGGAATATAAGCTGGTAAAGTCATTAATAGCTCTTGAAGAAAATGCGGAGCCTGAAGAAATTTCTCTGATAGAAATCAAACTGATTACAGGAAGACATCATCAGATCAGGGCGCAGATGTCCCATGCAGGCATGCCTTTGATTGGTGATAACAAATATGGGAATGACAAGTCGAAGAATTTAAGTTATGAGATTAAGTGCCGAAATGTATCATTGTGTGCATATAAGCTTGAATTTTTTCATCCGGTGTCTATGAAGAAAATTACATTTGAAAAGCAGCCGGAGGAAGATGTGTTTACTCCTTTTTTTACCAGAAATTTATAATATCCTTAGAATAATTATTAACATATTTTATTTTAAATTACCCATACTACCAGTAGAAAATTTTGAGAAGCTGAAAAGGTGTGGGTGTTTTTTTATGGATAAATTTCATTTGTCAGAGACGGGAAAGAAATATTTATTAACAGGGGCTATTATTTTTATAGTTTATTTTGCAATGAAGTATATTAGTCCTATTATATCACCGTTTATATTTGCTTTTTTGCTGGCTGGAGCTTTAAATCCTCTGGTAAGAGGGCTGGGTAAAAAAATAAAGATTCGCAAGTCAGTTTTAGCAGGTATCATCTTATTTCTCGTTTGTCTGATTATCATAACTTTGGCCTGGATAGCACTTTCAGAATTGATTACAAGCGGCAGCAGACTGGCAGTGCAGATACCGGACTATCAGGAAGAGTTTTATGTTGTGCTTAATGACTGCTGTAATATGATGGAAGAAAAATTTGGAGTGGATGGCCGCCAAATCGAAAATTTTATTGTGGAACAGATCAATATTTTTATTGAAAACCTTGAGATAAAGGTAATACCGGAGGTGATGGGAAAATCTGTAGGATATATGAGAAATATTGTAGGTTTTATCAGCTTTACGGTTGTTATGATAATCGCTATACTTCTGATTATGAAAGATTATGACAGCTACCTTGAAAAACTAAAAAGTGAGGAGAGCTTTAAAGCTTTGACAGAGGTAGGAAAAAAGGTGATTTTTTACGTAAAGACCTTTGTTCGGGCGCAGATTATTATTCTATGTATTATCAGTGGAATATGCGCAGTTACACTTACAATTATGGGAATGGAAGGAGGAATATTATATGGAATATTAACAGGTATTATGGATATGCTTCCCTTTATAGGAACCGGAATCATGCTTTTGCCATTAGCAATTTTTCGTTTGGTCAGCGGAAATTACTGGCAGGCTTTTATCTGTTTCTGCCTTTATGCAGTATGTGCACTGGTCAGGGAATTTTTAGAGCCGAAGCTGATAGGAGAGCGTGTAGGAGTGTGGCCGGTAGGCATTTTATTTGCTGTTTTTGCAGGAATCCATTTATTCGGCGTGTGGGGAATTGTTAAAGGTCCGTTGGCGCTGGTGATCATTTGTGAAAGCTGCAAATACTTAAATAACAGATTACAATAGAATATTTACAGAAAAGCAGATTCCCTGTTATACTAATGCTGTTACTGCAAAAACAGTAAGAGAAGGTGGCAGGTTGATCAAAAAAGCAGGGAGTTTATTTACAACGGCATATTTACTACTTATTTTTGGTGTCTATCCATTTTATATGAAACAAGGGTATGTGGACATTGGAAAAGCCAAATATCATTTTTTTATATTCAGTTCTCTTGCGGCAGCAGGTATTTTTACATTGATAAGCATTCTTCTGACAGTGCAGGGCATTTACCAATGTTTAAAGAAGCGTAAGATGTATTTGATTGATTGGAATAATTTATCAATAGTGGATTTGTTTGTAATAATGTATGCCACAGAAATTTTTATTTCATATGCATTTTCAGATTTTCGGGGGGAAGCCTTATGGGGGACGGAAGGCTGGTACATGGGACTTGTACTTAAACTCATCTTGTGTGCATTATATTTTTTTATTTCCAGATTATGGGATGGGAACAGATTTGTCTGGCATATGTCTATTGTCATATCAGGGGTTGTATTTGTACTTGGAATTCTGGACAGATTTTCCATTTATTTGATTCCCCTGGAAATACGTCAGCCTGAATTCATTTCCACTTTAGGAAATATTAATTGGTTCAATGGATATTTATCGGTACTTGCACCGATTGGCATCTGCATGTTTTTGTTTCAAAATAAAAACATTTACCTGAAATTGTTTTATGGGATCTATACGATAATTTCTTTTATGGCAGGAGTTAGCCAGGGCGGAGACAGTATTTTTCTTTTTTTTGCAGCATTATTTTTTATACTGCTTTGGATTTCTTTGGAGAAAGAAGCATGGCTCAGGAATTATTTTTTTCTAATTTTCTTATGGGGATTTTCGGCACAGACAGTCAGGTTTATGCGGGTATTTATGCCGGATCGCTATAATTATGACACCAATAACTTATGCGCTTATGCTACAGGATCAAATGTTACATTGGCGGCAGGAATTTTTGGGCTTTTAATTTATGGCATGCTTTTATGGAAAAAGGAAAACTTTTTTTTAAGTGAGTACATAAAAAAAACCATAAGAAAAACAATGGTTGTATTGCTTTTAGGCGGGGTAATGCTGTGGCTTTTCATTGCCGGATTCAATACCAGTATAGGGATTTCGGGATTGGAAGAAAAGAGTTTTTTCCTATTGGATAAAAACTGGGGAAATGGCAGGGGAGCAGCTTTTTCAATTGCTTTTGACAGTTTTAAACAAATGACTCTTTTACATAAGTTTATAGGGGTGGGGGCGGATTGCTTTTCTGTTTATGTTTATTCCCTGCCGGACTTGGCAGTGAAATTAAGGGAGGCTTTTGGGAACAGCAGGCTGACCAATGCCCATAATGAATTGCTTACCTGTCTTGTAAATGAAGGAATTTTAGGCGTATGTCTGCTTTTGGGAATTGTGATATTTTTCGTAAAGAAATGTATGAAAAATGGAAAAGAAAATTATATTTTTTTAGGATTGGCGGCATGCGTGATCTGTTATTTGTGCCATAATATGGTCAGTTTTGAGCAGGTTTTAAATCTGCCTTTCCTATTTCTGCTTATGGGAATGGGAAGTGCAGTATCCCAAAGACGGGGTGATTGACTTTTTTATTTACTTTGCATTATTATGTATAAGAGTATTTGATGAATAGGGACTTTGAAAGTCATGGATATAAGGTTGAATAAAAATGCGTATTCAACCTGTTGATTTATACGCGTGTCGCAACGCGCAGATGGGTACAAAAATGGAAAACAGTCAGAATTTTCAGGAAATGGAATATATGAATAAGCGTTTTTTAAATTGTTATGAGATAATCGCCGGAATTCTTTTCGCCGCATATATGGTGGAGCTGATAAAGGGTAACAGGACGCCAGGATATATAGCAGTATTTTGTGCATTTTTATTAATACCTCTTATTGTTACAATTCTTGTTTATTTGAAAGACAAAAACAGTAAAATGGTAAGGTATTTCGGGCTTTTTGGATATGAGATTTTGTATGCTTTTGTACTTCTTACATCAGTTAGCATTTTATCATTCTGTTATATACTTCCTATGATCGTTGCCATTTCACTTTATCAGGACAGTAAGTTTGCCATCAAAGGCGGTGTGGCGGCTGTTCTTGTTAATCTTACATACATTGCATTTACGTCTGTCCAAAACGGTGTGGCAAGTTTGGATATCGTTAATTATGAAATTCAGGTGGCGGTAGTAGCAATGGTAGCAGGCTTATCTATTCTTTCCACTAAGGTGTTAGAGAGGGTAAACAATTACAAAGTTGGTTTAATCGAACAGGATAAGAAAAAAGAAGAGGCTATTTTAAATCAGATTTTGAAGACCACAGGTACACTAATCGAAAAGGTTTCCCTGATCAGTGCAGAAGCAAAAAATATGTCTAAGCAGGGGGAAAGGAGTAAGGTTGCAATTGATGAAATTGTTACCGGAACTAATGATCTGGCAGGTACCATTCAAAATCAGCTTCGAATGACGGAAAATATTGGAACGCTTACAGACAACATGGGAGTGGTTGTTGAAGAAATTCAGGATAAATTTACTGGTACCAAAGAAATTACGGAGACAGGAAACCGGGATGTAGAAGATCTGCTTAGATCTTCGAAGCAAAGTGAAAAGGCCAGCAATGAAGTGAGTGCTGCAATGACAAGTCTGATGCGTCAGACACATGAGGTAAATGAAATTCTTGAAATGATAGAAAACATTACTAACCAGACAGAACTTTTGGCATTAAATGCAAGCATTGAAGCAGCGCGTGCAGGAGAGGCAGGCAGAGGTTTTGCGGTGGTGGCTGATGAAATTAAAAAGCTTGCTGCACAGACGGAAGAGGCTACCCGTCAGGTAAAAGGCATTATTGATGAGCTTACTTGTCAGACAAATATGGCTGAAAAGAGTGTAGGAAGTCTTGTGGAATTAAATAAAGAACAGGCACAGCTTGTAACACAGACTCGTACTGCATTTGAAAAGATCAGCAGGGATATTGTGGATGTAAATGGCAGTGTGGAAAAACAGTCTTCTAATATGATTCAAATAAAGGACAGCAACAAAGAAATTATTCAGTATGTTGAAAGTTTAAGTGCGTTTAGTGAGGAGCTTCTTGCAAATACGGAAAATACCAGAGAGCTCACAGACGATACGATTGAAGGAACCAGGAAGGTCAGCCTTCTTTTGGATGAGGTAATGGAAGAAGTAGAAGTCTTAAAGACGATTGTATAAATTACAAAAAGGAGATTGAAAGATGGCTGAAAAAAAGTTAGTAGAGGCAATTACATCCATGAGTGAAGATTTTGCACAATGGTATACGGATGTGGTGAAGAAAGCGGAGTTGATTGATTACTCCAATGTAAAAGGATGCATGGTAATTAAGCCGGCAGGATATGCAATATGGGAGAATATTCAAAAACGTCTGGATGAAAGATTTAAAGCAGTAGGCGTTGAAAATGTATATATGCCTATGTTTATTCCTGAAAGCCTTTTACAAAAGGAGAAAGATCATGTGGAAGGATTTGCACCTGAGGTGGCCTGGGTGACGCATGGAGGCTTAAATCCACTGCAGGAGAGAATGTGTGTCAGGCCTACGTCAGAAACACTCTTTTGTGATTTTTACAAAGGAGATATTCAGTCTTACCGGGATCTCCCCAAGGTATATAACCAGTGGTGCAGTGTAGTCCGCTGGGAAAAGGAAACAAGACCTTTCCTGCGCTCCAGAGAATTCTTATGGCAGGAGGGACATACTGCCCATGCTACTGCTGATGAGGCCGAAGAAAGAACAGAACAGATGCTGAATGTTTATGCAGACTTTTGCGAGGAAGTTCTGGCAATTCCTGTGGTAAAAGGGCGGAAGACGGAAAAAGAAAAATTTGCAGGTGCGGAAGCTACTTATACTATAGAAGCCCTGATGCATGATGGTAAGGCATTACAGTCAGGAACCAGCCACAATTTTGGAGATGGATTTGCAAAGGCTTTTGGCATTCAGTATACGGATAAAGATAATCAGTTAAAATATGTACATCAAACTTCATGGGGAATGTCTACCAGAATTATTGGGGCGATTATCATGGTGCATGGGGACGATTCAGGGCTGGTGCTTCCTCCTGAGATTGCACCTGTACAGGTGATGATTATTCCTATCCAGCAAAAGAAAGAAGGAGTCCTTGAAAAGGCTTATGAGCTTCGTGACAGGCTGAGTAATTTCCGCGTAAAGGTCGATGATTCTGATAAAAGTCCCGGATGGAAGTTCTCCGAGCAGGAGATGCGCGGTATTCCTATGCGTGTAGAAATTGGACCTAAGGATATAGAAGCAGGCAAGTGCGTAATCTGCCGCCGGGATACCAGAGAAAAAATAGAGGTAGAGCTGGAAAAATTAGAGGAAACTGTAGCCGGACTGCTTACCCAGATTCAGACTGATATGCTTAACAGGGCAAGAAAGCATTTAGAGGAACATACTTATACTGCAACATGCAGGGAAGAATTCGAGAATACATTTGCACAAAAAACAGGCTTTGTAAAAGCAATGTGGTGTGGAGAAAGATCCTGCGAGGAAGAGATCAAAGAGAATATGGGTGTCAGCAGCAGATGTATGCCTTTTCAACAGGAATGTCTGTCAGAAACTTGTGCTTATTGTGGAAAGAGCGCTAAAAAAATGGTATACTGGGGAAAAGCATATTAGAGATTGCAGTATATAGGGAATAACGAATGCAGAATGAAATAATGATTCAGCTGCCTGAAAAGGTAACATATATTATAAATACAATTATGGAAGCCGGCTACGAAGCGTATGCAGTAGGCGGCTGCATTCGTGATTCCATTTTAGGCAGAATTCCGGATGATTGGGATATTACAACCTCAGCCTCTCCTTATCAGATAAAAGAACTGTTTAAGCATACGATTGACACGGGACTGAAACATGGGACAGTGACAGTCATGGTTGACAGAGAGGGATTTGAGGTAACCACTTACCGTATTGATGGAATTTATGAGGATGGAAGGCACCCAAAGGATGTAATGTTTACTGCCAGCCTGGTGGAGGATTTAAAAAGGAGAGATTTTACCATTAATGCAATGGCTTATAATGATGTCAGCGGCCTGGTGGATATATTCGGAGGAATGGCGGATTTGAAAGATAAGGTAATCCGGTGCGTGGGCAGTCCTGAAAAGAGATTTACGGAAGATGCCCTGCGGATTATGCGGGCGGTAAGATTTTCGGCGCAGCTGGGATATGAGATTGAACCGAAAACAAAAGCAGCCCTTATGGAGTTTGCACCTAGGCTTACCTGTATCAGTTCCGAAAGAATTCAGGCGGAGCTGGTCAAGCTGGTAACCTCGCCTCATCCTGAAAATTTAAAAATTGCATATGAAACGGGGATTACAAAGGTGATCCTTCCGGAGTTTGATGTTTGCATGGAAACGGAACAGAATAATCCACATCACTGTTACAATGTGGGGGAGCATATTTTAAAATCCATGCAGAAAATAAGTCCGGATAAAATCCTGCGCCTTGCCATGCTGTTTCATGATATTGGAAAACCTGAAACAATTACGGTGGATGATCAGGGAATATGTCATTTTCATGGGCATCAGGCAGTTTCTGAGGAAATAGCGCTGAAAATACTGAAGCGGCTTAAATTTGATAACTACACAATTGGCATGGTCACAAAGCTGGTCAGATATCATGATTATGAAGTAGAAGCAAAAGAAAAAAACGTAAGGCGTGCGGTTATGAAGATAGGAGAAGATATTTTTCCTCTTTTATTTCAGGTAAAGGAAGCAGATTTAGAGGCGCAAAGCACGTATCTTCAGGAAGAAAAGAAAGAAAAATTAAAGGCGGTTCAAAGAGTTTATGAGCAGGAGGCGGCCAAGGGAGAATGTGTATCCTTAAAGACGCTTGCAGTAACAGGAAAAGATCTGATCTCAGAAGCGGACATGTGCCCCGGCCCTGAAATCGGAAAAGTACTGCACCAGCTATTGGATATAGTGATAGAAGATCCTGAACAAAACGAGAGAGAAAATCTGTTGAAATTGGCAAGACAAATTAAGTAATACTTTATAGTGGTTACTCATATGATAGGATATGACACAAATTGGGGGTAATCACTGTGAATGACAGAAGCGTCAGTCTGCTGGACAATTATGATATAGAGGTGCTTCGGACCTGGAAGGGACGGGGCGCTATTCTTTGTGAAACGGATAAGGGGATTCTTGTATTAAAGGAATACGCCGGACATAAGGAAAAAGTCCTTTTTCAGGATGCACTGCTTACCCTGGTGAAGGAAAACGGATTTGAACATGTGGAAAGTATTCTTAGGAATAAGGATCAGGAGCTGATTACGCAGGATCAGGAGGGAAATTCTTATATTCTTAAGACTTATTTTGATGGCAGGGAATGTAATGTAAGGGATATGGAGGAGTGCAGGCTTGCAGTACAGACATTGGCAAAGCTGCATAAGGCTTCCCAGGTAACAGAAGACTTTTTAGGAGGCATATTGCTTCATCCTGCACATTTGGAATTTGAAAAGCATAACAAGGAACTGCGCAAGGTCAGAAAGTTTATAAAGGGAAGAAGCCAGAAAACCGATTTTGAAATCTGCCTTATGAAAAGCTATGATTACTTTTTTAACCTTGCACTGCAGATTACGGAGGAGCTGCGTTTTTATCAAAAGGAAGGCAGTTTATATTTCATCTGTCATGGAGATTATCAGCATCATAATATCATTGTTACAGATGCCCGGATGAAGCTGGTTAATTTTGAAAAATGCATTCCTGACAGTCCTGTTAGAGATTTGTATTTATTTATGAGGAAACTTTTGGAAAAGAATAACTGGGATGAAACCACAGGGTTTGACATAATTAATTCTTATCATTTGGAAAGGCAGTTGGAAAAAGAAGAATACCGGCAATTGTATTATCGTCTGGCTTATCCTGAAAAATTTTGGAAGATAGTTAACTTTTACTATAATTCCGGCAAAGCATGGATTCCCGGAAAGAATTTGGAGAAACTGGTCAAAGTAATTGACCAGGAAAAAGAAAAACAATGTTTTCTGGAAAAATATAAATACCGGTATGGAGTGTAGTTTTATATTTTCTTCTTTGCATTTACGTGATATACTTGACAATGAGGGTGAAGTATTGTTTAAAGGTATAGGGAAAAGAATATGAACTTAAAGGATAAAATACAAAAGATAATAAAGTCGGTTTTATGCGGAGTCTGCCTGGTGCTTACCGGATGCAGCGCTGCCAGTATGGCACAGGAATCGTCTTTTGAGAGTGCCTATGAAAATGGCGTGGAAGAAGAAAAAGTAAATATATATACTTCCACAGCATCTGTAATTATACGATCCGTAAATGAAGAGGATCAGAAAATCAGCATGTACCTTATTAACCGGAATGAAAACAGGGATATTGGATATAATGGCGCTACAGTAATACAGGATAAGTATGAAAATGCAATGAGCATTGCCCAGCTAAAGCCGGGGGACATTGCAGAAATTACTTATAACAGTGAGCTGGAGAGGGCTGGTTCTATTACACTTTCCCAAGACGCATGGAGTTTTGAAGGTGTGACCAAGTACAATTTAAATATTGGAAACGGAAATGCCTCTATTGGGGATGAAACATTCAGCATTGATAATAAGGTATTGGTGTTTGCAGAGGGTGATGTGATTGATGCGGCTCAGATAATTAATCAGGATGTGCTTACCATTCGTGGAAAAGGACACAGCATTATGAGTATTACCGTGGAAAAAGGACATGGTTACCTGGATATTAAAAATGATGAGGCAGTTTTGGGCAGCTTTATTGAAGTGGGACAAACTGTAATATCACAAATTGCTCCTGATATGCTGATCACTGTTCCGGAAGGAAGCTATACAGTCAGGATTACTGGAGAAGGGATTGACGAATCCAGGGAAATTCAGATAGAGAGGAACAAAGAGACGATTTTGGATCTTGGGGATATTGAAGTAGCGAAGATTCAGGATGCATCTGTGAAATTTGCAATTACGCCCTCCACAGCAGTGGTTTATGTGGATGATGTGAAGATCGATACCAGCCGCTCAGCCAGACTGCCGCTGGGACTTCATCTGGTTACTGCCACAGCCTCCGGGTATGATTCCCTTTCCCAGTATTTCCAGATAGAGGACGGAGTGAACACAGTCAGAATGACGCTGGAGGAAGAATCCGACATTTCAGGAAATGATATTTTTTCCAGTGAAAAAGAGGAGCCCACAATTACAATTGAGAGTCCTATAGGGGCGGAGGTTTATCAGGATAACCTGTATATGGGAATTGCACCGGTGACTTATAATAAGACAGCTGGAGATCATACGATTACCTTAAGGAAAACGGGATATATTACAAGAAGCTACGGAATTACTGTAGTGGATGATAAAAATGATGTAACATATGCATTTCCTGATTTAGAGCGTGAGAATAATACAGTAAGCGGTAACTCTGTCAATGGACAGAATGAAAACGGAAATGGGAATACAAGTGGAAGCAATAATACGGTAAGCGGTAATTCTGTAAGCGGCAATTCGGTAAGCGGAAATTCTGCTTCAGGCACCAATGGGTAGCCGGATTATTTAAAGGCTGAGAGGGAGAAAATCCCGAAAACCGCATAAAATCTGTAAAAAAGCACAATTTTACCTTGACAAACATAAGTAAAGACGATATATATATATACAGACGTTTCAAAAGAGACATCTGTGAAAAAACACTCATAATTAAGAGGAGGAGTTCGAAATGAACAAAACAGAATTAGTAGCTGCTATGGCAGATCAGGCTGGATTATCCAAGAAGGATGCAGAAAAGGCTTTAAAGGCTTTTACTGATGTTGTTTCAGAAGAATTAAAGAAAGATGGAAAGGTTCAGTTAGTTGGTTTTGGTACTTTCGAAGTATCCAAGAGAGCAGCTAGAGAAGGCAGAAACCCTCAGACTGGTGAGGTTATGTCTATCGCAGCTTCCAAAGCTCCCAAGTTTAAAGCTGGCAAGGCTTTAAAGGATATGATTAACGAATAAGTAAGGCATCTTAGGGACCTGCATTTTGCAGGTCCTTTTGCGTTTATAGAGAAAGGATAATTATGAGACTTGATAAATATTTAAAGGTTTCCCGTCTGATCAAGAGAAGAACAGTTGCAAATGAGGCATGTGATGCGGGAAGAGTAATGATAAATGACAAGCCTGCAAAGGCTTCTGCCAATGTAAAACAGGGAGATATTATCACAATTGCATTTGGAAATAAGGATGTGAAGGTAGAGGTTTTAAGTGTGCAGGAGACAGTAAAAAAAGAAGAGGCAAAAGAATTGTTCCGCTATATATAAGTTGAAAATATTAGTCTATAAATTCCATTTCCTTAATATAATCTTTTATAGGAGATGGAGGAAATCCTCTGCTCCTGCAATGGCAGTTTTATTTTGCTTTGCAAAACAAGGAGGATTGTATGGAAGACTTAAATGCAAGTAAGCGGGCCCATAAGCTGATACTGAATAATAGAAGGACATGTAATTTGACAGGAGTCAGTGATGTTTTGTCTTTTGATGAAAATGAGATTATTTTGGAAACAGATCAGGGAATGCTTATGATTAAGGGAAATGAACTTCATGTAAACAGATTAACGCTGGATAAGGGTGAGGTGGATGTTGACGGGAGAATTGACAGCTTTACTTATTCGGAGCAGTCCAGTTTGGGATCAAAAGGGGAATCTCTGCTTAGCAGATTATTTAAGTAGGTGTATATGAGCCAGAATATTGTAAATGAAGTAACTTTTTTACTGCATTCTTTTCTCATGGGAATCATTATTACTTTTATATATGATGGATTTTTGATTCTGCGCCGGCTGATCCGCCACAGCCTGTTTTTAATCTCAATTGAAGATTTGATTTTCTGGATTGCCTGTGCCATAGGCGTATTTTATATGCTTTATGAGGAAAATAACGGGATATTACGCTGGTTTGCAGTGTTTGGCGCGTCTTTGGGAATGATTGTTTATAAATTAAGCATCAGCGTAACAATTGTTAACGTTGTATCAAAGCTTATTGGACGTGTGGTCTCTGTACTAAGGCGTATTTTTTCATTTTTGTTTCGGCCATTTAAAGCCGGGGGCAGAAAAGTGCTTCTTGCATACAGACATTCATCTAAAAAGAGCAGGAAGGTCTGTAGATGTTTGAAAAACAAGTTGACGGGCAGAATCAAATTACTTAAAATAGTATTATGTAAACGGTAAGCCTGTTTTTATTTGGAGGAAACTTCCAAATAGGAAAGGCTCATTTGGGAAGGGCATGGTATAAATATGGCAAGGAAAGCAGCATACAGGAAAAAGCGTCAAAACCGCTTTGGCATGTTTCTGGTTTCCATTGTTGTGATCATGATGCTGATCGTAGTAGCCTGTAACAGCGTGGAATTAATGGCAAAGAGGGAGACCTACAGGCAGAAAGAGGCGGCTTTAGAGGAGCAGATTGCAGCAGAGGAAGAGCGTGCAAAGGAAATAGAGGAATTTGAAACCTATACACATACTAAGAAATACATTGAGGAAGTGGCAAGGGATAAACTTGGTTTGGTGTATGAGGGAGAAATTTTATTTAAAGATGAGCAATAAGCAGACATGTAAGGTGTCTGCTTTTTGAATTTATGTATAAGAACTTTGCAAAGCAAAGAAGCTGTTGCTTTTTGTCAATAAATTTTCCGTTTTTGCTGCCTGCTTTTGACAAACTGTGTGTTCACTGTTTTGTATAATCCGTTACAGGAGGAAGCAGCTATTATGAAAAAGCAGATATCAGTTGAAAAGGAAGAATTTAACAGCATACTACCGGAATATGGAAGGAGAAAGCTGCTTACTTATGCAGACTCCATCAGGGAACTGGCAGAAAGTTTTAGGGAAACGGAAAACAACAGGGAAGAAATAAAAAGAACGGTGGAAACAGACAGAAAAGATTACATATGGCAGAAACGCCTGAATGAAAATAAGGATTTGATGATAGAGCATTTGGAGGAAATGGCAAAAATTATGACGCAGCTTGCCGATGAGACCAGAAGATGTGTCCCTTTGGGGGAACGCCGGTTTAAGCAGATTGCCCATGCTCTTAAAGAAGTGGATATACAGATCAAAAGTTTGTATTTGATAGAAAATGAAGCGCAGAGGATGGAAATATCCCTTACGATACGGACTGTCAAGAAAAATACACTTTCTGCGGAGGATCTTGGAGATTTATTATCAGTGCTTTTAAATATGCGTCTGACCGGTGCGCAGGACAACGCCTTTTTCATAGGGAATGAATGGCAGACTTTTTATTATGTGGAAGAGGCCAGATTCCATGTACTTACTGGAATTGCAAAAGCTGTAAAAGAGACAGAGAAAATTTCAGGGGATAATTACGCTTTTTTTGAAACGGAGCAGGGAAATCTTACAGCGGTTCTTTCCGATGGCATGGGTTCGGGAGAGAAGGCTTGCAGTGACAGTACTATGGTGGTGGAATTAATGGAAAAGTTTCTGGAAGCAGGGTTTCAGATGGATATGGCAATTCAGATGATTAACAGCGCCCTGCTTACGGGAGAGGATAATTCCAATATGTCTACGCTGGATCTGTGCAGCGTTGATTTATATTGTGGTGAATGCCGGTTTGTAAAGGTAGGAAGCGCAAGCTCTTATATTAAAAGGCAGCATCTGGTAGACAGGATTTCTTCAGGAAATCTTCCTTTAGGAATTTTCCAAAGGCCCGATATGGAAGCAGTGGGAAGAACTCTTATGGATGGGGATTATATCGTTATGGTTTCAGATGGTGTGCTTGATGCACTCTCCCAGGGGATTGGAGAGGACATGCTGTCAGAATTAATCGGCAGTACCAATTTGGAAAACCCAGGTGAAATGGCCAATGCAATTTTAAATTTCTGTATTCACCAGTGCAAAGGTCATATCAGGGATGATATGACAATTCTGGTAATTGGAATATGGAAAAAAGAGGACTAGCTTTGACTTTTCCTTTTAGTTTCGCTATATTATAAAGTATGATAAAAAAAGTGCTGAGTTATATCAATCAATATAAGATGATTGAGCCGGGGGATAATATAGTGGCCGGAATTTCAGGAGGCGCAGATTCTGTCTGCCTCCTTTTTATGCTGTTGGAAATCAGAAAACAGATTCCGTTTACATTAAAAGTAGTGCATGTGAATCATGGCATCCGTAAAGAAGCAGTGGAAGATGCTGATTTTGTAAGAAAGCTGTGTATGGAAAGAAATATTCCCTTTAAACTGGTGGAAAAAAATGTGAAAGAAAGTGCAAAGCAAAATGGCTTGTCTGTGGAGGAAGAAGGCCGGCGTATAAGATATGCAGCATTTGAAAATGAGCTTATAGAAGGAAAAGGAAAGATTGCAGTTGCCCATAACAGTAATGACCGGGCGGAAACTATGCTGTTTCATATGTTTCGTGGTACCGGACTGACAGGAAGCAGCGGCATTCGTCCGGTAAAAGGAAAAGTAATCCGTCCTCTTTTGTGCCTTAGGCGGAGTGAGATAGAAAACTGGCTGATGGAAAGAAAAATTTCTTTCTGTACGGACAGTACAAATGAGCAGGATATTTACACCAGAAACCGCATTAGACATCATATTTTAACATATGCTGAAAAGGAGGTCTGCCAGGGGGCTGTGGTTAATATGAACCGGATGGCGGATCAGCTTCTGGAAGCGGAAGAGTTTGTAGTACGACAGACAAAAGAAGCACTATTAAGGTGTGTGCAAATATCTGATCAGGAGGAAATACTGGTTAGAATACCTGAGTTTTTAAAAGAGGATGAATATCTGCGCAGCCGCATTTTGCTTTTATGTATTGAACAGGCAGCAGGCGGCAGAAAGGATATTACAGCAGCGCATATAAAGAGCATGGAAGCGCTTTTTAAAGGAACAGGGAGTAAGGAGATTCATCTTCCGTATCATATTACAGTTTATAAAAAATATGATGTGGGTATGATAAAAAGGGAAGAGGTAATTCCAGGTGGAAAAAGTAGTAAAAAAGAAAGAGAAGAGACATATTATGTGACAGTACCGTCAGTTTTGGAAGTTCCAAAGCTTGGAAGAGTAGAATTTACAATATTTTCACAAACAAATTCTCAAAATATTCCAGAAAAAACATATACGAAATGGTTTGATTATGATAAAATAACTTCGTCTGTAGTTTTGCGTACAAGGAAAAAGGGAGATTTTTTAACAATAAATAAAAAAATGGGGCATAAGTCCCTGCAGGATTATTTTGTAAATGAGAAGATTCCTAAAGAAGAAAGAGATAGGATTATTTTGCTTGCAGAAGGCTCTCATGTTATCTGGATACCAGGGCTGCGGATCAGTGAGTACTATAAGGTACAGAAAAATACCCGAAGAATTTTACAGGTATGTATTTTGGATAAGGATTAAAGTAACGAAAGGAGCTGTGTAAATGGCTGAAAAAATTAAGGTTTTGCTTTCCGAAGAGGAAGTGGATTCCAAGATCAAAGAAATTGGAGAACAAATCAGTAAGGACTATGAAGGCCGCCAGGTTCATTTGGTATGTGTTTTAAAGGGCGGCAGCTTTTTTATGTGCGAACTGGCAAAGAGGATCACTGTTCCGGTTTCTCTGGATTTTATGTCAGTGTCTAGTTATGGAAGTGATACAAAGTCCAGCGGAGTGGTCAGAATTGTGAAGGATCTTGATGAGCCCTTAAAGGGTAAGGATGTGATTGTGATAGAGGATATTGTGGATTCCGGACATACCTTAAGTTATCTTCTTGAAATGCTTAAAAACAGGGAGCCGGCAAGCTTAAGGCTTTGTACCTTGCTGGATAAGCCGGAGAGGAGAGTTGCAGATGTGCACGTGGATTATACTGGCTTTCAGATTCCTGATGAGTTTGTTGTAGGATATGGATTGGACTACGATCAGAAATATAGAAATCTTCCCTATATAGGGGTAGTAGAATTTGAGTAAAGAAAGATAGAGCCGGATTATTCTGGCAGGAGAGGTAGCAATTTTGAATAAGAGAAATAGAGGTTATAATGCATATTTTGTGCTTGTACTGCTTTTGCTGGCATTGCTGATTATACCAAGTCTTTTGGACGGAGGACGGGTTGAGTATACCAGAGGTGAGCTGATTAGGGACTTAGAGGCAGGCAGAGTAGTATATGCAAGTATTTCTCCCAGCAGGGAAACACCCACAGGAGAAGTTGATTTTGTTTTAAGTGAAGGAGCAGGGAAAACATTATATGTGACGGATGTATCTGAAATAGAGCAGCTCCTTATATCTTACGGGCTGGATCCGGATGTAAAAAAGGTGCAGGAGGAAAGCTGGTTTTTAACCAGTGTGTTCCCGGTACTTCTTGCCATTATTGTAATGGTGTTCTTTTTCGTGATGATGAACAGCCAAAGTTCGGGTGGCAGCAGTAAGATGATGAACTTTGGAAAAAGCAGGGCAAAGCTTTCTATGGGTGATGGAAAGATCACTTTGAAAGATGTAGCCGGTCTTAAGGAAGAAAAGGAAGAACTGGAAGAAATTGTGGAATTTTTAAAGGAACCTGCAAAATTTACCAAAGTGGGGGCCAGAATTCCTAAAGGGGTTCTTTTAGAAGGAGCGCCTGGTACAGGTAAAACATTATTGGCGAAGGCAATTGCAGGGGAAGCAGGAGTGCCCTTCTTTAGTATTTCAGGATCGGATTTTGTAGAGATGTTTGTAGGTGTGGGGGCTTCCAGAGTGCGTGATTTGTTTGAAGAGGCAAAAAGGCATTCACCCTGTATTGTATTTATAGATGAGATTGATGCGGTGGCAAGACGCCGGGGCACCGGCATGGGCGGCGGCCATGATGAGAGAGAACAGACCTTGAATCAGCTGCTTGTTGAGATGGATGGCTTTGGCGTAAATGAAGGTATTATTGTGATGGCAGCAACCAACCGGGTGGATATTTTAGATCCTGCCATTATGCGTCCGGGACGTTTTGACAGAAAGATCAGTGTAAACAGGCCGGATGTGGGAGGCAGAGAAGATATTCTTAAGGTACATGCAAAGAATAAGCCTCTTGCGGAGGATGTTGATTTAAAACAGATTGCCCAGACAACAGCGGGCTTTACCGGAGCAGATTTAGAGAATCTTTTAAATGAAGCTTCTATCGCAGCTGCTAAAGAAAACAGAAGCTATGTAGTTCAGGAGGATATTAAGAAATCCTTTATCAAGGTAGGAATTGGAGCCGAAAAGAAAAGCCGTATTATTACAGAGAAGGAAAAGAAAATTACTGCCTATCATGAAGCTGGGCATGCGATTTTGTTCCATGTGCTGCCGGATGTGGGGCCTGTTTATACGGTTTCCATTATTCCTACAGGCTTAGGTGCGGCAGGTTATACTATGCCTCTCCCTGAAAATGATGATATGTTTATCACCAAGGGCAAAATGCTGCAGGATATTATGGTATCTTTGGGTGGAAGGATCGCAGAAGAAATTATTTTTGGCGATATCACTACCGGAGCTTCCAGTGATATTAAGAAGGCAACCAAGGCAGCCAGAGATATGGTTACAAGATATGGTATGTCTGAAAATATTGGCGTGATAAATTATAACAGTGATGATGACGAAGTATTTATCGGCAGGGATCTTGCCCATGCTAAGAGTCACAGTGAGCTGATTTCCGGTGAAATAGACAGAGAAGTAAAGAAGATTATTGACGATTGTTATAGCAAGGCGAAAGCAATTATTTTGGAGCATATGGAAGTACTTCATAATTGTGCACAAGAACTTCTTAAGAAAGAAAAGATTGGAAGAGAAGAGTTTGAAGCGCTGTTTGACCAGAAGGATGCCTCTCCGGAAGCATTTTTTAATGAGTGATTGTATATATTGCACAAAAATATAAGATAAAAATTGTAATATTTATGAATCGTGAGTATTTACGTAAAATGGGGTGTATGCTATTATACTACTTGTAACCCCCCCCAATACATTATATAGTTTTTTGCTATACCCCATAAGAAAGAAATACCTTCTCTAAAAAGGACAGTAACGTGTTACTGTCTTTTTTACTGCGGTTTTTGCAACAACATTCAGTCTGTGCAGAATACCTTGATAAAGTATGGGGTATAGTATAATATATACATGAATTGTATTTTATGGAAACGGAGTAAATTACATATGGATTTTGATCGATTAATAAAAGCAGAACAGAACAGTCAGTATATATCAAGCATGCGGCCTGTTTTTAATCGAAAAGCTTTATTTAGCGACACTACGGAGGATTATTTGTCTCCTGCTGAGCCAAATCCTTATTCAAAGGTCACAATTAGATTTCGTTCAGCGGCTAATAATGTTGACAGGGTAATTATGATCAGTCATAAAAACCGGTATTTTATGAAGAAAGAAAGTCATGACGAATATTTTGATTATTTTGCCTGCGAGGCGGAATTAGGTGCAGAAGAATTTTCTTATTATTTTGAAGTCAGAGTGGGTAAAATTACCTGCCTTTACGATACCCGCGGCGTGGTGCAGGAGACGCTGCCTGAATATGCATTTCGGGTAATTCCCGGATTTAAGACGCCCAAATGGGCAAAGGGTGCTGTGATGTACCAGATTTATGTGGATCGTTTTTATAATGGGGATCCTTCCAATGATGTGCTTACATCCGAGTATGAATATATCGGTGATAAGACGGTAAGGGTGGAGGATTGGAATAAATATCCTGCGGCTATGGGAGTCAGGGAATTTTACGGCGGAGACTTACAGGGTGTTTTGGATAAAATGGATTATCTTCAGGATTTGGGGATTGATGTGATTTATTTTAATCCTTTATTTGTTTCGCCTTCTAATCATAAATATGATATTCAGGATTACGATAATATTGATCCTCATTTTGGAAAAATTGTAAGCGATGGGGGTGAGCTTCTTTCTCATGACCGGAAGGAAAACAGATTTGCATCAAAGTATATTAACAGGGTTACCAATAAAAAGAATTTGGATGCCAGCAATGAGCTGTTTGCAAAGGTGGTAGAAGAAGCACATAGAAGAGGCATGAAGGTAATATTAGACGGTGTGTTTAATCATTGCGGCTCTTTTAATAAATGGATGGACAGAGAAAGAATTTATGAAAATGCGGAAGGCTATGAAAAAGGTGCGCATATTTGTAAGGAAAGTCCTTATTCCGATTATTTTGATTTTCATAATGAGGAAGCCTGGCCTTATAACACAACCTATGATGGCTGGTGGGGGCATGACACTCTTCCAAAATTAAATTTTGAAAAATCTAAAGACCTTTTTGACTATGTGATGCGTATAGCAGCCAAATGGGTGTCGCCTCCATACAATGTAGATGGGTGGCGTTTGGATGTGGCGGCAGATTTAGGGCATACACCCGGGTTTAACCATTATTTTTGGAAAGTATTTCGAAAGGTGGTAAAGAATGCCAATCCCGAAGCAATTGTACTGGCAGAACATTATGGCAGCAGCAGGAGCTGGCTTAATGGAAAAGAATGGGATACGGTAATGAATTATGACGCATTTATGGAACCAATCACATGGTTTTTGACCGGTATGCAGAAACACAGCGATGATTATCGGGAAGATATGTATGGAAATGCAGACAGCTTTGTAGGAGCGATGATGCATCATATGGCAAGCTTTACCACGCCATCTCTTCAGATTGCAATGAATGAGTTATCTAATCACGATCACTCCAGATTTCTGACCAGAACCAGCCGGAAGGTAGGAAGAATCAATACTTTGGGTGCACATGCCGCAGATGAAGGCATTGATAAGGCTGTTATGCGTGAAGCGGTAGTGATGCAGATGACGTGGCCGGGAGCGCCTACAATTTATTATGGTGATGAGGCAGGAGTTTGCGGGTTTACCGATCCTGATAATAGAAGAACCTATCCCTGGGGACACGAAGACTTGGAACTGATACGGTTCCATAAAGAAATGATCCGTATTCATAAGGAAAATCAGGAACTTTTAACGGGTTCACTTAAATTTGTGGATAAGGATTATAATATTATTAGTTATGGAAGATTTAACAGGAAATCTGCAATTGTTGTTTTAGTAAACAACAATAACCATGAAGTGATAAGAGAACTGTCCATCTGGCATTTGGGAATTCCGAAAGAAAGCATTGTAAGAAGCCTGATTCTTACCACAGCGGAAGGATTTTCCACAGAACCGCGTGAGTATCCGGTTATCTCAGGGAAAATTACATTGAATCTCCCAAAAACTTCAGCAATTGTGCTTAAATATGAGTAATTTGAATCGAAAGTTTATTTAAAAATATCTGAAAGATACGGTTGACAAGTGACTACCAAAAGATTACACTATAGGTAGGTATTTGTCAACCGTATCTATTTATATGTAAATATGGTGATTTAAGTGAGTTGGAGGAAAGAACAATATATGAGTACAAATAAAATTAAATTATCAGAAGCGGAATGGAAGGTAATGAAGCTGTTATGGGAGGAATCTCCCAAAACAATGATGCAGATTACCAATTTGCTAAAAGAAACCACTGGATGGACAAAACATACGGTAATGACTTTTTTGAAACGGATGGAGGAAAAGGAAGCGATTCATTATGAAGAAGGAGGGCGGGCAAAGTTATATTATCCGGACATTAAAAAGGAAGAAGTTGTCTTACAGGAAACAGAGGAATTTTTGCATAAAGTATTTGATGGGCGGATGGGGCTGATGCTCAATACAATGGTGGAAAAAAAAGTACTTTCTAAAAGTGAAATTGATGAATTATATGATATTTTGAAAAAAGCAGAGGAGGAAACAAAAGAAAAGTGAGAGATTTATTAATAAGCTCGTCTGTATTGATTTTGTCAATTTTGTTGATTCGGCATCTGGTAAAGGAAAAGATCAGTCCGCTTTTGCAATATATGCTGTGGTTGCCGATAGTGCTGCGGCTTATGCTTCCGTTTCCTCTTTGGGACAGTTCTGTCAGTGTAATGAACCTGTTTCCTGAGAAAGGCGTCATTGAATACCTGCAGGAAGTAAATGAAGAAAATCGAAGCCAAATGTTACAGCAGGATAATCAGGCAGAAGACCTGGAGCTGGATATTCAGCAGGCAAACGGGTATGTGGCCGAAACGAATGAGCAGGTATATGAACAGATGCCAAATATTACAGATAATCCGATAAAAACAAGGCAGCAGGTGCGGCACAAAATGACAGGATATTTGCTATTAATCTGGTTAGCCGGTGTGGTTGTGGCCGGCGGTTATATGCTTTTTTATCAGATAAAATGGAAAAAGTATTTACGGAAAAACAGAAAGAAGTTAATAACAGGAAATCCTTATTCTAAGATCTTAAAGGTTTATACAGTAGAAGGACTGCCTTCTCCCTGTTTGTCAGGGCGGAATGTTTATCTTACGCAGGAAATGGCGGAAAAGGAAAGACAGCTTACCCATATTCTGGCACATGAATATTGTCATTATCGGCATTTGGACTATTTATGGGTGATAGTAAGATGCTGCCTCATTGCAGTGTATTGGTTCCATCCTCTTGTGTGGGCAGCGGCTTATGCATCCAAACAGGATAGTGAACTGGCCTGTGATGAAGCGGCAATCCGTCTTTTGGGAGAAGAAGAAAGGTTTGCCTATGGCAGAACACTGGTTGGGCTGATTACAGGCTATTCTTCTGAAAGAAGCAAAATGGGGATTGCATCTACAATGAGCGGTGGTGAGAAAGGAATCAGGCAGAGAGTGGGAAGAATTGCAAATAAATCTAAAAGGATATATATTGTGGCAGGCGGGGTATTACTTGTAACTATGGCATTGGTGGCAGTTACATTTACTGCAGCTGACCGGAAAACACAAAAAATTGATGAGGTACCGGATTTATCTGAAAATCCGGGTAAGTATGAAAGCAGGGATGAAGTGTCAGAAGTTGAAGCAGTAATATTGTCAGATAGAGAGAAGGAACTTCAGGAGACAGAGCAGTATATGAAGGAGATGGAATACAGCCTTCTGGAAAAGGAAGAGCAGCTTTTAGAAACACAGCAGCAGATTCAGGAAATGGAACAGCGGCTGCAGGAGCAATTGTTGGAAGCACAGCAGCTTGGAGATGCAGACGAAGGTGCTTTAATGTATAGCAATCCCTGTCCCTCCTATACAAGAGTATCAGATGGATATGGAAGCAGAACCCATCCGGTGACAGGAGAAACGATTTTGCATAACGGGGTGGATTTAGTGGCGGAAGAAGGAGCGGATATTGTTGCTGCTCAGGCAGGAGAGGTTTATCAGACCGGGTTTGATGCGAAGGATGGAAATTATGTAGTGTTATATCATCAGATCAATGGTGCTTATACTTATTACACTGCCTGCAAAGAAATTCTTGTGAAAGAAGGCGAGTGGGTGGAACAGGGGCAGAAAATTGCCGAGGTGGGAAAGACTGGTGCTTCAACAGGCTCACACCTGCATTTTGGTGTTATGGAAAATGGGGAGTTTGTTGAACCGGTGTTTCTGGAATTAGAGCAGAGTACAACTTCCGGGTAAGAAAATGCTATTATAAAATTAAGAAAAAGGAGCAGACTGATATGAAAGTCGTGGCAGCGATAGATTCCTTTAAGGGAAGCATGTCTTCTGTGAAAGCAGGAGAGGCGGTAAAAGCCGGGATCAGGCGGGTATATCCGGATGCACAGGTGAAAGTTTTTCCTTTGGCGGACGGAGGTGAAGGCACGGTAGAAGCATTGATTCAGGGAATGGGCGGCAGGATGGTGAGCTGTCCTGTGACAGGGCCATTGGGAGAGCTCCTTGAATGCGAATATGGTATTTTAGAGGATAATAAAACAGCAGTTATGGAGATGGCTGCTGCGGCAGGTCTTGTACTGGTTCCAGAGGAGAAAAGGAATCCCCTGCTGTCTACAACCTATGGCGTTGGAGAAATGATTCGGGATGGAATAGAAAAAGGCTGCCGGAAGTTTATTGTGGGAATTGGAGGCAGTGCTACCAATGACGGGGGAATTGGCATGCTTCAGGCTTTAGGCTTTTCCATACTTGATAAAGAGGGAAAACAGGTTGGATTTGGCGGTGGAGAGCTGGAGAAAATTTTTCGAATTCATGCCGGGGATGTAATACCGGAGCTTGCTGATTGTACCTTTCGGGCAGCCTGCGATGTGAGAAATCCTTTGTGCGGCCCCAAAGGCGCAAGTGCAGTTTACGGACCGCAAAAAGGCGCCACGCCTGAGATGGTAGAGCGTATGGATAAAGGATTAAAGCATTTTGCCAGGGTGGCAAAGGAAGGGTTTCCGGAAGCGGATGATTTCTGTCCCGGCGCGGGAGCTGCCGGAGGATTGGGTTTTGCATTTCAGGCATTTTTAAATGGGACGTTGGAATCAGGGGTGAAAATTATTTTAGAAGAAACTGACCTGGCAGAAAACATAAAGGATGCTGATTATGTCATTACGGGAGAGGGCAGACTGGATGGACAGACAATGCAGGGAAAAGCCCCTGTGGGCGTGGCGGAGCTGGCGAAACAGTATGGCAGGCCTGTACTTGCATTTTCAGGAAGCGTAGGAACAGAGACAGAACTTTGTAACAATGCAGGAATAGATGCATTTTTTCCCATAATCAGATCGGCAGTCAGTTTGGAAGAAGCCATGAAGGAGGAGAATGCAGTCAGAAATATGACGGATACGGTGGAGCAGGTTTTTCGATTAATTAAAATTCATACTTGTTTATAGAGCGAAATTGAAAAAGGCGGCGCAGGATGAGGAGTGTCAGGAAAATTTACTTAAGGAGTTTGATTTATAAAATAAGTTATCAATGCATGGGGCTGTCGCTTTAATGAAGGAAAATTCGTGAAGCGTCAGCTTCATTTTTGCTGTTTTTATATGTACTTTCAGGAAAAAGCTTTGGATTGTTCTGTTATTCTGTAAAAAGAGCATACTTTAATAAGCCATTTCCCACAGCTTGAAAGTTTGCTTTAAGATATGAAAAATCAGGCACTTTTCACAGGAAACAAATGTGTTCCGGTCCTGCCTTTTTGAATCTTATTATGAAGTTTATTCATATTCTGCGCCATGGCAAGCAGTGTGCTTTCTGCAAGCACATTTGATGTCCCTTTGCTTAAGTATCTCCTAAACTGCATATCCTGTTTTAAATCCCCAAAAGAACCCTCTGCCTGAATACTCCGATTTGTCCTCAAAAGTATGCCTTCATCCGAAAGAATCCGTTCCAGATCTTCTTTCCTGTACTTCAGAAATGTTTTTGCAACCTGAAGCGTCTTTGTCCTTTCTTCCATAGGTGTTTTGCAATTGTTACCTTTGATACAGTCACTTTTGTAAGGGCATCCGCTGCAATCCTCACATTTATAAACCGTTTTTTCACTTACATAGCCTGTTTTGCTTTTGGAATGTCTGACATGGTCTGTCGTCAGCTTTTTACTGTTTCTACAGGTATAGCTGTCTGACTCGGAATCATACTCCATATTTTCGGCTTTTCCGATATCATTTTTATACTTACGGGTTTTGGAAATCTCGTAGTTCGAAGGCTTTATATAAGAAAGCTGTCCGTTTGATTCAAGAAACAGGTAGTTTTCTTCACTTTCATATCCGGCATCAGCGGTTATATTTTTATATTTGAATTTCAGATGTTCTCCGGCATCTTTCAAAAATGGTATCAGGGTTGTAGTGTCGGTTGGCTGCGGTCCGACGGAAAGCCATGTGATATATTCGGAATCCACACCATGCTGGAGGTTGTAGGCAGGTTTTAACTGTCCGTTGCCCATGGCATCTTCTTTCATCCGCATAAACGCAGCATCATGATCCGTTTTGGAATAGCTGTTTCGTTCCCCGCAGATATGAATCTTTTGATTGTATTCTTTGAGCTTGCACAGATAAGCTTCGAGAGTTTCAATGCTCTTTTGAAGTGGTGTTTTTCTTTTTCCAATGCCATGCACAAAAACTACATTTTCACTTTGCTTGAGGGCATAAAGTTTCCTGCGCAGCTTCTTTACATGTTTCATCTTTACAGTATCCCTGTAAACAATCTTTAGCCCATAAAGCTGTTCACATTCCGCAACAAAATCTGCAAGTTTTATCAGAAGCTTCGCCTGATTCTTTGTCACGGCTTTCTTCCAGACAAAAGTATATTTATTTGCGCTGGCTTCGATTTTTGTACCATCGATGAAAATGGTCTCGCCTGAAATCTCGCCAAGGTCAAAAAGTGTATTGGACATTTCCGCAAGAATCCGCTTGGAACAGGGCGCAAAATGAATGCTTCGGAATCTTGCAAATGTTGCATGGTCAGGAACAGGTGCGCCTTCCAAAAGAAACATAAAATTGATATCCCTTTTACAGTTAAGCTCCATGGAACGGGAGGAATAATCCCCGTTCATGTAAGAGTAAAGCACAATCTTTAGAAGGGTTCTTGGCGATACGGAATTTATTCTTTCATAAGTAGAATATAAGTCAGTCAAATCCATTTCCTCCACAAACTGACTCAGTAACCGCACAGAATCATCTTCCGGGATGATTGTTTCAATATTTAGCGGAAGTTTTAATTGATATCCGCCCTGATTTAGACTATAATTTTTCTGTAAGTTAATGTGTTTGGTCATACATTAATTTTACACCAACTGCCGGATTCTTTCGAGGTCTGGCAGTTATTTTTTGCACAGAAAAGGAGCTGCGCACTAATCACTTAGTGCGACAGCCCCATGCTTTTTTAACGTGAAAATAGATCACAAAGTGACTTACAATGTTTTGTCATAAGAATAGTTTGTAAAAAATAATTTGTTATGCTACAATAATGGAAACTGAAAATACAAAAACAGTTTCCATTAAAAACATAAAAGACTGTGGGGTAGAGATGAATTTAAAGATAACTATTTTGGAAGGTGCTTTACAGGCATTTCGGCAAAAGGGATTAAAATTTACTATGGACGATATAGCAAAGATTCTTGGAATAAGCAAAAAAACCATTTATACGGTTTTTCAGGATAAGGAAGCGTTATTTCTGGCTATGGTAGATTATTTGTTTGATTCCATCAAGGAATGTGAGAGGCAGATTGTGGAAAAAACTGATTTGACCACGATAGAAAAAATACGCGCTATTCTTGGCGTTATGCCGGATGCATATAAAGATATAGATTTCAGGCAGTTTTATACATTAAAAGAAAAATATCCGGAAATTTATGCACAGGTAGAGAAGCGGCTGGAAACAGGATGGGAGTCTACCATTCAGTTATTAGAAAAGGGAATGGAGGAGGGAGTGGTCAGGCACGTTAAAATTCCCATACTAAAGACGATGCTGGAAGCAGCCCTGGAAGAATTTTTTCAGAGAGATATTTTGATTTGCCATCAAATATCCTATGCGGAAGCTTTGGATGAAGTGGTGGGAATTTTGATGGATGGAATTGCGGTGCATGAATAGGCACAAATGCTGCAGGTGGATGACGATAGGCAAGGAGGATGACGTGAATACGGAAAGCAGAAAACGGATTTATTTAAATGAGGGTTGGAAGTTTAATGAAAAATACAGTGAAGAAATGACAAAAACAGACTTCAATGAGTTGAATATGGAAGAAGTCAGGCTGCCACATACCTGCCGGGAGGTACCTTATCATTATTTTGATGAACAGATTTATCAGATGGTTTGTGTTTACCGCAGGAAAATAGAGGTGCCGGAGAGCTGGAAGGGAAAATGCGTGGTATTTACTTTAGAGGGAGTTGCCCATGAAAGTGAAATTTTTTTAAATGGGGAAAAGGTAGGAGAACATCATTGCGGCTATACAGCTTTTTCCATAGATTTAAGTAAGAAACTGCACTATGGAAAAACAAATGTGCTGGCTGTAAAAGTGGACAGCAGAGAGAGTTTAAATATTCCTCCATTTGGATTTGTTATTGATTATATGACCTATGGAGGGATCTACAGAGATGTTTATATAGATGTGATGAGCCGGACATATCTACAGGATGTATTTTTGGCTTCAGAAATAAAAAGAGATATGTCAGACAAATCGGTAAAGCTAATTTCAAAAATACAGATTGCCGGAGAAGTGGAAAACCTCAGCCTGCGTCAGTTGATTAGAAGGAAGGCAACGGAAAACTACAGACTGCTGTGGGAGATGCAGCCCGATTCCGGATGCAGGGAAGTGGAGATGAAATGGGAGGCCGGGGATGTAGAATTGTGGGATATTGAAAACCCGGCATTGTACGAGGTGAAAACAGAACTGACAAATCAGGAGGAAATACTGGATGAAGTAGTCACATGCTTTGGCTTTCGAAAGGCAGAGTTTTTAAAGGACGGGTTTTATTTAAACGACCGTAAGGTAAAGATACGCGGTTTAAACCGACATCAAAGCTACCCTTATGTAGGATATGCAATGCCAAAATCCATGCAGTGTCTGGATGCAGATATTTTAAAATATGAGCTTGGTGTAAATGCAGTGCGGACATCCCATTACCCACAGTCCCATTATTTTCTGGAAAGATGTGATGAGATAGGCCTTTTGGTATTTACTGAGCTGCCGGGCTGGCAGCATATAGGAGATGAAGAGTGGAAAAGGCAGGCAGTGGAAAACACCAGAGATATGGTGCGGCAGTATCGGAATCATGCTTCCATTATTTTATGGGGCGTACGTATTAACGAGTCCCAGGATGATGATGAATTTTATAAAAGAACCAATGCGGCAGCTAAAGAACTGGATCCATACAGGCAGACAGGCGGCGTCAGGGCCCATCAAAAGAGCAGCCTTTTGGAGGATGTGTACACTTATAATGATTTTTCTCATGATGGAGAGGCAAAGGGATGTCTACCCAAAAAAAAGATTACACCTGACATGGAAAGAGCATATCTGGTCAGTGAATATAACGGACATATGTATCCTGCCAAGGCATTTGACTGGGAGGAGCACAGGGCGGAACAGGCAATCCGCCATGCCAATGTTTTAGATGCCATAGCTGGGGAGGAAGATATTTCAGGCAGTTTTGGCTGGTGTATGACGGATTATAATACCCATAAGGATTTCGGAAGCGGTGACAGAATCTGTTATCACGGCGTGATGGATATGTTTAGAAATCCAAAGCTGGCAGCCGATATTTATGCATGCCAGCAGGAAGAAAGGCCGGTTCTTTCTGTCAGCTCCACAATGGATATTGGAGAACATCCGGGGGGGAGCAGAGGGAAAATCTGGATTTTTACCAATGCAGACAGCGTCCGTATGTATAAAAATAAAAGGTTCCTTAAAGAATACCACAGGGAGGATTCTGCTTATTCTCATTTACTTCACGGACCGATTTTGATAGATGACTTTATTGGAGATGCTATTATAAAGGAAGAAAATTATGATAAAAAGCTGGCGAAAGAAATTACGGAGGCTTTAAATTTGGCTGCGCTGCACGGATTGTCTCATTTGCCCAAAAAAGTATATCTGACAGCGCTTAAGATGGTATTAATACACCACATGAAGCCTTCGGAGGCAGTACGCCTTTTTACCCAGTATATTGGTGATTGGGGAGGAGCATCCACAGAGTACCGGTTTGAAGGGATGAAGGATGGAAAGATGGTAAAGACAGTAGTCAGAAAACCAATGAAACAGATGAAGCTTTGGGCGGAGGCGGATCATACGGAACTGACAGAGAAAAATTCCTATGATGTGGCGGCGGTTAGAATCCGTATGTTGGATGAGAATGGAAATCTGCTGAATTTCTTTCAGGAACCGGTGATACTGAAAGCAGAAGGCCCCATAAGTTTGATTGGAGGAAAAATCATATCATTCAAGGGCGGTATGACGGGAACTTACTTGAAAACAACAGGCGAAGAAGGTAGAGCGGCATTGATTATAAACAGTGGCCAGGCGGAGGAAATCAGGCTGGATTTTACGGTGAAAGTATTATAGGCTTAAGAAAGGAGAAGGAAAATGAAGCTATCAGGGAAGGAAAAGATTTCTTATGGATTAGGAGCAGTGGGGAAGGATATGGTGTATATGCTTTCTGCCAGCTATATTTTGTATTATTATCAGGATATTTTGGGTGTCAGTGCTATTGCTATGGGAATTATTTTGATGGCAGCGAGAGTGTTTGATGCATTTAATGATCCTGTTATGGGTGTTGTGGTTGCAAAGACAAGGACGAGATGGGGAAAATTCCGCCCCTGGCTGCTAATAGGAACCATAACCAATGCGATAGTTTTATATATCATGTTTGCGGCGCCGCCTGCGTTAAATGGCAGCGGTCTTATAGCATATGCAGCAATTACATATATTTTGTGGGGCGTCACATACACCATGATGGATATCCCTTTTTGGTCCATGATTCCGGCATTTACGGAGGGAGGGGAGGAAAGAGAAGGGTTAACCACCCTTGCCCGTTCCTGTGCAGGCGTGGGCTCGGCAATTATTACTATTATTACCATGAAATGTGTTTATGTGTTGGGGCAGGGGAATGAACGTGCCGGATTTAAGCGGTTTGTCCTGATCATAGCAATACTGTTTATTCTTTTTACGGTATTTGCCTGCCTTATGATCAAGGAGAAGTCTACAGTGGATGTGGACTCTCCTTCTGTAAAGCAAATGTTTAAGGCACTGGTACAAAATGATCAGGCAATGGCAGTGGTAATTACAATCGTACTAATTAACTGTGCATTATATATTACCTCTAATTTATTGATTTACTTCTTTAAATACGATTTTGGAGGTGAAGCGTGGTATAACAGCTATACCCTGTTTAATACTTTTGGCGGTGCGGTTCAGATTTTGTCCATGATGATGTTTTTTCCTTTGATACGCAAATTTATGAGTACTGTCAGGGTATTTTATTTAAGTATTTTATTGGCAGTTGCAGGTTATGGAGCGCTGCTTGTTTTGTCGTTTACCAATATGTCAAGCATATACTTGTTGTTTATTCCCGGTTTTCTGGTGTTTACCGCATTTGGAATGCTGACGGTGCTTACGACAATCTTTCTCGCCAATACGGTTGACTATGGAGAACTGAAAAACAGCAGGAGGGATGAAAGCGTTATTTTCTCCATGCAGACCTTTGTTGTGAAGCTTGCCTCAGGTCTGGCAGCACTGATTGCATCCGTTTGTCTGACAGTGTGTAATTTAAGCAATGATACCTCACAGGGGGCAGCAGCGGTTGAAGAGTCTTCTTCTGTTGTGGGGCTTCGTATGACGATGGCCCTTATTCCTATTATTGGACTGGTTATTGCGGTAGTCGTATTTCATAAAAAATATATACTTACGGAAAGTAAGTTAAAGGAAATAGTGGAAGAACTGAAAAAGAGGTAAATATGGGGGAAAATCATGATCAAACGGGAAAAAAATTGTTTTGTTTTAGAAACCCTGAATACAACTTACTGCTTTCAGGTGATGAAAACAGGTCATTTAGAGCATTTATATTATGGGCGGAAAATTTCTATTTCAGAAGGGAAGGGCGTAAAAGCACTTGTGGAAAAGCAGGTTTTTATTCCCGGAAATCTTAATGCATATGATGAGAAATATAGTAGTTTATCTCTTGAGGATGTCTGCCTGGAAATGTCCTCTTATGGAAAAGGAGATATCAGGGAGCCTTTTATTGAAGTAATTCATGAAGACGGCAGCTATACCTCTGATTTTCTGTTTGAAGATGCCCGGATTACCAAAGGAAAGGATGCTTTTAATACGTTGCCGGGATCCTATGATGACACAGACAGCGCAGAGCAGCTTTGTGTGATTTTAAAAGACAAGCAGTATGGATTGATACTTCAATTATTTTATTATGTTTATCCGGATTGTGATGTGATCACAAGAAGCGCCAGACTGATCAATGAAAGTGAAGCGTGTGTAAAATTGCTTAGACTTCTTAGTATGCAATTGGATTTTCATACCTCTGACTATATTTTAACTACTTTTCAGGGAGCATGGGCAAGGGAAATGAGAAAAGTGGATGTGCAGGTAAAAGCAGGAAAACATGTTAATTCCTCTTATACAGGAACATCTTCCAATCGGGCGAATCCCTTTGTCATGCTGAGTAAAAAAGAAACAACGGAGGATTTTGGCGACTGCTATGGATTTAATTTAATTTACAGCGGAAATCATTATGAAGCTGCAGAGGTGAGCAGCTTCGGAAAAACAAGGCTGGTATCAGGGATTCATCCTCAGTCTTTTTGTTTTCTGCTAAGGCCGGGAGAGCAGTTTGAGGCGCCTGAAGCAGTGATGACCTATTCTCATTTAGGCTGTAATGGAATGAGCGGACAGATGCACCGTTTTGTCAGAGAGCATATTGTCAGGGGAGAATGGAAGAAGAAGATACGTCCTATTTTATTGAACAGTTGGGAGGCATCTTATTTTGACATTAATGAAAAGAAGCTTTTGCATCTGGCAAAGGCAGGTAAAGAAGTGGGAATAGAGCTGTTTGTTGTAGATGATGGATGGTTTGGAGAGCGGAATGACGACACAAGTTCCCTGGGAGATTGGGATGTAAACTTAAAGAAACTGCCTGGCGGCTTAGCCGGATTATGTAAGAAAATTAAGGAACTGGGATTAAAGTTTGGTATTTGGGTTGAACCGGAGATGGTGAGTGTTAAAAGCCGGCTATATGAAAAACATCCCGACTGGGTAATACAAATTCCTGAAAAACCTCATGCAGAGGGACGCAATCAAAGAATTTTAGATCTGACAAGGACGGAAGTACAGGATTTTATTATTGATAAAATGAGTGAAGTATTTGCTTTGGCAGATATTTCCTATGTAAAGTGGGATATGAACAGAACCTTTACAGATTATTTTTCAGAGGCGCTTTTGCCAGAGCAGCAGGGTGAAGTAGCTCATCGATATGTGATGGGATTATACCGATGCATGAAAGAACTGACTATGCGTTTTCCCAATATTTTGTTTGAAGGCTGTTCTGCAGGAGGAAACCGGTTTGATTTAGGAATCCTCTGTTATTTCCCGCAGATATGGGCCAGTGATGATACGGATGCACTGTGCAGGGCGGAAATTCAAAATGGATACAGTTACGGATATCCTATGTCTGCAATCAGTGCACATGTATCTGCCTGTCCCAATCACCAGACACTTCGTGTTACGCCATTGGAAACAAGATTTCACGTGGCCAGCTTTGGCATATGTGGATATGAGTGCAATTTATGCGACATGAAAAAGGAGGATCTGCACAAAATAAAAGAGCAGGTTGCGTTGTATAAACAGTGGAGGGAAGTATTACAGACAGGTAATTTTTACAGAGGAAGAAATTTTGGAGAAAATGAAGGCACAGCAAGTTGCCTGGATAACAGTGAAGGAAATTATATGGAATGGACATGTGTATCCCAGGATGGCAGGAAAGCTGTGGGGTTTTTCATGCAGAAACTTGTAGTGCCAAACAGTAGATTTCATTGTTATAAAGCCAAAGGGCTTTTACCGGATGAAATATATCATTTTTATAACAGACAATTAAAATATGATGTAAGAGAATTTGGTGATTTGGTTAATATGGTTTCACCTGTCCATGTGAAGCAGGACTCTTTTGTTCAAAATATGATTGCAAAATTTGTAAAAATGGATGGGGAAACGGAGGATTTATGGGCTTATGGAGATACACTTATGTATGCCGGCGTCTGCTTAAAACAGGCGTTTGCAGGCACAGGATATAACGAACAGGTGCGGTATTTTCCAGATTTTGGATCTCGTATTTATTTTATGGAAGCAAAAGAGTAAGTGTTAGAAACATATAAGGGAAAAAAGATACCTTTTAAAGACTTAAAATCTTTAAAAGGTATCTTCTTTTCAAATAACAATAAAAAAGATATGTTTCATTTTTATAAAATAAGAAGATATGCAAAATAAAAACAATTAAAATTTATGCAAAATGATGAAAAAAATAAATATTTAAACTTGGTATTGCAAAAAATGCACATATAGAGTAAGATGGTTGCATCCGGACTTATTAAAATATATTTAAAAAGTAAAGGAGGAAAATGCATGAAGCGATCTGTTTTTTATGGTGTGAATGATATAAGAATTGAAAATGCTGCTCGTCCATCCGTGAAAAAGAATGAAATTTTGGTAGAAGTGAAAGCCTGTGGAGTATGCGGCACGGATGTACATATTTATCATGGGGAGAGAGGTTCTGCTGAGGTGACGCCGCCGATTGTTCTGGGACATGAATTCTCAGGGATAGTGGTTGAAATTGGAGAAGAAGTAAATAATTTTAAAGTTGGAGACAAAGTTACGGTAGATCCTAATATTTATTGTGGTAGATGTGCGTATTGCAGGAATGGAAAAAAACAGCTTTGTGAATCATTACATGCAATTGGCGTAAATCAGGATGGAGGATTTCAGGAATATTGTGTAGTTCCACAGACGCAGGCGTTTCTTTTGGAGGAATTTGTAAGTTTTGAAGAAGGCGCTATGGCGGAACCCGTTGCATGCTGCCTGCACGGGATTGAAAGGAGTGAAATAAAAGAAGGGGATACTGTATGTGTGATAGGAGGAGGAGCTATTGGCCTTATTATGGTTCAATTGGCAAAATTGAAAGGTGCATCAAAGGTTATTTTAAGCGAACCAGTAGAAATGCGCAGAAGAATCGGCCTTCAAGTTGGTGCAGATGCAGTAGTTGATCCGGCATCAGGAAATTTAAAAGAGCAGATAAAGAAAGTAATCGGAGAGGACCATGTTGATGTGGTAATTGAGTGTGTGGGCAGATTAGCTGCAACGAGACAGGCTTTTGAAATCGCTGGAAAAGGAGCAGGCATATTGTTGTTTAGTGTGCCGGAGACAGGGGCGGAATTTCCCCTTCCTTTATTTGACATCTATCAAAAAGAATTAAAAATATCAGGTTCTTTCATAAACCCTGATACACATTTAAGGGCTGTAAAACTGATTAATAGCAGAAAACTTCAAATAGCACCAATTATCACACATAAGTATTGCTTGGAAGAGGTGAACGGGGCGATACAAATGCAAATGTCCAATGATTCAATAAAAGTACTAATAGTTCCTAAAAATTAGAACTAACTATTGCATTATTTGCATTTATATATTATACTTTAATAAAACAATTTATCAAAGTATAATATATAAGAGGTGATGACATGTTACAGCAGGTGATGACGGAACCAAAAAAAATTGTATTTCGTGAAATTCCTATTCCAGAACCTAAAGAACAGGAAGTGCTTGTGAAAATTATGAAGATCGGAATTTGTGGATCTGATATTCATGTATATCATGGAACCCATCCATTTACCAGTTATCCAATTACACAAGGGCATGAAGTATCAGGTGAAATTGTAAAGCTGGGGAATAAGGTTGAAGGGTTTTGTGTTGGACAGAAAGTAACCATAGAACCGCAGGTTACTTGTGGGACATGCTACTTATGTCGGACAGGAAAGTATAACCTTTGTGAAAACTTAAAAGTGATGGGTTTTCAGACCACTGGTACTGCATCAGAATATTTTGCAGTAGATGCAGATAAAATCACACTGCTTCCTGAAGAGATCAGTTATGATGAAGGAGCAATGATTGAACCATTGGCAGTTGCGGTACATGCAGTGAACCAGTCAGGAGATATCACAGATAAAAATATAGTAATCATTGGGGCTGGCCCTATTGGAAATTTAGTAGCACAGGCAGCTAAGGCAAAGGGAGCAAGATCAGTTCTGGTTTCGGATATCAGCGAGTGTAGATTGGAAATTGTCAGGGAGTGCGGAATTGACCTTGTGGTAAATACAAAAAGCAAAGATTTTGGAGAGGCTGTTTTAGAATGCTTTGGAAAAGATAAGGCAGATATTATTTATGATTGTGCAGGTAATGATGTATCTATAGGGCAGGCAATTAAATATGCCAGAAAAGGAAGCCAGATCATTTTGGTTGCTGTGTTTGGAAAAATGGCAAATGTAGATCTGGCAGTATTAAATGATCATGAATTGGATTTAAATACGACTATGATGTATCGACACGAAGATTATTTAGAAGCAATACAATTAGTTAAAGATAAAAAGATTAATCTTGTAAGGTTGATGACGAATCATTTTTCCTTTAAACAATATCAGGAAGCATATGAGTACATTGATACTAATAAAGAAAATACGATGAAGGTATTGATTGATGTACAGGAGTAAAAGAAAATATTTTACCAATATTAATAACAATTAACAAAAAGGAGGAAGTAAAAATGATGTATGGGAAAGCAAAAAAAATGTTGGCAATTTTGCTGGCAACAGTAATGGTGATGTCTGCTACTGCATGTGGAAACAGCAAAGAGGAAGCAAAAACACCAGAGGAAACACCTGTGCAGACGGAAACCACGACAGAAGAATCAGGGGAACAGCAGCCGGAAGAAGAAACAGAAACAGCACAAACAACAATGCCGGCAGCTTCAGGAGAAAAGTTGGTAATAGGTACTTTGGCAAACTGGGTAGGACTTCCTGCATGGTATGCTTATAAGGAAGGCTATTATGAAGAAGTGGGACTTGATGTTGAAATTGTAAATTTCGGATCACAGGGCACGCTGGTAAATGAAGCAATGGCAGCAGATGAGTGTGATATTGCAGTGTCCGGAATGGCTTCCGTTTATGCACTTTCTACAGGCATGTATACGTATATTGGAGATGGATGCTTAACCATTCAGGGTGAAACAATTTATTGCAGACCGGACAGTGATATTTATGCAACTGGTCCCGACGAGAATGGAGTTTACGGAAGTACCGATACACTGAAAGATGCAGTTATCCTTGGCCCTATGAATACAACTGCACAAATGAATGCAATAGCATATATGGCATATTTTGGGTATGATGCAACACAGTTTACTTTTACAAACCTTGATTATTCATCAGGACTTGCGGCATTTACGTCTGGCGAAGGGGATATGATTGCTGTTAATCCGACTTATGCTGCATATCTTGAAGCCGATGGCTATGTGAGAGCAGCGGACTATAATCAGATTTCAGAGCAGGATATTATAGATGCAATTTACTGTCAGAATGAATTGATTGAAGAAAGAAGTCAGGATGTGGAACTTTTCTTATACTGCTATTACAGGGCATGTGAAGATATGCTTAATAATCAGGACAACAGGGTGGCAGTGGCATATGAGTGGTATGTAGGAGAAGGCCTTGAGTATAGTGAGCAGGATGTAATTAATGAATGTAGTTTAAAGAGTTACTTTACGCTTGATTCAGTTGATGAAGGAGAATATGCATTAGGTGGATTTATGGAATTTGCGGGAGAATTCCTTCTCTCAAATGATAAGATTACGCAGGAAGATTTAGAAAATGTAAAAGCAAGTATTGATAATAAGTACATTTCTTCTGTTAAAGGATGGTCAGCAAATAAGTAGCTTGATGAAGATGAAAGTTGGAGATGTGAATGATGAAGGCAAAAAATAAAAAATGGAAATATACATTAATTTCAATATGCTCAGTCTCTTTTGTGGTCATAGTTTGGTATTTGTGTATAAATGTATTGCACTTGAAGGCGGAAACAGTTTTTCCCGGACCGCTCACAGTGGTAAAAACTTTTATTCAAAAACTGTATACAAAAGCGCCTGATGGAGCAACGTTGCCGGTTCATTTGATTTCAAGCTTAAAAGTGGCCCTTTTGGGATATTTTCTTGGGGTTTTGTTTGGGGTTCCAGTGGGAATTATGATGGCATGGTCGAAATGGGTGGATCGCCTTGTGAGACCTCTTTTCGACCTGATCCGTCCAGTTCCCGGACTTGCATGGATCCCAATGTTTATACTTCTTTTCGGAATAGGAATCACTTCTAAGGCGGCTGTAATTTTTTTAAGCACAGCAGTTGCCTGTATCGTAAACAGTTATACAGGTATCAGGCAGACGAAAGAAGAGCATTTGTGGGTAGGGGATGTATTTGGCGCTACGAATATCCAGAAGCTGTTCAGGATTGCGGTTCCTACGGCTCTTCCAATGATTTTTACAGGCTTAAGAGTGGCTATGGGAGCAGCATGGATGGCTCTTGTTGCAGCGGAATTGCTGGCAGCGTCCGAAGGTTTAGGGTATATGATTCAGCAGGGGCGCTATTCTTCAAAACCGGCGCTGGTGTTTGTAGGTATGCTGATGATTGGAATAGTAGGCCTTGTGCTTGATACGGTTTTGCACTATCTGGAAAGGAAAGTTGCGAAAGGAATGAATGCGGAATGAACGATAAGGTAAAAGAACGACTACTGTCAGTTTTATGTGCAATAATTTCTATAGGAGCATTTTTAGGATTGTGGTGGTGGGCAACGCAGAAGACAGATCTTGGAAACCTTCTGCCAAATCCGGGAACCGTGCTTAAGGCTATGGGCGGGTATATTACAGGTACAGTTGGAAAATGCAGCTTGATAATGCATACATTTAACAGCTTACGCAGAGTGCTGATTGGTTTTTGCATTGGATCGATGCTTGGCGTCTCTCTGGGGCTTTTGATGGGGCGTTATGAGCTGGCTAAAGCAATTTTTAATCCCTTGTACCGCATTATCCGCCCAATTCCCCCTATTGCATGGATACCAATCTCTATTATCTGGTTAGGGCTTGGTGAGCAGGCAAAAATATTTTTAATTATATTGGCTGCATTTGCCAATACAACATTAAATGCAATGACAGGTTCGGCAAATGTTGATCCACAGGTAATTAATGCTGCACGTATGCTTGGGGCAAAAGAAGGACAGATTTTCAGGACAATCGTGATACCAGCGTCTGTTCCTGCTATATTTGCAGGCCTGCAGGTGGGAATTTCCTGTAGCTGGGCCAGTGTGGTAGCTGCCGAAATGATAAAGGCTGAAAATGGACTTGGCTGGATTATTCAGGCAGGTATGGATAATAATAATATGACTCAGATACTTGCAGGCATTATCATGATTGGTATTGGTGGTTTTGTTTTGACCTGTATCATGAGAACAATTGAAGGAGTTATGTGCCGATGGAACAAGAGCGGAAGATAAAAACGATAATTGACTGTGTTAATGTTGGTAAGGTTTTTCAGACACCTGAGGGAGAACATGAGGTTGTCCGTAATCTGAATTTTTCGGCAGAAGAAAATGAATTTCTTGTTCTTTTCGGACCAGGGCAGTGTGGGAAAACTACGATTATTAATATGATAGCAGGATTTGAAAGCGCTACAACAGGTAAAATGCTGGCAGACGGGAAAAAAATAGAAAAACCTGATGTTTCCCGGGGAGTAGTATTTCAGTCTATTTCCTTATTTCCCTGGATGACGGCCATGCAGAATGTTGAATACGGATTGAAAATTAAAGGGGTAAATAAAAAAGAGAGGCAGAAACACGCACAAAAATATATTGATCTTGTTGGACTGAATGGATTTGAGAAATCCTTTCCGGTGCAGCTTTCAGGAGGAATGAAGCAGCGCGTGGGTATTGCCAGGGCATATTGTAACGAGCCGGAAGTAATGCTTATGGATGAGCCTTTTGGCGCGCTGGATGCACAGACTCGCTATATGATGCAGGAAGAACTGCAAAGAATCTGGAGTAGCGAAAAGAGAACGGTAATTTTTGTAACAAATAATATTGAGGAGGCAATCTATCTTGCGGACAGAATCATTGTTTTGACAAATTGTCCTGCCACGGTAAAAAAAGAGTACAGGATTGACTTGCCAAGACCGCGGGATCTGGTTTCTGAAGAATTTTTAGCACTCCGCAAAGAAATAACAGGAATACTGGACAGTTCACAGTTGGAGGGTTAAAATGAGCGATAATGTAAAAGTAAGTGTAAATCACTTAACAAAAAAATTTGGAGATCTGCTTGTACTGAATGATGTTTCGTTTGAGGTTATGGATGGAGATCTTTTGTGCGTAGTGGGACCTACAGGATGTGGCAAAACTACATTTCTTAACAGCCTTGTAAATATTTATCAGATTACATCCGGTGAAATTTTATTGGATGGAAAGCAGGTAAATACAAAAGAACAAAATATTGCCTACATTTTTCAGGGAGACTCAACCATGCCCTGGCTGACAGTGGAAGAAAATGTTCGATTTGGTTTAAATTTGAAAAAAATATCTTCTGGAGAAAAAAAGGAACGGGTGGAGAAATATCTGGATATTGTAGGATTGACAAAATACAGAAATTATTATCCCAAGCAGCTTTCAGCAAGTATGCTTCAAAGGGTTAGTATTGCCAGGGCCTTTGCGACAGAACCGGAACTTTTACTTATGGATGAGCCCTATGGACAGTTAGACATTGAATTACGTTTTAAGTTGGAAGATGAACTGGTTAAGCTTTGGGAAATGACGAAAACAACGGTTATTTTTATTACACATAATATTGAAGAGGCAGTATATCTGGGCAATAAGATCATGGTGCTTACAAATAAACCCACAACTGTGAAGGAAACACTGGTAAATGATCTTCCACGTCCTCGTGATATAGCGTCTCCTAAATTTGTTGAACTTCGTAATCAGGTTACGGAACTTATAAGGTGGTGGTAAGGTTGAATAAGAAATTAAATGTAGTATGGTTTTGCACAGATCAACAGCGCTGGGATACGATTCACAGCCTTGGTAATTCTTATATTAAAACGCCCAATATTGACCGTCTGGTAAAGACAGGCGTGGCATTTACAAGGGCATATACGCAATCGCCGGTTTGTACGCCCAGTCGGGCATGCTTTTTAACAGGGCGGTATCCGAGAAGCACTAAAACTATTTTTAACGGAAACGATAAGTTTTCAAAGGATGAAAAACTGGTTACAAGACTTCTTGCAGATAACGGATATACCTGCGGACTGACCGGAAAACTTCATTTGACATCAGCAGAAGGGAAGGTAGAAAAACGTACAGATGATGGATATACGTATTTTGAGTACAGCCATCATCCCCATAATGACTGGGCTGAAGGAGAGAATAAATATCAAACCTGGCTGGCAGAAAAAGGTGTACGCTGGGAAGATATTTATGGTGGAAAATTTATGACTATGGCAACATGGCCGCCTAAGGCAAATCCGGCTTTTTCCGGAAAGCAGGTAGGGGTGCCGGCCAAGTACCATCAGACAACATTTTGCGTGGAGAAAGCGATAGAATTTATAGAAAATAACCGCAGCGAGTCAACTCCCTGGCTGATAAGCATTAATCCCTTTGATCCTCATCCGCCGCTAGATCCGCCACAGGAGTATAAGGATCGTCTGAAAATAGAAGATATGCCTCTTCCTCTTTGGAAGGACGGGGAAATGAACAATAAACCGCCTCATCAGCAAAAAGATGTAATTTATGGGGGACAGGATGGACAGGCTGAACCGATTGGAAATTTAAGTGAAGAGGAAAAAAGAGAGCATTTTCGTGATTATTATGCGGAGATAGAATTGATAGATGACCAGCTGGGCAGGCTTCTTGATTATCTGGAGGAATCTGGCCAACGCGACCATACAATTGTTATTTTCATGAGTGACCACGGAGAAATGAATGGCGATCATGGATTATATTGGAAAGGGGCATATTTTTATGAAGCACTGGTTCATATTCCGTTGATTATTTCCTGTCCTTCTGTTTTTAAGCAGGATGTAAAATGTGACGGTTTAGTGGAACTGGTGGATATTGCGCCAACGCTTATGGAAGCTGCCGGCCTGGAAGTACCTTATTTTATGCAGGGAAAAAGCTTTTATAAAATACTTACAGGTGAAGCTGATCCTCATTACTTTAAGGATGCCGTATATTCAGAATTTTATCATTCCCTTAAGGGAACCCATGAAGACATAGATGCAACTATGTATTTTGACGGAAGATACAAACTAATCTGCTACCATGGAAAAGAATATGGGGAATTATATGACCTTGATGTAGATCCTGAAGAATTTATGAATTTGTGGGATGATGAAAAGTATGGTTTACTAAAAGCAAAATTAATACAAAAGAGCTACAGCCATACGGTTTTATGTAACATGGATAATTCCATGCACAGACTATACAGTTTTTAGTCGTAATGGACAATTATATTGTAAAAGAAACAGACTGTGGATTCACCATACTGCAGTCTGTTTTATAATGAAGAAAGTAATTTTGCAAAGGAGATGAAAAGATGCCTCCCTTAAGTGTATTGATCAAACCGGCTTCCGGTTTATGTAATATGAAATGCGATTATTGTTTTTATTGTGATGAATCAAAGAAACGGTTGCAGCAGAATTATGGGTTTATGACAGAGAATACATTGAAAAATGTTATTCGAAAAACAATTCTTCATGCAGAAGGATCTATCACATATGCATTTCAGGGAGGAGAGCCTTCTTTGCGGGGAATCGATTTTTTCCGCAGGGCTATTGCTCTTCAAAAGCAATATAATAAAAACAATGTTGAAGTGATAAATGCATTTCAAACAAATGGCTCTTTGATAGATGAGAAATGGTGCCAATTTTTCAGGGAAAATCAATTTCTTGTTGGAGTTTCAGTGGACGGTACTTTAGACATCCATGACAGGTATCGACATAAGGCTGACGGGCAAGGGACTTTTAATGAGATTTCAGAAAATATAAAGCTGCTGGATAAATATGGAGTTTCCTTTAATATTTTAACGGTAGTTACAGGAGAAGTAGTTAAAAATATCAGAAAAATTTATTATAGTTATGCAGGAAAAGGATGGAGGTATCAGCAGTATATTGCCTGTATTGATCCTTTAGGAGAGGGACATGGAAATCATTCTTACGGGCTTACTCCGGATCAGTATGGAGAATTTCTCATTACACTGTTTGAATTGTGGTTTGAGGACTGGAAGAAGGGAAGACAGCCTTATATACGTCAATTCGAAAATTATGTAGGAATTCTTTTAGGGTATTATCCAGAAGCCTGTGATCAGCGGGGCGTTTGTGGAATACAAACGGTAGTGGAGGCGGATGGAAGTGCGTATCCATGTGACTTTTACATGATAGATGAGTATAAGCTGGGGAATTTAAATGCAAATAGACTGGCAGATTTGGATAAAAAGCGGGAAGAGACTGGATTTGTCCAGCGCTCTCTTAAAATTTCCGATGCCTGTAAAAACTGCAAATACTTTAAAATATGCAGGGCAGGGTGCCAGCGCAATAGAGATGTCATAAAAGGCACAGATATGTATGAAAATTATTTTTGTGCGGGCTATCAAATGTTTTTTGATCAATGCCTGAATAAGTTAAAAATGGTTGCTGAATCTGTTAAACAGAATCAATAAACTGCCTGATCTGGTAAAGAGCAGCGCCGCGTGCAATGCAGGATTTTTTGGACAAATGAATGGCAGGACGTCCCTGGTTAAATGCTGAGTCTTTTGTGACAAGCAAAATAAGGGTATTTAAATCTTCCTGATTTAAGTATGGTGCCAGATGGCCGCCTAAGATCACATCGCAATTTAGAGCCATCTGCAAATTGTCAATGGCAATAGATAAATTAAGCAGAAATTGGTTCCAGCGGATTTGGTGAAGCTGTTCACCTTCCCGCAGGTGCGCAAAAAAAAGATCAAGTGTAGGAGACAGTCCTTCCAAAAGATTCTTAACGGAACAGTAGGCTTCAAGGCAGCCCTTTTTTCCACAATAACAGGCAGCGCCATTGGGAATGAGAGTCATATGTTCAAACAGGCCGCTGGGATAAAAAGCACCCCAGTGTATCTGCCGGTTAATAATCAATGCACCGCCAATATTTCGGCTAAGGGAAAGAAATAAAGCATCTTTAATATTGCTGAAGTTCCAAAGCGTATCTGTAGCAGCAGCTTCAGAATCGTGAATCAACATGATAGGATAATCTAGATATTTTTTAAACCGGTCAATTGTCAGATCGTTATTTTTTAGAATAGCTCCATATGTAATTGCTGTTTTATCAAAAGAAACCAAACCCTGCAAAGCGATTCCAATGCCTAAGATCTTTTCGGCGGGAATGTTATGGCTGATGATAAACTGCCCTACAATTTTACCAAACTGTTGAAAGAAAGATTCTTTATTTTCAAAAGGAATATGATAAACTTCTTCATATAATATTTCGCCATATAAATCAATTGCTGTAATTTGGAAGTGCTCTTTAATTAATTCAATTCCGAGAGCAATCCGCGCATCACTGATACAGGAGAAAACAATGGGCTTGCGTCCTCCTGTTGATTCGAAAAAACCATTTTTAGTGACCAGACCGTTTTCCTCAAGCTCTGTAATAAGCTGGGAAATGGTAGGGAAACTTAAATGAAGTTCTGAGGTGATAGAAGATTTTGCAATGGTACGGTGTTCGTAAATGATTTGATAGACTTGGCTGCGGTTATATTTTTTAAGTTCGGAATTTGTCATTTTTATACCCGTGCCTTTCTCACTTGGCCCTTTTTTTGGACTCAAAATCAATGAAAATACATGCTTATTGTAACAAAAACAGAGGGGAAACTCAAGGCAGTAAGTCAAAAGAATTCATTGAAAAAAAAGGATATTTCATGTAACATTAAATACAGAGAAGGGAAATGGATGCAGGAATGAAAAATCAGGAGAAAAAGGCCGATTTGGGCAGCCGGCAGAGGATCTTAAAGTATATCTCAAAAGAAAAAGAAGTATCCAGAAATGAAATAGCAAAAGGGCTGTCACTTAGCATGCCTACAGTGCTGGCAATGACAAAAGAGCTAATCACAGAAGGTGTTATTGAGGAAGTAGGAGCTTTTGAATCCACCGGGGGGAGGAGAGCCAAAAAGCTGACGCTTTCTGGCAGCCTGGGATATTCAGCAGGAATCGACATAACAGCAAATCATATTGGTATGGTTGTCGTGAATCTGCGCGGAGAAGTGACTGAAAAAATACGCTTAAGGATGAAATTTCAAAATACATTGGAATATTTCGAAAATCTGGTAAAAAAAATGGATGATTTTCTGGCTGATTCCTGTGTACAAAACAGGCAGCAGATTTTCGGCATAGGAATTTCTTTTCCTGGGATTATTGACAGGGAAAAAGAGATACTTGTGCGTTCTCATGCATTACAGGTGGAGAATGTCAGCTTGAAAAATATAAGTCAGATGTTTTCATTTCCTGTTTTGTACGAAAATGATGCAAATAGCGCAGCATGGGCGGAAATGCGCAACACTAGTAAGGATGCCGTGTATTTATCTCTTAGTAATACAGTAGGAGGAGCGATATTCTTAAATGGAAGAATTTATGAGGGCAATGCATACCGGAGCGCAGAATTTGGACACATGCTTTTAAAAATAAATGGCAGGCATTGTTACTGTGGGCGGGTTGGGTGTGTGGATGCGTACTGTTCGGCAAAGCTGCTTAGCGATGCGGCAGGCGGCAATCTGACAAGATTTTTTCAAGAGTTGGATGAAAAAAATAAAAAGTTTTTACATATCTGGGATGAATATTTAGAGGATCTTGCATTAACAGTCAATAACCTTAGAAATATTTTTGACAGTGATGTTATTTTAGGAGGATATGTAGGAGGTTTTATAGAAAAATATATGGGTGATCTGAGAAAACGGGTTTTAAATTACAGCATGTTTGACCAGGATGTTACATATCTGAAAGGCTGTCAGGTGAAACAGGAAGCATCAGCTGCAGGTATTGCAATGAAGTTTATAGACTATTATATTGAATCGGCATTTTTGCCAAATAAAAGTATCTAGTGTCCCGATTGGGTGCTATAATATAAAAAAAGAAAAGGGTGGTGTTTACTTATGTTATTAGAGGGAAAAGTAGCAATTGTAACAGGCGGAACAAGAGGAATCGGATTTGAGATTGTGCGCAAGTATCTTGCAAATGGTGCAAAGGTTGTTTTGTTTGGTTCCAGACAGGAAACGGTGGATAAGGCACTTGAAAAATTGAAAGAAGAAAACAGTCAGTGGGAAGTGGACGGAATGTTCCCAAAACTGACAGATGCGTCAGAAGTTGAAAAAGCAATTCTTGCAGTTAAGGAGAAATTTGGAAAAATTGATATTTTAGTTAATAACGCTGGAATTTCTCAAAATACACCACTTTACAACTATACACCGGAAGAATTTGACAAGGCCATCAGCTTAAATGTAAACGCATTATTTTATGCGATTCTTCCGGCGGCCAGGATTATGAAGGAACAGGGCGGTGGCTGTATTATTAACACAAGCTCTATGGTAAGTATTTCCGGTCAGCCGGCGGGTGTTGGATATCCTACAAGTAAGTGGGCAGTTAATGGAATGACAATCTCTTTAGCAAGAGAACTGGGTAAGGATAAGATCAGAGTAAATGCAGTTGCACCGGGGGTGACCAAGACAGATATGGTGGCAGCGCTTCCACAGCAGATGGTAGATGCAATTTCTGCTAAAATTCCGTTCGGAAGGCCGGGAGAACCGGAGGAAGTTGCAAACGCATTCCTCTATCTGGCCAGTGACCTTGCAGGGTATGTGACAGGTGAAATTTTATCTGTAGACGGTGCATGCAGAGCATAATATTTTATAGTTAACGACATTAGAAATTTCGCTTGCTATAGCCTTGCAATTTATTGAAACTTCCTTTATTATATAGGCAGATACGCGACTGACGGAAAACGGGCATGAGCCTGTGTAGGAGAACCTACAGGGAGTGTATTATAAAATAATAAGCCGACCGTCTGGGCAGCATGGTAAAGGTGCGCCCAGGCGGTTTTTGACATAAGGATGACATGCGGAGCATGGAAGACGTTGTTTAACATAAAGATGACTGCGGAGCGTAAATAAAATCTAAATTATGGAGGAATGAGGAATGAAGATGTTGTCACTTGCACAGGAATTAAAGGAAAATGCGTACCCGGGAAGAGGCATTGTAATGGGAAAGTCACCGGATGGAAAGAAAGCGGTAACAGCCTATTTTATTATGGGAAGAAGCGGAAACAGCCGCAATCGGATTTTTGCAGTGGAAGGAGAGGGAATCAGAACGGAAGCTTTTGATCCTTCTAAACTGGAAGATCCCAGTCTGATTATATATGCGCCGGTAAGGGTGCTAAATAATAAAACCATTGTAACAAACGGAGATCAGACAGATACGGTTTATGATGGAATGAAGGCGGGGATTACCTTTGAACAGTCTTTAAGATGCAGGGAATTTGAGCCGGATGCCCCCAACTTTACACCCCGCATTTCCGGTATGATGCAGCTGGAAGGTGGAAAATATGATTATTTTATGTCTATCTTAAAAAGCAATAATGGAAATCCTGATGCATGCAATAGATATACATATACTTATGAAAATCCTGTGGCGGGAGAAGGACATTTTATTCATACTTATATGCATGATGGAAATCCCCTTCCCAGCTTTGAGGGAGAACCGAAACTGGTAGGAATTTCAGATGACATTGAAGAATTTACAGATATGATCTGGAATAGCTTAAATGAAGAAAATAAGGTTTCTTTGTTTGTAAGATATATTGATATTGCAACAGGGCAGTATGAAACCCGGATTATGAACAAGAATCAGTAATTAACAGTGTAAACAGATTAGAAATGGAGAAGAGTATGAACGAAATTCAATTGAAGTATGGATGTAACCCCAATCAAAAACCTTCCAGGATTTTTATGGAAGATGGAAGTAATCTTCCGGTTACGGTTTTAAACGGCAAGCCCGGATATATTAATTTTTTAGATGCATTTAATGGATGGCAGTTAGTAAAGGAATTAAAAGAAGCAACCGGGCTTCCGGCAGCAGCTTCCTTTAAGCATGTTTCTCCGGCAGGTGCGGCAGTTGGCCTTCCTCTTACGGATACACTTGCAAAGATTTACTGGGTGGATGATTTAGGGGAATTATCTCCTCTTGCATGTGCTTATGCAAGGGCAAGAGGCGCAGACAGAATGTCATCTTTTGGTGATTTTATCGCCCTGTCTGATGTGTGTGATGGAGATACCGCAAGGCTGATTAAGAGAGAGGTCTCCGATGGGGTAATTGCACCGGGGTACACGGATGAGGCGATGGAGCTTTTAATGGCCAAGAAAAAAGGCGGTTATAATATTATCCAGATGGATTCTTCTTATGTGCCTGCGCAAATTGAAAGAAAGCAGGTGTATGGCATTACTTTTGAACAGGGTAGAAATGAGCTGGATATTAACGGAGATCTGCTTTCCAACATTGTAACGAAAAATAAGGACTTACCGGAAGAGGCAGTAATTGACATGAAGATTTCATTAATAACGCTGAAATATACCCAGTCAAACTCTGTTTGCTATGTAAAAGGAGGACAGGCTATCGGCATAGGGGCAGGACAGCAGTCAAGAGTTCATTGTACCAGGCTTGCAGGACAGAAGGCCGATAACTGGTACTTACGTCAGGCACCTCAGGTACTTGATTTAGAGTTTGTAGATTCTTTAGGACGTGCGGACAGAGACAACACTATTGACGTATATATTGGTGATGAGTATGAGGATGTGCTGCGTGAAGGAGAATGGCAGAAACGCTTTAAGGTAAAACCGCCTGTTTTTACAAGAGAAGAAAAGCGGGCATGGCTTGATGGAAATACGGATGTGACCTTGGGCTCAGATGCATTTTTTCCATTTTCCGATAATATTGAAAGAGCTAATAAAAGCGGCGTAAAGTATATTGCGCAGCCCGGCGGCTCTGTCAGGGATGATCTGGTAATTGAATGCTGCGATAAGTATGATATGGTAATGGCATTTACCGGTATCAGACTGTTCCATCATTAATCCGGACAGGAATACATTTGGGGCATTATGAGAAAGACCGGGAGGCAGCTTAATGGATCGTTTGGATGAAGTAATTAAAATGCTGGATTCTATGACAGAGGCAGGAGTCAGCCGGATAAAGGTGGAGGTATCGGAAAAGGTTTCGGAGAAAAAAGCAGAGAAAACCTATCATCATGGAAGATGTGATGTGGGAAGTCCTTTTGCCACAGGACGCCTTTATGATTTGGAAGAAATAGAGGTCGAAGCAGGAGAACAAAAAGGAAAATGAATTATCTGATAAAATTCGTAAAGCCCTGATCGCAATGACCGGGGCTTTACGTGTGATTTAATATAAGGATGGCTTGCAAAGCGTGGTGAAGTTTGTTGGGCAGATGATATGCCCTACAGAGTGCGCCTTATCTCACCGCATCCGATCATTGGTCCCGGATCGCCGGAAGGCTGGGAAGTAAAGTCATCGCGGTTTTCGTGTATAATAACAGATTTTCCTATTATTTCATTGATGGTAAAACGTTTGTCGTAAAAGGAAGCCCAGGCATAGCCCTGATTGCCAAGGAGAGGCGGCAGATCACCAGCATGATCCGGATGCATAGAGCCCTGCGGATTATAGTGGCCGCCGGCTTTTTGAAAATCACCGGAACAGTCTCCAAATTCATGAATGTGGAAGGCATAAAAATTGCTGGAACCCTGTGTATCAATGTTGGGAAGTCCAAAGATTTCCGCTTCAACTAATACACCTCCATAGTTGGTTTGATAGAACTTTACCAGACCGCTGAGGGTAGGATGGGCAGCATTGCCGGTGATCCAGGCGGCTGCTTTGGGGCGTTCATAAAGTAATAGCTGGGTAAAATTAATTCGGGGGGTAATTTGATCTGTATACATAACAAAGTCCTGTGGTTATGGCTTTCCCTTATATTATGCTAAGAAATTTTTAAGATGCATAAATTTTGTAAATGTAGTATAGTTATATTGGAAAATTGACATAGCTACAATTTAAGGAGGGATGACAATGGCTTTTTGTATTATTACGGATTCAGCATCCGATGTGCCTGAAAGTGTAATTAACGAATATGAGCTTCATGTAATCCCAACCCCTGTTACAATTGAGGGGACGGATTATTTTGATGGAGATACAATTTTTCCGGATCAATTTTATGAAATTCAGGCATCCGGAAAAGAGATAAAGACTTATCATGTAAGTCAGTTTATGTTTGAAGAGCATTTCCGCCTTTTTGCGGAAAGAGGAGATGAAGTTCTGTATATGTGTTTTTCTACAGGAATTGCAGGAACTTTTAATGCTGCTTCTTTAGCTTATGAAGAAATTCTGGAAGAATATCCGGAGTTTAAGCTTATCATTATTGACACTAAATGTGCATCCGTAGGCTATGGACTGGTGGTGGAAAGGCTGCTTTGTATGCAGAAAAATGGTGCACCAAAGGAACTTATTATTGAAGCGGCACACTTTTTCTGTGAACATATGGAACATGCAGTTACGGTTATGGAGCTTAATTATCTGTTTAAAGGCGGGAGACTCACCAGAACTTCCTTTTTGGCAGGTACGGTGCTGGACATTAAACCTATCATTATTGTTGACGAGAATGGCTCCTTAAAGGCGGTAGAAAAAGTCCGCGGCTGGAAAAAAGCGCAGAAAAGAATTCTTGATATGGTAGGAGAAAAGGGAGCTGACCTGGAAAATCAGGTGGTAGGCGTCTGCTATGGAATGGATAAAGAGGCATATGATTATATCAAAGCTCAACTGGTAGAGAGGTACCATGTAAAAGGACTTTTGGAAGGCAGAGTAGGATGCGCCATTGGAGCACATACAGGCCCGGGCATTCTTGGGATTGTTTTCTTAAATGAAACCAATGAAAAATACAATGAATATTTAAAATAGAGGAATTAGTTTATGCTTGAAGTAAAAAATCTGGTATTTCATCCCCTTGAAAATGGGTTGGAAAAAAGCATTATAGAAGATGTAAGCTTTACTGTGGAAGACGGAGAAATGCTGGTGATCACAGGACCTAACGGGGGTGGAAAATCTACTCTTGCCAAGTTGATGATGGGAATTGAGACACCGGATGAAGGCAGCATTTTTATGGATGGTGAGGATATCAGTCATTATCGTATTGATGAGCGGGCAAATGCAGGAATTGGTTTTGCCTTTCAGCAGCCGCCCAGATTTAAAGGAATGACGGTAAGAAGGCTGCTTTCACTGGCAGCAGGATGTGAACTTCCGGAGAATAAATGCTGTGATTATTTAAGCGGTGTTGGCTTGTGTGCAAGGGAATATTTAGACCGTGAAGTTGATAATACCTTATCCGGTGGGGAAATGAAGAGGCTGGAAATTGCAACTGTGCTGGCCAAGCCTCATAAAATATGTATTTTCGATGAGCCGGAGGCCGGAATTGACCTTTGGAGTTTTTCCATGCTGGTAAAGCAGTTTGAACAGCTTCATGCAGATAAAAAAGAAAGTCTTATTTTAATATCCCATCAGGAGAGAATTATACAAATGGCAGACCGGATCATGGTTGTTAAGGATGGAAAAATAGAAGCTTTGGACACAAAAGAAAAGGTTCTGCCAGGACTCATGAATGAAGATATCGGCTGTGTCTGTATGAATGCATCACATAAAGCATAGTTCAGAACAGAAAAAGAAAGGAAGAGTAAAGTGGCGGATATTGATCAGATGACAAAATCTGTTTTGGAGAAAATAGATAGCGAAGGGTTTAAACAAGAAGGGGCATATAACTTAAGATATAACGGATATTCCCTGTGTCATGGAAATACAGAGCATATAACCATCAAAAGAAAAGAAGATAAACAGGGCATTGACGTATTTATCAGTGGTGCGGCTAAGGATGAGCAGGTGCATATCCCTGTGGTGGTAACTGAGTCAGGGGTTACAGATGTGGTTTATAATGATTTTTATATAGAGGATGGTGCACAGGTGACTATCGTGGCAGGGTGCGGCATTCACAACAGTGGCTGTAATGACAGTAGACATGACGGGATTCATACCTTTCATGTGGGGAAAAATGCCAATGTACGCTATGAGGAAAAGCATTATGGTGAGGGAGAAGGAACCGGAGGCAGAATATTAAATCCGGTGACAAAGATTATTCTGGAGGCGAATTCAGTTTTTACACTGGACACGGTACAGATTAAAGGAGTGGACTCCACAAAGAGAGAAACTCAGGTGGAAATGGGAGAAAATGCTAAACTGTTTGTGATGGAAAAGTTAATGACGCACGATAAGCAGAATGCCATTTCAAATATGGATGTCTACCTGAATGGAGGGGGAAGTTCAGCCCAGATCATATCCAGATCTGTTGCAAGAGGAGAATCCAGACAGGTCTTTCATCCGAAGGCAGTTGGAAGGGCGCTTTGTCATGCCCATATTCAATGTGATTCTATTATTATGGATCAGGCAAAGGTGTGTTCTATTCCGGAAATTGATGCGGAACATGTGGACGCTGGCATTATACATGAGGCTGCAATCGGTAGAATTAATAACGAACAGCTTATTAAGTTAAATACCTTTGGGCTAAACGGGGAAGAAGCTGAAGCTGTTATTATAGAAAATTTCTTAAATTGATTTATGACACATGAAATGACAGGTGGGTAAAGTTGTGAAAGAATTATTGCTCTATCTTAAGGATTATAAAAAAGAAACGGTATTGGGGCCTTCCTTTAAATTGCTGGAGGCCTCTTTTGAATTAATCGTGCCATTGGTAGTGGCAAGCATGATTGATGTGGGAATTGCAAATGATGATAAAGGATATGTAATTAAAATGTGTCTGATTATGGCAGCTCTTGGAGTTACCGGGCTTGTCAGTTCCGTTACAGCCCAGTTTTTTGCTGCAAAAGCAGCGGTAGGATTTGCCACCAGGCTTCGCCATGCATTGTTTGAACATATTCAAAGCCTTTCTTTTTCCAATATGGATCATCAGGGCACTGCTTCTTTGATTACCAGAATGACAAGTGACATTAACCAGCTTCAATCCGGCGTTAATATGGTGCTCCGGCTTTTTTTACGGTCGCCCTTTATTGTATTCGGGGCAATGATTATGGCATTTACGGTGGATGTGGAAGCAGCATTTATTTTTGTGGTAGTGATTCCTCTTTTGGCGCTGGTTGTTTTTGGAATTCTTTTAATTAGTATTCCTCTGTTTGGAAAGGTGCAGGGGCAGTTAGACCAGGTACTTGGCACTACAAGGGAAAATTTAACAGGCATCAGGGTGATTCGTGCATTTGGTAAAGAGCAGGATGAAATAGAAAAGTTTGACAGACAGACAGATGTGCTTAAGCAGATGCAGGTAATGTCAGCAAAAATATCCTCGCTTATGAATCCGGTTACTTATATTATTATCAACGGCGGTTTGATTTGGCTGATTTATACTGGTGCCCTAAGAGTAGAAAACGGAATTTTAACACAGGGGCAGGTAGTGGCACTGGTAAATTATATGTCTCAAATATTAGTGGAACTAGTGAAACTGGCAAATCTGATTATAACAGTGACAAAGGCGGCAGCCTGTGGAAACAGAGTAGCGGCTGTGTTCCAAATACCGGCAGGAATGAATCAGTCGGTAAATCAGGAAACTGGCAGAGAGAGGGAAGTGGATCAGGGGGCTGGAAGAGGAAAGAAAACAAGTCAGGACACTGGCAGAAAAGAGGCAGCAGCTTTTGGACAAACAGGGGAGGTTTGCTTTGACCATGTTTCCATGCGTTATCATGAAGGCGGGGAAGAGGCGTTGACAGACATTAGTTTTCAGGCGGGCAAAGGAGAAACGATTGGTATTATTGGAGGCACCGGTTCCGGAAAAACTTCTCTGGTACATTTAATTCCCCGTTTTTATGATGTAGAACAGGGAACTGTAAAAGTGGATGGCAGGGATGTGAGAGATTATGAACTGCCGGAGCTTCGTAATAAGATCGGTATTGTTATGCAGAAGGCGGTTTTATTTAAAGGAACTATTCGTGATAACCTGCTCTGGGGCAATGAAAAGGCCAGTGACGAAGAACTGTGGCAGGCTCTTGCGCTTGCACAGGCGAAGGAGTTTGTGGAACAAAAGGATGAAAAGCTGGATGCATTTGTGGAGCAGGAGGGAAGGAATCTTTCTGGAGGACAAAAGCAGAGGCTGGCTATTGCCAGAGCATTAGTGAAAAAGCCGGAGATATTGATTCTGGACGACAGCGCTTCGGCATTGGATTACGCAACAGATGCAAAGCTGCGGAAAGCTCTTAAGGACATGGAAGGGGATACGACGGTATTTATTGTATCCCAGCGGGCATCCTCTTTGATGCATGCAGATAAAATCATTGTACTGGATGATGGGGCAGCAGCAGGAATGGGAACACATAGGCAGCTTCTTGAAAGCTGTGAGATTTATCAGGAAATTTATTATTCCCAGTATCAAAAAAGCTGACAAAATTTAATTTTGCATCGTGTCATAAAATGACTTGTAGTGTGTGAGAGGAAGGGCGCATGGAAAAGAAAAAGGATAGCAGACAGAAGGAAACCTTAATCAAGGTTCTTAAATATATTAAGCCTTATGGGGGCCTTATGACCATAATGATTATAATGGCAGTGATTAGTGTTGCTTTTACCTTATATCTTCCGGTACTTACAGGTAAGGCGGTAGATTTGTTAAAACAGGCAGGTGAAGCCGGATTCTGGGATGATCTATTTCATTTATTAAAAAAAATGGCAGTGGTGATTTTGCTGACTTCATTGGCGCAGTGGATCATGAGCATTTGCAATAATAAGATAGTATACAATATTATACAGGATATTCGTAAAAAAGCATTTAGAAGGCTGGAAATTCTTCCTTTAAAGTATGTAGATGCCCATTCACATGGAGATATTGTCAGCCGGGTAGTAGCGGATGTGGATCAGTTTGCAGACGGACTTTTGATTGGCTTTACCCAGTTGTTTACAGGAATTATTACGATTCTCGGAACTCTGGGGTTTATGTTGTCTGTGAATGTGGGAATTACTATTGTAGTGGTAGTAATTACACCGGTGTCTTTACTGGTAGCCAGCTTTATTGCAAGGAAGACTTTCCATATGTTCAGGCTTCAGGCAAAGACCAGAGGGGAACAGACGGATCTTGTCAATGAAATGGTGGGAAATCAAAAGGTAGTCCAGGCATTTTGCAGAGAGGATGAAACGCTGAAAAGATTTGATGAGATTAACGGAAGACTGGAAAAATGTTCTCTTCGCGCCATCTTTTTTTCATCTCTTACGAATCCCTGTACCAGATTCGTAAACAGTCTTGTATATACAGGGGTTGGTCTTACCGGCGCGCTTGCTGTAATAAGGGGCGGCCTTTCCGTAGGTCAGCTTACCTGCTTTCTTTCCTATGCCAATCAGTATACCAAACCTTTTAATGAAATTTCCGGCGTCATAACGGAGCTTCAAAATGCTTTGGCCTGTGCTGCCCGGATTTTTGAATTGATTGAAGAAGAGCCTCAGATACCCGATCGGGAAAATGCGGTTTTACTTAATGGAGTACAGGGAAAAGTTGATCTTACACATGTGGCTTTTTCTTATGTGCCGGATAAAAAACTGATAGAGAATTTAAACTTATATGTAACTCCGGGGCAGAGAATTGCCATTGTTGGACCTACCGGCTGCGGAAAGACGACAATTATTAATTTGCTGATGCGCTTTTATGATGTAGATAAAGGAAGTATTCAGGTGGAAGGCGAAGATATCCGCAATATTACAAGAAAGTCCCTGAGGACTTCTTATGGTATGGTATTGCAGGACACATGGCTGAAAAGGGGAACCATACGGGAAAATATCACTTTTGGAAAACCGGATGCCACAGAGGAAGAAATCGTTGCTGCGGCCAGGAAATCTCATGCCCACAGCTTTATCCGGCGTCTGCCTGACGGATATGACACGGTAATTGGCGAGGACGGTGGGAGCCTTTCCCAGGGACAGAAACAGCTTTTGTGCATTACAAGGGTAATGCTTTCCCTGCCATCTATGCTGATATTGGATGAGGCTACCTCATCAATTGATACAAGAACTGAGATTAAGATTCAAAAGGCATTTGCAGCAATGATGGAAGGCAGAACCAGCTTTATTGTAGCGCATCGTTTGTCCACTATACAGAATGCAGATGTAATTCTGGTGATGAAAGACGGACATATTATAGAGCAGGGAAATCATAATGAACTGCTTAAAAAGCAGGGATTTTATGCAGAACTGTATAACAGCCAGTTTGCGTTAGCGTAAAGATTGCGTAACGTGGATAAAACGAACAAAAGAAGGTGTGGAAAAATACAGAAATAACATCAAATGTATTCAAAAATACCCTGAATGGCATCAGATACATTAATCATTTCGGAAATTGGCAAGCTGTCTGTTTTTTTATAACCACGAATAGATAAATCCAGCAATGCAAGTTTTTCACAATGGATATATCCTTTTGTATTTTCTGTAGACATCCATATATGAAGGGGCCCCGGCTTGGAATTAATAATAATAGGACATCCTATTATCTCACCGCTGGAATTGAAAAAATCCTTACTGGCAACTAATACCGGGTGCACGATTTTATCAATTTTCAAGATATCTCCCTGATGTAAATGTTCCATTACCACACCTCTCTTCCGACAGGATTGCCCCAGTCATATTCCCCGTCAAGCATTAGCTTTCCATTAAATTCCACTGCTCTTTCTTCCAGCGTTTTATGCCGAACTGGTTTTGTTAAAGTAATTATACCACTTGATACTGTAACATCTAAAACTTCATTTAGTGCAATTCCTGCACTTTTTAGTATTTCTTTCGACAGTCTGATTCCCTGACTATTTCCCCATTCTTTTACTTGAGCCTGCATGCAAAAAATCTCCTTATAATTTTGTATATACTAAGTATATACTGTATAAGAAAAAATATCAATTCATTCTTGAGTTTCCGCAGTTCTATCCACAGAACCACCAATCGTATGTACTAATTATGTACAACTTAAAAAAATAAGCCAAAAAATAAGGAATCCTTCTCCTTTTTGATGTAAAATTTAATCACCACAATAAAATCATACTAAACAAAAAGAGGAGGATTCCCTGTGGTTAATTTTACATCAAATACTTACCAATTGAAACGAAATATTTTAACTTTTACAAATAAAATCTCCAAACATCTTTCCAAACCAGATAAGAAATTTACTGTTGACATCACTTATGGCATTCTGGCTTCTAAAAGCTGCCTGCTGACGGATGTGGCTGACCAGCTTCACGAGTCTTCTAAAAAAATCAATGTCGTTGACCGACTATCCAAACATCTTGATAAAGGTACTCCTGCATCTGCAGCTGCTTCTTACCTTCAGCAGGTGAAAAAATGGACACCTGATGAACCGGTGGTTTATATCGATGACAGTGATGTTGTAAAACCGGATGGCCATAAATTTGAGTCTCTTGGGACCGTCAGGGACGGTTCTGAAAGCACATCCACAAAAAATGTTTACAAAAAAGGCTACCATGTCACAGAGGCATGTGTACTTACATGCAGTAATCACCCTGTCAGCATTTTTTCCAAAATACATTCTTCTTCTGAAAAAGCCTATAAGTCTGTAAACACGATTACATTTCAGTCCATGGAACTGGGAGCAGCCCTCTTTGGAAAAGCAGTCTTTTGTATGGACCGCGGCTATGATGATAACAAAATGTTTCTAAAACTGGAGGAACTGGAACAGGATTATGTGATCCGCCTGAAATCTAACCGTAAACTCTTATACCATAACAAATGGACAATGGCTTCAGAACTGCGTAACCGCAGGAAGGGAAAGATTAAAACAAATGTCTTTTACAAAGGTAAGAGCCATGAAGCATACCTCTCCCATGTCAAAGTGCAGATCACTGCATCTAGAAAAGCCATTTATCTGGTGCTTGTTTACGGGATCACAGAGCATCCAATGATGCTTGCCACCAACAAAAAAATCAGCTCCAAGGAGGAGGCGGTCCAGGTGGCAAGGACTTATTTTTCCCGTTGGAAAATAGAAGAATATTTTCGCTGCAAAAAACAGATGTTCCGGTTTGAAAACTTTCGTGTCAGAAAGTTAAAGGCAATCAATGCCCTGAATTTTTATATCACTTTGTGCATGGCATTCCTAGGCTTGGTTTCCATGGAACCCGAGACAAATGCGCTAAAGGTTTCCATCATAAAAACAGCAGATCCGGTAAAGCAAAAAGTTTTCTTCTGCTATTACCGGCTGGCAAAAGGCATCTCTAGTATACTATCGTATGCAAAAGAAGGCGTCAGGCTCTGGTTTCGGACGAAACGTCTGAAGTATCGCCAGCTCTGTCTTAAGTTTGCCATTTGAACAGATAAAAGAATATGTCCCCCAAAGTCCGGTTTCGGCGGGGCTTATTAAAGTGCCTCTACTTCATAAACTGTCATTCTGCAATATCAAAAAAACCGGCAGACTGGCACTTTGGAAAGATGTATTCATTTTGGGCTTACATTTTGCGGAAACTCAAGCAATTCATATTTACTTTATAATAGCAGAAAATTGTACATGAAGTATAACAAAGAATAATTTATTGTATAAAATGTAAAATATAATTGACAAAAAGCAAATTAAAATATATATTATAAGTAAATAAGAAGCTAAAAGGATAAAGAATTGACGGGAAAAATAGAAACGATAAATAATAAATCAGTACTTGAGAAGGGAGAATTATTTGAAAAATAAAAAGATGAAAATAGCAAGAATAGAAAAAGATTTGTCTCAGGAGCAGCTGGCAGATCTGGTAGGGGCAACCAGACAGACCATTGGTATGATAGAGTCTGGTAAATTCAATCCTTCCCTGCAGCTTTGCCTTTCTATTTGCAGGGCGCTGGGAAAGACACTGGACGAACTTTTTTGGGAAGAAGAGGAGGCAGAAAATGAGTAAATTTAAACGGTTGTTTGAAGAAAAGGTAGATGAGAGACAGAAAATGGATTTGCTTATGGTGGAACATTATGGTTTCTGGCTGATGTTTTGGCTGCTTTTGGCGGAGATGATTATTCAGGGAATTATTTTAGACGAAGGCGATAAGATCTTAGGTGAAGGGATTGTCTTTATGGTAGTAGCAGTATTTGTAACGGTTAGCTGGGCATGGAAGGGCGTATGGAGCTATCAATCAAAAAAGGTGCCAGGAATCAAATCTTATCTGGTGTACAGCCTTTGGCCAGCACTTATAGTAGGTGCTTTAAGGATATTGAGCGGTGTAAAAGAAAATTCGGGAAATATGGAAATGGTTTTGAATATTTCGGCTATATCAGCGGCATACACTTTTAGTATATCCTTTCTTATCTTTTTAATAGGAGGAGGATTTGCTAAAATGAGAGAAAAGAAGTTAGAGACAGAAGCAGCAGAAGAGGCGGAAGATGAGGAGGATAAGTAAGATGAAGCAGTGGACAGATGTTGAAAGGAAGCAGTTAAAGGTTTTTGTAGTGGTGAATTTTGGCATAACGATACTTATGGGATTTTTCATGGGAATCAGCAGCCGGAAAGGAAATGATGTTACCATATTTGCATCAGCGCAGATGATGTATCCTGCAGCAGCAGTTATACTTGCACTATTGCTGACGACCGGAAAAGAAAAAAGGAAACCTGGAAAATTTTTTATTACCTATTTAGTAACAGCAGGAATCTCTATGCTGCTTACAATAGGAAGTGTATTTTTTTCTTCGGATATGTGGTTTTTGGCTGAAAACTATGTACTAATATTGGGAAGTATTTTATCATGGATTATGTTGCTTTGGGAAAAGAAGGAAGTAAGAGATGATTATGGGCTTCGATTTGGGGGGAATAAAGTAAAGCAATCTTTTTTGATGATGCTTTTGTTTTTTGTATTGTATATACTGCGCTTGATTTTATCAAGCATTCCGGATGGGCTTGGTGAGTTAAGGGGAATATTTATTGCTCCTGAAACATGGATTACAATGGTGGTTCTGGTAATTAATTTTTATTTGTCATTTATTGCCTTTTTCGGGGAAGAGTATGGATGGAGATTTTTCCTGCAGCCTATGCTTCAAAAGCGTTTTGGACTAAAGGGTGGTGTGATACTACTGGGTGTAATCTGGGGACTGTGGCATTTGCCGCTTAATGTGTTTTTATATAGCCCGGATACATGGATTTACAGTATTTTGCTGCATCAGATTACCTGCATTACATTTTCAGTTTTCTTTGGCTATGCTTATTGCAAAACAGGTAATTTATGGGTTCCTATTGTGATTCATTATATAAATAATAATATGGGAGTAGTGCTGACTCAAAGTACAGATATAGGAAATCAGGTATATAGATGGGAGGATGTTTTGATGCTGTTGGTTCTTAATGGAATTGTGTTTATGCCATTTTTATTTACAAAAGTATATAAAAAGAGCGGGTGATGGGAATCGAACCCACGTATCCAGCTTGGAAGGCTGGTGTTCTACCATTGAACTACACCCGCATAATAAATATTGTATTTGTCTATTGATACCTAATGCACAAGAGTTATTATAAAATAAGGAAGAGGCTTTGTCAAGCTTGCTTTTTTCTTTCTATTTTTTTATACTGAATAACAGAGACTATACTTATAGAAAGAATGAGACAGAGGATATGTTTAAAAAGATTACTTCCTTATTTATAATATGCTGCTTGTGCATTTTTGTTACAGCATGCGGACCTTCTGAGGAAAAGGTAGCCCAGGCACAGCAAAAATATGCACAGTTGGCTGAAATACACAATCAGGTGGTAGAAGCACATAATGATGTTGACAATAATTCGCTGGATGAAGCTTTAACGGAGTTAAGGGAAAAGATAACAGAGGTAGAAGGCTACAATTTGGTGGAAATGGATGATGAGGAGATTGATATTTTGATCCAGATCATGGATGCATTAATTTCTTCTTATGAGCGTCATTTGAATACGCTAACTAATATGAAGGGAGAAGAGGAAGCGGCTGTTCTTGTTCCAATTCCCGTTACTTTAGTGAATCAGACGGAAATTTCCTTTACGGAAATCAAGCTGTATGAAAGTGGAGATGTAGGGGTACACGAAAATCTGCTTTTTGGAATTAACGAGTTTACCCAGGGAGAAACTCTCACCGGACTGACTTTGCAGAGAGACGTTGACAATACTCCCTGGATTTTAGAACTTGTGGACGTGGAAGGGACAGTTTATCAATTGGAGCTTTTGGCGGGAGAATATACGCAAGAGGGAATAAAGCTGAATCTTATTTATGATGCGGAGCAAAAAATAATCAGCCTGACTACTTAGGAGGTTTCCTTGTGGAAAAAGCGTATGAATTAGAATTTTCCGGTGAGAAAAAAGGAAGTTTGTTTGTAAACTGCTGTGGAATATCCAGAACAGAGCCTTTCCATAGCTTTGGTCCGGCAATTAAGCCTCATTTTGTGGTGCATTTTGTACTTAGCGGTAAGGGGAAATTTTCTATTGGAAATAAGGATTATTTTTTAGAGGCCGGATACGGGTTTGTAATTCCACCGGATGTGCTTACCTTTTATCAGGCGGATGAGATGGATCCCTGGACTTATGTGTGGGTAGGATTTAATGGAAATATGGCCGAAGAACTAATGCGGGATATGGGGTTTTCAGCGGCAACTCCTATATTTAAATCGGATAGGGACAAAGAGTTTACCAAAGCAGTTATGGATATGATGGAACATAATACCTTTGGTGTGGCAAATGATTTAAGAAGAAACGGACAGCTTTATCTGTTTTTATCCCTGATTGCGGAAAGCGCTCATGTTGAGGAAAAGGGAGAAATAGATAAGGCTGATTATTATGTGAGAAGGGCAGTGGATTTTATTGTAAGCAATTACTGTAATTCCATCAGGATTACAGATGTGGCGGATTACGTGTGTATTAACAGAAGCTATTTATATACATTGTTTAAAAATGCAATGGGAATGTCTCCCCAGCAGTTTCTTACTACTTTCCGAATTACGAAAGCCGCAGAATTGTTACAGACTACAGACCTTCCGGTGGAAAGCATTGCGCTTTCCTGCGGCTATTTAGATCCTCTTGTGTTTACTAAATCATTTAAGCAGATGAAAAAGATGTCTCCTTCTTCTTACCGCAAGGAGATGCAAAAAGGGGAAACTCGAAAAAATAAGGAATATTTAAAACAGATTGAAGATTTTATCAATCAGGTCAACAGACTTAACAGTTAACATTTTGACAGGTTTTCTAAACATAGAAATCTGGTTTTTCCATTTGGATTTACCTTATAATGTGGACAGATAAAGGAAGGAATGGATTTACTGTTTTAACAGTAGAATTGGAGGTAGCAGATGAAGGATACTATATTTAAAAAGTTTAAAGAAGTGTTTGGGGATGCAGAAGGAGCGAAAGCATTTTTTGCACCGGGGCGTGTAAATTTAATTGGGGAGCATACGGATTACAATGGCGGTCATGTATTTCCCTGTGCCCTTACCATTGGCACTTACGGTGTGGCAAGAATGAGAAAGGACCGTAAGCTGCGGTTTTTTTCCATGAATTTTGACCACTTGGGAGTGATTGAATCTTCTCTTGATAATTTAAAGGCGGAAAAGGAAGCAGGCTGGACCAACTATCCCAAGGGCGTTATGTGGGCATTTGAAAAAAAGGGATTTCAGATTCCTTTCGGAATGGATCTTCTTTTAAACGGAAATATTCCCAATGGATCAGGACTGTCATCATCCGCATCAGTGGAAGTGCTTACCGGATATATTTTAAAAAATTTCTTTGAATTTGAAGTAAGCAATCAGGATCTGGCGCTGATCGGCCAGTATGCAGAAAATAATTTTAATGGTGTAAACTGTGGTATTATGGATCAGTTTGCAATTGCTATGGGAAAGAAAGATCATGCTATTTTCTTAGATACGGCAGATCTGTCATATACTTATGCACCTATAAAGCTGGAAGGCGCCAAACTGGTAATTGCATGCAGCAATAAAAAACGCGGGCTTGGGGATTCCAAGTATAATGAAAGAAGAAGCGAATGTGAAACCGCTCTTGCTGAATTGCAAAAAGTAATAGATATTAAGGGACTTGGCGATTTGGCGGAAGATGAGTTTGAGCAGCATAAAGATGCAATTAAGGATTCTGTCAGGGTAAAGAGGGCAAGACATGCAGTTTATGAAAATCAGCGTACTATTAAAGCCGTGGATGCTTTAAAGGCTGGCAATATTGAATTATTTGGACGTCTTATGAATGATTCTCATGTATCCTTACGGGATGATTATGAAGTGACTGGTATTGAGCTAGATACACTTGTGGAAGAGGCATGGAAGATAAAAGGCGTGATCGGCTCCCGTATGACAGGGGCAGGATTTGGAGGCTGTACGGTGAGTCTGGTAAAGGATGAAGCAATTGATGCCTTTACGGAGCAGGTAGGGAAAGCTTATCTTGCAAAAATCGGTTATAAAGCAGACTTTTATGTAGTTGAAATTGGGAATGGACCTTGCACATTATAGGAGGGGTTAGTAATGTTAATTCAGGAAGCGATCAGAAAATTAATTGTATATGGACTAAAAACCGGACTTGTTCCAGCAGAGGATAAGATTTATACCACAAACAGGCTGATTGAGCTGTTTGAACTGGATGAACTTGAGGATGTGGATGAGCAAAAGGAACAGGAAATTGAAGGAACAGATGTGGAGGAGTTAGAGGACATTCTTTCCAGTATGCTGGATTATGCTTACGAGAAGGGGATTTTAAAGGAAAACGGAGTAGTATACAGAGATTTGTTTGATACAAAAATCATGAGCACTTTGATGCCCCGTCCCAGTGAAGTGATAAAAACCTTCCAGGAATATTACGGGCAGGATGCACAGAAAGCAACGGACTACTACTATAAACTTTCCTGCGATTCTGATTATATCAGACGGTACAGAATCAAAAAGGATGTGAAATGGGTAACCTCTACAGAATATGGCGATTTGGATATTACCATTAATCTTTCCAAGCCTGAAAAAGATCCCAAGGCAATTGCAGCTGCCAGAAATGCAAAGCAGGCAGGATATCCCAAATGTCTGTTGTGCCGGGAAAATGAAGGTTATGCAGGGAGAGTTAATCATCCTGCAAGGCAAAATCACAGAATCATTCCGGTGACGATCCAAAATGATACATGGGGATTCCAGTATTCTCCTTATGTATATTATAATGAGCATTGCATTGTGTTTAATGGACAGCACATTCCTATGAAGATTGACAGAGGAACCTTTTGTAAGCTGTTTGATTTTGTTAAGCTGTTCCCTCATTATTTTGTGGGTTCCAATGCGGATCTGCCTATTGTGGGCGGCTCTATTTTGAGTCATGATCATTTCCAGGGCGGCCATTATGAGTTTGCAATGGCAAAAGCACCTGTAGAGAAAACATTTAAGGTTACAGGATTTGAAGATGTGGAAGCCGGAATTGTGAAATGGCCTATGTCCGTAATCCGTTTAAAAGCAGCAGATTCAGACAGAATCATTGAACTGGCAGATAAAATTCTTAACCGGTGGAGAAGCTATACCGACGAAGATGCCTTTATTTATGCCAACACGGACGGAGAACCTCACAACACCATAACACCGATTGCCCGTAAGAGAGGGGAATATTTTGAACTGGACCTGGTGCTTCGGAATAATATCACTACCGAAGAGCATCCTTTGGGGGTTTATCATCCCCATGCAGGACTTCATCATATTAAAAAGGAAAATATTGGTTTAATTGAAGTAATGGGATTGGCAGTGCTTCCCGCCCGGTTAAAGGAAGAGATGGAACTTTTGAAAAAGGCGATCTTAGAGGGACAGGATCTGCATAAAGATGAAGTGCTTGAGAAACATGCTGACTGGGTGGATGAGTTTAAGGCGGCATATGAAAAAATTGATGCATCCAATATTGATGATATTATACAAAAAGAAATCGGAATCGTATTTATGCAGGTGCTTACAGATGCAGGTGTTTACAAACGTGATGAGGCAGGCAGGCAGGCGTTTGACCGTTTTACTCAAAGCTTAAATGCATAACAGAAAGGAAACTAATGCAATTTTTACTGACTGCGGTAAATGCAAAATATATTCATTCTAATCCGGCTGTATACAGCTTAAAGGCATATGCCGGCAGTCAGTTACAGCCTTATATTGCCTTGGCGCAATATACAATCAATCAAAAGACGGAAGAAATTTTAGGTGATCTGTATAAAAGACATCCTGACGTAATTGGATTTTCCTGCTATATCTGGAATATTGATGTGATACAGGAGCTGTTATGGGAAATTCCAAAGGTACTTCCGGATACGGATATCTGGCTGGGAGGGCCTGAAGTTTCCTATGATGGGGAAATTCTAATAAAAAAGCTTCCCATGATTAAAGGAATTATGGTGGGAGAAGGGGAAGAGACTTTTAAGGAACTGCTGACTTATTACACATCGAAGAAGAGGAAAGAGACCAAAGGCGGCAGTAAAAAAGATGAGGAAGACTCTGAACTTGAACAAATACAGGGACTTGTTTTAAGACAGGGAAGTACCGGAGAAAGGCCGCTTACAGATATCAATGCACTGCCCTTTTTGTATGAGGACTTACAGGACTTTTCCCATAAGATCATTTATTATGAGACCAGCAGAGGATGCCCTTTCCGGTGCAGCTATTGCCTTTCTTCCATAGATAAAAAAGTACGTCTGCGAAATCCTGACATAGTAAAAAAGGAGCTTGCTTTCTTCCTGGAACAAAAGGTTCCGCAGGTAAAGTTAATTGACAGAACTTTTAATTGCAATCATAATCATGCAATGGAAATATGGAAGTATATCAAAGAACATGACAATGGTGTCACAAATTTTCATTTTGAAATTGCAGCAGATCTGATTAATGAAGAAGAACTTTTACTTCTTAAGGGAATGCGCCCGGGACTGTTGCAGATGGAGATTGGTGTGCAGACCACCAACAGGAAAACACTTAAGGAAATTAATCGCAGCACAGATTTAAAGTGTGTGGCGGAGGTGGTGAAACGTATTCGGGAATACAGAAACATACATCTCCATTTGGATCTGATTGCAGGGCTTCCCTATGAGGATTATGAAAGCTTTCAGAATTCTTTTAATGATGTGTATGCCATGAAACCGGAGCAGTTACAGCTTGGATTTCTAAAAGTACTTAAAGGAACGAAGATATGGGAAAAGTCCCGGGAGTATGGGATTGCTTATGGGGAAAGGCCTCCCTATGAAGTGCTGTATACCAAATGGATTTCCTACGGGGAAATACTTAAGCTGAAGCAGATGGAAGAAATGGTGGAACTTTATTATAATTCCGGCCAATTTACCCATACCCTTCCGGTTTTAGAAAATATGTTTGAAAGCCCTTTTGCATTGTTTAGAAGTCTGGCAGCTTTTTATGAGGAAAAAGGGTATTTTCTTAATTCTCCTGCAAGAAGCTACAGGTATCAGGTAATCCTTGCATTTGCAGTAAGTATAGCGCCGGAAAAAGAGGAACTGTACAGGGAACTCCTCACCTTTGACTACTATCTGCGGGAAAATGCCAAAAACCGTCCTGACTTTTGCAGGGACTTAAGCTTATACCGGGACAGTATTTGGGACTTTTATCGGAAGGAAGAGGAAAAGCCGGAAATACTGGCAGAATACAAGGAGTATCATGCCAGACAGACAATAAAAATGACACATATGGAAGCTTTTTTTTATCCTGTGTGGGAAAAGGAAAGGGAAAAGATAACAGTACGCAGAAGTAAACCGGCGTTGGTTATTTTTGATTACAAAAAGAGGGATGCGCTTACAAAGGAAGCGCTGGTGAGAGCTGTTACAGAATAAAATTTGCCCTAAAGCCATATATTGTAACAAATGTAACTGTACAGGATACAATATATGGCTTCTGTTTTATCCAATATTTCCAATATTATAATTCCCGCTTTGATTTTTTATATTGTAGCTTATGGAATTGCAAATAAGACAAATGTTTATGAGGATTTTGTAAAAGGAGCAAAGGACGGGCTGAAAACCGTGGTAGGAATTATGCCTACTTTGGTTGCGCTGATGACTGCGGTAGGAGTACTTAGGGCATCCGGTTTTCTTGATTTTTTGGAAAGGCTGGTAAGGCCTGCCAGTGAAAGAGCAGGATTTCCTGCGGAAATTGTTCCGCTAATATTTATTAAAATGTTTTCTTCATCCGCAGCTACAGGTCTGGTATTGGATATTTTTAAAAATTATGGTACGGATTCTTTGGTGGGGCTTATTACTTCCATTATGATGAGCTGCACGGAAACAATCTTTTATACAATGAGTGTGTATTTTTTGGCGGCAAAGGTTACAAAAACAAGGTATACTCTTACGGGGGCCCTTTTGTCCACGCTGGCAGGAGTAGCTGCAAGTATTGTGATTGCAGGATTTATGATCTGATGGGGCGGAAGGACAGTATATTATTTTTAAATTTTGAAAGGAACAGGTTTAAGATATGCAGGCAGATTTAAAGTGGCTGGATGATCCCGGGATTTTTCGGGTTGGTACGCTTGCAGCCCACAGTGATCATCAGTTTTATAAAAATGAGCAGGAGTTGGAGCAGGGAAAAAATTCTCTGGCTCAATCCTTAAATGGGATCTGGAAATTTCATTATAGCAAATGCCCCTCAGAAAGACCGGAAGATTTTTATAAGTCCGGTTTTGACAGCAGCAGCTTTGATGAAATGAAAGTGCCCTGCCACATTGAAATGGCAGGCTATGATCAGATTCATTATGTAAATAATTTATATCCCTGGGAAGGAAAGATGTACCGGCGTCCGGCGTATACCCTTTTTGGAAGTCATAAATGGGAGGGAATGTTTAGCGAAGCCGGCTACAATCCGGTGGGATCTTATATCAGGGAATTTGACCTGGAAAAGGAACTATCAGGAAAAAGGGTTGTAATCTGTTTTGAAGGTGTGGAACAGGCAATGTATGTTTGGTTAAATGGTGCGTTTATTGGCTATGCGGAGGACAGCTTTACACCCTCAGAATTTGATTTGACACCTTATATAAGGGAAAAAGGAAATGTTCTTGCGGTAGAAGTGTACAAGCACAGTACCGCCGCATTTTTGGAGGATCAGGATTTTTTCCGGTTTTTTGGAATTTTCCGTAATGTTACTTTATATGCAAAGCCGCAGATTCATGTAGAAGATATGTGGGCAAAGCCTGTGCTTTTGGAAAATGGAGACGGAAGGCTGTCTCTGGACTTAAAGCTGTCAATGGAAAAAGAATGTCAGGTTAAAGTGGAAGTTCTGCTTCAGAATGAAGAGGGAAAGGTTTGCCTTTACAGGAAACTAACTTGTCAGGGTGCAGGGCAGGCAGGTGAAAAAGCATATGAGGAGATATTCCTTGCAATGGAGGAAACAGAGATTGGTCCTGTAAGAAGCTGGGACAATCATTCTCCCTGTTTATACCGGCTGCTTATCAAATTGTATGATGAAAAAGATGAGCTTATGGAAGCTGTACCTTATTTAATCGGATTCAGAAATCTGGAGATTAAAAATAAAGTGATCTGCCTGAATGGAAAGCGCCTTATCATTAATGGAGTGAACCGCCACGAATGGAGCGCTGAGTCTGGAAGATGCATCGGCATAGAGGAAATGAAGCAGGATATGGAGCATATCCTTGCAAATAACATAAACGCAGTAAGGACATGCCATTATCCGGATCAGATTCCCTGGTATTATTTGTGTGATGAAAAGGGGATCTACCTGATGGCAGAAACAAATTTAGAATCTCATGGTTCCTGGCAGAATCCAGGCGGGCAGGATCCGTCATGGAATGTGCCGGGGGATTTGCCGCAGTGGAGAGAAGTAGTGCTGGACCGGGCAAGAAATAATTTTGAAACTTTTAAGAATCATACTTCAATTTTATTTTGGTCTTTAGGAAACGAGTCTTATGCGGGAGACAACATTGAAGCAATGAATGCTTTCTTTAAAGAAAAGGACAAAAGTAGACTGGTCCATTATGAAGGTGTATTTCATAACAGGGCATATGAGGACAGGATTTCGGATGTGGAAAGCCGTATGTATGCTGCGCCTGAGCGAATTGAAGAATATTTGCAGCATAACCCCAGGAAACCGTTTATCTTATGTGAGTACATGCATGATATGGGCAATTCTTTGGGGGGAATGGCTTCCTATATGGACTTATTAGATAAATATGAAATGTATCAGGGTGGATTTATCTGGGATTTTATCGATCAGGCATTATTTGTGCAGGATGAACTGACCGGAAAAAGAGTGCTTCGATATGGAGGAGATTTTGATGACAGGCCTTCTGAAAGATCCTTTTCCGGAAATGGTATTTTGTTTGCAGACAGAACAGAAAAGCCAGCAATGCAGGAAGTGAGGTACTATTATGGACTGTACAAATAAAGAAAAACTGAAAGTAATATATGGAGATGCAGCTTTGGGGATCGGAGGATGCAAAGAAGGAAAAGAATTTCATTATATTTTTTCTTATTCCGCCGGTGGAATGGAATCTTTATACGCAGAAGGAAAAGAGTGGCTTTATTCGGTTCCTAAACCTACTTTCTGGCGGGCAGCTACAGATAATGACAGGGGAAATAAATTCTGTCAGAAAAGCGGAATGTGGATTGCCGCAGATTTGTTTATCAATTGTGTGGATATTTTGTTAAAAATAGATGGGAAAGAAATCCCGCTTCCTGTTATGGGGCACAACAATCAATACAGTGAAGATGAGAGAGCCGGGGAAATAGAAATTACTTATATCTATGAGACTGTGATCAATCCACCTGTAAGGGTGCAGGTTACTTACCAAGTGAAAGCAGGAGGAAGGATTTTCATAAGTGTTTATTATAATGGCAGAAAAGGGCTCCCTCAGCTTCCCGTGTTTGGCATGCGGTTTATTATGCCTACCTGCGCAGATAAATATGTTTACGAAGGATTGTCTGGGGAAACTTATCCAGACAGAAAAGCCGGAGGAATAGAAGGCATATATGAAGTAGAGGGGCTTCCGGTAACGCCCTATCTGCGTCCCCAGGACTGCGGTATGCATATGGATACAAAGTGGGTGCAAGTATACCGCAGACGTCAGCTTAGTAATTGTAAAAAGGATGAAAAACAGACCTGTATCAGGTTTGAAATGGGAAAATTAGGTTTTTCCTGTCTGCCTTATACCGCCTGCGAGCTGGAAAATGCTGACCACCAGGAAGAACTGCCGCCAAGGCGCAGAACGGTAATGTGTATTTATGGAGCGGTAAGGGGTGTTGGAGGAATTGACAGCTGGGGGGCAGATGTGGAACCGACTTATCATGTGGATGCGGAAAAGGATATGAATTTCTCTTTCTGCATTGTGCCTTTTGCGAACATCTGATAAATCTTAAACAGTGCTTCTGACATGGAGGAAGGTTGATGGATAAAGTACTTTCAGCACAGGTCATTGCCGCGATAGTAATTGTTCTGTTCTTGGCGCTGGCGGCAGTATGGATATTTATAAGGAAGCAAAGGAAAAAAACAGATGCCTTTGAGGACATGGAAGGACATGAATTTGAATTCTTTTGTGCGGATCTTTTGAGGGACAGAGGATTTGTGGAGGTAGAAGTAACCAGAGGCAGTGGAGATTACGGGATTGATATTCTTGCAGAAAAAGATGGGGTAACCTATGCGATCCAATGTAAACGCTATGGAACGCCGGTAGGAGTGAAGGCCATTCAGGAAGCTTATGCAGGCAGGGATTATTATGACCGCATGGTGGGGGCAGTGATGACAAACCAGTATTTTACTTCCCCAGCGGTGGAAGCCGCGGGGAAGCTTAAAATTCTGCTTTGGGATGGCGGGTATCTGGAAGAAATGATGGCGGAAGGCAGGCAGAAGTAAATTTTCAGGACTGCATGGAGAACAGTTTTTCCTGAAGGCTTTGAAAGTCGGAAGGGCCTGCTTCCAGAATAAACTGATGGAAGCGCTGCAGGCTGAAAGTATCGCCCCATAAGTCAACAGCGGATTTACGCAGGGATAAAAATTCTAAAAATCCAAGATAGTATTTTATATAATTTACAGGTTCTTCCACAATATATCGGTATATTGATGCACAGGCAGCAGGATCATTAATTCCGATTTTCTTTAAGATAGCATATGTCTGGGAAAAGGTAGCGCCCTCGTAATGTATGGCTATGTCCAGCAGGGAAAAAAGACATAGCTGAATATTTCGGTTAAGCCGGCAGGCTTCGTACCATGCGGCAGCGGCAGGATCGCTGTCTCTAATTATATCCTGAGCGTAGGAATAGGATATATTTTCTACATAAAGAGCCCACCCCTCCACATAACCTCCATAATGTAGAAGATAACGGATATTGGGAACTTCCTGCTGATTCATATAAAGCTGGCTGTAGACGGTCTGATAAAGATGGCCGGGATAACCTTCATGGGCCAGTGTAGTATACAGTGTCAGTACGTCAGGGGTATTTTTGTGATTAATGTAAATAATATTATTTGTCATGTCGTCTATGGGAGGCGTCAGGTAATAGGCAGGACTGCAGTAATCTTCCATAGAAGAAGAAACGCTTTTTACGGTGTATGAAGGAACAAAATTCTCCTGTGTCACAGGAAAAGCAGGAAAATCATCGGACATGCGGTTTTTTAAATCCTCCAGCATTTTTTCAGGCTCTTCATAAGGAAAGGAGGAATAAATAGTGGAGGAAAGAGCAGCTAATTCAGGGTGATCCTTAAATAAGGAAGCCAGGGCCGAATAATTTTCCTGAAAATTCTGGTACAACATTTTCTTAATTTCCGGAATGCTCCGGAATGAGCCTGTAGTGGAAGCCAGCAGATATTCATAATAAGAGCTTCCTTCCGGGAAATAATACAGGCCATTATCATTATTTCCTGATCCCTTTAAAACAATAAAGGCATCTGCCAGCTTTTCGTAGGCAGGAGCTACCACGGTAGTCAGCAGACGGTCATTTTCAGACACCCAGCTGTTTTTTTGTTCCAAAGTAATGATGCCTTCTCTTTCTAAAGCATCCACACGTTCCTGAAAGGTGGTATGAAGAAAGTGACTGCCGAAAGCAAGGGCATCTTTATCCATAATTGCATCACATTGCTTTATAATTTCTTCTGCTGCGTAGTCGGACATAAAAAGACCTTTTTCTGCCTTTTCCTGTTCAAAGACAATTAATCCGTCAAAATAGGTATCCACCTGATCTAAGATATGCAGATAATCTTCCACATCCTTTTCATTTCTAAAGGTATAATCAGCCAATAAGATAGGAAGGCCTGACTGCATACCGGAAGAAGGGGAGAGAGGTTCGCTGTAAAAGCTGTATGGAATACCTGAAAGCCTTAAATTCAGATAACGATAAAGAAGCTTGTAAGCATAGGCGTCATTTTCATTTAGTTTATCCGGTGAAATTTCTGAAAGCGTGTCTAAAGCTTCCTGGATATCTGTTCCCTCGCTGTTTTTTTCCGGCTGCCAGGAGGAAAAAATAATTTCATCTGAAAAACCATAGTTTTCCGGATAGGCAAGGGTGTAATGAAGACTTAAGGCATTGCTGGAAAGGTCAGAGAAAAACAGTTCATTTGAGAGCTTTTCAAACTTGCGGCTGTCTTTTGACCACAGAAGTGAGGGCAGAATAAGCCCTGCCGACAGTAAAGCCAGTATAGAAGCAAAAAGCCAGCGTTTTTGAGTTATCCTTTTTATTGAAAGCAAGGTATTGACCTCATAGGAGTATTCCTTTGATTATATGTGTCTGAAAAATAAAAAATTCTTATGAGGATATTTTTCCCATAAAGGAAGGATGAAAAACAAAGAATAGCGTATAGACGCTGACTTTAAAATGTGGTAGTATAGTAACGGTTCTGTTCAAAAATGCAGAATATATCACATACATATGAGATAATTGCTACAGAAATGGAGGCTATCATGAATAATCTGGAGCTTAAAAAGATTGCCAATGAAGTACGTAAGGGAATCATTGCGTCAGTTCACAGCGCAAAGGCAGGACATCCGGGAGGCTCTTTGTCCGCAGCAGATATTTTTACTTATTTATATTTTGAAGAGATGAATGTAGATCCTGAAAATCCTAATATGGAAAACAGGGATCGCTTTGTTTTATCCAAAGGCCATACAGCACCCGGGTTATATGCCGCATTAGCCCATAAAGGTTATTTTCCGGTGGAAGATCTGATTCAGCTTAGAAAGCTGGGTTCTTATCTTCAGGGGCATCCCTGTATGCAGCATACGCCGGGTGTGGACATGTCCAGCGGTTCTTTAGGACAGGGTGTTTCTGCGGCTGTTGGAATGGCTCTTGCAGGAAAAATGGATCAAAAAAATTATCGTGTATATACGCTGCTTGGCGATGGCGAAATTCAGGAGGGACAGGTATGGGAAGCTGCAATGTTTGCAGGACATCATAAGCTGGACAACCTTTTAGTGATTGTAGATAACAATGGGCTGCAGATAGACGGTTCTGTTGAGGAGGTCTGTTCGCCCTATCCCATTGATGAAAAATTTAAAGCTTTCCAATTTCACACAATTAACATAGATGCACATGATTTTGATGAGATCAGAGCCGCTTTTGCAGAAGCAAGGCAGACAAAAGGAATGCCCACAGCGATTATCGCCCACAGCATTAAAGGAAAAGGTGTATCTTATATGGAAGGAAATGGCGACTGGCATGGCAAAGCGCCTGGAGATGATTTGTATGAGGTTGCAATGGCAGATCTTATGAAGATTGGCGAGGCACTTGATAAGGAGGAAGCATAATGGCAGAGAAAAATGATGGGGCAGTTAAAAAAATTGCAACCAGAGAAGGTTATGGGGAAGCACTGCTTGAATTAGGTGCGGAAAATCCCAATATCGTAGTGCTGGATGCGGATCTGGCGGCAGCTACAAAAACCGGTGTATTCAAAAATGCTTATCCTGACAGATTTTTTGATTGTGGGATTGCCGAAGCCAATATGATCGGTATTGCGGCAGGACTTGCCACAACAGGAAAGATTCCTTTTGTCAGCAGCTTTGCAATGTTTGCGGCAGGAAGAGCTTACGAACAGGTTAGAAATTCCGTGGGATATCCACGTTTAAATGTAAAGATCGGGGCAAGCCATGCAGGGATTACCGTTGGAGAAGATGGTGCTTCCCATCAGTGCAACGAGGATATTGCACTAATGAGAACGATTCCCGATATGGTGGTTATGTGTCCGGCAGATGTGATTGAAGCAAAAGAAGCAACAAAGGCTGCTGCTAACTATGAAGGCCCTGTTTATTTAAGATTTGGAAGAGCTGTATGCCCTGTAATCAATGACAAGCCGGATTATAAATTTGAAATTGGAAAAGGTGAACTGCTTCGGGAAGGGAGCGATCTCACTATTGTTGCTACAGGCATTTGCGTAGGCGGGGCGTTAGAGGCAGCGGACAAGCTGGCTGAGGAAGGAATCAGCGCGGAGGTAATCAATATCTGCACCATAAAACCCTTAGATGAGGAGCTTATTATCCGCTCGGCGAAAAAGACCGGAAAAGTGATTACAGCTGAGGAACATTCCGTAATTGGTGGATTGGGCAGTGCTGTTTGTGATGCACTTTGCAAATCTTATCCGGTACCGGTTATGAAAATTGGTATTCAGGATGTATTTGGCGAGTCAGGTTCCGCACATGCATTGGTGGAAAAGTATAAGTTGGATGGGAAAGGAATTTACCAGCAGATTAAAGATTACTTTAAATAAATCAGACAGATACATGTGAAGGAAAGGCACAGATATTAATATGTATATTTTATCACCATCACTTCTTGGGGCGGATTTTAAAATACTTGGCAGTCAAATAAAAGAAACGGAAAAAGCAGGAGCAGAATACCTTCATATTGATGTGATGGATGGTATTTTTGTTCCAAGCATTTCTTTTGGAATGCCGCTGATTAAATCAATCAGGCCGGCCAGCAGGCAGTTTTTTGATGTGCATTTAATGATTGTGAATCCTGAAAGATATATCGGGGACTTTGTTAAAAGCGGCGCAGATGGAATTACCTTTCATTTAGAGGCAAGTGAAAATCCTAAAGAAGTCATTGACAAAATTCATGCAGAGGGCGTGCAGGCAGGAATTTCCATTAAACCGGCAACGCCTGTGGAAGAGGTTTATCCGTATTTACCTTTTGTACAAATGGTTTTAGTGATGAGTGTGGAGCCAGGGTTTGGGGGACAGGCCTTTATACCGGAATCCTTAGATAAAATCAGGCAGCTTCGTGAATACATTGATGCAAATGACTTATCTGTAAGAATTGAAGTAGACGGTGGAATTGATAAAGAAAATGTAAGAAAAGTAATAGAGGCCGGAGCAGATATATTTGTGGCTGGTTCCGCGGTGTTTAAGGAACCTGGCATTACAGAAAATGTTTCCTGCTTTATGCAGGCATTTAAAGAATACACTTTTTAAGTGTTATGGAAAAGAAGAAAATGGAAAAATTAGGAAGAAATGACCATTGCTGGTGCGGCAGCGGGAAAAAATATAAAACATGTCACATGGCCTTGGATGAGAAAATCCACCATTATGAGCTGGAGGGACATATTGTTCCGGGAAGACATATTTTAAAAACAAGGCAGCAGATCGAAGGAATAAAAGAAAGCAGCAAATTAAATATGGCAGTGCTTGATGCTGTGGAGAAAATGATAGGGGCAGGTGTTACTACCCAGCAGATTGATGATCTGGTGCAGAAGATAACGACGGAAATGGGAGGAATTGCAGCTCCGCTAAATTACGAAGGATTTCCTAAAAGTGTATGTACTTCTATTAATGAAGTGGTTTGTCATGGTATTCCTTCAAAGGATGTGATTCTGAAAGAAGGAGACATTGTAAATGTGGATGTGTCCACCATATATAAAGGATATTTTTCGGATTCATCCAGAATGTATTGTATCGGAGAGGTGGATGAAGAAAAGAAAAAACTTGTGCAAGTGACAAAAGAGTGTGTGGAAAAGGGACTTGAGATGGTAAAGCCCTGGAACTTTCTTGGGGACATGGCACAGGTAATCAACGATCACGCAAAAGCAAATGGATACAGTGTTGTGGTTGAAATCGGCGGACATGGCGTGGGACTTGAGTTTCATGAGGAGCCTTTTGTAAGCTATGTGACGAAGGCAGGAACGGAAATGCTTATGGTGCCGGGAATGGTATTTACCATAGAACCTATGGTAAATATGGGAACCAGCGAAATCTATATAGATGATGAGGATGGGTGGACTGTTTACACGGCAGATGGAAAACCTTCTGCTCAATGGGAAATTACGGTAGCAGTTACAGATACAGGTTATGAAGTTTTGACATGGTAGTACTTGAAATATTTTTTAAAAGAAATATAATAAATATAAAAGAAAAAATCCGGGAGGAAGAGAAATGAAGAAGCTTACTTTAGCGTTAGTTGGAATTGCTTTGGCTTTCAGTCTTGTAGGATGCGGTAATGTGAAAAGCACTGTGAAAGAAAATGAAGAAAGTCAGGAACAGGAAGACGACAGGGAAGAACGCGAAACACGTGAAACAAGGGAAGAACGTGCAGCAAGAGAAACACAGGAAGAAGAGGAAGAACCTGTTCAGGAGCCTGAAGAAGAATCTGTGGAAGAGCCTGTTCAGGCAGAGGGAATCACTGCTCAGGAGGGTTATGGTGAAGGACGCATGGGCGACACAATGAAGACCTATTTCTTTGATTACACCATTAACAGTGCTTATTTATGTGATGAATTTAACGGCTATGTGCCTGCAGAGGGGAACCGCCTGCTTGTAGCGGAAGCCACTGTAAAAAATACATTTAATGAATCTATTGTAATGTATGATACGGATTTTCAGGTTCAGTGGAACAGTACCGGAGAAGAGGACTATGATTTCCCCATCACTTTTTACGCTGATCCTGTAAGTGACGAACAGCTTCCTGCAGAATATGAGCTGGGAATCAGTAAAGACAGAACCGGTCTTTTGGTATTTGAAGTACCGGCAGATAAAAAAGATTTTTCTATTTCTTATCTTGAACTTTTTGATGATGACAGTGAAGGCAATGTATTCTTCGTATTCTTCACCGCTGAAGAAGGTTCCGGTGAATAAACGCAGGATATTCCAAAAAACTGAATAATCTGTTATACTAATGTAACAGTTGATTAAATTAAACGGTTACATTTGGAAACTCAGCCATACAAAAAATCAAATATTTTGTTTTTTGTATGGCTTTTTTGTACAAGAATGGTATACAGTACGGGTATTCACTGTATGGAAAGGAATAGTATTATGTATGATTTGGTTATTATTGGTGCAGGAGTAAGTGGATGCGCCATAGCAAGGGAATTGTCACGTTTTCATTTGAAAATTCTGGTGCTTGAGAAAGCGCCTGATGTGTGTGAGGGAACCTCTAAGGCAAACAGCGGAATTGTTCATGCTGGTTATGATGCCAAACCTGGAACCTTAAAAGCCCGTCTGAATCTTGCCGGAAGTCTTAAAATGGAGAAGCTTTCTAAAGAATTGGATTTTCCCTACAAAAGAAATGGTTCTATTGTACTTTGCTTTGAAGAGAAGGATAAAGAAAAGCTTGAAGAGCTAAAGGCGCGGGGAGAAGAAAATGGTGTAAAGGATTTACGTATTTTAGATAAAGAAGAGCTTTGCAAGTTAGAACCTGCGGCAGGAGAAAATGCGGTGGCAGCTCTTTATGCACCTACGGGAGCCATTGTCTGTCCTTTCGGGCTTACCATTGCATTAGCAGAAAATGCGGCGGATAATGGTGTAATATTTAAATTTAATGCACAGGTAAAAGAAATAAAAAGACATAAGAACGGATATTTGTTAGAAACAAAGGATCAAATCTACCAGACGAAAGTAGTGATTAATGCAGCAGGCGTGCATGCAGATGAAATCCATAATATGATAAGTGAAAGAAAGATGGAAATTACACCCCGAAAAGGGGAATATCTTCTTTATGATAAAAATATTGGAAGTTTAGTCAGCCATACTCTGTTCCAACTGCCTACTGCACTTGGAAAGGGAATTCTGGTAACTCCTACCGTACATGGGAATCTGCTGACCGGGCCCACAGCCTTAGATGGTAAAGACAGAGAAGGAACAGATACCACAGGTGAAGGAATCAGCCAGGTGCTAAAAAAGGCGGCTCTTAGCGTAAGCAATATACCGGAGCGCAGTGTTATTACCTCATTTGCAGGACTGCGTGCCCACATTACAAAGCTGCCTGATGAGACTGAAACCTGGGTTGGAGTAAATGGAAAGGAAATAGAGGATGATTTTGTAATCAGTGAGATTAGTGATGCACCTGGATTTATTGATGTGGCAGGAATAGAGTCGCCAGGGCTTTCCTGTGCACCTGCTGTGGGAGAATATGTTTCGGAAATTGTACAAAAGCTGCTTAACCCTTCTTTGAAAAAGAATTTTATCAATAACCGAAAAGGAATTCCCAGCATGTCTCTTTCCTCTGATGAGGAACGTCACAGATTGATTCAGCAGAATCCGGCATACGCAAATGTGGTCTGCAGATGTGAAATGGTAACAGAGGGTGAAATTTTAAATGCTATTCACAGAACCTTAGGGGCGGCTACAACAGATGGCATTAAGCGGCGTACCAGGGCAGGCATGGGCAGGTGCCAGTCAGGGTTCTGCAATCCCAGGGTAGTTGAGATTCTTGCAAGAGAGCTTGGAAAAGAAGAAAGTGAAATCAGAAAATCAGGGGAAGATTCCTGGTATCTTCTGCCTTCCAAAAGGGATCAGCAGAAATAAGAAAGGGCAGGGTTAAGAATATGAAAACAGTGGATTTGGTTATTATAGGCGGAGGACCGGCAGGAATGGCGGCGGCTCTTTCCGCTTACGAAAAAGGCGTTGCCAAAATCTTAATCCTTGAAAGGGACAAAGAGCTTGGAGGCATTTTAAATCAATGCATTCATAATGGATTTGGTCTGCATACTTTTAAGGAAGAATTGACGGGACCGGAGTATGCGGATCGCTATATAAATATGGTGTGGGAAAAAGGAATTGAGAATCTTTTAAATACAATGGTGGTAGATGTACAGGGAGGCTCCCCCTGCCTGATTACTGCCATGAATAAAGAGCAGGGAATGTTTCAGATAAAAGCAAAGGCAGTTATTCTTGCCATGGGCTGCCGGGAGCGCGCCAGAGGAGCCATGAATATTCCGGGATTCCGGCCGGCAGGCATCTATTCGGCGGGAACCGCCCAAAGGTATGTAAATATAGAAGGAAGAATGCCGGGAAAGGAAATTGTGGTGTTAGGCTCCGGTGATATCGGACTTATTATGGCAAGGCGTATGACGCTTCAGGGGGCAAAGGTAAAATTGGTGGCAGAAATTATGCCCTATTCAGGAGGACTTAGAAGAAATATTGTTCAGTGTCTGGATGATTACAATATTCCTTTAAAGCTAAGCCATACCGTTACGAAAATTCATGGAAAGGACAGAGTGGAGGGTGTTACGGTGGCTAAAGTAGATGAAAACCTGCAGGCAATTCCAGATACAGAAGAATTTGTATCGTGTGACACTTTACTTTTGTCCTGTGGACTGATTCCGGAAAATGAGCTTAGTCAGGGAGCCGGTGCCCAAATGGATGCTGTAACACAGGGGCCGGTGGTAAATGAAAGGCTGGAAACTACGGTAAAAGGTGTGTTTGCCTGTGGAAATGTTCTGCATGTGCATGATCTGGTGGACAATGTTTCTAAGGAATCGGAAAGTGCAGGAGCTTTTGCTGCTGATTATATATTAAATGGCGGCAGCGACTGGAAAGAGGCAGTGCGTCCAAAGATTCCTGAAAAAACAAAGTGTACGCTGCCGGAGGGAAGAGATGCCTCCAGCCAGCTTATTTGTATCGGTTGTCCGGCAGGGTGTCTTATCACTGCTAAAAAGAGGGAAGACGGGGATTATGATATTACAGGAAACACCTGTCAGAAAGGGGAGGCTTACGCCAGAAATGAATTAACGTCTCCTGTAAGAACTGTCACTTCCATGATTCGTGTGCATGGAGGAAGGAGAAAGGTAGTTTCGGTAAAAACAGCACAGGAAATTCCGAAAGAAAAAATAAATGCATGTATGGAGGAAATAAATGGGGTATACGTAAGTGCACCGGTTAAGGTAGGAGACGTTTTAATTGAAAATGTGGCAGGAACAGGAATTTCCGTAGTTGCAACAGGAAATGCCATGCAGACAGTTTAAACGAATAACTACAAAAAGAAATAAACAAAAGAGTTATTTATAAAAAGATAAAACAGGGGGTTGGGGATGAGCAAATATATTATGGCATTAGATCAGGGAACCACCAGTTCCAGATGTATTCTTTTCAACAAACAGGGTGAAATTTTAAGTATGGCTCAGAAGGAGTTTGGACAAATTTATCCAAGGCCCGGGTGGGTGGAGCATAATCCAAAGGAGATATGGTCTTCACAGCTTGCGGTGACTACGGAGGCTATGGCTATGGCAGGAGCTTCTCCTTTGGATATTGCAGCAATTGGAATCACCAATCAGAGAGAAACCACAATCGTATGGGATAAAACCACGGGAGAGCCTGTTTATAATGCCATTGTCTGGCAATGCAGGCGGACGGCAGATAAAATAGATGCTCTTTCTGTTGCCGGTTATGAAAATATGATTCGGGAAAAAACAGGGCTTGTACCGGATGCATATTTCAGTGCAACTAAAATTGCATGGATTTTGGAGCATGTGCCGGATGCAATGGAAAAAGCACAGAGAGGAGAACTTCTTTTCGGAACTGTGGACAGCTGGCTGATCTATAATCTGACCAAAGGAGAAGTTCACGTAACAGATTACACCAACGCATCCCGAACCATGCTTTATGATATACATAGGCTATGCTGGGATCAGGAGCTTTTAAAACTGTTTGATATTCCGGAAAGCATGCTTCCCGAAGTAAAGCCTTCCAGCTGTATTTATGGATATACGGAAAATACGGTTTTGGGCGGCAGGATTCCGATTGCAGGAATAGCAGGAGACCAGCAGGCGGCGTTGTTTGGACAATGCTGTTTTTCCAGAGGACAGGTGAAAAATACTTATGGAACAGGGTGTTTTCTTTTAATGAATACCGGAAAAGAAGCAATTACTTCAAGAAACGGGTTGATTACAACGATTGCGGCCAGTTGTGATGACCAGGTGGAGTATGCATTAGAAGGAAGCGTGTTTGTAGGCGGTGCCGCAGTACAGTGGCTCAGAGACGGTATGAGAATGATAAAAAGTGCGGCACAGACTGAAGAATATACCGAAAAGGTGCAGGATACAACAGGCGTTTATGTGGTTCCGGCTTTTGCAGGAATGGGAGCTCCTTATTGGAATCCCTATGCAAGAGGAACCATTGTAGGAATTACCAGAGGGTGTGAAAAGGAACATTTTATCAGAGCAGCGCTTGAGTCCATTGCTTATCAGACCTATGATGTGTTAAAGGCAATGGAAGAGGATGCGGAAGTTTCCATTGAAGGACTTAAAGTGGACGGAGGCGCCAGTGCAAATAATTTCCTGATGCAGTTTCAGGCAGACATTTTAGGCGCCAGGGTTTACCGGCCGGAATGCATTGAAACAACTGCATTAGGGGCGGCATATTTGGCAGGACTTGCAGCAGGATATTGGAAAAGCCGGGAGGAAATTTGTGAAAACTGGCAGCTTGAAAAAGAATTTGTCCATGAAATGCCAAAAGAGAGCCGGAAAACGCTTTTAAAAGGATGGAAAAGAGCTGTCCGCTGCGCCCTGGCCTGGGCGGAAGATGAAAATGAAAGGCTGTAAAACAAAAGATGGGAGAGGGATATGGTAACAAAGGAAATTTTGCAGGGTGAAGCAATGTTTGAAAGAGGGCAGAAGATAGACGCTTTATATCTGATTATTAAAGGCGCGGTCAGCGTCAGTCATCCTGGAGGAAGGCTGACGCTGCACAGCGGTGATGTAGCCGGAGTGGGTGAAATAGATTGTGATGAAGCATATATGGAATACAGGGCGGAGGAAAAGACTGCCACAATAGCATATCCTTTTCAAAAGGAGAAATTTTCTCAGATTTTTGAGGAAAGCAGAGATTCCGTACGTTATTTTCAGTCTTCCTCTTTAAGACAGTTTAGTGCGGTAATGGGGCAGTATAAGCTCCTTAAAGTAGAAAGCGTAAGTCTTTACGATTATGTGGTAAGCAGTTATGAGGATTATGAAAGGCTGTGTGGGGAGTATCATACTTCACCCGGGATTCCCACAGGATATGAGGAGCTTACCGGTCTGACTTTGGAAGAAGATGTTCCTTCATGGATAGAAGGGTACTATAATGCTTTAGAACTTATGATGGCTGCATGGGACAGTGACAAGACAAGCAATGAATTTGTATGCGGCTTTCTATTCAGGGCAAGCCAGGACATTCATAATCTTGTCCTTCTTTGCAGCCGGATACAGGAGTATAAGGTGGATGTCTGCAAAATTTTGATGAATGAAAACGGGCTGGACCTTTTAGAGCTTTTGCTTTCTCTTTATGGAAAGGCGGTGTTTAAGGATGGATTGGAGGGAGATAAAGTTTCTGCGCTTCGAAGAACCATCAATGATATGCTGATGCAGCTTGAAAGCCAGGGATTAGGCAGCACGGAAACTTATATTAAACGTAAAAGTAACGTTGAAAAAAGGCTTTTTGATCTTGAAAGCCGGTGTGCCCGGACTATTGCTGAGCCGGATGTGGAAAATAAAGAAGATGAATTAATAAATACACAGTTAAAAGGATCGTTGGATAAAATTTTATCTTATGCGGAATGTGAAGGGGATCTGGAAGATTCTTTCAGAAAAAATATAGGAGAATATAAAAGAACCATTAATAAAAATGGAACGGAAGATGGAGTAAGGCAGCTGCGCCACCAAATTACAAAAGAGTTTTATCAGGTTTATGCTTCCGCTTTTATGAAAAGCATTCATGATAAGGAAATTCCAAAAGTGGTTAAAATGCTTTTTTATTTTGGATATGTGGATGAAGAACTGGCAGGAATGCAAAATGCAGTCTATCTGTATCAAATAGCAGATCAACTTCCTACATCACCCGAAGAAGGTGTTTATTCCTTTTACGAGTGGCTGATGGCTGTTTATGAAGGGCACAAAGAGCCCAGCCGGAATGAGTTTGATTTGGATTATGCTGCATATCTGCATGAAGAAAAACGCATGGGAAACCTTACCAAGGAGCAGGAAAGGGAGCTTCTTAAGGATGCTGCAGGGAAAGTAAGGTATGAGCTTGAGAATGTATTTCCTTCCGTTAATAAAATGACCTTTGGAAGGATCAGCACCTTCTGTCCGGTATTTTCAGAGCACAATGTAATGAAAGATTTAAGTACCACGCTGATCTCAAAGGATATGGTGAAAAAAATTCTGAACAATATCAGAGAAAAGGATTATAAGGCTTATTACAGGGAAACTCTTTTTACAAGTCCGGAGCAGGGGGTGGTAAAAGAATTTATCAACGAAGAAGTGCTTCCTGATATAATTTTAATGCCCAATATAGGAACCAGAGGAGCTATGTGGCAGGAAATTGAGGGGAAACGCCGGAACACGCCGGCAAGAATGATGAGCTCCATTTTCCAAATGGAAGATATGACGCTTATTATGATAAGGCTTACCGGAGAATTCCGCTGGGAGATGTGCAAGAGGATACAGGGGGGCAGATGGAATGATGTTTCGGAACGTTCCCTTACCAGCGAATATTTCGATTATATTCAATTTTACCGGAAAAACCAGGATCTTTCTCCGGATGCAAAGGACAAGATCAGGACAGATATGGGACGCGCAAAAAATAGCTTCAAGGAAATGTTTATCATGGATTATATTTTGTGGGTTTTATATGAGAGCAATGGTGCGCCAAGGTTAAATAAAGTGGCAAGAAATATTATGTTCACTTACTGTACATTTCCACTGAATATTCGTGAAAAATTAAAGGCAAATCCCATGTACAGAGAACTTTTGGAAAAATATGATTTCCATATGGAGCAGAAAAGGCACCGCATGGATAACCTGTGCCAGAAGCTGACTGCTTCAGGCAAGCGCATTCCAGAGGAAATTGAGAGAGAAAAGCAGTTTTTGTATTTATAAAATGATAATTATTTGTTGTCAGGAGAAAAATATATGATCAATGAACAGTATAAAAAAATGCTTGAAGGCAAATCTGTGATCAGGAAGCTGTCTGAGGCAGCAACGGCAAGAGGAAAAGAAATTGGGTATGAAAATGTATTTGACTATAGTCTGGGAAATCCTTCCGTTCCGGTTCCTGAAAAATTTACGGAGGTGATGATAGAACTTTTAAAGACAAAAAATTCTATGGAGCTGCATGGTTATAGTCCAAGTCTTGGCATTGCATCCGTAAAAGATAAGATTGCCCGGTCTTTGAATAAGAGATTTGGCATGAATTATACCGGAAATCATATTTTTCCCACAACAGGAGCCGCCGGAGCTTTGGCTCATGCTATACGCTGTGTCACAAAGCCGGGGGATGAGGTACTTACTTTTGCACCTTACTTCCCAGAATACAATTTTTATGTTAATATGACAGGAGCAAAGCTGAAAGTAGTGCCTGCGGACACAAGGAATTTTCAGATTAACTTTAAGCATTTTGAGGAAATGCTGGATGAAAAAACAGCAGCAGTGCTGATTAATACACCTAACAATCCTTCTGGAGCGGTATACAACAGGGAAACCCTGCAAAAGCTGGCGGAACTCCTTTTGCGCAAGCAGGAAGAATTTGGACATGATATTTTCCTGATTTCTGATGAACCTTACAGGGAAATCATATTTGAAGGGGTGGATGCACCCTATGTATCTGAATTTTATGATAATACCCTATCCTGTTATTCTTACTCCAAATCCTTGTCTTTGCCGGGAGAAAGAATTGGATATGTGGCAGTTAATCCTAAGTGTCGGGATGCACAGCTTATAAGCGCCATATGTGGTCAAATATCAAGGGGAATCGGGCATAATTGTCCCTCCTCCATTATTCAGCTTGCAGTTTCACAGGTGCTGGATGAAACATCGAATATGTCAGTTTATGAAGTCAACAGGAATCTGCTGTATCAGGAGCTTACAAGCTTGGGATTTACCTGTATAAAACCTGGAGGAACCTTTTATATTTTCCCCAGGGCTTTAGAGGAGAATGCGGAAATCTTTTGTCAAAAGGCCCTGAAATATGATCTGATTTTGGTTCCTTCCGATAGTTTCGGGGTACCAGGATATTTCAGAATGGCATACTGTATTGATACGGAAAAGGTAGAACGGTCGCTTTATGCTTTGCGGAAATTTGTAAAAGAAAATTATTGAAAGAAGTGATGAATATGTATCAGGCAGGACTGGTATTAGAAGGTGGCGGATTTAAAGGTATTTATACTTCCGGAGTTTTGGATTTTTTTCTGGATAAAGGCATTGATTTTTCTTCCTGCTATGGAGTCTCAGCAGGGGCGTGCACCCTTTGCAGCTTTTTGTCCCGGCAAAGGGGAAGAGCCTATCATGTAACGGTGGATTATCTGGAGGACAAAAACTATTGCAGTCTTTATAGTCTTATAAAGACGGGAGATTTGTTTGGAGCGGATATGTGCTACCGCAAAATACCTGAGGAGTTGTACCCTTATGACTATGAAAGTTATGAAAAATATCAGGGAACCTTTTACAGTGTAGTTACAAACATAGAATCAGGGCAGCCGGAATATATACCTATTAAAGACATGAAAAATGAAATTGACGCTGTCAGGGCTTCGGCTTCACTGCCTTTAGTTTCCCGCAATGTAAGCTTTCAGGGAAAGCTTTATCTGGATGGAGGAATTTCCGATGCGATTCCCTTACGTCAGTCCATAAAAGACGGAAATCATAAAAATGTGGTAATCATGACAAAGGAAGCCGGCTACAGAAGAAAACCTTCTTCCATGACATCCCTGATTAAACTTCGCTATAAAAAATATCCTAAAGTATATGAACTGATGAAAAACCGCCATACTATTTATAATGCAACTCTTGATTTTATTGAGGAGCAGATAAAAGAAGGGAACGTTTTTTTAATTCAGCCTAAGAAAGCAAGCCAGGTGGGGCGGATTGAAAAGGACAGAATAAAGTTAAAGGCTCTTTATGAGGAAGGATATCAGGAAGCTGAAGAGTGCTATCAGGATTTAATGAAATTTTTGGAGGATTAATTTAATGATTGAAATTTTAAAGTCGATATTATTTGGTATTGTGGAGGGAATCACGGAGTGGCTTCCCATCAGCAGTACCGGCCACATGATTTTACTGGATGAATTTGTAAAGATGGATGTGGAGCAGGATTTTTGGGGAATGTTTCTTGTGGTTATTCAGCTTGGCGCAATTTTGGCAGTTGTAGTGCTGTTCTGGGATAAAATATGGCCTTTTGGAAAAAAGAACAATTCCTGCCCCGTTAAGAAAAACGGTTTTCTTTCCTATTGTAAAAAAGATATCTGGATCATGTGGTTTAAAATTGTGAGTGCCTGCATACCAGCGGCAGTAGTGGGACTTTTATTTGATGAATTTTTTGAAAGTCTTTTCTATAATGGGGTGTGCGTGTCAATTGCCCTGATTGTTTTTGGCATCGGTTTTATTATGATCGAAAACCACAATAAAAATACCCGGTCAAAAATTAATTCCCTGTCTGAAATTACTTATCAGACAGCTTTAATCATTGGATTTTTCCAACTGATTGCAGCTATTTTTCCAGGAACTTCACGTTCGGGAGCAACCATTTTAGGAGCTCTTTTAATCGGCGTATCAAGGACAGTAGCAGCAGAATTTACTTTTTTTCTTGCGATTCCTGTGATGTTTGGTGCAAGCCTTTTAAAGCTTGTTAAATTTGGATTTGCATTTTCAGGAAATGAATTAACGATTCTGGTTACAGGAATGGCTTCAGCATTTATTGTATCTATCATAGTAATCCGCTTCCTGATGGGTTACATCAAAAAACATGATTTCAAGGTATTTGGCTGGTATCGTATTATTTTGGGAATTGTTGTTCTGGCATATTTTGGTTTTAAAGCAATTTAAAAGTGGGAAATGATAGGCATAGTTCACTCCTCCTTCCATTTATAAATATCTGCCAACTGAATTGTGACGAAAATTTAGCAATTAGTTGACAAAAGGGAAAATATGGAGTATGCTATTTCCCATGAAACAATGAATTTATCTATATGTGTGCAAAAAGGGATTTTTTCTCTAAGTGAAAGGAGTTTGCATCATGGCAGTAACGAAGAAAGAAACAGCAAAAGCAGAGGTTAAGACAACACCTGCTAAAGAGGTTAAGCCTGTAGAGGGGAAGGCATCAGAGGTTAAGGCAGAAGTGAAAGAGGCTCCTAAGGCGGAAACAAAGAAAGCAGCGAAAGCGCCCGCAAAAAAGACAGCAGCAAAGAAAGAAGCAGCACCTAAGAAGGAAGCAGTTAAGAAAACAGTAGTGACTGAAGCTGTTAACTTCCAGTTCAGGGGTAAATCATATACACCTGATGATTTATTAAAGAGCTGCAGAGACGTATGGAAATACGACTTAGGCGGCAAAGAAGAAGATCTTAAGAGCATTGAACTTTATGTTAAGCCGGAAGAGAACACTACATATTATGTTATCAACGGTGATGTTACAGGAAGCTTCTTTATTTAACAAAAAGAATATAGTTGTTCAAGTATAAGGATACTGTTTCGGCAGTATCCTTTTTATAATTATTTAATAATTATTTTATGCAGTATAGGTTGACAATAAATAGGGTAAGTGATATTTTAGGTTAAGAAGGTGTTAGCACTCCACCTACGTGAGTGCTAACAACAGCATTCACATTTGATGCTGACAGGCAGAAAGGATGGTGGAAATGCAGTTAAGTGAAAGAAAAATTAAAATATTGCAGGCCATTATCCGTAATTACCTGGAAAGCGGGGAACCAGTTGGCAGCAGGACGATTTCCAAATATACGGATTTGAATTTAAGTTCCGCTACGATTCGGAATGAAATGTCAGATTTAGAGGAAATGGGCTATATTGTACAGCCGCACACTTCAGCCGGAAGAATTCCATCTGATAAAGGATACCGGCTGTATGTAGACACCATGATGGAGGAAAAAGACAGAGAACTGGAAGAATTAAAGGAAATGATGCTTGAGAAGGAAGATAAAATGGATCATCTTCTTAAGCAGGTGGCAAGGCTTTTAGCAGTCAACACCAATTATGCTACTATGATTTCGGCTCCTACGATTCATAGTAATAAAATCAAGTTTCTGCAGCTTTCCAGAGTGGATGTAACCCAAATCCTTGCGGTGGTAGTGGTAGAAGGAAATGTAATCAAAAACAATATTATTCCGGTCTCAGAGGCACTTGATGATGAGACGCTGCTTAAACTTAACATTCTTTTAAATACCCATTTGAACGGTCTGGCCCTTGAAGAAATTAATTTAGGCATGATTTCAGCAATGAAGCAGCAGGCCGGCATACACAGCGACATAGTAGCGGATGTGATTGATGCCATAGCGGAATCTATCAAGGCGGAAGAAGATCTGGAAATTTATACCAGCGGGGCAAACAATATTTTTAAATATCCGGAACTTGCAGACCAGAAGAAGGCCAGCGATATTATTAATACATTCGAAGAAAAACAAATGCTCACAGAGCTTGTACAGGATACACTTGCAGATGAGAGCAGCACAGGGATTCAGGTATATATCGGGAATGAAACACCGATCCAGACTATGAAAGACTGCAGTGTGGTTACAGCTACTTATGAATTAGGCGAGGGAATGAGAGGAACAATAGGAATTATTGGACCTAAACGAATGGATTATGATAAGGTGGTGGGAACCTTAAAGACGATTACTCACCAGTTAGATGAATTGTACAGGAAAAAGACATAAAGATAGAAAGGGATGAGGCTGATGAACGAGGAAACAAAAAAAGATCTGCAAGGGGATATTGATACAGAGGAAGCCATACAGAATACTTCGGAAGAAGAAACTGCTTCGGAAAAGGAAGAGATGGAGAAAACTGCGGAACCAATTGCAGGAGAGAAGGATTCTAAGGAAGAAAAAAAAGCTGCCAAGCGGAAACTTAAGGCTGACAAGAAGCAGGATGCCCTGAAGGAAAAAATTGATGAACTGGAAGATCGGGTAAAACGTCAGATGGCGGAATTTGATAACTTCAGAAAGCGTTCCGAGAAAGAAAAGACAGCAATGTTTGAAACAGGGGCGAAAAGTGTTATTGAAAAAATTCTTCCCGTTGTGGATAATTTTGAAAGAGGTTTGGCAACCGTACCGGAAGAGGAAAAGAACCTGCCTTTTGTAGAGGGAATGGAAATGATCTACAAACAGCTTATTACTGAGCTGGAAAAAATTGAAGTAAAGCCTATTCCTGCAATAGGCCAGGAATTCAATCCTGATTTTCATAATGCAGTGATGCAGGTGGAAAGCGATGAATATGAATCCGGCGTAATCGCACAGGAACTGCAAAAAGGATACACCTACAGGGACAGCGTAGTCAGACATAGTATGGTAGCTGTTGTAAGCTAAATAAGATAAAAAATAGAAATCAAGCCAAATATTTAAGGAGGAGATAATTATGAGTAAGATAATTGGTATTGACTTAGGTACAACAAACAGTTGTGTAGCAGTTATGGAAGGTGGAAAGCCCACCGTCATTGCAAATGCAGAAGGAGCAAGAACAACACCCTCTGTGGTTGCATTTACAAAAACAGGAGAAAGACTGATTGGCGAGCCTGCAAAACGTCAGGCAGTAACCAATGCAGAAAAGACCATTTCTTCCATTAAGAGGGATATGGGTACAGACAAAGGCCGCACCATTGATGAGAAGAAATACTCTCCCCAGCAGATTTCTGCAATGATTCTTCAAAAACTGAAAGCAGATGCGGAAAGTTATTTGGGAGAAAAAGTTACTGAGGCTGTTATCACTGTTCCGGCATACTTTAATGACGCACAGCGTCAGGCTACCAAAGATGCAGGAAAGATTGCAGGCCTGGATGTAAAACGTATTATTAATGAGCCCACAGCAGCAGCACTTGCCTATGGACTTGATAATGAAAAAGAACAAAAGATTATGGTATACGACTTAGGTGGCGGTACCTTTGATGTTTCCATTATTGAAATTGGAGATGGCGTTATTGAAGTTCTGGCTACCAACGGTGATACACGCCTTGGAGGTGATGATTTTGATAATAAGCTGACACAGTGGATGATTGAGGAGTTTAAGAAAGCGGAAGGCGTTGATTTATCCAATGATAAAATGGCTCTTCAGAGATTGAAAGAAGCAGCAGAGAAGGCAAAGAAAGAATTGTCTTCAGCTACAACAACAAATATCAATCTTCCTTTCATTACAGCTACGGCAGAAGGCCCCAAGCACTTTGACATGAACCTTTCCAGGGCAAAATTTGATGAGCTGACACATGATCTGGTGGAAAGAACAGCGATCCCTGTTCAGAATGCCATGAAGGATGCAGGTCTTACAAATGCTGATTTAGGCCAGGTCTTACTGGTAGGTGGTTCTACACGTATTCCTGCTGTACAGGATAAAGTAAAACAGCTTACAGGACATGAACCCAGTAAGAGTCTTAACCCTGATGAATGTGTTGCATTAGGCGCTTCCATTCAGGGAGGTAAATTAGCAGGTGATGCCGGTGCGGGTGAAATTCTTCTTTTGGATGTTACCCCTCTCTCACTGTCTATTGAGACAATGGGCGGCATTGCAACCAGACTGATTGAAAGAAATACAACAATCCCTACAAAGAAGAGCCAGATATTCTCAACAGCAGCAGATAATCAGACAGCAGTTGATATCAATGTATTACAGGGTGAAAGACAGTTTGCAAGAGATAATAAGTCTCTTGGACAGTTCAGACTGGATGGAATCCCTCCGGCAATGCGCGGCGTACCGCAGATTGAGGTTACCTTTGACATAGATGCAAATGGTATTGTTAATGTATCTGCCAAGGATTTAGGTACCGGTAAGGAGCAGCATATTACAATTACGGCAAGCTCCAATATGTCCGATGATGAGATTGATAAGGCAGTAAAGGAAGCTGCTGAGTTTGAAGCACAGGATAAGAAGAGAAAAGAAGCAATTGATGCCAGAAATGAAGCTGATTCTTTTGTATTCCAAACAGAAAAAGCTTTAAACGAAGTGGGAGATAAGATTGATGCTTCCGAAAAATCTACGGTAGAAGCCGATATGCAGGCAGTAAAAGACATTTTGGAAAGAACCAAAGATCAGGAAATGTCTGATGCTGATCTGGACGCGCTTAAAGCAGCAAAAGAAAAACTTACTACAAGCGCTCAGGCATTATTTACCAAGATGTATGAGAATATGCAGCAGGCAGGCGGCGCAGGCCCTGACATGGGTGCAGGTGCAGGCCCTGATATGGGCAGTGCTGATGCAGGCCCGGCAGATGATGTTGTTGACGGAGATTATAGAGAAGTTTAAGAGTAAAGTAGACGAAATGCCGCAGAGGAATGGTTCCTAAAGAGCCATTCCTTTTGGGAGGTTAAAAATGGCAGAACAAAAACGTGACTATTATGAAGTCCTTGGAATAGATAAAAACGCGGATGATGCCGCCATTAAAAAGGCATACAGGGTATTAGCCAAGAAATACCATCCTGATATGAATCCGGGAAATGCGGAGGCTGAGAAAAAGTTCAAAGAAGCCTCAGAGGCTTATGCTATTTTAAGTGATCCGGAAAAGAAAAAACAGTATGACCAGTTTGGCCATGCCGCTTTTGAAGGCGGTAGTGGTGGGTTTGGAGGCTTTGACTTTAACACCGCAGATTTCAGTGATATATTCGGAGATATTTTTGGAGACTTTTTTGGCGGCGGACGTAGAGGCAGGGGGAACAACGGCCCTATGAAGGGTGCCAACATCAGAACCAGTGTGAGAATTACCTTCGAGGAAGCTGTTTTTGGTATTGAAAAAGAAATTGAACTTACCCTTAAGGATGAGTGTAAGACTTGTCATGGCAGCGGGGCAAAGCCGGGCACCAATCCGGAAACCTGCCAGAAGTGCGGCGGTAAAGGCCAGGTGGTATTTACCCAGCAGTCTTTCTTTGGAACGGTCAGAAATGTACAGACTTGTCCGGATTGTAATGGTACAGGTAAGGTAATCAAGGAAAAGTGCGCGGACTGTCATGGTTCAGGCTATATTGCAAGCCGCAAGAAAATACAAGTGTCCATCCCTGCCGGAATTGACAACGGTCAGAGCGTCCGTATCAGAGACAAAGGGGAACCAGGTGCAAATGGTGGTCCCAGAGGAGATCTTTTGGTAGAAGTGATTGTTGGACGCCATCCGATTTTCCAACGTCAGGATTACAATATTTACTCTACGGTTCCGGTATCCTACGCAGTTGCTGCTTTGGGCGGTGATGTGGTAGTGGATACGGTGGATGGTAAAGTCATTTATGAAGTGAAACCCGGAACCCAGACTGACACTAAGGTCCGTCTAAAGGGAAAGGGTGTACCTACTTTAAGAAACAAAGAAGTCCGTGGCGACCATTATGTGACGCTGGTGGTTCAGACACCGGAAAGATTATCCCACGAGGCCAAGGAGCTTTTAAAGCAGTTTGACGCACTTACAGGAGACAGCCTAAAGGCAGCTCAGAATGTGCAGAAAGATAAGCCGGAGGGAAAAGACTCCAAAAAGAAAAAATTCTGGAAATAAAATGAGGAAGGAACGCATTGCGGTCCTTCCTTTTTCAGGTCATAAAAATTAAAAATCAAACATAAACTGATAATAAGCTATGGCACCAGTTCTTCCAACATGGACACAATCCGTTTTGACAGGCTTGTGTTAAGGCCCTCTGCAATGGGAATCAGGTCTAAAATTTTTTCAGGCTGTCCCTTTTGCTGGTAAATGGAAGCCAGAAGTTTATAAGAGCCGGTAATATCGGTGCGTACGGAAACAGCAAATTCAAGAATATGACAAGCCTCCGTAAGATATTTTTTATCGTAGAGCGTCTGTGCTAATTTCTGGAGGGTGCGGACTAAGATGGTATAGTTTTGGTCATATCGGGATAAAAGGTCTATATTTGGAGCACCATACATAAGCTTTAAATCAGTGTTGCTGATACCAGTAAAATTAACGATAGGATTTTCGGAGAGAACTTTTAATGTTTCCCAGTATTCCATGATTACAGGATCCTCCCCGCAGACAGTGGTGGGAAGAGAATCAAATGGAATTTTAATGTAATCAAGATTATCTAAAGATTTTTTTCGGGTATTGTTGGCTTGGGCTTCCTTTTCCCAGAAATCGTAAGAATCTTGTTCTGCTTTATTACGACTTTTGTGAATCTCGTATCCAAGCCAGAGGCAAAATACTATAAAACTTGCAAAAAACGGGAATTTCATATATAATATCCTTTCAAAGATGTATTTTATTGGAGGCAGATGATGTTTAATTTATATAATAAAAAAAGTAGAAAAATAATTTCATCCATTATTATCATATTGCTTATTCTTGCTATGATAATTCCAACTATAGCATCTTTTATCTATTAAGAAAAGTAATTTTTAAGAAACAGGTTTGGGAAGTATGAAAAAATTAATTAAGGGTTTAATCTGTGCTGGGCTAATACTGGTAACAGCAGTAATTCCAAGTATTCAGACAAGGGCGCAGGAAGAAGAAAACAGAATATTAACCGGAGTTTATGTGGAGGAAATGTCTTTGGAGGGAAAGACAAAAAGTGAAGCAAAATCTCTGGTAGAGACTTACGTGGAAAGTCTTTCGGAGAAGATGATCACATTGATTGCGGTAGGGGGAAATGAGGTACAGGTCAAAGTCTCTGACCTTGGCTTGTATTGGAGTAATCAGGAGATCATAGATGAAGCGGTAAACATTGGCCAGACAGGGAATGTGGTACAGCGCTACAAGACTGCAAAGGATCTTCAGTATCAGAATAAAGTATATAGATTGGAATTTGGAATTGACCAGGAACTGGTAAAAACCATTATAAGGGAACAGTGCGCAGCTTATAATATGGAAGCAGCGGACGCAACACTCACCAGAGAAAATGACAGATTTGTGATTATTCCGGGGCAGACAGGGGAAATAGTTGATGAAGCAGCTTCCGTAAAGGCTATTCAGGAATATTTAAATAGCAGTTGGAACAGAGAAGATGATTCTATTGAACTGACAGTTACGGTAAAGGAAGCCAGAGGCAGCGAGGAAGAACTTGAAAAGGTAAAAGATGTGCTTGGTACCTTTACTACCAGTTTTAAAACTTCAGGTTCATCCCGAAGCGCAAATGTAAGGAATGGGGCTGAACTGATTAATGGTACAACACTTTACCCCGGAGATGAATTTTCAACCTATGAGGCGGTATCTCCTTTTTCACAGGCCAATGGATATTATATGGCCGGTTCCTACTTAAACGGACAGGTAGTGGACAGCTTGGGCGGAGGTATTTGTCAGGTATCCACTACACTCTATAATGCAGTACTTTTGTCAGAGCTGGAGGTTACGGAAAGACACAATCATTCTATGATCGTAACCTATGTGGATCCTTCGGCCGATGCAGCAATTGCCGAATCCTCCGGAAAGGATTTTAAATTCGTAAATAATACGGAAGCTCCTATTTACATTGAAGGCACCACGACGGACGATAAGCAGATTAGTTTTACAATTTATGGAGTGGAAACAAGGCAGAGTAATCGTCAGGTAAGCTATGAAAGTGAAGTGATAAGTAAAACTTATCCAGATTCAGAGGTAATCTATACAGATGCGTCTCTCCCGGTGGGCTCCATCTCAGTGCAATCCGCTCATATTGGCTACAGAGCAAATTTGTGGAAAGTTGTAACTGAAAATGGGGTGGAAGTCAGTCGTGAACAGATAAATTCAAGCTCCTATCAGGTAACGCCAAGGACGGCAACCGTAGGCATTGCAACTGCTGATCCTAATGCATATAATGAAATTATGGCAGCTATAGCTACCAATAATATTGACCATGTGAAAAATGTTGTGGCAGCCCTTGCGGCAGCCGCCGCGCCTCCTGCCGCAGAAGCACCGGCCGCGCCTCCTGCTGAAGGAGCAGCGCCTCCGGCTGAGGTAGCACCGGAGCAGGCCCCGGCACAGTAAGTTATTCAGCCGTCTTTTTCTAAGGCTGCGTGAATAATGCAGGCTGATATTGCTTAGAAAAAGGACAGGGCAGCTATGAAAACAGGAAAAATATCCGAAAGTATTTTAAAGCGTTCGGTATTAAAACAGATAGAAAAAGTTCATAGTGAAGTATTAAAAGGTGCAGGCGTAGGAGAGGACTGCGCCTTTTTGTCATGGGAAAAGCATGATGACAATAAGGATGCAGATAGTGGAGGGATGGCAGTTTCTACACAGACAGTTGCACTTGGCATATCTGACGCCGCTTTTTTGGCAGTTATGGCAGCAGCCAATAATCTGGCAGCAGCAGGAGCGTTAGCAAGGACAGTAACTTTAGCAGTTACACTGCCTGAAGGAGCGGAAGAGATTTTGCTGCGGGAACTTATGGAACAGGCCCTGGATTGCTGCCGAAAATTAAAGATTCAAATTGTGGGCGGACATACAGAGGTAAGCCGGAGCGTCAGGCAGCCAGTGGTTACGGCAACCGTTATAGGAGAGTATCAAAAATATGCAGTGTTAAAAGATGCGGAAAAAGAAAAACAAGCGGCTGGAAAAACAGACGTCTACTCACCGGCAGGGCTGGATATTGTAGTAAGTAAGTGGATTGGGATGGAAGGCACATCCATTATAGCAAAGGAAAAGGAAAGAGAACTATTAAAGAGATTTCCCCCTGTCCTGGTTAAGATGGCAGGAGAACAAAGAGAATACCTGTCGGTTGCTTCGGAGGCAGCAACCGCCCTTAAGTCCGGCGTTTATGCAATGCATGATGTAAGAAATGGAGGAATTTTTGGTGCATTGTGGGAAATATCCCGTAAATTAGGCGTTGGACTATGTGTGGATCTTAAAAAAATTCCGGTGAGACAGGAAACCATTGAAATTTGCGAGTTTTATAACCTAAATCCCTATGAACTTATATCAGGCGGGATGCTGATTATGCTGACCAGGGATGGGCAGCGACTGGCAGAAGATCTGGAAAATAAGGGCATCAATGGTATTGTGATTGGCAGCACCAATGATGGAAATGATAAGATCATTGTTAATCAGGAGGAAATCAGATATTTAGAACCTCCGGTGCCGGATGAAATCAATAAATTATTATTTTTATAATCTCTCGGAATCCTGAGTGATTATAGTCAGCACAGTTGGCAGTGGACATTGAAAAGTGAATATTATCTGAAATGAATAAAAATAAATATGAGAAACAGACATAACTGTCGCTATGCCTTAAAAAGGTGTATAATACCCATAGGATTATGCCGTTTTCAGAATCAACTTTCTCAGGGCGGATTCATAAGGCAAATCCCATGCATCAAGATGTTGGAGCATCAGGATGTTATAGAGGCGGCAGTACCACATCTTAGTAGAACGGTGTCTGCCGTTTTCTAATAAGAAATCATATTTCTCACGTTTGTTGGAACGTTCTACAGAAGTTCTTGCATTAAATTCCGTTTTCCATTCGTCACTGTCACGGGGCGGAATGTTGATTAATCGGGGGTTGTCCTTTGTGGCAAGGTGAACTGTTCTTCCATACTTGGAATCAGAGCAGGGATGTTCGCATGAGCATCCGTATTTTCTGATTGCAAGAGGACAGCGAAATTTAATTCTGTTCTTGGAAGGCTCTGAACCGTCATGATTCATTCGACGCCCTTCTTTACAAACAGGAACGCCATCTTTACCGATGGTAAAATCATCCTTATATTTAGCTTTGATTCCCCGTTTTTCATTCAGGTCAATAAAGGGAGTAATCCCTTTGCGTTTACAGTATTTATAAATCGGCATGGCATCATGGGCAGAATCAAGAAGCAGCTTGGAAATCTGAAATTCAGGCAGAAAACTTTTCATTCTAAAAAAAGTATGCAGGAATCCGTGAGAATCATGTCTTGAGGCAGGATTCAGCAAAGGAAAAACAGGAAGGTCACTTTCTGAATCAGAAGCAACCAGCATATATAAATCGAAACCATGATAAAAGCAGGAGCGGGATGAATCCCATCCGATATCACAGTCGGGCTGGGAAAAGTAACGGTCGCAGGAGCAGTCATGAATACCTTTGGAGGGGCAGTCACAGACACGGTGTTTCCGTTCTCTGGCAGATGTAATAACAGGAGTGCCGTCACCGGCAAGAGCCAGTGCATCAGGATTGATAAGTCCTTTAGAAACAGACTGCTGTAGGAATTCCTGATTAAAAAGGTCAAAAAGAGAACCATAAGGCTGCTCAGAAACAGGGAGGGAAGTATTTTCCAGTTCCTGTAAGAGCTGCCCGACAGATATTTTTTCAACAGATTTTGCCTTGGCACCTTTGGCAGAAGGCTTTTTGACAGAAGCCTTAACGGGATGAATGTGGGGAGTCAGGTTATTTTCATCAGAATCCCAAAGACGGTTCAAAAAATCATAGAAGGTACCAACACCGGGAGTGTCGCCGAATTCAAAACCGCTGAGAATGGCATAAAGAGGGTTGATTTTGAGTTGTGCAGCCCACTCAGTCAGGGAAGTGACTTTAAAATCCAAGGACAACAGGTAAGAACGGTGCATGCAGGAAGGGGTTCTTGGCTCAGGTCCAAAGACAGAATATGTGCTTTTCAGTTTTTCATCGGTGTAGGAAAGGTCAAGATTCCAAAAGCGGTCAATGATATCCCATGTGGAACAGGCGATGGAATCAGGATTCGGATAATATTTACGTAAGTTTTCAACAACAAAGTTTTGGTAGTCAGAATGACTGCCGCAGTTAACAGGTAACAAATGAAATCGCCTCCAATCGAAAAATATGTCTTATAAATAAGGGCGCGAAGCGCCGCATTTTTCGATTGAATTGTCAAGTGTTTTGACAAAAAAAGTGGGGGATTTTAATAAAAAAGGAATCTGAAAGCCTTATATTTACTGGCTTAAAGATTCCGAGAGATTATTTTTTTGAATGGAGGATCATATGAGAGAACAGGTTTTAGCAATAATAGAAAAAAACAGCCGGATTAATATCAAAGAACTGGCAGTTATTTTAGGCGTTGAGGAAATCGACATTGCCAATGAATTAAAGGCGATGGAGGAAGAAGGAATTATTTGCGGTTATCATACAATGATCGACTGGGAAAAGACATCCATAGAAAAGGTAACTGCTTTGATTGAGGTACGCATTACCCCTCAAAGAGGGCAGGGGTATGATAAAATAGCTGAAAGGATTTATAAGTATCCTGAGGTAAACAGCGTATATTTGATTTCTGGAGGATATGACCTTTTGGTTACTTTAGAGGGAAAATCATTAAAATCCGTTTCAACATTTGTATCAGATAAGTTATCCACATTGGAGGGAGTTTTAAGTACGGCCACTCATTTTATTTTAAAGAAATACAAAGATCATGGCACAATACTTACTAAAAAATATGAAGATACAAGAGAGAAGGTGACACCATGAGAAACCCGTTGTCAGATACAATCGTGAAGATAAAGCCCTCAGGCATCCGTAAATTCTTTGATATTGTAAGTGAAATGGAGGATGCAATTTCTTTGGGAGTGGGGGAGCCTGATTTTGACACGCCCTGGCATATTAGAGATGAAGGAATTTATTCTCTTGAAAAGGGGAGAACTTTTTATACTTCCAATGCAGGACTAAAGGAGCTTAAGGAAGAGATTGTAAAATACATACAAAGAACCCAGGAAATTATTTATGATGCAGGTCATGAAGTAATTGTTACGGTAGGCGGATCGGAAGCAATTGACATTGCACTGCGGGCTATGATTAATCCAGGAGAAGAAGTGCTGATTCCCCAGCCAAGCTATGTTTCCTATGAGCCCTGTGCAATTCTTGCAGGTGCGGTTCCGGTTATTATTGAGCTAAAGGAAGAAAACGAATTCAGATTAACTGCCGAAGAGCTTTTAAATGCCATTACAGATAAAACAAAGGTGCTGATTCTGCCTTTCCCCAATAATCCTACAGGTTCGATTATGGAAAGAGAAGATTTAGAGGCAATTGCAGAGGTTATCCGGGAAAAAGATATTTTTGTAATTTCAGATGAAATTTATGCAGAGCTTACTTACAAGAATAAGCATGTTTCTATTGCAAGCCTTCCGGGAATGCAGGAAAGATGCGTTTTAATCAATGGATTTTCTAAAGCTTATGCAATGACAGGATGGCGCCTTGGCTATGCGTGCGCTCCTAAGGAAATTATGGAGCAGATGCTTAAAATTCATCAGTTTGCCATTATGTGCGCACCTACTACCAGCCAGTATGCCGCTGTAGAGGCTCTGAAAAATGGGGATAATGACGTGGCAATGATGCGGGAATCCTATAATCAGAGAAGAAGATTTCTTATGCATGAGTTTAAACAGATGGGGCTTACATGCTTTGAACCTTATGGCGCTTTCTATGTTTTTCCTTGTATCAGGGAATTTGGCATGACCAGTGAGGAGTTTGCCAACAGGCTTCTTAAGGAGGAAAAGGTGGCAGTAGTTCCGGGAACTGCATTTGGCGACTGCGGTGAAGGTTTTCTTAGAATTTCCTATGCTTATTCACTGGAAAATTTGAAAATTGCTTTGGACAAAATCAAAGCGTTTATTTCCAGACTTCGGGAGGAAAAATAGGATAAAAAGCCGAAAAGTATACTGATAGTTATAATAGTATTCCTGTGGTTTCTGTATTTGTAGAAGGTAAAAACCTATACTAACGGTAAAGAAATATTACTGTTAGGAAGGTGCATATGGATTTAACAAGTATAGGGAAACACATCAGGGAAAAAAGAATATTAAAATCATGGAAACAGGATGATCTGGCGGAAAAGACAGAGTTAAGTGTTGTATATATTGGAATGATAGAACGAGGCGAAAAAATGCCCAGACTGGAAACCTTCATTAAAATATTAAATGCATTAGACTCCTCAGCGGATGAAGTATTAGAGGATGTACTTAAGGAAGGGTACAGAATCAGAGTAAGCAAATATGCACAGAAACTGGATGCAATGTCAGACAATCAAAGAGATTTGTTTTTCCAATTAATTGATGCTCTTTAATCCAGATGCCCCTTTTTATGGGGCATCTGCTATATATGTCTCAATATTTTTACTGTTTTCCAGAGAAGCTTTTACAAACCCTTTAAACAAAGGATGAGGCCTGTTAGGTCTGGATTTCAGTTCAGGATGGCCTTGCGTCGCGACAAAGAAGGGATGGTCGGGAAGCTCACACATTTCAACTACCTTTCCGTCAGGAGAAAGACCGGAGAGCTTCATGCCATGTTTTGTCAGCACACAGCGGTAATCGTTGTTTACTTCATAACGGTGCCTGTGGCGTTCATAAATCATTTCTTCTCCATAAAGCTTATAAGCAATGGAGGATTTATCCAGTATACATGGGTAGGAACCAAGCCTTAAAGTGCCTCCGATATTTTCCACATCATTTTGGTCAGACATAAGGGCAATAACCGGATGAGACGTGTCCGGATCAAGCTCGATGCTGTTGGCGTCCTTATACCCTATCTGATTTCGGGCAAATTCCACGATGGAAAGCTGCATGCCAAGGCAAAGGCCGAGAAAAGGAATTTTGTGGGTTCTTGCATAATTAATGGCGCATATTTTACCTTCGATACCGCGTGGACCAAAACCTCCGGGAACAAGAATACCGTTTACGTTTTCAAAAAGCGTGTCTGCGGTTTTGCTTGTCACCTGCTTTGAGTCAATCCATTTGATGCTTACAGTAACGTAATTTGAAATACCACCGTGCTTTAGGGACTCAGCTACACTGATATAGGCATCATGAAGCTGCACATATTTTCCAACGATTGCAACAGTCACTGCTCCTTTAGGGTTACGCAGGGATTCCACCATGGCTTTCCAGTCCGCCAGATCCGGTTCAGGGCATGGAAGTTTTAAACACTTGCAGGCAGCCTGTGCAAGCTGTTCCTTTTCCATAGCAAGAGGTGCTTCGTATAAATATTCCACATCCAGATTTTGCAATACATGTTCGCTGGGAACATTGCAGAAGAGGGAAATTTTATCTTTAATGCCTTGGTCTAAAGGATATTCACTCCGGCATACCAGGATGTCAGGCCAAAGCCCCATTCCCTGTAATTCTTTTACACTTGCCTGAGTGGGCTTTGTTTTCATTTCCTGGGATGCCTTTAGGTAAGGGATTAAAGTAACATGAATTAAAATTGCATTCTCACGTCCAACCTCATGCTGAAACTGCCTGATAGATTCAAGGAAAGGCTGGCTTTCGATATCGCCTGCGGTACCGCCCACTTCAATAATTGCAATTCTTGTTTCACTATCAGTAAAGTTACGGTAAAACCGGCTTTTAATTTCATTTGTTATATGAGGAATTACCTGAACAGTTCCTCCGCCATAATCTCCGCGTCGTTCTTTTTGAAGGACGGACCAGTAAATTTTTCCCGTGGTTACATTAGAGTTTTTATCCAGATTTTCATCAATAAACCGTTCATAATGCCCCAAGTCAAGGTCTGTTTCCGTTCCATCATCAGTGACGAAAACTTCTCCGTGCTGAGTGGGATTCATGGTGCCCGGATCAATATTGATATAAGGATCAAATTTCTGCATAGTTACTTTATATCCACGTGCTTTTAATAATCTTCCCAGTGAGGCGGCTGTGATCCCCTTGCCCAGACCGGAGACAACACCGCCGGTTACAAAAACATATTTTACTGCCATAATTAACTCATACCTTTCCCGCTTTTCTTTAAGATTATACTTTTACTTTAAAACAAAAAAGGCACTATGAGTAGGTCTCATAGCGCCTTTGCTTATGAGAAAATTCTAGCACCCGAAGTTCAGGCTGTCAATAGACTTCCAATGGGTTATTTATAAAAAATTGATATTAGTTCATTTCTTTTTTATGGAATAATATAAAGGATTGTGCTACAATGAAAATCGGTGTTATTAATGAAAAACAAAAGAAGACAGGATGAAAGCGGCAGGTTATTTTATGAGAGCGGGATTTGATAATGACAAGTATTTGAAAATGCAGTCGGAGCATATTGAGGAGAGAATCAATAAATTTGGGGACAAATTGTATCTTGAATTTGGTGGTAAGCTGTTTGATGATTTTCATGCATCAAGGGTTCTGCCGGGATTTCAGCCGGACAGTAAGCTGCGTATGCTGATGAAGCTTTCTGACAGAGCGGAAATTGTAATTGTTATTAATGCTGCAGATATTGAAAAAAATAAAATGCGCGGAGATCTTGGAATTCCTTATGATGAAGATGTTCAAAGATTAATGCAGGAATTTGAAGGCCGTGGTCTTTATGTGGGAAGTGTGGTACTGACACATTATGCAGGACAGACAAGGGCTGCCGATTTTAAGGAAAGGCTGGAAAAGAAAAACGTAAAGGTTTATCTGCATTATGCAATAGAAGGGTATCCTTCTAATATTCCACTAATCGTTAGCGATGAAGGTTATGGTAGAAATGAATATATTGAAACTACAAGACCTCTTGTGGTGGTTACAGCACCTGGGCCCGGAAGCGGAAAGATGGCTACTTGTTTATCCCAGTTATATCATGACAATAAAAGAGGGATCAAGGCCGGGTATGCCAAATATGAGACTTTTCCCATCTGGAATATTCCATTAAAGCATCCGGTGAACCTTGCATATGAAGCGGCTACTGCTGATTTAAATGATATTAATATGATAGATCCTTTTCATTTGGAAACTTACGGAGAGACTACTGTTAACTATAACAGGGATATAGAAATTTTTCCGGTATTAAATGCAATATTTGAAGGAATTTATGGGGAAAATCCTTATAAATCCCCTACTGACATGGGTGTCAACATGGCAGGAAACTGCATTGTGGATGATGAGGTCTGCCGTCAGGCTTCTTACATGGAAATTATCCGGCGTTATTATACGGCAATGAATGACGTAATCAGAGGAAAAGCCAAGGAAAATGATGTTTACAAGATAGAGCTTATTATGAAGCAGGCAAAGATCACCACAGATGACAGAAAGGTGACCGTTGCGGCAAGACAGCGGGAGATGGAGTTAGGGGTTCCCACTGCAGCAATAGAACTTTCTGACGGAACTGTGATTACTTCAAAAACAACAGATCTTTTAGGGGCATCGGCGGCATTATTATTAAATGCATTAAAATATTTAGGAGGAGTAGATCATGATACGCATTTGATTTCTCCGGAAGCAATTGAACCGATTCAGGAATTAAAAACCAGGTATCTTGGAGGAAAAAATCCACGTCTTCACACGGACGAAATTTTGATTGCCCTTTCAATTTCGGCATGTAATGATCCCAATGCCAGAAAAGCTTTGGATCAGATTCCCAAATTAAAAGGATGTCAGGTGCATACTTCTGTAATGCTTTCAGAAGTTGACATAAAAACATTTAAAAAGCTGGGGGTAGATTTGACCAGTGAACCAATATTAAAAGGAAAGAGTATCTAAATGAGTGAAAACAATTTAAATCAGTACGATGGCGGTCTTGGAGGAAGCGGAAGCTCATCCAACAACAATGGAAATAATAGTTCCGGCGGTTCGGGTGGACCGGGGAGAGATCCAAGAAAACAAAACATTATCATGTTTGTTATTGCGGCGCTTTTATCCCTTTTACTGGTAAGTTCTTTTGTAAAGTTGATTACAGGAGATTCGGAGAAAGAAATCAGCTATAATGAATTTGTCCGGATGCTGGAAGAAGAAAAAATAGACTCCGTAATGATCGGCTCAGACAGGATTTATATACAGGCTAAGGCAGAGCAGACTGCTGTCTCTCCACTTATATATCTGTATGGTATGAACCCTGCGGCAAATTATTATACAGGAAAAATTGAAGATGACGATACTTTGACAGCCCGTCTCCTGGAGCATAATGTGGAAGTGAAGGGACAGGTGGCAGATGGCACCAGCACAGTGATTACGTTTCTTTTGTCCTATGTATTTCCCTTCATTTTAATGTGGGTGCTTTTGAGCCTTCTTTTCAGAAAAATGTCCAAGGGTGGCGGCCCTATGGGAGTAGGAAAAAGCAATGCCAAGGTTTATGTACAACGGGAAACCGGCATCAGCTTTAAGGATGTGGCAGGCGAGGACGAAGCAAAAGAATCGTTACAGGAAGTAGTGGATTTTCTGCATAATCCGGGGAAATATTCGAAAATAGGCGCTAAACTACCAAAAGGCGCACTTTTAGTAGGACCGCCTGGTACAGGCAAAACTTTGCTTGCAAAGGCAGTGGCAGGAGAGGCAAAGGTTCCTTTCTTTTCCCTTTCCGGTTCTGATTTTATTGAATTATACGTTGGCGTGGGCGCTTCCAGAGTAAGGGATTTGTTCAAAGAAGCGACCAAAAATGCGCCCTGTATTATTTTTATTGACGAGATAGATGCTATCGGACGGAGCCGGGACAGTAAATATGGCGGCGGAAATGAAGAAAGAGAACAGACGTTAAACCAGCTTCTCTCAGAAATGGACGGCTTTGATACCTCCAAAGGAATTTTGGTATTGGGTGCAACTAACCGTCCGGAAATTCTGGATAAAGCCCTTCTGCGTCCGGGACGTTTTGACAGAAGAATTATTGTGGATAAGCCGGATTTGAAGGGAAGGGTGGAGATTCTTAAAGTTCATGCAAAAGACGTTCATTTGGATGACAGTGTGGACTTAGATGCAATTGCCCTTGCTACCAGTGGTGCGGTAGGGGCGGATCTTGCAAACATGATTAATGAAGCGGCAATCAATGCGGTACAGCATGGAAGAGAATATGTAACACAAAAAGATTTGTTTGATGCGGTAGAGCAGGTGCTGGTTGGAAAAGAAAAGAAGGACCGCATTATGAGCAAGGAAGAGCGCAAGATTGTATCTTATCATGAGGTTGGCCATGCACTTATAAGCGCCCTCCAGAAAAATTCCGAGCCGGTACAAAAGATTACCATTGTGCCCAGAACAATGGGAGCTTTGGGCTATGTAATGCATGTTCCCGAGGAAGAAAAATATCTGCAGACGAAGGAAGAACTTCACGACAGATTAGTGAGTCTGTTAGGAGGACGTGCGGCAGAGGAGATTGTATTTGGAAATGTGACTACGGGAGCAGCCAATGATATTGAACAGGCTACTAATCTTGTTACAAATATGGTTACCCGGTTTGGCATGAGTAAACGCTTCGGCCTTATGGGGCTTGCAACAGTGGAAAGCGAGTATTTAGGCGGCGGGGCAAGACTGACATGCAGTGACAGGACAGCAGCTGATGTGGATACGGAGATTATGGAAACCTTAAAGCAATGCTATGATGAAGCAAAGGAGCTGCTTGCCGGCAACAGGGAAGTAATGGATAAGCTTGCAGCACACCTGATTGAGAAAGAAACCATCAGCGGCAAAGAGTTTATGAAGATCTACCGGGAGGAAAAAGGCATACCGGAACCGGTACAAGAGGATAAGGAAAAGCCTGTAGAAAAAGAATATTCAGAGGAAGAAAAATTAAAAGGTGAAAGCGAGGCAGCGGATGAAACCGCTGATACTTCAAAAGATCAGGAAGACCATCAAAAACAGGAGAATGGAACAGATAACAGAACAGACAACGAAGTCAAAGTACGGGGCAGATTTTCAAATGTTTCTTCGGATCTTTTCGAATAGCCTTTCCTATGTGAAATAACAGCAAGCGCTCCTTTGGGGCGCTTGCTTCCCTGTATACCGATTTTAATGCATCGACTTCCATATACATAGAACAGGAGGATTTTACGGATGTTTGATTTTCAGGATGAATTAAAAAAGCTGCCTCATTGTCCCGGTGTATATATTATGCGTGATGAGACGGATCATATTATTTATGTTGGAAAGGCAGTAGACCTTCACAGCCGGGTAAGATCATATTTCCGTAAAAATATTGGCAGGGGCCCTCAAATAGACAAGATGGTTACATTGATCAGCCGGTTTGAATATATAGTCACTGATTCCGAATTAGAGGCGCTGGTTTTGGAAAATAATCTGATCAAAGAGCACAGTCCCAAGTATAATACGCTGCTTAAGGACGATAAGACGTATCCTTATATTAAAGTAACGCTGGGAGAGGAATATCCAAGGGTATTGTTTTCAAGACAGATGAAAAAGGACCGTTCCAGATATTTTGGCCCCTATACCAGTGCGGCAGCAGTGAAGGATACGATTGACCTGATTAATAAGCTTTATCAGCTTCGTACCTGTAATAAAAACCTTCCAAAGGAATGTGGGAATGACAGAGCCTGTTTAAACTACCATATTAAGCAGTGCATGGCGCCCTGTCAGGGGAATATTTCACAGGAAACCTATCAGCAGCAGATTAAGAAAGCATTGGATTTTTTAAATGGAAGTTACCAGGATACGCTAAAAGAACTGGAGCAAAAAATGCAGGAGGCTTCACAGCAGATGGAATTTGAGGAAGCAATCCGCTACAGGGATTTGTATAACAGCGTGAAACAGATTGCTTCTAAACAGAAAATTACTGACAGTACAGGCGAGGATAAAGATGTGATTGCTCTGGCAGTAGATGATAAAGATGCTGTAGTACAGGTTTTTTTTGTCAGGGACGGCAAACTGATCGGAAGAGAGCATTTTTATATGACACATGTGTCGGGAATTTCGGCGAAACAGATTCTTCTGGATTTTGTCAAACAGTTTTATGCGGGAACTCCTTTTATTCCCAGAGAATTAATTCTTCAGGAAGAGATAGAGGACGTAGAAGTTATAGAGCAATGGCTTTCCAACAGGCGTGGCGGCAGAGTCTATGTACGGGTGCCGAAAATCGGTATCAAGGAAAAGCTGGTGGAACTTGCAGGTAAAAACGCCATGCTGGTGCTGACACAGGATAAGGAACGTATTAGAAGAGAAGAGGGAAGAACCATTGGTGCTGTCAGGGAGATAGCAGGACTTTTGGGGCTTACTAAGGCCAGCCGGATGGAGGCTTATGATATTTCTAACATCAGTGGTTTTGCAAATGTAGGTTCTATGGTAGTTTTTGAAAAAGGCAGGCCGAAACGCAGTGATTATAGAAAGTTCCGGATTAAATCTGTTTCAGGACCGGATGATTATGCATGTATGAGAGAAGTTCTGACCAGAAGATTCCTTCATGGCATAGAGGAGAAAAAGGAGCTGGATGAAAAAGAGCTGGAGAAGGAATTCGGAAGTTTTACCAGATTCCCGGATTTGATTTTGATGGATGGCGGCAAAGGGCAGGTGAATATTGCGCTTCAGGTATTGGAGGAACTTAAGCTGGATATTCCCGTCTGCGGTATGGTGAAAGATGACAGTCATAATACAAGAGGATTGTACTATAATAATGAAGAAATTGGAATTGACAGAAATAGTGAAGGATTTAAACTGGTCACCAGAATACAGGATGAAGCGCACAGATTTGCAATTGAATATCACAGATCCCTCCGCTCTAAGGCCCAGGTAAAATCAGTGCTTGATGAGATCCCAGGGGTGGGACCGTCAAGAAGAAAGGCGCTAATGAGATGCTTTAAATCTATAGAAGAAATACAAAATGCTGATGTAGAAACACTGGCAGGGGTAGATGAGATTCCGGAATCAATAGCCCGCGGGATTTATGAATTTTTTCATGGCAAAGAATAAAGGATGGCCGGCAGGAGCTATTGAGATTGTAAATTTTCTGTGATACAATATCGCTAGGTATAGTTATAAAATTATTAAAATTAGAAAAGGAGCAGGTTATGTCCAACGTAAAACTTGAGCGGATCATCGAAAAAATGCAGCTTGAAAATCTGACGCCTGAGTTAGATATTTCCAAGATTAGGGTTACACAGCCTGATATTAACAGACCGGCCCTTCAGATGGCAGGTTATTTTGAACATTTTGAAGCGACCAGACTACAGATCATAGGATTTGTGGAATATACTTATATGGAAGGACTGCCGGAAGCAAGAAAAAAAGAAATTTATCAAAGACTTCTTTCCTGTGAAATACCGGCAATTGTTTTTTGTCGCGAATTAAAGCCGGATGAGCTTTTTATGCGTACTGCAATTGAAAATAACGTTCCTATCCTGATGACGAAAAAGTCCACTTCCGGTTTTATGTCTGAAATTATAAGATGGCTGAATGTTATGCTTGCACCTTGCATCTCCGTTCATGGCGTTTTGGTGGATGTTTATGGTGAGGGAGTTTTAATTACAGGCGAAAGTGGAATTGGTAAATCAGAGGCGGCATTGGAACTGATCAAGAGAGGGCACCGTCTTGTGACAGACGATGCAGTTGAGATCAGGAAGGTAAGTGATGATACACTGGTTGGTTCCGCACCTGATATTACAAAGCACTTTATTGAACTTAGAGGAATTGGAATTGTGGATGTTAAGACTTTGTTTGGTGTTTCCAGCGTTAAGGATACACAAACCATTGACTTAGTCATCCGCCTGGAGGACTGGGATAAAGAAAAAGAATATGACAGGCTTGGCCTTGAAGAGGAATACACGGAGTATTTAGGCAATAAGATTGTATGCCACAATATTCCCATACGCCCCGGCCGGAATCTTGCTATTATCTGTGAATCGGCAGCAATCAATCACCGTCAGAAGAAGATGGGTTATAATGCGGCTCAGGAGCTTTACAGAAGGGTACAGGAATCCCTCACAAAAGGGCGTGATGAAGATGAGGACTAATTTCTGTATATATAGAAAGACATGGATGAAGTAAATAATTTAAAAATAATGGCATAAATTTATACAATTAAAATAAAGATAAAGAGAGGGGAAGCTTATGAGTCAATATGTTTTTGGAGTAGACATAGGGGGAACAAGCGTTAAGCTTGGATTGTTTGATGTAAAAGGAATTCTTTTGGATAAGTGGGAAATCCCAACCAGAACACAGGATAGCGGCAGTCTCATTCTGCCTGACATTGCTGAAAGCATCAGAAATAAAATTACTGAAAAACAAATTGACACGGAATTGATCGCTGGCGTTGGAGTGGGGGCTCCTGGTCCAATTGACAGTGCAGGGGTGGTTCATAAGGCTGTTAATTTAGGGTGGGATACTTTTAGCATTAAAGTAACCCTTGAAGAACTTCTCCAGATGCCGGTAATGGCAGGAAATGACGCTAATGTTGCAGCTCTTGGCGAAATGTGGAAGGGCGGCGGTCAGGGCAGCAATGATTTGATCCTGGTAACCTTGGGAACTGGCGTGGGCGGCGGACTTATTGTCGGTGGAAAAGTACTTACAGGTTCTGCAGGCGCAGGTGGAGAAATCGGACATATCCATGTGGAAGATAATGAAACAGAGAGCTGTAACTGTGGCAACAAAGGATGCCTTGAGCAGTATGCTTCCGCAACAGGCATTACCAGACTGGCAAACAGAAAACTAAAAGAAAGCGATAAGGACAGTATTTTAAGAGACGGCGAGGTTTCTGCCAAGACTGTTTTTGATGCGGTTAAAGAAAAAGATGAACTGGCAATGGAAGTGGCAGAAGAATTTGGAAAGTATCTTGGAAATGCACTTGCAGTTATTGCAGGGGTAGTAAATCCGGATGCCATTGTAATTGGAGGCGGTGTTTCCAAGGCGGGAGAAGTCCTTATGGATTATATTAAGCCCTATTATGAGAAAAATGTTTTTCATGGCAGCAGGGATGTGAAATTTTCTCTTGCAACGCTTGGAAATGATGCAGGTATTTATGGTGCCGCAAAACTGGTACTGGACATATAAAAATATTGGAAATAGCAGGTGAATAGGAAAAGTGGAAAAGATCAGTTCAGCTACGTATGAGTTTATAAAGGCTTATATACCGGAAGAGGATATTTTAATGAATGAGCCTATGTATAAACATACCACCTTTCGGGTAGGCGGAGAAGCACAATGCTTTCTGCGCATCAGCGATTCCGGACAGCTTGCAAGGCTGATACCTTACTTTAAGATGATAGAGATGCCCTATTTTATAATAGGAAATGGAAGCAATCTTTTAGTAGGCGATAAAGGATATGAAGGCGTTGTTTTACAGATTGGCAGCAGGATGAGTGACATAAAAACAGAGGGTACCCGTATCAGGGCAGGAGCAGGAGCGTTATTGTCCAATGTGGCAAAGCAGGCTTTGGAGAGCGGGCTGACAGGTCTTGAATTTGCATCAGGAATCCCTGGCAGTTTAGGCGGGGGACTTGTGATGAATGCAGGTGCTTATGATGGGGAAATGAAGCAGGTTGTGGAACTGGTTAAGGTAATGAATGATCAGGGAGAACTAATGGAGCTTGATTGTTCAACTATGGAATTTGGATACCGGACCAGTGCCATTAAAAACAGACATTTTGTTGTGCTTGAAAGTATACTTAATCTTAAAAATGGAAATCAGGATGAGATCAGGGCAAAAATGGAGGAGCTTTCCATAAAAAGAAAGGAAAAGCAGCCATTGGAGTTTGCCAGTGCGGGAAGCACATTTAAAAGGCCGGAAGGACACTTTGCAGGGAAATTGATTATGGATGCAGGCTTAAGAGGCTACTCCGTGGGCGGAGCCAGAGTATCTGAAAAGCATTGTGGATTTATTATTAATGATGGCAGGGCTACTGCTGCCGATATTGCAGAGGTCATACGGGAAGTGCAGGAAAGAGTGAAAGATAAATTTGGCGTCTTTCTGGAGACAGAGGTAGTTTTTCTGGGTGATTTTTAAGCAGACAGAATTGCGGTATTGTAGATTGTTATACGATATGCAGGGGGTGGACATGCGTTTTGTAGTGGTAACAGGCATGAGCGGCGGTGGAAAAAGCACTGCGCTTAGAATGCTTGAAGATGCCGGTTTTTATTGTGTGGATAATCTGCCGGTTCTTTTGATCGAAAAATTTGTGGAATTGATTGCAGCGCCCGGTGGTGAAGTTACCAAGGTTGCATTGGGATTGGATGTACGTGCGGATCAGGCATTTCGTGAGGTACAGGAAGTACTTGAAAAGTTAAAACAAAATGGATATGTGTTTGAGATCCTTTTTATGGAGGCAAATGACCGCACATTATTGAAACGCTATAAAGAAACAAGAAGAATGCATCCTTTATCTTTAGATGGCAGGATAGAGGATGGCATTTACAAAGAAAGAGAAATTTTAAATGATATCAGAGAAAAGGCAGATTATGTAATAGACACGACGAATCTGCTGACCAGAGAGTTAAAAGAAGAGCTGAACAGGATTTTTATACAAAATGAGGAATACAACAGCCTTATGGTTACTGTTTTATCCTTTGGGTTTAAATATGGTATTCCGGCAGATGCAGACTTGGTGTTTGATGTCAGATTTTTGCCTAATCCATTTTATATTGAGGAGCTGAAACATAAGACGGGAAATGAAAGTGAAGTTCAGGATTATGTTATGAGTTTTCGGGAGGCTCATATCTTTATTGAAAAATTGTCGGACATGGTAAGATTTTTGATTCCCAATTACATTAAAGAAGGTAAATATCAGCTGGTCATTGCAATCGGGTGCACCGGAGGAAAACACAGAAGTGTGACGCTGGCTAATAAATTATATGAAGAAATGAAAAATAAAGGCGGTTATGGAATTAAAATCGCACACCGCGATGTGGGACAAGGAATATAACATATTGCGCGCAGGCAGGGAGAAAAAGGATAGAAATTATGTCATTTTCATCAAAAGTAAAGGAAGAACTGGAAAAGGTCATACCTGGATCCAGGCACTGCGGACTGGCTGAACTGGCGGCTGTTATTCATTTTGGATGTAGAATGGAACTGTGCGGCGATGTCCTGGAAAATGTAGTGATACATTCTGAAAATCCATTCGCTGATAGAAAGTACTTTACATTATTGAAAAAAACATTTATTATTAATGATAATGTTGTAAAACTTTTGCAGGCAGTTAAGATTTTAGATGAAACAGGACGCATGCATCAATTGGATGAAGAAGTTCATCCGCTTTTGATAAAAAACAGCTGCTGCAGGAGAGCTTTTCTGCGGGGCGCTTTTTTAAGCATTGGTTCCATGAGCGATCCCAATAAGGGGTATCATTTGGAATTTGTATGTGAAAATGAAGCACATGCATTACAGATTCAGCAAGTAATCTGTAGTTTTGATATAGAGGCTAAAATTGTCAGACGGAAAAAATATTATGTAGTATATTTGAAGGAAGGCGCAGGAATTGTTGACCTTTTAAATGTAATGGGTGCGCATTTATCCCTGATGCAGCTTGAAAATCTGAGAATTGAAAAGGAAGTGAGAAATTCTATCAATCGTCAGGTCAATTGTGAAGCCGCCAATATTACAAAGACGGTTAATGCAGCAAGTAAGCAGATAGAGGATATTTTGCTTTTACAAAAAAATTATGGGTTATCAAATCTGCCGGATAACTTAAGGCAGACAGCGCAGGCCCGGTTAGAGCATCCGGAAAGCTCTCTTCATGAATTGGGAGAGTATCTTAATCCGCCGGTGGGGAAATCCGGTGTTAATCATAGATTGAGAAAACTAAGTGAATTGGCGGAAAGGATTAGGGTTTAAAAGGAGGAGTTTTATGATGGAAAAGTCTGTTACGATTCAGTTAACGGAAGGATTGCAGGCAAGGCCTGTGGCAATGTTGGTGCAAGTTGCCAGCCAGTATGAAAGTTCTGTTTATATTGAAACAGATGGAAAAAAGGTTAATGCGAAAAGCATTATGGGAATGATGAGTCTGGCACTTGGCAGCGGTGAGGCTGTAAAAGTGATTGCAGACGGAAAAGATGAAGAAGAAGCAATACAGAGTATGGAAGAATATTTGAGCGGAAAGAAATAGAGAACGGATTATTGAAAAAGGTATTGGAGCAAAGCGCATGCTTTGCTCTTTTTGCCAACAAAAGGAGATTAAAAATGACGAAAAAGAAACTGCTTTTTATATATAATCCCAAGGCAGGTAAAACGAAAATTAAAACAAATCTGTTTGATATTATAGATATATTTACTAAAGCAGGATATGAAGTAACCGCCTATCCTACACAGGCAAAGGGAGATGCTGTAAGGGCAGTCAGGGAAAGAACTTTTCAGTTTTATGATCTGGTAGTATGCAGCGGAGGAGATGGCACACTGGACGAAGTGGTGACCGGAATGATGCAATGTGAGGAAAAACTACCTATTGGATATGTACCGGCAGGAAGCACAAATGATTTTGCCAACAGCTTAAAAATACCAAAGAATATGATTGCTGCTGCACAGATGATTGTAAAAGAAAATATGCTGGGTTTCGATATAGGAAAATTTAATGAAGATATTTTTGTATATATAGCGGCATTTGGAATTTTTACGGATGTTTCTTATGAAACGCCTCAGGATATAAAAAATCTGCTGGGGCACATGGCATATGTTTTGGAAGGGATGCGCAGGCTTCCGGCGGTAAAGGCATATAATCTGAAAGTGGAAAGCAGTGAGCTTTCCGTAGAAGGAGAGTTTTTATTTGGAATGATTACCAATTCTGTTTCCGTGGGAGGTTTTAAGCGGATTACAGGAAAATTTGTTCAACTGGATGATGGAGAATTTGAAGTCACATTGATCAAAAAGCCCTCTAATCCAGTGGAACTAAATCTGATTATGGCGGCTCTTCTAAACAGAAGTATCAATACGGATTGTATGTACTGTTTTAAGACCAGCCATCTGAAAATTACATCCAAGGAGGAAATTCCCTGGACGCTGGATGGAGAATTTGGAGGAAAGCATAAAGAGGTTGATATTCAAAACCAAATGCAGGCACTTCGTATTGTGGTGGGTGAAATGAAAAGGTAACTTTCACCTTGTAAGTGTAACTTCTACCAGAGATAAATTTTTATGTTCAAAAAAGGTTTATCTCTGGTATTTTTGTGTTATTATGAGTGTGAAACAACCAAAATCACCTGATTTTTGAGCACGAAGCAGCAAGGGTACAATTTAACCATTTTTTGAAATATTAAATTCCACCCGCGATTGTGTTGTTTATGTACTTGAAATTCAGTGTGCTGCTGGTATTTTTTGTTTTTGTTTATTTTAGAAGTTCTGGGCGCAGGGTGATATCATTTGGGGAAATGAAATGTGCGCCCAGAAGGTCTAAAATCTTCTGCCCATAGAACATCCGGAACACTTCATACGGGCTGTGGTTGCCAAGACTTGCCCGGGAATAAGAATTGATATGGTCCATCATAAGATCTATGTCCGCCTGGGTGAGTCTGTCAAAACTTGTTCCTTTGGGAAGAACCCTCCGGATGAATTCATGGTTATTTTCCGCAGCGCCTTTCTGGTAAGGTGCAGACGGGTCGCAATAGAATACCCGTGTACGGTGATTGAATTCCGCATCGGTCTCCAAAGCAACAGGATTTGAAAATTCACTTCCGTTATCTCCCAGAAGGACAGGAAAAAGGTCCATGAACCTGTCAGGACGCAGTTCCCAGTAAAGGCGCTCAATAACATCAAATACCGAAGCAGCCGAATTCCTGTCCCTGAGGAAAGCAAGCATGAATTCGCATTTGACAAAGTGTAAAGTCAGCAGGACTTTTCCGCCTTTGCGGCCTTCGACAGAGTCCATCTGTACAACAGGGCAGTCAGGGAAGCCTTCCAGAAACATAAGGAAATCAGCATAGGTGCGCCCGATGCGGCAGGCCTTGTCCACTTTGAAAGAATCATGGGAAGAAGCTCTGGGCTTATAAGAGACCTTTCTGGGGAGGTCAATGTTTCTGGCAGAGAAGATGCCCGCATCCACATAATTATAAATGGTCTTTTCCGAGAACATGACCTCATCCGGGTTGTTGGAACAGATATGATGGATGGACTGTCCCTTTCGGATTAAGGGAGAGATAAAAGAGTCAAGGGCAAGAGCTTCGTCTTCAGAGATACAGATACCGGAACGGGATTCGGAGCGGAGAATCTCATACTCCTTTTGGGAAGCCTGAGGGGAGTAGATATGCTTTTCAAGAGTGCAGTTTTTCCTTTTGGGACAGCCATTGCAGACATAAGGAGGCTGGGATAAATGGGGACAGAATTCCTTGAAATAATCCTGACAGTAAAGATGGCACCTGGAACAAAGGCTGCACTTTTTAAAACGACAGGCGGGGTCAGAACAAAGGCCGGAGACAGGACAGTTACGCCGGTTGGCGCAGTCATTGAAAGAGCGTCCAAAGCAGCCGGTCTTCTGGAAAAGCATATGGTTGCGGACTTCCTTGGAAATAGTGGTACAATCCCGTTCCAGAGTCCTGCCGATCTCCTTAAAGGAAGCAGAAGCATCAAGCAGGGTTTTGATAGTAAAACGTTCTTCAAAAGATAAATGCTTATGTTTGTTCATAGTAGTATCCTCCTTCATATCAGCAGCACAAGAGGATGATACACTAAAAAATGTAAGATTAAAATCCACCCTATCCTTTGTAAGGATAACTTCCATGGTCAAAAGAAGAAGAGGTGGAATTTAGTTTTGCAAATCACCTCGTATTGTGGTGCCCGAGTAAATTTTGTAAACGGTATTCCATTTTGGTAATAAATAGGGTATAATAAATAGCAATTATTAATGTTATTAATTTAATGGAGGTAGATAAAAATGTTAGTATCAGCAACAGAAATGCTTCAAAAAGCAAAAGCAGGCCACTATGCAGTGGGACAGTTTAACATTAACAACCTTGAGTGGACTAAGGCAATCCTGTTAACAGCACAGGAAAACAACTCACCTGTAATTTTAGGCGTATCCGAAGGTGCAGGAAAATACATGGGTGGATATGATGTTGTAGTTGGTATGGTGAATGGACTGATCAAAGATCAGAATATTACAGTTCCTGTAGCACTTCATCTTGATCATGGCAGCTATGAACACTGCTACAAATGTATCGAAGCAGGATTTTCTTCAGTAATGTTTGATGGTTCTCATTACCCCATTGAAGAAAACGTAGCTAAGACAAAAGAGCTGGTTGCAGCAGCACATGAAAAGGGAATCTCCATTGAAGCAGAAGTTGGTTCTATCGGTGGTGAGGAAGATGGCGTAATTGGTATGGGGGAATGTGCAGATCCCAATGAATGTAAAGCAATCGCTGATTTAGGAATTGATTTCCTTGCAGCCGGAATCGGAAACATTCATGGCAAATATCCTGAAAACTGGAAAGGATTATCTTTTGAAACTTTAGATGCAATTCAGCAGTTAACAGGAGAAATGCCTCTGGTACTTCATGGAGGTACAGGTATTCCTACAGAAATGATTCAGAAAGCAATTTCATTAGGAGTTGCCAAGATCAATGTTAATACGGAATGCCAGTTGTCATTTGCAGCAGCTACACGTAAATATATTGAAGCAGGAAAGGATTTAGAAGGAAAAGGATTTGATCCTCGTAAGCTCCTTGCTCCTGGCTTTGAAGCAATTAAAGCAACAGTAAAAGAAAAAATGGAAATTTTCGGTTCTGTTAATAAGGCTTAAAGCAATAAATCCAAGCAAAAGTAAAGGCTGCCCATATAAATGGACAGCCTTTATCATAATATATAAGAAAATAGGAAGCGTGAACTTTGCAGATTGATGTAAGGAATAGAAGAGGAATTGACAAATATGAATATATTTAAAGAAATGGGACTTTCTATTTACAGCTTTAAAAGCTATGGGGAATTTTTGAAGAATAAGAAGGGTAAGGTATTTGGCTTTGGTGTTATGCTGATGGTGATTTATTTTCTGATTACTATGGGAGTGCCTGTTATAAGGTTTTTTGGTGGAGAAACCATCAGTTATAAAATAGAAAAAACGGTGCCTGATTTTGAATTGTCAAATGGAGAATTGTGGGTAGATGGTGTTTATATATATGATTATAGGGGAACTTATATTGAAGTTGACACGGATTCCAGGTCTGTTCTCCGAAGTGCCTACGATATGCAGGACTTTTTGGACAATTACACTCAGGTAATTATGATGGATTCGGAAAAAGTCATTGTGAAAGATAAAGGACAGGTGCATGAAGCTTTCTTTTCAGAAATGGATTTTGAATTATCCAGAAGAGATTTGCTCCGACTTGTTCCATATGCTTATATTTTTCTTGCAGTGTTCATGGTGATAGCATTTGTCTGGATGACAGCATGGTTTTTTGCAGGTGTGTTAGTAATTGCTTTGATCAGTATGATTGTGGCATCCTGTATGAAAGTGAAAATTTCCTTTGGAAAGCTTTATATCCTTGGAATTTACAGCAGAACACTGCCTTTGATTATTAAAGCAGCAGTATCTATCCTGCCTTTTGGAATTCCATTCTTTTATGTGATTAATATTGGTTTGTCCGTGTTGATTATAGGCCTTGCTCTGCAGAGTATTAAGCAGGTGCCGCAGGCGCCGGCAGGTCCTCCTTATGGAGGCGGCACGGGAAATAATTATCCGGGTAATGATTTTTCCTGGATGTGATCAGCAGTTGAAACATCCGTTGCTTATGAAAGCAGCGCTTTGTGAACCAAAGCGCTGCTTTTAATATGCCTGTAAACTTTATGATTCCTCTTGGGAGAGGGCCTGTTCCTGCATTGCCTGAATTTCAGGATCAAAGGAAAGCATAGGCTTAAGGTTTGCGTTTGTCCTGGTGATCTTACGGGCAGTATAGTTTTTAGTGATGGCAAATACAGTACCGGATAAGCATAATACACCGATCAGGTTGGGAATTGCCATTAGTGCATTTAATGTATCTGCAATTGCCCAGGCCAGATCAAAACTCATGGTAGCGCCAAAAACAATACAGATAACAAAAATCACTTTATAACAAATAGTGGCTTTCGTACCAAATAAATATTCACAGGATTTCGTTCCATAAAAGGACCAGCCAAGCACTGTGGTGAATGCAAACAGGCTGATAGCGATGGCAACAAAACCGCCTGCCAGAGAACCGAATCCCTGGGTTAATGCTTCACTAACTAAAGAAGCACCGGTTGATGAAGTCAAAAGCTCTCCAGTATTTAAATCAACAAGACCGGAACTTAAAATAGTGAAAGAAGTCAAAGTGCAGACAACAATTGTATCAAAAAATACTTCGAAAATGCCCCACATGCCCTGAATAATGGGTTCTTTAACATTAGAAGCAGAATGCACCATTACAGAAGAGCCAAGACCGGCTTCATTTGAAAACACCCCTCTTTTAAAGCCCATAGTCATTGCCTGCTTAATCATAATACCTGCAGTAGCTCCTGCAATAGGGCGGAGACCAAAGGCGTTTGCAAAGATGGCGCTAATAACAGCAGGAACAGAAGTGATATTTAAAATGAGAACAATAATAGTTCCCAGTATGTAAACACATGCCATAAAAGGAACAATTTTTTCAGCCACATTTCCAATTGCTTTAATACCGCCTAAAATAACAAGTGCTGCAACTACTGCAATAATAATGCCGGTTGCAAGCGGCGGAATGCTGAAGGTGTCCTGAAGGGAGCTGGCAATTTCATGTACCTGTGTCATATTACCGATCCCAAAAGAGGCAAATACGCAAAATAAAGCAAACAAAACAGCGAGAGGTTTCGCAAGGACGCTTAGGAACTTTTTATTTTTTAATCCATCCTGGAGATAGTACATGGCACCGCCGGACCATTCATTTTTAGAATTTTTACGTCGGTAATAAATGCCCAGTACATTTTCAGAATAGTTGGTCATCATTCCGAAAAGAGCGGAAAGCCACATCCAGAATACAGCTCCTGCACCGCCGGTAATGATTGCACCTGCAACACCGGCGATATTTCCCACGCCGATGGTGGCAGCCAGTGCAGTTGAGAGAGCCTGAAACTGGGAAATAGACTGTTCTTCCTTGCCGGTATGGGCAGTTACATGTTTTTTCTTAAAAATGGCAAGAAAGGTTTCGTTCATCCAGTGCTTTATTCGTGTAATTTGAAAAAACTTCATGCCTACGGTTAAATAAATACCTGTGCCGATAATTAATATCAACATAGGAATTCCCCACACCACATTGTTTATGGCAGAATTCACATTTGAAATCACATTCATTACATTTTCCATTAAAATCTCCTCCGTCATAAGTTTAGATTATAAAATAATCATAAAAAAAGGGGCTGTTGCAAAAGTAGATGAATAATCACTACTGGAGCAATGGCTCCGTTTTTTGTGTCTAGAAACAGAAAAGCAGACTCCGAAGAGCCTGCCATCCGTGGTATAATAAGTTATGACCAGTAAATTAAAATACCATAAAAATTATACCGAATTTGGCGAACCTTATCAACTGGTTTTGCCATTAAGTTTAGAAGGTCTGGTCCCTAATGATGATTCTGTTCGACTGCTGAGCCACGAATTGGAGGAATTAGATTACAGCTTACTGTATCAGGCTTACTCTGCCAAAGGCAGAAATCCGGCAGTGGACCCAAAGACCATGTTCAAGATCCTGGCCTATGCTTATTCACAAAATATCTATTCTTCGAGAAAGATCGAAACCGCCTGCAGGCGCGACATTAACTTTATGTGGCTGTTAGCCGGTCAGAAAGCACCGGATCACAGCACCATTGCCCGTTTCCGTACAGGATTTCTGGCAGAGGCCTGTGAAAATCTTTTCTATCAGATGGTAAAAAGGCTGGAACAGGCTGATGAACTGTCAAAGGAGACCGTATTCATTGATGGGACAAAGTTAGAAGCCAGTGCCAACAAGTATACTTTTGTGTGGAAAAAGTCTGTCGGGAAATGGGAAGAAAAGATGTTCCGGAAGATACAGGAAGCAGTACAGCTCCTGAATCATGAATACATACAGGATTTTTCGGTCGGTGCCCAAACAAGGACACAGGATCTGCAAAAGATATCCCGGTTTCTGGAAGAAAAATGCAGGGCAGACGAAACCGTCTTTGTTTATGGACGAGGCAAAAGGAAGGACAGGAACCAGAGGTATCTGGAAATGTTCCGCAGATTTCTTGAACGCCGGAGAATTTATGACTGGCATGCAGCCAGTTTTCAGGGCAGGAATAATTACTGCAAGACAGATCCGGATGCCACCTTTATGCATATGAAGGATGACCATATGCGTAATGCCCAGCTAAAACCGGGATATAATGTACAGACCGCCGTTGACAGTGAATATATCGTAGCAGCTGATATTTTCCAAGACAGAAACGATGTATGGACACTGATCCCATTTCTGAAGACAATGGAAGAAAAACTGGGATTACGATACCCAAGTGTAACAGCAGATTCCGGCTACGAAAGTGAAGAAGGTTACAGCTTTTTAAGGGAAAACAGACAGAAACCGTATATCAAACCGCAGACCTATGAGAAATGGAAAAAGCGCAGCTTTAAAAAAGATATCAGCAAACGTGAAAACATGGGATATGATGAAAAAGCTGACACATACACCTGTCATGCCGGGAAATCATTGTTACCTCTTTTTATTAAAAAACAGAAAAGTAAAAGCGGCTACGAATCGGAAGTAACTGTTTACGAATGTGAAGACTGTAGAGGATGTCCTTATAAAGAAAAATGTACCAAAGCAAAAGGCAATAAGCGGTTATATATTTCCAAAAGTTTTCTGGAGAAGCGGCAGGAATCTTACGAAAACATCCTGAGTGAAACAGGAATCAAATATCGGATGAACCGTTCCATTCAGGTAGAAGGTGCATTTGGTGTTCTGAAAAATGACTATGGATTCCAAAGATTTCTGCTTCGTGGGAAAACAAAGGTAAAACTGGAAATTCTTTTGCTCTGCTTAGGATATAACATAAATAAGCTACATGAAAAAATACAAAAAGAACGGACAGGAAGTCACCTGTTTGCAGTAAAAGGAACAGCTTAAATTCATGAAAACAGGAACCGTTATTAAAGTACGCCAAAATCCAGCAGATTTTCTTGGAACAGGAAAACGCTGGATTTTTTGTTAGTAGAACTAGAGCAGGGGTATCGCTCAATCATCTGATTTGATGATTTTGCGACACCCCCTTTGATTACCCCTATACTATACAGGAAAAAGGAGAAAAGTACAAGAAAAACTTAAAAAGTCCTGTAGAAAGGGAGGATGCCAAGTAAACCTGCGGCTACTTGGCATTTATTATGAAAAAGTTATTAATAAATCAATTACTTTGATATTGGCGTTTTCTTTTCTGTATCTTATGATATTAGTATAAAGTAGAGAAATGTCTAAAGAATGTTATACTGATTAAGTTTTTTTAAATTAAATATGAACAAAATATGAATATGGAAGCAAAAATGCAGAAGGCCCAATAGCTGGATTTTTCTTTTTGGAGAAGTGTTTAACACTTCTCCGGTTCAGGGTACTCCACTCCAAAACAGTCTACGGTAACGCTCTTAAGTCTCTGATCTTCTAATGGACGGTCAGAAAAATCAGTTGCAGTTTCTGCAATTTTATTTACAACATCCATGCCTTCAATTATCTTTCCAAAGGCAGCATAAGAGCTATCTAAATGAGGACTTGTCTTATGCATGATAAAAAACTGGGAGCCTGCTGAGTCGGGGGCCATGCTTCTTGCCATAGAAAGAACGCCTTCAGTATGCTTTAAGTTGTTTTCAAAACCATTTGAGGAAAATTCTCCCTTAATGCTGTAACCGGGGCCGCCGCAGCCTGTTCCTTCCGGATCACCGCCCTGAATCATAAAACCGCGGATTACACGGTGAAAAATCAGTCCGTCATAAAAGTTTTTGTTAATCAGGCTGATAAAATTGTTTACAGAAACAGGAGCAATTTCAGGATAAAGTTCTGCTTTCATGATATCTCCATTTTCCATTGTAAATGTTACGATGGGATTTTGCGCCATAATGTTAACTTCCTTTCTTTTCATCTATATGATGTGATAAAATAATATCTATGGTACATATTTTATATGAATTGGAAGGACTTGACAATGTTAAAATGCATTTTACTTCTCCTGTCTGAATATTATTATAAAATTATTTCAGAGCGTATTAAGGAAATCAGAGAGAAAACAGAGCCTCATTGCGTGCAGGTATCTCTGCAGAAAATAACAGATTTTACAAATGAAATTTTGAAAGATTATGAAGAAGTTTCCAAAAGTAGGACAGATACTTTAGTTATTACAGATGATGCTAAATCAGCAGAAATGCTTTTGGAAGAAAAACAATATGTAGTAATTCTTTATCATGAGGGGAACAGACAGCAGTGTTTTCCGGCAGTACGCTATGGAATAGAAGATTTATTTCAGCTTGAATACAGTTCCTTAGAGGAGGTGTATTTAAGACTCGCCGGACTTCCCTGGGAAATTCTGAAAACGAAAAGACTTTTGGTGAGGGAAAGCACTTTGGAGGATGTGGATGAGTTTTACCGGATTTACAGAGAGCCATCTATTACACGTTATATGGAAGGCCTTTATGAAGACAGGGACGAAGAAATGGAATATATGAAGTCATACATTGATCAGATTTATGGATTTTATGGTTATGGATTATGGACAGTGATCTTAAAGGAAAGCGGCCGGATTATTGGGCGTGCAGGTCTTAGTGTGAGAGAAGGCTGTGAAAATCCTGAACTTGGTTTTTTGATTGATGCGTTATATCAGGGACAGGGCTATGGTTATGAAGTCTGTAGTGGAATTCTAAAATATGCATGGGAAGAACTGAAATTTGAAAAGATTCAGGCACTGGTAGATGAAAGAAATATGGTTTCTATAAGATTGATGAAAAAGTTGGGTTTTGCCTTTGAGAAAGACGTCACATTGAATGGACAGGATTACAGACTTTATATAAAAAAGCTGTTGACAGAATAGAAGCAGAGTGATATTATGCAATACGTAAAGCAAAGGCGCTGCGGAATGACCGTGGCGCTTTTTGATTGTAGGATTAAAAAAGTGGAGCAAAGAAGCTTGTATGGAAGTTTCCCTGCTCCACCTTTTTAGTTAGATTATGAATATCCTGTAAAAGGGGATTCTAGCATGAGGAGGAAAAAGTTATGACAGAAGAAATTATGAGTGCTGTAAGTGCTCAAGTGTTTGGCGTATGGTTCCTGATTGGAGCAGCGCTGGTGTTTTGGATGCAGGCAGGCTTTGCAATGGTGGAGACAGGATTTACCAGAGCCAAAAATGCAGGCAATATTCTAATGAAAAATCTGATGGATTTCTGCATTGGAACCGTTGTCTTTATTTTGATTGGATTTAGTTTTCTGTTGGGTGAAGACATGGTTGGACTGATTGGAAGACCAGGGTTTGATATCTTTACAAGTTATGAGAGTTTTGACTGGTCCAATTTTGTATTTAACCTTGTGTTCTGTGCAACAACTGCAACGATTGTTTCCGGGGCAATGGCAGAAAGAACAAAATTCTTATCCTACTGTATTTATTCAGGAGTGATTTCTGCGCTGATTTATCCTATTGAGGCCCACTGGATTTGGGGCGGCGGCTGGCTGGCACAGCTTGGATTTCATGATTTTGCAGGCTCCTGTGCCATTCATATGGTAGGCGGTATTTCTGCATTAATTGGAGCAAAATTGCTTGGCCCACGTATTGGCAAGTTTGTCACAGATAAAAAGGGAAAAGTAACTAAGGTTAATGCGTTTCCGGGACATAATTTACCTATCGGCTGCCTTGGCGTATTTATCTTATGGCTGGGATGGTATGGATTTAATGGGGCGGCATGCACCAGTGTAGAACAGCTTGGTTCTGTATTTGTGACAACAACTATTGCACCAGCAATTGCAACGGTGGTATGCATGATCTTCACATGGATCAAATATGGAAAGCCTGATGTTTCCATGTGCTTAAATGCCTCCCTTGCCGGTCTGGTGGCGATCACTGCTCCCTGCGATGTGACGGATGTGACAGGTTCATTGATCATAGGTACTTTGGCAGGTCTGCTGGTGATATTTGGTGTCTGGTTCTTAGACTATAAATTACATATTGACGATCCCGTAGGCGCTGTGGCTGTACACTGCTTAAATGGTATCTGGGGGACCATTGCGGTTGGCTTGTTTGCAACCACTTCAGTTCCGGGAAATGACAACATTACAGGACTTTTCTATGGCGGCGGATTTAAGCAGCTTGGCCTGCAGCTTTTAGGTTTTGCAGCCGTGGCAGCCTGGACGACGATTACAATTACCATTACTTTTCTTGTGATTAAGGCGATAGCAGGTCTTAGGATATCCCAGGAAGAGGAAATTGTGGGACTGGATTCCTGTGAGCATGGTTTGACTTCTGCCTATGCTGGTTTCAGTATTATGGATATTTCCAATACAATGACTATGGAAATCAATGAAAACACAAATCTTGGCACAGAGGATTATGTCAGCACTTACGATGCGCAAAAGGATGCAGCAGTCAAGGTGGCGGCACCGGGTATGGGGACAACAGGTATCTATAAGGTAGCTATTATTGCAAGACTGTCCAGGTATGATCATTTAAAGAAGGCGATGAATGACTTAGGAGTAACTGGCATGACAGTGACACAGGTTATGGGGTGCGGTATCCAGAAGGGTGCAGGAGAAATGTACAGGGGTGTGGAGGTAGATGCGACATTGATTCCCAAGGTCAAAGTCGAAGTGGTTGTCAGCAAAATTCCTGTTGAAACCGTTATTAAAGCAGCAAAGAAAGCTCTTTACACCGGCCACATTGGAGATGGCAAAATCTTTGTTTACAATGTGGATAAGGTGGTTAAGATTCGTACAGGAGAAGAAGATTTTGCAGCCTTGCAGGATGTAGAATAAAACGCTTTTATCTAATTCCTTAGTTTAGTATATAAAAAGCAATGCTCCGGGTACTTCCACTGCCCGGGGCTTTGCTTTTGGTGCGAGATTTCCAAGCTTGCCTTTAAAGGCACGAAATTGTTGACAATACAAATGGTTTGTGATAGGCTTACACTATCTTTTATTATAGAAAAAAGCAATGATGAAGAGAGTAAGTACAGGAAAGCTTTACAGAGAATGTTTCCAGTGAAAAGCCCAAGGTTGAGAGAAACAAAGTGGAAATGGACTGAACATGGCTTCTGAGCAGTGCACCGATCCGGCTGTGAATGGCCGGCTAGATTGCGACAGGTCCGCCTGTTACAGCGGGAGGGTATATTTGTACCTGCAGAGGTTTTTGCCGCGAGGCAGAGATGAAAAGAAGTGGTACCACGGCATATCAGCTGTCTTCTATCGTTAGATGGAAGGCAGTTTTTGTTTCATAAAAAGCAGTTTATTAAAAGATAGACTGTTTTGCGTAGGGAATAAAAACGGAGTCTTCCGGGGTATACTCTGCACAAAAAATAGAAAGGAATGGTCAGAAATGAACAAAGGAAAGTATTACATTACAACAGCGATTGCCTATACATCCGGCAAACCACATATCGGCAACAGTTATGAAATTGTGCTGGCCGACAGTATTGCAAGATTTAAAAGGAAAGACGGATATGATGTGTTTTTCCAGACAGGTACGGATGAACATGGACAAAAGATTGAATTAAAGGCACAGGAAGCAGGGATTACCCCTAAGGAATTTGTAGATGGCGTTGCAGGAACCATCAAAGGATTATGGGATTTGATGGAGACTTCTTATGACCGTTTCATCCGTACAACAGACGAATTCCATGAAAAACAGGTTCAAAAGATATTCAAAAAACTTTACGAGCAGGGAGATATTTATAAAGGCTCTTATGAAGGGCTTTACTGTACCCCTTGTGAATCCTTCTGGACTGAGTCCCAGCTGGTGGAGGGAAAATGTCCTGACTGTGGACGGGATGTAAAGCCGGCCAAAGAGGAAGCATATTTCTTTAAGATGAGCAAGTATGCGGATAAATTGATTGAGCATATTAATAGTCATCCTGAATTTATTCAGCCGGTATCCCGTAAAAATGAAATGATGAATAACTTCCTTCTGCCGGGACTGCAGGACTTATGTGTATCAAGAACTTCCTTTAAATGGGGGATTCCCGTAGATTTCGATAATAAGCATGTGGTGTATGTATGGCTGGATGCGCTGACCAACTACATTACAGGTATTGGCTATGACTGCGGCGGAAGCAGTACGGATCAATATCAAAAGCTTTGGCCTGCCGACCTGCATCTGATTGGCAAAGACATTATCCGGTTCCATACCATTTACTGGCCCATTTTCCTGATGGCTTTAGGCGAACCTTTGCCTAAGCAGGTGTTCGGCCATCCATGGCTTTTACAGGGAGATGGTAAAATGAGTAAATCCAAGGGAAATGTAATTTATGCAGATGACCTTGTAGATTTCTTTGGGGTAGATGCTGTCCGTTATTTCGTGCTTCACGAAATGCCTTTTGAAAATGATGGAACTATTTCATGGGAACTGCTTGTGGAGAGAATAAACTCTGATCTTGCCAATACTCTGGGCAATCTGGTTAACAGGACGATTTCTATGAGTAATAAGTACTTTGGCGGTATTGTGGCAGATAAGGGAGTCAGTGATGCGGTGGATGAGGAGCTGAAAACAGTGGCAGTCGGCGCTTATGATAAGGTGGCGGCAAAGATGGAAGAACTGAGGGTGGCGGATGCACTCACGGAAATATTTGCATTGTTTAAACGCTGCAATAAGTACATCGATGAAACAGAGCCCTGGGTGCTTGCAAAGGATGAAGCAAAAAAAGACCGTCTTGCCACCGTGCTTTATAATCTGGTGGAAAGCATTGTGATTGGAGCCTCTTTACTGGAGCCATATATGCCTGCAACAGCAAAGAAAATTGCAGGGCAATTAAACACCGGACTTCGAGGATTTGAAGAACTTAACAGCTTTGGAGGTTATCCTTCCGAAAACAAAGTGACGGAAAAACCGGAAATTTTATTTGCAAGGCTGGATGTGAAGGAAGTAGTGGAGAAGGCCGATGCTATGTTTGCAGAGAGAAAGGCAGCGCAGAAGCAAAGTACAGATGAGGCTCAGGATGAGGAAAAGAATGTATCAGATAAAGAGCCGGAGGGGATCGACATTGATCCAAAAGAAGAGATCACTTATGATTTGTTTGATAAAATGCAGTTTCAGGTAGGTGAGATCATTGCCTGTGAAGAGGTGCCTAAATCCAAAAAGCTTCTTTGCTCAAAGGTTCGCATCGGAAGCCAGATAAAACAGATTGTTTCAGGAATTAAGCAGCATTACAGTGCGGAAGAAATGGTGGGTAAAAAGGTTATGGTGCTGGTAAATTTAAAACCTGCAACACTAGCGGGGGTTGTTTCAGAGGGAATGCTTCTTTGTGCGGAGGATGCAGAGGGAAACCTGGCGCTTCTTACACCGGAGAAAGAGATGCCTTCCGGAGCGGAAATCTGCTAGCAAAATTCATGGAAGAAAAATTGATATCCCCGCTTTGAAAAGCGGGGATTTATCGGGAGGTTACAATGGTAAAAAAAGAAGATATCACATTTGATTCCAGAGATGGAAAGTCAAAGATTCATGCGCTTCGATGGGTGCCCGAAGGAAAAATTATTTGTATTGTACAGATTGTGCATGGCATGGCGGAATACATTGAACGCTACGAAGCTTTGGCCCAGTATCTTGGGGAGAAGGGAATACTGGTAACGGGAGATGATCACTTAGGCCACGGGAAAAGCGTAGGGAAAGAAGGTACTTATGGATATTTTTGCGATCAGGATCCGGCTACGGTAGTGGTCAGGGATGTGCATCGCTTAAAAAAGATCACACAGGAAGAATATCCGGGCATACCTTATGTGCTGCTTGGCCACAGTATGGGATCTTTTATACTACGCAATTATCTTTTTAAGTATGGCACGGGAATACAGGGAGCCATTGTCTGTGGAACCGGATCACAGCCTGGGATATTGGTGAAGTTTTGCAAGCTGATTGCGGGACTGCAGGGGCTTGTCTTAGGACAAAAGCATGTGGCCAAAATGATCGACCGCTTGGCTTTTGGCTCTTATAATAAGAAAATACCAGATGCCAAAACAGCTTTTGACTGGCTTTGTACAGATGATAAGATAGTAGATGCATACATGAATGATGAGTTGTGCGGTTTTACCTTTACAGTAAATGGTTTTAAAACTTTGTTTACTCTGCTGGACCGGCTGAATCAGGAAGAAAATTTGAATGCAATGCCCAAAGAGCTGCCAGTGTATTTTATTGCTGGAGATATGGATCCTGTAGGCAATTATGGTGAGGGAGTGAAAAAGGCATATAAAGACTTTGAAAAAGCAGGAATGAAAAATATATCCTTAAAGCTTTATTCCGGCGGCAGGCATGAATTGCTAAACGAGAAAAATAAACATCAGGTATATGAGGATATTTATCCTTGGATTATGGAAAGGGTAAAAGAATATTAAAGGCTTTGATGAAGGGCCTGGAAAGGTATGATTTGATTTGAAGATAAGAGGTGGAATTGCAATATTATTAACGGTACTGCTATTTGGATTTGCATGGATTTCGATACCTGCGGCAGCAAGTGAAAAAACTTCCGATGAAGATATATCAGATGCTGCCCAGCAGGTAAAAGAATTGTTTGAGGCAGTATTTGAAAACATTGATCAGGAAAAGGCTTCCGACGCATTTGAATTTTTAAAGGAAAAAATAGCGCAGGGAGATTTAACTACCGAAGAAGGACTTTCAAATGCAGTGGAGGAAGTGAAAGAAAAATTCGGTGTTGAGATCAGCACAGAGGGAGCCAAAGAGCTGGTAGAAACAATGGAAAAGCTTGAAGGCATGGGATTTTCAGCAGATTATGTGCTGGATAAAGCGGAAGATTTGTATAAGGAATATGGAGCTGAGCTTGTAGATAATGTGGACCAAGCAGTTACAGGCGCGGTAAAGAATGCAGTATCCGTAGCAGTGACCAGTTTTTTTGAAAATCTGGCAGGCTCGGTAAAAGATTTTTTTACAGGTTTGTTTTCATAAGTATTTTATAATGATGAGTATAAATTTCAGACACGTTTGAAACAATAGCTGTGAAATGACTAAATTAGGAGGTATGATATGAAAATCGCATTTTATGGTACAAAACCCTATGATAAGATTTGGTTTGAACCAATGGGAAAGGAGTATGGCTTTGATATTCATTTTATCGAGGCAGCATGTAACCAGGAAACGATTTTTATGGCCAAAGGTTATGATGCAATCTGCATTTTTGTAAATGACTATGTAGATGCTCAAATGATAGATGATTTATATGAAATGAAAGTAAAAGCTATTTTGCTGCGCAGTGCAGGATTTAACAATGTAGATGTAAAAGCGGCAGAGGATAAGATTGTTATTTTAAGAGTGCCCAGTTATTCGCCGGAAGCTGTGGCTGAATTTTCTATGGCGCTTTTACTTACGGTAAACAGACTAACACACAAGGCATATAACAGAACAAGAGAATTTAATATGAGTCTGAATGGCCTTATGGGGATGGATTTGTATGAAAAAACCGCAGGTGTAATCGGAACCGGAAAGATCGGACAGTCAATGATCAGAATACTGAATGGTTTTCAGATGCATGTACTCTGCTACGATCCATATCCGGTGGAGGGACTGGATGCGGAATATGTATCTTTGGAGGAAATTTTTAAGAGATCCGATATTATCAGTCTTCATTGCCCTCTGACTTCGGATACAAAGCATTTAATTAATAAAGATACTATTGCAATGATGAAAAAGGGTATTTATCTGGTAAACACATCAAGGGGGGCACTGATTGATACGGAGGCATTGATTGATGGGATGCTGGAAGGAAAATTCGGTGGCGTGGGACTTGATGTTTATGAGGAAGAAGAAGGTGTTTTTTACGAAGACAGGTCCAGCGATATTATTGTAGATGATCATCTTGCACGTCTTATGACTTTTCCTAATGTGCTTGTTACCTCCCACATGGGATTTTTTACAAAGGAAGCTATGCAGGCGATTGCCCATACCACTCTTGAAAATGCGTATGCATTGGAAAATGGTCTGCCCCTTGTTAACCAGGTTGGAACAGAAATGGTACTTTAGTATTGGATTTTTAAAAATATTGCGGTATAATAGATATATATGTTTTAACTTTTTGAAAATCATTCCGTGATGCTTTGATTGTAAAGCAGTATATCTTCTGGTATAATTATTTACTAACAATACAGGAGAGGACAGTGCAATGGAGCAGGAATTACCTTATGAAATACGTTTTGCAGGCCGGGAAGAATGGGAAGAAGCCATGGGGCTGGCGTGGAAAACTTTTCTGGAATTCGAAGCTGATGATTATTCGCTGGAAGGAATTCGAAGCTTTGAGGATTTTATCACAGATTCAGGGTTGAAACGGATGTTTGATATGGGCACCTATCAAATGATATCGGCATATGACCGGAAAAAAATGATAGGCATGATCACACTACGCAATGAAATGCATATTTCACTTCTTTTTGTAGACAGAAATTATCACAGGCAGGGGGTAGGCAAAGCGCTGATTGGCCGCATGGCTGATTATGCAAGGACAGAACTGGGACAGGACCGCCTGACGGTAAATGCATCCCCTTACGGCGTAGGATTTTACCATAAGATAGGATTTAAGGATTTAGGACCGGAAAAGAAGCAGGATGGGATAATTTATACACCCATGCACTATAAATTACAGGCATAAGTAAGAGCCGACATAAGATAAGAAAGAGGATCAGGATGGGGAAATTATTTAATTTGGACAGCCCTGTGTTTAGTTTTTTAAATAAGGCGGCAGATTTGATCTGGCTGAACATTTTAACATTTATATGCTGCATACCAGTTGTTACAATAGGTGCATCTATGACGGCACTAAATTATGTGGTTCTTAAAATGGTCAGAAATGAAGAAGGGTATATTACCAGATCTTATTTTAAGTCCTTTAAACAAAACTTTAAGCAGGCTACAGTCATTTGGCTGATTGTGCTGGCTGTAATAATGGTTTTGGCAGGTGATTTTTATATTTTAAGATATGCGCTGCTGGAATTCCCCACATGGATAAAAGTTGCATTACTTGCAGTTGTGGTTTTGTTTTTGATTTCGTCCATGCATTTGTTTCCGGCACTTGCAAAGTTTGACAATACAATTAAAAACACCTTCAAGAATTCTTTTTTGATGGGAATATTAAGTCTTCCTAAAACAATACTTATGATTTTCTGCTGGGCAGCGCCGGTGGTGGTTGGCCTTACGCTTTACCAGATTATGCCGCTGGTATTCGCATTTGGAATTTCGCTGCCAGCATATATGTGTGCACTTTTATATAACAAAACATTTAAGAGATTTGAACCTGAAGATGTACAGGCAGATGACAGCGAGTGGTCACTTCTTTCAGAAGAAGAAAAAGAAACAATGGAAATATCAGCAGCAGAGATACAGGGTAAAAGGGAAAAGAGCTGAAGCAAATCAGCAAGGTGGATTGTGTGGTGAGAACTGGATGAAAGAGGATCATGGAAATTTAATGTTTCAATGGCTGCTGCCATTTGCAATTGCAGTTATTGTAGTGCTGATAATGTTTTTTAATTTTTCATTAAAAATTAAAAAAGAGGCAGTTGAAACAGTTGAAGACAAATTTGAAGAAGTTGCGGAAAAGTATGCATTAAAGGTAAATGGGGATCTTCAAGGCATTTGCCTGGTAGGAGAGACCTCGGCGCAGGTGATTTCACAGCGGAGTCCGTCTAATGAGGGGATCATACAGCTTCTTCTGGAATCAATTGCTGAAAGTACTGAAGTATGTGAAGCAATTTATTGTGATAAGGATGGAAATGCAATAGATCATCAGGGAAACAGGGTTGATTTTGAGGGAAATAATTACATAGAAAAACTGGAAAAAGATCCAGATTTAAATTATTTGTTTGAAAAAGAAGAGGCTATTACCGGTGCTGCATCTATTATTATAGGAGTGCCTGTGGAGGAAACAGAAGGTTATCTTTTACTTTTTTATCCGTTAAAGCGCCTTAAATCAATTACGGAAATGAGTGGTGAATTTAATGATTCGGCTTTTCTATCTATTATTAATGTGGAAGGAGATATATTTCAGGCGGAAGACAGGGCAAGCAGCTTTTTGAAAGGAAGTAATATCTGGGCGAATGTTGACAAGGAGTATCAGAATGATACCTCAAAAGCAAGAGTCAGGATGCAGAATAATAAAACAGGCAGCTTTATAACAATGGCAGGCGAAGAAATAAGAACACTTGTGTATACGCCGATTGGAGTGGAGGATTGGGTGCTGTTAATTGGAATTGACCAGTCTTATGTAGAATTCCGGCAGGAAGCTATTTTTTCTAAGTCAATTCGAAGACTGTATCAGCTTTTGGGCGTCACATTTTTGTTTGTTGCGTTGATTGCGGCAGTTAATTATGTAGGAAAGATCAGAAATGCGGAAAGAAACAAGACGCTTCAGGAAAAAGCAGACACGGATCTTTTGACTGGCCTTAACAATAAGCTGGCAACAGAACGGAAAATTAAGGAATATATGGCCCAGAATCAGGATAAACTGGGAATGCTGTTTGTTATTGACATTGATAATTTTAAGAAGATCAATGATACAATGGGGCATGCTTTTGGCGACGAAGTTTTACGTTCTTTAGGAAAACAGATTGGTGTGAATTTCAGAGTCACAGATATTATAGGGCGTGTTGGCGGTGACGAATTTATGGTTTTTCTGAAAGATCTGCAAAAAGACGAGATTGTTTTAAGAGAAGCTAAAAAACTGGAGTATTTCTTTAAACATTTTGAGGTGGGTGAATATGTAAAATACTCTGCTACCGCAAGTATTGGAGCAGCAGTATTTCCTGCCGATGGCAATGATTTTGAATCTTTATATAAGTCCGCCGACCAGGCAGTTTATAAAGCAAAAAAGCGGGGAAAAAATCAGGTTGCTTTTTTTGATGACAGGGACAGAAAATAATAATTGTACAAAGTGCCTATTGAATATCGTTTTTTTTAGTCAAGTTGTTGGTTGAATTGAAAAAAATTGATTTTTATAAGCATTTTTTACAATGTATAATAAAATCTTTGTGGAATAGTAGCATAGTCAATTTGTAAAAACTCATGTATACTGATTTCAGACTTAATTCAGAATCAATTATTTTAAGGAGGCAAATAAAATGGCAAGTTTATCTTTAAAAAATATCTGCAAAGTATATCCTAATGGATTTGAGGCTGTTAAAGACTTCAATCTTGAAATTCAGGATCAGGAATTTATTATCTTTGTAGGCCCTTCAGGATGTGGTAAATCTACTACATTGCGTATGGTTGCAGGTCTGGAGGATATTTCTTCCGGCGAACTTAAAATTGGTGACAGAGTGGTTAATGATGTTGAGCCTAAAGACAGAGATATCGCGATGGTATTCCAGAACTACGCTTTGTATCCTCATATGTCAGTATATGATAACATGGCTTTCGGTCTTAAGTTAAGAAAAGTTCCGAAAGATGAAATTGATAAGATGGTTAAAGAAGCAGCTAAGATCCTTGACCTGACAGCTCTTCTTGATCGTAAACCCAAAGCTTTGTCCGGTGGTCAGAGACAGCGTGTTGCTATGGGACGTGCAATTGTTCGTAATCCTAAGGTATTCCTTATGGATGAGCCTCTTTCAAACCTGGATGCTAAACTTCGTGTACAGATGCGTATTGAGATCGCTAAACTGCACCAGAGATTAGGTACCACCATTATTTACGTAACACATGACCAGACAGAAGCTATGACTCTTGGTGACAGAATTGTTGTTATGAAGGATGGTGTGGTTCAACAGGTAGATACACCTCAGAATCTGTATGAGAAACCTGCTAACTTATTCGTAGCCGGATTTATGGGATCTCCTCAGATGAACTTCCTTGATGCTACAGTAGAAGTAAGCGGTGATGCAGCAAGCCTTAAGGTTGCTGGCAGCAGCATTCCTCTTCCTCCTTCAAAGGCTAAGAAGCTTATTGATGGCGGTTATGCTGGAAAGACAGTTACTTTTGGTATCCGTCCTGAGGATGTATATGATTCAGAAATGTTTATTGAAACATCCAAGTGTGTATTTGAATCTACTATTAAGGTTTATGAATTACTTGGTGCAGAAGTTTACTTGTATTTTGATCTGGCTGAATTCCCTATCACAGCAAGAGTTGATTCTCGTACAACTGCAAGACCTGGCGATACAGTTAAGTTTGCATTTGACGTTGAGAAGATTCACGTATTTGATAAAGAAACAGAGCAGGTTATTACTAACTAGTAATAGAAAAGAAAAGGGATGCCAACAGCATCCCTTTTTTTGACAAAACTTTAAAAAACTGCATACTTGGAAAGGGCGTGAAAATATGATTTCAGTACAGGTTATGGCAAATTGCATTCATGAGTTAAGGGCAATCACAAAAACTGATCTGGCAGTTTTTGGAACAGATGGAGCGGTAGTAACTTCTACTTTTGATGCCAGTATTATTTCAGAAGAATTAATTAGGGGATTTTCGAATTCTCCTGCTGATGGGCAGGTGATTGGAAAAGATCATTTGCTGAAAATAGTTGATGAAGGCGAGCTTGTATACATACTGGCAGCACGGGGAAATAATGATGAAACATACCTTGTTGGGAAGATTGCAGTAAGCCAGATTCAACAACTTATTGTAGCATATAAGGAACGTTTTGACCGGAATAATTTCTTCCAGAATTTACTGATGGACAATCTGCTTTTAGTGGATATGTACAATAGGGCTAAAAAGCTTCATGTTGAGGCGGTGATGCCCAGAGTAGTGATTATTATTGAAGTTGGTACCGAAAAGGATAATATGGCTGTAGAACTTCTGCATGAGCTGTTTTCTTCCCAATCCGGTGATTTTATAACGGCAGTAGATGAAAGCAATGTTATTTTGATTAAAGCTTTGAAGCCTGAGGATGAGTATGAAGTAGTTGATAAAGCAGCGCAGATGATAGTTGATATGATGAACACGGAAGCTATGCTGAATGTGCGGGTGGCTTATGGGACGATTGTACAGGAGCTTAAAGATGTGTCCAAATCCTACAAGGAGGCAATGGTTGCTTTGGATGTAGGAAAGATATTCTATGCGGAAAAAAAGGTAAATGCTTATGGAAGGCTTGGAATAGGACGTCTTATTTACCAATTGCCTGCCAATTTGTGTAAAATATTTATTGATGAAATTTTCGGAGATAATAACCCGGGAGAATTTGATGAAGAAATTGTTACCACGGTAAATAAATTCTTTGAAAATAACCTGAATGTTTCTGAGACATCAAGGCAGCTGTTTGTACATCGGAATACTTTGGTTTACAGGGTTGAAAAACTTGAAAAAAGTACAGGACTGGACGTTCGTACCTTTGATGATGCGTTGACATTTAAGATAGCTATGATGGTATATAATTATATGCAGTTTTTAAACAGTGAAGAAAAGTAAGTACAGTATAAAAAGCAGATAAATGGAATGAACAACCTTATTCCCGAATACAATAGTAGAGAACTGTTGGGAGGGATAAGGTTGTTTTTATATGAAAAGAAAATAGGATATCTTTCCAGATATCAAAACGGAGAAAGACAGGGCGGGGCAGGATTTATCAAGATCCTGCGTGAAAAGGATGCCTGCATTTTGGACATACATATACAGTCAAATTTAAAAATGGTAAATGGAAATTATACGCTGCTGCTTTTGCTGGACAGCCAGGAGACTGCGTGGGAACAAATATCTCTTAGAGAGGGAAAAGGTAACATTCACAGAAAAATTATGCTGCGGAACAAAATGCTGTGCATAGGGGACATTTTATATAATGAGGAAACTTTGTGGGGCATTAAGCTGTTCCTTGACGGACAAAGCTGGATAAGTGGAAATTTTAAGGAGGAAAGAAAAGAGCTGACAGCGGCAGAAAGTGAAAAAGAAGAGGCACCTGACAAAACAGGAGCCGGACAGAATGAGAAAATAATACAGGGGTGTCAACAGCCGATACAGTTCAGAAGCTGCCCTTATGTAAAGGAAAAGGCAGGACAAAATGATGTTCAGCATGCAGGGGATAGCAGATTTCAGTCAAAACCAGACATGGAAGACAACAATGTGAGATATGAAGAGATAAAAGAAAAACAGATAAAGATCGGGCATCCTGTTTGTGAAGATAAGTGGGAACAGCTTCAACATAATTATCGGACAGTGCACCCCTTTGATGATCAGAGAATCTTTTTGTCTATAGAACCAAAAGATTTTGTAATACTTCAGGCACCGTTTCAAAAGTTGGTAAATAATAGCTTTTTATTACATGGCTTTTATAATTACAGACATTTAATATTAGGGCCTGATAAAGAACTTGGGGGAGAAGGCAGGATTAGCTTTTATTTAGGAGTGCCGGGAACATACTTCGACAGGGAAAAAATGGTCGCCGTTATGTTTGGCTTTGAGGGTTTTGAATGTGCAGGCGCTGTTGAAACCGGAAAATTTGGTTATTACATGAGACGAGTGGAATTGTAAAGGAATTCATGTTATAATGAGGCCTGGCGGAAAAATAAAAACCATGCCCTTTATCCTCAGGGAAACTGCCATGCGTTACCTGAACAGTTAACTAGGACCAGGCGCCCTTGCGGCACATGGAAATTTCTGTTTAGTGCTGCTTTGTTCCCAACCTGACACGATTCACAGACATCCATTGCGCAAGACCCAATCTTCAAACGCCACTTATTCAGGGCAGCCATGACAGCTTCCCTGAAAACAAAGCTGCATGGTTTAAAATGCCTTCTTGTAGTATATGTTTTTTTGATTGGTTTGTCAACAAGAATACAAAACAGGAGAAAAAGATGCTGATTATTGGTTTAAATAAGACAACACTTTTAGATTACCCAGGGTGTGTTGCTGCCACTATTTTTACGGGAGGGTGTAATTTCAGATGTCCTTTCTGCCATAATGGCAGTTTGGTGCTTGAACCTTTATCACAGCAGATATATTCAGAAGAAAAAATTTTGATATTTTTGGAAAAAAGAAAAAAATTGCTTAAGGGCGTATGCATTACAGGCGGAGAGCCAACACTTCAGGCAGATTTGCCAAAGTTCTTGTCAAAGGTGAAAAAAATGGGGTATCGGGTTAAGCTGGATACCAATGGATATAAGCCGGAGGTGCTGGAGGATTTGCTGGCTGAAAAATTGTTGGACTATGTGGCGGTGGATATTAAAAATTGTCCGGAAAAGTATGCCATGACAGCAGGGCTGTGCACCGGAGAAGTCTGGAAGCAAATACAAGATTCTATTAAAATTTTAAGTAACTCATCTATTCCATATGAATTTCGCACGACAGTGGTAAAAGAGCTGCATACAAAAGAAGATCTGATGAAAATCGGGGAGTGGATTAAGGGATGCCCCTTTTATTATTTACAACAATATCAGGATAATGAAAATGTGCTTGGCAGGATTATACATCGGGGGGAAGAAGCCCAGACTTTGGAAGGAACAGAGTCTGTTTCTAATTTTGAGATTTTTCATGGATATGAAAAAGAAGAAATGGAAGGGATGGCTGATGCGGTTAGAAAAGTACCAGGAATGCTGGGAAAAGTAATTTTACGAGGGATATAAAAGAATGACAGAACAGGAAAGGTACATGAAGGAGGCCTTGAAGCAGGCAAAGAAGGCTTATGCGCTGGGTGAAGTTCCTATTGGCTGTGTGATTGTCTATGAGGGAAAGATCATAGGCCGGGGGTATAATCGCAGAAATACGGACAAGAACACTTTGGCACATGCCGAAATAACTGCAATTAACAAGGCAAGTAAAAAAATAGGAGACTGGCGGCTGGAGGGGTGTACACTTTATGTGACGCTGGAACCCTGTCAGATGTGCGCCGGTGCAATTGTACAAGCCAGAATTGACCAGGTGGTTATGGGGAGCATGAATCCCAAGGCAGGGTGCGGAGGTTCCATATTAAATATTTTGGAGATGCCAGAATTTAATCATCAGGTAAAGGTGGTAAGAGGAGTATTGGAGGAAGAATGCTCTCATATGCTGACCACTTTCTTTAAAGAATTGCGAATTAGAAATAAACTGGAAAAAGAACGACAAACATAGGACGCCTGCAAGATGGGGCGTCCTTTTTCTTAACATAAGGATGGCTGGCAAAGCCTTATATCCGCTGTCTGAAAAAATGACTTGACATATATAGTCTGTCTATATATACTATAGAAAATAGATATATAGACAGACTATATATAGGAGGAAAATGATGGCTGTTGATAAAACACTGGTTTCCGGCAGCATGGCTATGCTGCTGCTTAAATTATTATCGGAAAAGGATATGTATGGTTATGAAATGATTGATACCTTAAGGAAGCGTTCTCAAAATGTTTTTGAATTAAAAGCTGGAAGTATGTATCCATTACTGCATGGACTGGAGGAGAAAAACCTTCTTACCTCGTATGAAGAAGAAGTACTTGGAAAGGTTAGAAAATATTACAGCATTACCAGAGAGGGAAGAAAGGTACTTGTAAGAAAAGAGGAAGAATGGAAGGAATATTCTCAGGCAGTATTGCAGGTATTGTCATTTTCCACATGAGGGAATACGATTGCAGGAAAATGACAGTGCAGATTGGGAAGAAAGGCGGGCGTTTGCAGTGGAAGAATATATTAGAATTGTGACAGGGCAAATTCGCTGTAAAAAAGCGAGGAAGCTGGTAAGTGATGAGATAAGGGCTCATATTGAGGATCAGGTTTTTGCTTATGAGGAAGAAGGAATAGAAAAAGAAAGGGCAGTAGAAAAGGCCGTCAAGGATATGGGAGATCCGGTAAAGGCAGGGGTTTCCCTGGATAGAATACACAGACCGCAGATGGCATGGGGAATGGCTGCATTCATGGCAGTTATAGGTGCGGTTAGCGTTTTGGTCCATATTTTTATAGGCATTAACGATCCGGCGCTGGGAGTGGATCATATGATTAGGCAGGCAGCCTATACAATAATAGGATTTATACTTATGCTTTTGGTATGCTTTGTTGATTACAGCATCATTGCCAGATCTGTAAAAGTAATTATGCCGGTGTTTTTAGGACTGTTGGTTTTGGCATATTTTGCAGGGAGAGAAGTAAATGGTGCAGTCAGGTGGATCAGCATTGGGGGAGTCCGTTTGTCCCTGATTCCGTTTACTTATTTGTTAGTGCCTTTATATGGCGCCATGCTTTATCAATATTATGGAGAAAAATGGAGGGGGATTGTAAAAAGTCTGCTTTGGATACTGCCTGCCGGAATACCGGCATATTTATCTTCTGATTTGAGTGCGGAAATAGCTCTTTTTGGAATGATGATCATGTTGTTTTCTTTGGCAGTCTGGAAAGGCTGGTTTAAAATCAGAAATTCCAGAAAATTTTTAGTGCTGCTCTGGAGCGGACTTATACTGGCAGTGCCGATTTTCCTTTTATTTTTGTGGGGAAGCGGAAGAATGCCAATGTACCAAAGTTATAGAATAAAGGCATTTCTGGGGGCATTTACAGGAGAAGGAAGAAATGATGTTAATTATGTACTTTTTCAAATAAGGGACATGATGATGCAAAGCAAGTTCATCGGTGCAGGCGCTGCCGCTCAAATGGACTCCAACATGGCAGTGGGTGCAGATTATGTGGTTACATTTCTGGCAGTTCATTTTGGCTATGCTGCGGTTATATTAATGGCGGCTTTGTTCACTGGGCTGATAGGAAAAATTTTTCATATGGCTTTCAAACAGAAAAATGAACTGGGTATGATGATGGCATGTGGAAGCGGTATGGTATTTTTTGTACTTACAGTGCTGTATTTTATGGAGAACACTTCCCTTTTGCCGATTATGTCAAGTGAACTGCCTTTCTTTACGGCAGGAGCATCCAACATGGCAGTTTCCTTTATGCTTGCAGGGATCGTGCTTAGTGTATACAGATTCAAAAGTGTTCTGCCTAAAACTTTTCGGACAGTGCAGAAGGGAAAAGCTTCAGGCAGATTAAAGGTATCCATTTCCTGGGAAAAAAGGTGAAATTAAGCTTCTGCTGCATCCGTAACAATATTTTGCAGCCACACATCACTTTTTACCATAAAGAATCCCAGAATTACTTTAATCAGTTCTGAAAACTGAATCAGGAAGAATACGGTTGTTATAGGCAGCAGAGTATGCCTTGCCAGAAGGTAGGCTAAAGGTATAATCAGCACCCAGGTGTAAACGCTGTCAAACAGGAAGGTGACAATTGTTTTTCCGCCGGAACGGAGAGTAAAATAGGTGCAGTGTGAAAAGGAACATAATGGCATTGCCAGAGCGGAGATGGTGATAAAGGTTCTGGCAAGTTCCTTGATACTGTCTTCCGTATTATAAATGGAAGGAAAAAACCTGCCAACAACTGCCATAACTGCTGCAACACAACTGCAGCAGAAAACAGAAAAGAAAATCATCTTATTGTCTGCATCTTTTGCTTCTTTAATTTTTCCTGCGCCAAGGAGCTGCCCTACAACAATAGAAATACAGCCGCCAAGCTGAATATATACAATATTAAAAAGATTTGTAATGGTGGAAGAGATGTTTTGCGCAGCAACCACTTCCAGACCACGTACAGCATAGCATTGGACGATTACGGTCATGCCGGTGGCCCAAAGCATTTCATTGGCCATAAGGGGTGTTCCCTTAATAAAAATATCTTTAAGGACTTTGCGGGGAATTACAAAGCTCTTATAAGCGCCGACGATATATGGGTTATAATTTTTATGGGTATGAGTCCATATTACAACAATGCCGCATTCAATAAATCTGGCTGCCACTGTAGCGATAGCAGCGCCCTGTACGCCAAGTGCAGGAATGATTCCAAAGCCAAAAATCAAGATGTAATCTAAAATCAGGTTGGTGAAAACAGCTACAACGCTTGCCAGCATGGGGACAAAAGTACGTCCAGTCTCACGGATGGTATTTACGTAGGACTGGTTTAAGGCAAAAGGAATAAGTCCCAGTATCATAATGTACAGATATTCTTCCCCATATTTTAAGGCAAGGGTGATGTCTCCCACGCTGCCACTGTCATTTAAATAAAGAGAGATTAATTGTGTATTGCAGGTACCAAAGAGTAAAAGAGCCGCTGCCGCAATACACATACATGCATAGAGCTTAAAACGAAAAGCATATTTTTGTCCCTCATAGTCACCTTTCCCATAAAACTGGGTACCAAAAATACCAGCGCCGGAAACACCGCCAAAAATACAGATATTAAAAACAAACATCAATTGATTTACAATAGCAACGCCTGACATCTGCTCTGTTCCAATCTGCCCTACCATTATATTGTCCAGAAAACTTACAAAGCTGGTAATGGCATTTTGAATGATCAGGGGAACAGCAAGAAAAAGCACACGCCGGTAAAAGTACCTGTCACCAATAAATTTGTTCTTGAATTTTGTCCACATAAAATACGCCTCCGTTTGTCGTGTCAGACTATTGTAATAGATAGAATGTGTTTCGTCAATATGGACATCTGCTTTCTTTTTCAGTATAATGTGAAGGAATCATTTCTGATAATTAATGCACATATTTACTTTGTTTTTACATGGAAACGATGTGCGGGAAGGGCTGGGTATTGAAATGGAAGTTACCTTACAGAATCTGACGAAAAAATTTCCGGGGCGGGATCGGAAAAAGCAGGAAGATGTAATTGCGGTCAATGACTTTACCTTTCAAATTCCGGATGGAAAATTAATTGGCCTTTTAGGGCCTTCCGGATGTGGTAAAAGTACAACGCTTAATTTGATCAGTGGTTTATTAAAACCTACGGATGGGAAAATATTTTTTGGAAAAGATGATGTTACGGATCTGCCGCCGGAAAACAGAGGGATTGGACTGGTATTTCAAAATTATGCTCTTTATCCACATTTAACAGTGAAGCAGAATATATTATTTCCTTTGGAAAATTTAAAAGGAAAGGACAAGCTCTCTAAGGAACAGATGCTGGAAAAGGCATATGAAGCCGCCAGACTTGTTCAGATTGATGAGCTGATGGACCGTAAGCCGGGAGAACTTTCAGGCGGCCAGCAGCAGAGAGTGGCAATTGCGCGTGCTTTAGTAAAGCGTCCAAAGGTTCTTTTGCTTGATGAACCTCTTTCTAACCTTGACGCCAGGCTTCGGCTTCAGACAAGGGAAGAGATCAGAAGAATCCAGCGGGAGACAAAAATTACAACAATTTTTGTCACACACGATCAGGAAGAAGCAATGAGCATTTCTGACATGATTGTCGTTATGAAGGAGGGGATGGTGCAGCAGATAGATAAACCTCAGAAGGTTTATGATGATCCTGAAAATTTGTTTGTTGCCAAATTCCTGGGAACGCCTCCTGTCAATGTGTTTACCGGACAGATTAAAAACCATAAGCTTTATATAGGAAATGACTGTATAATGGAGGCGGGAGAAGAAGCTGACAGGGAAGTTTATGTGGGAATTCGGCCGGAAGGATTTTTCCCTAAAGCAGATGGAGCTCTTTGCTGCCGCCTTTGCGGGGTGGAAGTAATGGGACGTGACATTAGTGTCATTTCTTCAAACCCATCTTCATTAAATGCAGTGGTACGCTCTATTATCGGTACGGAAAACAAAGCAGACATGGAAGAGATACTTTCTATGGGTGAGGGAAATATTTCAACTGATGCAGTGGTCAGGTTTTCACTTGCTCCCCACAAAGTATTTTTGTTTGATAAAGAAACGGAAGACAGAATCTACCTTTAAAGACAGGTGCAGAGGGGGCAGTAACATGATAAAAAAGAAATTGAAAAACAGCGGCTTCAAAGGCTGGCTATATCTTTTGCCGGCAATTTTGTTTTTAGGGGGATTCATGGTATACCCTCTGATTGATGTTTTCATTTATTCCTTTGAAGAAGGATACAATTCTGCTTCGCAAGTCTATTTCGGCGTTGGCTTTTATAATTATTCTTATGTGCTGCATGATCCCTATTTTTTACAGGCAGTGAAAAACACATTTATATTGGTAATCATTACAGTGCCCTTGTCTACAGGGATTGCGCTGCTTATTTCCTTGGGATTAAGTATGATAAGGCCTCTTAGAAATTTGTTTCAGACCATTTATTTTCTGCCCTACGTGACTAATACGCTGGCTGTTGGTCTGGTGTTTATGATTTTATTTAAGAAAACTGCGTATTCGGACGGTCTTGTTAATTTACTGATTAATTGGTTTGGCGGAAGAAGTGTTGATTTTATTGATGGTCCGTATTGGGCAAAGATGTTTGTCCTGTGTTTTTATACCATATGGATTGTTCTGCCTTTCAAAATTTTAATTTTGACCAGCGCCCTTTCTTCAGTAGATCAGATTTACTATAATGCTGCTAAGGTAGATGGAACATCCAGATTCAGGACTTTTATGAGGATTACCCTTCCCATGATATCCCCTATGATTTTTTATTTGATTATTACAGGATTTATAGGAGCCTTTAAGGCATACAGCGATGCAGTTGCCTTATTCGGAACTAATTTAAATGCGGCGGAAATGAATACCATTGTGGGATATGTATATGATATGCTTTATGGCGACAGCGGCGGTTATCCCTCCTATGCATCTGCTGCAGCAATTATATTATTTGCTATTGTACTTACGATTACCTGTATAAATTTATTAATCAGTAAAAAGAATGTCCACTATTAAGCAGGTTTAGAGAAAGGCATGGTTATTAATATGGAAAAGTTAACGGATTATGGAAAAATTGAGAAAAATGCCAGAGCCCGAAAAAGGACTACAAATACGATTACTTATATTTTCCTGATTTTGTGGGCGGTAGTTGTTTTATTTCCTTTTTACTGGATGGTTTTGACTTCGGTGAAAAGTTATAGTTCCTATAATTCAGAGTATATTCCTAAGTTTTTTACTTTGTCCCCTACACTGCAGAATTATAAGGATGCGTTTACTACGGTGCCTCTTGGAAGATATTTTGCAAATACGGTTTTATTTACTCTTGTGACCACGGGGATTATGCTGGTGGTAATTACTCTTGCAGCATTTGCATTTGCACGTCTTGAGTTTAAAGGGAAAAACATTGTATTTGTGATTTTTCTTTCCCTGATGATGATTCCCAATGAACTGGTAATTATCACTAATTTTGTAACGATTACAAATTTGGATATGCGAAATACATTTTCAGGCTTAATTCTGCCCTCCATTACTTCAGTTTTTTATATTTATCTCTTAAAAGAGAATTTTGAGCAAATACCCGACGGACTTTACTATGCGGCAAAAGTTGATGGAACTTCTGACCTGAAATATCTGCTTAAGGTTATGATCCCCATTTCAAAGCCTACTTTAATAACCATTACCATATTAAAAGTGATTGAGTGCTGGAACTCCTACGTGTGGCCGAGACTGATTACGGATGATGAAAATTATTATCTGGTGTCAAATGGAATTCAGGAGATACGGGAAAATGGGTTTGGGCGTGAAAATATTCCGGCAATGATGGCGGCTGTGGTAGTGATTTCGGTTCCCTTAATCGTACTGTTTTTAATCTTTAGGAAGAAGGTTATGGCCGGAGTTTCCAGAGGAGGGATGAAAGGGTGAAGAAAAAAGTACGTATGTTTTTTAGAGCAGTGTTTATTGCTGTCGGCATATCTGCACTTACCGGCTGCCATGGTTCAAAAGGTTTGGAGGCCTTTACCATGCCTGAGGAATTTGACTTGTCAAGGGAGTATGAGATCACTTTTTGGGCGAAAAATGATACGAATAAAACCCAGACTGCAATTTATGAGCAGGCCATTGCTGATTTTGAAAAGTTGTATCCCAATATTACCGTAAATTTACGACTGTATACGGATTATGGTAAAATTTATAATGATGTAATAACTAATATTTCGACTAATACCACGCCCAATGTGTGCGTTACTTATCCGGATCATATTGCAACCTATCTGACAGGAACCAATATTGTGGTGCCCTTAGAAGAACTGGCTTCAGATGAAGCTTATGGCCTTGGAGGAAAGCAGGTTTTATTTGATTCTCCGTCTATCTCGGATATGATTCCGCAGTTTTTGGAGGAGTGTTCTTTTGGAGGACATTATTACGCATTGCCTTATATGCGCTCAACGGAAGCCTGCTATATTAATAAAACTTATGTGGAGGCCTTGGGGTATTCAATTCCGGCAGAGCTTACATGGGATTTTATCTGGGAGGTTTCAGAGAAGGCTATGGCACAGGATGAAGCAGGGAATTATACGGTAAATGGACAGAAGGTGATGATTCCTTTTATTTATAAATCCACCGATAATATGATGATCCAGATGCTGCATCAGAAAGATGCTGGATATTCCACAGAAGATGGCGATATCCTTCTTTTTAACGATACCACAAAAGAACTGCTGCTTACTATAGCAGAACATGCAGAAACAGGCGCATTTTCAACCTTTAAGATTTCAAGTTATCCGGCAAACCTTTTAAATGCCGGCCAGTGTATTTTTGCCATAGACTCTACAGCAGGAGCTACATGGATGGGTACCAATGCACCACTGCTTGACATCAGTGAGGATAAAGTGGTGGAATTTGAAACTGTGGTTATGAAAATACCCCAGTTTGATCCGAAGCATCCTAAGATGATATCCCAGGGACCTTCTTTGTGTATTTTTAATAAAAGTGATTCTCAGGAGGTTTTGGCATCCTGGTTGTTTATGCAGTATTTGCTGACCAATGAGGTGCAGATTGCTTATTCAGAAACGGAAGGGTATGTGCCTGTAACCTTAAAAGCACAGCAATCAGCGGAATATCAGGATTATTTGGCAAGATGCGGGGAGGATAATGAGTCCCATTATGAGGTGAAAATAAATGCGGCAAGGTTACTTCTTGATAATGTGGAGTTTACATTTGTTACTCCGGTTTTTAATGGTTCGGCGTCCCTTCGGGATGCAGCTGGAGGACTGATTGAAAATACGGTCAAGTCTGTCAGGAGAGGGCAGGAGATTAATAATGCATATCTGGAGAAATTATATGAAGATACCAAATCTTTATACCGTTTAGACCAACTTGCAGGACAAAGCGGCAGTACTGCTTCCGGAAAGGCGGATTTGGGAAAACTGCCCAAAACAGCAGTGATGCTTTTATCAGTATTGGCAGGAGCATGGATTTGGATTATGTTATATGTGGCCTGTCAAAAGGCGAAAGGGAGAAGAAATGAGTAATAACTACTATTGATTTATTGGAAAATTCATGTATAATTATTTCGATATTAAAGATTTGTTAACTACATAATGATGCATTCCAAAATGGAGGAAATGAGGGAAAATGAAAAAGTTTATATCGTTGCTTTTAGTTACTGCACTTGTATTTGCATTTGCAGGATGTGGTTCCAAGGATGGTGGTGATGGGGCAGATGCCAAGTCAGAGGGTGTTATGACATATGAGGAATATGTTGCGGCAGAATTGGATTCAGAAGTAGTAATTGAAACATATGTGCAGGCAAAGCAGTCCTGGTGGGACAATCAGGCTACTGTTTACAGCCAGGACAAGGATGGCGGTTACTTCCTGTATAATATGGCATGTTCTGAGGAAGATTATGCAAAGCTGACACAGGGAACAAAGATTAAAGTTACCGGATATAAGGCAGAATGGTCTGGTGAAGTTGAGATTATTGATGCCACATTTGAAATTGAAGATGGAAATTATGTTGCCAAGGCTGAAGATGTTACATCTTTACTTGGAACAGACGAATTAATTAACCATCAAAACAAGTTTGTTGCTTTTAAGGGAATGACCGTTGAGGCAGCAGGTCAGGATGCAGAGGGAAATGACGTGGCATTTTTGTATTCCTGGGATGGCTCAGGCCAGGATGGAGATGACTTGTATTTCAATGTTTCCCTTAACGGAGAAACTTATACTTTTACAGTGGAATCTTATTTGTGTGATAACACAACAGATGTTTACAATGCAGTAAAGTCATTAAACATTGGCGATACTGTGGATATGGAAGGATTCCTGTACTGGTATGAAGGAGTAAATCCCCACATTACTTCTGTATCAGTGAAATAATCATTAAATCCGGAAAGTAGTAGAAGTAAATAATTATTTTAAAAATGAAGCCTCTGGCAGATGAATGGCCAGAGGCATTTGTTACGTAAAAATCAGGTGGTTGGCTTTCGTAAAGGACAGCTTGACATAGTGATTCTGTCTTTTAATACGGTCAGTCCGCAGTCTACCAGATAATCCTGCAGGATGGGAAGGGACTGAGAAGAAGTGGGACCTATAATAATTTCTCCTACCAGATCAGATAAATGCATATTTAATCTGCCGCACATTCTGGTCAAATCAAGGGGATAATATTTTTTGATCCGTCCCATAGATACATGATATTTTGGCTCCACTGCAAATTCATTGGAAATAAAGGGAGAGACTACCAGACGATATTCGCGTTCACTGGCAAAGGAAGGGTGCTTAAAGGCAGCTGACTGCACCCATGCATCATTCATAAGGTTCTGAAGTGCAGGCAGAATGTCTGAAATCTTTTTGGATTGCTTTATCAGCTTGTAAAATTCACCTACAAGCCAATGTCCATGCATGTCTTCCTGATAAAATACTTCTTGTAAAGATACAACACCGCCCATCATTTTTTGTATCAACGCTTCATGAAATGCAATACACACGCCCTGGCCGGAGCTGCCATATCTATCCCATTGGGCAGCATCATCTCTGTACTTTGAAAAGCAGGCAGCATAGGCGGAATAGTGAAATTCTTCTGCCATTTCTTTTTGAAAGAAATATTTAACTTTGCGTAATTTATCATTTTCCTGATCCTGCTTCAACTTCTCGAGGACAGCATTGCAGATGCCGTTCATAAACAATCTCATTTCAGAAGCATCATTCATATTAAGTATGTTGTTAAGACGCAGTTCTGCACAGCGGATGATTCCGTCAAAAGCAGCGAAGTTGGTATAGTGATACAGCATTTTTTTCTCCCAAAGCGGATAAAAGTTTCTTGAATATTTTTATTTTTGATTATATCATCAGGCGTTAGTTATTTCAATTAATGATATTTTTACTAATAAGAAAAGATATGTTATAATTTGCTTGGAATGCGGGAAATGATGAATTATATATATTGATTTCCGCATGTGGCTGAATGCCATAAAACTGGAAACTGTATGATTAGTTTCGGAAAGGAACGATTTAGTTATGCATTTTGATATAAAAAAAGATAGTAAAAGAGTTGTTGTTATCTGCATTGCTTCTGTGATTATGGCAGTAAATATTAAAACTTTTGTCAGAGCTGGAGGACTTTATCCGGGTGGCGCAACAGGACTTACCATATTGATACAGGCAATTGCAGAACGCTTTCTTAATGTTACGGTTCCGTATACGGTGGTAAATTTACTGCTTAATATGATTCCGATTTATATTGGATTTCGATTCATTGGGAAAAAGTTTACCCTGTATTCCTGTGTGATGATTGTACTTACAGGTGTGCTTACAGATATAATTCCCGGCTTTGTTATTACGTATGATACACTGCTGATTAGTATATTTGGCGGAATGATTAATGGATTTATTATCAGTTTATGCCTGATGATGAATGCAACAACTGGTGGTACGGATTTTATTGCAATTTTTCTCTCAGAGAAAAAAGGAGTAGATTCATGGAACTTTATTTTAGGATTTAACATATTGATTCTTTTTGCGGCAGGCATGCTGTTCGGATGGGATAAAGCTTTGTATTCTATTATATATCAGTATGCGTCTACCCAGATTTTACACATGATTTATACCAGGTATCAAAAGCAGACCTTATTCATTGTTACCAACAGGCCTAAAGAGGTATGTGCGGCAATCAATACTGTTAGTATGCATGGGGCAACCATACTGGAAGGGGAAGGATTTTATGAACGCAGGGAAAGGGATATTGTGTATTCGGTTGTATCCAAAGAAGAGAGTAAACGAGTTATCCGTGCCGTAAAAGAAGCAGATGAAAATGCATTTGTAAATGCAATTCGTACGGAAGAATTGTCAGGACGGTTTTATCAAAAGCCGACAGAATAAATATTCTGCCGGCTTTTTCGCAGCGGAGTCGGAGGGATTCGAACCCTCGTGCCCCGGAGGGCTAACGCATTTCGAGTGCGCCCCGTTATGACCGCTTCGATACGACTCCGTAAAACTTTTTTTATTATAATAGTTTAGGTATTACAAGTCAATGCCTTTTTCTTCCCCTTCAAAAGGGTTTACATGCACCATGCAGTGCTTTACATGAGGAAAATCTTTTTCAATGGAAAGATGGACTTCTTCAGCAATTGCATGAGCTTTGTTTAGGGAAAGCTCTCCATTTACGGCAATTTCAATATCCACATAAATTTTCGAACCAAATAATCTGGTGCGGATCAGATCAATACGGTCTACTCCAGAAATGCTGGAAATGACCTGATTCATCTGCTCTACAGTTGCATCATCACAGGAGTGGTCAACCATTTTGTCTATGGCGTCTTTAAAGATGTCAACTGCAGCTTTTATAATGAAAAGACAGATAGTTACGCTGGCAATGGGATCCAGAACAGGAAAGCCAAGCCGTGCACCTAAAATACCGATAAAAGCGCCAATGGAAGAAAGGGCGTCGGAGCGGTGATGCCAGGCGTCAGCCATTAAAGCGCCGGAGTTGATTTTTTTAGCAGCGGCTCTGGTATACCAAAACATCCATTCTTTTACAACGAGGGATAAAATGGCAGCAATCAATGCCAGCAGGCCGGGGATTGCCAGGCTTTCTCCTGAAGTACCGGCCAGAATATTTTGAATTCCACTGATTCCAATTCCCACACCGGTTGCCAGCAAAAGTCCTGATAAAATTATGGAAGACACACATTCTAAGCGTTCGTGTCCATACTGATGGTCGTGATCGGATGTTTTATTTGACATCCGAACCCCGACAATTACAATAAAAGTACTGAATACATCGGAAGCTGAATGTATGGCATCTGAAATCATTGCTCCGGAATGGGCAATGATGCCGGCCAACAGCTTAAATAAAGAAAGTGATATGTTTACGAAAATACTGACACTTGAAACCCGCATGGCAAGTTTTTGACTTTCCATATAAGTGTGCTCTTTTTCTTTAATTAAATGTTCCATGATGATCCCCTTTGCCATATAAAATAACGGATGTCGGGCTTTACCAGACATCCTTATATTAAAATATAAGGACAGTTCCGCAAAGCGTACTGTCCGCTGTTAACATAAATTTATGTGATAATACTATATTCATTTGCCAATGTCAAGAAAAGGTGATTAATTTAATGCTACATAACGGTTGTAGAGCGGTTTTAAATTATGTATAATAATTAATATATTATGTTGAAATAAATTCGTTTACACGAGGACAAGGAGGATGAGTGAAAGTGAAAAGAATTGGTATGTTGACAAGCGGCGGTGATTGTCAGGCGCTGAATGCAGCTATGCGCGGGGTGGTAAAATGTCTGGTAAATAGCAAGGAAAATGTTGAGATTTACGGGTTTATAGATGGCTATAAAGGGCTGATCTACGGAAATTTCAGAATGCTGGATGGACATGATTTTTCAGGAATACTTACAAAGGGCGGCACAATTTTGGGCAGTTCACGGACTCCTTTTAAAACGATTAAAGATCCGGATGAAAACGGAATTGATAAAGTAGATGCAATGAAACAGAATTATTATAAGCTGCGTCTGGACTGCCTGGTGATTCTGGGAGGAAATGGAACCCATAAGACAGCAAATCTTCTTCGTGAAGAAGGATTGAATGTAATTACACTGCCGAAAACAATTGACAATGACTTATGGGGAACAGATATGACCTTTGGGTTCCAGAGTGCGGTGAATATAGCAACTGATGCAATTGACTGCATTCACACGACAGCAGCGTCTCATGGAAGAGTATTTATTGTTGAAGTAATGGGGCACAAGGTTGGCTGGTTAACTTTAAATGCCGGCATGGCAGGCGGTGCTGATATTATTTTGATTCCCGAAATTCCTTACGACATCAAGAAAGTGGTAGGAAAAATACAGGAGCGTAATAATAACGGAAGCAAATTTACAATTCTTGCAGTGGCAGAAGGTGCTATATCTAAGGAAGATGCCAAGTTGTCCAAGAAAGAATACAAAGAGAAAATGAAAAATTATAAATTCCCTTCAGTTTCTTATGAACTGGCCCAGCAGATCGAAAAAATGACCGGGCATGAAGTAAGGGTTACGGTTCCCGGGCACACACAAAGAGGAGGAAGTCCCTGCCCGTATGACCGTGTGTTTGCAAGCCGTTTGGGAGCAGAAGCAGGAGAACTTATTTTAAAGGGTGAATATGGATTTATGATTGGTTACAGAAATCGTGAAGTGGTCAAGGTGCCTTTGGAAGAAGTAGCCGGAAAATTGAAAATGATTGCTCCGGACGCATCGATTGTAAAGGAAGCAAAATTGCTTGGAATAAGCTTTGGTGATTAATCAGGGAACTTTATTTAATTAGTGGAAGGAAAAGGACATGTCGTATACAGCCCTTTACAGAAAATTCCGTCCTGCAGCTTTCGAAGACGTAAAGGGACAGGATCATATAGTAACTACGCTGAAAAATCAGATCAAAGCGGAGAGAACTTCTCATGCTTATCTTTTTTGCGGAACAAGAGGAACCGGTAAAACGACGATTGCAAAAATATTTGCCAGAGCAGTGAATTGTGAGCACCCGACAGATGGCAGTCCCTGTGGGGAATGTGCTATCTGCCGGGCGATTGTTGCCGGAGCCAGTATGAATGTAATTGAAATTGATGCGGCTTCCAACAATGGCGTTGACAGTATTCGTGAGATTGTAGACGAGGTAACGTACTCTCCTGCTGAGGGAAAATATAAGGTTTATATTATTGATGAAGTTCATATGCTTTCTATAGGAGCTTTTAATGCTTTGTTGAAAACCTTAGAGGAGCCGCCTTCTTATGTGATTTTTATTTTGGCTACAACAGAAGTGCATAAAATACCGATAACGATTTTATCCAGGTGTCAGAGATATGACTTTAAAAGAATAACAATCGATACGATTTCTGACCGGATGAAAGAATTAATGGAAATGGAGCAGGTTCAGGTAGAAGAAAAAGCCATCCGCTATATTGCCAAGACAGCGGATGGCTCTATGCGTGATGCCTTAAGCCTTTTGGACCAGTGTATTGCCTTTCATTTTGGCCAGGAGCTTACTTATGATAAGGTTTTGGATGTGCTTGGGGCAGTGGACACGGAAGTGTTCAGCAGGCTTTTTAGAATTGTTTTAAATGGAGATGTCATGGGGGCGATTTCCCTGCTTGAGGAAATTGTCATGCAGGGCAGGGAATTGGCGCAATTTATATCAGATTTTACATGGTATCTTAGAAATCTGCTTCTTGTCAGGACGGCAGATGGTGCGGAAGATGTTATTGATATTTCCACAGAAAATCTTGAGAGACTGAAAGAAGAAGCTCAGATGGCAGAAAATGATATAATCATGCGTTATATCAGGGTAATGTCAGAGCTGTCAGGGCAGGTTAAGTATGCATCCCAAAAGAGAATTTTAGTTGAGATTGCGTTGATTAAGTTGTGCAGGCCCAGTATGGAGACGGACACCCAGTCGCTTGCAGACCGTATCAGGCAGCTTGAGGAAAAGATGGCAAATGGAATTCCGGCAGGGGCAGTTTCTGCCATGCTGGCTGATGAAAATCGGCCGAAAGATCATGCTGCCCAGCAGAAGCCGCTTGCACAACTGCCTGAGGCAGTTCCGGAAGATGTCAGGGAAGCGGCCGGAAAGTGGTCTGCTGTTATTGGAAATGCATCTATGCCTATGAAGGCATATTTAAAGGCGGCCTATCCTAGCCTGGCAGGAGATGGAAGCCTGCTTGTTATAGTTCCGGAAGGGCTGCCTTCGGATTATTTTAAAGAAGACTCTCATAAAGAAGAGCTGCAAAGGATTATTGGTGATTTTACCGGCAAACAGATGAAGATCACAATTCAGGGCTCAGGACAGGACAGAAATCCGGAGGAAACTTTTCCCAATCTGACCAAGCTGGTAAGTCAGGTGATCAATATGGAAGTGGAAGAAATTGAGTAGTACTTGAAAATATAGTATAGTTAATAGTAAAATACAATTTAAAATTAAGAAGGGATGGATACAAAAATGGCAAAGCGTGGAGGATTTCCGGGAGGTATGCCCGGCAATATGAATAATTTGATGAAACAGGCACAGAGAATGCAGCGTCAGATGGAAGAGAGTCAGAAAGAGCTGGAAACAAAGGAATTTACTGCAAAAGCCGGAGGCGGTGCTGTTGAAGTGACTGTAACCGGTAAAAAGGAGATCACAAAGGTTAAGTTATCCGAAGAGGTAGTTGATCCTGATGATATTGAAATGTTAGAAGATCTGGTAATGGCGGCAGCAAATGAGGCGCTCCGCATGGCGGAAGAGGCAAATGCTCAGGTTATGAATAAAATGACCGGAGGCCTTGGGCTGGGAGGAGGCCTTCCTTTCTAATGGACTTGTACAGCGGACATATCAATAAACTAATAGACGAATTGTCCGGTCTGCCGGGAATTGGTTCCAAGTCAGCGCAAAGGCTGGCTTTTCACTTGATTAATATGCCGAAAGATAAAGTTGCCAGACTTGCCAAGGTGATAATAGAGGCAAAAGAAAATGTTCGTTACTGTAAGGAATGTTTTACTTTAACTGACAATGAACTTTGCCCTGTCTGTGCCAACGAAAAACGTGATCACAGTACGATTATGGTAGTTGAAAACACAAGGGATCTGGCGGCATATGAAAAGACAGGCAAATACGAAGGCATTTATCATGTGCTTCATGGAGCCATTTCTCCCATGCTTGGAATTGGGCCGGGGGACATCAGGCTGAAGGAATTGATTACACGTCTTGAAGGTAATGTCTCCGAAGTGATTATAGCGACTAACTCCAGTTTGGAAGGTGAGACGACTGCCATGTATATCAGCAAATTGATCAAACCCACAGGAATAAAGGTAACCAGAATAGCAAGCGGCGTGCCTGTAGGAGGGGATTTGGAGTATATCGATGAAGTGACGCTTTTGCGGGCATTGGAAGGCAGAGTGGAAATTTAATTTTAATATGAGGTATGAAAATGAGTGTGAGAAAAGAAGTTTTCGGACAGACAAAAGATGGAGTTGAGATTTACAGGTACTGGCTTGAAAATTCCAGTGGAATAAAAGCTGGTATTATTAATTATGGCGCTATACTGGTAAACTTAATTGTGCCGGACAAAGAAGGCAGAAAAGATGATGTGGTGCTGGGCTATGATTCTTTGGAACCGTATTTTAAAAATGACTGTTTTTTTGGTTCCACAGTAGGTCCAAATGCCAACCGAATTAAAGGCGCGGCTTTTATGCTTGATGGGCAGGAATATCGGCTATGTGCAAATGACGGAGAGAATAACCTTCACAGCCATCATGATTTGGGATACCATAAGAGGGTGTGGAAGGCAGAAGCAGAAGAAATGACTGTTAAATTAACCCTGGAGGATGAAGATGGATGTATGGGATTTCCCGGCAATAAAAAGATTCAGGTTACATACAGTCTTACGGAAGAAAATGAAATAAAGATTCATTATGAGACAGTCAGTGATAAAAACACAATTATCAACATGACAAATCATTCTTATTTTAATTTGGCAGGACACAGAGAAAAGATATATGACCATATTCTTGAATTAAAGGCTTCTGCATATACGCCGGTGGTAGAAGGTGCAATTCCCACGGGAGAAATTGTACCGGTAGTGAATACACCTTTTGATTTTACAAAGGCAAAAAGAATCGGAGAAGAAATTGAAGCAGATGATCCCCAGCTTAAGCTGACAGGTGGATATGATCATAATTGGGTGATCGATCATATGGACGGGAGCATAAGAGAATTTGCAACTGTGAAAGAGTCTGTGACAGGACGCTGTATGAAAGCATATACAGATCTGCCGGGAGTGCAGTTTTATGCAGGCAACTTTATAACACCCCAGACGGGAAAGAAAGGCGTTTTATATGGCGCCAGAAGCGGTATGTGTCTGGAAACACAGTATTTTCCTGACACGGCAAATAGGGACAATTTTCCTTCAGCGGTATTTGGACCGGACAAAAAATACGTAAGTACTACAATATACAAATTTTTTACTGAAGATTCGAGTGAAAAATGTTAAATAATTGACAGATGTAGTCAAACGTCTTTCTTTAACGATGCATTACAACTCAATTCATGTATAGAGTATGCTAAACTGAAAATACAAGCAGCTTATATAGAATGGGGGATTGAAATGCAATTACCGGAAATGGTCAGACTGGTTGGAAAGATAAATGGGGAAGATCGGGTTTACATGGAAGATTATGTATATACATACTTACATGACCTTAAGATGGACTGGGAAAAAATTCCGATTCGGGTTGCCCTCTTTGGACATGTTTACCGCAGCGAAAGCAGAAAAATTTTTATGATATATGGCGCTGCCAGTGTAATAGAAGAGCTGGAGTATGGGAGAGATGAGGAACAGGTCAGAAAAGATTTTTTTGAAAAGTACGAATTGATTGGCTATGTAAATATATATGGAAAGAAACAGGAGTGGCCGGGAAAAAGAAACGGATATTATATTTTCTATGAAACAAATGAACCTATGCAGAATTATTTAATTGCATGCTTTGAACGAAAAAGAAGAAAAGATGATACAATGGAAAAGTCAACATTCTCCCTGGGAGATGCGATCAAACGATTATTTTATGGCATGGGAGTATTCTTATTGACCTTAGCAGTGACATCCATCAACGATTATGATAAAATGTATGGGTTTGTGGAGGCTGCTAATAGAGCGGTGATTATGGCGGAAACGGACAGATAGCGGTGTTTTTACACGAAAGATTTGGAGATTGCATATGTCAAGTGTGCGGGATTATTTTAAGGAAAAAGAAAAGAGACAAAGCACAACAAGAAATATTGATTATAAAGAAAAAATCCGCAGCCATAAGCTGACATTTTTTTATAGAACTGTCCTTTGCATTTTATTGTTGACTGTTGTTATTGCTTTCCTTATTATGCAGTGGAAGAATAAGGTTTTTACAGAGAGTGTTGTTGCAAGCTCTCATTCTGTGACAATCGTACAGGGGGCAAATGTTAAAAATCTGGATGGAAGTATTCTTTTGTACAGTAAGGATGGAGCCAGCTGCATTGATTCCAGAGGAAATGCTGTATGGAACAGGACTTATGAAATACAAACGCCATTAATTTCAACTTGTGGACAGACAGCGGCAATTGGAGATTATAATGGACGAGCTATTTATGTTGTAGATAAGTATGGAATCAAAGGAACGGTTAAGACGAATCTTCCAATCAGAAACTTTTGTGTTTCTGAGAACTGCGTAGTGGCAGCGGTGCTGGATGATGTGGATGTGACCAGAATATATGTTTATAATGCCAACGAAGATACGGAGACGCCTATTGTAGAATCCAGGGCAACTATGGACAAAAGCGGCTATCCTGTCAGTATTAGTCTCAGCCCTAACGGGAAAATTATGGCGATTTCATATTTGTATGTGGATAGTGGAAATATGAAGTCTTCCGTGGCATTTTATAACTTTGGCGAAGTGGGAAAAAATGAATCGGATAATTATGTAAGCGGCTATGACTACGCGGGGACTATATTGCCTTACATTCAATTTATGAATAATGATACATCCTTTGGCGTGTCGGATGACAGGATTGTATTTTTTTCCGGAGCTGAAAAGCCTGCTAATATTGCGTCAAATTTGTTGGAAGAAGAAGTACAAAGTATTTATTATAATGAAAATTATGTGGGGCTGGTTTTTATAAACCAGAGCGGTGAGTCGGCATACCGGCTGGATGTTTATAATACATCAGGAAGCAAGATACACTCACAACTGTTTGATATAGAATATACAGATATTGTTTTTAATAAGGATCAGATTATTATATATAATGATATGGATTGCCAGATTTGCAATATAAAGGGCGTGGATAAATTTGCAGGCGAGTTTGAAAAAAGTACCTGTCTTGTTATTCCAACTTCCTCTATTTATAAATATATTACGGTAACAATGGATTCTATCGATACAATTGAGCTGAAATAGTGATAACAGTTTTGATATTCGTATATTTTTCATAGGTGATAAGAGCTGAATTGCCAGAGGCGGCAGGAAGGTACAAATGTATTATATTGCATTAATTATAATTGCTATTATTTTTATATGGAGAATTACAGCAGGATTCCGCAAAGGAATGATCCAGGAAATTATTTCGCTTATTGCAATGGTTATTGCAGGTGTTTGTGTTATTCTTATTCTGGGAGCGGCAGGCAGCTATTTAAACCAGGAGATTGGAAAAACAATACAGATGGTTGCAGTCCTTGCAGTGGTGTGTCTGATTTACCGCCTGGTACATGTTCTTTTTACTTCTTTGGAGCTTATTTCCAAGCTGCCGATTATTAAAGGCGTGGATAAGTTATTAGGTGCAGTTGTAGGATTGACAGAGGCGATATTAATTGTAGGCTTTCTGGTATATTTCCTAAAAAACTGGGGACTGTCTATTTTGGCGTAGCAGATGTGGACAGAGAAAACACATTTATAATTTATATAAGTAAAGCATTTGTAAAATGTTAAAAACGTCTGGACATGGCTTGGCAGCGGGTGTGAATTGAGCTGCTACAATATTCTGGAAAAATAATAAAAAAATTTTAATAAATATATTGACAATAATTTTACATTCTGATATTATATGAAAGTCGCACGTCGAATGATGTTGAGACGAAGAACCTTGACAAATAAACAGCAATGCAGCCCTGAAAATTCGAAAGAATAATTCAGAGAACGAAACAAAGAAGAAACAGTAAAGAGACGGGAAAG
>KE159819.1:314905-315824 GCA_000403495.2 Lachnospiraceae bacterium 10-1 | reverse complement strand
ATTATCTTTTTCTCTACTTTTGTGCTGGCATTTTTATTCTGGGGTTTTAAATACCGTATGGCTTCAAATATATGCCCTCCATAAGCGACGCGGATTCCATACCGCGAGTGGAGGAGTACCGTAATCTCCCTTACTATAAGATATACCTGACAGAAAAATCTCTGGTATAAAAAGAATCGTTTTCGAATACTGCACGCACAAACCACAGGACAAATCCATGTCACAGCTATGTACGGAGATAAGAAATTCTAAGTATCTCTGCCAAAGTAATGACTTATCACGCTACCGGTGCATTGGTCATCCATGACCAAGTTGCACCTTAATCGGACTTCCTGTCCGATTATTGCTGGTCCGTGAAGGGAGATACTAAGAATTTCTAATATTCTCCCAAAAGCTGTGAGCATAGATTTGTTCCTGTGGCTTATGCTAATTCAATATAAAATCTTCAATTATATAATAATGTAGAAATAAATTGAAGGTATTTTACAGCCTGCAAAATACCTTCAAAATTATTTTGTACATAACATTAAAAGTTACATAATATTAATTATTACATAAATTACGCAATTCTTTATACATTTAGGAGAAATAATTATAACGTAACGCTATATACCTCTTGCTGATGCTTTGATTCCACACTTATTTTCACATTCTATTGAATAAGATGTAGAAACACTAGTACCCACCAATTTTCCTGCGCATCTCGGACAAGCTACATCTATTTTTCCTGTTAAGTCCAATTGGTTTAACGCAAGCTTAATAATTTCTAATTCGTATTCTGTAAATTTTTTATTAATAGCCATATATTATCCTCCTTATTACATCAATAATCTCTCGGAATCTTTAAGCCAGTAAATATAAGGCTTTCAGATTCCTTTTTTATTAAAATCCCCCACTTTTTTTGTCAAAACACTTGACA
>KE159819.1:298142-312670 GCA_000403495.2 Lachnospiraceae bacterium 10-1 | reverse complement strand
TCCTGATGCTCCAACATCTTGATGCATGGGATTTGCCTTATGAATCCGCCCTGAGAAAGTTGATTCTGAAAACGGCATAATCCTATGGGTATTATACACCTTTTTAAGGCATAGCGACAGTTATGTCTGTTTCTCATATTTATTTTTATTCATTTCAGATAATATTCACTTTTCAATGTCCACTGCCAACTGTGCTGACTATAATCACTCAGGATTCCGAGAGATTATATCAGTTATCTTTATATTTACCCCTGCTTCTTTTGCTCTTTCCAGTGCATCTGACATTAAATACATTCTATCAAAATCACTTAAATTAGGTGTATTTAAAGCAGCATTATAACTCGCCCTAAATTCATCGTTCCAACTCCCTGCAACTGGAAAGCTATCCAAATAGCCATATTTATCAAATGCAACTTTATGTCCATAGTATTCATGTGCGAGTACAGCTCTAGAGCTCATCAAATCTCTTGGATGAGTAGAATTTAAATCTGGCAACACATCACCCCGAACATAGATTTTTCCATCTGGATCAAAAAAATTAGTTCGATTTCCTTGATTAAATATAAACGAGTTTTCATCTGCACCAATTGCTCTTATATCCTCTTTTAAGTTAGCAATTTCTTCCTCTGTAAGTTCATGGAACCTGCTAGTTCTCTGACCATTTATATACCTATTTGATCCACCCTTAACACTCTCCTTCAAAGCACTAACAGCCCTTCCAGCTCCATAGAACGTCGCTCCTGCCATTCCTCCGGTTACTGCTCCTGTCAGCATCTCCTTCATAAAATCACAAAGGCTGAAACCTCTCCTGTTCTGGCTCTCTTCTCCTGATACAGGCACGTTATACTGGTAACCATAATCCCTTCCATATCTTAAGCTTCCTATAGATGGATCGCTTGGAACGCATCCTCTCTTAGGATCTCTTGGCCTGAACATTCCAGCTGCTCCGCCCTGATACTGTATTCCAGGGCTCCTTCTGGCTGCAGGTTGCGGCCCTGTTACATCTGCAAGGTAATTGATTCCTGACGTAAGTGCTCCTGAAGCTGCTCCTTTTACTGCTGCCTCTTTTAAGCTCTGCAAGGCTCCGTTTCCATAAATAAGACCGTTTACTGCATTGGTCAGGCCTCCGGCTATGCTCTTTCCTGCATCAACTACTCCTTCACTGATTGCCTGCTCTGCCATGCTTCCCAGTGTTCCTGCTGCAAGGTCTGCGGCTATTGCAAGGGGTAATCCGACGCCGGAACCTGCCACTGCTCCCTTTACTGCTCCTACTATCGCTCCGTTGGCTGCTGCCCCCATGCTTTTCCGGAATCAAAGCCTTTTCCACTCATCAGCTGGGATACTGCGGAGTTGGCATAACCGAAGGCTCCTCCCACCAGTCCGCCTATGGCGCCTCCTATCAGCACATTGGCTATTTCTCCTGTAGGATCAACACAGTTGACAGGATCGTTATTGCAGTAGGGGTATCCGTTTATGTCTCTCTTTATTGGATCTTTGGAAAGCATTCTTCCCTGGCGGCTGTCGTAAAATCTGGCCTGGGCGAAGTATTTTCCGATTACCGGATCGTATGCGTAGCTGGTAAAACGCAGGCTGTCCTCTATGCCGGATATGTTTAAGTCGTTATGTACAGGAAGTCTTAGGCTGCCCCAGATGTTTCTTTCTGCGTAGCTTAATACCTGTCCCTGTTCGTTGGATGCAAATAACGGGCTTCCATAGATATCAGGCTGGAAGTAGGTTTTTCCTATGACTGGATATATTATAGGAATGGCACTTTTATTAAATGCCGTACGCATAAGCCACAGGACAAATCCATGTCACAACTATGTACGGAGGTAAGAAATTCTAAATATCTCTCCCAAAGTAATGGCTTATTACGCTACCAGCGCATTGGTCATCCATGACCAAGTTGCGCCTTAATCGGACCTCCTGTCCGATTATTGCTGGTTCGTGAAAAGAGATACTAAGAATTTCTAAACTCCTTCCAAAAGCTGTAAGCATAGATTAGTTCCTGTGACTTATGCTGGTTCAGCATAAAAATATTCAATTACATTTTTCCAATCATTACCAACTGCTTTTGTTCCATATTGACATCCAAAAGATGATATATGTTGACATGTCCATCTATATCTCTTTTTTCTATTAATATTTTTTCAGTCATACCATCATACTTAGACAAAGTAACTGCTAACATGCTGTTTTTTGACTTCTTAATGATTCTCACTTTCAGTATATTTTTACCATCAGATGAACAAAAATCCCAAGGTTCAGAAATTGTAATATTCTTTATCACTTTATCCCTCCTCCAATCATTTTCTGATAATTAATTATACCAACTTCTATTATATCATCTGTATAATATTCCCTTCCTCCTCCAAGTTCCCCATATGCAGGTTGTACTCTCGTTCCACCAGAAATATTTGGTGAATTGTTAATTTCAAATTCCATAATATACGATGGCTTCTCCGGCAAAGCAAGTCTTGACTTGGCATTATTAGCATTTTTATAATAAGAATCTGTAAAATATGTAGTCCCTTCTCTTCCACCTCTTAACATATTTGTATCTTTAACAGCATTTAATTCTCCTTCGCTCATAACTCTATATAAGCGTTTATCACTAAATTTATTGCCTCCTCTATTCCCAATACTCTCCTTCAAAGCACTAACAGCCCTGCCAGCTCCATAGAACGTCGCTCCTGCCATTCCTCCGGTTACTGCTCCCAGCACTACTTCCTTTCCAAAATCCCAAAGACTGAAACCTCTCCTGCTCTGGCTCTCTTCTCCTGATGCAGGCACATTATACTGGTAGCCATAATCTCTTCCATACCTGAGACTTCCTATGGATGGATCGCTTGGAACGCATCCTCTCTTAGGATCTCTTGGCCTGAACATTCCAGCTGCTCCGCCCTGATACTGTATTCCAGGACTCCTTCTGGCTGCAGGTTGTGGTCCTGTTACATCTGCAAGGTAATTGATTCCTGACGTAAGTGCTCCTGAAGCTGCTCCTTTTACTGCTGCTTGCCCTAAGCTCCGCAGGGTATCATTTCCGTAAATAAGACCGTTTACTGCATTGGTCAGGCCACCGGCTATGCTCTTTCCTACATCAACTACTCCTTCGCTGATTCCCTGTTCCACTGCACTTCCTATAGTTCCTGCTGCAAAGTCTGCTGCTATTGCAAGGGGTAATCCGACGCCGGAACCTGCCACTGCTCCCTTCACTGCTCCTACTATCGCTCCATTGGCCGCTGCTCCCCATGCTTTTCCGGAATCAAAGCCTTTTCCGCTCATCAGCTGGGATACTGCGGAATTGGCAAAGCCGAAGGCTCCTCCTACCAGTCCGCCTATGGCGCCTCCAATCAGAACATTGGCTATTTCTCCTGTAGGATCAACACAGTTGACAGGATCATTGCTGCAGTAGGGGTATCCGTTTATGTCTCTCTTTATTGGATCTTTGGAAAGCATTCTTCCTTGGCGGCTGTCGTAAAATCTGGCCTGAGCGAAGTATTTTCCGATTACCGGATCGTATGCATAGCTGGTAAAGCGTAAGCTGTCTTGTATGCCGGATATATTCAGGTCGTTGTGTATAGGCAGTTTTAAATCGCCCCAGATGTTTCTTTCTGCATAGCGCAGCACCTGTCCCTGTTCGTTGGATGCAAATAACGGGCTTCCGTAAATGTCAGGCTGGAAGTAGGTTTTTCCTATCACTTCTGTGCCGATTAGTGTTTCGGGTGGCACTGCTCCCGCGATGTTTCCTGTCCCTGCATCTGCACCTGTTCCGCTTCCTGCTTCTCCCTCGCCAGCTCCAAATGCTGTTGCTTTCTGGCTTAGGCGGGTGTAGCCATTTCCGTAGATGGTTCGGGTAATGCCGAAGTCCTGTTCGTAGGCCATCAGGTCGTTGGCTGTACCGCTTAGGTAGTCGGGCAGGTAGGTGACTTCTCTTGTTTTGAAGGCATCTTTTCCAAGAAGTGTCTGGGTGAGGTTTGCCCTCATGCCTAAGGCGTTGTAGGTGTAGCTGGTTTTTTCTCCGTTTTCAAGGTTCTTTCCTGACACCATATGGTTTGCTGCGTCGTAGGCGTAGCGGCGGATGGGGATGCCGGCCCTCTGCTCTTCCGTCAGGTTGCCTCTTCTGTCGTAGCGGTAGGTATAGGCAGTTCCGTCGGGCGTAAGGGCTCCGCTGTATTCGGTCAGGGCTGTGAGCTGGCTGGCCTCATTGTAGGTGCAGGCGGTTTTAAGGATGTCGTTTACTTTTCTTGCCGTCCTGTTGCCTGCGGCGTCATAGGTATAGCTCTCTCTGATTCCTCTCTGGGTGCAGGACAGCAGGCGCCCTGCCGGATCGTAGGTGTAGGCGGCAGCGGCGGTAAGGGCCGGGCTGCTTCCGGTTCTTTCTGCGGAAGTGATGCGCCCCATTGCGTCATAGGCAAGCTGTTCCTCTAAGATGGTTCCGTCCTCAAGCCGGTATCCTGCGCGGATAGGCAGGCCTGCTGCGTTATAGGCATAGCTGCTGCAGCTTCCCGGCTGTGTCAGGGCGGTGATCCTGCCTGCTGCGTCGTAGGCATACCGGGCTGCTTTTCCTTCTGCGTCCGTCACCTGGGTAAGGCGCCGGTTCCTGTCATAGGCATAGGATGCCGCGCTTTTGTCAGGGTAGATGGTCTGTGACAAGTTTCCGGCTGCGTCATAGGCATAGCCGATGGTGCGTCCCTCCGGATCTGTCACCTTCGTAAGCCTCCCCAGCAGGTCTCTCTCCATAAGGGCGGTTCCGGTCCAGTCTCTGATCTCCACCAGCTCTCCCCGCTTGTTGTAGCGGAAGGCGACTTCCCTTCCGTCGCTGTATCCCATAAATACCGGCCGGCTGTTTAAGTCGTAGCGGATGGTGGTCTGGTTCTGGTCTTCATCCAGAATGGAAATCAGGTTTCCGTTCCCGTCATAGGCGTAGGTTTTTTCCTCCTTAAGGGGGCTGATCTCCTTAATCCGCTGTCCTTTTTTGTCATACTGGTAAAGGGTGGCGCAGGTCTGCTCTCCTGATACGTTAAGGCATTCCTTAAGCTGGTTGTTCATGGCGTCGTACTCGTACTCCGTCACTGTTCCCGCCGGATCCTCTCTCCGGATCAGGTTTCCGCAGGCGTCATAGGTATAACGGGTGGTTCCTCCCTCTGCGTTGACCACCGTCTCAATCTGGCCGGCCGGAGTGTAGGTGAATGAGGTCTTTCCTCCCAGCGCATCCGTAATCCCGGTCGTCCGCCCCAGCGCGTCATATTCATAGGACTCTGTATTTCCCAGGGCATCCTTTTTCGTCAGCACCCGTCCTGCCCCGTCATAAGTATAGCGGGTGGTTCCTCCCTCCGGATCCCTGATGCTTAAAATGTTTCCGGAAGGGGAGTACTCATATTCTGTAGTGTTTCCAAGGGCGTCTGTCCTTGTAAGCATCCTTCCAAGGCTGTCATAGGTAAAGCTTTCGCTGTTTCCAAGGGCGTCGGACAAACCGGTGAGTCTTCCTGCACCGTCGTAGGCATAGCTGGTCTGCGCGCCTTCTTTATCCGTCACTTTGGAAAGCCTGCCTGCCGGGGTGTATTCATAGGTAAGGGCGTCCTCATTCTGGTCCCCCGCGCTGGCCAGCTGCCCCCGGGCGTCGTAAGCAAAGGTCCATGTGTTTCCGGCAGCATCTGTATAAGCGGTCAGGTTTCCTGCAGCGTCATAGGCATAGCTGCACTGGTTTCCTTCCTCGTCGGTACGCTTTGTAAGGCGCCCCGCGCTGTCGTATTCATAAATCTTCACGCCTCCAAGGGGATTGGTTTCTTTTGTCAGGTTTCCGTTTCCGTCATAGGCATATTCGGTTTTTCCTCCCCTGGCGTCTGTGACGGAAACCAGCTGCCCTCTGGCGTCATAGGCATAAAGGGTTTCCCTTTTCAGGGGATCCGCTGCCTTCGTAAGGCGGTTGTCTGCATCATAGGCGTAAGCGTATTCATTTCCTTCCGCATCTGTGATTTTGGTGCAGTTGCCGTTCTGGTCGTAAGCATAGGCGGTCCTGCCTCCATCCGGCGCTGTTTTCTCCGACAGGCGTCCGGAATTGTCATATACATAGGTGGTCTGGCGGCCTTCCTTATCTGTCAGCGACGTAAGGATACCGTCCCCGTCATAGGCTCCTTCTTCCCTGTTTCCCTCGCTGTCCAGCACACAGACAAGCCTTCCCAGCCTGTCATAGGCAAAGCTGGTGGTTCCGGCCTCATTCCTGATGGAAAGAAGCCTGTTTTCCTTATCATAGGCATAGAACGTAACTGCTCCGTCTTCATCCGTCTTTGTCAGAAGATTCCCAGCCGGATCGTAAGTATAGCTCACGCTGTGGCCAAGGGGATCGGTAACTTCTGTGATGCGCCCTGCCTGGTCATAGGCATAGCCGGTCTGGCGGTTCAGGGGATCGGTAACTGTTTTCACCTGGCCCATAGTATCATAGGTATAGCTTACGGTTCCCCCTGCCCCATCCCGGACTTCGGCCAGCCTGCCTGCCCCGTCATAGGCATAGCTGGTGGTTCCTCCGTTTTTATCCGTAAGGGAAATGCATCTGCCCAGAGCGTCATAGACATAGCTTATGCTGAATCCAAGGGGATCGGTCTCTTTTACCAGCCTGCCCTTTTCATCATAGGCATAATGGTATTCTTCCCCCATAAAGCCGGTTGACAGGGTGGGCTGCCCCATTTCATTATAAACAAAGCTGGCGCTGTTTCCTCTTTTGTCCGTGATGCCGGCAGGGTTTCCATTGCTGTCGTAAGTATAGCGGATGGTTCCCTCCGCATCTGTGATGCACAGCAGGCTCCCGGCATCAGAGTACTCATAAGAGGTGGTACGCCCTTGTGGGCTGGTGTAGGAAGTCAGTCTTCCCGCCATGTCATGGCTGTAGCGGCAGATGTTTCCTTCCGGATCATGGGTCTGTTTTAAATAGTTATTTTCATCATAGGCATACTGCCAGAGGTTTCCTTCCCTGTCTGTATAGGAAATAAGGTTGTCCCTGTCATCATAGGCGTAGGTGCAGGCATCTCCCCTCTCGTCCTGTGCACAGGTCAGGTTGTTTCTCTCATCATAGGCATAAAGGCTTTCCCTTCCTTCCCTGTCTGTGATGCTGGCAGGGTATCCGGCCTCATTGTATGTGACCTGCTCCCTTGTCCCGTCAGGATAGATGACGCAGTTCATCCGTCCTTTTTTATCATATAACATTTGGGTGGTATTGCCAAGGGCGTCTGTCTGCTCCGCCAGCTGTCCCTTTTCATTCCAGCTGTTCCGGATGCACGTTCCCGCCTGCTCCACCTTTGTAATGCGCCGGTTTTCGTCGTAGTAATACTTTGTTTCATTCCCCAGCTCGTCTGCAAAGGCTGTGCACCTGTTTTCCGTGTCATAGGATGCGGCGCTCTCTCCCCTTCCTGCAATGCTCTGGGATACCACCCTGCCGGAAGCGTCGTAACGGTTGGCCAGGTAGGCGCTGCCGGATGCATCCGTAATGGCTCTCAGCCAGTCATGGCTGTCATAGGCAAAGGAGATGCTGTTTCCTTCCGGATCCGTTGCTGCGGCAAGCCTGCCCTCCTCATAGGTAAAATGGATGGTATTCCCCGAAGCGTCAGACGCGCTGGAAATCCGGTCATTTTCATAAGTAAATGTAAGGATTCCCCCATGCTTTCCTTCTATCAGGATAATCCTTCCTTCTTCATCTGCATGGAACTGGTAAGCAGCAAACCCTCCTTCCATGATTTTGGAGAGAGCCAGGTTTTCATCAAAGAGATATTCTGTCCCGTCCGTCTCACTGACCTGCCAGGTTCCGTCTTCTTTCCTATTCAGGGAATATCCGGATGGCGCTCCCTGTACCGGCTGGAAGCTGTCTTCTGCTCCTTCCCTTATAAAGGAAATGAATTCTCCATAGGGCGTTCCAAAGTATGCTTTTTCCTCTCTCATATAGAGGTAATAATGGAAGGCATGTGTCCATTTCTTTCCCATGACTTCCACGGGAACCTCGCCCTGTGAGTTGTACATCATGGTAAAGTGCAGTGCTTCCTTTCCATAAGATTCTAAAAGCGTATGGCTCCACAGGAAAGCGCCAGTTACAGGATCCACCGGATCAAGTCCTGTATTGGGAAGTTTTCCTGCCGGGTAAGTCTTATTGAATTTTCCTGCAGGAAGAGTGCTTTCTGCGCTGGCGCATGTGCGGATGGTGCCAAGGGGGCTGTATTCGCTGAATCCTCCCTGATTGCCTGCCCGGACGCAGTAGGTATGCTCCGAATCCGGCTTTAGGCCGAAAAAGGTTTTGGCCATGCGGATGGGTTCTGATAAGGCGGCTGCGGTGCGCAGTTTCTGAGATTCTTCTGTTATTGGAATATTTTTCCCATCAAACTGAATCTCATAAGATTCTGCATCTTCAGCTGCATCCCAACTGACAGTAACGCTGTTTAAGGTGGATATAGCCGTTACATTTTCAGGTACTTTCGGTACTTGAATTTTTGTGCAAATTTTATAAATTGGGCTATACTCACTTGCTACGATTGCATTTTTTGCCTGCACGGAAAAAGCATACTCTGTTTCAGGTATGAGCCCGCTAAATTCTTTTGTTGTACTGTTTACTTCATAAACACTTCCATCAAAGTTAATATTATACCCTTCAGCACCATTAACTTCATCCCACATTAACAAAACTGTGTCTGACGTGGATTCTGCCTGAATATTTTCAGGTACAGATAAAAGTGTCCTCACTGTCTTCGTGTTGCTGTAAGCACTGGTTCCAATTGCATTTTTAGCTCGAATGGCATATTCATAATCTGTATTTGCCTCTAATCCTGTTATTGTTTTGGATGTATCCGATACATCATAAACTACATTATTAAAAAGAATATCATAGCCGGCGGCATAGTTTACTGCATCCCAACTAATTGCAACACTATTTGTCGTAGGAATAGTCTCAATATTTTGAGGCACTTGCGGCACTGGTATCATAGTGCGAATCTTCCGCTCACTACTGTATTCACTTGCCACAAAACTATTTCTTGCACGGACCGAAAAGGTATATTCCGTATCAGGATTTACCTCTGTAAACTCTTTATATGTATTATTTGTCTCATAAGTGCTTCCATTAAACATAATATCGTAAGCAGATGCTCCTGCCACTTCATCCCAGCTTAGCAGTACCATTTCAGATGTAGCTATGGCCTGAATGTTTTCAGGTATGGGCAGAAGTGTTCTTACCGTTTTTGTACTGCTGTAAGAGCTGATTCCTACTGAATTTTTTGCCCTGACAGCATAGGAATAAACAGTATCCGCCTGAAGCGCTGTTATGGTCCTGGATGTACTTGTCACATTGTAAACCGTATCGTTAAACAGCACATCATAGCTGGCAGCTCCTCCTACTCTTTTCCAGCTCACTGTTACAGAATCAGCCTTTGCTGATGCGCTTACATTTAATGGCACCGGCGGAACTGTAGGAACAGTCTGGATTGTCTTAGAAGCGCTGTAGGCACTGGCTCCTCCTGCATTTCTTGCCCGCACCGCATAAGTATAGTTGGTGCCCATTTCAAGTCCGGTAAAGGTCTTTGAGGTACCTGTAGTCACTCTATAGGTACCGCCATTAAATGAAATCTCATAGCTGTCTGCCCTGCTCACTCCGCTCCAGCTTACAGTAACAGTGTTCGTGGTAGATGTGGCACTCACGTTAGAAGGAACTGCCGGCGGCGCCACTAAAGTCTTAATAGTCTGAGCCTGGGAATAAGCGCTTGTTCCGGCCGAATTTTTAGCACGCACCTGATAAGTATAACTGCTTTCCGCAGACAGTCCGCTTTTTGTGAAATAGGTACCCGTCGTATTATAGGTGCTCCCTCCTATAAGAACATCATAACTGGACGCCCAGGTTGTTGAATTCCACATTACCGTAACAGTGTACGAAGTAGATGTTGCACGTACATTTACAGGAGTTTCCGGAACTTTTTCCAGCGTCTTTATGGTCTGGCTGGCAGAATAGGAGCTGGTGCCGCCTGTATTTTTAGCGCACACCCTGTAGGTATAGCTTGTATTTGCTGTAAGCCCGGTTATTGTAATAGATGGTGTCTCAGTTGAATAAGTCTTATTGTTAAACAACACCTCATAGCGGTCTGCGCCCGATACTGCATTCCAGGTAACCGTAGCGGATTCTGATGTAGCAGTTGCTTTGATATTTGTCGGTGTCGTGGGTGCAGTTGGAATGGTTCGCAGTGTCTGCATCTCAGAATATTCACTACTGTTTGATGCACTTAATGCTCTTATCGCAAAAGTATAATTTGTTCCCGGAGTCAGGTCTAAAAATGTTTTACTGGTTCCATATATAATGCTGGTAGTGCCATTAAATAACACTTCATATCTGTTTGCTCCACTTACAGAAATCCACTTTGCTGTAATGCTATACATGTTAACAGTAAGATTGATAATTTGGGGTATTGCCAGCATTGTGGTAATCCTTTGAGATACAGTATATGCACTGGTGCCGCCTGCATTTTTAGCACGCACCTGATAGGTATAACTACAGTTCGAAGACAACCCTGTAATCGTCGTTTCTGTGCCAGTGGCATCATAAACTTTACCGCCAAGATAAACATCATATCCTGCCGCTCTCGCTGCTGCACTCCAGCTGATTGTAACTGAATTTGCGGCGGCGCATGCCCTGACATTTGCAGGCATTTCCGGAGGATCCGGAATTGTCATAACTGTCGCTGTGGGACTGTACGCACTGGATGTTGATGAATTCTTTGCACATATTGAGTAACTATAGGCCGTTCCCTTAGCCAGACCAGTAACAGTATAGGAAGTGGTCTTTATGCCAAAGGTGGTTTTTCCATTAAATAATACGTCATAACTGGTGGCTCCCAAAGATGCACTCCAGCTAAGCGTAACTGAATTTTTTGTTGCTGTGGCTGTTATATTGTCCGGAGCCTTCATCAACGTTCTGATATTCCCTGCTACAGAATATGATCCCGCACCTCCTGCATTTTTGGCACGCACCTGGTACGTATATTCCGTATAGGGATTTAATCCGTTTATGGTGATCGTTGTTCCTGTCGTCTCATAAATTGTATTTCCAAGCAGTACATCGTAGCTTTCAGCTCTGGGTAACGCCACCCATGTAATAGTTATTGATTCTGTAGCAGCCCTGGCACTGACATCTCCCGGCCTTCCCGGTGCATCCGGTATCGTAGACACTGTTTTAGGCGCACTATAGGAACTGGAACCATCTGCGTTGTTTGCCCTGATCTGATAGGAATAGCTTTGCCCTGCCGAAAGTCCTTCAATGGTCCTGGATGTTCCTGTAACTCTATAGGTAGTTCCATTAAACAAAATGTCATAGCTGACTGCTCCCGGAACAGCGCTCCAGCTAATCGTAATTGAATTTTTTGTGGCTGATTCATTTGGCGCAGCCGGTGCTGTCGGCGCTGTTTTTACTGTTTTCGCCGGTCCATATTCACTGGAACCGTTGGCATTGTTTGCCCGTACCCGATAGGTATAACTGGTATTGGGCGCCAGACTGTTAATGGTTATTGTATTTCTTGTTACATGGTAAGTCTGTCCGTCAAATATAACGTCATAGCTGTCAGCTCCGTTTACTGCATTCCAGTTAAGTGTAACTGAATTTTCCGTAGAAGTCTGTGTCGCTTCTTCGGGCATTGAAGGTCCGGGCGGCGTGGTTTTCGTCGTCATCTCCGAACTGTACGGGCTTCTTCCATCTGCACTGCTCGCACATACTTTATAGGTGTATGACGTGTTGGGTGTTAAGTTTGTAAATGTTGTACTGTTTTCTGTACCCGGCACAGCAATCTCCTGATCCCTGAAATAAACGAAATAACTCGTCGCACCCTGCATTGCATTCCAGCTAATCGTAAGTGTGGTGTCTGTACTTACTGCGCTGATTCCTGTGGGAACCTGCGGTGCAGTCGTGGCTGTCATTTCATGGGTATAGATTCCATCCGCATCTGAATTTACGCCGCGGATTTTAAAAGGATAGCTTGTGCCCGGGTATAATCCGGTAAAGGTTCTTGATGTAGCTCCTATGGTATACTTCGTCCCGTTAAATACAATGTCATACATTGTTGCTGTCTGCACAGGATTCCAGCTTATAGTCACAGAGTTTTGCGTAACTGACTTTGTAATTCCTGTAGGCGCTGCTGGACTTACTGCCGGAGTAGTAAACGTCTGCTCTGCGCTGTATTCACCTGTCCGATAATAATTTTTTGCCCGGACTGCATAGGAATATCTTGTTTTCGGCGTAAGACCACTGATTGTTTTAGTTATCCTGCCAAGATTACTTGTAATACTATAGATAGTTCCGTTTAAAAGAATATCGTATCCGCTGGCCCTTACCACCTTGTCGAAACTTATGTCGACAGACACCGGGCTTGCTGCTGCTGTTATATTCTGGGGAATATCCAGAGGAATGTTGTTGTAGAAATCTGATGGTATCAATATTCTTGCCCCATCTGATGTCAGGCTGGTAGAAGGGCCATATGCTACCACTACTAATTTATAAATCATATTTGCTTCCAGATTTGGCCGACTTGTATAAGATGTAACTGTTAAGTTTTTTTCATAATAAATTACGCCTCCTTTTTCTGCATACATAAATGCACTATATTCCACCGCATTGGATATACTGTCCCAGCTGGCTGTGATTGAACCGTCACTGTTTATTGTGTACCTTAAATTTAATTGTTCCATAATTTTACCTATTCCTTTCTTAGTTTTCTTTAAACAGCGCATCAAGGTCAGATTTGCCTGACCTTGAAGGCTGCCGCAAATGTTGTGAATCTTCTTATTCACAAACTTTGTTATTTAATAGATTTTTATTCTGTAAACTGATTCCCTGACAAATCCTGGCCTATCAAATACGCAAGCGTATCTATCTCCTTTGGCAGCTGACCGCTTAAATTATTATTCGCCAAATATAAATACCTTAACTGATAAAGTTCCCCAATGGCCAAAGGTATCTGTCCACTGATTCCCCGACCTGAAAGATTCAGTGCATATATCGCAGCAAAATCGTCTTTGGAACTTACTGTACAGATAGATTTTCCTTTTTGGTTCAGCAGATTTTCCACTTCGTCTATAAACCATGTCTGTCCTTCGCATTTTGCCAAAAACTTTCCTGCATAATCTGTTTGAGGCTCCAGTTCATATATCTTTTCCACAATCAGGCTGCTTATCAGTTCTCCGCCATCTTCAAGGAGTGCTCTAACTGAAATCACATAAGGCACGTTGTTATTTAATTCTGTTAATGTACATGTGTTTGTATCTGTCAATATGACATTTTCACCATAAGTTACTTCATATCCTTGCGCTTCAGCAATCTGATCCCAGGTAAGAGTAATGGAATTCCCTTCCTTGTGCATACTGTGAAGACCTTTGACAGCAGATATCTTTCTGGTCCTTAAATTTAAGATTTTGGATGTTACCTGAATCGAATCATCCAGCTTTGCTATGATTTTTAACTCATAATCTGTATCAGGGAAAAGGTCTTCTATGAATACTTCCGGCTCAGAAAGTTTTTCGACCTTTCCTTTAAAATGCAGTTCATATTCTGCCACGCCCGAGATTGCTTCCCATCTGATGATTGCAGAATGCCAGGTCCGGTTATACACTTGTAATTCAAAAAGCTGGTTCTTAAAGAATTCAATTTTTCTAAGTAAAGGATATGCACCTTCCTTATGTTCCCAAATGCTTTCCATATCCCAGCCTGCATAAGTATCCATGCTGAACATTTGCTGTGTTGTTCTTGCCTGACTGGTTGGTGATGTCTTTCCAGCAATGTCGCTGTCAAAGAAAGAGTTTTGAATCGTAGTCGAAGAATAAACGTAAGCTAATCCTTCTCCTTTATCCCCCATCTGACAGGATGCATAGCAATTTTTTATAGTTGATGACTTGCTGTAACCTGCAATTCCACCAATGGTGTTTTTCCCAGTTTTTGATGTTACTTTTCCTACAGCATAGCTATCTTCCACTCTCCCCATCAACTCTCCTGCAAGTCCTCCCACATTTTCAGTTCCTTCCACATCTGTTCTTGCAACGCAACCAAAAATAGCTCCACTGGTCAAGTTTCCTGTAAGTCCTCCTGTATTAGCTCCTCCTCTCACAGTTCCTTCCCAGCTACATTCCTGTAGATTTCCGCTATTTCCCGTCAAAATTCCTAAAATCCCTCCGGTGTAGGAACTTCCTATCAACTCTCCCGATATTTGGCATCCTATGATATTACTCCCACTTGCATATCCGGCAATTCCGCCGACATATGACTTTCCAGATATATTTCCCTGTACGTTACATCGAAGGACATTTCCTCCTGATATATATCCTGCAAGGATTCCTGCATAGCTTCCCATGGACTCTATCTCTGCTCCTTCTATCTTAAGATTCTTAAATGTCGCATAACTGGCCTTCCCGAACAGGCCTGCATAACCGGCTGCTGATACCTTCAGTCCTCTCAGCACATGGCCGTCCCCGTCAAGGCTTCCCCTAAAGTACAATGAAGATGTCCCTATCGGCGTAAACAT
>KE159819.1:261796-295717 GCA_000403495.2 Lachnospiraceae bacterium 10-1 | reverse complement strand
CCGGCTGCTGATACCTTCAGTCCTCTCAGCACATGGCCGTCCCCGTCAAGGCTTCCTGTAAAGTACAATGAAGATGTCCCTATCGGCGTAAATGCCTCTCCCAAAAGGTCTATATCCGCCCCCAGCTTATAATGAGCAGATAAATTATCAGAAACCGCTTCAAGTCCTTCCCTGTCTGAAATAATAAAGGGATTTTCCGCTGTACCATCTCCTGCTGTAAAAAGAATTTTGCTTTCCTCTAAATTTGTATCCATATTGTTACCTTTCCTTTCCATAATTTTGCCGGCTATATAGGAAAGAGGCAGTAAAAACGGATTTGTAAACATGCAGATAAAATTTTACATTTATATTCCAGTTAATTTTTTATCCCACATATCCAATCACTCAATTACTTCCTTAACAGCAAAAGCAGCACCGCATCTCACCGGATGCTGTGCTGCTTTTTATGTAAGGATGCTCCCCAAATACGTCATCCACTTTCTAAAACCGCTCCATTAAAGTTTCATAATAAAATAATTTGTGTTTCATTCCTTTTTTACTGTAATGATCCGCCAAATACTGCAGGGCATCCAGATAAAGCATATCAAACTTTCCTTCTTTATCCATAATCCACTCATATCCCTCCTCTTCAAAAAAAGTTCCCTGATAAAGCGGAATTGCGGACTCTAATGCTTTAATGTTTTCCCTGTCACGTATACAGCGGGTGAATTCCGTCAGGTCACTGTTCACATTATCCAGATGCAGTTGAATAATATTCTGTCTGCACTCCAGATGAAAAGGAAGCTGGAAATCAAACAGACATGAAAAACGTTTCTATTGATAAAATTTTAACGCACTAACCTAGTAAAAAAAAACAATTTACCTATAATGCATGTAAAAAATGTTGACATTGACCATTTCGTAATCAGCGTGTACAATATAACGATAAAGAGATTTAACTGTAAAAAGGAACGCTGCTCTTTCGAGTTGGCTCATTTATAAAGGTGAACAATATGAGTAATGACAGGAATAAAGAGTTTTTAAACTTTCTTATGGAAAGGTTGAAGATAGAAAGAGAAAAATTTGACAGAACCGGTGTGTATGCATACACCCAGCGTTTGCTTGCTTATAATTCCAATAAAATTGAAGGAAGTACGCTGACCGAGGAACAGACAGCTTCACTGTTTGACAATGGCACACTGCCTAAATCAGACGATTACTACAGAGCAAAAGACGTTGAAGAGATGAATGGACATTTCCTGATGTTCAATAAAATGTTGGATACCTTGGATGAGCCATTAACTCAGGAATTAATAAAGCAATTTCATTATGAACTGAAATCCGGCGTATTTGAGGACCGCGCAAATGGGTATGCAATTGGTGATTATAAAAAACGTCCCAATATGATTGGAATGTATCAGACTGTAAAGCCTGAAAACGTTGAAGAAGAAATAACTATTCTTCTGAGATGGTATTTGGAACAGGAAGTAAATCTTAATTCATTGGCCAAATTCCATGCAAGATATGAGAGTATTCACCCATTTCAGGATGGGAATGGCAGAACAGGCAGACTAATTCTTTTTAGAGAGTGTTTGAAGAATGGCATCGTGCCGGTTGTAATTGAAGATGCAAACAGAAATGAATATTTGGAAGCATTGAAAGAATATCAGGAAGAAAAAGGTATTGATAAACTGATTGCACTTTTTGAGAAAGAACAGCAATTTTATTTGGAGAAGTGTCAATATTTTATGTAGGAATTATATATTCCTGCATTCTTTTATATACATATCCGCTATATAGGAAGGGCCATTCCACCAAAGTTTTGATGACTCATCATAAAGCAATGCTCCTGTTTTTGATGCGACAAAGTTTTTTAATATTGTGGTGTAGTCAAGTTTTAAAACATTAGCCAATTCTTCAACTACCAACGCAACCATTGCGTCTACAGCAAATTTTTTCTGTTCTTCCGTAACATCCTTTAATTTTTCCATATGCGCTCACTTCCTTCAAATGACAGACATTTTAAACCTTTTTCCGTTCTAAAACAAAACTGATCTTTTAAACGTTCCGGAATTAGTCTGCTGATACACAAGCTGTCTGCTTCCTCGCTCCCAATCGTACCATAGGCTCCAACTAAATAAGTCAAAATCGTAACATTGGTTGCATCATCTGCAATCTTTCCGGCTATGATATCATATTTTTTCATTTCTTCAACAACTGTTGGAAATGTATTTGCCTTTCTGTGCCCCACAACACAATGCAGCCAGTCAGCATCCGCATTGCAATAAACAAAATCTGCTATATCTTTATCAAAATGATAACAAAATGTTGAAAGCACTCCATATTTCTGGTCTGCGAAAACTACCCCTTGCGCTTTTGCTTTTTTGAGAGAAGCATTGATAAAATTCTCTGCCTGCTGTCTGGATGATGTCAGGTAAAAGCCTTTTCCAAAATCCTTAAAATCCGCACACTTTGCTAAATCCGGAGTCCGCACTTCACAATAGCTTCCATGATAAAGAAGCATACCATCAGATAATTTCAGCACTAACATCCACCCCCTTATTTTTCAATAAAGTTTTGATCTCATCAAATACTGCATAATCACCTTCCATATGAAAAACATCATAACAATCTTCTATGAATTTAAGGATACCGTATTGATCAAACAATATATTTACTTTCTGGATAGGCATATGCCATTCTTCTGATGCAAGGCGGAGTAATCGGACCTGCATAAAAACTATTTCAGATTTTTTGTTCATATCAGGATCTCCTTTTCATAAATTCTAACATAGAATGCTACTGCTTTCAATGAAGCCAAAGTATTTGGTTTTTAATAGCTTTTATTTTAGATTTACCATTAATTTACATATAATACTCATTAAAATTGTTGACACTTTCATCTCCCATCTGCTACAATTATTACATAGCATTGAAATTCTAACGGAAATTCGTTTTGTTAATCTATTTTTCTTTAAAATACCTGAATCTGGTATTTTATCTGTTTTAGAATCCTTGCTAAAACCCAATCAAACAATCAGCAGGGAATTAAAACAGACCTTTCTTACACAAAACAGGCTGTCTTTTCCTGCACCATAAGAAAGGAAAGAAAAACTATGAATACTGAAAAAACTTCGAATGCCGCTAAAAATTTTTATGGCTTAGAGCCAGACCAGCCAGTCTACTTCACTTACAAGGACAGAATTTTCCGGCTCCTGTTTAAGGATAAGCAGCGTCTTTTAGAACTGTACAACGCTCTAAACAACACTGCCTATACGGATGTGGATGACCTAACTGTCAATACCCTTGAAAATGCTATTTTTATGAAAATGAAAAATGACGTTTCTTTCCTGATTGGCTGCGATATGTGCTTATATGAACATCAGTCAACTTACTGCCCTAATATGCCCCTCAGGGGATTGTTTTACTTAACTGATTTGTATAAGAAATATATCAAAGACATTGATCTTAGTATTAAGAAACGAATCATGATTCCCACGCCCCATTACATTGTTTTTTACAATGGCACCGAACATCAGGAGGAAGAATTTTTCCAGAAGCTTTCCACTTCTTTTGAGGATCAGACAAAAGGCTGTCTGGAGCTGACTGTACAGACAATTAATATCAATTATGGTCAAAATAAAGAACTGATGAATAAGTGTAAAACACTTGCAGACTATTCTTACTTTATTGCCGAAATACGGAGCAATTTAAAAACCAGATCTTTAAAGGCAGCAGTCGTAGCCGCAGTGGATACATGCATTCAGAAAAATATATTGAAAGAATTTTTAATTGAACAGAAAGCAGAGGTTATTGCCATGTCCATTTATGAATATAACGAAGAATATGTTAAAAAAGTACTGCATGAAGAAGGGTTTGAAGAGGGCTTTGATGCGGGTAAGTCCACTGGCCTGTCAGAAGGAATTATCACAGGAATTTCTACAAAATTAGTTGAAAACATCGAATCTCTAATGAAAAACTTAAACCTTGACCTGCCAGAAGCCTGCGCAGCGCTTGACACCACTGTAGAAGAGTACACAAAGGCCAAAGAGAAAAATATAACAACTTAAGTTTAATATTCATAAAATACCCAGGCACAGGCTGTGAAGCCTGTGCCTGAATATACCATAATTAAAATTTTTATCTCATTCAAACTTTCTCTGCAGCTAACCTTTCACTGCTCCCGCTGTCATTCCTCCAATAATATACTTTTGTAAAAACACATAGAAAACCAGTTCCGGCAGCATAATCATCAGGCTGGCAGCTATAATACCGCTGTAGTCCATAGAATACTGCCCCTTAAACATGGAAGTCATAAGCGACACGGTATTTAGCTTGTCATTTTGAATAAAGGTGGATGCAAAAGGAAATTCATTATAAATATAAACCGCATTAAAAATTACAATGGTTACAAAGGTTGGCTTCATTACCGGAATCACCACTCTGGTGCACAATCCCATAAGCCTGCACCCGTCAATTACCGCCGCCTCTTCAAGTTCCTCCGGAATCCCTCGCAAAAATCCCACGAAAAGCAGGGTATTAAATGAAATATTTACTGCAATATAAGGAAGGATAAGCCCTATTCTGGTACCCAGAATTCCAAGCAGCGAGTCAATCCGGTAAATGGGAAAAAGCAGCACATAAACCGGAATAGCAATTCCCAACAGCAGATAAAAGTACAGATAATCCGCTGTGTTTTTTCTTTTAAATGTCATCCGGGCAATGGCAAAGGAACTCATAAAGGTGATAGCCACACTGAAAAAGGTGGCAATAATTACAATAAAAATCGTGTTAAAGTACATTCTTCCAAAATCAATGGTATCAACGGCCCGCTGATAATTTCCAAAGCTCCAGACCTTCGGCAGTGCCAAAGGTGCATTTACAATTTCATTATTTGACTTAAAAGAAAGCAGCACCGACCACAGAATGGGAAGCATGGCGATCACAAGAATGGCTGTAATCAGCAGGTAAAATAACACTTTTTTCATGTTTTTTTCCATTTCTATGCGCCTCCTTCCTGCTTTTTTCTGGCCACGATCCTGATATAGGCAAATGAGCCGATAATGGAAAGTGTCAAAATAACAACTGCAATGGACATGCCATATCCATATCTTCTGGAAGTAAATACGGTGAAATACATATAAGAAGTCAAAAGCTCCGACTGATGGGCCGGCCCGCCTCCCGTCATCTGGTAAACAAGCTCATATATCTTAAACACACCGGTGATAATTAAAACCGTGTTGATGATAATGGTTTCCTTCAGCATGGGAATTGTAACAAAAAATACTTTCTGAAAGCCATTTGCACCATCTATTGCACACGCCTCATACATTTCCCCCGGAATCGCTTTGATTCCGGAGAGAAATATGGTGGCATGGAATCCCAGCATCTGCCAGGTAAACACCAATGCTAACGATAAAGGCGACCATTTGGTACCACCGATCCATTCAATTGCAAGCCGATCCAAACCAACGCTTCTTAAGAAGCTGTTCAGCATTCCGTAATTAGGGTTTAAAATATATCCCCAGATAATTCCGATAATAATAGGCGCAATCACATAAGGCGCAAAAATAATCATTTTAAAAAATGCATTCCCCTTAAAATCCACATTCATGACAAGGGCCACCAGAAAAGAACCAACAAGAAGAAAAACCGTACCTAAAATCAGCACAAGCAGTGTATTTCGAAGGGCAATTAAAAACAGCTTGTCTTCAAACATTCTGATATAATTGCTGATTCCTGTAAAACTTGCTTTTCCAAGGCCGCTGTACTGCGTAAAACTGTAATACACCGCAATAAATACCGGAATAATTATAAAAATACTGTATATAAGCAGGGTTGGGAGAAGCATAAATACTTTCGCTCTCTTTGTACTTAACCAATACATAATTTATCTCTCCACCATATGAAGATCTTCCACATACTGAGCTGCTTCCTCCGGTGTATAAACACCTGTCATCACCCCAAAGGTTGCATCAAAATAACCATAAGCTACTGTAGTTGACATAGAGTTAAAGGGTTCCGTCACAGCATCCCAGTCATCATTTAATGCTGTAATCATAGCTGCTAAAACCGGATGTGCCTGTGTATCTATAGTACCGTTATATTTAGAGCAGGGCAATGCAGATGTATCTTCTGCAATGATTCTGGTTCCCTCTTCTCCGTAATAAAACTGCCAGAACTTCATAACTGCGTCTAAAAGTGCAGGATCTTCCGCTGCTTTTGCAGATACTACATACACACCTCCTGATGCCTTAATGCCGATCTGCTGAGGATATTCGCTGTCTGAAAAGGTAGGTCCCCAGAAAAATCCAATGTTCTGTGCCATAGCGCTGTTTTCAAAATCCCCAATATCCCATGCGCCTGTGTTAAACATTGCTGCATTTCCACCAAGAAAACGTTCCTTTGCTTCAAAATAGCCAATGTTTGCAATATCCTCCGTGAAGGTACCATTATCCCGCATTTCTTCTACTTTTTCAAAATAATGGATAAAATCGTCATTTGTCCACTCTGTATTTCCTGAATTTAAGTCTTCCAGCTTTTCAAAGAATCCGTATCTTGCAAGCATAGTCTCAAAAGCCCAAATGCTGTAATTATCCTGTGCTCCTACGGTGAGGGGAACAATTCCGCTGCTTTTCAGTTTATTCACTGCATCAGTAAACTCTTCATAAGTAACGGGCGCTGTTTCGATTCCTGCCTGCTCAAACAGTTCTTTGTTATAGAAAAATCCTACCATCATAACTTCACTGGGAATCCCGTAATCCTTTCCATCCACCGTACAGGAATTTACCAGTCCGGGAAGCAGGCTGTCATTAATGCCATAATCATTTAAAGCCCCTGTCAGGTCATAAAGATATCCGTTTTGTGCAAACTCCTTTGCCGGTGCCTGTTCCAGCCAGAAAATATCCGGCAGATTATTTTCTCCTGCAAGCAGTGTCATCTGGGTATTATGTTCGGAAACTTCCTTGCCCGTAATCTCAACATGAATGTTAGGGTAAGTCTCCTCAAAAGCCTGAATAATTTTCATCATATGAGGCTCCTGGGCTTCTATGTTGGCAACATGCTCTGAAAAATGAATGGTTATATCCTGCGTGCCTGCTTCCTGCTCTGCATTTTCCAAAGATGCCCCGCCTTGTTCCTCCTGTGCTGCTGCATTTGTACTATCCTGTACTCCGCCTTCAGGCTCTGTCTGCTTTGCCCCGCATCCTGACGCAAAAAGCAGCGCTGTTATGCTTAACAAACTAATTGCCTTTTTCATTAATCCTGTTCTTTTCATTCAACCTTCCTCCATTCTGAAACTTACGCTTCCTGGTCTTCTATGGTAATGCCATCCAGCGTACCATAAAGTACATCAATTGTTTTTTCCAGTTTCCCGTTTACCTTCTTTTGACTGTACACGCCCCAGGCCTTTCCACAGATAAAGAAGCTGGATAATTCCTCCTCATCAATTACCGGATGAAAGCTTAAAGTACGCCTGTACATATCACTTTTTTGTCCTAATAATGCATTCAGTACGCCCCAGCTTGCCATTGCCCTGCTATAGTGATGCCCTGATTCCACTTCACTGAAGGGGTTTCTTTTATATCCGTCATAGCGGTCACGCACCGATTTGATGATGGTAAGCCCCTCCTCAAGACAGCCTGCATAAATTAAGTTTACCGCTGTTTCATATTCTATCCCCGTCCACACTTCTCCTGCATAGGATAAGGGGAATTTAGGGCGTCCGCCCTCCGGCCAGGTGGCAATCACCAGCCCCTGCTCTTCATTTAAGGCATAGGCTCTGTGAACTGAGTCCGTGTGATAAAAATCCGTCATATAATTATATTTAAAAACTGCTTTCATTGCAGATCTGATATGATCTTCGGGCAGGATATTACCGATTCCGGCCATATGTGCAAGAAATTGCCCCAGAAGCTGATCAGAAAGACATCCCTTTCCAAATTGATATTTATATTTGTCGATTTCTTCCTGCACCTGAATGTAATATTCGCCATTGAACATTAACTCGTCTGCCCGCAGTTTTCCTTTTTGGTATACTTCCTCATACTTGTCTTTATGGGGAACATCTCCTAAAATATCTGCCATTTCCACACAACACTTAAGCGCCGCAAGAAAAATACTGTCTGTCATGGGATTGGGCCCGTAAAACTCTATATCGTAGGTGGTGTTCTGCTGTCCGTCCAGTACCCCGTCATGATCTAAATCCCACTGTCTCATGGAGTAGTCCATTGCCGCAGATGCCTTGGGCCAGATTTTTCTTAAAAATTCCACATCTCCAAGATTTTTAAAATCCCGGTAGATTCTGACAATACTTCCCAGCTCCCCGTCACAGGCAGGCACCATTTTATACCGTTCCTGGTCAAATACCGAAAACATTCTGGTGGACATGCAGCCTTCCTCATCTGTCTCCTGTAAAAACTCCACATTCCGCATGGTCTTTTCCAGCTCCGGAAACAAAAAGGCCACTGTCTGCTCGTAATTCCACACATGAGGCACGCTTCCGTAACCGCATCCAATATAGTCCCGGATTCCTTCAAAACCGGCAAAGGTTCCATCCTCCAGCCAAAAACAGAGATTGCTCCTTAGATTTGTGATATTGGCAGTTAACGCATCAATCACATAATAAGGAAATGTTGTTTTATGAAACATGGCTTTCTGAAAATCCCTGCTTCCTTTTTCCAGACGCTCCATATGCTGGTAAACATATTCTCCCACGTCCCATGCATTTTTAAACCTGGATGCATAGTGATTTCTGACCGTTCCGTATTCTCCCTTTGCAAATTTATCGTAATCCTCGTCAAACTCAATCCATGCCTTTACCCGGTTAGGAAAATACCAGCTGATCACAAACTCAAAAGTTCTTTCCTCCCCCGGTTTTAAAACCTGACAAGTACCGATAGAACCTATCTTTTCCCGCCTTTTTAAAAAACTGAAATTGTGAAACTGGGCAAATTCACAGCCCACGCTCTCCGACTTTGTTTCCTTTTCAAGAAGTCCGTCCCCAGTAAAATCATCCCAAAAGTCCTGAATTCCGTCCACCCATTCCCCGTCATACCATTCGGTTTTGTAAGTCACATTTTCTTCGTTCATCATGATCGCCATATTTCCATAGCGGAGATGATCTTCTGAAAGCTCTGCCGGAGAATAATACAATCCTTTTACCTTTCCTGACTGCCGGTATTCATTTTTCACACTGCCGGCAAGCTTTAAATTTTCAATTACGTCATACCCTTCAAACCCGGAAGCATTGGGCAGCGTCCCCACCAGACTTACCCTTGTTTCACAGTCCGCCTTATTTTTCACCTTATACCGGATAATGCCACAAGGAATGCCTGAGTCTTCCGCATTTAAAGGAATAAATGGCGTGAATGCTTCTAAAGAAACCTCCACCGGTAATTCTCCATCCTGAAAATTTACCTGGGCAAAGGGATATTCACACACAAGACTGGAATCCTCCATTCTGGGCAGATTCACCAACTCTGCCTGCAAATATCCATGTGAGCTGGTGTAGGGCGGAAGCAGTCTGGATTCCAGTATTTTCGATACCGGCTGTTCCATTTTTTCGTTTTCCACCCTGATGGCAAAAAAGGAAAGCGGGAACTTGGTGTTCTTTGCCGGCCAGTTAAAAATTTCCCAATCCAAAAATTTCCCCCGGGCATCTACTGAAAAATTGCCTGTCCCAATTCCTCCCAGCAAAAAGCGTACCTGAGAAGCATCTCTTTTATATACTCTGGGCTTTCGGTCATACAATTCTTCCTTCGAAAATGTCTTTCCCCCAACCGTATCCATATTTCTTTTTGTGAGCAACAAATCAATCATCTGCGCCTAAGCGGATATATGACTTGTGCGAGCACAAGTTAATCAGCTACGCTTAATTAGATATTTGACTTGTGCTTATCCTCCTTTCTCTTATTCGGTTGTTCGAATAACTTATTTTATTTAATAACTCCTCTTTATTTTATTGAGGAGTTTTACCTTTTCTCTTGATTATTCGAACAACTTATGTTATGATACTACCATACAAAAAAAGTTTTGTCAATCCCTTTTCAAAACGATTAAAGGATAAACGTAACAGTTCAGCCCTCAATATTCATAAAAGCGTCTGCTTCGCATCCGTCGCCACTGGCGTGGCTCATCTTTTATTTCATAATGAGGCGCTCCGCTCATAAAATAATGAAAAAACTGCTTTGTGTGCAAGCACCCACGCCGCTTTTTCATTATTTTATGGCTGAACTGTTACGGATAAACAATAAATTTCAGGAGGAACTATCATGCACACTACAAATGTACGTATTCCAAAGTACGTTACCATAAAAAATACGTTAATTAAAAAAATTGAAAATGGCACCTACCTTCCGGGAGATGCCATTCCTTCTGATAATGAACTGATGCGCTCCCTTGGCGTCAGTAAAAGCACCATCACCCAGGCGCTAAAGAATCTGGAAGCGGAGGGCTATATCATTCGCCAGCAGGGAAAAGGCAGCTTTGTCACCGACCGCTCCAAATCCCGCCTGGTTCTTTCCTTATATCTGTGTCCTATGGAGCAGGGAGAGGAGCAGTTCTGGATCTCGTTAATTGATGAATTCAACAATTCCAATCAGGGATTTTCCGTAAATGCCACTTTTCTTTCCAATGAAAAGGCTCCCTTGCGTGACTCGCTTCTGCAAAGCTTTGCCAGCGGCAATGCGCCGGATATTCTCTCTCTTGACGGTCCCGACGTGGCTTACTGGGCCTATATGAACTCTCTGCTTCCTTTTGATGATTACATGGAACCTTCTTTTTTAAATTCCTTTATGAAACAGATCATACAACAGGGCAGCTACGAAGGGAAGCTTTACCACCTGGGTTACACGGAATCTACCCTCTGCATCCTTTATAATAAAGAGCTGTTTAAGCGCCTGCAGATCAGAATCCCCGCAAATATCACGGAAGCCTGGAGTTGGGAGGAATTTTTATCCATCTGCAGCCTGATCAGGGAAAAAACCTCTCTTCCCTATCCCCTTCTTATGGATTCCGGACGGGGCTTATCGCCAAAATCAGGAGAATGGAACAGCTATTCCGGTCTTCCTTTTATTCTGCAGAATATGGGCAGTTTTTTCAGTGAAGATTTGACGAAGACCAACGGCTTTATCAACTCAGCATCTTCCGTCGCTGCTATGCAGTGGCTGGGCGATCTGTTTCATAAATATCACTATACTCATATTGAAAATATCAGCGCCAGCTTTCCGGACAACTTTGCCATGAGTCTGTCCCTTCCCAGCGCCTATTTTCAATCTCTGAAAAACAGCGAAAATGTAGGGATTATTCCTCTTCCCAAAGGGCTGCAGGCTGCAACGCCTCACGGAAGCTGGGGACTTTGCATGTCAAGACAGACCAAAAACCCCATCCAGTGCTGCCAGTTTATCCAATATGTATTTACCATTCAAAATCAGTTGAAAATAAGCAAGTATACGGGTATTCCTGTTTTAAAGGAAATTTATGAGGTTATGGATAACTTTAATACGGTTTCTAATAACACCAATATTTTGTTTTCCCAACTCCATCACTCTTCCTTTACCAGACCCCAGACTCCGGCTTACCCCTTTTTCAGCAAACAGTTTGCTTATGCCTATTACAACATAGCATCAGGCATGGATGCGCAAAAAGAAATGGATCGTCTGGCAGAGCTGGTGGATGATCATTTGTTCCGGCATAATTATTACCAGATGCCAACACACTTTGTGGAACGCTCTATGTAATCAGGCTTTAATTATATTTATCCTCCAATAGTTTCATCAACATAGAGGGGTATGAAATATATCCCCCCTGATTTTTATAACAATAAATATTATATGGTGGTTTATTTCCCCTTATTTCAGCTTTTTTACATTGACTATTGGGTTTTATATAGCAAAAAAGCATAAACATATCTTTTATACTCTTTCTCTTAGCACTGATCGCCATCAGCTTTTGACAAAGGGCTTTTAAGTCCCCGTTATTCAGCACTGGAAGCGTTTTATCAGGTGCTCCTGCAATAGCAGCAAATACGTAATCTCTATTATTAACATATTTAAATGCCTGCGGGTATGCAGCCTGGTCTTGAAAATATTGTATGCTGCTTATAATCTGTTTTATAGAATGTCTTGCTTCTTTAGGATTTTTTGTTCCTTTTAATTCTATAATCCAGGTAATATTCAGTCCCCTGCAGTTATCTTTTACTGTATATACCAGATTATCACATATAACCTCTCCCTCTGGCAACCCTGCAATTAAACCGCCATCCACCTGCACAATTTCAACCTGATTTCCTGCATCAATTTGTATAGGTACCAATGCTTTACTCTGATGCTCTATGTCATCAATCACATATTTTAACCCTTCTGTCCCCTCAGTGATAAATGACTTCCTCTGCCTTTTGTTTTTTGCCATATCTTATCCCTGCTCTTTATCCAATTCAATGCCATATAATGCAGTGTATAGCTCATTTACCTGCAATGACACATCATCAATTAAATTTGATTCTATTTCCTTTTCTTCTTCATCCAATAATTTAATATAATGCTGCTTTTTAAGTACACTATTTGTAAGCAGCTTATATGCCGAAAGCTCTCCTTTTTTAATTATATAATTTTTATTCAAAACCCTGTAAACCTCTTTGACCTGACCATCTTCTGCCAATACCCCCGCATAATACAGGTTATTAGCAACAGTAAGAATATAGGGGCTGTGTGTTGTGATAAATACACCGCTATCCTGCATATTGGTAAATAAGGCAATAAATTCCATTACTCTTTTTTGAAGCAATGGATAAATATGCGCTTCCGGTTCTTCAATAATCAAAAATACATCTTCTTCCCGTAGCATTAAAACATACATAAAATTTAAAAGCCACAAAATCTCCTGTTGCCCTGATGACGCAAAATTAATTGCCACCGGATGCTCAACATCTTCTTCTATCTTCAGGAATTCCCTCCCGCCATTATAAAAATATTCTCCCTTTTCAATGTTTATAATAAAATCTGCAATATTTTTAACATCGAACTGTCTTTTTTCTACAGGATAAAAAAGATGTGCTTTTCGGACGCCATTTCCAAAGCTATTGCGGACACTGTCAATCAGCATCATAAACATTTCCGTTATCAAATCCAGATTGCCAGCGTTATTCATTATCGCTCGATTGTTTGACATTACTGTCAGGAGGCTTCGCCCGGCAGGAATATAATAGGTTTCTTTATTATCACAAAAAATCTCATTGACTCTATGAACTATCATTTCATGATTTCTTTTTCGTTCTTCATTTGTAAGTACAAGACTGGTTTTAATTATTCCTTCATTACTATGATACATTTCCCGTATTTCCATTTGCAGCTTTTTAATGGAATTTAATAACTCCGGCGAATAGGTTACGCTTATATACTGTTTATCCCTATCTCCCCTTTTCAATTTCACCTGTATCCAAACGCTCTCCGCATAATCATATTTCATATAAAATTCGGGATTCAAATCCCAACTATATCCAAATAACTTTATAAAAATATTTTTCAATTCAGATTTTATAGCCTTATCAAACCAGACTTTCTCCTGGGAAACACTATTATAAGAATTTGAATCGTACACTTGTGTTAGATAATCGATAATTTTAGTTTTTATAGTCTTAAAATAATAAACGCTTTTGGCAATAGTACTTTTTCCGGTTGCCTGTTCCCCAATTAATAAATTGAATTTTTTAACTTCCATTTCAAAATTTTTTACCGGACCGTTATTTCTAATATATATTTTCTGCATCTTCACACCCCATTACTAACAAGCTGATTATTGTAATATTGTATCATGAAGTTTTATAAGCACACAATAACTAACAGCATTCATTTTTACACAAAATCCACCACAAACTTCCCGCCCTCCTGCCAGGTAATCGAAAGAGGTTTAAGGGAATAATCCGTAATCTGATACCCTTCTCTCGTAAGGGATACGGTAAATTCCGCCATGCCGCCCTTTACGCAGCTTTTCTCCGATTGGGCGCTGATAAAGTTTCCAATAGAATAAAAAACCAGCATCTTATGCCCATCCTCACTGGTGAGAACCTCACAGGGCTGGAGCACATGAGGGTGAGTTCCAACCACCACATCCACTCCGCTTTCCAAAAAGATCTGTGCCCATTCTTGCTGAAACTCATCAATTTGCTCTGTGTATTCGCTGCCCCAGTGGGCAAATACAATCACAAAATCAGCTTCCTTCCCGGCCGCCTCAATATCCTTCCTGATTTTTGCTTCGTCCTCCAATAGATGCACCATATACGGATTTTCTTCCGGAAGTTTGATTCCATTGGTGCCATAGGTATAATTAAAAAGGGCAAACTTAATATCTTTTCTTGTGAGGATTTCATAGGGGCGGTCCTGTCTTTCCGCCTCTGTCTGTATTCCCAGACAGATTACTTCATGGGAGTCAAAAAAATTTTTTGTCAGGTCAACTCCCACCTCTCCCCTGTCAAGGGCATGGTTTGTGGCGCAGGTCACCACGTCAAAGCCGGCATCCACTACCGCCTGCCCGGCTAAAAGAGGCGTTCCAAACCTGGGATAATCGCTGTACATTGCCGGGTTATCCGTATAGGGCGTTTCCTGGTTAATCACTGCAACATCACTTAGCGCAATCACATCCCTCACATTTTCAAACAGGAAATCAAAAGATTCCTCATGGCGCAAAGCATACCTGTAAATCGGTTCATGAATTAAAATATCTCCAAATACTGCAAAAGACACTTCCGTATCTTCTCTGGTAAATCCCCACACGTCCCATTTAAAACTGCTTGTGTTCCCCTCCGGATCAGTCAGCCAAAGTCTGGTAAAAGGGGCGCTTTTTCCATTTGAAGCCAGTTCCATTACATCCTGTCCAATATAAGAAGACATCCACTTAGGCCTGACCTTCTCCTGCTCAAACTCATATATAAAAATATGCTGTGACCACTTTCTTTCATCCTTTTCCACCCAAAAAGGCCTATGAGTTCCAAACCGCCCTGTTTTCCAGCAGAGAAGTATCAGCTCATCCTCCCGGTCATTGTCAATGTCGCAGCACAATGCACTCTGCACCTTCACCTCATTCGGGGAAGTAAAAATCACTTCATCTTCATAGGTAATCTGAGCAGATTTATGGTTTACTGATATATCATATTGACCAGATTGGTCATTGAGTATTTCATTTTTCCACTCTATCCAGCCCGGCAGAAAGGCGCCATTTACCCATAAAACATACCAAATAATGCCCATACCAACCAGCATCAGGGCAAAAATCCCTGTTTTTAATAATAGTTTATTCCCACGCATACTTGAAACGATAGCTTCCTGTCCAATCCGGTTTGGGGATTGACAAATCATAATTATGGTTTCCGTTTTCATCCGCCTGTATGCCCAACATCTGACGCCACTTTGCGTCGGTCAGCCGATCTTCCAGGGGCCAGGAGAACTGATAAAAAGAATAAACGCTTCCCTTTGCAATTTTAATCTTTCCGTCCACTTTAACCACCACATAGATAACAGACGGATTTCCGGTGGCTGCTTCAAGCACAATTCCATTGGGATTTGTTGCAATATCCACCACCACTGCGGCAGGACACTCCTGAGTAGATACCATATCTTCTGTTTCTTCCTTTACTGTCTCATACCAGAAATGCTCAAGGTTGCCGCCATAGCACTGGATAAAGTCATAGTCCTCCGCGGAAAGCACCTCATCTTTCAGCTCTTTATTGGAAATTTTCCACAGTCGGTCCGCTATCTCATACAAAATAGACAGATTTTCCTCATCCGCCTGACTAAGCATTCCATATGCCTTAAGCCCTTTTGACGTCTCACCGGCCAAAGCAGCAAACCTTGCATACACATAGGGCTCCGGCTCCACATATCCCCTGCTGTCAATATCCTCAATATAGTCTCCGCCCATTTCTGCAATTACCTGCTTGGAGTAAAGCACCGTATCATGCTTTAATTCCGTAAAGCTCCCCGCAAAGCATTCCAGATTTTTCTTTGTCCACTCCTTGCTCTGCATGAAAACAGGGTAGCCCTCCCCCTTAGGTACAAGCAATGGCCGAAGGGTATGCAGCCATCCTGCATACAGACTTGACGACCAAAGGGTATCATTTTCCTGACTTAAAAATTTTTTCAGCTGCTCCATATTTTCCCCGTAGCCTGAAAATTCAAACGCTCCCTGTTCCTTCAAAATAGTAAGCGCCATATCGCTGCCAAGAGCGGCAGGCACATCCAGCACATCCGGAAGCATACGTTTATCTCCCGAAGAATTTTCCTTCACGTCACTGTAAATCATCTTCTGCATAATGGCTGCATCGATGGTAAATCTCTGCCCCATAAATCGAAATCCCGGAATTACGTTATCCTCACCGTCCATAATCGGTATGGAATTAATTTGAGGCAGGGGAAGCTCCCCTGTCATTGCATGAAACTGCCGGAAAGCTTCTTCGTCTGAAATTAATGTCTCCAGGGAAATATCCTCTCCAAAAGCCTTTTGTGCGGCCGGCGCGTATTCGCACACTCCTAAGTCATCGCTTGCTCCCGCAAAAAATGAAGTTACTGCATAAATGGATTCCCACAATTCATAGGCCTTCTCATCCTCTGTCAATGCTTTGGTAATCAAAAGGGCGCTTCTTTCCATCTCCTCATTTTCCTGTGCAAAGTGAATCCGGCCATACCACATCATTGCCTGAAAATACTGCTCCAGCTTCTGATCTCCCGCATAATATCCACGGGGAATATACTGGGTATAATCCTCCTCATCCCCGGTAATTTCCGATTTGTAAATCCAATCCGCCTGTTTTATCCGGTCAAGCTCCTGCTGCACCATATCCTGTACATATGCCTTTACCTCCGGCTCTTCCCCCAAAAGCATCGCCCCTATGGTGAAAAATGCAGCATTGCGGGCTGCCGCGCTCTCCCATGCACTTCCCTTTAACTGCTCATACAACGCGGCGCTGTTATCCAGCATTTTAAGGCTGAGCTGACGGATACTGTCTGATAAATAATCTCTTTCTATATTTTTTAAAAGATAACTAAAGTACAAATGATAAGTATGCATCAAAGAATCCACAGTCACAAAATTGGGAATATTGCTGTATCTGTTTATCTCGTAAATTTCAAAAAATTCATTTCCGGCGCTTCCACATACAACGAACCCGTTTTTAGCGAGCTTGTCTATCATTTCTTCATCTGAAAAATAAAACTGCTCCAGGTTATAGACATTACTCAAATCCGACTCAATAGTATATGGTTCCACACATGGAGATACACTGATCTCACCGCTCTCTTCCATACTTCCAATCAGCGCAGGCCTCCCTCCTGTCCCTGATTTCTCATTCCCCGGGGCACCCGCAGATGCCTCCCCTTCTTTTCCCTCACCATCTGCTCCATTCTCCGTTAAGGAACTGCCCGTCTCATCTTCTCCCGGCTGTCCAGTTGTCTGTGCTGCTCCTTCTTTCGGCTGCTTTTGCAGGCTGCAGGCTGTTAAAAGACTTAGAATCAGCAGCAGACTTAAAATTGATTTTAGTTTTCTTTTTTGCATAATTCCCTTTCCAAATCCTCTATTAAATATTTTTCACTCATGCAGTGCATATCAGAAACACCATCTTTCATAAGCTGGTAAACCTCAGAATGTGCAGATTTGTGTTCCTTCCTGATTACTTATTATTATATTGGTTTAACCGGGAAAATACAATAGAGCCATTTACCACACAATTCCTGCATGACAAATGGCTCTTCCCCACATTATTTATTTTGCATCATATTGACTGCAGATACTTCACTGAATCCCTAATCTCCTTTATCACTTCTTCCCCCGGCGTCTCAAAAGCAGGGCAATATTCCAGATAATGAATGATTCCGGAGGCATCAGGATTTTCAAGCACGCTCCGTATCATTTCCGGTGTTACAATTCCCTGTCTGGTAAATCCCCAGTGCCTGTCCCCTTTTCCATCACACTGCTGTATATGGCATGCACCTACATAGCCTTTGCAAGCAGAAAGCCAATAATTCATATCTGCCGGTTCTTCGTTAAAAGAAGGGCAAAGAACATGTCCCCAGTCCAGAACCAGCCCAACAGGAATTTGTGTTTTTCCGGAAAGCTGTTCCATCAATATTCCCGCTTCCAATGCAGTACAGGGAATTTCCGTCTGTACAGGAGTGGGCTCTAAATAAAGCTGCTTTAACCCTTTTTGGGCCCCATAACGGGACAAAAGAATTAAATCATCAACCAAACGCTTTCTGACTTCCCCACGCTTAACATATCCTCTGTGATTCTCCTTTCCGGCATCCTGCACTTCTATATCTGCTTTTTTTCTTCCAATATTCTGTAGCCCTTCTAAAGATTCCATACATCCCGCCGGCGTTCCCAGTGCAGGAATTCCCATAGCCGCAGTCATATCAACAGCCCGCTTTAAATAATCCATCCCCATTTTACGTACTCTTTCATCCTCTGAAAGCAGACTGGAATAAGCATATGCAGCCATTCCTGAAAAAGAAATTGTTATTTCAATCCGCCTCTGCCTGAACGCTCTGGCATATTCCCCTGCCAGTTCATCCCGAATTCCTTCTTCCCACCAGGGATTTACCAGATCCCATGAAAACTGCACCAGCCTGACGCCAAGAGAATCTACAAATTCTGCCAGTGCCTGCGGATTTTTCCAGCGTTTATTGCAAAATGACAAACAAAGTCCAATCTCCATTTTTTATAACCATACTCCTTTCTGCCTGCCCCTTCTACTCCAGATTTGCATGTCTTCTCATCATTGTCTTGGAAGTTTCCTGCAGGCTTTCCATTAACTCCAGTACAAGTCCGTCCAACAAAAGCAGAACGCTCTGTTCAAACAGGGCCCCCATAGGCTGCCTGCTTCCTTCCATGCCTGTATTTCTATCTGCAGCATCTTTTTCACAAGTCCCGGGCATTTTTATAGTCAGGCTGCAATTAGCTGCCGCTCTTCCTTCCCCTGATACGGTAAGAAGCGCTGCTTTCGTCTTTTCCTGTTTTGCTTTTTGGGAAAAGCGCACTATGCTTTCCGTATTACCTGAGCCTGAAATCAAAATAAGAAGATCCCCCTCTCCAATGGCAGTGGCGGCCACTTCCCCCACCAGAAAGGCACACAACCCCAATTGACAAAGACGCATTGCAAAACTTCCCGCCACAAGTCCTGATCTTCCGGCTCCTGCAACATAAATCCTTCGCGCCATCAAAATTTCCTGTTTTAATACTTTGATTTCCTGCCTGTCAACCGATAGCAATACATTTTCAATTTCCTTTATGATGATTTGATAGATATCCATATTTATAATCATGCTCCTTTTAAAGTCCAAAGACTTTGTTCGTAACACATTTACCTGTTTTCACATGTCTTAAACGGTACATAACATCATTCCCCCCGCATCCAAAATAATCATGCAGCTTTTTATATTCCAAAAACAATTCATCATAAACTTTTACATGATCCGGAACAGGGTTATAAATTTTCTCCACCGGGGCCTTCATTTTAGAAATCGCTTCATAAATGGAATCATAGCCTCCTTCTTTTTTTCCGGCTGCAACTGCTCCAAACATGGCGCTTCCTAAAGCCGGCCCCTGCTCTGCAGCCGAAACATGCACAGGCATATTAAGCACATCCGCATAGATCTGCATCATCAATTCATTTTTTTTACAGATTCCCCCGGCTGCTAATATCTGCTCTACCAAAATGCCATGCTTTTGAAACTGTTCCACATTTATCCTGCTTCCAAATACGATACTTTCCATAATCGCCCGGTAAATTTCCTCCGGCCTGGAAGAAAGTGTAAGCCCCACAATCATTCCGCTTAGATACATATCATCCAGAATACAATTATTACCATTCCACCAGTCCAATGCCAAAAGTCCTGTTTCTCCGGGGCGTAGTCTGGCTGCTTTTTCCGTTAAAAGTGTATGTAAGGATATTTTTTTCTTTTCAGCCTCTCTTTCCATTTCTCCACTACAACATATTTTTGTAAACCATGCCAAAATATCCCCTCCGGCCGACTGGGCCCCTTCATGTGCATAATACCCAGGCAGAATTCCATCTCTGGCTCTCCCGCAAAGTCCCGGTACATCTTTTCCTTCCGGCTCAACCAAAATTTCGCACACCGAAGTCCCCACAATCAAAAGCATTTTTCCCGCCCCGTCTATTCCCACTGCCGGAAGGCAGGCATAGGCATCTACAATTCCACTGCTTACCGGCGTACCTTCTTTTAATCCGGTCACCTGTGCCATATACGAAGTAATCCCACCAGCTTTGACACCCTGGGGCAGAAAATTTGTCCCCAGCTTTTTGACTGCCTCCTGCTCAAATCCCGGTGCAAGCTTTCTAAAAAAATCCTGTGCCGGAAATCCTTCCTTCTGGTCCCAAATTGCCTTAAACTCCATTGTACTGTAACTGTGATTTTCAATTCCGGTCAACTGCCATACAATCCAGTCGACAGCTTCAACCCAGACATCTGTCTGCTCATAGAGTTCCTGATCTTCTTCGTACATTTGCAAAAGCTTTGGGATACTCCATTCCGAAGAAATTTTCCCTCCATAGCGATCCAGCCATTCTTGACCGGTTTCCTCTGCCTTTTTATTAATTTGATCTGCCGCTTTTTGAGAGGCATGATGCTTCCACAAAACCGCATAAGCAAAAGGTCGGTTTCTATATTGCTCCAATCTGCAAAGAGGTGTTCCGTCTTTTTTTACTGGAATCATTGTGGAAGAAGTAAAATCTGTTCCCACTCCAATTACCTGATCTGCCGCGATTCCGGCTAAAGACAGCAATCCGGGAATAAGTGCGGCAACTGCTTCCAGATAATCTCCAGGATCCTGTAAGGCAAACCCTTCCGGCAGTCTGGTTCCGTCCGGCATTTGCTGTTCTATGACTCCATGTCCATACTCGTATATATCGGATGCCATAATCTCTCCACTGGAAACATCTGCAAGAACCGCTCTTGCCGAAAGTGTTCCAAAATCTATTCCAATACTATATTTTTTCATCATTTCCTCCATGCCGCACCAATAACTAACAAATTTTGCTCTACTCCATGCCAATAATCTGTATCTGCACAACCCTTTCCCTGGCTCTGACCTGATCCCAGTCAATCATATAAATGTGGCCAAACTCACCAAGATCAAGCCTGCCCTTTTCCAATACAATACTTTCAGAGCGTCCAAACAAACAAGATCTTAAATGGGCGTCCGTATTTAAGCAAGTCCATTCACCCACTTCCCCTACTTCATTCATTGCAAAATCAATATGTGCCGGGCCAGGATGCATATATTGTCCTTCTGTCCTGCATGTGGGAACCAGCTTTTCCATCAGATTACAGAGATCCTGCTGCAAATACTCAAGCCCGTAAAAATTTCTGTCATGGGATAATTCCTGAATCATTACCGAACAGGTGGTGTGATGAGAATAGATAGTGCAAATTCCCTGCTTTGCTCCTGAATGCATCACCGCCTCCTTTACTTTTTCAGAAATATCATGAAAAGAAGGGCGTCCTCCTGTTGATTGAACTATTATTTTTTCGTTATAACAAATCATTGCTTTCTCCTTTGTCTTCTTTTATCTTGTGTAACATTTCTGCCGGATTCGAGTGATTAAAAAGTGCAGTTCCAATAATCAGCTTATCAGCTCCTGCCATAATACATCTGCGCGCATTTTCAAGATTTAATCCTCCATCAACAGCAATCACCAACTGAGGCATATTCATCTGTTTTCTTATACGGACAAGTTCTTTTATTTTTTCTATGGTTTTCTCCTGAAATCTGCTCCCACCCCTGCCCGGCTCCACTCCCATTAAAATTACAGTGCTGCACAGTGGAAGAAGCGCTTCCTTTCCTTTAAGCTGCGTATCCGGTGCAAAGGAAAGTCCTACCCTTGCCGCATAATTTCCTGCCTCCCGCAGCAGCGCTTCACACAAAAGCACAGAAGGCTCTCTTGCGGTTTCATACTGCATTACCAGTTCTTCCATATAAAGCCCTTTAAAAAGCAGCATTCCTTTCCTGTAATCCTTAAGCATCATATGATACTCTACCGGCAACCTGCAGCATTCCTGAACTGCCTTTGCCATTCTGGGCGTAAACCCCAAATCTTCCACCGCCTCCGGCTCCATAACATCTATGTGAAGCCCATCACTTCCCCATCCCTGTACTCTTTGTACCTCCTGCCTTAAATTCCCATGATCGGATGCCAGCATCGAAGGGGTTATTTTCACTTTTTTCATTTACTTCCACTCCCTGACCATCGCCTTAATCTGTTCTTTACAATCTTCCAGCATCTCTTCAATACCGCATTTTTTACAAAGAACATCCTGCAGGCCATCTGCTATCACGCCTTCAATAGAATAATTGTTGATATAGGTTCCCCTTGCATTTCTGATATTTTCCCTTTGACGCTCCATCTTAACATAATCCTCAAGATGCTCGTTCCAGGGATAGATTGTTTTAATCTGCTCACTTAAATTTACTGTCTGCTTGGGCATAAAACCGCCCAATACACTACATTGCATTGCTCTTGTTCCTGACGTAATCCATTTGATAAATGAAAATGCGGTATCCGGATTTTGACAGTTCCCATTGACAGCCAAAAGCCAGCTTCCCACCAGAGAATACTTGCCCGGCAGAACCGCATACCCTAAACGATCCCCAATACTTCCAAACTGAGAATCTAAAATACTTTTTATATGTCCGCTGTAAGTGCTGATAAATGCAATATTTCCTTTTGCAAAAGCTTCAATCTGCTCATTCTCCATTAAATCCCATATCTGTGGCAGCGAGCATTCATACGCTTCCATCAGATTTCGCACTGCCCTGACATTCTGCAAAGAATCTATTACTACCTGATTTTTGTTCATGACCGCCCCATGAAAACTCCATTGCCTGGGAAAAAATTCCTGTATTAATCCGTTGGGCTTCTTTCCCAGAAGACAGGTTCCATATTCCGTGGGAGAATCCTTTGTAAATTCCCGGGTAAAAAACTTCGCCAGAAAATTATACTCTGTCCAGGTGGATGGAAGCCCCAGCTCCAAACCATTTTTCCTGTAATAAGCCCTTTGAAGCGCCGGACTTTTAAAAAGATCTCTTCTATATAAAAGAAGCTGCGTCATACTGACAAGGGGAATACCTATAATCCTGCCATTTCCCCCATTTAGCTTATTCCAGATTTCCGGCACAAAGCTTTTCACATATTCTTTTTCTTTTTCCAGATATGGATTCAGTGTAAGCACACACTGTATCTGGCGGAAATATTCAATCCAGGGGGAATCCATCATGTAAACATCATATTCACTGCTGCCGCTTTCATACTGTTTCATAATTTCTTCGTACAGTTCCTGCTGATAGGTAAAAATTTTTGTTTCCACCTGTATGCCGGATTCCCTCATAAATGCCGGAAGAAGCCTTAACAGTGCAGTTGTCATGGCGTTTGATGTTAATAAAATCTTTAATGATCTGTGGAGCGCCGGTATATAAGAAATCAATTGCTCTTCCTTTACTTCCTGCGTAGGAATTACAATCTGAGTATTTTCATTTGTAGCCGGTTTTTTCACAAATTCCAGCATAAGCTGTGCACATCTTTTTCCGCAATAAACTGCTCTGCGGGGAATTTCACAGATTGATTCACTCCTCCCTGCACTGCTCCATCTCTCTCCCACCGGAACAAAGATATGGGTATCTTTTCTGTCATAAATAGACAGCATTTCCATAAAACTCTCCAATATTCTTTCGCTGGAAAGAATCACATAGGGAGGAATCTCGTCCGCCCTGCCTATCAAATTCATCATATCCGCAAAAGCCTGCAGCTCGCTGAAAGAAACCTGAGACCTTTTCAACTCCTTTGCCTGCATTCCCGCTTCTTCCACTGCAAGATAAGCACCCTCCAAAAAATCTCTTTCCGAGCTGTAAGATAAATCACCGGTAATCAACCATAACTCTTCCACTTTACATGTTTTTGTCAATAAACTGCGAAGCAGATTTCTCACCATGCTCCTGTTGTCAAACACAACACTGGAATAATTTAATTCATCTACCGTCCGTTCTATAAATACAAGAGAAATTCCCGCATCTGCCGCCTTTTTGTAGTATTCCATATCCCGAAAAGATGTAACAACAAAAATTCCACATACACCAAGGCCTATAAACTCGTCAATCAGCTTTTTTTCTTTGTTTATCATATCGTTTGTGGTTCTGGTAATCAGGTAAAAATCATATTCCGAAAGCTCCCGCTGGATTCCTTCTATAATATCCTGATATATGCCTAAAAAGGCAGGAACAATAATCCCCACAAATTTCACGCCATTGGATTTTAGATTTCTGGCCAGCATGTTGGGCTTATAATCCAGCTCCTCCATTGCACTGTAGACTCTCTGATAAATTTCTTCACTCACAGATGCTTTGTTATTTAAAATATTGGATACCGTTGCAATAGAAACACCTGATTTTTTTGCTACATCTTTTATGGTCGGCATGTGCACCTCCTACAGTCAATGCCGGTGCTGCCTTTAGCAATTCCACCGGCATTTCCTTTCTCTTTACTCAGCTTTCCTTTGGCGGCTGTAAAAATTCATAATCATAACTGCAAGCAAGGTTAAGCCCCAGGCCAGCTGCTTTAAGTAAGGGCTGATCGCCGGAAACATATTAAGCCCGGAAGAAAAACACTGCAAAATAAGCGTAGCCAGAACAACTCCCTTTACCGTTCCAAACCCTCCGGCCGGGTTCACACCGCCAAGTACCACGATCAAAATAGACTGCATTGTATAAGAACTTCCAAAATCCGGCCTTGCCGAATTCATTCTTGCAAGCATAATAAATCCTGAAAAAGAAGCCAGCATTCCTCCTGCCATATGCGCTTTTACGGTCGTTCGTTTATTATTCTGACCTGCAAATAAAGCTGCCTTCTGACTGGTTCCCATCAGCTTAAGTCTCATTCCAAAAGTACTTCTGGACATAACATAATGACAGACAAAAACTGCTCCTATATAAATAACCAGCGGTACCGGCAAAAAGCCAAACAGCTTTCCTGTTCCCATCGTTACATAAGTTTCCGGAACTCCTGTAATCGCCTTTCCCTTCGTGATAATCATTCCTATTCCTGAAAAAAGCTGAAGGCTTCCCAGTGTTGCAAGCATGGCAGGAATCTTTAAACCTGAAATCAGACAACCATTTAACATGCCGCAGGCTGCCCCTACCGCCATACATAAAAGGAAACAAATGAAGAAAATGCCTGCATTTTGTATTCCTGACATTTCTTCTTTGGTCCATGAAATCAGCAGCTTCGCCATAAGAATAGCTGTAAGATTTGCGATTCCTATCAAAGAAAGGTCTATCCCTCCTGCAATCATTGCAAACAACACCCCTAAAGCAATCAGTCCATATTCCGGAAACTGATAGGCCATTGCATTTAAATTAGATGAAGTCAGGAACAAAGAAGGCCTTAAAATACTCATGGCTGCAAACAAAACCACCAATAATAAAAGCTGCCGCTTCACACTGTCCCTGGCCGGATGTGCCCAATTTCCGGCTGCAAACATTTGTTTAAATTGTTTTATCATCCTGCTTTCCCTTTCTTTCTTTTTCTGCTTACCTGAAAGGCGGCAATTCCCGTTCCAAGCACAATCAACACTCCAAGGAAAAATTTCTGCCAGTAATTTGGAATTCCCATAAGCTGCAGACTGTTATTAACAATCACAAAAAGCATCGTTCCAAGCATGACTCCCGTGATACTTCCTGAGCCTCCCGTCACCTTTGTTCCTCCTAAAATAACCGCTGCAATTACCGTCATATCCATCCCTGAAAAAGTGTTGGGATGGCAGGTATCCATTAATACCACTCTCGTCATGCCTGTAAGCCCCGCAATAAATCCGGCAAAACCATAAATAAACATATATACAAAATTCACTTTAATCCCGATTCTTTCCGCTGAGCTTACATCACCGCCTACTGCAAAAATGCTTCTTCCTATTGTCGTTCGACGCATTAAAAACCAAACCGCTGCAGTAAGTATGAAAAAAACCAAAAACACGAGAGGAAGGCTGCCTGCCATCTGTGCTTTCTCACTATAAGTACGAATCAGCATACTCTTTGCCAGGTTTTGAATCGGCTGTGGTATCACAGGAATCTCATGAGCATTTAAAATCCCAAATAAAATCCCCTGACAAATCGAACAGGTCGCAAGTGTTACGATCAAAACAGGAAAACGGTAACGCATTATAATCAAACCATTGACCATTCCTATCACGATTCCAAACAAACAGGAAAGCAAAAAGGCTATCATTACATTTCCGGTAAAATTAACCGCCTTTAACAAGATAATCGTGCTGTACATACTAAGCGCCGCCGAATAGGGAAAGGAAACATCACATCCTCCCGATACCATTACAATATATTCAGACAATCCCAGCATCCCCGGTACGATCATGCCCCTTAAAATATCCAGAATATTATTTGAAGTAAAGAAAAGTCCGCTTCTTAACTCTATAAACACAGCCAAAACCAGTATCAAAGCTGCCGTATAAAATTCGTTCCTGGTGTATATCTTTTTCACCCTGTCCATATCTTCCCCTTCCGCTTTTAATCATTTGTGCCAGCTTTAAGCCTGTTCTTCCATCATCCTGCCGCCTCTTTTTCATCAGCGTATTCGCTTCCAATTAACGAATAAAGCTCCGTTTCCGAAGTTTCCGTATTGGTTAGTTCTTTCACAATCTGACCTTTTTGCATTATCAGAATTCTATTGCAATTTGCATACACCTCCGGAATATCATCAGAAATAATAATTATGCCAATTTTTTGCGCTGCCAGTGTACGAAGAATTTTGTGAATATCAAATTTTGCGGCAATATCCACACCTACCGTGGGGCAGTTAAATATCATAATTTCCGGATTACAGGACAGCCATCTTGCAATAACCACCTTCTGCTGATTTCCTCCTGACAGAAAATTAGCCGGCTTATCAATTTCTGTGGTATTTACTGACAGCGATTTCACATACTGCTGTGTAACCGTTCTCATTTTGTCTTTAAGCAGCCTTCCCAGTCTGCCTGCATACATGCCAAGATTGGAAATACCAACATTCCAGTTAATACTCTGAGGCAAAAACAACCCTTCTGACAATCGATCCTCCGGCACATATCCAATGTGATGCTCCATCGCCTGCTTGACAGATGTTAATTTTATTTCCTTTCCATTTTTAAAAATCTGACCTTTTTGCGCAGGCTCCATCCCGAAAAGGGACAGGGCAAGCTCCGTTCTTCCGGAGCCTAACAGCCCTACAATCCCTAAAATTTCTCCAGGATACAAAGAAAAACTTATGTCCCGGTATGCTCCTTCCATAAAAAGACCTTTTACCTCTAAAAGGGGAACCTGTTCCGTCTTCTCTTTACATACAAATTGATCTTCGCTTAACTTCCGCCCTGTCATATAATAAATGAATTTCTCTCTTGTAATTGACGCAGCAAATGTTGTAATCACCTTTTTTCCATTGCGGATAATTGTAAATTCTTCTGCAATCTCAAAAACCTCTTCCAGCTTGTGGCTTACAAACAGTGTGGAAACTCCTTTTTTCCGCATATCCCGTATCAGGGAAAACAGCCTTTTCACTTCTTTCTGCGTCAATGCCGTGGTCGGCTCATCAAAAATGATTAACCTGGCATTATTTAAAAGCGCCCGACAAATCGCCACCATTTGTTTTTGCGCGACGCTTAAGTTTTCCAGTATCTCTCCCATGTCTGCTTCCAAACCAATTTCTTTTGCAATCGCCTGTGCTTTCCTGATATTTTCCTGATTATGAGTTAGCTTCTGATTTTCTGCAATGACATAACCAAAAAATATATTTTCTGCCACAGTGAGATTGGGAAATACGGAAAAATCCTGATAAATGATGGAAACTCCCTGCTTTACAGATTCTGCTGGCGTAAGGCTTTCATATTTCCTGCCATTTAGCAAAATTTCACCTTGATCCGGTTTATAGACGCCTGAGATAATTTTTATTAACGTAGATTTTCCGCTTCCATTTTCACCCATAAGGCAATGTATCTGTCCTTTTTTTACCTCAAGATCAACTTGATCCAGAGCATGAACGCCTCCAAAGCTCTTGCTGATTCCTTTTAAGGAAAGTATTGTATTATCCACCTGTTTCCATCTCCTAACCTGCTGCTTTCTTTCGCAGCATCAGAAATCATAATCTGCCATTGTATCTTTTGTTACACATACCCAGCCGGAGCCCATAAGAATCTTTCCTGTTTCATCCATTGTCATTTCGTTGTAACCTTCGATCCCTAAGTCTACCCCGCTTTTAATCTCTTCTCCCTCCAAAATCCTGACAGCAAGATCACACATTGCATACACCGAATCCGCAGGATCCCATAAAGTGAAATTTTTCATAGTTTCGCTTTCCATGTATTTTTGAGCGGAAGAAGTTGTGGACGTTCCTGTGGTAAATACCTGTCCCACAAGTCCCAGCTCCTCAATTGCTTTTGCCGAACCCGGCGCATCAAATGAGCTTGATCCTAAAATCCCTTTTAAATCAGGATATTTTTTCAACAATTCCTTTGCTCTTTCATAAGCTCCTTCCTGGCTGTCCTGTGATTCCACCCTTTCCTCTTCCACCAGCTCCATATCAGGATAAGCTTCCTTCTGATGTGCTATCGCCGCATCAATCCATTCATTATGCGAAGAAGTAGTTAAAAAAGAGACCATACAGACATATTTACCCTCCTGATTCATCTGCTCCGCCAGAAGATCCATCATAAAAGCTCCATATCCTTCCGGCGTAAATGCCTCCACATCATAATCAATATTCTTAAGTGTGGAACCCTCGTGAGCAATCACAATAATACCGTTTTCTCTTGCTTTCTGGAGTACCGGCTCTAAGGCTTCCGGCGCAATTGGAATAATACACAGCGCGTCAATTCCCTGTGCAATTACATCCTCCACTACCTGCACCTGTTCCGCCGCATCAACAGATGTAGGCGCCTTCTGAAATACCTCAATCCCACGCTCCTTCATAAAAGTCTCCGCCCCTTCTGCCGATCTGATATACCAGGGGGAGGAAGACTCTCCGGCTACCACGCCGATTTTATAGGTTCTGCCCTCTTCACTGCCGGTATCTCCTGCATCCGGTTGTGTTTCCGTCTCTGTCTGGGAAGGCACTTTATCAGGCGCATCCCCACTCTTTTGTCCACAGCCTGCTAATACGGATAAAAGTAAAATAAATATCAATAACATGGAAAAAATTCTTGTAACCCTCTTTTTCATTATTACCTCATTTCTGCCGCTAAAGCGGTCTCTTTCTAAATTCACTGGTTGGCAAATGCCTGTCGACAGCCCTTGCATTATAATGCATATTTTTATGCATTTTTATTAACAACAGATGACAGATAAAGTCTGCAATCATTGTTTACACAGATAGTAGCATATGCATTTTTCTGATTCAATAATCTGGGATTGATTATTCCATGAAACGTTTAACGAAAGGATTTATGAATATTTCTTTCAGGATCGTGCGCCTCAAGTCACACAAAAATGCCTTACCCTTAACATGTGCTTACCGACAACGAAAAAAGGAGCGCATCCTGTCAAAGAATGCAGCCCCTGGCCATTATTGCTATATTTTATTCTCTCCTGTCTATGCTAACACAAAAGCCCCAGCCTTTACTTCCTCTCCGCTGTACTCCCCCGCAGAAACAGACTTGGCTCGAAGACAATTCTTTCCCTGTCAGCCTTCTCCTTCTGTTCGATCAGTTCAACCATTTTTTTTGCTACCACAACGCCCATTGCATTGCTGCTGAAGCTCCCTACGGAAGTCAGCGGTGCATCAAGCACGTCGCAGAATTGCGTATTATCAAATCCGATCACCGATAAATCCCCAGGGATAGACACATGGTATTTCTGGGCCTCTTTATAAATGCCAAAGGCCATCTGGTCATTAAACGCGAAGATAGCAGTAACGCCCTGTCCCAGCAGATAGGGCAGCGCTTCTCCTCCGCTTCCAATGCTGTAATTTCCATAATAAACCAAATCAGGATCAAAGGCGATACCGGCCTCCTTTAACGCCGACCTATAGCCCTCAAAGCGGTCGGCAGTCACCTGCAGGTTGATATCGCCAGCCAGACAGCCGATCTTTTTATGACCGTTTTCGATTAAATGCTTTGTAGCCAGATAGCCGCCCTTGCAGTAGTCAAATTTAACGCCCACACCATATTTTTCATATAAAGGATTGTCACAGCTGACCACCGGCAGACCGGACTGCTCCAGATAATCTCCAATCCGTTTATCCAGCTCGCTCATTTTTGTGTGTGCGGATTTGTTGTAAATAATTCCATCCACGCCGCTGCTCACCAGATTTTTTATTGCAAACTCCGCATACTCCGTATCACGTACTGCTGAGGACGCCATAAGAAGATATCCGCTTTTTTGCAATTCCATATCAATCGCCATAAAATTAGCCGATATGTAGGTGTTGCTGAAATCGTCAGTGACAAAGCCGATCATCTTGCTTTTCTGGGTTGCAAGTCCTGCCGCCAGGCGATTGGGTGTATAATTCATTTTTTTAGCCAGTTTACGGATCTTTTGAATGGTTTCCGTATTTACGCGGCTGGGCTTATCCGATAGTGCCAGCGAAACAGTGGCAACTGAAAAACCACTTTCCCGCGCCAAGTCCTTTATTGTTGTTTTCATGTTTATGCCCATGCCTTTCCCACTTAAGCTTTTCCCTGTTTGGAAGTTCCTTCCAATCGGAGCAGGCCCAAATATGTAAGGTTGAAAGAAACTTTCAACCTTATCCCACCAGTATCTTTCCTGACAAGCCCAGCATTTATTTATACTTTTTTACCGAACTGTCAGGAAAATTATACCATAAAAAAGTTTATATTTCTATTTATAAACATATAAGTGCAATAAAACTTTAAATTTGCACTCTTTTATAACTTATACGTAACAGTCATCATACTTCTTGCACCCGCTGTCAAGTCTACAATCATTTCATCCTGTTTTAAAGTAAACGAAATATCCTCATTTCCTGCATTTAATACCTCTATTACCATTTCCCCATCCGGATTCTTAAAGGCGGCTGCCTCCACCTTATCTGTATACCTGCTAAGTCCCACTCGGACAGCGCCTCTTTTTATAAATTTGGAAAAGTGCCCTATGTAATAATAGGAAGGCGTCAGTACCACCTCATCTTTAACCGTATCCGCCATAACAGGTGCATTGCAGAAATTACCAATATGCGTGGGGCCTCCCGTTTCGTCAAGCAATAGATTCCAGTCTGTATAAGAAACCGTATGGTGATTTAAGCTGCCTATTATATCGTGGGCATACCTTTCTCCAAACTCCCATTTTGCTTCCGGTACAAAACCGCTTGCACATCCTTCGGTAAAATGAATTGCCAAGTCCGGATATCTCCGGTTAACTAAATCCAATGCTTCAAAGTGGTCTCCTGAATACCAGTGGACGCCAATCCCATGCACCATCTGTCTGACTTTTTCATCTTCCATCATCTCCTGTGCCCATTCCAATGCTCTGTCCCGGTTATAATCCCAAAACAGCAGTTTTTTATCCTGCACTCTATATTTACACATGGCCGGATATAAATAATCCCGGATAAAAATCAATTCTTCCTCAGGTGTAAAGATACAGGATTCCCATTTCTGATCTGCCTTGGACTCGTTCTGCACCGAAATTCCCCACAACGGAAATCCTCTGTCCCTGTAATCCGCCATAAACCTGGCAAGCATTTCCGCCCACAACCCATAACATTCCCTTTTTAACTTTCCGCCCCCATTCATTTTACCGCTTTCCTTCATCCACCCCGGAGGACTCCAGGGGGATGAGAAAAGCAGAAGATCCTCAGAAGAAAGTTTTACCGCTTCCTCTATAAACGGAATAATATATTTTTCATCTCTTTTTGTGGTAAAACTCTCAAGACTTTGGTCTCCTTCTTTTACATAGCTGTAATTTTCCATTGCAAAATCACAGCTTTGAATAGGGGTTCTGCAGAAGTTATAGCCAATTCCATCTTTTCCGAAATAAGCTTCCAATACCTTTCTCTTATTTTTTTCTCCCAGACGCTGCCATGTATATCCCACTGCCTCCGTAACCGCACCTCCAAACCCTAATATGCTTTGAAAGGTTTCTTCTGGGTAAACGATAAGAAGTTTGTTTTCCTGCTGTTGTATGTCCTGCCGGAAGCCGGCTGTCTCTTGTTTTTCAAGGCACTGTCCGGAATCTTTTTTCGTTACATATACAATAACTTTTCTGTCCATAATAACTTTCCTGTTACTCCAGATAATCTGCTACATTTTCCGCTGTCACTGCCTGGAAAGGTACAAAAATATCCTCAATTGTGGCAGGATCGACACCATCTCTGATCTGCTTTAAAATTTCCACCCCTGCCTCAGCCTGTCCTTTTGCATCCTGTAAAACCGACATAGTCATTTCACCTGCCTGAATCAATGCAAGTGCATCTTCGCTTCCATCCAGTCCCACAGTTATCACGCCTTCCAGCCGGCCTGCTGCCTTTAGTGCTTCAATTGCACCGATTACGGAATCGTCATTCTGTCCTACAATACACTGAATCTCATCATACACCTGCAGCCAGTCCTCTGTAATGGACATGCCAAGATCCTTTTTATTCTGAGAGTTCATTTCTGATACAATTTCAATATCTTCTCTATCCGCAAGCGCTGCCAAAAGCCCTTCTTTTCTGTCTACATACTGCTGATCGCTGGGGCGGTCTGTCAAATACAGAATCTGGGCGTTCTCCGGAAGAACCTTACACAGATATTCTCCCTGCAAATATCCTGCATCATAATTCTCAGAACCTACATAAATATAAGCATCATAGTTTCCTTCATCCCGCACGCTGGCCAAAAATGAAATATATGGAATTCCTGCATTTTTTGCTGCTTCCACTGCCGGTATGGAGCCATCCAGATCCATGCTGATGCCGCTTACCACTGATGCACCCTGCACAATAAAATTATCAATATTTCCGTTTTGAACTGCAACGTCACCCTTTGCATCTGTCACTAATACTTCAAATCCTTCCCGCTCTGCTGCTTCCTTTAAGTAAGTTCTGAACTTTGCACAATAAGGATAAATATCATTGTTATTTGCAAATCCAAAAATCAGTTTTTCTCCATCCTCTGTTGTCCCGGTTGTCTCTTCCTGCTCACCTTCCGTCGTCTCCGCTTCAGTTTCCACCGCTTCTGAAACAGTCTGCGTATTGGTCTCCTGACTGCTTTCCTCCGCATTATTACCAGTGCTGCTGCATCCTAATAATGTACTGATCAGCAGAATCCCTCCTAAAATACATGTTGCTGCTTTTTTTCTGTTCATAATTTTTCCCTCTTTTCTTTAGCTTTCCGATTTGTTTCCTTTTGTTTGAATATCTATAATAACTGCACCTGCAATTAATATACCCTTTATAATCATCTGATACTGGGTTGAAACATTTAGCAAGTTTAAAATGTTGTTAATCAGTCCCACAATAATAGAACCAATCAGCATATATCCCACATTGCCGCTGCCTCCTGTAAAGCTTGTTCCACCAACCACCGTTGCAGTAATAGCGTCAAACTCATATCCATTTCCTACCGAAGGCTGGGCTGACAAAAGCCTTGCCATCAATATAACCCCTGCGATTCCCACCAGTGCGCCGCTTATGGTAAAAAAGATTCTTTTCTGTCTTTTTACATCCACCCCGGCAGCAATTGCCGCCTTTTCATTTCCTCCTATGGCATAAATAATCTCTCGGAATCTTTAAGCCAGTAAATATAAGGCTTTCAGATTCCTTTTTTATTAAAATCCCCCACTTTTTTTGTCAAAACACTTGACAATTCAATCGAAAAATGCGGCGCTTCGCGCCCTTATTTATAAGACATATTTTTCGATTGGAGGCGATTTCATTTGTTACCTGTTAACTGCGGCAGTCATTCTGAC
>KE159819.1:255383-258946 GCA_000403495.2 Lachnospiraceae bacterium 10-1 | reverse complement strand
ATCAACATTCCGCCCCGTGACAGTGACGAATGGAAAACGGAATTTAATGCAAGAACTTCTGTAGAACGTTCCAACAAACGTGAGAAATATGATTTCTTATTAGAAAACGGCAGACACCGTTCTACTAAGATGTGGTACTGCCGCCTCTATAACATCCTGATGCTCCAACATCTTGATGCATGGGATTTGCCTTATGAATCCGCCCTGAGAAAGTTGATTCTGAAAACGGCATAATCCTATGGGTATTATACACCTTTTTAAGGCATAGCGACAGTTATGTCTGTTTCTCATATTTATTTTTATTCATTTCAGATAATATTCACTTTTCAATGTCCACTGCCAACTGTGCTGACTATAATCACTCAGGATTCCGAGAGATTATATAAATATTAACTCCAAGCTTTGTTTTACTCATAAGAAGAAAAATTATAATTACCGCTGTAAGCATCACAATTACCGGCATTGGTATCCCTAAAATTCTTCCCTGACCTAAAAATCTCACCTTTTCACCTGCTCCGATAGCTGTTCCCCCTGTGTAGACCTGGGTAATTCCCTGAGCTATATTGGTCATAGCCAAAGTTGCAATAAAAGGCTGCAATTTAAATTTGGTAATCAAAAATCCATTCACCCATCCGGCAGCGGCTCCCGTAAATACCCCTGCCAAAATCGCTGCGGTAAGTGAACCTGTCTGTAAAAGTATTCCTGCCGCAAAACAGCTTGACATGGTGCACACCATTCCCGCCGATAGATCGATCATTCCACTGATAATCAGTATGGTTTCCCCACACGCAATAATCGTCACAACTGAAATTTGAGTTAAAATATTTAACAAATTCTGAGGCTTTAAAAAGTTTTTGTTCATTACCGCAGAGATAATAAACATGATAACCAAAATAATAAAAATTCCATATTTTCGATATAGTCTTGCTGCATCTACCTTGATTGCTTTTTCCTTTTTCATTATCTTTATAACCTTGCTCCCTTCGAAGTCTGGAGATCTTGTGCGCAGCACAAATCTTTGCCTCCTGCTATCAGCTTCATAATTTTGTCCTGTGTAACCTCTTCTTTTGACAATTCACCTACACATTTTCCTTCTGCAATTACCATAACCCTGTGGCTCATGGAAATCACTTCGGGAAGCTCTGACGAAATCAAAAGTATTGCAATTCCCTGCTTTGCCAGCTCCGAAATCAATGCATAAATTTCCTGCTTTGCTCCTACATCAATTCCCCTGGTGGGTTCATCCATAATCAGTACCTTTAAGTCTCTGATCAGCCACTTTGCCAGCACCACCTTCTGCTGATTGCCGCCGGAAAGGGTTCCCACCTGGGTTTCAATATTAGGTGCCTTTACACTGATTTTCCGGCAGATCTTTTCTGCTTCGCTTTCAATTTCTTTCTTTTTCAGTAAAAAGTGTGGTGCAAAACGGTCCATATTAGGCAGCGAAATATTTTCTTTAATAGCTCTTGCTGCCACAAATCCATATGCCGCCCGATCCTCCGTTACCATTGCAATTCCCTCACGAATGCTGTCTGAAGGAGATGTAATCTTTATTTCCCTGCCATCCAAAACCAGTTTCCCTTCTCTGATCTGATCCAGGCCAAACAAAGCTCTTGCAATCTCGCTCCGGCCGGCTCCCATCATTCCTGCAAAGCCAAGTACTTCCCCTTCTTTGATAGTAAAGTTTATCTTTTCAAATTTTTCTCCGCTAATATTCTGCACATCTAAAACCACCTTTTCTTTCGGTGTGTGCAGACTAGGATAAATGTCAACCACCTGACGCCCTACCATCATCTCTATCAGTTCATCACTGCTTACCTCCTGCATGGGCCTGGTATCTATATATTCCCCGTCCCGAAGCACCGTCACCGTGTCGCAGATGCGGTAGACTTCTTCCAACTTATGAGAAATAAAAATAATGGATATGCCTTTTTCCTTCAGCAGAGAAACCTGCCGAAAAAGATATTCCGTTTCCACATTAGTAAGTGCACTTGTCGGCTCATCCATAATAATCAACCTGCTGCCTCTGGATATAGCCTTAATAATTTCAACCATTTGCTTCTGGGCAATACTTAGCTTTTCCATTTTTGTATCCGGATCATAATCAAGCCCCAGCATCTCCAAAAGCTGTGCTGCCTTAAGCTTTCGTTCCTTTTTATCCAAAATCCATGAATGTTTTACGGGTTCTCTTCCTAAAAAGATGTTTTCAGCAATGGTCATTTCCGGTATGGGATGGAGTTCCTGCGGAACTACGCTGATTCCAGCCTGCAAGGCCTCCTTTTCTGACCGGAACCTTACTTTTCTGCCCTCATACTCCATTTCCCCTTCATATTCAGAGTAAGTGCCAGATATAATTTTGATCAGAGTGCTCTTTCCTGCTCCGTTTTCCCCCATCAGTCCATGAACGCTTCCCCTTTTCATTTCCAAATTTACATTTTTCAGTGCTGTAACACCTGGAAACCTTTTGGTAACATGACTCATCCTGATGATGCATTCCCCATTCATTATCACTCCTCCTTCTTGTTAAAACGTTTTAACTTAAAAGTATAAAGGTGCTGTTCATTACTTTTTCAAAGTATCACTTTTTATATTGTTTTTCAATATATTTTCTTTATTTTTGCTAATTTTGGCAAATTCAAACAAATTTTCCAAGCTGATTTTATATATATTTCTTATTAAAACGATTTAACGCTTTGCGTAAAATAAGAGTTTTCGACTTTATTCGTTTTTTACAAATATCAAAAACTCTTAAATTTTCTTATTTGATTCCTGGCATGAATTTCTGTAAGCACTTTTTCATACATACTATTTATATCTGGAGATGCCATTTTTGACATTTTCATTAAAAGATATATATATCAAATTATTTTAAATCAGTTATCTTGAGTTTTTCAGACAGCACAAATATTACAATGAAATATTCAAGTATGAAATATAATCTTTGTTCAAAAAAATCAGTCCACACTTCTCTTGTAAAAAATAACTCTATATGCCAAATTCATTCAAATACTCAATTATATCATCTGACTTCTTTTCCGACTTATTTAGGTTGCAGTCAACAATCTTTCGCCGATTTTCTTAATTATTTTTTGCATCTGAGATATCTATTTATTATTTTAGTGTTTCTGGCATCCTCTGATATTAACTAAAGAAAAATCTATAAAGTCACTGCCCCTTCTAACACCCTTCCTAACTTTTCATTTATAAAATCTTCTTTAATTCAAACTATTAATTTGTTTATTTCATCCGCACTTCCTGTAAGGGAAGTGACGATCGAAGTCTTCATTTTTAATAACTGTAACAATATTTCAATCCACACTTCCCGTGAGGGAAGTGACAAAGAATTGGGATTTCAGGTTTCAGACAGTCAGGATTTCAACCCACACTTCCCGTGAGGGAAGTGACCGCCTCATCCTCCTTATCCACGCCTGCTGCCTCTTTATTTCAACCCACACTTCCCGTGAGGGAAGTGACGCTGTCCCTAGACGTGGACAATTTACCGTATAGTATTTCAACCCACACTTCCCGTGAGGGAAGTGACACTGAAAAGTATAACTAGGCCA
>KE159819.1:252327-253310 GCA_000403495.2 Lachnospiraceae bacterium 10-1 | reverse complement strand
CAGAATTTCAACCCACACTTCCCGTGAGGGAAGTGACAAGTGTAGACGATACAAAAAACAGTACTTTGGAAATTTCAACCCACACTTCCCGTGAGGGAAGTGACGCCCCATTTCCGGGTTCCACTTTTCCACGCTCCTATTTCAACCCACACTTCCCGTGAGGGAAGTGACTTGCTGATGATAAGCCAGTCAGTACCGGAACGATAATTTCAACCCACACTTCCCGTGAGGGAAGTGACGTTTTATGGACAGGGAACCGGGCAGGATATAAAAATTTCAACCCACACTTCCCGTGAGGGAAGTGACCAGGTTTAGAAGCAGGCATTAAAGAAGATAAGCCATTTCAACCCACACTTCCCGTGAGGGAAGTGACCTCCCTGATATGGTGCTTTTTATAAGCCCACTGGAAATTTCAACCCACACTTCCCGTGAGGGAAGTGACGAAAAAATCAATATAAAGTGAAAGATAAGAAAGATTTCAACCCACACTTCCCGTGAGGGAAGTGACGTCCGCCCCATATCTCTGCAAGGCTTGATTTCATATTTCAACCCACACTTCCCGTGAGGGAAGTGACTTTGCCCCATTTCCATTATAATCACCTCACCTGTATTTCAACCCACACTTCCCGTGAGGGAAGTGACGCAGCATACTGACTTTGTACTATGTAGAGGACATATTTCAACCCACACTTCCCGTGAGGGAAGTGACGCTAAATACAGCATGGCAAGGAGGAAAATGAAAAATTTCAACCCACACTTCCCGTGAGGGAAGTGACGAATTAATGTAAACTTCTATTTCATCTCCATTTTATTTCAACCCACACTTCCCGTGAGGGAAGTGACTGAAAGCAAATCTGCTGTCTGAGGCCATTATATCAGATTTCAACCCACACTTCCCGTGAGGGAAGTGACCACTGTAAGTGGTTATGGTTATGTTATTGGAGATATTTCAACCCACACTTCCCGTGAGGGAAGTGACACCA
>KE159819.1:239161-250637 GCA_000403495.2 Lachnospiraceae bacterium 10-1 | reverse complement strand
CAAAAATTTCAACCCACACTTCCCGTGAGGGAAGTGACAATGAAAAGTATAACTAGGCCAAATCTCTTGACCATATTTCAACCCACACTTCCCGTGAGGGAAGTGACAGCAATTACATACAAAAAAACAATAAAATAACTTTATTAATTATTCACATTTACCTAAATCAATAAACTAAAGTATTTTTTCCCAAGTAAAACACTTTCTTTTATCTTTAAAACCGAAAATAAACTGCGCGAATCTCTTTACAAATTCATGTGCACTATCCATTCGCACATGATTAAATAATCAATGGGCCTGCTAAATCAAACGATCTCTGTACCCCCACATGTTCTATTCTATTACAATATTTTTCACCTAAAATGTAATAACGAATACTATCTTTTTCTATATCAATAGATTCCTTTAGTTGATTTTTTACCATTGTAAATTGTGTATGATCCACAAGGCATTCAAAAACAGAATTTTGCACACGCTGACCATAATTTGTGCATATTTTGGCCACTCGAGCAAGCCTTTTTACTCCTTGCGGTGATGATGTATTTACATCATACGTAATTAACACCATCATATTCTCACCTCCTCACATCATTTCTTAAAAAATGGTGGATATGCATTAATATCACCCCGAAGATATCTGGCTAAAAGCATTGCCTGGATATATGGCAAAAGTCCTACTGACACTTTTTCTTTCAAAAATGGATGCATAACAGATTCCTTTTTTCCTTCCTGCCATTTTTGCAATACAATTTTTCTGACTGCATCATCCATAATTACAGCACCATTTTCCATTTTTTTAAATCCTTTTGCATTTACTTCTTGTTTATTAATCAGAGTCAATACAAACCTATCTGCAATAGGTGCCCGAAACTCTTCCATAATATCTAAAGCAAGTGATTGTCTTCCCGGTCTGTCTCGATGCAAAAAACCAACATATGGATCTAATCCTACAGAATATGACGCACCTGCGCACTCTGTTACTAAAAGCGAATACACAAATGACATAAGTGCATTAACATTATCTAATGGTGGACGTTTATTTCTTCCACAAAATTTGAATTCTTTTTTATTTTGCAAAATCAGTTCATCAAACACACGAAAATATACGGTTGCTGCTTCTCCTTCATACCCACGCAATTCTTCAAGACTTTTGCAATTTTTAATATATACCATAGATTGCTTTAATAGTTCTGACGCATTATTTAATTTTTCGCAGTCCAACCGCATAGAGTAATCCCTGCGCGCTCTTTCAATAACATATCTCTGATTATGCACCTTCCCTAAAATCATATTACGAGCAATTATTAAGCTTTCACTTTCATTGTCAGAATATCGATATTGTGTTTTTCGCAGGATTACATTGCCATTTTCCTGTCCTATAATCCGTCCACAAAACCTATCACCTTGAAAAAAACTTATATTAACTCCTTTTTCACTGCATTTTTTCATTAATGCCGGGCTTGCTCCTACATAATTAAATGTTACAACTGCTTCAACATTATGGATTGGCACTCTCATTAATGTTTTTTCATCCTTTTTTACTATAATGTTCTCGCCCTCAATTCCTAAGAAAACATCCTCTGACGTTACATATAGGGTATTCATTAATTTTTTCAACTTAACTCCTCCCTTATCATTTCTTCCACATATTTATCAGCAGACATTTCCTTGCAAAGTTGTGGCATACAGAGATTATACAAAGAACATTGTTTACAGGATGCCTTCATCCTTACTTTAGGTGTATATGCCCGTTTATAATATGAATGCATTTCTTCAAAGATATCCTTTACTTTCCCACGCATTTCATCCGAAAAAAACACTTCTGCCCGATGACGTGTTTCTCCATAAAATAAAAATCCCTTTTCTATCGACGTTAGAAGCATTTCTTCCAAACACATTGCCTGCGCTGTTAATTGAAGTTCATCAGCATCATAACTCTTGGGGGCACCGCGTTTATACTCCACTGGTACAACATAATACATACCCTCATATCCTTGCAGTGTAATTCCTTCTTCTGCACGATGAAATTCCACAACATCACACTCACCGCTGACTCCCAATGTCCGTGAAAAAACCTTCATTGCCCGCACTGACAATACATCTTTTCGCTTTTCACGAAAATTAGGATTATGGGCATTTTCGTGCATAAACTTTCCTTCAAGTGTTCGAACATTTTCTTCCCATTGCTGTTCAATATGTATCAATGCCCATTGCCTGCGGCAAAATGAAAAATGTTGTATTCCTGACAGCATCAAATAATCTTCTTCCTGATATTCCATATGCAGTTTTCCTTATTCTTTGCAAATGCAAGAAACACCTTCTGGCAATATTTCAGGCAATTCAATCTCATAATCAGAAAATGATCTTGGAACTTCAATTCCTTGTTTTTTTGTAATTTTTATACTATCAAACAGCTTATGAGCCGGTGCACACCCTAATTCACTCTCATGCTTAAATATAATCAGTTTTCTTACAGCCATCTTGCCCCGTGCTGCTGAATGATCATTTTCAAACATGTTTAAAATTGCCTGCCATAAAAGTTCAAGATCCTCCTCAGAAAATCCTGTTACTTTTCTTGCCAAATTTGCAGATACAAATCCTTCCACTCTGTAAAGTCCGTACGGCACAACATACTTTCTCCCCATTTCTGTCCCTTTTCTTTCTGCATCACTTTCTGTTGTAATTGCCACTCTGGTTATGGTAATTTCCTGTGGCAAAATGGGATCAATTGATTTTGCAAAACCTAATTGAACAGGCCCCCTTACCTGGCCGCAGTTCAAATTAGCCTTTACAAAAGTAGTCATAACAGCCCCAAAAGTTCTTATATCAAAAAAATTCTGGCACATAAAATTCCTGATTTTAATATCCAGCTCCGGATCTGATTTTTTCGATGTTTTTATATCCTTTTCATCTACATTGAAGTATTCAAAGGCTTTTGCATCACTTCGATTTAAAGGAACATTATCCTTGATATAAATTTTATATCCTGCTTCATCCTCCTTCAACATCTCAATATAATTTCGAATTTTTCTTTTAAGACATACATCTGTGACTATACCAAATCCACTTTCCGTATCAATTCTTGGCATATTCCCAGCATCCGGATCACCATTGGGATTTCCATTTTCCACATCAAATAAAACCACAAAATCATACTTGTTTTTAATTACATCACTCATCTTACTCTTCCTCCTTCTTTTGAAAACGTTTTTGAACCTGACAATAATACCCTAATTGGAAAGAACCCTGCTCCGGCAAATTCAGGCGCCTTGGATATTCTGTTCCAATAATTTCTGACAATTCACCTATTTGTCTGTTAAAATATATTTTCCTTTTATCATCCATTTTTCGTAAATGTTTTTGTGCAAGATTAGTCAAAACAGGAAAAATTTGCGCTGGTGTAGATGCTGCTGCATTAAAATACTTGTCTTTTATTGTGGCATTAATTCCCTGATTTGCCTCCTGCTGTATATGCTCTAAAATTGCAAACAGCCGCCCTAATGTATATGGTACATTCCTACAATGTTCATTTAATTCCACTTCTAATACCTCCTTTGGACAATACTTGTTTTCATTTCGCAGATAATACGCTTTTATAATAGCAGCCCGTCCTCTTGTCACTTCACATTCGGCTTTGATTCTAAGCATAACCCCATTTAATAAAGATGCGGGATATCTGCTGCCATTTAAAATAGCTTTCAATGTATCTGCTGCCATCTGGGAGGAAGGTGCTTTATCTTTTGCATTTCTATTTACCGTTTCTGAAAGCAGCTTCCAAATTGGCAATGTTAAAAACTGATCAAAACCAGGACGCACGATTTCCAGTCTTTCATAATGCTGATTTATATGCTGCAATATTTTTCCAAAAGAATCAACCATAGAAAAACGAATTGACAGCCTTGCCGCATTAGGCGCCAGCCCTAAAACATAAAAGTGTTTCTTCCCGTCCAACAATTCATCCTTTATCATAACTGGTTCACCTTGCTGCATCTTTGCCATAATCATACTTAAATCCTGATCTGTCACTCCGCCATCTTCACTCACACCAAACATGGCGGCGATCCCTATATCCTGATAAACAGCACTTCCCCCTTCTGCCCAGCACACCACGGTAGTATCTCCTATTGTTCTGGTATGTTCACTATCACCCAGAAGTTCATTTAACGCTGTAGCATAAGCAAATGCTGCATACTCACTTATCGGTGCATTATTTCCCTGCTCCTTTTCATAAGAGCAAAAAGCCGGTGCATTAAATGATATCAAAGAAGTTCCCATTGCCTGTGCCCCACGGACTCCTCTAATGACAGGATGCAATACCGCTATCGGTGCTCTTTTTCCTGTTACCATGCATATCTCTTCTTTTCCGCCATCAGCAGAATCATAATACTTTTGCCAGCACTCTTTTATTTGCAGGTCTTCCATAACAGATCTGCCATTACAATAAAAAAGAATGTTTCCCCCTGCCATTAATTCCTTCCATTTATCTACCAGGTATGGATTTTCTTCCGCTTTCTCCGGTTCCCATTTTTCAAAAAACCGGATAATTGCCTGCGCCGAATCAGTCTCTACTCTACTTAATAAATTAGTATGCAGCTCCTTACATGCACTGAAACACTTTTGAGTTCTGCCCTGCTTTCCTTTTTCATCAATTCCTAAAATATAAGTGGAATTATCGCACAAAAAGTTGGCTTTTACGTCTACAGAACGTTTTACCGGTTGTGGTACTTCTATCATCTGAGGCTTATACACAGTCTTCTTCCCTAATGTCTGCGGCGTTTTAAGCGTAAAAAGCCCTTGTATTTCACCATCACAGTCCAGGTTTAATCCAAAAGATATTTTTACCTTACCCCAGCCCGGCTTAGCAATTATGCCTCTTTCTAATAAATCTTCATAATATTTAACCAAAGCCTGTAAGATCACCGTATCACCTCGCAGTCTGTCAGATCCAATACTCCCTTTTCCATCCTGGCCCGAAAGAACAAGGGCTGTATATTAGACGTATCACTAAAATCTATATCCCACAACATATATCCTATATCTCTTGTTTCTTCAATCGCTGGTATTTTCTCATCCGTCCATTCCTTAAACTTGGCTGGAAATTCTCTGCATCCAAAATATGGCTGATGAAAGCATTGTCCCTTACGAAGTCTGCGTTTCATAATGTCCTGAAATTTTCCATGATTATCACTTTCCGATGCTTTATCAGTCATATTAAAGTGTGCTTCAATTACATAATGTACATCCTGTAAAACCAGCGAAGCCCGTTGTACAATATCCTTAGAAGTGCTGATATATAGCGGATTTTGCCCTCCTGCCATTGCTGCTCTCACATTACTTGCCAGAATTTTAGACTGTACCTCATTTCTTCTTATGTTTGTCATCTTGATAGGGGAAAGAATATATATCCTGTCTATAACCCATTTCATACCGGGGTGCCAGTAAATTGCCTCTAATATTCCACGTGCTGCTGAGGGCGTTATTACATCATAACTAACCCTTTCAACCTTAAATTCCACACGTGAAAAACAGGCATATTCTCCCCATACCTCTACTCTGACCGACATAAATATCACCTCCTAGTCTTTATTTATTAGCCATGAGCAAAACTCCACACATTCAGTATTTATGCAGGTTTGCGAAGCATGGCAACCTCTTTTATCACTCCAAATTTATAGTAACAACCAGCTCCAAATGGTATAATTAAGTTGTCAGAATCAATTCACCGAAAGGAGCTGATTATTATCTACCGTCAGGAAATTTTAAAAGACATCCGTCTTTTTACTTCACAACCAGCTGCAAAGTTTTATGATTCGCTTTTTCTGAATCTTGATTTATCCTTTGTACCGCAATTCCCCAAAACCGGACGAAAAGGTTTTTCTAATCACGCCATGATTTGTGCGTTTATTGTTATGAAATGTGAAGGCTTTTCCATGATTACAGACCTTCTTGATTATCTTAACAATAACCTTCTTATCGCCCATTACTGTGGTTTTGATATTTCTGCTTCGTTACCATCTTACTGGACTTTCGACCGTTTTCTAAAACAGATTGATAATGATATACTTTCCTCTATTATGATATCTCAGGTACTTTATCTTTCAAAACAAGGGATGATTGATGCCTCTTTTATTGGTTTGGATTCAACTCCGATCGCTGCCAACACTTCGCAGAATAATCCAAAATCTTTTTTGTCCAACAAATTTAAGCCTGATAACCAGCCCAAAGCAGATGCCGATTGTAAACTTGGTGTACATTCTGCTTCTAACCAAACAAATGAGAAAAATTATGAATTCTACTGGGGTTACAAAAATCATGTTCTTGTTGACTGTATTTCAGGTCTTCCCATTTATGAACTGACCACTACAGCCAATGTCTGTGATTCTACTGTTGCACTTGATATTCTTGCTGACACACATACCTTTTTGCCTATAACAGAATGTACTTTCCTTGCTGATAAAGGCTATGATGTTAAAAATATCTATAATCAGGTGCATGAACTCTACAAAGGTGAATGTATTATTCCTTTAAACAAACGAAATGCCAAAAATCCAACACTTCTTCCACAAGGAAATCCTATCTGTGAAGCTGGACTTGCCATGTGGAAGGATGGTAAGTTCTCCGATAGTGGACGCACCCGTCAAAAATTCTGCTGTCCATTAAAATTAAGTAAAAATGCAGACTGTCCATGCCATCACCAAAACTTCTACAATGGCAAAAAGCATCGCGGCTGTACAAAGTACATCACCATTCCCGATGATTTAAGACTCTCCATTGACAGAGACAGCAGATACTTCAAAAATAATTACTCCCTTCGTACAGAATGTGAGCGATACAATTCCCGTTTCAAAAATACCGGGCAGAAACGTATGTGGGTAAGAAATAAATCATCTGTTACAAACTTGAATACACTTGCCCATATCAGTCTGTTAGCGGTTGCCGTTGCTGCAATCACCAGTGACACCAGGCAATCCTACCGTAAGCTCAAAGCTGTAAAACGAATCGCATAATAAAGAGCAGTTCATACCCCCTTATTTGCGTAGGTTTTGGACTTACGTTAGCTTTGCTATGCCATAAATTCTCAATCTTTTCAATTTACAGACACTAACTGCCAAATCCTATATTTAAATCAATGTGTTTTGCTCATCTCTATTATTTATCTTTTGTTATTAAATATAAAATCCGAATCCGGTTTCCACATCCATCTGAAGGCCTATGTCTTTCCTATACTGATTCATGTCTCTCAATACATAAATCGCATTAGAAACCATCTCCAGACATCCATATTCCACCAAGCGTTTAAAATGATCCGGAAAAATATTTACACTATATTGTCCTAATTTTCGTAAAAGTTCTCTATTCATTTGTCCATCATATATCTTACCTATTAGTGATTCTCCTTCGTCTACTGGTATGTAAATGGTGTTTGTTTGAGTTTCTATTAAATGGAATTTTTCACTGACCGTAGAGAAAGGAAATAACCTGCCATCAATTCCTCTCTCCCACGCATCCATTATCTTTTTTTGATCAAGATTTTCCTTTCCCAAAAGGCCCCTGTATAACATAAAATAATGTGTAATTGCTTTTAAATCTGTCGGATCTTCATAAAACCGCAATGTTTCAAAAAGCGCATCAACATTTTGACTGTTAAAGGAATTATTTTCACCATCAATTTTATATAAATAAACATTGCTGTCTTCTACTTTTCTTTTTCCTTCTCTGTTACACCGCCCCGCCGCCTGTATCAGGGAATCCAGCCCGGTTTCCTGCCTGTATACCTCCGGGAAATCCAGATCAACCCCTGCTTCTACCAGCGAAGTTGCTATTACTCTGCATGGCATCCCTTTATCCAGCCGGTATCTTATTTCCTGTATCTGCTGTTTGCGTCCTGCAGGATACAAAAGTGTAGTTAAGCAGTATGTCCCCTCTTTATTAACATTTGTATATAATTCCTGGGCCGTTTTTCGTTTATTTACGATACAAAGCACCTGCTCTTTTTCTTTAATTTTCTGGGAAAGTTCCAAAAATGAAAGCACACCTGAATTACTGATTTTCGTTCTCTTAAACTTCTGATATAATTCTTCCACGCTATCACATATTTCCTGTATTTCACCATGAAACCCATATTTTCTAAAAATACCATCCAACGCCGGCTGTGTCGCTGTGCATAAAATTACGGTTGATTTGTAATTTTGCACCAATTCAGAAATAGCTGCTATACATGGTTCCAAATATGGCATTGGCAAAGTCTGTGCTTCATCAAAAATAATGACGCTATTTGCTATATTGTGGAGTTTCCTGCATTTTGAACTTTTGCTTGCAAAAAGAGACTCAAAAAACTGTACTGCTGTTGTCACTATAACGGGCATGTCCCAGTTTTCAGTTGCCAAAGCCTTTTGATAAGTATCAAAATTTTCAGCCTGATCTTCTGTCCTTTCATATGATATTCCAGAATGATGCTCCAACACATTCTCATCTCCCAAAATATCACGAAACACCTCTGCATTTTGATCTATAATAGAAGTATACGGTATCACATAAATCACACGTCTCATATCATTATTTTTCATATGTTTCAGTGCAAACCCTAAAGACGCTGTTGTTTTTCCTCCACCTGTTGGTACTGTCAAAGTATACAATCCCCGATTAAGCTTTTTTCCTTTTTCCAAACAATTTTTAAGAATAAAATTTCTTCTTTTGCATAATTCCTCCTGATCTTTACATGTAAAGTCTGTTTTATGCAGCCACCCGTTTATGTAATTGTCAAAGCTGCTGCATATTCTATTTATTGAAGAATAATTCCCTCTGTTTTCCTTTCCTCCGTTCATAAACCTTTCCGTATCCAGATAATCCGCATCAACCAGACATGAATATAACATTCTGATAAAAAAGGACATAGTAAATTTAGTTCCTTTTGAACAAAATAATGGCAATGGCACATTCTTAAAGGTAATGTCCTCTTTCCACTTGCTGTAATTTGGCACTTGTTTCTTTATCCTTCCAAAAAAAGTTCCATCACCTTCCATAGATAAATTATAATTTCCGCCATCCATAAGCCCCGAATGGTGTCCTGCTGCTGCCATCGCCACTGGAATATTTCCTTCCTTCATTGCCTCCAGTGCTCCCGCCGTAGAATGATCAACCTTTTTCACGTGCTCAGGATCACAAATCCTCTTTTGAAATTCATCTGAGCATTTGCCTATGTCATGCAAAATACCACAATAATAAGCTATTTCACCACAATCAAATTCCTCTGCAAACATTTTTGCTAATTCTGCTGTTCCTTCTAAATGATCTTTTACAGATTGTTTCTCTCCCAAATTATTAATATGTGCAATCATTGTCTTATCCTGTCTTTTTATATGCATATTTCCATTTTTTCTTTATGCTTTAATTATAACAGATTAACTGTCCAATAAAAGGAACTATAATAAAATTTTTCTTGTTTTCTCTTCTGCCATCCTATAAAATGAAAAAAGCATTTTATCAAAAAGGAGGAACCTCTATGATACCGCTGCCAATCATTTCATACCATCCGGATCCCGATTTTTTGTCAGTGTTGGAGTCAGGAGCACTACCTTCAGAAATTGTTTGCATCTATTTACAAGAATATAAAAAAAGAAAAACCAGGGGCTGTCGCACTAAGTGATTAGTGCGCAGCTCCTTTTCTGTGCAAAAAATAACTGCCAGACCTCGAAAGAATCCGGCAGTTGGTGTAAAATTAATGTATGACCAAACACATTAACTTACAGAAAAATTATAGTCTAAATCAGGGCGGATATCAATTAAAACTTCCGCTAAATATTGAAACAATCATCCCGGAAGATGATTCTGTGCGGTTACTGAGTCAGTTTGTGGAGGAAATGGATTTGACTGACTTATATTCTACTTATGAAAGAATAAATTCCGTATCGCCAAGAACCCTTCTAAAGATTGTGCTTTACTCTTACATGAACGGGGATTATTCCTCCCGTTCCATGGAGCTTAACTGTAAAAGGGATATCAATTTTATGTTTCTTTTGGAAGGCGCACCTGTTCCTGACCATGCAACATTTGCAAGATTCCGAAGCATTCATTTTGCGCCCTGTTCCAAGCGGATTCTTGCGGAAATGTCCAATACACTTTTTGACCTTGGCGAGATTTCAGGCGAGACCATTTTCATCGATGGTACAAAAATCGAAGCCAGCGCAAATAAATATACTTTTGTCTGGAAGAAAGCCGTGACAAAGAATCAGGCGAAGCTTCTGATAAAACTTGCAGATTTTGTTGCGGAATGTGAACAGCTTTATGGGCTAAAGATTGTTTACAGGGATACTGTAAAGATGAAACATGTAAAGAAGCTGCGCAGGAAACTTTATGCCCTCAAGCAAAGTGAAAATGTAGTTTTTGTGCATGGCATTGGAAAAAGAAAAACACCACTTCAAAAGAGCATTGAAACTCTCGAAGCTTATCTGTGCAAGCTCAAAGAATACAATCAAAAGATTCATATCTGCGGGGAACGAAACAGCTATTCCAAAACGGATCATGATGCTGCGTTTATGCGGATGAAAGAAGATGCCATGGGCAACGGACAGTTAAAACCTGCCTACAACCTCCAGCATGGTGTGGATTCCGAATATATCACATGGCTTTCCGTCGGACCGCAGCCAACCGACACTACAACCCTGATACCATTTTTGAAAGATGCCGGAGAACATCTGAAATTCAAATATAAAAATATAACCGCTGATGCCGGATATGAAAGTGAAGAAAACTACCTGTTTCTTGAATCAAACGGACAGCTTTCTTATATAAAGCCTTCGAACTACGAGATTTCCAAAACCCGTAAGTATAAAAATGATATCGGAAAAGCCGAAAATATGGAGTATGATTCCGAGTCAGACAGCTATACCTGTAGAAACAGTAAAAAGCTGACGACAGACCATGTCAGACATTCCAAAAGCAAAACAGGCTATGTAAGTGAAAAAACGGTTTATAAATGTGAGGATTGCAGCGGATGCCCTTACAAAAGTGACTGTATCAAAGGTAACAATTGCAAAACACCTATGGAAGAAAGGACAAAGACGCTTCAGGTTGCAAAAACATTTCTGAAGTACAGGAAAGAAGATCTGGAACGGATTCTTTCGGATGAAGGCATACTTTTGAGGACAAATCGGAGTATTCAGGCAGAGGGTTCTTTTGGGGATTTAAAACAGGATATGCAGTTTAGGAGATACTTAAGCAAAGGGACATCAAATGTGCTTGCAGAAAGCACACTGCTTGCCATGGCGCAGAATATGAATAAACTTCATAATAAGATTCAAAAAGGCAGGACCGGAACACATTTGTTTCCTGTGAAAAGTGCCTGATTTTTCATATCTTAAAGCAAACTTTCAAGCTGTGGGAAATGGCTTATTAAAGTATGCTCTTTTTACAGAATAACAGAACAATCCAAAGCTTTTTCCTGAAAGTACATATAAAAACAGCAAAAATGAAGCTG
>KE159819.1:118065-238491 GCA_000403495.2 Lachnospiraceae bacterium 10-1 | reverse complement strand
ATCAAGCAGGGTTTTGATAGTAAAACGTTCTTCAAAAGATAAATGCTTATGTTTGTTCATAGTAGTATCCTCCCTCATATCAGCAGCACAAGAGGATGATACACTAAAAAATGTAAGATTAAAATCCACCCTATCCTTTGTAAGGATAACTTCCATGGTCAAAAGAAGAAGAGGTGGAATTTAGTTTTGCAAATCACCTAAATTCTGAAAGAACAATCATCCTGAACTGATGTCCCCTTCACACATATAAAAATATATGAAAATGTTGTATAATAAAGCCGTTACAGGTGGCTGCATGGAGGGTATAGGATGAACCGTGAAAAAACAAAAAATAAACCAGCTTTTATGTTACTTGGCATTCGCAATAAGGTCGTGCTCTGTTTTCTTGTTCCTATCATTTTTATGATAATTGTCGGTATTTCTGCTTATCAGAAGGCTGCAGCAGGAATGCGTGAAAAGTTTCAGGAAAGTACGATTCAGACAATCAGCATGGCCAGAGACTATGTAGAAATGAGCTGCATGTTTATAGAAAGCGAAGGCACCAGATATGCCTTTGCCACAAATGTCTCAAATTATGTAGGGGGTGCCTTGGAAAATGATCCGGTAGGAAAAATGCTGGCACTTGAAACTATTAATCTGGATTTGCTCACTTCTCTTTCGGCAAATTCCTTTATCAGCAATATTCACATCATTCCAAATGAAAATCTTACGATCCTTACCACCGGATCAAAGCAGAATGAAAAAGGAATTTTAAATGAACATATGCAGGAAACAGCTTCTTCCCAACGGGATATTTTAAAATGGGTTGATTCACACCCTGCCCTGGATGCTGTTTTAGAAACAGATTTTTCAACATACATATTGTCTTACGAAAGATTAACTAAATATAATGATGGCTGCATTGTAATAGATATCAGTCGTTCTGCCATTGAAGATTTTATCAGTGGAATTGACTTAGGAGAAGGAAGCATAACAGGATTTGTCACCGAAAATGGCAGAGAAATCATTTCCCAAACCTCAGTTGATGAAGAAAGCACATTTTCTGATAATGAAATTGTCTTTTTTGAGCAGGAGTTTTTTCAATCTATTGATCCTGAAAATCCCACAGGCGCCTTGGAAGTAGATTTCCACGGTGAAAAATATCTTTTCATCTACAGCAGAAGCAGTGAGATTAATGCCACCATATGCGGACTGGTTCCCATGAGTGTTGTTACCAATCAGGCAATTGAAATACGTACGCTGACCATGCAGCTTACAATTCTTGCCGGCATCATCGCCATGATTGTGGGCATTACCATCGTGGCAGGCATTCAAAATAATATGAAGCGGATTTCCGGTAAGCTTGGGGAAGTATCAAAGGGAGATCTGACCGTCGATATCCAGGCAAAGGGGCATGATGAGTTCAGAAGTCTTGCAGGTTCGGCAGCAAATATGGTAGCCAACACGAAAAAACTGGTTAAAAAAGTGCGCAAATCAACTGGCGAACTGGAAAAATCCTCCGATGATGTGGAAAAAGTATCTGATACCATCACCGACTATTCCAATAAAATTACTCAGGCAATCAGCGAAATCAATGATGGCATAAGCAGACAGTCAGAGCATGCCCAGGAATGCGTAACCCGCACCAATATACTCTCTGACGAAATACAGGAAGTTGGAAAAGTAGTTGAAAAGGTAGAACTTTTGGTAAATGAAACCGAGGGAATGATTCATAAGGGAATGGAAATCGTAAGTATGTTGGGAAAACGTGCCGAAGAAACCACTGAAATTACTTCCAGAGTGGGGGAAAGTATAGGAAATCTTAAAAAAGAATCAGAAATTATCAATACTTTTGTTGAAACTATTACTTCCATTTCCGTACAGACCAACCTTCTTTCCCTGAATGCGTCTATTGAAGCAGCAAGAGCCGGTGCCGCCGGCAGAGGCTTCGCAGTTGTGGCAGAAGAAATCAGAAAGCTGGCAGACGATTCCGCAAAAGCCGCTGGTGAGATCAGCAACAATGTATCTCACATTATGATGCAGACTGTTAACAGCGCAGAGAAGGCAGAACAGGCCCGAAGTATGGTTGCCCAGCAGGGTAAAGCAGTTGAAAATGTTGTGAGCGTATTTGGTTCCATGAACCAAAAGCTGGGGCAGCTTGTAGAAGGCCTTAAGGAAATCGTAAAAAGCATCGGAAAAGCAGATGAAGAACGCAGCGATACCCTGCAGGCTGTTATAAATATATCGGATATTATAGCTGATACATCAAACAGAGCTGAAACTGTTAATGTAATTGCAGAACAGCTCCTTGCAAGCGTAAAAAATTTAAATACAACAGCAGACATGCTTGGGGAAAATATGGATGAATTAAAATCTGAAATTGATGCTTTTAAGGTCTAGTATTCCGAATGAAAAAACTGCCGCCCTGATGGTAAAAACACAGGGCGGCAGTTTTTTATTTTTAAAAAATATTTTTAGCATTGAAGCAGTAAGCGCGGTACTTTTAATGTTATTCTTCCTCACTCTGCTTAATACTAATTTTACTGTACAGTTCATCTACTATCGTTTCCAGCGATTTCTCCCCTTCAAAATATCCATCAATTCCCTGCACCAAAATGGCATAAACCGAATCTGTCAGAGAGCTTGCATAACCTCTTGGAAGGGATGCTTTATCTAAAAGTTCTTTAAGCCACACGCTGTCCTCTTTTACCGGAAAATAAAGAGGGTAACTTTCCCCATATGTAGCGTTGTAGTAAAATCCCTGATCATATCCCCAGGATTCTCTACATGTTTCTTCATAGAACATGGTCCATGCATCTATTGTCTGTCTGGTCACTGGTATCCCAGGAATTACACTGCTATTCTCACTATAAATGCCGGCATAGGAGGCCAAAAACCGGACGAAATCACAAGCCTCCCTGGAATATTCAGTTTGGCTGTGCACCCCGATCAGCATGCCGGAATGGAACTGTCCGGTAGGAATAATTTCAAAGCCCTCATAATGGGAAATCTGTGGATATAACCATACTCCAAGCCTTCCTAAAACAGCCAATGATACATTTCCTTTTCCACATCCCAGCAATTGCCATAATTCCTCCTCCATAAGATCACAATTTTTATAATCCAGCAGCCGAGGAGGCACTTCTGTTGCTTCATCACTCATCAGGCGCTCATAGAGAAGCTTTGCTTCCTCAAGAAATGCTTCCAGCCTTTCTTTTGTCACCTTTCCATTCTCATAAAGCTCGTTTCCGTAAAAATGGTACAGCATAGGCAGAAAGAAATCTTTTATATTTCCCCTGTAATTATAAGGAACAAGACCAGCCTCATCCGGATGCTCCTCAAGGTATTTTGCCAGACCGGAAAGGCTCTCTGCATAGGGTGCAGCCTCCTTCCGGCATACAATACAGTCCGCCTCAAAAAACAATGGCATGACAAAGGTTCCTTCTTCTTTCTGATACCCTTTCAGCACTCCGTCAAAATATTCCCCGGAATCCAGCAAGGTTTCCACTGTCTCATCAATGTCCAGTAGCATTCCCTGCCTTGCATAGCCCTCCCAGGGCAGTTTATCAAACACGTAAACATCTGCCGCCTGGCCGGATACTATTTCTGTATTCACACGCTTTAACAGGGTATTCATTTCCTGATTGTTTGCAGGAGCCTTACTTCCTGCAAATTCATATGTAATATTTACATTGGGATTGGTCGTCTGATACACAAGCACCGCATTTTTTAAGAAGCTGCTCTCCGCCACAGAAAAAAGCTTAAGTTCAACCATATCATCCGGATTTATTTCTGCCAGGCAATAATGATACAAAATATCACTGGCAGTAAGAAAATATTCTTCCCCTTCCTTCCACAAACCATCCGGCCAGAAGCCGCCAAGCGTCATACTCGTTCGCTCAGAGGAAACCTTCAAAGTCCACTCTTCCCCTTCTTTTTCATAAATTCCATTTCCCGTCGCGAGAAGCTCTGTTTCCTGATCCCTGACAAGAAAGCTTCCGCCATTGGTTGTTCCTTCCAGAAGGAATTCCCTGCTAATATAATCTTCTGTCTTTTCTCCTGTCCGCAAATCAAAAACCATATAGGCAGAATTCATCACCGGCTGACAGATCAGGTGGGTGTCATCCTGAAAAATAATCCCTCCTCTTGGATCAGATGGAAAATCTACCTTACAATGTTCTTCCCCTGAAAAATACACATAAGCCCTGTTCCAGTCAAACAGGAGGATTGTTCCATCTTCTGAAACCCGTATATTGCATAAAAAAATATCAGTGTCAATCTCCAGATTTATTTCCTCAAAAGCAGCTTCCGCACCATCATAACGAATAATGTGGTTTGCATATTCCACATCCGTTCTGGGGCCATTCACCCTATAATAATTATTCTCCTGCTCCGGTGTCAAATCCTCCTGATAAAGAAAATAAATATCCTCATTTTCTGTCTCATAAAAGTCCCGCAATATCCCATAAGCGCCTTCCGGCTCCACCGCCGGTTTTGGCTTTTCACAGGCAGACCTTTCCTCCTGATAGTACCAGATGACTTGGGTATTTTCTTCACCCGCTGCGGCATCTGTCTGAACTTTATTTTCTGCCTTTTTCCCACAGCATATTAAACAAAATATAAATATAATTAGTAATGGAATTATTTTTTCACTCTGCATCCTTCTATCAGGACAAATGTTATATAATAAAACTAATCCATTTCTCCCGCTTTTACCTCAAGAAAATCTAAATATACCTTTGTCTGTGGTATTGCATTTACCGCAAATTGAAGTATTTCCTTTTCAGACCACCCATTTATCAATTTGAAGCGTTCCGCCAGTTTTTCCAACTGTTTTTCAAATTCCTGATTGTCTATTATATATACCAATTCGAATTGTTTCATATTAGTCACCTTCCTGGAATTTCAGCTTGTTTCTTTTTTTTCTTCCATATCTGCCTTCCACAAAAGTATGACATTTTTTATCTGGTTTTATTCCGTCTATTTCCTTCTCACAAGAAAAATAATTTCATCCATCAACACTGCCGTCCATAACCCCCCCCACATCCAGACCATAAGCCGCCCCCGGCCGCCTTCAAAAATCGGAGGCAATGTAAACAGTGTGGAAAAGAGCACAGCATAGGCATAATCAATCTTTCTTTTACCGGCTTCATTTAAAAAGCATATTAACGGAATCATAATAAATACATAAGTATAAACATATTGTTCGGGAATCATTACTGTCTGTGTCGCCATAAGAAGCGTAATTGTTTTCCAGTTAATTCCATCCACAAAAATAAAAAATAATGAACCTAAAATAATCGCTGCAACAATCAATCTACACAACAACTGTGTATACTGATTATTTCCAAACAACTCAAATACAGCGCTCCAAATACTTGCATGGGAATACATTCCTTTATCCAGATACTGCACAAACGTATGAATATAATTTGTAAAACTGTCTACGAAAAGAAAGGGAACAAAGAAAGCAAGCAGCCCGTATATTACCAGTCTTGCGGCTTCCTTATACCGTTTTTCCGCAATCCATATAAAACCGAACAGTGCAGGGTAAAGCTTAAATCCAGCCGAAACAGCAACAAAAATCAAGGCAGCTTCACGTAGCAGCTTGTTAGGTGAATCTTTAAGCGCCAGCCCAAGCATTAAGAAAACCATTGCATACAGCACTAAATTTCCTCTTTCAAAGGCAAATCCCCAAATCGAATAAGAAAACAAAAAAATTCCCAGCAAAACCTGCTTTTTCATGTAAGAATTTGTCTTGTAATATGTATATATGCCTGCCCCTAAAAGCCAGACAAACAACAGAAAATACATCACTACCATCAAAATGCCATATCCCGAGTTTGATATTTCCCACAGCTCATTTCCATTTTCCGCCTTAAAGCGCAGCGGTTCAGCAAATAGTTTTAAAAACAAATATGCCAGTGGAGGAAATATTGCGTCTGCATCCGTCGCATAAATAGAAGGGCTGTATAAAAGCCTTCCGATATGACTCCAGAAATCTATAAAATTACTCTCACTATAAGTGATTTTTTCTATAAAACTCCCTTTTGACAATAGCAGCATTCCATACATAACAAAAAGATTTAAAACAGATATTCCCAAAAAAAGATTTTCCAGCGTTCTTTTTTGTTTCATCCCACAGTCTCCATTCTCATTTGTATATTTAGTGTAATGGAACTCTTTAGCTATGTCAATTTTTTATCTGCCTTCCCTCATGATTCATATGATACCCCTCCCGATAGATCAACTCGGATATGGGCACAAATGTATACCCCTCATTTTTCAAAGTTGCAATCAAGGTATCCAATGCCTGCGCTGTAAATTTTGCCCCGTTGTGGCAAAGTATAATTGATCCGTTTCCAAGGTGTTTGTGCTGTGTCACCGTCTTAATAATGGAATCCACTCCATAGTCCTTCCAGTCCAGAGAATCCACATCCCACTGAATCGTGTAATATCCACAATCCTTAGCTACATTTACCACTGCATTGTCATAATCTCCATAAGGCGGTCTAAATAAGAACATATCATATCCGGTCAGTTCCTGCACCCTGGTATGTACCTTCATCAGCTCTTCCTTTTTTTCCTCATCTGAAATCTGACTCATGTTTTTATGGTTCTCACTGTGGTTGCCCAGATCGTGTCCTGCTTGTGTCAAGGTAATGACACAAATTTTAAAAACTTCGGGAAAATTTATATCCTATTTCTCCCTGTAAAAATAGTACCACATGGCTTCTCATTTACCTGTATAGATATCTTTGCTGTAATATTTATCACTTTCCGATTATTATAAAGGAATTCTCTAAGTTCATCTTTCTCAAAATCTATTGGAAGTCCATTTATAATTGAATAAATATATTTCCCTGTTTCCTTATCATATTCTGCTTCTGATTCTGCTATGCTGGGAGAATGGATAGAAACATTAACCTCATGCAAACATACTTTTAGTGAATCTTTTTTCAATGCTATCCCTTCATTTACAACCGTTGTATATATTGTTTCGTAATCTTCCAAAAACTTTTTGTACTCATCACTAATTCTATAGTCTCTGTTTTTTAAGATAAACTGGGAGCCAAGAAGTAAATGCAAATTATTTATAGATAAATAGTCCATAAATTCTTTATCTTCCGAAAAATCATCAAATCTTCTTTTTAGTTCAACAGCATTTCGCTGATATAATATTCTCTCTATCCCAAATAAGAACATCCCATCTATGTGCGAATAATATCCATCCAATTTTTTATTTCGTAATGATTTTGTATAATCTTCCATGTTTAACAAATCAATCTTTACTATCCCATTTCGTTTATCCTCTTCTATTAGAATAGTCGAAAATTTCTCTTTGATTTTCTTTATAGTCGCAGCTTTGATTTTTTCACATATTTCTTTTTCATTGATATTTGCTTCATAATCTTTCTGTTCCTCTATTGCTAATCCAATATATCTTTCTTTTTGTTTTTTCTTAACAATCTTTTCCAGATTATCATACATCAAACCAACTTCAACATCTATTCTTTCGTCGGATTTATTCCCTGCAAAAATTATTTTAAACAAAAATTTGAAAATTTCCTTTGTCTTGTTTTCATTTTCATCTGCTACATACCTGAATGCCATCATATCATCTATATTCTTATCAAGCAATTCTGGTAAAAAATACTGTTGTGACATAAAAAGGATAAGAAATATGTAGAAATCCGAAACCACATATTCTATTATCATGGTTTTTACGTTTTCATACACTGGAAATAGTTCATACCTGTCCAGCATCTCATGGAGTTGTTTGGGAATATCCAAATCCAGCCATTCAGAATTTTCGGCCAACATATCAAGAAAACCTTCAAATATATTTTTCACGTTTTCATCATTTAATATACCTTTTGCCCCTTGTCGGACATTTTCAGGAACACAATCGCTACTTTCTCTCTCAGCTAAATAATATAGATAGCAATGGACGGACAAATAAAATAAAGCCTGATATTTATTATCCAATTTAACATTATTCCTTATTCCTGCAAAGTACAATCCCTGCTTAACAATGTTCTCCTGTCCGTTCATCAACATTCCGTAACAATAATTAAAATACACCTCTGCTTTTGCTTTTAAAAAATCTTCACATCTTTCTTTCGGTATATTATATGCTGAAAAGATACTCCACCCCTTTAATTCATTTGCCCAAATCTTTTTGTTTACAATATTGCCCTTAACGCCCTGCCTTGCTAAATAACCACCCCAATATCTTGCTAAATAGTTTAATTGACTTATTTCATTATCATAACCCACCCTGCTTCTTCTGGATTTCTCCAGTTCCTCCTCGCTACTGTTACTTTCATCAACATCATATCTTGACCAAATAGCAATTCTTTGTATTGAATCTGACAAATTGCTAAATCTAATCTTTTTCTCTATACTTTCCGCATTGATATCCTCCATACTCCGTACCATCTCACCACAGATTTCTGAAAAAAGATAGAAACCATATTTATTGTTAGCCAAGATACTGGTCTCCTTTAATTTATCTTTGTATATGGTTTCCCATAGCACATCGTACACTTTCTGAATAAATTCAATCCCCCTTTCTCTTGTTATCTTTTTTTCTGCTCCCAAAAAGGAATATGCTATGCTATAACATTGCTGTTGAATAGAATCCTCACTCTGCGCAGTTCCATAGCTTAATAGCGCAAACATACACTCTTTAAAAATGCCAAGATATTTTTCATAACTTTGCTTGTCTTGCGAATCAATAATCACTTTCCAATCTGAAACAAAATTTTGATAAATATTTTCTTTCTTACTGAACTCAGCGTTACTTTTTAATATGTAATTAATGTATGCTTCTATTTCAAAGTTTCCTATGTTTTTTCCCCTAAAAGCAGAATATATTTCTATTACGGAAATCGTTACCACCATTAATGTCGCAACAAATAAGTAAAATACAGCATTATATAATTTTAAAGAATGGCAAATCACTCCTGCCAGGCATAACCCTAATGATAAAAAAATCAAAATCTTTTGTTTTAGCTTCCACGGTTTGATATTCAAATAAAAATCACTCACCGATACTCCCATATGAGAATCAGAAATATTTCCGGTTATTAACGCAATTATGGCTATAATCAGAGTACCTACCGTGGCTTGTATTTGCAATATAGTCAAAGAAAATGATTCTATGTTTTCAATTATAATTAATGCATTCTTTCTCGCAAGAACACTCCAATCTGACCAGATTCCCACTAAAAAGCAAACTGAGATTAAAACTATTCCTGCTACTTCTAATAAGAAATATCTCTTTCGTATCTTTTGCCATTCTTCCATACAGTATTCAGCCTTTCTATATTGTGAAAATTCATCTTTCAAATAACGCAAAAAAAGTTACTTATCGCTCATTTTTGCGTTATAAGTAACTTTTTTATCTTTCTCATACAAGGAATTGTTTTAATTCCTCTTTGCTAAGGCTTGATATCCTCACACCTTTTTCTTTTGCATAATCAGCCACTTTCTTTAAGTTCATTTTCAGCGGCATCTGGCTAAGCAATATCGGTTCCGGCGTATTTTTTAAAGATTCCAAATACCTGTTATAATTCATCATCTGTCCATTCATAGTCATACACCTCCATTATTTTTGCGGCGTTCTCTTCATCTATCATCATCTGATAGGGATGAAGCATTCCAAGAAAATCGGCATGGAATGTTTTGCAGTAATGCTCTAGCAGTTCTGCATTTGCAGCATTTCCGGTAATAGCGCCATTATAATTATATTCTACTGACTTATTAGCGGCAATCGCAAATAAATGTCCGCCTACTCCTGAATATTTAGGCTCATTCACTAATAACTTATTATTCTGTGGTGCGATACACATCCATGCCACATATACAGCCTGCATATCATCACTTTTCTGCAGGGCAACCAATCCCTGGATATCCACCGTACCGGCTACTACCAGCGCATACACTTCCACCGTACTATCCTTCAATAGTTCTGCCCAATTGACATACCAACCATTTTTCTTATTAAATTTTTGCAGAAATGATTTCCGCCTGACTCTTAGAACTTCTGTTGAAATCAATTCTCCTGTCAGATTATCTTTCAGACATGGCGTCATCTCGTCAATCCATACATTTATCACAGTCTTCTTAAAACCTCATTTCTGTCAGATACAGCTTTCTTTGGCGACACTTTATAATCAAAACTTCTTTGCTAAATCTTTATATTACTATTTTATCATATCCTTCCGGTTATTCAATCATTCTATACTTATTTTTAAGTAAATCCTTTTACTGTTTTTCTGTTTCATACTAAATTAGCAGTCTATCACGGAATTTCCATTTTATTTCAACCACTTTCCCTACATACACATCAATCCTTTCAATCAAACTCTGCAACAACTTCCTCCTATCTCCCCTGCTCCCCAGCCAATCTACAATAGAAGCACTGTCCGCATCAATCTCTCCCATCCCCTTCCGTAACCCTTCTTCCTCCGCTTCCAATCCAGCCAGTTCCGCCTCCATCTCCTCCACAAGATTCCCTTCCCACTTCTTCCTTGCAAGGTACTCTGCCTTCCCCATTTTCCCCTGCCTGTACTGATGATAAAGCTGCTTAATCTCTTCCCGCTTCTTCTCTGCCTGTATCCTCTTCATTTTAATCTCCGGAAGAAGTTTTTTTAAATCTTTATATTACTATTTTATCATATCCTTCCGGTTATTCAATCATTCTATACTTATTTTTAAGTAAATCCTTTTACTGTTTTTCTGTTTCATACTAAATTAGCAGTCTATCACGGAATTTCCATTTTATTTCAACCACTTTCCCTACATACACATCAATCCTTTCAATCAAACTCTGCAACAACTTCCTCCTATCTCCCCTGCTCCCCAGCCAATCTACAATAGAAGCACTGTCCGCATCAATCTCTCCCATCCCCTTCCGTAACCCTTCTTCCTCCGCTTCCAATCCAGCCAGTTCCGCCTCCATCTCCTCCACAAGATTCCCTTCCCACTTCTTCCTTGCAAGGTACTCTGCCTTCCCCATTTTCCCCTGCCTGTACTGATGATAAAGCTGCTTAATCTCTTCCCGCTTCTTCTCTGCCTGTATCCTCTTCATTTTAATCTCCGGAAGAAGTTTTTTGCACCTCTCTTCGCACAATTCCTTTTCCCTCTGGAATACTGCTTCCTTCTCCTCCAGCTGCCTTAACTGAATATCCACTGCTTTCCACACAATCCCTTCCAGTTCTGCTTCCGGGATGCTTTCTACATTCCTATGTTCAGTAAATTTCTGATATCCGCACCGGAACAGCCTCTTATCCTTTACCATGAACCGACCACATTCCCCACACCGCACAAGCCCTTTTAACAGAAACTGCTTCTCTTCTCCACGCTTCTTTGTGTGCATCTTTTCCTGCACTTCTCTGAATGTATCTTTGTCTATGATAGCCGGATGGGCATCCTCTATACGGACACGCTCCTCCTCTGGAACCAAAACACGTTTCCCACTCCCAAGAGGACCACTTTTATAATTACCTGACAATAACACACCTGTATAGGTTTCATTCCGTAGAATCTGACGAAGCGTGGTAGGAAGCCAGAAATATGTTTTCCCCTCAAAGGATTCTTCCTTTTCTCCATGTAGGATACCTTTGTTAATCTTATGTTGTTTCGGGGATGGTATCCCTTCCCCGTTCAGTTCTCTTGCCAGTTCCGCCAGCCCTTTCCCAGAAAGATATTCCCTGTATATCCTCTGCACGATTCCCTTTGTCTCCTCATCCGGCGTCAGGAATCCTTCCCCATCTCTCTGGTAGCCATAAAGGGGGATAGAACCCACATACATCCCTTTCTTCCTCCTCACTGCAAGGGATGACTTTATCTTGTCCGAAATATCCTGACTATAGAGGGAATAGGCAAGGTTGCGGAAGGGCACGTCAATATCTGGTGTCTTTCCCCTGTATTCTGCACTGTCATAACCATCATTGACCGCAATAAAGCGTACCTGCATAAAAGGAAAAATATGTTCGATATAATCGCCAAGTTCAATGTAGTCTCTTCCGAATCGGGAAAAATCCTTGACAATAATACACTGTATTTTCCCCTTCTTTACTCCGTCCATCATCTCCATAAACGCTGGTCTCTCAAAACCGGTGCCTGAATAACCGTCATCCACGTACTGGACGGTGGAACTGTCCGCAAATTCCTGTTTCCTTTTCAGGAATCCGAGCAGGAGTTTTCTCTGATTGCTGATGCTGTTACTCTCATCTTTAACCATGCCTTTTTCAACGTTAAAGTCATTTTTAATGACTGTTTCATCTTCCCTTGATAGTCTCATATATAAAGCAACTGTTGTCACATCCATTCTAACCTCTCCCTTCTTCTGTTCCCCAGACCTGCCCCATATGGGAATACAGGCTCTCATACTCGTCTTTAAAGTTAAGTACGACTTCCACCCTCTTCCCATCATACAGATAAATTTTATCTACAAATAGGGAAGCCATCTGTGCGGTCATCCCTTCTTCATCTGAAGCTGTATCTTTATAAGACAAAATTTCCCTGATCCATCCTGCCTGTTCGTTTTCCAGCCGCTCAAAAAAAGCTGTCTTTTCTTCTAACTGCGCTTTCCTCTCTTCATGGTAACGGATTTCTCTGTCTTTCTTCTGCTTTTCGTTTAGATACCATTCCTTATTGCTATCTGAAATCCTATTTTTACAGGCTTGCCCTGTGCTATTATGTTTTGTCTTATGTTCCCTGCTGCTGTATTCTTTATATAGAAGTATTTTTTCATTTTTCCCCTGCCGGATTGCCCTCTCCACCATACCCTTTTCCTTTTCTATGCTCCTTTGCATCTTCTGGAAAAATTCGTTGTGGAAATGTGATATCATATAATCCAGACACTCCACCTGACGGATAAATGCCATGACTGCCTCATAGACAATCGCCTCCAAGTCCTTTTCTGAAATAGATTTTGAGGTGCATTCCTGCGCCCCTTTTTCCCTGTATGTCCTGCAGCGGTAACGATAAATACGGACACGTCCGTGTACTTTCCCTATCTTTCTCCGATAATTTGTTCCCATCCTTGAAGCAGGCACAAGACAGTCTCCGCAAAAAACTTTCCCTTTTAACAGGTTTTCCGGGCGGATGATATCGCTATCAATGGCATTCTGGCTCTTGTGGCGCTCCTTCCTTGCCTTTAAGATTTCCTGCACAAGGCTGAAATCATGTTCTGTAATGACAGCTTCATGGGTATTTTTTGTTATCTTCCACTCTGATTCATCCAGCTTATAGGGGCTAATCCTGTCTGCTTTTGATTCTTTCCACTTATGGAGTGCCATATGTCCGGCATATGCCATGTTCTGCAAGACAGCATTTACTGTAACCTCATTCCAATAGCAACGTTCCTTCTCCTGCCGGTAAAACTCCCCTGTGTCCTGATAGGCTTTCGGCGGGTTAATATTTTTCTCTGTCAGCCGCTTTACAATAGCCTGAGCGGAATCCCCCTGCATAGTCCATGTAAAAATATCCCTTATAACCTCCGCTGGTCTTTCATCTATGAGAAATTTTGTCTTCCTTTCATCAGCAAAAACATACCCGTATGGCGCACGCCCACCGTCGTATTCCCCGTTTTCCTGCTTTGTTACATAACTGGACGCTACCTTCACAGAAGTGTCCTTTGCGATATATTCATTGACAAGATTCTTTAAAATAACAGCCAGCTTCTTTTCTGCACAGTCTTTATCAAAGCTGTCATAGCCATCATTTACGGAAATGAACCGTACCCCGAGGAAAGGAAATATCTTTTCCAGATAATTTCCTACTTCGATATGATCCCTGCCAAATCTTGAAAAATCTTTAACGATAATGCAGTTGATGTTCCCCTTTCTTACTTCCCCAAGCAGGCTGTCGAACGCCTGACGGTCAAACCGGGTGCCGCTGATCCCGTCATCTTTATATTCCCGGACAAGGAAAAACTCCTCCCTGCCCTTTATGTAGTCACGCATAAGCATCTGCTGGCTGGTGATGGAATCACTCTCTGTAACAGCACTGTCAACGGAAAGCCTTGCATAAGTGGCAGTCCTGAATAGAAAGGTTCTTGCTGGAAGATTTGCCAAGGCTTCTGCCGATACCTTTGTGTTTGAAACAGTCTTTATTTCCTGCCTTGAACGGTCTTTACTTCTTGCCATTATACCGCCCCCTTTTCGTAAAGGGGCTGCTCCTGCACTGCTTCCCTAAGCATACCGCACAAAGAATAAACTTCCGCCATTTGGTCCTGATAGAGGAAAGAAAACTCCACACGTTTCCCTTCATATACCCATATTTTTTCAAACAGGGAACAGACAAGACTGCGCCGGAGCATTCCTTCTGTATCAAAGAGCCAGCTTCCCATATCCATAAAACTGCCAAGCCACTGCCTTGCTTCCCTGGCTGCATCCCCTGCTTTTGCTGCCCTTTCCCTCCGTCTTCTGATCTGCCCTTCCAGCTCTTCGCAACGCCCGGAATAAAAGACCTTCATCTCCCCGTACTCTTCTTCCGAAAGAATTCCTTCCATCCAGTCTGTATAAAGACCGGAAAGCATGGCGGCACTTTCCGCAAGTTCCTTTTCCAGTTCCGGCAGCCGGGTATCTGTCAGATGAAATGACTGCATCCCCTCCATGATATCCTCTGCTGCCTCCAAAATTTCTTCTGCCTCTGCTGCCAACTGTGCCTGGGCCTTTACCGCCTCTGTTACAAGAAGAACCAACTCCTGTTCCTTGATGCTGTGCCTTGTACAGGATTTCTCCACGTTATAGGTCTTACAGATATAAAAAATGGTCTGTTTTCCCTTATGAACAGTCTTGCGGCGTATCATCTGCCTGCCACAGTCCGGGCAATAAAGAATGCCGCTGAAAAGGTATGCCCCTTCCTGCCCCGGATTTGTACGTGTGTCTTTTTTCAACAACCCCTGCATGGTATCAAACTGCTTTTCCCCAATCAGGGCTAAATCTTCCTGCCGGTAGCAACTCTGCTCCGCTTCAGGTTTTGCCACCATTTTTTTAATCTTGTGGTTGATGCGCTCCTTCTTCCCCTGTACCACCAGCCCCTTGCATAAGGGATTCGACAATATCCTTCCTACCGCTACCGGACTCCATCTGGAATAAAGGTTCTTCTGGAATCCGCTTTTGTAATGGATGCCAAGGCTCCGCTTATAGTCTGCCGGCGCCGGTATTCCAAGTGCGTTCAACTTTTCCGCTATCCTGCTGTTGCTCATGCCATTAAACTTCCACCGGAAGATAAGCTTCACATTCTCCCCTGCAACCGGATCAGCCACCAGCCTGTTATGGTCGTTTTCGTCCTTTATAAAACCATAGGAAACATATGCGCCGGTATATTCCCCATTCCCACGCTTGCTCTCAAGGTGGCTCCTGATTTTTACCGAAAGGTCTGCACTGTAAGCGTCATTGACAAAATTCTTTACCGGTATGACAATGTTCTTCTCAGTCCTGTCTGCTGTCAGGGAATCGTAATGGTCAGTGACCGCAATGAACCGCACCCCTGCCGCCGGGAATATCTTCTGCAGATATCTCCCTGCCTCTATATATTCCCTGCCAAAGCGGGAAAGATCCTTCACAATAATGAGGTTGACCTTTCCCGCTTCCATATCCTTTATCATCTCCTGAAAAGAAGGACGCTGGAAATCAGAACCGGTATACCCGTCATCCACATATTCCTTAAAGACATCAATATCCTCCCTGCCTTTTAAAAAATCATGAATGAGCCGCTTCTGGTTGGTGATACTGTTGCTCTCCTCCTTGTGGCTGTCGTCGCATACATCCCCGTCCTCCTTGGAAAGACGCAGATATACCGCCGCCGCATAGACCTTCTTTTCAGTTTCTTTTTTATTCAATAAGCTGTCTTGCGAAGCGTGACAGCGTTTGATAATCTCTTTCATTGCCAAAGCTCCTTCTTTCCATTAAATGTCATGGAATTCCGGGGCTTTCACGCTTTTGTCCTATAATGATTATATCATAATACGTATAAAATATCCACGTTTTTCCATAACTTTTTATTGTATTTTCCCATCTTTTTCCTCCTGTGTTTTATGAAATCTATTACAGCCCGGCGGCTGCCATGTGTTCTATATACTCCTTCAGACGGTCTGTCAGAGTCGCATCCGTATCCGCAAAACTTAATTTGACAACATACTCTCCCTGCCTGTAAAGATATGGATTTCTGATCTGTCTTATGAATTCCCTCTTTTTTTCGGTATCGCTTAAATCCCTGTCTATTTTAATCTCCAGAATATCAGCCAGTCCTCCGGTGTCTGCCTCCCGGATATCCATATCTTTCATTTTTGCAAGATCTTCCGGCTTTATGCCCCCAGCCATACCGGCATTTTCCATTGCTGCCTGGATGCCCTTCTTTTTCCCCATGACTTTCCAATCCCCATAAATGGTTTGTATCAGTATATTCCCTCCCTGTTTGTCCGTATTCCCTGCTTGTTTACGCATTGAACCCCTCCACAATGCATAGTTTAAAATCTACTGCCCCTATGTTATCCGATTATCTCCCGGCAATAACAAGAAACCTCCCACCCTTCCCATACACCCTCCTGTCACAGGTGGCAAGGGTGATAATGCTGGTGGGCGCATGGTCGGGCTCCTCATAATACAATGCCCTTCCCTGTAACTGCTCCATCCATATATTGTAGCTTTCCATATCTTCATGGTTTCTGGTACGGAAATCCCATTCTGCAAGGTCATCTATGTTATATTTGACCACTGCCATTACCTGATAGGCGGCGGCACTTCCGTAAGCATCCGTAAAATAGATGGTCTGGTGCTCTTTAAAATACTCTTCCTGCTCATACTTAAGCAGGGTGGAGAACATAGCCTGCGAACCTGCGCCCATGTTGTGACCGTAAATGACACGGTTGAAATCCCACACCTGCGCATCCTTATCCATGAAAGGGCATCCGGCACTGCTCTTATCCCCCGTGAAATCATGGGAAAGGTAAAAAGCGTTGTCATCCGTTCTCACCACAGGAAAATTGATCAGGGTGTCAGGGATGCAAAGCCAGCCTCTAATATCTTCATTTTCACTGCACAGCGCATCCCAGTCATAGGCTTTCAATCCCTTCTCCCTCATTTCCGATTCATATTCCTGCCGGTAACGTTCTGCGTCTGCTTCCATTTCTGAAAATATTTCTTCCAGTTCCACCACCGCTTCTTTCTGTGATTTTTCCCTTCCTTCTTCCAGAACCGTATTAAGCTGTGCATAAGCGTCCGCTATCGCCTGATATTTTTCAAGCTGCTCCACTGCCCTGTAGCGGAAAAATCCCATGCCCGCAATAGCAGCAAAAGCAAGAAAAATACCAGCTATCATCTGCACAGTGAGCCGCACCCTTTTCTTTTCCGGCAGGTTCGGGAAAAGTTTCTCCCCAAGCCTGCCTGCCAAATCTCTTATTTTTTCCATGCGCTTCCTTTCTTCCATAGTTAATGACATGAAACAGCGGCAGATGCCAGCACTTTTTACGGACCGGATATCTGCCGCCATGATTTCATTTCAGATGGCAGGAGCAAAAGCCCCTGCCGCACTTCACTGTGACTGCCACAGCGTCATTTGATCCCTACCTGTTCCTGCATCATAAAATATATCCTTACAGCACACATCCGCTACAGGCTACTTTTCTCCATCTGTCCTTCAAGGACAGATTTTCTTCCCTTCAAGCACAGATGCAGCAACAAGCACAACGCCGCACAGCCCAAGGGCAGCAAGAAGAATAAAGGGTGACGCATGACCAGTCTGGATGACCGGCTCCGTTCCTTTTCCTGCATTTTCATTTCCTCCTTCCGTTTTTGTCTCTGTATTTTTATCTGAAGGACTGCCTGCTGAATTGCCAGAGACAGTGCCGCTTGTATTCTGATTTTTGTCCAAAGTTTTTTTATTGTCCTTATCGTTGGTATTTCCTGTGCTGCTGTCCTGATGGTCTTCTTTCTCCCATCTTGCATAGAGGCTGATGCTCCTGCCGGGTTTATAGGTCTCCCCCTCTGTTCCGATAAATACCTGCCTGTCCGTATACCAGCCCTTAAAAATATAGCCCTCACGCTCTGCAGCCGGGAGCTTCACGCTGCCGCCCTTTACCACTTTGACGGATGCATTCTTTGTCTTTCCCCCGTTGGCGTCATATTTGATGGTGTAGGTGTTTAATGTCTCATCAGAACTGTCGCCACCCTGCGTATTGTCTCCATTATTGCTGCTGTCTCCTTTTGTTTTCTCCCACTTTGCATAAAACAAAGTATCTTTTGTGATGCGGTAAATATCATGGTATGCCCCTGCGAACTGCGTCAAAGTATCATCCAGATACCAACCTGTAAAGTCATAGCCCTCACGTTCCGGCATGGGAAGGTAAAGGCTCCCGCCCTTAATAATGGTAAGCTCTTTTGTCTTGATCGTTCCCTTTCCGGCGTGGAAGATCACTTTGCAAGTTTTAGGATCAGCATCATTATCAGAATCTTCCACTGCTTCCTTTTCCCAGAGTGCATAAGCTGTCATATCCTTAACCGCTTTCATCTCACTGCCGGGAATTCCAAGAAGGATTCCGCCAGCCTTTTCCGTATACCAGCCAAGGAAAACATAACCATCCTTCTCTGTTTTGGGTAAACGGATGGTATCGTCTTTTGCCGCCCTGATGGGCTTTACTTCTTTCCCTCTATCTGTATCAAAAATAATGGTAACTTTTACTGCTTCCTTTTTCTCAAAATGCGCCTTTAAAGTGATATCTCCCTGCACGGTAAATTCTTCCCCAGCCTGTCCGGCACAGACGCTGTCGTCAGAAGCCAAGAACCAGCCAAGGAACTCATAACCGCTTTTATTACAGATGGGAAGGATGATTTTACTGTCCTTTTCCGCTGTAATGCTCTTCCTTGCAGTCTCCCCTCCGTCCGGATCAAAGGTAATGGTACAAGTGACCGCTGCTTCCTCTTCTTTTTCCCTCTCATAGCGGGCTTTCAGCGTCACATCATCAGTGACCGAGTATTCTTCCCCGGCTTTGCCAATGCAGGTATCTCCATCATACCAGCCGGTAAATATGTAACCTTCCTTGGAACATGCCGGAAGGGTGATGGAATCGCCAATTTTGACCGTAACAGCGCTGCTTTCCATCTTTCCACCGTCTGCATCAAAAGTAACGGTTGCCTCTGTCTTTTCCCATGCGGCATAATAAGAAGTATTCTCCTGAGGGGCATAATATTTTTCCCCTGCGCTCCCTGCAAATACTGTCAATTCTTCATCCTCATACCAGCCTTTCAAGCGGTATCCTTTTCTGGAAGCGTCCGGGAATGCAATATTTGCTCCGGGGATCACCTGTGCGCTGTCTGTCCTTCCCTCTTCATCATTATAGATATAGGTCAGCATGACAGGCTCTTTCTCCTCCCACTTTGCATAGAGGTAAAGGTTTCCTGTAAGGCTTGTCTCCTGCCCCGGCGCATAGTCAGTTCCCGTTCCGTCCGGCTCTGTGTTCCATCCTGTAAAGTCATAGCCGAAATTTACAATGTTCCCCATCAGAGGAAAAAGCGCTTCCCTGTCCATGATTGTCACTGTGTCCTCACTGGTATAAAGGTTCGGATCGGAACACATCACGCCTGATCCTGTGGGGCTGTTGTTTGCATCATAGCTGACACAGTAAGTCTTTGGAAGCTCTGCAAGGTAAATGTTGCCATCCCTCTTTTCCGTCCTGTAATTTTGCGTTTTCCATAAGAACTGTGAGGCATCCGCCTCTTTCCCATTGGAAGATGCATCAACCAGAAGCGTTCCCGGAGCAAAATCATATCCCCACATGACAAATTCGGAATCACTTTCAAAATCTGCCCCCAGCGTGACAGGCGTTGCATCCTGATAATAAAAATGAATATCCCACGCTTTTCCGCCTGCAACAGTGTTTTCTTCCATGACAATTTTCCCATCCAGTATAAGATCCGCTTTTGTCATATAGTCTATCGTGACACCGCTGTAAAGGTCATCTGCTGTATTTCCCCATATGGTGCAGTCGCGTATGGTAAGCGGCTCTGTCCTGTCTTTACCGGAATAACTGATGGCGCTGGTATATTTATTGTGGTTGCCTGTAATCGTGCATCCTTCCATCACAACAGGGGAATCTTCGGAAATGCTGACTGTTCCGGCATCTCCCGTGACTTCGTTGTTTTCAATCAGGCAGCCCGACAATGTAGTCTCACCACGGACCGCAACAATTGCCGCCCATGCCTTATTACCGGAAATGGTCATGCCGGACACACTGGTCAGACCAAAGAAATCCATTGCGCCCCCTATCGCGGCATAGCATTCCCTGACAGCTCCTGATGTAATTGTCACGCAAGAGGTCTTCCCCGCCTGGATTCCTCCCCCAGCACCATTGGTATAGCAATGCTGGATAAGCCCTCCTGTCATGGTAAATTCTCCGCCCCATGCCACATGGATGGCGCCTGCTGTCCTGAAGGAAAGGTTATCATCATTATGATCCGTATTGTAGTTATTCTGGAAAACCGTTCCCTCTTTCACGGTACAGGCTCCCGCCACATAGACCAGAGGACTGTCCCAGGTCTGCCCGGTGTTATTGAAATCCCCATCCAGTTCCGCACCGCCATCAAGGATGACATCACGCATGATAAGGCTGCCTTCAACTCCTAAAAGGACATTGTCCAGATCTGTCCTGTAGAAATCTTTTCCTGTAAATTCTTCCTCCCGGCTGATGGTTGCCGGGTTATCAGCATTTTCACTTTGCAGAGTGATATTGTCGGCAGCAGCTTCCAGCGTCCTTGATACACAGCAGTTCTTAAGGACGGTGATGGTATCGCCAGCCTGTGCATTGGCAAAGGCTTCTTCCAGTTCTTCATAACCGGTATCGCCAATCCTTGCCTCGTAAGTTACAGTAATATCCTGTTCCGGCTCCTCATTCGGCTTCCAGTGGGCTTGCAGGCATACATCCTTTTCAGGCGTGTACTCGCTCCCGGCTACGCCAATCTCATAAAGAACAGTAGTACCTTCCTCCTCCACAACATCCACCCAGCCATAAAGGTAATGCCCCTCACAGAGTGCATTCGGCAGGATGATGCTCTCCCCTTTGGGTACGGAAACGCTCTCTGTCTCACAGGTTCCCTCAAAAGCTTCAAACGTGACCGTGTAGGTTTCCTTCTCCTCCGCCGCTCTTACAGGCAGGGGAACACTCACCAATACGCCTGCGCCAATGGTGGACAGCATAGCGGCAAACAGGAGGAGTTTTGAAAATTTTCGTTTTCTTCTCATAATTTTTCCTTTCTTTTTATTTTGATTTCCACAAGGGAGCAGTCAGTTTCTTGCATCCCAGACTGCTCCCCCATAGTCTCAGGGGCAAAGCCCCTGTGCTTACGCATTATTTTCCACACCACCTCCTTCCAGCCAGCCCATGAAAAAACACAGCCATATGCTGCTATGCGTTTTCATGGAATGGTTGAATTATTTTGCAGCATTATCACTTTCTATCTGAAAAGCGCCAGTACCCTTAACGGGATTTTCATTTGCCCAGCCCCCTACTGGCAGGGAGTATGCAGGGCGGATTGGCTAAATCTCTCCATAGTCCGGAGAAGGGAACGCTTTCCTCTCCCTGCCCGTCCTCCGGCGTGCTGTTCCGGCTGCCCTCACCGGGCAGAAGTATCATTATGGCTCCCCTTAGAACTTCCTGCCACAGAAAGCCCCGCACCGGATGCCGCTTGCTGCCTTCCTTCTCCTGTTACGGTCCTTCGGTTTACCCAACGGGGCAGGCAGGTCATGGCGAAGCTGATTGTCCGGTGCAACTTTATCAAGGGAAAACCCTTTATAGCCGCTGCATACTGGTATTCAGTTGTCAAATTTCCTACATTCAGGCGGAAAGCCTATGGCTCAAAACAGATGGTTAAAGACCATGTTTTTAAGCCTGTAATAAGCATACAGAATCCCACGCCATTTTTTTAGGCATAAAGATACCTATTTGCACAAATCTTGGATATGTTTGTTCCTATTTCGTTTTTCCGTATACGAAACATTTAAAAATGAGCAACGGATGCCCAGCTTTGCCAGACATCCCTATGTTAGAAAAAAAGAACGCTGCCCCTTATCAGGACAACGCCTTTCTATTTTGCAAGACTGCTTTTGTATGTTAAAAATTGAAACCAACCGCTTCCTTTTGTGCCTCACAGTATATTAAGCACTTTTATTCCAGATACTGCCTATGTAATTTAAAAACGGAATCCACGATCCCCACTGCGTACCTTATCTCCTCAAAAGTTTTATCCCTGACCGGCTCATAAAACATCTCCTGACAGAAAACAGTCCTTTCATCCTTCCCCCGCATATCGGCAAGGCTCCCAAGGGAAACACCCAGCGTTTCCGCAATCCGGATGATCGTCTCCATGCGGAAGCCCTTCTGCCCTCCCTCCAACTTCTGTACAATCTTGAGGGATAAACCTGCCGCCTCTGCAAGCCCTTCCTGTGTCAGACCTTTTTCTTGACGTTTCTGGCGGATGCTGCTGCCGATCCTGTAATAATACACTTCACATGGAATCCCATCCATCTGCTGCAGCCCCTTCCTTTACGATATTTGCTGTTACCTTACGAGTATACAAAATCAGCCTTGGGATTGAACGAGTGTTTCCTTGCGGTTTAATTGGGAAAAACGCAAATTCAGACAACCCGTTGACAAAATCCGCACACTGCTTTCTATCAAATCCTGTCAATATCCACAAGCATCCTTACCGTTATAACTATTTTCTCCATAAAAAATACAGCCCCTCCAGACAGGACTGTATTAATATTCTGGTCAGACCGCCCCTTTTCCCGGAAGCAGTTCAAAGCAGTAACCTACGCTCCTCACGCACCGTATATCGAATGACGGGCAGGCTGACGAAAGGAACAGTTTTTCCTTTAAGTGGCAGATATGGTAGCCGATTGTGTTATTCTCAATATCCTGTACATAATCACCCCATACCTGTTGATAAATCTGTGCGTAAGTCATCACCCTCCCACGGTTAGCGGCGAGATAGCATAGAATGTCAAACTCCTTGGCAGTCAGGCCGACCTCCCTCCGGTCACGGTAAATCTTCCTCCTGTCAGGGTATATCTCAAGCCCCGGTATCTGCAATGCTGGTTCCGATCTTAATTCATATTTCTTAAAATCAGGATGCCCCTCCACTACTTCCATTACCTTTTTGAATATGTCTGTCTCATTATCATTAAATTCCAGTATCAGTAAACGTCCTATATCCATCACCTCTTTTGTATCTATCTAGTTTGCAACATATAACAAAACTTGTAATTCAGTTTATGATTCATACCATAAAAAGTCAATGAACGTCTTCCTTGATAAAAGTATCTGTTTTCCATATGGACTAACTATTTTTTGTTTACACATAATGTTTATCTTCCTTTTTAGCTTATATAAAACAAAAAAGGAGGTCTAAATTATGGACAAAATGGTTCAAGAGGTTCAAGAATGGTTAAACGTTACTTGGCCTGAAAAATTTATGTATGATGAAACTGGTACTGAATCAGGAAGTTTTCCAGTTAAACCAGATGGTATGACAGGAAATACGACAGTAAAAGCGCTAATAATGGCATTACAGCTTAGACTAGGACTAGCTGCTGATGGCGCATGGGGAAATATGACCACAAATGCATGCCCTAATATTAATTCTTCCATAACAGATAGTATTATTATCCGAATTGTTCAAGGTGGATTTATTTGTAAAGGGTATAATCCTGGAGGCTTTGATGGTGCTTTTGGTCCTCGGTTGCAAGGATGTATCAATGTATTTAAAGAGGATCTGGGGCGTCCAGAAGATAATCAGTTAACACCTTTAGAATTGAAATCTCTTTTGACAACAGATCCATCCTTAAAAGTCAGCGCAGGTACTTACGAAATTAGATCAATACAACAATTTTTAAATCGTGAATACAGTTCCCTTTTTGAACAAAAACTAGGCTATTTGCCAACCGGTGGTATATTTGAAAGAAAAACCGCTAAGGCACTTATTTATGCTTATCAAAAAAGAATTGACACTGAAGCGGATGGAGCAATAGGAACTAATACCTATTCAGCCATGCCTTCAATCACTGTTGGTCATTCAGATAGTGAACTTGTTAAAATTCTGCAATGTGCCTTAACATGCAATGGATATACCGTCCCTATTGATGGTAATTATACAGATGCTGTAAAAAATGCTGTAACAGCTTTCCAAAATTTTGTTCGATTAGACCTTGATTCAACAGTAATACTTGGAAGCGTCAACCGCCGAACATGGTCTGCACTATTTCAAAGTAAGGGAGATCCTCAACGAACTGCCAACGCATGTGATTGCGCAACTATTTTGAATAAAGAAAAAGCTACCCTTTTAGCTCAAAATGGATACACCATTGTAGGCAGGTATTTAACCGGAACCGTTTTATCAAATAAAGTACGTGTAAGTAAAGCTATGACGCATGAGGAAATACAAGCTATCACAAATGCAGGACTTAACATTTTTCCAATTTATCAAGATGGTGGCGCAGATCCCAGTTACTTCAAATATGAGCAAGGATTTTCTGACGCTGTTAAAGCTGTAGCTGCCGCAACTGCCTTAAATATTCCCGACGGTGAAATTATTTATTTCGCAGTAGATTATGATTTTAATGAAGCACAATGTGCAGAAAAAATCATACCTCATTTTGAAGGAATCGCCAAATATATGAATGAAACCGTTATGAACTATAAGGTCGGAGTTTATGGAGCACGAAATATATGTTCTACCATATGTAAAAAGGGACTTGCCTGTAGCAGCTTTGTAGCAGATATGTCAACTGGCTACAGTGGCAATTTAGGATTTACCATGCCTGAGAACTGGGCTTTTGATCAATTCCACGAATACAGCTTTCTTGGACCTGGCATTTCCTTCCCGCTTGACAAAGATATGGCATCTGGAAGATATAATGGATTTAATGCAGATACCAAATGTGGTCAAAATAACTATCGAGACTGCCGGCTGCATCGCAATATGAAACTAAAAAGCGATGGATATTATGAGTGTTCTTTATGCCATTACAAAGTTCCTTCTCCATCCCTGCAGGATAAAAGTATCTTAGATGGTCTTGATTATCTGAAGGTAATTGCCTTAGAATACGCATATGGCATTATGCTGGCACAAGAAGATAATTATGGAATTTACTTCCATGATTTATGGGACAAAATATATCAGATTCGTAGCAAACCTGAATATATAAATAAATATGAATACTGTGATGGCGATGGCAAGTGTATGTTTATTCCTCCTGAAATTGATCCCACTGGCGTATCGTATCCTTCATCACAATTAAATGATCCTGTTCTTGTCACTAGCAGCAATATAAATAAATACAATGGTGTATTTCATGAAATTACTGCTACTGCTATGGATACCATTTTTGGATTTGTATTTCCCTCTTCCCTTGCTCAATCGATAGTGTCAAGATTTTTTCGCAAATTTAATTTCCACCGTTTGGTAGCCAATAGTCAGCCGGCTATGATATCAGACAGCAGTTCCTCCTCCGGTTTGGAGAGGTGATCCATATTCATGTAACGACGGGTGCCCCATTGGGTCCCGGCTACATGGCGCAGTCTGGCACATACCAGCATCAGAGCACTCTGACCATCCGGAAACGCACCAATCGCCTTTGTCCGGCGTTTGATCTCACGGTTTAACCGCTCTATGGTATTGTTGGTCCTGATCCTCGTCCAGTGCTGGGTAGGAAAGTCCATATAGGTAAGGGTTTCCTCTATGCCTTCCGTCAGCTTCTTTGCTGCTGCGGAAAGTTTCATCTCCTTGAGCTTGTCTGATACGCTGCGGGCTTTTTCACGGGCGGCCTCCTTACTCTCCTGGGCATGGATGGCTTTCAGCATCATAGCGACTGTCTTCATTTTATTGCGGGGCGTAACAGAGAAGAGGTTCCGGTAAAAATGAACGGTGCATCGCTGATAGCGGGCATCTGGGAACACCTCAGGAATGGTCTCCAGCATACCCAGGTTTTTGTCTCCGATGATCAGTCTGACTCCCGAAAGTCCCCGCTCCTTAAGCCATACAAAGAATGAACGCCAGCTTTCTTTATCTTCTTTCATTCCTTCTGCTGCGCCGATGATCTCCCGGAATCCGTCGCTGTTTACACCAATGGCCACAAGGATGGAAACATTCCGGATCTCACCGCCCCAGCTGCGTTTGAGATAGACACCGTCTACATAGACATAGGGATAGTCACCGGACAGTGGCCGGCTGCGCCACTGCTCGATATGTTCATAAGCTTTCTTGTTGAGATTACTGATCGTGCCGGGAGATACTTTGGTCCCCCAAAGGGCTTCCGTGATATCTTCTACCCGGCGTACGGAGACACCTGCCAGATACATCTCGATCAGGGCTTCTTCCACAGAGGATTCCCTGCGGCGGTAGCGTTCGATGATGGCAGTCTCAAAAGGGACACCTTTGAGCTTGGGGACATTTAACTCCACTTCCCCTGCTGTGGTCTGAAAATTTCTCTTATAATGTCCGGAACGGTAACCCTGACGGCCACTGGAACGTTCGTACTTCTGGGCGTTGACCAGTTCATCCGCTTCTTTGTCGAGCAGGGTATTGAGAGTCTCTTCCACACTGGAGCGGACAAGGTCTTTCAGATCGTGCTTTATTAAGTCCTCGTTTAGTTGTATAATGTTATCAGACATGGTTCTATACCTCCTTTGGCAAATTTTGTTGTGGTGACTTAATTCTACCAAACGGCTATAGACCATGTCTATTTTTATGCAATTAATTTGCGAAACTTATTATACGTCATCAGGAAGTCAAATTGGAACAATCACAAAAAATGAGTGTTTTGCAGAGGGTACAGCATTCGGTGCTGGCTGGGAAGGCTGGGGCAATCCCGTAATATTCAGAAATTCAGCCGGAAAAATGACGCAGGGCGCCATTGCTGATAATATCAGCAATCTAAAAGACTTTGCCAACTATGCTTCCAACGGAACCTCCTGGGTTTCAGTTTCTACACTTCAGAGAATTGTTCATTCGCCTACACGCGCATATTATGCAAGCGGAGATCTTCTCTGTGATCTACCGATTGGATCATATGTATGGTTAACTCAAAACTGTACTCGTGGACAAAATAATCCAAATTATGTGGCTGTTACCGCTGTTCAGCCAAAGGATCATGACAAAATTACATTTAAGGGGAACGGTTTCGTTGATCTTACTTATGACAATCACTGGCTAAACGTTGGCAGTATACTTTTAAGAAAAGTATAACCTTTGCGTGGGCATCTAATAGGTTTCAAAAAACACCTATTGTAAACGTCAAATCATACGCCTAGTCAGATTATAGATTTTCTGTCAAACTTTAAAAAACTAATAAAACTAACTAGTTTTTTAAAGGAGGCTAACAATGGATAAGATCACACATGAAATCCGACTTTCCAACTGGAAAGCAGTCATCGAACAATGCAGTTTAAGACCAGAAGGCCAGACTGTAAAACAATGGCTTGCTGATAACGGGATCAATGAGAAAACTTATTATTACTGGCAGAGACGGATAAGAAAAGAGGTTTTCGGGCAGATAAATCTGCCTCAGCCAGCCGAAAACCCGGAACTGGCGTCTGTTTCATTTGCTGAGATACCGGTTATACCGGAACAAAGAGAAACGACCATGGAAGCTTCTTTTCACGCAGATGCAGTTATCCGGACAGGAAACACAACTATTGGTTTATCCAACAGCATATCCGACCGTCTGCTTGACAGGATAATGGGAGGGCTTTTACATGCTCGCTGAAGCCTTCGGGGTCAAAAAGATCGTGATAGCCTGCGGCCGCACTGATCTGCGGAAAAGCATTGACGGGCTGGCGCAGCTGGTCAGCACCGGATATGACCTGGATCCGTTCGAAAAGGATGTGCTGTTTTTGTTCTGCGGTGGAAGAAACGACCGGATAAAGGGACTGCTCTGGGAAGGGACGGGATTTCTGCTCCTTTATAAAAGACTGGAAGCAGGTTCGTTTTCCTGGCCCAGGACACCGGAAGAAGCGGTGGAGCTTACAAGGGAACAGTACCGTTTCTTAATGAATGGACTAAATCCAGTCAATCCGAAGATCAGGGAAATCCAGCCTTCCAAGGTACTGTAATCTTTTGTGCAGAACAGAGAAATTTTCAGGCTTATCCTGTAGTAAATGGGATGCCGCAAAATGGCTTCAGCAGCGCCTTGTACATTGGTTTAAGAGTGTGCTGAAGGCATTATAAAGAAAGCATATGAACTTTGAAAATCTCATATTTCCATCCTGCCAAAGGCCCTGTCCGAGCGCTTATAAACATAGGCAGAATGACGAATGACAGGTCTTCTGAAATTCGCTTGTTTTCCGGTTTTGCTGTATAATAATAACCACAGGAGAGATTTTCATGGCAAAGAAATATACACCGGATGAACTGAATGGCTTAAGCAGACAGGAACTGATCTTCCTTGCCATATCCATGCAGGATCAGCTGGAACAACTGAACGCAAACATGGAGAGGCTGATCGAACAGATCAGCATTGCAAACCAGCAGCGTTTTGGGAGACATTCGGAACGTCTTGATGTGATCGACGGCCAGCTGGATCTGTTTAATGAGGCTGAGGCTTTATCGGAAGGGGCCGGGAACGTTCCGGAGCCTTCCATTGACGAAGCGCTCCCACAGCATCCAAAAAGGAAGAAAAAAACAGGAACCCGTGATGCCGATCTTTCCGGACTGCCGGAAGAATCCATCATACACAGTGTCCCAGAAGAAAAACTGATCGAACATTTTGGAGAGGGGTGTTATCGGAAACTGCCGGATGAGAGTTACAAAAGGCTCCGATATACTCCGGCATCATGGACGGTGGAGCTGCATACGGTTGAAGTGTATGTAGGTACGGACGGACTGCGCCAGGATGAATTCTTACGGGGTGACAGGCCGAAAGACCTTTTGCGTAACAGCATCGTCACACCCTCCCTGGAAGCTGCTATTCTCAATGGCAAGTATGTCAATTCCATACCGCTTTACAGAATGGAGCAGGAGTTTCAGAGAAATGGTGTGTACATCAGCCGGCAGAACATGGCGAATTGGACGATACTCTGTGCGGAAAGATATTTAAAGCCTGTTTATGACAGGCTGAAAGAAGAATTTTTCAGATATCATGTCACCCAGGCGGATGAAACGCCGGTGGAAGTCATAAATGACGGGCGCAGTGCCGGTTCCACCAGTTATATGTGGGTGCACCGTTCGGGCGAATACTATAAGGACAGGCCGGTTGTCCTGTATGAATACCAGAAAACACGCCACCACAAACATCCCGAAGAATTCTACAAAGGCTTCAAGGGCATTCTGGTAACCGACGGCCTGGCACAGTACCATCTGCTCGAAGACCATCTTGAGGGATTGACGAACGCCAACTGCTGGGCCCATGCAAGAAGGGATTTCTCTGATGCGATCAAAGCCATAAAGGATCCGGAGCTGGCAAAAAGGTCCACCGCATATCAGGCACTGGTAAGGATCGCGGCAATCTATAAGCTGGATGAAAGCCTGAAAGAACTGACGCCGCGGCAGCGCCTCAAAGAACGGCAGAAACATGTAAAGCCGCTTGTTGAGGAATATTTTGCATGGGTAAAAGATGTTTTGGACAGCCAGCTTCCAAAAGGAGCGACTGCTTCCGGACTTCATTACAGTATCAACCAGGAAAAGTATCTCCGGGTATTTCTCAATGACGGAGAAATCCCGATCGATAATTCCGCATCAGAAAGAGCCATCCGTACATTCTGTATCGGAAAGAAAAACTGGGTAATTATTGATTCCGTCAAAGGAGCAGAAGCAAGTGCCATAATATACAGCATCTCAGAAACAGCGAAACTAAACAGCCTGAGCACTTATAATTATTTTAACCATCTGCTGACAGAACTCCCCAAACTTATCGACAGGGAGGGAAATGTGAGCAATGCGAAAGCGTTGGAATCATTACTGCCGTGGGCAGAGGAATTACCCGATATATGCAGAAAACCACGCCGCTGAAAAGCGGCGTTGCTTTATTCTGTGGCGTATGGTTTGACGCTTACCACCTATTAGATGCCCATACATTATTAAACTTAATTCGTACCTATTTAAAGCGGGGGATTTAAAAAATCAAACCCTCCGCCTCATACTTCAATATATTAATATGAATTAGTTGCATCTATTGTTATAGGCTCGGAACTACTACCCGCATAAACAGTCCCTATAAATTCAATTTTATAGTCTCCAGCACCATCAGATGATAAATTACCATATCGCTCCAGTGAACTTGCATTCTCCTTTACTGCTTCCGAATCTACTTCTTTATAATTTCCCCAGAAATTTTTCTTGTATACAGTTACTGTCCCAGAAATAGAAGTAACAGATGAAGTACCTTTTATTATCAACATATACGAAGATCCAGCATTGCTCGGATTAATTCCAATAGAAGCCATTTGAATATAGTTGTAGCGCGGAGTAACCATCTGCTCCTCTTCACATGCTTCCTCATAAACTTCTTTTGCCAATACAACTGCTTCCGGTCCTGTGAACGATAGCATAAATGCTATACACAAACCTAATAAAATTTTTCTTTTCATATGAAATCTCCTTCCAAAAAATATTGTTAATATAATAAACACAATATATTTGGTTTTTTCTACAGATTATTTTAATATTTTAATATTTTTTACAATCTTAATCATTTCATCTGTTGCCAAAGAAGATTCCAAAACATAATATCCTTCTTCATCATCAAAAATAATATAGTTATTAAATTGATTATCCAATGATTCAAAAAGTTTCCCTTGAATCTCATTTATAATTTGAATATCTTCAATCTTATAATGTTCAGTATCTAATTGAAGTGTATGCATTTGTTTAGAGAAAAATATATCTATTATATCACCTGCATCATTTTCATATCGTAGTGAAATTCGCCAATCATTAACTGATTTTTCTGCCAAATAAAATCCATCAGGAATATACCCCAGTTCCAGATCTACATTTTTATCAGAAAATGTTACCATGTAATCAACCTGAATAAATTTCTCATAAAATTGTATAATTGCTCTTTTGCACGCTGCTCGTACCTCTTCAAACTGAAGAAAAACTGCAAAACTTACACCTAATAAGATAATTATTATTGCTACCATTCTTTTTAAATATCTGAATACAGTATTTCTAATATCTTTAAATTTAGACTGTTTTACCAACCTGAGCATTTTTCGATCATACTGTTCTGGAATTACTAATTTATCAATCTCCTCTTGTGGATAACCCCTAATTTCATTTAAACTGTTTTCTATTACTGCTGACTTTAGCAAACATTCCCATATGTTACTTTCGATATCATTCTGCATAATCTTAGCACTTCAGCCTTTCTTTTAATAATATCTTTGCCCGATAAAGCCTCATTTGCACAGTTTTCTTTTTAATTTTTAAGTATTCTGCTATTTCATCATCACTAAATTCAGTTATATATTTCAATTCTAAAACAGCCTTATAAATATCATCTAAGTTTTTAATCTCCATTACCAATTGCTGCATCTTCTCTTTATCAATAATATAATTTAATAATTGATCAGGCTCAGTATGTAAATATGGAACTTCATCATAAACCTCTTCTTTGCTTTTAGTATGCGCACGAAGATAATTTTTGCAATAATTTCGTACGATTGTAATTATATAATTTTGTGTTCTTTGATGATTCCCTATATCAATTTTCTCAAGGTGATTACCTATAATTATGTATATTTCTTGTGAAATATCCTCTATCAAATATTCATCACCAATAAAGCGCTTAATTGTAAAATAGACAATCTTTTTATATTTCTCATATAATGCAACAAATTTGTCACATTCTTCCTGCGTATCAAAAATAAAAAATATCACTTTTCAGCACTATCCTTCTCATTATAATAAGTCAATTCAACCATAATAATTGCATCCAAAATTTCTAAAATTTTATACTGCTCCTGAGAAGGCAAATGTTTAAGTTTCTTTTCTATATCTTGTAATTTTGCCATAGTATATCCTTTAAGCTCTTTACCTAAAAGGACATCAACCGATACATTTAGTTCATTGGATAACTTAATTAGTGTATCTAAGCTTGGAGATTTTTTCCCACGTTCAACATAAGAAATAAAAATAGCACTACATTCTATTTTTCTGCAAGTAATTCCTGACTAAGACCTGCTCGTTCTCTATATTTTTGTATTTGCTTTCCAAGTGCCTTTTTATCCATAATAAAAACTCCTGATTAGTTTAAGAAATAACACTTCTGGTATTACTCTTAAAGTATACAGAAGTTACATTTATCGCAACATAAACCATTAGTTATATATCTATTATCTTTAGTTACAATTCATAAGTTTTATTAAGTTTTTCACATATACAAGTATCTAAATTTTCATTATATGTTGTTTCCACCTTCATAAAAATTGACAAAAAAACGTAATTCATGTGTTAACTTGTAGGATTTAAGAACTTTATTGTGTTTATTCTAAAAAAAGAAATACTAAGATTAAAAGCTATCTATAAATTTCTTATGTATTTTTCTGCGTAAGACAAACCAATCTAATAAACAGCACATCATTACAAAATTCCATCTTATATCTGTCAAGTTTAATTATCAGACGGTCCAAAGCATTTTAAAATTGGCAGATATTCCTTTCCTAAAATTTCATAAGAATAATCCGAATCATTTAAATTTGTTTACTAATTTATAATTTTTTCTCAATCAACACACGCATAATCGTATAATTCACAAATCAATTTTATGCTCTTTATCATTTATTCTATACACATATTTTCTTTTTTAAGTTTACATCTTTCCAATTCCTTTCTTCCTATTTGTTAGGAGGTAAGGATATGGAAAATATTGTTTCGATAATTAAAAATATAAAAGCAGGAAACACTTCAGAATTTGCATTAGTAGTAAATAAAATGCATCCATCTTTAGAAAAGTATAGTCGACTTTTATACAAAGACAACAAAGAAGATACATATGCAGAATTAGTTTCTGCACTTTGGGAATCAATTATTAAAATGAAATATTTCAATGAAGAAGGAAAATGCATTACTTACCTACATACTGCAATAAAACTTCGATATTTAGAATTATATAAGCAAAGCAAAAAACTACATGAACATGAACAAACTACATTGCCAAATTCATCTGATGAAACAATTCAAAATGATGATTTTATTGATGTAATTATCAAGGAAGATATTACTAATCTGTTAAATAAATATAAAGGATTAAAAAAAGCTATTTTTTACAGTATCCTTTTTATGAATATGACAGATTCTGAAATTGCTAAAAAATACAATATATCAAGGCAATATGTCAATAGAGTCAGAAGAAATTTATGCGAAATTATGAAAAAATACTATGTTTAACTGGAGCAAAAAATGGGAAAAAATACTTTATTAAAAAAAATATCTACACTTATAATTGGATCTTGGATTGGAAATAAATTAAAATTATTATTTCCTGCTACAATACTGCTATTTATTTTAATGGTTGCTGACTATATATCAGGCATGTTAGCTGCAAAAAAAGAAGCCCTCACACATCCTAATAATAAAAAATATGGCTGGAACAGCAAAAAAAGTCTTTTAGGCATTTATAAGAAAACTGGATATATTTTTATGATATTAGTTGCCATTACTACAGACTACTTAATTTATAATTTTGCAAACGAAATAGGTATTACTTTTCCTGGTAATACATTATTTGGTCTGCTTGTGATAATATGGCTAATAATTAATGAACTTTTGTCCATACTTGAAAATGCAAGTAGAATGGGTGGAAATTTACCAGAGTTTATTAAAAAGATATTGACAGAAGCTAAAAATACTGTAGATAACTGAGTATTATTCAAATATACAACATCTGTCATTTTTTCCAATTACCGCCCTCCCAGTATATGAAGTAAGGAGATGCATCACCTTTATCAATGTAAAATTCCACTTTGATTCCATACCGATTCAACTCTTCACTAAAATGTACCTCACCATCAGATACAAATTTATCTTTAAACTCATAAAGGCAAAATGCCGGATCTTTTCTAAAGTCACTTTCTCCTTCTGAATCTTTTAGTGTTAATCTCTCAACCAAATTTGTTTTTCCATTCTGCTTAACAATCTCGTAAGCATAAATATTAGAAGCTCCATAATTACTTCCATAATATGTTAAACGGATTACAAACCCTTCCGTTTCTTCCGAAAAAAGATTTCCATGAGTAATCATAATGCCTTTTTTATGCCATCCTGTAAATCTTCTCTGAATTACCTCATTTTGATTTAGTGTGACTTTTAACATAACATACGAATAAAAATAAGAATTTTGATTCATATAACTTGTAAGACGAATACTGTCATTTTGACCGCCTGCTCCATCCAAGTTCAACCCGGTTACAACTAAATCCTGATCTACGACAAACAGGCTTTTAACATCCCGCATCCCCTTGAAAACTTCTTTATAATTATCCTCTTGCACTTCACCACCCGTTGGATCAATATTAAATAATACCACTTCTCTATCTGCATCATTGTGTTTATAAGTAAATCCCATTGTTTCTATACTACATACTAAAACAAAAAATAAAATTTTAAGACTCATATATCCCCCTGCGTCCTATAAATCCAAATTGTAATATCTCATAAATCATTATAAAGTAAGTTTTTGTTTACATTGTTAAATCCTTTTTCTTTTTTAATTATATAACCGGTTATAAAAAAAGAAAAGGAGAAATACACATGGCAAACAAAGACTACACCTACAATCAGGTAAAAGCTGGAACCGGAAAATTTGAATATGAAGAAAATACAGAATTTTATGAAGACATTCGTCTCATGCAACACCGGCTTTCAATTGCAGGATATGAAATGTACCTGCAAAAATTTACTGGAATATTTGATGAAAATACACGACAGGCAGTCATAGCATTTCAGAAATCATGTCAACTATTACCGGATGGTATTGTCGGTAAAAATACGCTTGTTCAATTAGACAAAGTGTCTGTTGGAGCCGGCAAATCTTATTTTTTAGTTGGCGGTCCCATAGAAAAATGGGATATTGATACAATCCTGTATGAAATTCCAACAGATGATGAAATCCTATCAAGAATTATCTGGACAGAAGAACATGGAATATATGACGCACAGACAGCTGTTGCAAAAGTATTGCAAAACCGCTTTCGAAATCCTTCTTTTCAGTTATCAAAAGATAAATATCCTAATAGCAGATCCTGGCCTCTGGTAGTATGTGCACCCTATCAATATGCAGCTGCAACTTCCTCCGAAGCCAAAGCTCCTTTACGCGGTGATCCGAACCAATCGGACGGTGTTGACATCTACTGGAAACATGCAGTCGATTTGGCAAGATTAATCATGCCTGATAAAATAAACCTTACAGTACCAAAAGGATATTCATTTTTAGCACTTAATCCTGAACCAAAACTTTCAGGCTATAAAAATCTAAGCGTATCTGATCAGGTTTATCAAACCGGTAAGAGCATTTTTGAAAAAAGTATCACTTCGCCAGGTGTCAAAGATGCTGTAACATATGATCCTGATTACCAAACCAATAAATGGGTAAATGTCTTTTACAATTTGAAATAAGCGTTTCTAAGTATCCGTGAAAGGACTGCTTAAGATGCAGCCCTTTCACGGAATACCTTTATTCCTCTTGTTTACCATTATTCAAATCTTTTTCTCTTCCCACTCCACAACTGAATTAAACTCCTTCACAACCGCATCATACAATTCCTGCCGAAACTGCCTTGTCACAGGGTAGGCGATATCCTGATAGATATCCTTCCCGGCATCATCCAGCCGACCGGTCTTATAGTCAGGCATGGAAACAAAGACGTTGCCCTTCTGTGAGATGCCGATACGGATTCCAGTCACTTTAAATGCGCCATTTAAGATGAAGGAGGCGTTTGCCTTAAGGCAGCCCTCCTGATTCTGCATAGGCGTTACGGTCACTTTGATATCCATGCTTCCTGTATTGTCTGTGTTCATTGCATTATTTTCCTTCATATCTGCCTCTTTCTGCGCTGTTTTATTTTGAATTTTTGCGCTCTTATTTTCACTCTTTCAGCAGCTTCCGCCTGAAGGTTTTTCTCATATGTTTTCCGGTTTTCTAAAGATCACAGTCTTTCCCTGAAACATTTTTCCGGCTGCGCCGGATTCTGCCCCTTTTTCACTTATGCAGGCATACAGGCTTGATTCCCCCTGCTCCCTACAGAGCCCTTCCACAGCCGCAAACAGCATATCCTCCATCAAAAGATAACGATAGCTGTTCATATCCTGCCTTTTCAGTTCCCTTATGGCTTCCATTGCCCTGCCGCTTAAGGGTATCTGCGTTCTGGTGAGGCTGATGCCGGAGGGCTGGTATGCCCTGCCCGGCGCATCTTTTTTCTGTGCTCCCATACTGCTTTCCAACGTCCTGCTCCTTCCCTGCTTCTATCCCCATTTCTGCCCTCTGCTTTTCTCTTTTCATCTCAAACACCTTCTCTATCCTCATAAGCACCTGCCCCGCCACCGACAGGGTGGTGCTGCAAAGCCCGTACACCATAAGCCTTGGGGCGGTGGAAAGCACAGGCAGGAGGGAAGATACAGGCGGCGGTTTTACATCCATGCGTGCCGCCGCCATATACTGTGCGCTTTGGATCACAGCCTTTGTGATGTCATAGATATGCTCCGGGTTCTGGGAATCATGGTAGCGGCACAAATCGCTGATGTTTTCGATATAGCCTTTGCCCTTCCCATAGATTTCCGATTCCACCGCCTCCCTCACATATCCCTGTATATCCCCTGCCCCTGCATGGAGCAGGGAAAGTATCTCTTTCTCATTCTCTTTATCCAGCCGCCAAATCTGTGGGCGCACCCTTCCGTTGGTATCGGAAATGTCAAACACATGATCCACATAGGGGCGGTATCCGCTGGAATCTATGATGGCGATCCCTTTGCTGCCCCTGCGTACATACCTTCCCTTTTCCTGCCACTTACTGTAAGTCTCCACCATCTTCGCATCCGGTCTCTGGGCATAGAGCAGGCTGGCATTCTCAAAGCCCATCTGGTAATGGACTGCTGAAAAGGTTAAAAACCTGCCCCATGAATCCTCATCCTGAATGATCTTGGGCACGATCTCCCGGTAGATTTCTTTTGTAGAGATGATCCCTTTCATCGTTTCCCCTTTCCCGTTTTTTCTGCATCCCTATAACCATGACGGTCTGCCGCACAGGACAATCTTCCCCACAGAATAAACCGGGCGGAACACCACACAGCCCTTTGAGGAAGATGCATCCACCAGATACCCGTTCCCGGCGTAGACCGCCACATGGGAAATGTTCTGATACCTTCCATTCCTTGTAAAGCTGTAGAAAATCAAATCTCCCGGCTGGATATCCTCATAAGCGACTTCGCATCCTTTATCGGACAGGAGCTTTCCCTGTGAGGCGGCGGTATTAGAGCCATGATAAGATAAATTTATCCCGACTTCTTTATAAGCGTAATAGGTGAGGGAACTGCAATCGTAATAATCGCCGCTGTCACACTCTGCCTGACTGTATGGCTTTCCAAGCCTTGCAAGGGCATTCTTAACTGCCTGTGAACCGGTATCCCCGCCAAGATTAAGCCTCCCCGCCTCCTCCGGCGTCAGGCTCCCTGCACCGGGGCTTCCATAGCCGCCCCTAAGACCTTCTATGTTTTCCAGCACTTCCGGCGACATTAAAAACCGTAAGATTTCTATTTCTTCCTCTGTAAATATGCCTGTCCTTACGATATCCTCACTGATAAGGAGGGTAATGCGGACTTCTTTTATCTTTACCTCCACTTCCTCCGTCTTTATGGTGACATTCCCCCAGAAATCCTCTTCCTCATAGGACTGCTCCCGGATCTCTGTACGGTAATCGATTTTCAGGGATGTCATTTCATCAAAGGTATCTTTCAAAAGCCTCCTGTTCTTTTCTGTCATCACCGTTGCGGTATCGCCAAAGCCATGCCTTACCATGTAGACCATGAGAATATCCGCCATGTTGTCCGGCTTGCTGTCTCCCTCATAGTCCTCATAAATCAGCTCCGTCTCATCCCCGCTGCCGGGATCGGCAAGCTCCTCCTGCACCTTCTCCCTGAATTCTTCCGTATATTCTGAAAGCACCTCCACCGCTCCCGGCTCTTCTGACAGTTTCGGGAGCAGGATGGAGAAAGGGGAATTAAAAAGCAGGGTAATGGCGGCTGCCACGACAAACACAGGAATCAGCGCCGGGAGCAGGGATGCCCCTATGGAAAGGAGTTTCCCTGCCGCAATCGCTTTTACTCTGCCTGTCAGCAGATCCTTTGCCACCTTTAACAGGCTGTCCTTCTGTTCTTCCTGTGAAAACTTATCCGCGGCATAGGAGAGCAGCCTGAAAGCGGCTGCCCTGTTTTTCCTGCTTCTGCCATTCGATTTATGGCTGTTATCCTTTTTCGTATTTTTATCGCCATTTTTGCCCCTTTTACCGTCTCTCACACTGCTCTTTCCGCTTCTCCCATCTGCCCCGTCCGCTCCTTTCCTTCCGGGGATTTCCCCGCCGCGCTGGCGGATGGAATCAGAGGCATTCCTTGTGCGGAGATGGCTGGCACTGCCGGGAGAAGAACCTGCCTTTGGCGAAATGCTCTCTCCCGCTGTATTCTGCATTACAGGAATCTGTACGCCTTCCAGATATGCTTCCTGCTTTCCCTCTGTTACTACGCTTTTTCCTGCCTCTTCCCTTCTGTCTGTATCTGATTTCTCCTGTACTTCATTGCCCTTTTGGTGCTGCTTCCGGGATTTTAAATACTTCCCTCTCCTGTAGCCGGATATCCGGTTTTCCCTTTTTTCTGAAAAAGGCTGTGCATACATGCTGGCAGGAGGCGTATTTTTTGTATCTCTGGCAGAAGATTTTTCCGGCTTCCTTTTCAAATGGTCTTTCACACTGAAAATACCTTTCCTGCTGAAACCGGAAACTGTATCTGCTTTCCTGTGCAGGACGGTTTCTTTCGTCTTTATGATAGTTTCATGATAAAAGGAAGGTCTCTGTGTCTGCTGCCGGTATGGGCTTTCCCCTGCTGATGGCAGCTTCCTGTCAAAAACCGGCTCCTGCCGGTAAACATGCGGCTGTTCTTTTACATGGAGAATCCCTGATGCTGCAAGGCTTCTGTTTCCACTGACGCTGTTTTTCCCCTGTTCCTTCCGGTAAAAGTCCCCCGCACCGCCTGCATAAATTTCTCCCCTGCCAATATCAGAATCGTATGGTATCTGTGCCGCCTGCCTCCCTGCTCCCCCGCCGGGAAGCTCTTTCTGACGAAGCATATCCTGCTTTTCCTTTGGAGAAAAACCTGCGGTATTTTCCGTAGATTTCTTCTTCCCTGCATAGCGGATCTGGCGTTTCCCTTTCTTTCTGACAGTGAAATTCTTATCTGTCCTTTTTATCCTCATAGGCTCCCCTGCCCGTTCTCCCGATACCACTTCGCCATGAATGCGCTGCGGTCAGGGAATGGCGGGAGGGGCGTTCCTGCCGGGCAGGCATTTAGGATATCCCTGCCAGTCCGCACATAAGAGAGGACTTCACTATAATACGCTGTGTTGGCAAGGGTGTACCCATCCTGCATTTTCCGGCTGATTTCTTCCTCACCCGCTGATCCCTGCCGCTTCTGACCTGCAAAGGATAACTCCCTTCTGGCAAGGGCTTCCAGACCGCATAACGCCGAATGGAATTTCAGGTAATCGCAAAGCCACGGATGACCGGCTCTCCGGTCGCCGCTTTTTACCGCCTCTTCAAGGAGCGTTAAAAACGGGGCGGACTTTTTTACCACAGGCAGGATTCCAAAAGACACCTCCGCTTCCCCTTCCCTGAAAAAATCCATACGGTATAATAATTCTTTTCCTGCAAGCTGCTTCTCCTCCGGCTGGATATCCGCCAATGGCAAAGGCAGCGCCTTTAAAAGCACTGCCCTGTCCTCTTCCTTATATACAAATGTAATGAGGGGGATTCCTTTCTTCCGTTCTTCCCCGGTGGTACGCACATCCATTAAAAATTCCATAAGAGCTTTCTCAATGTCTTTCTTCACGGGCAGCCTCCTTTCCCTCAAAAGGGTTGGTGGAAAACAGCTTATAGATAGGGCTGCCCTTATCCACCGTGATATCCATAGGCACAACCATGTTCCCATGCTTCAAGATGCCCGTTCCGCTCTGCGCCCCGCGGACAAACTTCAGCTGTTCCGGGCTGATGCCTATCACCTCCGATAACTTTTCCAAATCCGTGGGAGCCTGCCTAAGGAGTGCCACAAACTCCGAGTTGGCAAGCATGGTGGTGGCGGTATAGTTCTGCAGCATGTCCAGCACGTTCTGGGTGATGCCGCTGCACAGCCCGCCTAATTTCCGCACCTTCTTCCATAAGGAAAACAGGTATTTTGCAGAATACTCTTTATCTAAAAGCACATGGAATTCATCAATAAACAGCCAAGTAGCCCTGCCCCGCTTTGCGTTCTCCATGATCCGGCTGCCGATATTCTCCATCATGACCAGCATGGAGATGGCGGATAATTCCTTCCCCATATCCCGGATGCCATAGACCAGAAAGCGGCTGTCAATATCTACATTGGTTTCATGGGCAAAGATATTTAAAGAGCCGCCGATAAACAGTTCCAGCGAAAGGGCAAGCTCCTTCGCCTCCATCTCCGGCTGTGCCACAAGGATGCCATAATAATCATGCAGGGTTTTCTGATTCCACAGGATATGCGTCCTTTCCCCTTCCTGCCTGCCCCTGTTCCTCATGCATTCCTCTTTGACCTCCTGATACAGAAGGCGCACACAGCGATCTATGATGGATTTCTGCCGGGAATTAAGCGCCTCGCCCATGCACTGCTCACAGATGCCCAGCATGAACTCCCCCTTCTCCGCAATGATTCCCTGAATGTCAGACACGTCTTCCGGCAGCGCCATAGGGTTGATATGGTTTCCGGTATAAGTGGAAAGCACCACCACCTGACCGCCGAACCGCTCCGCTATGCCGAAGTATTCATGCTGGGGATCGATCACAATGATGTCATCATCCGTATTTAAAAACACATTTCCCATCTCCATCTTTGCAAAGAAGGACTTCCCGGAACCGGGCACGCCGAAGATAAACCCGTTGCCATTTACCAGCCTTTTCCGGTTGCCAAATAAGATGTTCCGGCTGACCTGATTGACACCATAGTAAGTGCCGCCCTTCCCCGGAAGGTAAAGCTCCTGCACGTTATAGGGCATGAGCACCGCAAGGGATTGTGTCATTAAGGTACGCATGGTCTCCACCTGACGCACCCCGATGGGCAGGGCTGTATTTAACGCCTCCCGCTGCTTTAAATAATGCGCCTCTATCTGGCAGGAATTTCTTTTCCCGATTGTGACTAAGGTTTCCTCTATGGCTTCCAGTTCTTCCTTTGTATCTGCCTTAATAATGATAGTCACCGCCACATAAAAGAGCCGCTGGTCATTCTCCCTCACATCATCCATGATTTCCTCGATCTGCTGTTTCTCCGTCCGTTTGTTGTAGGAAATGTCGGAAGAAAAATCGTTGTTCTTATTCCGCACCCTCTGCTGGCGGATGATATCACTCTCAATACCCATATACTTTTTCTGCAAAGTGCTGGTGGTCACGTCCTTTGGGATAGGCGCCACGTCAATGCTGATAATGGTGTGCGCCGGGACAGTGGCAAGCTCTGTCAAAAACCCGTCCGATAAGGAACTTGGGTATTTCTTGATAAATAATGCCTTGGCAAACCGCTTTTCGTCCTGCATATAAGTTGGGTAAAACTTTAACATGCTGTTGCAGATATCATCTTTATAATCTCTTCCAGCCCTTACCGCCTCTTCAAAATCGAAGGAGAAACATTCCTCTTCCCCCATACGGTAAAAGTCATGGAGAACCCGGAGACGCTCCACACCGTTTAAGGCGGCAAGGCTGCTGCCTAATTCCCCAAAGCCTTTCTGCAATACCGCTTCTAGGCTGGCAAAAGCCGCTTTCGCTTCCTCGTAATTCTTCCTGATGATGGAGACGGTAAGGTATCTCTCCTGCTCTATGCCCTGTTTCCCTTCCACGATTTTCTTCTCCATGATCTGGTTGTAACAGTCACGCTCCCTGTCATTCCTGTCGCCCTTTTTCTGGAATAAGACCTTCTCCCGGAGGGCTTTCATGTTCCGGTTCTTGTTGTTGATGGTCACTTTAAATTCCACATCCATTGCGTTTAAGAACCTGCAGTAGCTTTCAAATATCCCCACCTGCTCCCTCTCGCTGGTGGTGTTATAGTTCACATCTGAAAACAGGTAGCTCTTACTGTAACGGTTGCCCGCCACTTCAAAGATGCCATCCTGTGCAATCTTGAGAAGCTCTATGCATTCCTGTACACTTTTCGGCGTTTTGTATAAAGGCTCCCCCGCCTTTTTATAGATAGAAAATTTATCCTGAAATAACTTCAATCTGTCTGCTCCTTCCTTTTGTGCCGGAAGGGGATGGGTAACTGCTTTTATAAAACAGCTCCCCATATATGCAGAAAATCCCGGCAAGGGGGCTTTCCGCACTCCCTTCCGGGTTTGATGGTTGATTGTTCCTGTAGATAGTCTTTCTGGAATATATATACCTTTGTACTTTTTATCAGCGGTGTGTCTGGGCTGGTTTTCTGCATGAAAAAACACACCTAAAAGCATAATTTTAAGTGTGTTCCCAATTCCTATATTTCATTATCTTTCCCGCTCCGGCTCTTCCCTTTCTTTTTGTCTCAGCAACTGCCTGATCTCTTCCGCATCATGGATTCTTCTTTCTTTCCTGTCCCAGAAGATGACCTTCCTAACCTGCTGCTCCCCTGCCGGATATCCAGCGGCGGTTATCCTTTGCACCGCATCCTCTTCCACCGCCTTTCCCCGCTCCAGTGCATCCCCTACAATCCTGTAAAGGTATTCGGGCTTGCGCCTGTCGCCAAGGTCTGAAAAAACAGCACTCGCCGCTACCAGCGCATCCCTCATATACTTTGCATTATCCTTAAAAAGCCTGCTGTCAATGTAAATGCCCTGTGCCTCTATGAACATGGCACAAAAGGTAACGATTGTCCTCGTGTTCCCTTCGCGGAAGGGATGCGCTTTCCAGAGCTTCGCCATACAGTCTGAAAAGTTCCTGACCGTTTCATCAAAGGATGCCTTTTTCCATCCGTAAAGATTCATATCCTTAAGGACTGCCTTGGCATCCCTCTCTATGTCAAAAACATCTGAATACTCTATGGAGATACCGTTAAGGGCGTTCTCTGCCTTTTCAATGTTTATGATGCGCGGCTTTCCTGCCCATTCAAATATATCCTGAAAAATCCTGTAATGCATCCGGCACAGGCATCCAAAGTCAAATATCCTGACAGAATCATCCCTTGCAAGTTCCGCAAGCCTTAAGGAAACATAGTCTGCCTCCGCTGCTTTCAGCCCTGCATCGTCCATAATGTCCAGCCGGTTTTTCAGGATTTCCGTATCCGGGTAAAAATATGGATCACGCATAAGCCATCCTCCTACCGTTTCATCTTATATCTCTGATCCAAAGCCTCCCTCACCTGTTCCATTGTAATCTCGCCGCGCTTTTCCCTCTCTATCAGCTCCCTCATTTCCGGCGTAGGCTCAAGACCGTCAACCTTTATCATGCCTACTGCATAATCCCATGCCTCATCTTCCCTTACAAGCATTTGAACTCTCTCCTTTCCTTACGTTGGTTATAGTATAGCACAAATGGGGAAAAATAGCCATAAAATCAGTAAATCTGTTCCTTTTTACCCCTGCCTTTTCTGTTCGTTTTCCGTATGCATTTCTTTATTATTTCATTTATCCTGCATCTGTTTTTCTGCTTCCGCTCCTCTTTCGCTTTCCTCACTGCCGCCCTCTTTTGTGCCTCTTCCACTGCACGGATTTCCGCCCGCATCTCCCTGTAGCCGCCGGATTGAAACACCAGCGCCTTATTTCCGAAAATGCTCTTCATATACCGGGTGAACACCTCCCTGAACCCCATGCCATTGTAGGAATAAAAACCGCACAGGGCAATGGGCGCAACAATGGGAACTGCCACATAGCAGCTAAAGGTCAGCCCGATCTTCCCATACAGTAAAAATACAATCAGGCATCCGCTTATGAGGGCAAGGATGGAATACACAAGCTGCTTTGCACTGAGCCCCATTGCTACGCTCTCCTGATACTTTTCTATGTCCTTGTTTATCTCAATAATCAATCTTCTCTCCTTCCTGCCGGGAGGCGGCTGGTTTTAAAAGTTTTACCGCTCCCGGTCTTTTTGTTTTCCTGTTTCATTTACAGCCGGAACATCATGCCCTGCCATATTTCCTGCTTTCCGGTTACAATCCCAGCGCCCTGCCTGTCAGTGACTGCGCCCCCTTACATGCCCCTACCGTTAAGGCTATGGTAAAAGTGATCTCACAAAGATAAATCAGCACCTGCGCCCAATCCGCATAACCTCCCGTGAAGGACGGGAGCCCTGCGCTGATAAATGCGTTGCAGATAAGGATTGCCAGCGCCATAGTGACTGCTTCCATCACTACGGATAGAAAATACTTAAAATACCTGACACAGGTAACGCTCACCGTCCGGTTTCCTGCAAGGGTGGAAAAAGCGACTGCCGCCAATGGTACAATCACCATGATTTTCAAAAACCGGAAATATACGGTGTAGATGATAAAAAACCCGCATATCAGGATGATAAGGGATAGGATCACCGACAGGATCAGGAACACAAGGCTGGTTGCAAAGCCCAGGTTCTCTATAACCTCCGCTTCCCCTGCCCCGATCTGCGCCTGTGCCATGTCCGTATTGCCAAGGTGGCTCACCATAGCCCCGATACTGCCAAAAAACGCTTTCAGAATCGTCAGGTTGTTCGCCACAAGCCACTGCGCTATCCCAAGGCGTATCAGCATACGGAGCATTGCTTCCAGACGGAACTCACTTTTGATATCCACGCTCTCCGCACAGAACCCGACCACAAAGAACAGCACCACAAGCCCGCTGCCCACGCCTGCGAACAAAGGCTGCAGGCTTTCCACCACCGCCCAGGGACCGCCGCCCTTAAAGGAAACCGGCGACTGCCCAAGCAGGGAGAACACAAGGTTTATCTGGTTATTCCAGAACCCAAGCACGGTTTCCAGCAGGGCAAGGATGTTATCGCCAAGCTTAAAAACTTCCATAATCTTTTCCCCCTTTAGAATCCAAGGAAGGTCATCACTGCGGAAATGCCTGCCATGATAAGCCCTGCCACGATCCCTTTAAGGGCGGAATTCATGGAAGAGGAATCCTGCTGCTGGTACGCCTGTGCAAACTCCATCACGTTCTTTGCAAGGATGATCACGCCCACTGCGCCGATAATGGCAAGCACCAGCGTCTTTAAGTTGTTGATAGGGTTCAGGACTTCCGATACCCCGGAGGCATGGACGGGCAGGGCATACATGGATGCGCCGGCAGCGATCCCTGCCACAGCGGGCACAATCTTCCTTTTTAACCTGCTTTTCCTGCTGAATGTAGTCACTGTCATAATTTTTCTTTTCATAATGATTGAATCCTTTCTTTTCAAAAAAATCTGGTTAATGGCTGCTATGTTTCCATGTTCATCATGGGCTGGCTGAATTTTAATTGCTTTTGTTTCCACTGTTTCTTTGGGCTGGTTTTCCTTTTATTCTGAAAATAGAATCATTTCTTATTTCTCCTGTAACCCCGGCTTTCCGGCTGGCGTACTCCCAAGCCTTACCAGTTCTTCCGCATTTATGGTGGTGATGATGACATTCCCGCCCTCCCCCGCTTCCTTTTTCAGCCGGTCTGCGGTTTCTTTGTCTATGATATCCAGCTTCTTTTTATCCTGCGGGTTATGGACGTACCACTTTCCTTTCCCGTCACCGCTTCTTTTGAACATGGGATGCTTAAAAGTATTAAACTTAAAATCCATCACAGGATCACACCCCCCGGATCAGGACAATGCATTTCTTATTGTCCAGCTTCCTTACCTCGTCAGGCGTCATAAGCTCTTTGCCACATTGTCAAGTGAATACTTCACTCTTTTGGATTTTTGTTTATTATAATATGATTGTGAAAGCTGTCGATCTGCTGTCCTCTCCCTCCCTTATTAGGCGTTCCCCTGAATATCCATTATTCAAACAAAGCAGAGCCGCCACTACAAGAAACACAAGCTACGGGGTATTAAAACCAGCCTTGCTCTGCTCGGTATTAGCTTGCTGTGCAGCAGAGCTACAGAGAATTAAACCTTATTTGGGATTAAGGTGGACAGAGAAGATAAATCGTTAAGAGAGGTTTAAGGACGTTTGCTACACTTAAGAAGCATTTCACAACAAATAGGTTGTTTAAATGATTTAGACAAACTATAATATCTGTTATTTCTATGATAACAAGGAGGTAATTTATGAAACTAAAAAAAGTAATGATATTACTCGGTACTGTCTGTATATTGAATACAATGGTTACAGGATGTGGTTCCGGTTCTATTGCTAAGACAGAAGAAAACCAGACAGACGAAGCATTATTAGAGGAATTAAATGATGCGCCGTCAAAAGAGATTGATGGAAACACGGATGGACTGCAGGAAAATACAGCAGGTAAATGGCAGGTACTAGAGCCGGATGTCGCTGCTGCTGTTGATGCGGATTTTCTGGGTAAGGTCTGGAAGATTGAAGAAGACTCATTTTTCATTGCCGAAAAGAAAGTAAAAATTCTTGATGACGGTTCCTTATCATACAGTTCTCCAAGCTCCAATGCCGATCTCCCTGATTCTCAGTTGATTCATGTGATTTTGGAAGATGATACCCGTTTTTATTTAAAAACCACTGATGGAAATGGAGAAAGCTATGAGGACACAAAGGCTGAATTTCAGGACTTGAAGGTACATATGTCTGTTGAAATGAAGGGCAGCTTTAAAAATGATAAATTTTATGCCAAGGAAATACGATTCTTTTAGAAAGTGATGGGAAAGATTATGAAAAGGAAATTGATACTGATGTTTATGATAGCTTTAACTATGGGGATGATCGGATGCTCATCGGAACAAAAAAAGGATGAAATATCTGTGGAGAATGATTCCCCGAAAGAAACGGTTCAGGAAGAAGTAGCAGATGTAAAAACTGTAGATGCAAAAACTACAGAAACAGAAGCAAAAGTTACAGAATCGTCAAAGTCAGAGATTACAGAAGAAACCAAAAAAAACACTTCGGAAGCCGAAGAAATTCCGCTCGAAGAAATCCCGGTCGAAGAAATCCCAGCGGGCGATCCCATAGCAGGAATTATTGAAAAGTATGAAGAAAACATACTTACACTCAGGACTCCGGAGGACGATATGCTCTATTATTTTTTTATGGAAAATACCCCGATATTAGAAGGGTATTCCACGGAAAGTGCCCATGAGGCAAAAGGAGGTTCCACGATTGCTGTGGGCGATAAAGTTGAGATCAGTTACCGGGGGACACTTGATGATGAAGAACATCCAACTCAAGCTGTGAAAATTGTAATAATCACAGGTGAATAATTTTGCAAAATTATTGTGTATTCACGGTTAAATCCAAAAGAAGCTGCAAAAAAACAGCGCCAATGCACAGGAGGAATCTTAAAAAGTTGGATTCCTCCTGACTTTCTATAATCTCACATTATTCTGTTGCCGCTGGTATCTCCCCGACAAAGTTATAAATGATTTTGATTTCCTGAAACTTCTCCCCGTCAACCTTTTTCACCTCCCCCACCAGAATCCAGCTGATAAGGCGGTTTAAGATACCCTCGTCCAGTTCCCGGACTGCGGCGTACTGCCGGATTTCCCGGATAAAGGTGCGGACATCACTTTCCTGCTCATTGGAGCGGCGCAGGGAGAGTGCCAGTTCTTTTAGCTGCTTCTGGTTTTCCTCCTGTTCCCGCTCCATTGCCGCCGTCAGCTTCACAAACCGCTGCTCGGACAGGATTCCCTTTGCCTTGTCGGTATACAGGTTCAGGAACATATCGTCAATCTCCCGGTTCCTTGCTTCCAGCCGTTCCCGCTCCTTCTCCATCTCCGAAGCGTCCGCCAGATACCGCCGCTCCATGCGGCTGCTAATCCGCTGGTAGAACGATTCCACGTCTTTCAACGCCATTGCCGCAAGTTCCTGAATATCCTTCAATACAAGGTTATATAAATCCCTTGCTTCCACTTTGTGGCTGGTGCAGGCGTTTTTTCCCAGCCGGTTATAGGTCTGGCAGATATAATACGCCTTGTCTATCGGCTCCCGTTCCTCGCCGGTAAAGCGGTTCTTCCCGGTTCTGCCCACTTTCTCATAGCGTACCTGCATGGACTTCCCGCAGGTGGCGCAGTAGATAATGTCGTGGAACAGGTTGTAGAAGGGGCAGGCGTTCCCCTCCATGATGGGAGGGCGGCGGTCAATCAGTTCCTGCACCTTCTCCCAGTCCTCCGGGCTTACGATGGCTTCATGGCAGCCTTCAAGGACTTCCCATTCCTCACGGGGGATGATGTCATAGGTGTTGGAGCGGATTCCTTTCTGGTGCGTCCGGCAGACAAGATGTGCGCCTTTGTAAAACGGGTTCCGCAGGATATGGCTAATCCGTGCGCTCCCCCATGAATAATAATTCACGTCACATTCCGTATTGCTTTTTACCCGTGTGATGGGGATTTTATCCTCCATCAGTTGTTTAGCTATCCGCATACACCCCCAGCCGTTTAAGGCAAGGTCATAGATTTTACGGATAGTCGGCGCAGTGTCCGGGTCAAGGATAAGGTGTCCCCTTTCCTCCGGGTCACGCATCAAGCCAAGGGGCGGCTGCCCGCCGCCAAACTTCCCCTGGCGGGAGCGTGTCATGCGCCCGGCAAGCACTTTCTTTGAAATATCCCGGCTGTACATATCATTCAGGATATTTTTAAACGGCGTAATGTCCATTTCCTGCCTTGTCAGGCTGTCCACGCCGTCCGTGACCGCTATATACCTTACATTGTGTTTCGGGAAAAAGATTTCGATATAACTGCCCGCTTCAATATAGTTCCTCCCAAGCCTTGAAAGGTCTTTGGTTATCACGCAGCCCACCTTCCCCGCTTCAATGTCGGCAATCAGACGCTTAAACGAAGGGCGGTTGAAATTCCTTCCCGTATACCCGTCGTCCACGTAATACTCGTACCGGGGCATACCGTTCTTTTCAGCGTAATATTTGAGCATAAGTTTCTGGTTCGAGATGCTCATGCTTTCATTCTGGCTGCCGTCATCAAGGGAAATCCTGCAATAGAGGGCGGTTATTTTCTGAATCGATAGATGATTTTTCCTGCTCATAGGCTTCTCCTTCTATGAACAGGGACACGATACTATGATAATACCATGCCCCCGCCATTCTTTCAACTGTTTTATGCCGGATTTCCGTTTTTTCTCCGGTTCCGTCCTTTAGCTGGCTTGCCGTTTTTGCCATTCCTCAAACCGTTCACAGGTCTGCCGTTCAATAAGCTGCTCAAAGGCTTCCTGCATGGTCTGGCTTCCCGCAAACTCACGGGAAACGATAAACTGTACTTTTTTATTTTCCTTCCGGTTCTGCGCCGGATAATCTGCCTGTTTTGCCATATGAATTTCCCTCCATAAAGATACCCGGAGCGTTTCCGTCCGGGTGTGTAGCGTGGACTGCCGGGCAGGTGGGAGCCTGACAACGGGGGCTGACAACGGACGTTAAAAAACTCCGCACACAAAACCCGGCTTTCCGTTTTCTGTTCTGATTGATTTTCTTTCTGTTTTTCCCTGCCTCCTTATGCGATAATATTTTCTTCCCAAAAGAAAACAGGATGCGTAAAGCACCCTGTCAGATTCCCATGAGACCATCCATAAAGCTGAGGGCGGTCTCATTCAGTTCTTCGTTTTTTGGCTGTATCTCTCCCTGCTGTTGCTGTGCCGGTACTGGTGGCTGTGTGTTCATCACTGCCGGATAAGAGTATGGATAGGGAAATGGATAGGGCATCTGTAGCATTTCCTTTTGGGATTTATCCATCTTCCTGTCAATGATCTCTTCTATCCTTTCCAGCAGTTCCTCGTTCCGCATGGGCATCTGCCCCGCCCTGTCATAATATTCCACCACCGCCTTTGCAATGATGTCATTATATTTCTGCTTCTTCCCTTCCCCTTTGCTAAGTTTCTGGATAATCTGCCATGCCCGCCGCTCCTGTTCATTATCCATGTCAAAGCGGCAGAACACAGGCTTGATATTCTTGACAATTTCCCTTCCTGCCATATGCGCCGCGCCTCCTACCTCTGCCTGAGTTTCCTGATCCTGCGCTGGTTGGAAAGGTATTCATAACCCTTTGCATTGGCATTGATATCCTCAATAAAATGCACCCTGTCCTTATCCAGCTTTGCAAAGTGCTTCATCAGCATGGCGCCGCCGCCAAGGAAATGGAGCTTTGCCAGTTCTTCATTGTAGCCATACTCCCTTATCTTCCGCATGATTTTTTCAGTGTATTCCGTAGCGCACTCCCCGATTGCTTTCAGGTACTTTTCTCCAATATCCGCTGTTCCGTCCTTTAAGACCTTTTTCACAATATGGTCATCCACTACGCTGTGTACTTTGTTTGTCAGCTCGCTCCGCATCTCTATCACACAGCAGTCCACGCCGAAACGCTCCGTATAGTAGCGGGCAGAATCGGGAACGCCATCCACAACAAAGATAACGTTCATGGTTCCGTTTCCTATATCCACCACGATATTAAAACCCTGATAGTCTCTTAGGTTCTCTGCGATAGCTGAAAATCCCTGTGCATAGACTTCCACATCCTCAATCTTCACATGGTATCTGGTATCATTGCACCAGAAGGTCACTTCCTTATTCCGCAATAAATATTTCCGGAAGCCTTCTCCCTGCTCCCCAAGCCACTTGATGGGAAGCCCGGCTGCAAGGATAACGGAAGCGCTGCATAAGCCCCTGCCCTTCAATTCCTTTGCCAGAGCCGCCAGCGTCAGGATATAATAATCTTCATCTCATACCTTGTCCATCTGGTATTCTTTGTGGGTAGAGCCGATTTCATAAAATTTCCCTTCAAACTCTACCGTCATTCCTGCCAGCTCTGATGCCCTCCCCCTTTCGATCACGCCGGATTCAAAAATGTGGTGGGCGGTCTTGATGTTCCCATACCCGTGGTCAATGCCGATCCTGTAAATCTGTTCCATGCTTTTCTTCTCCTTTTTCTCTATTTTTGCAACAATAAAAGGACTACCCAAACACACTTGAATAGTCCTTACTATACAATCAGCTAATTGTAGATTCCTACAACCCTCCTTTGTGAATTTATGCGAGCCCGCCCTTTCGTAATAAGGACAAAAGGTGAAAACCCTGATAATTCCTAGAGTAATCCCTCTGTCATTATTATAACTCAATCACCTGCTGCCAAAATCGCTTTCACATCATCCGGATAGTTTTCCACCCACCCTCCGGTCATAAAAAAAGTCACATGTACATCATGTTTTTTCAAAATCTCCAGGATTTTAGCCGTATCTTCATTTCCCCATGCGGCATCAAAAGAAAGAGCAATCTTTTTTTCATCTGTGTCTACACAATAAATAGGCAGTTCCCGCCCGTCCACGCTGTTGCTCACCGATACATTTTCTCCGGCTGCCACCAGTATTCCTCTAAGCACTGCAAAAGCCGCCAGCACAAAAGTGCCATATTTGATTCCCAGTATTACCTTCTGCCTTGCATACTCTTCTCCACTTTGTCCCTCCTGCTTTGGAGGAAAGATTCTGATTTTGTTTCTGATTTTTTCTATGTACTTTTTCATAAAAAAACACCCATCATAAACTTGTTACAGTTTATGATGGGGAAGTTTGGACATATGTCAGTCTTTGTCATGAATTTCACTGCGCCAATTCCCATTGAAAACAAATTTTCTAATGTTGTCTTCCTTATCCACATAATTTTAAAATGCTTTCCGGATTTTCTCCACATCCAGCATCTCAAGATCCCCCGCCAGTTCTGTCAACTCTGCCTCCAGACAAAACAAATCTACTGCTGTAGCAAAAAAATCCAGTATCACATTTATGGCAACTGCAATCACAATGGCCTGGGCAGGGATTTCAAGCTGTAAAAGCAGAATCGTATAGCAGGCAAGAGCACCCCCGGGAATGGGCGGTGTAGCCACAGCCAGTACTACCGCAATGATCAGCGCTGTAATCAGCCATACCGGGGATATCTTCACACCATAAATCTCCGCCATGCAAATTCCCATTACAAAATATAAAATAGAAAATCCCGGCATGAATACCACCTGACCAAGAGGAACACCGATATTTACAATTTTTTTATCAATCCCCAGCTTTTCCTCACACACTTTCCTGTTCTCCAAAAATGCGGCAGCAGAAGAAGCTGTTGTCAGACCAATCAGAAAAACCGGAAAAACTTTTTTCAGGAAGACTGCCACAGAAACTTTTTTACGAATGCATACAAGACCTGTGTAAACCGCCATCAGAAAAACATCCCCAAGCAGCATAACCGGCAGCACTTTATAGGCTTTCAGCAGTACAGAAAAGTTTTTACCAAGAATCATATTGAAAAGACTGCCAAAAATAAAAACGGGGACAAAAGCACTGATATTTTCCATGATTAGTAATACAATAGCATTTGCCTGGTCTAAAAATGACGAAACAGCCGCAGCCCTGTTCCCCAGAATCAGCATTGCAAGCCCTGCAAGGGCTGCAAGAAAAATAATCTGCAAAGGATTTCCCTCCAAAAAAGGAGCGAAAAAATTATCCGGTACAATTCCAAGAACCATCTCCAGAAGTTCCGAAAGCTGAAAGGAACTGCTTCCGCTGCCTGCAAGAGGAAATAAAGGCAGGATGGCAACGCCGAATACCGTTGTAAAAATCAGCGTCATCCATAAAAACCTGCTGATCATCCGCCTTCCCACTTTTCCCAGCGTTGCAATATCCCCGATATTATAAATACCGCCTGCCACCGACAAAAATATCAGGGGACCTGCAACAGCGCTCAACAGCCCCATAAATGTGTCAAAAACAGGCGTAATCATTTCCTCTGAAAGAAAATTAACATATTTTTCCGGTAAAAAAATACTTACCATACCGCAAAAAAGAGCCAGTGCCACTGCTGCCAGCAGTGATATTGCAGGAGATAATTTTCTCTTTTTTAGTGTAAAGGTAAGGTAATTGACTCCGTTTTTGAACTGCCATGTAGGAATTTCTCCCATCCCTGAAAGAATGCCTTGCATGACAGCGCTTTCTTCGCCGCTGTCCGTATGAACCACATCATTTCTTTCTCCCGGAATAGAAAACCCGGCATACAGGCGGTTCATCCGCTTTCTGCACTGAAATTGAAAAGTCCCCTTTGTGCCAAAAGCGTCCTGATATTTCAGCAGTATCTCTTCCACAGCCAGTCGTGTGCGGATAATATCTCTTTTTTCCCCATTTGCACGTTCAAAAAATGTCTCTACATCATGACACGCACATCTATATCATGATTTGTCAGGGTGTAATCCTGCATCTTAAACTCCTAAAAGATTAAATCCGTTCATGCGGTACTGTTTAATCTTGTCTTTCATTTCTTCTGTTCTTCTCTTATTGATATCCTGTTTTTCGTAAATATCGTCCAACAGAAGGTCAATATTTTTCTGCATCAGCATATTGGTGTGTACCATATTCTGCATAATATCAATTGCATTTCTGGGATTTTTTCTGATAAATTCTTCCAGAGAATCCTTTGTAATGCGCATCAGCAGCACATCCTCATAAGCAACAACCGTATAAATACTTGGCTGGCTGGAAAGCACATTGGTTTCGCCGAAACACTTGGACTTGGAATAAATCCCAATCAAGTGTTCCTCCTTTTCCCCATACCGGATATAAACTGCCACAGAACCGGATATAATTTTGTACATTTCCTCATAAGTTCCGCCTTCTTTCAAAATAATATCGTCCCCATGAAATTTCAGCATTGATGCATTTTCCATTTTTATACCCATACCTTTCCCGCTTGGGCTCCTCCCAAGTGGGAATAGGCCCAAATACGTAAGGTTGAAAGTTTCTTTCAACCTTCCTCCGCCCTTTCTTCTGCTGACAGTTCAGTTTTTCAGCTATTTAATACATTTTTCTTCTCTCTCAATTTTCTCACATCCAGCATATCAAGACCGGCAGCCAGTTCCACAAGTTCCGCCTGCAGACAGAACAAATTCACCGCCGTAGCAATAAATTCCAGTATTACATTGAGGGCAATGGTGACTGCTACAGCCTCCATGGGAATCTTAAGCTGGACAAACAAAATCGTATAACAGGTCAGCGCACCGCCGGGAATAGGAGGTGCCGCCACCGCAAGCACAATAGCAATGAGACAGGCCGTAGCCAGCCACGCCGGGGAAACCGTCACGCCATAGATTTCAGCCATACAAAATCCCACCGCCAGAAACATAACAGAAACCCCCGGCATAAAGATAACCTGCCCTAAAGGAATACCAAAATTAACTATCCTTTTGTCAATCCCAAGATCTTTTTCACAGCACTCCATATTCACCCCAAATGCAGCGGAAGAAGATGCCGTGGTTAATGCAATCAGAAAAGTGGGCATCATTTTTTTCAGCAATACCCGGGGCTGCACCTTCCTCCTTGTGCATACCAGCACAAGATACACTGCCAGAAGAACACCATCCCCCATAAGCATTACCAGAACCAGCTTATAGGCAGGAAGAAATACCGAAAAGTTGTTACCCAGTATCATATTTAAAATACTGCCGAACACAAACACGGGAACAAAAGAACTGACTGCCTCCATAATCAGCTGTATAATATAATTGGACTGTTCCACAAAGGCTGCGGCAATCGTAGCTTTGTTTCCCAGAATCAGCATTGCCATTCCAATTAAAACTGCCACAAAAATAATCTGCATAGGATTCCCTTCTGCAAAGGGCGTAAAAAAGTTGCCTGGTACAATATCCAGAACCATTTGAAACAATTCGGAAAAATCAAACCGTCCCCCGTCTCCGGTTTTAAGGGAAAAAAACGGCATAGCCAACGCACATGCGGGCAGTGTCAGAAGAATCGTCATCATCATAAAACGTCCGATCATCCTTTTTCCGATTCTGCCCATAGCTGCCATATCCCCAATGCTGTATATTCCCCATACAATTGAAAGAAACACCATAGGTCCTGCAATGGCTGATAAAAGTCCCATAAAGCGGTTAAATACCGGGCTGATAATCTCATTTGCAAGAAAAGTCCTGACACTCTCCGGCAGGAAACTAAACATACCGCCGCACAAAAGAGCCAGTATTACGGACAGCGCCAGCGAAGCCATCTGAGAAGGTTTCTTCTTTTTGGGCGTAAATAAAATAAGATTCTCTCCATTTTTGTACTGCCACGTGGGTGCAACCCCCATATTGGCAAGCAGTCCCCGCAGTACCTGGCTCTGTTCTTCCTCCCCTGTATCAAAGGGATCAACCCTTTCCCCTGGCAGAAAAAGTTCCAGACGGATACGATTAAGACGTTTGATATATTTTTGTGCAAATACTGCCTCCGCGCCGAAAGCCTCCTGGTACTTTAACAGCGTTTCCTCCACTGCAAGCCGGATTTGGAGAATATTTCTGGCATCAACGCCCCATTCTCCAAAGGTCTTTTCTGCAAGGCTGCTTGCCTGCGCAATATTTTCATTACTTAATTTCATCTTTTCCATAATTTTTTCTCTATTTTCAGTTTCGGTATTTTCTAAAGAAACAGTCTGTATACTGTTTTATCCCTGCATCTGCTTCCTGTACTCAAAACAAAGCATGGTAATGTCATCAAACTGTTCCGCTCCGCCTACAAATGCGTCAATATCCGCCTTCACAGCAGGAAGCAGTTCCGATGGCGGCAGCTCTGTATTCGCACAAAGCACTTTTTCAAGCCGCTCCATGCCATATAATTCGTTATCCTTGTTGGTAGCCTCCGTCACCCCGTCTGTGTACTGAAAGAATTTATCTCCCACTTCAAGCTGCATGGAGCCGCATTTGTACTGTATCCCCTCCATGCCTGCAAGAACAAATCCCGCCCGTATCTTATATGGTTCAAATCCCCCGCTCTTTTTACAGATAAAAGGAATCTCATGCCCCGCATTTACAAACCGGAACTCTCCTGTTACAAGATCCAATACCCCCTCAAAAGCGGTAATGAACATTCCCTCGCTGTTGGATTCGCACAAAAGATCATTTACCTCTGTAAACACTTCACCCAAATCCCTGCCCGGCTGGGTATGATCCTTAATCAGTGTCTTTCCTATAACCATGAACAGCGCTGCCGGAACGCCTTTTCCGGATACATCTGCTGCCACAATAGCCAGGTGGCGTTCATCTACCATAAAAAAATCATAAAAGTCGCCGCCTACTTCCCTTGCAGGCTCCATAAGCGCAAACACGTCAAATTCTTCTCTTTCCGGGAAAGCCGGAAAAATGCAGGGAAGCATAGACTTCTGGATATTGGTGGCCACGTTCAGTTCCGCTGCTGTTTTTATGGTCTTTGCGCTCTGGTTGATGGAATAAAAGATCATCCAAAATTCAACCACAAATATCAGACACACTGTAATATACAACAAAAAGAACCAGGGGTTATCGGGATAAATCCCCACACCGTTTGACACAAGATTAATGAAGTAAAAACCTATCACCGAGATAAACAGTGCAGGGAGGAACACCATCATTTTGCCTCCTACCGCCTCAATGGTACGGTGTATGGTCTTTTTCAGAAAACGTGCATACAAAACTGAAAGAATTGCATAAACAAAAAGTTTAATCCCTATAAAAAAAATCAGATTCGGCGTATCATAAGGGCTTTCTTTAATCAATCCAAGAGCCGGTCCAAGAAGGGTATCCGTGGTTCCGCAGAACATAAATGTACTCACATTGGCAATCAGACAGGCCATCAATGAAATTGTAAGTTTGGTAGACCAGCTGTCCTTATATAAAAACTGCGGCACAATACACACAAGAGCAGAAAGCCCCAGAATCCCCACCGCGTCATTGTACAGATTAACAGAATAACTCACAAACGCCATGCTATATCCCAAGATGGCCCCGATGGTCCAGAAAATGGCCCTTATCGTCCCTTTATATTTGGGGGTAAGTGTAATCCCCGTCAGCAGCCCGGCAAAAACCGATGCCATAAAAACTGCAAAACTCCAAAGTGCAATTGATACCATTTAACATCTCTCTCCTTCTAAAATAAATCCATCCCGCTTAAGGCGGACAGATATTTGTCTAAATACGCTTCGGTAATGGCACTCCAGCCAGACTTTAAATCCTCTAAATATTGGTTGGTAGCATCCTGTAACACTGGAATATCCTGACGCCCTTTAGAAAGTTCATTTGTCATAAGCCCCTGCAGTTGTTCCCGGCCTTCCTCCGTCCGTTTCCGTTCCTGCATCAGTGAAAAAAATTTTTCGTCAGGCAGTACGTCAATGGAATACCCCAGCTTACCGGCTCCCTGAAACAAATCTGCAAATTTCAGTTCCGTAGGCGGATATACATGGAAAATTGCCGTATCCTCTTCCGTAGCTGTCAGTATAACAATATTGTGAGCCGTCTCATCCACAGGTGAAAAATTGACACTTCCCTCATAGACAGATTTAGGTACCGCACCTATTTTTATATAAGAAGAAAACTGGCGCGCAAAAGCATTAGAATGAAGATTCATCTGAAATTCCCCGTCGCAGATACGCCCCTGAAGGTTTCCAATGCGTATGATCTTAATTTTCAGCCCATTCTCCACTGCCGCCCGCAGCATTTCATATTCCGCCATATATTTAGAGTAAATATATTTATTATGTATTTCCTGTCCGATATAAAAATCCGACTCGCTAAAGCTGTCCTTTTCCGCCATCCCTGCGGTCATGCCAGCAACACTGATTGTTGAAATCTGGCATAGCATTGCACGTTCCCTTCTGGCAAAACGTATCAGATTTTTAACGCCCTCCGTATTGATCTTTTCCAGATTGTCCCCATAAGAAAAATGGGATACATTGGCGGCGGAGTTTATGATAGTGTCAATGGGTACCGGGCATTCCTGTGCAAAAATATCCGGATTCGTAATATCTCCTTCCACCACCAGCCACTTCTTACCATAATCTTCGGAGAAATCCTCCTCCGCATAATAAAACAAAGAAGACTTCACCCGTTTTAAGGCCGTAAGGGTTTTCCTGGGCCTTGAAAGGCATACAATTTTGTCACATAAATTTTGATTTCTAAGCAGATCCACCAAAATATGTATGCCAAGATACCCTGTCACTCCCGTCAGAAGCACATTTCCAAGGGGTTTATTTTTTATCTTATTCTTCGTATGACAAGCAAGATATTCTGCAAATCCGCTGTAATTCAGGGACTTAATGTCATATCCTGTGTCATCTGCATCATCTGCCTTTTTAAAAATCCGTTCCAGCAAAAGAGCAGGTGTTGGAAACTGATATAAGTCCCCAAATTCCAACTGGTTTTCCGAAAGTCCCAGCTTTTCTTCTATTTTAAGTATTGCAGTAACCGCATTCAAAGAATCGCCGCCCAGCTCAAAAAAGTTATCATTAAGGCCGACCTGCTCTATAGACAGCACTTCCTCAAAAACGCCGCAAATCAGTTTTTCTTTCTCTGTCTCTGGTTGTTTATAGGCACGCACATATTCCACCGGTTCTGCTGCAAGCGCCTTTAAATCGGTCTTGCCGTTGGGCGTCTGGGGCATAGCGTCAAGTTTCTTTAACACATCAGGCACCATGTAAGAGGTGAGTCTTGCCTTCATATGAGCCTTTAATCCTTCCTCGTCCACGTCTCCTTTGGATAATACTGTATAAAAACCTGCCAGATGATCGGCCTTTTCGATTTTTCGTATCATACAGCAGCACGCCGCCACACCGGGATATTCTCCCATAACATTTTCAATCTCCGATAGTTCGATGCGCAGTCCCCGCAGTTTCACCTGCCTGTCGTTTCTGCCGCAGTACATAAGCCTTCCATCATTTGAAAAATATCCCAGATCTCCGCTCCGGTACAGCCGCAGCCCCTTCCAGTTGATATATTTTGCCTCCGTTTCCTCCGGTCTGTCTTTGTAACCCATGCCCACACCGTTTCCGTATATGCAGATTTCTCCCACAGCTCCGAAGGGTACCGGATTTCTCTCCCCGTTTAAGAGGATGACGCCCATGTTTGCAATAGGCGTACCGATAGAAACCGAATCTCCTGCCTGGGTGATAGTAGCTCCGATGGTCGTCTCCGTTGGGCCGTAGCCATTGTATATACGTATCTTGTAGGTGTCTTCCAGTCGTTTCACAAGGCTTCCCTGCAGAACTTCCCCTGCCGCAAGGACAGCTTTCACGCTGCCAAGCGCTTTCTGAAAGGATTCATTTGCCAGGTAAGCTGTAATCCTCGAAGGCGTACAGTGAAGAATATCCGCCTCATGGCGCAGAATATGGGCCGCCAGTTCTCCTGCATCCATCATGGATTTCTCATTGCCCAGTTCCACAAACAGACCATTCATCAAAGGCACAAAAATTTCAAACAGGGAAATATCAAAGCAGATAGATCCAATAGCCACAATCCCACGACAGTTCCTGGTAATATCCCGGTTAAAAGGATTGTTATCCGGATGCACAATATTGGCAATACCCTTATGGGAAAGCATTACCCCTTTAGGGCGTCCTGTAGTGCCTGACGTAAAAATCATATAGGCAAGATCATCCTGCCCGATTTCCGGTAAAAGGCAAGGCTCCGCCTCTTGGGATAAAAGAGTATCAACTTCTATGTAATCATATTTATCTGCAATTTCTACATTCTTAGAAGAAATCAGCCAGGTCGTCCTGCGGTTTTCCACTAATGAGCCGGTTTTCGAAGGTCGGCAGTGTTCTATAATATAGGAAATTCTTTCCGCAGGATAAGCAGGATCTATTGGTATAAAAGCCGCTCCTGCTTTTGATATGCCAAGAATTGTAGGAATCAGACGGTAATCCCGCTTTAACATAAAGGCAATACTGTCGCCGCTTTTTACCCCAAGCCGCCGAAGCCCGCAGGCAATCCGGCTGCTGATGTCATCAAGCTGCCCGAATGTAAAGGTATGCTCTCCTGCATACAGGGCAGGAGCCTCTTTATACTTCTCAACCGCATTCAAAAACAGGGAAGGAATCGTAAGCTCCTTTCCAATAGGAAATGTTTTTCCCCTCATCAATGTGAGTTTTCCGCATTCCATTTTTCCCAATGTTTTTATGTAAGAAAGCTTTGGGGACGTGGTGTTACCTGCACTTGTGGAATTGGAAGCATTCTGCCCGGCTGCTCCCTCTGCTGCAATTGTCAAAATGGCATCACAAAAATATCCGGCTTTTTCCTTTGTATAAATACTTTCCTGATAATCCGCCTGTAAATCCAGTCCGCCTTTTTCATTGGGGAATAAATTAAAAGTCATATGGTTTGACATATCCCCGGCCACGCTGAACCGGACACTGTAATGAAAATCTCCGCTAAAGGAATAACGATAATAATTAAACACATATTCAGACAGGGATTCCCCTATCATATTTTCATCACGCAAAGCGGAAAGAATCTTATCAAATCCACATTCCTTGTGGGCCGATGCCTCTCTTGAGGCTCTTTTTACCTCCCGGCAAAGGTCTGCAAAGGTCTCCGCCCCTTCCACCTGCACTCTCACCGGAACAAGCAGTGTGTAACAGCCCAGCGTGCCCATCTGCCCCAATGTCCGGTTTAAACGGGGCATTAAAAACACTGCATCCTTTTTGCCTGTGGCTCTAGCCAGATAAAGTGCATAAGCTGCTGAAAAAATATAAGGGATTGAAATCTTCTCTCTCTCCCCAAATGTTTCTACTTCTCTCATCAATTTTTCCGGTACACTGATCCGGAAATTCCCCACTCTGTTTCCATCCACTTTCTGTGGAAATACTGCGCTCTCAAATTCTGCGCCGGCAAAATAAGACTGCCAGAACCCGGCCTCCTCCCGAATCGGTTTGTTCTCCGAAAAAAATACCGACCGGATAATCTTTTTCCCGGCAAGCACATCCAATACTTTCTGCACAAACAGGCTCATGCCATAACCATCAATAATCACATGATGGAAACGCACATACAAAAAAACCCCTCCTCCTGAAAGAGGAATGACTTCCGCCCGATACAGACACTGTTCCATATTAAAAGGCTGTCTGTCCATGACTTCCATATATTCTTCCGCCAGGTCCGCAGCCCGTTTTTTTTCAATAATGCATTCAGAAATTTTTCTCCCGTCCAGAGAAAAGAACCACTCCCCATCCCGGCGGTTAAGGGAGGCAGCAAAAATATCCGCACTGTCAAGCACAATATCTGCCGCCTCTTTTACCTTCTGGGGAGTATGGTCCGGCAAGTGAAGTTTCAGGGAAATTGTATTTCGCGCACTGCCCGGGCATACCTGTTCCGTCATTGCAATCTGAGTCTGTGATAAATTAAATCCGTTCATTTCCCTTTATGCCTTTTCAATCGTCAGAATATCCGCAAACCCGGTCACTTCAAAAATCTCCATAATCGTATCATTGACATGTGTCACACGCATACTCCCCTGTTTATTCATGATTTTCTGTGCTCCTAAAAGGACGCGCAGCCCTGCTGATGACAGATAATCCAAAGACTCCATATTGATAGTCAGTTCTTCCACTCCGTCAATGGAACCTTTGATGGACGCTTCAAGCTCCGGTGCCGTATTCGTGTCCAGTCTTCCTTCCAGTGCAAGATATAAACTGTTTCCGTTTTGTGTTTTTGTAATTTTCATAATTCAACCTCTTTTCTTAATCTATATACTTATGATAAAATGATTCATTCCATCCACAAACTTATGCTCCATAGCTTTGGACATTCCTTTTATCATCCTGCCGGACAAATCTTCTTCCTCCCCAAAAGGATAAAAAGAAGGTCCATTATAGGAAAACCGCATCTGCGCCAGATTTTCCCGCTCGCTGTATTCCACATCCAGAGAAAGATCTCTTTCCTCCGCTTCCCCTGCCGCAGGCAGAAGTTTTTGCATCAGCACTTCCTCCACAACAAGCTGCATGGCGTAAATCTGTCTCTGAGAAAACTGCTGTTTACGTCCGAACTCCTCAAGACGTGTCATAAAGGCCGGGAAATCAAAGTCACGTGAGATTTTTTCCACATGGAGTACCTTAAGCTGCCGGATAAATATCCGGGTTCTCTCCCTCTTTGGGTGCTCAAAAATCTGTTCCGGCGTTCCGTCCTCATAGATTTCGCCCTGATCCATATAAAATATCCTGGTGGATACATCCCGGGCAAACTTCATTTCATGAGTCACGATCATCATGGTCATTCCCTGCCCTGCCAGTCCACGGATAACCGAAAGAACTTCCCCCACCATAGTGGGATCCAGGGCGGAAGTGGGCTCGTCAAAAAGAATAATTTCCGGCTCCATGGCCACCGTCCTTGCAATAGCCGCACGCTGCTTCTGTCCTCCGGAAAGTTCATCCGGATAAGAGAAAGCCTTGTCTGCAAGCCCTATATTACGCAGCAGTTCCATCCCTTTGTCATAAGCCTCCTGCCTGTTTCTTTTAAGAAGATCGACCTGCCCCATCATGATATTTTCTATAATGGTCTTGTGTGCAAACAGGTTAAAGGACTGAAATACCATTCCCATCTTCTGCCTCACCAGATTTACCTTACATTTCTTATCCGTTGTTACCACACCGTCTACCACAATCTCGCCTTTTGTAGGTGTCTCCAGAAGATTAATACAGCGAAGCAGGGTTGACTTTCCTGTGCCTGACGGACCTATAATGGAGATTACCTCTCCTTTTTTAATCTCCACGCTTACATCCTTTAAAGGAGTTACGTTCAAAAATTCCTTACACAGATGCCGGATAGATATTATGCTCGTGTTCATATTTTCCCCGGCACAAGCGTCCCGGGCTTCATGCTTTTCTGTTATCACATGCACACCCCCTTTAAACTGCGTTTATTCCGCTTCGGTGCAACTTTCCTCTCTGCAAATGAGAGAGCTGCCGTCATCACATTGGCAACAATAAAATAAATTACTGCCGTCATTATCAGTGGAAAGAACGCCTCCATGGTACGTGAGCGTATAATATCGGATACCTTGGTAAGATCCTGTACAGCAATATACCCTACTACTGAAGTCATTTTTACCATGGAAATAAATTCACCTTTCAGCACAGGAATAAAATTCCTGGCCGCCTGGGGCAATACAATCTTAAAAAATGTCTGGCCTTTCGTATAACCCATGGCAAGGGCTGCCTCACTTTGCCCCTTATCCACCGTTTCTATTCCTGTCCGCATCATCTCTGATGAATAGGCCGCGAAATTAATGGAAAATCCAATAACTGCAACCAGAATTTCAGAAATATCCACCGAACCAAAAATTCCGTAATACAAAATCATCAGAAAGACTACAATAGGGGTTCCCTGAATCACACGAACAAAGACCGCCCCGATCCACTGAACTGACTTACAATTGATCCGGCGCAGCATACATATTCCAAAGCCAAGGCACAGACCAAAAAATCCTGAAAAAACAGAAATCAGTATGGTGACGCCAAGCCCCCGCAAAATCAGCCGCCAGCGCCCCTCCACTACAAAAGTGCTTTGGAAGCTGTCCCCAAGATTTGCCCAGAAACCTTTTTCCTGCACTGCCCCATCCAAGTCACGCACCAGAAGTACCATAGCTGAGTCATAATGAGTATCTGCAAAATCTACCCGCTTCGCTCTTTCTTCCGTGATGGAAAGACTTCCGCTGACCACATCCGCCTTCCCGGTTTCAAGGGCAGTTATCAGCGAAGCAAATTCACATGTTGTCATCTCCACCTTCATATCCAGCTCACGTGCAATCAGAAGCAGCAGATCTATCTCAAGCCCTAAAGGTTCACCGCTGCTTCCAAGATAGGTCATAGGCTCATGGGTGCCATCATAGTAGTACCGGATAATTCCCTTATCCCCCGGCCAGTCCTGCTGTGTCAATACCTTTATGCTCTCATCCGCCCCAAGCCATTTATCCTTTAAGGATGCAATTGTCCCGTCCTCTTTAAACTTTGCAATAAGTTCATTAAACTGATCCCGCAGAAGGCTTCCTTTTTGAAAAGCATATCCATATTTATCCTGTACGACAGGTTCTTCAAAAATTTTCAGCCCTTCATTTCTTGCTGCCGCAAGCTGTGCCAGCGGCTCATCCAGCACGCCCGCATCCACACGGTCTGCCTTAAGGGCCGCAACAATATCGGGAACAGAATTGTAGTAGGAGAAATCTTCCGCATCCGCAATTACTTCCTGTAAAAGTTTATCGTAAACCCCTCCGCTTAATGAGGCAAACCTTGCTCCGGCAAAGTCCGAAAGTGTCTCGTATTTTTTCTCTGTGCTGTCTTTCTGTTCCGACCTTACCATAACGGCAGTCACCGAAGGATAAACACAATCGGAAAATTCGATATGTCTGCGCCTTTCCTCGGTGGCATTTAAATTCGCCATAATACAGTCAATGTCGCCGGCCTGTGCCGCAGCAATAATTCCGTCATAGTCGTAAATCTTAATTTCCACTTCCGCATTCAGCCACGCTCCAAAACGGTAAATCAGCTCCACATCATATCCGGTAAGAGTCGTCCCCTCATAGTAGCTGAAAGGCTGAACCATCCCTGTGGTTCCCACCTTAAGTTTACAGTCCGGCATCTGGGGCGCCTGTATTTCCGGCATGGTTCCCTCTGCCCTGCTTACCCAGCGGTCATACATATCATCCAGCGTCCCCTCAGCTCTTGCTTCCGACAGAAACTGGTTCACTTTATCCTTTAAATTTTCAATCTGGCTTTTAGGTGAAATCCCCACAGCCACATCCATACTTTCTCCCAGATTTTCCTCTAAAATCTCCACATTCTCCAGGCCGCTGGCAATAGCAAATTCCATCATTACCCGGTCATAAACAAACCCGTCCAGTTTTCCCTGAGAAATAGCAAGGTACCCCGAAGTGTTGCCGGAAAATGTTTTACGCTCCGCCTCCGGCAGATATTTTTCCGCCATATACATGCCTGCCCCACCTTCCGGAACGCCAATTGTATAGGCAGGATTGTTAAGCTGTTCTATGGAAGTGATTTTTTCATTTTCTTTCCTTCCACATCCCCCAAGGCAGAGGATCCCTGAAAGGGCAAATGTTAAAAGCGCCGTTCTTTTTTGCAAAACCATTTTTCCTCACCTTTCCTCTGACATGATCCCTCTGTCCCGGCACAGAGCTTCTATACTCCTGTCATATGTAGCTTCCGCCTGCGCGGAAAAAAAGCATCCGGGTACTCCCTCGTTGTTATCCCTGTGATGCGCCACGCAGGCACAGCACTTCCCATGTCTTGGACAGTCATACGTGCATGGGCATGGTCTTTTGTTGTCACAATCTGTCATATTTCATTCTCCCATCAACTATCATTTAAAAAAGCCCGTATTGTACGCTATTATAGCAGATAAGATTTTTGCTTTGGCGGGTATGGTATGATTTGTGTTTTTTCTGGTATAATTTGTTATATATTTTTTTTAATCTTTAATATATTTTTTCCATCCCGGTATTCATAGGTGATATCATCCATACTCTTCTTAACCATATAGATGCCAAGGCCGCCAATCTGCCTTTCTTCTGCTGAAAGCGTGGTGTCCGGATCCTGGGCCGCCAGCGGATCATAAGGTACTCCATTATCAATAAAGGTGACTGCCACTGCCAGAGGATTTTCCATTACCTCCACACGTACAACAGCAGATCCCACCTCTGGTTTATAGGCATAGTGGGCAATATTCCCAAACAGTTCATCAATGGCAATATCTATCTGCATCTGTGCCTTAATAGGACACTCCAGTTTCTCTAACTGTTCATCTACAAATTCTACTACTTTCTCAATATTTTCAACTGTTGCATCAATGATTAATTCCTTCATTTTCTACCGTCTCCTCCGCTTTCCTTCGGCTGTTTTCAGTTTACCAGAAAATTTTCCTGTTTTCTTTATTTGAGAATACATTGCACTTTTTTCAGCATAATTTGTAAACAACCTTAAAATTTTGTATCCGAAATTCTTCTGTTCCCACATAAAAACAGGAAGAGCATTTCTGCTCCTCCTGCCTTCATCTCTTCTGAAAACAATCTATTCTTCTCCGCAATAGTACCTGAAATACGACTCCTTCAAGGTTTTATAAGCACCCCTTGGAAGATAAATTTTTTTCCCGCCAGTAAGACAAATATCCTGCGAATTTAAGCTGTCAATATACTCCATATTAACAATAAAAGCAACACCGATCCTCACAAATTCCCGATAATCTGAAAGCATTTCATAAAGCTCCGTCATCGTCATGCGCAGCAGATACTCTCTCTCACCGGCAAGATACATACATTGTATTTTGCCCCGGGCCTCACAGTATATGACATCTTTTACCGCCACTTTTGCAATTCTTCCTTCAATTTTAAGCAGAATATATTTATCACGTTCTTCTTTCTCCACAAGATACTTGTCCAACACGTAAGTGATCTTATCTTCTGCAACCGGCTTGATCAAATACTGGGATGCGTCCACATCAAAAGCCTCCAGCGCATACTCTTTGGACGTGGTAAGAAAAAAAAGCTTTGCCCTGTTTCCCATATCACGAAGCTTTTTCGCCGCTTCCATTCCCAGACAAGTATTTACCCCATCCTTCCCCGGCATAAAAATATCCATAAATATCATATCCGGCGCATAACTTTTTTCTTCCACCATACAAAGCAGTTCTCCCGCACTTTCAAATCGTTCGATCATAAAATCCGTTCCGGGATGCTTTTTTTCATAAATATTTAATAATTCCTCGGTCTTGTCAAGTTCTGCTGTCTCGTCATCACAGAGTGCTATCTGATATGTCATCCGCCCTCCTTTCCGGGGTTTTACTCTCTCCCCCAGATGGAAATCCCGAATTGAAAACCCCCACCATAAACTTGTTACAGTCTATGATGGGAAAGTTTGGACATATATCAATCTTTGTCATGAATTTCGCCATGCAGTTCCTGCAACGATTTAAGTTCACCCTGCCTGTGGGTTTTCACGTAATGAATTCCTTCTGCCGCCACTTTAGCCGCTGCAACGGTGGTAATATAAGGTGCTTTTGCCTTGATTGCCGCTTTTCTAAGATAACTGTCATCATGAACGCCGTCTTTGCCTACCGGGGAATTAATGATCAGGTCAAAGTCACCATTGGCAATCATATCACCCACATTAGGACGCCCTTCATACAGCTTCTTTGCCTTCTGCGCCGGAATCCCTGCGGAAGTAATAATATCACAGGTTCCACTGGTGGCCACAATTTTGAACCCGTCGCCAGATAAGCTTCTGGCAATCTCAACGATTTCATCCTTATCCTTCTTATTTACGGAAATCAATACGCATCCCTCTAAGGGCAGCTTTGACTGAACTGCTTCCTGGGCTTTAAAGAAGGCTTCTCCATAAGAAGGAGACAGTCCAAGCACCTCTCCGGTGGAGCGCATCTCAGGCCCCAGAATCGGATCCACCTCTGGGAACATGTTAAAGGGAAAGACTGCTTCCTTAACACCATAGTTTGGAATATCCTGTTCCTTAAGTCCCTTAATCGGCGAAGGCCGTCCTGTAAGCTCTGCGGTAATAATTTCAGTTGCAAGAGGCACCATACGGATATTGCATACCTTGGAAACCAAAGGAACCGTACGGGATGCTCTCGGATTGGCTTCAAGCACAAACACCCTGTCCTTTTCAATTGCATACTGCATGTTCATAAGTCCTTTCACATGCATTTCCTCTGCAATTCTTCTTGTATATTCTTTGATGGTCTCTACGTTCTCCGGCTGAATATGAACCGAAGGAATAATGCAGGCCGAATCACCGGAATGAATCCCTGCCAGCTCAATATGCTCCATTACCGCAGGAACAAAAGCATGCTCTCCGTCACTAATAGCATCCGCCTCACACTCCAGTGCATGATTTAAAAAGCGGTCAATCAGTATGGGGCGGTCCGGTGTAACTCCCACTGCTGCATTCATATATTCCCGCAGACTTCCATCGTCATATACCACTTCCATGCCCCGTCCTCCAAGTACATAAGAAGGACGGACCATAACCGGATATCCGATCTTTGCCGCTATGGCAAGCGCTTCCTCCACTGTAGTTGCCATACCTGATTCCGGCATGGGAATTTCCAGTTTTTCCATCATTGCACGGAATTGATCCCGGTCTTCCGCCAGATCAATTACCGCAGGCGGCGTACCCAGAATTTTCACTCCGTTTTTCTCCAATTCGGAAGCCAGATTTAAAGGCGTCTGGCCGCCAAACTGGGCAATCACTCCCAGAGGCTTTTCCTTTTTATAAATGCTCAGCACATCTTCCAGAGTAAGAGGCTCAAAGTACAATTTATCAGACGTGTCATAGTCCGTAGAAACAGTCTCCGGATTACAATTTACAATTATAGTTTCAAATCCCAGATTTTTAAGGGCCATAGCCGCATGTACACAGCAGTAGTCAAATTCAATTCCCTGCCCAATACGGTTAGGACCTCCGCCTAAAATCATAATCTTAGGCTTATCACTATTTACAGGATTCTTGTCTGTACCGTTATAGGTTGAGTAATAATAAGCATTATCCTTTGTTCCGCTTACATGAACCCCTTCCCAGGTTTCCTCCATCCCTAGTTCGATACGCCTGTTACGAATTTCCTCCTCAGGAATTTGTAGAAGCTGACTTAAATATTTATCAGAAAAACCATTTTTCTTGGCACTGATCAGCATTTCATCTTCCGGCAGCCTTCCACTTTGTGTAAGAAGCGCTTCCTCTTCTTCTACCAATTCCTTCATCTGCTCTATAAAATAAGCCTTTACCCTGGTAATCTCATGAATTTCTTCCACGGAAGCACCCTTGCGCAGTGCCTCATACATAAGGAAATGTCTTTCACTGGAGGGTGTATTAAGCCTTCTCAACAATTCTTCTTTAGGCAAAGTGTCAAAATCCTTCGCATGGCCTAAACCGTAACGCCCTGTTTCCAAAGATCGGATGGCCTTCTGGAAAGCTTCCTTGTAAGTCTTTCCAATGCTCATAACCTCGCCTACCGCACGCATCTGGGTTCCTAACTTGTCCTCTACTCCTTTAAACTTTTCAAATGCCCAGCGGGCAAATTTAATTACTACGTAATCGCCATCCGGTACATATTTATCCAAAGTTCCGTACTTGCCACAGGGAATGTCCTTTAATGTAAGGCCTGCCGCCAGCATGGCAGATACCAGAGCAATGGGAAATCCGGTAGCCTTGGATGCAAGAGCTGACGATCTGGAAGTACGTGGATTAATTTCAATTACAATAATACGGTCTGTTACCGGATCATGGGCAAACTGTACGTTGGTTCCGCCAATCACCTGCACGGACTCAACAATTTTATATGCCTGCTCCTTGAGCCTCTTCTGGCATTCTTCTGAAATAGTAAGCATAGGTGCTGAACAGAAAGAATCTCCCGTATGTACACCAAGTGGATCAATATTTTCAATAAAGCATACTGTGATAATATTATTATCTGCGTCCCTGACTACTTCAAGCTCTAACTCTTCCCAGCCCAAAATAGATTCTTCTACTAAAACCTGGCCTACCAGGCTGGCCTGCAGCCCTCTGGCACAAACCACCTGCAGCTCTTCTTTATTATAAACAAGACCGCCTCCGGCACCGCCCATGGTATAAGCCGGACGGAGCACTACCGGGTAACCAAGCTTATCCGCAATGGAAAGTGCCTCATCCACAGTATAAGCCACCTCGCTGCGTGCCATTTCAATCCCCAGCTTATCCATAGTCTTTTTAAATTCAATACGGTCTTCTCCCCGTTCGATTGCATCAACCTGTACACCAATCACCTGTACATGATATTTGTCCAGCACACCGGCCTTATTGAGTTCGGCGCATAAATTAAGCCCCGATTGTCCACCAAGATTGGGGAGTAATGCATCCGGGCGTTCCTTTGCAATAATCTGCTCTAACCGCTCCACGTTGAGCGGTTCAATATAAGTAACATCTGCTGTTTCAGGATCAGTCATGATCGTTGCAGGGTTGGAATTCACAAGTACAATCTCATACCCCAGCTTTCGGAGCGCCTTGCATGCCTGTGTTCCTGAATAGTCAAACTCACACGCCTGCCCGATAATAATGGGACCTGAACCAATAATTAGTACTTTATGAATATCTGATCTTTTTGGCATAAAAAGCCCTCCTAATTTTTCTTTTACTCATTTATCTATCTCCGCTTAGCTAACAGTTCAGCCCCACACATTCGTAAAAGCAGATGCTTCGCATCTGTCGCTGCTTTTCGCAGCTTTCCTTTTACTCATTTGCGGGCGCTATGCTCATAGATAGGCATCTACTGACTCTGCCATGCAAGCATGGCACGTCAGTAGATACCTATCTATGGCTGAACTGTAATTAATTTTATCCCATACGGGAAAGGGTGTCAATTCACTTGACGGAAAATCCACTAAAAAAGAAGAATGACTTTAACGTCATCCTTCTTTTTTGAGGAAAATTCAATGTATTTGTATCAGCCTTTCACAGCGCCCATTGCAATTCCCTGGGTAAAATACTTCTGGAATGCAATAAATATGGCGATAATCGGAATAGCTGCCAATGAAGCTCCTGCCATTATGAGACCAAAGTCCGTAGAATTCTCTGCCTGCAGTTTCGCAATACCAAGAGAAATCGTCAACTTACTGGTGCTGTTTAACATAATCAACTGCATGAAATAATCATTCCAGCTGTTAATAAAAGTAAAGATTGCCAATGCACCAATGCCCGGCTTAATCATAGGTAATACAATTTCAATAAACGTCTTTGCTTCCCCTGCCCCGTCAATTCTTGCTGCTTCAAGCATTTCTCCCGGAACACCTTCCGAGAACTGTTTCATAAGAAATACACCAAAAGGCCATCCTACGGTAGGGAAAATTACTGCCCATATAGTATTATATAGAGACAATGTTGACATTTCACGAAGCAATGGAATTAAGATAACCTGCTTAGGCAATGCCATTGCACATACGATCAATGTAAACAGTAATGTCTGTCCTCTAAAGCGTTTCTTTGCAAGTGCATATCCTGCCATCGCTGAAGTGATACAGGTAAGCAGCATTGCCATTACTGCCATAAATACCGTGTTTACCAGCCAGCGGATTGCCGCCGGAACCACTGGTCCTGCCGTAAAGATAATGGGTTTTCCATCTGCTGAAAACTTACTGCCAAAGGGTATTGCCAATTCCCACAAAGGAGCCGTCTGTTTGCTGAATAATTTGTTAAAATTATCCATTACCCATTCCTTGGGGAACCAGTCCGGAGTGGTTGCATTAATAGATGCTGCTGTCTTAAATGCACCCGTGATAATCCAATAAAGAGGAAAAGCAAACAGGACTGCAAGAATAACTAATATAATCACTGAAATAATTGTATATACACTTGTTCGTTTTACACCTGAATTCATACTCTCACCTCCTATTTTTCCTTAGCCAGCTTGAACTGTACAGCGGAAAGGAGTGCAATGAAGATTGCGAGAACCACGCCCATTGCGTTTCCATAGCCATAACGGTAAAGCTTAAACGCTGAATAGTAAATATAGTACATTACGGTATCAGTACTATGGTTCGGTCCACCGGAAGTAAGCAGCTGAATCAGTGCGAAGCACTGGAAGCTGTTAATCGTAGTGATAACCAGAATATATAATGTTGTAGGCATAATAAGGGGCCACTTAATTTTCCAGAACTGCTGCAAATGAGTTGCGCCATCTACCTCAGAGGCTTCCACTAAGGAAACGTCCACGTTTCCAAGTGCGGATACATAAAGTACGATCGGCTGTCCTACGGAAGTTGTAAGCAGAATAAGAATGATACACCAAAGTGCAAATCTCTCATCTCCCAGCCAGTTAATGTTGTTATCAATAAGTCCCATTCCTTTGCCAATATAATTGAAAATACCATAGTAATTGTTAAACATCCACTTCCATACTACAGTAACTGCTACGGAACCGGTAACCACCGGCAGATAAAATATACAACGGAAGGAGGAAAGGATAGGTCCTTTCATCTTATAAATAAGAGCCGCAACCCAAAGTGAAAAAATGCACACTACAGGTACTGAAACAATAACAATAACAAATGTATTCTTCAGGGAACGGACAAAAATCGGATCTTTCCACAGTTCCACGTAATTCTTAAATCCTATGAAAGTATCCTGCGCATCTTTACCCATTGTGGAGTCAAAAAAGCTTGTATAAATACAAAGAATCATAGGGATAATAACAAACCCTACAAAGAAAATCATATTCGGCAGAAGGAAAAGCCATGCCGAGCGTGTTTCACGTCTCACCAGCGCCTTGCTTCTGCTTGTCATGTTGGATGATTTTGCCATGAATAACACCCCTCTCCTTGACTTGTTCTACAAATAGGAAGGGAGAATATTCATCCCATCCATACATATGAATTTCACAGCAGCTGCAGGGGAACTATGCCCCTGCACACTGCCTGCAAAAATCAATCATTAATTTGCTGCGCTAATTGCTGCATTTGCGTTTGTATCAAAAGTTGCAACTTCAGTTGCTACGTCGCCGCCTGTGCCGATACGCTGTAACATATTCCACCACTCTGTACGAGCTTCTGCCCAGCCCGGAACTACCTGATAGTAATCACCCATGGAAGGCATAAAGTATGCAGAGAAAGTATTCATTGTATCAGCTGTTTCTGTTCCATCATAAATACCTGTTAAAGTAGGACGTACAGGGAAGTATGTAGAAGCTTTTACGCTTTCTTTTACCTGACCGGGATCGTTACAGATAAAGTCGATGAATGCCTTTGCAGCATCGATCTTAGCCTGATCGCCATTGTCAAAAACACCAAATCCCCAAATACCACCACACAGTTCTGTCTTTCCATCATCAGAAGGGAATAACATAGGAAGAATAGTATCTCCATTGTTTGTCTGTCCTGCAGGTGCATTATCTGAGTTAGTCTGCTGTGCTGCATTCCAGCAGAATGACATTGCTAAAGTTCCGTTACGGAATAATGTAATTTCTTCACCACCATTGATGGATGCATCAAAGTTAATTCCGTCCTGTGCATATAAAGCTTCAAGTGCTTTAATGTTTTCAGGTGTATTTGCTGTATAAGCGGTATGATCTGCATTTGTGAAAGTGCTGCTGTATAAGTTGTTGATGATTGCTCTTGTTCCCTGATCACCACCCTGGCCTGAGCAGTAGATAGCGCCTACATTCTGCTGGCCTGAATCATATACAGCCTGAACTGCCTTAAAGAAATCTTCTGTAGTCCATGTATGATTTTCAACATCAAGATACTGCATAGCATCTGCTGCTTCAAACATTGTCTGGTTAATTGCCATACAATGAGCTACCATACACAAAGGATATTCATAGTAATTTCCATCTGCTGCTTTACATGCTGCTTCTACGGAATCATAAATTTCTCCGCCTGCTTCTGTTGCAAAAAGGTCGGATAAATCAACCATCAGTCCTCTTGCTCCCCAGTTAGCTACCAGTCTTTCAGGTCCTTCCATAACGATATCAGGAGCCTGGCCGCCTTCGATAGCTGTGTTAATCTGATCATCACCGTTGGTATAATCAAGGTATTCAACTGTTACTGTAACGCCAGGATATGCTGCATTAAAGCTTGCAATCAGGCTTTCAACTGTTGCTGAGTCGCCCCAGTTTCCAATTGGGTATGTCCATAAGGTAATGGAAGCGCTTAAATCTCCCCCTGTAGTTTCTTCTGCAGGCTCTGTTTCTTCAACTGCAGGTTCTGCCGGAGTCTGTTCTTCTTGAGTTTCTTGTGTTTCCTGTGTCTGTGCAGGCTCGTCAGAGCCTTTGCTGCCGCATGCTGCCAATGACAGCACCATGATCAATGAAAGACCAAGGGCCATAACTTTTTTCATTGTTTTCTTCATATTTTTTCTCCTTTTTTTTATTTATTTTTTCAGATGTCCTCCCTTGTAAAGTCATCTGCAAAAATCAAAATTTATTTTTCTGTTTCCTCTGCATCCATAAATGCAGCCAGCTCATCCCCGCTTAAATATTTAGGAAAAATACGTTCCAAAAACAAAGAAGCCAAAATTGCAGTGAGTACCGGTGTAAACAATACCGGCCACCATTTTTCTATGGTAAATACCACCATTTCAATCGTCAGCATCACCACCACCACTGTTGATGGAAGATGTCTGAACGCCATAATAACTGCGGTCTGAAAAAGTGCCGACAACTTAAATTCAAAACGTCCCATCAATGGAAATATATAGCAGCAGATGCCTGCCGGTACTACAAGAAGCACATAATAGATCATATACATAATCACTCCGGCTTTGGTAGCTGCATTATTTATCATCACATCACTGCCCCATGCCAGAAATATTCCTACCGGAATACAAATCACTGTGAGCGGTATTCCCTGCTTCAAATTACCAAAAAATGCCCGAAGGTAAGTTTTAAATGCTTCATCCTTCTTATGCCTGAACACCTTTACCACTGTAAAATATAAAGCTGCTGAAGCAGGTCCGATGGTAATAACAGGCATACAAAGCAGTATCCATAATAAAGATAAACCTACCAGATCAACTCCCCTTGCCAGAATCCGAAAAAAAAGATTTTCCGGATTAAATATTTGCTGCCACATCTGCGCCACTCCTTTTTAAAACCAGTCTTCAAACTATCCGCAGACAATCAGGAAATATGTTTATTTCCTGATTCAAGCGCCCGAAGGGTGTCATCATACATCTCTGCCTTTTCGTATTTGTCATTGCTTACATAATAATTATAAATGGTATCTATCATAACCAGAATCGGATACTGGGGAGATATTACATTGCCATGATTTAAGTAGTTAAGAGATGCCACAAGCACTACTTCGCTACAGAAATCCGCATAAATATCCTTATCATTCGCCGTAAAAATCACTGTTTTAGCGCCTTTTTTATGGGCTTCCCTCAAAAGATACAATACCTCCTGGGTTTCTCCGCTTAATGTAAATCCACACACAAGGCTTTCCTTGTTTAAAAACACCGCCTGCATACGCATTCTGTCTGAATCCTGCAGAGAATCAATGTCCACCCCAATTCTCATAAACCGGCTTTCCATTTCACTTGCAGCAAGCCCGGAACTTCCTTTTCCACATGCCACAACCCTTTCTGCTTCAAAAAGATATTTTACTACTCTGGCTATCTGAGCCTCATCCATAAGGCTGTAAGTTTTATTCAAAAGCTCCTGATAGGTGTTTAAAACCATTCTGGTACTGTTTGCCACAAATTCGCTTTTTTGTGTAAAGGTCTTCTCATATTGATAAATGAATTCCCGATACCCATGAAAACCGCATTTTTTTGCAAATCTGGAAAGAGATGCTTCTGATACAAATATTTCCTTGGCTACATTTCTTGCGGAAAAATCCATTTTCCGCCGGTTGTTTAGAAAAAAATCGGCTACATTCTTTTCAACAGTAGTAAAACTGTCATATTTAGATTCCACAATAGGAACGATTGACTTACTATAACTATTCATTGCCATCCTCATTACTTTGTCTGACCGCTTTAGATTGCTCTTTCAATTTCCAAATGTTATGATTTAAAAAACATAAGGAGGTATTTATGAGCACATCATCCAAAACCATAGTCTGCTTCGGCGACTCCAACACACACGGTTACAACTCATCCAACATGGGACGCTTCACCGAAAAAGAACGCTGGACTTGTATTCTGGCCGATTTATTAGGTTCAGGCTATCTTATCCGTGAGGAAGGCTTAAGCGGACGAACCACATCATTTGATGATCCACTTTTTGAAGGCTTAAGCGGCTTTTCCTATATTCATACCTGTATGCTTACACATGAGCCTTTGGATTTACTTATCATCATGCTTGGCACAAATGACGTAAAAGAACGTTTTTCCGCAACTCCTGAAAATATCGCAAAAGGTCTTGAACGTTTAGTGACCAAAGCAATTCATACTCCTGAAGCATGGCGGAATCAACCGAATATTCTTATTATTGCACCTCCTCCTATTGAGGAAGGCTACTATGAAACTGAAATCGGTCCTGAAATGGGAAAAGGCTGTATTGAAAAATCCATAGCCCTTTCACACCTTTACGAGCAAAAAGCCAAACTACTTAATTGCCACTTTCTGGATGCCGGTTCGATTCCCGGTGTTGGTATGTATCCTTATGACCACATGCATTTAAGCCTTGAAGGACATAAATGCCTGGCAAAGGAACTTTCCCTGCTTATCCCTCAAATCTGCTAAGCTTACAGCTTAGCTTTTGCATCACGTATCATTCTTGCCGCCTCTTCCACAATAGGCATATCCTCCGGAATCAGGGAAGCTAACGGTTTGCGCACCCCGCCCAAATCCAGGTTTTCATTGATACGGAGGATTTCTTTTATTACTCCATACATATTTCCATGTGCGGCACACATTTTATAGATAATTTCATTTGCTTCATACTGAATCAAACGGGCTTCTTCCAATTTACCAGACTTTACCAGTTCATCCATTTTAAGGAACAGCTCCGGCATGGCTCCATAAGTTCCGCCGATTCCTCCCTCTGCACCTATCACACGTCCGCTGATAAACTGCTCATCGGGACCATTAAAGATAATATAATCTTCTCCTGCTGCCTGCTTAAATAACTGAATATCCTGAACCGGCATGGAAGAATTTTTCACACCGATCACTCGGGGATTTTTTCTCATTTCTGCAAATAAGCTCTGGGTAAGAGAAACACCTGCAAGCTGTGGAATATTATAAATAATAAAGTCCGTATCAGGCGCTGCGCTGCTAATATCATTCCAATACTGGGAAATTGCGTATTCCGGCAGATGGAAGTAAATAGGAGGAATGCAGGCAATTGCATCCACACCCGACTTCTGTGCATGGGCTGCCAGTTCCTGGCTGTCTTTTGTATTATTACAAGCCACATGCGCAATAACCGTAAGCTTTCCTTCTGCCGCTTCCATCACATTTTCCAAAACGATCTTGCGGTCTTCAACACTCTGATAAATACATTCACCGGATGAACCGTTTACATAAACTCCCTTTACGCCTTTTGCAACAAAGTATTTTGTAAGTGCCCTGACTCCTTCCGGAGAAATGTTTCCTTCTTTGTCATAGCATGCATAAAATGCAGGGATCACACCCTTATATTTATCTAAATTTCTCATATTTTAACCTACGCCTTTCCCTCATGAACCATTCCCAAACAGGAACAAGCTCAAATATGTTTCTCTCATCTTCTAATTTTCTTAATTATGCCAATGCATCTGCAAATGATTTTGTGATAAGCTGCGGCCTTGTGATAATAGAACCAACTACTACGCTGAATACCCCAAGTTCTACTACTCGTTTTGCCTTTTCCGGCGTATTGATATTGCCTTCCGCAATCACTCTGTTTTTGGCCTTTGCAACGATCTGTTTAATAATTTCAAAATCATTGGCCTCGATCCTGTCATTTTTGCTCTGCTCAGTATACCCCACCATAGTCGTTCCAATGAAATCAAATCCTAATTTATCTGCATGAAGCGCTTCTTCCACAGTAGAACAGTCAGCCATTAATAATTGATCCGGGTATTTTTCTTTAATCTGATGGAAAAAATCATCAAGGGATACTCCCCCCGGTCTTAACGCACCAGTAGCATCAAGTGCAATAATTTCCGGCTTCACTTCCATAAGTTCATCAATTTCTTTCATGGTAGGCGTAATATATACCTTGCTGTCTTCATAATCTCTTTTTACAATACCAATAACTGGCAGATCCACCTGCGACTGAATTTCTCTGATGTCCTCTTTTGTATTTGCACGAATGCCAAATGCTCCCCCTTCTTTTGCTGCTAAAGCCATTCTCCCCATAATGAAAGAAGAATGCAGCGGTTCATGAGGAAGTGCCTGACAGGATACAATTAATTTCCCTTTTAACTGCTCTACTTTGTTTTCATTCATTATTTTATCGCCTCTTTTCTCGTCGCATTTTCATTAAAATAATTATATCATTTTTGAATTCAATTTCAATCATGCATACTTCTTTCGAAAATACTTTCAGTCCATTTGTGCAACTTTTATATGAATGCACCATTTTTTACCATTATATTTGTTTTATTTTTACACTTTCTTGTTTATGATTTCTTTTTTATCTTTTCAAACTCTTTTTTTGCTTCTCTCGATGCCCCAAGCATGCCTGCCATATTTCCAAGTTGTGCTGAAACTATTTTCACATTCCGGAATGAGGGCATAATATGTTCTTCCAATCTTTCGCAAACTTTCGAAACCACATACTCCTGTTCCATGATGCCTCCGCCCAAAACAACCATAGAAGGATTAAATATATGTACAAGTGTGGTCAACCCGTAAACAATTTCCAAAATCCATTGATCGACCAGATCCATAACCTCCTTCTCCCCAATTCTGGCAAAAATGTCCCGTCCGTTTTTTAATTGAGAATTCCGCTCACCGGCACACTTCACCAGCGCAGTTGTAGAGGCATATCTTTCATAGCAGCCACTGAATATATCCTCAGAAGGGTTTCTATCCTCAGGGTGTGTTACAATTCCCCCAAATTCCCCTGCAGAATATCCCGCACCAGTGTAAACCTCTCCATTTACAATGATTGCCCCACCAACGCCTGTCCCATAGGTAAGGCAGAGAAAGTCATTCGCTCCCCTCCCTGCACCATAAAAAGCTTCCCCGATAGCTGCACTGTTTACATCATTTTGTACTGCTACCGGAACGTGAAACTCTCCTTCAATTATTTCTTTAATTTTTGTTCCTGTATATCCCGGAATATTATCATTTGCATAAAGTATCATTCCCTTATCAGAATCCACCTGTCCGGCAGTGCTGATGCCTACTGCCTGAAAATCTTTAAATTCCCTTAAAATTTCCAGTACCGTATTCATCACATGCGCCCCGCCAAGCTTTGCATTGGTAGCTGTCTCCCTGACTTCCTTTATCTCATCATTTTCCCACATTCCCGACTTAATATTGGTTCCCCCAATGTCTACAACCGCTATCCTCATTGCCCATCCTCCTTATTTGTGTACCTTAATCACTGCCTTGCGTATTTCCTGCTCCCTGCCATCAGCTGCCCTTCCCGGAAGATGTGGCTCTAATGGCTCACAAACTGCAAATTTTCCAGCCCCCAAGTGACAGAGCGCTTCACTCTGGCAAATTCCCATCCCTGCATCTATGTCTTCCTGATAAGGTTTTGTGATCTCCTGGTATTTTGTTCCAAACAAAATATCCTCATTGCCTTCAAGATCAATTTGTATGTCATAATATTTTTCGTGGAACTCGTACTCACCCATATCTGCTTTGGTAGCGGCATGCATCACATTTACAAAAACATTTTCCCCATCAATCTCATGCCTCCCGTCTTCTAACGCAGACAGATCCGTTTCCATCATGTATTTAAACGCCCTGTCTAAATTTTCACTGATCCCTAAATACCTTTTTGCATTTTCAACTCTGTCAAATATCATACCACAGCCTCCTTCTTCATCTTCTCTTTTTTCCTGCAATAATTTCTCCAGATAATTACAAAAATCACCATTACTTTTTTATAAAATGCCGCACCAGCCCTTGTCAATCCAAACCGGATGTTTAGAATGTAAAATCTTTACTTCCTTTATCCTTATCACACCACCAGCAAAACCACCCCGTTTATCTTTCCTTTTTTGCTTACATTACCGCTCCCTGCATACTCAAATTTCCCACGCCCTCTTACATTCACCATATCCCCTTCCTTTAGCATCAGACTGTTGTTTTCACATTGTCTTCCATTGACAAACACTTTTTTCTGCCTGAAAAAGTCAATTGCCTCACTCCTTGAGAGCTTATACACTTTAGATATGACTGCATCAATTCTTGGTGAAGAAATTTGAATTTTTATTTCCTTCTTTTCTTTACCGGAAAAAAACGGAACTTCCTTTGCCCTTTCGCAAAACACGGAAGTATGTTTTACCTTGCTTAAATTCTCAATGATAAATTCTGCCATACTTTCCATGCAAAAAAGAAAGGCAGCGTTTTCTATCAGCAGAATATCTCCCAGGGTGCTTCTTTCTATTCCCAGATTCATAAGGGCGCCCAAAAAATCCCTGTGTGTCAGTTCATCTGCAAATTTAAGGCTAAGAGGCCTTATCTGAATACAGCTAATAGGAAATTCCTCCACATATCCAAGCGTCTCCTCGCTGCCAAAACGGATCATCACCCGCTCACAAAATTCACTTCCTCCCCATATGGTATAAGGCACATAAGAGAGTTCCCTTTCCACTTCATAAAAGCAGGAAAGGTCTGCCGGACTTAAGAATCCCGTAAAAGTATACTGATTGTTCTGATAGCATTTTTCCCCCAGCTCCCGAAATCGCTTTTTTAATAATTCTTCAGTCTCCACTTTTCATATCCCTCTTTTTCTGTAAAAATCTGCTTTTATTCATAAGATAGTACGCCAGCATGCTTCCAACCCATGCTGCAGCAATTCCTCCCAGCACATCTCCCGGGTAGTGCACTCCCACATACAGCCTTGAAAATGCAATAAGCCCTGCCAGTATCATTGCCGGTATTCCATATTTTTTTGGTGCCATACGATAGTAAATAAATCCACTTGCAAAGGAAACACATGTATGCCCTGATGGAAAAGAAAATTCTCCCGGCTTTGAAATCAACGGGTATATACTGCTCACAGTCACATAGGGCCTTGGCCTTGCAATCCAGTTTTTTAAAACCACATTCGTGATAAGAAAACCAATTAAAATAGAAAAGAGCGCAGTTAACCCTATCTTTCTTGTCTTTTGGGGAATCAGCAGCAAAAGTCCAAGCGCCAGCCAGAACCAGCCTCCATTTCCCAGAAAAGTTATCGCCTTCCAGAATCCATTGAATGCTTCTATCCTCATATATTCCTGAATAAATAGTAAAATTCCTGCATCTATATTTTGCAGCCAGTCTAAAATGTTCATAATGATCCTCCTGTTATGTGGTGAGTTGTGCGCCGGTCTGGCGGCTGTGCGCACTGCCTTGTGCGGTGCTTCAGCCATGCCATTCATAAGTCACCAGTTTTTATGTTTTCTTGTTTGCCTGATAAATTGGCTGGTGACTTATTTCATGTCGGGCGTCCGCCCTATAGAATTGATTGTACGGTTTGTTCTTTGTGAGCAAGCTCACACGTACAAACCGTACAATCAATTCTGCATGGCTGAACTGTTTGAATAAATAATATCATACATTAACCTATTCTAAAAGCTGTAGCTGTGCTATGATTAAGTAATCCTAATATGAAACTGGAGACTTAATATGAATTTTTCTGACGCATTAAAAAGTATTATTAAACCTCATGATAAAGATGAACTTACCCCTTTATTTACCACATGGGGGGAAAGTCTGAATCCATGCAATGTACTTCCTGAATATCCCCGTCCGCAGATGCAGCGGGAGCATTTTATAAGTTTGAACGGATACTGGGACTATGCTTTTACCAAGTCTCCTGATTTTCCTGACAAATATGAAGGAAAGATTCTGGTTCCTTTTTCTCCTGAGGCTTCTCTTTCCGGAGTAAACCGTCAATTGAAACCGAAAGAGTTTCTATGGTACCGTACTTTTCTTCCGCTGTCGGACCTGCCTGGCAAAAATGATGATTCTACTCAGATGCGGCTTCTTGTGCATTTCGGAGCAATCGACTATGAAGCACAGATTTATATAAATAACCAGCCGGTTATCACCCACTTAGGAGGATATCTGCCCTTTTATGCCGATATCACAGATTTTTTAAAGGAAAAAGACAATGAATTAATTATAAAAGTAAAAGACACTACCGATCAGGACAGTCAGGCAAGAGGAAAGCAGACGCTTAGGCGGGGTGGTATTTTCTATACTGCCCAAAGCGGAATCTGGCAAAGTGTATGGATGGAATGGGTTCCTGCCTGTCATATAGACTCTTTATGGTTTGAAACCGATTATGATGCTCATAAAGTCACCGCACACATAAATACTGTAACTGTTGGAGTTCCTTCCACACTTCCTTCTTTATGCCTTTCTGTTTTCTGTAAAGACAAAGAAATCGAAAAGCAGCAAATACCTCTCCAATGCACTAATACCGGCCAGACAGAGCAGCTTATTTCCTTTTATATTTCCCAGGAGTTCTTTCATTCCTGGAGTCCTGAAAATCCATTTTTATATGATGTTGAAATTACTTTCGGACAAGACCATGTCAAAAGCTATTTTGCCATGCGCTGTTATTCCATTGAAATATCCAATGAAGTTCCCGGCAAAATCCCGGTTTTCTGTCTCAACCACAAACCCTATTTTCTAATGGGTGTACTGGATCAGGGTTACTGGCCGGATGGTTTATATACTGCACCTTCCGAAGAAGCGCTGCTTTATGACATTACCACTATGAAGTCAATGGGATTTAATATGCTGCGCAAACATATTAAAATAGAATGCGCCCGCTGGTATTATCACTGCGACCGCCTGGGAATGATTGTCTGTCAGGATATGGTAAACGGGGGAAGCTGTTATCACATGCCGGTGATCAGCTACCTTCCCACCCTATGCCCTTTTCTTGCCTCCCGACTTAAGGACTCTCATTACTCCATGCTTTCACGAAAAGACGAAAATGCCCGCAGGCAGTGGGAAAAAGAATGCCTGGAAACAGTAGAGTACTTAAAATTCTTCCCCTCTATTGGAATCTGGGTGCCTTTTAATGAAGGCTGGGGACAATTTGACACCATCCGCATTACAAACCTGATAAAAGGTGCCGATCCCTCCCGGATGATTGACTCGGCCAGCGGTTGGTTTGATCAAAACTGCGGAGACTTTATCAGCGTGCACAATTACTTCCGTCCCTTGTCCGTTTCCGTAAAGCAATGGACAAACCGTGCCTTTTTCCTGTCCGAATATGGCGGTTTTGCCTGCCATATTCGAAATCATTCCAGCGTGAATCGTATTTTCGGATACAAACGATACGACACACTTGCAGACTTTGAAAAAGCCTATTATGAGTTAATAGAAAAATCCCTGCTGCCGCTGCGGGCTCAGGGATTAAGCGGCGCTGTATATACACAGCTCTCCGATGTGGAGGAAGAAGTAAACGGGCTGCTCACCTATGACCGGAAAATAAACAAGGTCTATGCCGGCATCATACACTCTAACTTCCGGCGCACATGAATATATGCCGGTATCAAAAATATATCAGCAAAAATCCAGGCAAGAGGGCTGGCAAAGCAGGCCCCCACAAATCCAAAATAAGGAACCAGAAATAGTCCTGCCAGTGTTCTTGCCACCATTTCAAACACGCCGGCTAATATGGCAAAGGTACTGAATCCCATTCCCTGAATCATAAACCGCACAATATTCACCAGGGCGAGAGGAAAATAAAAAGCACTGCATATAATCAAAAACAATCTGGCATTTGAAAGCATTTGGGGATCTGCTCCATTTACAAACAAACCGGCCAGATTTCCGCCAAAGAAAAATAAGATCACAAAGGCGGCAACGGACCAGGCTGCCCCCAGATAAATACAGTTCCTAAGCCCTGCCCCCAGACGTTCCAGCCTTTTAGCTCCCACATTCTGGCCGCCATAGGTAGCCATGGTAGATCCCATTGCATCAAATGGACAGCAGAAAAACATGCCTACCTTGCTGCCAGCCGTAACCGATGCAACCGCCAGCGATCCAAGTGCATTTACAGATGTCTGCAAAATAACGGAACCGATTGCTGTTATGGAATATTGCAGTCCCATAGGAATCCCCATGCTGCAAAGCACCTTCATATGCGTAAGATTCATCTTCCATTCTTCTTTTTCAATATGTAAAACCTCAAATTTTTTCATCATATAAAAAAGGCATAAAATACCTGAAATCAACTGGGAAACTACTGTTGCCACCGCCGCCCCGGCAACACCCATTTCAAATGACAAAATGCATAGCAAATCCAGTCCTATATTGAGAATAGAAGACAACATCAAAAAAAGCAGCGGTGTTTTGCTGTCCCCCATAGACCGGATAATGCCTGACAGCATATTGTAAAGGTAAGTAGTAGGAATTCCTATAAAAATAATTACTATGTAAATATAAGCATCCTCAATAATATCATCAGGCGTCTTCATCCAGACCAAAATATTTCTGCACAAAAAAACAACAATCACCGTCATCACAGCAGAAAATACGATAGACAGCCATACGCAGTTTGCAATCACCTGACGCATGCCTGAATAATCCTTTGCCCCAAATTTATGAGCTACAGGTATGGCAAACCCGCTGCACACACCCATGCAGAAACCTACGATCATAAAATTGACAGAACCGGTGGCCCCCACTCCCGCCAGCGCATTCATTCCCAGAAACTGCCCTACAATTACAGTATCCACCACACTGTAAAACTGCTGAAATAAAAAACCAAATAAAAGGGGCAGGGAAAATCCTAAAATTAATTTCATGGGTGATCCTGTTGTCATATCCTTTGTTGAACTCTTAGCCATTTTAAAATACCCATTTCCTTTCTATCATCTATTGGTTATGAACCCCGGATGAAAATTTATCCGGTAAAAACTTCACATCCACCAAATTACCGCAGTATAATAGCCTGCATAATCATAGTAGAGTATAATCATGCAGGCCATAAAAAGCCAGTATCAATATTCACAAAAAAGATTAGATATTTTCAAAAAAAGCAAGCATATTTTCACTCCATTTCCTACAGGAAAGAGTATATCCAAGTCCAATCCCATGATCACCTGATGGAAAGATCTCACATAAATGAAGTACACCCGCTTTTTCCAAAGCTTTGTCAAGGCGGATCGTATTACTTGCCGGGACACATCCGTCATCCGCATTTGCAAAAGCATATGTTGGAGGATAGTCCCCGCTGATATGAAATTCCACTGACAATTTATCCCTTAATTCCTCCCTGCCTCCTGTGAGATTCAGATAGCTGCCCTCATGATACTCTGTTAAAAAGCTGATCACAGGATACAAAAGTCCTACTCCGTCAGGACGGGCGCTTATTTTCTGATACTCTTCTCTTCTTTTTCCCGTTAGAAGTGACAAAACCTCCTTTTTTAAACAATCATGGAGAAATGCTTCGCTGGCACATAGGTGTCCTCCGGCAGAAGCCCCCAATACAATCACTTTTTCAGGATCAATTCCATATTCCGCCGCATGAAGGCGTATATGCATGACTGCCATCGCCAGATCCATCTGCGGCAGCGGGTATAAATTGGGCAGCATTCTGTAGTTTAAAATAAACGCTTTATACCCTCCGTCCCGCTCCATGCGCTGCGCAAGCTGAATGCCTTCCGAATAAGAAGAAAGCATATGATAACCGCCGCCGGGGCAGATAACCACTGCCGGGCGCATCAATGTCTTCTTTCTCTTTTCATCAGAAACCGCATTGGATTCGTAAGGAGGAACAGATCCCTTCCCAAAAGTGTGGGCAAAAGCATAATTATCCACACCAGGATTTCCGGTAAAAAGATAAACACCTTCCTCACTGTTCAAATCAGCCCTGGGAATCCATCCACCAGGTTGTTTCTTCCATAGGGGAACAAAACAAAACCGCTGCTTTTCGTACGTCTCCATCAAAAGATTGGCACTTTCCACAAACCCTTCCGCCGGGAAAGGAATTCCTGATTCCAGCCGTACCGTCTCCGCTATGTAACACATAGCATCCTGCGCATGGGGCGGCGTAATCCTCTGCATCCAGCAGGAGGGAAACAAATTCCCCACTGCTCTTCCTACGGGTTCCTCGCTTAATATTTCCTCATAACTTTGATTTAGGGTAAACATTTAACTATCCTCTTACATCCTATAGGACTTATTTCTCTTGATTTTATACGTCCAGCTTACCCTTTTACGCTTCCCATTGCAACCCCCTGTACAATATGTTTTGACAAAATCATGTAAATTACAATAATTGGCAAAATAGAAAATACAATCATCGCATAAACCTGCCCCATATCAAACTTTAGCCAGTCTGTCGAACGAAGCTGGGCAATCAATATGGGCAGTGTTTTCTTTCTGTCAGTATGCAGAATTAGTGCAGGTGTAAAATAATTGTTCCAACTGGAAACAAAGGTGAAAATCGCCTGTACTGCAATTGCCGGCTTCATCAGCGGAATCACTATAGAATTAAAAGTTCTGAATTCACCTGATCCGTCAATACGGGCCGCCTCAATCAAAGAAAGTGGAAGAGCGCTTTCCATATACTGTTTCATATAGAAAAATGTAACCGGTGCTGCAATAGAAGGTATGATCAGCGGAATAAAAGAATCATCCAGCTTCATCTTTCCTACCAGCTGCAAAAATCCCAATGCTGTAACCTGTGTGGGAATCATCATAATCATTAAAATAAATGTAAACATAAACTTCTTAAGTTTAAATTCATAGGCATGGATCGCATAAGCAGTCATAGTGGAAAAGTAAGTGCACAGCGCCGCACTCAGCGTGGATATGAAAAAGCTGTTAAATAATCCATACCATATAGGCAGTGCACTTGCTGCACGTCCGGCACTTAAGTTTTTCCAGTTTATCCACAAATTAGAACCAGGAATCGGGGTAAATCCTTTTGTCAGTTCCGCGTGGGATCTGGTTGCATTAATAAACAATACATAAAACCAGAACAGGCAGAGGAAAGAGATCAAAATAAGAACAATATATGCAATTACTCTTCTGGCTCTCACATCCAGCCCTTTCTTAACCTTCATTTCTCTATCATTTCTCATGCTGCCACCTCCTAATCCACCTTTTTATTCGTAAATTTATAAACAATCATACTGAGTATTGCCGTAATGATAAATAATACAACTGAAAGCGCGCCGCCCAGCCCATAATTCTTGCTGAATAAGTGCTTATTCAAATACATAATAAGCGTCATGGTAGAGCGCATAGGATCACCGCTTGCATTAGTTAATATCTGAGGTACATCAAACATCTGCAGGCCGCCGATTAAAGAAGTAATCATCACGTAAACCAGAATTGGACGCAGCAGCGGCAGCGTAATTTTCAAAAACACCTGTGACGAAGTTGCCCCATCCACCTCTGCCGCCTCAAAAAGAGAGGTATCAATCCCCATCATTCCGGCCATCAGCAAAATGGTAGTGTTTCCAAACCACATAAGAAAATTCATAAAGGCAACCAGTGATCTGGTGCTCCAGATATTCGACATAAACTTATAAGGCTGACTGAATAGTCCCATTTGCATTAAGATGGAGTTGACCGGACCGCCATCCGAAAACAAAGTAAAAAACAACATTGCAAAAGCTGACGCCATAATCAGATTTGGCAGATAAATTACCGTCTTAAAAAATCTCTGTCCCTTAAGTCTTAAACTTGGATTGGAAAACCATGATGCCAGAAGAAGCGAAACAATAATCTGGGGAATAAATCCCATAATCCACATGATCATGGTATTTTCCGCATATGTAATAATGTCTCCGTTTGCAAAAATCGTTTTAAAATTTGCAAATCCTACAAAATTCGGACCGATCTGTGTCAATCCGGAACGATAATTTTCAAAAAAACTGTTATAAATCGTACTGGCCAGCGGAATGAGCTGGAACACCAGATACACCATAATAAAAGGAATCAAAAAAATGTATCCCCACTTGTTATATCTTACAACCTTTCCTCTTTTTGCAGTCTTCATGCATCCACCTCCACATTTATACTTTTTTTGCAGCAAACCTCGCAGTTATTCTATACCGCTCCGGGTAAAGGCCATCTGCCAATTCTGCTTTTTTAAAAAGCCATGCCTGCCTGAAGCAGGCAGACACAGCCTTTATCAATTGTATTAATATGTTAATTCAGGATATTTTTCCACAACCGCCTTGTAGAACAAGTCTAATGCTTCTTCCAGACTGGCATTTCCATCAAAGTAATTCTTCATTGCCCTCTGGAATTCCTCATTACATCCCTGATCGTAAATTGACAGATTGCTTAAATCAAGACCTTCCACACCTGCACAGTACATGCCCAGAGGATTCTGTCCTCCAAGAATCTTGCTGGAGTAACTGGAATCAGCTGCCATAGCTTCCATAGCGGGTTTATTGTTTACAAAATCATCATCATCCACAACGATTTCTTTCATAATTTCTTCATTGCATGTCATTTGAAGCATAATGTCTTTTACAAGACTTGCATTATCCGTTCCTGTTGCTGCACAGATCCATGTGCCACCCCAGAAGAAGCCCTGAGGGCCTTCCGTTGCTGCCCATCCGCCTGCATTTCCAATACTTCCCTGGGCATCTGCCGCCATTGAGAAGTTAACCAGCCATGCGGGGCCAAAGTAAGCAAATACCTTTCCTTCCGGATAAAAACCTTTACTCCAGTCATCACTCCAAAGATCATGGGTTCCAGCCTGCCCTGCATCTACCAGTGCTTTGGAATCCTCCACCCATTTCATAATGTTGGCATCAATGTTAATCTTATTTCCGTCTACCCACTTAGATGTTACATTATTAGAATATACGCGATAGGTGTCATTTACGGAAGAAACAATAGAGTAGCCTGCAGCCTTAAGTGTAGCTGCTGTTTCATTAAACTTATCCCAGTCTGATACATAGCTTTGTACCTCAGCCGGATCATCTGTGCCGAATACTTCCTTGGCTGCTTCCCGGCTATAGAACATTACACATGGACATCCCTGCCATGAAACCCCTTTCAATACGCCATTTGAATCTGTTACAACATCTTTTGTATACTGATACTGATTTGCAAGATCTGCCTCTGTAACACCCAGATCAGAAACTGCCATAGTAAATTCTGTATCCACATACTTTAATGCATAATCTGCTTCGATAAGGAAAATATCAATCTTGCTGTCGGCTGCTGCATCCGCCTGTTTTAACAAAGTTTCATCCAGATTGTTCTGATAAGCATTATCCTGATTCGGCGTGATATTCCATACAACAGTTACATCACCAATAGTTCCTTTGGTCGCATCACCTGAATCTTTTTCATACCCAGGATAGTGATCCTCAATACGTCTCTTAAATTCATCATTCCAACAATAAATATTCAGAACTTTTCCCTCTTCTGAAGCTTCCACTGCATCAGATGCTTCCTCTTGAGGCTCCTGTTCCTGCGTTTGTGTTTCCGTTTCCGCAGACGCAGCCTGTGGCTCCTCACCTTTTCCACCACATCCTGCTAACAGGCTGGCAATCATTGCTACTGAAAGTATTGCGCTGAGTAATTTCTTTTTCATTTTTTGTCCTCCCTTTTATTTTTTATTGTAGTTTGCAAATTACCTGTAATTTAAATCTTTTTTACGGAAGTACCCGCAAACACCTCTCCTTTTACAACAATCTGTTCAATCAAAGTCGTCTTCGGCCTTTCGATCAGATCAATAAGTTTTTGGGCTGCCAGTTTTCCGATTTGTCTGGTATCCTGCTTTAAGGTTGTAAGCTGTGGTTCAAAATGTCTTGCAATTCTGGCACCATCATATCCGGCAACTGAAATGTCCTCCGGTATCCGCATCCCCCTTGCACTAATCGCATTGATTCCTCCCAGACAGGCAAAGTCATCCGGATACAAAATGCAGGTAGGTGGATTTTTCAAATCCAGAAGCTTTTCAGTTTCTTCATAGGTTCCCCTTGTATCCCTGTACGGCGCCTCACTTACATATTGAATTGGAATATCAATTCCCAGTTCTTCACATGTCAGGTAAAAAGAGGAAAGTCTGCTTTGTGTAACAGCCGAATCAGCCCCATGTATGTATGCAATCTTTCGATGCCCCATGCTATATACATAATGCACCAGATCTTTCATTCCTTTAATGTTATCTGAAATAATTGCACATCTGTTATGAAAAAGGTGATCGATAGTCACTACCGGTATATCGCTTCTTATCAATTCCTCTACTTCAGGATCATAAAAGTCAACACATGCGATCACTACTCCGTCAAATCCCCTGTACCTGCTGTGCTCCAGATACGACATTCTTCCCTGCCGCGTCTTGCAGCAGTTAATAAATGTAATGTCATATTCCTTTTCCTCTACGGTGCGTTTAAAGCTGTCAAGTACATTAGCAAAATAATCGTGGGTGAGCCCGCTCATGGCTTCGTCTACAAAAAGCACTCCCAGATTGTAAGTCCGGTTTGTCTTTAATGACTTTGCTGCAGAATTAGGAGAATATCCCATTTCCTTTGCCACCTGCCTGATTCGTTCTTTCGTTTCCCCACCAATGTCCTTGTGGTCATTTAGCGCCTTACTGACTGTTGCTACCGATACCCCGCAGCGTACTGAAATATCTTTCATGGATACCATATGTTTATACCTTTGTCTTCCAGTCAACCATCCCGCTTCATGCAGTATGGTGTGGACCAATTCACTTAATCGTTTTCGTAATTATAGTGTATAACATTTTTAATGTTTTTGCAATTGATTTTTTGATTTTTTTATGCATATTCAATAATTTTGTCAATCATTCACATATTTATAACACATTTCAGACATTCGCAGTATCTGTTTTGGTTTATTTTTACTTAACATTTACTTAACATTTACTTAACTCAACTTTCCAGTGCAGTTTATTTTCTTTTTTATTTTATTTTTCAGTGCTGAATATCTCTTTTTTTATATAAAATGTATATTTTTATGTTGCACTCACTTATTATTTTATGTATAATTCTGATTATATCAAGAACTTAAACGTTTTCACTCATTCCTACTATATTAAACATTTTACTTTTAAAAATCTAATGAATAAGGAGGCACTCCTATGAAATTTGGCTATTTCGATGATAAAAACCGGGAATACGTGATTACCACTCCCAAGACGCCGCTGCCCTGGATCAACTATCTGGGCTGTAATGATTTTTTCAGCCTTATCTCCAACACCTGTGGCGGATATTCCTTCTATAAAGATGCAAAACTGCTCCGCCTGACGCGCTACCGTTATAACAATGTACCGGCAGATACCAACGGAAAATATTTTTACATAAAAGATAATGATAATATCTGGAATCCGGGCTGGCAGCCAAGCCGGACTCCTCTTGACTTTTATGAATGCCGGCACGGCCTTGGTTACAGCCGCTTTGTCTCTTCCAAAAATGAACTAAAAGCTTCACTGCTTACCTTTGTTCCCATGAATGATACCTGTGAAATAAGCCAGCTTATGCTGACCAATACATCCGCACAGCCCAAAAATTTTTCTGTTTTTTCCTATGTGGAATGGTGTCTGTGGAACGCAGATGACGACATGAAAAACTTCCAGAGAAATTTTAGTACCGGAGAAGTGGAAGTTGATGGCTCTGCTATTTTTCATAAAACAGAGTACCGGGAACGCCGCAATCATTATGCTGTTTATTCTGTCAACAGTAAAATAGACGGATTTGACACAGACCGTAATGCTTTTCTCGGCACTTACAGGGGAAATGATCTTCCCAAAGCAGTAGAAAAAGGACGCTGCAGCAATTCCATTGCACAAGGCTGGTCACCTTCCGCCTCGCACCAGATCAATATATCTCTGGCTCCCGGTGAAACAAAATCTCTTATTTTTGTTTTAGGATATATAGAAGTTCCTGAAGAATACAAATGGGAGTCCAAAGGCATTATTAATAAAAAACCTGCTTTTGCCATGCTGGACAAATTTAAAACAGATGAAGATATAGAAAAAGCTTTTAAAGAACTTAACGAATACTGGTCCGGCCTTCTTTCCAAATATGCAGTCAGATCCTCTAACCACAAAGTAGACCGCATGGTCAATATCTGGAACCAGTATCAATGCATGATAACCTTTAACATGTCCCGTTCTGCCTCTTACTATGAATCAGGTATAGGAAGAGGCATGGGATTTCGGGATTCCTGTCAAGACTTACTTGGCTTTGTACATTTAATTCCTGATCGGGCAAAAGAGAGAATCATTGATATTGCTTCCACCCAGTTTCCTGATGGCAGCGCCTATCATCAATATCAGCCTCTTACTAAAAAAGGCAACTCTGATATCGGAAGCGGCTTTAATGATGATCCTTTATGGCTGATTGCCTGTACCAGCGCTTACATACGCGAGACGGGGGATACCGGAATTCTAAAGGAACCGGTTCCTTTCAATGATAACAGCACCCTGGCAGTTCCACTTATGGAACATTTAAAGCGTTCTTTTGACTATATAATAAACCACAAAGGACCTCATGCACTGCCTTTGATTGGACGTGCTGACTGGAACGACTGTCTGAACCTGAACTGCTTTTCAGCTCATCCCGGTGAGTCCTTCCAAACCTTTGGCCCCAGTGAAGGGGCTGTAGCCGAATCTGTATTTATTGCCGGTATGTTTGTCAAATATGGGGAAGAGTATGCAAAGCTTTGCGAGCTTTCAGGCAATTTATCCGAAGCAGTGCGCGCCCGCAGGGAAGTCTCCCTTATGTACGATGCAGTTCTGAACGACGGTTGGGATGGAGAGTGGTTTCTACGTGCCTATGACGCACATGGCCAGAAAGTAGGCGCAAAAGAATGTGAAGAAGGACAGATATACATTGAGCCTCAAGGCTTCTGCGTCTTTGCAGGCATTGGCGTAAAAGAAGGACTTGCCCAAAAAGCGCTGGACTCCGTAAAAAAAATACTTGATACCAGGTATGGGGTAATGATCCTCCAGCCTGCCTATACCAGATACCATTTAGAACTGGGCGAAGTTACCTCATATCCTCCCGGATATAAAGAAAATGCAGGTATTTTCTGCCATAATAATCCCTGGATATCTATTGCGGAAACAACACTCGGACGAGGAACCCGGGCCTTTGAAATTTATCAGAAGACCTGCCCTGCTTATGTGGAAGAAATCAGCGAAATTCACAGAACAGAACCTTATATCTATTCACAAATGATTGCCGGCAAGGATGCCGCATCTCATGGAGAAGCCAAAAACAGTTGGCTTACCGGCACTGCCGCATGGACCTTTGTTAATATCTCCCAGTACATTTTAGGAGTGTATCCGGACTATGAAGGACTTCGAATCGATCCCTGCGTTCCAAAAGAATTCGGAGATTTTGAAATCACAAGAAAGTTCAGAGGAGGAACTTACCACATTAAAGTCATTAATCCCGACCATGTTGAAAAGGGGGTAAAGAGCATTACTGTTGACGACATCCCTGTTGACGGATGCGTTATCCCATATGTAAAAGGAAAGGAAGCCTATCAGGTGGTTGTTACTATGGGAAAATAAACAACGAATGCCGCGCTCCGCGGAATATCCATCGTTTATAAAAACTGTCCGGCACCAGTAAATTCTGCGCGCCGGACAGCTTTATATAACTTATTTCAAAGTTTTTCTCCTTATCCTGTAATTCTCCGGTCAAGCTTCTTTGACAACTTTGTTCCAATCATCTGCAGAATCTGCACCAGCGCTACCAAAAGAACCACAGTAACTATCATAATGTCTCCCTGGTATCTGTAATAACCGTATCTGATGGCAATATCTCCAAGACCGCCGCCGCCTACAACACCAGCCATAGCTGAGTAACCTAAAATCGTGCCAAGGGCAATGGTTGCCCCCACGATCAGAGAAATTCTTGCCTCTGCCAAAAGTACTTTCCTGATAATAGTGAAAAGGCTGGCGCCCATACTCTGTGCCGCTTCAATCACCCCATGATCTACCTCAAGGAGCGAAGATTCCACCAGTCTTGCCACAAAAGGCGCTGCGGCAAGGGCAAGAGGCACAATTGTTGCAGTGGCCCCATAGCTTTTCCCTACAATCAGCCTGGTAAAAGGAATAATCAGCATCAGCAGAATTAAAAAGGGAATACTCCTCACAATATTTACAATCATATCCAATATTTTATAAATAATCTTATTTGGCTTTAATCCGCCAGGGGCTGTCACCACCAGTATGATTCCCATAGGCAGCCCAAGCAGATAGGCAATCAAAGTGGAAACAAGCGTCATATATAAAGTTACTCCTGTTCCCTCCACGATCATTATAATTGTCTGATTATCCCACATAATTATTCAACTCCTCTACTTCCAGTTTTCTTTCCTTCAAATACTCTATCATTTTCTCAGCAATTGTTTCTTCTTCCGGAAGCTGAAGGATCATTTGTCCATGCGCCACACCGCCGATATCTCTTGTATCTGCCAGAAGAATATTCACCGGCGTCTTACAAGTCAGAACCATATTGGCAATCACCGGCTCAAAAGAAGAATTGCTGGTGAACACAATGCGGATACACCGTTTTCCTCTCATTTCATCATATCTGCCGCTTTCTTTTTGGAACACCAGCTTTTTCGCCGCCTTGCTTTTCGGTCTCTGGAACACTTCTTCTACCGTACCAGTCTCCGCCAAAGTTCCCTCATCTATAATAGCCACGTGACTGCAGATTTCCTGCACCACAGACATTTCATGAGTAATAATTACAATGGTAATTCCATACTTTTGATTGATTTCCTTAAGCAGTGCAAGAATTGCTTTTGTAGTGGTGGGATCAAGGGCACTGGTAGCTTCATCACAAAGCAGTATCCTGGGATTGGTTGCAAGCGCCCTTGCAATCGCCACTCTCTGCTTCTGCCCGCCGGAAAGCTGGGCCGGATATGCCAGTTCTTTTTCCGTAAGCCCCACAATTTCAAGAAGCTGCCTTGCCCTTGAAAGGGCTTCCTTACGAGGCACCTTAGTGATTTCCAAAGGAAAACAAATATTGTCGATTACCGTTCTTTGCATCAGAAGATTAAAATGCTGGAAAATCATGGCGATATGAGTACGGGTTTCCCTAAGCTCCTTATCTGACAGCATGGAAAGATCTTTTCCCTCCACACAGACCGTTCCGCTGGTAGGTCTTTCGAGAAAGTTAAGGCACCTGACTAAAGTGGATTTTCCAGCGCCGCTCATACCGATGATGCCATAAATCTCCCCCTGATGGATCTCTAAGTTAATTCCCTTTAACGCTTCAACCGTATTGTCTTTTCCCGTAAAGGTCTTGGTGACATTTTTTATCTGAATCATTGTTTCCATAAGTTGATCATGACCTCATTTCTTTTCATCATTAGATTCTTTGTTCATCTTATCATAAAGGAAGTTTCCTTGCAACGCGGTAAGTTTTCTTTTTCTGTACAAAACAACGGAACTTTGCTATACTTTTTTAATATTAGTTCAGCTTCCAAATGTATAAATATATAATAGAAAGGTTCTTAATAATTATGAGTAAGAAAAAAGCAGTCGTTTCACTGGGACATAACGCATTAGGCTATTCCACTTTAGAGCAATGGGACGCAGTTAAAGTAACCGCCAAAGCCCTTGCAGATTTAGTGGAAGCAGATTATCAGTTAACCATTACCCACAGCAATGGCCCCCAGATCAGTATGATCCACAAGGCCATGACAGAACTGCGGCGTATTTATATTGACTACACGCCTGCTCCTATGTGTGTGTGCAGCGCCATGAGTCAGGGGTATGTGGGCTATGATATTCAAAATTCTTTAAAAGCAGAACTTTTAAGCCGGGGCATAAGCAAAACAGTATCCACCATTCTTACCCAGGTAACCGTAGATCCTTATGATGAGGCATTTTACGATCCTACCAAGCTGATTGGGCGCTATATGTCTTCTGAAGATGCGGAAATTGAAATAAAGAAGGGCAACTATGTACAGGAAGAACCAGGCAAAGGCTTCCGTCGTATCATAGCCGCACCCAGGCCCATTGATATTGTAGAGATTGAGGCCATCCGCACCCTTGCAGATGCCGGTCAAATCGTAATTGCCTGCGGCGGTGGCGGAATTCCGGTCATTGAGCAAAAGCACACCCTAAAGGGTGCCTCTGCGGTCATTGAAAAAGATGTTATTGCCGGAAAGCTGGCCGCTGACCTTAACGCCGACCAGCTCATTATCTTAACCTCTGTTCCCAATGTTTATACCGGCTTTGGCACAAAGGAACAAAAGGCTTTATCTTCCCTCAACATAGCACAGGCCCAGGCACTGATGGAAAACAGAGAATTCGAGGAAGGCACCATGCTTCCCAAAATTGAAGCGGCAGTTTCCTATCTTGACGTCAATAAAAACGGAAGTGTTCTTATCACTTCCTTAGAATCCGTATCCGATGCGTTAAAAGGAAAAGCAGGTACAATAATCACCGCATAATATGGGGTTAACATTTACAGTAAAGAGGCCGGAGGATAAACCTTCCGGCCTCTTATTTCCACATTGTTTTTAAATTACTCTAATTCCAACTGTTTGTGAAGCAGATATTCACTTAAAAAGTATAACCCAACTCCTACTGCAAGATATACCACTGACATGATTGTAAACATGATCGTATAAAAAGAAAAAGGAGAGGTTTCAAACCGATACAAAAACGCATTATCCAATGCCATTTTGATCGTCATAGGAAACATAATTACCATAAAAATCCCCTGAATCACAGCATTGATTGCAAAATAAGCGCCTACGGAGCCTAACACTCTGTGTTTACGTATCATCTGTCCCATTGTGATGGAAGCTATGATAATCATGGCTCCGCTAAAGCAGCTCACCAGTTCCATAAAAACTGTGCTTACGCCGAAAATCTGAAAATCTTTGAAAAATGGCATATCCCACAAGTTCCCCAATCCTTTCATGGCTTCTATCACAAGCGAAGCAAAATCTCCCTCCTTGGATGCCAAAGAAAATACTGCAACTCCTCCAAACACCACCATGCTGAAAAGAACGCCAATACTTGAAAGCAGCTCCCATACGCTCATAATCATCACCTTACTAATAAGCAGCTGGCGGGAAGTAACCGGCAGAGTGTGCGTCAGATAACCTTCATCTGTAAACATATTTTTAAAGTAACGTACCGCTAAGTAAATCACAATTCCTAAACTTACCCCAATCATTGCCACATAAAACATCATGATCAGCATTATCCCTGACATGGGAAGCCCGATCCAGTCGCTGTCCCATATAGGCAGTGCAAAAGTTAATCCGGCCACCGCCGCAATAATCATAAGTATGCCAAGCAAAAGGGCAGGCACTTTCCAAACAGCTTTCCATTCATGCTTTATTAATTTTCCTAACATGCGAACACCTCCCTGAAATATGCATCCACAGATTTTCCTTTAGCTTCCCGGATATCCTCAACAGTTTCGTGGAGCACCAGTCTTCCGTCTCTGATAAAAATTACTTCATCTAAAACCTTTTCTATATCGGAAATTAAATGTGTTGAAATTATCACTGTCGCATTTTCATTATAGTTTGTAATAATGGTTTTTAAAATATAGTCTCTTGCAGCAGGATCAACACCTGCAATTGGTTCATCCAAAATATACAATTGTGCATCCCTGCTCATAACCATAATCAGCTGCACCTTTTCTTTGGTTCCCTTAGAAAGTGTTCTCAAATATGCATTTTCATTAATCCCTAAACTGGCAAGCATCTGCCTTGCCCTTTCCGGACGAAAATCTCCATAAAAATCCACAAAATAGTCAATCAGTTCCTTCACCTGCATACTGTTTTGAAAATAGGTTCTCTCAGGAAGATAAGAAACACATTTTTTAGTTTCAGTTCCCGGAAGACAGCCATTTATTCTGATTTCTCCCTCAGTAGGCACTAACAGCCCATTCATCAGCTTAATCAATGTTGTCTTACCGCTCCCGTTAGGTCCTAAAAGCCCAATGATCTTTCCTCTGGGAATTTCAAGATTCAAATGTTCCAATGCAACCTTTTTCTTTTCATAAACCTTAGTAAGATTGTTGATTTTTACCAATCCACTCATATTTCCTCCATTCCGAAGCGTCCTGCGCTGAAGCCGCAGGCAGCATCTCAAAGTTTTTAAAAGGAATACCTTTATTCAACCTGTTCCCCTCCTGCCTGTTCAAGCAGTGCCACAATTTCTTTTTTATTAAAGCCAAGCTCTTTCATTTTACTTATAAACAAATCCACCTGTTCTTTTGCCAGCATATTCCGAGTCTGTTTGATCATATCCATATCCTCCGTAACAATCCTGCCGCTTGTTCTCTGCGCCATTACAAGGCCGCTTCTCTCAAGCTCGGACAGCGCCTTCTGCATTGTGTTGGGATTTACCCCTGCCTCGGCCGCCAATTCCCTGACACTGGGAATCTTATCACCTGATTTATACTGCCCTGCGATAATGCGGAGCTGTATTACTTCAAGAATCTGCGCATAAATTGGACGGTCAGAATTTAAATTCCATGCCATTTGCATCTCCCTTTCTTTGTATTATTGTACTACTTGATTAATACAGTAATTCATTTAGAAGATTTTGTCAAGCGTTTTCTATAAATATTATTTTTCAGTCCTCCGGCAAATCTACAGCTTCTCCGTTGCTGCCAAAGCACTAAGCAGTGCGCCAATCATAATACAGAAATCACCTATGTTAAAAATTACATTTTTAAGTCTAAAGGGTACATTAAAGCTTACATAGTCCACCACATACTTTCTGGCCAGCCTGTCATAGGTATTACTGTATGCGCCTCCAAGAAGCAGTGTAAGCCCCCATTTCAGCAGCCCCTTACCAGCCTGTCCAAGTGTCAGAACAAAGAAAATCGTAAGAAAAACAGTAAGAAGTACAGATAAAGCTGCTACCGCCTTTCTTCTGCTTTGCCCTGCATTTAAAAAAGCGCCTTTATTATGATGCTTTCGTATCAGCAGCATTCCTTTGCATTTTTCTTCTTCCGTATCCTCCGTTTTTGTTTCTTCAATGTAATTTTTTATTTTCCATTCCAGCCCGAAAATTCCCAATATTACTACAAAGTATCTCATAATTTTTCTCCAATTCCAAATTAATTTTTAATTCTGTATTACTTATTATACACAGATTTAGAAAGAATGAAAATAAATCTGAGCAGACAAAAAGGACTAAACCGCCGGATTTTCAGCGTCCTTAGCCCTTTTACGCATTATCTGCAAATTATTTTTGTGTTATAACCCCTTACACCTGCTATACTCCTGCAAGAGCGTCAAATACACCGGTAATATCCAGGCGGCCATTCCCCCATTCTCTGTTAGGATAGCTCTCCCCCGGTGATCTGTCTGCCCCGCGGATCAGGTAATTTTTAAGTTCTCTGCTCTCTGCCCGCAGCTGATTCTGCTCCACAACAGCCCATTCCATAAATAATGCCGCTGCCCCTGCTAAAAGTGCAGCTGCCATGCTTGAGCCGGTTCTTTTTCCAAGCGTTGTGCTAATATTTACTCCGGGAGAGCAAATATCCGGTTTGATCCTTCCCATCCGGGTATATCCCCGCCCTGATTCCAGCCAGAAACTGTTGTTTTCATCATTGTAAGCGGTGGTGGTAATAACTTCCCTTACATTGGATGGTTCCGTTAACGTAGTGTAGGGAGAAGGCCTTAAAAAATAAGTATCGCTTTGCAAAAATTCTGTCAGTGGAAGCCATATGTGAAAATCACTTCTCCCGCTGCTTCCGGTTACATTGACCTGTATCGTCCACACACCGGGAGTGGGTGCTATAAATCTAAAGAAAATCAGTTCTTCCCCGGAACCAGGCTCTACCAGCACATGATCCACCTGGATTCTCGCCTTTTCATAAATAAAAACAAATTCCCGGCTGCTCTGCTCCCTGAAATCCACCTTTGGCGTTGTCTCTCCACCGGGACTGCGGATAGAAATTGCATGTTTGGCAGGAACACTTCCCCATAGTTCCGCCACAAAGCCCTCTGTATTACCGTCTACTCTAATCTCCACGTTATCAACAGTTTCTGTCAATCCTTCTACGGAAGTACCATAATAGTGATGGCCGCTGTTTCCCTCATTTCCGCCGCACACCACAACCACCCTGCTTCGTCTGGTTGCAATCTGATTTAAATAATCCGCCATAATGGAATGGCCTTCATGGTCTCCCAAATTCGTTCCCAGCGAAAAACAGATCACTAACGGTCTTACTACAGATACCGCATAGCTTTCCAGGTATTTAAGAGCTACCAAAATATCGCTCTCCGCATAAGCTGCAGTTTCTTGCGGAACCAGAAAGAAATCTTTTAAATGAGGCTTTGCCTCCCGCAGCTTAACCACAACAATATCCGCCTGCGGCGCGGCGCCCGTAAACTTAAGTCCATCCCCCAGACGGCTTCCTGCCGCTATACTGGCAATTGCCGTCCCGTGTCCGTTTTCGTCATAACTTGGAACTATCTGCCTTGGATTTTCGCTTTTAAGCGCCCTGTCAATAGCTTCCTTCTTATATTCGGTGCCATAGAGAATGCCTTCCGGCGGCTCACCTTCCTGTATCGTCTGATCCCATATCCCAAGGATCCGTGTACTTCCATCCTCATTCCGGAACACTTCCTCCTCGTAACGGATTCCAGTGTCTAAAAAACCTATCACTACCCCACGTCCTGTTAAGCCCAGCGAGCTCTCCTGTGCCTGTAAGATTCCGCTTTGTACCAAAGGCGTAGGATCAAAAGCCTCTCCTTCCGGTATCTGCATCAGTCCATACAGCTTGGGAATCGCAGGGTAAACAAAATTGCTGACACTAATGGGCACTGTTTTCGCCCGGTCAATGTAAGCGACTCCGATCTCACCGCTTACCGGCTGGTAAACAGCTCCCGGAAATTCATTTTGAATGACTCCTGATACCTGAAAATCTGAAATCACGTCATAAAAATCATTTGAAACTATCTTTTCACGATCCGTCATTTAAAAATTCCAATTTTCATTTTATTTTACTATATGAAGGCATTAACAGAACTGTCATTTTCTGCTGATTTTAAATATTTTTCCACTATTCCTTGAATCGTAATAAACCTCCATTCCCCGATACATCAAATCTTTCCCTGCTAATTTACAAAGCTCCTTTTCCGTTACTCCATCCTGCACCTGGTAAACCGCATTTTCATTCAGATTTTTCAAATATAAAACATCCCTGTCGCATGCTGTTGCAAACCGATAGCTGAATACAAGATGCTCATCAGTTTCTTCCTTATGATATTGCAAATAATAAAAACCTGTTTTATCTCCAACATTTTTAGGATCGTCACACAGATACAGCAGGGCTTCCTTATAAAAGTTTCTATATTTTTTGTAAAAAGCCACATACTTACGGAAAACTTCTTTTTGTTCTTTTGTAATGTCAATAAAATTTCCACTTAATCCTACCATGCCGGCCATTGTAAGCTGACAGGCAAATTCAGGATCAATCCGCTCATACTCATCCCATCCTGCGCCTGGGTGCTGGGTAGTGATCAGGGTATCTGTTTTTTCTATGGTTGTACTGTCATACAGCGAAATCTTTGCCCCCGGATTTACCACCAGCCATTTGATCATACGGTAATGAGGCATTCTTAAGCAGCATTGCTGATAGGTAAACTGCATATCAAAGCAATTCACATTGTCACTTAAAAAATGGCCGTCATAAGTCATGGAAGTGTGCAGATCATTGCGCTCTCCTCCTGCCGCACAGCCTTCAAGAAAAGTATTTGGATAATCCTTTTTTAACTGATTTAAAAGCCGGTACCATGCCTGATAATATCTGTAGAATTCCGTAAAACTTTCGTCCTCGCCAAGTTCATAGTTAAAATCCATTTTCATCCAGCAAAGACCGTATTTTTCGATTAACCCGGCAATCTGTCCGTAAATATAATCATAGACTTCCGGTACATAAAGTTTAGGATAATAAAATCCATTTCCTTTTCCAAAATACTCAGGATGTTCTTCATATACAGGCGTTCCTTCCCCAATCCTCTCCGGCTCCATCCAAAGTCCAAAACCAAGCCCCTGGGATTTAACATACTCCACAAATTTATTCATGTTTCCATAAAAGGCTCCATCGGTTTTTTCTGACCAGTCACCGCTCTGGCTCCACCAGTCCCCCGTTTTGCTTCCATACCAGCCTGCATCTACCTCAAACACTTCACAGCCCAGTTCTTTGGCCGCCTGCACGTGTTCCTTCAGTCTTTTTTCATCCAGCAGGGCATAATGTTCAAACCAGGGATTATACACTACAGGATGCTCTATGCGGAAGCGTTCCTTATCTGTCTGTAAAAAATATTTTTGAAGGTTTGCGGCTGTCTGTGATAATTTACCATCCTCCAGCGATTGAATCAGCATCTCAGGAAATGAAAAACTTTCTCCCGGAAGCAGCGTCATGGCAAAATGTTCATCGCTTTGTCCTGCTTCTAACATATAACCATATTCCCCTGCCTGACTGCACCCCAGGCTCACTGTCTTTAAAGACAATTTCCAATTTCCATTGGGAATCAGATGAAAAGCAGCCCCTTTAAAACGTCTGTTGCGCAAAGCCAGAAAGGGAGCAGCTCCCTGCGTCGTCCGTCCCCCTTCACATGCCAGTGCAACACCTCCAAAATGCACTGGATTCCAGGCGCCCACATTTTCATAACACCATCTGGTATTCTGCACATACGCCTCCCATTCTTCATACGCAAACACAAAACGCATCATTGCTTTATAAAGAATAACCGGTTCTGTGGATAAGTTGGTAAGCGTATCTGTTCTTTTCACAATTCCCAAACTTCCAACACGATTCCATGTGGTAACGTAACGCATTTTTCCTTCATACAGCTTTACCTTTGCGCAAAATTCATTTTCTTTCCATTCTGCTGCCTCTATCTGCTGATGATTCACATGACTGCCCAGACTGGTAAAAATGTCATACAAGCCGGACACCCGTCCTGCCAGCTCTGCATCGCCTTCCATTTTTAAGCCAAATAATTTTCTTAATTTTATTCCATCTTCCCGGCTTTCCAGCAAAATATCACCAAACTTATCATCCTTCCAAACCATAGATCCCATAACCGGCTCCTTTCTTATCTTTGTCATTTATTTTCCGCTTCCCATTGCAATGCCTTTAGACAGGTATTTATTAAATATCATAAAGATCATCAGTGCAGGAATCAGATTTATAATCAATCCACTCATTAAAAGCGGCATATTCGTACCATATTTTCCATTCAAAGTCAAAAGTCCCAAAGTCATTGTATGAAGCTGGGTTTTTTGTAAAAGCAGTCGGGAATATACAATCTCATTCCAATAACTTAAAAAGTTCAGTATGGCCAAAGTTGCCATTGTGGGACGCAGCATGGGAACAATAATGCAGCCATAAACTCTGGGATAGCCTGCCCCATCAATTCTCGCCGCCTCTATGATTTCATCAGGAATATCCCGGCAGTTCTGACATAACAGATAGGTGGAAAAAGCAATGGAGGTAGCCACATATACCAGAATAACGGAAAGTCTGGTATTCACCAGTCCCAGCTTTGACATGATTACATAAATCGGCATCATTAAAGCCTGACCAGGCACCATCAATACAAACATAAACAAGCTGAAAATCCCGTTCCTTCCTTTATATTTTAATTTTGTCAGGCTGAATGCCGCCATAGAAGTTACGATCAGCGAAATCACCACACCTGCAATCGTTACATAAAAACTGTTAAACATCATCTGCTTAATATCAAAGCTGTTAAAAATCGCTTTGTAATTATTCAGCTTCCACACCGTTGGAAATCCAAACATATTTTTCATGTAATCAATTTTATCCTTAAAAGAAGACAGAATCATAAAGATAACAGGATAAATTGTGGAAATTGCAACTCCAATTAAAAATAAATAAACGATAACTTTTGACAGCGTTATTTTTTTCTTCCGAAACATATCCTAGTCCTCCTTTCTGCCTATCAGAGACTGCAATAAATTGATTACGCATACCAGTACAAATAAAATAACTGACAGCGCAGAAGCATATCCCATATCCCCTGCACGAAAACCCTTTAGATAAATAAAATATTCTAAAACCGTGCTTTCATATCCCGGTCCGCCATTTGTCATTACCAGAACATAAGAAAACATCTGGCTGAAAGCGTGGATAATATTAAGCACAATGGTAAACTGCACCACGTTTTTTATTCCGGGCAGCGTTACATATAAAGATTTCTGCAGCCAGTTAGCCCCATCCAGCTGGGCTGCTTCATGAATGCCGGGATCAATTGCACTCATTGCTGCCAGATAAATCAAAACTGCTGAGCCAAATCCTGCCCAGTTTACTGCCAGAACAATGATAGGAAGACTTGTACGTCCTTCTGCCAGCCATTCAATGGCCAGATGATCCAGCCCCATATTCCTAAGCAGCATATTGACAGGCCCCACATAACCAAAAAAGGTTTTAAACAATGTGCCAACAATAACAATGGATAATACGCTTGGGAAAAAATAAACGGTTTTAAAAAATTTATATCCTTTTATCTCTTCATAAATAATCATTGCAATTAACAATGGGAAAATCGTCCAGACCGGCACCCCCAGCAGCAAAATTACCAGATTGTTTTTTAATACCGTGAAAAAATCCGGATTTTTAAATATATCAATATAATTTTTCAGCCCGATAAAATCAGACTTAAGCCCTCCGTTCCAATTAGTCAGGCTGTAATAAAAAATCTGAAGAATAGGCAGCAGCATAAAGACACATAAAATAATCAACGCAGGTGCCACAAAAGCATACCCCCATATCCTTTGGGCACTTTTTTCGTTCCTTCCTTTTTGCACTGCTCTTTTTCCCCCTTCTTCCTTTTTTGCTATTGTCGTCATAAGCGTTCTCCTTATGTTAAATAACCAATGCCGCATTTCGTATGCCATCTCTATAGTAAGTAAAGGCGGGCGCACCTTTTGCGCCCGCTTTTAATTTACTGGATGGAACCCAGCTTCTGCATCAGCTCATCCGGCGTCAGCTTTCCGCTGATCATAGTGGGCGCCAGCTTATACAATTCATTGGCTGCTTCAACACTAATCACGGAGTCATATCCGATACCTGCCTTGTTTTCCTTAACCCAGCTGTATGCTGTCTGGGAAATTGGATTTGTAATAATTGAAACATCTACCTGATTATTGGCCGGCAGATCTCCTGTATCCAGATGTGCCTCACCTTCAAATTCAGCGCTGGTCATATATTTTATAAATTCCACTGCAAGCTCTTTGTTATCGCTGTAAGTTGTCACAGAAACATTTGCACCGGGCTGAGACACGATATAGTCTGCATAAGGTGCATCCCCGCTGATAGCAGGTATTTTAAATGTTCCAAGGTTCTCACCCATAATAGGCTCCATCTCTCCAATCGCCCAGCTTCCATTTATATTCATGGCTCCCTCACCAGTTACAAAACGCTGTATGCTGTCCCATGCACTTAAAGTTGCAAAATCTTTATTGGTATAATCCTGTCCAAAAAGCCCACACCAGGTTTCCAGCGATTTTTTGTATTCCTCACAGGAAAAAGGAAGCGCCTGTGTACCAAAATCTACAATTTTTTCCGTTCCAACCTGATCGATCATAAATTCACTGGTAACCCATGTGGTGCTCTCACCTGATGAATCACCAATCAAAAATGGCTGTATATCTGCGGCTTTTAATTGTTCACACACTGCCAGAAGTCCTTCAAAGGTAGTCGGCAGTTCCACAATCCCTGCTTTATCAAAATATTCTTTATTGTAAAAAATATTATATGTGGTTACATTGTAGGGAAGCGCTATAATTTCCCCATCTTCCTTAAAGTCCTTTTTACACAGGTTGATTCCTGTATACATATTCATTTCATCTTCCGTCATGTATTCATCCAGTGCCAGCAGATAATCCTGATATTCATTGGTTGCCGTACCGCTCCATAAGCCGATTACGTCAGGACCTTCCTCTGACACATTGGCAGCCTTAAACAGATCATGAATTCCGTCTACCGGCTGATCAATCACTTCCACCTTCACTCCGGGGTGATCTTCCTCAAACTTTGCAATATACCGGTTGGCCGCAAGTTCCTCAGGCATTTTAATGCCGCTGTCATCTTTTAACTTTAATCCAATGCTCCAAAATACCAGTGTGGTTTCTTCTCCCATCTGACTGGTGCTTACTTCACTTTCCGTGCTCTGCGTTGTCTGTTCCCCGTCTGTTTCCGGAAGCTTAACTTCTTCTCCTGATCCACAGCCTGTTAAAAGTGTAGATAAAATCATACTGGCTGCCACTAGTAATGCCCATTTCTTCTTCATGCTCATTCCTCCTCGTGTTTGATTAGTTTGCTTTATTATGAAATGCGGTATTTTTCAACCGCAGCTTCATCAATTTCAATTCCCAGCCCCGGTGTATCTAAAACCTCTACCATGCCATCCGGCTGTAATTCAAAATGATTTTTTAACAATCCCTTACTAAGTACCGTTTCCTGACTGCAATATTCCAATAATGGCGTCCCCCGGTATGCGGCTAAAAGCTGAATGCTTGCCGCCATCAGAATTCCTGACTTAAATGCATGGGGACAAATCTCAATTCCGTTCAGCAATGCCATATCTGCAATTTTCTTTGCAATGGTAAGACCGCCGCACCGGCTCATATCCGGCTGTACAATATCTACACCGCCTCTCTCTATCAGTTCCCTGAATTCATATAATCCGGTTAGTTCCTCTCCGCTTGCAATATTTAAAGTAGTCTTTTGAGTTAACTTTGAAAATCCCTGTACATCATCACTGATAATCGGCTCCTCAATCCAATAGGGGTGAAAGGACTCAAGCTCTTTACACATCATTTCCGCATATTTGCTGTTCTTCCAAAGATACCCGATATCCAGCATCAGATCCGCTTCTTCTCCCATAGCCTCTCTTGCCGCCTTCACAAGACGTATATCTTTTTCCTTGGATTTTCCCAGCGCTCCCCAGCCAAATTTGATAGCGGTAAAGCCTTTTGCCATATATTCTTTTGCTTTCTTCCTTACCTCTTCTTCCGTATCCGGCATCAGCATACTTGCATATGCCCTTAACCGGTTATTCACCGCTCCGCCCAGCAGCTTATGAACCGGCTTTCCCACAGCTTTTCCCATAATATCCCAAAGAGCAATGTCAATCCCGCTCATTGCATGAATCCCCACACTTCTTCTGCCATAGTAATAGCTGCCCCGGTACATATCATTCCATATCTTTTCCACGTCAAAAGGATCCTGTCCCATTAAAATGTCCTTTAATCCCCTGCATACCACATGGGAAGCAGGACAATCCACAATGGTTTTTACCACATAGGGAGAAGAATCACACTCTCCCCAGCCGGTAATTCCTTCATCTGTATCCACCTTAATCAAAACGGTATCCTGGCTGCCATCGCCAATCATTAAAATTTCTCCCGGCTGCTTTAATACAATGGCCTCTACATTTGTTATCTTCATCTTGTCCCTTTTCCTTTCTGCTCCAAATGCTTCTTTTCTCTATGCCCACTTTCTATTTTGATCCCTGTCCGATATCTTTCTTTCATCTGCCATGGCAAGCAGTTCCTTCACCAGCCCATGAATCCGTCTCCTGCCTTCTCCATAGTCATCCCCGCCCATATATTCCACAACATTCTGACGGAAAGCCTGCATTGCAAATCCACGTGCCTCTAAGGCAAATTTATATCCAACCGGAAAAATATATTTTTCGCATTCTGACGCAAGATCTGCTATTTTTACCTGAATCTTCTGGGCAAATGCCAGATCATCCCGGTATGTATCATACAAAAGATTATGAACCTCCGGAATTATTCCGGATAACGCGCTTACACTTCCAAAGCAGCCTCCGCTTAATGCAGGCAGAATCATTTCATCAGATCCTGTCATAATTCTGAATTCGTCTCTTCTGCCGCTTTTTGCCGCTACATAACGGCTGATCGTTTTCATATTGCCGCTGCTGTCTTTAATCCCCACCACTTTAGGATGAATCAGAAGTTTCTCAAAGGTTTCAAATGCAATTGGATTTGTAAATGCCGGAATATTATATAAATAAACATCCACCTGCACAGCATCAAGAATATGCCGGTAATAATCTAAAACATCACTTTGCCTAAGAGGGGTATAATAAGGCGGACATATGGAAACTGCCTTTACGCCCATGCGTTCCATTTCCCTGATTAACGCTATGGTATTGTGAAAGGATGCAGTACTGGCACAGGGAATCACCGGAACCGCATTGTTATTTTCTTCCAGCACAATCCTCAAAAGCTTCAAATTTTCTTTCTGGGAAAGCGTGGTATATTCCCCGGAAGTTCCACACGGAAAAAATCCCCTTACCCTCTTGTCCAGCAAAAAACGAATATACCTTCTTTGCTCTCTTTCATTGATCTCACAGTTCTGATCATATAAAGTTAAAATTGCTGCATAATACAAATGTTTCATTTTCACCCATGCCTCTACACTTTTCTCTTATGAAAATCTCATCACCTGCTGCATTTATCATCAGGTAAGCAGGATTTTAAATTGATACTCCAAACCGCTTCCCGGCAATAATACCGGAATCTTTCCTTCCCTGGCAGCACTTTTTAAACTGATTCCCGGCACATTTGCCGGCTCAAAAATACCAATTCTTTTACCGCCTTTTAAAAAAGAACAAACCGTCAGGAAAGGCAGCTTTTCCTCTTCATATATTATTTTCACTTTTCTATCTTTTTGATGTATTTCAAATTCACCGCAGTTTTGCTTTATGTGGGCAAACAAGTCATAGTTTTTCCAGGTTTTTGGCTTTTCTATATCCACTTGTCTTCCTGCTTCCCCTTCAGGGCAAAAACTGCAATATGCACCATCCGGTTCAAAAAGCACCTGCACGCCATGTAAAAGCAGCCTGCTGTCTTCCTCCAGTACAAATGCCGGATGCAGCCTTGCAAGATAAGGCAGTTTTTCAACTGATTCATTGTAAATAACTATCTTGAGTAAAACAGCCGCTTCCTCCAGTTCCAAATGATAAGCGCATCTCAGCTTTGCATCCCTATGAAATCCCTGGGCCAAAAGCTTGTTTCCCTCTGCATTTACCTGATAAGCCATCCGCCACAATATGCCATGATCCTGATAGTCCTTTCCCTCAAATACTTCCGCCTCGTCAGAGGGAAACAAAAACTCCATTCCCCCTTCATACTGGTCGTCAAAAGTCTGAGTATCCCGGCGCTCTCCGGAAAAAGGACTTTCCGTATAAAGCCATTCTTTCTGAAAAAGCAAATCTTTTAAAGATGTAATTGTAAAACCCTGACGTCCCCAGACTGCCTGCACCTGAATTCTTTCATTGTTAATCTGTGCAATCATACGTTATGCCTCTTTTATAAAAAACAAGATTTCAATGGGGGCTAGTATTTTTTGTCAAAGGCTAAAACATAGGAACCAATTTCCAGGGAAAGATCTCCAAGACGTCTTGCGCCATTTGAAGTAATCACATAATTGTTCTCAATTCTTATTCCAAACTCTCCCTGAACATAAAGCCCCGGTTCTAATGCCACCACCATATTTTCCTGTAAAGTTTCTGTTTCTTCTTTTAAAAAATAAGGTGCCTCATAATATCCCAGGCCCAGGCCATGCCCCGCATGATGTGGAAAATTATATTCCAGCCCATATTTTCTGAAAACCAGGGCAACTACTTCATAAATCTCTCCTGCACTTCTTCCGGGCTGCAAAATTTCCTCTCCTTTTTGCATTGCCTCACAGAGAATTTCGTAAATATAATCCTGTTTATCAGAAGGTTTTCCTGCGAAAAAAGTTCTCGTCATATCTGCATAGACGCCTTTGTTTCTGGGAAGCAGATCTGCGATCAGCGTATCTCCCCTTTGAATCCGGTAGTTGGTAGGAAACCCGCTGACCTGGGCAGTTCTTGTACCTGCAAGAAAATCGTAAATCATATGATTGGAAAATCCGGTATGCTCCATTACCTTTTCCCTTACAAGGCCAAACAATGTAATTTCGCTTTCTCCTGACGCCTCTTTTTTGCTGATTGCCCGGTAAGCAGATTCATTGATCTGTACACACCTCTCAATGGCCTCCAGATGCTCCTTGGTTTTTATTCTGGAAGCTTTACAAACCTGTTCCGTAACATCCAGAACCCGGCATCCTCTTTTTTCAAAATAATCCCCATATACTTTTCTTTCAAAAACAACATCTGCATCTAAAGGCAAAGAAAACTCATCTAGTTTACATAATATGTTTTTAATTTTATCCTGATATTGAATGTTAGAATATCCTTCATACAAAATCTGCCTGGCTGCTTTGGATTCCAGCGGATGAGGTGTAAAGAGCCATATATCATTCCTTGTTACAAGCATGGCATACTCTTCAAGAGGCTGTAGATTTTCTAAAAGCAGATACTCGATGCATTCTTTATTTGAGGTAAAGAAAAAGGAGTTGTCATACTCCTTTTTCAACTGATTCAGACAAAATGGCATTTTCATTCTCCCGTCTTTTGGTTGTTTGAGGAATATAAAACAATCTTGACCGCACCGCTTGCAGGATCATTTAAGGTCTTTATCGCTTCCTCGATCTGGTTTAGCTCAAAGGTATGGGTTACCATTTCTTTTATGTTGTACTTCCCCTGCCCGTAAAGTTTCAGTACCGGCTCCCATGCCCAGGGAGCGCCCGATGTTCCATAAAGATTTAATTGCCTGGTGATCACCGCAGTCACATCAAATCTTGTGGTATGGCTATCCCTTGGGATTCCGTAAAAAATCAGCTTCCCATTCTTTTTTGCCAGATCAAAGCACGCCTGATAAGCTCTTTCCGCACCAGATGCCTCGCAGCAGATATCAACGCCTTTGTTATTGGTCTCTTCCTGTACAATCTGATATAAATCCTGCTCTTTTGGATTCACACAAATATCCGCGCCATATTTCTTACCAAGGGCAAGTCTCTTTTCATTCAGATCCGATGCTATGATTCTTCCGGCTCCCATAACCTTAGCTCCCTGGATAAATGCAAGACCTGCCGGGCCAAGTCCCTGGATTAAAACAGTATCTCCCTGGTTTATACCGATTCTTACAAGGCCTCCCACCGGACACACAAAGCTTTCAAAAATAGCAGCTTCCTCATAGCTCATGTTGTCAGGAATCGGATGCAGATTGCCTACAGGCATTGTAATGTATTCACTGTATCCTCCCTGAAAAGGAGGTTCTCCAATATCTCCGCCATTTTCACAAAGATTTTTAAATCCTGACAGACACTGGGGACACTGGCCGCAGGCTATCATTGTTTCTATTACCACTCTTTGGTGAAGTTTCAGGGAATGGGGCCAGGGCTGCTCTTCCCCAAAAGCCACAATCTGGCCTGCTATTTCATGGCCGAGAACACAAGGCGGTTTTGAATGGGCAAAAGTTCCCTGCAGCACATGTACATCTGTAATGCATAAGCCGGATGCCATGATCTTTACAAGGGCTTCCCCTCTTCCCGGTTTTGGTGTGGGCACCTGCCTTGCTTTTATTACATTTATATCTTCAAAAACCATCGCGGTCATATACTCAGGTATCATTCTTATCATCTCCAAAATCAAATATGAAAGGGCAATGTACGAATCAAGGTTTCAATTTCTTCTTTTGCCTCAAAAAGTACTGTCTTGATCTGTTCTTTCTTTTCCTTTGTTGCCCTGAAAATGGGAATGGAAACGCTAAGTGCGGCTGCCACCTCTCCATTTTTTTCAACCGGCACTGCGATACAGGTAATATTCAGACTGGATTCTTCCGTCTCATAGGCAATCTTTGATTTCCTGATCTCGTCAAGCTGTCCGCACAAAATATCCAGACTAGTGATCGTCTTATCTGTTACTTTCTGCAATCCTTCAGGATACAATGCCTGCACCTGTTCATTGTCATAGCCGGAAAGCAATGCTTTCCCGATTGCCGTACTGTATGCGGGAATCCGTTTTCCTATGGAAGAAACCATGCGGATTGTTTCCGAAGAATCCTGCTTCATCAGATATACCACGTCGCTTCCGTCTAAAACTGCAAAATGAGCAGTTTCTTTACACTTATTGACAATTTCTTTCGTGATCTCCCGTATTTCATCGGATACATTCATCTGCATAATATATTCATTTCCGATTTCATAGCAGCGTATACCAATGCTATATTTACCGGACAATTCGTCATACCTTAAAAGCTTATGGCCGGCCAGCGTATGTACAATAGGAAAAATGCTGCCTTTAGGCATTTCACAGCTTTTAGCAATTTCCGTTAATGTCTTACCCTCCGGCTGTCTTATCAACGATTCAAGAATTCGTATTACCCGTAATGTAGGATTATGGTCTTCCATTGTTTCCCCCTGAAATGTGTTATTTGTTTGTATATACGAACATAGTTTGTATATACGTCTTTTGTATCTTTAATATATCATTACCTAAATGTAATGTCAATACTAAAAAAATCAGGAAAAATTTCCATTTCCGAAATTTTTCCTGATTATAATTACTGATAAAATCTGTTATTTTTCCTCGATTACTTTTAATTTATCCGGATTTTCCCCGCTGATGCTCCTGATATCAATAACCGGACCTCCAGTTCCTTCTATATACTCCCTTGTAATAATCACCCGTCCTATATTATCATCCTTAGGAATCTCATACATAATATCCAGCATAAATTCCTCAATGATTGCACGAAGTGCTCTTGCTCCGGTGTCTTTTTTCATCGCTTTCTCTGCAATTGCTTCAAGAGCGCCATCATCAAATTCAAGCTTTACCTCATCTAACTCAAGTAATTTTTGATACTGCTTTAAAATGGCATTCTTAGGCTCTCTTAAAATCTTTACCAGCATTGGCTTATCCAGTGCCTGCAGTGTGTAAATAATGGGAAGACGTCCTATAAATTCCGGTATCATGCCAAACTTTTTCAGATCTTCAACCGTCACCTTGCTTATAATATTTTTTTCTTTGTCAAACTTATCTTTAAGCTCAGCGTTAAATCCAATGGAAGTCTGTTTCTTTAAACGCTGTTTTATAATCTCTTCCAGATCAGGAAAAGCACCGCCGCAGATAAAAAGTATGTTCCGGGTGTTGATGGTTGCAAGAGGCACCATAGCATTTTTACTGTTAGCGCCTACAGGCACTTCCACATCCGCCCCTTCTAAAAGGCGGAGCATTCCCTGCTGCACGCTCTCTCCGCTTACATCCCTGCTTGTGGTATTCTTTTTCTTTGCGATCTTGTCAATCTCGTCAATGAATACAATGCCCCGTTCCGCCTTTTCCACGTCATTGTCTGCCGCTGCCAAAAGCTTGGATACCACGCTTTCAATATCATCGCCAATGTATCCGGCTTCCGTAAGTGAAGTGGCGTCTGCAATGGCAAGGGGTACATCCAGTAATCTTGCAAGGGTTTTCACCAAATAAGTCTTTCCGCATCCGGTAGGCCCGATCATAAGCATATTGGATTTTTCAATCTCAATTTCATCCATTGTGCCAGTAGCAACACGCTTATAATGGTTATAAACAGCAACAGAAATTACTTTCTTTGCATGTTCCTGTCCGATCACATAATCATCAAGCTGCGCCTTAATCTTATGGGGCGGGGGAATGTTTTTAATATCAAGCACCGGCTCCTTTTCCTTTTTCGGCTTTTTCTTTTTCAGCTTTTGTTTATTGGGAATTCCTCCCTCGCCCTGAAGATCCGCAATGTTAACAAAACGAATATTAGGGTAGCCGCTGTTATTTAAATTTTTATTTAAATCATCCATAAATCCCGGATTATTCAGCATTCCCTGATAATCAAACTGACTCACCGTATCCATAGTTTTATGCATACAATCATTACACACAGAAATATTGTTAGGAAGCTTAAACATTTTTCCGACTTTACTTTCCGGCCGCCTGCATATAAAACAAACATCCTCGTATTCGTTTTCCTTTTTCAAAGAAGTCTCTTCTTCGCTCAGTTCTTCCTTTTTTTCCTCTAAATCTTTTTCATCAAAATCTGCCATAACTAACCTCATTTCTGTAATTTATTCTCTCATTTAATTTATAAATCACGCAATTCTTCTCACTGACAAAATCTGCTTATAAGTAGCATTTGTAATTTTAATGCCTGTTTTCTGTGTGCTTGCATGCACAATCTGCCCATTGCCGATATAAATACCAACATGTCCGGCATAACATACAACATCCCCCGGCTGGGCGTTGGAATAGGCAACCTCGCTTCCCGCACTTCTTAAAGAATAAGAAGTTCTCGGCACACTATACCCGAAATCTTTATATACCCGCCATACAAATCCGGAGCAGTCCGCTCCCTGGGTTAAGCTCGTGCCCCCCGGCACATAAGGATTTCCTATAAACTGGCAGGCATAATTGGCAATCTGCTGTCCCTTGCTTCCTGTCCCTGAATAACTGGATGCCGAGGCATAATTGCTGCCAGAAGAAGAGCCGCCTGAAGACGAACTGGAAGAGGACGACTGCTGATTCTGTAATGCCCGTTCCTGGGCTCTTCTGGCCTCCTCCTCTGCCTGTTTCGCCGCATCAATCTGTGACTGCTTTTGTGCTGCTTCTGTTTCCAGTCTTTTGATCTCATCATTCTGCTTTTTTATATTCGCCCTGTAAACTGCTGCCTCCTGTCTTGCCTGGGCAAGTTGAACTTCATAATTATCGTAAACTTCCTGCCTTTCGGCCAGCATAATCTCTAAACTTTCTTTTTCTTCTTCCAGCTCATGCTGCTGGGCCTCTAACTCAGACATTTCCTCCTCAAGCCGCTCCTTTAGCTGCTCTACGGTCTGCCTTGCTTCCTCATATTCCTGAAGCTTTTTTCTATCATAATCATAAAGCTTCTCAATATACTCCGCCTTATTTACCATATCGCTAAAGCCCTGGCTTTCCAAAAGAAGCTGCAAGTAGGTGGTATCACCCTTTTCATACATAAACTTGATCCGCAGCTTCATTGCCTCATACTGCTCCTGCTCCACAGCCTGCGCCTCTTCAAGTTCCTTAGTAGTCTCCTCGATCTGTTCTTTCTTTTCGGTAATTTCCTCCTCAATCAATTCCACACTGGCAATGGTTTCTACCAGGGCAGCGTCAATCTCATCAATTTCACCCGCCACCTCATCCACATCAGACTGGATAGAATCTACAATATCAGAGGCATTCTCGTACTTCTCCTGCTCCTGCTGTTTTAACTCGGCAGCCCGTCTCTTTTCTTCCTCCAACTGTCTTTTCTGGTCTTCCAAATCGGAAATAGTGGTAGCCCATACCGGTTCTACCACTAAAATCGTCAATATAAATGAAATTAATACTGCTAAAATTGCTTTTCTTTTTTTCATTTGCTTTTCCCACTACTGGTATTCACCACGCAGTACTGTGCTTTCCCCTAAAAATCCCACTGTCTTTTCCACCAGCAGATACTCCCTGTATGCTTCCTTGTCAATTGCAGCTTTATATGCCTCTTCGCTTTCATATCCATAAGCTGCATATCCGGATGCTTCCGCGGAAATACTCTCTTCCAGCTCCTCATCCGTTACTTCAATTCCCTCCTGCTCAGCAATTGCTCCCATCAATATATAATGCTGGGCCATCATATTTGCCTGATCCATCAGTACCGTTTCATAGGAATCGGGCGAACCGCCGTATACATATGCCGTATACTGCCCTACGTCCATACCATTCATATAAGCATATGCGGCGGCTGTGTTAAGCAGATTATCATACATACGGTTCAGCATTCCTTCCGGCATGTCCTGAAACACCGCATTTTCCTTTGCTGATTCTATGGCAGCATTTGCCTTTTGGGTGTTAAAATCCTCCTGACTCAGCATAAGGTCATACATATAACTCTTATATTCCTCCACTGTACTGTAATCCTCTGAGCCAAGACCTGCTACATATTCATCCGTAAGAACCGGAAGTTCTTTAGCAGTAATGCTGTTTACTGTAACCGTAAACACCACAGGTTCCCCTGACAGATCCGGATTTCCCTTGTAGGGATCAGGAAAGTTTAAATGAATGTCCCTGGTTTCTCCAATCTCCATTCCTATAATGCCTTCCTCAAAACCTTCAATAAACCTTCCTGAACCAATCTCCAAATCAGTTCCTTCTGCCGTGCCCCCTTCAAAAGCCACACCGTCCATCTTTCCTTCATAATCAATATTGGCAATATCTCCAAGCTCTACGCTCCGTCCGGTTACTTCCACTGTTTTGGCATCGGCTGCTAATGCACTGTCAATCCATTGCTGTAGAAATTCATCGGCATTTATTTCCACACCCTTATATTCTCCCAGTGTAACATAATCGCCTGCCCTATAGTCCGAAAGGTACTTGGGACCATTCTCTTTTGCCGGATTTACCGCACCATTTTCAACGCTGCCTTCCTGTGTCAAAGTATCGGTATCTGCAGCCTCCTGCTGTCCTTCTTCCCCTGATTCATTTGCATCTGTCAAAGCGGTATCATCCGCACTTTTACTGCCGCATGCGCTGAGCGCTCCTGCCAGCATCACAGATAATACTATCACCGCAAAACTTCTTTTTATTAAATAATCCATTATAATATCTAATCTCCTTTTATTTTTATACCACAAGTATTTTTATACCATAAAATCCGGCAAAGCAAAAGCATCAGAAACACATTTTCATTTTTATTTAATAATTATATACCAAGCCTTTCCATAATTCAATGAAACCCCTTGCCTATTTTCCCCGGAAATGCTAAAATAAATCTTGTGTTGCCGCTGATTCGTCAAATTCTCATACCAGGGCAGCAGGGAGGTTTATTGTGAAAGTAGCTATTGTTTTATCCATTATTCTTGCAGTTTTAGTCATTCTTTTAGTTGTATTATATTTCCTTGGTAAAAAAGCGCAGAAACGTCAGAATGAACAGCAGCAGCAGATCGACGCCATGAAGCAGACGGTGTCCATGCTGGTCATAGATAAGAAACGCATGAAAATGAAAGATGCTGGCCTGCCCCAGGCAGTTATGGCTCAGGCCCCCAAGCTGATGCGCCGCGCCAAGCTTCCTATCGTTAAAGCAAAAATAGGACCTCAAATCCTCTCTCTCGTATGCGAAGAAAAGATTTTTGATTCTGTTCCTGTTAAGAAAGAAGTAAAAGCGGTTATAAGCGGCATTTATATTACAGATGTGAAGGGGCTTCATGGCAAACCCATCCAGGCGCCTGCAAAGAAAAAAGGCTTCTTTAAGCGTGCCCTTGAAAGTGCTCAGGAAAAAGCCGGCGCAAAGCCTGTAAAATAACAAACAACGGGCAGCACGCTACGCGAATTGCCCTTATGTTAAACAACGGATGCCAGGCTTTGCCAGCCATCCTTATGTTATTCAAAAGAAAATACCGTTTTCCCTGGATCTTAATTCTAATTCAATTTTGCAGTCTGCAAGATGCTGATAATTTGCATCCAGGGAATACGCTACTTCAAGTCTGATCTGATCCTCCTTTTCCTCTAAAGAAATAGCTTCCGTATCTATCCCGATCAAAATATTTCCATAAGGAGTCATATAACTTGTCATGTTCTTTTTATTTTTTTCAAAGACCATATGTACATTAATTAATCCCTTTTTGGTTACCTCAAGATAAGAGTCCTTAAACTTGATTACATTTTTCGTAACCTCTTTAAAACCCTCCGTCATCTCATCATAGATCACATAATGGCTGTCTTTCTTCCGGTAATAATCTGCCGGAGTAATGGTTTCCATCTCCTGTGCATCCTCACTGCTTTCCATTTGAAGTCCCTTCAGGGACAAAAACACATCTTTTGTCATATCAATTTAATACTCCTCTATCTTAATGGTCTTGGCAGACAAGATTCCATATTTAATGATGGAATTAGCAAATCCTTTAAATTTTTCGGCAGCGTCGCTCACATAAAAACGATATTTATTGTCCCCCAGCTTTGCCGCCTGGCTATTTAACAGATCTTCTTTCTCGAGCAGCCCTTTCAGTTCCCTTGCAGTCTCATAGGCAGGATTTACCAGCGTAACTCCTTCTCCCATAATACGCCCTAAGGTGGAACGAATTAATGGATAATGTGTGCAGCCTAATATCAATGTGTCAATTCCAATATCAATCAGCTCCGTCAGATATCTTTTTGCAATTTCATCGGTTACCGGATCCTGCCAAAGTCCTTCCTCCACCAATGGAACAAACAAAGGACACGCTTTTCCCACAACACTTGCAGAAGGATCAATTTCATTTATGTACTTAGAGTAGATTTTACTTCCAATAGTTCCTTCCGTAGCGATTACGCCGATTTTCCCATTGGAAGTAGCCTGTACTGCAACTGCCGCTCCCGGCTTTACTACCCCGATGACAGGAATATCCACTTCCTTTTCAATTTCATCCAGCGCATAAGCACTGGCGGTATTACAGGCAATCACAATGGTCTTTACCTCCTGACTCAGCAGGAAGCGGACAATCTGCCTGGAATATCTGGTTACTGTCTCCTTAGATTTATTACCATAAGGTACCCGGGCAGTATCGCCGAAATAAACCACTTTTTCATTGGGAAGCTGGCGCATAATCTCTCTGGCTACCGTAAGCCCTCCCACTCCGGAATCAAAAACCCCAATTGGTGCGCTCTTATTTTTCATAAATTTATTCCTTTTCTGGTATTTCTTTTTCTTTTACCTGATATACATATTCTGCTGCCCTGCTTTTTATACAAAGTTCGCCAACTTTAAAGCCATCCTCCCAGAAATTTCCTCCCTGGCCGCTCTCCTTAACCTGAGCACCCTGTTCCTTAATGTCTCCCTCTTCCCAATCATTGGTTTGTGCTTCGCTTTCCTGCTCATATGCGTCCTGCGTAAGACACAGCTCAGGATATACAAATCCCCACCATCCCAGGGTTCCAATCAGTATTACAGCAGTTTCATATATTTTTCTCATTACAAACTCTTACCTTTCCCGTTCCTGCCTCATAACAATTTTTCATGGCAGTTCTTTATGATAAGAGTGTTGCCTTTTTACAAACGCTTATTCAATATACTTTCATTTTCAAGGCGGATCTGCCTGATAATGGATTTTTCCTGATTGTCAATATGGATACTGGCTGCCCTGGCCGCCCGCTCCTTATCTCTTGTGGCAATACTTTCATAGATTTCCCTGTGTTCGGCAATCAGAGTATCATGCTGACTTTCTTCTTTTATGTAAACAAAACGATATCTATACATCTGTTCGGACAAATTATTCATCAATTGCTGCAGGCGCTTATTTCCTGTGGCTTCCACAATAATGTCATGAAGGGCCACATCTGCCCTGGCAGTCACCGATGCGTCCTCCCTGCCGGCAGCATTTTCAAATTCCTGACACGCCTGAAACAATCTTTCTATGTCTGCCTGCGTAATCCTTTCACAGGCAAGTTCTACGCTTAAGGCATCCAGTGCACGGCGCACCTCCAGCACATCCCGTAAACTCTTTTCGGTGATTCTGGCCACTTCCGCTCCCCGCCTTGGCACCATAATAACCAGTCCTTCCAGTTCCAGTTTTCTGATCGCCTCTCTGATGGGCGTTCGGCTGACACCTAATTGATTGGCAAGATGAACCTCCATCAACCGCTCTCCTGGCTTTAACTGGCCTGTAAGAATTGCTTTTCGAAGGGTATTAAAAACCACATCACGAAGGGGTAAAAAATCATTCATATCTATTTGAAACTGTTCTCCCATATTAATCCTCCATGCCCTTTTTGCTTCTTGTCACTGTACAAACTCTGTGACAAAAATCTGTTTTGCCAGTCCCTGTTTCTTCAAAGCCTCAAAACATTCTCTGGCTGCCCCTCTTTCCTTAAAAATTCCAAACACTGTAGGACCACTGCCGCTCATAAGTGCATTTTCCGCACCACTTTTTTTCATTTCCTCTTTGATCTGGTCAATTATCGGATATTCCTTTACTGTCACCGTTTCCAGCACGTTCCCCATTCTCTCCGTGATTCCTTTCAAATCACCCTGCCTAATTGCCTGCGCCATCCCGTCAATGTCAGGATGACTTTTAAGTTTATCCGCATGGAGGTTTTCAAATACAAATTTGGTAGAAACATTAATATCCGGCTTTGCAATTAATAAAACAGCCTCAGGCGGGGCAGGAAGGGGCGTTAATATTTCTCCGATTCCTTCTGAAAGCGCTGTTCCCCCTTCAATGCAGTAAGGTACATCCGCACCAATCTTTACTCCCAGCCTTTTCATGTCCTCGAAACTCATAGAAAGACCAAACAATTCATTGAATCCATGAAAGACTGCTGCCGCGTCGGTGCTTCCCCCTGCCATGCCTGCGGCAATGGGGATATTCTTATTGAGCGTGATTTCCACCCCTTCCTGAATGTCATAAGTCTCCATAATAAGCCGCGCCGCCTTGTAAATCAGATTATTTTTATCAGAAGGCAGTTCAGCATTATCAAGAGAAATAATAATCTCCGGTTCTTTTGCCCTGCTGCCGCTTTTTTGAAAAGTCAAAACATCATAAATCCCCACCGTCTGCATAATCATTTTCATTTCATGGTATCCGTCCGGACGCTTCTTAAGTACATCCAGCCCCAGGTTTATCTTGGCATAAGCCTTTCTTACAATACGCTCCATAAGACGTCCTCCAAATTCTTTTGTATACATTATACATAGGATTGTACTTATTTTAATACATGAAATGGTTTTCTGTCAATGGTTGTGACGCATTGTCTTTTTTCTTTTATCCTGCGTAAATACTGGTCTTTAAGTATATCCATCTATAAAAAACAATGGCTCTTTGTCAAGTTAGTTGAATAACCTGTTTTATTATGTTATCATAAAATGGGTGAATGATATGGAATTAAATGAACTATTAAAAGAACTGG
>KE159819.1:116421-118055 GCA_000403495.2 Lachnospiraceae bacterium 10-1 | reverse complement strand
TGGCTCTTTGTCAAGTTAGTTGAATAACCTGTTTTATTATGTTATCATAAAATGGGTGAATGATATGGAATTAAATGAACTATTAAAAGAACTGGATACAAATTTAGTTATACGAAAAATAGAAAAATCTGACAAAACACTATATTTATATTGTGATATTGATTGTATGATAGTCAAATGTAAATATTGCGGCACGGAAAGTCATTCGGTTCATAGTAAATATACCAGAACTATTTCCGATCTTCCAATACAGAATTACCAGGTAAAATTAATTATTACCGTACCCAAGTTTTTTTGTACAAATGAAAAATGCTCCCATAAGACGTTCGCTTATCCAATCCCCTTTGCGGACAAGAATTCATTAAGAACAAATCGGCTGGATGATTATATCTATCAAATAGGTATGAAAAGCAGCTCTTTAGATGCGGAAAAACAGATTTCTGGCAGCCACGTATCTGTCTCTAATAATACGATTCTGAGAATTATTAAAAAAAAGCAGTCCCTGTCATCAATTATGAGGTGAAAAATATATCCATAGATGATTTTTCGCATTGCAAACGAAAACTATATTTTTCTATCCTGGTTGACAATGATACCAGAAAAAGGCTGGAAGTGGTTTCTTCCAGACAACAGCCGGAAGTGGTGGAAATCCTTAGAAAGTTTAAGAATGTAGAAACAGTTACAAGAGATTTTTCAAGGACTTATAAAGCTGCCATAAGTGAAGCCCTGCCAAACGCGAAACAGATTGTGGACAGATTCCATATATTAAAAAATTTAACGGAAGATATACTGGAATATCTGAAACGCAGGATGAAAGACAAGGTTAGGATCGCAGATCTGTCACCTGCTCCGATATCGGAAAAAGAAGTATTAAATATACGTGAACGCAGGAAAATAGAAACGGGTTTGAGAAAATGGGAGGTAATTAAAGAAGCCCAGAGGTTAAAAAGAGCTGGTAAAAATAATACGGAAATAGCAAAAACACTTCAGATAGCCCGTCCTACAGTTATAAGATATCTGAGTATGACAAAACCTCCCATTGATTCCAGACCATGCAAACTGGATCCATACATACCAAGAATCAAAGAACTACTTTTAAGCGGATATGGGTATACGGAAATATTCAACCAGATCAAAGAAGAAGGATATACAGGCCAGATTTCCTTGTATAACAGTAAAATGAAAGGAATCCGCTGGGAAACGAAACATCGGGTTCATTATTTAAAAAGAAGTGACATAAAAAGGCTGTTATATGTACCACTTGAAGAAATCCCAGACGGACAAAAGCGGAGAGAGATAGAATATTACCTGAAAGGACAAACAGAATTGGAACAGGTACTAAAACTTGTGTCTGATTTTAAAATTCTCCTGTCAGGGAAAGATGAAACCGAACTGGACAGCTGGATAAAAAGAGCAGAAATCCTCCAAATCACAGAAATTAACAGCTTCCTGAAACTGATTCGGTCGGATCTGGAAGCTGTTAAAAACGCAATAAAATACGATTACAGTAATGGCCCTGCCGAAGGGCATAATAATAAGATAAAAGTAATAAAAAGACAGATGTATGGCAGATGTAAATTTGATCTTCTTCGTTTAAAAGTATTGTGTTAATTCAACTAACTTGACAAAGAGCC
>KE159819.1:76019-113766 GCA_000403495.2 Lachnospiraceae bacterium 10-1 | reverse complement strand
ATAAAAGTAATAAAAAGACAGATGTATGGCAGATGTAAATTTGATCTTCTTCGTTTAAAAGTATTGTGTTAATTCAACTAACTTGACAAAGAGCCAGCAAATTTTTCGACGGCTGCAGGGCCCGGATACAAGCCGATATGCTTCCTCGAAGCAGCAAAATGAACAATGTTATGACCTTTCCAATAGGTCGGCATACTCCATGAAATGCGTTCTTCCGCTTCCGGTAACGCACTGCGAAGAATCTGACGGATATAGCGCAGATCTGCCTGTTTATCTTCATCCTGGCTTAGGATATATTCATCAATCGTCTTTGGCTTTTCACCACAGTAATGGCTTTGCTCTTTTTTCTTAAACACTCTGCCACATTTGGGACATTGCCACATTGGGCTTTTCTCGCTGTCTCTTTCATGAAGAACCACTTCAACCATATCACCAAAGCTCTTGCCAATCTGCTTGCGTATCTGTTTTGTAACGCCGATGATGTAACACGAAGTTTCCATTTTTACCACTTGCCCACGATACGGAATACCATCAAATGTAGCATTTACCAACAGACGCCCTTTTCCAAAAAGCTCTTTGATATCGTAAGGAACCTCCACATAGGCGGCATCCATATTCTCATTCTGAAGAATTCTTCCACGAAATTTTAATTCCATGTTATTTGCCTCTCATTCTGTGAATATCATCCTCCACAACTTCCGATTGTAAACTCACAATTTTATAGATGCTTATCACACCTCTTTGAGTTTTAATAAAATCCTCCAAAAGCCTTGAAAATAGAGGATTTATCGCAACGTGTCCGCCTTATCCCTTTATATGGTTTCACACAATGTTACCCTTGCTTTGATTGCTCATAAGGGCAAAATCAAGGGCAGGAAAAACTGATAATAAGATATAACAATGTGTGGCAATCGGAGAACTGTGATGTATGTGCGAATATATTATACTGGAGGATTTCAAAATGGACAAGTACATTTACGATGATAAAAATGGTCTGTGGTATGAACTGCAAGGAGATTATTATATTCCTTGTCTTGGCTTACTAACCGAAAAAGAAAAACCTATCGGTTTATGGGGGCAACGACATTTACATTACCTTAAAGAGCATAAGCGGCTTATTTATATTAACCTGATGACAAGCGACAGGCTGAATGAATATCTTGTTCTTCTGGCCGGAACCGCTTCAAGAACCTTAAACGCTCTTGTCTGTTTTCGAAAGTGACGCCTGCTGCCTTGATCATCATAGAAAGTCTTACCTGTTTCCATGCTTTCCGAAAAGCACCTGATCAAGTATAGCCTGCTCTTTTTAATTTATTAGCCATGATACATACTGCTTTTCTTATCTTGGTGATCTGCTTCATTTGTTATACCTCCGACTTGCTTTGTTCTTTTTACCTTGTAACTATATCATGCCACGTACGTTGTTTTCTTCAATATACATACTTACTAAATATTACGTACGAAGTTTGTGCGTTATTACTATGTACGTTGTTATTGTGTTATGATATACTTTGCTTGTAAGGTGGAAAAGAAAGCCTTAATATTTTTGCTCCAATAAGCAAAGAAAGGAAATTCAAAAATGTCTGAATTAGATAAAAAAACTCAATATAACATTGAATATGCCAAAAAAAACCTTAAACGCATCCCTCTTGACGTCCAAAAAGAAAAATATGAGGAAATTCAAACCGCTGCAACTGCTGCCGGTGAATCCGTCAATGGATACATCAAAAAAGCGATTGATACAAGATTATCTGGAACATACCCTGAATAACCTTAGATAAACCGAAAACAATATAATTTATCATCACCCACCAAGAAAGGACGTGTGTACTATGGCATTACCACAAGAAAGAATTTATACCATTGATGATATCTATGCTCTGCCAGATGGAGAACGTGCGGAGCTGATCGACGGACAAATTTATTACATGGCACCACCAAGCAGAAAACATCAAAAAATACTTTTTTCACTCTCACGTACCATTGCTGACTACATTGATCAAAACAATGGAAAATGTGAAGTTGATATCGCCCCATTTGCTGTCTTTTTGAATGAAGATGCTAAAAATTACGTCGAACCGGATATTAGTGTTATATGCAGCTCTGACAAGCTCACAGACAAAGGTTGCGTCGGTGCACCGGATTGGATCATTGAAATTGTATCTCCCAGCAGCAGGTATATGGATTACACAACCAAGCTGTTTAAATACCGAACTGCAGGTGTAAAAGAATACTGGATCGTTGACGCTGATAAAAACCGGGTAATGGTTTATAATTTTGTTAACAATGAACTGAATGAATATTCTTTTACAGAAGATATTCCCTCCGGCATCTATTCCGGATTTACAATCAACCTGTCGACATTAAATATTTGATTACGCCTGCTGCCATATCAATTTTATATTCTGCTTTTCCATAGGACAGCCCGATTTGTGGCTGTCCTTGCTTATTGTATGGTTTTGGTCTGTCACTGGCCCTTTTTGCTAAAATTATTGTAAAGGTCATTTTGTCCTTTAGTGAACATCCAGCATAATACACTCTTTTTATTCCTGATTGCCTTTGTAATACCTGACGCTCCTATTTTGGTTAGTCCGGAATTATCGTTTTTCGCAAAAAAATGAAAAACTAATAATGGACGTTCTTTTATTGGGCAAGCATCAAACTTAGTGCTATCAAGAAATGACAATGCTGGTGTATATCAAAAAAGCACAGTCTGTATACATTGCGTATCCACTTTCATAAATACCGTTATTTACAGTCAATGCCTTTAATTGATCTTGATAAATAGTCCCTTTATACCTGTCTCTCTGTATGTAATTATTTTGTTTCCAGTGTCGTATTATAACAATCCCGTTTTCCTGTGCAATAACAAAACCTTTAGCGATTAGCACTTTTAAATCATCTATGTTCACATTGATTATTGTCATTATTTTCTTTGGGGATGAAACGAAACCATCATCAGCAGCACGCATTCCTAAATGAAAATATAACGCCTGCGAGGATATCGGAAGCTCAAGAAATGCATCTGTGTCTACCACATCCAGTGAAAACATATATGTAAATAAAAACACTAATTTCTACTTAAATTCTTATCTTCTGGATATACAAAAAGAATTAGTTGAGCTGCGAAAGTTAATACAATCTGATTTAAACGATAAAGACATATATGAAGTACGAAAAATATTTTACTCAAAGTCATCCGATATTGATTTTGTAAAGCTGCTTAATAATATTAAATCTCTATTGGGGTAAAAATTGGGGTATGAATTACTTATGATGTGTTGAAAGTCGCGTAAACACTGACTTTTTCCAGAAATACTGTAACACTGAATTAGAGGCAAGGGCACAAACGCCCTGTTCCTAATATTAACTTATAGTTAAAAAAATCATTTTTCAGTTAACAACTGCTCAATTGTTTTTTTGAAATACATAAGTATAATAAAGCCAACAAAAGCTTTTGTGCCATTCTCAATAAGGAGGCTTCTATTATGCCTATGAATTTAGTTATACAAGAAAAAAGAAAAGAATTAGGACTCACGCTGAAACAAGTTGCAGAATATCTCAATGTGTCTATTCCGGCAGTCAGTAAATGGGAAAAAGGGACCACCAGTCCAGATATTTCGCTTTTGGCTCCGTTGGCCCGATTGTTAAAAATTGACTTAAACACTCTTTTTTGTTTTCACGGAGATATAACACAGCAAGAAATTGGTTTGCTCTGTAAGGAGGTTGGAAAGATTGTTGGAGATAAAGGACTCAAAGAAGGGTTTGCAGCAGTAGGGCAAAAGTTCCACGAGTATCCGCACAATGAAAGTCTCATGCATGTTCTTACATTCCAACTGGATGGACTTCTTTCCACCTCCGACTTGACTGCAGATGAAATGTGCCCCTATGAGGCGCAGATCCTGGAATGGTATCATCGACTTGCCGGGAGCACAGACATAAAAATAAGCAACAGCGCAAATTTTATGCTGGCAAGCAGATATCTCCGCAGTGGAGAATATGAAAAAGCCCAGGAAACATTAGACTTAATGCCTGACAAAAACGATATTGTCGGCAGCATGGCTGATAAGTTTTGGCTGCAGGTTGAAATTGATAAGCATCAGGGCAAATCAGAGAAAGCGGCAGAGGATTTGCAGAGAGAATTACACTTATCTCTCAACAAGGTTCAACTGCTGCTATACAAAATGATGAATATTGAGTTAGAATGCGGCGAACTTCTCACTGCAAAAAAGATAGCAGATAAATCGGTACAGATGGTCACACTTTTTGAAATGTGGAAGTATAGCGCATTTATTGCACCATTGGAAATCGCCTTTGTGGAAAAGAATGCCGATAAATGTATTTCCATTTTAAGAGAAATGCTTGCGGCAATGCGCGAACCATGGAGTATGGATAAAACCTTATTATTTAATCGCATACCTGCGCAAGCGGCTCAGCCAGAACAAATGATTCCTGTAATCCTTTCTGCAATGGAAAAAGAACCCCTGTTGCAAAACTCATCAGAATTTCAAGAACTAATCACAGAGTATAAGCGATTCGAAGATAAAAAACAGACCGTATGATAATGAATGCAAAATGGATACTATGTCCCGTTTGCAGCAATAAAACCCGTAACAGAAATCTAAGACAACGATCCCATCATTCCGACATTAATGCCGCATCATAAACATGGGTATAATAATCACAACTGAGCACAGACTTGGAAAATGTCATTCTGTTTCTCACCATGCTGGATATCTGCTTTACATAATCTTCCAGAATGAGGGCATTTTCATCTGCCGGCGTAAAAGTATTGCTGGTTGAACTATAATGCCCTAAGTCTGTCTTCCAGTCGTAATTTCCAAAGAAAACAAGAGGGAGGGCATCTGAGAGCACATCTCTCCCCACATAAAGCCTGGAATCCCATTCCACACCAAAGAGATTGCACAATGTGGGAAGTATATCTACGGAAGAGGTGGGCGTATCCACAATAACCGGCTCCTTATCTTCAAGTGCCCCACACCAGATAATCGCACGGCTTCTGTCCCGCTCTTCATAGGTGTTCACTGGATAACCATATAATTCCGATAAATATGGCATATTTCCCAAAGAGGCGTCCGAATCCAGTCCATAGGGAAAATGATCCGGCGCAATGCAGATAACCGTATCATCTGCAATCCCTTTTTCTTCAAGGGTTTCCACAAGATAATCCACTGCCTTTTCAAGTTCAAGGTTCGCCGCTATATAAGCACGTACAGGCTCCGTGTAGGAAAGATTTTCCTTAGCGCACCATGCGTCTACGGCATCTTTATTTTCCCTTGACATGGCATTGTTGCCAAAAGTATATACACTGTGGCCGCTTACCGTCATGTAATAAACATTAAAAGGCTGTTTGTCAATGTACATGGGCAGAGTTTCCTGAAGCAATTCCAAATCGCTTGCCGGCCATACAGGACTGATAAGCTCCTCAAGACCATTTCCCACTCCCATATATCCCCCACTGTAGCCCAGCTTTGTATGGGTTTGGTGCCGGTCGTAATAAGTATAGTCGCTGTTATGGAAAGCCATGCCGAAATATCCCTGGTCATTTAAAAGCGCGCCTATATTGGTGTGCGTTCCGTTCTGGGTAATCTCCTTAATAGAACTTCCGCCGGAAGTGGGAATCAAACCAAATAAAAGCTGATATTCACCTCCGGTTGTTCCGGCAATCGACTGCTGGTAATAATCGTTAAAGTTAATTCCATTTGTGGAAAGCCTGTAAAGTGTAGGTGTGAGCTCCGGATCAATGAGAAAACCAGAAAATGCTTCCGCACAGATCAAAATCAGATTTTTCCCCGCAAAAGAGCCTGTATAGGCATTTTGGCTTGAGGGTGTGAGCGTAGAAACATAAGCATCAATATCAGCATAGTTTCCGCCTGCATCAGCAAGGGCAGCAAAATCCACAGAAGCCACGCTCTGCCCGTATACAATCGGTGTTACCGCTTCATCCTCCTGCACAGTTTCCGCACTTTGGGAGAAAGTCCCCTCCTTTAGTATGACTGCCTCCTGAACGCTGGCTGACTCCTTTGCCTGTACAACAGTCTTACCATCGGATACAATTTCCTCCTTACTGCTTACAAGGCTGTCTTCGAAAAATGCGCCTGCTGTGTCCTGCGCGAATTCCATTTCCATGCTTTCAAAGACATGGGCAGAGGTTTTGGAGAAAGCAAGATTCCGGATATCCAGACACAATCCCTCACCCAGCCCAAACTGCATTACTGCTGACTCAAAACTATATTGATTTGTATAAATGTCCTTATGCAGACCGCAGCACAAAATAAGGAACAAAGCTGCCCCATAACAGGCGGCTCCCACTATCAGATTTGCCAGCGAAAAATAAGCAGTCCGCCTTGTACGCCTCCGCCAAATACCCTGTTTAGGTAACTGCCCTATTATCTTTTCTCCCAGTACAAACCACAGGATAAGCGGTAGCAAAAGAAGAGCAATATGACTGATTCCATCAAAGCAGAAAATCAACCGCCTGATATCAGCGCCAAATCCCCCCAGTGCGTCAGTTGCAGCATTCAATATGGTCTTTAAGTCATATGCCACCTTAAACTGTCTATATACCAGAAATTCAACAATGAAAATGAGAAATAACAGCCCCAGATAGAGTGGTATCAGAATCTGCACTGCTCTTTTCGGCAACAGCGAAACAATACCTGAAACCACCATCCCCCCACAGAGGGAAAATAAAGCCAGAAATACAAATGAACTTCCAGTGTGCAGTGTTTCCACTGACAACTTGAAAACAACCTCCATGTAAAAAAACGAAGCAGACAAAAAAACAGCCAGCCATATCTTATTTCTTTTCTTCTTTTGTAAGTTCATAACTTCTTCTTTTTCCATTTCTCATAACCGTATTTTACACTGCTATTTTATATGGCCTATGCATCATTCTTGTAACATTTTTGCATCATTTTTGCATCATTTTTCTTTTCAGTGTCAAAAAAACTTTGTGTACTTTTATTTAAAATAAAGCACAAAACTCATTTCAGCATCCCCCCTAATGTCAAGTAGATATTTTGTTATGCAAACAGTTTCACAGCTTCACTTTCAATTTGATCTTTGTTATAATTGAATCATCACAAAACAAAGGGGTGTTTTTGCATTTCGAAAATATTTATATTGTTTTTCTCCTAAAAATGTTCTATCAAAGAAAAATATGCGAATTTGTTTCTGGGCAATACTTGCAGGAATCGGGATTTGTTTGGCGCATAGATTAATTTTTCTCTTATTTCCGCAAATTGGCATGACAATGCTGCCGCAAATGGATTATGTAATAGATGTTCAAAAATATTACTATTCGCCTGCGATTTTCACTTATGCTATTCTGTGGGCGCCCATTTCAGAAGAAATTCTATCTCGTAGAATTATATTTACTGTTGCTCAAAAAAAACATGGGAATGTTTATGCTATTACAATATCTGCATTCTTATTTGCATTAGCACATTACAATTTGCCACAGTTTTTTTCAACATTGTGTTTAGGGCTGTTAATTGGGTATTTTGCAGTACTTACAGATAACGTATATATTGGAGTTATAATTCATGTTGCAAATAATATGTATGCAAGTATCAGAGAAATGATCTTAGGTGATAAAATCTGGGAAATGTCACAGGCGGATTTCTTTATAAATGCAATTATGGGGATTTTTATTTTACTATTTAGTATTTTTATGATTAATTTTGAAACACACAATTTAGCAAAACGTCAGAAAATTGATTTCCGTGAAAGCTGACTTTCAAGGCTTGCGTCCTGCATCAGTTTGTGCTATATTCAAAGTGAAAAGAGGGGGGTATGGCATTTTATAACAAATTTAGCTTATTTCGTAACATACCCATGTATTTTCAATAAAAATGCTAAATTTTTCTACTTGAAATGCCGATACTTACTATATCAAAATGACCAAGGAGGGTAAATTTATGAGCGTAAATGGAATTACAGGTGCAAGTGATGTGTATAGCACTTATGCTACACAGCCTAAAGACACCGAAGCAAAAACCGCGGCAGCATCCGAATCTAACAAGACAGGCACATCTGCTAAAGATACCGGCGTAGTTTATGAGCCTTCAAAAGTGGCTGATAAAACTCCCAAGAAGACTTACAAGACCGATGCTAATCTGGTTGCTAAAATGAAAGCAGATGCGGAAAACAGAACCGCACAGTTACAAAGCATTGTAGAAAAAATGCTGACCAAACAGGGACAGACCTATGGTGCGGCAAATGATATGTGGAGTATCCTGTCCAGCGGAAAATTTACCGTAGATCCTGCTACCAAACTGCAGGCTCAGGCAGATATTGCTGAAGATGGATACTGGGGTGTTTCAAAGACCTCACAGCGTATCCTGGATTTCGCTACAGCTTTGACAGGCGGTGATCCTGATAAGATTGAAGATATGCGTTCTGCTTTCAAGAAAGGATTTGCACAGGCTGAAAAGCAGTGGGGAGGCAAGCTTCCTGACATTTCACAAAAGACCTATGATGCTGTTATGAAGGGATTTGATGACATGGCTGAAAAGGCTCAGAAAGCACAAAATATTGAAGAATAAGTTATAAACATAATTGCACTGTAGAACCAAATCTGACAGGGGATGCCTGCTTAAAGCAGGCATCCCCTTGTTAAAGGCTTTATTAAACATTTTTTACAATTAAAATCTTATCTCCCGCCTTCACTTCATCAGATGTAAGATCATTGCATTTCTTAATCACAGACACTGGAACATAATAGCGCTTTCCAATATCCCACAGACTTTCTCCCTCCCGCACCATGTAAATAGCAATTCCGGGCAGTGCCGCCATTTTTTCCATATCAGGCTCTGAGACTACGATCTGCTCAACAATTCTTTCCTGCCAGCTCCGATATACATTGCCCCTGAAATAGAGGACGCATTTAACATCTACTTCACCATTATCAATAATTGTAACCGTCATTTGATCCAAAAATGCCTGCACCGGATAAATACAACTTTCATCAATGCCTTCCGCTTCCAGCACATATTCAAATGGCAGTGTTCCTTTGATCATTCCATACCGGTTTTCCTCTGTGCTGCATTCATACAAAACCTGTAAATTAACTACACCTGAGATTTCTATTCCGCTTTCCACAGCTTTTTTCCCTGTAATCTGCAGCTTACTTGCCGTATGAAGGATCTTATGCAGTACCACCTTTTCATCCTCACAGGTAAAATGGCCTGCCAGTTTTGTCTTTCCGCTGCTTCTTGCAATCATCCTGCGGAATTCGGCATTTTTCTCCACCACAGATACTTCCTTCACTACACCGTAAACATCGGAAAGAATATCTATTTCTTCCTCTGCATAAATGCAGATGTCCAGATCAAGACACTGTTCAAATGTAATTACTCTTTCTTCTCCGTCAAAATCCGGCCTTATTTCTACATCACGGTTTTCAGCAGTGAAACTGATTTCCGGTATCATCCCTTCTCTGGCGCCTGGGCAGTCTAGGCTTCCGGCAAAAGGAAGCGTTGTCTCATAATGACAGATCTCCTCCTCCTCGCCTTCTCCTCTATAAAGGAAAAATCCCCTTAGTTCACCCTGAATTGCAATTTTGTCCTCCAGTACCTTAAATTCCACTGCTTCCGGAATAATCTCCGACCAAATCATGGCAAAAATGTTAGGAAAGCTTCCGGGAACCTCCACTTCTTCCTTTACCCTGAAAATATCTTTTTTCTTTATAGACATTGCCGCAATATTCAATGTTTTTTTCCGAAATTCCACCGGTTCCTGACTGTAAAGATCCACGGCTGTCTCTTCATCACAGATTTCCTCACAAACAAGGTAAATGGAAATCATTGACTGTACACTCATTTTTCGGGAGTTAATCAAATTAATGCTCAGATCCTCTAAATCCCAACTGGCATTTACCGTATCTGTGCTCTTAATTCCTTCCATAAATACCATTTCATCAAAGGGAATACTCCCTTCCATATTTGCCACGTCGCTTCTGCCTGCATCCTGAGAACCTTTTTCCGCCAGGTAAAGCACATTAAATGCAAGTTTTCCCTTTACATTGACATGATCGTCTGTTATTTTCAACTCCTCAATTATTACATTTCCTCTATCCATGATCAGCTTGGCTGCATCCGGCCTGGAATCGGAAATAATCACATCATCTTCTAAAGTCATCTGTGTCTGGGCCTTGCATTTGACGCAGTCCATATGTATATTTCGCTTGATTAATTCCAAAAAAATACCTCCCTAAAGTCTACTTACTGTAAATGTATGACCAAGGGAGGTAAAGTATGCCTGCCATCTATTCTCTTACGCCGCCTATCAGCTCCTGAATGTCCCTGACTCCATATTTTTTCATGTATGCTTCAATTCCTTCTATAATTTCAACCGTAGCATAGGGATTTACAAAATTCATTGCTCCCACTGCTATGGCACTGGCACCTGCAAGCAGAAATTCCACCGCATCCTCGGCTGATGCAATCCCGCCCATGCCAATAACCGGGATTTTAACCGCATGAGAGGCCTGATACACCATCCGCACTGCCACCGGCTTTATGGCAGGGCCGGAAAGTCCTCCAGTTTTGTTTGCAAGCACAAAGGTTCTGCGGTGAACATCAATTTTCATACCAGTCAGGGTATTAATCAGCGATATGGCATCTGCCCCCGCCGCTTCCGCAGCCTTTGCCATCTCCCCAATATCTGTAACATTAGGGCTTAATTTCATAATCACCGGCTGCTTTGCCCTTCCCTTAATCTGGGAAGTGATATTATACAGGCTGTCTGCCTTTTGTCCAAAGGCAATGGCCCCTTCCTTAACATTAGGGCAGGATACATTGATCTCCAGCATATCCACATCCTCATCCCCTAATCGTTCCACCACTTCCAGATAGTCTTCCACGCTCTTACCGCACACATTCACAATAATCTTCGTATCAAATTTCTTTAAAAAAGGAATATCTCTTTCAATAAACACATCAATGCCAGGATTCTGCAATCCAATGGCATTAAGCATTCCCCCATAGGTTTCCGCCACCCGGGGTACCGGATTTCCCGGCCAGGGCACATTGGCAACCCCTTTTGTCACCACTGCCCCCAATTTGTTTAAATCTACAAAATCACTGTATTCCATGCCCGATCCGAATGTCCCGGAGGCAGTCATAACGGGATTTTTAAATTCCACATCGGCAATCGTTACTTTCGTATTCATCAGATTTCCACCTCCCTGGCATCAAAAACCGGACCATCCGTACAGATTCTTGCATTGTTTACATGAGAATGTGTATCCTTATGGGTAGTTTTGCATACACACCCAAGACAGGCTCCCACACCGCAGGCCATCCGCTCCTCCAAAGAAATGTAAGCTATAATTTCATGCTCCTCTGCATAGTTTTTAATGGCCCGAAGCATTGGCATCGGCCCGCAGGCCATGATCACATCCGCCTTAATCTGCTCTTTCTCCATAACAGTGAGAACATTCCCTTTCGTTCCCACGCTACCATCTTCCGTTGCAATATAAAGCTTTCCGTACCTTTCCAAATCTTCCTTTAAAAAAAGCTGGGCATCCCGATATCCTGACACAATTGTCACATTTGTCTCTGCCTTGGAAAGTGCTTTTGCAAGCTGAAGCATGGGAGGAATCCCGATTCCGCCTCCCATAAGGACTACTTTTTTACCCTCTGCCTCTTTCACCGGAAATCCGTTTCCCAAAACCCCCAGAAGAAACACTTCCTGTCCCGGCTGCCATGATGCAAATTCTTTAGTTCCCTCTCCTGCAATCCGGTACACAAGCCGAAGCGCATTTTTCTTGTCATCCACCTCACAAATGCTGATAGGACGCGGCAGAAGCTTAGACTCATTATGAGGATATACTCCCACAAACTGCCCAGGCAAAGCTTCCATTGCCAAACTCGTGGAAATCCACATATCATATATATCAGGCGCTATCATCTTCTGGGATAAAACCACCCCTTTTTCCTTCTTTTTTCCGCTCATTTCACTGTCCTTTCTTTTCTGGTTGTTTTAAGCTGCTCTCTTCCTTCTGATACACGATCTTCCCCCCGCATATAGTATAATAGACCACTCCCGGAAGTTCTTCCCCCATAAAAGGAGAATTTGACGACTTAGAAAGAAAGCTGGAAACCGTCCAAGTTTCCTCGGGATGAAATAAAACCAGATCTGCGCTCATTCCAACCGCCATCTTTCCTCCCTCCAGTCCATATAACTTACATGGTGCACTGCTCATTCTGTGAATCAGCTGAGGATAGGTCAGATATCCTTTCTGCACCAGCTCCCTGATTCCTAAGGAAAGGGAAGTTTCCAATCCGATAATACCGCTTGGCGCCTCCGTAACAGGCTTTTCCTTCTCTTCCCGGCTATGAGGCGCATGATCTGTGGCAATCAGATCAATTGTTCCGTCCCTCAAGCCTTCTATAATTGCAAGCCTGTCCTCTTCTTCTCTGAGGGGCGGATTCATTTTGGCCATTGTACCTTTTTGAATCACTGCATCCTGTGTCAATGAAAAATGATGGGGTGTTGCTTCCCCATGCACATGTGCGCCATTTTCCTTTGCCTTCCTGAGAAGCTCTATAGATTCTTTCGCACTGATATGCTGAATCACCACCTCTGCCCCTGTAAGAAGCGCCAGTTCCAGATCTCTTTTAACCAAATCTATTTCCGCTTCCCTGGGAGAGCCTTTGATCTGATAAAATTCTGCTGCCTTTCCCCCGTTAATTCCATTGTTGGCAATCAGTGCAGGATTTTCTTCATGAAAACTGATAGGTTTATTCAGCCTTTTCGCGCACTCCATTGCCTCCTTTACCAGGGCCTCATCCATCAGGGGAATCCCATCATCCGTAAAGCCTGCCGCTCCTGCCCCAGCCAGTTCTTCCATAGGCGTCAGCTCTTTCCCTTCCATCTTTACGGTTACATTTGCACAGCTGTTTATATGGATTCCAGTCTTTTTCCCTTTCTCAAGTACATAAGAAAGGGTGTCCTTGTTATCCACAGAAGGCTTCGTATTTGCCATAAGCACAATCTGCGTAAACCCGCCCTTTGCCGCAGCAGCGGCTCCGGTATCAATATCTTCTTTATAGGTAAAGCCCGGATCTCTGAAATGAACATGGGTATCCGCCAGCCCTGGTGCAATCATAAGCCCTCCTGCATCAATCACCTGCCCGTTTCTATCCTTTTCCTCTTCTCCTTTTGTAATCCCCTTCGGCAGTTCTTCGTCCTTACCTTCTTTTGACATCGGATAAATACCGGTCACCTTTCCATCCTCAATCTTAATGTCTGCCTGATAAACCCTATCCTCATCCGGATCTATCACCATTCCATTTTTAATATAAAGCATCTTTTCCCTTTCCTGACACGTCACTTACATGCAAATGACTAAACAATAGCTCCTTCTGCATCATTATACTAAACTTTTCCCTCTGTGCCAATTCCCACTTAAACAAATACCCCGAACAGCTTTAACAGCCATTCGGGGCATATCACTTTTCTATTTCTGGTTAGCCATCAGTTAAAGATCACCGGTTTATCCACAAACTCCGTTTTAAGTACAATATAGGGATAAGATGGTGTATTCTTTTTGATGCCTGCGCTTTCAGCCGGATCAGGTCCTAACAATGTGGTATCTACATAAACAGCATTTTCCGTTAAATAAAGATCATTGACTGTAATGCTGTAGCCGCCGCTTACCTGTTCTCCATAGCCAATACAGATATATAAAAATCCATTATCCTGATATGTGACCTTAAAGGTATTTTCTCTTTTTTCCTCAATGATCGTTTTCAATTCCTCCGGAATGTTATCCTCCGCCAGAACTGTAAATTCCAGATCCTTAATTTTTTCAAGAAGATCTTTTTCCTCCTTTGCACACCCTGCAAGAAAGGAAAACATTATCATTCCAAGGATGCACAAGCCATATTTTACAAGCCGCAAGCCTTTGTCTTTCATTCATCCACCATAAATTTATAGTATCTTTTTACTAATTTTATGAATGGATGGGCAAAAGAATGCCACAAATCTATATTATTTTATTGTGTTCTACTTTGACGTCCCAGTTTAATTTCCACATTTTTTGCCTGATATCCGGTGGGGCTTCCCTGCATGATCGTCACCTCTATGGTTGTTCCTGCTTCATAATAACTGAGTTCTTCCTTAAGCTCATCCATGGAAGAAACCTTTTCTCCATTAATGGCTGTAATAATGTCGCCTCTGACAAGTCCTGCTTCATCTGCACCGGTTCCTTCCATTACCGATGAAACATATACTCCCTCCGGTGCATCATAAAGCTCTACGTATTCTGCTACCACATTTACACCTGTAATCCCAAGATATCCCTGCTTATCCTCGGCCACCTTAAGACGTGTCTCCTTACTCATCAGATCTTCAATAATCTCATGTACATCAGAGATTGGAATTGCATATCCCATGCCTTCTACGGAAGATACGGCAATCTTATTTGAATTAATGCCGATTACTTCCCCGCGAATGTTAAGAAGCGGTCCTCCAGAATTACCAGGATTAATTGCCGCATCTGTCTGGATAAAGGTGCTGATTTCCTTATCCTGTTCCTGGAAAGAAATCTCTGCCGAAGATGCAATTGCCCTGTTAAGCGCACTAACCACGCCTGTGGTAACTGCCTGCCCATAACCTAATGCATTGCCAATGGCAATTACAGGCTCTCCTACCGTAAGGTCATCAGAGCTTCCCAGCTTTGCAATTGCAATTGCATCTATCGTCTGACTTTCAATCTCACTTAAGGGCACCACGATCACTGCCAGATCCTTGTCAGCATCAAAACCTTTTACCTGTGCCTGTACCAGCTCGCCATCTGCAAATTGAACCGTCAGCTCCTCTGCGGATTCAATTACATGATAATTAGTTACCACAAGAAGTTCCGTGTCATTTTTCCCCGCAATAATGCCGGAACCGGAGCCTATGGCTTCCTGACTGTACTCCTGTCCGAAAAAGGACAGCTTTTCCACATACTTATTGTTTACGGAAACCACAGCCGGCATAACACTCTTAACTACCTCTGATACATCAGTGACTGTAGTTGTCATCAACTGGGTTCCGGATATTTCTTCGGTACTTTTCAGCTCCTCCGACGCCTGATCCGTATCTTCCGGCTCCTTTGCATTCTCCTTACCAGCCGCGTCATACTCCTTCTCCGAAGAAATTTCTATTTTATCCTTCATCAAATCCGTTGCCATAGTTACTGCCTGAAAACCAAGGCCGGCAAAAATGCCAAAGCTAAGGCCGCAGCAGATTCCTATCATAATTTTCTTGCCAAAGCCATAATTGCTTTTAGACTTTTTTCCGTGCTTTCCATTATTTTCCGGATTTATGCCTGCATCTCTGAAACTGCTGTTATTTTCGTAATAGTAAGTGTTCTCATGATTTGGATAATTATTTTCATACATCACAATCACCTGTTCCTTTCCTGTCATACATAAAAATGATTTCGTTCTGAATTTATGTAATTAAGTATATCCGCTAATTGTGTATAATTTGTGATTAAAATTTGTTTTAATTGTTATTTTTCCCAATAGTTTTTATTCATGGAAAAAACTTTAATCCATTTTCTGGGAAAATGTTTATACCTTTTTCCCAAAAAATATCCCAAATATTTGCATCCGCTTAACCAAAAAAGTTTTATAATCAAGTGGGGTTTTCCTATTTTGCATAAATAAGTACAGGTTTTTTTCACCAGGCGAATTCCTTCTGACTCTGTGGAAAGCCCGGAAAATACCTCCGGGTGATCTGCATGGGATACTCCCATGTCAAAGTTCCTTTTGAACTGCCCTCTTCCATTATAACTGTGAAAATGCTCCACCCCGGCTTCTGCAGCATAAAAAATCTTATATCCGGCGTCAATCAGCCCCCTTGCATAGATCATATCCTCATTAAAAATTGCACAATCAGGAAATCCCCCCAGTTTGTCAAAGGTTACTCTTCTATAGGCCGCACACACATCCGATGCAAAAAATGTTTTAATACCCATGTGTCCTAAATCTTTTCGTGATTTCACCAAAGGCGTATCCGGGTAGTTAAATGTACGGGTATAGCTTTCAATCGGATCACTGTTTTTTCCGGGAAGCTGTTTGGCGTAGCTCATCCCCACTTCTTCATCTTCAAAAGGCTTTAGAAGCTTCTCTACCAGCTTTTCATCCACAGGCACTGCGTCATCTGTCATCATAATAAAATAAGGAGCTTTTGACAGGGATACTCCGTAATTTCTGGTTTTTCCATGATCAAATTCTGCTTTTGATATATGCTTTACTTGTACGTTGTCATATTTTTTCCAAAAGTCCATTCCCTCGGTCAACCGATCAAAATATTGCTTTTCCGTGTTGATCAAAATAATTTTATGGATTTGAATCGTCTGTTTCCTTAACTGTTCCAAAAGCTTTATGAATTTTTCTGCCGGCTTATAAACCGGAATAATCACATCTACTTCAAACATATATCCTCTCCAAACAACGGATGACTGGCTTTGCCTGCCATCCTTATGTTACAACGGATGACTGGCTTTGCCTGCCATCCTTATGTTACAACGGACGACCGGCTTTGCCCGTCATCCTTATGTTAAAAGAGCCGGCTTATATGCCGGCCCTTTATCCTCTGTGTCATTACTGCATCAGATTTTATTTATTAATATATCCGCTTGTATCAGATTTTACCTTTTCACTGTACTCTAAAACTGCATCAGAAGGGGTATAAGTTTCATCCTTAAAGAGGAACTCATGCAACCACTGTACATTATCAGCTAAAGAAACCGGTACGACACAGCTTCCCTTTGAACCAATGGTTCCTGTAGCACGCATGCTGTCCTCAGGGAATCCTGCCTGATCCACAATTTCATATCTGGTTATTTCTCCAAGCAGCTCAAGTATTTCTGCAACATCTAATGATGTGTAAATTTCATCTTTATCAAAAATTGCATTTGCCACGGAATTTAATGTGGAAGGTGATGCGGTTTTTGCCTTTTCTGCAATGGCCATCAACACTTCTCTCTGACGTTCTGCACGTTTAAAGTCATCCCCCGCCGTATAACGGATACGACAGTATGCAGTTGCCTGAAGCCCGTCTAACAACTGATATCCGGTACTTGTAACCGGTGTATAGCTTCTCTTTAAGTCCTCTGCCATACAAATCTGGTAGTTATTAATATGCTTTAACTCTGCTTCATCCACATCGATCATAATACCACCCAATGCATCAATGGTATCGCTTAATCCTGCAAATCCTACTGTCACAAAGTCTGTGATATTCAGATCCAGATTCATATTCAGCATATTGATTGCCTGCATGGGGCCACCCTTTGCATATGCGGCATTACATTTATTATAGGAATCATTACTTAAATTCAGGTAGGTATCACGATATACGCTGACCAGCCTGCATTCTCCGGTATCCAGATTAATGGATGCAATCATAATTGTATCACTTCGCGTGTTCTTGGTGAGTGCTCCGGTTGTGGAATCCACGCCAAACAGTGCAATATTCCGATACCCTCTCATAGTGGTCTCGATTTTTTCCTCCACCTCGGGGTTAATCACAATATCTTCCTTGGGCAGATCAACCTTTCCTACCTTTTCTACCTTAAGAACACCGTAAAGAACAACTCCCATGATAATAAGAATAAATATTTCTATGATAAAAAGGAATATCTTTGTTCGTTTTTTCCTGGCCTTTTCCTTTGCGGAAGCCGGGACTTTTTTCTTCTTTTTGCTTACGGGTTCCTCGCGTTTTACCGGTTTTTTCTTAACAGGTTTTTTTGTTGCCATAATATCATCTCTCCCTTAATTTACTTCGATAAACAACGGATGCCGCATTTTATGCCTCATCTTTATGTTAAAACTGCAGGGCTTTATCCTCCGTGAGTTCTCACAAGATATTATTTTCGCACAAAACAACCTATTAGGCAAGCCCTCCGCCACATTTTTTATGGAACCTTAATAAATGTAGTGTATCCCCTAATAAGCATTTTTATTAACAAACCCTTTAAATATAGTGAGAAACATAATTTTAAAATCTAATGCCATGGTCCAGTTTTCAATGTAAAATAAGTCGTATTCAATTCTTTTTCGAATTGAGGTATCTCCTCTATAGCCATTAATCTGCGCCCATCCGGTAAGTCCCGGCCTCACCTGATGTTTTATCATATAACGGGGAATTTCTTCCTTAAATTGTTCCACAAACTGTGGCCGCTCCGGCCTTGGACCTACCAGCGACATTTCTCCCATTAAAATATTAAATAATTGTGGAAGCTCATCTAAGCTGGTCCTTCTTAAAAATTTGCCCACACCGGTAACCCTCGGATCATCCTTTACCGTCCATGCCTTCTGTTCTGCAGAAGGCTTCTGCATTGCCATCGTCCGGAACTTGTACATTTTAAAGGTTTTATTGTGAAGCCCCACTCTTTCCTGTTTAAAAATAACCGGCCCACGGCTTGTAAGCCGCACTGCCAATGCCGCAAGGAGCATAATGGGAGAAGAAATTACAATCCCTACAACAGCTCCAAGAACATCTACCGCCCGCTTTAAAATCCAGTTTAATGTATTGGTAAGAGGTACATACCGGATATTGATTACCGGAAGTCCCATTAAATCTTCCGTATAAGGATGGCTGGGCACCAGTGAATTGTAATCAGGAATGAACTTTGTATGAACCCCTGACTTTTCACATAAATCAACAATCGCTTCCAAATGATCATAATCCTTAAGTGCAAGAGTAATAGCAATTTCATCCAGCTTATTTTCGGGAAGAATGTACTTAATATTTTCAATCCTTCCCACCACCTTTACGCCCTTATAAAGCGTGCCGCTGGGAATCCGGTCATCTAAAATTCCCCGAACCACATATCCCCATTGTGGATTTGCATTGATTCTGGTGATATATTCCTCCGCCGCCCTTGAGTATCCCACCAGCAAAATATATTTCAGATTATATCCCTTTTTCCTGAAATACAGCAGCATGTTTCGTATCATCGTGCGGCAGATTGTTGTAAATGCAATGTTAATTACATAAAAGGCACCCATCATGGTCCGGGAGAAATCCGGCTGCTTTATCATGTAAAGGAATACGATAAAAATAACGATCCCCACGGTATTTGCCTTAAGAATACCGGAAATTTCATATTTACGCCTGGTAGCACGTTTCGGTGCATACAAGTGAAAAAAGTAGTATAAAATGATATATTCGGGTACAAGAAAATAGAGGAATCCAAAATAGGTCCCCATATCAAGCGCACCTGCGCCTGGCTCCGTATCTGCAAGAATCGTACAAAACTTTAAATACCATGCAAACAGATAAGAGATTGCCACTACAACAGCATCCACCAGCAAGTGCAGTCTATTAAAATACTTTTGATTGTCCTTGATCATATTCTGCTACCTTCTTGCAAATATTTTACAATATTATTACAAAAAGTACAATAACATTAACTTAAAAGTCACACATTCGTCTTACTATGTTAAACCATAGTTGTATCTGTATCCATAAATAATTTTTTATTCTTTTAAAAGAAAATTTCACCTTTGTTTTCTTTGCCGGATTTGTTTTGCAAACAGCAAAGCCCTCTTTAAAAGCCCTGCAATAATCACTGCCCATTCCTTTTCTTAAGAAAAACAGATATTTGATTCCAAATCCCACCGCCAAAAATGGAAGGTTTATTAAAATCTGTAAAAATGGCATGTTTTTATATATTAAATACACATTATTTCTTGCAGACTGCTTCACTTTAAAAACGTTATATCTGGAGCCGCTGGCAGCGCTTCCTGCATGAAAAACCTTTGCCTCCGGCTGGTATCTATTATGATATCCATAAATATTGGCACGATACCCAATATCAATATCTTCCAAATAAGCAAAATGATTTTCATCAAAATATCCAATTTTTTCAAATATTCTCCGCCTGTAAATTGCAGCGCCCGCACAGGCAGAAAAAGTCCTCACAGGGCGGTTATAAGCATCTGCCGGCTTTCCCTTTCCCCTTGAAAATCCCCATCCTAAAGCACAGTAAAAGTCTCCGGCTCCATCTAATCTGCTTTTGTCATGAAGACTGATCATTTTTGCGCCGGAAGAAAATGCTTTCGGGTACCTGTCAAGGGAAGCCTCAAGCTCTTTTACCATATCATGATCTGCCACCGTATCATTATTTAAAAGCAGCACAAATTCCGTTTCTGCCGCTCTGATTCCCTCATTGACAGCTTTACAGAATCCGGTATTGGATGTAAACGCTATTATCTGAACCTGGGGAAATTTTTCTTTGACCAGTGAAAGACTTCCGTCGCCTGAGGCATTATCCACCAGAATTACTTCCGGAACCACCGATCCCTGATAAAGAGAGGACAAACAGGCTTCAATATATTTAATTCCCTGATAGTTAGGTATCACCACCGTAGTTCTTGCCATAATGCTAATTAACCTTTTCCGTCATATCCGGATCCCATACGATTCTGTATCCCAGCTGTCTGATTCGTTCACAAAATCTGCGGCTTAAATCCAGATAATCCACTTCACTGTTTAAACTGTCGCGCCAGTCAAAACGTCCATTTCCCGGGTGGGGCAGGTAAGGCAGTCCAATTAATTCCTCCAAAACTGCCTCTGCAGGATGGGAAACCTTCATACATCGCACATCTATCAATTCAGCTTCCTGGCGTAAGACTGCCCGATGCATATAACCGCTGAATTCCTTATGAAGCCCCTGATAAAGCGGCTTACCTTCAGCAGTATATATACCACCTGTTATTTTATTTTTACTGATTAATTTTCCACCTACCACTGCTGTATCCGGTCTGTTAGACAAAAGATCCGGCTGATATTCTATTCTGTAAAATCCAAGATGTCTTAGGTCAGAGACGGTTCCCTTCCAGCCTCTTGCACGCAGGAAATCTTCCAATGCTCTTTTTCCTGCATCATAAGCATATTGCTTGCTGGCCGGATTTTCTGCCGTGGATTTTTCATGGCATCTCCAATGATACAAAACCTTTCCCACATGAGCCACCGGAAGCTCTACTTTGCTTGTCCGCAGCCTGTCTTTTCCAAGCATTACATTTACTGCCCGCAGCACAAGGTCATAATCCTGTGCTCCGTCGCATACACTTCGAAAAGTAAGCTCCTGCATCAATTGACGCTTCATTACCATAAAATGGCAGATATAGTTGTTGGATAAAATCAGATCTAAATTAAAATCAGGCTTTTTGTTCACCTCATAATAGTGTGACTGGTTTTCGTCACACTTATCCTCATCAGAATACAACATCTGCAATTGGATTTCTTTTTTCTCATGGCTGTCAATGCAAGCCGCCATTTCAAAAAGTGCATCCGGTGTGAGTATATCATCATGATCAAGCAATGCTGCATAATCTCCTGTAGCATACATTAATGCCTGATTTGTGTTAGCTGAAATACCTGCGTTCAGCTTAAGCCTTCTGTACATAATCCGCTTATCCGAATATTCTTTTATGACATTTTCCACCTGATCCGTAGCCGACGCATCAGCAATGATCAATTCAAAATTACCATAAGTCTGAGATAAGACAGAATCCACCATATCCCGCAGATACTCTTCTTTTGTCTCAAAGGCCGGCACAAGAATGCTGAACCTTATGGAAAACTTCTTCCCTTCCTCTATCTGCTTCCTAAGACAAAGCTCCTGCGGCACAGTATAAGTATAGTCCTCCTCCCTCTCTGACTGCACCCTTTCCTTCATAGCATAATATGCCCTGCGTATTCCATTTTTTCTTAAATACCGCAGCGTTTTTTTCAAGTTGCTAATCTTAACAATTCTTCCCATTTTACCCCCATGCATATGGCGAGCGCTGCCTGCCATATTGCCCTACTTGTGTATAATCCAAGAATCGTCCTGCTAAGGCAGGACGATTCCAAATACACAGGTTAAAATTTCCAGTCCTTTTCACCTGTCGTTTTTTATTTAAAGATAAGATTTCAATGCTTCCGTAAGCTTTTCTACCTTATCCTGAGCATCCGAAAGACTGCTTCCTTTCACTCCCATATAAAATTTAATTTTGGGCTCCGTACCTGAAGGGCGTGCGCAGCACCATGAATCATTGGTAAGATCAAAATACAGCACATTTGATTTTGGCAGTCCGGTAGGAGTCTCTTCGCCAGTGGCCATATTCTTTGTCACATCCTTGTCGTAGTCCCTTAATTCCTTTACAGTCAGCTCTCCAAAGCTCTTAGGCGGATTGCTTCTTAATTTATCCATCATTTCCGCAATTTGTCTGGAGCCGTCGATTCCCTTTAATGTGATGGCGTACTGAGTTTCCTTAAAATAACCGTATTTTTCATACAGTTTCAGCATCTGATCCCACACGGTGATTCCATTTTTCTTACACCATGCAGCCACTTCGCACAGGCACATAACCGCAACCACCGCGTCCTTGTCCCTTGCATGTGTGCCTGCAAGACAGCCATAGCTTTCTTCAAGGCCAAATACATAATTGTTGGAACCGGTCTGCTCAAACAGCTTAATCTGCTCTCCTATGTATTTAAAGCCTGTAAGTACCTCTATAAATTTTACATTATAATCTCTTGCAATGGCTGATGCCATATTGGTGGTAACAATGGTAGTTACCAGTGCCGGATTTTCAGGCATTTTTCCGGTAGCAGTTCTTTCTTTTAAGATATATTCTGCAATCAGCATGCCAGACATATTTCCTGTAAAAGGAATATACTCGCCAGAAGCTTTATCTAAAGCATAAATGCCAAGTCTGTCTGCATCAGGATCTGTTGCAAGTACAATATCCGCATTTTTCTCTTTTGCCAGCTTAAGAGCAAGGATAAATGCTTTGGGATCTTCCGGATTGGGGTAGTCTAATGTGGTAAAATCAGGATCCGGCAGCTCCTGCTCAGGAACTACATACACATGTTTAAAGCCCAGCTCGGAAAGTATCCTTCTAACCGGCACATTCCCGGTTCCGTGGAAAGGTGAATATACGATTCGTATATCATCTGCCACCTCTTTGATGATTTCAGGATGAATAATCTGTTTTTTCAGTTCCACCATATAAGCATCATCAATTTCTTTTCCAATTACCTGATAAAGTCCTTCTTCCAAAGCCTTGGCTTTGTCCATTGTCTTTACCTGATGATAATCCGTAACCTTCTTAACTTCTTCAATAATTTCTTTGTCTTTAGGCGCTGTAACCTGGGCGCCATCTTCCCAGTATGCCTTATATCCGTTATATTCCGGAGGATTATGGCTTGCGGTAATCACAATACCTGAAATGCAGCCCAAGGTACGAAGTGCAAAGGAAAGCTCGGGAGTAGGGCGGAGTGCATCAAACACATAAGCCTTAATTCCGTTTGCCGCAAGGCAAAGCGCCGCTTCATCTGCAAACTCAGGAGACATCCTTCTGGAATCATAGGCAATGGCAACGCCTCTGTCCTTTCCACCCTGACTGATAATATAATTTGCAAGTCCTTGTGTTGCCTTTCTTACCGTGTAAATATTCATGCGGTTGGTTCCAGCGCCAATGACGCCTCTAAGACCTCCAGTACCAAATTCAAGCTCTTTATAAAAACGGTCTTCTATTTCTTTTTCATCTCCTGCAATTCCACGCAGTTCTTCTTTTGTCTTGTCATCAAAGTACGCATCTTCCAGCCAAAAATCATACTGTTTTTTGTAGTCCATACCAATCCTCCTTGTTTTGTGAAGCAAAATGCGACTGCCCTTGCAGGAGCAGAGGATTTAGCCTCCTTGTTTTGTGAAGCAAAATGCGACTGCCCTTGCATGGAGCAATGCCCAGCAAGCTGTGCCGGATTTAGCCTCCTTGTTATCAATTTTTTATTCTTTGTATATCTTACCATAGTCTTCCTATATTTTCAAAGCAAAGTCACTTCTGTCCAGAGAAAAATTTGCATTGTAATAGGGATCGCCTGCTTTAAGCACATCCTTCCACTTTTCCCTGAACCGCTCCGATTCTTTGTTATATCTGCGCGCCTTTTCTCCGTTATCATCAAGGCCTCTGGATATAGATTCAAAATGATACAATTCGGCAAAAGGCGTAAACACATTTAAATAGCCCTTTTCCCTTAGTTTCAAGCAGAAATCCACGTCATTTAAAGATACTGCAAAGGACTCATCCAGTCTGCCGGCTTCCTCAAATAAGGCTTTTTTCACCAAAAGACATGCGCCGGTAACTGCAGAAACGTTCTGGGCGTAACAGAGCCTGCCCATGTAGCCTAAATTGTCCCTGTGCTGTTTATAATGGCTGTGTCCTGCTGTTCTGTGAGCACCCAGTCCAAGTACTACCCCTGCATGCTGGATGGTTTTGTCGGCATAATAAAGTTTTGCCCCCACTGCTCCCACGTCTTCACGCTGGGCATACATAAGCAGTTCTTCCATCCAGTTGACCGTAATTACCTGAGTGTCATTGTTAAGAAGTAAAATATATTCTCCATTTGCATTCGCCACCCCTAAATTATTTACAGCCGAATAATTAAATTCCCCCTCATAGGTAAGTACCCTGATTTTTTCATTTTCTTTCAATTCCTCATAATAATCAAAGATTTCCTGCTGGGTACTGTTGTTTTCCACAACAATAATTTCATAATTTTCATAAGTGGATTTTTCCAAAATAGATGTAATGCATCTCTTTAAATCTTCCTTATGGTCTTTATTTGCAATCACAATAGAAATCTTCGGACTGCCGATGATCTGATAGCGGATCTTAAAAATAGTATCAAAGGCTCTGGTGGAGCTGATCTGAAAATGCTCAAAACCATGTCTTTTTAAGTGGTCTGCCACTGCTCCCTTTGCGGCTTCCACCGCATAAGGCTTTGCATCAATACCGGCCGCCGTACTGCCTGCATGAGAACGCCAATAATACATCAGCTTAGGAACATGTACCACTTTTTCCGCCCTGTCCGTAAGCCGCAGAATCATATCATGATCCTGACTTCCGTCAAATCTGGGACGGAACAGCTCCGTACCGTCTAAAAGTTTTCTGGCAAAAACGCTGAAATGACAGATATAATTGTTTGCCCGCAGGTTATCAATGGCATAATCCGGCTTAAAATGCATGGTCAGCATTTTGTTAATATCCCCGCTTTTAAAGGTGGTTTCATCGCAGTATATGTAATCTGCCTGTTGTTCGTTGATCACCTTCACATATTCATACAAAACACTGGGATGGAGAATGTCGTCATGGTCAAAAAGCCCAATATATTCACCTGTTGCCATAGCCAGGCACTGATTTGTATTTCCCGAGATTCCTTCATTTTTTTTCAGCTTTTGGTAGAGAATTCTGCCGCTTTTACCAGAAGCCTCATCCTTTTTTTTATATTCAGCTATCGTTTCAGCCACAAGATCATGCTCTTTATCGGAACCGTCCGCCAGACATAATTCCCAATTTTCATAGGTCTGGCTGGTTACCGATTCAATCATTTCACGAAGGAAATTTTCCGGTGTATTATAAAGAGGCACCAAAATGCTGATTTTAGGCATCCTTGTAAATTTTTCTTCCCTTTGTCTTTTGGCTTCCTCCGGTGTGGGAAAGCTGCTGCTTCCGTAACTGCCCATTGCCTGACGTTCAATTTTTTTATATTTTATTTTTGCTATAATTCCCTTTAAATTTCCACAGTTTTTTATTCTGTCCTTCTGACGGATCACAAAATGCATACATCGGCGTAAGGGAGCAGACATTTTCCACAAAGGATTATTTTTAATTCTGTTCAGCTTAAAGGTTAGGTCATCGCACCTTGCCTCTAAATCCGCCACTCTTCCTGCTAAATCCGCATTTCTTAAATGTTCTTTTTCATACGCCTCTTGATAGTTCATTTCCTGTTCCATATGAATAACCATGCCTTTCTCTAAACCTGAAAACCTTGTGGCACAGGCACAACATCTGCCTTACAAATATATTTGTCAATAAAAATTTATTTTTCAACCTGTATCACCCAGTTACTCCAATTTACCAGTTTTTGTCTGGAGCAGGTATCTTCAGCCAGCATGCCGAACTGATATACGCCGGCAGGAATTTCTCTTTTCCTCATTTTTCCGGCAAATCCAGTCAGGTCTACGTTGAGCTGATCCTTCAAATTATTTTTTATATCCTGTCTGTATCTATCCTCCACAGGAATCAGCCAAACCTGCCCGTTTTCCTGATTTTTTAGCAGCAATCTCTTTTTATAACAGGCGTTATCCGATCCGACAACAAAAGAATATCCCTGAAAATAATATCCCATGTCCTCTGTCTTTACTTTCACCTTACCTTTTTCAGGAGAAACGCCATACTGCCATTTGTAAATATCCATAGCGCATTCCATCCCTACTACAAGACACTGATCTTCCTTTGCATTTTTCACACTGCCAGCATCTTTTTCCACAACAGACCAGGGCATATCCAGCGTCACCTGATACCTGTACCGGGGAGAGTACTCTGATTCCAACATATCGGTAGTAAGATACGGATGATAAAAGGGATCTTTTCCATAAATATCCTGATGCCTTTCATAGAGTATGTCCTTTTCCTTAAGCAGACGAAGCTGCTTTTTTTCAGATTCCCCATCTTTTCCCCGGCTTAAGGATTCATGATGATAAAGAATTACATCATTTCTTACTATATTATAATAGCCCTTCTCATATATAGTATAACAAAGATCCACATCATTAAAGGCCACTGCCAGACCTTCATAAAATCCGCCTGCTTCTGAAAATACCTTTCTTTTTACCATCAGACAGGCGCCTGTAACAGCCAGCATATTGTGAACGCCTCTGTTCATTCCAAAATAATGCACCTTTTCATCGCTTAAAAACTGCAGCTTATGTGCAGGCCCCACCCGCAGGTTTGTGATTCCTGCATGCTGAATTTTATCAGATTCAGGGTACAAAAGCTTTGCTCCTACAGCGCCGGCGTAAGGAAGCACCGCTTTCCTGGCAAGCAGGTCCAGCCAGCCTGAAGAGATGATTTCCATATCATCATTTAAAAATAATAGGATTCCGCCTTCTGCCGCCTCTGTCCCTTTATTACACATTCTGGAAAAATTGAATTCCATAACTTCATATAAATATTTTATTTTTTGAAATCCTGCATTTACATTTACCCTTTTGGAGCCATATTCCTCTGCTTTTTCCCTGATTTTGATTTGGTTTTCTTCCTTACTTCCATTATCCACCAAAATGATCTCGTATCTATATTTAGTAACTGTCCGCCCAATCAGGGAATCAAGACAGTTAAAAAGCACATCCACATTATCCTTAGAGGGAATAATAATGGAAATCAGCTGCTCCGTCTCCTCTTTTATTTCCCTTACTGCCTCATCAGGAAGCTTATAATCTTTTATTTGAACATAACCATTTTTTTTGCTGTGAAACAATATCTGGGGAATATGGCAAACTGGTATTTGAGATTTTTCATGTCCCTTTTCAAATGCATGATGCAGTTTCAACAGTTCAAATAAAAGAAAATAGAGCTTTTCCCAATTTACATAACTTCTGTTATTTAATATGTCTTTTTCCTTACAAACAGCATATGCTTCCAGAAGGGCTTCCTTTCTGACTGCAACAATTCCTCCAAAGTAAAAGCAGGATAAAAACCTGTCAGGAGACCAGTCCGGTTTAAACCAGGGATTTTTCCTCACATCATTTTCTTTGATGTCCTCATCACCATAGACCAAAATTGTATTTTTATGATCCAAAAATTGTTTGCAAATCAAGGTTTTCGCAATATCGCTTACTTTTCCTTTATATAATGTTATCAAAGTTATCGTAGTTCCGTCAGAAATACTTAAGTCAAAGGAATAAAACGATCTGCATAATACGGCTTTTTTTGAATTATTTCTTTCATTTTCGATTTTATTCCCATCATTAACAACCGTTTCTAAATCATTTGTCAGAAAATTTCCATTTTCTTCCAGTAGAAAATTGTCTTTTTTTATATTTTTTTCTTGTTGACTAATCCATTCATGATAGGTCAGATTTTGAGCTGATACCCTTTTTTCATACAATATTCGTTGTCGTTTTATCAATAATTGTTTGATTTTTTTCTTTAAAAACAGCACTGCCACCCCTCCGTTTAAAAAAATCGTTTCACGGCACCCATCATATCCTGAGCCATATCTTCCGGCATGGGTATCAGCTTCATTTTAAGAGACAAAGTATTCTCACCAGCCATTGGAAGTTCTGTCACTTTAATGCTGATATTAGGATCCGCAGTGTCAAAAATATAAGAACCGGCCTTTACAGCCTTTCCATTGGTCTCAATATACTTTTTTTGAAGAGGGACAGCCTTTCCATTCATGCTTATTTCCAGAATTTTAACCATGCAGGCACGGTCTGCCGGATCTATCCTTAATGTTTTCACATTACCATCCACAAAAATGTCCGCCTCAATCAGGTACTTCTCTGTGTATACATCTGGCAGGTAAAAGGAATCTTCCTCACTAAACCCATTTCCTCTGTCATAATAAACCTGAATTCTCTGATCCAGTATTTTCTGCAAATGATGTTCCATTAACTCTTTTGGATCAACGCAGTAAGTGCCGAGGGATGCCCTGATTTCTCCCATAGAGCGGCGTTTTCCGGTAACCTGCTTCTGAAAGCGGCTTTCCTTCTCCCTATAGTCTTCTGCCTCCTGCTGAGTAATCCCCATTTTGCTAATTAATAAATCCAGATTTAATTTATTTCGTTTTTCTTCTTCCAAAACATAGCAATAAAGGGCCCTGAATGCAATTTCTGAGGTTGGAATCTGCTTTTCCACAGTCCATTCATAATCAATTACTGTCCAGGTATCACCATCTACCAGGATATTGGCAAAAATAAGGTCATAATCTGTCACCTGACATTCTTCTCCATAAGAGATTAATTCCAAATACCGGTCAAATAACTTATAAAACCCTTCCATGTCGTTCTCATCCAGGCACTCGTCCAAAAGCACTTCCAGTGTAATTCCCTTTTCAAAAGGAAATTCTGCATATGAACCATCTGCTGAAATTTCACAGGGATTAATTAAAAGGCTGCTTCCTTCATAGCGTTTCTTTAAAAGCTCATAAGATTTTTTCATGCTTTTAATATGTTCTTTTGCTTCCCCGCTTAAAGGCACCTTATGCACTACACGCCCCTTAGGCGTATCTAAAATCTCCGTCCTTAATGCAAAATCCACAGCCCTGTCATTGGAATATTTTACATAATCTATATTGGTGTCTTCACCAATCACAACCAAATAGGAATTAGAGAATACATCAAATAAATGATCCTTTGTAATACCATCAAACACGTACTTTTCATTAAAAAGTACCATTCTGTCTCTGTCAAAATTACGGATGTTATCTGTCAGTTCACCTGAATCAGGCAAGCGCTTATCTGAATAAATTGCAGTAGGAAACTTATAATCAGGATAAGGGTAGTAAAAAGAATAGTTTTCCACACCACATTTTTTAAATATTCTCTCTAAGCCGGAACGGGTAAATGTACGCGCACTTCCGCCATCAGGATACCCTTCCAAACCGGAAAAATAAGTGCCCAGATGATCTTCCTTACACCCCGCCCAATATTTAAGGCCAAATTTGTTTTCAATTGCAATAACAATACGTCCGTTATTTTTAACATGTTTTCTCATTATATTAAGAAAATCTTCATACGGTGTCTTTGACGCAATATAGGACTGTCCATATTCAAACACACCTATCATACAGGCAAAATCATAATCATTATCAAGGGAAGGTTCTATATCTGCAAAATTCCCAACAAAAATTTCAATATTATCTTTATCCTGATTTCTATATGCATTGATATGGCTTCTTTTGGCAGACAGGTCCACACAGGTAACATTTTTTGCCTTTTCAGAAAGCTTGTCCGTGATCGCACCGCAGCCAGAGCCTATTTCCAGCACTTTATCTCCGGGTTTTATAGGAAGCCAGTCTACAATATTTCCCCTAAGAGGTGATAAATGGTATAAAACAGGCCAGCTTTTTCGCTCCTCTATAATAGAAAGATATTCCACCCTGGAAGCATCCTTCACAATCTTCAATATTTCATCTTCAATCACACCGTCGCTATAAAAATCCTCTCCCGGATAAAACTTATAATTTAAAGTCACATTTCCTATTTTTTCAGGCAGCTTGCCCAGCAGTTCTCCTTCTTTTAAATGAATTGGCGCTGGTCTTTTTACTTCTTCCCTCATGAAATGTTTCCTTTCTTTTATACATCAGCTATCGCAATTTCTGAGTTTGTGTCATAGAACCCCACGGTATCCTTGTCGGAAATCACCGTTAAATTTAATACATCATATAATCTATGGTATACCTGAAAATCTTCATTTTCATATCCTGTCACTCCCAGAGAAAGCAGGTATTCTCCTCCCTGAAGGTCAATATTCTGGGTAAAAGTGATCTTCTTTTTTGTGCCAGCCCGGGCAGGCTCTAAAAAAGCTTTTTCAACCATAGTATTTGTGCCTGTAATTTCTACACCTTTAATATTTTTTATGGTAAATGCAAAAATAGGCGCCTGAACATCCTTTTCAAAATGCACTTTCATATGTACACTGCATTTTTGCCCTTTAATAATTGCATTAGATGGCCTTCCCTCTTCATCTGTCACATAATATTCTTCAATAACAGCCGCCTTTGTTCCATACTCAAGAAGGTCAGGATTGATAAGGCCTTCTCCACCTGTCGTTCCCATTACAGCTGCCTGTGCGGCCGCCTTAATATCCTTGTCGTGAAGTAGTTCATCGCCATTTTCTCCTCCAAAAGGATACTGTCCCACAAGTACCTGCTTATAGGCATCTATCATTTCCTTGGGAGAACCCTCTCCTAACTTTACACCCTGATTTAAAAGCACTACCCTGTCACAGTATTTGCTTATGCTGCTTAAATCATGACTTACAAAGAGAATTGTTTTCCCCATCTGCTTAAATTCATCAAATTTATGATAGCATTTTGCCTGAAAAAACACATCTCCAACAGACAACGCCTCATCTACAATCAAAATTTCCGGCTCAATATTAATGGCAAGGGCAAAAGCCAGCCGCACAAACATACCGCTGGAATAGGTTTTTACCGGCTGGTAAACATAGTCCCCAATATCAGCAAATCCTAATATGTCATCCATTTTGGCATCAATTTCCCTTTTGGAAAATCCCATCATTGTGCCATTCAAATAAATATTTTCAATTCCGTTGTACTCCATGTTAAAGCCAGCCCCCAGCTCCAACAATGCAGAAATTCTCCCATCTACACGCACCAGGCCTTTGGTAGGATTAAGAACACCAGTGATAATTTTTAAAATAGTGGATTTTCCTGAGCCATTAGTGCCTATTATGCCCACAGTTTCCCCCTGAAACACATTTAAATCCACGCCTTTTAATGCATAATGCTCCTTGTACCGCTTTTTTCTGCCAAGTCCCAGCGCTTCCTTTAATCTGTCCGAAGGTTTGTCATAAAGCTTATATGCCTTTTCCAGATCTTTTACTTCTATAATCGTCCTTTTTTCTTCCATGCTAATCTCCATTCCGAAGCATTTGCTGCAAGATATTCCATTTTAAACTTTTCTTAAAGTACATCTGCAAAATGCACTTTTAATCTTTTAAAAATCAATGAGCCGACACAAAACAGTGTAACCGTAAATATCCAAAAATAAGTAGAGGAATAAAAGTGTTCCCAAAACCATTCATCCCCATAAATTGCATTTCGGAAACCATTTACAATATAAACAAGAGGATTTAATTTAAATAATGTAATAACATTATCGTCATTCAGCATACCAATATTCCATAAAATCGGTGTTGCCCACATCAAAACCTGAAGACCAATGTTAATAATCTGCGCCAGATCCCTGAAAAACACCACAATTGCGCAGGTGCAGTAACTCATGGCAAGTACCAGAACAAACATGCAAAAACTATAATAAATAATCTGCAAAGTATAAGGTGTGGGAAAATAACCATAACATGCAGCAACGATCAAAAGCACAGCCACAAAAAAGACATGAATAAAAGTCGCCGCAATCAGCTTGATGATAGGCAGAATACTAATATTAAATACTACCTTCTTTACCAGATAACTGTACTCTAAAAGTGCATTTGTCCCGTTGGTAATGGCTTCTGAAAAATAAAACCAAGGCACCAGGCCTGAGGTCAGAAACAAAACATAAGGAACCTCAACCCCGCTTGAAACCATCTGTGAGCGCGTCTGAAACACTTTATCAAAAACGATCCAATACATGACCACCGTTACCACCGGTTGCACCAACGCCCACAAAAATCCCAGATAAGAACCTGCATAGCGCTTCTTAAAATCATTTTTTGCAAGTTTCCAAATCAATTCCCTGCTTTGAAACAGCTCCTTGGGAATAATAAACATTCGATCATAATACACGCCGAAAATAATAGCTGCCAGTGCAAGCAGCGCACAGGCGCAGTATTTTTTCAGATTTTCCGTATAAGGATCAGGTGCAAGAGGATTATTATGCATCAATACCATTATTGCAACAATAATACAAATGCTCCAAAAAATTCCAATTCCCAAAAGCTTCGGTGGTTTTTTTATTTGAAAACGCTTGTTATTTTTAATACGGCTGTCCATATTACTTATCCGTTCTTTCTGCTTTCTGTATATTCTTTAAAGCTTCCCCAGTTTTTATCCTTATCGGCCATAATCAATTCAGTTCCTTCTTCAAAGGGCCACTTAACTCCAATATCAGGATCGTCAAACATAAGTCCCCCTTCGTCACCCGGATGATAAAAGTCTGTACATTTATATGCAAATTCCGCATAATCCGACAAAACCACAAAACCATGGGCAAAATTTTTAGGAATAAAAAACTGCTTCTTATTTTCAGCAGATAGAACCACACCAAACCACTTTCCGTAGGTTTTTGAATCCTGTCTTAAGTCCACGGCAACATCAAAAACTTCTCCCGAGATCACTCTTACCAGCTTGTCCTGGGGATGATTCATCTGAAAATGCAGCCCCCTTAGTACATTTTTTACGGAAGCCGACTGATTATCCTGAACAAATACCTGCTCAATTCCAGCTTCTTTAAAATCATTATAATTGTAGGTTTCCATAAAATATCCCCTGGCATCACCAAAAACAGCCGGAGTAATTACTTTTAATCCTTCAATTTCACATGTTTCTACTATTATCTTTCCCATATTTCTTTCCCTTCTTATCCTCTTTCACTATAATCTTTTTTATCTTCAGGAGTCTGCAATTATAATCCGTCGGCCACATCCTTCATGTATTTACCGTAATTCGTCTTCATTAAAGGCTCAGCCAGTTTAAGAAGCTGTTCCCTGTTAATGAAGTCTCTTTTGTATGCAATTTCCTCAATGCAGGAAATATACAGCCCCTGTCTTTTCTGAAAAGCCGCCACAAAGTCTGCCGCATCCAAAAGGGAATCATGATTTCCCGTATCCAGCCATGCAAATCCTCTCCCTAAGGTTTCCACATGCAGCGTACCTCTTCTTAAATATTCATTATTAACGCTGGTGATCTCAATTTCTCCTCTTGCAGAAGGTTTTACATTTGCTGCAATTTCCACCACATTATTATCATAAAAATACAGACCTGGCACTGCGTAATTGCTCTTAGGTTTTTCCGGCTTCTCTTCAATGGAAAGAGCCTTCCCCGTCTGATCAAACTCCACCACGCCATACTCTCTGGGATCCCGCACATAATATCCAAAAATAGTTGCTCCCTTTTCTCTGGAAGCCACTTCCCTAAGTACTCTGGAAAAGCTTTGTCCGTAAAAGATATTATCCCCTAAAACAAGCGCAACATTATCTTTTCCAATAAATTCAGCACCGATGATAAATGCATCAGCAAGCCCTCTGGGGCTTTCCTGAACCGCATAAGAAAAAGACATGCCAAGCTGGCTTCCATCCTCCAAAAGTGCTTCAAAAACAGGCAGATCCCTGGGAGTGGAAATAATCAGCACCTCTCTGATCCCTGCCAGCATAAGTGTTGACAAAGGATAATAAATCATCGGCTTATCATAAACCGGCATAATCTGTTTACTAATTGCCTTAGTCAGCGGGTAAAGCCTTGTGCCTGAACCTCCGGCCAGTATAATTCCTTTCATTTTGATCCTCCATTCTTATTTATTCAAAATCCTGTCACATTCCGGATCTTATTTTCTTAAAGCATTTGCTGCCGAAAACTTTTATAAGTATACCATAAAATGGGAGTGATTGTAAATCACTCCCATTCCTCTATCCTGCCACAGGCGGGAATTCATCAGGGTGGAAATTTTAACGGTTCTTGTACATATCATCATAATACTTCTGGTAATCTCCGCTGGTTACATTTTTCATCCATTCCTCATGTTCAAAAAACCAGGCAATGGTGCGTTTGATGCCTTCCTTAAACATAGTTTCCGGCTCCCATCCAATCTCAGCCTTAATCTTATCAGGAGCAATGGCATATCTTCTGTCATGCCCCTTGCGGTCTTCCACAAAAGTAATCAGCTCTTCACTTACAAGTTTTTTTCTGGGATCTCCTTCTGGAAGCATTTCCTGCAAAGTATCTAAAATAATGTGAATAATCTCTATATTCTGCTTTTCATTATGACCGCCTACATTATAGGTCTCAAAAAGCCTGCCTTTTTCCTGTACCATATCAATTGCCTTTGCATGATCTTCCACATAAAGCCAGTCACGAACATTCTTTCCATCTCCGTAAACAGGAAGCTTCCTGCCCTGCAGCGCATTGTTGATAATTAGCGGAATTAGTTTCTCAGGGAACTGGTAAGGACCATAATTATTAGAGCAGTTTGTAATATTTGCAGGAAACTTATAAGTATCCATATAGGCCTTAACCAGCATGTCCGAGCCGGCCTTGCTGGCTGAATACGGGCTGTGAGGCGCATAGGGCGTGGTTTCATAAAAGTATCCGCCATCTTCCTCTAAGGAACCATAAACCTCATCTGTAGATACATGCAAAAACTTCTTATCCTCTTTAAAAGTACCATCCGGATTTTCCCAGGCTGCCTTGGCACAGTTTAACATAACTGCAGTTCCAAGTACATTGGTCTGTACAAAAATCTCCGGCGTCTTAATACTTCTGTCCACATGGCTTTCCGCCGCAAAATGTACCACTCTGTCAATCTCATTTTCTGCAAATATTTTAGAAATGGCATCCTTATCGCAGATATCGGCCTTCACAAATGTGTAGTTTTCCCTGCCTTCCAACGCTTTAAGATTCTCAAGATTTCCTGCGTAAGTAAGTGCATCTACATTAATGATTCTAATTTCCTTGTCATATTTTTTAAACATATAGTGAATATAATTCGAACCGATAAATCCGGCTCCGCCTGTTACCAAGTAAGTTCTCATTTTTCCTGACCTTTCCATGTTCCACTTTAAATTTATTTAAAACATTCTTTATTGTCTTAGTATCCCATATAACTGATATTCATGTCAACTTCTTTGGCAATACCAGTTACTTTTCCCTTGGAAGAATACTGCCACATATCATATTTGGTCCTTGTATAGCTTGGCGCCGCCGCATACTGTGCCAGCCAGATTTTGTAACCGGTAAGGCTGGGAGTATCAATAAAACTATTCAGCCATGTTTTGTTTGCATAGATTCCTGCCTTGTATCCGGAATTTGAGATAGTCTGGCAGAATGCCTTACACACCGCTGTCCTGGCAGCCACACTGATACCGTCCGCACGTCCGTTATTTCCGCTGGTGGCTTCCACATCCAAAAAGACCGGATAACTGATATTATATCCACTTATCAGGCTTAATACCATAGAAGCTTCCTCAACTGCTTCCACTTCATTCACTGCCTGAGTGAAGAAATAAATCCCAACTTTAAGTCCTGCTTTAGAAGCTCCCTGAATGTTGCTCCTGAACATAGGATCTTCTATCAATGCGCCAGTGGTTGATCCCCTGTAGCCGCAACGGATAATTACATAGGAAATACCACTGTTTTTTACTGCATTCCAGTCAATATTTCCATTCCATTTTGATACATCAATTCCCAATTGGCCTGAACTATTATTTAAGGAGCCATCGCTGTTAAAGTTGTATTTTGCTCCCTGAATAACCTGCTCTCCTGTCACCTTGTTTCCATTTTTGTCAAAGAAATAGGTCACCCCGTCAATCGTCTGCCAGCCTGTATACCGATACTCACCGGTGGTTTGGGTAACCTTCCGGAAAAATTCGGATGCGGTATAGTAATCGGCATATTTTGCCTCCACATACTTGCCATCTTTCTTAATATAAAGTGTTTCTCCACTAGTGGACTTTAAGATGCTCTTTGTGTCTGTTTTTGCACCGTTAGGAGTTGCTGTAGGTGTTGCACTTGGCGTAGCTGTAGGCGTCGACGTAGGAGTTGCTGTAGGTGTCACTGAGGGCGATGCACTGGGTGATACCGAGGGAGAGGCACTGGGCAAAACTGAGGGAGATACCTGGGGGGTAACTGTAGGAGTTACCGAAGGGGCAGGCGTTGTAGTCGGCGTAGCCGCTGCAGTAGGCTCTGGAGTGGGTTCTTCCGTAGGGGCTTCCGTGGGAGACGGTTCCTGTGTAGGAGCCTGTGTAGGTTCCGTATCAGGCTCCTGTGTAGGTTCTTCCGTAGGACTCAGATCCCCTCCTGATGTTTTCGGCGCTTCTATTCCTGAAAGTAACCGGAACCCTGAAGAAGCGGTTTTTCCAGGATCGGCAATCTGGCTCTTATCCACCTTTTCATAACTGTTTTCTTCTTTTTGTGTTCCATCTATGATTGTCTTGGTGGATTCCACCCATTCTACCGTATCCGTATTGGTAGATTCCACTACTGTTTCATTCACCTTGGTGTCTTCCACCGCCGCATTTACCTGTGATTCTGTCTTTACTTCGTCAGCAACGTCAACCTTTTTATATTCGATGGTGTCTTTTACCGTAATTGCAATTGCTTCCGTAGAAATATTATATTCCCCATCAGAAACCGGAGAAATAATTTTAACCTTATATTTTCCCGGTTCAATATCAGTTAAATATATAATTCCATCCTTGTCATCATCTACTTTGGTATAAGTTTCACCTGAAGGTTTTTCAATTTCTACTGAAAACTGAACGTTTGGAATCAGCTTTCCGGTCTTTTTATTGATAAACTTAATCTTCAAATCCTTTTGTATGGAAGTGAGATTCAGTGTAACTCCGATCTTTCCGCTCTCATCTTTCTCATCAACAGGCTCTTCTATTTGCTGTTCCATTTCCGCCACCATAGCCTTGGCCGCCTGTGCATCGGAGATGGCCAGTAACCCCGCCTCTCCAATCACGCCCATATCTTCCATGCCGGCACCAACTTCAGCAAAGGTTTCAATCTGCTGCTTACTGCTTCTTGCGCCCAAATACAGGGTACCTGTAACCACTGCAAACACAAGAACAGCTGCTCCGGTAAAAATAACAATATGATCCACCGCAGACATATGGGTAATCTTATAGCCGATTTTTCCAAAAAAGCCCTCAGGCTCTTCGTCATCCTCGTCCTCCTCATAATACTCGTCATCTTCTATTTGATCTTCATCATCTTCATAGTAATCTTCCTCGTCATCTATTTCTTCATCTTCATAATATTCTTCGTCGTCATCTTCATAGTATTCCTCGTCGTCATCTTCGTAGTAATCCTCTTCATCCTCAATTTCTTCATCATCCTCGTAGTAGTCTTCCTCGTCATCTATTTCTTCATCATCCCCGTAGTAGTCTTCCTCATCCTCATAGTAGTCCTCTTCATCCTCTATCTCTTCATCATCTCCATAGTAGTCTTCCTCATCCTCATAGTAGTCCTCTTC
>KE159819.1:0-76009 GCA_000403495.2 Lachnospiraceae bacterium 10-1 | reverse complement strand
CTCATAGTAGTCCTCTTCATCCTCTATCTCTTCATCATCTCCATAGTAGTCTTCCTCATCCTCATAGTAGTCCTCTTCATCCTCTATCTCTTCATTATCTCCATAGTAGTCTTCCTCATCTTCATATTCATCCTCTTCAAAGTCCACCCATTCCAATTCTTCGTTTTTTCTTCTTCTATAATCACGTCTGTTTTTCTTCTTACCTTTTCCTAATAAATGTCCCAATTTGCTCATTTATGTAAACCCTCCAAATTTAACATTTCTGTAACATTTATGTATTCCAAAAAATTGCGTTCCTTGCTATTATAACATTTATACAAGCTTTACACAATTGTTTTGTTTTTTATGTGTTAAAAAGGCTTAATATTTAGAAATCTGACAGTTAACATAAATTTTTCTCATTTTATGTCGTTAAAAACCGACGAATATCACCTATAAGTTATTGACTTTTTTTGCATTTCTTGTAAACTTAAATACGACTTGACTATTATGTTTGTTTAAAGAAAGAGGTAGCCTATATGATGTACATGCATTATTGCAAACGTTGTCACCGTATTTTCATGCTAAACGGACATAAGATGATCTGTCCAAAATGTGCTGATCCTTTAACTGAGCTTCAGATTTCTTATCTGGATTATGTAGATTTGGATATGGCTCAACGTGAGGCATATAAAGATGCCTGTGCAGATGAACAGCAGCTAAATAAACTTAAGACTACATATCGAATGTATAAGTACAGCAAGTGGTATAAGGAACTTCAGTCACAAAACACAGCTAACCTTCCCCTTACTACTCTATTGGCTTCCAAAGCACAAAGAAATGTGGTGGAAATGCAGCACAGCGCGAGCACAATTAACTCAGATTTCCCCTTATGAACATCCATCAAAAAGCCTTTCTTAGATTTGCATTGCATTTCTGAGAGAGGCTTTTTGCGTATTTAAGTATTCCCGGTATCTTAAATTTTTCTGAATATGTGGATTTTTTATTCAAATAATAGTAGAATAATGTTTAATTGCTTTAACGAAAGGATAGATCATTATGAAACCAAATGAAACTATGGAAGAAACTCCTGTCCCCAAAAAAGGCGGCTCACAATTTATTTTACATTTGATTCTTCTTGCAGCAATCCTTCTGATTGCAGCAATAGCTGTTTACAGATTATACAAATGGAATCAGGGTACTCCTTTAGATACAAATACAGATGAGATTGATACATCACAATTTGATATTGAAACCCTTGACATGATTATTCCTATGGATTCCTCTCTCCTTGCAGGACGGGAAGATGACGGCGAAACCACCATTCTCTGTCTCGGCAATAATCCCTTCTCCGATGATCGGGGAAGCACCGGACTGGCTGCACAGATTGCATCAAAAACCAATTCAACCGTTTATGACTGTGGTTTTCCTGATTCTTCGGCTGCCTGTAAATATCCAATTTACAATCCGGAATATACAAAAGATCACTTCAACCTGTTTTATGTGGTAGAATGCTTCCGAAACAATGAATTTACTGCAATTTCTTCTATTGCAAATGATGAAGCGGATCCCAGATATGCCGAGACTGTGGAAGTGATGAAAACGGTGGATATGAACAAGGTGGATATAATCATCATTATGTATGACAGCACCGATTACAACATGGGCACCCCTTCCGATAATCCCGATAATCCAAATGATGTTACCGCATTTACCGGCGGTCTTCGGACAACCATTGAGAATATAAAATCTACATGGCCTTATATCCGCATTTTTGTAATGTCTCCTACTTATGCCAGATACATGGACGAAAACGGAGATCTCCATAATGGAACTACCACTGATATGGGAAATGGAACTCTAAACCACTATTTGGTAAAAGAATCAGATGTTGCAATGGACTGCGGTGTTTCCTTTATCGACAATTATTTTGGAACAATCAATGAAGATAATTATCAGGAATATATGACTGACCACCTTCATTACAACAATGCCGGACGTGAAAAACTGGCGGAGAGAATTGCAGATATCATTAATAACCGGATGGGTACCGTAACCTCCACCTCTGCAGAATAAAATTTATATCTGTTAAATCAAAAACACCGCAGTAAGCTGTTTTGCATACTGCGGTGTTTGCATAAGGATGCCCGCTGCAGATGCCAGAATTTCTATCCCCTGCGTAAGAGCAACTCCTCATAATCAAAATTTTCTGCAATTTCTCTCATATGTGCCAAATACTCATCTATTGTCTTTCCTGCTCCTAAACCTTCTTCCCCTTCTTTTTTCACAAGGCATTCTCCATTCGCAAAGCATTCTGTCATATAGCGGTTAAATTTAGGATGATAATGACTGTAATCAGCATAATTATTTAAATCACTGATAATTTCCTCCTGATCCGGGAAAAAGTAAACTTTCACATTTGCATAGGCATTTAATCTCTCTGCAATATATCTGTATTCCTCTATAGTAGCGTCAAGATGATTTTCCATAATCACATCATTCCAGAACAAAATACTGTAAGGGGGAAAAAATATGATAAATTCTGTCTCCGGATTTGCTTCAATATAAGGGCATATATTGATATCCAGATTTTTTTCCGTTGATGCAATATATGCATCTGCCGGGGTTTGTTCATCAACCTGCGCAGGAGAGACATAATTGTGCAGCACCCACTGCTCGCTGTAGTATTCTTCTGTCCACCAGCTTGCATACACGTTAGATAAATCTGTAGGATCCGGATCCGCTACAGGCCGCAGAATGTAGTTAAGAATCACATCCTTATTCAAAAGATATTTAATATCATTTAAATAATTTTCATCATATAAATATTCCGGTATGGGATATTTTGTTTCCTCCACGCCACCCGTATAAGTAATAATGTCCACACCCAGGAAAACTTTTTTTATTCTCCTGCCTTCTTTGTTGTTATCACTTTTAAAAATAATGTCCATAATATTAGCCTGGTCTTTTGGGTAGGCTCCGCTATAGCTAAGCTTAATGGTATCCAGCCCCATCAGCTCATAAAACCATGTTGTCTGAAAATTTACCGTCATGGAAGAGCCTAAAATTACACTATCATATTCCATATGAGATGCCATGCCCGGATTTTGGGACAGTTGATTATCTACCAGATAAGGAAATCCCTTTAGAGGAGCATGATAATGGAAAAAGGGATCTACATAAATAACCAGCGCTGCCGCTAGAATACACACTGTCATCACCAGTGCAAAAAAGCCTGTTAACGCATGTTTAAAAGGATTTTTTTCCCATTCTTTCATATACTATCCTTTCTGAATTCATCAGAATTATCTTTAAAAATTAACATACAAAAATGAGCTGACTCCTGAAAAAGAAAGAATGCTCCAAACAAAAAGCACTGCCAAAAAAACAACATGCACTGCATCAGGCTTCACCTTCTTTACAAAATCCACTGCATTCCGCCCAAAAAACACCAGTAAGAGCACCGCTGTCAAAATAAGAATCATGAGAAGATACTGTCCATACTGCCAGCCATCCAGCTTTAAAACTTTAATTACATACCAGAACTCGTCCAGATTAAAACAACCTGCAAGGTTCCAGTTGATTTTTCCAAATTGAAAAGAAAAAATCGTTCTGAACAAGCCAAATGCCTCCTTTAAAGAAGGCGCGCGAAAGAAAATCCATGTCGCATTTACGTACAAAAATGTAAGCAGCACTTTGAGTGCATGTACCGCCTTGCGTCCTGCGTATCTCACATTGCTTCCCGTCCGAATCTCATTTTCCAGTGTATGCTTCCTGTCTGTTTTCGTCCTTTCCTGCTTTGCATCCATCCACATTTTTGTCAGCACATAAAGAATTCCATGCATCATCCCCCACACAATAAACTGCCAGCCGGCGCCATGCCAGACTCCGCTTACCAAAAATACAATCAGGTAGTTAACATAAGTTCTTCCCCTTCCTTTTCGGTTTCCGCCAAGAGGAATGTATAGATACCTGGTAAAAAACCTGGTCAGGGTAATATGCCAGCCTTTCCAAAATTCAATAATATTTGATGCCTTATAGGGTGCATTAAAATTAAGCGGCAGTTCAAATCCAAGCATTCCTGCCACTCCCATTGCCATATCACAGTATCCGCTGAAATCAAAATAAAGCTGAAGTGTATAGGAAAGCATGACAATCAACGCATCTCCTGAATTTAATGCAGCTATATTTGTATAGCCAAAATCCACCGCTTTTCCCAAGGTATCTGCAATCAGCACCTTTTTAAACAATCCCAGTGTAAATAAATACAAATTTCTGTAAACACGCTCCCAGTCAGTTTGCTTTACCTTCCCCGTAAGCTGAGGCAGTATTTCCTCCGGCAGCGCAATGGGTCCTTGCATTATCTTAGGGAAAAAACTTACATATGCTCCGTAAGAAAGAGCTGATACCTCCTTTAAATTTCCTCTATAACTCTCCATTAAAAAAGCAACCTGTGTAAAAGTAAAAAAACTGATTCCTAAGGGAACAAAGCTCCCTGTTCCAATATACTTAAAGCAGGCGAGACACCCCAAGTGAAACAAAAGTCCTGCCGCAAGATAATGCCTTTTCCTTTCTCTTTGCTCCATCTGCCGGAAAAGCACGTAATTCACTGCCATACCGGCCACCAGAACCGGAAGATATTCCGGATGCAGCCATCCATAAAAAAGCATGGATACAGCCAAAAGAAATCCATTTCTTATCGCATCGCAATAGATACCATTTTGAAAAGACACTGCAATTTTATTCACAATATAGTATCCCACCAGCGTCAAAGGGAAAAAAAGAAACACAAATTCATATGAATTAAACAGCATTACTCTTCCTCTTTTTCGTAATATTCCATCCACCCCTCTACTACCTGGGCAGTAACCGGATCTTCATAAATTCTGTAACCGTCAATTATATCAAGTAAAATAAGTCCGGCATCTTCAGGCGGCACATCCGTCTTTTTTCCTTCATCCATAACAAGGTACCGGCAATAGTCAGCTCTAACTGCCTCTAAAAGAGTCTCCATATTTACCACTTCCGGCTTTTCCATTGCCTCATAAACCGCATTATAATAGTCCCATCTTGCCACCAGCATTTCTCTTCCATAGGGCATCCTGATACCCGCATCATACTGCCTTACAAAGTGAATCAGCTCTGGCGGCATAACCGCAGTCACCGTGGCATTAGGGTTATCAGGCGTAATCCTGTCACATATTTTTATTACCGTATCCGGGATATGGTAAAGGTTTTCTGCCTTGGAAATATATTCGTTTTTATACACATAGCTTCCACATAAAACAATCAGTGCCGCTGTAATCACCAGTCCGATTCTTTTGTGTGCTGCAAATAGTCTGCAGGCTCCATAAGCTGTAATAACTCCCATTGGAATCGTCCACAATATGCGGTAATAAGTCTCTCCATCAAGTCCTGCCGCCACAAATGCCTTTCTGCTTACCGGAAAAAGAAATAGCGCCACTATAAGTATAGGGGCATAAACCAGCAGAATCCGCACCCTTTTATCTTTTTCCTTAAAAAGCAGATAAATCCAGCACAGGGCAGTTAATGCCAGAAGCAGCTTCAATCCCGTATATAATTTAAAAATTACCAGACTTTCCATAAATATTCCATACATAACAAAGCTTCCTTTCTTTAAAGCCGGATAATCCCATGGGTAAGCAGCAGATACAAAAGCACATAAATGCCTCCGGTAACACAGGTAAATCCTGTTTTCACCAAAATGCCAAACCGTTTTTGTCTGACTGCAAACAACACTGCAAATCCCGCACTCATCAGGCAGCTTAATAATACAGCTAAAGAGCTGCTGGCGCCTCCTGCAAAGTTCAGACAGGCTAAAAGTATCCAGAATCCGGTTTTTCTTTCCCCTGTGTCATTTAATAATTCAAAGTCATCCGGATTATCCGATTCATCAAAAGAAGCAAACAAGCACAAAAAGAGCCATATCACTGCCGGAATCACAAAACTGCCTGCAAAAGATTTCCCCTGCCAGGTTCTTGTTAAAAAAAAGGTTTCCGGCGTGTATATGGAGATGTTTCCAAACATCTGCCACAAAGCCATGACTACCATAAACATAGGCAGTAAGTCTTTTCTTTTCCTTAGCAGGATTTTTCCAATTTGATAATATAAAACATAGGTAAGGGGAATCAATAAAAGGGGCACTGCCGTATGGCTTACAATGGTTGCATGAACTCCACTCATTCTTCCCAGATACGCCTCCCATATGGGAAAAAGAGCCAGCCCGTGACGTATATCCAAAGGGGTGCTCCGTCCGGTATATGGGTTTACCCGATATAAGGTATCCAGCTGCTGGGCTGCTACTGCCTGAGCGCCATAATACGCATCATCCCCATCAAAAGAGGCCCGGGTAAAAGCCATATAAAGCTGAAATCCCACTAAAATTAAAAACAGGCCAAATACAATTTTCCCCTCCAGTGAAATTTCCCTTTTGGTGTTATCAGGCCTTACTGCTGCCCGCGACATCTCATAAATATAAGCGCCGCTTTGCTTTTTCCTATACAGGGTAATCAAAATTCCAGCTGCCGCACATAATAAAATGCAGGGGGTAAACAATCTCACAAATATGGTAAACCCATTATAAACTGCCAGAAGCACAACAGGAATTCCTATCAGCTCAAGCAGCCCAAACAACAAAATATATCCTGCCATAAGTGCCACCGCCGGCGTTCGAAAGCTTTTTCCCACCAACGGGAAAAATAACAGTCCCATGCAAAAGGGAATAACAACAAGCCATAAAATAAGACATAATATCTTTAAGATTATCATTTACCTTTTCCTCTTCATCCTTTTAACTGTTACGTCTGAACAAATAATAAGTATACACTTTCCCGTCCTGATACCATTCTTCCTGTGCCGTCAATTCATAGTTTTCCCAAATGACCTCTGGGTAGTCATCTCTTGCAATCACAAAAGTAGTTTGTCCTTCCGCAATATAACGTTCCTGCTCTTTTAACACATCATCAATTGCCAGTGTCTGTGTCTGGAACCATCTGCAGGCAGGCACAATATCACACACGGTATAAAGTCCTGCATCCAGGCATCCAATATTAAGCAGCGTAGGGTTTTCTTCTTTTTCCACCACCTTTTTAAATCTGCTTAAAAAATGCATCTCCTTTTCCACCTGCATAAACGGAATATTTATGGAATTGCGCCAAACAATTCCCCATCCAAGTAAAACAGATATGAACAACCCCCACAGCATTAGCGATACAGCGTTTATTTTCCGGTTCCATCCTGCCAAATTCTTTTTTCCCTGTCTTAAGAGCCACTCTAATCCTTGCCCTAAATATGCAAATCCCATTACCGTAAACACAGCCAGCGGCAATGCATAATAGGGAAGAGTTCCCCCTCCTATGTAAATTCCAAGAAACAGGAAAACACACAATGCCAAAAGATGAAAACGCTCCAGCCATTTCTTTTCCTTCCCCAGAAAAAAACAGATAGTCCCTGGTATCAAAAAACAGAAATATACCAAGTTATCCCGAACAATCCAATAAAACAGTTTACTTAACGTATATATCCTTTCCACTATACCGGGCCCTTTGCTGTTTAAATTACTGTAAACAAATACATTAATATAAACATAACCCCAATACCATTCATAGAGACTGTTCTGTACTCCAAAATAAATCAGCCAGGGAACAAATGGCACCGCCATTCCTCCTAGGAAAATTAAACAGCCTTTCACTGCTCCCCAAAAATTCTTTTTTACCAGAAAAGAAAACGCAATACACATCATCCATGCAACATAAAATCCCAGCACGGTAAACTTAATATTTGCAATCATTCCTGCCATGACTCCCCCCGACAAGATCTCTTTCCAGCTCATGACAGATTCCGGATAATTTCTTTTAAAATATTTTAAGGAAAGAAACAACCCCCAAACCAGGAAAGGAAAACAAATTTCCTCTGCGCTTCCTCCCCAATAAAAGCTTTTTGAACTGATGACAACAGCCAGTACCAGCGGACTTAAAAAGAGCGCCATTTCTCTTCTTACATAAAGCTGTAAAATATGAAAGAATCCTGCAAGATCAAAAAACGCCAGAATCACTTCCATGACAAACACCCCTGCAAAGGTGGTATGTGATACTAAATAACTAAGTCCATAAAAAAAGTAAAGGTACATTCCCTTCTGATCAAACACATCCCGATAAGGCATTTTCCCATGAAAAAGAGCCTTTCCTACCGAAAAATAACTGTTGGCATCATTCCAGTCATTATAAGGGTATAAAAAAGAAGAACGAGTTGCAAATAAAAGCAGGATAAATGCTGCCAGCAAAAGGAATCCTCCTTCGGTCATCCTCTTAAATCTATCAAAACCAACAGCCCTTTTTAAAGCATTCATATATCATATTATCTCCATTATTTTAAAATCCGTTTTTTACCATTTTACACTAATTTTTTCTTCAACACCAGTATTACCTGACAGTTCTTCAAATATGGACACATTTTTTTATCTATGTTACAATAATAAAATGTACATGATCGGGAAAGGTGGAAAGCAGCATGAAGAAAGCACTTGTCATAGGCGCAGGCCCTGCAGGCCTTACAGCGGCTTATGAACTTTTAACCAAATCAAAAGATTTTAAGGTTACCATATTTGAAGAGAGCGATTGTTTTGGCGGCATCTCCAAAACTGTAAATTATAAGGGAAACCGGATGGACATGGGGGGACACCGCTTTTTCTCCAAAATCCCTGAGGTGAATGACTGGTGGGACAAAATGCTTCCCATGCAGGGGGCTCCCACTTATGACGATATTCTTTTGGACAGGCCCATGCCTCTTACGAAAGGGGGACCTGATCCTGAAAAGGAAGATCGGGTTATGTTGACGAGACATCGTGTATCACGTATTTATTTTGATTCCAAATTTTATGATTATCCGATTTCACTAAAACTGGAAACCTTTAAAAACTTTGGCTTTCTGACCACAATAAAGGTAGGGTTTAGTTATCTTGCTTCTTTATTCTGCAAAAAACCGGATGATAACCTTGAAAATTTTTATATCAACCGCTACGGACGAAAGCTTTATTCCATGTTTTTTGAATACTATACGGAAAACCTGTGGGGACGCCATCCCAGCGAAATTGACGCTTCCTGGGGTGCGCAACGGACAAAGGGACTGTCTATTATGGCAATCCTGAAAGATGTTTTTGAGAAAAAATTTAAAAAGAAAAATCGTAAAGTGGAAACCTCCCTGATTGAAGAATTTAAATATCCCAAATTAGGCCCCGGTCAGCTTTGGGACGTAACCGCTTCTGAAATCGAAAAGCTGGGAGGAATCATTATTAAAAATGCAAAAGTAACCAAACTCCATAAAAATGAAGCCGGTCTCCTCACTTCCCTTACTTATGTAAAGGACGGGCAGGAACATATAATGGAGGGAGATTTCTTTATTTCTTCCATGCCTGTAAAAGATCTGGTGGAAGGCATGAATGACGTCCCAGCAGAACCAGCCAGAATTGCTGCCGGACTTCCTTATCGTGATTACATGACCTTGGGCGTCCTCGTTCCTAAGATCAACCTGAAAAACAAAACAAAAATTAAGACCGTAAGCAATATCGTTCCTGACTGCTGGGTTTATGTACAAGACCGCAATGTAAAGCTGGGGCGCTTCCAGATTTATAACAACTGGTCACCTTACATGATAAAAGATTTGGAGCATACTGTATGGATCGGACTGGAATACTTTGTAAACGAAGGGGATGATTTCTGGAACATGACGGAAGAAGAATTCTCCAAAATCGGTGTGTCTGAAATGATCAGGCTGGGGCTGATTGACAATGCTGACATTGTAATGGACACCCATATGGAAAAAGTTAAAAAGGCATACCCTGCTTACTTTGACACCTATGATGAAATTGATACCCTTGTGGCCTACTTGAGCACCATCGAAAATTTATACTGCGTAGGACGCAACGGACAGCATCGGTATAACAATATTGACCACTCCATGGTCACTTCTTTTGAAACCGTAAAAAATATTCTCTCCGGAGAAAAAGACAAGTCAAATATCTGGAGTGTCAATACAGAGCAGGAATACCACGAAGGCATTAAGAAAAACGAAGCCGAAGTAGATTAAAGAACAAAAGATTCCACCTAAATAATAATTTAGCCGCACACTTAGCAAGCGATGTATCACTTTTCAAGCTGTGCGGCTTTTGCATTCTATTTTCTAAACAAAGACTGTCTCGCCCCGTGGTTTGCCGCCCTGTTCTTCAATGTATCGTCCACCACATCCATCCTAAGCCCTGCGTCAATAAAGTCACAGTACTTACAAAAATTATAATCTCCCCGGCTCGTCCTGATAGCCTGTCTGATTTTTTTGTACTCCTCACTATTCCAGGCTTCTTTTAAAGGCGTTACATTTAAATCCGCCAGTGTGGTTGCTTCAAAGTTATCACAGCAGCAGATTCCCATTCTTCCATCCGGGAATATAAACATATCCGTGTAAGGCATCAGGCAGGTTTCCTTGATGATCTTCTGCGTATTCTGCTTATTCGGTGCACTTCCTGCACGATTTGTCAGCACAGCATCCATATACCGCATTTGAATCAAAAGTTCCACATCCTTAAATTCTTCTGGATGTGCCTTAGCATACTCATAAATTTCCTGTACATTTTCATGCAGCTTCATATCTCTGCAATAATTGTTGATAATAAGTTGATTTACATAAGGAATAATTTCCTTTACCTTATCCACGGTCAGCAAAAGTCCATTAGAAGAAAGAAAAATAAAACTCTCAGGAAGCTTTTCCCTGCAATATTTATGAAACTCTACAATTCTTGTGTCCAGAAAAGGCTCATTGTTTCCATAAAGAGTCAGATGCCCTTTATATCCCCAATCGTGAAGCTGGTCAATGATACTGTAAAAAAGATCATCTTCCATTCTTTTGTAAGGCCTTTTTTCCGCATTTTTGTTTGCCGTACAAAAAGAACAGGTGCTGTTACAGCGGTTTATGGTTTCCAGGTTTACTACCAAAGGCTTAGGAACTTCTTCTCCCTCCAAAAAGTACTCAATATATTTTTTCTGTAATTTATTTCTTGCCAGGAACTGAAGTTTTAAATAACTTTCAGAGGAAAGCTTTGGAAATCTCTTTTGCAGATTCCATCCAAGGGTTCCACCAAAATTATGAAATTTAACTGACATTTTTTCCTCACTTCTGCGCTGCTTTTGTTGATCAATTCATTTACGCCCGGCGGCGCACAGGCACATAATATTTTCTATCGACTGTATAACTTTATCATTTTACTCAAGTAACGTCAATCCTTCGTCTTAGAAAGATAAAAGCAATCAAGGAGATAATCCCCCCGCCAAAAAAACCGCACCATAAGCCGCTGCTGATGATTCCCCTTACATATTCCACCGTTACAATATTTCCTTCCACCTTCTGCATAGGTGTCTTGGCATCCTGGTAATTTAATATTTTTCCGTCAAAATCCTCTGGAAGCTGATCAATATCCAAATACATTCTCTCTTCCTCAATCTGCGTGGAAGAACGAAGTGCATAATAACATTTCGGCATATCTGCCATTACCGCAAACAAAATACCTGCCATAACCATAATAGCTATTGTACCTATTATAATAAACTTTTTTTGCATTTTTACCACTTGTAAAAATTGATTTTTCACACAAATAGTTTTTTCTATGGGAATTACAACTTCTTTTTTCCCTATGGTCAGCAATCCTATTTTTTTATTTAATACATGATCCGGTTTCTTATATGCAAATTCATTAAATTTATCAAAAAGGAATGCTCCCATAAATAAAAGAGAAATATTTTTAAAGGAAGGATTTACAAAAAATGGTTCTGTAATCGCCGCCACAGATAGTCCGATAATAATTGCAAGCTCCTGATATTTTTTCTTTTTCAGGCAATGCCAAACCAATGCAATATAGCCAATACACAAAAGAAGAAAAAACACCACTCCATAATGCATCAGTGCAAACACATAAGAACAGTCAATATTCCAAAGCCCTTTGGGTATTGCATCTGAAGGTCTTGCACCAAATAATGTAATGGGATCCGTAGTCATATGGATTCTTGCAATGTTAAACCGGGTGTTCAGCACCTTATTACAAATCTCCCAAAGCCGCTCTGGAAAAGTTAAAGGCCCCAGTATGGAAAATGCCGCACACATGGGAAAGACCAGCATTACAAGCAGCTTTTCCAGCTTATTCAGCTCCTTTCGAAAAGAAAGATATAAATTTCCAAACAGGTAAACCACCACTACAATCAGCCCCGTATAGCTGACAGAATAAAAGAAGATATATAGATTTCCAATCAGCATAAGCACAGTTGCATAGATTAATTTTTTCCCTTTCCAATCTGCCAGGTATAAAATAAAAGCGCATAACATCATGGACGTAATCTGCAGCACATTAGGGTGGGGCTGTCCCAAAGACCAGCGGATAATATACCCCAGTCCCAGCTTGGCATGTATCACAAAAATATCCTGCCTGATACCTGTCAATGTCAAAATGACCTGTGCAATGAAAGTAATCCCCCACACTGCCAGACCTACGGAAAACACCCGCTTCACCGGTACATTTTTCATTGCCACAATCATAGCAATATAAATCAAAGCTCCCTTTTCACCTGAGTTATGCCAAACCAATATACCGAGAGCCAGCATCCCAAGAACGAACAGCCACTCCACCAGGGTATGCTCCGTAAGAGCCAGCTTGCACACAATCAGCAGCCCTCCAAGAAGTAATGCTGCCGTATAAGGCCACATCCCATCATACAGCCCCATTCCTTTCGCAAAAGCCATAATAAAAAAGTAAAAATAGTATACAATTTCCGCTACATTCAAAACCAACACATTCTTTTTTGTCTGCTGTGCCATTCTGCAACCATGCTCCTTTCAAGGTACGGCTCCTGATTGAAAATTTTAATTTCAATCTTTCCCTTTTCTTATTACCATTAAAGCCACTGTCCTTCCATAAGACAAAAGCACCTGAAATTCTTCCCGCTTAAAGCTGTAGATCAAAAATACCACTCCGGAGACCAATACACTGATTATTCCCTTGATTAAAACACCTGCCACTCCGCCAACGCCGATAAAACCTGATAAAAATGCAGTTCCTAAGGAAATACAGGAGAAAATGCCAAGGCGCAGGGCGAAACGGATATAATACTCCACTGGGGATTTTTTTGTATAATGCTTGTAAACCACTACCGTTCTTCCCATAAAGATCAAAAGGTGTCCTGCCACCGTTCCCACCATAACGCCCGCCACACCCATAGGCTTTGCAAGTAAAAGAGTGAATGCTACATTTACCACTGCTGCAGCAATCATATAATTTCTATCGCTTTCAAAATGCCCCAGAGTATTTCTAAAATAATTCATTGGATTATTGCAGATAGACACAAACACATTCAGGGAAAGAAGGAATAAAAACAAAAAGGGCAGATGAAAATCCCTGTTTTTCAGCCATACTAAAATGAAATCCTGCCCTACTACCACCATCCCCACTGCTGCTGTCAGCCCCAAATAAAATCCCACCAGATCTAGAGCATAAAAGAAACTGATTCCTTTTTTGGCATCCTTATCGTACACCATATTTCCAATACCAGCCTGCAAAGCCTGAAAAATTGAAAGGATAAACTCCTGTATTTTGGAGGATATCATCTGATAATTGTTAACTAATCCAACAACTCCTACTCCTAAAACCGCTGTGATAATAATACTGTCAGAGCTTCCATAAATAGTGCCTGCAATCTTAGTTGCCATCATATTTTTTACATCATACCAGAGATTTAATTTCTTAAAATCTTCCTTTGTCACCTTTGTTTTCACAATATCCGGAAAGCTTTTTTTCGACCGCCATGCAATAATCAAATTAGAAATAACATTGTTTAAAATTCCCACAACAAGATATGCTATATAACTTTTCCCAACCACCAAAACTACCATTTTACAGCAAGTGGAAATGATGGTCATAATCGTATCCACCATAGTACAAAAATAAATTTTCTGATAGGTAACGAAAAGAATCCTGCGGTATGCAAAGAAATAAGTACATAGGGTGGTCATAAGCTGCAAAAAATAAATTGTATAGATAAACTCCCATTTTTCCGTATTGTCTTTTAAGATTACCGGAAGAAAAAAACTGACCACAATTCCTGCCGCCAGAACAAAAGCTCCCACCACTTTGTAGATCAGCTTGTACATATAAAGCAGCCTGCAGATCTGTGCCTTGTTATCTGTTGCAATCTCACTGTACATATGGTAAGTGATAATGCCCGCAATTCCCATTTCAGAAAGGGTTAAAAAAGAAAAAATAGAGGTAAACAGCCCGTCATACCCCAGATAATCTATTTTCAGGGAATCCAGAAAAAGGCGCCTTGTCACCAGACTGAGCACTGCAATCAAAAGAGCCGAACCCCATATATATATTAAATTGATAATGGAATTTTTAATTCTCATTTCCCATACCTTTCCTAAAAGCCCTGGTAAATAAACTCTGCCGCACTGTATCCCGGCCCATAATATCCAAGCAGGATCGTATAAAATAAAAGGGCATACCAGATCATCCACCTGATTGGCAGCTTTCTTTGGCTAATGCTTTCCCTTATTTTAATTCCTTTTTCCTGCAAAATAGAAACCGTAAGTAAAATCCCCAGTGAAACCACTGCAATGATCATCTCCACCCAGTCAAGTCCTAAAGTAAAAAGGCTGCCATCAAAAACCGCTCCCAAATGAAAAGAAGTAAACATGCTTCTCAGCACGGACACCGCCATGCCAACGTTGTCTGCCCGAAAGAATACAAACCCAATATTAACAAGGAAAAAAGTTCTTACTATTCTAAAACCATCCACCCACCTGCTCTTAGGATTGATGTGGCATTTTTCCATAAAGGTTTGAAAGAAAGGCATTAACAATTCACCCATTACAATATAAAACCAGTGAAGCAGACCGGAACCAATTACATACTTCCAGTCTCCCCCATGCCATATTCCTACCGTAAACCATAAAATAAACATGGCAAGAAAAGTGGTAAGCTGCTTTCCTCTTTTCTTTCCCAAACGCTTTTTTAAATTTTTTCCTAACCTGGTAAATGCGCTTGTCCGAAGCAGCGGATAAAAAATATACTCCTTCATCCATACACCAAGAGTCATATGCCATCTTCTCCAATATTCGGAGATGTTCTTTGAAAAATAAGGCGTTTCAAAGTTTTCCGGCATTTTCAGTCCAAATGTCTGGGACATGCCAAGCACAATATCCATGCTGCCGGAAAAATTTGTATAAAGCTGAAAGGCAAAACAAATCGTTGCAAACCATAAGTAAATTCCGCCATATTGTACATGGTTTCCATAAACCGTATTCACCACAAGATTCATTCTTTCGGATATTACCAGCGTCTTAAAAAAACCCCACAGCATACGCTGCATTCCAAAAGTAACCTGCTTGTAATCAAACCCATGGGGGGCAAAAAACTGCTCTCCGTCTTCCCGATAACGCATAATCGGCCCCGACAAGATAACCGGAAAGTACATTCCATACAATGCCAGCTTTAAAAAATTTTTTTGTGGAACTGCAATGCCATTGTACACATCTGCCACATACCCAAGAATAGAAAAAGTATAAAAGGAAATCCCCAGCGGCACCATAAAATGTAAACCGTCAACCACATCCTTCGTCCCTCCAAAAAGTTTTGACAGTCCATTTATGGTATTAATTCCAAAGTTCACATACTTCAGCACAAATAAAATGCCAATCTGCAAAACAATAACCATTATAAGGGCGGCTTTTCTTTTGCTGGTTTTTCCTTCTTCGCCCATAATGCGGATTCCAATATAAGCAGATAAACAGGAAACAAGGGGGTACAAAATAAGTATTCCGTTTCCTGAAAGCAGATAATATGCTATACTTGAAAAAAGAAGCACACACCACCGTATCTTTTTAGGTACAAGATAGTACAAAAAAAGCAGACACACATAAAAACATAAAAAGTAAAAGGATGTAAATGTAGCTCCCATAAGTGGAACCCTTTCTTAAAAATTTATAAGTACACCGGGCATTTAACCCATAAGGAGATTTCAATGAATACTTTAAAAATACACCATATTGGCTATTTAGTCAAAAAAATAAATGCGGCAGTAAAGGAATTTGAACATCTTGGATTTACCCTAATCCAGGACATCACCTATGATAACTACCGCAAAGTTAATATTTGTTTTCTTGAAAAAGATGGCTATACCATAGAACTGGTCTCTCCTACAGACGATACCTCCGTAGTAGCAGGCCTTTTGAAAAAACACAAAAACAGCCCCTATCATATCTGCTATGAAACCGAACACTTTGAGGAAGATTTTGCAAGACTTCAGGAAGAAGGATATACAGCAATTGATCTTCCTGCTCCGGCTCCTGCAATTAACTCACTTCCGGTAGTATTCCTGGTGAATGCAAAGCTTGGTATGATAGAGCTTTTAAAAAAGCCCTAGATCTGGCTTAAAATAATATCCACCATCTCTCCCACATTTTTCATGGTGACAACCTGTCCCATGTTAAATTTCATGCCAAATTCCTGTTCAACCGCCGCAATCAGATTGATATGCTCTAATGAATCCCAATCCTCAATATCATCTGAGGTTGTTTCATCATTTACTTCAATACTCTCATCATCAAACACATCCTGAAACACCTCATTTAAAGTTGCATACACTTCTTCCCTTGTCATCCTCATTTCCATCCTTTCTTACTCTTAATATTTTTAATGAATGATACTGCAGCTGAAGATTCCCGCCATTTATTCATTTACTAAAATTACACCATTTTTCTTTTTGTAATCCTCTTTTATTTCAAACTGCCATACCGTATTGCCCTCTTTATCCTCTTCCACCCTTGTAAAACCCTGAATTTCATAGAAATTCTTAACCATGGCATTTTTAGGTGTTGGGTAATAATAACCCATAATCTTCGAGATTTCTTTTTCCTCTCCGGCTTCCACCAGCGCATCCATCATGGCAAATTCCATATCCCGTTTCAGCACCCGGCAGCTCATCAGCCACAGCTCTACATGCAGGATATTTCCTTCTATCCGCCCGATCACCAAAGATACCACGCCATTATCCCCAAACTTATCCGTAAGTTTTCCATACAAGGTAATATACGCAGGATCTTCTGCAATCTTCTCAATTTCCGCCTGGGTAAACCGCCTGGTAGTTAAATTAAACTGATTGCTTTTATTGGTAAGCTGGGCAATCCTTGAAAAATGTACCGGATCAAAGCCTGCAATTACCGCCTTCATCTCCAGAGATTTCAAAAATTCCCTGTAATCTCCAAAGCTCTCCTCCTGGGTTTTTCTAAGGGCATTTGCCTTATACATTTCATTCCGTTTTTTATCGTCCTCGGAAAGGCTGATTACCTCAAAGTAACCATTTTTATCTAAAATTTTTATAAACTTATCCGGCGCAAGTTCTTCGCCCCGGGTGATTTCCGGAACTGCCGCCTCCGGCACCTGCACTCTTACAATCTCCCGCTCTCTGGGGTTATCATCTACAAAGACAAGCGCATCTTTTCCTATATTAAGGGTAGAAGCAATTTCCGCCATGTTTTGGCTTTTTGGCTCCCAATTTGCCTTGATTACAATAAAATCTTCCGGCTTTAATATTCCATCTGGGTGATTTAAACCTGCAATAGCGTTTTCTTCCTCATTTTTGGAATTCACATTCAGTATAATTCCCAGATCCTTATGAGCCTTAATATAAGACTGGAATTCCTGATAAACCTGCCCCATAGGAGTTTCCTGGCCAAGCTCAAGGTTTTCCGCCCCGTCATCTCCCACAATGCCTCCCCATAAGGTATTATCCAAATCCAATACGAAAGCCTTTTTATTTTTACCAAAAACAGCCTTAATCATGTGGCTTAAATTATAAGAAAATTCAGGAATCGCCTGCATACTCATAGCGTACTTATACATATGCCAGTAAGAAGAATCCGCCCACCGGTCCAGTCCGTAGGAAGCCGCCGCGTAATTAATATCACTTAAATAAAAGTTTTCATGGCATTCCGCATACTCTGCAAACATCAAATTCAACTTGTTTATAAATGAAATTTTCCCGTGAAAATCCACCGCTTCCCGGTTTCCCATAAGGCGGTATGCAGGGTACTCAAAATTATTCTGAATAACAGGGCAGTGATAGTCCTTTGCCAGCTTATCCCACATTACCTCAAAATGCCGGTATTGACTGTTCAGCTTGTCCTGTACCTGCTCTCTTCCATCATCAAAAGCCGGATACATGGTAATGTTCCGGCTGGTGGTATGAATATAGATCAGATCAGGTGCAAATTCTCTAAGTTCTCCGTTGTCAAACATGGCATCCTGCCAGTATTGGACATACTCAGACTCATAAAATTCCCCTTCAATTCCCTGATCTAATAAAAATAAATCCAAAATACGGATAATATCATGAGTGGTGCTGCCTCCAAGAACTGCTATCTTTTTCTTTAAAAACTTCTTCCCGCCTGCTGCGGCATCCCTGCCCGCAAGCAATTCCCGACGGATGCGTTTGGACTTTTTTAAAATATAATCACTGTCAAATGGATATTCCAATTCCCGCAAGATTATGATCCTCTCTTTGCAAATACATCAGTTCTTTTATTCTAACACCTCTCCCTTAAGTTTGTCTATGTTTTCGTTAGGAAACTGTACCGTTTCTATGCCTTTCAGCAGATAATTACCTTTTCCATGTTATCTGTGATACTGTTCCTTCCATCAGTGATCAGCGTGCAGGCATCCAGCGATGCATAGGAAAAAAAGGCGCTTCTGTCAAATTTGCTCATGTCAGCAAGTACAAAGGTTTGTTCTGACTGTGCTATGATATTTCTCTTGAAATTTCCCTCTGCTGTTCCATAAGTAGTATAACCGGTTTTTTCGCTGATTCCATAGGTACCGATAAAAGTCTTGTTAAAATTCATACTCTGCATAGCCACCGTATAGTCATCCGGTATCACCGATTCCGAACATTTGTCAATAAATCCTCCGGTAATATATCCCCGCATGTTTTTTTCTAAAAGCTTTGGCATGATCAATATGCTGTTTGTAAGGATTGTTACGTCCTTTGCCATAATAAAATCAATCATAAAATAAGTGGTGGATGAGCTGTCGATAAACACGTAATCTCCATCCCCGATCATTTCCGCTGCCCGTCTGGCTATCTTAATTTTTTCATCTCTTCGTTCCATCAGGCGGTGGGAAATTTCCCCTGCGCTATGCTCCGGTATATAGATTGCTTTTACCTTCTGCGCACCTCCCCGAAATCTTTCCAGCATTCCTCTTCCTTCCATAGCTGTCAGATCCCGCCGGATCGTAGCCTCCGAAACGCCAAGGCGGGTGCAAAATTCCTCCACCGTAACATAATCCTCATTTTCCACCATATTAGAAATGTGTCTCCAGCGCTCCAGCACGCTCATCCTTTTATCCCCCTATTCTTCTTATCCTACTGCTGCCTTCTCCTGCTGTTCCACTAAAGGCAGCATTTCATTTAATGGCCTTATTCCAGCCTGTGGTCCCATACTTCCCACACAGCAATATCCCATTGCATTCCCCAGCATGGCACACCGGTCAAAATCCCATCCCAAAGCCAATCCTGCCATAAATCCGGCGCAAAAGGAATCTCCTGCTCCGGTGGTGTCCACCACATTTTCATTTAAAATCGCAGGTATATAATGTCTGGGCTTACCTTTACAGCACATATATACCCCCTTGCTTCCCATTTTTAAAATCACATTTCCGGCTCCCATCTGTAGGAAAAAATCTGCAATCTCATCTACATTTTCAAGACCACTTAACCGGGCTGCTTCGTTATAACTGGGCATAAACAAGTCCAAATGAGGAATTGCATCTTTTATCTTAGGCAGCCATACTTCCTCCACGTCATAGCAGGTATCCATAGCCGTAAATTTTCCTTCCGACTGAAGACGTTTTAAAAGCTCTGCTTCCCCATTTTTTTCAAATTCATTTAGTAATAAGCTTCCTGCCACAAAAAAAATATCACAGTCCCTAATGCATTCCTCCATGATATCTTCCCTGGAAAACCTCAAGGTGCTTCCCATATTGCATAAAATAGAGCGTTCTCCGTTTTCAAAAATACAAACCGCCGAAAAAGTAGTTCCCTGCTCAGAATCCCTTACCAGGCTGCGCATATCAATTAAATCTTTATATTCTCCAAGAATTTCCATAACCATATCGCCATATCGGTCCTTTCCGATTCTGGCGCTGAGCATAACCGGAATCCCAAGTCTTGCCAAATCAATGGCAAAATTTCCCCCGCAGCCTCCCACATGCACCTCTACCCCTGTAAGTCCCACCGCATCTCCTGGTGCCGGCATATGGGAAATCCCCCGAAGCATTGTATCACAGGTAATAATCCCTGCGCAAAGTATTTTCTTCATCTTTATTTTTACACCTTTCAATCATATTCTATCATTTTCCAATCACTTGTCAATCACATTTTCTGCTGACTTGCAAAAAAGCCACCGGCATAACTGCCGATGGCCTTCCCGCCGCTTCTGTGTCCGCCTTATTATGTTTTACTTCTTTCTGCCTGAATCAGCGGACCTTTTCTTCTTTTTTCCAGCAGTTTAGGGAGGTTATTCTGCACAGCAAATACTATGATTAAAATAGATGCCATAATCACCTGCTGGAATGCGTTAGATCCTCCGGTCACAAGAATTGTCAACCGGATTATGCTGGCTACAACAGCCCCCACGTAAATTCCTACCACCAGATTCACCCATTTTTCTATTGTCATGGCAATAAACACGCAGATAATTGCACTAAATATAATTCCCATGCTGGCCATATTAGATTTCGAGGTTACAACACCGGAGCTTCCCAGCTCCATCACTCCATAGAAACCACAAAACAGGCCGGTCATCATAAAGATTTTTATTCTGGTTTTATCAATATCAATTCCATTCTGCCGGGCAATATTGATACTGCTTCCAATTAATCTTACGTGAAATCCAAAAGGACGTTTGGTATATAAAAGCCAGGCTATCAGCGCACATACGATTCCAAAAATAACATTATAAGGTGCTGTGCTCATAATCAAAATCGAAGGGCCGAATCTGATTCCATTTCCTTCATATAAAATACAGCTTAAACTTTCCAGCAAGAGCATCGCTCCTACGGAAACAATGATAGACGGAATTTTAGCCATAATAAATATTTTGCCTATTAAATATCCGATCAGTGTTCCTATCACTGCACTGAAAAATATCACGCCGGGAACTCCCAGCCCAAGGCTTTTTGCCAGATTTCCTCCAATAATTTCACAAATAAGTACATTTGCCCCAACAGAAAAGTCCCAGATACCGGATTTTAATTCACACATAACCCCCCATGCCAGTATTGCAGGAAAGATTGCCTGAATCAGCATGGATTTAAACTGTGACAGCCTTACTAAATCCGGAGCTATCAGCTTTACAATCACAAATGCGGCAACTGGGATTCCCACTGCGATCCCGATTCCTCTCAAAGACTTTTTCAAACTATCACTCATCACTTTTCCTCGTTTCTAATTATTTGTTTGCCAGATCTGCAAGTGAGAAAGTATTTCCTTCCTCCATGAGCTGCTCAAAAGTAAAATCAGGATTTACGGAAACAAGCATATTCTTCATTTCCTCCTGTGTGTACGGAAGCGCATCAATCATATATTTCTGATTTAACCCTGCATCTTCAGCACCATAAATTATAGGCTGTACCTGAGGATATGCAACTCTTCCTTCTGCAAGAGGATTTCCCTGCAGATAATTTGCCAGAATAACCGCACCATAGTAAGCGCTGTTATAGATCAAACCGCCTACACAATATAAAGTGCCTGCATTAATATAATCCTCTGCTGCATCCGGTGCATCTACCGTCGCAATAGAACATGTCTCAGACATACCCATAGTTGCTACCTTTGCCAGTGCTGCATCCACGATTCCGTTAGAACCACAGGATAATACAATAATTTCAGTATCAGGGTACACATTTAAAATATTTTCCGTCAGGTTAGTGCCTTCAATTGCTTCATAGCTGTCAGAAAGAGTGGAAACTGCCACAAATTCCAAATTATTGTCCGCCATTGCATCCCGCATACCATTTTCACGGATGTCATTTGCATTTCCCTTTGGTGTATCAATCAGGGCAATCTTGGTATAGCCATCATCAATGATCTGCTGAACCATATTATATCCCATCATATAATCACCGTTTTCAATCTCTGCAATAAAAGAAGTGTTTCCTTCTAATTTGGCAATGTTACCTTCATCCACCACATTTCTGTATGCCAGCACCAAAGGAATTCCTGCTTCCTGGCATTTTTCAGCCATTAACACTGTGGTATCCTCATCACAAGGTACTGCAATGATTCCGTCAACTTCTGCCGCAATAAAATCTTCAATACTTTTAATTTGTGCTTCGGAAGCATAATCTGATGTATGTACAATCAGTTCCATATTCCAAAGCTTTCCAAACTCTTCAATAATCTGCTTTGTATGTCCTCCCAAAGCGTCATCTGTACTCCAAATTTCCAGTCCAACCTTGTAGCTGTCTGTGCCTGCTGTTGTATCCTGTGCAGTTTCTTGTGTTGTTTCCTCAGTTGTGATTTCTGCAGGTGTTTCATCCTGTGTCTTTGCATCCGCAGGTGTTTGCTCATCCGCAGGTGTCTTTCCGGAGCATCCCATAACAGATGCTGCCATGATGCATACAGCCATTACAACAGATAAAATTTTTTTGCCTTTTTTCATTCTTTTTTCTCCTTTTTTGTTTTTTATAGTTGCATTTGATTAAATAACTACCTGAACAGCTTTCCTGTCAAAGGTGATAATGACTGCTGTCAGGAAAATAAGCCCTTTTACCATTCCGATCAAATTATTGTCCGCGCCTACCATCGTAAGTCCGTTTGTGAGAAACTCCAGCATTAACGTACCGATAATACCTGCTGAAATTCTGGTTTTGGTACCGCCTCCTAAAGACATTCCGCCTAAGACAACCGCGATCAAAACATCTATGGCTGCACCTGACGCCGTAAGGGTGGATGCGGTTCTTCCCCTTGCCATACAGATGATGGCGCAGATTCCTACACTCACTCCGCTCACCACATAAGCAAGATATTTGAATTTATTGACAGGAATACCGCTGAATCTGGCGTTAACAATGTTAGAACCAATCGCTTTATTATATTTTCCAAGTCTGGTGTAGTCCAAAAGGTACCATCCAATCAGGCATACCGCCACTGCCATAATAATGTAAAACCATGTATGATCCATAAATACCAGTTCCTCAGGCAGCTTCATGGGAAACTTTCCCACTAAGGTAGTCATAATACCCTGGTCAAAAAACATAAGCGCCCAGGAAACAACAATCGCCGGTACCTTGCAGGACAAATGGATAAAACACATAAACACTTCCAATAATATTCCTGTCAAAATACATACCGGAAGAAACAGCAAATAAGAAACATTAGCTCCCACAATGGCGCCTGCCGCACAGGAAATCGCTATATTGGCCCCAAATGAAAAATCCAGATTGCCATGTGCCAGGACAAATGTTACCCCTACACACGCAATAATCTGCATGGCTGACTGTTTCATAATAAGCAAAAGATTTGTGGGTGCAATCATTCTCCCTCCGGTCAGAGCTGTAAACAGCAAAATTACCACCACCAGACCGGCAGCAGGGAGATATTCTTTTACCTTATCCCCATTTATTTTTTTTATTTCCCTGTTCAACCTTTTCTCCTCCTATATCATGTGCTTGATCACATCATGCTCTGTCACCATTTCATTCCTCTGAAAAGAACCTGTGATTTTTCCATCCTTCATGATATAAATCACATCCGACATTCCAATCAGCTCCGGCAGCTCTTCCGAAACCATAATAATTGCCTTCTTTTGTTTTTTCAGTTCATTCATAAGCTCATATATGGCCGCCTTGACGCCAATATCGATTCCCCTTGTAGGACAGTCCATAATAAGGATCTCCGAATCATTTGCCAGCCATTTTGCAATTACCACCTTCTGCTTATTGCCTCCGCTTAGCTCTCTGCCCCACTGTTCCATATCCCGGCATTTGATGGAAAGCTTATCTTTCTGCTGACGGGTGATTTCCTTTTCCTTCCGCGGACTTAAGATCATTCCCTTTTTTGCCTTGTCATAACAGGTTAACATAATATTATCCCGGATACTGGCTGAAGGCATCATTGCCTCTACTTCTCTGTTTTTGGACAGATATCCCATTTTGCTTTCCAGTGCATCTAATGTGCTTTTAATCTTCCTGCCTGCACCTACATGATAAATTTCTCCCTTATCAACACTGTATATCCCAAAAACCGCTTTACACAGCTCATGCATTCCACATTCGGTAAGTCCGCCAATTCCTACGATTTCCCCTTCATGAATATCAAAAGATACATCCTCAAACATGCCTTCTTTTGTCAAATCTTTCACCTGCAGAACTACATCCCCGCAAGTGCATTCATAATCCGTACGGTAATAATTATCTGTCAACTCCCGCCCGATCATCAGATTCCGCATCCGTTCCGGGGTGATTTCTTCTTTCTCCAAGGTTGCAATATAGTCCCCATCCCTCATGACAGTTACCCGGTCGCTTACCATAGTCACCTCATCAAGATCATGGGAAATAAAAATAATGGATTTTCCTTTCTTTTTCTGCATCTCCATAATCTTATAAATCAGGTCACGCCCTTTTCTTGATAACGCCGTTGTGCTTTCATCAAAGATCATAATATCCGGATCTGCCTCCATCACCATGATCACTTCTACCAGCTTGCGGTCTTCAAAAGTTAATTTGTCAATTAAATCAGCCCCGTGAAAATGATCAATTCCATTATCCGCCAATGCTTTATCTGCCGCTTCCATCATCTTTCTGCGGTTCACCAGCCCGCAAGAGCAAAATCTCTTTTCCCTTCCCATAAACATATTTTCCGCCACGGTCAGTCCATCAATGGTTCCTACTTCCTGAACCACAAGACCGATTCCTTTCATACGGGCGTCAATAATATTTTCCGGCTTGTAGGGCTCTCCTCTTAATGTCATTGTTCCCTCCGTAGGCATATACACCCCTGCGAACATATTAGACAAGGTAGACTTACCTGAACCGTTTTCACCGATGAGCGTTCTTACTTCCCCCCGATAGATGGTCAGATCAATGTCCTTGACTGCTTTTGTAATTCCAAATTCCTTGCGCATATGATCTGCCTGCAGCAGTACATCGCTCTTCCTCTCCATCCCTTTCCTCACTCCCTTCTCCGATTTTTTCAGCTCTGTTTTTCCAAATCAATAGTTCCAAGGAAATAATCCATGCGGGCAATTCTCCAGCAGTCATTTTCCTTTTTCATTATGATCTCATAGCGGGCACAGGCATGTACCCTATCCACGTTCTCCTTTGTAAGAATCACCGGATGATCGCTTTGTTTATGACCAGCCATGCGGTGCAGACGTAAAAACGCCTTGTCCCCCTCCACCGACACATCTTCCAGCCTTGCCGGATGATTCCAGTACCTTGCCGCCATTCGTTTGAACTTCAAAGTTGCCATAAACTCTCTTTTATCCATTGCTCCCCAAGGAGCCATATTCACCACCAAATCATCAGAAAGTGCCTCAGGCAGCAGGTCAAAATTCAAGGTGTCAATTCCATAAGCATATCTGGAAAATGTCTCCAATATCTTTTCCTCATCACTTTTAACGTCCTCTTCTTCCGGAATCCGAAACCAGGGGTTATCTGTTTCTCCCGACACACAGGGAAGATGAATTCCAAAATAGTATTTCAGTTCCGGCTTTTCAAAATACCACTTATCAATAAATTCCTGATAATCTCCTGCATATTCCGTGATGTCCATGCGCATTTCACTGATTCTCCAGCCTTCCTCACATCGTACCCATCCATTGGCAAAGAGTGCGCTGAATTCCATCGTTCTTACCTGATCTTCTTCATGTACTCCTGTCAGACACACCACTGTAGCTGTCTGATATGCCCTGTCTTTATTGATACGGGCAACAAAGTTACAGACCTGGGAATAAAAGAAGTCAGGAGACGGAACTTCCATAACAAAATCTCTGATTCCATAAATTCCATGCTGTCCGCCGCAAGGGTACTTGGCAACTGTACTTAAATTACACGCAGCCTCCTTTACAAAGCATTCTCCCAAAAGATCTGTATCCCTGGTCTTCCATGCCTGTACAAATTTTTGAAATGTTTCTTTGATTTCTTCATAATCCTTTCTTGCCATTTTCGCTCCCATCCGCCTGCTTTCGCAGGCATTTTTTAATCTATTTCCTTTAACAGTTCCTCTAACGGAATCAAATTACTATAAGAGTCAACAGACATTACACACCTTGCTCCCGCTCTTGCTGCCAGCTTAAGCGACGTTTCAGGATCAAGTCCTTTTTCCAGTGCCAGAAGAAAAGCTGCAATCGTTACATCCCCCGCCCCTGCCGCTGATACCACCTGCTTAACCGGATAGGCCGGCTGTAATAACCTCTGTCCGCCCCATTCTATTTCAGAAATGGGAAGTCTTTCTGCCATCTGCCGGATAGCTTCGAAAGGGGCTGTCTTAAGATAAATCCCTTTGATTCCACATTTAATCACCACAATTTTAATTCCAATCCCCAACAGGTAATCTGCCAGAGGCTCTACATCTTTCTCAAAATCTATTTTATCTAAAAACTCCCCTTCACCTTCCATAAAGCGTTTATAATTTTCCCGGTCAATGTAATACATCAGTTCCTCAATGCTGGGAGCAAAAATATCAAGATACGGTCCTGCATTTTCCAAAATTGCCCTCCAGTCCTGATGCGGCCCTTCCTCCATTTCATCAATAAAGCAAAAGTCCATGCTGGTTACTGCTCCCTGCTGCTTTCCCCTTCTTAAAAGCGCAGTAGTTTTCTTTCCCGCTTCCTCATACATCCTTTTCATTGCCATTGGATACCCAAAGTGAAGAATACAGGCTTCTTCAAGCAGCTCATCGCTTACCTCCTGCCCGGTAAACCGCCATGCCGCATCGGGATAATACAAAAACATCCTGTCAATTCCCGGAACGGACAATCCAATGCTGTAAGGCGTATCTGCTTTTTGATCTACTGTCAGTGCACTTTCCACCTGCTGCTCTTCCATAAGCTTAAGGAACACTTTTCCAAACAAATCATCCCCTATCCTTCCGGCTAAAATTGGACTGCCTCCTAAGCGTTTTACTGCAAGAGCCGTATTTCCCATAGCCCCTGCATAAATAGAGCATTTTCCCATCAGCATTGCCCTGCCCGGGATCAGCCTCTCTTCCAGCCTTCTCACCGGTTCTCCTAAAAAGGCAGGAGCAATATCCAGAATCACTTCACCCGCAATCAAAATATTTTTTCTGTCGTCCTTCGTTCCATCCATATGTCATCCTCGTCAACAGTCAAATAAACTCTTCCCATTGGTTGCAATCACCTTTTGATACCAGTCAAAGCTTTTTTTCCGGTACCGCTTTAAAGTACCGCTTCCATCGTCATGGCGGTCCACATAAATGAAGCCATACCGTTTTCTCATTTCCCCTGTTCCCGCGCTTACCAGATCAATGCAGCCCCAGGCTGTATAACCCAAAACAGGAACACCATCATCAATTGCTTTTGCCACTTCTTTAAGATGGGTTTCCAGATAGGCAATCCGGTAATCATCCTCTACCGTAAGCGTTCCATCCTCTTTGATCAGAGGCTTGTCCACTGCTCCCAGTCCATTTTCTGCAATAAACAAGGGCTTTTGGTATCTGTCATACCACTGATTTAAAACATACCGCAGTCCTACCGGATCAATCTGCCATCCCCACTCACTTTCCACCAGATAAGGATTAGGAATGCCGCCTATAATATTGCTCTTTCTCCGGTTTTCATTTTCCTGTGCACTTTCACAAATGCTTACATAATAGCTAAATGCCACATAATCAACTGTATTTTTTAGTATTTCCTCATCTTCTGGCGTAATTGTAAGTGTAATCTCATTTTTCTCAAAAAACCGCTTCATATATTCCGGATAGCTGCCCCGCACCTGCACATCCCCAAAAAAGAAATTTTTTCGCTCCGCCTCAAGGACTGCCATCATATCATCCGGTTTAGGCGACAATGGATACACCGGCATACTTAGAAGCATACAGCCCATCTTTCCCCCGGGAACCATTTCATGAAGATGCTTTACTGCCAGAGCACTTGCCACAAACTCATGATGTACCGCCTGATACAGCTCTTCCAATGACAGAGCTTCCTTGGGGGTAGAAATGGCACCGCTCATAAAAGGTTCTTCTAAAATAGAATTAATCTCATTAAAGGAAATCCAGTATTTTACCTTACTGCCATACTCTTTAAACAGTACCTTCACGTATTTTTCATAAAAGCCTATCATTTCCCGATTCGCCCAGCCATTATATTTTCTGGAAAGGTACAATGGTGTTTCATAGTGGGAAATAGTCACCATAGGCGTAATTCCGTACTTTAAGCATTCATCCAAAACTTTATGATAATGGGCAATCCCTGCCTGATTAGGTTCCTTTTCATCTCCTTTTGGAAAAATCCGCGACCAGGCAATGGACAATCGCAATATCTTAAATCCCATCTGGGCAAACAGCCTGATATCTTCCCTGTACCTGTGATAAAAATCGATTCCCACAAGCTTTTTATTGTTTTCTCCGGGGCTGTCTGATTTAGGGCCTGCAATTCCATAAGGCATCACATCCTGTATGCTTAAGCCCTTTCCATCCTCTAAGTAAGCTCCCTCGCATTGATTTGCCGCAATGGCTCCGCCCCACAAAAATCCGTCCTGAAAATAACCTTCCATTTTCTTCTCCATGTCTTTCCGCTTACCTTTATAATTCCATTGCAAGCTTAGCGCCTTCATATATGGCGTATTTAGCATCCCTTGCCCTAAAGGCATCACCAATCACATGTACCTTAGAGAAATATTTTTTTGCCTCCTCCTCAAAGGGATTATAGCTGCGTGCTCCCAAAGCAAGCACCATCTCATCATATCCCTCAAGAACGATCTCCTCTCCCAGGCGCTCTGCCCTGACTCCATCTGAGAGTATTTCCGTCACCTTAACCTGCGTAAGCATATCAGTACCTGCATTTTCAAGCCTTTCCAAAAGTACGCTGCGCACCCGGCTGACGCAATCCTTTGCCAGCTTGGGCATCATATCAATTATGGTAATTTCATTATGATAAAGGTTCAAAAATTCCGCTGTTTCACATCCCACCAGTCCGCCGCCAATAACCAAAACCTTTTTACCACTAATAATCTCCTCTCCTAAAAGCACCTGATTGGCAAGCTTAACTTTATTTACGTCAATCCCCGGTATAGGAGGTACCAGCGGCTGACATCCGGTAGCCAGAATCAGTTCATCCACATCAAGCTGTCCTAACATTTCATTGGATAGCTCCGTATTATAATGAATCCTACCCCCATATTTTTTCAAAAGGGTTTCAAATGTAAAAATCATTTTTCCAAAGTCCTGTTTAAAGGGCGGAACCATTGCCAGACGAAAAGTTCCCCCGGCAGTGCTGTTTTTTTCATAAACATCCACCTCATGCCCTCTCTTTGCCAGCACCCAGGCTGCCTCTAAGCCGCCCGGCCCTGCACCAATTACAGCAATCTTCTTTTTCTTCTGTGCAGGCAGAATCTTCCACCTGTCCTCCTTGCCGCTGAAGGGATTCATCATACAGGAAATCCCCACGTCTGAATCCTCACAGCCTTTGCTATAGTAGCATCTTTGCATACAGCCGGTACACTGGAAAATTTCGTCAATACGTCCTTCTTTTACCTTATTGGGAAACTCCGGATCACAGACAGACTGCCTTCCTAAAGACACCATATCTGCCCTGCCGGACGCCACAATCTGTTCTGCCATGGCCGGATCATTGATTCTTCCTACCGTAATAACCGGCACCTGCACCATTTTTTTAAGGCGTTCGCTAAATTCCACGTTAAATCCAGGCTGGTAATAATAAGGAGCTACAATATTTCCTCCCATGCCGGTACCGGTAGATAAGTGGATTGCATCAATTCCTGCCTGCTGGGCCATGCGGCAATAGATAAAAGCATCCTCCGGGTGATTTCCGCCCTCTAAAAATTCCTCTGCACTAATGCGCATTATCTGTGGAAAATCCTCTCCGCATAGTTCCCTGATCCGTTTGATAATGTGGGCAATAATCCGAAAACGGTTGGTGAATGATCCGCCAAACTCATCTACCCGTTTATTGGTAAAATCCGAAAGAAACTGTGCCAGCAGGTAATGATGTGCTGCGTGAATCTCCACACCGTCAAACCCGCTCATTTTTGCCCGAAGTGCTCCCTTTGCATAATCCTCAATCAATTCATATACTTCCTGATTAGAGTATTCCCTTACCTTTTCCAAATAATTAGTGGCTGCAATAGCAGAAGGGCCTGCCGGCTGTACTCCGGTATTTTTTTCCACACACATCATGCCTGAGTGATGAAGCTGGGCAAAGATCCTTGCCCCGTTTTTATGTACTTCCTGCGTTAATTCTTTTAATCCTTCAATGTAGGAATCATCCCACAAGGCTGCTTCTTTGCTGTTTCCAATCCCATAGGGGGAAACTGCCATATACTCTGGAATGATTAATCCAAATCCTCCGGCAGCACGTGCCCCAAAGTAGCAGCATGACTGCCTGGAAAACCGGTGGTCTAAAGTGGTTGTGCCACTGTCCATTGCAGGCATCACAAATCGGTTTTTAATTTCCAGACTTCCGATCTTTATCGGCTGAAACAGACAATCATAGTTCATAATTTTCCTACCCTTCTACCAGCGTTCTTTTAGTGTTTCAAGATAAATTTCCTTAACTTCTCCGGCAGAAAGCGTAAACGGGTTATTTTTCATGCAGCTGTTATCTGCTCCTGCCTGATAAAATTCTTCAATTTCTTCCTCTGTAAAATTAAAATCCTGCATTCTCTTAAAATGAATATCATGAAGCAGCTTTTCAATTTCCATAATCCCGGCTTCCGCTGCCTCTTCCGCATTCATTCCTTTTGTATTTACTCCCATCGCCTCTGCAATCTTCTGGAACCGTTCAGGAAAAGCAGGGATGTTATGCCGCATACATGCCGGCATCATGATTCCCACAGACTGCCCATGTGTCATCTCCGGACGGTACTTTTGCAGCATTCCGGCCAGTCCATGAATACTGCAGGCATCCAGCGCAAGGACAAATCCTCCCATCATTGCCGCCCACATCATATTTTCCCGGGCTTTTTCGTTTCCCTCTCCTTTTTGCACGGCAGCTCTTAAGTTTTCAGAAACCAGACGGATTCCCTCAAGGGCCACCGCATCATGAAAAGGCGACCTGCTAAAAAGCATTTTTTTGTTCATGTAAGAATCAATCAAATGTGTCAGCGCATCAATACCGGTATCCTTTGTAATTTCCTCCGGCATGGTAAGAGTAAATACCGCGTCCAAAACAATTAAATCGCAATAAAACAAACTCTCCTGTACGTCTGACTTGCGTCCAAGTTTTGTATTTGTAATCACTGCATGGGGACTTATTTCGCTTCCGGTTCCCGATGTAGTAGGAATCAGTACCAGCATCTCCCTGCCATTTGTAAAATATTTCCGGTTAGGAGTGCTTCTGCCATAATCCATAATATCCCCTTCATGGCGTACCATAGCAGAAATGCATTTGGCAGTATCTAAAGAACTTCCGCCTCCTACTCCCACTACCACGTCACAGCATTTTTCTTTATAAAGCCCTGCTCCTTCCATCACCTCATAGTCCTTAGGATTTGCAGTAACACCTGCATAAAGAACCATTTCAAGACCAGCTTCCTGGAGACTTTTAAGAAATTCCTGCACGCTTTCTATTCCCGATAATCCCTTATCTGTAACAACAAGTACTTTTTTCCTGTTTTTATTTGCCAGACGCTCTGCCACATGCTTTGACGCATACATGCCAGACAAAACTTGTGTATTTCCAAAAGAAAATGTTAAAACCTCATTCATTCCCTGACTTCTCCCTTCCATGCTGCCTGATACAAGGCAAGGATTTCTTCCACATTCAATGCCTTGGCATTCAGCATACAGCATTTATCCTTTACCGCATCTTCTGATAAAAGCTGTAATTCCTCCTGCGTTTTTACGTACTCTGTCAATGTAGGAAAATCAATTTCTTTTAATAGCTGCATCATCTTTTTGGAAGCGGAAAGTGCCCCTTCACCAAGTGTCATTCCTTCCACCTCACATCCCAGTGCCTTTGCAATCTCCTTCATTCGTTCCGGGCAGATAGATGCATTAAACTCCATCACATAAGGCAGCATGATTCCCACCGCAGTCCCGTGAGGTACATGATAACGGGCGCCTAAGGGCGTTCCCATGCCATGTGCTCCGCCTGAACCTGCCTGGGACACAAATCCTGCCATAGCAGCTCCCAGCATTACCTGTTTTCTTGCCTCTAAATCAGCGCCTTCCTTAACTGCCTGACACAGATTTGCTCCAATCATCCTCACTGCCTGCAATGCGTATGTATCAGAAAAAACTGATGATCCCGGCACATTCAGCACGCGGTTTGAGGTATATGCTTCAATGGCATGAGCAATTGCATCTATTCCGGTAGCGGCAGTAATTCTTTTGGGCAGGCCGATGGTCAGCTCAGGATCAAGGAATACTTCACTGCTTACCAGCATGGGATCCCCAATGGTTGCTTTCCGATTTTCTTTCTCACTGGTAATTACCGCATATTGTGTTACTTCACTTCCGGTTCCTGACGTGGTGGGAATAGAAAACAAAGGAAGCCCCGGGCGGCTGAACTTCTTTCCTCCGGACGGGCTGTTATCATAGTCCAAAACCTCTCCCTCGTGGAACTGCATGATGTTCATTGCCTTTGCCGCATCCATCACACTGCCCCCGCCAATTGCAACTACGCCATCATAATGCCCCTGCCTTAAAAGCTGTGTCCCCTTTTCAACAACAGCTGTAGGCGGATCGCTGGGAACCTGATCGAACAGATCATATTCCACTTTATATTCTTCTAAAGACTCTATCACCTTTTTATGGAGTTCAAGTCTTACAATCTCCGAATCTGTTACAAGAAATACCTTGTTCCATCTTCTGGCCGCCGCTTCTAAACCCACAGCGCCTGATGCGCCATTACCAATCAGCAGCTTGATTCCTCCAATGGTCACTGAATTTGTGGTCGAATTCTTTGCAGGCATCTTACTTCCTCCTTCCGGTATCTATGATTCCTTTTGTTTGCTTTTTCTATATCATCACTATACGCTCACTTTAATCATTTGTCAATCACTTTCTGATCATTTATTTTGATTATTATGTGATTATTTTGATGTTTCGATCATAATTAATCACTATTATGTCATAATATTTCAAAGAAAATAAAAAAACGGGATCAGCTATTATCGCTAATCCCGCCAAAATTATAGTTATTAATCTATTAAGTTTGTTCTCTCATGAATTATAAAGTATAAGCATTACATGCATCAATCACCATCATAATTTCTTCCTGCGTCATCTCAGGGAACAAAGGCAGTGTTACGCAATGACCTGCCAGATATTCCGCATTAGGGCAGTCTCCTTCTTTATAGCCTAAATCAGCATATGCTTTCTGCAAATGGCAGGGCACCGGATAATGCTTGTTGCATTCCATTCCTTTCTTGTCCATATAGGCTATAAAATGATCAGGATCTTTTGTCGTAATCACAAATAAATGGAAAACCGGATCTGTATTTTCCGGATGCGCCTGCATGGTAATTAATGGATTTTTTATTTCACTGATATAGCGGCTTCCAATCTGCCTGCGCCTGCTGGTCCATTCCGGCAAAAAGCCCAGGCTCACACTTAAGACCGCTCCCTGAATCCCTTCCAGGCGATAGTTATACCCTACTACATCATGATAGTACCGTACCTGACACCCCTGATTTTTTATAGTTGTAATTGCATCAAAGTATTCTTTTTTATAGCAGGTGACGCTGCCTCCCTCTCCAAACGCATATAAGTTCTTTCCGGGATAAAAGCTAAAACACCCTAATTCCCCTAAACTTCCTACCATTTTTCCCTCATAATAAGCTCCATGCGCCTGTGCACAGTCTTCAACCACATAAAGACCATGCTTATCTGCAATTTCCTTTACCTTTTTAAATTCAAAAGGCTGTCCATATAAATGAACCCCTAAAATGGCTTTCGTTCTGTCAGTAATCTTTTCCTCGACTTTGTCCGGATCAATTTCCCAGGTGTCCTTTGTACAGTCCACAAACACTGGAACTGCACCTGTATAAGTAACTCCCCAGGCTGTTGCTATGTAGGTATTGGCCGGAACAATCACTTCATCCCCCGGGCCAATTCCAAGGGCCATCATTGCGCAGTGCAGCGCACTGGTTCCATTGTTAACGCCCGCTGCATAAGGGACACCGCAAAAGTCCGCAAATTCCTTATCAAACTGATCGGCAAACCTGCCGCCCGAAAAGGCAGTTTCCTCACAAACTGCCTCAATTGCCTTTAAATATTCCCTTTTGTGCTTTTGAAAATCCCTTGATAAATCTATTCTTTTCAGCATTTTCTCCTCCATCCGCCTGCTTTGGCACTTTCTTCCTTAAATGTCTTTCGAAGCCTGTAAATCTGTACCAGATAATTTTTTATTGTTTTCCAAACCTTTACGGTAGTGTTATAGTCCTCCTGCCATTCCACCGGCATATCGTAGATCTTAACTCCCATTCTCTCCGCCCGGAGCAGAAATTCTATGGTATAAAACCAGCCGTTGTCCCTGCCGCACGCCTTAACCAGCCGCTCTGCTGTCTCCTTCCTTAAAAATGTAAATCCGCAGACCGCATCTGTCGCCTTCATATGGAAGACTGCTTTCAGCAAAAACACCAGTCCCATAGAGGTAATCTTACGATACCATTTCCGCCCTTTTGTGTCAGATTCTTTGGCAAATCTGCTTCCATTTACATATTCAAGCTCTGGCCTGGTTTGAAACAGCTCTATGGTATGTCCCAAATATTTAATATCCGTAGACAGGTCAATATCCATATATCCCACCAGCGCACATTCATTGATCTCGATTCCTTTGCGGAAAGCAACTCCTACTCCCCGCTCTCCCACCCTTACATAGGAAACTTCCGGATACTTTTCCGAAAGTGCCATTCCAATTTCGGGCGTTTCATCCTCCGAACCGTTGTCTAAAATTGTAAGCTGATACGGAATGAAAACATTTTCTTTCAAATAATTCATGGTCCGGTCAATTCCGCTTTGTAGTCTTAAGCGCTCGTTTAACACCGGAAATAATAAATGAATGGATAATTCTCTGCTCAATTTTTTACCACCTTTTCTATATCCGAAACCAGATATCTCTGCTGCCTGAAAATCAAGTTCAGCAAAACAGATAAATATTTTAATATAATTGTGAGAAGCGCAAATACGCCAAAAAATCCAAATGCCAGAAAGCTCATAGTTGAAAGCCAGCCTTCCACCGTATTGGTACCATTAAATATATCAAAAGCTATATAAATTCCCATTCCCATGGTAAGAAATAAAAATATCCCGCACATAATGGCCGAAATGCGCTCCAACGCATTGGTAAAATAAATAAAAGAGTCCAGTGCCAGCGTAGTCCGCTCCGATGCCACTGTTTTATTTTTTATCCTTACATTTACATCTTTACTATTATAGCAGATTGTTGACGTATTTAATCCGCAATTCATGTAAACAGCTTTCCTGTATGGAATATATTGTCCCATTGACTTAATTCTGTTGATCGCCCGCCGGGACACAATTCTAAAAGTCTCCGGCCCGATCTTCCCCTTGCCTCTGCTGGTTCTGTTATAAAGGGAATAAAAAACACGGGAGGTTAAACGCAGCTTTCCTTTACTGCTGGCCGCCACAATATCATTTCCTTCAATCAGCTTATGGTAGACCTCCATAATTACTTCCGGCTCATAGTCCACAAAAATATCATCAAATTCATAGACAAAATCTCCAATTGCAATATCCCGCCCCGCATTCATGGCTCCTTCCAGCCCGTGAAAAAATCCCATGTGCACCACACTGACCATAGCCTTTATCTGCTTTGCCTCCACATAACTTTTTAATGTCTCCACCGTTCCATCACTGCAGGCGTCATCCACACAGACCAGCTCAAACTGCTCAAAGTTTTTCTCATATACCGGGAGGACTGTATCTAAGAAAAATTTCAGATATGCTGCTGCATTATGAAGATATATTACAATAGAAATAAATTTTTTTTCCATGTTTTTACCTTTCTCAATAAAAATAATTATAAAAAAGAACTTTTCGGGAAAGTTACGTTTACAAAAGCAAGTACTCGTCTAAATCATACACGGTATTAATTTTTCCAGACAGGACACTGATAAAAGTTGGTTCTTTACTCATTACTTTGATTGCAGTAGGGCGCGAATCGTCCACTTCCGAGGCTTTTAAAATAGGTTTCATGGAATACAGGGATTCCACATAGGAATATGCGTATTCCGGTTTCATGTATTTGTCGGCCAAGTGGGACATGTAGGGCCATGCGGAATCCGGCTTTTGAGCGCATTCGCTGCAGTTCCCAAGGTTTTGAGAGGTACAGTAACCGGCACCTGCAAGATTCTGACAGGAAAATACCGGCTTTTGGTCGTAGCAGGTCATATGAGGCGTAAAAGTTACTGAGGTTAAAGAATGCAGCCCGGTCTTTCCAAAGGGCATAATCGAAAAAAACGGGCCATCCATAACGGTAATGCCTGTATTTTTCAGTTTATCCGATGGTTTACATAAAATAATCTCACACAGCTCATATTTAATGGGAAATAACTCTTTTTCCATTCCGTCCACTTTATCAAGAATCTGGTTCACGGAAGCATAGGATGCATTCAGCACATAAGGTGTCTCATAAACGCTGCCATCCTCCATTTCCACTACGAAGTTCTTCTCCTGTTTCACAATTTTTTTAATGCGGGCGCAAAACAGCATGTCCACATTTGGGTTATCTGTAAGGCTTTCCTCATAAAACTTCCGCAGTATTTTCGCATCATAAGTATATTCCTGGGTTAAAAATGCTCCGTCACACATTCCCGGATTAAAGTATTTTGAAACAGGCGCCTCTTCACATTTAATTTCTGCCGCACTGCAAAATTCTTGAAATTGTCTGGCACTGGTCCAGGAAAATTTATCTGAAGTTGCATAAATCTGCTCAAACTTATCATGAATACAAAAACCAAAGTCCTCCACAAACCGCCTGAAATATCCGGCAGATTTCACTGCGGTAGTAAGGCTTCGTGGATAATGATATCCCATATGCACTCTTGCCTGGTTGATGTAAGTCGCCCGTTTAAAAGGTGCCGCATCATATTCCAAAACAAGCACTTTCTGCCCTTTCACCGCGCAGAAAGAAGCAGCATATAATCCGTACAGGCCGGCGCCTATAATAATTTTATCATAACCACTAATCATATGTTACCGTTCCTTCTCTGTTCTGTTCTCATCCGTCCACTTTGGCAAACACTCAGCTCTGGAAAGTGGACATCATTTTTTCACTCTTTCGCCTTAAATCCGTCCTTAATCTCATTCCCCATCAGCGTACTTCTATCCAGCATAAATTTATAGCATGTTCCCGGAAAAACATGATAGTCATTAATCTCCCCATTCTCCGGGAAATAAATAAGATTCCCGTTTATCTCACAGCTTCCAACTTCCGCCCTGTCATAATCCTTCTGTGCCAAATAAAAGGGCTGTGTTATATTTTGCTTCACAAATACACCGGCATCCGTAATATAACGATCCCAGTAAGGGCTCACTGATACCAAAATGCAAAAGAGCAGGCTGCCTGTTATGATACTATAAAGTCCTCTCTTTTCCTCACTCAGCCATTCACCTGCTGCAAACATAATTATTGCAAATAAAAATGCAAGGCCATAACGGATAAAAGGCGCCATGAAAAACCAGGCGGCAAGACAGCCAATCACTACCACTTCCAAAGTAAATAAATCCCATCTTATTTTTTTATGCTTCAAAAGCTTTCTCATCCACTGGATTACAAGCAATACCCCTCCAAGACACACTGCTCCAAGCAGCATCTTTTCATAACGTTCCTGTCCTTCCCACCAGAGAGGAAACCATTTTGATATAGGCCAGTCTATTTTGTTCACATCATACAAGCATCTTCCCCACACCTTAATCTGGTTGGCATCAACCAGCAAATACTCTTCCGGAATCTTCCACTCCACCTGAAAAAGGTCAATTCCATTAAAAGGATACAAAAGCCAGCCGGAAATCAAAAAATTCCTGATTAAAAAAGGAAGCAGTATCACCAGCCCGCTGCCCAAATAAATTCCTGTTTCCTTCCAGCGTTTTTCCCTTACAAGAAACACTGCAGGATAAATAACGATCAGTGCAAGCAGACAGGCTGAAAATTTTAATGTGGCTACAAATACTGCCCCGGCACTCAGCAGGCAATATATTTCCAAATCCTTGTCATTCTCCATATTCTCACACCAGGCAGTAATAATAAACAGTACAAAATACATAGTGGCGTAATCGGATGCCGGCGATATGCTTCCTGTCAAATTAACTAATGCATAAAATAAAACTGCCACCCGCATCATATCTGCAATATGGCTCTTATGGGTTTTAAACGCTTTTAACCCGTGAAATGCATACAAACACATAACCACCTCTATAAACCCTGTGGTAGTATGAAGAGATTGTCCAAGCAGCCAGTTTAAACTAAAAATGGATGCAAACGCAAAATACGCGCTGTTGTACGCAAAATGAAGCTGGAGATTTCCCATTCCCTTGATCAGTCCATATTCTTCATACAGTCTGATTGCCTGGGCATGATAAATATTGGTATCCGTATGAAAAGTACCCCTGGATGTGAAAAATGCAATCAAAACAAGAAAGCAAAGATAGAAAAAACCTTCCCATGAAAACAAAACAGGTTTATATTCCTTCCAAAGCCCGGCCAATCTCTTCCTTTGAAAATAGCCAGACAAAAACGCTGCTGCCAGCATTATAAAATGAGCAATACATCCAATCTTTCCAACGAGACTGAAAAACTCTGCATACACAGTAATTCCAACGATTCCCGCTGCAAGATACTGTACAATAGTGAATTTTTTATCCTTATATAAGCCTAAAATGCCTGTCCCAACTAACAGACATATAAAAAATAGATAGATCCAGCTTAAAATTACTGCTGCCATTTTTATACCCATGCCTTTCCCGCTTGGGCTCCTCCCAAGTGGGAATAGGCCCAAATACGTAAGGTTGAAAGTTTCTTTCAACCTTATGCTCTCCTTAAATTACACACCTGTTCCCAACATCTTCATTACTCTAACACGGAAAAATTATAGTTGGAGGTGTAGATGGAATATTTGCCAATAGATGCTGCAAACTCCACTTCCTCTTTATGTGTTTCAAGAAACACCGCAAAGCTTTCTGCCTCTGCTTTCGTAATAATATAGGCTGTTTTATCCTCAAAAGGCATGTTTGGCACATACCAGTCCGTACTGGACATCCATTTGCAAATATCCATTTTTTCTACCGATGCCACCGCTGAAACCTGCACTTTTCCATTTGTCAATACGGTAAGAGTATTTGCATTTTCAAAGGTTGCATATGCAGTATGATAATCATTTTCAATCAAATAATTTCCCACTTCATGCAGTTCTGAAGCCGGCGGTTCCTGTGACCGGATAATCGGCAGATATACCGTATTAATATTTGCCGCCACAAAAGCTGCAATCAAAAATCCTCCTATTACTTTCCATTCCTGTTTTAACCTGCGCCCAGCCAAAACTACCCCAAAAGCCATTGCATAAACTAAAAGAAAGTAATATCTCTCCGTATCATCAAATGTGGTAAAGGATACGATCAATGCTGTTACCACTGGCGATGCACAAATCACCAGAAATCCCCACTCTGCTGCTTCAATGTCTTTCTTTTTCCACATACGGTATAAAACATTTGTCAGCAGATAAAAAACCATCAGAAACAGTATCACCAGACAAACTTTTCCGAATAAATTTACCTGATCAAAGGAAGCCGCCTTTCTCATATTAGGCAGCACCACCGTAATCAGTTTTTTCATCCCGTTTCTGATATTTCTGGAAAACGTCTGCCCCACCGAAAATGGAAAACAGGTCCCAATAAAGCTGAACACCAATAGCGCAGTCACCCAAAGGCTTAGTACCCAGTCAGCTTTTTCTCCTTTTACTCCATCAATCCATGACTTAAGTATATGACCCCCCGTCACTGTCTTTAGGCTGATTCCCCGGTAAATTACTCTAATAATTTCCATCCCAAACAGCGGCCCGTAAATTACCAAAATCCCTCTTACCCCCTGTATTCCCAAACACAGGGCGAGTGCAATACTAAAAATAACAGGCGCCAGTTTCAGCCTTTTTTCCCGGATTCCTTCTACGTAAATACCCAGTGTAAAAAACAAAACAGCCGTATGAATGGCATAATAGCTGGCAAACAGATAAAGCAGCTCTAAGATAGCCATATTCGCAGAAAGAGCCAGTCCTAAAAATGCAAGCAGCATTGTCTCTGTCTTTTTCAGTTTTGCTTTTTTCCCAAAATAAAAGATGCCTGCCAATATAAAGAACGTCATAAGGCAGCAGGCCAGTCCTTCCGATAATGCCATATTTCCAGTCAGGCCATAAAATAATGCTCCAAAATTAGGCGTTCCAATGATTCTTGTTTCAGCAGCAATGAACCATGAGTCCGGAATAATTTCCTTGCTTGTCCAAATCAGCTTCGCCAAAACAGTATCTGATGCAAGGTCTGCATTCATCATATAATTAAAGTGAAAAATATTGGTACATATGATAAGCAGCAGAAATGTAATTATTCCTATTGTCAATAATAATTCTGCCACTCTATTTACTTTTATGTGCCTATCCATATTTATTTACCCATTTGTTTTATTTTTCCGTCAATCCTAACCATTTTTGCACAGCTTGAAAAAAATCAATCCAATGTGAATAAACATGATCATTATGACATACTTAAAAATTATAACAAACAAACATCAAACATACAAGCTTCCTGGTCAAACGCCGACTTCTATTTTTCCCATATTTCTAATCCCAAATCATAATCCGCCAGAACAAGCTGATAATTTCCTTCTAAAAATTCCTTTAGTGCATCATCATACCCCATATGGATTTTCAAGCAGTATATCCTGTTAAAATTAAGCAGTTCTTCCTCGGTCCACTGGTCATAATTTTTATAAAATCTGCTTTCCTCTTTCTCATTAATTTTCCCATCAATAATATTTGCAGGTGCTTCCACGCCTCTTTTCACAAAATAATAATCTATAAATCCATCCAGTGCACAGTATCTGTTAGAGCCTACCAATGCAGTATCATCATTCCATAATTTTCCTTCCCCAATTAAATATTCTGACAAATATCTAAACTCCTGACGCGGCTTCCTTATACTGATATATGCTTCCTTGTAGCAAATCAGGAAATAGAAGCACAGCGCTAATGCTATGCCGCTCCTTACTATGACAGGAAAGCTTTTTTTCAACCACCCAGCCTTCAAATACTGGGCTATTTTTTCAGAAAAAACAATTAAATATTCAATTCCCCATGCCGTTATCATTAATATTTGTGGTGCAATCACCATAAAGTAACGCTCTACATATAAAGAACCTTCCGGATTAAGATAAGCACTATAAAGAAATACCAGGCCAATCACCCATCCAATTGACAGGGTGCATATGAATCCTAAATTAATAATTGCATTTCGTTCCATATGCTTATAAAAAAAGCTAATAACCGTTTTAATACATAATGCCCCCCCTGCTGCAAGACAAACATACCATAAGATACTCCTTCCACTTAAAAAGAATAAAATTGTCCAGAGCATATTTTTCCATTGGGGAACCTCTGCCCAAAAATCCTGTAATTCACTTGACTTACTTGCAAAGGAAACAATAAGCCAGGGACAATATGCCAGTAATCCTAACGGATAGCATAGCAGCACCTTCCACGAACATTTTTTACCAATAATAAAGCACAAATCTGCCAGACCATAAAAAGCCAGCAAAACACAGGCAAACCAATGTGTCCACAAAAACAATGTCACTGCCGCACCATAAATAAACAGCGTTTTTTTGTTTTCATGCAATGTCTTTTCAATATATGCCCATATAGAAAATGCCGATAGAAAAAATACCAAACTGTAGCATCTAACCTCCCATGCTCCCTGCCATATTACCGCATTGGAACTGCATCCTAAACAAAACGCGATTAGACTGGCTCTTTCACCTAAAAGCTTTTTAACTGCTGCTGCCAGAAAAATAATCCCCCCCATGCAGAACAAGATAGATGGGATCAGCAAAAATTGCTCGCCGTATGGCACAATCCGATACCAGAAATATAATATTACTGAATACAGCGGCAGGTTAGTATCCAAGTACAAATATGTTTCAAACATTTCCCGCAGACTAAGCCCATTTTTAATATATCCTATAGATGACAATTCATCTGCCCATAAAGATTGTACATCGCCATTTAAAAATGTAAAAATTGCAAACCATAACAATAATATTATCTCAATGTATAAATATAATCGTTTCTTCTTTTCAGTCATTTTCACTACTCCCACTTTTCACTTTCGGTGGCTTAAATTGCAAATACGTTACTATAATAGCACAAAAATGCCAACACGCAAAGCGCATTGGCACATCTTTATCCGGTTAATTATTCTTTGTTTCCTCATATTTCAATATTATTTTAGTAAGTGCATCTGCATAAAGCTGTCTTCCTTTGTCTGTCAGATGAATTCCATCCTCCAAATATTCATCTGCCGTATAGCCATCTATCCCCAGATCCTGATACGCGTTAAAAAACAACACCTGCTGATCATTTGCAACATATTCACAGCTTCCTTTATAGTCAAATAAGGTTCCATAGCCATTATTGATACTGTTTCCATCTCCAATCATCCAGTCTCCATTGTAAAACTGTGCATAAGTAGGAGAGCACAGGATAATGGTTGCGTCAGGCGCTATAGATTTTAATGTTACTACGGAATAATTCAGTGCACCCACATAAGATTTCGTGCCTGATGGAGCGTCTTGTATTGTCATAGGATGCGTATTAAGAAAATCATTCATCCCATACTCCACCACAAAATAGTCTGTCTTGGAAAAATCTATATTGGGATCATCTAAAATCGTTTTAGTTGCAGTATCATTTACAAAAATATCCGTAGGAATGTTTTTGGCAATTGCGTTCACTACTCCCACGAGACTTCTTGACGTCCAGTCATCATAGCCAGTATGTTCATCCCATTCAACTGATGCTGAAGTTCCTCCGATTGCCAGATTATAACCATTGGCATCACATTGTGCTGCTGTTCTGCCCGGAACACCTGTGCCATCCCTGTTATTATCAAAGATACTGTCTCCAAGAAACACTATCTGCAGTTTCCCATCATCATATTCTATAGCCTCTTCCTGCACTTCGCCTTTCTCCACTTCCGGCTCAACAAGTAATGCCGGATCTATATTTGCATTTTCCAGCACCGGAGTCGGCACTGCTTCAGGTGTTGGCTGCTCCTTTTCAATTGCCTCACCGGTTTCTGTTAAAATCACGTCATCCGATACAACATCTTCTCCCACACTCTTCTCTTCCGTTTGTTTGCTGCACCCATTCAGCAGCAAAGCTGCCATCATAACCCAGATTAAAAAGGCAGACAATTTAAATAATTTTACCTTTCTCATATTCAAAACTCCTCACTTTTGCTACTTTTTATTTTTATAGAATAACACATTTTAAACTTTAAAACATGTTTTCAGATGTATTTTAATATTTTTTATGCTAACCTTAAAAATTTCTTAATAACTTTCGTTTAATATATTTTATTCAATTCTATAATGAATATTACAAAACTGTTGCTAATCACATTGCAAAAGCTGGTTTTTTCATATATACTTAAGTTTACAAAATTTGTGTTTTGTGTAGATAAGGAGTTTAAAATTCATGCAGGAAAATCAAACTCTTTCTATCATTATTCCTTCTTTCAATGAACAGGATAATATAGAAAGGACTTTTCAAGCTATAAATATGCTATTAAAGCAGGAAACTATTCCCTTTGAGGTCATTTTTATAGATGATGGTTCCAAAGACTTAACCTACATTCATATTTTGGAACTTTCCCAAAAAAATCCGGAAGTAAAAGGCCTTTCCTTTTCCAGAAATTTTGGCAAAGAAGCGGCCATTTTTGCCGGACTCGAAGCTGCCTGCGGTGCCTGCTGCGTGGTAATGGACTGTGACCTGCAGCATCCTGTTTCCCTGCTGCCGGAAATGTATCGTCTCTGGCAGGATGGGTATGAAATTGTGGAAGGTGTCAAAGCATCCCGGGGAAAGGAAAACCCCTTGCACACATTCTGCGCTAACAGCTTTTATCGCATTATAAGCAAGGCAACCGGCATTGATATGTCCAAAGCTTCTGACTTTAAGCTGATAGACCGCAAGGCAATGGATGCACTTCTTTTCATGCCCGAACGCGCTCCTTTTTTTCGCGCACTTTCCTCCTGGATAGGCTTTAAATCGATTGCCATTCCCTTTGAAGTCCAGGAACGTGCCATCGGCACTTCGAAGTGGTCTGTTTGGAGCCTTACCAAATATGCAATTCAAAATATTACATCCTTTTCCGGAGCACCCATGCAGTTTGTAAGTCTGATGGGATGGATTATGTTTTTTGCTTCCATCGCCCTGGGAATCCAATCGTTGTATAAATATTTTTCTGGTAATGCACTGGAAGGATTTACCACGGTGATTCTTCTCCAGCTTATCATTGGAAGTGTTCTGATGATAAGTCTGGGAATCATTGGTCACTATATATCACGAATTTATAACGAAATTAAAGCAAGGCCAAGATATATTATAAGTAAAAGATGCGGCTGTTAGATTTATTCAGCAACCGCATCCTTTATTTTCATCGTCCAATGCTATAATACTCAACACCCTCTTTTTTCATTTCAGAAGGGTTGTATAAATTTCTTCCATCATACACAAGAGGTGTATGCATTTTCGTTTTAAATTTTTCCGGTGCGATTTCCTTAATTTCCGGCCATTCCGTAAATACAAAGCATATGTTAGCCTTATCCAGCGCCTGTTCCAGAGAATCTACGTAATTCATGGAGCCCTGCCCAATTTTTCCCTCCGGAAAAAGCTGCTTGGAACGCTCCACTCCTTTAGGATCGTAAGCATAAATATCTGCGCCGGCATCTAAAAGTAGTTTTAAGTTATCAATAGAAGGGGCCTCTCTAAGATCATCTGTACCCGCCTTAAAAGTAAGTCCCAATACTGCTGCCTTCAAGCCGCTAAATGAAATCATTCTCTCTTTTGCTTTCTCAAACAATCTGGTTTTTTGTGCACTGTTCACATCCACACACGCTTCCACTGTTTTTAACTGGTAGCCATGTTCTTTTGCCAAAAACTTAAGCGCCTTGGTATCCTTTGGAAAACAGCTTCCGCCAAACCCAATCCCTGCATTTAAAAATCTGGCGCCAATTCGCTCATCATAACTCATGCCCTTTGCCACATCAGTAATGTCAGCTCCAACCAGCTCACATAAATTGGCAATATCATTCATATAAGAAATCTTTAATGCTAAAAAGTCATTACATGCATACTTAATCATCTCTGCTGAACGTCTCTTTACGGAAACAATTGGAAGTCCAAAGGGTTCATAAATCTTCTTAAGCAGTTCTTCCGCTTCCTTGCTTTCCGTCCCAATTATAATTCTGGCAGCATGAAGTGTATCATGTACTGCTGTCCCCTGTGCCAAAAATTCAGGATTAGATGCTACTTCTACCTTAACCTTATGTATCAGAAAATCTTTAATGAACTGTTCTACCTTATCATTGGTTCCAACAGGTACTGTGGATTTCACTACCACAAGGCAGTCCTTCTCTATGGTTTCTGCAATCTGTCTGGATACGGTAGCAATGTAACTTAAATTTGCACTTCCATCCGGCATTTCTGGTGTTCCCACGCCAATAAAAATTACATCAGCATCCCTATATGCTTCCCTGTAGTCTGTGGTATAATGGAGCCTTCCCTCTGCATTATTTTTCTGCATCAGCGCCTCTAATCCTTCCTCATAAATAGGAGAAATCCCCTGGCGCATAATCTCCACTTTCTTTTGATCCACATCCACACAGGTTACATTATATCCTTTTTCTGCAAAGCAAACCCCTGCTACCAAGCCAACATATCCTGTTCCTGCCACTGCTATTTTCATCTTTATACCCATGCCTTTCCCGCTTGGGCTTCTCCCAAGTGGGAATAGGCCCAAATACGTAAGGTTGAAAGTTTCTTTCAACCTTATACCCATCTGCGTGTTGCGACACACATTTAAATCAATAGGTTGAATACACATTTTTATTCAGCCCTGCTCTCATCCGCCTGCTTAAGCGGCACTCAGTTTTTATATTGATAATAGGAAAGAAACCATTCTGCAAATCTGCCAAGCCCCTCTTCAATTGTAGTGGAAGGCTTAAACCCGTAATCATTCATCAATTCCTGCACATCCGCATAGGTTTCGTACACATCCCCCGGCTGCATGGGCAGGTATTCTTTCCTTGCCCTTCTGCCAAGACATTTTTCTAAAACTGCAATATAATCCATCAGCTTTTCCGGCTTGTTATTACCAATATTATATATTTTATAAGCCGCTCCATTTTCATCCTCCATTGGCGCATTGCAAAGAATATTCTCAATTCCCTTTACAATATCATCAATGTAGGTAAAGTCACGAAGCATATCTCCATTATTATAAACCTGAATTGGTTCATTCTCCATGATTTTCTTTGCAAATTTAAAATATGCCATATCCGGTCTGCCCATAGGGCCGTATACCGTAAAGAAACGGAGTCCGGTAAGAGGAATCTGATACAATTTGCTATAGGAATATGCCATTAGTTCATTGGATTTCTTGGTCGCTGCATACAAACTTACCGGCTGGTCAACTTGATCCCTGGTGGAAAATGGAATTTTTTTATTCCCCCCATATACAGAACTGGAAGAAGCAAATACTAAATGTTCCACCGGGTAATGCCGGCAGGCCTCTAATACATGAAAAAATCCCACAATATTAGATTGAATATAAGCATCCGGGTTATCAATACTGTACCGCACACCAGCCTGGGCGGCCAAATTGACTACGATCTGTGGCTGAAACTCTTTAAACATATTGAATACCGCTTCTTTATCTGCAAGATCAGCCTTCACAAAGCGGTATTTAGGATTTTCCTTAAGAATAGCAAGCCTGTCCTCCTTAAGAGAAACTTCATAATAATCATTTAAATTATCAAGACCTGCTACCTCCGCTCCTTTTTCCAAAAGAGCCTTGGATAAATAGAAGCCTATAAATCCGGCTCCTCCGGTAATAAGATAACGTTTGGATGAATCCAGTTCTTTCATTTTTTATTTCCTTTCTTTTACCAAAAACTGCAAAAGCACTCTGCATGTGCGCAAAATATCAATAACAAATGCGCCTTTAATTCCATTGTCTTTTAATGCCCTATGCCCTTCTTTTAATGACAGCAAATAGCTTCCCGTACTACCTGTGCTGGTTCCGCCATAATACATTCTAATAATTACCTGGGGCAGATAAGCCAGCTGATTTTCTTTATCCTTTAAAAACCGAATCATAAATTCATAATCTGCTGCAATACGATACTCCGGATTGTAAAGGCCATATTTCTCATATATTTCCCTTTTCAAAAACAAAGTGGGATGCCCCGGCATCCACCCTGAATATAGGCTTTTCTGTGGTCCCATTTTCCAATATCTTACCACTTTTTCATCTGTTGCATACACCAGATCAGCATGTGCCCCTACACACTCCGGGTTGTCCTCTATCAGCTGAACCATTTTGGATACCACTGTGGTTTCCTGAAATAAATCATTAATAAAAACAATGATATTACCTGCTGCCATTGCATAACCCTGATTCATGGCATCATATATTCCATTATCTGTACCAGTACACCATTTTACTACATATTTACTGACTTTTGAATAAACATCAATCATATGGAGCGTTCCATCTGTAGAGCCTCCATCTTTAATTAAAACCTCAATTGACGGATAATCCTGCTTTTCTATACTTTTTAGGGTTTTTTCAAGATTTTTTTCGCTGTTATAGGTAGTAAGTATTAAAGATACAGTTTTCATATATTTTTATTTCCCTTATAAATTTATATCATTTGTTTTCAAACAGCTTATCATTCATATATCTGAACCCGCTGAATCCATTTTCATCCATAAGCAGTTCTATGTCTGCTCCTGCCGGTATAAGCAATAAATACCGTTCCCCCTGATATTGATAGTTAACCTCCACTGCCACATCAGGTCTGCTTTCTATTGCCTCAAACACCTTTCTGTCAAAGCTCAGCCAGCGGTCCGTGCAAATAGTTACCTCTTTCTCCTGGGTGTTTTGAATCCTCTCTGCTGTTTCTTTTAAGAAAACGGCATATGCAGAATTGGGAACGTCTATGTAATCTATAACCATACCACATTTTTCACATTGATATGCTTGTACGGCATCCTTTACAGGCGTTGCCTGCTGCACCAAAAAATACTCAAAAATATGGCTGCACGAAGATTCTTTCCCCGTTCCGCTGCAATCCCTTATTTCCTCTTCCTGTTTATTTTCATTTGTTAAGATATAATTTCCGTCTATCCATCTGACTTGATAATGGGTTTCAGAATTAATCTGCTTCATGCCTATTCCATCATCAATTGTAACAGATGCCCGATAAGTGCCTTCCTTCACCTGCTTTGGTTCCGTACTTCCATTTCCCGCATCCCCATAGGCAAGTTCTTTCTGACTTTCAATAAATTCTCCATCAGACTCTATTCTATACAAATACAGTTTCATTTCATACCCGCTTTTATCCGTATAATTCTGATAACTGCATCTGGCAACAATTCCTGAATTATCTGAAGATACCGCTACTTCCAATTGGGTAACCACCGGCTCTACGGCAGCCTGCGCCTTAATAGTAGTTCCCGTCAAAACCTCCATGACCATAATAATTCCTGTTACCGCTGTCAGCAATTTCCTGCCCAATCCTGTTTTTCTCATTTGTTTCCATCCTTTCTTATTTTTGCTGTGATGGAGGCATTTAATTAAACTGACATTTCTTCAAATAATTCTTCAACAGACACCCTTAAGATTTGTGCCATTGCTCGCAGTTCAAAATCAGTAACTGTTCTTTCATGGCTTTCTATTCTTGAAATAGATCCTCTGCAAATATAAATCGCCTTGGTCTCTAACTTTTCTGAAAAGGCTTTTTGACTTAAATTTCTTTCCTCCCTGAATTTTTTAACCTTTTCTCCTACTACATTTTGCGCTTCATAATCAATGATTCGTGCCATAATTATTCTCCATTCACATTTGACACGAATATCTTATTATACTATTTCATTTTTTCTGTCCTGTTACAGGACAAATTTTGCTTTTTTAATCTTTCAAAAGTACTCCTTTAATTCTGCCTGATAAGTAAGTATGTGTAATCATCCCCTACACCTGCATTCACATACTTTACACCATGGTACTCATATTCTTCAATTCCCGCTTCTTTATCCACAAAAATACACTCAGGCATAAAATCGGGATCCTCATATACTGCTGTTATATTTTCTACATCAATCCCTTTCAGAATTACATTTGTCCCAGACAAAAGCGCCCACAATGGGTATTCGTAAGAATTCTCACTTATGGCTAATCCCACTGTAGAATATTCTTCCGATATTATATATGAAGCAGCTTCTTCATATACCCCATATTTTTCCTCTTTCCAGTTATGAAAATATTCAACACTTCGTTTTTCCCCCCAAGTGCTTTCAATATAATGGTACGGAAACATATGAGCCAGTTCAGCTAACGATACAAAGAGTAACATACCAACTATCATATCACCATATTTTTCTTTACCAGTCTCATAAAGGTTGTTAACCAAAAGTGCTATTATCGGGCAAAATAATGCCAAATATGTAATCGTATATCTTTCAATAAAACGTTCCCACCTTAAAAATACACAAAAAATCGCCATAGAAGAAATTGATAATATAACATACAATGCACTGAGCTTATCTATCTTCTTCTTTACCAATAAAATGCAAAAGCAAATACATCCTATCATACATCCCCAAAATATAACAGGATTGACAGCCGTATCATGGTGATAGCTTCTTATTGGGTTCATTACAAAAACAGCACCATCTTCAGCTATACTGGGATCATTAATGTCAACCCCCATCAAATAAGCCATATAATAAATACAGTGTTCTATCAAAGAAGCGATATCAAGGTATGCATTTGGTGCATTAAAAAAGAAATTTTTTAAAAAATTTATAAAAAGATATTTTATATTTAAAGTAGCCGCCAATTGCCGCATGCCTGCACTAGGATCGGAAAAAGCATGAAATGTTTGAAAATTTCTAATCAATTCAGGTAGTAATGTAATTGCAATGCTCCCCACCGCTACAAACAACAGCTTAGCCAAATTCCCCAGTGCATCTCTTCTCCTAATACAAACCAGAAGCAATCCAGCCCCAAATATCACCACCAGAAACATACCAGAAGGTTTTGTAAGATAACCAAATGCAGCACAAAGGCTCATTACAATTGTTCTTTCAATCATTTTTCCTGAAAATAACAGTTTATCACAAATATACATATCAAGAATCACATAAACCAATGCCAAATACCACATTGCCGCCAGCAAATCGTTTTGAGTAGTCATTGACTCTGCAAAAGCTATTGGCATGGTCATAAACAAAAGCCCGCATATTCTGCATGTAATTCGGTTACATTTTAATTTCCTGGCGATCCCCATAACCAAAAAAGTATTGGTAATAAACGCTCCCCACTGTGGCACATTGAAAAAAATATCTTTTTTTCCGCACAGCAAATATACGTGCAAATTAATGAACTCCGCCAATACCGGACTAGTAATTTGTCTCACTACCCTGCTGGCATAATGAGCCACAGAACCATTCTGTGCCCAATGCATAATACGTGGCAAATGATATGTCATGGAATCGAAATTATTCGGTACGGTCTTTAATGCAAAAAACATAGTTAATAGCCCAATGCCTGCCAGTAAAACATCTGACCAGTCAAAAGCTCCTTTTAAGCTAAAGCTTTTCTTCTCAATCCTTTTCCCTTTTACTTTTTTGATAAATACAATCAGTAAAACCACATCAATTATCAGCCACAAAACTCTGCATGTCAAAACTGATATCAGATTTACAATCGATAAAAGCTCCAATGATACATACATTATTGCCATCATAGACAGCATTGCCTTAATATAAGCGTATAGCTTATCCTGATCTTTCTGATAAAATATAGCAGACAGCAGTAACAAACCTATTATCATCTTTTTAGCCTTTCATTTATTCCTTAAACAAAATTCTCCATATAAATTTCGTATTTGTCTCTAAATATCTTTTGAATAAGCGCTTGGGATCCTGACATAATCGGTACAGCCATTCAAGACACCACTCCTGCATCCATCTTGGTGCTCTCTTAACAGTACCTGCATGAAAATCAAAGGCGGCACCAACCCCAAACATAATCCCACTTAATCTTCCTTTATGAGAGTTCATCCAATTTTCCTGCTTAGGTGCCCCTAATCCTACCCAAATAAAATCAGGTTTTACTTCATTAATCCGGTTAATAACCGCTTCATCTTCTTCTTTTGTAAGCGGTCTGAAAGGCGGTGCATACATGCCGGCTATTTTAAGATCAGGATATCTTTTCAAAAATTTTTCTTTCAAAAGTCCCAATGTTTCTTCTGTACTGCCATAAAAATAATGGGTGCAGCCATATTTCTGCGATATATTTAAAATTTCTGGCATCAGATCCGGGCCAGCAATCCTTTCCGCATTTTTAAAGCCTTTTTTTCTACAGGCAAGCACAAGCGGTTTTCCATCAGGAAGAGCCAAAAATGCTTCGTTCTGAACCCTTCTATACTGTTCATCCTCTGAAGCCATAACAGTGGTGTGAACATTAGATATGCACACATACTCTCCCCTTATCTCCTCCATCTTTTCAAAAAAAAGACGACTTATTTCTGTCATATTTGAAATAACAATATTTACCCCCAATATATTGCATGTTTCTATATTCTGTTGCTTTAGCAAATTTATTTTATTTATCATTTTCAATTTCATCTTCTACAATTACGCGGACCTTTTCTTTTCCATAGTAGGTTGCAATTCCATTATTTACCCAATTTTCAAAATTTTCCGACATCCCCGGCCTCATTATTACTAAATCTGCCTCATATGCCCATCTACTAACAGGAACTTCTACAATATCATCTTCACTTCTTTCAATTGTGTTAAAAACCTCAATCCACTCATCATGATAACGTTTTAGTTCCCCTGAAAAAATCTGCTGCCAGCACTTCATCCCCGGTATACTAGAAACTGGCACTGAGCTTTGAAGATACCCTATATTGATAATAACCAGAATACTCATCGCCAGAACAATTTCTTTAGACAAAAACATTTCCTTTAACTTCATCCAATTAACCAAACTGTTTATAAACAGGAATAAACCTATTATTATATAAATATCCAGCGTTTCATATCCTCTTAAAGCTAATGTACTGTCTGCATATCCATAGCATACTGGAAAAGTGGAAATCAACCAACTCATGAACACTGCACCTCCAACAAATACTGGATGATACAGCTTATTTTTCACTGGTTTCAAAAAAAAGAAAGCTATAATCATAAGCAACAGCAAAAGCCAGGGAATATATGTTTGTGAAAAAATATATTTTATCTCATTTATGATGGCAATGAATGTATAATAAGCTGCTTTTATAAGAGAAATTTCTCCATAGCTTCTACTTTGTCTGGCATAATTTCCTGGAGCTGCAACATTAATGAGTGCACCAAAAAGAGTCATTCCAAAAGTTGTTAACGTTATTTTCCAGCATTTTTTTTCCAAAATGCTCCAACCTAAAAACAATAAATATATCCAACATATATATCCTGTAACCTGCAATGAACCACCACAGGAAAGAAACCCCAAAATCATGCTTAATAGACAATAATTTCTCGCTTTCCCTTTATGGTCAACGTTCTTTACTGCCTTGACTAAACAGATTATTCCAAGTACTCCAGTTACTAAAGGAATTGTATAATTACATACACCACCATACCAACAGATCAGCTCACTTAATATTCTTGTGTTAAAGCATCCCCACAAAACAGCAATTACAAACAAAAATCCACATTCTCTTGTCGTAAAATGCAACCTGCAAAATCTGTAAATCAACGCTCCTATTATGATAACACTTAGCATCATTGTTAAAATCAATACTATATTAATTCCCAAAAATCCCATTCTACGGATCGGATCAATTCCTTCCTCCAAAGCCACACTAAAATAAACTCCCTGGCGACTCAAATAATACACTTTTATCATTCTAAAAATACCAATCGGATTATGGCCTCCAGCATTTGCAATTTCAAGTGCATAACAAAAATCATCTGCTGCTGGCAAAGCATAAACTAACGCTATTACATATGGTATTATTCCCATAAGCAATAAAAAAGCACCTGCAATATAGAACGGATATTTATGTTTTAATGTTAATTGCTTTTCAGACTGTGCCATTTATTATTGACCTCATATTATCATAGTAGTAATTGTTTATAGTCCTTCTCCAAGGACTGTATGCTTTGTTATTGGAGATACTGTGGATTGTTTTTTCACCTACCACTCAGATGGTTTAAGTGAGACTATAGCCACAGCCTCTTTGTTCATTTGCTAATCAGTTAGATACCGCATGACGGCTTTATCACCAGCTCAGATAGTGAGGTATTATTTAAGTCCTTTACCAACCAATTGTGAAGGTTTTGAAGCCTTGTTTCAAAGAATGGAATCTGTATCAGATAATTTTACAAATGTAAAAGCAGGACTGCAAGCCACCGGACATTACAGTTACAATCTTCTGGGATTTACTCACACATTTTACCACAATGAGAAATTAAAGTCACTTACTCATTACCGTTTCGATAAAGTAAAATGTTGTTTTGTTACACGCAGCTAAGAAACTTATAAGAGCAATCTACACAATGGAAAAATCAGGGCAGGATACATACCAACAACTTAACTGGTTCTGTAAATATCTCTTTTTTAGAACGCCGGCAATGACGCTCCGTTTGTCATGCAGTTTTCAAGGTTCAAATATATCTGAAGTGCATTTCTGCAATTCATTCAAAAATTTAATAATTTTTCATTTTATACTTGACTTCTAATAGTTAGTCTCACTTTCTTTTAAGTTATTTATATTTATACCACAAATTCTACCATTTGAATAGTTATTTGACGCCTATAACGAAAAGTATTACCATAAAAATAAAAACAACATTGTCCTTTATATAACATTTTCAATTATAACTGTAATATTTTTTGTTTGATTCCTTTAACATACAGAAGGTATTATCTTTTTTGATGGAATTTATGGAGCCTTATTTATAATGAAAATAAAGCACAGGCTAACTATGAATATTCACTTATCCTATAATGGGAGAGTTGCATTTACTAAGATTATCCCCCCTATCTTTACGTATAAAATGTGCTGGCAAAATGAATCCATATCATTTTGCCAGCATTACGCATACTCGTGCCAACAGTTAAATTACGGAAAGCACCTATACATTTTCCTGATACCACAGCGATACCACATACCTGTTCTTAAGCACACAATTCTCAATTCCATCCTGTGTATTTGCACAGGTATGTTCTCTATAAGAATTTCCTATAATTGGTGTCTGAAGCGGTGTTGCTGGAAAGTCTGGGTACTGTGAAAAAACTACGCCGCATGCAAGCTGCGGGTTGGTAGGATTGGCTTCCCAGGGATCTATTGAATCATTAAATTTCAAGCAGGCATCATAAACATAAGTCGTTTTATTGGCAACAGGGCCTGGAATATTAGGAACTGCAACAAAATGATAGTCAAAAAAACCTGGCCCACTATGTTCGGAATTAGGATAGCGCCATGCCCCTTCGCCAATCAAAAGTACTCTTCCAGTACGATATGCACCGCCAGTATTTGGAGCAATTGCCTGAACACGCATATCGCACCCCAGTATATTGGCAAATACGACGGTAAGCGTAGCACAATCCTGACAGTTTACTGTACTTCCAGCCGGCCGCGTCATAAAATCATGTATAAAGAACATTTGAGAAGGCGTAGCACGATCGATAAAAGGCGCCCAGCTGGCATTTCCTCTGTAAACAAATCCCAAATGATTGTAAATCATATCTACAATCGCATCCATAACCGCTCCCTGTGTAAGTAATCCTCTCACATAAGGAATCAACATATCAAGAACATCCGTCCATGGACGGCTGAATTTCAACGCCGGATCATCACTGCTGCGCCAGGGAAGATGTACGCTGCCAAGAATAGTGTAAATGGTGTGTGAGGTAGTCCGCATGGTCAGCCATGTACCGCTGGCAGGATCGAAGTACTCCCAGCGCCACTGAATCTGTTCCTTTTGAATCCCGCTTTGGTTCATCCTGTGATTTGGCAGCTCAAACATTAACATTTCTCCAACCAGATTGCCATTCACAAAAGCCGCCTGTACCGTTGCAGTGCTGCCAAGCAGATTGCTGCCTGACGTGAGCATCACTCCCCTGACAGAAAATGTACCATTTAAATCTCTTGTCCCTGCAAGCTTTACTACAACTGCCGGCCTGCTGCCCGCTGCAGCAAAAGAAGAAATCCTGTATACAGCCGGACTTGCAACAGGGATTCCTGCATACCATTCCGGCCACAGCCATTGCTGAGAGTCATTTTTTCTGATATCAATCGCATCAATGTAACCCGGTATCCCATGATGAAAAGCAATTGATTCAATAGATATCTTGGGGTTTGGCCTTGGCTTTCGTAAAAATAGTACAAGAATAACCGCCGAAAGATTCGCCCCCCATACTGCAAGATAAACCCAGGGATTTACCATTTTGGCAGTCAGCTTTGCAATCATGGTAAGCAGTCCCCAAAATGAAATTTGAACTGCCAGCTTAATCAGAGTTATAATTCTGTTTTCGGAAAATAAAATCTTTATCAAATTAAAAATAAACGAAACCGCAGATGATTTATCATTGTCTTTTACTACCGCAAAGGCCGCCCTGACTGCTGCCAGTGAGAGAATACTGTCCAAAATAAAGACTGCAATCCGGGGATTGTACGCAATATGAATCGAAAGCAGAAGGTCCAGCAGCGAACTTATGATATTTAAAATAACCTCTATTCTCCATTCATCCAATTCATCTCCAAGCCTGTCAGCAGAAATGGAAGAAACTGTGTATGAGCACTCTTTTTGATGGACAATAAAATAAACCATTTCTTCTTTTCTATATGAGCCTACTATCGGCTGCGCTAAAATACTTTCAATATTCTCACAATCCATACAGTGGATCTGAGAAAGAAACTTCTCCCTGCACTGTTGCAGCTCTTCCTGACTTAAAGGCTCCGGCAGGCATTCCCTTAACAGCGGCTGATGATTTTCCCCACACATAGCGACAGCTTCTTCCACCTGATCCGCTATGTGCAGTTCATTTACCCGCATAAGAGGTGAAAAATCGCAGGAATTTACCACCGTCCTCATAAACATGGACCAGGAAGCACACAAGCTATCCTGTGGCAAAGGTTCTTCCATCATATACTTTTTTATTTCCGAAACAGATAATGCCTTATTCCATACATCTGTGCGGGAAATGCATCCTGAAAACCAGTCGCTTCCATTTCCTCCGGAAGAAAATCCGGCACCAATCTGTGTCACCTTATGAACCAATGGCTGCTTTGCCTTTTTCAAGTCTGTTTTTCTGGCACTGAGGGTACCATTTAGATAAATGCTGAGAACTCCATTTTCAAAAGTAACTGCTGCATTCACCCACTGATGTTCCAGCACAGCCTCCTTGGAAATCACCACATTGCTTTCTTCCTGAAAGTTTGCAAAAACGGTTTTCAAATAATATGCATTGTCCTTCCTGAACAGACTGATTTCCATTCCCGAAGTATAAAATGTATCTGTATTTGAAAAAAGAGTATACAAATTGCCCTCCTGCTCAGGCTTAAAAAAGAACCACTGCTGCACTGTACAGGCTGCATCCAGCGCACCTCCGGGATTAACTTCTATGCTGCCCTTTTTCTCCATTGCAAGGAAATCTCCCGGTGTGTAAACAGCAGAGGGCGCACTAAACAAAATGGAGGAATTAACCCCTACATCAATTGTTTTTTTAGTTTTCTGTTCTTTTGCCGGGAAGCATGTAAAATCATAACATGCGCTCATCGCTTCTGTGAGTTCCATCTGATAATGCATTTGTTTCACTTCATCAAAAGTCAATGAATAGGAATAAACATGTATCTGTCTGATTTCCCCGAAAAAGTCTTTTCCCAGTAAGAGTGGGGCCGAGGAACCTTTATATGTACCTGACAGAACAGTATCCACCGGCTCAACAGCATCTACAAAAAGTGAAAACACATTGTGATAACAGGTCACCGCCACATAGTACCATTCATCAGGGTTTAATTTCTCAGGATTTTCTGCCACCTTCGAATACCCGTTCATGCAAAATTGCAGTTTTCCGTCACATACAAAAAATGAAAATACGTTTTCCTGGCTTAAAATACATTTATTTGTGGTAACATCAGGAATTTTAATCCACGCATCTATTGTAAATTCTCCTCCCGAATCAAAGGAAACACCAGATGGTATTGGCATGGTAATCGTGTCATTACCGCTTTTTTCTAAATAAAAATACTGAAAAGGGTATGTCATAGGCACCTCCTTAATCATGAATCAATAGTGTTCTCATTGCAGTCGTTGTCCTTACGGTTTTCTTCGACGTATCCTGAAAACCATTTCGGTAGTTTCCAAGATAAATATAAAAATCGCCAAGCATGGTCCCAGTCTCAAGCTCTCTGGTGCGGCTGGCATAGGCAATATTGGCATCAGGCTCCATCTCATCGCTATTTTTATTTACTGCAAAATTCTCCACATGAATCATTGCATTCGCCGCTTCATAATTGTCTAAAATTAAAGCAAAATTCATTATACCGCAATAGCTGTCCGGCAGGTTCGTTCCTGGGAATGTATACTCTGTCGTTACTCCGTCAATGATCATTTGATAGCTAAACGGACAGTCCTGATTTGTTGACTGTAAAATTAACTTGCTGTTTTTCAACGTCTCCACTCCCGCATCTATGGGCACATTCATAACATACTTGCGGGTGGAAGCATCTAAATTTCCAATTTCTACATTTTTCATAATCGTATGGCTGTAAGGCTGCTCAATTACAATATTGTTATAGGCAATCTGGGGATTATTGCTTAAAAACTTCCACAATCCGTTATCCCAAAACTCTCCGGTAAATCAATATAGCTTCCATCAGGACTTGTAATCAATCCCATCATACAGTGATGCATATTGGGATCCGGTACTGAAATCAGATTAAATGCAGATTTACTACATCCCACTTCTCCTTTTGGAATCCCCTGATAAGCGGACTTATCCGTCAAAGTGCTATACGACATATCCACCAGCTCTACTTCTGTCTGCCCATTGGAATACATGGCAGTCCACCGTGGCGGCATATACAGCATATTCAGCGGTGCATAATATGCCTTTGCTTTTCCGGCAAGGGTGTTATCGGAATAGTTCTTCACGCGGATATAAATATTATTAATACTGTCCTGCCAAAATGATTTACATATGTACTTGTCATAAGTACTTGCCGCATCCTTTGGTGTCAAAATCCCCTGCTGGTAACAGATAATATCCGGCGAATAAGTTGGGGAACCTGCGGAAGGCATCATTCCCATATCACGTCTATTCGTTCTGATTAAAATCCTTTGTATTGGTATATAATTTCTCCTTTCTCTTTTGAATTCTGAAATTGTCAGAAAATTTTTATACTTATGCATAAATTAAACAACGATTATCTTATTCTAAAAACGTCCTAATATTCCTTTTTAAGTGTATAATAATTCTAGTCAGCTACCAACTATGGTACAATATAAAATCAGAGAGGAAATCGTATGAACACCTTACAGCAGCTTACAAATGATTACTTAAAATATTGCCGAAATCAAAAAAGACTGGATGAAAAAACCCTGAAAGCCTACCGTATCGACTTGGCTCAATTCCATGCCGCACTGTCTTCTACTGATATTATAGAGATAACCCCTGCGGTATTGGAAAATTACATTTCTGACCTCCATCAAAAATATAAGCCCAAAACTGTAAAGAGGAAAATAGCATCCCTGAAGGCTCTTTTTCACTATTTTGAATACAAAGAAATGATCGAAAAAAATCCTTTTAACAAAATACATATAAAATTCCGCGAACCGGTTATTCTCCCAAAGATAATCCCCCTTCATACAGTTGAGATTTTCTTAGCTGCTATCTATCAGCAGCACAGGAAGGCCCGCACAGAATACCAGAAGAAATGTACTCTCAGAGATATGGCTGTGATTGAATTACTTTTCGCCACCGGAATGAGAATTTCAGAACTATGCTCCCTAAAAGCAGGCAGCGTGAATTTGTATGACAGAACTATATTAATTTACGGGAAGGGTTCCAAAGAAAGAAGAATACAAATTGGAAACGAAGATGTTCTTCATGTGCTGAAAGAATACAAAAATATTTTTTCTGAACAGATAAAAGAATGTAATCACTTTTTTGCCAGTCAGTCCGGAAAGCCCCTATCGGACCAGTCCATCCGCAGAATGATCAATAAATATACCTCTCTTGCCGCCATAGAGCTGCATATCACCCCGCATATGTTCCGCCACACCTTCGCCACAAGCCTGCTGGAGGCAGATGTAGATATACGCTATATCCAGGAAATGCTAGGGCATAGTTCTATCAATATTACTGAAATTTATACGCACGTGGCTATGGCGAAGCAAAGGGATATTCTAACAGCAAAGCATCCGCGGAAAGACTTTTGTATTTGATGGATTGCTATGCCTTCCTTTTATATCCGCATATCAAGCTTTGTGCCTGTCTTTGCCTTTTGTCTTATTCTTTGAATCAGTCTTTCAGAATTTTTTCGTCTTTCCGCCCGAAGCTTGATGCTTAATTTATAGCCAAATTCATTTTTAACGCAGGAAATAGAAGAAAATTTTCCATTTTCATCTATGTAGCTTCGGCGGAACACTACCTTCCATCCACTGCCTTTATAGATGCCGTCTACCATTTTTGTCATAAACTCAACACCCTTAAGCAGTTCTTTAGTTTCCCTCTCCTGCTCTGGATCATTCCGCATTTTTTCCACAAGTGCCGGGCTGATCGCTAATGTTTTACGATTTTTAAATGATGAAAAAGTATTTCCAACTTTAAATTCCACACTTGGCACAAGCTTTGCCAGCTCTTTTACATATTGCTCTTTGGTTTTTGTATTGCTGTTATTTGCTATTGCCGGTATTTTTTCTCTTTCCTTGTTTTGTATGTAACCGGATGCACTATGCCCTGATAAGCCCTGCATGGTAAAATAACCATAATCATTTTCAATCCCCAATGCCATAATATCCTCCTACAACACTTTTACCAATGCTACCAGCCAGTCATCCGTAGGCTTTTCATAGAGAATCCTTACCACCGGTTCCTCGCTGCCGGACTCATAATAGCAGGAATACCCAGTGCCTACAAATCCAGGCAATTTATAAAAGCCTCCAAAAACAATAAATACGTCTCCGGTTGCATTGATTTTTTGTAAAAAATCCTCAAAGGCTTCCTTCCCCACATAAACGTAAGTATCATCATAGGAAATCATCTGGCGTAAAAGATCGCTGTCCTCAAAAAAAGTAACTTCTTTCCCGTCATATCCATATATAAACATAGTGTCATTTTCATTATACCGATCATAAGAGCTACTCTGAATCCAAACTACCAAGCCCATTATACACAGCATAACAGCTGTCAGAATACTGACTACCGCAATCCGTTTATAAGGCCTGTATTGAGAAATTTGTGTCACCCTCTGCCGAATATTTGTGTATTCCTTATCACCTGAAAAAGCAGCAAACATATTGAAATTTTTACTTTCTACCTGTAGCACTCTCATGCTCTTTAATAAAAGCTTTCCGTAAACATACGCTTTTTCTTCACTTTGCTGCATGGTTGCCCAATCGCAGATTTCTTCCATGTCTTCCCGTAAAAGCTTTACACTCATAGTAAACAGAGGATTAACCCAAAGCAGTACCCTTGACACATCCCACAAAAAATAAAATAATAAATGCCCCAGCCTAATGTGAGTCTTTTCATGAAGCAGGATTGTCTGAAGCTCCTTTTTATCATATTCTTTCCACATTAGTGCAGGCATTATAATCTTTGGCCGCAGCACCCCTATAGCTGAAGGTGTAACAGGCATTTTTGCAACATAGACTGTGTTACCATCCAGGTTCCGTTTTTCCATGCCTGCAACCAGTTTTTTCAGCTTTCTTCTTCCACAAATTAATCGAGCCCCAAAGATAAATGCCACACACAAATACAACCAGTTAATCCATACATGCTTTGTTAATAATACGGTCCACCACGTAAAAAGAATAACTCCTACTGTGTTTTCATAAAAAAACTTCATCTTGCCTGCAAAGAAAACCGGAATAAATAAACTCCATAGTGCACCCTTTAAAAACACCCTGTTTTTCAACAATGTTTTCCGTAAAAGAAAAACAAATGCAAATGGCACAAGAGAAACTATAGCGCACCTTATAAGCTGTATCACATAATAGATCGCACATATATTTAAAAAACTGATTCCTCTATCCAAAAATTCCGGCATCTTTACTCCTTTTCACTACCTATTTTAAGGTATCATTCGCTGTTCTGATGGTTTTCTCCTGCAAAAAGCATTCTTTCTTTGCAGAACCATGCTTCTCCATGCATTGCCCTAAAATCCCTTCCAATTCCGTAAATTGTTCTTCTGTCAAATCTGTGCTTTTCAGCAGCGCGGCCATTGCATTCTTCCGGCTTCCTCCAAAATAGCTGTCTACAAACTTCCGGCTTTTTTCTTTCTGGCAGTCTTCCTTTGATTTCAGAACAAAATAGTGATAAACCTGTAAGTCATTTTCATCGACCGTATATCCTAAAACCCCCTTCTGGCACAGGCGGTTGATCAACACTCGTACCATTCGGGGCGACATGTCTGCTTTATCTTGTATTTTTCTAATGACTTCTCTGGCTGTCAGGGATGCAGAACTTGCCCAGAATACTTCCATGATCAGCCATTCACTTTGACTGGGAGTCGTTTCTCTTTCCATGTGTTTTTCCTCCTTTGATTTGTATATCGGATAAAATCCGATATTTATTAATGTTTGTTCCTGTTGGGGGCGATTTTTTTACGGACAGGTATTTGATAGATAATTCAGAGTTATCCGTTAAATTTGTTTATCAGCAAACGGAATCAAAGGATAGTACCAGATTATTGATGATTAGATGGTATTCGCTGAATACATTAAAATTATTCTATAAAGAGGATGTTCTATGAAAAAAAATAAATTATATTTCCAAATAAGTCTTGCTATTATATTGACTCTACTCTGTGTGATATTTTCTGGAAGCACCATGTTTTTTCTTTATAAAAATAATTCAGGAACCGCAGGGGTTTTTGCAACATTGATAGGAATCCCACTTACTATTTGTATAGCACTTTGGACATTTATATTTAGTAGATTTCAAAAGGATACCTTAATTGAGAGATATTTAAATGACGAGCATTTTGTAGGCAGAGATATTGAATACGCGAAATTATTGGATTTAATACAGAATGCTCAAGACAGAATAATATATATTAGCGGTAACATCGGTATGGGAAAAACATTGTTTTTGAAAATGTCATGTGATCGAATTAATTATACGGATAAAAAAAAATGGAAGTCATATGCTGCTTTTTACTACAATAATAACCATACCAAGAGCATAACACAGGCTTTATCAAATAAGTTTTGTAAATATTCGAACGCTTCTGTATCAGACATAAGCAAGCAACTTAATAACTCTACATTAAAAAAGAATAGTATTTTATTCATTGACAATATTTATGAGAGGGACTCGATAGAATGTACAGAGTTTGCAAAAGCATTTATAAACTGTAGCAAGTATAATCAAGTTGTGATTGCAATTGATAGTAATAATGATACATTTCATATATGTCCATGTAGATTCGGTGAAAATGAAATAAAATTACTTGCGCAAAGCTATGATATAGAGATTAAGCAATCTGAAAGAGATGACATATCAAAATTGTCTAATGGATACCCTGTGTATGCTCGTTATAGTGTTGAAGCATATACCAAGGGAATTAAAATTATTGATTATAATAATCTTGAAAATTACATTGAAGAATTAATTAATTCTTTAAACAATCTTGAAAAAGTTTCTTTATCATTGATAATTTGTCTTTGCCAATTGTTACAAGATGGGGTTGAGACTAAAATTATTTATGGTATAAACAATTGCATAGCACCGCCAATTACTAAAAAACTATTAACATTTTCGTTAATTAATTCGTATAAGAATAAAATATATACTGACAAACTTATTGCGCTTAAATGTATAGATTTCTTATCTGAATACAGTACTGAAAGTTATAAAAAGATTTATCAGTATTATAAGAGAATGCCAAATGCCGAGCACATAGCTTTAATGGCAGCACTAAAATCTGATTTTGAATATGACTATGCCCTGATGGCAGATATTTTACATAGGCAATATGCAGATAATAATTTTCCTTTGCTAATTGATATTGGTGATTTTGAGGCTAATGGACAAATAAATCCACACTTAAGAGAAGATAAAGAATGTTGGACTTATGTTAGATTTTATTATTTGAAATCACTTCTCGAACTGGGATTATATGATAAGGCAAGGAAAGTGGTTGATAATTACGATAACCAACTTAATCTATTGAATATAAGTAGTGATATAGATTTTGAATACCAATATTTACTAGTTGATTTAGACCATCTTACAAATTATTTACAAAATGCTGTCACCTTTTCATATGCATTATCCCAAAAGGCTTTGACCAAGGAACAAATGGTTAAATGCCAATATTTATATGCACATTGCTTAAGACACATAGGGGTAGATTTGAATCAAGCATACACGGTTTTTGTAAATCTAATTAATGATATGGATTATAAAAATGATAAAATAAGAATACGCTCTATTTATTCTGCTGCATCTATTAAAATGTTTCAGGGTGATTTGAATTATTTATATGAAGATGCATTTGATAAAATAGAGCAAATTATATATCAAGATGAAAAGAATGAAATTTGGAAACCATATGTTGCTAGGCATAAAGCTATTTACGAGTATAAAATATGTGAAAATTTTGAAAAAGCAGAACAAATATTGCAATCAACAATGAAGTTATTGGAAGTAACTTCGTTACGTATTAAATATGATATATATTTTGAACTGGGTGAGATATATAGAATCTGGGATAATTCTTCAAAAGGCTATGAAACAAGTATCAGTTATTATTCAGAAGCCCTTCAATATGCAGAACGTGCACATGATTATAATTTGCAAAGCACCTCTCAATTAGGCATCATGCTTTTAAAAATCAAGCATGGTTATGAAATAAATACTGATATCCTGAAATCAATTATTTCTACAACATATGATTTTAGCTTAAACATTAACTATAATTATGCTATATATATAAATTATCTAACAAATTCTGAGTGTATTCCGGAAGAAGCAATATCGTATTGGGAGGAAATGCAATACTCAGATATGCTCTCTATATTACACAAAAGCAAGTCTGAATATTACAATCTTAAATTAACTGTGATGTAATTTAGTATAAATAATATCATAATAATCACTTCCAAAAGTATATCTTATTTTTTTATTTGCCGAAAGTTTATTTATTCTGTTAGAGATATCTTGGGAGAATTGGTTGTAACTCCGGATGTCTCTTAATATTTTCGCGATAGACTGCATTTCACTATCTTGCCACCCATATCTCGAGATTTTCTGTGTTCCAATGCGCAATCCACATGTTTTGTACAAACGTTTATTCCTAAAATTGATACTTATCCCATAATCTAAACATTTATTATAAAACTTCTTTGCATCATTCTCTGGCATGGATATAAAAAGCTGATGCGTATATGTATATTGGGGCGAAGCTTTCAAAACATCGAAGTTATATTTGGTTAATGTATCAGCAAGAATATTTGCATTATTTATGATTGCAGAACAATACTGTTGCCCATATATTTCCAATTCCATTAAAGATAATATGAGACTGAATATATGATGCAACTGGCTGTTTCTCAAATAGTCTGGGTTTATCAAAGTATCAAATCGGTGTGCGAGTTCTAGGCTGTTTGTCATTATTAGCCCACAGGTAGGACCAGGCAATGTTTTATGGGTAGCCCCCATTAATATAAATTTTTGTTCCTCTGGAAACCATTCCAATGGATTTTCCATACTTTTCGTTGCTATTAATCCTAATATTTGTGTTGCATCAAAAATCAAAATACACTCTTTGGGTAAATCGAATTTTTTTAGCTGCGGCATTCTAATGATGTCTGAAAGACATATTAAAATGCCATTAATTTTTTGTGATTGTAAAATCTTATTAGTTTCTTCATAGTCAAAATCATATTTTTCATAATTATAAGGGATTTCTATTATATTAATTCCTAACCTACGACAAATTTTTGGCATTGATCCATGTCCACCGTATTCTTCTGATGAAATAAGAATTGTGTCGCCAGCTGAAAATAAGCTCATAAGCAAAGTCATAACTGCATTTACTCCTGATAAAGTTCGTGCATCTGCGTATTTACATCCATATAGTTTATTGCATTGTCGAACTAATAATTCATATATTTCGTATAATTTTTTACTTCCAACAAAGTTACTATGCTCTTGATATTCTAATATACCTCCCAGTAAGTATTTTTCTTGGAGAAATGTATCTAATGGAATTTTACTAAATGGAGAAACTACATTTTCTGCAGCACATAACGGCAATAATTTATTTTCCTGTTCAGAAATGCCTGTACATAAATTAATTAAATCTTCAAAATATTCTGGTTTCATAAAAATGTCTCTCCGTATGCATTTTTGTAATTTGGGTTGGAAAAAGATTAAGAATAACAAATACCATCTAATCATCAATAATCTGGTACTATCCTTTGATTCCGTTTGCTGATAAACAAATTTAACGGATAACTCTGAATTATCTATAAGCTTATTTCTAATTCACATTAACAGTATCTAAAATTAAAATGTAAATTTATATTTTCAGTTTCTACTCACAGTTAACTAATATCAGGCATCTACTCCTCACTTCCATTCCCCTCTGCCAACTTATAATATTCCTTTGCTTTTTCCGCATCAACCTCAACTCCTCATCCGTTTTCATAGCATTCTCCCAAAAGTTCTTGTGCCGCGGTTTCACCTTGCTCTGCTGCACATTGAAACCAATAAACTGCCTGATCGAAATCTGGTTCCAATCCCTTACCATACAAATAACACTTTCCAAGCATCATTTGCGACCACGCATCGCCTTCTTCTGCAAGTTTTGCAAAATCATTTGCTGCTTTTTTTTCATCTTTTTGAACACCATCTCCATAATAATAGCAATATGCTAAAAACTTCTTTCCAAATGTATCATTATTATTGGCTGCCTCTTCAAACCATTTTATTGCCTCACTTAAGTCTTTTACAGTACCAGATCCATAATAATACATAGCGCCCAGGCTGCTTTGTGCATTTGCATGATTTTGCTCGGCTGCTTTTTTATAATGCTCAAATGCTTTATTATTATTTTGTTCTACGCCTTTTCCTTCCTCATAGCAACGACCTAACTTGTATTCTCCCTCTGCTGATCCCAGCTCGGCTGCCTTTTCATAATATTTAACAGCTGTTATATAATCAATTTCTCCACAACGTCCATAATAGTAAATATTTCCCAGTTGTATTGTAGCTGTTACATGCTCTTGTTCAGCAGCTCTTTCATACCATAACTTGGCCTGTTCGTAATTCTGCCCGACACCCTTGCCATAATAATAGCACTCTCCCATGCCATATTGAGAGCTCGCATACCCTTCATGCCCTGATTCCGAAAACCATTTAAAAGCTTCTGCATACTCTTCCTGCTCGTATAGCATCCATCCCAAATTTCTTTGAGCATAAATATTTTCCTGTTCTGCTGCTTTTGCATACCATTTCTGCGCTTCTTCATCATCTACTTCAACCCCATACCCATTTTCGTAACAAACCCCCAAGGTATATTGAGCTCTTACATGATCCTGCTCTGCTGCCTGCATATACAATTCAACAGCCTTTTCATAATCCTGAGGAGTAGCGGTTCCCTGATAATAAAAACACGCAAGATTATATATTGCAGTTAAATCCCCCAGCCCAGCCGCTCTTTCATAGCATCTGAATGCTGCTCTTTCATCTACCTCGCACCCATATCCATTTTCATAAAATATTCCCTGCATGGCTATTGCTGCTGCATGTCCCCTGGACGCTGCACGTGAATAACATTCCAAGGCATTTTCATAACTGGCTTCTGTTCCTATACCATTATAATAGCAGCGTCCTAGATAATAATTTGCATAAGGATTTCCCAAAGCTGACGCCTTTTGATAATATTCAACAGCCTTTCCCTCATCCTTTTTTACAATTTCTCCTTCTTCATAACATCGTCCCAATCCATATAATGCAAAATCATCTCCCTCCTCCTCTCCTGCTATAAAATAATCATAAGCCTTCCCATAATCATACACCAGTGAATTCTCATCCGCATAGCATAGTCCTAACAATCCATAGCCCTTAGCACCTCCGGCATCAATTACCTGTTGGCACAACTCAATTGCCTTGTCGAAGCGATCCTCTGACTCATCCTCAAAAATATAATACATAGCCTGAAAGTATAAAGCCATAGTACTGCCTTTGCTTTTAGACAGCTCAAACAGAGAGTTCGCCTTATCTTTATCAACTTCTATGCCACCCCACCCGCAATAATAGTAATGCCCTGCATATGCTTTTGCGTCTGCAACATCATCCTCTGCCTTTTGAAAGTATTCAAATGCCTTTTCGTCATTAATCTCAGTTCCATAACCATAATAATAACAAACTGCTAAATTATACTGTGCGCTGCTGTTCTTAGGGGCAGCTTTTTCAAAACAGGAAAAGGCCTGATCGAAATTTACTTCTGTACCTCGTCCAAAAAAGTAACATTCTCCTAATGCGTTTAAATTTTTAGGCGAACCTCCATTTTCCGTATGCTCTAAGTACCATATGTACGCTTCCTGTTCATCCTCTGGCGGTCTATTACCTACTAAGTATAAAATGATTGAAAGTGTTGCCGAGCATAAGAAAACAAGCAGCGAAGCTTTACATATAAAAATAAGCAGTTTTTTCTTTCCTTTTCGTGTACCGGAAGCCTCACCTTCCAAATCCAGATCTGGTAAAAAAGGATTTACAATATGCCGCTTATCCTCATTTTTCCATATTCTTTTTATTATCCATTGAAAAAAAGTTATTGCTCCTGATATTATTGTCACAATATTTGAAATTAAAGAAAGAATTTCCATAATTATGTCCATCCACTATTATTGCATACTGTTTTGAAATGATATAGTTAGACATTTCCTACTAAAATTCTACAATTTTATCTACAAACATCAAACCCACAGCAGTTCATTTTTTCTATACCGAATATTCCTTCCATATTTGCAAGTAGCTTTTCAAATCAATCAAATAAAATTTATTAAATAAAAAAGCCATACTCTCAAGCATTTTGTAATCTTAAGAGTATGACTATTTTTGTGTTGACTTCTTCTTATTTTATTGTCCTTCTAAACAGAGGTTTCCATTCAAAGCCATTGTATCTGCCAGACTGCCAAAAAGCTGTAATCGTATATGTAGGAACACTTGACTTTAAAAATACCATCTGCTGTGCATCGTTATATCCTAATGCCGCATTATTTACACGATCCTCATCCCATCCTTCTCTATAGACTCCCTCTTCCATCTTCGTCGACCTCATGACAGATCGTCCGATGTCAGCCAGCACATTTTTGACCAAACTTCTCTGCTCTTCATCTTCAAATAATTTTCCATCATTCTTCTCTAACAACTTCTTGCTCATATCCTTAATACAGGAAATTCCAACATTGTCCAAACCTATTTCCTTAAGTTCCTCAAGCATCTCAGCTTCTTTTGATTTATTATATGCCACAAAGAAAAATTGTATTTGCCTCTTTTGAAGTGCTTTCATTCCATCTTCCGTTAATTTTTTTACATGCTTTTCCTTTGTTTTTCTTTTTTCAACTCCCATATACTCCTGCATAATGGAAACCATTTGTGTTCCAGAATAAGAGCCATCATCAAAAAACACAATTTTAGCAACTTCTTCTAATTCTATAAGCTCTTGCAATGTTTTTTCCGTTTCAATCTTCAATCCAGGTATTTGTATATCATTCCAAAAATAGGAGATATGTTTTGCACTATCACGCAAACTTCCCAACGCAACAACATATAGAGTTTCATCGTTTGCAGTTAATTCTTTCACTTTGAATTCCAATTCACGCGATAAAAATTCCCTATCAATGAAAAGTGCATATTCCAGCAAACCGGCAACACCATTCAGCAGGCTTTTACATTTCCGCTTTTCTTTACAAGCACACATTAATTGCTTAAAGAAACCTTCAACTTCTTTTTTTGATACTTTATATCCTTCCGGTCCCTCATAACTTCTATATTTTTTAACTATTTTTTCAATTACACTATCAGATAAATTATTATATAGCAGGGTATCGCTGATTAATTCTGGTGTGTCATCATAATATCCTTTTAAAAACAGTTTATTTCTTTTTTCATTAATTGCCTTTTGACTATATTTTCCACAGGTAATGGCCTCTTCTCTTAGTTCAATATGATATTTTTTCATAAATATCTTTTCCGTAGCAAGATACACCAGTAAGCGGTCATCTTCATCTGTCACTATGTAGGAAGAAGAACTACTAGTTTCCCTGCTGCTAACTAACTCATATCCTTTAAAATCTCTCTGATTCCCATTCCTTAGATCAATCGGCACTTGTATCTTACTATGGCCAAATACTTGTGTTGGTGCCTGAATTGCAAAAATTTGCACTTGGTCTTCTCTTATTTCAATTCCTTCTAACTTCATTTGAATTTTTGCATATTCTTCCTTAATCTCACAAATGAAAGTCTTTTCTTCCTCAGAATCAAACACTGTCATCACAGAATCCCAAAAAGCCTCCGTATACTTTTGAGGTCCTAGTAAATAGTCTGGAGTAAGGCACACAACACGTTTGGCTATATTGCGCTCATATATTTTATGAAATTCTTTTTCTATCGCATCAATTTCTCCACGATCATCTTCCTCTCTGCCACTTTTTAATGCATCAAAAAAATAGTCATTGAAGTCTTCATCCGTATGCCGGAGTATTTCCACAAAATTAATGAAAAACGGTTTTTTTAAATTTGCTAATCTTCCAACAAGATTGCGAAACTCTGTTTCCGCTGTCAAAACCTTATGATGATAATATACACTGTCAAACATAATTGTTCTTGCTATGCAAAGTTGGAACAGCGCCTTTTCCGCCGAATCCTTCATTGCAAGTTCATAGAATTTAATGCTTGTGTCGGCATCCTGATGCCACAACTCAGATGTGCAAATATCCTTACTTTCCACCACACTTAATTTTTGTGTAATTCTGGAAACATCTACTGCAACCGGCACGCGGGTAACATGGGAATCTCTGGATAAATAATCACATTTATCCGCATCAATCGGCCCATTTACAATACTGGAATATGGCAAAATTTCCCGGTCCACCGGCACACCTACAATTAGTGCTGAAATATATTCCACCATTTCATCAATTGTATAATTACATCCCGATAATAATCCTTTGATTTTTTTCGCAACTATTTCCAATAATTCATGAACTGCTCCGGTATTTACGATCATACATCCTAGCAGCTCATGTAAAGCAGGCTTTTTACCTGCCTTTCTTTCAAATTCATCCAAAAGAGTGGTAATCATTTTATTGCGGGAATAAAACGGACTCTTAGAAAAATAATGTTCAGAAACATGGCTTAAAAACATATGACCTGTATCATGGAAAATTGCTGCCAAACGAACGATTGCTTTAAAAAAACTTTTCTTCTCCTCATTAGTTCCTAAGTCACATCTGTTAATGGCTGCTGCCATCCGATCTGCCAGATAAGTGACTCCCAGTGTATGATAATATCTGGAATAATCGCATCCACAATAAACAAAATATGCCAACCCTAACTGCTTAATCTTTCTCAAGCGTTGCAACAGCGGAGAATCTAATATATAGATTTCTCCGCTGCAAAATTCTATGTTTCCCCATACCGCATCAAATATTTCTTTTCTCTCATCAACTAATGAAATGTTTTTGAGTCTGGCATTATATTTTTGCAAGATTTCGCTGGTAAATTGATTAACTTCATCAAAGGCGGCTTTAAATTCCTTTTCCTCGAACAGTTCTCTAAACGACATTATCTTCCCCCACTTATCTTTACATATCAGCACCCCTTATAAAGCAGTCAGCCAACACCTGAAACTGTTCATGAGAGATTCCTAATTCTTTATCCTGTTTTAAATCTTCAATGTAATCTTTTTCTAATTTTAAATTGGCTTTGATATAGTGAGGATTTTCCAGCGACACGATCCTGCCATTAAATCCCTCAATAATCTTTGAAAACTGGCTGAAATCCCCGCGTGTAGAGTACTTCAAAAAAAGCATATCCAAAGCATCAGCATATGGGCCAAAGCTGCCTGCATTAGAATGATAATAATCCGCCATACTTTGTATTCCATCTTTAAATTTTTTATTATTGATCGGTATTGTCGTGACTTCTTTTTCACACAAAGTAGCAAGAAATTGTTTTACAAATAAGATTTTAGGCTCCATCATGCTTCCCCTCTTTGGAATATAATATTGACAATCCATTATATTTTATTCATTCTGATCCTAGATAGAACTTACAATTTAGCATACTCTTACTATATCACAAATTGAAGCATATGGTCTATAAAATTCTCAAATCTCCAAATTTTAACCATGTTATGAATTTCTATAAAACCACTTAAATTCTAATACTTACATTCTACCATATTATAATTTATTGTTACAGGAATTATAGTTCTCAAAAATTGATAAAAACTAATCACCTGGCACCAAATCAGATCTATTCCCGTTTTTATGATCCTATCGCATTTTACAAAGAAGAAGTCCTGAAACTCAATCAGGAGCATACAGGAAACTACGCCGCTGAAAAGCGGCGTTACTTTATTATGAGGCGCAGGATTTGACGTTTTTCCAAAATTATTTTATTCAATATTTCACATTATATCTCTCCCTTAAAATATCTCTTACACGATATAAGCTTTTCCTGTCAAATCCCACCCCATTAATTTGTGTGCGATCTAACAAAATATTCATAAGATAAAGTAAATGTTTCTGTTTGATAATTTCTATATTGTCTTTATCATTCTGTCGAATCAAAGAAGCACACACATCCGGATAAGAGTACATATATAATATCATATAATAATAATCTTCTGATAAATGAATTTCTCCTTTCTCAGAAATGACAGGATCCATATATATAAATTTTTCTATAACCAGATTATCTGCCTCTTGGCTTCTCGTTATTCTCTCGTTTTCTTCGAACAAATAGCTAAAGTTACTATTTTCCACAATGCGTTTCATACCTGACATCTGCAGGCACTTAATCAAATTCACCATAAAATTCATTGTTTCCTGCAGTAAAATTTTATCTACTTCTCTTTGTTCTGACAGTTTCACAGCCATATAAAATAAATATAATGACAATAAATAATTATATGTTCCAATTTCCTTATATTTTATGCTTATATTGTCTTTTGCATATTTATCAAGAATACTCAAATAAGCTGCAATCTCTCCTTCGCTTGGATGTAATAAATCTCTCATGATTTTCAAATATAACTCCAAAACTTTCAAGTCACAATCATAATAACTATGCTGCAGCAAATAATCTGACACCAGAATTCTGCCAACATTACTATTACATTTAATCAATATATTGAAATCAATTTGTGGTATTCTTTCCAACATTTCCTTTTTTATTTCACAATATCCATATAATACTCACACTGCAAAATCAGTAGAATCTATCTGGTTGATTTCATCAACAATATCCGGCATTTCTTCCTCCGGGCATTTTTTCTCTATTATTACCTCTAGATATTTGGCAATTCTGTCTTTATCAACGCATTCTGATTGCGCTACATAATCAGAAACCTGTCCCAAAATTTTCTCTGTAAATTCCACGCTGTTCATATTTGCATTATATAACAACAGCAAAGCAATATATTTTTCCATTTGTTCCGTATCCTGAAATTCCAATCGGCTTAAAAACAAAGTTTCTGCTCTATCCATATTTTCTACTATAAACTTACGCAGAATTTCCCTGCATGGAATTGTCCTGACAAACAAATTAATTGCTATATTCAATTTCAGATCAATTGAGTGCTGCCCTTTCAGTAACACATCTACATATCTGGTAATTCCCTCTGCCTGTGTTATCACCTTAAAATAAAAAATACTCTGGCTGATAAAATCTAACAGAGGATTTCTATTTTTATAAACTATTTCTCTGTCTTTTACTAATGCCATATTCAATAACCCATAAACAAAATATAACATATTGGAATTAGAAGTTTCGATCAACATGCCTGTATATATCTTCCTATATACTCTGTCTTTTTCCCCAGCCAGTTCACTTTTTACCCACAATAACATTTCCTCTACAGTGGATACAAACTCATTTGCTTCTGCACATGCCCTTAACTTGACCAGTTGATTAAGTAGTCTCTCAATACCCTTATTAAAAATTTCCTGTGACAGATACCTGTTATACTCATTCAGACACAAAATACAAAGCATAAGTAACTGCCTGATAATTTCAGGTAGTGGTTCTGCAAACGATTCAATTTCAACATCCTGATATTTTCTCCCAAATTCAAAAGAAGTCGTAATAACCGTTCCAAATACTTTATACAAAAGTTTAAAATATCCCACCAGTGCGCTACTGTACTTTTCCATTTCAGGCAGCCACTCATTATAGCTATCCAACGCAAAATCATCCAAATGAATGCCACAGTCCTCTTCACCTGCCAAAAAATATATTCCATACTGCATACTTTCATAATCTGAAACATAAAACATGTGACTACTGGCAGCTCTCTTTACAGCTTCCGTATGCATCCATTGTTTTCTAATGTTTTCTTCTACAGAACGCAGTCTTTTCAAAATGTACCCATTGTAAACCCAACAATTATTTGCATCCATTATTCTCAGCAAGTAGGAAGACAATATACAAAATTCTTTATCCTCCAAGAAATCACTCATTACTAATAAATTGCTACAGTCAAAAAAATACCTGTCTGTCAAAAACATGTTATTGTTGCTGACCAGTTTTACAAGAACCCATCTCTTTACAGTTTCTTCATCCGGATAAGTGTCACTCATTTTTCTCTCAAAGCACTCTAAAATATCGTATGAAAATTTATATTTTTCTATTTTTCTTCCGCCTTTTCTTGTAAACTCAATAAAATAATATCCCTTCAACAAATCTGTTATTTTGGCTATAAAAGCTCTGATTTCTTCCTTGCTTTTTCCATTGCTGCCAGGTATTCTGCTTCCTGCATCACTAATTACCGCATATAAATCCTGATTTACTATTTCCTCATTTTGTATCAAAGATATCATCTGAGCCATAGAAAAGGAGCATTTATATTTAGAACTCATATAAACAAGGCAGTAAAAAACACTTGTCAAGCTGCCGTCAGAATCCAGTTTTTTTCTAACTTCTTCGATTTTTCCCTGAATAAAGTCCAAAGAATGGAATTTAAAGCTGCCATCGACAATATCAGTCTTACTTCCCCACAAAATATCCACGCCAATACAATTTAAATACTCTTTTGCAATGTCTCTTTGTAAATTATATTCTTTATAAATCGCTTCTTTTTCTTCATACTTTAATGGAACCAATTCAAAAGATTCATAAAATACATTCTCTTCTGTGCTGTCTATTTTGAGAGAGTCTTCAAATAAATAATCAAAAACACACCAAATTTGCTTTTTATATTCTTTATGTTTCAAATATGCAATCACATAACAGCGGAAATTCTTATCAAGCTTGTTAAAATTTTCTATAAAGTAAGTCCCTTCCTCTTTTAGCAGGCTTTTCTTTTGTACCAGCTTTTCATATACATCTATTAATTTATCTTCATTTAAACTATTTAGCTTTTCCAATAACTCAACATTATATTTTTGAGTCTGTTGAGCCGCTAAAGCAATCATCAGCAACAAGCTCATACCTAAAATTGGTAAAACAATTACTGAAGGAAGAGGATAATTTTCCCCAAAAATAAAAGAGCAAGTGATCTGGATAATATTTAAAAAAGATAAAAGACCAGCACATATTTTAGATACGTTAAGCAAAGAAAAAAAGCGGAATTAAAAACTTATGCTCATTGAATATTAATTGCCTATTTCGTAAAATAATAATATGTTTTTTAGAAAATGAATTAGGGGTAATTTTAAGTTATCTTTAGTTCATTTTTTATACGTAAGCGCTTACGGTTGTAAGGTAAACGTCAAACCCTACGCCTTAACTAACGACTTATGGATTAGTGCATCCGTGAAGTACGACTACGATACTGGAGCGCCTTTTTTCCAACGGAGAAACAGCCCGCACCCCAGACTCACAGAAACCGTTATGACTGCCCGTATGCCGTATGGAATGCAGCATACAGTAAGCGCTAAATAATAGGGTATCTCCTTTGGAAAAGTCCGGGAGTTTCCCGTACTCACTACTCTATGATTTATTTACACAGCATGCCTGAACTT
>KE159818.1:331657-346657 GCA_000403495.2 Lachnospiraceae bacterium 10-1 | reverse complement strand
CGCCAGTCCTTATGGAGCCGCTGTTGGGATACCACCCTTGCAGTATTGGGTTTCTAACCTGCGCCAGTTAACCTGGCGGGGGACAATGTCTGGCGGGGAGTTTGACTGGGGCGGTCGCCTCCGAAAGGGTATCGGAGGCGCTCAAAGGTTCCCTCAGAATGGACGGAAACCATTCGAAGAGTGCAAAGGCAGAAGGGAGCTTGACTGCGACACCGACGGGTGGAGCAGGTAGGAAACTAGGACTTAGTGATCCGGTGGTATTAAGTGGGAATGCCATCGCTCAACGGATAAAAGCTACCCTGGGGATAACAGGCTGATCACTCCCAAGAGTTCACATCGACGGAGTGGTTTGGCACCTCGATGTCGGCTCATCGCATCCTGGGGCTGTAGCAGGTCCCAAGGGTTGGGCTGTTCGCCCATTAAAGCGGTACGCGAGCTGGGTTCAGAACGTCGTGAGACAGTTCGGTCCCTATCCGGCGCGGGCGCAGGATATCTGAGAGGAGCTGTCCTTAGTACGAGAGGACCGGGATGGACGGACCACTGGTGGATCTGTTGGGAACCAGTCCCATGGCAGAGTAGCCAAGTCCGGAAGGGATAAACGCTGAAGGCATCTAAGCGTGAAGCCCCCCTCAAGATGAGATATCCGGATTCAAAAAGAATGAAGGTCCCTTGAAGACTACGAGGTAGATAGGTCCGGGGTGTAAGCACAGCAATGTGTTCAGCTGACGGATACTAATAGACCGGAAGCTTGACCAGAAGAAAGAAATGGCAGATGGAAGTGGTGGATGGAAGATGTTTCCTGTCCTGTGTTCGGTTTTGAAGGCATGATATTAGTTTATACCTATAGTTGGCCCGGTGGCTCAGTTGGTTAGAGCGCCGCCCTGTCACGGCGGAGGTCGTGGGTTCGAGTCCCATCCGGGTCGTTTATTAGGATTATAAGTTTGCATAGGGATTTGTGAATTAATCCTGAAGAAATTTATTTTGGGATCTTAGCTCAGCTGGGAGAGCATCTGCCTTACAAGCAGAGGGTCATAGGTTCGAGCCCTATAGGTCCCACTCATTCCGCAAAAGGGATGAACAATTGCCGATGTGGCTCAATTGGCAGAGCAGCTGATTTGTAATCAGCAGGTTATCGGTTCGAGTCCGATCATCGGCTTATGATAATAATATCATATGGATGGATTCCCGAGTGGCCAAAGGGGACAGACTGTAAATCTGCTGCAAATTGCTTCGGTGGTTCGAATCCACCTCCATCCATTAGCCGAGAGGCAATAATTTAATAACGCGGGGTGGAGCAGTCTGGAAGCTCGTCGGGCTCATAACCCGAAGGTCATAGGTTCAAATCCTATCCCCGCTATTTAATGCCCAGATAGCTCAGTTGGTAGAGCAGAGGACTGAAAATCCTCGTGTCGCTGGTTCGATTCCGGCTCTGGGCATTTTAAAATGAAGCTAATAAAAATGTTTGCAGTTGGGAATGATATATGTTAACATACATCATGTTGGAGCAAAATTTCTATTGCTTCGCTATGGGCCACTAGCTCAGGTGGTAGAGCACTTGACTTTTAATCAAGTTGTCCGGGGTTCGAGTCCCCGGTGGCTCATTAGAAAGTATTATCAATGCGGACAGAGAAATCTGTCCGTTTTTTATTAACATAAAAATAGCTGGCGAAGCCTGGCATTTGTTGTTTAGCATAAAGATGGACTTGCGTAACATTTATTATTTAAGTTAAAGATGCTTTATGCGCAAAATAACAATGTAAAGTAAACAGCTTTCTATTGATTTTTTATGCACTTTATAGTATTTTGAAAGTGGAATTTTTATTTATAAAAAATATAGAAAATAAGTTGATATTTTATATGTAATAAAGGGAGAAAATTATGAAAAAGTATATTGTATTATTTGTTTTATGCAGCTTTTTGTTAAGTTGTATTACTGGTTGTGCAGATGTAGCTGAAAGTTGGTCTGAGATTGAATCAGGTAAGGAAAAAGAAAGTTCTTTTAAAGAACAGATGGCAGTGACTGCTACACCTTTAGAGGAAGGTTACTATGTGATAGAAGGTACATTGGATGAGATAAGTAAAAATGAACTTATATTACAAGCAGAAGATGGACAGGCAATATATTTTAAATTAGCTCCAGAGACGATTATTTATGCGGGAGAGAATAAGGAACTTTCGGAAGGACAAAATATTAAAGTAGTGTTTGATGGAAAACAGTCGGGGGAAGAAATAGCAGACATATCTGTTATTGCAGTTACCTTATTGGAAGAATAGATATAAAATTAAGATTTATTAAATTTATAGGTATTATTTACTTTCGCACCGTTATATATGTTAAAATAAAATATTAGAAGTGGTATTAATCATTGACAGATTTAAGGGAAGAAATCATGAAAAGAAAATCTGAAAAATATGAGAAAAAAATTTCAAAATTAAGAAAAGAATATGAAAAGAAGAGAGAGTTCTATAGGCTTCTAAGGGAACATGCTGGTGATATAATAAAGTCGGACAATTTTCAAAGTACCAGAAATTATATTCAACATGGAAGTATTCCAGTTCATCGGCATTGCATTGATGTGGCAAGGCAAAGTATAGCGATTAGCCAATTGCTGGGAATTCCATGTAGTGAAAGGGAATTGATTAGAGGCGCATTGCTTCATGATTATTTTCTCTATGATTGGCATGACAGATCAAGAGAAAACTATCAGATGCTTCATGGATTTTATCATCCGGGAATTGCGCTTAAAAATGCCAGCAGGGAGTATAAGCTTACCTTAAGGGAAAAGGACATTATAAAAAAACATATGTGGCCGCTTACGGTAGTGCCTCCGCGTTGCAGGGAAGCTTGGATTGTAACTACTGCCGATAAATATTGTTCTTTACTGGAAACTTTGAAATTACGCAGAGGAGTAGGAAAAGCAAGACTGAGGATATCTGGATGAGCAAAGGGCTGTATGATGAACTGAAGAAGTATGGAGAAAGTGATATTTATCCTTTTCATATGCCCGGACATAAACGTAGCTTGCAGAGTGGAGCGCTGGCGGATTTTTATCAGATGGATATAACTGAAATTGATGGGTTTGATAACCTGCATCAGCCTGAAAGTATTATAAAGGATGCACAGAAGCGGGCGGCAGAATTATACCATTCAGAGGAAACTTATTTTCTTATTAATGGAAGTACAGCAGGGATTTTAAGCGCTGTTTCAGCAGTTGCCGGAAAAGCAGGGAGCTTAATCATTGCAAGGAATTGTCATAAGGCCGTATATCATGCGGCTTTTTTAAATCGTTTTAAACTATATTATATTTATCCGGAAACAATAGAAGAATATGGAATTTCGGGTTCTGTTCAACCGGAGAATTTGAAAAATTTAATAGATAACATTCTTTTTAGTGAAGGGAATGACAAGAAAAAGCCTTCGGAAGTAATTGCTGGTATCGTGGTAACTTCACCTACTTATGAGGGAATTGCTTCAGATATAAACAGGCTTGTAAAAGTGGCACATAGCTATAATCTTCCAATTATTGTAGATCAAGCTCATGGGGCTCATTTTGGCATACATCCGGCATATCCTGAAAGTGCAGTATGGGAAGGGGCTGATCTTGTAATTCATAGTATACACAAAACATTGCCGGCACCTACCCAAACAGCCTTGATTCACAGAAATGGTGTATTGACAGATAGGGAACAGTTAAAGAAATATTTACGTATTTATCAATCCAGCAGTCCATCCTATTTATTAATGGCAGGAATTGATGAAGCAATTAGAATAGTTTCCCAAGAAGGATATGACAGGCTGGAGAGCCTCTTTCAAAGAAGAAGCAGGGTGGTGAATGCACTGAAAAATTGCAGATATATTCAAATATGTCCTGATACAGAGCCGGGTAAATTGGTGATTTATATTAAAAATTGTGTAATGACAGGCCACATGCTTTATGAGGTTCTTCGGAATAAGTATCATTTGCAGATGGAAATGGAAGCTGGAAACTATGTGATTGCAATTTTAAGCATGATGGATTGTGAAGAGGGAGTTGAAAGGTTAAATACAGCGCTCCTAGATATAGATGCAATGTTGGTTAAAAGTGAAGGAGAAAAAAATACAGTAGAAAATAAAAAAGAAAAAAAACAGCTGCCGGATTTAAAATTTTATCCGGAAGTGAGTTTAGATTTATGGGAGGCATATCGGGCACCCTATGAAGAAGTAGAGATAGAAAAAGCGCAGGGGAGAACTGCCGCTGAGTTTATTAATTTATATCCGCCAGGAATACCGCTTTTGGTTCCGGGAGAAATATGGGATAATAAAATGATTCAAGCTGTTCAAACTTATCAGGAAAACGGATATGTGATTCAAGGGATTTACAATAATAAAATAAAAGTAATAATTTAAGAAATATAAGCAGCGCAAAGAGGCGTAGAAAGAGGAGTTTAATGAGAAAAACAAAAATAATCTGTACAATTGGACCATCTAGTGAAAGTGAAGAAAGACTGCGTGAATTAATGATTGCAGGTATGAATGTTGCCCGCTTTAATTTTTCACATGGAACTCATGAGGAGCACAAGAAAAAATTTGACAGAGTGATTAAAGTAAGCAGCGAGCTTGGGATGCAGGTAGCAACTATGCTGGATACCAAAGGGCCGGAGATCAGGCTTAAAGATATTGAAGGCGGCCGGACAGAGCTTGTTTCCGGACAAAAGTTTATACTGACTACAGAAGATATTTTGGGAAATAATGAAAAAGTAGCTATCACATACAAGAATTTGAAAGATGATATAACAGTAGGTACTACTATTTTAATTGATGATGGTTTGATTGAAATGGTGGTGGATGCCCTAGAAGAAACCGATATAATATGTACAGTGGTAAATGGCGGCCCTATTTCCAATCATAAGGGCGTAAATGTTCCGGGTGCAGTTCTTTCCATGCCTTATATCAGTGAAGTAGACAGAAGTGATATTATGTTTGGCTGTGATATGGGATTTGATTTTTTGGCAGCTTCTTTTGTAAGATGCAGAGAAGATATTTTGGAAGTCAGAAAGGTTTTAGATGAGCATAACAGCCACATGAAGATTATTGCTAAAATAGAAAATATGCAGGGAATTCATAATTTGGAAGATATTCTTACTGTATCAGACGGCATTATGGTGGCAAGAGGTGACATGGGCGTGGAAATACCTATGGAGGAAGTTCCCGTAATGCAAAAGCGTATGATCAAGCTGGCAGAAGCACAGGGAAAGCATGTAATCACTGCAACTCAGATGCTGGAGTCCATGATTAAAAATCCGAGGCCTACCAGAGCGGAAACTACAGATATTGCCAATGCAATTTATGATGGAACCACTGCTATCATGCTTTCCGGAGAGAGCGCTGCCGGCTTATATCCTGTAGAAGCAGTTAAAACTATGGCAAGGATTGCAGAACGGACAGAACAGGATATCGATTATAATGGCAGAATGAAGAAAAGGGAAAACATTGATGGATTTGATGTGACAACTGCCATTTCTCACGCAACATGTACTACTGCAATGGATTTAAAAGCAGCAGCAATTGTTACCGTAACCATTTCAGGATTTACAGCAGGAATGATAGCAAGATATAAACCTAACTGCCCCATTATTGCATGCAGCGTCAGCCCAAGAATATGCAGGCAGCTTAGTTTATCCTGGGGGGTAACGCCTGTGTGGATTGCCAGGGAAAGTACGACAGATGATTTGTTTGAGGAGGCTGTGCGCGCAGTAGAGGAAGCCGGATACGTTAAAAAAGGAGATAAAGTGGTTCTTACAGCAGGAGTTCCTTTGGGAGTTTCAGGAAAAACCAATATGATTCGTGTTGTAGAGGTTTAAATAATATGGGGAAAATGATATACTTAATGGGGAAGAGCTCCTCAGGAAAGGATACCATATATAAGCATTTACTGGATTGGGATGCAGGAAAGCTAAAAAAAATAGTGCTTTATACTACCCGCCCAATACGAAAGGGAGAAATTGAGGGGGAAGAGTACTATTTTACGGATGAGGCCGGATATAGAGAGATGGAAGCCAGAGGGCAGATTATAGAAGCCCGTGCTTACCATACATATCATGGCCAGTGGCATTACTTTACGGTAGATGATGGAAAAATTGATTTGGAGCATAACAATTATCTGGTAATAGGAACCATAGAGTCTTACTTAAAAACAGCAGAGTATTTTGGAAAAGAAAAAGTAATTCCTATTTTATTAGAACTTAATGATGGCGTAAGACTAAAACGTGCGCTGGAGCGGGAAATGAGGCAGGAGAATCCAAGATATCATGAAATGTGCAGACGTTTTCTGGCAGATGAAGAGGATTTTTCAGAAGAAAAGATAAAGCATGCAGGTATTGAAAAAAAATTTGCAAACGAACACCTGAGTAAATGTCTCAAGGAAATAAAATTATATATTCAGGCAAACTTGTAGTATGTATTTTCAAGAAATAAAAGTTTTAATGGATGCAGATTTGTAGAAAGGGGTGGTCAGTATGGACATAAAGGTAAATCAGGTAGCTCCTGTAGTTCAGCCGGAAGCAACAGCGCCGGTGAAGGAGTCTGATGGTGCATTTAAATTTTCACTGATCAGTCATATTGAAGAAAATGAGCTGCAGGCCAGGCTGGGTGCCCTTATGGAAGAAATAACCATGCAGGGAGATAAACTGGCGAAAAAACGAGATATTAGGGATATGCGCAAGTATCGGGGGCTGATTAAAGAGTTTATGAATGAAATTATCAGCAGATCTCATTCTTTTAGCCGCGAGAATTTTCTGGACCGCAGAGGCAGGCACAGGGTTTACGGAATAATCCGGCTTGTGGATGAAAATCTGGATGAGTTAGCGCAGGAATTGATGAAAGATGAACAGGATCATCTTGCAATCCTTTCAAAAATAGGAGAAATCAGAGGATTGCTTCTGGATATTTTAACGTGAAAAATGATAGATACAAAAGAGAGGTTCGGGCTGTGTATAAACAGCAGAAATGAGAGGGAATATGAGCAAATTTGCTGATATTGTAGGGCAGGAACAAATAAAGGAACATTTAGAAAATGCCATTAATATGAATAAAGTTTCCCATGCTTATATTATTAATGGCGAGAGAAATGCGGGAAAGGAGTTCATTGCAAAGACATTTGCAATGGCACTTCAATGTGAAAACAGACAGGAATATGAGCCTTGTCAGGAATGCCATTCCTGTAGTCAGGCAAAAAGCGGAAATCATCCTGACATTATTTTTATTACTCATGAAAAACCAGGTACAATTGGTGTGGATGATATCAGGAGCCAGATAAACAATGATGTGGTGATCAAGCCTTATAGTGCTCCTAAAAAAATATATATTATAAATGAAGGAGAAAAGATGACAGTGCAGGCGCAGAATGCCCTGCTAAAAACACTGGAAGAACCCCCGGAATATGCAGTTATATTAATTCTTACCACAAATATGGAAACACTTCTGCCAACTATTTTAAGCAGATGTGTGGTTCTTAATATGAAACCGGTCAGGAACGATCAAATTAAAAAGTTCCTTATGGAAAATATGGAAATTCCTGATTATAAAGCAGATATTTGTGTGGCATTTGCAAGGGGAAATCTTGGAAAAGCAAGGCTTTTGGCAAAAAGTGAAGAGTTTGACAAGGTGAAGGAAGAAGCAATCACTTTGCTCAAATATATTGGCGAGATGGAATTGAATGAGGTTGCCGCCGCCATTAAAAAGATTAATGAATTTAAGTTTGATGTAAATGATTATTTAGATATTCTTTCCATCTGGTATCGCGATGTATTGTTGTTTAAAGCAACTCATGATGCAAATAACTTGATTTTCAGGGAAGAAATACAGTATATTAGAAAGGTAGCTGATAAAAGCACATATGAAGGTATAGAAAGAATTATAGATGCATTGGAGAAATCAAAGCAAAGGTTAAATGCTAATGTCAATTTTGACCTGACTATTGAGCTTTTACTGCTTACAATTAAAGAGAATTAAGTGAGGTTTATAAATTAATGATTAAAGTAATTGGGGTACGATTCAGAACAGCCGGAAAAATATATTTTTTTGATCCGGGGAAATTGGATATAAAACGTGGTGATCATGTAATTGTAGAAACTGCCAGAGGAATTGAGTATGGCACTGTGGTAGGAGATCCCAAAGAAGTTGAAGAAGATAAGGTAATACAGCCTTTAAAGCCTGTACTTCGTATCGCAACGGAAAGAGATGATGAACAGGAGGCAGGAAATAAAGTAAAAGAAAAAGAGGCATTTAAAATATGCCTTGAAAAAATTCATAAACATGGCTTAGAAATGAAACTGATTGATGCGGAATATACCTTTGACAATAATAAAGTACTTTTTTATTTTACTGCGGACGGTCGTATTGATTTCAGGGAATTGGTGAAGGATCTGGCATCCATATTTAAAACCAGAATTGAATTGCGCCAGATCGGTGTCAGAGATGAAACTAAAATATTAGGCGGTATTGGTATTTGCGGAAGGGAACTATGCTGTCACAGGCATTTGTCAGAATTTGTCCCGGTTTCAATTAAAATGGCAAAGGAACAGAACTTGTCTTTAAATCCCACTAAGATTTCTGGTGTATGCGGCAGATTGATGTGCTGTCTTAAGCATGAAGAAGAGACTTATGAAGAATTAAATAAAAGGCTTCCTAATGTAGATGATCATGTAACAACAGAGGAAGGACTAAAGGGTGTTGTTCATAGCGTAAATGTTCTTCGGCAGTTGGTGAAAGTAATTGTAGACGTGGGAGATGAAAAAGAAATTCAGGAATATCGGGTAGACCAGCTTAAGTTTAAGCGCAAGCATAAACACAATAAAGTGGATGTGCAGGATGAAGAGCTTAAAGCATTAGAAAAGCTTGAAAAGGAAGAGTCTAAATCAAAATTAGACGATAATTAAAATTGCTGTATTTCATGAAAAGATGGAATATTGCATAAGGCTTGGAAAGGTGTTTTTGGTATTAAGAAATGAGTGATTTTTCTGAGACAGAGGTTCTCTTAAAGGAAAATGAAAGAATTGATGATCTGCAGAGAAATCATTACAGGATCATTCAGGATCCTGGCAGATTTTGCTTTGGAATGGATGCTGTGCTTTTGTCGGGATTTGCAAAGGCAAAACAAGGGGACAGAGTTCTTGATTTGGGAACAGGAACAGGGATTATACCAATTCTCATGGAAGCTAAAACCAGTGCGAAAAATCTGGTGGGATTAGAAATTCAGCCAGACAGCGCGGATATGGCGCGGCGCAGTGTGAGGTTAAATGGTCTTGAGAAAAAAATAGAAATTATAACAGGTGATATCAAGGAAGCAGAGAGTCTCTTTGGCGCTGCTTCTTTTGATGTTGTAACCAGTAATCCTCCTTATATGACAGAGCATCACGGTATTACAAATCCAGAGGCGCCGAAAGCAATTGCCAGACATGAACTTTTATGTAGTTTAGAAGATGTGATCAGTCAAAGCAGCAGACTTCTTAAGCCGGGGGGAAATTTTTTTATGGTACACAGGCCATTCAGGCTGGTGGATATTTTTGTTTTGCTAAGAGAGTATAAGCTGGAACCAAAAAGAATGAAATTGGTGTATCCTTTTGCAGATAAAGAACCTAATATGGTTTTGATAGAGGCAAACCGGGGAGGACGGGCCAGAATGAGGGTAGAAAAACCGCTGATTGTCTATAAAGAACCAGGGGTTTATACAGAGGAAATATATGATATTTATGGGTATTAAGAGGATCGGTTGAGATGACAGGAACATTGTTTTTATGTGCTACACCAATAGGAAATTTAAGTGACATGACGCCCCGGGTAGTGGAAACACTTAGGGAAGTGGATATAATTGCGGCAGAAGATACCAGAAACAGCATTAAACTGCTTAACTATTTTGAAATTAAAACAACTATGACCAGCTATCATGAATATAATAAGATTGAAAAAGCTGATCAAATTATTTCCTGGATGCAGGCTGGGAAAAACATTGCCTTGATTACTGACGCCGGGACGCCGGCAATTTCTGATCCAGGAGAAGTTTTAGTAAAAAAATCCATGGAGGCAGGAATACCGGTAACTTCTCTTCCGGGATGCTGTGCATGTATTACAGCATTGACGCTTTCAGGCCTTCCTACCAGAAGATTTTGCTTTGAAGGTTTTCTGCCGGCAGATAAAAAAGAGAAAAAGTTTATTTTTAAGGAGCTGCAAAAGGAAACACGCACCATTATTTTGTATGAAGCGCCTCATCATTTAAAGCGGACATTAGTGGAACTATATGAATTACTGGGAGAAAGGCACATTACTTTGTGCAGAGAGTTAACAAAACGCTTTGAAACTGTTTTTCCCACAACTTTAAGCGAAGCGCTTAATTTTTATAAAGAAAATGAGCCTAAAGGAGAGTATGTTTTAGTGATAGAGGGGCTTGACCGGAACCAGATTGAGCAGGATAAGCAGAGGGAATGGGAAAAATTATCTGTGGATGAACATATGAAGTTTTATGAGGATCAGGGAATAGATCGTAAGGAAGCCATGAAAAAAGTAGCAGCAGACAGAGGCGTTAGTAAAAGAGAAATTTATCAGGCGTTATTATAGGCTTATATTATGAAAAAAGATAAAAGAAAAAGACAGCCCAAAAAAAATAAAAAGATTTTCATGGTTTTTTTGCCACTGCTTATATTATTTTTTTTGTGCAGTATTTTGAAACTCAGCGATAAAAGCGCCGGCTATGAAACGAGTTACGAAGTTTCAGATAATTTTTTAAATGAGATACCTGAGTTTTCCGGTGAACCATATATTATTTTAAATGAAAACGATCCTGATTTTACATCAGAAGAAAAAGAAAACAGGGAAGCTTTTGAATACTATAGCGAATTGGACCGACTGGGACGCTGTGGTGCAGCATATGCAAATATTTGTAAGGAATTAATGCCTACAGAAGAAAGACAGGCTATAGGACACATAAAGCCTTCCGGATGGCAGATAGTCAAATATGATGGAATTGACGGAAATTATCTTTATAACAGATGCCATTTGATTGGATTTCAACTGGCTGGGGAAAATGCAAATGAAAAAAATCTGATAACAGGCACAAGATACATGAATGTATCAGGGATGCTTCCATTTGAAAATCTGGTAGCTGACTATGTCAGAAGGACAGATCATCATGTATTGTACCGTGTGACACCACATTATCGTGGAAATGATCTGGTGGCAGCAGGGGTTCAAATGGAAGCATATTCTGTTGAGGACGAGGGAGACGGAGTATGCTTTCATGTATTTGTGTATAATAGTCAGCCGAAAATAGGAATTGACTATGCAACAGGTGAAAGCTGGATTTTAAAAGAAGATGTACCGCTTAAAGAAGAAGGGGCGGAAAGCGGCTTAGAGAATACGGATGCACAAACTTATGTTTTAAATAATAATACAAAGAAGTTTCATCTTCCTTCCTGCGACAGTGCAAATGATATGAAAGGAAAAAATAGAAAAGAAGTAGTTTGCAGCCGGGCAGAACTGATTGAAAATGGATATGAGCCATGTCAAAGGTGCAATCCATAATATGGCAGATAATACAAATTGTATATAAAGCCAGGATATACAGATTTTAGTCCAATTTGGTCTAAATAGGAGACAGAATTATGGCAGGTAGGAATTTATGGAGAAAAATAGGTATCATAAGTTTACTGTTGACAGGCGTTGTCTGTTTTTGGGGATGTGGAAAAAAGAATGTGACAGACAGTTATGAACAGGTATTGTCGAATAACATACAGAATGGAGAGACTGCAGAAAATATAGAAGAACACGTACAGGATGATAAGGAAACATTTCCTTTGGAAAAAGACATTGAAAACAATAAAGATAATGCTGAATACTTAGAACAGGCGGCGGATGAGCAGAAAATAGTTATGCGTCCCAAGGTAAAAGGAATTTTTGTGACCGGACCTATGGCAGGAACTTCCAATATGGAGAAATTAATCGGGCTTGTGGAGGAAACGGAACTGAATGCAATTGTTATGGATTTAAAAAATGATGAGGGCAGAATCACTTATGATATGCAGATTCCAATAGTGCAGGAAGTGGGAGCAGACATTCGTTATATACAGGATATGGAAGCTTTGATAAAGGAATGTAAAGAAAAAAATATTTACCTTATTGCCAGAATTGTGGCATTTAAAGATCCTTTTCTTGTCAAAGCAAAGCCAGAGTGGTGCGTACATAATAAGGATGGCAGTATTTTTCAGGATAAGGATGGACTTGCATGGCTTAATCCATATGAACCTCAGGTATGGGATTATTTGCTGAAGATTGCAGAAGAAGCTCTCAGAATAGGATTTGATGAGGTACAGTTTGATTACATTCGTTTTTCCACAGACAGCGGTATGAAGAATGCAGATTTTGGGACGTCAGGAGAAGAAAAAAATAGAGAAGAAATTATAGAAGACTTTGTAAAATATGCTGCACAGAGAGTACACGAGGCAGGAGGTGCTATTTCAGCAGATGTCTATGGGATGGTTATTGACAGTAGAGTAGATCAGGAAATTGTAGGGCAGAATTATGTGGAAATGTCCCGTTATCTGGATTATATCAGTCCTATGGTTTATCCTTCCCATTATGGCCCTTATAATTATGATATTCCAGTGCCAGATGCAGAACCATACAGGCTGGTGCTGACAGCATTGCAGGCATCGAAAAAGGCGTTGGCCGGAGTTTTGGAAAAAACTGTTTCAGGAAATAAAGGAATAGAATATAGTACAGAAGAAATTGCAGCACTTATGCCAATGGAAGGTATCCAGGCGCAGGTTAGACCGTGGCTACAGGATTTTACCGCTACCTGGGTAAAAGGACATATTAACTATGAAGCAGAGGAAATCCGCGCACAGATTCAGGCTGTTTATGATGCAGGATATGAGGAATGGATTTTGTGGAATGCATCCAACCGTTATACAGAAGATGGATTACTTAAAGAGAATTAACATAGGAATATGTAAGTCTAAAGAAATTAAAAGCTAACAAATTAAGAGGGATTTATATAAATAATTCTGACAGGAAATACATATGATTCTAAAAAGAAGAAAAAGGAATCAGGGATGTTAAATTATATATGGGCAGCAATGATTATTCTGGGTGTTATTTTTGGAGCTGTAAACGGAAACATGAAGGAGGTCACAGAAGCTGCACTGGACAGTGCAGGCGAGGCAGTTTCGCTTTGCATTGCAATGGCCGGAGTCATGGCGCTTTGGGTAGGCCTTATGGAAATAGCTGAAAAGTCAGGGCTGATACTAAAATTAACTTATAAGCTGTCGCCTTTTATCAGCTTTATGTTTCCAAATCTGCCAAAGCAGCATAAGGCAAGGGATTTTATTTCCATGAATATTATTGCTAATGTGCTTGGGTTAGGTTGGGCTTGCACGCCGGCAGGGCTTAAGGCGATGGAGGAGTTGGCGAAGCTGGAGGAGGAGAGAGGGAATCCGGCTTACCTTGGCGATGGCAAGGGTACAGGGGGAAAGCGTGAGCGGATTGCCAGTAATGAGATGTGTACATTTTTGATACTGAATATTTCTTCGCTGCAGTTGATACCTGTTAATATGATTGCTTACAGGCAGCAGTATGGGAGTGTGAATCCGGCGGGAATTATCGGGCCGGCGATTGTGGCGACGTTTATCAGTACGTTGGTGGCAGTGGTATATTGTAAGGGGAAGGATAGAAGACGGAGAGGATAATATATTGTAGTAGTGGTAGTCGTATCTTAAATTTGGTTGCCATTACTTGTTGTATTTGTTAGAAATCTCATGATACAATCAAAAGTATAAAACATGAAAATATACAATAAGATATTTCGAAAGGAATAAGCATGAAAGATGATAAAGATATGTGTGTTAATTTAAGTAATTTGTCCAGCATTTTAGAGCATCCGGTTTTTCCAGATTGGATGAGTGTAGAAATAGAAATAGAATCAATATATAAATTGTCCGTAAACAATGTGCAATGTCTATATCATTATACCAGCCTTGAAGGGTTTCAAAGTATAATGCAGAAGAGAGATTTTTGGATTTCTAATATTAGATATATGAACGATAGCCATGAATTTGAAAATGGGAAGACAATATGTAAGGAAATAATTGAGAAGAAGCTAGGGAGGGCTGGGAAGGATGAGATAAGCCAATATTTATATGGGCTGTTGAATGTATGTAATCAAAAGGCATCTCAAGGATTTCATGTGATAAATTCAAAAGATATATTTTCGTTAAGTTTCTGTAATAATGGAGATATATTGACTCAATGGCAATTTTATGGAAACGAAGGGATTGCTATAGGGTTTGAAAATTCAGTCGGTTCTTTTGATGCGATAACTTTTATGAATGAAGATCAATATGATGATGAAATTGAAGAAATGAATCCGGATGAAATGCTGCCACATGATGAAATACGTTTGTTCCCCAAAAGGATAATTTATAGGGATGATGAGAAAATAGAAATATTTGAATCAATACTTGAAATGGGAATAAATTTTATAAAAAAATATCCAGGTAATGTAGATATGTGTATAGAAGGAATTTCTGATGTTCTATTTTATTATTTTGCATTAATGAAGGATGAACATTTTGAACATGAACATGAATTGAGATTTTTACACTATTTCAATAAAGATAATAGAAGAATACATTTTAGAAAAAGAAATGGGATTCTATTGCCTTATATTAAAATGAAGATTTTAAATGTGGATTGCAGACCACATAAGGTTTTTCCGATTGCGGATATTGTTGTTGCACCAAGCAGTCAGAAAGAATATGTTGCGGACAGTGTAAAATATTTTTTGGAAAAGTCCGGGTACGAATATCTTGTTGATAAAGTGAGAATATCTGAAATTCCATATAGAAATTAGGAATGAAACTAAATATAGGCAAAGGGTTTTTAGGTTGATAAATGGTGATGCTATAGGATATAATCCCGTCTTTGACAGTTTGTTAAGTATAAAAACCGCTGTAGACCAGTATTTATGGATG
>KE159818.1:327575-329432 GCA_000403495.2 Lachnospiraceae bacterium 10-1 | reverse complement strand
GAATATGTTGCGGACAGTGTAAAATATTTTTTGGAAAAGTCCGGGTACGAATATCTTGTTGATAAAGTGAGAATATCTGAAATTCCATATAGAAATTAGGAATGAAACTAAATATAGGCAAAGGGTTTTTAGGTTGATAAATGGTGATGCTATAGGATATAATAAAGTTAAAGGTGGTGCGTTATTATGACATCAGTTGAACAAGGTTGTATTGATATTTGGATAGACGAAATAGTTCCTTGCCTGAAAGATACACAGACAGGTGAAATTAAGGAAACAGTGGTATTTAAAATAGAAAGCCGTGCATATTTGAAGAAGTTTCGGAAAAGCAATGGATGGCATATTAATTGGAATGAAATACCAAAAAATATTGAAGTGTATGCATTGGCATTAAAAGACGACAATACGATTCAGGGGTTAGTTGGAATTAAAAATGACAAAGATTCTCATGCAGTATATCTTCATTGGGCATGTACTGCGCCTCATAACAATAAGCATGAGTATGGAAGTCAAAAGTACATTGGCGTTGGTGGGCATCTCTTTGCTATAGCAGCAGATAAATCTGTTGAATGGGGATTTGAAGGAGCTGTGCATGGTTTTGCTGCTAATGAAGAATTGTTGAAACATTATATAGATGTTTTTCATGCAGAATATTTGGGAATGCTTCATCAGTATCAATTTTTTATTGATGAGGAACAGGCAAAAGAGTTATTGGAGGTGTATCATTATGAATGGAACGAAACCTAGATTTATGGAAAATTTGGTTATTGCCCCAAGCTATTATGAACAACCGGATCCATATGTTAATGCACCGTCTTGTCATGTGAATTTACTTGAGCTTTCAAGATATGCAAAGCAATGTGGGAAAAAATTGATTGAACTTACACAGGATGAAGTGAAAAGATTCTTAATCTAATATTTTAAATACAGTAGTTGCTAAAAGCAGGAAGTCTTTATAAGACATATCCTGCTTTTTATATGTATGTTATATTTGTTGACAAGCAGCAATAGTTTCCCCCATCAAAAAATTGAAAAAGTTCGTGTCATTAACTTGACACAAGGGGGGCTTAAAGCGATGGAGGAGTTGGCGAAGCTGGAGGAGGAGCGGGGGACGCCGGGGTATGTGCAGACAGATGGCAGGAAGCGAAGGATACGCATGCACCAGCATTTGTAGAAAGCACAGGGGAGCGCGTTGCCAGTAATGAAATGTGTACGTTTTTGGTATTGAATATTTCTTCTTTACAGTTGATACCCGTTAATATGATTGCGTACAGGCAGCAGTACGGAAGCGTGAATCCGGCAGGGATCATTGCACCGGCAATTGTGGTGACATTTGTAAGTACGATGGTGGCGGTGGTGTATTGTAAGGGGAAGGATAGGAAATGTAAAAGATTATATATGTGATTATAAGGATTTTACATTGGATGGAGATATGGCGAAGTACACAGAGGTCTGGAATTACTGAGAATTGACGGATGCCAGCGTATATTATCCCTCTTTTTAGTGAAATAATTAAAAAGTTGGAGGAAGCGATTGCTTAAGATTGATGTGTCTATGCTAAATATGGGCTGAAGTCATATTTGCAGTTCTAAAACGTGAACACAAACTAAATAAAATACAAAAGAGAGGATTTCATAAAGCAACGGGAGAATGCCTCTTTTCTGTAGCAGCATTAAACCTAAAAAGGCTGATAAGGGGCTGTTGCAAAAGTAGATGAATAATCACTACTGGAGCAATGGCTCCGTTTTTTGTGTCTAGAAGCAGAAAAGCAGACTCCGAAGAGCCTGCCATCCGTGGTATAATAAGTTATGACCAGTAAATTAAAATACCATAAAAATTATACCGAATTTGGCGAAC
>KE159818.1:0-325700 GCA_000403495.2 Lachnospiraceae bacterium 10-1 | reverse complement strand
TTTTCTTGGAACAGGAAAACGCTGGATTTTTTGTTAGTAGAACTAGAGCAGGGGTATCGCTCAATCATCTGATTTGATGATTTTGCGACACCCCCTTCCAGCCTTTTAGTTATTCAGTAAAGAGAAATCAGTAAGTTGGCAGTTAACAATATTGTTTTCAAACTGGGACGTTTTTTGCCCGATTCGATTTGGCAAAGAAAGTCTGGTGCGATTGCAGCCTTTTCGGATAGTTTTTCCCATGTCCAGAATATTTTTGTATGGGCAATTTTCTAATACGCAAACCAATGGCAATGTAATCAATTTACATTCAGAAGTTTTAAAAGCGTAAATAGATTTTTAGTATAAAAAGTGATTTGCTGGAAGTAATTCCTGCAAAACCGACAGAGGGTTTATATGATTACAATGCGCAAATAAAATTATAGAAAAAGTGGTATATATTACGTGTAAGGCAATAAGGATGCAACTATGATGCATTTTTGATGCAAGTATGATACATACTTCCTGTAAAATTGATATTAGTGAAAATATACGCAGGAGGAAGAGGTTATGAGGAGAGCTGGAAGTATTTTTTTGATTTTATTATGTGTAGGATTGACTTTTGCCTGTGCAGTTAGTCAAAAAACACCAGATCAGGAAGAAACACAGGAAGTGGTGCAGAACTCTTTACCAGAGGAGATGCAGAAGATAGAGGAAGAAAATATAATCCAAAATAAACCAGATGGACAGGAAGAAGAATTTTCATCAAAAAAACAAGAAGAAAAGAACATTGAGGATTTTTTTGAGGTAGTAGATACTCAGGGAATTGACCGTAATCTGTCAGAAAAACTTTTTCAAAGGCTAAGTGAGGATGGAATTTTCCAAAATGGAGCTATGAAGATTACCGGGCTTGTGATAGATGATATAGATGGAAACGGTCAGATGGACATGCTGGTTATGGTACTGGATGCAAAGGAACCTGCTTTCTATGGCTCTGGTGGTCTGTGGTTTTATATGAATGAGGATGAGCCATATTGCTTTGATGATGGGGAATGCTCTTTTTATGGATGGTATGACGCTTTTTGGGTGGATATTGATAATGATGAAAATGTAGAAATTATATTCAGTGCAGAGGGAACAGGATGTGGCGCAGTAGGAGATTCTTACAAAGCAGTTTTTAAATATAAGGATCATAATATAGAGAAGATGGCGCTCCCCTCAGATCTTGAGGAAAGTTATGACCAGGGACTTAGGGTGGAGCTGATTCAGGAACCGGAAGCGGACAGATACAGCGCTTATTGCCCTTACTTTGGCGAGAGAATCTTTTTCCAGGGGAAAAACTTTACAGAAGGGAATATTCCCTATGAAGCAGAAATCGCAGGTGGCAATGTAAGGGGATATTTTAATCTGTGTGAAGCAGAGTATGACGGAAAAAAGGTTTTGCAGGCATCAGAATATCTGCATGGAGAAGGAGGAATTGTTCACGATGTTGCAATTGCACAGTTTTTGATTACATGGGAAAAGGATGGGACTCCCAAAGTGGTCAAATGGTGGATTGAAGAAACTGGAAATAATTAGGTAAACAATCATGGAAGCCGGATAGCTTATGAGGAGGTATATTATTACTATGTGAGTCAGTCTGATCACTATTATTTGTACTGTGCTAAGGAGGATGACGGCCAGTTTTAGTGTCTTGCCAAAGTTCATCCGGAAAATATTTGTGTATGGGATGGAGAATTTTATTAACCTGAAATGGCTAGAATGAGGATAAACTGGCAAAACAATATGAACCAGGGCAATTTTTCTTTTTTCAGGAGGGTACTGGAATCTATTACAAAAGATATGTCATAGACTGTGGAGTGGCAGGAGATTATATGTTTTTTATTCTGTGGGAGGAAGTGTTGGGAATTTCATGAGTTGATAAATGAAATAGCTTCATGCTTAAGGGGTGTGTTCATAATATAAAGATAAGGCACAGGCAATTGTAGCGGCATTTGTAAGTACAATTGCGGTAGCAGTATATTGTAAGAGGAAGGATAGAAGGCGGATAAAATAAGGCTTTTCACTTTATTTTCATATCTTGTTACAAGGACATCACTTTTCATTACGATAACTTTAATTTTTTTTCAAGCCATCTTGCAATCTTTAAATACGGGTGTTATATTAATATTAACTATAGAAATTTTATGCCGATATATTAGATATATCGAGTACAAGGACATGGAGGTCCATATTTTTATTCAAAGGAGTGATGACAATGGGTATCAGTATTAATGTAGGTGGGAATCAGGATTATTCTTATTTGTTTCAGAGTTTATCATCCAGCAGCGGCGGAATGGGAAATTTGAATTTCCTTTCAGATTATGCCAGCATTAAGAACGGCAGCTACGGCAAGCTCATGAAGACTTATTACGGTACAGGGCTGGATGCAGGTAAAGTATCGTCTGGCAAGAAATACAGTTCAAATAATGTTCTTGATAAAATACTGGATGAGAAGAAAAATCCGAAGGTTTCCAAAGAAGCGCAAGAAGCAAATGCAAATTTGACAACGGGACTTTCCAGCTTGAAAACTTCTGTTTCAGCATTGCAGAACAGTAAAACGTACACTGATACGGAAAATGGACAGAATGCAGCAGATAAAGTAGTTTCTGCAATGAAAGCTTTTGTATCAGACTATAATAATGTTGTAAATGCAGCAAAAGGATCTACCTTGGTGAGAAAAACTGCATATGTTGAAAATATGATGAGCAGTACGGCTGCTAATGCAGGTAAGCTCTCGGAAGTTGGTGTTACAATCAATTCAGATGGAACACTGGAATTAGATGCGGCGAAGTTGAAGGAAGCAGGTACTTCCAAAGTACAGGAACTGTTTTCACCGGATAATATCATGAGTTATGGCTCCACAATTGCATCACGTGTTAAGTTTGCAGGAGGTTCAACCAGTACTAATGCAACAGGCAGTACAGAGACAAACAATACAACAAGTTCCGGTGCACTGTCCCTTAAGGCAGATGCGAAAAAGCTTGCATCTGATGAACTGTATGAAAAAGTAAAGGATAAAGATGGCAATGAGACAAATCAATATGATATTGATAAAATTTTTGCCACAGCAAAGAGCTTTGTAAACAATTACAACAAGATGTTTGATAATGCTGAATCCAGTTCAAATTCAGGTGTTGTAGCAAACTTGTCTTACATCAGGGAAAAGACAGCACGTAATGAGGATACACTTAAGCAGTTTGGAATTAGTGTGGATCAAAAAGGCAGAATGAAGATCGATGAGGACACATTTAAAAAGTCAGATATGTCTAAAGTACAGAAATTTTTCAAGGATTATGGTTCTTCTATTGCCACCAATGCATCGCTTGTAGATTATTATATGACTACTAAGGCGAATGCTGCTAGTGGTTATACGGCAGCCGGACAATATAATGTCCAAGGAAATTCCCGTTATGCTGACACCATATAGTAAGGTAGTGTGTGCAAGAAAAGTAGAAAAGTAGATAATATTAAAAAGATTTGAAGAATAACATAAGTGCAGTAGGAAAAAAATTTCCACTGCACTTATTTTTAAACGTTAAGAATAGGATATATAATTATGAAAAATAAAATAATAATAATAAAAAAAGCCTTCAAAAGTGCGTTTCCACATACGATTCCCATTTTTGCAGGTTTTTTGTTTTTGGGAATGACATATGGAATTTACATGAATGTTTCGGGTTTTAGCTTTTGGTATCCCATGCTGATGAGCTTCACTATTTTTGCCGGATCGATGGAGTTCGTAACTGTTAACATGCTGCTTGGAGCATTTAATCCGCTTCAGGCGCTTGCCATGACCTTAATGATTAATGCAAGACATTTGTTTTATGGAATTTCTATGCTGGATAAATACCGGGGGGTGGGATGGAAAAGCTTTTACCTTATTTTTGGGATGTGCGATGAAAGCTTTTCTATTAATTATACAGCGGATATTTTAAAGGATATTGACCAGGGATGGTTCATGTTTTTTGTTACCTTGTTGAATCATTTTTACTGGTTTTTGGGAGCGACGCTAGGAGGGATTTTTGGTTCCTTTCTTCATTTTAATACGGAAGGGCTGGACTTTGTTATGACAGCTATGTTTGTGGTAATTTTTATGGAACAGTGGATGAAGGAAAAAAGGCATACAAGTGCAATGCTGGGGATTAGCCTTTCGTTACTTTGTCTGAGTATATTTGGAGCTGAGAATTTTATTATTCCGGCAATGCTGATGATTCTTGTGGTATTAATTTTGTTAAAAAACAGAATAGAGGAAAAGGAGGTTCTATAAGAATGACAATAATGCAGCAGATTATTACAGTGAGTATGGTAGTATTGGGTACAGCATTAACACGTTTTCTGCCTTTTTTAATTTTTCCGGCAAGAAAGCCGACGCCTAAGTATATTCAATATTTAGGAACGGTTCTGCCTTCAGCAGTGTTTGGATTACTGATTATATACTGCCTGAAAAATGTAAGTATCCTTTCCGGAACTCATGGTATACCAGAGTTTATAGCAACTTTTGTGGTTATTGTGCTTCACTTGTGGAAAAGACAAATGCTTATTTCAATTGCAGGTGGGACAATATGCTATATGTTGTTGGTACAAATGGTGTTTTAATGGAAAGGAGAGTAGAATGAAGGACTATAAAGAAATTTGTGATCTGGTAAATCATGTTTCTCAGATTGCGGTAAGATATTTTAATAAAAATCGAAGCATAGTATTTTCCTGCCCCAGGCTTAAGCGGGAAGAGGATTTTTTACAGACGGATATGCAGTTGGTACAAATGATTTTCCAGCATTGCGAGAGGGTGAAATATCCTATTTTGTTTGCAACTGATTTAAATGAATGTCTGGCAGCAGTACCGGATCTGGAGAAAGAGGAGGTAATAGGCGCGTATATTATCGGACCGGTATTAACGTCTGATGTAACAGAAGAAAGCATTATGAGGTATGCAAGGGAAAAAGACCTGCCTTTACAGTATACGTACGCACTGTTAAGAAAATATAAGTCAATTCCGGTGATGAGCCCGGATCGGTTTGGGGCTTTGCCCAAACTGCTATATTATTATGTTTATCAAAAGCCATTAGATACCTCTAATATGACTTTGGTCAGTGGAATTGTTGAAGTGTCCCGTAATATTATTGAGGCGGCAATATCAGAGGCGGCCTTTGATGCAGAAGAAACCCAGCGCTTTTCCAGAGGCGCTTTTTTATATAAAAATGATATTGAAGATCTGATTCGGAAAGGAAAGCCGGCGGAGTTAAAGGAATATATTGCCTTAACAGATCCATGCCGCATTCTTGCTTTCAGCAGAAAAAATCCATTGTGGCAGAGTAAATATCAATTTATTTATTATTTAAGCATTGCGGTAGGGGCTTCTATAGAAGGAGGCTTAAGCACGGAAAAAGTATATGCGCTTGGAGAGTGGTACTCGCAAAAGATGGAGGTTTTGACTGATTTAACGGATGTGGAATCTTTAAGGCTGCAGATGCTTTTGGATATGGCAAAGCGGGTACGTCATAACGGAGAGAGAAGTCGCTCCAAGGTGGTGCAGATGTGCTGTGAATATATAGCAGATCATATTTACGGGGATATTACAGTACCAAAGCTGGCGGAATATACAGGAGTGTCCTGCAATTATTTAAGTACGGTTTTCCGCAGGGAAAAAGGGGAAACTATGATCAATTATATTCAGCGCCACAAAATCATGGAGGCACAGAATTTAATAAAGCATACGCATCAGCCATTGCGGGAAATCAGCCAAAAGCTGGGATTTCATTCTCAGAGCTATTTTTGCACTATTTTTAAAAAAATATGTGGAATGACGCCAAATCAATGGATATTATCGCAAAAAGGGCATGAGAATAATTAAAAAAGATAAGAATTGAGAAAGAATTAGGCGGGGAGGGAAAGCTATACTTAATGTAAATAATCGGGAAACGAACCCGGGACATAAGGAGGTTAACATGAAAAAGATTATTTCAAGTATGCTGATTCTATGTACAAGCCTGTCGCTGCTTGCAGGCTGTGGAAAAAGGGAAACTCCTTCCGAAACAGAAGTACCGCCTGCTGCGGAAGATACGTCAGGCAGGGAGACGGAGGTAGAAATTAATGTGGAAACGGAAAGTGGAGAGATTCCCACTCTGGTAGTAGCCAACTGGAAAGGCTATGGTGCAGATGAAGAATTTGGAGCACCTCGTTTTGAAGAATTGTATAACTGTAAGGTTGAGTTTGTGTATTTTAATTCAGTGGAAGAGCTGTATACCATGTTGCAGACAGGTGGGATTGGAAATATTGATGTGGCTCTGCCAAGTACGGTTTATACCCAGACTTTCAGGGAAAGCGGTATGCTGGAACCTGTGGATACGTCTAAGGTTCCCTGCTATGGAGATCTGATGGAGGCTTACTTAAATCTGCCGGAAGCAACAGGAGAAGGTGGTGAAGTGTATGCACTGCCCTGGACATGGGGAACCACTTCCCTTGGCTATAATCCTGAAGCTGTGACGGAGGAAGTTACCACATGGGATATTCTTTATGGTGATGCACATAAAGGAAAGATTGCATTTTTTGACGATTATGTTACAGCGCTTATGACGTCTGCCATCCATACAGGGCAGAATCCTTCCGATCCGGATAACCTGGATCTGCAGGTAATTAAAGAAGATTTGCTTGCCCTTAAAGAAAATGTCTGTACTTATTGGGCAAGCTATGATGATTATTTAAATCCTTATACTTCCGGTGAGGTTGTGATCGGGAATATGTGGGCAGGAACTGCAACCCAGCTAAAAAATTCAGGAACTCCCTGTAATTATATTTATCCTGTGGAAGGAACTGTGGGATATGTGGATATGTGGTGTATCATTAAGGATACAGACTGCTATGATCTGGCATGTAAATGGCTTGACTTCATGTGCGGTGAGGAATTCCAGTATAATTTTGCCACAGTAGAAGGAAATGCGCATAATACTGTAAATAATAAGGTATATGAAAAACTTACAGATGAACAGAAAGCGGCAGTATGGGCGTTAGAAATCCCATCAAAAGTATATATGCAGCCTGTGCTGACTCCAGAGCAGCAAAATGACTGGCTGGAGGTTTGGAACGAGGTTAAGGCAAATTAGAAAAGTTTTGCAATTAACTTTGAGCCGTTCGATTTTTTCGAACGGCTCTATCAATAAAAGGATGAACTATATGAAAACTAAAACAAAGAAAAATACATTCAAAATAGGCAGTTTATGGGCAGGACCATCAGCATTAATGCTGCTATGTCTTTCATTAATACCCCTTGCTATGCTGCTGTTATTTAGCTTTATGGATGGAAATATCACAAATGGGGTATTTCCGGGTTGGACAATGGAAAATTTTCAGAAGATGTTTTCCAGTAATGTATTTTCCAGGCTTATGATCAAATCTTTAGGCATAGGAGCTTTGGTGACAGTAATTTGTATTTTAATCAGTTATCCTATGGCCTGGGGGATGGCCAAAGCAGCCAGGCCGCATAATCGCAGTATGTTAATGATGCTGATTATTCTGCCCTTTTTTACATCACAGCTTTTGCTGATCTATGCCATGATGATGATTTTACAGTCAGGAGGCATTTTGATGACATTGCTTGGAGCACTGGGAATTACTACAGATGGCACTTCCATTTTATATACACCAAAAGCAGTAGTATTGGTATACGAATATCTGCCATATATGGTGTTATGTCTTTATACTTCACTTGAAAGCATCGGAGATAACTTGGTGCAGGCATCCCGGGTGTTAGGTGCAGGTACTTTCAGAACTTTTATTAATGTTGTGTTTCCTATGAGCATTCCCGGTCTTTTATCAGGTATTTTGCTGGTTATGGTGCCAGTGACGGGAAGTTTTGCGGAATCTACGCTGGTGGGAGGACCTAAGGGCATGATGGTGGGATCGCTGATCAATTCACAATATAATACAGTATTAAATATGGGATATGGAGCATCGCTATCATGCGTATTTCTTATTATTCTAAGTATAATTATGGCAGTGGTGCGTATGCTGGTAAATCTGGCAGAAAAACGGATCGGGGGTGAAACAGAATGAATAAAGGGCTAAATTGTTTTTTAAAGATATGGATGTTTCTGGGATTTGCCTTTTTATATCTTCCGATTCTCGTGATTATTGTTATGTCCTTTAACGGTACCGCATATGGAATGTTTCCTTTTCAGTTTACAACGGAATGGTATTCCTATCTGTTCACAAAGAGCGAACTGCTTCCAGCAATGATGCTGTCTTTAAAGTTTTCTTTGGTAGTTGCATTTACCGCGGTAATTGTGGGAACTATGGCTGCTTTTGGTATGCAGTATATGTCGCCTGGACTTGGAAAAAAATTAAATATGGTTTTGCAGCTTCCGATTACAATTCCCTGGCTTGTGCAGGGGGTATCGCTGTTGCTTCTTTTAAATCTTTTGGGCATAGGAAGGTCTTATTTTGGAATGTTTTGTGGAAATATTATATGTGTGCTTCCCTATGTGGTGATGTTGGTGCTGGGACGTTTTGCTATGGCTGACCGGACGCCGGAGGCTGCGGCAAGGCTATTGGGGGCAGGAGCTTTAAGAGTGTTCTTTGATGTGACAATACCCATGATTGTGCCAGGAATTCTGGCAGGCGGAATGATGGCATTTATTGTATGCTTTAACAGTTTCTGTATCCAGTACTATTTGGCGCCTTTTGGAGTTAGAACGTTGCCAGTGGAAGTATTTACTTTAATTAAAACAGGATATAAGTCGGATTTAAATGCTTTGGCAACGTTGATGATTTTGATTTCCCTGGCGGCAATTATTCTCTTAAACCGTTTGGGATATTCCGGAAGCAGCCTTTTTTCAACCGGAACAAAGAAAGGAAATGACAAATTATGATTAAGCTTAAAGTGGAAGAAATTTATAAAACATTTGATGGAAAGGAAGTACTGAAAGGAATTTCCTTTCAGGCAAAGGAGGGTGAGTTTGTATCGCTCTTAGGCCCTTCCGGATGTGGAAAGTCTACTATGCTCAGAATTATCTGCGGTCTGGAAACACCGGATAAGGGAAATGTAATGGTTTCCGGACAGACGGTTACTTATCAGAAGCCGGAGAAGCGGAACATAGGCATGGTATTTCAAAATTATGCCTTGTTTCCTTCTATGAATGTGGAAAAAAATGTGGGTTATGGATTAAAAATGAAGCATGTGCCAAAGGATGAAATTGCCAAAAGAGTCAGTGGGGCATTAGAGCTGGTGCACCTGTCAGGATATGAAAAGAGGCCCATAAGTAAGCTTTCCGGAGGAGAGCAGCAGAGAGTGGCATTGGCAAGGGCTTTGGTGGTGAAGCCGGATATCCTGTTGCTGGATGAACCTTTGTCGGCTCTGGACCGGAAAATCCGTGGCGAGATGCAGGCAGAGATACGGAACATTCAGCAGAAGGTGGGAATTACCACAATTTTTGTCACCCATGATCAGGAGGAAGCTCTGACCATGTCAGACAAAATTATTTTAATGAATGGGGGCAAAATAGAACAGGCCGGGGAACCCTGGAATATTTATAACCGTCCGGCAAGTGTTTTCGCTTCTGATTTTCTGGGGAAAGCAAATTTGCTTAAGGGAATGCTAAGAACAATGCCGGATGGCCGAAAAGTGGTTTCCGGGCGGGGCTGGAGCTTTCCCACAAACACAAAGGAAGAAGACGGAGAAGTACAGGTGGCAGTGCGGAAATGGAGCGTTTTGTGCCTGGTGAAACGATTTATCTTACAATAAAGCCCGATAATGTGCTTTGCTATAAGGAGGATTGATTATGCAGCAGTTATCAAAAACAAAATACTGGAATACCTGGACTGCGGAAAGCCCTTCAACTTATGTATTTTTACCTGCAGACTTTCAGATTTCTCATGGTGCTTTCAGCACAAAAGAAAACAGCTATACATCATTTCCCTTTGAAAGAAATATCCGCCTGTTGGAGCATGACAGCCAGGGACGCTATGTACATTTGGAAATGACACATGCAGGCACAATACTGGAACTGGAATATTTTAAAATGGATGACTGGACGGTGGCCGGAAGACTGCGCTGCAAGGCGCATGGCGAGTGGGCCCTGCGGTTTTGGCCGGTAATTTCCTTCGGCTATGACAAAAAGTATAATCCGGGGGCAGGCAGCTTTAATAATCCTGTTGTCAGACTTACAGGTGAGCGTACCGCAATGGGTGAAATACGAAGTTATTGCATGGGTATTGCAATAAAGGATGAGCCTGTCCGTTCCTGTATTACGGCAGACAAACACAGAGTGGGAGAGGACCTTATAAAAAACGGATATTATACTCCTACGGAAAATGATGAAAATGGAACCTGGTATACGGCGCTTTTTAATCTGGAGCAGAATCCGGAAATCTGCTTTGCAGTATCTGTATCAAATCAGCCGGAGGTTTCTGAAAATCAGGCACAGAAGGCGCTTAAAATTTTTGACTGTGAGAAGGAACAGGAGGCATGGAAGGAAAAGGTGTTGAATACTTCCATCCGGATAGAGGAAGGAAGATTTCCCCAGGCAGCAGAGGCACTTAGGGATATTATGGCATGGAATACTTTGTCAGATAAGATTACGGGAAGATGGTTTACTTGGATTACAAGGTACTGGAACAGAAAATTTGGCGGTTGGTATGTCTGGATGGATGATCCCTACTATCATGCATTTATGAATGCGGTAAGCGGAGACTGGCAGTCAGGACGGATGAGCATACAGGCAACCATAGATAATAATGTGCCGGAGGGAAATTTTGCCTGCCTGATGAGCGAGCTTACGGAGTGGGTTGACCGCTCCCAGCCTCCAATTGGTTCCTTTATGGTGTGGAAATATTATATGCTTACCGGAGATAAAGCGCTATTAGATAATATATATCCGTCTCTTAGAGACGCCAATTTCTGGTGGCATGAGAACAGGGATGGAAATGGAAACGGTGTGTATGAGTATGGAAGTTCGGCTGTGGGAAAAGGACATTTTGCCCATACCAAGCTTGCTGCTATGGACGAGTCTTCTATGGATAATTGCCCTATTTTTGACAAAGCCGAATTTTGTCCTGAGGCCCATACCATGAACATGGAGGATGTAGCCCTTAACAGCCTTCTGGTGGTAGATGGTGAGTGCCTTGAGCTTATGGCAAAGGAGCTGGGAGATGAGGACTCCATTCCCAGATTAAAAGAATTAACAGAAGGCTTAAGGAAAAAAGCAGACGCGGCTTTGTGGGATGAGAAGCGTAAAATTTATGCAAATAAATTGTGGAACGGTGAATTTGTAGATTTAAGCCCCACCAGCTTTTATCCTCTTTTAGCGGGAATGCCAGGAAAAGAAAGGGTAGAGGAATTAATAAAGCATATGTTTGATGAGGAAGAATTTTGGACTTATGTGCCGCTTCCCGCAATCTGTAAAAAAAGTCCTGTTTTTTCGGATAACGTATACTGGCGGGGGCGTGTCTGGCCGCCTTTGAATTATATGACTTACAGTGGGCTAAAGAGATATGGTCTTGATCAGGAGGCGCATAGACTTGCAGTGCGCTGCATGGAAATTTTCAGCTCCCGCTGGGAGGAGGAAAGAGCAAGCTTTGAAAATTACAATTCCCTTACCGGGCAGGGAAGTGATTCTGTGGACACTGACTTTTTCTTAGGCTGGGGAGGCTTGTTTCCGCTTATGTGGGTGGCAGAGCATGTGGATGTGGATCCTTGGAATGGATTTCATTTTGGTTCCGTAGCAGGAGAGGAAATCAGCATATGCAATATCCGTATGTCAAATGGAATATTTGCCATGAAAGTAAAAGAGGGAATTACTTTTTTGGAAAAGGATGGAAAAGTGATTTTCCAGTCGGATGCCAAAGGACGTTTTAGGCGTTTCAGAAGAGATGAGCATTTTCTTGCGGTAGATATAAGTGCACAGGATGCGGAGAGCTATGTAGATGTCTGCGAATCGAAAATTCTTCAGGCAAAATGTAATGAGGAAGAAGTGCTGCCAGAAGAAAACCGTATAAAAATTCCGGCACATTTGGAAGTACATATGGAAGTATGGTTTTAAAATTTGTAACAAAAGGCGGAGAGCGAAGAGTTCTTTGCTTCAGAACGTAGACAATCATTCTTTTATGGTGATTGTCTACGTTTTATTTAGTCTGTATATTCGAAATAACATTAAATTTAGGCATTTAATGAAAATAAGTGCTGAAATGTTATTATTATTTGTTAATTTATTAAAAAAACAAGTGGACAAAGATGGCATCCTATATGTAACAGTTGAGCCATTGGTGGATGTCTCAGCTTTGGTAAGTATTTCAGAAAGTTGCTTACAATTATGTCGCTTAAGCACTTGCTTTTTTACAGACGGTTTTCATAGGAGATACACTGATAAATGCAGGCTAACCGTTCTCTCCTAAAAAAAGGTAATTCTCTTCGCTTCCGAATCCGGTATCCGCAATGATCTTTATATATTTGAGTTTCAAGTATTCCTCAGCATCCTTGAGGAAAAATATTAGTGCCACTGCATCTAAATGCTGGAAGCCGATTGCTAGCCATGTAATGTATTCAAAATCAACTTCGTGTTAAAGGTTAAATGCCGGTTATAGCTGCTCGTTTCCCATATCAACAAACCATAAGATAAAAGCATAGTTGAAGGAGCAGAAAAAATGTGATATAGTGGCGAAAGTAAATAAAGTGATAATGGAGCAGTCATAAGGATAAAGAAGGAAATCACATGCAGATAATACAGATCCTTTGGGAGAGACGGGAATTTTTCTTAACCTGTTTATTAGAACATATCAGAATATCTTTAACAGCGGTGGTTTGTGCCGGGATACTGGGAATACTGGCAGGTATTTTTATCAGCAGGCACAAGAAGGCCGCTGGCATTATTTTAGGCATTATCAATGTGATCTATACGATTCCATCTATTTCTCTGTTAGGATTTTTGATTCCTTTTACCGGAATTGGAAATAAGACTGCAATTATTGCGCTGACGGTTTACGGGCTGCTTCCGATTGTAAGAAATACTTATACAGGGCTTACAAATGTGGATGCAAGTATTTTAGAGGTGGCAGAGGGACTTGGCAGTGATAAAAGGCAGATAATGCTAAAGATTAAATTTCCATTGGCGCTTCCCGTGATTATCAGTGGGTTTCGCAATATGACAGTAATGATTATTGCAATGGGCGGCATTGCTTCCTTTATAGGAGCAGGAGGACTTGGCGTGGCGATTTACAGAGGAATTACTACCTATAATATGACATTGACTGCTGCCGGCTCCCTGCTGATTGCACTTTTGGCGCTTTTTAGCGATTGGCTGCTTTCCCGTGCAGAAAAAAAAGTAAGCAGGAGGTATGGCATTGAATAAAATAATAGAAATATGCAATGTTTCGGCTGCTTATGGAGAAAGTGAAGTATTAAACCAAGTGTCATTAACCATAGAAAAAGGAGAATTTATAGTTATCATAGGCCCATCAGGCTGTGGGAAAACAACCCTTTTAAAAACAATAAACGGACTTGTGGTACCCACAAAGGGAGAGGTCCTGGTAAAAGGAGAACAGCTGAAAGAATGTAATTTGGTTTTTATGCGCAGGAACATTGGATATGCGGTGCAGGGGGCAAAACTGTTTCCCCACATGTCGGTGGAAGATAATATATGTTATGTTCCGGAACTTGAGAATAAAATGACGGGGGATGAAAAGAGCAGGCTGGTAAGAAGAATGCTGGAAATGGTGGAACTTCCTTTTGAACTGGCAGTCCGCTTTCCCAGACAGTTGTCCGGCGGACAAAAGCAGCGGGTGGGGATAGCAAGAGCCATGGCAGCAGATCCGGATATTCTGCTTATGGACGAGCCTTTTGGAGCAGTAGATGAGATTACAAGAAAAACCTTACAGGAAGGACTGGCAGGTTTGTGGCAGAAAACCGGAATTACAATTGTATTTATTACTCATGATATTGGGGAAGCTTTTCGATTGGGAAGCCGCATTATAATTATGAAGGATGGTGTAATATGGCAGGAGGGGACTAAAGATGAACTTTTAAGGTCGCCCAGGGATAAATTTGTGGAGCAGTTAATTAGCAGATGAAAATAGTACAAAATAATCTTGTGAGATACAAAAGGAGGAAAATTATGAAAAAAAGAATTGCATTTTTACTAGTGGTATGCATGGCGCTGATTTTATGCGCCTGCGGGAAAAAGGAACCTGTAAAGATTGCTTCCAAGCCTATGACGGAGCAGTATATTTTGACAGAAATCATAGCTCAGCTAATCGAGGCCGAAACCGATTATGAGGTTGAAATTACAAAAGGAGTGGGCGGCGGAACAACCAACATTCATCCGGCGCTTGTGAAAGGAGAGTTTGATCTGTATCCGGAATACACCAGAACGGCATGGCTTAATGTTCTAAAAAAGGAAGAGATGGAAAAGGATGATGAAAAGCTGTATCAACAGCTTTTGGCAGAGTATGATGCACTTGGTCTTACCTGGACTGGTTTGTATGGATTTTCAAATACCTATGGATTAGCAGTTAGGGGGGATACAGCGCAGCAGTATGGCCTTTCTACTTATTCAGATTTGGCGGCAGCATCAGGAGAGCTTATTTTTGGGGGAAATCCGGATTATATCGAATTGGAAACCGGATATAGCAGACTTTGCGAGGCATACCAGATGCAGTTTAAGGATACAAAGCAGATGGAAATTGCATTAAAGTATGAAGCACTGAAAAACAAGGAAGTAGATGTGATCAATGCATTTACCACAGATGCACAGCTTGCAGCCAATGATCTGGTACTGCTTACAGATGATAATGGTTTTTTTGAAACTTTTGATGCCGGAACAGTAGTCCGCAAGGAAGCCCTTGAAAAATACCCTGAGATTAAGGCTGTATTAGAAAAGCTGAATGGTCTTATTACCGAAGAGGAAATGCAGCGGATGAATTATGAGGTAGAGGTAAATGGAGAAGAAGATCAGGAAGTAGCAAGACAATTTTTGGAAGAGAAAGGATTGCTATAAACATTTTTTTGTATTAATATTTGATTTTTTGTAAATTAAAATTTTCTGTAAATTATTAAAAAAGTAAAAAGCTTATTGAAAACTATTATGGATTATATTATAATAAATTTCGAACGAACAGTAATTTTGTTGACGTTCAAATAAAAAATGCTCAAATTGAGCGAGAAATAGGGAGGAAAAAATGAAAAAGAAAATTGCTTTATTGTTGGTTGCCGCAATGACAGTTGCCAGCTTGGCAGCTTGCGGAAACAAGGAAACAGAAACACCAGCTACAGCAGAAGCACAAACAGAGGAAGCAGCGCCGGTTGAAGAAGAGGCAGCATCAACTGAAGAGGAAGCATCAACTGAAGAGGAAGCTCCGGCTGAGGCAGCAGTAGAAGGTACAGTATCCGTATTCTACTATACTTATGGTGATACTTACATCTCCAGCGTACGTTCCGCATTGGACAGTGCTTTTGATGCAGCAGGTGTTGCATATCAGGATTACGACAGTAACAATAGCCAGACAACCCAGACAGAGCAGATTGACACAGCAATTGCTCAGGGAACATCTCTTCTGGTAGTTAACCAGGTAGATACTGGTTCCGATGATACAACAAAGAACATCATCGAAAAAGCAACTGCAGCAGGTATTCCGGTTGTATTTTTCAACCGTTCCGTAAGCGAAGATGTAGTTACTGCTTATGACAAGGCTGTATTTGTAGGTACTGATTATGAAATGGCAGGTCATATGCAGGGTGAAATGATTGGCCAGTATCTGGTTGAGAATTATGATACTGTTGACTTAAATGGTGATGGCGTTATTTCTTACGTTATGTTCAAAGGTCAGGAAGGTAATGCAGAAGCTGATGCACGTACACAGTATGGTGTGGAAGATGCTGATAAGATTTTGAAGGAAGCTGGAAAAGAAGCTCTTTCCTTCTATGACAGCAACAACAGCGATAAGTACCTGGTAGACAAGGATGGAGCATGGTCTGCAGCAGCAGCTACAGAGTACCTGCAGACAGCTATGTCTCAGTATAGTGAAGCAAACAACAACATGATTGAGCTTGTTATCGCTAACAATGATGAAATGGCAATTGGTTCTGTTACAGCACTGCAGAATGCAGGTTATAACAAAGAAGATGGCAGCGCTACAGTAATTCCTGTATTTGGTGTAGATGCTACAGACGCTGCAAAAGATGCAATTAACAAAGGAACCATGATTGGTACAATTAAGCAGGATGCAGAAGGTATGGCTAATACAATTGCTCAGATCGCTCAGAACTTTATGAGTGGTGCAGACAAGTTTGCAGATGTAGATTCAGCAAACGTTGTAGGAACATGGCGTGTAAATATTCCTTATGCAACATATACAGGTGAATAAGGGACAGAATATACCGCCTGTAAAGTCAGAATTTTAAGACTGTATGTGGTATGTGCGGTCATAGAAAAAGAGTCCGGCTTGCCGGACTCTTTTATATAAAAATAAAATTTAAAATGGAGGTGAGATGATTTGGGAAAACAGACAACATCGTCTGACAACGGAAACGTGCTCTTGAGAATGGAAGGTATCTGTAAAGAATTTCCCGGCGTAAAGGCGCTTGATAATGTGTCTTTGACTGTTAAAGCCGGTACAGTTCATGCACTGATGGGAGAAAACGGAGCCGGAAAATCCACGCTGATGAAGTGTTTGTTCGGGGTATACAACAAAAACAGTGGACACATTTATCTTGAGGGAAAAGAAATCAATTTTAGAACGTCCAAAGAAGCTCTGGAAAATGGTGTTGCAATGGTACATCAGGAGCTGAATCAGGCGCTGAAGCGTAATGTAATGGACAATATGTGGCTGGGGCGTTTTCCCAGAATTTCAAAGTGGTGTCCTTTAACCAGTGAAAAAAAGATGTATGAAGCAACACAGAAGGTATTTGAAGAACTAGAAATTAATGTTGATCCTAAGACGATTATGAGTAGGATGCCTGTATCCCAGCGCCAGATGGTGGAAATTGCCAAAGCGGTATCGTTCCATTCTAAGGTAATCGTATTTGATGAACCTACCTCTTCTTTAACGGAAGAAGAAGTTGAACATCTGTTCCGGATCATTAATCTGCTTCGAGACCGGGGATGCGGCATCATCTATATTTCGCATAAGATGGAAGAAATTCTGAGGATATCCGATGAAGTAACAATTATGCGTGATGGACAATGGGTATCTACCAATCCTGCAAAGGACTTGACAATGAATGATATTATTCGTCAGATGGTAGGACGTGAGTTGACAAATCGTTATCCCGAGAAAGACAACGTGGTCGGAGAACCTATTTTGGAGGTTAAAAATCTGACGGCGCAGTACTCCTTGCTAAAAGATGTTTCTTTTGAGGCAAAAGCGGGAGAAGTGCTTGGTGTTGCAGGTCTTGATGGTTCTGGACGTACAGAGCTTCTGGAAAATATTTTTGGGATTGCAACAAGAAAAGAAGGAGAAATTTATTTGCATGGCAAGCGGGTTATGAATCGAAATGCCAGAGAGTCTTTGGCAAATAAGTTTGCTATGCTGACAGAGGAGCGGCGTGCTACGGGTATTTTTGGAATACGTGATATCCAGGCGAATACGACGATTTCCAGTCTGCCAAAATATAGAAAAGGCCTGTTGCTCAGCAATAAGCTGATGAGCGAGTCGACTGAGTGGGGCATTAAAGCCATGAGAACAAAGACTCCCAATCAGAAAACGCAGATCAGGGCGTTGTCTGGCGGTAATCAGCAGAAGGTTATTTTAGCAAGGTGGCTGCTTACAGAGCCGGAAGTATTGCTTTTGGATGAGCCTACAAGAGGTATTGATGTAGGCGCAAAATATGAGATTTACCAATTGATTTTGGATTTGGCAAAACAAGGAAAGACGGTTATTATGGTTTCTTCGGAAATGCCAGAATTGTTAGGGGTGTGTGACCGGATTATTGTAATGTCTGGCGGACGTTTGTCAGGAGAAGTTAGTACGAAAGAAACGTCACAGGAAGAAATTATGACACTGGCTGCGAAGTATGCGTAAGGAGGGAGAGAGTGGCTAATAATAATTTAAAAGCAAAACAACAAGCTTTCAAAGAATTCTCAACAAAAGAAAAAACAAAAAAAATAACTGATTTATTGCTAAATAATGCAATGTATATCATTATCATATTGGCTGTCATTTATGTATCCATTAAAGTGCCTGCATTTTTGAAACTGCCTTCTATTGTGAATGTTATTTCACTAACGGCGGCAAAATTGCCGATAGCACTTGGGATAGGCGGCTGTATTGTACTTACGGGTACAGATATTTCCGCGGGGCGTGTAGTGGGCTTGACAGCATGTATCTCAGCATCCCTGCTTACAACAACATATAAAGTTTTTCCGTCCATGACAAGTGCACCGCCAATTATTTTGGTATTGCTTTTGGTTATTGTAACAGGCGGCCTTGTAGGTTTGGTAAATGGTTTTAGTGTGGCGAAGTTTAAACTGCATCCGTTTATTGTAACATTGTCCACACAGCTTATTGTATATGGTATCATATTGATGTATTTGATGAGGGGTACAAATAATGGACAGACACTGAGTGGATTAACAGAAGAGTATCGTTCTTTAATCACAGGTACATTATTTAGTATTCCTACTGCAACAGGCAGTGTTGCAGTACCGAAATATGTTCTTTACAGTATTATTCTGGTAGCTGTTATGTGGGTGATCTGGAATAAGACAACCTTTGGCAAGAATATGTTTGCAGTTGGTTCCAATGAAGAAGCAGCAAACGTATCAGGTGTTAATGTATCAAAAACAATTATGATGGTATTTATTTTGGCAGGTATGATGTATGCAATCACTGGTTTTCTGGATGGCGCACGTATTGCATCTGCTAACGCAAACACCGGATTGAACTATGAGTGTGACGCGATTGCAGCCTGCGTTATCGGTGGCGTATCTTTCGTAGGTGGTATCGGGCGTATTAGCGGTATCGTGGTAGGCGTTTTACTGCTTCAGATTATTTTTACAGGATTGAACTTTTTGGCTGTTGATGCCAATATGCTGTATATTATCAAAGGTTTGATTATTTTGATCGCCTGTGCAATTGATATGCGGAAATATCTTGTAAAGAAATAAAGCTTAAGAGATTGTTATGTTGTATCTTTAAATGCAAAATATTAATATTTTAGGGGAGATAAATATTTTATCTCCCCATTTTACTTTATGATAAAGTATAAAAAAGAGGTTAAGGTTGAAAGAAACTTTCAACCTTACGTATTTGGGCCTATTCCCACTTGGGAGGAGCCCAAGCGGGAAAGGCATGGGTATAAAGATGGAAGAATTAAAACAGGAAAAGCAAGAACAAAACACACCACCGATGAGAGGACTTTACAGCAAGGTAAAAATATCAGTCAAGACACTGAATATTATTATTGTGGTACTTGTTGCATTGCTGATTGCTTGTATGGCCTTCGCTGTAGCAAACGGGGGATTTCGCGTTACTTTTGATACCCAGGGTGGAACGACAGTAGAGATGCAGAAAAAAATGTATGGAGAACTTATAGAGATTTCAGAACCTCCCACTCGGGAAGGGTTTGTGTTTGATGGCTGGTATTTGGATCCAGGTGCAACAATACCCTGGAATCTGGAGGAAGATATGGTGACGGAATCCATGACATTGTATGCAGGGTGGAAAGAGGAGTAGCTATTTATAGCAAGTTATCTGTTTTTCTATATTCACTGGGGCTTATCCCCATTTTCTGATGAAAAATCCTGGAAAAGTAAAGAGGATCTATAAAACTTACGGAATGTGCAACTGCGCGGATGGATAAATCCGTATTTTTTAACAAAATACATGCCTGACGTATTCTGTAATCTAAAAGGTAGCTCTGAATGGAGGCTCCTGTAAAGGATTTAAAAACCCGGTGGAGATAGGAACGGTTAATTTTCAGATGGTCCGCAATATCCTGAATGGTAATGGAATCACAATAGTGATCTTCTATATATTTTAAAGCTTCTTCTGCATGATCGGACTTTTTCTCATAGCTGGTAAGCTGGCTGCCTGGAAATTTTCGGGCCAGAAGAAAAAGATATTCGTACATAATGCTGTTCATGATCAGATCGCGGTTTTGGGGGAGTTTATCTGCTTCTGCCATTTTTTCATGACAAAGCCGCATCTGATCGTCATGTCCATAATGAACAACCAGATCCTTCAGGAGAGAAGTCCGTTCCAGGTACCCTTTTATTTTAATACCCTGCATGCCAATCCAGGTGTAACTCCAGGGAGTATGCAGATCCGCCTCATAATAAATAAGGTCGTCAGGACAGATCAAAAAAGCATCGCCCTCTTTTAATCGAAATATTTTTCCCCTTGCTTTGTAAATGCCTGTACCGCTTAGTATATAATGAATCAAGTATCCGTTGCGGAGAATAGGCCCATAGCTGTGCCCCGGTTTGCAGTTTTCATGTCCACAAGTATATATCATTGCATCTATATTTTTATAAAAATCATTGGAAAAATTATAATCCAGCATTTGTCTACACCCTTTCTTTTCATATGGCTGTTTTTTATTATGGAGCATCTAATGTAATAAAAAAATTTTTTATGTCATAATGTTCAATGGTTAAGTCACATATCTCCATATACATTAAATTTTAGCAGACTATAATAATAGATACAAGAGCATTTCTTTTCTGTGGCCACAGAGGAAATTATAAGCAAAAAACTTATAAAGCAGAGAAAAAGGAGGAGCAGTAAATGGATGCAAAAAAGCGCGAAAGATATGAAAAAATATCCATAGAGCTTACCAAATTGGTTGGAGGAAAAGAAAACATTCAGGGGGTGGCTCATTGTGCAACGCGTCTTAGAATCGTTTTAAAGGATAATGAGCTGGCAGATTTAAAGGCAATAGAAAATGTGGATCTTGCTAAGGGAGTATTTGTGGCGGGGGATCAGGTTCAGATTATATTTGGCGCTGGTCTGGTGAATGATGTTTACGAAGTATTTGCTGAACACAATAATATGAAAAATATGAGCTTGAGCGATTTAAAAACAGTAGCTAATAAAAAGATGAATCCGCTTCAAAGAATGATCAAGGCACTATCGGACGTGTTTGTGGATATTATGCCGGGAATCCTTGCAGCGGCGCTTCTTACCGGACTTTCAGGGGTGCTGGGCAACCTGGACTTTGTAAAGGCAAACGATACTCTTTTTGGAATTAACCGATTAATCAATATATCTTCAGGAGCAATTTTTGGTTTCCTTCCACTGGCTGTAGCATACAGTGCATGTAAGAGATTTGGGGGGAGACCGATTCTTGGAATTGTAATGGGATGTATTATGTTAAGCGACAGTCTGGCAAATGCATATGCAGCCGCACAGGGAACAGTGGAAGCCACAACACTGCATATTTTTGGACTGGGAGTTGATCTGGTAGGATTTCAGGGAGGCATTATTGTAGCGCTGCTTATGGGATTTGTGACAGCTAGGCTGGATATTTTTTTTGAGAAAAAGGTTCCAGAAGTTATCCGCCTTTTACTGTCCCCATTACTTACCACTTTAGTGGGTGCGTTATTATTGTTTACAATTATTGGACCGGTGGGACGGGGACTTTCTTCCGGAATTACAAACGGTTTGGTTTGGATGACACAGAATCTGGGTGTAGTGGGCTATGCAGTATTTTCCGGTTTACAACAGTTAGTGGTAATTACCGGCCTGCATCATATATTTGGGGCAATTGAAGCGCAGCTTTTGGCAGATACAGGAAGAATTTCTGTATTGTTTGGTATTACGGAACCTGCATTATTCGGAATTAATTTAAGATATAGATTTCCTATTATAGGAGGCTGCATAGGAGGCGCTTTAGGCGGTGTTGTTGTTTACTTTACAAATCTTGCGGCAGTTGGTTTTGGAACTACAGTACTTCCTGGAATAGCGTTGGCAGATCCGTCAGGAAACGGATATGTAAATTATATAATTGCACATATGACAGCCATTGCGGGGGGCTTTATAATGACTTTACTGTTGGGCAGATTTATGGATAAAACGCCTGCTCTGGAAACTGTTTCAGAAGTACAAAAGGAACAGATGGCAGAAGAAGTTGTACCGGAAATGGAAACACTGGAGGAGGAAGTGTTTTTCGGATATGCCAAAGGCCGCATGATTGCAATGGAAGATATGAAGAATGAGACATTTGCAAATAAGATATTAGGCGATGGTGTTGCGGTTATACCGGAAGAAGGAAAAGTATATGCGCCGACAGACGGTACAATTCTCAATATTTTTGATACAAAACATGCAGTTTGCTTTGCCAATAGTTACGGGACGGAAATTTTAATTCATATCGGGGTGGATACAGTAAACTTAAAAGGAAAATATTTTATGCCTCATGTAAAAGATGGGGATGTGGTGAAAAAAGGACAGCTTTTGGTTGAGTTTGACAAAGAACAGATTGAAAAGGCCGGGTATGATACATCAATTCCAATGATTTTTACGGATCTGCCGGAGGAAAAAAGACTTGAAGTATCTGTACCTGGTGAAATGACGGTAGACACAAAAACAGCTATTGTATATAAAGCATAAACAGGGATTGGAAAAAGGCATGAAAAGAAAAATGATTTTTTTAGATATTGATGGAACTTTAGTATCTGCAATGGCAGCACCATCCACACTTGCTGCAAAGGCAGTCCAAAGTGCGAGAGCAAATGGCCACAGGGTATTTCTCTGCACAGGAAGAAATATGCCGATTATAGGCAGGGATATTCTTGACGTAGGATTCGATGGTGTGATAGCCAGTGCAGGAAGTCATATAGAAGCAGATAATAAAGTGCTTTTTGACAGCATTCTTCCGGAGGATATCATTCAGGAATGCCTTTCCATTTTTCACAAACAGGGGATGTATTGTAGAATAGAGACGTCAGAAGGAATTTATACAGATCCTCAGATGGAGGAACTTCTTAAAGCGGCAAAACCGGATCAGGCCAATTCCGAGCTGATTCGTATGCAGAGAGAAATTGAGGCAGGGATTCCCATTCAACCCTATGCAGCTTATCCTGGTAATGGTGCATATAAAATATGTTTTACAAGCAGGGATCTTAAATCAATTGAAAAAACAAAAGAATATCTGGGAAATCGATTTGTCTATGCAGTACATCCCTATGCAGACAGTACGTCCTGCTTTAACGGAGAAATTATTCCAAAAGGGATCGATAAAGGAAGAGGAATGGAACTGGTATGTCAATATTATGGAGCCAGTATGCAGGATACCATTGCATTTGGAGATAGTATGAATGACTATGAAATGATGAAGGCGGCAGGATTTAGTGTAGCAATGGGAAATGCCTGCAAAGAAATAAAGCATATGGCGGATAGTATTTGTGAGGATGTCCGTAAGGATGGTATTTATTATGAGTTTCAAAGGCTGGGTATTTCCGAAAATAACCAGTTAATAAATGTTGAAACAGAACATAAGTTCTGATATAATAGTCTCACGACAATTAACCCATAAGGGAGGTTGTGAGAAGTGGATGTAAAGAAACATATTTATGTTGCGATTGATTTAAAGTCATTTTATGCTTCCGTTGAATGTGTAGAACGGAGACTTGATCCTCTTAGAACAAATCTTGTTGTTGCTGACAGGAACCGCACGGAAAAAACAATCTGCCTTGCAGTTTCGCCTTCCCTAAAGGCTTATGGGATTTCGGGACGTGCAAGGCTTTTTGAAGTAGTGCAGAAGGTAAAGGAAGTAAATGCCAGGCGGAAGTTAAGTGCGCCTGGCGGTGTTTTTGAGGGTGAATCCTATGATGATGAGGTATTGAAGGCATCTCCTGGACTTTCCGTTTCCTACATTACAGCACTGCCCCGGATGGCGTTGTATATGAAATACAGTACCGATATTTATAATATTTATTTAAAATATGTGGCGCCAGAAGACATTCATGTTTATTCCATAGATGAGGTATTTATGGATTTTGGAAGCTATCTGGAAGCATATCGGATGAGCGCACGGGAATTAACGAAAAAGATTATACAGGAAATATTACAGGTGACTGGAATTACCGCAGCGGCAGGAATTGGTACAAATTTATATTTATGTAAAATAGCTATGGATATTGTGGCGAAGCATGTTGCACTGGATGAAGATGGTGTAAAAATCGCACAGTTAGATGAAAAAACTTATCGAAAACTCCTCTGGAATCACCGGCCGCTTACAGATTTTTGGCGCATAGGACGGGGATATGCAAAAAAGTTGGAGGAAAATGGATTGTTTACGATGGGAGATGTGGCAAGGTGCTCTCTCGGAGAACCAACGGATTTTTACAATGAAGATCTGCTGTACAGGCTTTTTGGCATCAATGCGGAGCTGTTAATAGACCATGCCTGGGGATGGGAGCCATGTACCATTGCAGATGTAAAAGCTTACAAACCTGAAAGCAGCAGTATTGGCTCCGGACAGGTGCTTCAACATCCTTATAGTTTTGAAAAGGGAAAGCTGATTGTGCGGGAAATGACAGATCTTATGGTTCTTGATTTGGTAGATAAGGGGTTTGTGACGGATCAGATTGTATTAACGGTAGGGTATGACAGGGAAAATCTGGTGGATCCGGAAAGCAGAAAACGCTATAAAGGGCCGGTTACAACAGATCACTATGGAAGAAGAGTACCTAAGCCTGCGCATGGAACCATAAATCTTGAGAGTCAGACTTCTTCCACTAAGCTGATCACCAATGCAGTGATGGAGCTGTATGAAAGGATTGTTGACAAACATCTATTAATCAGGAGAGTTTATGTAACTGCAAACCGCGTAGAGGAAGAAAGCAGAGCGGAAAGAAACTATAATTTTGAACAGCTTGACCTGTTTACGGATTATAATGCACTGCAAAGACAAAAGGAAGCGGAAAAGGCAGAGCTGGAGCGGGAGAAAAAAATACAAAAAGCCATGCTGGATATCAAAAAGAAGTTTGGGAAAAATGCCATTCTTAAGGGAATGAATCTTGAGGAAGGCGCCATGACGGTAGAACGTAATAAGCAGATTGGAGGGCATAAGGCATAAAAAATTTTAAGGAAGAGCATTGCTATGATGATATTATTAATCTGCCGCGTCCTGTTTCCAAAGTACATCCACAAATGCCAATAGCAGAGCGGGCGGCACAGTTTTCTCCATTTGCCGCGCTTACCGGATACGGGGATGCTGTGAAAGAAACAGCCAGAGTGACAGATGAAAAGATAGAACTGGATGAGGATGCAAAGGAAATCCTGGATGAAAAGCTGCGGCGGATACAGGAGCAAACAGAAGAACATCCTGAAATAGAAATTACTTACTTTCAGCCTGATGATAGGAAAAAGGGAGGTTCTTATATTACAATAACAGGATGTATAAAGAAAATAGACCAAAGTAAGATGATTATGACCATGCAGGATAAAACAGAAATTTCTATAAAAGATATTATAGAGATAACCTGGAAGAAAAAAATGACGGATATTGAAGGAAGTTAAGTCAAAGAAATGCCCCACTGTTTTCGGTGGGGCTATTTATCATATAAATTCAGTCATATTCGTTTAAAAACATTTAAATTTATGCAAATCATATAAAATAAGAAGTAAATGTTTGTGAATTAGTATGATTGATTTTGAATGAATTTGACGTTATAATACAATTACAAACTAAAACAAACGGAGGAAAATCCTCTGCGCCTGTAGGGACAGTCGCATTTTCTTCCGGAAAACAAGGAGGATTGAGATGGTTTATACGGTTACTTTTAATCCCTCATTGGATTATATTGTTTCAGTGGAAGACTTTAGACTGGGTATGACCAACCGCACCAGTTCGGAGCTGATACTTCCAGGAGGAAAGGGACTAAATGTTTCAATGGTTCTGGGCAATTTGGGAATTGAAAATACAGCGCTGGGATTTGTAGCAGGATTTACAGGGGAAGAGATCGTACGCAGGATAGAGGAAATGGGTGTGAAATCCGATTTGATTCCTGTTGAAAATGGAATTTCAAGAATCAATTTAAAGCTGAAATCAATTGACGGAACTGAAATCAATGGATGCGGGCCTGAAATCAGTGAGAAAAATGTAGAGAGATTAATGACAAAACTGGATGTACTGAAAAACGAAGATGTGTTGGTGCTTGCAGGAAGTATTCCCAGCTCTATGCCGGACGATATCTATAAAAAAATCATGGAAAGACTAAACGGACGGGGAGTAATGATCGTAGTGGATGCTACAAAAGATCTGCTGGTAAATGTTCTGGAATATCATCCTTTTTTAGTAAAGCCAAATAACCATGAGCTGGGCGAAATTTTCCATACAGAACTTAAAACAAGAAAGGAAGTCATTCCTTATGCAAAAAAAATGCAGGAAATGGGTGCAGCCAATGTTCTGGTTTCTATGGCAGGGGAAGGAGCAGTGCTTGCGGCAGCAGATGGAACCGTTCAGGATATTCCGGCACCGAAAGGAAAACTGATAAACGGTGTAGGAGCCGGAGATTCTATGGTTGCAGGATTTCTTGCCGGATGGATGGAAAAAAGAGATTATAAACATGCCTTTTATATGGGCGTGTCAGCAGGAAGCGCAAGTGCATTTTCTGAAATACTTGCCACCGGAAAAGAAGTAGAAGCGGTATATCAACAAGTCGTCAATCAATAAGGAGGTATTTAAATGAGAATAACAGAATTGTTGGATAAGCGGAGTATTTTACTTGATGGAACGCCTAAAAGCAAAACAGAAGCATTGGATCAGGTTGTAGAACTTATGGTCAAAAGCGGTAAGATCAATGATCAGGAAGCATACCGCAGGCAGGTATATGCAAGAGAAGAGGAAAGTACTACCGGTATTGGGGAAGGAATTGCGATTCCTCATGGAAAATGTGATGCCGTAACAAGGCCGGGGCTTGCAGCAATGGTAGTAAAAAATGGTGTTGACTTTGATTCCCTGGATGGGGAGCCTGTTACCTTGATTTTCCTGATTGCAGCGCCTGATACAAAGGATAATGTTCATCTTGATGTGCTTAGTAAACTGTCAGTTTTAATGATGGATGAAGAATTTTCCGAGAGTCTTCGGAATGCCGGCTCCGTAGAAGAATTTCTTACCATTATTGATAAAGCGGATGATGAGAAAAAAAGCATTGACGAGCGTCTTTCAGATACGGGAGCCATAGATGGCGGACAAGTGAAAATTCTTGCAGTTACCTCCTGTCCTACGGGGATTGCCCATACTTATATGGCGGCGGAGGGAATTGAAAAAGCGGCAAAAGAAAAAAACTGCTTTGTTAAAATAGAAACCAGAGGTTCCGGCGGAGCAAAAAATGTGCTTACTGCAAAAGAAATTGAGGAAGCAGACTGTATTATTGTGGCAGCAGATGCACAGGTGCCTATGGACCGGTTCGACGGAAAGAAGGTCATTGAGTGCCAGGTATCTGATGGAATCAGTAAGGCGGGAGAACTTCTTGACCGTGCCATAAAAGGTGATGCGCCGGTATATCACGCATCAGCAGGAGCAAAAGCAGCATCTTCTTCACCAAAATCAAAGGGTCGTGCCGGACATCAGATTTACACTCAGCTTATGAATGGAGTGTCACATATGCTTCCTTTCGTGGTTGGCGGTGGTATTTTAATTGCAATTGCTTTTCTGATTGACGGATTGTGTGTGGATATGAATGCGCTTGGCGTAGAAGAAAGAGCCAATTTTGGTACAATTACGCCTATTGCGGCTTGGTTTAAGAATTTAGGCGGTGTTGCATTTGGATTTATGCTTCCGGTACTGGCAGGATTTATTGCAATGGCAATTGGCGACAGACCTGCACTTGCTCTTGGCTTTGTTGGAGGCATGATTGCATCAGGTGGAAAGTCCGGATTTCTGGGAGCTTTGGCAGCAGGCTTTGCAGCAGGATATATTATTGTTCTGCTCCGTAAGATATGTGATAAGCTGCCTGACTTTTTGGAAAAGATTGCCCCGGTATTAATTTATCCCCTGATTGGTATTTTGCTTATGGGACTGATTATGTCATTTATTGTGGAACCTGTTATGGGCGGAATTAATACTGCTTTAAATAATGGCTTGACCAGTATGGGTGGAACCAGTAAGGTGATTTTAGGACTGATCTTAGGTGGCATGATGGCCATTGATATGGGAGGTCCCTTTAATAAAGCGGCATACGTTTTTGGTACAGCGGCAATTGCAGCGGGAAATTATGATATTATGGCAGCAGTTATGATCGGCGGTATGACGCCTCCCTGTGCCATTGCACTTTCAACACTTCTGTTTAAAAAGAAATTTACAAAGGAAGAAAGAGAATCCGGCCCTGCGAATTTTATTATGGGGCTTGCATTCATAACAGAAGGCGCAATTCCTTTTGCAGCATCCGATCCCCTTCATGTACTTCCGGCATGTATTGTGGGTTCCGGAGCGGCAGGCGCATTATCTATGTTGTTTAATTGTACATTAATGGCGCCTCATGGAGGAATTTTCGTATTTCCTGTGGTAGGAAATCCTCTTATGTATGTGGCAGCACTGGTGATCGGAACTTTAATTTCAACCGTACTGCTCGGTACATTTAAGAAAAACATTGAATAGTAAATAAGAAAATTATAAAATAATAAAAAAGGAGAACCATCATGAAAGAATTTAAGTATGTTATCAAAGACGCTGAAGGTATCCATGCACGTCCTGCCGGAGAACTGGTAAAGGCAGCTAAGGAATTTACATGCAGCATCACTATTACGAAAGACGGAAAATCCGGTGACTGTAAGAAAATTTTTGGTTTAATGGGACTTGGCGTAAAACAGGGAAATGAAGTTATATTTACTTTTGATGGTGCAGATGAAGAAGCGGCGTATGAAGCAGTCAGCAGGTTTGTACAGGAGAAATTATAATAGAATTATTTTTCCGGTAAAAGGTTAAACGGAGGAAAGAATGTTATCAGAACAAAGGCATAAAATGATTTTGGATATTCTCAGGGAAAAGCGCAGTGTAACAGTGACGGAGCTGACAAATCTTTTGGACATTTCCGAATCTACGGCAAGAAGAGATATTGTAATACTGGATAAGGCGGGCAGACTGGTAAAGGTGTTTGGAGGTGCAGTACTTCCGGATCATACTTATCAGATGGCGGAACCTACGGTAATGCAAAAGTCCGAAGTAAATAGAGAAGAAAAAAGGAAAATAGCAAAATACGCCGCTTCTCTAATTCAGCCACAGGATTTTATTTATCTTGATGCAGGAACTACTACAGGTTATATGTTGGACTTTATAGAAGAAACCAATGCAACATTTGTAACAAATGCAGTTGCACATGCCCAAAAACTTGCAGCAAAAGGCGCTCATGTATTGCTGACAGGCGGGACACTGAAAAATTCAACGGAAGCAGTGGTGGGGACTATGGCGGTGCTTACACTTAAGGATTATCATTTTACCAAAGGATTTTTTGGGACAAATGGCGTTAGCAGGGCTGCAGGATTTACAACACCGGATGCCAATGAGGCGCTGGTGAAAAAAACTGCGGTGGAGCAATGTATGAAAGCATATATGCTGTGTGATAACAGTAAATTCAATGTGGTTAGTGCGGTAACCTTTACCTCTCTTGCGTCAGGGATCATACTGACAGATAAAAAGCAGGAAGAATTTGAGGAAATTGCAGAAATTATTTATACTTAGAAAATAATATTAAAGATGTTGTGTGTGAAAAGGACTGTTTTGCCGGAACAGTTCTTTTTGCATATTAAGGCGTTTTTTGACGAGAAAAATCATTAAACTTTTTTGCAAATAGTGTTTAGAGATGCTATACTTGGAAAAGAGGTATAAAGAATGAAGAAAAATATAATATATGGCATGGCTGGTTTGGTTCTTGCCGGGGCATTAACAGGTTGTGCCTTGCTTGACCAGCAGGAAGCTGTTTCCAGAGAAAATGAAGATACAAGCATACAGCAGATGCAGCAGGATGCAGCAGAGGTGGATCCTATGGAGGAACTGCTGAGAGATCATTATGAGGACTATCAGGAAGAAGGTGGAGAAATCGCCTTTGTGTCAGACGGCACCGTTATGGACGGAGGATACAATGAAGTCATATATGAAGGGGTTCAGATGTATGGACTTGCAGCGGGGGTTTCTTTTTCCTGCTATAATATAGAAGAAGATAATTTCCAGGGGCACTTGGAAATTGTTGAACACGCTATCAACAAACAGGCAAAGATAATTGTTTGTGCCGGATATGATTTTCAGGAAGCAGTTGGAAAACTGCAGGATAGTTATCCAGAGGTTTCTTTTTTGTTGATAGATGGAGAGCCTGTTGATGCTGAAGGAAATTTAGTTGATTTAAATGACAATGTACATTGTGTTTCTTTTCAGGAGGAAGAATCTGGTTATATAGCCGGCTATGTGGCGGTTCTGGAAGGATATCGGCATCTGGGATTTATTGGAGGAAAAAAAGATCCCGCTGTAATCCGCTATGGTCATGGCTACCTGCAGGGAATTGATGATGCGGCTAAAGAATTGGAACTTGAGGATGTAACAGTAAATTATTGGTATTCGGGAACCTATCAGCCATCTGAAAAAATATATGAGAAAGCCTTAGGATGGTATGACGAAGGAATTGACATTATTTTTGTATGCGGCGGTCCGATCTATGAATCAGTGCTGGGAGCCGCAGAAGAAAAAGAAGGATTATTGATTGGCGCTGATGTGGATCAATGTAAGACATCAGACCGTTTTCTTACCAGTGCGGTAAAAGATATTGCAAATGCAGTAGTTATATCACTTGATAATTATTATGCAGCAGGCAGAAAGTGGTCAGAAGAATTTGCCGGTAAGAGCATCAGGTATGGTGCACAGGAGAATTGCACAGGAATTCCCATTTTGGAAACAGAATGGAGATTTCAAAAAGTTACAATGGATAAATGCTATGAGATATACGCACAGATTAGGCAGGGAAAAATATCTGTATCTGATGAGATCCTCAGGCGGCCACAGGTATCTGTTACAGTGAAATATGTAAGCGCAGGGGGATGAGAGGTGCATAAAAAGGTTTTATTGTTATTATTGATGATTTTTTTGCCGGCAGTATTTTTATGGGGCTGCGGTAAGAAAATGCCTGATGGTAAAGAAACGCTTGGCAGTCAGGTTGAACTTGATGAGGGCAAGATAGATTTTGACGACCTGGCCCGGGGAGAAGTGGAAATAGAGGTTCAGGATTTAGCAGACTATGCTTCAGGAAAAGCTTTGCTGAATGAGCAAGTGCCGGAACAGATGGAATATTTCTTAGAGATGCCCCAGATTCCGGAAAGCGATGATACTTATTTGTATTTGTTTGCAGTTGAATGTTATGAGGATAGGGAAACTTTATCTGGAAAGCCTATTGCGGCGTGGATCAAAAAAAGAGTCAGCGAAGTTACCTTTTCCTATAAAGAGGGATATTTGTTTAAACAGTTTATTCCGGCACTTTTGATAGATGAAAAATATGTGCCTATTGGAAAGGGGATTTATCTTGCAAATCCTGAGGTTCTGGCAGAAAATCAGGAACCATATCCGGAGACAGGATCAAAGAAGGGAATTCTGCTTGATCCTACCATGCTGGGAACAGAAAAACTTACAGATTTAGAGGTAAAGCATAGTATTTATAATATTCCTCTTTCTATTATTATGGGAGAAACTACTGATCAGGCATATCCTACGATTATTTATACCTACCAGGGAAAAGATTATAAGTTTAACGGAAAAGTGGTAAGTGATTATGACGGGCTGTTTTCTTATCTGACAAGCATTGGCATGTGCTCTACGGCAGTAGTACTAAACGACTGGAATGACAATTATCTTGAGATGATACATCCCAAGGCAAGGGAGCAGAAAAAGGGTGTGTACTATTATATGTTTAATACGGAGGAAGAAGAGGGGGTAAAAGAGCTTGAGGCGGTAGCAAGCTTTTTAACCCACCGTTATTCTACCGGAGAACATGGTATGGTACATAACTGGGTATTTGCCAATGAGATTAATCAGTGTAAGGTGTGGAACTATATGGACACCACAGATCCTGTATATTATTCAGAAGAATTTGAAAAGGCATTCCGTATTTTCTATCAGGCGGCAAAAAGTAATTATGCCAATGCAGGAGTATACTTTAGTGTAGATCATGATTGGAATAGCAATGGCGGAAGTAATAAAGATTATTTTAATGCAAAAGATGTGGTAGAGGCATTTAATGAAGCGGCGTTAGAACATGGAAATTATGACTGGGGCATTGCAATACATCCGTACCCGGAACCCCTTACCCGTGTAAATTACTGGTCTGCGGAAAATGACAAAACACCGGAAGCAGAAATACTTACAGTTATGAATCTGAATGTTCTTACAGATTTTTTAAAGCAGGAGGAATATCTGGATACAAAAGGAGAAGTCAGGAGCATCACTATTACAGAACTTGGATTTTCTTCCAAATCGGGGGAAAAGCTGCAGGCAGCGGCCTTTGCTTATTGTTACTATATTGTAGATGCCAATCCCTATATAGATGCTTTTATTTTAAACAGACAGACGGATGCACCGGAAGAAGTAGTCAGCGGTCTTTCCTTTGGCCTTTATGAGTACGATCATTCAGATAAATATTTAAAAGAAGTTTTCCGCTACATCGACACAGACAAGGCCCAGGAGTATATGGATTTTATGCTTAATATATTAGGGGCGGAAAGTCTGGAAGAAGCCCTTAGCTGGGCACAGTAAGAAGATTTGTGTGATTTTATAAAAATAGAAAGACCGGAGTATTAAAAATGTATGTTGCAGATGAAAAAAGATATGAAAGTATGATTTATAACCGCTGTGGGAAAAGTGGTCTTAAGCTGCCAGCACTTTCTTTGGGGATGTGGCATAATTTTGGCTCGGTAAATGAAATGGAAAATATGAAACGGATTTTATTTACCGCCTTTGATCATGGCATTACACATTTCGATTTGGCGAATAACTATGGTCCCGTATATGGTAGTGCTGAGGAAAATATGGGAAGGATCTTAAAATCTGATCTGATGCCTTACAGAAATGAAATGATTATATCCAGCAAGGCAGGATATGACATGTGGAAAGGGCCTTATGGAGACGGAGGTTCTAAAAAATACTTGATTGCCAGTCTTGACCAGAGTCTGAAAAAATTGGGACTGGATTATGTAGATATTTTTTATCATCACAGGCCGGATCCCAATACGCCTCTTGAGGAGACAATGGGAGCGCTGGATCAGATCGTAAGACAGGGGAAAGCTTTGTATGTTGGTATTTCCAATTACAAAAAAGAACAGACGCAGAAAGCTTACGAGATACTAAAAAAGCAAGGAACGCCTTTTATCATCCATCAGCCAAGGTATTCTATGCTGGACCGCTGGATAGAAGAGGACGGGCTGAAGGATTACCTTTATGAAAATGGTATAGGCTGTATTGCTTTTAGCCCTTTGGCTCAGGGAATTCTTACCGGGAAGTATTTAAATGGAATTCCGGAAGATTCGCGTATTGGCGGGGGAAAGAGCCCTTATCTGCACAAAGAAAATCTGGATGAATGCAGACTGGAGAAGGTTCGGAAATTAAATGAAATCGCCGGACAAAGGGGACAGTCGCTTACACAGATGGCATTGGCATGGATTCTGCGGGATGGCAAGGTGACATCAGTGCTGATTGGAGCCAGCAGGCCGGAGCAGATTCTGGAAAATATTAAGGCTTTGGATAATATTAACTTTTCAAGGGAAGAGCTTGACAGGATAAACGGGATTCTTTAAAAGCCATGATCATTTCACGGGTAAGGCTTAACTGGTCATCCTCAAGATCAATTTCTTCCCGCTGAAACCATCCGGCTTCTGCCAGCTCGTTTTTGTCAAGATTGATTTCATCAGAACCATGAAGATCGCAGAAAAATCCCATGAGCAGGCTTCCGGAAAATCCCCAGGGCTGGCTTTTGTAATAGCGAATATTTTTTACTTTAAGCCCGACTTCTTCCATTACCTCTCTTGCAACTGTCTGTTCTGCGGATTCTCCGATTTCCGTAAAACCTGCAATTAGTGCATAGTTAGTGTATGGACGTCCGGCATATTTACTCATTAATATTTTATCTCCATTTATAATGCCTATAATAACGGCAGGAGAAATTCGGGGGTAAACCATATTGTGACAATGGGGGCAAAGCAGCATGCGTTCCTTATGATCGGGAATCATGCTGTGTCCGCAGCGTCCGCAGAATTGATTGGTCTGGTACCAGTTAAACAAGTGGTGGGCGGTTATTCCGGCAAATGCAGTATGTCTTGAACAGGCAGTACGGAATATGCTTACATTTTCATAGTGGTAGCCATTTAAGGTTATGGCTGGCTTAACATCTGCTGCGGGAGAAATGATCCGGCTGGGTTTTGCCAGAAAATATCTATATTGATCAATAGAAAACAAATAATAGTACTCACATGAAAAAGAGCTGGTTTCTTTTAATGCAGGGTACCGCAGTTTTTCGTTTTGAAAGCGCACAAGTATGGTATTTTTGTGAAAGATTAGAATAAAATCATTTTCTGTGGGCTTTGTATCTTGATATTCGTTATGATAAATCTTGGGATAAATATCTTGTATCATTTAAAAGAACCCTTTCCTATACGTAAAATGCAATAGCAACAAAATCATTTCTATGATAATATGGAACTGTTATCAGGTCAATCTCAATAATTACTGAGGAGAAATATTTTATCGGGAAGGATTTTATTTATATGAAATGGTTGAAGTTTAAAATAAAAACAACTACAGATGCAGAAGACATTATTATCAGCACCTTATATGATATTGGATTAGAGGGTGCACAAATTGAAGATAAAGTTCCTTTGACTGCGTGGGAAAAGGAGCAGATGTTTGTGGACATTCTGCCGGATGTTCCGGAGGATGACGGAATTGCATATCTTAGTTTTTTTGTGGAAGAAAAAGAAGAATCAGAATTACCGGAAGGCAGCAGTTATCATGGACTTATTTTAAATGGGGAAGAAACCACCGCAGAGGCAATATGTGAAAGGGTAAAAGAAGAGCTGGAAAGCATAAAAGATTTTATGGATATTGGAGAAGGAACGGTGTCCATTGAAGAAACCGAGGATATTGACTGGATTAATAACTGGAAACAGTATTTCCATCAATTTACCATAGATGATGTTTTAGTTATTCCTTCATGGGAAGAAGTAGAGCCGCAGGATCAGGGGAAAATGGTTCTTCACATTGATCCGGGAACTGCTTTTGGCACCGGAATGCATGATACCACGCAGCTTTGCATTAAAGCCCTTCGAAAATTTATTACACCGGAAACAGTGCTTTTGGATGTGGGAACCGGAAGCGGTATTTTAGCTATTCTTGCTTTAATGTTCGGAGCTAAAAAGGCAGTAGGGACCGACCTTGATCCCTGCGCTGTGGATGCGGTAAGGGAGAACATGGAAGCAAATGGAATTTCAAAGAATGATTTTACCATGATGATCGGTAACATTATTACTGAAAAGGATGTGCAGGACAAGGCAGGGTATGAATGCTATGATATTGTTGTGGCGAATATTCTGGCAGAGGTACTTGTGCCCTTAACGCCAGTAATTCTTCATCAGTTAAAAAAGGGCGGCATATATATTACTTCCGGTATTATTGATGAAAAAGAGGAAACTGTGGTAAAAGCTATAAGGGAAGCGGGACTTACAGTGCTGGAAGTAAACCATCAGGGCGAATGGGTAGGCGTGATTGCAAGGAAGGATAATTAAACTTAAGCTATGTATCAGTTTTTTGTAGATCCCGGTCAGATTCAGGGAAAAAGGATTATCATAAAAGGAAAAGATGTGAATCACATCAAAAATGTGCTTCGCATGAAAGCGGGAGATGAGATTTCAGTCAGCAATGGCATTGACGGAAAGGAATACCGCTGTGGAATAGATGCATTTTGGGAAGAAGAGATCATTTGTGAACTGCGGTTTGTCAAAGAGGAGGGAATGGAACTGCCTTCTAAGATTTATCTTTTTCAAGGGCTTCCCAAGGCGGATAAAATGGAACTAATTATCCAAAAGGCGGTAGAGTTGGGCGCATATGAGATAATACCGGTTGCGGCAAAGCGGTCAGTGGTAAAGCTGGATGAAAAAAAAGCAAAAAGCAAAATTTTAAGATGGCAGGGAATTGCAGAAGCGGCGGCTAAGCAAAGCAAGAGAGGAATCATTCCAAGGGTGCATGAGGTAATGAGCTTTCGGGATGCAGTCAGCTACAGCAGTTTTGCGCAGGTAAAAATGATACCTTACGAGCTGGCAGAAGGTATGGAAAAGACGAAACAGATAATCAGCGGATTGAAGCCAGGCGAGAATATTGCTGTTTTCATCGGACCGGAGGGTGGATTTGCAGAAGAAGAAATTGAGGAAGCTGTGAAGGCAGGAATTATTCCCATTACTCTTGGAAAACGCATCCTGCGGACAGAAACCGCGGGTATGACAGTCCTGTCCATATTAATGTACCATTTAGAGCAATAATCATATAGTAATAGTAAGATAAAGAGGAATACTCTGTTTAGAAAGGCCAGTGATATTATGGAGGTATATTTAGACAATTCGGCAACCACCAGATGTTTTGACCAGGTAGCTGCCCTGATAACCCAGATTATGTGTGAAGACTATGGAAATCCCTCAAGTCTCCATAGAAAGGGCGTTCAGGCAGAGAAATATATCCGTTATGCAAAGGATGTAATTGCCAGAAATTTGAAAGTAAACGAAAAAGAAATATTTTTTACTTCAGGAGGCACGGAATCAGATAATTTGGCGATCAGAGGCGGCGCTTATGCAAACTGTAGAAGCGGAAGGCACTTGATTACCACGCAGATAGAGCATCCGGCAGTTCTTCAAACCATGAAACATTTGGAGGAAGAAGGATTTCGTGTAACTTATCTGCCGGTAGATGCAAAAGGATGCATCCGTTTGGAGGACTTAGAGCGTGCCATTACCGGAGAAACTATATTAGTTTCCATTATGCATACCAACAATGAAGTAGGTTCTTTGCAGCCTGTTGCCCAGGCAGGGGCTTTGATCAAAAGAATGAACCCTAAAATATTGTTTCACGTAGATGCAGTGCAGGGGTATGGTAAATTTAAAATTTATCCTAAAAAAATGAAAATAGATCTTTTATCTGTCAGCGCTCATAAGATTCATGGACCAAAAGGAGTCGGTTTCTTATACGTGGATGAAAAGGTAAAAATCAAACCAATAGTTTTTGGCGGCGGCCAGCAGGGCGGTATCCGCTCCGGTACGGAAAATGTTCCCGGGATTGCAGGCATGGCAAAAGCCGTTGAAATGATTTATGGAAATCTGGATCAGGAAATAGAAAAGCTTTATATAATCAAAAAAGCTTTTGTGGATGGCATGAGAAAGCTGGATGATGTAGTGGTAAATGGCTGCCCTGATGAAAACGGTGCACCTCATGTGGTGAGTGTATCTATAAGAGGCGTCCGCAGCGAGGTTCTTCTCCACGCCCTTGAGGACAAAGGAATTTATGTTTCTGCCGGAAGCGCCTGCTCAGCTCATAAGCCCCAGCCTTCCGCTACCCTGCGTGCTATGGGAATTCCACAGGATCTTTTAGGATCCACCATACGTTTCAGTTTTTCCGTGTTTACAACTATGGAAGAAATAAACTATACTTTGCAGGTAATGTATGATATAATTCCCATGCTTAGAAAATACACAGGTGAAAGAACATCCCCGAGACGGTAAAATAGCGGGAATATTCAGACAATATTTTCTGTGGCGTTTGAACAGAAATATTGTCTGAATATTTGCAATTACCTAAATAGATATCTATAGAAAAGAGGAATTATGTTTACAGCATTTTTAATTAAGTACGCTGAAATCGGCGTAAAAGGAAAAAATAAACATTTATTTGAAGAAGCTCTTGCCCAGCAGGTAAAATATGCATTAAAGCGCTGTGAGGGAGAATTTAAGGTCTCCCGGACGGAAGGCAGGATTTATGTTCATGCATTATCTGAATTTGATTATGATGAGACGGTGGATAATTTAAAAACGGTATTTGGCATTTCAGGAATTTGTCCGGTAATTGATGTAGTGGATGAAGGATTTGAGAAACTTGCCCAGACAGTAATAGAGTATGTGGACAGGACATATGAAAATAAAAATATAACCTTTAAGGTAAATACCAGAAGAGCACGTAAAAATTATCCTATGAACTCTATGGAGCTTAATATGGAGCTGGGAAGCAGAGTACTAGATGTGTTTCCTGAAATGAAGGTGGACGTGCATCATCCTGATGTGATGCTGCATGTGGAAATACGGGAAAAGATTTACATTTATTCTATTGAGATACCGGGGCCGGGCGGTATGCCGGTGGGAAGTAACGGAAAGGCAATGCTACTTTTATCAGGAGGGATTGATTCTCCGGTGGCAGGTTATATGATTGCCAAACGGGGAGTAAAGATTGATGCCGTGTATTTTCATGCACCCCCTTATACGAGTGACCGGGCAAAGCAAAAAGTAATTGATCTGGCAAGACTGGTGTCCCGCTATGCAGGGCCGGTTTATCTTCACATTATCAACTTTACGGATATTCAGTTGTATATCTATGAGAAATGCCCTCATGAAGAACTTACTATCATTATGCGAAGGTATATGATGAAGATTGCAGAAAGGATTGCAAAAGAAAATGCCTGTCTGGGGTTGATCACAGGAGAAAGTATTGGACAAGTGGCGTCTCAGACAGTACAGTCGTTAGCAGTTACCAATGAAGTGTGTACACTTCCTGTTTTTCGTCCGTTGATCGGATTTGACAAAATGGAAATAGTGGATGTATCGGAAAAGATTGGTACTTATGAAACTTCTATTCTGCCCTATGAGGACTGTTGTACAATATTTGTGGCCAAGCATCCTGTGACAAAGCCAAATTTAAATATCATCAAGCGGCATGAAAAGAATTTGGAAGAAAAAATTGATGAACTGGTGCAGCAGGCCCTTGATACGGATGAAGTAGTAGTTGTAAAGTGGTGAAACAACGGATGACGTGCTTCGCGAGTCATTCCTTATGTTAAACAATGGATAACAAAAAATGAGCTGGCCTTTCAGCCAGCTCACTACTCTTTTACTTATTATGTGGTTGTTTCCATTAAATCATGTAAGGTTTTAATGCTTCGAGAACTTCATCAACACTGTCTTCTGCATGAATATTTAAATCGATAGGTTTGGATAAATCCAAACTAAAGATACCCATAATAGATTTAGCGTCAATTACATATCTTCCGGATACTAAGTCAAAGTCATAATCAAATTTTGTAATATCATTTACAAAAGATTTTACCTTGTCAATAGAGTTTAATGAAATCTGAATGGTTTTCATTGTGATTACCTCCTTAAATTTTTCATACCTTCTGCTAATATAGTAAAGGGTTGTATGTGAAAAGTCAATGATAAAACAATACAAAAAAAGTGGTGAATAATATGAAAAGTGTAGCATTTCATAATCTTGGATGTAAAGTAAACGGATACGAGATGGATTTTATGCAACAAAAGTTACAAGAAAAGGGTTATAGTATTGTACCATTTGATGGAAATGCCGATATTTATATTGTAAATACGTGTACCGTAACGAATATTGCCGACAGAAAAAGCAGACAGATGCTCCACCGGGCACGGAAAATGAACCCAGAGGCAGTTGTGGTGGCGGTAGGCTGTTATGTTCAGACTGACAGTGAAAAAGCGCTTACGGATGCAGGAATTGATCTGGTAATTGGAAATAATAAAAAGAAAGATCTGATTCCCATTCTGGAAGAATATCTGGCAGAAAAAAAAGCTAATAGTGCCCGTGCATCTCAGGATAAAACACTTGGAGGAAAGACCATTGTTGATATTAATCATACGGATGAGTATGAATCCATGCAGATCACTCATACGGCAGAGCACACAAGGGCTTTTATTAAAGTACAGGATGGGTGTAATCAATTTTGCTCCTACTGTATTATTCCATATGCGAGAGGGAGAAGCAGAAGCCGCAGCATGACAGAAGTTTTAGAGGAGATTGGCAGTCTTGCAAAAAACGGATACAGGGAAGTAGTTTTAACAGGAATACATTTAAGTTCTTATGGGGTAGAGAAGGGGAATGATTTCACCTCCGGAAAACTTCTGCAATTAATACAGGAAGTACAAAAGATACATGGGATTGACCGTATCCGGTTAGGTTCTTTAGAGCCGCGCATTATTACAGAGGAGTTTGTAAAAGGAATTGTACAGTGTTCCAAGCTGTGTCCTCATTTTCATTTATCGCTGCAAAGCGGCTGTGATACAGTTTTAAAAAGAATGAATAGAAAATATCTGACAGAGGAATACTATGAAAAAGTATGCATTTTAAGAAAATATTTTGATCATCCGGCTATTACCACGGACGTGATTGTGGGATTTCCGGGAGAAACACAGGAGGAATTTGAAGCAACAAAGGAATTCTTACGAAAAACAGGTTTTTATGAGATGCATATTTTTAAATATTCCAGAAGAAAAGGTACGCCTGCCGCTGCCATGAAAGACCAGATTTCCGAAGATATCAAGGCATTACGCAGTAACGAGCTTTTACAATTGGAAAAAGAAATGTCCCAGAAATACAGGGAAGCATTTTTACATAAAACTGTAGAGGTATTATTTGAAGAAAAAAAAGTGGTGGAAGGGAGAAACTGTCAGATTGGATATACCAAAGAATATATTAGGGCAGCATTTGAAACTAATGAAAATCTTTCCGGTCAGGTGCATTCAGGAAAACTGACAAAGCTCTCAGATTCGGATATTTTGCTGTTTAAACCGTAAATACATTGAATTTTATGGTAAAATGGAGTAAGATAAGAACTAATGAAGTAATTTAAGGGGTGCAGTTATGCAGGATTTGGGGAATACACAATTTTTCAGGGTAGAAACAGACAATACAAGTGTGAAGGAAATTCTTTCGGAGGTATATCAGGCATTAACAGAAAAGGGTTATAATCCTGTCAATCAGATTGTGGGGTATATTATGTCAGGTGATCCCACTTATATTACCAGTTATAAAAATGCAAGAAGTCTTATTATGAGAGTGGAAAGAGACGAATTGGTAGAAGAAATGCTGGCAGAATACATTAAAAACAATCATTGGGAATAAGCAGAACGGAAAATATTTAGTTATGAGAATTATGGGTTTGGATTTCGGAGCAAAAACAGTAGGGGTGGCGATCAGCGATCCTCTGTTTATTACTGCTCAGGGAATAGAGATTATCAGAAGAAAAGAAGAAAATAAGCTGCGCCGTACATTGGCCAGAATAGAAGAACTGATAGAGGAATATCAGGTTGAAGAAATTGTTCTTGGCCTGCCAAAAAATATGAATGATACTTTAGGACCCAGGGCGGAGCTTACGCTGGAATTTAAGGACAAGTTAGAGCATCGTACCGGGCTTTTGGTACATATGTGGGATGAGAGGCTTACTACTGTGGCGGCAGACAAGGTCATGATGGAAGCCGGAGTACGAAGGGAAAACCGTAAGGAATATGTTGATCAGATTGCGGCAGTATTTATTTTACAGGGATTTTTGGATTTAAGAAGCAGGAAGCAAGGAGAAGATTGATTGGAAAAGATTAAATTTACACTAGATACGCAGGAGAGTGTGGAATTTTATGTTTTAGAGCAGACCAGACTTAGCGGCAATCAGTATATTTTGGTGACGGATGCCGAAGAAGGAGACGGAGATGCTCTTATTTTAAAGGAAATTTCGCTTAAAAGTGCAGATGAAAAAATTTATGAAATTGTAGAAGAGGATACGGAATTATCTGCAGTTGCGGCAGTATTTGAAACTTTGCTTGAGGACATCAGGCTTATGTAAATATAATATTCAGTTACTGTGCGGGTTTTAGTGAAACTGGCGCGGTTGCTTTGTGTATATCACGAAGCAATCGATTTTCATGCGTGAAAAAGCGCCGCGAAGCGGTGCATAAATGTTAAATACAATGGTGCGGAAGATAAATAATAAGAACAGTGAATTTCATAGCAGGCCATTAAATAAAACTCTCTACAGATACTGGAAAGAATGTGGAGGAAAATTGATTGAAAAAAAATGAACAGAAAAGCACTTCGGGGTTAAAGATCATTCCCCTTGGAGGCCTTGAACAGATTGGCATGAATATTACTGCCTTTGAATACGAGGATAGTATTGTTGTGGTGGATTGCGGTCTTTCATTTCCGGAAGATGATATGCTTGGAATAGATTTGGTTATTCCGGATGTAATTTATTTAAAAAATAATATTGAAAAGGTCAAAGGGTTTATTATTACTCACGGGCATGAAGACCATATTGGAGCACTTCCTTATATACTTCGAGATATTAATGTACCTATTTATGCGACTAAACTGACAATGGGGATTATAGAAAATAAACTAAAAGAGCATAATCTTACAGGCAATACGAAGCGTAAAGTGGTAAAATTTGGGCAGTCTATTAATTTAGGACAGTTCCGAATTGAATTTATTAAGACCAATCACAGCATTGTAGATGCAGCAGCACTTGCTATTTATTCTCCTGCGGGTATTGTGGTGCATACGGGAGACTTTAAGGTGGATTATACACCTGTATTTGGAGATGCAATTGATTTACAGAGGTTTGCTGAAATTGGTAAAAAGGGTGTACTGGCGCTGATGTGTGATTCCACAAATGCGGAAAGACCTGGATTTACGCCGTCAGAACGTACAGTAGGCAGAACTTTTGATACACTTTTTGAGGAGCATAAAAACACCCGAATTATTGTTGCAACCTTTGCTTCCAATGTGGACAGGGTGCAGCAGATCATAAACTCTGCTGATAAATTTGGACGTAAAGTAGTGGTGGAAGGCCGCAGCATGGTGAATATTATCGAAACAGCCACGAATTTAGGCTATTTGAACATTCCCGATAATACATTGATTAATATAGAACAGTTAAAAAATTATCCTGATGAGAAGACAGTTATTATTACTACCGGAAGCCAGGGAGAAAGTATGGCGGCTTTAAGCCGCATGGCGGAAGACAATCACCGGAAAATTTCCATTGGACCAAGTGATACGGTTATTTTTTCCTCTCATCCTATCCCTGGTAATGAGAAGGCTGTAACAAATGTAATTAATGAACTGCTTCTTAAGGGGGCAGATGTTATTTTCCAGGATGTGCATGTTTCCGGACATGCCTGTCAGGAAGAGATCAAGCTTATTTATACATTGGTGCATCCCCAATATGCAATCCCTGTACATGGGGAATTTAAGCATTTGAAAGCACAGGCAAAGATTGCAAAGGATTTGGGGATAGCTAAGGAAAATATCTTTATTTTAAGGTCGGGAGATGTACTGGAGCTGACGGAAGAAAAAGCGCAGATTACCGGAAAAGTTCCGGTAGGCGATATTCTGGTAGACGGACTTGGTGTAGGAGATGTTGGAAATATTGTATTAAGAGACAGGCAGCATCTTGCGGAAGATGGAATTTTAATTGTGGTGCTTGGCCTTGACGGAGCTACGGACGAATTGGTAAGCGGTCCTGACATTGTATCAAGGGGATTTGTGTATGTCAGGGAATCGGACGAGCTTATGGATGAAGCCAGAATTGTAGTAAATGATGCAGTGGAAAGCTGCCTGAGCCGGGGAATTGCCGATTGGGGAAAATTAAAAAGTTCCATCAAAGATTCTCTTGGGGAATATGTTTGGAAAAAAACAAAACGCCGTCCTATGATCCTGCCTATCATAATGGAGATATAAGGAGATAAGTACTCATGATGGAGAGTCAAATGAAAGATGCGTTAGATAATTTTGTAAAAGAAATGAAAGAGACAGAAGTATGTAAAAGATACTATTATCAATTAGGGAAAATTAAAAAAAATCCTGAATTATTTAAAAAGGTAAATGAATACCGGCAGAAAAATTACGAAATACAAAATACTTGTCAGGAAAGCGAATTATTTGAAAAAATGGATGCTTTTGAGAGGGAATATGAAAAATTTCGTGACAATCCGATTGTTGATGATTTTCTTCGCGCAGAACTTGCTTTGTGCAGAATGATACAGGAAATCAATATATTTATTACGGATGAAATCGGTTTTGAATAGGCAGCTTTTGAAAGGGCATGGTTAGTTCTATGAATGTAAAATATTTAATAGTTACCGTAGTGGAAACAATAGTTAAAGTAGTGATTATTGCTGCTGTTATTGTATTTGTTATGCGTGGGGCTGCGAAAGCCTATGACTTTGGCTATCGGGTATTTGCAGATACGCCGGTATCCGTTTCAGGAGGCCGTACCATAACCGTAGGAGTTGCAGAAGATGCATCCATAAAGGACATTGCTGAAATGCTGGTGGAAAAGGGACTGATAGAAGATGCCAATTTGTTTGTAGTGCAGGAGTTGCTTTCAGCACATCATGGAGATATTCTTCCTGGAATTTATGATTTGAGCACGGATATGACAGCACAGCAGATGTTGGAGATTATGTCTACTCCTACGGAGAAAGAAACCGGATCAAATGCTGACTCTTCGAAAGAACAGGAAAGCGGTATAGAAGAAAACACCGGAGAAGACAGCACAGACGAGAGGGCTGAAAATCCGGATGGTGAAGCGGCTGAATAAAATATAAGGAAAGAAAAATTGTGATTACGGAAGAAAGAATCAGTACATTTATTAGTTCTTTTGATACAGGAAATACATCTTTTTTAAATGAGCTGGAAGAATTTGCAATTAAAACCAATGTGCCTGTAATCAGGCCTCAGATGCAGAATCTGTTAAAGCTGCTTCTTGCAATGAAGCAGCCTGAACGAATTCTTGAGGTTGGGACGGCCATTGGTTTTTCCGCATTATTGATGAGTGAATATGGTGCGCCTGATTGCAAAATTACCACCATTGAAAAATATGAAAAAAGGATTCCTTTAGCAAGAGAAAATTTTAAAAAGGCAGGAAAAGAAGACCAAATTCTTTTGTTAGAGGGTGATGCTGCCGATATTTTAAAGAAGCTGGAGCCTCCTTTTGATTTTATTTTTATGGATGCGGCAAAAGGCCAGTACATCCATTTTTTGCCTGATATTTTAAGCTTAATGCCAAAAGGTGGAATTTTGGTATCCGATAATGTGCTGCAGGATGGTGATGTTATGGAATCCCGCTTTGCAGTGACCAGAAGAGACCGTACGATTCACAGCAGAATGAGGGATTACCTCTATGAATTAAAGCAGAATAAGCAGTTATGTACGGATATTCTTCCTGTAGGAGACGGGGTAACTATAAGTGTGAAGTTATAATGGAGAGAGCAATGAGAAAACCTGAGCTATTAATACCTGCCAGTTCGCTGGAGGTTTTAAAAACAGCAGTGCTGTTTGGAGCAGATGCAGTATATATTGGTGGAGAAGCTTTTGGACTTCGCGCAAAAGCAAAGAACTTTTCTGGTGAAGAAATGAAACAGGGAATTGCCTTTGCCCATGCCCATGGCGTGAGAGTGCATGTAACAGCAAATATTCTGGCCCACAATAGTGACTTAGATGGTGCGGAAGCGTATTTTCATGAGCTAAAAGAAATGAAGCCGGATGCGCTGATTATAGCAGATCCCGGAATGTTTATGCTGGCCAGAAAGATTTGTCCGGAAATTGAAATTCATGTTTCCACCCAAGCGAACAATACAAACTATATGACTTATTTATTCTGGCATGACTTGGGAGCAAAAAGAGTTGTTTCCGCAAGGGAACTTTCTTTGGATGAGATCAAAGAAATCCGCAGAAGGATTCCTGAAGATATGGAAATAGAAAGCTTTATTCATGGGGCAATGTGCATTTCCTATTCAGGAAGATGCCTTCTTAGCAACTACTTTACAGGAAGAGATGCAAATCAGGGTGCCTGCACACATCCCTGTCGTTGGAAATATGCGGTAATGGAAGAAAGCCGTCCGGGAGAATATCTGCCGGTGTACGAAAATGAAAGGGGAACCTATATTTTTAATTCCAAGGATTTATGTATGATAGAACATATTCCGGAAATGATAGATGCAGGAATTGACAGTTTTAAGATAGAAGGAAGAATGAAGACGGCATTGTATGTGGCGGCAGTTGCCAGAACATACCGAAAAGCAATTGATGATTATTTCATGTCGGAAGAAAAGTATCGGGCGAACATGGACTGGTACAAATCAGAAATTTCCAAATGCACTTACCGCCAGTTTACCACTGGATTTTATTTTGGAAAACCTGATGAAAATACACAGATTTATGATAGCAATACCTATGTGAATGAATACGTTTATCTTGGCATGATTGAATCGGTATCTGGCGACGGGAAGGTAAAAATAGAACAGAAAAATAAATTCAGCGTGGGTGACCATATAGAAATTATGAAGCCGGGTGGAGAAAATATAGAGGTACAGGTATTATCCTTAACTACTGATGAAGGAGAAAAAGTAGACAGCGCCCCTCATCCCCGGCAGAAATTATGGGTGGAATTAAGTAAGCCGGCGGCACAGTATGATCTGTTAAGAGTGCAAAAAAAGTGATCGGAAGGATATTGTACAATATGTATATTTCACTTCCTGCACCAAAAATCTTTTTATTTAAAATTTATAAAATTGTAAAAAGGGTATTGCAATTTTAAAATTTATAGAGTATCTTATAAAAAGTAAAGGGAAACCCTTTTAAATAATAACCCTGAACGAAGATGTTCCAAAAGAATTTTTTGGAGCATTTTTTTTGTAAAAAGGGAGCGAAAGATCATACTGTATGTTTTTATGAAAAATAATTTGGAAAGGAAATAAAAAAATGAGTGAAGTAATCAATGTTGAAGAACTCTTTGCCAGCAAAGTATTTACACGTGCTACAATGAGAGAACGTCTTCCTAAGAACGTTTATAAGGAAGTAATTAAAGTTATGGAAAAAGGTGGCGAGCTGTCACTTGCCGCTGCTGATGTTGTCGCAAAAGAAATGAAAGACTGGGCGGTAGAAAATGGGGCAACACATTATACCCACTGGTTCCAGCCTTTGACAGGGATTACAGCTGAAAAACATGACTCTTTTGTTTCCCATCCGGATGAAAATGGAAAAATGTTGATGGAGTTTTCAGGAAAGGAATTAATTAAAGGAGAACCGGATGCTTCTTCGTTCCCTTCCGGAGGCCTTCGGGCTACTTTTGAGGCAAGAGGATATACTGCGTGGGATATTACGTCACCTGCCTTTTTAAAAGAGGATGCCACAGGAGTAATTCTCTGTATTCCTACAGCGTTTTGCTCTTACAAAGGAGAAGCGCTTGACAAAAAGACGCCGCTGCTTCGTTCTATGGAAGCAATCAGTGAACAGGCGCTTCGTATTGTCAAACTGTTTGGTAACACAGAAGCAAAAAAAGTTGTTGCAAGTGTGGGGCCTGAACAGGAGTATTTTTTAGTGGACAGAGAAAAATACTTAAAAAGACTGGATTTGGTTTTTGCAGGACGTACTTTGTTTGGTGCGCCTGCTCCTAAAGGACAGGAATTGGAAGATCATTATTTTGGAACCATCAGGGAGCGTATAGGTGCATACATGAAGGATTTGAATATTGAATTGTGGAAGTTGGGTGTTACCGCCAAAACGCAGCATAATGAGGTAGCTCCCGCACAGCATGAGCTGGCGCCTATTTATGAAACTGCTAACATAGCAGTAGATCATAATCAGCTTGTAATGGAAACAATGAAAAAGGTTGCGGGACGTCATGGACTTACCTGCCTGCTTCATGAAAAACCCTTTGCGGGAGTAAATGGCTCTGGCAAACATAATAACTGGTCATTAGCAACAGATAATGGTGTAAATCTTTTAGATCCCGGTGATACGCCAAATGAAAATATTCAGTTTCTTCTGGTTTTAGCCTGCATTATTAAAGCAGTAGACATACATGCGGATCTGCTCCGTCAAAGTGCATCAGATGTGGGAAATGATCACAGACTTGGTGCAAATGAGGCGCCTCCGGCAATTATATCTGTCTTTTTGGGTGAACAGCTTGAGGATGTTGTAAAACAGCTTGTGGAAACAGGTGAAGCAGCACATGTACTGCAGGGCGGCAAGCTTGAGACAGGTGTATCCACACTGCCTGATTTTACAAAAGATGCAACTGACAGAAACAGAACATCGCCATTTGCATTTACCGGTAATAAATTTGAATTCCGTATGGTAGGATCGGCGGATTCTATTGGAAGCCCAAATACCATATTGAATGCAATTGTGGCGGAAGCATTTTGTGAAGCTGCGGATGTACTTGAAAAAGCAGATGATTTTGATTTGGCAGTACACGATTTAATTAAGGAATATTTAACCAAACATCAGAGAATTATCTTCAATGGAGATGGTTATTCTGATGCGTGGGTGAAAGAGGCGGAAAGAAGGGGGCTCCCTAATATTAAGTCGATGATTGAGGCAGTAGACACATTAACGACGGAAAAATCCGTAAAACTTTTTAATAAGTTTGGAATTTTTACAAAGGCAGAATTGGAATCCCGGGAAGAGGTTCTCTATGAAACTTATGCAAAAACCATTAATATAGAAGCGCTTACCATGATTGATATGGCTTCCAAACAGATTATACCTGCAGTGATTAAATACACAAAATCTCTTGCGGATACGGTAATTGCGGTAAAGGAAGCAGGAGCAGATGCATCTGTACAGGCGGATTTGCTTAAGCAGGTTACCGAAAAACTAAATGGAATGAAGGCTGCACTTGCAAAGCTGGAGGAAGTGACAGCAAAGGCAAGCAGTATGAATCATGCAAAAGAGCAGGCATTTTATTATAAGGATGTGGTAAAGGAAGCTATGGAAGAATTGCGGATACCTGCAGATGAGGCAGAAATGCTGGTAGATAAAAAGGTATGGCCCATACCTACATATGGAGATTTGATTTTCGAAGTGTAAAATCTTTCCCTTTTTATATATACTTTATAAAAAACTGCCGCCGGGATCGTATGTGGTTCCGGCGGCAGCCTGCTAATTTAGTCGACTTTTACTTCCAGATATCCAAGAAGCTTACTCATGTCATATTCTGTGACAACACCTAAATTGGAATCATAGAATTTACCATCGAAATGAACCAGGTAATGGCAGTAAAGACCTAGCTTTTCCATCATAATGCAGCACTTGGGAAGCGTGGCTTCCTGGCCTTCCGTGTACACAATAACTTCGCTGTGGTCAATACCATAATAATTTAATGCAGAAATAACCCGTCCCATAGTTGCCTGCCATTCCCGACAGTCCATAACGCTGATGACTTCAGCAATTGTAACACCTGCCAGCATGGCAACACAAGTCTGTCCGCAAAGTCCGTCTTCCGGCTGTATGATTACATCAATATGGTCAATTTTACGAATGGGATTTTCAAAATTATAAGGGCTGTTTTGATTCATTTGAATCAGACTTCTGTTAATATGAAGCAGTATTTTATGGGGCTGGTCAATATTAATGTGTGAAACATCTTCTTCCTGTAAGTGAATTTTATAATTTCCTTTTGATTCAGGAAGCAGTTCACAATCAATAATTTTGTTGTCAAGAACAATATCTGCCTGAATTACATCACGTTTTTTGCTGACTTCCCACACATTAAATGGGATTCGGATGGTAAATAGATCATTATCCTGTATTATCCTGCCAGTAAAAAAATATCTCATAAGTTATCCTCCTGATTATATTAGATAATTTATACCTTCTCGTAAGTAAAAGATAACAGATTTCTTAAAGGTTGAAAACATATTTTTAGAGGAAAATCAGGAAGTATTAAAAAAAATACAGCATGTCAAAAAAGTAACAAAAAAATTTCAAATTTTTACTTGCAAAACATAATATTATAATGTATAATACCAAAAGTAATAAACATTGGGCTATCGCCAAACGGTAAGGCAACGGACTCTGACTCCGTCATCTCAAGGTTCGAATCCTTGTAGCCCAGCTTAAACCCCTGATAGAATTTCTATCAGGGGTTTATAAATTTAACATAAAGATGGTTTACGAAATGTGACATCCATTGTTTCATTAACCAGCGCTTTAATGATTGAAAGTTTGAAATAAAAAGAAAGGCAGATAATCGGAACATGTATACATTTGACAGTAGAATCAGATACAGTGAATTAGATGAAACAGGGCATTTGAAGATAGAAGCACTATTGGACTATTTTCAGGACTGCTCTACATTTCATTCAGAGGATCTGGGGCTTGGAGTAGAATATCTGAAAAAGCTAAACATGGTATGGGTAATGTCTGCCTGGCAGATTGTTGTTGAAAGGTATCCAAAGCTTGGAGAAACTGTTACAATAGGAACAGCAGCATATTCTTTTAAAGGGTTTGTAGGACAGCGTAATTTTTTGATGACAGATGCAAAAGGCGAAAGGCTGGCCTGTGCCAATACGGTATGGGGGCTTATCAGTACGGAAAATGCGAAGCCTGTAAAACTCACAGAAGAAATGCGTGAAAAATATATTTTGGAGCCGCCACTTGATATGGAGTATGCGCCCAGAAAGATACATTTGCCCGAAATCGCTCAAAGAAAAGATCCGGTGCAGATCAGAGCGCATCATCTGGATACAAATCATCATGTTAATAACGGGCAATATGTTAAAATAGCTATGGACAGCCTTTTGGAGAAATACAGGGTAAGGCAGCTTAGGGCAGAATATAAAAAGCAGATGTTTTTAAACGATATTCTTGTACCTTATGTTTCCAATATTCAGGATGGAAAACATATTGTAGTACTAAAGGATGAGGAAGATAATATCTGCTGTGTTGTAGAACTTCAGGAAGAAAGGGAATAAACGTGATTGAATTAGGAAAAATACAAGAGCTGACAATTGTAAAAAAAGTTGATTTTGGCGTATATCTTGCAGATACCAGTAAAGAAGAAATGCCGGAGCAGAAGGTGCTTTTACCTGGGAAAGAAGTGGAGCCTGATGCGGAGCTTGGGGATCAGGTTGAAGTATTTGTTTATAGAGATTCCAGGGATCGTATCATAGCAACCACCAGAAAGCCGGAATTTACTGTTGGACAGACAGCGGTACTTAAAGTAAAGGAAACAGGAGAAATAGGCGCATTCCTTGAATGGGCGTTAGAAAAAGACCTGCTTCTTCCTTTTAAAGAGCAGACTGGAAAGGTAATTCCGGGAGAGAAATATCTGGTTGCATTATATATTGATAAAAGTGGCCGGTTATGTACGACAATGAAAGTGTATCCATATTTGAAGACAGACAGCCCTTATAAAAAAGACGATCAGGTGGAGGGGACTGTCTATGAAATCAGTGAAAAATTCGGTATTTTTGTGGCAGTAGACAATTGTTATCAGGCTTTGATTCCAAAGAGAGAGCCGGCATCAGGCATTAAGGTGGGAGATCATATAAAAGCCCGTGTCGCAGAAGTGCTAGGAGATGGAAAGCTGAATTTAAGTCTTCGGGAAAAAGCATATATTCAGATGGGCAAAGATGCGGACAAAATAATGGAAATGCTGAAACAAGAAGGGGGCAGACTTTCCTTTAATGACAAAGCAGATCCGGAACTGATCCGGCAGAGAACAGGTATGAGTAAAAATGAATTTAAACGTGCGGTAGGTAATTTGTATAAACAGAGGCTTATTGTAATTGAACCGGATGGAATTAAAATGGTGTAAGAAAGGGTAAAAGAATCAAAATGAACAGTAAAAAAGCGAATTGGGCATTTTTAATAACAATCATAGTATTCATTGCTTTTTCCTTTACAATGACTTTCTTTTTCCCGTGGGTGTCAGAGAGCCTTTTCTGGGGCAATTTTTTGGTTGAGGTGGTAATGATACTGCCCATTTTAATTTTTATGATTGCATCAAAAGAAAAACTGACAGTATTTCTTGGGTTTCACAGGATGAAACTTGGTTCAATTTTTATGATTGTATTATTTACTCTGTTAAGCATGCCGCTTATTACATTATTGAATGTTTTTTCTCAGATCTGGGTGGACAATGAAGTATCACTGATGATAGACAGTATGGACATGGGGAACCTGCCATTTTGGCTGCTATACCTATCTTTAGGCATTATTGCGCCGGTATTTGAAGAGATTATCTGCAGGGGAGCATACTATCAGTCTTATAAAAAGTCAGGAGGTCCTTTTAAGGCAATGATGCTTTCTGCAATTATTTTTGCAGTGATGCACATGAACTTTAATCAGGCAGCCTATGCTTTTGCAATAGGAATTCTGGCAGTGCTTTTGGTAGAGGCAACAGGAAGCCTTTGGTCGTCTGTTATTTATCATGGCCTGATTAATGGAAGCCAGGCTGTGATTATGTATGTTAATCTCCGTGCAGATTCGGAAATATACAAGGAATCTGCCTCTCTCATAACAGGTAATTTCCTGATCTATGCAATTGGAATTTATCTTGTATTGACAGCAGTGACTCTGCCGCTTGCATGGGCAGCGCTTGTATGGATCAGCCAGCATGAAGGAAGAAGCGGAATATTGTCTTATGTTTGGAAGGAAAGAAAAACAAAAAGAGATAAGATGGTCACTATACCATACATAGTGGCTCTTATCCTTTGTATAAGTGTTATGACAGGTGCATTTGGATGGCTGCTGGGGAAAATATTTCAAATCATGTAATTATAAATCAGGCTGCCGGTTAAACCAGCAGCCTGAGCTTAAATCAACATATCAATATTGCCTCCAAGATGAGGGTTAACTGACAGTTCCATGGATTGATTCATCATATTGATCATACTGGCACCTGTCATTTCAGAACTTTCTAAAGCTTTATCCAATACGGCAATGCCTACTTCGTTTGTCAGCTTTACATTTGCTAATGCAGTTGATAATTCAGGAATATTCATTTGATTACACCTCCTTCATTAAGCATTAAGTATATCATAAGTAAAAGAAAAATGGAATGCCTTCCATTTTTTCACATTTGAACCATTTGTATAGGTTGCATATTCTTTTAAATGGTTAAATATGGTAAAAGACATCAAAAATACACAAAAATGTTACAAATATAGGTAGATTTTTTTGTATATATATATTAAAATGAAGAGGAAGTTTGTCTGGGGGGACAAATAAATACGAAAAAAATTGTTGAATTTGCATAAAAGTTTTTATGGGATATAGAAAGAGAGGGGTATATGATTTCTAATCAAATATTACAAAATACAATTGAGGGGCTGAAGTCTATTGCCAGAGTGGACTTCTGTGTTATGGATACAGATGGCAAGGAGGCTGCGTCCACATCCGATGAAATGTCACAGTGTGGGGCGGAAGCGTCAGAATTTGCCAAATCGCCTGCTGATTCTCAGGAAATACAGGGGCATCAGTACTTTAAAATCTTCGATGAACAGCAGCTGGAGTATGTATTAATTGCGGCTGGTATTGGCGAGGATGTTTATATGGTGGGCAAGATGGCGGCTTTTCAAATTCAAAATCTGTTAATTGCCTATAAAGAACGGTTTGATAAGGACAATTTTATTAAAAACCTTTTACTTGATAATCTGCTTTTAATAGACATTTACAGCCGGGCCAAAAAGCTCCATATTCAGACAGATGTTAAGAGAGTTGCCATGATTATTGAAACGGATAATGGAAAAGACAGTAATGTGCTGGAGGTAATGAGAACTTTTTTTGGAAGCAACAGCAAGGATTTTATTACTGCAGTGGATGAAAACAACGTAATTGTTGTTAAGGACTTATCTGAAGGCGACAATCAGAAAGAAATTGAAAGAGCAGCTAAAGGAATGGAAGCATTTCTTCTGAAAGAGGGAATGAGCGGAATTCATATCGCTTATGGTACGATTGTCAAAGAAATAAAAGAAGTCAGTCGCTCTTATAAAGAAGCAAAAATGGCTATGGATGTAGGGAAGATCTTTTTTGATGAAAGGAATATTATTGCATACAGTGAACTTGGAATTGGACGTTTAATATATCAGCTTCCCATTCCTTTGTGCAAAATGTTCATTAAAGAAATTTTCGGAGGCAAGAGTCCCGATGAATTTGATGAAGAGACTCTTACTACGATTAATAAATTTTTTGAAAACAGCTTAAATGTGTCAGAAACTTCCAGGCAGCTATTTATCCATAGAAATACTTTGGTTTACCGCCTGGATAAGCTGCAGAAGAGCACCAGGCTGGATATACGGGTTTTTGAAGATGCAATTACCTTTAGAATTGCTCTTATGGTAGTAAAATACATGAATTATATGGAAAATATGGAGTATTGAGAGACAGAAGTTTCTTAAGGAACTGTTTTAAAAAGAATAAGAAATAAAGTACAGGTGGTGGAATATTTTGGCTAAAAGTGAAGTGAGAGGTAAGAGAAGAAGAGCGCAGTCGTCAGCAAGCGGTGAGATCATCACTCTTAACAATGTGAGCAAAGCTTATGCAACAGGTGCACCGGCATTAAATGGTGTGGATCTACATATCCAAAGGGGAGAATTTGTATTTATTGTGGGTGACAGCGGTTCCGGCAAATCAACCATGATAAAGCTTTTGCTTCGGGAGCTGGTGCCCACTTCAGGGGATATCAGCGTGATGGGCTATGATCTGGTAAGAATCCGTCATAGGAAAATACCCAAGTTCAGAAGAAATCTTGGTATAGTTTTTCAGGACTTCAGACTGCTGAAGGACAGAAATGTATACGAAAATGTGGCTTTTGCACAGCGTATTGTCCAGGTATCCAATAAGGAGATTAAAAGGAACGTTCCCAGCATATTGGCTACCGTAGGACTGGCAGGCAAGTATAAGGCGAAGCCAAGGCAGTTATCAGGAGGAGAGCAGCAGAGAGTTGCCATTGCCAGAGCACTGGTGAACCGCCCCAGCATATTACTTGCAGATGAGCCTACCGGTAATCTTGATCCTAAAAATTCCTGGGAGATTATGAAGCTTTTGGAGCAGATTAACGAGAATGGAACCACAGTACTGGTAGTAACTCACAACCGCGAAATTGTCAATGCAATGCAAAAGAGGGTTGTTACAATGAAGAAAGGCGTCATTGTCAGCGACGAAGAAAAAGGTGGCTATATCGATGAGGATTAGTACGTTTTTTTATACGATTAAGCAGGGATTAATTAATATTTTCAGAAACAAGTGGTTTTCACTGGCATCGATTGCAACAATTGGTGCCTGCCTGTTTTTGTTTGGAGTTTTTTATGCCATTCTTACCAATTTTCAATATATTGTAAAAACGGCCCAGGAAGGGGTATCTGTCACAATATTTTTTGATGAAGGGCTTAGTCAGGAAAGAATAGAAGAAATAGGCGCATTGATTGATAAGCGCCCTGAAGTATCCAAAAAAGAATTTATTTCTGCGGATGAAGCATGGGAAAGCTTTAAGGAAGACTATCTTGGAGAATATGCAGATGGCTTTACGGAAAATCCGCTGGCTGATTCTGCTAACTTTCAGATTTATTTAAGTGATGTATCCCTACAGCCTGCACTGGTAACCTATCTGGAAGGTTTAGAGGGAGTAAGGACGGTAAACAGATCTGAAATTACAGCTTCCACACTGACAGGAATTAATGCGTTGATTGCATACATTTCAGTAGGTATCATCGCGATTCTGTTTGCGGTATCAATTTTTTTGATCAGCAACACGGTAACTATCGGTATTTCAGTGCGTAAAGAAGAAATTACTATTATGAAATATATTGGTGCCACAGACTTTTTTGTCCGTTCACCATTTGTAATAGAAGGTATGTTGATCGGAGTAATTGGTGCATTGATTCCGATTGGCATTATATATGTTCTCTACAACAAAGTTATTGAATATATTATGTTAAAATTTGCTACTCTTACACAGTTATTGTCCTTTGTTCCTGTTGAAATAATTTTTGGAAAACTTCTTCCTATATCTGTGATCATGGGCGTAGGCATTGGTTTCCTTGGAAGTATTACAACCGTTAGAAAACATTTGAGAGTGTAGTGAATGATTTAATGCAGGTGGGCCGGTTATCGGCTTGCAGGGGTATAGTGGATGAAACAATGGAAAAGAGTACTTTGTGTGATTTTGTGTTTTCTGATTGTTTTAGGCATTGCAGGAAGATATGAGACAACTGCCCATGCCAGTGAATTGACAAATGAGAGCATAAGACAAAAAGAACAGGAGATCAACAGGGCAAGAGAAGAAAAAAAGGCATTACAGAATGGTCTTACTGATGTAAAAGAATTAAAGAAAGAGCTGGAGGCTTCTAAAGAAAATCTGACCAATTATGTGACGCAGTTAGATGCGCAGCTTGTTGAGATTCAGGCAAAAATCAATAGTCTGAAAGAAATGATTCTGACCAAAGAGGAAGAGATCAGCGCAAAAGCGGTAGAACTGGAAGAAGCTCTTGGTGTACAGCAGGCACAATATGAAGCAATGAAATCCCGTATTAAGTTTATGTATGAAAAAGGCGACATGTTGTATCTGGAACTGGTTTTTGCGGCAGAAAGCTTTGGCGATATGTTGAATAAGGCCGAATATATAGAAATGCTTTCCGCGTATGACCGTAAAATGCTGGATGAATATGTAGCTTATGCGGAATATGTAGCTTTGTGCAAGGAGGGGCTGGAAGAGGAAAAGGCTGTTTTGGATGAGGCGAAAGCAGCGGTAGAAGAGGAAGAAAGATCCCTAAATGAATTAATTGCAGCTAAGGAGCAGGAAGTATACAAGGTATCAGCAGACATTAAGAGCAAGGAAAGTGCAATTCAGGAGTATCAGGCTGAGATTGCATCTCAAAATGAGACTATTGCGGCATTAGAAGCGGCTGTTGCGGAGGAAAGAAAAAGGCTGGCAGCGGAACAGGGTAGAAAATATGACGGAGGTGTTTTCACTTGGCCGGCTCCCTCATATACCAGAATTTCTGATGAATATGGAAACCGTATGCATCCTACCTTGGGCATTGAAAGATTTCATAATGGCATAGATATGGCGGCGCCGGGGGGAAGTGCAATTCTGGCGGCATATGATGGAACTGTGGTAGCAGCAGCTTACAGCAGCAGTATGGGAAATTATATTATGATAGATCATGGAGACAATCTTTATACGATCTATATGCATGCTTCTGCCTTGTATGTTTCTAAAGGTGCTGAAGTGTCAAAGGGACAGACAATTGCTGCTGTGGGAAGCACAGGACGCTCCACAGGCAATCATTTGCATTTTAGTGTACGTTTGAATGGAAATTATGTGAACCCACGAAACTATCTGGGGGGCTAAGGGGAATTTTTTTGAGAATGGAGAGATTTAGGTGGATAAAGTAGAAGAAGCAGAAAGCAGGCAGCAGTCAGGAAATTTATCACAGGGAGATCAAAAGAAGAAAACAAAAGATTTTCGTAATGGCATAATTGTAGGGGTGCTGATCACCGCGCTTATTTTAACAGGTGCATACGCTGGAAAAACAGCTTATCAAATTATAAAGATTAAAGGAGCTGCGGCGGAAGCTGCTTCGGAAAGCGTAGTCAATTCGGAAACGATTCAAAAGATTAAACTGCTGGAATCAGTGATAGATGAAGTTTATTATTATGGTGATAATGTTTCCATAGACGATCTGCAGGAAGGTGTATATAAGGGGCTGGTTTACGCATTGGGTGATCCTTACTCTGAGTATTACACGAAAGAAGAACTGGAGGAAGTAGTAAATAGTAATAAAGGTGTTGCTTATGGAATTGGGGCTTATATTTCGCTGAATAAGCAATGGAATATGGCAATGATCAATAATGTGATGGAGGAATCACCAGCACAGGAAGCAGGCCTTATGGCAGGGGATGTTATTATTGAAGTGGATGGCGAGTCTACACAGGGAATGAGTGTGTCCCAGGTTGTCAGTCTTGTTAAAGGAAGAGAAGGAACTACGGTTTGCCTGACGATTTACAGAGAAGGCGAAGCTGATTACCTGGAAATAAACGCAGTCAGGGGCAAATTAATTGAAGCCACTACGGTAAACAGCGGTATGCTGGAAGGAACTGACCATATTGGCTATTTACGCATAATTGAGTTTGATGGAGTAACAGTTGACCAGTATGCAGAAGCTATGGCAGTTTTGAAAGAGGAAGGCATGAAAGCGTTGGTTCTTGACCTTCGCAGCAACCCTGGCGGGGATGTAAATGCAGTTGTGGAAATAGCGAGAAAGATACTGCCCAAAGGAATGATTGTATATACGGAAGATAAATATGGTAATCGTAAGGAATATACCTGCGACGGAGACAAGAAATTTGATTTGCCTCTGGTGGTGCTTGTAAATGAGTACTCAGCAAGCGCCTCAGAAATTCTTGCAGGTGCTGTTCAGGATTATGAAATGGGGACGCTCATTGGAACTACCACATATGGAAAAGGAATTGTGCAGCAAATTCAAAGGCTGGAGGACGGTACTGCAATTAAGCTTACTATCAGCGCATATTATACGCCCTTGGGAAGAAATATTCATGGAATAGGCATTACTCCTGACATTGAGCTGGAATATGATTATGATGCATATGAAGCAGAGGGAATAGATAATCAGGTGGAAAAAGCAATTGAAATTTTGGAAGAGCAAATAAGATAAGAACAAAAATAAAAGAAATGTATGTATAAAAGGTACAGAGCTAAAATTTGCCCTGTACCTTTTAACATAAAGATACCCGCAGCCAGCGGAATCCAATTCTTAATATAAGGTAAAATAATATGAAGAAACTGAAAAATTTATCAGTACAGAAAAAATTGTTTTTAGGAATGTTCGGCATTTCTGTTTTTATCGTACTTGTTATTACAGGGACAGCGGCTGTCAACACTTATAATGCCATGCGGGAACAATTAATTTACAACAGGCGGATGAGTATAGGATGGCTTAAGGAGCGACTGGAACTGGGATTATCTGACTATCAGGAACAATTTTATGAATTTGAGATCAACCAGCAGTATAAATCCATCATTCAGGATTGGTGCATTGAAGAAGAGGAACTTAACTATGCTTCCAGATGGAGTCTGATCACGGCAATGAATGGAATTATAAGCATGGATAGCAGCTTAAATGGCATTGAGATTTATAATTTTAAGAAAAATGAGGTTTTAATTAGTAGACGTTCCGGTGCCAGTCTTGAAGAAATTGGAGATCGATTGTCTTCCTGGCAGCAGCGGGGAGCGGACATGCAGAATAATCTTGTTTTTTTGCGAACGGAAAATGAAATTTTGATTTTACATCAGATGCACCGATTTTCAGATAAGCAGCCCTATGCATTGATCGTCATGCATGTTCGTCCATATGAATTGCAGGATATTTTAAGTGATATTAAAATGACGGAAGATGAAACAGTATTGGTATTTAATGATGAAGGATTGTGGATAGAAGCAGACTATGGTGAATTAAGCGATGTAGACATTCCTATGATGCAGGATGTTTTGGAAACTATGAAGAAATTAAACAAAACAGAACTTGTATGGAATGGAAATTTCTGGTTTTATCGGGAAGCAGGAGGCGGAAAGCAGCAGATTTTATTATCTGTTCCGGATCATGTGATTATAGATTCGTTAAAAGGAACCCTGATGATTGCAGCGTTGGTTGGTATAGCAGCAGTTACATTAAGTGTGGCAGGCGCTGTGCTGATTTCCAGAATATTTTCTTATCCTATTATTAGTTTGTCTGGAAAAATGCGGCGCTTTATGTTAAATGATACGGAGGAAATCTTTGAGGGGCAGGAGGAAAACTTTGACAGCATAAAGGAGACACAGAATGAAATTATTATGCTTCAGGATAGTTTTAACATTATGGTGGAGCGGAATAAACGACTGATTGCACAAAAATATCAGAAAGAGCTTGAAAAAAGAGAAGCACAGGTACATGCTCTTCAGGCCCAGATTAATCCGCATTTTATGTATAATATTATGCAGGTAATCGGAGGGATGGCATTGGATAAAAAAGCCCCTGAAATTTATAATGTTACCACTGCACTGGGAGATCTTATGCGGTACTGCCTGAATTTTTCCCAGGAAATGGTACCCCTGCGGGAAGAACTGCATTATTTGAAAAGTTACTGTATGCTGCAGAACGAAAGATTCAGAGGCAGGATAAAGCTGGAGATACTGGTCGAGGAGGAGCTGCAGGGCATTTTGATTCCCAAACTGATTTTACAGCCTATTTTAGAAAACAGCTTTCATCATGGGCTGGTCAACCAGTCAGGAAATTGGATTTTAAAGGTGGAAGGAGAGTTTTCAGCAAGGGAAACAGGAGAGATTGGTGTACTAATCCTGACAGTTACAGACAATGGGGGAGGCATTGCTAAAGAAAGGCTTATGGAAATTCAGAAAAATTTAAATAAGGAAACAAAGTCTGCCCTGAATGCCGGAGCGCATATTGGGCTTGGAAATGTAAATGCCAGAATCAAATTGATGTATCCAGAAGGTAATTATGGTGTTTTTATTGACAGTGTTGAAGGTATGGGAACTACAGTAACAATTAAAATGGAGGCCGGAATTGAAATATAAAGCAGTGATTATAGATGATGAAGTATGGACCAGAAAAGTAATTCGCAGTCTGGGGGAATGGGAAACTTACGGAATAGAGATTGCCGGAGAAGCATCTGACGGCGAGTACGGACTTGAATTGATCCGGCAGGTAAAGCCGGATATTATTCTGACGGATGTGTGTATGCCTCACATGAATGGATTGGAACAGATTGAACAGCTCCGCAAAGAAAATCAATCTGTACAGGTTATTTTTATTAGTGGATATGATGACTATTCTTACGTAAGAAATGCTATGAAACTGGGTGCTGTAGACTACCTGTTAAAACCGGTAAAGCCGGAAGAACTTAATAATCAGCTTATGAACTGTACGCAGAGGCTGCAAACATTGGAAAGCGCAGGAAAAGGAGAAGATCTTTCCATGAGCTTTTTAAAAGAAGAATGGGCAGGCAGCTATTATCAGCTTAGGGACAGTCTGGCAGAAGCTGTAAGCTCTGGAAATCAGGAGATTCTTAAATTGAAACTGGAAGAAATGGGTTCCTTTTTGCAGGAAAAAATGGGAAATAAGCCGGATAAAGGAAGTATGATCAGCATTTATTATATGCTGCTTAACTTACTGCAAAGATTTATTTTAAGCAGAGGTTTCGGGATGGAGGATGTTTTTAAAGAGAAAAATACAACCTTTGTTTTTGAAGAGGGGTGTACACCCAAAGAAATGATTTATTTTATCAGCGGGCTTTACCTCCATGCGGCTTTAAAGATTCAGCAGCGGATGAAGGGAAGAAACCGGCTTGATACGTCTAAAGTTGAGAAATATCTTCAGGAAAATTTTAAGAAAGGGATTACGCTTGAAGGGACAGCGGAAGAATTTTTCGTGAGCAAGGAGTACCTGAGCAAAGCTTTTAAAGCAGAAGTTGGAAAAGGATTTCAGGAATATTTGACGGGGCTTCGAATGGAAAAAGCAAAAGAATTAATTTTGAATTACAGGGTGCCTATCAAGGATGTGGGAGAAATGGTTGGATATATGGATCAGTCACACTTTTATAAGACCTTTAAAAAGTATTTTGGAATGACGCCTGGTGAAATGAAGCCGGTTTAAAAATTGACAATAAAAAATAACCGTTCTTGCAAATGCTTTTCAGATTGGGAAATATTATGATAGAGCATATCAAATTACTGGTAAAGCTTTGAAAGAAGGAGAAGGAAGGTATGAAAAAGAAAAAAATTTTTGCACTGCTTATGGCAGTATGTATGACAGTTTCTCTGACAGCCTGCGGAGGAACCAAGGAAGAAACACAGGGAGAAACCACGCAAATGGATGAGATGGAGGAGGCGGCAGAGGATACGGAAACGAAAGTAGAACCTGCCAGAGAAGCAGAGTTAAATATTATGATGAGCTTCCCTCAGTACATGGATCAGTGGGAGACCTATTGCAGGCAGTTTGAAGAAAAAATGCTGGAAGAAGAAAATATTACGGTAAAAGTGAATTTGGAAATGCCCAGCTCGGATCAGTATGAGAGTGTGCTGCAGGCGAGGCTGACAGGAGATGATGCACCAGATCTTTATACTCTGCACAGCAATAATATTGCTGCCTATTACAGTGCAGGTAATTTGACAGATCTTTCCGGTGAGGAGCTGGCAGGAAAAATTTATGATAATGTAAAGGAAACGGTTACCACGGACGGAAAACTTTTGGCTGTGCCCATTGAAAGCCAGGCGTGGGGCGTTCTTTATAATAAGGACATTTTTGAGGAATGTAATTTAGCAGCGCCGGACACACTGGAAGACCTGCAGCAGGTATGTGCTGTTTTGAAAGAAAACGGATATACGCCTTTTATGCTGGCTTTTCAGGAACAATGGGTGCCTCAGCTTATGACCGCACTTACCATCGGAGGCAAGGTTTCCGGCGAAGCAGCAGACTGGCTTGACAAGATGTATGCAGATGAAGGCTCCTATGCTGAAATTTCAGAAATTTTTGATGTGATTGATGTGATTATGGCAAATGGTACGGAGCGTGCTATGGAAGAAGGAAGTGAAGCAGGCAGTGCTGATTTTGCAAATGGAAAAGCGGCAATGTATGTACAGGGAACCTGGGCATCTGGTACGATTATGACAACAAATCCTGACATGAAGCTTGGTGTATTCCCTCTGCCCATTAATGGAAACAAAGATTGTACAAGGGTAAATCTGTCTACTTCCACTACGCTTGCAGTATATCCGGAGAGTGAAAATTTAGAGCTGGCTTTGAAATTTGCAAATTATGTGCTGGATGATGAAGACTCTTCCGCTCTTTTTCAGGCATGTTCTTTTAATCCTCTGGCAAGCTGTCATAATTATGAGTCTGCTTCCTGGGTGGCAGAGGCATCCGAATATGTGGCGGCAGGAAGAGCCTATCAGGATCTGGTACTTCCCTCAGCAGTGACAGATGAGCAGGGAAAACTTCTGCAGGAGTATTATGTAGGCAGTGTGACAAAGGAAGACATTATTAAGACACTGGATGAGGCCTTTCAGAATGCAAATAAAATGAATCAGTAGGGGAAAGATCAATGTCAGCAAAGAAAAAAGAAAATTTATCCCTTTTGGTTTTTTGCGCACCGGCCCTTATGGTTTATATCATTTTCAAGTTATTTCCCGCAATTTCAGGTGTCTTTTATGCATTAACTGATTGGAACGGATTAAATAAGACATACCATTTTATTGGGATTGAAAACTTTGTGGAATTGACAGGGGACAGACATTTTTGGAGATCCATGCTTTTTACCCTTAAGTATGTTGCGGTGCTGCTTATAACTGCAAATTCATCGGCATTGCTTCTTGCGGTATTTATTGAAAGCAGGCCGAAAGGAAAAGGTTTTTTCAGGACGCTTTTTTATATGCCCAATATGATCAGCATGATTATTGGCGGCTATATGTGGAACTTTATTTTTACCAGAGTTTTGTATTATATGGCGGACAACTGGGGAATGAAATTTTTGGATCGGTCATGGATCGGTGATCCTAAATATTCTTTTGCGGCAATTATTATTGTGGCATCCTGGGGAGTAGCAGGCTATTTGATGATTATTTATATGGCTGCTCTCCAGGGAGTGCCCTCCCACTTGATTGAATCTGCAAAGCTGGACGGTGCAACCAGCCTGCAGTGTTTTTTTAAAGTGACAATGCCTATGATCCGCCATGCATTGACTATCTGTATTTTCTGGACGTTGAATTCGGGATTTCAGGTTTTTGATGTGATTTATTCTTTAACAGGAGGAGGGCCGGGAAGAGCAACCCAGTCGGCTGCAATTAATATTTATGAGGAAGCCTTTTCAGGCAATATCAGATATGGTTATGCCACAGCTAAATCTACGGTTCTCTTTCTTATTGTGCTGATTATCACGGTTATTCAGCTAAATCTAATGAAGAAGGGGGAGCAGGAATTATGAGAAAAAAACAGTTTATACAGAATGCGATATGCTATTTTCTGCTGGCAGCGGCAGCAGTTTTCTGGCTGTTCCCTTTGTTTATGGCACTTATTAATTCTTTTAAAACAAATGGAGAGCTTTTAACCAACGTGATGTCTTTTCCCACAAGCCTGCATTTTGAAAATTATACCCGTACTATTGAAAAAATGCATTATTTAAGAAGCTTTCGCAATACAGTGGTGTTGTCTGCTTTAAGCGTTTCCATGATGATTTTGTTTTCCGCATTGGCAGGGTGGAGGCTGTGCAGGACAAAGACGAAACTTTCTTCTTTTATTTTTGGTATGTTTGTTTTTTCCATGTTAATTCCTTTCAGTTCCATTATGATTCCTTTGTATAAGGTAGTGCTGGCATTAAAAATCAAAAATTCTCTGCTGGGGCTTTCTTTTGTTTATGCAGGGCTGGGAGTCAGTATGGCAATTTTCTTATATCATGGCTTTGTGAAAGGAATTCCTCAGGAATTAGAAGAAGCGGCAGCGATTGACGGCGGAAGCAGAATGAAAATTTTTTTCCTTATTATACTTCCTCTTTTAAAGCCTATTACAGCCACAATCTGTATTACAAATGTTTTATGGGTATGGAACGATTTTCTTCTTCCCCTTATTGTGATTTCAGATAACAAAAAGTATTCTTTGCTGCTGTCTACCAATACCTTATTTGGACAATATAGCAGCGATTGGACAGCAATTTTAAGCGCCTTGATTTTGGCAGCCATTCCTGTTATTATTTTTTATGCCCTCTTTCAAAAGCAGATTTTAAAGGGGATCGCAGATGGAGCAGTGAAGGGTTGATAAAACAGAAAGGAATATGCAGCAATGATCGATGGATTTTTACATGCGGATGGAAAGAAAATACTGGATGGAAGAGGCAGAGAGATTTTACTAAAAGGCTGGGGGCTGGGAAACTGGCTGCTGCAGGAGGGGTATATGTGGCTGTCAGGGGAAACATGCTTTGACCGCCCGCGCAGGATTGAACAGAAGATAGAGGAGCTTACAGGGGCAGAATATGCAGACCGGTTTTGGAGAGAATACCGCAAAAATTATATCCGGCGTGAGGACATTTTAAAAATGGCGCAGCTTGGCTATAATTCTGTCAGAATTCCATTTAATTATCGGTTGTTTCTGTCAGAGGACGGGAAACTTACATGCGGCACAGAGACTGCGTGTGATGCAGAGGTCAGAGATGATAATTGTACCATATGGAAAAAGGAAGGGTTTGCACTTTTGGATCAGTGCCTTGAATGGTGCGAGGAAGCCGGAATTTATGCGTTTCTTGATCTTCATGGCGCACCCGGTGGACAGACAGGATCAAATATTGATGACTCTGTGGATAATGTTCCCCAGCTTTTTATGGAAGAGCAGTATCAGGAAAAATGTATTGCGCTGTGGGTGAAGCTGGCAGAACGTTATTGTGAGAGGGAAGTGGTGGGAGGCTATGATCTTTTAAATGAGCCGATTATACCTCCCTATGCAGGAAATGGAGACTTTGACTATTTGATACCAGAACTGGCATCTTTTTATGATAAATTAATTGGCGCTATCAGGCGGGTGGATCAAAAACATATGCTTAGCATAGAAGGGGCGCACTGGGCAACAGATGTGCAGATTTTTGACCATAAATATGATGAAAATATGGTGCTTCATTTTCACAGATATGCGGAAATTCCTGATATTGCCTGTCTGAAAAAATTTATGGAAAAGGCAGAGGAACTAAATGTTCCCTTGTGGATGGGTGAAACCGGGGAAAATGTAAATGAATGGTATAGCGCATTATATCCTCTGGCGCTTAGTCTGGGAATCGGCTATAATTTATGGCCCTGGAAAAAGATGGAATGTACGAATTCGCCTTGCTCTATCTGCAGGCCGAAAGAGTATCAGGTGCTGTTGGATTATTTCAAGGAGGGAATAAAGCCTGCACAGGAAAAGGCGCAGGAGATTTTGGATGAATATCTGGAAAATATAAAAATAGAAAATTGTGTGGAACATCCGGAAGTAACATGCTATGTTTACAGAAGGCTTCCTTTTTCGATCAGAGCTACGGATTTTGATGAATGTCCCGGCAGGGGAAAATCCTTTAGCGGAACCGGAACGGAAAATCCTGAGATATCCTATCGCCGGGGCTGCGGAATGAAAATAGTTGAATTGCGGGAAATACAGGAAAAGCAGTTTGTGTTTGACTGCCAATGGGACAGATTCGGACTTGTTTTAAGGGAAGGCGAATTTGCCTGCTATAGCTTGGATGCGCAGAAGGATATGGAAGTGGAAATTACATTTGCCCCCGGATATTCGGGCGGAACGCTTTCTTTGGGGAGAGGGCAGGAAGAAGAAATTGTATCTGTCAGCTCAGAACAAAGAAAGGTAAAAGTACATATTGGAGCCGGAAGCGGTGCACTTACCGCAAGAATGCTGGAAGGTGAAATCTGTTTGGAAAGATTGGGATTTCGGGAAATGTTTTGAAGTTCACTGTGAAATGCTGGCAGGGCTATAAAAGTACAGAACAAAAGTTCGATTTTGTCTGTACTTTTTTTATTTTATGTGTTATAATGAAAAGCCAAATGACCAGATAATAATACTATCTGTATTGCCTGATATTTGGTGCTTTTTGTGCTGCTTGGTACGGATTCTGCCGGCGAAATAGCAGGAAATGGATTAGATGGAGAAATAGAATTTGTGACTTTTAAAAATTTGGGATTTAAAAAAATAAAAAGTGGAAATATTAACGGGAGGAATAGTAAATGGCTAATAAAGAGGAAAGATTTGTTGTGACAGAGGAATACAAACATTGGATCAATGAAGTAAAAAAGAGAATAAAGCAAAGCCAGATAAAAGCCTCTGTTAAAATAAATTATGAATTATTAGATTTGTATTGGGAAATGGGAAGGGATATAGTAAATAAGCAGGAAAATACGAGATGGGGTGATTCCTTTTTAAAGGTAATGAGTAAAGATTTGCAGAAAACTTTTCCAGGAATGTCTGGGTTCTCTATCCCAAATTTGCGAAGTATTCGATTTTGGTATAAATTTTATAATGACAATGTAAATTGCTTACAAGTTGTAAGCAATTTTGAAGTGATAGAAAAAATGGTGAAAAGCATACCATGGGGGCATAATCAACGTATTATGTACAAGTGTAAGGATATAAATGAAGCTTTATTTTATGTACAAAAGACAATGGATAATAATTGGAGCAGGAATGTTCTAGAACATCAAATAGATTCTAATTTATATGAGAGACAAGGGAAGGCAATTACAAATTTTCAAGTGAAACTTCCTATTCCGCAGTCCGATTTAGCGGAACAAACGTTGAAAGATCCATATAACTTTGATTTTCTTACATTACGAGAAGAATATGACGAAAAAGAATTGGAAGATGCATTAGTAAATCAAATTACTCAATTCCTTTTGGAACTTGGAACGGGATTTTCATATATAGGAAGACAAGTACATATTAAAGTTGGAAAAAGTGATTTTTATATGGATTTGTTGTTTTATCATGTTCGTTTACATTGTTATGTTGTGATAGAGTTAAAAACAGAAAAATTTAAACCAGAATTCGCAGGAAAATTAAATTTTTATGTTACAGCAGTTAATAAAAATATGAAATTGAAACAGGATAATCAGACAATAGGAATTCTTATTTGTAAAGATAAAGATGATGTTGTGGCAGAATATTCTTTAGACGATGTATCACAGCCAATTGGAATTGCACAGTATGAATTGACGAAGGTGTTGCGAGAGGAGTTTAAGAGTAGTTTGCCTACGATTGAAGAAATTGAAAAAGAATTATCGGAGTGAAAATAAAAAAGAATGAAAATTAATTACAAAGGAGGAGATGAAAATTAAACGTGATATACTTATTATCTTAGGAAATGGATTTTCAATTGATTTGGTTAAACATCTTAATCTCGAAAAAGAGATCAATTTGATAAATTTATTTGAAAATGGAGATAAGGTTCCATGGCCAGCTAATAGTGAGCCGGGATTTCTTTCGTGTTGTCGTTGTCCAGCATTATGGCAATTGGGAGCAAGGCCAAATATTGAAAATAAAGAGGCATCTAAAATAATAGAAGATGTTATTACCTGTGCTAATGTTAATGCTTTTTCAAGAGAAAATAGTGGACATTTTGAGTTGTCAAACACCTATTTAAGAGCTTATCATGAACTGGTTCTTTATTTGAAATATCTTTTCATTTATTATAACCATATTTTGAGTGATAATATACTTACTAAAGAAAGAATAGAAGAGTGGGGGTGGGGAAAATTATTTAAAACTTTGAATGATAGTGTTAATATAACGTCTGTTAATATCATTACATATAATTATGATATATTGCTAGAAAGAGTGTTAAAAAAATTGAAAATTGAATACAGTATGCGGGGGTTTGATAAAAGTAATTTGAAAAAAGTCAAGATAATAAAACCACATGGTTCAATTAGTTTTAGATCGGCAAAAGAATATGATAAAGATGCATTTTCTATAAAGTATAATAGAGATGGATTAGGAGGCAAAATAGAGGATTTGGTTGTTGATGAAACATTGAATTTAGAGATAATGTCCAATATAAATACAATGATTCCACCAGCAGGAGAATCTGAACGTTATCAATTAGTTTGGTCTAATGTTTTGAAAAAGTATGCTATAGATGCAGCCAGAGAATTGAGAGAAGATGATGAAGTAATATTTGGTGGAGTGTCATATTGTAATGTTGATCGACGCGAAATTGACGAGGAATTAATAAATATTGATATTGGTGCTAAAATTAAGGTGGTAAATCCAGATACTCAGAATACATTTGGGGCCGTAATATCAAGTTTGTTTGGGGAGTATACGCATTTTGTGGATTCAAAAATTTTAGGAGGATTATATAATGATTGATTTTTTAGATATGGATAGCAATAAATTAGTTATTTCAGAATTTTATGAGAATAATAAAGCTGGGAAATATGATTATACAGCCGTCTATCAACGGGAAAAAGTTTGGAGCGAGGAGAAAAAGAGTTTTTTAATTGATTCTATTTTAAAAAATTATCCTATACCACCAGTGTTTTTTAGAATGAAAATTGATCAAGATACAGGATTAACGTTATATGATGTTATAGATGGAAAACAGAGATTGACTACAATTATTGATTTTATTGAAGGAAAAATAACTCTGCCAGATGACTTTGGCGATGATTGTGTTGGAAATAGTGAATTGAATGGTGTGACTTTTAAAGAATTAGATCAGCATGAAAAATATAAACGACAATTTTGGAAATATAGAATCCCTGTTATTTTCATAGATACTGATAGTGATGAGTTGATTAAAAATGTGTTTGATAGATTGAATCGAAATGGAGAACCGCTAGTTTCGCAGGAATTGCGTCATGCCAAATATGGAGATAGCAAATTATATAAATTTATAGAAGAATTAGTGGAAAATAATGTTTGGGAAAAAATGTTTTTGGATATTTTAGAAACAGATCGAATGGAAGATAAAGAGTTTATGTCTGAATTATTATTTTTGACTCTTGAACATAAAATTCTTTCATATACTAAAAATACTCTAGATGAATTATATACAAAATGGAAAAATTTAATTAAAGAGAGTGATATTGAAAAATGTAAAAATATTATGGGATATATTGATAATTTAAATTTAGATTATAAGGGGTTTAAAATTAATAAGGTTAGCCATCTTTATGCCATTTGGGGAATAGCAATGTTGGCATTCGAGCAAAATATTGAATCTAAAAAACTTGTTGATTTATTAAATGGATTTTATACAAATTATAGAGAACGACGTGACTGTGTAGGTGCTGATGACTACAAAAAGAGTATGAGTTCAGATACAAAGGGACAATTTAGTAGAAAGCGAAGGATTAATGCTTTAATTGCATATTGTTTAGAAAATCAAATAAAGATTGAAATGACATTGTAAGATGGGGAGCTATTCAAAAAGATTTAGAAATTGTATTTACTCTATTTTTCTTCTTTAAATAATAAAATTATCAGTTACAAAGCGAGTAATTGAATCTTAGTATTAAATAGAGAAGTTTTGTGCATATATTATTCAATTTGAGGAAATTGATTAGCTAAAGTATCGAAATAGGTCAGATGTAGTTAATTATTATGACCGAAAGTTAAAGTGGATGGATATTTATGACCTTTGGCAATTTGAATTTGTAAGTTCACTATTAGGTGACTTGTTTTTGCAATTTTGAGTTTTGGTTACGAATTTTTACGAATGAATATGAAAATGTGGCTGATATTGAACATATGAAAGTCACATGTGGAGGTATTCGACTATGGATAAATTCATTTTAAAAGCTCCATATAAACCCACCGGAGACCAGCCCCAGGCCATTGCAGAACTGGTAAATGGTTTTAAAGCTGGGAACCAGTTTCAGACGTTGCTTGGTGTTACCGGTTCCGGTAAGACTTTTACTATGGCAAATGTGATTGCCGCATTAAATAAACCAACCCTTGTTATCGCTCATAACAAAACGCTGGCAGGCCAGCTTTATGGCGAATTTAAAGAATTTTTCCCGGAAAATGCGGTGGAATATTTTGTGTCCTATTATGATTATTATCAGCCGGAAGCCTATGTGCCTTCGTCGGACACCTATATTGCAAAAGATTCATCAATTAATGATGAAATTGACAAACTGCGTCTGTCAGCGACAGCCTCTTTGTCAGAGCGCAGGGATGTGGTGGTGATTGCCAGTGTGTCCTGCATTTATGGTTTGGGAAGTCCTGATGATTATCAGGAAATGATTGTGTCTCTTCGCCCGGGAATGACTAAGGACAGGGATCAGGTAATTCGGGAATTAATTGACATTCAATATGACAGAAATGATATGGATTTAGGCAGAGGATGCTTTCGGGTAAGAGGAGATGTGGTAGAGATATACCCAGCGGAAGGCGGAGATTATTTAATCAGAATTGAATTTTTTGGAGATGAGATTGACAGGATTGCACAGACCGATCCATTAACCGGACAGGTTCATGCAACTTTAGAGCATATCGCAATTTTTCCGGCATCCCACTATGTGGTGCCTCAGGAGAAAATTAACGAAGCATGTAAAAATATTGAAGTGGAACTGGAAGAGAGAGTTCGTTTTTTCAAGAGCGAGGACAAGCTTTTGGAGGCACAGAGAATTTCCGAGAGAACAAATTTTGACATTGAAATGTTGAGAGAAACAGGATTTTGCTCCGGCATTGAGAATTATTCCAGACACCTTGCGGGAATGCCGGCTGGCTCCATGCCCCATACGCTGATGGACTTTTTTGGAGATGACTATCTGATTATTGTTGATGAATCTCACATAACAATTCCCCAGATCGGAGCTATGTACACCGGAGACCGGTCCCGAAAGACCACACTGGTGGATTATGGATTCAGGCTTCCTTCCGCACTGGATAACCGCCCTTTGTGCTTTGCCGAATTTGAACAGCACATTGACCAGATGATGTTTGTGTCTGCAACTCCCTCCAATTATGAAAAAGAACATGAGCTATTTCGAACAGAGCAGATCATTCGCCCCACAGGGCTTCTTGATCCGGAAATATCGGTGCGTCCGGTGGAAGGGCAGATTGACGATCTTGTTTCAGAAATAAACAAGGAAACAAAAAAGCATAATAAGGTTTTAGTTACAACCCTCACCAAACGAATGGCAGAAGACCTTACCGCTTATATGAATGATGTTGGCATCAGAGTAAAATATCTGCATTCGGACATAGATACATTAGAGAGGGCGGAGATCATCCGGGACATGCGGCTGGATGTATTTGATGTTCTGGTGGGAATCAATCTGCTGAGGGAGGGACTTGATATACCGGAAATCTCTTTAGTGGCAATTTTGGATGCAGATAAGGAAGGATTTTTAAGATCGGAAACTTCTTTAATTCAGACCATTGGACGTGCTGCCAGAAACGTGGAAGGACATGTGATTATGTATGCGGATCACATAACGGATTCCATGCAGGCGGCCATAGATGAGACCAACAGAAGACGAAGTATCCAGCAGAAGTATAATGAAGAGCATAATATTACACCTCAGTCTATTAAGAAGGCAGTCCGTGATCTGATCAGCATTTCCAAGGTAATTGCAAAAGAAGAGCTTCGGTTTGAGAAAGATCCTGAATCCATGAATCGTAAAGAACTGGAGAAGCTGATAAGCCAGATTGAAAAACAGATGAAAAAAGCAGCGGCAGACCTTAACTTTGAAGCAGCCGCACAGCTTCGGGATAAGATGGTGGAATTAAAAGTTAAGTTAAAAGAACTTGAGGATGAAAAGCAGGAATAAATAATACGAAAGGTATGGTTATTTTTAGATGAAATTGTCAGATCAACATGTAGAAACACCTAAAATGCGCCCAAGAGAATATATTAAAATCCGAGGCGCCAATGAGCATAACTTAAAGGATTTAAATGTGGACATTCCCAGAAATGAGCTGGTAGTGCTTACCGGTCTTTCAGGTTCAGGAAAATCTTCTCTCGCTTTTGACACGATTTATGCGGAAGGACAGAGAAGATATATGGAATCCCTTTCTTCTTACGCAAGACAGTTCCTTGGACAGATGGAAAAGCCCAATGTTGAGAAAATAGAAGGACTTTCTCCAGCGATTTCTATTGACCAGAAATCTACAAACAGAAATCCCCGTTCTACAGTAGGAACCGTAACGGAAATATATGACTATTTCCGACTTTTGTATGCAAGAATTGGTATTCCTCATTGTCCTAAGTGTGGAAAAGAAATTAAAAAGCAGACGGTTGACCAGATGGTGGATCAGATCATGGATCTGCCGGAAGGAACCAGAATACAATTACTGGCACCTGTTGTACGGGGAAGAAAGGGCGAGCATGCAAAGATTTTTGACAGAGCCAGGCGCAGCGGCTATGTACGTGTACGTGTAGATGGAAATCTATATGAGCTGACAGAAGAAATTAAGCTAGATAAAAATATCAAACATAGTATAGAGATTGTGGTTGACAGGCTGGTGATCAAAGAGGGAATTGTAAAAAGGCTTACTGATTCTGTGGAAAGTGTGCTGGCGCTGGCAGAAGGCTCTCTTATGGTGGATGTGATTGATGGAGAAACCATTAACTTCAGCCAGAGCTTTGCCTGCCCGGACTGTGGGATCAGCATCAGTGAAATTGAACCAAGAAGCTTTTCTTTTAATAATCCTTTTGGGGCCTGCCCGGAATGTTACGGATTAGGCTATAAAATGGAATTTGATCCGGAGCTTATGATTCCCGACCAGACGCTGAGCATTAATGAAGGCGCCATTCAGGTAATGGGGTGGCAGTCCAGCGGTGATTCGGGAAGTTTTACCAATGCTCTATTGTGTGCACTTTCCAAAGAGTATAAATTTAGTTTGGATACGCCTGTGGAAGAGCTGCCGGAGGAAATATTTCATGTGTTAATCCATGGAACCGGAGGAAAAGAAGTCAGGGTTCATTATAAAGGACAGCGGGGAGAGGGTGTGTATCCTGTTGTTTTTGAAGGACTGATTAAAAATATGGAGCGTAAATACAGAGAAACCGGTTCTGATATTATGAAGCAGGAGTATGAAACCTTTATGCGGATCACGCCCTGCAAAGAATGCGGCGGCATGAGACTGAAAAAAGAATCTCTGGCAGTAACGGTTTGTGACAAGAATATTTATGAAATTACTTCTATGTCCATTCGGAATTTACACGTTTTTCTTAAAGGGATGAAACTTAGCAGTCAGCAGCAGATAATAGGCAGACAAATATTGAAAGAAATTCATGCCAGAGTAGGCTTTCTGGTGGATGTGGGGCTGGAATATTTGTCTTTATCAAGGGCAACCGGAACCCTGTCCGGCGGTGAGGCTCAGAGAATTCGTTTGGCCACACAGATTGGCTCCGGTCTGGTGGGTGTCTGCTATATATTGGATGAGCCAAGCATCGGACTTCATCAGAGAGATAATGATAAACTGCTAAATACGCTGAAAAATCTTCGTGATTTGGGAAATACATTAATTGTGGTGGAACACGACGAGGATACCATGCTGGAGGCAGACCATGTAGTAGACATTGGCCCTGGCGCCGGCTCTCATGGCGGAAAGGTGGTAGCCCAGGGAACTGCCCAGGAAATTATGGAGATAGAAGATTCTATTACAGGACAATACTTAAGCGGGAAGATGCAGGTTCCCATACCGGAGGTAAGGCGCAAGTCAAAAGGCTGGCTTACAATTGCAGGGGCGCAGGAGAATAACCTGAAAAATATTTCCGTGGATATTCCTATTGGAGTCTTTACCTGTGTAACCGGTGTTTCCGGTTCCGGAAAAAGCTCACTGGTCAATGAAATTCTGTATAAACGTCTTGCAAGAGATTTGAACAGGGCAAGAACGATTCCTGGTAAACACAAAAATATTACCGGAATTAAGAAACTGGATAAAGTTATAAATATTGATCAATCCCCCATTGGACGTACTCCCCGTTCTAATCCTGCAACCTATACGGGAGTTTTTGATCTGATCAGAGATTTGTTTGCAGGAACACCGGATGCCAAAGCAAAGGGATATAAGAAGGGGCGCTTTAGCTTTAATGTCAAGGGAGGAAGATGCGAGGCCTGCGGCGGAGACGGAATCATTAAAATAGAAATGCATTTCCTGCCGGATGTATATGTGCCCTGTGAGGTATGTGGAGGAAAACGTTACAACAGAGAGACTCTGGATGTGAAATATAAAGGAAAAAATATTTATGATGTACTGGATATGACTGTGGAAGAGGCAGTACCCTTTTTCGAAAATCTGCCTTCCATCCGCAGAAAAATAGAAACATTAAATGATGTAGGACTCTCTTATGTTAAGCTGGGACAGCCTTCCACCACATTATCCGGTGGTGAGGCACAGAGAATTAAGCTGGCAACAGAATTAAGTAAGCGCAGCACAGGAAATACCATTTATATTCTGGATGAGCCGACTACCGGGCTTCATTTTGCGGATGTGCATAAGCTGGTTGAAATTTTAAATAGAATTGCAGACAGTGGAAACACCATTGTAGTGATTGAGCATAATCTTGATGTAATCAAAACCGCAGACTATATTATTGATATGGGGCCTGAAGGCGGTGACAGAGGAGGGCAGGTAGTGGTCTGTGGAACACCGGAAGAGGTTTCTGAATGTTCTGATTCTTATACAGGGCAGTATATTAAAAAAATGTTGAAAAAGTATAAAGATAATTTAGAAAAGTACCGATAAATGATTTAAAGCATGGATGCGGCAATAAAACGGACGGAACCGTTTTATTGTTTGTGTCCATTTTTATTAATTTTTTGTGAAATTACTTTGAAAAAATTTTTCTATGGGTTATAATAACTTTATATGCGTCTGATTATTGAAACTTTTAATAGATTACTCATAGAAAGGGGTACAAAGTAATGCAGTACACAGATATAGGAATTGATTTAGGAACCGCGAGCATACTGGTTTACATCAGAGGGAGAGGAGTTGTTCTTAAAGAGCCTTCAGTTGTAGCTTTTGATAGAGATACCAACAGAATTAAAGCGATTGGTGAGGATGCAAGATTAATGCTGGGAAGAACGCCGGGAAATATCGTTGCCGTCCGCCCCTTACGTCAGGGTGTTATTTCTGATTATAGAGTAACAGAACAAATGATGAAGTATTTTATTCAAAAGGCGTTGGGAAAAAGAAGTTTTAGAAAACCAAGAATTGCAGTTTGTGTACCCAGCGGGGTAACAGAAGTAGAGAAAAAGGCCGTTGAAGATGCAACTCTTCAGGCAGGTGCAAGAGAGGTTTCTATAATTGAAGAGCCTATAGCGGCAGCCATTGGTGCAGGAATTGATATTTCCAAGCCCTGTGGCAATATGATCGTGGATATAGGAGGAGGTACCTCCGACATTGCCGTTATATCGCTGGGCGGCACTGTTGTAAGTGCTTCTATTAAAATTGCGGGAGACGATTTTGATGAGGCGCTTGTAAGATATATGCGTAAGAAACATAATCTGCTGATTGGTGAAAGAACAGCAGAGGACATTAAAATAAAGATTGGATCTGCTTTTAAACGTGTGGAAACTGATTATATGGATGTAAGAGGACGTAATCTGGTTACAGGACTTCCTAAAACAATAAAAGTATCTTCTGAAGAGACAGAAGAGGCACTTAAGGAAACTACGGCACAGATTATTGAAACAATCCACAGCGTACTTGAAAAAACACCTCCGGAATTGGCGGCGGATATTGCAGACAGAGGAATTGTTTTGACAGGAGGCGGAAGTCTTCTTCGGGGGCTTGAAGATCTGATTGCTGAGAAGACAGGAATTAATACCATGACAGCGGAAGATCCAATGACAGCAGTTGCCATTGGTACTGGGAAATATGTAGAATTTCTTGCCGGTTATAAAGAAGATTAAGGCAGATTAGGGAAACTGTTTTAGGGGAAAGGATAAGGGTGTTTTATGGTTAAAGGGTTGTATAGTGCCTACACAGGCATGATTCATCAACAGCACAGAATGGATGTGCTTACGAATAATCTTGCAAATGCAGATACTACAGGATTTAAGAAGGAAGGGGCAACCAGCCAGTCTTTCGATTCCATTCTTGCATACAAGATTAAGGACACTTCCGATGGATTTTACACTTCCAGAAGAATTGGAGTAAATAATCCCGGAGTTAAGATTGGGGAAGGATATACAGATTTTTCACAGGGACCTTTGAGAACTACAGGAAATACTTTTGATCTGGCGCTTACAGATTCAGGTTTTTTTGCAGTTGAATTTACCAATAAGGCAGGTGAAACTTCAATTAAATATACCAGAGATGGTGATTTTGCACTGACGCAGGATGGCAGGCTTGTTACCAGAGACGGGGACAGTGTTCTGGATGAAAACGGATCTCCAATAAAGATTGATCCGCTGGATACTGCCGTGATCAATACACAGGGTGAAATTATTCAGAATGGAAGAGTAGTTGCAACAATTCAGGTTACCGATTTTGAAGATTATAATTATTTGGAAAGATATGGTGAAAATTATTTTCAGCCAATAGAAGGTGCAGAGGAAACCCAGGCACAGGCACAGGTCTACTCAGGGTATCTTGAGGCGGCGAATATGTCAGTGGTAACGGAAATGGTTAATATGATTGAAGTTTCCCGTGCTTATGAAAGTAATCAAAAGGTGATCACCACCTATGATGGTACACTTGAAATCGCAGCAAATCAGCTTGGTAAAATTTAAGGAGATAAGATATGGTTAGAAGTTTATGGTCCGCAGCGACAGGTATGAATGCACAGCAGACAAATGTTGATACGATTGCAAATAATCTGGCCAACGTAAATACGGTGGGATATAAATCCCAGGTAGCCCAGTTTAAGTCGTTGCTTTATCAAACATTACAGACAGCTACAACATCAGCAAACGGAGAGGCTAAACCTACAAGTTCGCAGGTAGGGCTTGGTGTTAGAAACTCTTCCATTGATTCTATTTTCAGACAGGGAAGTCTTTTGGCTTCTGAAAGCACGACTTCATTTGCCATTGAAGGAGACGGGTTTTTTGCTGTTCGTGGTGAAGATGGAAATACATATTATACAAGAAATGGTGATTTTACCTGGGCAACTAATGGCAGAAGCGGCATGATACTGACAGATCAGGATGGACGTCCGGTATTAAATTCCAGAGGGGCAATTATCACACTTCCATCAAATTATGTTACAAACAAGGTAACAATTACCGGAGATGGTCAGGTCTGCTATCCGGACGCTGATAACAATCCTCAGCCGATTAATGGAATGGTAATAGGCCTGTATCAGTTTAATAATCCAGGCGGACTTGAGAGACAGGGAAATACTTTATGGGCAGAGACAGAAGCAAGTGGAACCGTTTTAAATGAAGCTACTAATAGAAATCTGACCAGAAGCAAGGTGGTACAGGGGTATCTGGAAGGCTCCGGCGTACAGGTGGCAGATGAGATGGTTAATTTAATTGTTGCACAGCGTGCCTATGAAATGAACTCAAAAGCAATTACTACTTCAGATGAAATGATGCAGACAGCAAACAACCTAAAGCGCTAGTAAATGCAGTTTTACTATTTGAGTTATCATTGACAGAGGAAAGGTATAAGGTGTTGATATGGAATTTGGTGGAATTTCATCTGCATATACGGATTATGTACAGAGCCAGAATACGGCAGAATCAAAATTAAGGCAGGAAATTACAGATAAAGATTATTCTAAAGCTACGGATGATGAGCTTTTAAGCGCCTGCAAACAATTTGAGGCATACTTTTTAGAGCAGGTATTTAAAGGAATGCAAAAGACGGTGGATTGCATTAAGACAGAAGAAAGCAGTGGTTCCGGAAATAGTCTGGTGGATTATTTTAAGGACAGTGCAATGCAGGAATTGGCTTCCACTTCTACGGAGACACAAGGGCTGGGGCTTGCACAAATGTTATACGAACAAATGAAACGGAATTATGGTTTGTAATTGAAGATCATATATTGTATAGGGGGCTGCTGAAATGAGACGGATTACCGTTTTGTTTGGCAGCTTTTTTACGGGAGGAATTTTCTTGGAAACGGTTACAGGCTATGTGGATCATGTTATTTTTCACAATAAAGAAAATGGATATGCAGTGGTATTGCTGGAATGTGAAGGGGAAGAACTTATCTGTGTAGGTAATTTTCGTTCTGTAGAGGCGGGTGAAACACTGGAATTAAAGGGCAGTTTTGTAGAACATCCGGTTTATGGGCATCAACTTAAGGTGGAAAGCTGTCAGGTAGTGACGCCCGATGATGAAATTTCCATGCAGCTTTACTTAGGCTCCGGTGCTGTCAAGGGGATAGGTGAGGCTCTGGCAGCAAGAATAGTCAGAAAGTTTGGAAAGGATACTTTCAGGATCATAGAAGAGGAACCGGAGCGTTTGGCTGAAATTAAAGGAATCAGTGAACGCAAGGCAAGAGAAATAGCGCTGCAGATGATAGAAAAAAAGGACATGAGGGAAGCTTTTGTTTTTTTGCAAAAGTATGGTATTTCCAATGCTCTGGCGGTAAAGATATACAACAGATATGGAATGGAACTATATGGAGTTATGAAAGAAAATCCATACAGGCTTGCGGAAGACATTGATGGAGTAGGATTTAAAATTGCAGATGAGATTGCTTCCAAAATAGGAATTCATACAGATTCTGATTACCGGATACGCAGCGGTATTCTTTATGTTCTTCTGCAGGCGTCTGCCGAAGGTCATACCTATCTTCCTGCCAGGGAACTGAAAGAGAGAACGAAAGAAATATTAGGAGTGGATGCGGAGTTGATTACACCCCATCTTTCTAATCTTTCCATGGACAAAAAAATTGTTGTGAAAATGAAAGAAACGGAGCAGAGAGTCTATGCGCTTTCCAGCTATTATGTGGAGTTGAATTGTGCAAGAATGCTTCATGATCTGAATGTATCCATGGAGGAAGAGCTGCTCCCCTCGGAAGAGGAAAAGGTACGGATAATGCTTAAGATTTTGGAAAAAGAACAGGGAATTGTGCTTGATGAACTGCAAAAACAGGCAGTACTACAAAGTGTTAAATCTGGGCTTATGATTTTATCCGGGGGACCTGGAACAGGAAAAACAACTACCATTAACACAATAATTCGTTATTTTGAAGGGGAAGGAATGGATATTTTGCTGGCAGCACCTACAGGAAGAGCGGCAAAGCGGATGACAGAAGCTACCGGATATGAAGCACGCACAATTCACAGACTTTTGGAGATTAATGGGGCTGTGGAGGAGGGAAAACGGGCACAGTTTGAGAGAAATACAGAAAATCCCCTTGAAGCTGATGTGGTTATCATTGACGAGATGTCTATGGTAGACATTTATTTGTTTAAGGCTCTTTTAGAGGCTGTCAGTGTAGGCACCCGTCTGATTATGGTAGGAGATGTGGATCAGCTTCCAAGTGTGGGACCGGGGCAGGTTTTGCAGGATCTGATTGAAAGCAGAGCTTTTCCGGTAATTATGTTGAAAAGAATATTCAGGCAGGCAGGAGAAAGTGATATTATAGTAAATGCACATAAGATTAACAGAGGAGAAAAAATTGAACTTAACAATAAAAGCAGAGATTTTTTCTTTTTAGAGAGGTCGGATGTAAATGTAATATACAAACATATGATACAGCTGATACGTGAAAAGCTTCCTTCTTATGTGAATGCGGCATTATATGATATTCAGGTGCTTACTCCCATGAGAAAGGGAAATCTGGGAGCGGCAGCTTTAAATAATATTCTTCAGAAATACTTAAATCCGTCTTCCGGGGAAAAAAAAGAATATGAGTCGGGAGAACGTCTTTTCAGAGAGGGAGATAAGGTAATGCAGATCAAAAATAATTATCAGATCCCCTGGGAAATTGTAAGCAGGTACGGTATTGCAATAGATAAAGGAATGGGCGTTTTTAATGGAGATATGGGAATTATTCGGGAAATTGACCATACTGCCCAGACTCTTACAGTAGAATATGACGAGCATAAAAGAATTGAATATCCCTTTTCAGGATTAGATGAAATAGAACTTGCTTATGCCGTGACCATACATAAATCACAGGGAAGTGAATATCCAGCAGTAATTATTCCTGTTTTATCCGGTCCGCGAATGCTTTTTAACCGAAATCTTCTTTATACGGCAGTTACACGTGCAAGAAAATGCGTTACGATTTTGGGAAGCAGGCAGACCATACAGGAAATGATAAAAAATGAAAAGCAGCATGAACGTTATACCAGTTTGTGCGACAGAATAGTAGAAATCAGGGAAACGGAGGCTGAATGGACGTAAAGAAAACTTTATTAAATCTGTTATACCCTGTAAGATGTGTGGTATGCGATGAAATTACGGGTTATGCGAAAGAAGCCGTATGCAGAAAATGCAGGGGAAAAATTGTATATATAAGAGAACCTTTTTGCATGAAATGTGGAAAACAGCTAAATAAACAAGAGCAGGAATATTGCAGTGACTGTCAGAAAAAGAATCATGCCTATATACAGGGGACTGCATTATATGATTATGGAAGTATGGCTGATTCTGTTTTTCGCTTTAAATATAAGGGGAGGATGGAGTATTCAAAATTTTATGGAAAGGAATTGTATAATGAAAAAGCCTGCTGGCTTTCTATGATCAGTCCGGATGCACTAATTCCCGTACCTGTTCATCCATCCAGAAAAAGGAAAAGAGGATATAATCAGGCTGAGCTGATAGCAAGGGAATTATCAAGGTGCTCAGGCATTCCTGTGAATGCCCGTTTGATACGAAGAGTAGGAAAAACCATCCCTTTAAAAAACCTCAATCAATTAGAAAGGGAGAAAAATTTGAAAAGGGCTTTTAAAATATATAAAAATGATGTAAAATTAAATACGATTGTTATTATAGATGATATTTATACTACGGGCAGCACTATTGATGCTATGGCAGGGATTTTGCATAAAGCAGGGATTCCGAAAGTATATTTTATGGCATTGACAATTGGCAGGGGTATTTAATAAATAAAATGCAGGAGGTATAATTATGAATGTACGTAATTGTAAAAAATGCGGCAGGATGTTTAATTATGTTATGGGGCAGGTTATTTGTCCCAGATGTAAAGAAGATCAGGAAGCCAAATTTCTTGAAGTAAAAGAATATGTACGTGAACATCGTGGGGCTGATATTTCGGAGGTATCAGAGGCATGTGAAGTAGAACATAATCAAATCCGCCAGTGGATCAGGGAAGAAAGACTGGAATTTGCAGATGACTCTCCGATCAGAATTGCCTGTGAAGGCTGCGGAACTATGATCAGATCGGGACGTTTTTGCGAAAAATGTAAAGCAGATATGGCAAGTGGGTTTAAGCATGCCGCTGGATTAGATAAGCCGAAACAGCCGGCACCTCAACCTGCACCCCGTAAAAATGAACGTGATAAGATGCGTTTTCTGTAATTTTTACGTGATATGATATCCTGTTATGTACGTGGAAAGAAAAGGTTTTAAATAATATGATAAATGAAGAAAAGGTCATCCTTATGACCAGACTGGCTTCTTATGAGTCGAATGAAGGTAAAAAGGATATTTCTATCGTCAATTATTTTAAGGGCGATTACATTGGATTTCAGATCTTAAAGTCAGTGATTGCTGCAACAATTTCTTTTTTGGCATTGTTTGGAGTGTATGTTTTTTATAATTTTGAGGAATTGATGCAGAATATTTATAAGATGGATCTGCTGGGCTTTGGAAAAGACGTTATAATATTATATTTATGTACAGTAGGTGCATACGGTGTTATTACATATGTGCTTTTTACATACAAATACAACAAAGCAAAAAAGAATTTAAGAAATTATTACAGTAATCTTAAAAAACTGGCAGGCATGTATGATAAATAATGAGGAAGACCATATGATAACCTTACTTGTTGTAAAACAGTATATTAAAACTTTTATCAGTAAATACGAAGTATATTTAAAGCCGCTATTTAAAATGATACTGGCCTTAATCTCTTTAATGATGATTAATGGAAAGATCGGCTATATGCACAGATTAGATAATATATCAATTGTGCTTATCATTGCGCTTATGTGTTCCTTTATGCCAATGAATTTTATTATTTTTGTGGCGGCGGCTTTTATCGTATTACATTTATATGCATTATCACTAGAATGTGCGGCGATTGCACTTATAATTTTTTTAGTGATGTTTTTGCTGTATTTCCGATTTTCACCAAAGGATACGCTTGTCCTTTTGCTTACACCCATTTGCTTTGTGCTAAAGATCCCGTATGTGATTCCCCTTGCAATGGGACTTTTAGGAACGCCTGCGTCGGCAGTTTCCGTGGGATGCGGCGTAATGGTAAGTTATTTAATTTCTTATTTTGCTGAAAGTGCTACGGCATTGTCCGGAATGGCAGCAGAAGAATTGACAACCAAGTTCAGATTTATCATAGATGGATTTATTGATAATAAAGAAATGGTTCTTACAATTGCAGCGTTTACAGTTACAATTATCCTGGTCTATACAATTAAGCGGCTTTCCATAGATCATGCATGGACAATTGCTATTGTTGCGGGTGCAATTGCAGATGTTGTGGTTCTTTTGATAGGGGATATGGCATTCGACACGAATGTATCTATCGTGGGCATTGTATTTGGTACAATTTTTTCAGCTCTTATTGTTAAGGTGATTGAATTTTTTGCTTTCCATGTAGACTACAGCAGGGTGGAAAAAGTACAATTTGAAGATGATGAATACTATTATTATGTAAAAGCGGTGCCTAAGATTACAGTTGCAATGCCGTCTAAAACGGTTAAAAAGATTAATACTCCCAAGAAAAAGTATAACAAATAGCAGGCACGAAAATAAGCGGGAGAATTTTTAGAAATATATTTAAAAGGGAATGACTAGATGGAACGTGGATTAGAATTTATTCAATTATATCTATCGCGGGTTACAGGTGTCAGATGGGCAGATGTGGTCGAGATTGTGATCATATCTTTTCTCATTTATAATATCCTTGTATGGGTTAAAAATACTAGAGCCTGGTCATTACTTAAAGGAATACTTGTTATTGCAGTATTTGTTTTTGTTGCTGAATACTTTGAAATGAACACAATCCTGTGGATTGTTAATAACATGTTTGGTGTTGCAGTAACAGCTGTGATAGTAATTCTCCAGCCGGAGCTTCGAAAAGCGGTGGAGGAACTGGGAAGAAAAAATATTATAGCTTCCATTTTTCCTTTTGAAGTAAGTAAAGGCTTGGGAGAAGGCAGGTTTTCGGATAAAACAATAAACGAGATAGCAAAAGCATGTGTGGAAATGGGCAAGGTAAAAACCGGTGCCCTTATTGTTATAGAACAAAACCAGTCTCTTTCTGAATACGAGAGGACTGGAATTGATGTGGATGGTATCGTTACCAGCCAGTTGCTCATTAATATTTTTGAACATAATACGCCGCTTCATGATGGGGCAGTGATAATAAGAGGAAATAGAATTACATCTGCAACCTGTTATCTTCCCCTTTCAGATAATATGCAGCTTAGCAAAGAACTGGGTACCAGACACAGGGCAGGTGTGGGGATTTCTGAGGCAACAGATTCCCTAACCGTGATCGTCTCAGAAGAAACAGGAAAAATTAGTGTAGCTTATGATGGAAAAATAGAAAGAAACCTAAGTGGCGATACCCTTAAAGAAAGACTAAAAACAATACAGAATAAACCGGAGGAAGAAAACCGCAAGAGAATTCTGTGGAAGGGACGGGCTAAAGGTGAAAAATAAACTAACACGCAATATAGGTTTAAAAATAGCATCTGTTTTTTTTGCAATTATTCTTTGGATGGTAGTTACCAGCGTGAATAATCCTATAAATACAAAAACTTATGATAATATACCTGTAAAACTTTTAAATACTGAATTAATCACAGAGTCAGGGCAGATATACGAAGTTCTGGAGGATACTGATGTTATTGGAAGAGTAACAATCAGGGCTCCTCGTACTGTTCTTAGTGAGATTAAGGAGGAAAATGTTATTGCAACGGCAGATGTTGCTGAACTGAGTAGTCTTGATACTATTTCCATTAAACTTACAACCAATATTGCAAACAGAGATAAAGTTACAAGTATTACTGGAAATATTGATACTATAAAATTAAATATTGAAAACAAGAGAACAAAGGCGTTAGCGCTTAAATCTACTGTTTCCGGCCAGGTACCGGAAGGATATCTTACAGGGGATATCACTACGGATCAGAATCTGGTCAGAATATCAGGACCTCAGTCAATTATTGACCAGATTGTAAAGGCATCCGTAGACGTAAATGTTACAGGAATGACCAGCGACATTGTGACAAACGCTGATATTGTCTTTTATGATGCAGAAGACCGCGTAGTGGCAGATACAAGTAGTATTACCCAAAATATCAAGTCTGTGGGAGTGAAAGTAAGCATCTGGCAGACAATTGATGTTCCTATTATTTATAATATTACAGGGGAAGCAGCATCTGGCTACCGGGCAACAGGAGAAATTAATGGTAATGGAGAAGTTGTTAAAATAGCCGGAAAGTCAAATGCTCTCAAAAGCATTACTGAGATTAATATACCTGCTGAAGCATTGGATATTTCAAATCAGACGGAAGACTATGTGGCTGACATTGATATTCGTAAGTATCTTCCGGATGGTGTATTCCTTGCAAATGCAGAAGACGCATTAAAAACTGTTACGGTTTATGTAGCACCTGAGATATCTAAACGCCTGGAAATCCGTGAGGAAAAGGTTAGGATAATTAATCTTCCAGAAGGGTATAATGCCAGCATTTCAGGCCTGGAGGAAAGCTTTATCATTGAGGTAACAGGGCTTTCAAGGGATGTGGCAGGACTGCAGGCAAACAGTATTTTTGGCACGGTAGATATAGCGGAATGGATGAGAAGCCAGGGAATGGATGAACCGGTGCCAGGCTATTATACGGTGGAGGTTGATTTTGGATTGTCTGATGATGTAGCTTTACGGGAACCAGTTGTAGTAACTCTGCATATTTCAGAAATAGAGGAAGCTTAGTAAAAGGGAATTTTTAATCAGGAACATGGAGGAATTGTTATGGGCAGATTATTTGGCACAGATGGAGTCAGAGGTGTGGCAAACGATGAATTGACACCGTTGCTTGCCATGCAGCTTGGGCAGGCGGGAGCATATGTGCTTACAAAGGAAAATATGCACAAGCCAACAATCATGGTTGGGTGTGATACCAGAATTTCAGGGGATATGCTTGCTAACGCACTGATGGCTGGAATTTGTTCCGTGGGCGCAAATGCTGTTTATGTAGGGGTTATTCCTACTCCGGCAGTGGCTTATCTTACCAGAAAGTATAAGGTGGATGCAGGAGTTGTTATTTCAGCATCACATAATCCGGTTGAATTTAATGGAATTAAGTTTTTTGATGGAAATGGGTATAAATTGCCAGATGCGTTAGAGGACGAAATTGAAAATATTATCAGAAATGATATGAATGGAATTAAGTTTCCTATTGGCGCAAATGTAGGGAAAATCAAATACCGTACGGATGCCAGGGAGGAATACATTAATCACTCTATTCAGGCTGTAAATGTGGATTTATCCAAATTGAAAATAGTAGTGGATTGTGCAGAGGGAGCATCCTATTACACTTCTGTGGAGGCACTTAAGGAACTGGGTGCAAATATAGTAGCAATCCATAATATGCCCGATGGAACAAATATTAACGCCAACTGTGGTTCTACACATATGGAAGAGCTAAAGGCAAGGGTGGTTTATGAGAAGGCAGACATTGGCCTTGCCTTTGATGGAGATGCCGACAGACTTATGGCAGTGGATGAAATGGGAAATGTTGTAGATGGGGATCAGGTTATGGCGATTGTTGGAAACCATATGAAAGAAAATGGCGACCTTGTTGATAATACCATTGTTGCAACAGTTATGAGTAATTTAGGCTTTTTCCTTATGGGAGAAAAAAATGGCATTCATATGGAACAGACCAAGGTAGGCGACCGTTATGTTCTTGAAAGAATGAAGGAAATTGGGGCCAGCTTGGGAGGAGAGCAGTCAGGTCATATTATATTCTTAAAAGAAAATACCACAGGAGACGGACTTTTAAGTGCATTGCATCTATTAAAGGTAATGGTAGAAACCGGAGAATCTTTGTCACAGCTTGCGTCTGTTATGGAGGTACTTCCCCAGGCACTGGTAAATGCCAAAGTGCCAAATCATAAAAAAGAAAGATATATGGAATATCCCGAAATCGCTGAAGCAATTAAGAATCTTACAGATAAATTTGCCGGTGAGGGAAGAGTTTTGATTCGTCCTTCCGGTACCGAACCGCTGGTTCGTGTTATGATTGAAGGTAAGGATCAGAAAATGATAGATAATGAAGCCAAAAAACTGGCTGAATTAATCCAGAACATCATGTTATAATAATTCAGCCGATCAATTATATTGTCAGGAAAGGTCTGTATTCTGATGGCTTATGAATTGCACGGCTGAACGCTTACAGCAAAGAGGCTGAACCTAATAATTAGACTTGAGAAACATAGGGAAAAATGTTATAGTATATTAAGAGTATTGTGGGCGAGAGAATCAGACAGAAAATGAATTGGAGGGAGTTGTATAACAATGGTAAGCCAGAAAGTGGTCATTAAGAACCCAACAGGTCTTCACTTAAGGCCAGCCGGAATTCTGTGTAAAGAAGCAATGCAGTTTAAGTCATTGATAACCTTTACATTTAAGGATAATACGGCAAATGCCAAAAGTGTGTTAAGTGTTTTAGGTGCCTGCGTTAAATGCGGAGATGAAATTGAATTTGTATGTGAGGGAGAAGATGAGATTGAAGCACTTCAAACTCTGGTTAAGGCGATTGAAAACGGTTTAGGTGAATAATCTGAAACCCAAAGACATGTTCAAACCGGCCCCATTTTGATTCGGGCCGGTTTTTATTACAATAAGCTGCTCGCGAAGCGGGCAGTGTTTGTTACAATAAGCTGACTCGCAAAGCGTGACAGCATTTGTTTAAAAGGAGAAAGAAATGTTAAATTATAAACGTTATAGAAAAAATCCGGTTGTAGATTATCCTGAGAGAAAGTGGCCTAACAAAGAAATCGAAAAAGCTCCTATATGGTGCAGCGTGGATTTGAGAGACGGAAATCAGGCACTGATTGATCCTATGGTGGTAAGTGAAAAAATTGAAATGTTTCAATATCTTATTAAATTAGGATTTAAGGAAATAGAGATTGGTTTTCCGGCAGCCAGTCAGATAGAGTATGATTTCTTACGTCAACTGGTTGAAAGAAAAATGATTCCTGACCAAGTACGGGTACAAGTGCTTACTCAGTGCCGTCAGGAATTGATTGACCGTACTTTTGAATCCATTGAAGGATGTAAAGAGGCCATTGTGCATATTTATAATTCAACTTCTACCCTGCAAAGAGATGTAGTTTTTGGAATGTCTAAGGAGGAAATTATAGATATTGCAGTAAAGGGAACTTTAATGGTAAAGGAGAAAGCAGAAAAGTTTCCCGGTAAGATCATTTTAGAGTATTCACCGGAAAGCTTTACGGGAACAGAGCTTGATTTTGCTCTTGAAATCTGTACTGCGGTTCAGGAAACCTGGGGGGCGACAAAAGAAAATCCTATGATAATTAATCTTCCATCTACGGTGGAAATGAATACGCCTAATGTATATGCGGATCAGATTGAATGGATGAATACCCATTTTAAAAACAGAGACAGCATTATTTTAAGTGTTCATCCCCACAATGACAGAGGAACAGGAGTGGCTTCCGCAGAGCTTGCCATGCTGGCTGGTGCAGACAGAGTGGAAGGAACATTATTTGGAAACGGTGAAAGAACTGGAAATGTAGATGTGCTGAACATAGCCTATAATATGTTTTCTCAGGGAATTGATCCTGAACTGAATATTGAAAAAGTAAATGAGACGATTGAGTTGTATGAAAGGTGCTGTAAAATTCCAATTCACCCCAGGCATCCTTATGCAGGAAAGCTTGTATTTACCGCATTTTCAGGATCACATCAGGATGCAATTAACAAGGGCGTTAAGGCAATGAAGGAAAGGAATAATGAGTACTGGCAGGTACCTTATTTACCCATAGATCCTTCCGACATTGGAAGAGAATATGAACCTATTGTCCGCATTAATTCCCAGTCAGGAAAAGGCGGTGTGGCATTTGTTATGGACACTTACTTTGGGTTCAAGCTTCCTAAAGGCATGCATAGGGAGTTTGCAGATGTAATACAGGCAATTTCAGAAAAACAGGGAGAAGTATCACCAGAGCAGATTATGGAAGCATTTCGAAAGGAATATTTGGACAGAAAAGAACCGATTCATTTCCGCAAGCTTCGTGTTGATGATTTGAGTGATGAAGTTAAATCAGAATTTGATACAAGAGTAACTGTAGTTTATACAGATGCGGGAAAGGAAAAGCGTTTCGAAGCTGTGGGAAATGGGCCAATTGATGCGATCCAAAGAGGACTTTGGCATGAACTGGACAGAAAGATTAAGATTTTGGATTATGAGGAACATGCACTTCAAAGTGGATCTAATTCCCAGGCAGCAGCATATATTCATGTATTGGATGCAGAGACTGGAAAAGTGACTTATGGAGTGGGAGTAAGCTCTAATATTACAAGAGCATCTGCACGTGCAATTTTCTCTGCGGTTAACAGATTGGGATTGTAATGATATAGAATATCTTTTTCGTTGAAAAAGCCCTTCGGATTTCCGAAGGGCTTAAATAATGCAAAGTATTTATTTAGAACTGATGCTTTTGCCATCTACTATAAATGTATCACCATCTTCTAAAATACAAACCATAGTTTTACCAGTATTTAATTTGATTTCATTTCCGGCATCATCATAATATCTGGTAGCACCATAATCCGAAGTTTTTTCCCAGGTCACGTGGATGCCTCTCCCATTCGTAAAGAACCAGCCATCACGTGTAGTGTCATGACACTGGAAAGCAAGATAACCTTTTTGATCTCTGACTTCATGATATGTATTTTGAATCAAAATATTCTTAAATGCTAGCTGCTCATTATTGGCCAGATCTATATGAGGACCATCACTGTCACCAGAAAGATGCTGAAATCTTTCATAAAGCCCTGTACCTTCATTGTATACAAAGTAGCAGTTAGTAACAGGATAAGCAGGAGACATATCAACTTTATCAGCAGTAATTGCATCAGAATATTGCTCAAGTGTGTTAGGCTCCTGATCAGATGAGAATAAATAATGCTGCTTGTCTGCATATCCATCTCTGTATTCTAAGGGATAATTATAATAATTCATGGCATCAATAATCTTGGAACCGGATGTAAATGCATTATCAGTTGAATTTTTGGCTGTTTCCCTGAAAGAAGCATTTCCATAGCTGATACAGTTAATATTCTGTGTATCTTTGCGGCCAATAATTTCATCAATGTAAAATGGACCGCCAAAGTGAATATAAATAGCATCCCATTCAAAAGCCCAGTATACATAGTAGTCACGACAGCTCCTGATGTTACCCAGTTTTTCAAAATTTTTCCAGTCATCAAAGACAGCCATTAGCCTGGTCATACTTCCTTCCACATTACACTCATAGAGGACAGATGCCTGAGAAAGACCATAATGACTTGCTGTTTTGGAGTTGGGAATCATTATTGCAATAGGACGTGTATTGGCAGCGTCTTCACTTACCCATTCATTTGTAATTCTGCTCCTCGCCATGCCTTCAGCAGGAGGAGTATCCGTATCTTCTTCTGTTTCTTCAGCCGGTGCTTCCGTCTCTTCCTGAGTTTGGGGCTGCTCTTCTGTAAGTGGCTTTACAACAGGGCTTACCGTATCATCAGCATCCTTGCCGCATCCAAACAGTAAAAGAGATGAAGATAAGGCCGCAAGAAAAAGAACTTGTAATCTTTTCATCACATTTCCTCACTTTCATTCATAAAAATGGTGATTACAAAGAAAATCACCATTTGATATTATAACATACAACCTATTTATCGTCACTAGCAAATTGTGTAAAACCCTGAATTAAAATATTAAGAAATTATTATGATAGGCATAAGTATTCCCATCTTGTACTTGTCTAAAATGAGATTAGAGGTTACAATAATAATCGGGTATACTTATTCTGTGAAAGGAAGATTTTATAATGAAAAAAATAATCGTGACTGGCTGTAATGGGCAGTTGGGACGTGCTGTCAATTTGGAATTTCAAAATAATTTGGAAGTTGAGTTTGTGAATACGGATGTAGGAGAGCTGGATATTACTAATATCGACATGGTGATGGAACTTGTAAGGGAAGTAAAGCCTTATGCAATTATTAACTGTGCGGCCCATACAGGAGTTGACGCCTGTGAAGATGAGTGGGATAAGGCATATAAGATCAATGCCATAGGTCCCAGAAACTTAAGTATTGCCGCTTCTGAAACAGGTGCAAAAATGATACATGTTTCAACCGATTATGTGTTTAACGGCAAAGCAGACAGGCCTTACACAGAGTTTGATAAACCTGATCCACAAGGGGCATATGGTGTAACAAAGCTGGCAGGTGAAAACATGGTTAGGGATTTTGCAGACAGGTATTTCATATTGCGTACAGCATGGCTTTATGGAGATGGGAAAAATTTTGTAAAAACCATGCTCCGTCTTTCTGAGAATAATGATAAAGTCAGGGTAGTTGGTGACCAGGTGGGAAGTCCTACCAGCGCAAAGGAACTTGCAGCAGCAATTGACCAGCTGATTTTTACGGAAAATTATGGAATTTTTCATGCTACTTGTGAAGGAAGCTGCTCTTGGGCGCAGTTTGCTGAAGAAATATTTAAAATGGCAGGAAAAAAGACGGTGGTTGAGGCTATCACTACAGAAGAATTTGGTGCAAAAGCACCCAGGCCGGCTTATTCTATATTGGAAAATTATATGCTGAAGCTGACTACGGATTACAGATTTGCCGACTGGCATGATGCACTTGATGTATACATGAGAGGATAGAAATGGATTTTATTGTAGAATTGCTTAACAATCAGGTATTTGTTTCTGCAGCATTGGGATGGCTTGTGGCGCAGGTATTAAAAACCCTGATTCATTTGATTCTGACCAAACGCTTTGTGGTGGAGAGAATGGTAGGAAGCGGTGGAATGCCCAGCTGCCATTCCGCGACCGTTTGCGGATTAGCGACGGCCGCAGGGATAAAATATGGTGGAGGAAGCTTTGAATTTGCAATTGCTGTTATGCTTTCCATTATTGTGATGTATGATGCAATGGGAGTTCGAAGGGAAACCGGAAAGCAGGGGCAGGTATTAAACGAGATGATGGAGATATTTACCAACATGGGAAATCAGATCAGCCCTGAGGCAAAGCTGAAAGAGCTGGTAGGGCACACACCTTTACAGGTATTGATGGGAGCTATTCTTGGTATTATTATAGCAGTGACAGTAAATGTTATTTGGTAAGAAATTTAAAAAATTAAAGATAGATATAAAGGAGAAAATTATGCAAAATATAGCTTTGATTACTGGTATTACCGGGCAGGATGGTTCTTATCTGGCAGAATTTTTATTGGAAAAAGGGTATGAGGTACACGGATTGATCCGCAGACATAGTACCAGCAATACCTCTCGTATTGATCACATTATCAACTCAAAATATAATAAGGTTAAGTTTTTCCTTCATTTTGCAGACACCACAGATTCCAGTAATTTGATGCGTCTTATTGCAGAGATTCGTCCTACGGAAGTTTACAATCTGGCAGCGCAGTCGCATGTAGGCATATCTTTTGAAGTTCCGGAATATACAGCAGAGGCAACAGGCGTAAGCACCTTGAAGCTTCTTGAAGCCATACGTGTAAATGGTGGGAACTGTAAATATTATCAGGCGTCTACCTCTGAGCTTTTTGGCGGTCTTCCTGAAACTGCACCCCAAAGCGAGGCAACTCCTTTTTATCCCAAAAGTCCATATGGAGCGGCTAAGCTGTATTCGTACTGGATTACAGTAAACTATAGGGAATCTTATAAGTTGTTTGCATGTAATGGCATTTTATTTAATCATGAGTCACCCAGACGAGGTGAAAATTTCGTAACAAGAAAAATTACACTGGCTATTGCAAATATCATTGCAGGCAGACAGGAAAAGCTTTCTTTAGGGAATATGGATGCAAAGCGCGACTGGGGATTCGCAGGTGATTATGTGGAAGGAATGTGGATGATGCTGCAGCAGGACAAGCCGGATGACTATGTGCTTGCAACGAATGAAACGCATACGGTAAGAGAATTTGTAGATGCTGCCTTTAAACAACTGGGAATAACCGTTAAATGGGAAGGCAAAGGAATTGATGAAAAAGGTTATGACAGTGAGACAGGCAGGCTTTTAGTAGACATTAATCCTGAGTTTTACCGTCCGGCAGAAGTGGAATTTCTTTGGGGAAATCCGGCTAAAGCAGAGCAGGAATTAGGCTGGAAGAGAAAAGTAAACTTTGAAGGTCTGGTTGCTATGATGATGGACCATGATTTAAAGGAAATTGAAGGAATGAACTGTGAGGAATACAGGTCGCAGAAAAATAAATAAATGTTATTTACACTAAGAGGATAACGAAATGCTATCTGTCATACTTATATGGCTGTATATGCTGTTTACCTGTTATGTGACGGGATTTGCCTGCATCAGGGTTATTTCGGGTAAAAAAACATTTCAGTTTGGAAAAAGAACTAGTTATTTATATGCCGGTATTGGAACGGTGACAGTCTATGCCCAGCTTTTCAGCATTTTTTACAAGGTTGGACTTATGGCTAATGGAATACTGCTCCTTATCTGCCTTTTATGTATACTGGCGTTTAGAAAAGAAATATTGGAAGACCTGCATACCTTCAGGCTTACTGTCCAGCCAGCCAGGATTGTAATATCGGTGGTACTTTTACTGTTGTTTGCCTATGGTACATCTACAGGCATTATACATTATGATACAAGCCTTTACCATGCGCAGAGCATCCGATGGATTGAGGAATATGGAGCCGTATTAGGACTAGGTAATCTGCACAGCAGGCTTGCATATAATAGTGCGGCGTTTTGCCTTTCGGCATTTTACAGCATGTCATTTTTAGGGGGGCAGTCTTATCATTGCTGTGCAGGATTTTTAGCATATCTTCTGGCATTGGTCTGTTCAGAAATGTTCTCTAAAAAAAGAGAAAGAAAACCATTGCTCTCGGATTTTGCCAGAATAGTCAGCATTTATTATTTACTCATGGCGTTCGATGAGATGGTATCACCGGCATCTGATTATTTTATGGTTTTTCTGGTATTTTATATAGTGATCAGATGGCTTGAATTGATAGAGAACAAAGAAAAGTCTTATTTTCCATATGCATTACTGAGTTTGTTGTGTTTGGTGGTTTTGACGGTCAAATTATCCGGAGCATTTATTTTGCTTCTTGCCTTAAAGCCTGCAGTTATGATGATGAAGGAAAAAAAGGGAAAGGATATCGGAAAATTTTTAGGACTGGGATTTTTGACGGTAATTCCTTTTTTAATTCGGAATGTAATGCTTTCAGGATGGCTGATTTATCCTTTTACTTCAATTGACTTTTTTTCTTTTGATTTTAAAATTCCCAAAGGAATGGCTGAGTATGATGCAAAAGAAATACAGGTTTGGGGGCGGGGATTTAATGATGTGTCAAGATATGATGATCCGCTTATGAAATGGCTTCCAGAATGGGTGGAAAATTTAGATGCCAGCAATAAGGTATTTCTGGTTTTTGCAGTAATCGGAGTTGTGCTTTTTATATTGACTACTGTCTATGGAATAATAAAAAAGAAACGGGATATGGCAGACTTTCTTCATATAACAGGAACAATAACCATTTGTTTTCTATTTTGGCTGTTGAGTGCGCCGTTGATCCGGTATGGCTGTGTGTTTTTATGGTTGTCGCCGGTTCTTGTATGGGGAAATATTTATTTAAAAATCAGCCCTCATTTGGACAGGTTTAAAATATATTTGATTTTTTTATTATTCTTTGGCGTATATAAGTTTGGAGTGTTTGGCATAGAGGTTTCTAAAAGCGCTACACTGAAATATCTGATTTGCCAAAAAGATTATGAAAATTTTGAGACAGAATCTTATGTGCTTCATGGATATACTTTTTATTACCCAAAGGAAGGGGATAGAGTCGGATATCGGGATTTTCCGGCATCACCTGTAAAGGCAGAGGATATTTTCAGGGGAGAAACCATAAAAGAAGGATTTAAAGATGTGATTCATTAGTAAACATACGGCAGACGTAATGCTTTGCCGAAAGCAGGATATGAGAAAGGAAACTGATAATGGAAAAGACAGATAAGATTTATGTTGCAGGCCATAGAGGCTTGGTGGGAAGTGCAATAGTAAGAAATTTACAGGTAAAAGGATATACAAATGTTATTGGAAGGACGCATAAGGAGCTTGATCTGAAAGATCAGGCTATGGTAAGAAAATTTTTTGAAGAAGAAAAGCCCGATGTTGTTGTGCTGGCGGCTGCAAAGGTAGGTGGAATTAATGCGAACAATACCACACCGGCGGATTTTGCCTATGAAAATCTTCAGATTCAGTGTAATGTAATTGATTGCTGCCACAAGTATCAGGTGAAAAAGCTGCTTTTTTTAGGGAGTACCTGCATTTATCCTAAAATGGCGCCTCAGCCGATTCCGGAGGATGCATTGCTTACAGGGCCCTTGGAGGAAACCAATGAAGCATATGCCATAGCTAAAATTTCCGGACTTGAAATGTGCAAGTTTTATAAGAGACAGTATGGAGATGATTTTATCAGTTGTATGCCCACAAATTTGTATGGACCATATGACAATTACGACTTGCAGGGTTCTCATGTAATGCCGGCGATGATCAGAAAGTTTCATGAAGCAAAAGTAAATGGAGCACCCTCTGTAGAACTTTGGGGAACCGGAACTCCTCTCCGAGAGTTTTTGTATGTAGATGATATGGCAGATGCCTGTGTATTTTTACTTGAAAATTATGATGGTGAACAGCACGTGAATATTGGCACAGGGAAAGAAGTGACAATTAAGGAATTGGCTGAAACTGTTAAAAAGGTGGTAGGATATGAGGGTGAGATTGTATGGAATAAGGATATGCCCGATGGAACACCAAGAAAACTTACCAATGTGGATAAACTTCATGGTCTTGGCTGGACGCATAAGGTAGAGCTGGAAGAGGGAGTTGAACTTGCCTATCAGTGGTTTAAAGATAATGTAGAAAATGCCAGAATGTAAAATATAAACAAAACGGACAGTGCATATTGCAGGCTGTCCGTTTTATAGTATAAAATGGAGTGCTATATTCAGCATCCATTATTTTAGATGGAAAATTGTCAGTAAAGCTGGTACTCAACTGTAATGGAAGCCTCTACCTGAATTTCCCCAGGCATTACGCTTCCGGCAGTATCAAACGCCATCTCTTCTTTAACTGCCATACTGGAATACTTTCTGGCAAGGGCATTATCCGTATAGCGCGCTTGAGAGTAGCCGCTGGTTTCCTGAATGTTTATTACCTGTCCCACATTACAGCCGGCGGCTTTGGCCAAAACCTGTGCTTTTTGATATGCGGTGGTAACAGCGGCTGACAAGGCCTGCTGATAACTTTCATCATATTTGCTGGCCTGATAGGTAATGGATTCAATGGTGTTGATGCCGGTAGAAACAGACTGGGATAATATACTATCCAGACCATCAATAGGAAGATCTGACACAGTCAAAGTGGCAGTCGCCTCATACCCGGTAACTCTGGCAGTGCTGCCGCTGTAATTGTAAATGGGATTCATGTAATAATCAGAAGTCTGAATGGATTTTTCTTCAATATTCAGACTCCTTAAAAGATCAATTACCTGACTTACCGCTTCAGCATTTTTCTGCTGGCAGTCAGCAGCTTCCTTAGCCTGTGTACGGACAGAATAAACTACTTCTGCAATATCCGGAACCACAGTTACCTTTTCACTGCTGTTTATGATGATAGAATTTGTTTCATAAAGGGAAGAGGGATATACAGTCTTATCACTTACAGCAATATTCTGTGGTGATAAGGCTGTAGGTGAAGCACCGACAGAGCTATCTGTGGAAGGTACCTTATTACCACAGCCGGCAACTCCTAAAGATACTATCCCAATCATAAGTAAAAATTTCATTCTCTTCATACCAATCCTCCTTGTTTTGCGGAGCAAAATGCGACTGTCCATTCAGGAGCAGAGGATTTAGCCTCCTTATTTTGCGAAGCAAACTATGTAGTCTTATTTTAGATACGAAGGAGAATAAGAATTTTATGGAAAATTTTATTTTTTCCAGTGAAGTCTGTGAAGTTCCCCTTCCAACTGCATATTTGAGAAATTTTGCTGGCGCAGCGCCTCATAAAGGACTATGGCCACAGAGTTGGAAAGATTAAGGGAACGTATTTGAGACAGCATGGGGATGCGGATGCAGGTTTCTTCATAGTCAACCAAAATTTCTTCGGGAATTCCGGCGCTTTCTTTGCCAAACATAATATAATCATCAGGTCCGAAGGAGACATCTGTATAGATATGTTTTGCTTTTGTAGTAGCCATCCATATTTTGGCGCCCAAATGAGTGGATTTAAATTCCTCAAAATTCATATACCTTGTTACACTAAGATGCTCCCAGTAGTCCATTCCGGCACGCTTGATGTCTTTTTCTGTGAGCCGGAAGCCTAATGGTTCTATCAGATGCAGGTCAGTTCCTGTTGCAACGCAGGTTCTTCCAATATTTCCGGTATTTGCCGGTATTTCAGGTTGATGTAAAATAATATGCATATAATAGCCATGCCTTTCTTTCAATTTGAAATCTTATATTTTAATCCTCATTTGCTTCTTCTGCCAAAGCCAGAGAAAAAATAAACTCTGTTCCCACCCCTTCGGTACTGATTACATTGATATGTTCTCCGTGGGCATGAATAATTTCTTTGGTAATGGAAAGCCCTAATCCGGTACCTTTTTTATCTTTACCTCTGGAAAGGTCAGATTTATAAAACCTCTCCCATATCATTTTAAGGGCGTCTTTTGGAATGCCAATGCCGCTGTCCTTAACAGATACAAAAATTTTATTGTGCTTTTCTGTGGTTTCAATTTTAATAATAGAATCCGAATGACTGAATTTGATTGCATTATCAAGAAGGTTATAAAGTACCTGTTGGATTTTTCCTACATCTGCACTTACAAATAACTCATCACCAGTTAAGATCAGCTCTATTGCAATCATTTTGTTTTTACAGGTTCCTTCAAAGGAAGCGGCAGTATTGCGGATAGTTTTGTTAATGTCAAAAGTACTTATATCCAGCAGCATGCCTTTGGTATTTAGATTATTTAAGGTAAGCAGACTGTTGGTAAGTTTGGTCAGGCGTTCTGTTTCATTTAATACAATGGTCAGGTACTTTTCGTGAAGTTCAGGAGGAATTGTTCCGTCCAGCATAGCTTCCAGATACCCCTTGATAGAAGTTAAGGGGGAGCGGAAATCATGGGAAACATTGGCAACAAACTTTTTTTGATCATCCTCAGAGCGTGCAATCTCACTTGCCATGTAAGAAAGTGTTGCACCCAGATAACCAATTTCGTCCTCACTGTCAATTTGAAATTCATAGTGCATATTTCCTGAAGCATATTGCTCCGTTGCTTCCGTGATTTTGCGCAGGGGCAGATAAACCATTTCCGTAAAAAAAATTAAAATGATCATGGAAAGCAGGAATAAAATAATCAGCATTAAATAAGAGATATTTAAAAGGCTGTTGCAGGAAGCGGTGATGTTGCTGATAGGGTAATGGATCACCACATAACCCCGCACCGTATAATCTGAAGTAATAGGAGCAAGCACGCTTAACTGGTCATAGCTAAAGCTGTCAAAGAAGTTACCAATGGTGTAATAGGAACCTGAAGTGATGGCAGGATCAAATCCGGAAATTACAGTTTCATTTTCCACGTCAACAGGAGACTGGGAGTCCAAAATCATCCGCCCTGAAGGGTTAATAATCCACAAATTGGCAGAAAGATAAGTGTCCAGCGTGTCTAACTGCTTTTTTACGGTGTCCAAAGAAGTTTCATTGTTGTACAAATCTGAAGCATAGGTGTTGGCAATCAGTGTAGCTTCCCTGTAAAGGGCATCCGCTCTTTCCCGTGTCAAATGCTCCATAGTCATGCTGCTCACAAAGGTGGCAACGATCACGAATCCAAAAACACCAAAGATAAAGTACGCCAGCAGAAACTTAAGGTAAAGGGTTTTTCTCATTGTGTTACCTCAAATTTGTAGCCGATTCCCCAGATTGTGGCAATTCTCCAGCCGGCATGATCACTTATTTTTTCTCTCAGGCGTTTAATGTGAACATCGACAGTTCTTGTATCGCCAATGTACTCATAGCCCCAGATCTGATCAAGAAGTTGTTCTCTTGTAAAGACATGATTGGGGGAGGAGGCAAGGAAATATAAAAGTTCCAGTTCTTTGGGCGGCATTTCTACAGTTTTACCCTTGTAAATTACGGAATAATTAGTCTGGTTGATAACAAGATCCGTATATTCCACACATTTAACGTCAGAAGCCTGCGGCATTATGGCGGCTGGCTTATATCTTCTAAGAACTGCCTTTACACGTGCTACCAGTTCTTTGGAATCAAAGGGTTTTTCCATATAGTCATCAGCGCCTAATTCAAGTCCCAATACCTTATCAAATATTTCGCCTTTTGCGGAAAGCATAATGATAGGTATGGAGGATTTGGCACGTATCTCGCGACAAACCTGATATCCGTCAATACCGGGCAGCATCAGGTCTAACAGGATCAAATTGGGAATAAAGGAATCTGCAAGAAGCAGGGCGGTTTCTCCGTCACCTGCAATCATGGTTTCAAAGCATTCCTTGGTAAGATATAAGGAAATTAATTCTGCAATGTTGGCATCATCATCAACAATTAATATTTTTTGTTTATTTACCATAAAAGTCTCACTTTCTGTCAATTATTCTTTAAAAGTTACAATAGTGACACCTGCGTCACCTTCTCCATATTCGCCAAGCCGGTAGGATTTTACATATTTTATCCTTTTTAAATGGTTTTGTACTGCACTACGCAGGGCTCCGGTTCCTTTTCCATGCACAACTCTTACAGTGGATAAATGGGCAAGATAAGCATCATCTAAATACTTATCCAGGGCGGAAAGAGCTTCATCTACCGTTTTACCAAGCAGGTTGATTTCAGGTGAAATACTAAGGGATTTTGACATTTTAACCTTACTGGTATGGCTTTTAGATGAAGAAAGAGCTGGTGTGGCAGAGTCTTCTTTCAAAAATACCAGATCTTTTATATTTGCCTGGGAGCGCATAATACCGCATTGCACAAAAAGATTTCCTTTGTGGTCGGGAAGGGTGCTGACAGTTCCCTTAAGCCCCATGGAAAGGATTTTAACATTGTCGCCAATTTTAAGCTGATCCGGTTTTACCTGTCCCGACTTTTGGGATGTATTTGTTTTTAAAGCCAGTTTGTCATTTTTCTTTCCAATTTCGCCGCGTAATTTTTCTCTTGTTTTTTCTAAATCTTTTAAGGATGCGCCAGGACCAGCCTTTTGGTAAATGCGGATGGTTTCATCAGCCACGCTTTTTGCTTCCTGTAAAATTTCACGTGCCTGTTCGTTTGCCTGTCTTAAAATCCGTTCTTTAGCATTATCTATCTTTTCATTTTTTACTTGTAATTTTTCCTTTAAGGATTTGATTTCTTCTTTATAGGAAGCAATTTCCAGACGTTCTTTTTCTATGGTTACCCGGCTTTGCTCCAGGTCTGTAAGTAGATCTTCAAAACTTTTATCTTCTGTGGAAATCTGACCTTTAGCAGCATCAATAATATAATCCGGCAGTCCCAATTTTGAAGAAATGGCGAAGGCATTGCTTTTTCCGGGAATTCCAATTAACAGCCGGTAAGTAGGGGCCAGGGTTTCTACATTAAATTCACAACAGGCATTTTCCACGTGATCAGTGGATAAAGCATAAACCTTAAGCTCACTGTAGTGAGTAGTTGCCATAGTGCGGATGCCTTTTTGATGAAGATGATCCAAAATGGCAATGGCGAGTGCGGCGCCTTCCGTGGGATCGGTGCCTGCACCCAGCTCGTCAAAAAGACACAGAGAATTTTCATCAGCATTTTTTAAAATGGAGACAATACTTGTCATATGGGAGGAAAAGGTACTGAGACTTTGCTCAATACTTTGTTCGTCGCCGATATCTGCAAAAACTTCCGTAAATATGGAAAGCTCCGAGCGGTCAAGGGCCGGAATATGAAGCCCTGCCTGTCCCATTAAAGTAAAGAGCCCCACTGTCTTTAAGGATACGGTTTTTCCGCCGGTATTGGGCCCTGTAACCACTAAAAGATCAAACTCTTTTCCCAGGTGAATGTCAATTGGAACCACCTTTTTAGAAGGAAGCAGGGGATGGCGCCCTTTACGAATATTAATAAAATGGTTAGTGTTAAATAAAGGCATAGTGGCGTTTTCATCCATAGCAAGCTTAGCTTTGGCAAAAACAAAATCAAGGAAAGTCATAATCCGCTGATTTTCTGAAATTTCTCCAATATGCCCGCCGCATTGCATACTTAAGTCTGCAAGGACGGCTTCTATTTCTTCTTTTTCCTTAATGGAAAGTTCCTTCAACTGATTGTTTAAATTTACAATGGCGGCAGGTTCAATAAAAAAGGTGGAGCCGGTGGAGGACTGGTCGTGAACCATGCCGGGCACCTGACTTTTATATTCAGCTTTTACAGGGATACAATATCTGTTATCTCTCATGGTGATCACTGCGTCCTGTAAGTAGCTGCGGTAAGAACCATTAACCATACTGGTCAATTGAGAATGAATTTTTTCTCCCGTGAGGGTAATGGAGCGTCGTACATGTTTTAGCCCCGGGCTGGCATCATCTGCAATTTCTTCTTCGGAAAGAATACAGCGGTTAATTTCACCGGCAAGGGAAGTTAAAGGCTCAAGGGCATGAAAATAACCGGTAAGAGAGGTTTCTTTTTCCTCATCTTTTGGTCCCCGGCCATAGGATTTAATTCGATTTACATTATCCAAAAGGCCGGCGATTTTAAGCAGCTCGGATGCGGACAATGTACTTCCAATCTCAAGGCTTTTAAGCGCCATAGCCACATTCCGGTTTCCTCCAAAAGAAGTGGAGCCTTTGGCAAAGAGCATGGAAAGGGCATCAGAGGTTTCCTGCTGAGCAAGGCATATGGATTCTAAATCAGTCATGGGAACAAGAGCCTGACACATGTCCCGCCCCGGCTGGGAAGATGCCTTTTGGACTAATAAGTTAATGATTTTGTTATATTCTAAAGTGTGCAGTACTTTTTCGTTCATATAGGTCTCCAATATTGTCTTACTTTTGATGCTGAAAATTTAAATGCTTTGTGTTTCAGTATATCATATTTTTATTTTTGGCACCAGCGGCATAAATGCACATGTTAAAAAGGTGGAATCAGTCTGTTTTCGGACAGGTCCGGCGGGGAATATAGGGGGTGTCAATAATAATTTCACGCTGATCAGCGGCAATATTAAGGGGAAATAATTCTACAAGGAGCCTTAAGCAGTTGATAGCCATTTCCTCAATGGGAATATAAACCACCGATAAAGGCGGGTAGGTAAATTCTTCCATTTCCCGGTCTCCATTTCCCACACTGATTAATTTTACTTTATCCGGTATTGAAACACCGGCTTCATTTAAAGCGTAAAGGACGCCCATAGAAATCATATCGGAAGCGCAGAAAATACTGTCGGGAAGGTAAGGCAGATTTAAAAGCTTCCTTCCTCCACTATATCCGCCGCTTATAGAATTATTAACTTGGAAAGTATCAATAAATTCTATAGAATATTCTTTTATTCTTGATATAAAACTGTCAGTTCGTTCCAACATACCGGCAAAAACTGATTCCGAGGTTATGATACAGGAACGCCTGCAATGATGTTTGTAAAATTCATCTGCGGCAATCCGGCCAATCAGTTTGTCGTCAATTGAAACGGTGGAATATATGGGTGAACGTCTGTTATAGAGGACAATGGGTTTTAAAAAGGTTACGCTTTCTATGTACATAATGTCTTTTTCGGAGGCATTACATACAATAGCACCATGAAACATATTAAAGGAACTTTCTGTTAATGTCATGGACAGAAAATCATTTTCATATTGTCTGATAAAAAATTCAATGTTTAAACCGGATGCATCAATTGCTTTTTGCAGGCCGCGTAAGAAACGTACAAGCATGGATGCACGAAAATCGGAGGTCCAAAAAACAGCAATAGTATATGAATACGGAGAATTAATTTCCCGAAGGCGCTTAGCCACAATATTGGGCTGATAATCCAGTTCTTTTGCGCATGCAAAGACCTTTTCAATTGTAGATTTTGAAATATTTCTTTTTTCTCCATTTCCCCTTAAGACAATAGATACTGTGGAGGGGGAAATTCCCAGAGCCTGTGCAATGTCCTTAATGGTTGCCATTTTTTCTGACCTTTCATGATAAAATGTATATCTCATAAGATTATAACAGAATAACTAAAAAATGCTATTGACAATTGGAAAAAATATAATATAATAATAGTACAACGTTATAGTATAACGTTGTACTAAAACTGTCAAGCAACAGACCATTGATTATTAAGGGGAAAAGGTTGAAAAATCAGTTATCAAGCTGATTGTATCAACCAGGAATTTGTGCCGGAGCATCACAAATTCTGAGATGGCAGAGCGAGATCTGATACTTTGCCCGCCTTCTCAGCGTAAAACGCTTCGAAATGGAGGAAAATATGAGGAAGGTGAGAATTGGGGGAGGCCAGGGATTTTGGGGCGACAGTAATGATGCTGCAATCCATATGATGAAGCATGGCGGGCTGGATTATATGGCCTGTGATTATCTGGCGGAACTGACTTTGTCAATTATGGCCCGTCAAAAGTTAAAAAATCCTAAAAAAGGATATGCGGCAGATTTTGTAGAACTGTTTAAAAATGTTGTCAGAGAAAGTCATTATCATAAAACGGGTATCCTGACAAACGCAGGAGGAATGAATGTTTTAGGAGCTGTGGATGCATGCAGGAAGGTCTGCGCTGATGAAAAAATAAAAGGATACCGCATTGGATATATTCTGGGGGACGATATTAAGGAGGAGCTGCCGGAACTGATTAAAGAAGGAATAGAATTTGATAATTTGGACGACAGTGGCTTAAAACTGAAAGATATTTTGCCTGATATCGTTAATGCAAATGTGTATTTTGGACATGAACCCATTTTAGAATGCCTTAATCAGGGTGCAGATCTGGTTTTGACAGGCAGGGCGACAGACTCGGCACTATTCCTGGCGCCAATTATGAAAAAACTTGGGTGGGATGGCAGTGATCAGGATAAAACAGCAAGAGGAATTATGGCGGGACATTTACTGGAATGTGGAGGCCAGGGCTCAGGAGGAAATTTTCAATATGACTGGAGAAATGTGCCGGATATGGACAGGCTGGGATTTCCCATTGCAGAGGTATCGGATGATTATCTACATATTACGAAAGCTCCGGACTGTGGCGGAATCATAACAGAGCAGACCTGTAAGGAACAGTTTCTCTATGAGGTACATGATCCGGCAAATTATATTACACCTGATGTTACAGTTGACATAAGTAAGGCTCAAATCATTGAAATAGGAAAAAATCTGGTAGATATCAGAAACATTAAAGGAAGAAAAAAACCCGATAAGCTGAAATTAAATATCGGTTATCATGCAGGGTACAAAGTAGCTGCCTATTTGTGCTATGCATGGCCGGATGCATACGAAAAAGCACAGTATGCAGCACAGATTATTTTAAAGAAGATGCAGAGAAAAGGTCTCAAAGCAGAAGAGATCCGTATTGATTATGTGGGACTGAATGCGCTGCACTTAGATGCTGCAGATATGACAAAAGAAATGTGTGAGAACATAAATGAAGTAGTTCTCCGCATTGCAGTCCGCACGCTTACCAAAGAGGAAGCATATAAACTGGTTCCTGAAATTTCCCCCCTTCAATTAAATGGGCCGCCTGGCGCCAGCTTCTTCGGAGGGAGGGCAAAGGTGGAAGAGGTAATTGGTTTGTGGCCCACGCTGATTCCCAGAGATGCGCTTCATCTGAAAACATATATAGTTGATACATAAAGCTGCAAAGCTAAGAGGGGGAGAGGCTGTATGAAGGAAATTTATTTAAAAGAGATTGCGCATGGAAGATCCGGAGACAAAGGGGATACCAGTAATGTTTGCGTTTATGCAAGAAAGGCGGAATACTTCCCTGTTATAAAGGAGCAGGTGACGGAAAAAAAGGTTAAGGATTATTTTGGAAATATGGTAAAAGGTGAGATTATTCGTTATGAGGTGGACAGCCTAAAAGGATTTAATTTTGTAATGAAGCATGCGCTGGGAGGAGGTGCAACACATTCTCTCAGGCTGGACAGCCTTGGAAAATCCTTGGGATCTGCTTTTATGAGAATGAAAATCCAGGTTGATGATGATTTTGGAAAAGATGAGAGGGCTGGAAGAAAAACACTTTCAACCTCCCTGATGAGTGCCGCTAAAGCGGAGGATGGGAGCAAAAATGAGTAGTTACAGGGCATTGGAAAACCTGATTATATTAGATCTTACACGCGTAGTAGCCGGGCCCTACTGCACAATGATACTGGCAGATTTAGGGGCTGATGTGATAAAAATTGAAAATCCCAAAGGCGGGGATGACACCAGAAGCTACGCGCCTTATAAAAATGGTTCCAGCATGTATTTTGCCAATATTAATCGAAATAAAAAAAGTATTACATTAAATTTAAAAAGTGATGAGGGGAAAAAAATTTTTCTGGAACTTGTTAAAAAAGCGGACATCATTGTGGAAAATTACAGGCCCGGCGTCATGGAGCGGCTGGGGTTAGGGTATGAGGAGTTAAAGAAAATTAATGAAAGAATCATTTATGGTTCCGTAACGGGATTTGGCATTACCGGGCCTTACGCCCAGAGACCAGGCTATGATATTCTTTCTCAGGCAATGGGAGGATTAATGAGCATTACGGGGCAGCCTGAAGATCCGCCTACTCGTGCAGGAAATGCAATGGGAGATGTGCTTGGCGGTTTGAATCTGGCAGTTGGCATATTGGCAGCAGTACATGAGAGGATGACAACTGGAAAAGGAAAAAGAGTGGATATTGCACTGCTGGATTGTGTCATTTCAAGTCTGGATTCAGCTACCCAGAGATTTTTTTCCAGCGGCAGGGTGCCGGAAAGAATTGGAAACAGATATGCGCCCTGTGCACCTTATGATGTATTTAGCGCCAGGGATGGAAAAATTGTAATAGCCTGCGGCAATCAGCATTTATATGAACTTTTATGTACTAACGTTATGAAAAGGCCGGAGCTTCTTTCTGATGAAAGGTTTCGGATTATGGAAGACCGGGTGAAAAATCAAAAGGAATTAAAGCAGATTATAGAGAACTGGCTGCAGGACTATAAAGTTTTGGAAATGGTTGATCTTCTTTTAAAAAATGGGATTCCGGCTGGCCCCATTAATAATTTAAAAGATATTTCTCAGGATGAACATATTGTAAAACACCGAAAAATGTTTGTGGAAATAGAGCATCCGGAGATTGGAAAAATGAAGGTTAACGGATGCGCAGTGAAATTGTTGGGAGAGGAAAATATTCCTTTTAGGCCGGCACCGCTTTTAGGTGAGAATAATAAGGAGGTATTGACAGAATTTCTTAATATTGATGAGAAAAAGCTGGAAGAATACAAAAAAAGGGAAATCATATAGGAAGGAGGAGTATGGCAAAAGAAAATCAACTATGTAACTGTAAACTAAATTTTAGATGGAGGTCAGGTTAATATGAAAAAGATTATGGCAATTTTATTATGTGCGGCTTTAATTGCTTCTTTTACCGGATGTGGGAAAACGGATGAGGGAGAAGTAAGCCAGAATGCACAGGAAGCAGAAAATCAGGGAACGGAAAATACAGATGTTGCCAATACGGAAAAGGAGGAGGAAACAGCAAAGGAAGATTATAAGTTTGCTATTATTATTCCAACTTCCGGAAATGAATATTTTCAGGGGGAAATTGATGCACTGCAGGCAGTTTTGGATGAATATGGCTATGAGCTCAATGTCATAAGCTATGATATGGACGCAACCAAACAGGTATCATCTGTTGAAAACCTGATTACGATGGGAGTTGATGCGGCGTTAATATTCCCTATGGACAAGGAATCGGTAGATACAGCATGTAAAAGTGCAATGGATGCGGGAGTTAAGATTATATCAGGCGGTATTGCATTAGACAATATGAATGCTTTGTATAATACAGACCAGGTGGAAGCCGGAAATACTATTTCAGGAATGGGCTGTGATTATATAAAAGAAACATATGGAGATAACGAAGTAGAAGTGGCAATGCTTGTGGACACCTCCAATTCTAATATGGCAACAAGAAGTGAAGCAATGAAAGAAACACTTGCAAAAGAATGTCCCAATGCTCTTTTAGTAAAAGAAATTGAAGCAAATGATACAGAATCCGGCATGAGCGCTGCTGAAAATATTATTCAGGGAAATCCTGATGTTAAAGTAGTTATTTGTATTAATGATGCGTCTGCATTAGGGGTAGTGGAGGCTTATAAAGCGGCAAATGTTACTGAAATTGCAGTGTTTGGTTCGGACGGAACTGCGGAAGGACTCAAAAAGATTTCTGAGGGTGAAAGCCTGAAAGGAACTATTGCATTTGGAGCAATTAATTTGGGAGAGCAGCTTATAAAGCTGGCAAAAGGGGAAAATGTGGATGAGCTTCTTTCTCCTCCCATTATTAAGATAACGGAGAGTAATGTTGCTGAATATATGGCAGAATAATGGTGCATGACGAAGAAAGGTATGGAGGATTTTGGAATGAATACAGGGATCGCTTTATCAGTGGAAAATCTGACAAAACATTACCCGGGTGTGGTGGCTCTAGATCATGTGTCGTTTGAAATCCGAAAAGGTGAAATACATGCACTGTCAGGTGAAAATGGCGCCGGCAAATCAACTTTAATCAAGTTAATTGCTGGTGCTATAGAGCCGGATGAGGGCTTCATCCATATAGGAAATGACAGCTATGCGAAAATCTCGCCTAAAGAATCCAGAGCACATAAGATTGAGGTTATCTTTCAGGAGTTTAATCTGGTTCCCACGCTGACGGTGGCAGAAAATATTCTTCTTGGAGACCACAGAGGCAGATTGGCAGACTTTAAAGAAATGGAGCAGGTTGCAAAAAAATTATTGGAATCTCTGGGGATAAAAATCAATCCCAAAAAACTGGTCAGGGAATTGACACCGGCGCAGCAGCAGATGGTGGAAATATCAAAAGCCATAGCGAAAGATGTAAAAATATTAATTATGGATGAACCTACAGCCCCATTAACCATGCATGAAACAGAGCTGCTGTTTGAAATTGTTGAAAAACTGAAAGAAAAAAAGGTTACAGTAATTTATATATCCCATCGAATGGAAGAAATTTTCCGGATTTGTGACAGGGTAACTGTGATGCGGGACGGAAAATATATTAAAACCCTGAACATTTCTGAAACGGACAGGGATGAATTAATTCAACTGATGGTGGGAAGAAAACTGGAAACAAACTATCCCCTTAGAGACTGCAGGAAAAACGAGGCAGTTCTTAAAGTGGAAGGGCTGACTGGAAATGGCGTGTCAAATATTAGTTTTTCTCTTTACAAAGGGGAAATACTTGGAATTGCCGGTCTGGTTGGCAGTGGAAGAACAGAAATCATGAGGGTGCTTTATGGGGCAGAGCCGGCAGAGGGCGGAGAAATTGTTTTAAATGGGAAAAAGGTTTGCATTAAGTCGGTAACAGATGCCATTCATTATGGGTTTGGCTTGATTCCAGAAGACAGAAAAGAACAGGGACTATTCCTGGGAATGGATATTAAGTGGAATATTACCTTTAACAGCATTAAGTCCATAGTAAAATATTTTGTGGTAAACGAAACAAAAGAACGGGAAACAGCAGAAGCATATTGCAGAAAATTAAAAATAAAAACCCCTTCACTGAATCAAAAAGCAGTCAATTTATCCGGTGGAAATCAGCAGAAAGTGGTTCTTGCCAAAACACTGGCGCAAAATGCGCAAATTCTGATTTTTGACGAACCCACAAGAGGAATTGATGTTGGGGCAAAACAGGAAATTTATCTTTTGATGAACGAGATGGTATCAGCAGGAAAATCAATTATTATGATTTCTTCTGACATGGAAGAGCTTTTGGGGATGAGCGACAGAATTTTAGTTCTATCAGAAGGAAAACAGGCGGGAATGGTGGAAAAAGAAAAATTCAGTCAGGAATATATATTGAATCTGGCATCAGGAGAATAAAAAGAGGAGATAAGCAGATGTTTATAATATCATTTTACAAAAAATGGGGAATATATATTTTTCTTCTTGTAGAAATTATTATTTTTTCCATATTGACTGATAATTTTCTCACCTGGAATAATATGATGAATATTATCAGACAATCTGCAATGCTGGGAATCGTAGTTGTAGGTGTAAGCTTTGTTATGATATGTGGGGGAAGCGATTTGTCCGTAGGCGGACAGATAGCGGTAAATGGAATTATTTCCGCCCTTTTAATGATTCAATTGAAATGGAATCCTGTTATAGTATGTATATGCGCATTGATAATTGGAATGCTGATGGGTGCAGTAAATGGAATAATCGTAGTAAAATTAAGAATTCAGCCTCTGGTAGTTACCCTGGGAACCATGACGATTTTACAGGCGATTGCCTATATCGTAACAAGCGGAAAGCCAATCTATGGACTTCCGGAAGGTTTCAGCGTACTTGGACAGGGGTATATGGGACCAATTCCTGTGCCGGTGATTGTATTTCTGGCCATTGCGTTAATAGCCAGCTTTGTTTTAAAGAAAACTTATTTTGGAAGATATATTTACGCAACAGGGGGAAATTCAGAGACTGCCAGACTGGCAGGAGTAAATATAAAACGTCTTCAAATTATAGTATATGCAATCTGTGGATTTGTTACGGCAATTTCATCCCTTATCATGCTCTCCAGGGTTAATTCGGCACAACCGGCAGCAGGAGCCACCTATGCCTTTGACTGTATGACAGCGGCAGTACTAGGAGGTGTAAGCTTTTCCGGCGGTGAAGGAAAAGTCAGCGGGGCAGTGATTGGTGTTATTATCATAGCAGTTTTGGGAAATGCACTTGTGCTTATGAATGTGAATGAATATTATCAGAATGTTTTTAAGGGAATACTGTTGATATTTGCAGTGGCACTGGATAATCTGCAGATTAAAGATAAAAGGCTTTTATCATAAAAACTTTTATGTTAAGAAGGATTGGAGGTTGTTATGTTATATACCTGTAATGGGCACTCGGCTGTACTGAAAACATATGTTACTTATTATGTAATTATTCCTTCCTTTTATCAGGGAGATACAAAAGGAGCAGCGCTTGATGTGATATATCCTGAAAAGAGAAAAGAGCTTCCGGTACTGTATCTGCTTCATGGCGGAGTTGCAGATGCTTCCTGCTGGATTCGCTTTACGGAGATTGAAGCTTTGGCGGAGGAATATGGCATCGCTGTGGTTATGCCCAATGTTGGAAACAGTTACTATACGGATATGGTGCATGGACCGGCATATTATACGTTTGTGGCGGAAGAACTGCCCAGAATGATCCGTTGTGTATTTCCCATTTCAGGAAAAAGGGAAGACAATTATGCGGCGGGACTATCTATGGGAGGATATGGAGCTTTAAAGCTGGCAATGGGTAATCCTGACAGATATAAGGGAGCGGTTTCCTTATCCGGTGTAGTGGATATTATGGATCTTTTAAATTGCGGCTTATATGAAGAATTGCTGGATTTGGATTCTATTTATGGAAAGGAAAGAGAAAAGGTAAAAGGAAGCGGGGATGATATTTATTTTCTTACCCAGAAGACAGCAGATGAAAGGAAGGAAATACCCCGAGTTTATCTTGCAGTTGGAAAGGACGATTATTTTGCAAAAACAAATCAGGCATATGCCCAAATGATTGGTCAATTGGGAATTGATTATCATTTTGATTTGGATGAAGGCGGCCACGACTGGAACTTTTGGAATCCTCATTTAAAAAGCGGATTAGAATGGATGCTTAATGGATAAGTGTAAGGAAATACTGGAACAATTAAATAGAGAAATCAGGCGGATCAGAAAGGCGGACTTGAAAGCAGGAAAAGAAAAAACGGTAATGATACCAATGAGAGACGGGGTAAAGCTGTTTACACGTTTTATTTTTCCTGAAGGGGTAACAAAAGGAATTGTAACCTTTCAAAGGTCCTGTTATGCTTTTCAAACACCAATTTTTGAGTGGATGGCGTATCAAATGGCGTGCAGAGGGTATATTTCCGGTTATCAGTTATGCAGGGGAATCGGACAGTCCCAGGGGCAGTGGGAGCCTTTTGTCAATGAGAAAAATGATGGTCTGGATACACTTTACTGGCTGGAACAGCAGGATTTTGCAGAACAGATAGGATTGTACGGGCTTTCCTATGGAGGTTATACACAGTGGTTTGTGACGGATGGCTTAACGCCAAAGGTGAAAACAATGGTTATTATTCAGGCGGGAACTGACAGATACCGTTCTGCCTATACAAATGGATGCTTCCGCCATGATGTATATACCGGCTGGGCTGTGGAAAATGCAAAGACTGAAAAAAAAGAGATTTACCCTGACTGCTGCCTTTACAGGCCTTTTTTGAAGATGGATGAAGCTGTTATGGGAAAAAGACTTTCATGGTTTCGAGACTGGCTTTTACATGTAGATGAAAAGGACACCTACTGGACGGAAGGAATATGGGGGGATTTAAAGAAAACAGCAGAGAAAATTTCCGTACCGGTGTTTTTAACAGGGGGCTGGTATGACCATCATCTAGAAGGAATGTTTTACGCATGGAATCATTTAAAGGAATCTGTCAGAGAAAAAAGTGTATTTCTAATTGGTCCGTGGATTCATGGCATGGAGAATGGGGTGGATGCATATGACATAGACGACCATACACATGACAGTCCTTTTGGCTTTAATGAAGCCTTTCGCTTTCTGGATTCATTTTTCTGTAAGAGGGAGTACTTAAAGCCCGGCATAACCGGTTACATGATAGGAAAAGACAAATGGATGCATAAAGATACACTGCAGGAAGGAAATATAAGGACATTTGGTTTATTCTGCAATGGAAGCAACAAATTTATCCATAATCCTGACAATCCGGTTAAGGCAAAAGGGGCGGAATCCATGCTGTATGCACCGCCAACGGACAGAGGTTCCAAAAGGCAGGAAATAAAAGAAGACAACAGAATTATTTATCTGCATACGAAAGAGCTGGAGGAGCCACTGACAATCTGCGGCAGCGTAAAGGTAAGTCTTGAAATAGAATCAGAGGCGTCAGATACAATGATTATAGTAAAGCTTTTGGAAGAGTTTCAAAATGGAGAAGTTTATAATATCAGAACTGGAGCATCAACAATTGGCTATAGAAATCAGGCGAAAGAAAGGGTAGACGACTATATACCCGGCATGCCGGTCAGGATGGAATTTCAATTATGGCCGATTATGTGGGCTCTTCAAAAGGGTTCTAAAATAAGGGTTTCAGTATCTTCCAGCAATTTTCCAGAGTTTCATGTGCACACAAATATGCAGGGGAGCTGGTCAATGCAGGATAAAATAAAAACAGTGGTAAATAAGGTTAATGTGGAGAATTCCTTTTTGGAACTTCCATTGTCAGACAGAAAAAATGAGGAATGATAGGATCAGACGATAAACATGGGCGGTTGCATTCCACTCTCAGGTTTGCTAAAATGAAATTCAAGTTAAAATAGAGAGGATGAGCCTGTGGCAGTTTTTATGGAAAAACATAGAAAACAAATATTCTGGCTGATATTGGCAGCAGCTTTTATAACGATTTTTATTTACAATTTCTTAACGCCTTATTTATCGGATGATTATTTTTATGCCTGTGAAGTGCGTCAGGCAGAATCTTTTTGGGATTTAATCAAGCAGCAGTATGGAGAATATCTTTCCAACAGCGGAAGAGTAGTGGGGCAGTTTAATGTGCGTCTGTCGCTGGTGTTTGACAAGCAGGTATTTAATCTGGTGAACAGCGGAATGTTTGTTATACTGGTGCTTTTAATGTATGCAAATATCCGGCGCAAAAAAAAGTATGATATATTTGTACTTCTGCTTATTATCACCTTTTTATGGAAGTTTGCTGTTGATTTCGGACAGACAATGCTTTGGATTTGTGGCGCCTGTAATTATCTGTGGGGAAGTGTATTTATTTTGGGATTTATCACATTTTACAGATATTTTTTAAATCATCCTGAAAAAATCAGGCACAAAGTACTTTTGGCGGCAGGTACCTTTTTCTTTGGCGTGCTGGCCGGATGGTGCAATGAAAATACTTCCGGCGGCGGTCTGCTTTTGGTGATTATGTTTGCCCTTAATTTCTGGTGGATGGAGAAAAAAAGAGGCGGAAAAGGCTTACATGGATTTATGATAACCGGCGTGCTTGGCATGTGCTGTGGAATTCTGGGAATGATCTCAGCGCCCGGGGTGAGGAACCGAAGCCAGGTTATGTCAGATGGGGAATATACCGGTATTGTGGGGCTTCTTTCAAGAAACTATAAGATTACTCTTAATGTACGTGAATTATTTTTTCCAGTTATTTTGATTATGGTTATTGTGCTGGTACTTTTGGTTCTGCAGAAAAAACTGTACAGTTTCAAGCAAATCCGCAGTAATGAAACAATTTTGTTTTTGATTGGGGCAGCAGCTACAAGTTATGCCCTTGCATTAGCCCCAACTCCCATGAACAGAGCCTTTTTTGGAGCAGGTATTTTCCTGCTTATCGGCTGTATCCAGGGAATTGTGGATGTGACAGACCATGAGCTTTTTATACGGACAGCAAAGTATAGTCTGGTCAGTATTTTATGTGTATGGCTGTTTTTCACTTATGTGGATAATCTGGTAAACCTGGCCAGAATTTACAGGGAAGAAAATGAAAGAATTACTTTGATTATGGAAGAAAAGGCAGATCCTTCATCTGATGGGGTGGTAGTAATTCCAAAGTTCCGGGAGGCATTCAAAAATCCCTACAGCGTTGCTCATGATTCTGATATGGAGGAGTATGGAGGTTACTGGATTAATCTATTTTATGAAACTTATTATGGTGTGGACAATATAAAAGCCATTCCCCGTGATGAATGGAACGAACTGTACGGAGAAGATTAAAAAAGAACTGGTGATTTATGGATGAGATAAAACGTACAGGTATAGGCAATAGTCCCTGTAATCTCTGCCCCAGAGAATGCATGGCCAAAAGAGATCAGGGACAGGCCGGATACTGCCTTATGGACAACAGAATTTTTCTTGCAAGGGCGGCCCTTCATATGTGGGAGGAGCCCTGTATTTCAGGGAAAAGAGGATCAGGTACGGTGTTTTTCTCCGGCTGTAATCTGCGGTGCGTCTATTGCCAGAATTATGAGATTGCATATGGTAAAAAGGGAAAGGAAGTTTCTGTAAACAGGCTTGCGGAAATCTTTTTAGAGCTGCAGAACATGGGAGCAGCCAATATAAACTTTGTGACGCCGGATCATTATATTTTGCAGGCGGCGCAGGCAGTTTTACTGGCCAGAAAACAGGGACTTAAGCTGCCAATTGTCTATAATGGAAGCGGGTATGAAAAAAAGGAAGTGATCAAAAATCTGTCAGGAATCATAGATATCTTCCTGACAGATTTTAAATATATGGATGCAGCGCTCTCTGCAAAGTACTCCAATGCTCCTGACTATCCGGAAAGAGCAAAAGAAGCGCTGAAAGAGATGGTGAATGTTGTCGGAGAGCCTGTATTTGACAAAGAAGGAATGATGAAAAAAGGGGTTATTGTCCGCCACCTGCTTTTACCGGGGCATAAAAAGAACGCAAAAGATGTGATGCATTATGTATATGAAACCTATGGGAAACAGGTTTACATAAGTCTGATGAGCCAGTATACGCCCTTTGACCGGCTTAAAAGTAAGCCGGAATACAAAGAGCTTTGCAGAAAGGTTACAAAAAGAGAATACCAGGCGGTGGTAAATTATATCATAGAGCTGGGAGTGGAAAATGCCTTTATTCAGGAAGGGGATGTGGCAAAAGAAAGCTTTATCCCGGAGTTTGACGGAGAGGGAGTTGATCCGGTTTAGTAATTTATGGAAGGGTTCCTGCATCATAAGAAGCAGGCTGATATAAAAAAGAGCCATGTTGTAAATGGTGTATCTTGTCTGACAGAATATGACCAGAGACACCAGACTTACGTTTACAAAAATGGAAATCAAAGTAAACGTGGCAAACAGGATGGTTTTTTGATTTTTGCCAACCCCAATATGCCAGGCAAGCAGCGTAAAATAAAACAGATAGATAAACAGGCTGTACCAGATTAAAATGGAATTTCGCTTTGCAACGGTAGTAACCAGACCGGATAAAAAGTTGTCTGCAAATGTTCCCAGAATTTCCGGTATATGGTGGGGAATAATGGAATGATTTATGGTGTCCATAATCTGGTCGCCATACTCGCTGGCATCAACCAGGTTATCCCGGCGTTCTGAAGCAAACTGGCTTACCATAGGTCTTAAGGTATCTATTTGAATGCAGTCATAGTAGTCGCCAAAATGGGATACCCGATTTAGCCAGCCCTGTCCTGCAGAGTTTTTTAAATAACCGTTTTCATCACAAATGTCATAAATTTGAAGAAATAAATTTTGAATTTCTTTATCATTAATAAATTGGGCATCATTTCTATCGGCGGTATAAAGAGCCATTGTAGTGATAAATCTTGTATCACCGGAGTGCTTTGTCAGCTCTCCGCAAAGAACGTAATTGTATCCTAAATCCAATAAAACAGTGCTAAGTAAAATGCCGGCCATACATAAAAAAGAAATAATAATTCCCTTTAAATAGCGTCTTTCTTTAATAAAATGATAAAGAATGCCTATTACCAGCATAATAAGTGCAATGGCCATTTGCTTTCTTGTGGAGATGAGTAAAAATGCCAGAAGGCAGCAGAAAATCAATGCTTTTTTTCTTTGATGGAGAAGGAATTCCATTAAGCAGCGGAAGAAAAGAAAATAACATGGAATGGCAATGCCTTCCGTTAAGATACTATTTGAATACATAGAGCCCCTCTTAGCGGCAAAGCGGCATAAAAGTGAAACCACGGGGGGGTGATAAGAATAATTAAGGAAAACAGTTTTGTAAGTTTAAATTCCTTTAATGCGTAAACAGCGAAAGCCCAGGTGGTAAGAGCAGCCAGGATACTCTGGAAAAATGCGGTGGCTGTTAAATAGAAATCAGAGGAAAAATTTGAGAAAAGACTGCGGAAAAAGGCTAAGATTATAGGGTATAAAGGTTCTCTGGAGATACTCATTCCAATATAGCTTGGGGAGTCAACACAAATAACTGCGCCATCATAAAAAGCAAAGAAAAGATAAAAAACAGTTACAATAGCCAGCATAAAAATAGAAAATAAGTGACGGTTTGCTAGTTTTTTCATTAGTATATTCCTTTCCATATGAATTAATTTTTATGGAAAGTATAGCATAAGTATATGGAAATATAAAGGTAAAAAGGAGAGGTATGGGTATGAAAAAGGAAAAATTAAAAGAATTAATTGGGCAGATGACTTTAGAAGAGAAGGCTTCCTTTTGCTCGGGGGAAGACTTTTGGCATACACAGGGGCTGCCACGACTGGGAATACCGGCAGTTATGGTTTCGGATGGACCTCATGGACTTAGGAAGCAGGATGAAAGCGCCGACCATTTAGGGTTAAACGGAAGTATTCCAGCGGTCTGCTTTCCGGCCGGCTGTGGTTTGGCAGCGTCTTTTAACAGACAACTGATTCAGGAAATGGGTAAGACACTTGGGCAGGAGTGCCAGGCAGAAGGAGTCAGCGTTATTTTAGGGCCGGCAGTAAATATAAAGCGTTCTCCCTTGTGCGGACGCAATTTTGAGTATTATTCGGAAGATCCGCTGGTGGCGTCTGAAATGGCAGGTGCTTTGATTGAAGGGGTGCAGAGTAAGAATGTGGGTACCAGCATTAAGCATTTTCTGGCAAATAATCAGGAAACCAGAAGAATGTCCTGCAGTTCACAGGTGGATGAAAGGGCACTGCGGGAAATTTATCTGGCAGCCTTTGAAGGAGCGGTTACCAAAAAGAAACCCTGGACAGTAATGTGTTCTTACAACAGGATTAACGGAGTTTATGCTGCCGAAAATAAAAAATATCTGACAGATGTTTTGCGCAGGGAGTGGGGATTTGATGGCTATGTAATGAGCGACTGGGGCGCAGTTAACGACAGAGTGGCAGACCTGGAAGCAGGGCTTGATCTGGAAATGCCTTCTTCTATGGGGCTTAACGACAAGTTAATTGTGGAGGCAGTCAGGAATGGCACTTTAAAGGAAGAGACAGTAGATCAGGCAGTAGAGAGAATTTTAAATATAGTATTCAGGTTTGAGGAAAACAGGGACAAAAATGCAGTTTTTGACAGAGATAAGGATCATGAACAGGCAAAACAGGTGGCTGAGGAAACAATTGTCCTTTTAAAGAATGAGGATAACATTCTGCCATTTTCAGAGAATAAAAAGATTGCCTTTATTGGGGAATTTGCAGAAAAACCCCGTTATCAGGGCGGCGGCAGTTCTCATATTAACAGTCACAGGGTGGTAAGTGCACTTAAGGCGGCCAGGGATAATACAAATATTATTTACGCCAAAGGATATCTTGCAGAGCAGGAAGAAACAGACGGGCAGTTACTTATGCAGGCTGTTCAGGCAGCAAAAGAAGCAGACGGGGCAGTGATTTTTGCAGGGCTTCCGGACAGCTTTGAATCGGAAGGATTTGACAGAACCCACATGTCCATGCCGGAATGCCAGAATAAGTTAATTGAAGAGATTGCCCGGGTTCAGCCTAATGTAGTGGTAGTGCTTCATAATGGTTCTCCGGTTGAAATGCCCTGGATTTCCAGAGTAAAAGGAGTGCTGGAGGCTTATCTTGGGGGACAGGCTGTGGGAAGTGCGGCGTATGATATCCTTTTTGGAAAGGTGAATCCCAGCGCAAAGCTGCCGGAAACATTTCCTGTTAAGCTTGAGGACAATCCTTCTTATTTAAATTTTCCAGGAGAAAAGGATATTGTTGCGTATAAGGAAGGTATCTTTGTAGGATACCGTTATTATGATAAAAAGAAAATGGATGTACTGTTTCCTTTTGGCCACGGATTGTCCTATACTGCTTTTGAATATAGTCATTTAAAACTGGACAGTCATAGAATTAAGGATACTGACAAATTAAAGGTTTCCCTGGACGTGACAAACACAGGAAACAGAGCGGGCAAAGAAATTGTGCAGATTTATGTATCAGATAAAGAAAGCACGGTAATTCGCCCGGTAAAGGAACTGCGGGAATTTGCCAAAGTGGAGCTGCAGCCGGGAGAGACAAAAACAGTTTCCTTTACCCTGGACAAACGGGCATTTGCCTATTATAACACCCAGATTCATGACTGGCATGTGGAAAGTGGTGATTTTGCGGTTATGGCAGGCAGATCATCAAGAGATATTGTTTTAAGTGAAGATGTATACGTAGAATCTACCGTAACGATTCCGGTTCATTTCACTACAGATTCCACATTAGGAGATGTAATGGAGAATCCCGGAGCAAGGCAAATCGTGGAAAAGCTGTTTGCTGAAAGCGCATTTGGAGGTGGGCAGAAAGAGGAAGAAACATCGCCTGATACAGTGGCTGCGTCAGATGGAATGATGGAGGCCATGATGCGGTATATGCCTCTTCGGGGCATTTTAAGCTTTGGCGGCGAGGCGGCAATTGGGATTGACCAGCTGCAAAAGCTTGTGGACAAACTGAACCAAGTATAGATTTTACAGTGAAAGTGCAATTATTTTAGAAACCATAGATTTCCTGCTTTATATCCTGTATAACGAAAGAAAGAAGATGAAGAGGATAAGGAGTGGGGATATGAAAAGATGGAGAAAAGTAATTGCGCTTTTTCTTTTGGCAGTGCTTGTGACTGTGGGCTGTGGAAGCGGCAAAGAAAAAATGGAAACAGAAGTGCAGTCGGAAAATGAAGCATTGAATCAGGAAGGCAGGACACAGCCTGAGGAGTTGAATGAGCCGGAGGATGTGCCGGTAGAAGGCACAGAAGTTGATAAAAGTGTATATATGGATGCCGGTCAGGATGTGGAGATACGCATAGAGGCATTACTTGCACAAATGACATTAGAGGAAAAGGTTGCACAGATGGTACAGCCGGAGCAGGCCGGAATTACTTCTTCCGATGTGGAGCAGTATGGCTTTGGCTCCGTATTAAGCGGCGGAGGCTCAAGTCCTTCCAGTGGTAATCGGCCGGAAAACTGGCAGGAGAGAGTAAATGAGCTAAAGGCGGCAGCATTAAACACAAGACTGGGAATTCCACTTTTGTACGGAATTGATGCAGTTCATGGAAATAATAACGTGTATGGGGCTGTAATCTATCCCCATAATATCGGACTTGGAGCCACCGGAGATTTGGAGCTGGTGGAACGTATCGGGGAAGCTGCTGCGGAAGAAGTAAGGGCAGTCGGCATACAATGGACGTTTGCACCAACCCTTGGAAACCCTCAAAATGAGTGCTGGGGCAGAACTTACGAGTGCTTTAGTGAGGACTTGGAGGAAGTAAGCAAGTATGGGAGAGCCTATATTCGAGGCTTTCAGGGGGAGGCAGGAACGGAGAAATATCTGGATGAATATCATGTTCTGGCCTGTGCAAAGCACTTTGTGGGAGAAGGATATACAGATGAGGGTGTAAATCAGGGAAATATTTCCATGACGCAGGAAGAATTTGACTTACTTCTTGAGAGCGGTGTGATTGATCCATATACTGCAGCATTAGATGAAGGCGTGCGCACTGTTATGGTGTCTTTTCACAGCATTGACGGGGTAAAATGCCATGAAAACAAGCATTTAATTACAGATATTTTAAAAGGAGAGCTTGGATTTACCGGGCTGGTAGTCAGTGATTATAATGGAATACAGCAGCTTTCAGGTGTTACATACAAGGAACAGGTTCGTCAGGGAATTGATGCGGGAATTGATCTGTTTATGGAAGTGTATGTGTGGGAGGATTTTATAAAATACGCAAAAGAACTGGTAGAGGAAGGAAGTATCTCAAAAGAGCAGATCGATGATGCAGTGAGAAGGATTCTGCGTGTAAAATTTGAGGCCGGATTATTTGAAGAAGAGATTGGGGGAAATACAGAACAGGAAATGCTAAACCAGGTGGGGAGTATAGAGCATCGTGAAATAGCAAGAGAAGCAGTGCGCAAGTCTCTGGTGCTTTTAAAAAATGATAAGATCGGAGAGACAACAGCGCTGCAGGCACTGCAGAATGCTCAAAATATCCGTGTATGCGGGCAGAAAGCATATGACCTGGGAAGCCAGTGCGGCGGATGGACCATAAGCTGGGAGGGCAGTGCCGGAAATATAACAAAAGGAACAACTATTATAGAAGGAATTGCCAGTCAGATTATGCTGGAAAAAACCATATCCCATGATTTGAAGGGAGAAGTTTTAGAAGAAAATGATGGGGTAATTGTTGTCTTTGGAGAAGGTCCTTATGTGGAAAGCGGTGGCGACAGAACAGCTGCTGATTTAAAAATTAGTGCTGCTGATGAAGAAATGCTTGAAAATTTAAGAGCGTCGCTTGCACAAAAGAACAGACAGGATATTCCGGTCATAGGGATTATTATAGCGGGAAGACCTGTTAATATTACAGAATATATGGATATTTTTGATGCTGTGATTATGGCATGGCTTCCGGGAACTGAAGGAGAAGGCGTTGCAGATGTATTGTTTGGGGATTTTGACTTTACTGGTAAATTAAATTTTACGTGGATGAAAAATCCTGAAGATATGGATGAAAAATTTAAAGAAGGAAATGAAGATAAAATTTTATTTGTGAGAGGGTTTGGCCTTGACAAAAATGGAGATATTTTAGAGTAGGCTTTAAGTAAATTATTAATTCAACACAAAAACTTTGGTATATTCTCTCACTTTTTACAAATACTACTGATACACTAAGATTTGTAAAAAGGAGAAAAGATAATGAAAGCAACAGGTATTGTGCGAAGAATAGATGACTTGGGGCGTATTGTTATACCCAAAGAAATCAGGAGAACTTTAAGGATCAGGGAAAGCGATCCTTTGGAAATATTTACTGACAGAGAAGGAGAGATTATATTAAAGAAGTATTCCCCCATTGGAGAAATGAATACATTTGCAAAGCAGTATGCGGAAAGTCTTGCCCAGGTTTCAGGCCGGACAGCACTGATTGCAGACAGAGACCAGTTTATTGCAGTTTCTGGAGGGTTTAAAAATGTTCTTGGCAAATCTATCAGCAAAGAACTGGAGGATAAGCTTAATAAAAGAGAAATTGCAGTTGCATCCAAAGAGGAAGCGGGGTTTATTCCCATTACACAGGATGTAACAGATGATTTTATGAACGAGGCAATCAGCCCCATTATATGTGAAGGTGATATTATAGGCGGGGTGGTTTTGATTGATAATGGCGAAAAGGGGAAAATGGGTGAAGTTGAAATGAAACTGATTCAATCTGCAGCAGGGTTTCTTGGAAGACAAATGGAGCAGTGAAGTATTGACCTGCCATTCTCACCTGCTATTATAGAAAAAGATGAAAAATCCGGTGTGCGTGAAAGATTTCCATGCACATCGGATTTTAATCTGAATAAGAAAGACTGCATTTTTATGATTTTTTCAAGTCTGTGTTAAACATAACCAAAGCCTCTCTGCAGCAGGGTTTTCCCATTTCGTAATAATCAGTTGTAGTGCGGTTTAACCGCTCAATTGCTACGGAACGGTTGGCCTTTTTAGGCTGGTCGTGAATAAAAAGAATTTCGTCTGTTGCATATTCTTCATCCAGATCAGGATCGTCCTCCTCTTCATAGTAGGGATCAAAGAGAAGAATTCTATCGTTTTCAATGCCTGTCAGTAAAACGTAATGAGCCACTTCAAGAAAAACATGAAGCAGTACGACACCGCCATTTTTCAAACCTTGAATAACAGGAGATTCGGGAGTGAGAGTTACTTCCTCACCGGAATAAAATTCACAGTGAAGAGGGAAATTCTTTATCTGACTAAAGTGATTCAGCCAGCTTGTGATAAAGTTCATGGCAGCGGCGGAGGTTCCGTGCTTGCATAATTCTCCTTCTTCATTATAAGTATCCATACTGTACAGCATAATAAATTTTATAATATCGGGATAGATATCTTCCCGATCAAAAAGATATCTGATTCCGTTTAGCAGCGTGACAGGACCACAGTCATATTCTGAAGTCTGGTAATTTAAAAGATTTTTCATTTGTTTCATCCCTTTTATGTGAAGATATCCATAAATTTCTGCATATTTGCATTAATTGATATCTAAACTGCTATATTAATATATGATGCAAAGTGATTATAATTTACTGCTGTACAAAGCATTTGTCAAGGAGGTTAAAAAAATATTTGACATTGGGAAAATCAGGGAATATAATACATATCATATAATTCATACTTAATAAGTAGGAAATAATATTTACTATAGTGAGCAAAAAGGGTTGGAATGGAGGTATATATGAACAAGATTAAAGAAAGTGCATTAGAACTGATTGGAGGAACTCCTGTTTTAAAGCTGAGTCGTTACGCTAAGAAAGCGGGAGCGGAAAATGCAGTGATACTTGCAAAATTGGAATACTTAAATCCGGCAGGCTCGGCAAAAGACCGCATTGCGCTGGCAATGATTGAAGATGCAGAACAAAATGGCAGTTTAAAGCCAGGCGCTACAATTATTGAACCAACCTCAGGAAATACGGGAATTGGTCTTGCAGCGGTGGCGGCAGTAAAAGGCTATAAGACAATTTTAACATTGCCGGATACCATGAGTGTGGAAAGAAGAAATCTTTTGGGGGCCTATGGGGCGGAACTTGTACTTACGGAAGGTGCAAAGGGTATGAAAGGGGCGATTGCCAGGGCGGAGGAATTAAAGGAATCCATACCGGGAGCAGTGATTCTCGGGCAGTTTGTAAACCCTGCAAATCCCAGAATGCATACAGAGACGACAGGACCTGAAATTTGGGAACAGACAGATGGAAAAGTTGATATTTTTGTGGCAGGCGTGGGTACCGGTGGGACAATTACCGGTGTGGGAGAATACTTAAAATCTAAAAATCCTGAGGTTAAGGTAGTTGCAGTAGAGCCTGCATCCAGCCCGGTTTTGTCTAAAGGAACACCTGGTGCACATAAAATTCAGGGAATAGGTGCAGGCTTTATTCCAGAAGTTTTAAATACTGAAATCTATGATGAAATTATTGTAATAGAAGATGAAGAAGCTTTCAAAGAAGGGAGAGCCTTTGCACAAAGTGAAGGTATTTTAGCAGGGATATCTTCCGGTGCGGCTTTGAAGGCAGCAGTTATTCTGGCTAAAAGGCCGGAAAATGCAGGAAAAAATATTGTTGTGCTTCTTCCTGATTCCGGAGACAGATATTTGTCCACACCTTTATTCAGCAACAACTAAACACATTTTTAACGTACTTATTGACATTTTGGTGTCATAACAGTATAATGAACCAACTGTGAAATTCAGCTTTTTGTGCTGGATTGCAGGTGAGGTATATTGGAGGAGAGAAGAGTGATGAAAAAATTTATGACAAAATTTATCAGTCTGACGCTTACAGCAGTACTTATTCTGGCTGCAGCCGGCTGTTCTTCTAAGGATCAGGGCAGTCCGTCAGGCGATGGGACAGGTGAGACGGTAAATGAGTCTTCCGAAGAAGGAAAGATTATAAATGTGGGAGTTACAGATTCCCTTGGAGGGCTGAATCCTTTTGTAATTGATCAGACGGAAATTAATAAATATGCGGTTGGTCTTATGTTTCTGCCTCTTATGGAGCTTGATAAGGACATGAACTTCCAGGGAATGCTGGCTGATTCCATTACCACAGAAGATAACATGAATTTTGTGGTGCACATTGATGAGAAAGCCACATGGTCTGACGGGACGCCTGTTACGGCAGAAGATGTGGAATATACGGTCCGTCGTCTGGCAAGCCCTGTTGTAAATAATACAACTTTAATGCTTTATGCCTTTGAAGGAACCAGTGAGGAAGGCTTTGTTGAGGAAGGTGCTGAAAGTATGGCCGGTGTTCAGGTCATTGATGAAAAAACAGTTCAGTTTACTTCCAAGTACCCTATGGCGCTTACTACATTTGAAAACACATATGCAAGATATATTCATACATTACCGAAAAAGGTGCTTGAGCAGTTAAGCGAGGAAGAGCTGCTGACATCAGACTGGTTTAATAAGCCGGATGTGGTGAGCGGGCCCTTTTTTGTGACAGATTTTGATAATGATCATTATATTTCCTATGAGGCAAATGCGGATTACTGGAAAGGTGCACCGAAAATTGATAAGCTGAACATCAGAATCATAGATGCCAGCCAGGTCTATGCAGGACTTCAATCAGGAGAAATTGATATTACCCATCATACGATGACTGCAATTCCACAGGAAGATTATGAAAGCATAGAGGCTCTTGAAAATGTGGAGGCAGTATATGGCTCTCCCATTACAAACCAGTCAGCCTTTATTCAGACAGCAAACATTACAGACGCCCGAGTGCGTCAGGCTCTTGTCTACGCAATTGACAGACAAAAGCTTGTAGATGAGCTTTTAAAAGGCCACGGAGAGGTAGTAGACGGATTTCTATCCTCTGCAAGTCCATTTTTTGATGAGGGAATCACACCGATTTCTTATGATCCTGAAAAAGCAAAAGAGCTCCTTGCACAGGCAGGCTGGGATGGCTCACAAACACTTCGGTTTTATGTGAATTCCGGAGATAGCACTTTTGTAAATGGAGCACAGGTGCTGGTAGCACAATGGGCAGCAGTGGGGATAAATGTGGAAGTCCAGACAGTTGATTTGGCAACACTTATGACGGTAGCAGGAACCACCGATTATGATATCCTTGCAGTTCAGTATACGTATGCACCGGTAGATCCTTATCCTGACGTAGACTGGCTCCTTAGTGGGGAAGGAAGCTGGACCGGATATCATAGTGAGGAAATTAGTGAAGCATTGGCGGGAACACAAAAGACCAGCGATATAAATGAGATTAAAAGTCTATATTCTGTTGTGGATAAGAAGGTACAGGAGGATGTTCCGATGTTTTCTGTATATATTATCAGTGCACAGGGGGCAGTGAGCAAGCGTATAAGCGGTGCAGCACCCAGCGCATATGGTTTCTTTAATGAGGTACAGAATTGGGATATTGTGCAGTAGTTTAAAGTGGTGAGGAAAGACAAATGTCGCATTTACTTGAGGTAAAGGGATTAACCACCGTTTTTGCCGGTGATTATGGTAAAAATATCACTGTGGACCATATTGATTTCCACGTAGATGAAGGAGAAGTAGTCTGCATTGTAGGAGAATCCGGATGTGGAAAAAGTGTAACCTCATTATCAATTATGGGATTATTAGGAAGAGGCGGAGCTGTCATTGACGGCTCTGTCTTCTTTGACGACAGAAATCTTCTTTCTATGAATGAAAAGGAGCTGGATAAAATTCGGGGAGATCAGCTTACTATGATCTTTCAGGATCCGCTTACCTCGTTAAATCCCGTTTTTACGGTGGGGAAGCAGATAACGGAAAGTATAAAAACACATATGCATTTGTCGGCAAAAGAGGCCGGCGAGCGAGCCGCAATGCTGCTTGAAAAAGTAGGAATGCCGGATGCACGTGGAGTCATGAAAAAATATCCCCATGTTCTTTCAGGAGGAATGCGTCAAAGGGTAATGATTGCAATGGCTTTATCCTGTAATCCAAGGCTTTTGATTGCAGATGAACCTACAACTGCGCTGGATGTGACCATTCAGGCTCAAATCATGGAGCTTTTAGGGCAGCTGCAGAAGGAAACAGGAATGTCAATGATATTGATTACTCATGATATTGGTCTGGTTGCAAACACTGCAGACAGAGTGTTTGTGATGTATGCTGGGCAGATTATTGAGGAAGCGTCTGTGGAAGAGTTGTTTGAAAATCCTATTCATCCTTATACCAGAGCGCTTCTTGATACAGTTCCCACGATACGCGATGACGCAGACCGCCAGCTTACAGCGATTCCCGGCATTGTACCGGAAAACTATGATGGCATTAAAGGATGTCGTTTTGCAGACCGGTGTAAGTATAGAAAGCCACAGTGCAGTATGCCCCAGGAGGATTATGAGTTTGGAAAAGGCCACAGGGCAAAGTGCATTGTAATGAAGGAGGAGCAAAACAGTGGAAATTAAAAAAAAGACTCCCCTCATTCAAGTGGAGGACATGAAAAAATATTATCCCATTAAGGGAGGAATCATTGATCATGTAACAGGTCATGTAAAGGCAGTTGACGGGGTGAGCTTTTCTATTATGGAAGGAGAAACCCTTGGACTGGTAGGAGAATCAGGCTGTGGGAAATCAACGGTGGGACGCCAGCTGGTTGGATTAGAACGTCCTACGGAAGGAAAAATAATTTTTGATGGTCAGGATTTATCCACGCTTAAGAAAAATGAAATGATGAAGATAAGGACTCAGCTCCAAATGATTTTTCAGGATCCTTATTCTTCTTTAAACCCCAGAAAGCATATATACGAGATTCTTTCCCAGCCTATGTTGTACCATCACAGGTCAACCAAAGGAACAGTGGAAAAAGACATATTGAATATTTTGGATATGGTAGGGCTTTCCAGAAATATTTTGGGCAGGTATCCTCATGAATTTTCTGGAGGGCAAAGGCAGAGGATCGGTATTGCCAGGGCGCTTTCCCTTAATCCAAGATTTATTGTCTGTGATGAGCCGGTAAGTGCGCTGGATGTGTCCATACAGGCTCAGATATTGAATTTGTTAAAGGAACTTCAAAAGGAACTTCATCTTACGCTCCTTTTTGTAGGACATGGTCTGGGAGCGGTAAACTATGTCAGCGACAGGATTGCAGTGATGTATCTTGGGAAAATTGTAGAACTTGGAGATGCAAAAGAGATTTTTAATCAACCGGTTCATCCTTATACCAAGGCGCTGTTAGATGCGGTTCCGGTGCCGGATCCCAGGGAGAAAAAGAAGCAGCGGAAGCTTCTTCAGGGAGAAATAGGAGACAGCATTCATCCACCAAAAGGCTGCCATTTTCATCCAAGGTGCCCTTACGCGGCTGAAATCTGCAGCCAAAAGGAGCCAAAATTATCAGAAACTAAGGCTGGTTCCATGCACTATACTGCCTGTCCTATTATGCTTACAAAACATTGATAAGTTTCGTGGCTCCTTATGGGAGCTAAACAAGGAGGAACGGGATATTGGGTAAATATATTATCAAGAGAATTTTAATCGCCATTCCTGTGCTTATAGGCATTACGATCATTGATTATGCAATTATGTGCATGGCGGGAAGTCCTTTAGAAATGCTGCAGGGGCCCAGAGTATCGGAAGCTGCGGTGGAAGCAAAGAAAATAGCATTAGGGCTTGATAAACCCTTTTATATACAATATTTTGTGTGGCTTTCACAGCTCCTTCATGGAAATATGGGATATTCTATGAAATCTTATCAGCCTGTGAGTGAGATGATAGGAAGCCATTTAGGACCTACACTGCTTTTGATGGGAGTTTCTCTGATTGTCAGTCTTCTTATAGCTATTCCGGCAGGGATTTACAGTGCAATCCGACAGTATTCAAAGGGAGATTATGCGGTAGTTACCCTTTCTTTTTTAGGAAGCAGTATTCCGGGATTTTTTTTATCCCTGCTGTTGATTTATCTTTTTACCGTAAAATTGGGATGGCTTCCTTCAAGCGGAATGACCACCCTTGGAACACAGGGGGGATTTGCTGATGTTGCAAAGCATATGGTTATGCCTGTGATAGTACTTGCTGCCTCTATTGCGGGGCGGAATATCAGATATATAAGGAGTGCAATGCTGGAAATTCTGCAGCAGGATTATCTTCGCACAGCACGTGCCAAGGGAATTGGAAATTTTAATGTAATCAATAAACATGCGCTTCGCAACGCCCTGGTGCCCATTGTAACGGTAGTTGGCATGGAAATTCCCGTCATGTTTGGCGGAGCAGTTATTGTAGAACAGATATTTTCGTGGCCTGGGCTCGGACTTATGACGATGAGTGCCATTACCAGCAGAGATTTTCCGGTAATTATGGGAGTATGCCTTTTGTCAGCAATTGTGGTTTTGATTGCCAATCTGATCACAGACATTTTGTATGCATTGGTAGACCCTACAATTCAATTGAATTAGGAGGGGAACATGGTAAAAAAAGAAAACCAACAGAAGATAATAAAAGATATAGCAAATGAAAGTTACTTGCAGACCGTATTCAGGCGTTTCTGCCATCACCGCCTGGCAGTGGTCAGTTTAATGGTCTTGATTATTCTTGGCGGTGCGGCGCTTTTAGCGCCGGTGATAGCTCCTTATTCACCTGATGAGATTGTAGGACCTTTTAGCGGGGCGCCTGATAAGGAATTCTGGCTTGGTACGGATCAGATAGGGAGAGATGTATTCAGCAGAATCTTATATGCCATGAGAATTTCACTGTTGGTGGGAATTATGGCAACTTTGATTTCTACGGTGGTTGGCGTTGCATTGGGACTGATTGCAGGCTATTTTGGCGGTATTCCAGATATGATTATAATGCGTTTTACGGATATGGTAATGTCATTTCCTTATATTTTGCTTGTTTTGGTGGCTGCTGCAATTTTTAAGCCGGGATTATGGAATATTATATTAATTCTTGGTTTTGTTGACTGGCCGGGGATAGCAAGACTTGTGCGTGGAAATGTATTAAACTTACGGGAAACTAATTTTGTAAAAGGAAATATCGTGGCTGGAATGCCTCTTAGGCATATTTTGTTTTCAGAAATACTTCCGAACACAGTAGCTCCTATTTTGGTATATGCCACTTCTGTGCTGGCCCTTTCTATGCTGGATGAGGCAGCGCTTAGTTTTCTTGGGCAGGGGGTTCTGCCTCCCACTGCAAGTTTGGGAAATATGTTAAATGGTGCACAGTCTCTTACGGTTCTTACAAAACAGCCCTGGTTGTGGATTCCGCCCGGCGTTTTGATAATAGTACTGGTTATGGCCATCAATTTTATTGGTGATGCACTGCGGGATGCGCTTGATCCTAATAGTGGCAGGTAAGCAAAAGACTGGTGGAGCTTTACAGCTTTTGTAAGGAAAATGGGGTGTAGTCACAAGAGGGGATTGGCATGGAAAAACAATTAATTGAATGGTTTGAATGGTTTCATAAAAATCCGGAATTATCTTATGAAGAGTATAACACAACAGCAAAAATCAGAGAAATTCTAACTCAGGCAGGATTAGAAATCCTTCCATTTGAACTGGAAACGGGGCTTGTTGCAGTCATCCGGGGAAAGGGACCAGGACTGGTAAGCGCTTTACGCTGCGATATAGATGCCCTTCCTATTGTAGAGGAAACAGAGCTTTCTTATGCATCTTGCCATGAAGGGAAAATGCATGCCTGCGGTCATGATTTTCACATTACGGCGGGACTTGGATGTGCTCTTTTATTGAATGAAAGAAAAGAAGAACTTGCAGGTACCGTGAAGATTATATTTCAGCCTGCTGAAGAAAGCTCTTTAGGAGCACTTAAAATACTTGAAACCCCGGTGATGGAGGATGTGGAGGAAATTTGGGGGATTCACGCAGATCCCACAAATGAAGCAGGGGTACTGGGAATTCGCGAAGGAAGCGTGAGCGCGGCAGTGGACAGATTTGTGGTTACGGTAAAGGGAAATAGCTGTCACGGGGCACATCCGGATGACGGGGTAGATCCTATACCTGTTGCAGCAGCAATTGTGCAGGCTTTTCAGACAATTGTGACCAGAAACATCAATGCGTTTCATCCTGGACTTATCAGTGTTACAAGGATGGAAGCAGGAAATACCTGGAATGTGATACCGGAAAGTGCAGTGCTGGAGGGAACTGTCCGCACAATGGACAGGAAGGACAGAGTTTTAGTTGAAAAAAGAATGAAAGAGATTGCGGAAAATACTGCGAAAGCTTATGGAGCGGAAGCGGAAGTTAAATGGATTCCAGGACCTCCTGCCGTATTTAATGACGCTTTGATGGTGGAAAAGAGTATTCAGACAGCTCATGAATGTGGATTTGATGTAGTGCCGGAGGAAGCCTCTATGGGAGGAGACGACTTTTCTTTTTATGAGGAGAGGATTCCCGGATGCTATATTAAAATAGGTACTGGAAAAGGGCAGTTGATTCATCAGCCAGGATTTCAAGTGAATGAAAAAGTAATTTGGCCGACAGTAAAATTTTTGACAAAATTATTAAATTGCTAAAAGTATATAAAATTTTATAAAAGCTTTAAAGATAGACCAGCAAAAGGAAAAGATGGCGCTGAGACTGAATTTTCTTGAAGGAAGAATGGATCGTTTGGAAGCAAACGCCATGGGTTCTGCATAAAGGTATAGAGTAAATGCAAAAACAGGTGTTGTCCTGAAAAATGTGGGCAACACCTGTTTTTTTGTTTTCTCAGTCATTTGGGAAATCACAAGTTTACTGTGCTGATGCCTGTGAATCTGATTTTTCGCTCATTTGATCTAACAGGTCAATCTTAATATCATATAGTTTTTTAGATAGATCCACATAAACTTTATGAGGATTTACAAAACGCTTGGTTTCGTCCCATAGAGTATCTAATTCCTGCTGGCAGTAACCTCTGATTTCCATAACCTTTGGTGAGTTATAACAGCATTCTCCGTTTTTAAATACGGGAATCATTAATTCACGTAAGGTAAAGGTACCTGCTTCCAGTCTGGTTTTCTTCCAAGGCTCTAAAGGATCAAAAAGAAGGAGAGCTTCTTCTTCTGAAAAATTTTCTTCAACAAGGCAGATTAAATCTGCTTTCAATTTGCCTGTGTCCTTTTCATATATCCTATAAATTGTTTTATTGCCGGGATTTGTTACTTTTTCAGTATTTTCCGATAATTTAATTTTAGGAATAAAGTTTCCATCTTCTCCCATCAGGGCTGCCAGTTTATAAACACCGCCAAAGGCAGGATTGTCCTTGGAAGTAATCAGGTTGGTTCCTACTCCCCAGGAAGTAATTGCGGCTCCCTGAAGCTTTAAACTTTCAATTAAATATTCATCCAGATCATTGGATGCGGAAATAACTGCATCTGTAAATCCGGCATCGTCCAGCATTTTGCGGGCTTTTTTGGACAGATATGCTAAGTCGCCGCTGTCTAAACGGATTCCGTAATAAGTAAGAGGAATGCCTTCTTTCTGCATTTCCTGAAATACCCGAATGGCATTTGGAACACCTGATTTTAATGTATCATAGGTATCCACCAGCAAAATACAGGCAGTAGGATACATGTCTGCATAGGTTTTGAAAGCAGTATATTCATCAGGAAAACTCATAATCCAGCTATGGGCATGTGTGCCTTTTACAGGGACATCAAAAAGCTGTCCGCAAAGTACATTGGAGGTTCCAATGCATCCTCCGATTACAGCAGCGCGTGCTCCATAAATTCCGGCATCAGGCCCTTGTGCACGGCGGAGTCCAAATTCCATAATACCGTCTCCCTTGGCAGCGTAGCAAACCCGGGCAGCTTTTGTGGCAATCAGGCTTTGGTGGTTAATGATATTGAGAATGGCAGTTTCCACTAGCTGGGCTTCCATAATTGGTGCAATTACTTTGACCAAAGGCTCTCTTGGAAAAACAACAGTGCCTTCCGGTATGGCATAAATATCACCGGAAAATTTAAAATCTGCAAGGTAATCTAAAAAATCATTATCAAAAATGTTTAAGCTTGCCAGGTAATTAATATCTTCTTTAGAAAAATGCAGCTCTTTTATGTAGTTGACCAATTGTTCCAAACCGGCAGCAATTGCATAACCGCCATTGCAGGGATTGGTTCTGTAGAAAGCATCGAAAATAACAGTTTCATTTTGATCCTTGTGTTTAAAATAGCCCTGCATCATGGTTAGTTCATAAAGATCTGTTAGCAGTGTTAAGTTTTGTCTGTCCATAAAAAGCTCCTTTTTAAAAGTAATCTGAAAAATATGGTTTTTCAACGGGAATCAATCGTTCCAGCCAGGTCAGCATATAGTATTCTGTCTGAATTTTTTCATGTTCATACAGATAGGAAGGACGCTTATATCCCATCATCATGGCAGTTAAAGTATTTACATCAAGCTCGACTACATTGATGGACTGATTGTTTTCCACCTGTTCACAAATGGTTTCGCCCTCATGCCAGAAAACCATATAGTCGCCTTCATTCCAGGGAGCCATTGGATCATGAACCTTAAAATGAAGTTTAAAATCTTCGGGCAGGATTTGATAAGGATAGTATTCCAGAAAGTCGCGTACATTAACAATTCTTGCCATAATATAGGGGGAAATTGTTTCTGTGATTTCACTGTCCTCAAAAAGATATGCCATAGGCTCGCCGGAGTAGTTGTCGCCCTGGACTTGTGTGACCATAGAAAAGTGAGCGCTGATGTAATTCCACAAGCCATAGTTGGCTTCAATATTTAAATAAACCATTTCCTTAATGTGAAAAATTTCATTGGCAATGTAGTAAACCACATAGCCTAAAGGCTTGTGATCTTTATTGTAATAGACTGCTGCAATCATATCATCATTATCCCAGCGCCAGTATTCTTCCCAGGATAAGGTGTCCCGGATCAGGCAGCCATGACGCTGCAGGGCAAAGTAAGAATGCACATTATGGTAATCATCAGAATCAAGACTGACACGCTCCACCATTCCCGTAACAGGGCGGGGTTTAGGAAGCTGGGTGTCTTTTACGGTAAAGGTTAATTTATCTGAAACGATCTCCCATCCCATTTTCCTGTAAAAAGGAATGGAATAAGGATAAAGAAAGGAAATCGGCATTTCCTGTTCATGAATATAATTGAGGGCATGTTTCATAAGAGAATGAATCAGGCCTCTTCCTGTGTATTCCGGATAGGTGGCAACACCGGTAATGCCGCCCATGTCCATTATTTCGTCATGAATATTAACTTTCATGGAATAAACCACGATCATGGATGCCAGTTTTTCTTTATAAAACCAGCCGAGAACGTAAGCTTCCTCCAGAATCGGCCTTTTTGCGTATTTGATTTCATCTTGTTCCCAGCCGGTTTGAAATAAATCGTAGGAAGTAACCTGAAAAGCGTATTGGAGCAGGGCATTAAATTGTTCCAAGTCACTTTTATCAAGTTCCCTCATTCGAAAATCTCCATTTGATTCCAAGTAAATTTCTTCTTTTTTGTCTTCCATAACCTGATGCCTTTCTGAAGCAGAGAAGAAACGCTTCAATCCTTTTACGTATTTATTTTACACCAGGAAAAAGCACCCGTCTATGAATTAATGAAATTTATTTTAAGCAACTACTTGACAAAACCAGCCTTTTTGATGTACGTTTTTAAAAGTAAAGGCAATGATGAAGACAGTAACTGTTTTTTGAACATTTAAGAGAGCTGGAAAAGGTGGGAGCCGGTATAAGTAGAAAAACAGCGAATATCACTTCTGAGCTGCGGACTGAAAGCTTATGGCAAGTAAGTTTAGCCGGTGTCCACCGTTACAGGATTGCATATTAATCCGTAGTCTAATCGGTGCGTATGAGTAAACAGGTGGTTTAACGTGGCTGAGACGGCCCCGTCCTATTTACGGACGGGGTTTTTATTTTGCGGCAATAAAGATATTTGAACTGTTTTGATGCAGAAAAACAGCTCAAGATTAAAAAAGAAAGGAAATAGTTATGTATCAGAAAGTATCTTCAGATTTAAATTTTGTAAACCGGGAAAAAGAAATTGAAAAATTCTGGCGGGAAAATGACATTTTTAAAAAGAGCATGGAAAACAGAAAAGAAGGTCCCACATACACATTTTATGACGGTCCGCCTACCGCAAATGGAAAACCCCACATCGGTCATGTGCTGACGCGCGTTATCAAGGATATGATCCCCAGATATCGTACCATGAAAGGGTATATGGTTCCTAGAAAAGCCGGATGGGACACACATGGACTTCCGGTGGAGCTGGAAGTGGAAGGACTGCTTAACTTAGATGGAAAAGAGCAGATCGAGGAATATGGTCTGGCTCCATTTATTGATAAGTGTAAGGAAAGCGTATGGAAATATAAAGGCATGTGGGAAGACTTTTCCGCAACAGTTGGTTTTTGGGCGGATATGGATGATCCTTATGTGACCTATCATGACAATTTTATTGAGTCAGAATGGTGGGCATTGAAACAGATTTGGGATAAAGGGCTGCTTTACAAAGGCTTTAAAATTGTTCCTTACTGTCCCAGATGTGGAACGCCGCTTTCCTCTCATGAAGTTGCCCAAGGGTATAAAGCAGTTAAAGAGCGTTCTGCTGTAGTGCGCTTTAAGGTAGTGGGAGAAGACGCTTATTTTCTGGCATGGACCACAACGCCCTGGACACTGCCTTCTAATGTGGCCCTTTGCGTGAATCCGGAGGAAACTTACGTAAAGGTAAAAGCGGCAGATGGTAATATTTATTATCTGGCGCAGGCACTGCTTGATACGGTGTTAGGAAAACTTGCAGAAGAAGGAAAAGCAGCATATGAAGTTCTGGATACTTTTACAGGAAAAGATCTGGAATACAAAGAATATGAGCCTTTGTTTGCCTGTACAGGAGAATCTGCGGCAAAGCAACATAAAAAAGGACATTTTGTGACTTGCGATAATTACGTTACTATGACAGACGGTACTGGTATTGTTCATATTGCACCTGCTTTTGGTGAAGATGATGCCCAGGTGGGACGCAAATATGATCTGCCTTTTGTTCAGTTTGTGGATGGCAAAGGAAACATGACCGAGGAAACTCCTTATGCCGGTAAATTTGTGAAGGATGCGGACAAGGATATTTTAATTGATCTGGATAAAGAGGGAAAGCTGTTTGATGCACCTAAGTTTGAACATGATTATCCTTTCTGCTGGAGATGCGACACCCCGCTTATTTATTATGCAAGAGAATCCTGGTTTATTAAGATGACAGCGGTGCGTGACGATTTGGTGCGCAATAATAAGACAGTTAACTGGATTCCGGAATCCATTGGGGAAGGCCGCTTTGGAAACTGGCTTGAAAATATTCAGGACTGGGGTGTTTCCAGAAACCGTTACTGGGGGACGCCTTTAAATATCTGGGAGTGTGAGGACTGTGGACATCAGCAGGCTATTGGTTCCAGAGAAGAATTAGAAAGTTTAAGCGGCAACCCATCGGCAAAGACAGTGGAGCTGCACAGGCCGTACATTGATGAAATCACCTGTACCTGTCCTAAGTGCGGTAAGACTATGAAGAGAGTGCCGGAGGTAATTGACTGTTGGTTTGATTCAGGTGCAATGCCTTTTGCGCAGCATCACTATCCTTTTGAAAATAAAGAGCTGTTTGAAGCACAATTTCCAGCCCAGTTCATTTCGGAAGCAGTGGATCAGACCAGAGGATGGTTTTATTCGCTAATGGCGGAATCTACGCTGTTGTTTAACAAAGCACCCTACGAAAATGTAATTGTGCTTGGGCATGTGCAGGATGAAAACGGGCAGAAAATGAGTAAGTCTAAAGGAAATGCGGTAGATCCTTTTGAAGCCCTTTCCACTTACGGCGCAGATGCCATCCGCTGGTATTTTTATATTAATTCTGCACCATGGCTTCCAAATAGATTTCACGGCAAGGCAGTGATGGAGGGACAGCGCAAATTCCTGGGAACCTTATGGAACACTTACGCATTCTTTATCCTTTATGCTAATATCGATAATTTTGATGCAACAAAATACGCTTTAGAGTATGGTCAGCTTCCTGTGATGGACAAATGGCTTTTGTCAAAGCTGAATACCGCAATTAAAGAAGTGGACGCAAATCTGGATAACTACAGGATTCCCGAGGCGGCAAGGGTTTTGGATAATTTTGTGGATGAAATGAGCAACTGGTACGTGCGCCGCTGCAGAGAACGTTTTTGGGCAAAAGGTATGGAGCAGGATAAGATCAATGCTTATATGACACTTTATACTGCGCTGGTTGAGATTTGCAAATGTGCGGCACCGATGATTCCTTTTATGACGGAAGAGATTTATTTAAATCTGGTAAAGAGTAATGATAGGGAAGCGCCTGAAAGCATTCATTTATGTGATTTTCCTAAAGCGGATGACTCCATGATTGATAAGAAACTGGAAGAGAATATGGAGGAAGTGCTGGATATTGTGGTGATGGGACGTGCTGCCCGCAATGCCGCGAATATTAAGAATCGCCAGCCTATCGGGGTTATGTATGTGAAAGCACCTCATAGTCTTGATGAATACTTTAAAAACATTATTGAAGATGAGCTAAATGTAAAGGAAGCAGTATTTAAAGAGGATGTAAGCGATCTTACAAGTTATAGCTTTAAGCCCCAGTTAAAGACGGTAGGTCCCAAGTATGGAAAACAGCTTGGAGGCATCAGGGAATATCTTCAGACAATGGATGGTACCAAGGCAATGAAAGAGTTAAAGGCAGAAGGAGCTCTTAAGTTTGAAGTAAATGGTGTGGAGATTTCTCTTGCGGAAGAAGACCTGCTCATTGATGTGGCACAGAAGGCAGGATTTGTGACTGAGGCTGATAATCATACCACGGTGGTTTTGGACACCAATCTTTCCGAAGAATTGATAGTAGAGGGATTTGTCTATGAAGTGATCAGTAAAATTCAGACTATGCGTAAGGATGCAGGTTTTGAAGTTATGGATCATATCAGGGTTTTTGTAAATGGAAATGTTAAAGTGGCTCAAATTGTTATGGCAAATAAGCCGGCAATTGCAGAAAAAGTATTAGCGGACGAGATTCTTACGGATACGGAAACTGTAAATAAAAAAGAATGGAATGTAAATGGTGAAAAGGTTACAATTGGCGTGGAGAAGATATGAGCAAATCTTGAGGTTCTTCTCCGGATATAGTATAATATTTTAGAAATAATTTACAAAAATAAAACCAATGGAGTGGAGGGAAACTATGATTAAAAAAATGGCGGCACCGGCATCAGTGCCTGTATCACCTACTTTTGATAAGGAACTGTTTAAAAGAAGCGTCTTATATAATATAAAAACATTATATAGGAAAACATTGGAAGAGGCCAGCCAGCAGCAGATCTTTCAGGCCGTTGCCTATGCAATCAAGGATGCTGTGGTTGATAACTGGCTGACATCCCAAAAGGAATTTGAAAAGCAGGATCCCAAGATGGTTTATTATCTGTCTATGGAATTCCTTATGGGGCGTGCTCTTGGAAATAATATCATTAACCTGCAGGCTTATCAGCCGGTAAAGGAAGTGCTGGAGGAATTGGGGCTTGATTTGAATGTGATTGAGGATCAGGAGCCGGATGCTGCTCTTGGAAATGGCGGTTTAGGGCGTCTTGCAGCATGTTTTTTAGATTCCCTTGCCACATTGGGATATGAAGCTTATGGATGCGGTATCAGATACCGTTATGGAATGTTTAAGCAGGAAATCAGGGATGGCTATCAGGTGGAGGCACCGGATAACTGGCTGGTTGACGGAAATCCTTTTGAACTGCGCAGACCTGAGTATGCAAAGGAAGTTAAGTTTGGCGGATACGTAAATGTACATATAGATGAAAATGGAAGAAGTAATTTTGTACAGGAAGGTTATCAGAGCGTTAAGGCTATTCCTTATGATCTTCCCATTGTAGGCTATGGAAATGGAATGGTAAATACACTTCGCATTTGGGATGCGGAACCGGTAGAATGCTTTAAGCTGGATTCTTTTGATAAGGGTGACTATCAAAAGGCGGTGGAACAGGAAAATCTGGCAAGAAATATTGTTGAAGTTCTTTATCCCAATGACAATCACTATGCAGGGAAAGAACTTCGTTTAAAACAGCAGTATTTCTTTATTTCTGCTTCCGTACAGGCCGCAGTAGCCAAGTACATGAGAAGCCATAATGATGTGAGAAAGTTCTATGAGAAAGTAACTTTTCAGTTGAACGATACGCACCCCACGGTAGCGATTGCGGAATTGATGAGAATTCTTATGGACGAATTCTATTTAACCTGGGATGAAGCGTGGGCGGTTACCACGAAAACCTGTGCTTACACAAACCATACAATTATGTCGGAAGCATTGGAAAAATGGCCTATTGAACTGTTCTCAAGGCTGCTTCCCAGAATTTATCAGATTATTGAGGAGATTAACCGCAGATTTATTATCAGGATACAGGAAATGTATCCCGGCAATCAGGAAAAAATCCGTAAGATGGCAATCATTTATGACGGTCAGGTGAAGATGGCTCATCTTGCAATCGTGGCAGGTTTCTCCGTTAACGGTGTGGCAAGGCTTCATACGGAAATCTTAAAGAACCAGGAGCTTAAAGACTTCTATGAAATGATGCCTGATAAATTTAATAATAAAACCAATGGCATTACACAGAGACGTTTCCTGCTTCATGGAAATCCTCTTCTTGCCGATTGGGTAACTGCCCATGTGGGTAATGACTGGATCACAGACCTTCCTAAAATCAGCAAGCTGAAGATTTATGCAGATGATGAGAAGGCTCAACAGGAGTTTATGAACATAAAATACCAAAATAAGGTACGTCTTGCGCGCTATATTCAGGAGCATAACGGAATTGAAGTTGATCCCCGCTCTATTTTTGATGTACAGGTTAAGAGACTTCATGAATACAAACGTCAGCTTTTAAATATTCTTCATGTAATGTACCTGTACAATCAGCTTAAGGATAACCCTGATATGGATTTTTATCCAAGAACATTTATCTTTGGGGCAAAGGCGGCAGCAGGATATTATAATGCCAAGATGACCATTAAGCTGATCACTTCAGTGGCGGATGTGGTAAATAATGATCCTGCCATCAAAGGAAAAATTAAGGTTGTATTTATAGAGAACTACAGAGTATCCAATGCAGAGCTTATTTTTGCGGCGGCAGATGTTTCGGAGCAGATTTCAACAGCAAGTAAAGAAGCATCTGGCACGGGAAATATGAAGTTTATGTTAAATGGTGCATTGACAATTGGAACGATGGATGGTGCAAATGTGGAGATCGTGGAAGAAGTGGGAGAAGAAAATGCATTTATCTTTGGGCTATCTTCTGACGAAGTAATTAATTACGAAAATCATGGCGGGTACGATCCTTCGGAAATTTTTAACAATGATCCTGATGTGAGAAAAGTGTTAATGCAGTTGATTAATGGGACATATGCACCAAATGATCCTGACAGATTCCGTACACTTTATAATTCACTGTTAAATACATTAAGCACATCAAAAGCAGATACTTACTTTATTTTGAAAGACTTTAAGGCTTATGCTGAGGCACAAAAGAAAGTAGAGAAAGCATATCGTGATGAAAAAGGATGGGCAAAAAGCGCTATCTTAAATGTGGCATGCAGTGGTAAATTTACGTCAGACAGAACCATTCAGGAATATGTGGATGAGATATGGCATCTGGATAAGGTGACACTTCCCAAAAGAAAAAATAAAACTTGATAAAAGTTGCGTATGTGCGGCAGGAAACTGCCGCACATGTTGTATATCTTAAACAGGATATGACAGGAAGGCTTTGAAGAGAAACATTGACAAAGAATTCATTTCATTTATGGGTATGATTATCGATTAGAAAAGGAGACAGAGCATGTGGGAGCAGTTTTCAAGGACGGAGCGTCTTTTTGGGAAAAAGGCAGTGGAGCAGCTTATGCAGGCAAAGGTGGCAGTGTTTGGAATTGGCGGAGTGGGAGGCCATGCCCTGGAGGCGCTGGTACGAAGCGGCGTAGGATCAGTAGATATTATTGACAATGATAAAGTGTGCTTATCAAATTTAAATCGTCAGATTATTGCTACTCATAAGACGCTGGGACAATATAAGGTGGACGTGGCAGAAGAGAGAATGAAAGAAATTAACCCGGATGTGGTTATCCATAAATATCAGGTCTTTTTTTTGCCGGAAACGTCTGACCGGTTTGACTTTTCCAAGTATGATTATGTGGTGGATGCTATTGACACGGTGGCAGGAAAGATAGAGCTTGCAGTCAGGGCAGATAAAGCAGGTGTTCCCATTATCAGTTCTATGGGAGCAGGCAATAAGGCGGATCCAACTGCATTTGAAGTGGCAGATATTTATGAGACCAGTATCTGTCCTCTTGCAAAGGTGATGCGCCGGGAATTAAAAAAGAGAGGAATAAGCAGGCTGAAAGTAGTTTATTCAAAGGAACTGCCTCTGGCGCCTGTAAAATGTGACACAATATCCATAGGTCTGCCGGACAAGGGATGTAAGGAGAACGGGATGGCAGAAAACGCAGAAAACAGGCGCCGGCAGACGCCGGGAAGCAGCGCTTTTGTACCTTCTGTGGCAGGACTTATTATGGCAGGCGAGGTAGTGAAAGATCTGATCAATTTTAGACAAACAGAAAGGTAAAATTAAATATGAAAAAAAGGAAACTACCTTTAAAAACAGTATATTATTTTTCCTTTTTATGCTTTATAGTTATTCCGATCCTGATTGTACTTTTGATTGCACTTTTTATCCTTAACAAGCAGTTTAAACGTCAGGCTATTGAGAATATTAAGCAGGCACAGGAAACTGTAATTACAAAGCTGCAGTCTGATATTGATGTAATGTCAATGCGGCTTTCACATTTGATTAATACAAATAACAGTGAAATACTTGCCTATGCGGCAGAAACAGACACTTTTGATTACAGTAGACGCTATGAATATGAACAAAAGCTTCAGCAGGCGGGAAATCTGGCATTGGAACCTGTAAAAGATATTATTTCAGTTGAGTTTTATATGAAGGATGGAAGCGGACGTATATCAAAAATGAAATAAATCGTACAGGTGATGAAATCAGACAGATGGTCTGGTATCAAAAGGCGCTTGAAAAAAGCAACACAGTTTGTCTGGGACATTATGATACGGTATCTTTAAATGATTTGTATGTGGGAGGAAAAAAGGATCTTTTGATTCTGGTTTTTGCATTGGCGCCGGATGTGACCACAGATCGTTCCCAGAAAATAGAAATGGTAGTTTTTTATCAATCTACCGATGCGGCCAATCGGATACGCGAATATAATCAAAGCTATCTTGCAGGAAAAAATAAACTTGGCATCACACAAATCAGGGATGAGGAAGGAACTCTTATATTTTCCACCTTGGAAGATTATGATGAAATAAATATATATGATAAGAAATATACCTGTGTAAAGACACCTCTGGAGCTTAATGACAACGTTTGGTATATTGAAAGTTATATAAAAACCAAAGATTTGACAGTGGAGTACTGGAACAGTGCAATATTAGTACTTTTTGCGGCAATTGCTGTGCTTATGTTTGCCGGGTATTATTCCAGATACTTTCTTAGAAGTATTGTAAAGCCTGTTGAGGAGATGAGTAAAGGACTGCAGCAGGTAGAGGAGGGAAATCTTGATATACATATTTCGCCCAGCGGACAGTCTGAGGTGCGGGGAATGATTCACCAGTTTAATGCGATGGTGAGGCGGCTTAAGGTGTTAATCGGAGAATACGAGGAGAGAATCCGTAGTATTGATTTAAAACCGGAAGAATATTTTGCCGCTATGATGAAAAAAGAAATGACACCAAAGGAAGTGAACCAGAGAATAAAAGAGTTTTTCATAGAAGATTATGTCTTGCTGGGGCTTTATGTTACCTATGAAAATCAGGCGGAAAATGAAAAAGATCTGATACTGAATTTAAAGAACAGCTTTGAAAGAAATCCAAGATATGCTTCAAGGTGCTTTGCCTACATTGAAACATCCCGTTTTATCTTTGTCTTTTACAGAGTGATGGAGGAGGAATATATAGACAGGATTACAAAAATGGTAAGGGAGCTGCAAAGGGAAGCAGGAAAGGAATTTGAGGCTAAAATTTCAGTTTGCATAAGTGAAAAGCTTTTTGGGTATGAAGTTTTCCAGGGAGGCATTCAGGATATAAAAGAAAAGATATGTCTAAGGCATCTTTTTGGTGAAGGCGCTATGATTGATTTAAGCGTGGACAGACAGGAGAAACAGGATATTCTGGAGATGGCAAAGAAATATGAAAGGATAGCAGGAGCGCTTTATATTGCAGATGAAAAAAATCTGGCGGAAGAGAAAGAAAAAATGTTTGCAGAATTTACAAATCAGGATATGCATAAAAACAGAAAAATGGTGTTTGCCCTGATTTTGGCCATTGGAAACCGTTTTAGCAGTGATAATTCCAATTTCGCTGATATATTTGGACAGCAATATAATTATCGGGATAAAATAGGGCGGATTGAGGACAGCAGGAGTATGAAGCTGTGGCTTACCAATTATTTTGCATGGATCATGGACTATTCTGCTTCCAAGCTTAATGTGTCGGAAACGGACGTGATTATTAAGGCAAAGCGTTATATATCGGATCATTATGAAGATCCGGAGTTATCTTTACTAAAAGTAGCGGAATATGTGGGATTAAATGAAAAATACTTTACGAATCGATTCACTAAAGAAGCAGGGGAAACATTTTCTTCTTATTTGACAGCCTTAAGGATGCAGAAAGCAAAGGAACTTTTAAAAACAACTACCTTTAAAGTATACGAGATATCTGAGATAGTGGGATATCATAATGTAGAGCATTTTAACAGAATGTTTAAAAAGTTAAATAAAGTTACACCGGCAATGTATCGGAAAACCATGTAAAATGCATGGTTTTTCTTACTTTTAATCAAAAAAACTTACCATAAATCAAAAATCGTTTTTTAAAACATCTGAAAAAATATCAAGAAAAATGAAAAAAAGAAATAGCAGGAAAAATAACATATTGCTATCCTGTAAACACAGTTTGGCCAACTGAAAAACATTGACAAAAAAATATGGGAGGTATCAACTGATATGAAAAAAAGATTACTTGCATCTATTTTAACATGTGCATTATCAGTATCTTTATTGGCAGGATGCGGAGACAAGGAAGTTCAAAGCAGCAATAACGATGCGCCTGCTGCTGAGCAGACACAGACTGAAAGCACAGAAAGCGCAGGAGAAAGTGCACCTGCAGTAAATGAAGATTTAAGCGGTACATTGACTTTTGCTATCTGGGATAACAACTTAAATGACTTTATTGAAGAAAATGATATGGTAAGCAAATTTCAGGAACAGTATCCTAATATAGATATTGAGGTGGAAAAGATTAAGGATGACTCTGAGTACTGGAATGCAATGAAAATGCGGGCATCTGCAAATCAGCTTCCTGACGTTATGTTTAACAAGCCCTTTACCTTATCAAGATTTAAGGACTATTTAATTGATTTATCTGGAACCACAGCATGTGCTAACAACGAGCTGGCAGCCGGTTATGCTTTGGACGGGAAGGTACTTGGTATTCCCATGACTTCCGGATATGAATATGTATTTTACTGGAAAGACATGTTTGAAGAGGCAGGAGTAGAAGTGCCTACTACCTGGCCGGAGTTTGAAGCGGCAGCAAAAACACTGCAGGATTACTATGGAAAAGACAATCCGGACTTTATGGCAATTGCCTGTGGATTAAAGGATGAATGGCCGGATTATCCTTATATGGAGTTTATGCCTGCACTTGAGTCTGCAAATGGACAGAACTGGAATACAATGGCATCTATGGATGCACCTTTTGCAGAAGGAACAGATATTAATAAGGCCTATAAAAAGGTTTATGAACTGTTTACGTCAGGGGTACTTGGAAAAGATCCTTTAGGTCTTGGAAATGATCAGGTAACATCACTTTTTGCAACAAAAAATGCTGCAATTTTGGAATTGGGAGACTGGGGACTTCAGAACATTCAGGCAGGAGCAGAAGATATTTCACAGCTTGGTACATTTTATCTTCCTACAAGAAATTCGGAATCCGATCCTTATAATGTTATTGTTCAGGGAGATTCCTTTATGGGCGTAACTACACATTCCAAAAATCCGGAAGCTGCAGTTGCATTTGTAGAATGGTTTTATTCAGACGCATGGTATCCTTCTTACATAAATTATGTATCATCTGCTTCCTCAATGACCAATTTCCCCAAGGAGAAAGATCCTGTTTTGGCAGAGGCTGATGCGCTTTGCCCGGATATGGTTCTGGTTATGTATGATGGTGGCGGCGATGACTTTACTGCAATTCAAAATGAAACAACATTTGATTATAAGAAGCTGGGAGCACAGATGATGACAGAAGGCTTCGACCTGGATGCCGCTTTGGCAGAGTTGGATACAAAGTGGGCGGATGCAAGAGCAAAATTAGGTATCCAGTAAACTGGATTAAAATTGATAACAAAAAGCGGGGCTGCATAAAGCAGCCCCACATCATTACCGGGAGGTAGTTATGAGTAAACTTAGCAAAAAAAGGAGACAGTTTATCATAGCGTCATTGATAATTCCAATGCTGCTATTGGTTGCATTTGTCGTTTTTCCTGCAATTGACTTATTTCGAATGAGTTTTACCAATTGGGATGGTTACTCGGCAGAAAAAGATTTTATCTGGTTTGAGAATTATATTTCCATGTTCCAAAATAAAGATCTTTGGATGTCGCTGAAAAATAACGCTGTATATTTTGTGATTCATTTCTTTATGATTTTTGTTGAGCTGGCTTTTGCCGTACTGCTCACAGGAAAACTTCGGGCAGCAAAATTTTACAAGACAATAGTATTTATGCCGTACATAATTAACGGGGTAGCAATATCCTATGCATTTTCCTACTTCTTTTCACCTATTAATGGGGCATTTGATGCTATTTTAACAACACTTCATCTGGAATCCTTCATTAGAAGCTGGCTGTCTGATCCCCAAATTGTAAACTATGTGCTGGCCTTTGTATCCTTGTGGAGATTCAGCGGTTATCATGTGATTTTGTTTATGGCCGCACTTCAGTCAATTCCTCAGGATGTGCTAGAGGCGGCAGAAGTGGACGGGGCAAATACCTGGCAGCTTTTCCGATATGTACAGATACCGGCTATTATGCTGATGGTTGATTTTGTACTGTTTGATAATATCAGAGGTGCGCTGCAGGTATTTGATATACCTTTTGTAATGACTGCCGGAGGACCGGGTTATGCATCTTCCACATTTACTTTATATACGATAAAGACCGCATTTACGTTCTCCAATTTTGGTCTTGCATCTACTATGGCAGTAGCGATAATGTTTATGATTATTATCATTTATGTAGTTCAAAATTTCCTGATTCATGGGATTGTTTTGAAGGATAGGAGGAAATAGGTATGCATAAAAGATTATTAACACAGATCATGAAGCAGATCGTATGTCTGTGCATGGTTTTAATTGTTTTAGCGCCGATTCTCCTCACCCTTTTTGCCGCGCTTAAAACAAAAGGAGATATGGCCACCACTTCGCCGCTGCTTTTACCGGCATTAAATAAAATAACCTTTGAAAATTTTAAGGATGTAATTACCGATAAATATTTAATACTGGGATTTAAAAATACCGGCATTATTTTACTGATTTCCCTTTTCTTTAATGTAATGTTTGGTACAATTACCGCGTTTATTATAGAGCGTTTTGAGTTTAAAGGAAAGAATATTGTTGTGGCGCTGTTTTTCATGGGCATGCTGATTCCTACTTTTGTAACTGAAATTGCCAGATTCCAGATTATATAGGGACTTCATTTGTATAATACCATATGGGCGCCTATCGTGATTTATGTGGCTTCGGATCTGATGCAGTTGTATATTTACAGACAATTTATTTCAGGGCTTTCTGTGGCGCTTGATGAGGCGGCGCTTTTGGATGGATGTTCTTATTTTGGACTGTTTGTAAGAATAATTTTTCCGCTGCTGGCACCGGCAACTGCAACCGTATGTATTATAAAGGCAATTAATATCATTAATGATATGTATATTCCTTATTTATATATGCCCAAAAACAAATTGCGTACGCTGACTACATTTTTAATGAATTACGCCAATGCACAGCAGGGTTCGTGGCAGACACTGGCAGCAGGCATTATAATTATCATGATTCCCACAATTGCAATTTATATCTTCTTCCAGAAGTATATTCTGGCAGGAGTGGCGGCAGGTGCGGTAAAAGAATAATTTCATTAAAAAGAAATGAGGTTAAATGTGAAAGCAGAAATCAAGTGGCTGGATGATCCGGAAATATTTCGTGTTGGTCAGCTTCCGCCCCATAGTGATCACCGGTTTTATCAAAATGAGCTGGAAATGCAAAAAGGAAGCAGTATGTTGAAGCAGTCTTTAAATGGTGTCTGGAAATTTCACTATTCGAAAAATGCACAGGAAAGGCCTGTTGATTTTTACAAAGAAGGTTTTGACGATAAGAATTATGATACTATTAATGTACCCTGTCATATTGAAATGGCAGGGTACGATAAGATTCATTATATCAATACTATGTACCCCTGGGAAGGACATTTTTACAGAAGACCTGCTTATTCACTGGATGAAGGCATGGAGTGGAAAGGAATGTTCAGCAGGGCTTCTTACAATCCGGTAGGATCTTATATCAGGGAATTTGATCTGGAAGAAGGACTTATTGACAAAAGGGTGGTGATCTGCTTTGAGGGAGTAGAGCAGGCGGCATATGTATGGCTTAATGGGCACTTTATAGGATATGCGGAAGACAGCTTTACTCCGTCGGAGTTTGATCTGACACCCTATATCAGGAAAAATGGAAATCGTCTGGCGGTGGAAGTGCACAAGAGAAGCACAGCAGCTTTTTTGGAAGATCAGGATTTCTTCCGGTTTTTTGGAATTTTCCGTAATGTAACATTATATGGAAAACCAAGGTTGCATCTGGAAGATTTATGGATTAAGCCGGAGCTTTCAGAAGAGGGAACAGGGAGCTTATCTGTAAATTTAGTAATTTCCGGAGAAGAGAAATTTATAAAAAAGGAAGTTCTGGACGGATGGGCAGAAATCAGCTTAAAAGATCATGAGGGATGTTCCCTTATGAACTGGCGGGTGAGCTTTGCAGGAGACGAATTTCAGATTCAGGATGAGAAGCTATATGGAAAATTGGAAAGACAGGAAATTGGAAGAGTGCATCCCTGGGATAATCAAAATCCATACCTTTATCAGCTTATTATAAAATTACATAATGGAGCCGGCGAGGTACTGGAAGTGGTTCCCCATTTGGCAGGATTTAGAAGAATAGAAATTCGGGATAAAATCATTTTGTTAAATGGCAGGCGTCTTGTTATAAATGGTGTCAACCGTCATGAATGGAGTGCAGAAAAAGGGCGCTGCATTGGCATGGAAGAAATGGAAAAAGATATAAATATTTTCCTTAAAAACCATATCAACGCGGTGCGCACCTGCCATTATCCTGATCAGATTCCCTGGTATTATCTTTGTGATGAAAAGGGCATTTATGTAATGGCGGAAACCAATCTGGAGTCTCACGGAAGCTGGCAGAAAATGGGAGCTGTAGAGCCTTCCTGGAATGTGCCGGGAAGCATCCCTGAGTGGAAAGAAGCAGTATTGGATCGGGCAAGGACTAATTTTGAGGTATTTAAAAATCATACTTCCATTTTATTCTGGTCTTTAGGTAATGAATCTTATGCGGGAGATAATTTGGAAGCAATGAATGCTTATTTTAAAGAAAAAGCGGATGGAAGGCTGGTGCATTATGAAGGTATATTTCATAACCGGGATTATGAGGATACCATTTCAGATGTGGAAAGCCGTATGTACGCATCACCGGAGCAGGTAAAAGAATACCTGGAAAATCAGCCAAAGAAGCCTTTTATATTATGTGAATATATGCATGATATGGGAAATTCTCTGGGAGGAATGGGCTCATATATAAAACTTCTGGATGAATTTGATATGTATCAGGGCGGATTTATCTGGGACTTTATTGATCAGGCAATTTTGGTAAAGGATGAAGCGACGGGGGCAAAGGTACTGCGCTATGGAGGAGATTTTGATGACCGTCCGTCTGATTATGAATTTTCAGGAAACGGAATTGTGTTTGCTGACAGAACTGAAAAGCCTGCCATGCAGGAAGTGAGGTACTATTATGGACGCTGGAAATAAAAATCTGCTTAAAATTATTTATGGAGACTGCACTCTGGGAATTTGGGGGAATGCCGGTAAAAAAGTATTTCATTATATTTTTTCCTATCAGACGGGCGGCCTGGAATCCCTGTGTATTGATGGAAAGGAGTGGATTTACCGAACACCAAAACCTGCCTTCTGGCGAGCCCTCACCGACAATGACAGGGGAAATAAGTTTGGATTAAAATCAGGAATGTGGATGAGCGCGGATTTGTTTATGGACTGTGTGGAAATTACGGTGACAGTGGATGGAAAAGAAGGTCCTTTGCCGATTGCGCCGGTAAATAACCGATTTGGACATGAGGAAAGGGCAAAGGAGGTATTGGTAACATTTCTCTACGAAACCATCACATATCCCAAAACAAATGTAAAAGTATCTTATAAAGTTGGCGTTGGAGGAAAAATATCTGTAAAGGCTGAATATGAAGGAAAAAAAGGACTGCCAGAACTTCCTGTTTTCGGAATACGTTTTATCATGCCCGCAAAGGCAGAAGGATACAGCTATGAAGGGCTTAGCGGAGAAACCTATCCGGATAGAAAAGCCGGCGGAGAAAAAGGAATTTTTCATGTGGAAGGACTTCCGGTTACCCCCTATCTGGTTCCCCAGGACTGTGGAATGCATATGGACACAAAATGGGTGGAAATAAGGAGACGCCAGGTGCTGGATAATTTGGCAAAGGATAAGGATTTATTTTGCCTTAAGTTTTCAGCCTTAAATGAGCCATTTGCATTTAGCTGTTTGCCCTATACAGCGCAGGAATTGGAAAATGCGCTTCATCAGGAGGAACTTCCTATAATAAGAAGGACGGTTTTGTGCATATTTGGGGCAGTAAGAGGTGTGGGAGGAATTGACAGCTGGGGAGCGGATGTGGAAGAATCATACAGGGTATATGGAGATAAAGATATATGTTTTTCTTTTGAAATTATGCCCTAAACATTTGAATGTGACATGCCGATAAACATTAAAATAAAATATTCTTGTTATGAATGTGAGAACGCAGCTAAGGACAGCATTATGATTTCCAGGATGGATACCGGAGACCGTAGTGCTGTTTTTATTTCCGCGGGCAATAAGCCAGGCAGACGTGCCGGCATGTCCATTTGACTTTATAGGAAATTGCTGTAACTATGGCAGATTTAAGAAGTGACGTCACGTTTTCAAACAAGAAAAAGAAAGGGGAATATAGATATGCAGGTAGGGGACATGAGACAGTTTATGGAGAATCAACAGGGGAAAGTGAGAATGAGAAAAGAGGAGGAGAAACGGATTAAAAAGGGCATTTATCAAATGCAGGTGATGATTGACGGTCAGAACATGGAAACATTTGATAAAGAGGAGAAAAAGAGTAAGGAACGTGTAAGTAAGTCTGAGGAAGGGCAAAAGGAAGCGGAAAGCCAAAGCAGGGAACGGAAAAAAACAGATGTGAAAACAGAAATGGAAAAGATGTTGTCAGCAGTAGGAAAGAATTTGAATTTTGCAAGCGGTGGTAATGCCCAGACCTGACCTTTTCAGTAAAAAGAATTTCTTTGCTTGAAAAAAAGGATGGTTGGTATAAAATAGAATTATAGAGCGAAGAAAGGGAAGGTGTGTTATGCTGAAAAATATAGTTTTTACGGAAAAGCCAGAGGAAGAAGAGCTGAAGGAACGTTTAAAGAACGCCAGGGAAAAGCTTATGGATCAGCAGATGCAGATCAAAGAGCACAAGGTTCCTGTTTTGGTGCTTGTGGAAGGATGGGGGACAGCAGGCAAGGGAAGCACTATAGGTCAGATCATTCAAAATATTGATCCAAGATTTTTTAAGGTGGCGACTATGGATCAGCCTACAGAGGAAGAGAGCAGGAAGCCATTTTTATGCAGGTATTTTACCAGGCTTCCGGAGGCTGGTAAATTTATGCTTTTAGATTCCGGATGGATGGATGAAATTACCAGAGAACGTCTTCATGAAAAGATGGACAAAAAAACCTATGAGCAGCGGATTGACAGTATTAGAAGATTTGAAAGACAACTGACGGATAATGGGTATCTGGTAATGAAGTTTTTTTTCCATATTAGTGAAAAGGAACAGAAAAAACGAATAGACCAGCTGAAAAAGGATATAGATACCAGATGGCGCGTCAGTGAAAATGATAGGTGGCAGAATAAGCATTACAAGAAATGCGAGGAGATATTCGGGCAGTATATGGAGGACACCAATACCCCTTCCGCTCCCTGGTATATCATTGATTCCAAGTCAAAAAAATGGGCAGAGCTGCAGATGCTGGAAACTTTAACCCAGGGAATTGAGATTGCAATGCAGAACAGAAGTCTTGCAGTTCCTCTTTTGCAGAATGTATTTCCTCTTGTAAAGATGCCGAAGCTTTCAGAGGTGGATTTGAATAAGTGCATGGAGGAAGATGAATATAAGGAAGATCTTGAGAGACTTCAAAAGCATTTGGGAGAGCTTCATAACCGTTTATACAGAAAACGGGTGCCTGTGATCATTGTCTACGAAGGATGGGATGCAGCGGGAAAAGGCGGTAATATCAAACGTATTACAGGAGCACTTGATCCAAGAGGGTATGAAGTGCAGCCCATTGCAAGTCCTGAACCCCATGAAAAGGCAAGACATTATTTGTGGCGTTTCTGGACCAGACTGCCAAAAACAGGACATGTTACTATTTTTGACAGAAGCTGGTACGGGCGTGTCATGGTGGAAAGGCTGGAAGGTTTTTGCAGTGAAAACGACTGGAAGAGAGCCTATAATGAAATCAATGAATTTGAAAAAGAGCTTTATGACTGGGGCGCTGTTATCATTAAGTTCTGGGTGCATATAGACAAGGATACCCAGCTTGCCCGCTTTACGGACAGGCAGAATACGCCGGGTAAACAATGGAAAATCACAGATGAGGACTGGCGCAACAGGGAAAAATGGGACGACTATGAAGGGGCGGTCAATGAAATGATTCAAAAGACCAGCACTACCTATGCACCTTGGCATATTCTGGAATCAGTGGATAAAAAATATGCAAGGATTAAAGCCCTAAAGATTGTAATTGAAGAATTGGAAAAGGTTTTGAAATAGCCTGAAACAGTATCAAGGTAACTAAAAAAATTGGCTGCCATACAGGGAGTAGAAAAGGACGAGTGAAAGGTGATGCCTTTACCCGTCTTTTTCGTTTATTGCATTATCTACATTGATCTCTCATTTATGCTTATTGAGACTCTCTCTAATTTTAATTTGAAATGTCAGTATGGTTAAGCCATTCCTCCATTGCCTCTTTTGAAGTACCGGATTCAAATCGCCTTCCCTCCATCCACAATGTGGAATCAGCACATAAAACATGTAGATTATCTGCACTGGAACCAATCCCACTGCTATGGGAAGTACAGAACGGTACTATTGTTTTCCCGGAAAAATCATAGCTCTCTAAAAATGTACTGATAATACGGGGAGCCTGACCGTGCCAAATCGGATAACCGAGAATTATGGTATTATATTCGTTCATATTCTCCACACCGCCGGAAATCGCCGGGCGCACATTCGAGTCATTTTGCTCTTGATCTGCCCGGCCATTTGTATAATATGCCAAGTCTGCCTCCGTATATAGATCTTCAGGAACAATCTCATAAAGATCCGCTCCCAGAATTTCCGCAGCATATTCTGCCAATTGCTTTGTTGTTCCCGTACATGAAAAATATACAACCAATGTTTTTGTACTCACATCTGCCTCCTGTTCCTCTGTTTTCTGCACGGCAGACTGTATTTGCTCCTGCTTTTCAGATGCAGCAGACTGACTGCAGGCTGCCAAAGCAAAAATCATCCCAAAAGAAAGCAACAGACTAACGATTTTCCTCATTACCCATTCCGCCTTTCTTCCAGTGCCTTCAACAAATATGCCATATTCTGACCAAGATTTCTCATTGTATCAAGACCTTCCTCGTCTTTCTGGACATCTCCCGGTATTTGCCCGTAGCCAATCGCCCAATAAGAGGAACCAACCACAAACATATTTTGCAGCATAAAGAAATGATACATTGCATCAAGGGTAGTAAGTGCGCCTCCTCTGCGTGCAGCCGTAACAGCCGCACCAACTTTGTGCTGAAACAGATTTTCATTCCGATTCATATCGGTTACTACTGATGCCCGTTCTAAAAATGCCTGCATATTCGCAGAAATATTTCCCGTATAAACCGGTGATCCGAGAATGATCCCATCAGCCTGTGTCATCTTCTCGAAAATTTCCTGAAACATATCCTTATTATGCACGCAGTTTTTTCTCCCGCCGCAAGCTAGGCAAGCCTTGCAGGGTTCAATGATTTTTCCAGAAAGCTGCACCATCTCCGTTTCAATTCCTGCCTTGTGCAGTTCCTCAAATACTGTATTGATTAGGATTGCTGTGTTTCCGTCCTTTCTTGTGCTGCCGTTAATCGCTAAAACTTTCATATACTACCTCCACTTTACAAAATTTTTTAGTACCAATCATGTTTCTCGCCACGGTCAAGGGCACCCATACGCTCCATTTCCTCCTCCGTCAATTCAAAATCAAAGAATTCCGTGTTTTCCTGAATATGATCGGGATTGCTGGAGCCGGGAATGACTACGACACCCTTTTGCAGATTCCACCGAAGAATAACCTGCGCCGATGATTTTCCATGTGCCGTTGCAATTTCGGAAATTATCTCATTTCCAAGCAGCTCTGCCGTATATCCCCTGCCGCCAAGCGGATACCAGCCCTGCACCACAATTCCAAGACTGTGAATGTATGGGATTACATCGTTCTCCTGATAATACGGGTGTATTTCATTCTGCACCAGAGCCGGGGTAATGTTTATCTGCGGTAAAAATTCCTCCAGTTCTTCCACATACCAGTTTGATAAACCAAGGGAGCGGATTTTGCCGTCTGCAACCGCTTTTTCCATTGCAAGGTAAGCCTCCACATCGCCTGTTCCGGGGTGGTGGAGCAGCATCATGTCAATGTAATCTATATCTAATTTGGCAAGTGCCTCCTCAATTGCTGCTTCCGGATGGTCAAACTGGTTCGGGTACAGCTTTGTAATGACAAAGATTTCCTCCCTCGGTATATCAGAGTTCCTGACAGCCTCTCCCACACTTTCCTCGTTATGGTACATATAGGCAGTATCAATCAGGCGGACGCCGTTGTTTAATGCCACTGTGACAGACTCCACACAAGTATCCCCGGTCAGGCTGTATGTGCCAATCCCATATATGGGCATTTCATACCCACTGTTCAATAAAACCGTCTTTGTTTCAAAGTTAAAAGAAATATCTCCCGTCACTGTATTGCCACCTCCCTGTGTCTGCTGTTCCTGCCCGCCAGTCATATCATTTTCCGTTTCTGCCTGTTTGCCACAGGCTGATAGCGAAACGATAAGCAGGCAAGCAAGTATAAGATTAAACAGCCGTTTCATATCGTTCCTCCTTTTCTTCTGAAGGAATTGCCCCAGGAAATTCCTTCACCACTTTCAGCACTTTCGCCGGAACACCTCCCACTACCGTCATGGCAGGAACATTCTGTGTAACGACTGTTCCAGCCGCAACCACTGCCCAATCGCCGATTGTCACTCCCGGCAGTATGGTTGCGTTAGAGCCAATCCATACATGAGCGCCAATCTTAATCGGCGCATAATGATTTTTCCGGTTTTCTTTTGGGTTCAGGTCATGGTTGATGGTTGCCAGCACCACATTATGCCCAATCAATGTGCCGTCCCCGATCTCAATACCCCCCTGATCCTGAAAATGGCAGCCGGAATTGATGAATACATCTTTTCCGATTGTAATATTTTTCCCAAAGTCTGTATAAAACGGTGGAAACAGACGAAAGGTATCATCAATCTTTTTCCCCGTCAGCCGCCCCATGATCTCCCGAAGCTCTTCCGGGGTATGATACTGGTTATTCAATTCCATACCAATCTGGACAGCCTCCTGAAAAAGTACATTTGCATAAGCATTACGTTCGGCATTTTCTTCTGCCCCTTCCCGAAATCCATCTATCACTTCTTTCACTGTCACGGTCTACATCTCCTTTTCCCACTCCCGAAGTGTATGGACACCTGTTTCATCGCCAAGCCTCTCCAGGCGGCTGATCTCGTCAGCAGTCAGCTCAATTTGTGCCGCCTTTGCCGCCTCCTCAACTTGGTTTACCTTCGTTACTCCGATAATCGGGAGCGTGCCTTTTGCAATCGCCCATGCCGTTGCAACCTGTGCAGGACTGGCATCAAAACGTGTACCTATAATTTTCAGTTCATCAATCAATGTCGTCAGTTCTTTCAGATGCGGGTTATAAGCCTCTCCCCTCCCGGTTCCCTCCGGGAATGGATTTTCCTCACTGTACCGTCCGGTAAGCACCCCCTGTTCCAATACCATGTAGGAATAGAATGTAATTTCATTCTCTTTACAGTAATCAAGGATACCTGCACGCTCCGAAGAACGGTGTAACAGACTGTAATGGTTCTGCACCGCAGAAACTTTCAAGCCTTCCGCAGCAAGGATTTCATTTGCCCTTTTTATCTCTGCAAGGTTGTGGTTGGAGACGCCGATTGTTTTAATCTGTCCGCTTTTTGCCAGAGGGATTAAATCCGGTGTCCATTTTGGGGCATCCATCGGATTGTGTATCCAGTAGACATCAATCACATCGATATGCAGACGTTCTTTGCTGCCGTCAATCATTTTCTGCATGGCATCCGGCGAATTACCGGCTATCTGCGGCGTGAATTTTGTGGAAAGGATAACGCTGTCCCGGCGCACATCTTTTACAAAATTACCGAGAATACGTTCAGAAGTCCCTTCTCCGTAAACCGCTGCCGTGTCCCACAGGTTCAGCCCACACTCCATTGCTTTTTCAAACACAGGCTTCAATTCTTCCTCGAATAAATGGTTCCCAAATACCTGATCCCCTCCGGCTGCTCCCGCACCCCAAGACCAGGCTCCTAATGCAATTTTCGGTATTACTGTACTCATCTGCAAATCCTCCTATTCTCTTTCATTTTTTATATACACTTAGATTACTTTATTTTCCATATCAGTCATAACAATCCACCTCCAGTTATTATCATAGTGGCTTTTATATGTAATATCAAATACATATATAGAATAGTGTTCTATACTTGAAAAGTATGGATTTTTCTGCTATTGTAAAGGCAACAACAGAAACAGGGAGGTTTTACACTTGGATATTCGAGTATTACAGTATTTCCTTGCAGTTGCAAGGGAAGAAAGCATAACAAAGGCAGCGGAAGCTCTGCGCATGACACAGCCGCCGCTTTCCAGACAGTTAAAAGATTTGGAAGAAGAATTAGGGAAACAGCTATTTATTCGCGGAAATAAAAAAGTCACACTGACTGAGGACGGAATGCTGCTGCGCAAACGCGCAGAAGAATTAGTTGATTTAATGGAAAAGACAAAGGCGGAACTGGCATCTTCAAGTGAGAACATTGGCGGCGATATTTATATCGGCTGCGGAGAAACCGAAAGTATTTCTTTTTTAGCACAGGCAGCACAGGATTTACAGAAAAAACATCCTCTCATTCATTACCACATTTACAGCGGCGATGCAGAGCGTGTTATGGAAAAACTGGACAAGGGATTAATCGACTTCGGATTGCTGGTTGGTGAGGCAGACATCAGCAAATATGATTACCTTAAACTTTCACAAAAAGACTTATGGGGCGTATTGATGAGAAAAGACAGTCCGTTAGCGAAAAAGGAAACAATCTGTGCGGAAGATTTGTGGGATAAACCCCTGATTGTATCCCACCAGACCTCAATCAATACGGAAATGTTCCGCTGGTTAAGGTCTGATATTTCCAAACTCAATGTTGTTGCAACCTATGATTTGATTTATAATGCCGCACAATTTGTCAAAAAGGGTTTTGGATATGTGATTGCATTGGACAAGCTGATTAACACGACAGGGGACAGCAATTTATGCTTCAAGCCGCTTTTTCCTGCATTAGAGGCGGAACTTTGCATTGTCTGGAAAAAATATCAGGTTCTTTCGAGAGCTTCCGATACTTTTCTCCAACAACTGCAAAAAGAAATGGAAAATTTTTTATAGCAAATTACATTATTTTCTACAGCATAGTGGTTTCTGTTCCAAATGCTTCGCCAATAACGGACAGGGTTGCCCTCAAATTACTGCTCTGGGTGCACATCTATAAAAGGTTCATACATCATAATGGCGGAATTCTGCACTATAAGCTGTTCATTCAGCAGGTTATTTTCCAGATCAAACTGCTGCTGGTACAATTCATTATGTCTGCTGTAACCGCCCCAAAACTCACTTTTCATTTCATGATTTTTCTCAAGAATTTCATAGCGGTACTCCGGTCTGGAGGACACACGCCATTGTCCATGAAGATATTCATTATCCACCCAGACCAAAAGCTGGTAGGTGTCCTGGGTATTATTTCTAATCATCAAATCCCCATGAGGATAAAAGCAGGTAGCGCCGCTGCCAAAAGGCTGCGTTCTGTTGGAGTCAGGAAACACATCATAACTGTGTCTGTGGCGTTCTGTTACGGTAAGAGGGGTATGTATGGTCATCCAGAAGATTAAATTGGAAAGCTGGCACAACCCGCCGCCTGTTCCGGTGTGAAAGGTGCCGGATTTAAGAACCATGCCGTCCACATATCCTTTTCTTTTGGAGGGTTTGCCGATCAGCTTCCAATAGCTGAATACCTTGCCCGGAGGAAGGAGTAATCCGTTTAATTTGACAACAGCAAGTTTTAAATTGATAATTTTATTGTGCTGCATCCACATATCAACGTCTTTCAATTTTCGAAGAAGGGGCGTCTTATGTGTAAAGTAAAGATAAGAAAGGGGATCGGATTGTCTGGCAGCAGCAAACTGGCTGCGCATGGTAAGCCAAAGCATATGCCTTAAAAAGCTATAATAAATAAGCCCCAGCCTGTTTCTTAAGGCGGAACGCTTTACAGGTTTTGGAATAGAACCAGGTTTCGTGCTTTTGTTATTTTTCATAGTGAATGCCCTTCTTTTTATAGTCAAAAACATTAGAAATCTATTTTTATTTTAGCAAAAAGCTGTGGATAATACAAAATAATTGTGCTTTTATGAAAGAGCACTTATAATAAAAATAGCTGTGGCATCAGGGTTTTGAGACAATAAAAAAATGATTACTTTTATGTTGATAAAACTTCATTTATACGTGAATGGTGGGATGCAGAAGACAGCGTGACATTGATTACCAGGCCAAGGCTCTTTGGGAAAACCCTTAATATGAGTATGGCGGACAGCAGGAAGAAAATTATATTATGGATTTTCTTTTGAATCCCAATAGTCTTGAATTATAATTTTATGAACTTGTACACAAAAATAATTGACACAATATGACTGCTGTGATAGTCTTTAAACAATAGGACTATTATAGTAGTCATTTTAGTATAAAGGCGGCAAGTGGAGGAAGAGATGAAACTATTTGATTCAGAACGAAAAGTAATGGAGGTACTCTGGCGGGAAGGTGAAATTTCTGCCGGCCAGGTGGTAAAGATTTTAAAGGAAGAGACAGGGTGGAACAGAAATACCACCTATACGGTGATTAAAAAATGTGTGGACAAGGGCGCGGTCAAAAGAGAGGAGCCGGGCTTTATCTGCAGGCCTTTAATTTCCAGGCAGGAAGTACAGGACTTTGAAACAGAGGAACTGATTGATAAAATGTTTGACGGTTCTAAGGAAAAATTTTTTGCAGCTTTTTTAGATGGGAAGAAACTGTCAAAGCAGGAGGTTGATTCATTAAAGAAACTGATTGATGATTTAAGTTAAGAAAGGAGACCGGAATGAATTTGATACAGATGAGTGCCGTGGCAGGTATCTTGATTTTAGGCATTGTTTTGTTTCGCTCTTTATTTTTGCACCGACTGCCAAAGAAAGTGATGATACTGCTTTGGGAAATTGCGATTTTACGTCTGCTGATTCCTGTTTCTTTGCCTGTATCTTTGCCACTCCCAGAGCCTTTGAAGGATATCAGGAGTTTTATTGTGAGTGAAATGTCTCAGGGGGCTACAACAGAAATGTATGATATTTCAGTCACGACAGGAGATGAAACGATTACTCAGGATAATTCAGCTGCTTTATATATTAGTGAAAAACCGGAAGTCGATTTAGGGAAAGCAGCGGGAGTGATTTATCTGGTTGTAACGACTGTTTTATTAGCAGGTTCATTTTTTCTTTATACCAGAGACAGCCGCCTGTTTAGGGAAGGGCTGCCTATGCCGGAACAGGAGCGGACAAGGTTGGTTGCAATGGCCGGAATAAGGGAAAAAGATTTAAAAGGTTTGGAAAGAGTAAGATTTCAGATTTCAGACCGGACTGCAACACCTGTAACTTATGGACTGCTTCGCCCGGCTGTGGTTTTTCCCAAAGGGCAGTATTTAAAAGAGGGAAAAGAAGTAAGATTCTGCCTGCAGCATGAGCTGATACATATTAAGAATCGTGACAATTTAAAAAAGCTGGCAGCCCATTTGGCCCTTTGCATTCACTGGTTTAATCCTCTTGTGTGGGTACTGTACGTTCTGTTTAACCGGGATATGGAACTTTTATGTGATGAGACGGTAGTGCAAAGAAGCGGCGGATGCAGGCAGGAATATGCGCTTACGCTATTATCACTGGCTGAATGCAGGAATCTGGGATTTCAGACTGGCCTGGGGTTTGGGAAAAATGCGGTAAAAGAAAGAATTGTGGCAGTGATGACAATGAAAAAGACCACATTTATCGGTACATTGGCGGCTGTCATAGCTCTAACAAGCGCATTAACAGTGTTTGTTACCGATACCGTTTCGGACTCCCGGGGTGAGATAGAGACATCCGCAGCCGGGACATATGTTGTCTCAGATACGCCTGAATGGGTGAGCGTTACCTGGAAAGGAACATCTGGAGAGGCGACAGAGCAATCCTCTTCTTTGGAAACACAGGAATATTCAAGTAATGCGCTACAGTCAGAAGGAGTGGTTTATGCAACAACTGTCTCTACAGTAGAATTCTCTGATTCAATGGTACAGGAGCAGGAATCAGTATCAGCAGAAGTTGTGGAAGACACAGTCTATGAGGGAACGGGGCTGGATGAAGGCATGGAAGAAACGATATATAAATTGATCGGTGAATTTGAGGTGTATGGGTTAAGCGGAGAAGTAGAAGGCGACGACTATCAGCTTTATTATAATGGAGAGCCTGTTTACTTTTTCGCTGATAATCAAAACCGGAATGGAGGCGGATTTTCAGGAAGAGTATTTGCAAAAGAGGCAAGCGTGGCAAATGGTAATACAGGAGTGATCACAAAATATAATGATGACGGGGTGATTATTGGGCTGGTGCAGCTTTCCGAAAAGGATTCTAAAGTTTACGCCCATTCTTATTGGTAATTTGTTTTTCAAAATATGGATTGACACAATCTGACTATTGTGATAGTCTACTTAAAAGACTATTACAATAGTCAGATTTTTTGTTAGTATAAGAATGGAGGAAAAAATGGCACAAAAAATAATAAAAAGGGTAACAAGCCTGGCTTTAGCGGCAGTAATTTTGTTTACTGCAGGTTGTGGAAATTCAAACAGAGGAAATCTTCCTTCTGCGGAAAACGAAGAAAGGGAAGAAAATGAAAGCGGCAATTCGGATATTGCTATGGGGCGTTTCGTGGAGGAAGAAATTGACTTGTCAGAAAACCTTATAAATGTCAGAGAACTGAAAAAGTTTTCCGATGGAAAGCTTATGATTATCGATGCATCTTCAGGAATATGGGTGTCAAATGACAATGGGGTTTCGTGGCAAGATGAAAATACAGAGTATCTGGAGGAAAAACTGACAAATGCTTATATCATGGATGTCAGGGCGGGAGAAGATGGTACTTTGGGCATTATTTATGATGATTATGAGGATGAACTATCTACAGAAGGGGAAGATGAGAGAGAAAATTTATCTAAGGACGCAGAAGAGTTGCAAGAAGGCAGAGAAGATGAAAATTCAGAAGAATTTTCAGAGGAAGCCGATTCCGCATTTAACCTGTCGCCGGAATGCGCACTGGTCAAGGCAGATGGCACAGTCATCCCTGTTTCCCTCTCTTTAACAGAGGATGAAATGTATGCCAATAGGATGTGGATGACGAAAGAGGGAAGAACTTTTGTAACGACTTTGGGCAATATCATTTATGAGGTAAAAGAAGATGGCAGCAGTGAGGAATTTCTCACAATGGAAGGCAGACCTATGCTGATACAGTTTTGGGAAAATATCATGCTGATAGACGGATACGACTTTGAGGCGCCGCTTCTTTATGATATGGAAAAAAAGGAATATGTGGAGGATGATGTACTTACGGATTTTGTGAAGGAACAGGCAGCTGACCGACAGTTTAACGGTGGAAGCTGGTATGATCTTTATTACTTTTTTGGAGAAGATGAAAAGTTGTATCTGGCAGGTGAAAAGGGGCTGTATCGTCATGGGGCAGGGCAGGAAGAGATGGATCAGCTAATTGATGGAAGTTTGTCCCGTTTAGGAAGCCCCCTATATGGGATAAAGGGTATGGTTATGCTGGAAGATGAAACGTTTCTGGCTGTTTTTAACAGTGGAAAGGTTGTAAGGTTTACTTACGATCCCAATATGCCATCCATGCCGGAGGAAAGTCTTAAGGTGTACAGCCTTGAGGACAGTTATGGAATACGAACTGCGATTGCTATGTATCAGATAGCAAAACCAAACGTACATGTGGAATATGAGATAGGCAGAGGGGAAGACAATGGGGTGACCAGAGAGGATGCATTAAAGAAATTAAACACCCAGATTATGGCAGGAGAGGGGCCGGATGTCCTGATGATGGACGGACTGCCTATGGATTCTTACATAGAAAAGGGACTGCTCCTTGATTTAAATGAGTTTCTGGAAGATGTTTTTAAAGAAGAAGAGCTATATGAAAATTTGATCAGGGCGTTTGCATATGAGGGAAGCATTTATACGATTCCGATGCAGGCAGGGTTTCCTGTGATGCTGGGAAGAGAGGGCTATGTTTCCGAAATGAAGGATCTTGCATCTGTGGCGGATGAAATGGAAAAATTACGTAAGGATTACCCGGAAAACGATATTTTAGGCATATGTTCGGAGAAAATGCTTATGAAGATTTTTTCAGTTTCCAGCGCGCCTGCATGGAAAAAAGAAAATGGAGAAATTAACGAGGATGCCTTAGCTGAATTTTTAATTCAGATGAAAAGAATTTATGATGCCCAAATGGATGGAATCGACCAAAAGTGGGTGGCCAAATTTGAGTCAACCAGCGACTGGTATGCAGAGGAACTTGGAGAAAACTGGGAATATAATCTTGGAATGTATGGAGTAAATACCCTGGATTATGTAGGAGAGTACACCCGGTTTATGGCAGGAATGACTACTTATCCTTATGGTTATTATGACATTACTTCCGCGGCAAAGACAAAAGGATTTGAAGATACAGTTCTGACGCCTATGGCAGGACAGTGCAGCAATGTTTTTGCACCGGATACCATTTTGGGAATCAACGCGGCATCTGCTAAAAAAGAGCTGGCGGAGGATTTTTTAAAAGAATTTCTTGGCAAAGAGGTTCAGGTGTCATTAGGAGGCTTTGGAATAAACAAGGAGGCTTTTAATGAAATGCTTACAGTGGATGGAAAGGATCTTGGAGAAAATAATCAATATGGCTCTATGGCAATGATGGATGAAGATGGGGTGGAAGTATATTTGGATGTATATTATCCAGAGGAAGAAGAACTGAATACATTAAAAGGCTGGATGGAGTCGGCGGATACGCCTTATATAGCAGATATTGTTTTTGAGCAGGCCATATTTGAAGAAGGAGTCGAATATATTCAGGAAAATCAAAGTCTTGAGGAGACACTTGATGCAATTAGAAATCAGCTTGCCATTTATATGTCGGAATAATAGATGTCACTATAGCAGAAGGGAGATGGACTTGTGGCAAAAAAGAAAAGAAAATTTTTCAGCCTGTTTGTATTTCCGGGGCTGATTGGAATTCTGCTTTTTGTGCTGCTGCCCTTTGGCGATGTGGTGAAGAGATCTTTTACCACAGCTGTGACAGGGCAGTGGAATGGCCTGAAAAATTACGAGACAATTTTTCATAATCAGGCATTTATGCTGGCGGTGAATAACACGCTGAAATTTACGATTATTTGTATTCCTCTCCTGGTTTTTACAGGATTTTCCATTGCCCTTTTGCTAAATGGATTAAAAAGCAAAAAGTGGATGAAATCTATATTCCTTTTTCCTCTTGCCATGCCTACTGCAACCATTGTTCTGGTATGGAAAATGGTATTTTACAGACAGGGATTTTTAAATTTATTTCTTTCCGGTTTGGGGGAAATGACAGGTTTGTGGGGAGAGATACATAAAGACTATCTTGGATCAAATGCCGCCTTTTGGGTTTTGATCGGAAGCTATATCTGGAAAAACACAGGATATACGGTAATTTTGTGGCTGGCAGGGCTTGGTGGAATTCCTTTAGAACTTTTGGAGGCGGCAAGAGTGGATGGTGCAGGAAAATGGCAGAGACTGTGGTATATTATTCTGCCAAACTTAAAGGGAAGTCTTTACACTATAGTCGTTTTATCCTTCCTCAATTCTTTTAAAATTTATCGGGAGGCATATCTGACATCAGGTGCTTATCCGGATAAAAGTATTTATCTTTTGCAGCATCTTTTTAATAATTGGTTTGTAAATCTGGAACTGGATAAGATGGCGGCAGCGGCGGTGTGTACGGGAAGTATTTTAATGGCAGTAATTCTTCTTTTGCAGAAATTGTGGGATAAGCAGGAGGTGTAGCATGAGGGCAGATAGTAATAAAGTAATGGGATTTGTGGGGCTGATTGGTAAGCAGCTTCAAAAAGGCGGGGCAGCTTTACTGCTCCTGCTGCCGGCGATGCTGGTAATAGGCCCGATACTTCTTTTGTTATCCGGTTCCCTTATGGACAGGTGGGAAATGGGAAAATACATAGGTACCGTATTTACGGAAGGAAGGGAATTTATCCGCTGGAAGCTGATGCCTGACTATCCTTCCTTTGCCAACTATAAAAAGCTGCTATTTGAAACGCCTCAGTTTTTTATTCTTTTTTGGAATTCGATGAAACTGGCAGCCTGTATTTTATTAGGCCAGCTTCTTCTGGCGGTGCCCTCAGCCTGGGGATTTGCAGTATACCCAGTAAAAGGAAGCAGCCTGCTATTTGCATTATATGTGGTGTTAATGCTTATGCCCTTTCAGGTAACAATGTTGTCCAGTTATCTTGTTTTGAGTCAGTTGTCGCTTTTAAACTCTCACCAGGCAATTATTCTTCCGGCGGTATTTTCCACTTTTCCGGTATTTGTATCTTATGGAGGTTTTAAAGGAATACCGCCTCAGATGCTGGAGGCGGCAAGAATAGATGGTGCAGGGGAGTTTACCATATTTGTAAGGCTGGGGCTTCCTCTTGGAAAAAGCGGGCTGCTTTCGGCTATGGTACTGGGATTTTTGGAATATTGGAATATGATGGAGCAGCCTATGGCATTTTTGGAGGAAAAAGTTCTCTGGCCTTTATCCTTATATCTGCCGGAGATCACTTGGGGATCTGCCGGATATGCATTTTGTGCCAGCGTAATTACACTGATTCCGGCAGTGTTTGTGTTTGTGCTGGGGCAGGATTATTTAGAGCAGGGGATTATTTATTCTGGACTGAAGGCATAAGGACCGATTTATAAACAGTATGAAAGAAAAGGGATGATGGAATGAAAAAGGTTATCATTGGATTTGCGGCTTTTTTGGGATTTATGGTTATCTGCACTTTGATTTCCAAAAGTGTGTATGCTTACCGGCTTCCTATGGTAAGTACCTGTGTGCCGGAATCTAAATATATAGAGCATAAGGTGGAAGCGCAAGGGATCGTGGAAGCCGGAGGAGAAAAGACAGTTACTTATCTGGCGGGGCTGCGGATTGATTCGGTGCTGGTTCATGTTGGAGACAGAGTTGAGGAAGGTGATGCGCTTTTTCAGGTAGATTTGGAAGATCTTAAGGAGCTGATGGAAGAAAAGAAAAATGAAATGTCTAAGGTGTCTCTTCAAATTAATGCAATATTAGAAAATCAGGCCATAGAACAGCAAAAGAGAGAAGTGGAGCTTGCCCGGGCAAGGGAAGATTATGATACCACATCGCGCTTGCAGGATACCCAGGTGGGACGGGCTATGGAAAGCTATGTTCAGGCAGAAAATGATTTGGAAGAAAACGGAGGAGAGGAAGCTTTAAAGGATGCGCTCCAAAATGCCGCATATGGAGAGGCGGATGCCAAAGCAGCCAGGGACGAGGCTGTAAAACAGGCGCAAAGGAAAGTGGAAGACCTTCTTTGGCCGGAGGAAATTACCATCGAACTTGAAACTGCCAGACTGGAACAAACAGTACTTTCTGAAAAATTGCAGGAATATCAAAAGGTTTTGGATAATCAGGGAGTGGTTACAGCGCCTTTTGGCGGTGTCGTCACTAAAATAGCAGTTGGAGCAGGGGAGAGGATTCCGGATACGTCAGTTTTGCTTCTATCGGATGAAAGCCTTCCCTGCCAGTTAAAAATTCTGCTTGATAAGGAACAGAAAAAATACATTAGTCTGGGAGACCAGGTTCTGGTAAGTTTGGAAGGAAAAAGCAAAGAGCTGGAGGAAAAGGTAGATTATCTGGCTGCAAGTGAATTAAGTCCTGAAAAGTATGAAGCATTTATCACACTTCCTGAAGGAACTGGAATACCTGGATTGTCCGGAACGGTTTCCCGGTCTGAGAGTGGGGAAAAATACAGGTTTTGCATTCCGACTGTCGCGGTGCATTCGGAAAATAACAGGAATTATGTCTATGTATTAAAAGAACGGGAAGGGATTCTGGGACAGGAATACTATGTGGATGAAATAAATGTAAGTGTAATAGATAAAAATGACAACTGGGCGGCAATAGAAGAAGGGACTGTGGATAAGGAAAGCAAAATTATTTTATCTGCTACGAAAGAAGTGAAAACAGGAGAGAGTGTGCGCTGGGAGGAATGAATAAGCATGCGGAATCCACTTATAAGGATTATTTCTAAGGTGGAGAACGGAATTTTATGCCTCCTTTGAACCGGCAGATAAAATGTGGTAAAATACCGGGTAGATAAAAATAAGGAGGCTGTGCTATGGCTAACACTACGAAGCTGGCGCTTGAGGCATCGCTTAAGAAGCTTCTGCTTCATAAACCCATTGATAAAATTACAATTAATGATTTAACCTCTGACTGCGGTATCAGCCGAATGGCTTTTTATTACCACTTTAAAGACCTTTATGATCTGGTAGAGTGGGTGTGCGTTGAGGACGGAAAAAGAGCATTACAGGATAAAAAAACCTATGATACCTGGCAGGAAGGGCTGCTTCAAATTTTTGAGGCAGTGATGGAAAACAGGCCTTTTATCCTCAATGTATACCGGAATGTAAGCAGGGAAAAAATTGAAAACTACCTGCATAAGCTTACCTATGAGCTGATAGAAGGTGTAGTAGAGGAAAAAAGTAAAGACACTGATCTGGCAGAGGAAGATAAAGAATTTATAGCTGGATTCTACAAGTATGGTTTTGTGGGGGTTATGCTGGACTGGATTGACCGGGGCATGAAGGATGATTATAAAAAAATTGTGGAAAAAATAAGTATTACGCTGCATGGGACGGTAGCTAATTCCATTTCCAATTTTAAAAGTATGAAAAAGAATTAATTTTTATCAAAAATTTTTTATCAAAACAGGCGGAATGATAAGTTTTTTATCATTCCGCCTGTTTTGTAAATGGAAATAACTGGTTTTACAAGGTAAGATGTGAAACATACAAGGAAATAAAAAATCAAAACAAATTTAATAAAAGAAAGGTGGAAATAATTATGGCAAGTAAAAAGAAAGTGGGACTTGGCGTTGCAGCTATTGCGGCAGGTGCAGGAGCAGTTTTAGCAGTAAAAAATCATAAGGATGCGGAAAAGAAATTATCAAAAAAAGCGTCTGCTTCTTCTGAAAAAGAGGAGTACCGCAATACAGAAAGAGGGAAAGGGGAGAAGAACAGTAAAGGAATTTACTACACAAATGGAAATTATGAGGCATTTGCCAGACCAAAAAAGCCTGAAGGGGTGGAGGATAAAAATGCTTATATTGTAGGAAGCGGTTTAGCCTCTTTGGCAGCAGCCTGCTTTTTGGTACGTGACGGACAAATGCCGGGGGATCATATCCATATTTTAGAGGCAATGGATATTGCAGGAGGCGCCTGCGACGGAATTTATGATTCCACAAGAGGCTACATTATGCGTGGCGGACGTGAAATGGAAAATCATTTTGAATGCCTGTGGGATCTGTTCAGAAGCATTCCTTCCATTGAGACGCCCGGAGTATCCGTACTGGATGAATATTACTGGTTAAACAAGGAAGATCCCAACTACTCTCTTTGCAGGGCAACCATAAACTGCGGAGAAGATGCACATACGGATGGAAAGTTTAACTTAAGCCAGAAGGGCTGCATGGAAATTATGAAGTTGTTTATGACAAGGGATGAAGATTTGTATGATAAGACCATTGAGGATGTGTTTGATGATGAAGTGTTTGATTCAACCTTCTGGCTATATTGGAGAACCATGTTTGCATTTGAAAACTGGCACAGTGCGCTGGAAATGAAGCTGTATTTTCAACGTTTCATTCATCATATTGCCGGACTTCCGGACTTTAGCGCACTTAAATTTACCAAATATAATCAGTATGAGTCTTTAATACTGCCTATGCAGAAATATTTGGAGGACGCAGGGGTTGATTTTCAGTTCAACACGGAAGTGACGAATGTGATTTTTGAATTTGAAGAAGGAAAAAAGGTTGCCAAAACAATTGAATGCAAGGTAAAAGGCGTGGAAAAGGGAATCATGCTTACGGAAAATGACCTTGTGTTTGTTACCAACGGAAGCTGTACGGAAGGAACCATATATGGCGATCAAAATCATGCGCCTAACGGAGATGCAGAGGTAAGAACCAGCGGCTGCTGGAACCTTTGGAAAAACATTGCAAAGCAGGATGCATCCTTTGGCCGCCCCGAAAAATTCTGCTCGGATGTGGCAAAGACCAATTGGGAATCTGCAACAATTACTACTTTGGATGATAAAATTATTCCTTATATTACAAATATTTGTAAACGTGATCCTAAGAGTGGAAAGGTGGTAACAGGAGGCATTGTAAGCTGCAAGGATTCCAGCTGGCTGTTAAGCTGGACCATCAACAGGCAGGGGCAGTTTAAGGAACAGGATAAAGATAAGGTCTGCGTATGGGTATATGGGTTGTTTTCGGATGTTCCCGGGGACTATATCAAGAAGCCCATGAAGGAATGTACCGGAAAGGAAATTACCCAGGAATGGCTGTATCACTTAGGTGTTCCCGCAGAAGAAATTGATGAACTGGCAGAAAAAAGTGCAGTCTGTGTACCTACCATGATGCCTTATATCACTGCATTCTTTATGCCCAGAACCAAAGGGGACCGTCCTGACGTAATTCCTGACGGTTGCGTGAACTTTGCCTTTTTAGGACAATTTGCAGATACCCCAAGGGACACCGTCTTTACCACGGAATATTCGGTAAGAACTGCTATGGAAGCAGTGTACGGCCTTTTGGGTGTGGATCGTGGCGTACCGGAGGTCTGGGGCAGCGTTTACGACATCCGCGAATTGTTAGACAGCAGCGTAAAACTTATGGATGGGAAGTCTCCTATGGAGATCGAGCTGCCTGCCCCGCTGAATGCATTGAAAAAACCGCTGCTTCATTTTGTAAAAGGAACAGTAATTGAAAAAATACTGCGTGATCATGATATACTGAAAAAAGGAATGCTGTAAGGCTGGTCCGGACAAAATTAACCAAGGAATGTCGGGACAGCACAGATAATTAAGGATATACTATAACCACAACAGGAGGTTGATGGTCATGGAATGGGCAGAGGCAATCGGTGAAGCGGTTAAATATATGGAGAGTCATATCACAGAAAATATTACAATGTATGAAGTGGCTGATCATGTAAGTATTTCCCCCTTTTATTTTCAGAAAGGTTTCAGCCTGCTGTGCGGATATTCTATAGCAGAATATATAAGAAACCGCAGAATGGCCCTTGCAGGGGAAGAGCTGATTACCAGTGATATTACAGTCATGGAACTGGCAATGAAATACGGATATGATTCTCCGGACAGCTTTACCAAAGCCTTTTCCCGTTTTCACGGATCTACACCTTTAGCGGTGCGCAGAAATAAAACAATGATTAAAGCTTTTGCGCCGCTGAAACTTACAATTTCATTGAAAGGTGGTTATAGTATGGACTACAGAATTATTAAAAAGGAAGCATTTACCGTTTTAGGCGCTTCAAAAGAATTCAGCTATGAAAATGCACAAAAGGAAGTACCTTTGTTTTGGCAGGAGTTTTTTTCGTCAGAAAAATGCAGGTATATCTGTGGAATGTATGGAATAAACATTGATCCGCAGATGGGCAATGAAAAGTTTGAGTATCTGATTGCAGATGTATATAATCCGGCTATAGATATTCCGGAAGGACTTGACGTAAAGACAATTCCGGCGTTTACCTGGGCAGTTTTTCCCTGCAGGGGTGCACTTCCTTATTCTTTACAAGATGTAAATACAAAAATATTTTCAGAATGGCTTCCTGCACTACAGGATTATGAATTTGCAGCAGGATACTGCGTGGAAATGTATGATGAGCCAGGTAAGTATCCTAATGGAACAAATGATGAAAATTATTACACAGAGATATGGATTCCTGTCAAAAAGAAATAGATATTTATGTAAAAGAGAATATTTGCAAACTCCTTCATTTTATCATATAATAAACCTCGAAAGTACAAGGTGTTTTAATACATGAAAGGATACCAGGAGGAAAATAGTATGATATCAGTATTTGAAGGCGGTGCCTATTTAATAAACGGGGCAGAAATTATTCCTGACGGGGCGGAGGCTCTGTCCCAGGTAAAAGCAAAAACAGGAAAGGAAACCACAAAGGAAGCGTCAAGACAGCAGACCATTGCGTACCATATTCTGGAAGAACATAATACATCGGGGAATATGGACAAACTGAAAATTAAGTTTGATAAGCTGACATCCCATGATATAACCTTTGTGGGGATTATTCAGACTGCCAGGGCGTCAGGGCTTGAAAAGTTTCCGGTTCCCTATGTACTTACCAACTGCCATAATTCCTTATGTGCGGTAGGAGGAACCATCAATGAGGATGACCATATGTTTGGCCTTACCTGCGCAAAGAAATATGGCGGTGTTTATGTGCCTCCTCATCAGGCTGTTATTCATCAGTTTGCAAGAGAAATGCTTGCAGGGGGAGGAAAGATGATTTTGGGATCTGATTCCCACACTCGTTATGGCGCTCTTGGAACGATGGCAATGGGAGAGGGCGGTCCTGAACTGGTAAAACAGCTTTTAAACCAGACTTATGATATTAATATGCCGGGAGTGGTAGGCGTGTATCTTACAGGAGAACCGGTAAAGGGCGTTGGGCCTCAGGACGTAGCACTGGCGATTATTGGTGAAGTGTTTGCCAGTGGTTATGTGAAGAATAAAGTAATGGAATTTGTAGGGCCCGGCGTGGCATCCTTAAGCGCCGATTTCAGAATCGGCATTGATGTAATGACCACGGAAACCACCTGCTTATCCTCCATTTGGCAGACAGATGATGTAATTAAAGAGTTTTATGAAATTCATGGAAGAAGTGAGGATTATAAAGAATTAAATCCGGGTGAGGCTGCTTATTATGACGGTATGATCTCCATTGACTTAAGTACCATTAAGCCTATGATTGCAATGCCTTTTCATCCCAGCAACACCTATACCATTGAGGAACTGAACGCAAATCTGATGGATATTTTAGATGATGTGGAGAAGAAAGCGGCAGTTTCCTTAGATGGAGCAGTAGAGTTTACGCTTAAAAATAAAGTGAAAAATGGAAAGCTTTTGGTAGATCAGGGAATTATTGCAGGATGCGCAGGCGGCGGATTTGAAAATATCTGCGCTGCGGCAGATATTATGAAAGATACCTATATTGGTTCCGATGGCTTTACTTTAAGTGTGTATCCGGCATCTATGCCTGTGTATATGGAGCTGATCAAAAACGGATGTGCAGCGGCGCTGCTTGAAACTGGTGCAGTTATGAAAACTGCATTCTGCGGACCATGTTTTGGAGCAGGCGATACCCCTGCAAACAACGCATTCAGCATTCGCCATTCCACCAGAAACTTCCCCAACAGGGAAGGTTCCAAGCTGCAAAACGGGCAAATTTCTTCCGTAGCTCTTATGGATGCAAGATCAATTGCAGCAACAGCGGCAAATAAAGGAATGCTTACGGCAGCTACGGAGTTTGAAGGCCCAATTAACAAGTATCAATATCATTTTGATGCAAATATTTATGCCAACAGAGTCTTTGATTCCAAGGGAGAGACCGAGCCTTCCGTTGAAATTCAATTTGGCCCTAATATTAAAGACTGGCCGGCTATGACAGAGCTTCCTGAAAATCTGGTTCTTAAGGTGGTATCTGAAATTCATGATCCGGTTACCACTACGGATGAACTGATTCCCTCAGGAGAAACTTCTTCTTACCGCTCCAATCCTTTAGGACTTGCAGAGTTTACTTTGTCAAGAAAAGATCCTGCTTATGTGGGACTTGCCAAGGAAATTCAGGAAGCACAAAAAGCTGTGATGGCAGATAAATGTCCTGTAGAAGAAGTGGCGGAGCTTAAGCCGGTAATGGAAGTGATACAAAAAAGCTTCCCGGAAGCAGGCAGAGGAAATATTGGATTTGGCTCTACTATTTTTGCAGTGAAACCAGGTGACGGTTCAGCCAGAGAGCAGGCGGCATCCTGCCAAAAGGTTCTTGGCGGCTGGGCAAACATTGCCAATGAATATGCAACTAAAAGATATCGTTCCAATTTGATCAACTGGGGTATGCTTCCATTTCTGATTGAGGAAGGAGAACTTCCTTTTAAGAATAAGGATTATCTGTTCTTCCCGGATATCAGAAAAGCAGTGGAAGAAAAGAGCGACGAGATCAAGGCATACCGGGTGGGAGAAAAGGAGCTTACGGAATTTACCTTAAAACTTGGCGAACTTACGGATGAAGAAAGACAGATTATCCTTAAGGGATGTCTGATCAATTATAACAGAGTGTAAAATGAAAGGGCTGTGGAATCCACAGTCCTTTTATAATCTTATAATAATGTTCAATTTTAAGATCAATTATTTGAATGATTTACATAAGTTTATCCATCAACCCGGCAGTAAAAATACCTGCTGATAAAAAGAAAATATTAATAAGTCCGCTTCTTGTAAAAACAGAAAGAGCATCAAAGGGAATAATCATAACTGTAGCGGCAATAATAATGCCTACAATTCCATGAAAAGCTTCAGAATAACAGGTATCAAATAAAGAATTTACTGCTTTTGACAAGAAGATAACTGTGGCAGCACCGCCGATTCCGCCGGGAATTAAAACTTCCGGCGACAAGCAGCCGATACCTTCCACAAAAGGCCCATACAGACCTAAAGGCATGAGAAGTGTGGAAAAGCTCATTCCCGGTGCAATAATACTTAAGGCAAGGCAGAAACCGCAAAATATGTACCAGATAAAACTGGGAGTAATCGCTATGCTGAAAGCATTAAGGCTGATTAAAAGGGAAAAAACAATTATCATGGCAGCTGACATTGAGACAAAGGATCTTTTATTTCTGCCATGAAGGCCGGCTTCTTTCCATAAAGAAGGAAGCATTCCTGTAATCAGTCCAATAAAAAGACAGATGGAAGTGTCAGGATATTTTTCCAGAACAAAGGAGAGCAGGTGGGCGATTTCCACAAATCCGATAATATACCCTAAAATGTAAGGAAACAGCTTTGGAACGTGGGTTTTAAAATTATGAACCGGGTTTGCCAATAGTTCCATAAGAGGCTTGTAAATACCGAATATAACGCTTAAAACACCGCCACTGATACCGGGAAGCACTGCACCAAGGCCGACCAGTGCTCCCTGCATGATATGGAATGGGATTTTCAGGAGTGCAATGCAGGATGCTTTTTCTTTTTTTTTGTTCATAGAGTTGACTCCTTTTGGATTAGAGATGGAAGAGGATAACAGTTCGGCCACATCATTTGTAAAAGTACCAGCGGAACTGAACTGTTACTATAATTTATGGCAGATCAGGGTTGTTTCATTACATGGGAATTTAAGAAAATTTTTGTATGGCTAAATTAATTGTACGATTGGCCGATAAATATATTACAGATGCTCATGGCCAGAGCATTTGCAGAATTATATTGTATAAGTCGCCACGGATGGTATGCTTTAGGGAAACGGACAGCCCTTTTGTGTATCATTTTTGCTTTTTTCAACCAGGGAGGGGAGATTTGGGCAAGGGACTTAAAGAAGGAGGTAGAATGCGAATTAATTCCAGCACAATAGGAATGGAGTCCGCCAGAAAGCATACGACTCTTACAGGAAGAGCCAGTAAGCTTATGATCACCACCGGAAGGCAGAGCTTAAAGGATGGAACCGGAAGCCTGCTAAATAATATGTGGGAAGGTGATGTAAACGGTCAGGAAAAGCAGACCAAAGAAAATAAGGGTAATTCGCTGCAGAGTACTTTAGAGGAAATGCGTGCAAAATCAGGTAATACCGGATTAAGCAGAGTTAACAGTACCGATCTGCGTTCGGTACAGGAACAGCTTATGGAAATCAGACAACAATGTCTGAATTATCTGATGAGAATTTTCTTTCCTGAAAAAAGAGAAATGAACTGGAGTGAAATGACTTCCTCACAGGAATCGAATCAGGTCACTTCAACCCAGGACAGTATAGTTTCTATGGTTGGCATGGGAACAAAAACTTTTTCTTACAGTTCTCAGTATTATTATGAAGAGACAGAAAATACCAGTTTTACCACACAGGGAACGGTAAAATGTGCAGATGGAAGAGAAATAAATTTTAATTTAAATGTGGAAATGAGCCGGAGTTTTCAGGAGTATTATGAGGAAAACATCAGTTTTACACAGACTTCCATGTGTGATCCCCTTGTAATTAATTTAAACGGGAACATAGCAGATCTTTCCGATCAGACATTTTTATTTGATATTGATGGAGATGGTCAGATGGATGAAATCAATCGTCTTGCAGCGGGAAGCGGTTTTCTTGCATTGGATAAAAACGGAGATGGGGTCATTAATGATGGTTCGGAGCTTTTCGGAACCAAATCAGGAAACGGATTTGCAGATTTAGCAGCTTATGATACAGATCATAATGGCTTTATTGATGAAGGAGACGAGATCTGGGATAAGTTAAAAATCTGGGTAATGGATGAAAATGGAAACCAGCAGCTTTATTCTCTGGCAGAAAAAGGTGTTGGAGCCATATGCCTTCAGAATAATGCAACTAATTTTGCAATTACCGATGAAAATAATCAGACCAAAGGAATGATTCGAAGCACCGGAGTATTTCTGTATGAAAATGGAAATGTGGGAACCGTGCAGCATGTGGATTTAGCGCTTCATGAACAAAAGAAGCAGGAAGAGGTCAGAAAAAATCAAAGTAAATATGAGCAGTGGCTATATGCTATGGCAATGTAATAAATTGGGGGCATCCTTCATAAAATAGTCTGGAGGTGTCCTATGAAAAAACTTAGAGTCTTTCAAACTGTCGAAAATAGAAGAATCGCATCCAGATTTCCTTTACGAAATCTGGGTACGATTCTTTTACTTTTGCTGGTTATTCCATATCTGATTACCTTTCTTTTTGGAAATTTAGAAGAAAGTAGTGCAGGGGCTGTAGTGGACACTGTGGCTGTAAAAAATGAAAATGCTGAAGGAAGCATATATGTAAGAAATGTAACTGTATTAGGAAATGAAAAGATACCTCTTGAGATCTATGTTGCGGATAAACTTGCCAGAAGCATTGAAAGCAGCTGTGAAATGGAGGCAATAAAGGCACAGGCTGTTTTGATCAGGTCAGGGCTTTTGGCAGCGGAGGAAAGTGTGGGAAATGAAAAGGAAATTTGTGTGGAAGATGAAGAATACGGAAATGTGCCAATACCTGAACGCATATGGCAGGCGGTATCAGAGAGTGCCGGAGTGTGTATCATGTGGCAGGATAAACCTGTAAGCGCCCCGTATTTTGTGGTGAGTAACGGTACCACAAGAAATGGGGAAGAATTACTGCCTGGGAAATACCCCTATTTAAAAAGCGTTGCCTGCAGCAGAGATTTTTTATCCAAAGATTTTATGAGTTCTGCAAGTTATGAAGAAAGTGAGTTTGAAAAAATATGGAAGCAGATTCCGGAAACATATCCGCCAAAGGAGGAGACAGAAAAACTTACGCCTAAGGAAGAACTGGAAGGAATAAAGATTTACAGAGACAGTACAGGATATGTTCTTTATCTTAAATGGAACGAAAAGTGGGTATCAGGAGAGGCCTTCCGGGAAGCATTTTTGCTTTCTTCTTCCAGTTTCCATATGGAAAAGGAAGGGACACTTATTATTTTTTCCGTAAAGGGATCGGGACACGGGATTGGAATGAGCCAGTTTGCTGCAAATGAAATGGCAAAAGAGGAGAAGGATTATGTAGATATTCTGAATTATTTTTTTGATCAGGTAACAATTACAAAATTTGAATAAAGTAGAAAAAAGGGGCAAAACTATCCATAAAGAATAATCATGTGCATGGCATTTTACTTAGAAAACTGTGTCTTAGCGCCGAATGATACAAGTCTTTCGCCATGTGCAGAAGGCGGCGCAGAAATGAGGAATAAAGATGAGAAGAAGTAGAAGAAGAGGCCTTGCCAAAGAACGGCTGATTATGATTGCATCATCATTGCTGGTTTTAGCATCTTTAACCGCTACGGGAATATGGCTGGGGAGAGATAATGGCAGTCAGGATGAAGGATATGTGGTAGATTTAAGCTCCATTGAAAATAGCCAAGTTGCCGGTCTGGCCGAAGAAGACAATTTAACCCTTGCGGAAAGTGTGACGCAGGGAGCATCTACAGATGACCTTGATTATGATCCCTATTTTCAGGAAACAAACTCACAGAAAGTAGAAAATCCGGATGAATCAGAAAGCAACAGTATGTCAGATACCTCCCTGAAGGAGGATGTAAAGACAAGTAAGGAAAACCAGAAAGATAATGAGAATGAGAAATCGCAGGATGCAAAGCAGACGGAGCAGGAGGAAGAGGAAAATACGCCTGCACTATCCACTGCCATGCAGCCAGCGCTTACATTCAGTGATTCAGATACGCTTATTTGGCCGATTGTGGGGAATATATTGATTAATTACAGTATGGATAAAACAGTTTTTTTCTCCACACTCGAGCAGTATAAGTATAATCCGGCAGTGATTATTCAGGCAAATGAAGGAGACCTGATCACAGCGTCATCTGCAGGTAAAGTTATTTCCGTATTTAAAGACCCACAGATCGGAAACGGAATTGTAGTGGAATTGGGAGGCGGATATGAAGTAACCTATGGCCAGCTTCAAAATATTCTGGTATCCGAAGGCAGTTATGTGGCAGCAGGGGATATTATTGCGGAGGTTGCAGCCCCCACCAAATACTATAGTGTGGAAGGGACTAACGTTTACTTTAAACTGACTAAGGACGGAGAACCTGTAAATCCGTTATCGAAACTGAGTTAACCTTTTTATGAATAAAGAGGAGGCATTGTTTTTAACACTTCACTTTTTACAGGAAAGGTAAGGATACGGAAATGTTATATATAATTGGCGGCAGAGTTTTAACTATGTCCGGAGAAATATGGGAAAAAGGCTATATATGCATTGAAGAAGGAAAGATAAAGGATCTGGGGGCTATGAAAAATGGCGCCCCATTTCCTTTGCAGTCCGGCAGCGGCATGGAGGTAATTAATGCATCCGGCTGCATTGTAATGCCCGGATTAATAGAAGCACACTGTCATATGGGGATTACTGAGGAAAAAAAGGGAATGGAGGGAGATGACTGTAATGAAACAGTAGATCCCATTACCCCTTATCTTCGTGCCATTGATGCCATTAACCCAATGGATGCGGCTTTTGATGATGCAGTCCGTGCAGGAATAACCGGAGCAATGATTGGACCGGGAAGTGCAAATGTAGTAGGAGGAAGCTTTGCATTTGTAAAAACACATGGAAGAAATATTGACAAGCTGGTGATAAAAAATCCGGCTGCCATGAAAGTGGCTTTTGGGGAAAATCCAAAAGTTAATTATGGCGGTCAGGGAAAATCACCTGCAACCCGTATGGCGATTGCAGCCATGTTAAGGGAAGAGTTGTTTAAAGCATTCCAATATAGAGAAAAGAAGAAAAAAGGAGACTTGAAAGAACCTGATTTTAAATATGAATGCTGGCTGCCGGTGTTAGAAGGAGAAATTCCTTTAAAGGCTCATGTGCACAGGGCCGATGACATTTTAACGGCAATCAGGATTGCCAGAGAATATCGCCTGAAAATGACGCTTGATCATTGCAGCGAAGGGCATTTAATTGCCCGGGAAGTGGCAGAATCAGGATTTCCGGCAATTGTTGGGCCGGATCTTGCCAGCAGAAATAAAATAGAGGTTCAGAATATGGCCTTTAAAACCGTAGGCATTTTAAATAAAGCAGGAGTAAAAACAGCTATTACTACGGATCATCCGGTAAGTTTGATACAGTCACTGCCTATTTGCGCCGGAATGGCGGCAAAAGCCGGAATGGAGGAAATGGAGGCATTAAAATCCATTACCACATATCCAGCCCAGATCTGCGGTGTGGATCACCGGATAGGAAGTCTTGAAAAAGGAAAGGATGCAGATATTGTTATTTTTAATGGAAATCCCTTAGAGGTGGCAACAAAAGCAATGTGTACCCTGATTAATGGAGAAATTGCGTATGCAGACCAATCATTTTCTTTACCTACTTCCCAAAAACAGTTATAATCGAAGGCAGGGTATTGGGCTTATGAAGGAGGAATAAGGTTGAGAAAACAAATGATGGTAATTGCGCTTGCATGTGCTGTTTTACTTGCTGGCTGTCAGCAGATACCCTTGGATAAATATATACCGATCCCATCCGGAGATGATAATTTTGTCAGTATGGAGGAAACACCGGACCTTTCCTATGAGGTTCCGGCAAGTACTCCGGGAATTTTGATCAATCAATTAGGATATATGCCTGAAAGCAAAAAGGTGGCTGTTTTTCAGGGAGATGAGCTGCCTGATGTTTTTTATGTGATTGATATGGAGAGCAAAGAGACCGTATATACAGGATTTTTGGAGGAGCAGGGATATAATCAGGAACTGGAAGAATATAATAGCTATGGAGATTTCTCCGGGCTGCAGACACCGGGCAATTATTACATAGAAGCGCCTGTACTGGGAAGGTCATATTCCTTTTCCATTGGGGAGGATATTTATAGAGATGTTTTTAAAGAGGCATGCCGGCAATATTATTATAACCGCTGCGGCATTACACTGACGACAGAATATGCAGGTGAGAATGCACATAATGCATGTCATATCGGCAAGGTAATGCTTAAGGAAGATACCTCTGTCAGTGTTGATGTTTCAGGGGGATGGCACCAGGATGAAAAGGGGCAGAAGGATGTGATAACGGCAGCACAGGCCATGTCAGTGATGCTTCTTTCTTATGAACTATATGAAAAGGCATTTACAGACGATTACGAAATTCCGGAAAGTGGAAATGGCATTCCTGATATTTTGGATGAAGTGAAGTATGAAGTTGAATGGATGCTGAAAATGCAGGATAAACAGACAGGAGAGGTCTATTCAGGCGTGTCTGTTTACGGATCAAATAATGATGCTTCCGGTAAATCGTCAGATATTTATCTGGAGCCCTCATCAGCGGAGGCAGAAAGAGCATTTGCCATGGCGTTAGCTAAGTTCAGCTATTTGTATCAGAATTTTGATACGGAATATGCCACCTACTGCCTTCAGGCAGCAGACAGAGCCTGGAAGCATGCAGAGCTGGATTTATCTGGTGAAAGTGATGAAACAAATAAATGGAAATTTGCGGCGGCGGCAGAATTGTATCGTGCGGCAGGTCAGCGAAGCTGCCATAAATATATTGAAGAATTTATAAACAGCGAAGAGAACTTGTATGAGCAGGATGAAATTGTTTTAATGGGCTGTGTTACCTATATTTCTACCAAGCAGAAGGTTGAACTTGCCTTATGTGATCAGATTATGAAAATGTTGATGCAGCAGGCTGAGAGAATTTCTGAAGATGCCAATGATAATCTTTATCTTGCCGCAGCAAATAAAGAGCAGGATAATAACCGCCAATTGTTACTTAATATAATGTATCTGATGGTAGTGAATCACATTATTGCCAATTATGAATACGGAACAGCCATAGAAAATCATCTTCATTATCTGTTTGGAAGAAATGACATAGCTGTCAGTTATGTCGACGGTTTTGGAGAAAACAGTTATGGAAACGGAGAAGAAAATATTGGGATTATGAAGCAGTTTGATACGGACAGCAAACTTATTTTCATGCTCAGTGAAGTTATCGACAGATCAGCCGGATAAGCAGCATGTTTTGCAATAATGTAGGCAGAATATTCTCTTTATTGATGAAAGATTCAGGAATAAAATAGATGAAATGTCAGCTTGTATGTAGATAAACGGTGTAAATGATTAAGGGAAATGTAAGACGTTGAAAGGAGCATGGTTATAACAATGAAAATTGTAGTTTTAGCAGGTGGAACCAGCACAGAGAGGGATGTTTCTTTAAGTTCAGGAGTTATGATATATAAAGCCTTAAAAAAGAATGGACATAAGGCAGTCCTGTTGGATGTGTATTTAGGGTACACAGGTGAAGATATTGAGAATATTTTTGAAAAAGATGAAGAATGGGATAAGGAAATAGGGGGTATTAGTGATAAAAATCCTGATATTGAACAGATAAAAGCAATGCGGCCTGACGGAGATAAAAACTTTTTCGGGGCAAATGTTATTTCCATCTGCCAGGCATCAGATGTGGTTTTTATGGCGCTTCATGGAGAAAACGGAGAAAATGGAAAAATACAGGCCTGCTTTGATCTTATGGGGATTGCCTATACAGGAACAGATTATGTGAGTTCAGCCATCTGTATGGATAAAGGAATTACCAAGGATATTTTCACCTGCTATGGAATCCCGTCTCCGGCAGGAATCCGTCTGAAAAAAGGAGAAAAGGCAAAGGAATTTCCTGTTCCCTGTATTGTTAAAGCCTGCTGCGGTGGTTCCAGTGTAGGCGTCAGCATTGCCCAAAAGGAACAGGAGTATGAAAAAGCGTTAGAAGAGGCTTTTCGTTATGATAATGAAGTGATTGTGGAACAATACATAAAAGGACGGGAGTTTTCTGTGGGAGTTATAGAAGGAAAAGCGCTTCCTGTCATTGAAATTGCCCCGTTACAGGGTTTTTATGATTATAAAAACAAGTATCAGGCAGGCTCAGCCATTGAGACTTGCCCTGCGGAGATTTCAGAGGAAAAAACAAAAGAAATGCAGGCCTATGCAGAAGAAGCTTTTCGTGTACTGCGGCTGAAAAATTATGCCAGAATGGATTTTATGATGAGCAACACAGGAGAAATTTATTGCCTGGAAGCAAATACACTGCCCGGCATGACGCCTACATCCCTGCTTCCTCAGGAAGCGGAAGCCATAGGAATTTCATTTGAAGAATTGTGTGAGAAGATTATTGAGGCAGCAGTGAAATAAATGAATTTCAGGAATGTGAGGTTGAAGTATGCATATGAAAAATATGACAGTGGGCAATATTGCAAAGGCTTGTGGCGGAAAGCTTTTTGGGGATGAAAAAAATAATTTTGAAGCATCCTGTGTGGTGATTGATTCAAGGAAGATGACAATGGGGGGTGTGTTTATTGCCACGAAGGGTGAACGGGCGGATGGACATGATTTCATTCCACAAATGGGGGAAATGGGTGCGCTGGCTGTTGTGTGCGAAAGAGAACCTGTAGACTGCCAGGTGCCTTATATTCTTGTTCAGGATTCCTTTCAGGCCCTTAAAGATATTGCTGAATTTTACAGAAGCCAGTTAAATATTCCTGTGGTGGGCATTACAGGGAGCGTAGGGAAAACCAGTACCAAGGAAATGATTGCATCAGTTCTGTCAGAAGGATTTTGTGTATTAAAAACAGAAGGTAATTTTAATAATGAAGTGGGACTGCCCCTTACGGTTTTACAAATCAGGCCGGAGCACCAGGCAGCAGTTTTGGAAATGGGAATCAGTGATTTTGGAGAGATGCACAGGTTAAGCAGAATCGGAAAACCTGACATGTGTGTCATAACAAATATTGGGCAGTGCCATTTAGAAAATCTTGGGACAAGGGAAGGGATCTTAAAAGCAAAGGCGGAAATTTTTGATTTTATGAATCCTGACGGATACGTGTTTGTAAATGGCGATGATGACATGCTGGTCAGGGTAAAGGCAGCAGGGGATCATGAAGTAGTGCGCTTTGGTCTTGAAATAGGAAATCAAGTGTTTGCTTCTAATGTGATGAATAAGGGATTATTTGGATCTGAAGCAGTAATCCATGTGGGGCTTGAGGTTTTTCCCGTGGAAATCCCTCTTCCTGGCGGGCACATGGTATATAATGCACTGGCAGCGGCGGCAGTTGGAAAATGCATGGGGCTTTCTAAGGAGCAGATAAAAGCAGGAATATCAAAAGTACAGGCGGTAGGAGGAAGAAGCAATGTAATTGGGCTGTCTTCTTATACAGTTATTGATGATTGTTATAATGCCAATCCTGTTTCCATGAAGGCAGCCATTGATCTGCTTTCTATGGCACTTGGCAGAAAAGTGGCAATTTTGGGAGATATGTTTGAGCTGGGGGAAAGAGAGAAGGAAATGCATGGGGAAGTCGGCCGCTATGCTGCCGGAAAAGGCATTGATATATTGGTGTGTGTGGGCAGGCTTTCCAGATGTATGTATGAATGCGCTTTAAAAGAAAAAAAGAAAAAAGCATATTATTTTCAAACAAAGGAAGAACTGCTGGAAAATTTAGAAAAAATTTTGCGGCGGGGAGATAATATTCTTGTGAAAGCTTCACACGGAATGAAGTTTGAGCAGGTAGTGGAGTTTTTGAAAGCAGATGATGGTAATAAATGAATTATTTGATAAGGACAGTTGTTTAAAAAAGGAAGCAGGTTATTGACCTGCTTCTTCTTTGATTTTAAAATAAGTTTCCATAATAATATTTTTGGTATATGCACCAATTTTCTTCTGATCTTCTTTGGCCAGATCTTTAACATAAATAGGTTTTCCGTACTCTAAGATCACCTGTGTTTTTTTGATTTTTGGAAGGTGATCTTCAAAAATATCAGCAGAGTTGTAAATTGTCATGGGAATAATAGGACATCCTGACTTAGAGGCAATTTTAAAGCTTCCCTCGTGAAATTCCATAAAGGTATGATTCTCTTTGTTCCTGGTGCCTTCCGGAAAAATACAGATGGATATGCCTGATTTTATTTTTTCAATTGCAGTGAGAATGATCTTAAGCCCCTGCTTTACATCATTCCGGTCTAAAAACAGGCAGTGCAGATTTTTCATCCAGCTAACTAAAAGTGGCCACTTAAGCATCTCACGTTTTGCAATGTAGCCGGTAGGTCTGGGAACCCGCACATAAGTAATTAAAATGTCAAAGTAGCTTCTGTGGTTTCCAATATAAAGCACAGGCTCATCCTTTGGTACATTTTCTTCTCCTTTTACAATAACAGTGGTTCCTGCAAAAAAGAGACATACCCTGAACGCCCAGTTTACAATGGCAAGGGAACTTTTGTTTTTCAGGTCCATATTGAATTTGCCAATAATCCATTCAGTAATCAAAAGGGGAATACTGAGAACTAAAAATAAAACTACAAAGACAGCTACCAAAATTATTCGAATCATTTGTTTTCTCTCCGGATTTTAGTAAATAATAACTTTTATAAGTATAGCTTAAGGAAATTGTTTTGGCAAGAAAGAAGGAGATTTTTATGGCAAATGTGTATGGTTATGCAAGAGTAAGCAGCAGGGATCAAAATGAGGACAGGCAGATGACGGTTTTGCAGGAATTATCTATTCCAGAAAAAAATATATTTCTGGATAAGCAGTCAGGAAAAGATTTTGAAAGACCTGCTTACAAACGTATGGTAAGGCGTGTCAGAAAGAATGATCTGCTTTATATTAAAAGTATTGACCGGTTGGGGCGGAATTACGAAGAAATACAAAATCAATGGCGGATACTGACAAAAGACAAGGGAATTGACATTTGTGTAATTGACATGCCGCTTTTGGATACCAGAAGGGGAAAAGATCTGGTAGGAACATTTTTAAGTGATATTGTGCTGCAGGTATTGTCTTTTGTAGCAGAAAATGAACGGACAAACATAAGGCAGCGTCAGGCGGAGGGAATTGCAGCGGCAAAAGCCAGAGGTGTTAAATTTGGACGTCCTCCCATTCCATATCCTGATAATTTTAAAGACATTTATAGGGATTGGAAAAAGAAAAAGATGACGCTCCGCCAGGCGGCAGATGCCTGCCAGATGCCTGTAGGCACTTTTTATGGAAAAGCAAAAAAGCTGGAAAGCTTCATATAATAAAAATTTGTAAAGGTGTACTTTTACAAACTGTACATATTTTCCCTAACTGGTTTGCATTTTACTACAAAAAATGCCTTTTGCCAACTGATTCCTGCTCCTTATGGGCAAAAATACTTTCCTTTGTAAAAGTACAATTTTACGTAATTTGTAAGGGAAGAAGCTTGTGGGCGCAAATTCTGCGTGGCGGCTTTTTGTGTGAAAGGCAGGGGAATACGAATGAGAAAAATAAGGAAAGGTGTTTGCATTATTGTTCTATGGGGAATGATTTTTACAGGGTGTGCAAGCAGCGGAGGCGGTAAAAGCGTTCCGTCAAATGCGATGGGTATTCTATGGGGAAAGGATTATGAAAAATCTTATTGGCCTGAAAATGAAATGGCATCCTTGATTCCGGAGCCCGAATTTGACTTAGGCAGGGTAGAATGGGAGTCAGAATATGGGTTTGCAGTGTCAGTTGCGGAAATACATGAAGGGGAATTTAATAAATATGCAGCGGCATGTTACCAAAAAGGATTTAATATAAATTATCAAAAAGGCAGTGCGTTTTTTTGTGCGGATAACAAGGAAGGTTATCACCTGATTTTAAAAACGGGGGAAAATGATATTATGTATGTTAGGATGGATAGTCCCTGGCGCTGTGGAAATGACTGGAATGTAAGGGAAATTCATAACTAGACTTCCCTTGGAAACTCTGATAAAATAACAAAGGAAGTGTGCCATATTTGTGAAAGAAAGAAGGAACATCCAAATGGATAAAATTGCAGTTTTAATTCCTTGTTATAACGAGGAAAAAACAATTGCCAAGGTAATCAAAGACACAAAAGCAGCCCTGCCGGAGGCAGTTATTTATGTATATGACAATAATTCCACAGACCAGACAGCCCAGATAGCGCAAGCAGAGGGGGCAGTTGTCCGCAAGGAATATATGCAGGGAAAGGGCAATGTGATCAGAAGGATGTTTCGGGAAATAGAGGCCCGGTGTTATATTATGGTGGATGGGGATGACACATACCCTATGGAATTTGCACCAGAGATGGTGGACAAGGTATTAAATCATAATGCGGACATGGTGGTAGGTGACCGCCTTTCTTCCACTTATTTTGAGGAAAATAAAAGACCATTTCATAATATGGGAAATTCTTTGGTAAGAGCCAGCATCAATCACTTATTTGGATGCAAGGTGAAGGATATTATGACCGGATTCCGGGCTTTCAGCTATGGATTTGTGAAAACATTCCCTGTGCTTTCCAAGGGATTTGAGATTGAAACGGAGATGACCATTCATGCGGTCTATAATCATATGCAGATTGATAATGTGATTGTGGAATACAGGGACAGGCCGGAGGGAAGCGTGTCAAAGCTTAATACTTATTCTGACGGATTTAAGGTGCTGGGAACTATCTTCAGGCTTTACCGTGATTATAAACCCTTTGGATTTTTCAGTATTTTAGCTCTTTTGTTATCAGTAATGGCAATCCTGTTTTTTATACCGGTTCTGATAGAATTTTTACGGACGGGACTGGTATTAAAATTCCCAACACTGATTGTCTGTGGTTTTGTTATGATGGCGGCTATTCAGTCTTTTTTTGCAGGGCTGATTTTATCTAATATGGCAATGAAAAACCGAAGGGATTTTGAGTATCGGTTTACATTGGTCTGTGAAAAAGAAAACCGTTTAAGAAGGGAAAGCAGGGGAGAGAAAGGTTGAAAGAATTGAAAAAACTGATTTCGCACTGGTATCTTGTGATCATTGCCGGTTTTCTTATATTTGCCGGAGGCGTGTTTTTTATCTGCGGAAAGGACAGTATTATAGCTGTTCATGACAATCTTGATTTATTTACACCGCAGTTTCAAATGATGAAAAGTACAAATACTTTCTGGACTCATGGAGTGGATGTTCCATTTTTAGGCGGAATCAGCAGAGATGTACTTCCGTCGGAATTCTCTTTATATACAATGCTTTACATGATTCTGCCGGATTATCCGGCCTATGTTACAGGGTATCTGCTTAAAATAATCATTGCATTGTTTTCATGCATTCTTTTGGCAAAAGATATGTATGGAGAAAAATATGAGGTTTATAAGCCGCTGATTTATCTTATGGGATTTGCTTATGGAATCTTAAATGTATTTCCAGCTTTTGGAATTCCTTTTGCCTCCATACCTCTTGTGATTTATCTGATGCGTAAACTTTACAAATCCCCTTCTTTTAAATGGTATGCGGCATTATTTTTTTATCCGTTTTTATCCTATTTTTCCTATTTTGGATTGTTTATCCTGGCCTATATGGCAGTTTCCTTAATCTGGCTGTGGATTAAGGACAGGCGCTTTCCAGGCAGGATTTTTCTTGCTGTTTGTGTGCTGTCGGCCGGATGCATTGCCTTCGAATACAGGTTGTTTGGAACAATGCTGTTAAGTGATGAAATAACAATCCGCACCACTATGCAGGAAGGGAGTTTTACTGCAAAAGAAATTATAAAGACCATAGGAGATGTATTTGTAAATGGAATGTTTCATGCGGAGAGTATGCATAAATATCTGATTATGCCGGCATGCATGATTTACTTTATTTATTTGAACTTAACTTATATAAAAAAGAAAGAATTTAAAGGAATTTTCCATGATTTGTATAATCTCCTCATGCTGGTGCTTGTTTTTAACAGTGTAGTTTACGGGATTTATTATTGGGAGGGGTTTAGAAGAGTAATAGAAACCATTTGTCCGCCTCTGACCGGCTGGCAGTTTAACAGAACCATATTTTTCAGCCCTTTTATCTGGTATGCCGCTTTTTTTCTTGTACTGAAACGGTTATACGACAGCCAGAGAAAGAGCATGAAAATCTTTGCAGATGTGCTTGCCTTATTTGCTGTCTGCATTATTGTACTTTCCGGAACACGTTATAATGATTTGTATCATACCTGTTATAGTCAGGCGTACCATTTACTTAAAGGAAAAACCACGGATCAGTTAAGTTATGGGGAGTTTTACTCAGCAGAATTGTTTGAAGAGGCGAAACAGGATTTGGGCTATAAGGGGGAATGGTCTGCGGCATATGGATTTTACCCTGCTACTCTGGAATATAATGGTATTTCCACTTTAGACGGTTATCTTGGATTTTATTCTCAGGAATATAAAGAAGCTTTCCGCAGGATAATTGCACCGGCTCTTGAGCGGGTTGAGGAGAGCAGAATATATTTTGATGATTGGGGAGCAAGAGCCTATTTGTATTCCGGAACGGATCTTTCTATTGTAAATGGCTTTCGTACTTATCAGGTACAGGAACAGGACATTTACATTAATGTGGATGCCTTTCAGGCCCTTGGAGGTGAATTTATCTTTTCCAGGGTAAAATTAACCAATGCCCGGGAGGCCGGGCTTTTGCATGCAGGAACCTATACCCATGAATCATCACCCTATACCCTGTATGTGTATCAGGTGCAGTGAGAGCCATAAAATAAAAAGCAACAGTAATTATGAGTATCCTTGGTAAATTATATAAAGCAGGAAAACATATATAGTGCTTTCCTGCTTTTTGCTGTTACAATAAGCTGACACGCGAAGCCTCACAGAGTTTGCTGCTTATGCCTCTGGCAAGGTATGATGAATGAATTAATCGATTTCTTCCCCTGCTTTATATCTGGCAACTACACTTTGAATTCGTTCATTAGGATCTAACAAATCACTGATAGAAGCATCATGGTTAAGAGTGTCTATCAGGTATGCAATATATTTGCTTAAATCGCAGTTAACGTACCATTCGCGATCTAAAAGATCAGGGGTCTGATAGATTAAGTTAGTGGTAAGAACTTTATCTATCATTTTATTTTCATATGCTTTATCAAAACGTTCAAGTCCATTGGTAAACAAACCAAAAGTTGCACAGATGAAAATTTTGCGGGCTTTTCTTTCCTTTAATGCAGTAGCAACTTCAAGGACGCTTTCACCGGAAGAAATCATATCGTCGATAATAACCATATCTTTTCCTTCTACGGAGGATCCTAAAAATTCATGTGCAACAATAGGGTTGCGGCCATTTACGATACGTGTATAATCTCTTCTTTTGTAGAACATACCCATATCAAGTCCAAGTACATTGGCCATATAAATGGCACGTGACATGCCTCCTTCATCCGGGCTGATCACCATCATATGTCCTGAATCAATTTGAAGATCGGGAACGCTTTTTAGCAACCCTTTAATAAACTGATAGGTAGGCTGGACTGTCTCAAATCCATTTAAGGGAATTGCATTCTGCACTCTGGGATCATGAGCGTCAAAAGTGATAATATTGTCAACACCCATATGAACCATTTCCTGTAATGCAAGTGCACAGTCAAGAGATTCCCTTGTAGTTCTTTTGTGCTGTCTGCTCTCATAAAGAAAAGGCATGATGACGGTAATCCGTCTTGCTTTACCGCCTACAGCGGCAATAATTCTCTTTAAGTCCTGATAATGATCATCGGGGGACATATGATTTTGATGACCACAAAGAGAATAGGTCAGACTATAATTGGCAACGTCTACCAAAAGATATAAATCAGTTCCACGTACAGACTCAAGAATGATTCCTTTTGCTTCGCCGGAGCCGAAACGGGGGACCTTTGCCTGCAAAATATAAGAATCTCTTTGATAGCCTGCAAAGGCAAGACTTTCTTTATGCTCGCTTTCACGAACAGTACGCCATTTTACCAGATAATCATCTACCATTTTGCCAAGAGCTTTACATCCCTCTAAGGGAATAATTCCGAGAGTGCCGACAGGAATTGTTTCCAAATTTCTTTTTTCTTCTCGTTTTGACATGAAGTTCCTCACTTTCTGTTTTGCAGTCTTTTTTTTATCATCCGGATATCAGGTCCGGTAAATTTATAGATGCTGTATTGATTAGATATTCTGGAAAATATCCGGTCCGAATATAAGTTGCGAAAATCTTCCAAAGACAGATTAGTAGAAATAATAGTAGATTTCCGGTTAATATGCCTCTCATTTAAGAGAGAAAAAAGTATGGCAGGGTTTACATTTCTGGAATATTCTGTTCCAAGGTCATCAATGATCAGAAGATCACAGCCATACAAATCTGCATTTGAATCGGAATAAACGGATTTACTTTTATAGTCATATATGTTAACGGATAAGGTTTCAAAAAGTTTAACGGAACTGGAATATATTACAGAACATCCCTTTTCTATCAGTTCTTTTGCAATGCATTCGGAAAGAAAAGATTTTCCCGTACCCACTGTACCATAAAAAAATAAATTGTGGTAGTCTGAATCGAAAGTTTTTATAAAGTTTCTGCATGCATTTACCGTATTTTGAAAGCGTTCAAGATCTTCACCTTCATAATACTGATAAGAAAGTACACTAAAGTTTTCTCTTTTTAACAATTCCTGTATACCGGACTGTTCATATAAAATATCAATCACTTTCTGCTTAAAGCAATGACATTTTGCTCCCTTTATGTAACCGGTGTCCTTACAGTTAGGACAGTCATAGACAGGCTCTAAGTAATCAGCAGGATAACCTGCGCTTACAAGAAGCTGATTTTTCATGGAAATAAGATTTTGTATTTCCGAGTGGAGATCTGTCAAAGCATGCGCATCTCCATCCAAAAGCTTTTTCCCCTGCATAACGGAAATAGTGGAAATAGATTCGCAAAGAGTGCGGTAACCGTCTACCTTTGCATAAACTTCAGCAGTACGCTCTTCTAAAAGATGCCTGTTTCGTGTCTGCTTATCTTCATATTCCCGTATGATCGCATCATATTGCGTATTATTTAATGCCACAGTAACTTCTCCTTAAAAGGTTTCTTAATTACTTAAAATTTCTTTTTCTAATGCATCAAAATCATAATCCGTATGCATAAATTGATTAAACTGACTGTATTGGGAGGATACTCTTGCCTGAGGCCTTGCTCCGGCCGCTTTGCTTTTGGCATAGGCTTCGTCCAGCACTTTAATATCAGATTGATTATGTACCTGGTTTTTATGCCAGCTTGTCAAAATGCTGTCTGCATATTCAAAACGGTGCTTGTCTGTGGCCATTACGGTACGATTGCAGGCTTCCATAATAATATCAGAAGTAAAACCATATTCTTTGATCCATCTGCTGACGAAACCGGCTTCCGCTTTGGTAGGCGTTCCGGATTTGCCAAGGGCCTTCATCACAGAATAGACGGTTTTGTCATATTTTACCACATATTTGGCGGCCTGCTTAGGGGTGCTTATTCCTTCCTGCGCCCAGCTGATTGCAACCTTTTCGATATAGCGGAAATCTTTTTTGCCTTTGTCTACACAGTACTGAATCAAATAATCAATTAAATCTTCAGAAAATCCAAGCCGGTCCGTAAAGAAAAGAATTGTTTTGATTTCGGAAGGACTTAATGGTTTTCCAAGATATTGTTCTGCCACAAAAAGAATTTGTGCGGTTTCTTCATTGTTTTTAAATTCCTTCAACTGGTCAAGACTATAACAGGGCTTGGAATAATCCGGATTTTCACCTGCCGGTTCTGCTTTTGCGGGCAGCTTAACTACCGGAGCAAGGCAGGTAGTTTCTTTAAATCCCTTGTCCGTTTTTTTGGAAAAATCAAGGAGCTGAATACCGGATAAGTTTTTAGAGTCATCATACTCTAACGTAAGCAGCCGGTTCTTTTCCCAATATTTAAGAGCCCTTACCACATCTTTTTCCGTATGATTGAATTGGTCGGCAATATTCGAAACGCTGGTAGATAAACCAGCGCTCATCATACGGAGCAGATATAGATATATTTTTAGCTGTGCGTCGTTGGCGTCTTTCATATATTCATCAATAAATATGTTTGACACAACAGTAACATCAGCACAGTTTTCCTGATAAATTTTAAAGTGAGCCATGAAGCAAACACCTAACCTTTTTTACACGAATTAAAGCATCTTGAATTATAGCACAAGGATTGGAAAATTGAAATAGGAAAAATTCTAAAAATCCCAGTATTTTCAAGGCTTTATCAATAATGTGGATAGTGTGGACAATGTGGATATTTTATAGAAATCTTTGAAAAATCCAATTATTTCAGGCAAAAAAATATCCACATATTTTAAGCATATTTTTTAACTAAAATATGTGGATAATGTGGAAAATTAATTTTTTAACAGGTTTTCCCCAATGTTTACAACATCGCCGGCCCCCATAGTTATCAACAAATCACCGGATGATAAATTTTTTATAAGAAAATTTTCTATTTCCGAAAAAGAAGGGAAATAGCTGCATTTTTTTCCAAGTGCTTCTATTTCTTTTTGAAGGGTTGCGGAGCTGATTCCAAGATCGTCCGTTTCCCTGGCAGGGTAAATGTCTGCCAGTACAATATGGTCTGCTAAAGACAGGGCCCTGGCAAAGTCCTTCATAAAAGCTTTGGTCCGGGTGTAAGTATGGGGCTGAAATACACACCAGAGATCTTTATGGGGATAATTGACCGCAGTATTTAAAGTTGCAGTAATTTCTGTGGGGTGATGTGCATAATCATCTATTATAACAGCACCGTTTAAAGTGCCTTTGTATTCAAAACGCCGCTGTGTACCGTGAAAATGAAGCAAAGCGGATGATAAAGCAGAAAAATCAATGGATAACAGATCAGATAAAGCAATTGCAGAGAGGGCATTATATATATTATGTTCTCCCGCAATCCCAAGGGAAATACGTCTTTTTTCTCCGCTTCTTTCTGCTATGGTAAAGCTGGCACAGCCTGTTTCGTTATAAGTAATCTGCTCTGGCCAGTAATCAAAAGAGTCACTGCTTCCATAAGTAATGACCTTACAGGAAAGCCCTGAGAGAATAGTTTGTATTTCAGGAATTTCTCCATTGATAATTAAGGTGCCATCAGGAGGAAGAAGAGCGGCAAACTTGTGAAAAGAATCACGGATAGCATGAATATCCTTGAAAAAGTCCAGATGGTCTTCTTCTATATTAAGTATAATTCCTATTTTAGGAAAAAAGCTTAAAAAACTGTTGGTGTATTCACAAGCTTCCGTTACAAATAAATCCCCATGTCCTACCCGGATATTTCCGCCTATGGACTTTAATATGCCTCCGATAGAAAGTGTTGGATCGGTTTTGGCGGCTAAAAGAATTTCCGATATCATGGAAGTAGTGGTGGTCTTACCATGTGTACCGCTGACTGCAACAGGGAGTTTGTAGTTTTTCATCATCTGTCCTAAAAGCTGTGCCCGGCTTAAGGAAGGAATCTGCATTTCCTGTGTGGCAATAAATTCAGGATTATCAGGATGAATTGCACTGGTATATACCATCAGATCAATGTCTTTTTTTACATTTTCTTTTTTTTGACCATAATAAATGGTACAGCCTTTGTCCTCAAGAAGCTTGGTTAATGGCGAAGCCTTCACGTCGGAACCGGAAATAGTAAATCCCTTTTCAAGGAGAACTTCGGCAAGACCGCTCATGCTGATGCCGCCGATTCCCATAAAGTATATGTGAATGGGATGCTTAAAATCTAACTGATACATGGAAAAACCTCCGTTTTTATAAATGTATGGGGCTGAACTGCCAGGCCGCATTTAATAGTTTTAACATAATTATATATAATTAGACAATAAAAACCAATGGTATTTTTAACAAAATAGAGGATGTAAAAGGGTGCTATACACAAAATATTGTGAAATTAATGAATAAATACTTTTTGGACATGTAGAATATTGTAAAAAATCTACATAAAAATCTGTTTTTATGCGAATATTTTTGTAAAAAATATTCACTTTTTACTAAATATATGGTATACTATTCAAAATTGCTACTATTGGTACCTGTATTAGAAATGAAGCAATAAAAATTACTTGTAAGAGGTGATGACATGATTAAAAAAGAGATGATTGCCATGTTGTTAGCAGGTGGTCAGGGAAGCAGACTGGGAGTACTTACATCCAAAGTGGCCAAGCCGGCGGTATCATTTGGGGGAAAATACCGTATTATTGACTTTCCTTTGAGCAATTGTATTAATTCGGGGGTAGATACAGTTGGAGTCCTGACGCAATATCAGCCCTTACGACTTAATACTCACATTGGAATTGGTATTCCCTGGGATCTGGACAGGAATATAGGGGGTGTCACGGTTCTTCCGCCCTATGAAAAGAGTGCCAACAGTGAGTGGTATACCGGTACTGCTAACGCGATCTATCAGAATCTGGATTATATGGACAGCTTTAATCCGGAATACATTCTGATACTTTCCGGGGATCATATTTACAAGATGGACTATGAGGTTATGCTGGATTTTCACAAGGAAAAAGGAGCAGAGGTTACCATAGCGGTTATGCCCGTCCCCATTGAAGAGGCAAAGCGCTTTGGCATTATGATCACAGATGAAAGCAGGAAGATTACAGATTTTGAAGAAAAGCCTGCAAATCCCAGAAGCAATTTAGCATCTATGGGCATCTATATTTTTAACTGGAAGACTTTAAAGGAGGCACTGCTTGCCAATGCAGAGCAGCCTGGGCTTGACTTTGGAAAGCATATTATTCCTTATTGTCATGGAAAAGGTGATCCTCTTTACGCCTTTGAGTTTAATGGCTACTGGAAGGATGTAGGAACACTGAATTCTTATTGGGAAGCAAATATGGAGCTGATCGATATTGTTCCTGAGTTTAACCTGTATGAAGAATATTGGAAGATCTATACACGCAGTGAGATTCTTCCGCCTCAGTATTTTGCTGATAATACAGTGGTGGAAAGAAGTATTATAGGCGAGGGAACGGATATTTACGGCAAGGTTTATAATTCCGTGATCGGCTGTGGCGTTACCATAGGAAAAGATACCATTGTCCGTGATTCGATTATCATGAATAATACGGTGATTGGCGATGGATGTGAGGTTTACAAGGCTATCATAGCAGAAAATGTTGAAGTAGGAAATTATGTGAAGTTAGGATTCGGGGAGGAAGTACCTAACGAAACAGATCCTCATATTTACAGCAATGGTATTGTTACAGTAGGAGAAAAGAGTGTAATACCAGAGGGAATTACAGTAGGCAAGAACTCCTGCATATTCGGAGTTACTTCAAAAGAAGACTATCCGGATAATTATCTTGCAAGTGGAAAAACATTGATTAAGGCAGGTGATGAATAGTGAGAGCAATTGGTATAGTATTAGCAGGCGGAAATAGTTACAGAATGAAAGAGCTTTCACAAAAGAGAGCCGTATGTGCAATGCCTATAGCAGGCAGTTACCGAAGCATAGATTTTGCGCTGAGTAATATGTCAAATTCACATATTCAGAAGGTTGCGGTATTTACCCAGTACAATGCAAGAAGTCTGAATGAACATTTAAGTTCTTCCAAATGGTGGGATTTTGGACGTAAGCAGGGCGGACTGTATGTGTTTACGCCGGCAGTTACGGCAGAAGGAAGTTTTTGGTACAGGGGAACTGCGGATGCAATTGCGCAGAATCTTTCTTTCCTGAAAAGCAGTCATGAGCCATATGTAGTGATCGCTTCCGGTGACTGTGTATATAAGATGGACTATAATAAAGTACTGGAATATCATATTGCTAAAAAAGCTGACATTACAGTAGTATGTAAGGACATACCGGCAGGCGGAGATGTAGAGCGTTTCGGAATTCTCAAAATGAACGAAGAAAGCCGGATCGAAGAATTTGAAGAAAAGCCTATTGTGGCTAAATCCAATACAATTTCCTGCGGTATCTATGTGGTAAGAAGGCGTCAGCTTATTGAAATGATCGAGAAATGTGCGGAAGAAGACAGATATGACTTTGTCAAGGATATATTGATCCGTTATAAAAATATGAAAAGAATCTATGGATACAAGATTCAGGACTATTGGAAAAATATAGCTACTGTTGAGGATTACTTTAACACAAACATGGACTTCCTTAAGGCAGGAACAAGGGATTATTTCTTTAAACAGTATCCTGATATTTATTCGAAGGTGGACGATCTGCCGCCAGCGAAATATAATGTGGGTGCAAGGATTAAAAACAGTCTTATATCCAGCGGATGTATTGTAAATGGTGCTGTTGAAGATTCCGTAATATTTAAAAAGACATATATAGGAAATAACTGTTACATTAAAAATTCAATTATTTTAAATGATGTATATATTGGAGATAATACTCATATTGAAAATTGCATAGTGGAAAGCCGCGGTACAATTAGAGCCAATTCTTATTATGTAGGCACTGATGGAATTAAGGTGGTAATTGAAAGAAGCGACAGATATGTCATTTGAGACAAACGAACTTAGGGGGACAAAGTATGCAAATTACAGATGTACGGGTAAGAAAGATCACCAAAGAAGGCAAGATGCGTGCTATTGTATCAATTACGATTGACGAAGAGTTTGTAATCCATGATATTAAGGTAATTGAAGGAGACAAAGGGTTATTCATTGCAATGCCCAGCAAGAAAGCAACAGATGGTGAATATAGAGACATTGCCCATCCGATTAATTCATCTACCAGAGAAAAAATCCAGACGATTATTCTGGAAGCTTATCAAAAAGCGCTGCTGGAAACAGATGTAGAAGAATAAAGAAAGTTTTAAAAGAGGTCATCGAAAGATGGCCTCTTTCATATTGCCCTGCAAATGCAAAATATGCTATGATGGCTAAGTAACACCAAATAAAGAAAAGTAAAATTTGAAAAGAGGAAATATGTTTATAATAGCAGGACTTGGAAACCCCAAAAAAGAATATGATAATACCAGACATAATATTGGATTTGCAATGATAGATGCACTGGCGGATAAATATAATATTTCTGTGCTGAATGTTAAAAATAAAGCGTTAACCGGAAAAGGTATTATAAATGGACAAAAAGTTATTTTGGCAAAACCGCTTACCTTTATGAATTTAAGCGGTGAGAGCATTTACTCACTTGTTGATTATTATAAAATTGATATAGAAACAGAGCTGATTATAATTTCGGACGATATCAGTCTGGCACCTGGGCAAATCAGGATTAGAAAAAAAGGAAGTGCCGGAGGGCATAACGGACTGAAAGACATTATCAGGCATCTTGGCGGAGAAGGATTTCAAAGAATCAGAATTGGTGTGGGTGAAAAGCCTAAGGGATATGATCTGGCAGACTATGTGCTGGGGCATTTTTCCAAAGAAGAAAAACCTTTTATTGATGAGGGGATAAAAAAAGCAGTTTCCAGTGTAGAGTTGATGCTGGCAGGAAATACAGATCAGGCAATGAATGAATTTAATCGAAAAGGAAATAGTTTGAATGAGAGCGTTGACAGCACCCTTAAATGAGTTGGGAGAATTTGAGGAAATAAAAAAGAAACTTAAGGAAAAGCATTTTTGCGCAGCATTTACCGGGTGTGTGGAATCCCAAAAACTGCATATGGCGTACGGCCTTAGTGAGGGATTTAAAAATAAGCTTATAGTTACCTTTAGCGATCTTCGGGTGAAGGAGATTTTAGAAGATTACCGTTTTTATGACAGGAATGTGGTGGCCTATCCGGCAAAAGATTTAATTTTCTATCAGGCCGATATTCATGGGAATCAGCTGGTAACTGAGAGAATCAAATGCTTAAGACGCATTTTGGAAGGGAAGCCGGTTACTGTGGTTACTACGTTTTCCAGCTTTATGACGCCTCATATTCCACTTTCCATATGGAAGAAACATTTACTTACAATCAATGGGAAGAGCCGCCTGAATGAAAGAGAGCTGGCCAGAAGCCTTGTAGAAATGGGGTATGAAAAAAATTATCAGGTTGATGCGCCGGGGCAGTTTAGCATTCGGGGCGGTATTATAGATATTTTTGATCTTACGGAAGAAAATCCTTATCGTATTGAGCTGTGGGGAGATGAAGTGGATTCCATTCGGAGCTTTGATGTTTTGAGTCAGCGTTCTATTGAGAAGTTGTCAGGAATTACTATTTATCCCGCAGGTGAAATGCTTTTATCTGACCAGCAGCTAAAAGCTGGTATGGAAAAAATAGAAAAAGAAGAAAAAAAGTTTTCAGATAATTTGAGAAAAGAATTTCGAACAGAGGAAGCAAATCGAATTGAGAGCCAGATAAGAGAATTAAAGGAGCAGGTATATGAATTTAAGAATTTGGTGAATTTGGATTCCTATGTACATTATTTTTATGAGGATACGGTTTCTTTCTTAGAGTTGTTTGATAAGGACGGAACCTGCGTCTTTGTGGATGAACCTGCAAGGGTTACGGAACATGCAGGTGCAGTTGAAACAGAATTTCGTGAAAGCATGATGCACCGCGTGGAGAAAGGTTATCTGCTGCCGGGGCAAATGAACCTTTTATACAGGGCTGATGAGGCGGCGGCAAAAATTCTGCAGGGGAGAGTAATTACCCTGGCGGCCCTTGATACAAAAAATGTGCTGTTTAAGCCGGATAGAAAGGCAGATATCCCTGTAAAAGGAATCTCTTCCTATAATAACAGCTTTGAAGCATTGATGCAGGATTTAAGGCGTTATAAGAAAAATGGATACAGGGTATTGCTTTTGTCTGGCTCCAGAACAAGAGCTTCAAGGCTTGCCAGGGATTTGCAGGATGAAGGACTTTCTGCTTTTTATGGGGAAGATCCGGACAGAGAGCTTTTGGGCGGCGAAATAATGACTTTTTATGGCAGGGCGTTAAAAGGATTTGAATATCCCATGCTTAAATTTGCTGTTATATCCGAAAGTGATATTTTTGGCTCTGATAAAAAGAAAAAGAAGAAAAAGAAAACCTATGAAGGTCGTAAAATCAATGATTTCAATGAATTAAGCATAGGAGATTATGTAGTTCATGAAAATCATGGTCTGGGAATTTACCGCGGGATTGAGAAGGTAGAGATTGAAAAGGTTGTAAAAGATTATATAAAAATTGAATACCAAAATGGCGGAAATTTATATGTATTGGCAACCGGACTGGATGTGATTCAAAAATATGCTTCTGCCGATGCCAGAAGACCTAAGCTTAATAAGCTGGGTTCTCAGGAATGGAACCGTACAAAAAGCAAGGTAAAAGAAGCCACCGGAGAAGTGGCAAAGGATTTGGTGGAACTTTATGCCCTCCGCCAACAGAAAAATGGCTTTCAGTATGGTAAGGATACGGTTTGGCAAAAGGAATTTGAAGAGATGTTTCCGTTTGAAGAAACAGAGGATCAGATTGCAGCAATAGCGGACACCAAGAAGGATATGGAAAGCAGTAAGATCATGGACCGTCTGGTCTGCGGGGATGTGGGATACGGAAAGACGGAAATTGCCATACGTGCGGCTTTTAAGGCAGTACAGGAGGGAAAACAGGTGGTTTATCTGGTACCTACTACAATACTTGCCCAGCAGCATTACAATACGTTTGTCCAACGGATGAAGGACTTTCCTGTCAGAGTTGATTTACTCTCCAGATTTAGAACCAGCAGTGAGCAGAAAAAGACGGTAGCGGATTTAAAAAAAGGGCTGGTGGATATTGTGATTGGCACACACAGGGTTCTTTCTGCAGATGTTGCGTATAAGGATCTTGGACTTTTGATTATTGATGAGGAACAGCGCTTTGGTGTTGTTCATAAAGAAAAGATCAAGAAGATGAAGGAAAATGTAGACGTTCTTACTTTGACTGCAACACCTATACCAAGGACTCTCCATATGAGCCTTATCGGGATTCGTGACATGAGTGTTCTTGAGGAGGCGCCAAACGACAGAATGCCGATTCAAACCTATGTGCTTGAGTATAACGAAGAGATGGTCAGAGAAGCAATTGTGCGGGAACTTTCCAGAGGCGGCCAGGTCTATTACGTTTACAACAAGGTAAATAATATTGCGGATATAACAGCAGTCATACAAAATCTGGTGCCTGAGGCAATAGTGGCTTTTGCACATGGGCAGATGCAGGAGAGGGAATTGGAACGCATAATGTATGATTTTATTAATGGGGAAATTGACGTACTGGTGTCTACAACAATTATTGAGACAGGGCTTGATATTTCTAACGTCAACACCATGATTATTCATGATTCCGACAACATGGGGCTTTCCCAGCTTTATCAGCTGAGGGGACGTGTAGGACGAAGTAATCGTGTGGCATATGCTTTCCTCATGTATAAGCGCGATAAAATGCTGAAAGAAGTTGCAGAAAAGAGACTTATGGCAATTAAAGAGTTTACAGATTTAGGCAGCGGCTTTAAAATTGCAATGCGCGATCTGGAGATTCGGGGGGCAGGTAATTTGCTTGGAGCAAAGCAGCATGGGCATATGCAGGCGGTGGGATATGATTTGTATTGCAAAATGTTGAATGAAGCCGTGAAAAATCTAAAGGGCATTAGTACGACAGAAGAGTTTAACACCTCAGTGGATCTTGACGTAGATGCGTTTATTCCGCCATCCTATATTATGAATGAGGTCCAAAAGCTGGATATTTATAAACGGATTGCAGGCACGGAAAATCAAAGTGAGTGTGATGATATGAAAGAAGAATTGTTGGACCGGTTTGGAGAAATTCCCACAGCGGTGGAAAATCTGCTTCGTATTTCCATGATACGTGTTCATGCACATAAACTATATATGACAGAAATAAAAGGAAGAAATGGCGAAATAAAATTTTCTTTAAAACCGGATGCGCAGATTCTGCCGGAGAAAATTCCTGCATTATTAAAGAAATATGAAAAATTATCTTTTAATCATAAGGGAACGCCTTTTTTCCTGTTTAAGTATAAGAAATGCGGTATGGTGGAAAAAGATGCACAGATGCTGCTGGACTTTACGGAAGAGCTGCTTTCTTCTATGCAGAAAGAGCTGACAGAATAGTAATTCGAACAGCAATTATCTATCATACATTAAAATTGCCCCACAGAAGTTGGTTTAAAGGAGGAGAACTGTGGGGCAATTTTTCAACATATGGACAGCCCATAGGGTACTGTCCGCTATTTATTTGTATTTGTTAATAATGGAAGCCATTTCATCCCATTTCTTTTCCATATCTGCCACAAGCTTAAACTGTGTTCTTGCACGGTCAAGATTGTGCCCGTCCCTATGAATCTTAAAATAGATATCGCCTTCTAAATAATCTGCAAGGAATCGGATGCCGCATTCATAGGTCATTAATTTGGCACCCATAGGAAGGGTTTCTATTTCAAGTGACGTAAGGCTTCCGTCACATCCTTCAAGGTATCCTTTTACGAATGCTTCAAATAAAGTTAAGTCCAATTCTATTTTACTTAAATCTGTTTCATCTTCAGCTCCGGTACTTGCTCCAAACCGGATGGAATCACCAAAGTCATAATGGGAAAGCCCAGGCATTACAGTATCCAAATCTATGATGCATAAAGCCTTTTTAGTATCTGCATCGAACAAAATGTTATTGAGCTTGGTATCATTATGAGTTACCCGAAGAGGCAGTTTGCCTTCCTGCAGTAAATCCGTCAGAACAGAAGTATCTTGTTCCCTTGCGAGAGCGAATTCTATCTCTTCTTTTGCAGAAGCTGCTCTTCCTAATTTGTCTTCCTGGACAGTCTTTTGAAAATGCTGAAAACGGGAAGGGGTATTATGAAAATTAGGAATAGTTTCATAAAGCTTTTCAGCAGGATACTCAGCAAGCATTTTTTGAAAATGTCCAAAAGCAACGGCACTGTCATAAAAATCCTTTGAACTTTCCACTTGTTCCATACATATGGTGTTCTCTATGAAGAGGAATACCCTCCAGTAATTTTGGGTATCATCTACATAATAATTGTCTCCTTTGCGGGTTTTTACTACATTTAAAGTTTCCCTTTCAGGATCACCGCCCTGTGATGAAATGATCTTTCGCAGATATTCCGTTACATTTACCACATTTTCCATAAGCTGTTGTGGATTTTTGAAGATAGAATGATTCATTCTCTGTAGGATATACCGCTTTTGGCTGCAATCGGATAATTCAAAAATAAGCAGAAAAGTATCATTTATATGACCGTTTCCATAGGGGCTTTTTTCTTTTAATCTACCTTCTATAGCAAATTGTGCTGCTACTTCATCAATTTTGGCATAGGCCTGATTTTCTGTGTTCATACATTCTCCTTATAATCAACCCACTTCATTTCCATAGGTGCCATATTAAGATGCTGCATTAAGGTGCCCTGCACGTATAGATCTGTTTCTTTAGGCTCTTTAGAGTTATTTATAACAACAATTTTTCCGGTTTTCTCAAAAACAGCAAGCTCAGTGTCCACATTTGTAACATAGAACTTCATCATTTCCGTTTCCTGATGTGCTGCATAATATATTGCACGTAATAAAATACGACAGTTTTGAGGAGAATAAGGAAGTCCTGTAAAGTAAACACTCCGCCCTTTTCCATATTCATTTACTACCAGACGACTGTATTTACCATCCATATTTAATATTTGATAGTTTTCGCCATGAGCATAAATGCGGCTTTTTCCTTCACCGAAATCTATTTCGCCCTCAATATCCTCTAAAATAAAATGTCTGCTGTCCAGCTCATTATATTTATCTGTACTCATGGTAAACCCAACTTCTCTGTCAACACCAAGTACATCGCTTAACTGGAAGTAGTGTCCCTGATATTGACATGCACTGGGTTCGCCTACTCCGATAAATCCGCCGCCTTCATCCACAAATTTGCGGATAGAACATACGATTTTTTCGTCTTTCCAGTTTTCAGCCCCGCTCCAGGAAGTATATGCATCTCCTGCATTGATGATAACTTTGATTTCAGGATCAATACCTTCTTTTATCTGATCAAAAGTGATAAATTCCACATCTATCGGCATACCGCTTAAGCATTCAATTACGCCTACGTAAGAATAGATTTCCCGGTACCAAAGTGCATGGTGTACCTGATTGGACATCCATCTTCTAAGATTTCCCCAACAATTTAAAATACCTACTTTAAAAGGAGCAGTATATGCCTTGGTTCCCTGCATATGTTCGTGTATCTGCCTGAACTCACTTACTACCTTGCTGATTTGGTCAATAAATCCTGGCCATTCATTGGCAAGCTTTAAATAACCGCCATATCCAATTCGATCTAAAGGGGAACGCAAAATAGCTCTTCTTGCCTTCATCCAGTTGTCCTGAGCTTCCCCAATGGGATCTCCTCCCTCAGTAAATACATCAGGGAAGAAATAAGGAAGCAGGCGTCCTTCTGTGTATTTTACCCCTTTTATGTCTGAGATCATGCGGAGAGTAACTCCATCTCCCACGGAACCCACTACGGCATCTAAGCCGATGCTATCAAAATATTTTCCAAAGGGCTCTGTTCCAATCCAGTGATCTCCAAGAAACATCATGGCTTCTTTGCCGTAACTGTGAACAATGTCAACCAGTTCTTTTGCCAGCTTGCTGACTTCTATCTGCTGAAATTCTATAAAATCTTTAAATTCTTTAGAGGGCACTCTGAAAGTGGAATTATGATAGCCCTGATCTACAATGAATTCCGGACGGAATTTATAACCTGCCCACTTTTCAAACTGCTCTAAAATATAGGGGCTGACACTGGCGCTGTAGCCAAACCATTCAACAAATTTCTCCCTTTTCTGGTTGTCAAAGGTGAGAGTAAACTGGTGGAAAAAGGTAGTAAAGCGAACTACATCTATATCAGGATTTTCCTCGCACCATTTTTTAAGTTTTTCCTTCACATATACTTGTGTTTTGGGCTGTCTTACATCATAAGTTAACTGATGAGGTGCATCCTTCCAGTCATTTGTAATATAATTGTACATATGTACCGGATCCCAGATTAAAAATACCAAAAAGCTGACAGTGTACTGATGATAAGGGATTGACTCAATAACAACTTCGTCGGAAGCTTCATGATATTCCCATTTATCAACAGGAACTACCTCACCGGTGGTTCGGTCTATTACTTCCCACCAGCGCTTGGGTGAATCAATGGTATTGACTTTAAACTGCTGTGTATGAAAGCCTTTCATTAGTTCTATACTTAAACTGGTTCCCTTGGCAGTTATGTAATCAGTGATAAGATATTCCTGTTGTATTTCTTCGGGATTTTTTTCTGCCCATGCATTATCTTTTCTGGTGGTGTAATAAGTAGCATATATTTTGGCGTTTTGGCTTAAAAGAGCCTCTGGCATAGTGGTTCCGTCGCAGTCTCTTAAAGCATCTGCGCCAAGAAGGTTTTTTAAGTAGATTGTTTCCTCCACCATGTCAACGTCTGTTGGCAGTGTCAATCTGCCTGTATTTTTTATATCCATATCTTTTTAAATACCTTTCCTTTGATTTGCTTATTACTGATATTTCTTATTGTATAAGTAAAGGAGAAGCAGAATTCCTGCAAGACCAATTAACATTACGATCAGGCCGATAGGACCTATGTCGCGCTGGCCGGTTGTGATCAATACCATACTGATAAGAAAAATAAGTAAATATAAAAATCTGATAAACCACTTCATAACGGTCCTCCTATTAACCCTTTAATCCACCAAGGCTCATGCCCTGTGTTAGTTTTTTCTGAACCATAATATATAAAATTAGAGTAGGAAGCATTACAATTACCAGTCCTGCATAAAGCTGTCCATAATTGGCTGCAGCTTTTTGCGCCTGCATCAACTGCATCAGGCCTACCGGAAGTGTTTTAGAATCCTTGGTAAGCAGCGTCATGGAAATAATATATTCATTCCAGAAAGACAAGAAATTAAAAAGAATAACTGTAATAATACTTGGCAATGCCATAGGCATCATGATTTTAACCATTGTTCTGAAATAACCGCTGCCATCCACATATGCTGCTTCCTCATAATCCTTTGGTATAGTGACAAAAAAGCCGGATAACAGATAAATTGTAAATGGAAGAGCAGTGGATGCATATACAAGAGCTACGATGAAAAGATTATTTAAGAAAAATCCATCGCCTCCAAGTCCTTTTAAAAACTTATCTGCATCTACAAACATAAGGAAGATGGGAACAACAATATAGTTCACATTGATGAACAAACCTCCCATAAACATTACATTAATTAATTTACTGCCTCTGAAACGGTATCTGGCAAGCACATATGCGGCAGGAAGTGCCACAATAAGTAAAATAGCAAGAGCTAATGCGGTTACCAATACGGAATTCAAAAAGTATTCACCCATTTTTGCTTTTTCAAAAGCGTCAATGAAGTTTTGGAAGTAAATGCCTTTCGGCATGGTCCAGGGATTTCCATAAAATTCGGAATTTTCCTTAATGGATGCAAGAAATACCCAGCCCACCGGCACAATAATGCTGATAGCAAGTGTCAGCAGGGCAACATATATAAAAAGCTTGTATAAGGTATCGAAGCTCATTTCTTTTCTCTTTTTCATTGTCCCCCTCCTTAAAATTCCAAAGGCTCTCTCTTGGTGGCAAGGTTAACGATTGCCGATAAGCCAAAGGAGAATAAAAATACTACAACGCCGATTGCCATACCATATCCGTAAGAGGAATTGGTGTAAGCCTGTTTATACATATAACTTAAGAACACTTCTGTAGCGCCATCCGGTCCACCGCTTGTAAGTGCTTTTACAAACAGGAAGCTTAAGTTGATAGAGCTGATAACAAAGAATGTCAAAGTGGTTCTTACGTTGGTCCAGATAAGTGGCAGAGTGATGGAGAAAAACTGCTGTATTCTTCCTGCTCCCTCTAAGTTTGCTGATTCATAAAGACTTTCAGGAACACTAGCCATACTGGCCATATACATAACCATATAGTAACCAATAGCCTGCCAGATCATAGCAATTACAAGACTGTAGATTACAAGCTTTTGATCTCCTAACCAGAGGATGGGAGGCTTGTCGCTGCCTCTGAAAATTCCAATAATACTGTTTAAAAGACCATTGTTAGGATCATAAATCGCTGAAAAAATTGCTGAGATAACTACAACTGATAAAATGTTAGGTATGTAAAATATAATTCTGTAGAAATTTTGTCCTTTAATTTTTTCTCTGGATAAAATTGCTGCAAAAATTAAAGAAAGTGCCATTGTTACAATTGTCACACAGGTAATCAACAGGACTGTGTTCTGGAAGGAACGGAAAAAGTTCATATCTTCTATCAGAATCTTAAAATTATTTAGTCCTACAAATTCCTTGTTATTGGAGTAGCCTCCCCATTTATACAGTGACATTTTAAATACATTAAAGGTGGGAATCAGCATAAAGATAATAAATAATATGACTGCCGGTGCCACACATACCCCGATAAAAACGCTTCTTGCTTTGCCCTTTTTCACATCCATACCTCCGTTTTCAAACACTTTGCATGCTGCACAAACGCTGCACTTGATTGTAAAAAAGTGCTCCAAAGGCGTAGACCTTCGGAGCACCCCTTAAACGATTATTCCATTGCTGCTCTTAATTTATCACTAGCTTCTTCTACTGCTGCCTGCCATTCAGCAACTGTCTTGTCACCACTTACGATACTATTAACTGTTCCGCATAAAGTATCTAACATGTTAACGCCTTCTACAGGTGCTGTTGCTGCGAATCCACCCATAACTGCGGTTGCACCGTTGTCATAAATGCTGTAGAACATTTTGTTATCACCTTCAAGGTAATCACTTACACCAGCGATAGGCTGAATTGCTGTAGATTTTGCAAAGATCTGAGCTGCTTCATCAGAGTACATATAAGCTACGAATTCTTTTGCCATATCCTGATTTTCTGCTGCTGCAGGAATCCACATCTGCTCGAACCAGCAGAAGGAACATCCAGAACCACCTGCATTAACAGCAGGGATTGCCATAAAGCCCCATTCAAATCCGTCTGCTCTGGGAGCTTCTGCCATTTCGCCAGGAAGCCATGTTCCGTTAGGACAGAAGATTGCTTTGTTGTCAAGAATCAACTGCTGATTCTTTGTAAAGTTGTCGTTGTTTGCGTTTGCAACGGTAGTGCTTTCTGTGTATTTTGCAAGTTCAGCAACTAATTCGAATACTTTGGTTGCATCTGCGCTTTCCCAGATACCGTCTTCATATGTCATACATTTGTTAAAGAAATCGGAACCGCCTGCTGAAGCTAAAGCTGCATATGTAAATGCATCAAAGTATCCGGTTGTAGGATATGTAAACAGTGCGATACCTTCTGCTGCTGCTGTGTCGCCTAATGCCCACATTTCTTCCCAGGTAGTAGGAACTTCCCAGCCTTTTTCCTTAAGAAGGCCTGCGTTGTAGAACAAACCGCAAGGACTGTAGAACATGGGAGCGTAGTAGGTTACGCCGTCGCCATAAGGATTTGTAGCTAAAGTATCAAGGAAACCAGGAATGATTTTGTCTTTTACTTTAACATCTTCACCAGGAACTGTCATTTCAAGAACATCTGTTAAAGGAAGAAGTGCGTTTTCCTTAGTAAGTGTTTCTGTAAGGGCTGCTTCACGTCCTGTTGCAAGATGTACAACGTCAGGATAATCGCCGGCTTTCATGCTGGGGCTGATTACATCTTCAAGCTTTTTGTCAATGGTCAGCTCTACGGTAACGCCAGGATGGGAAGCTTCAAAAGCTGCTGCTACTTCAGACCACATATCAGCGCCGTAACCGCCTTCAAAAGCAGCAACCTTTAATACCTGTTCTTCTACCTGTGCAGGTTCTTCTTCTGCATCAGCAGCAGGTGCTTCTTCTTCTGTCTGTGCTGCCTCTGTGGAAGTGTCTTCCGTAGCAGCCGGAGCATCTTCGGTCTTGCTGCCGCATCCTGCAAATAAGGATGCAGTCATGGTCATTACGAGTAATGCTGAAATTACTTTTTTCAATTTCATAATAAATTCCTCCTTAAAATTTGTGCACAAAATTGTGCAGACATTTTATATATTTTTAAAATGCATCTTTAGTATATAAAAAAGTATATATAGAATCAACTGTATTATTGCTCGATATTTTATATATATTGCTTTTAGGATTTTTCACTTAAATTTAAAACATTTAGTTTTTGCGTTTGTGCAAGCCATATATGAAAAAGGGATAATTATGTTTTTTTTTATGCATATCGTTAAAATAAAATAGTCAAGTACAATATTTATACTACTTTTCTCTATATATTGTGTTTGTATTTTGCTTTTCTATTTTTTTCGCAAATTTTAGATATTTTAGCATTGAAATATACATAGACAAAATATATAAACTTTGCTATATTAGGTAAAAATGGCAAAAATGCTTAATGTCAATTTATGGAAAGGAAACTAAAATGGGAAATACCAGACACAGAATAGAAAATATTAAACCTACTTATTTCGAAAGATCCAAGCTTTTATATGTTTCAACTTCGAAATACGAAGGGGACTGGCAGAGCATTTTTCATTCACATCCTTTCAGCGAATTATTTTATGTGGTAAATGGCAGTGGTTCTTTTGTGGCAGAAGGATCGGAATTTCCTGTGGGAAAAAATGACATGGTTGTTATTAACCCTCATGTACAGCATACGGAAAAATCTTTGCGGACATCACCACTGGAATATATTGTACTGGGAATAGACGGGCTTTCTTTTTCTTTTGAAAATATTGCATCAGCCCAGGATGGCATTTACATGCAGACTCCTGCAGGAGCAGTCTATAAATATAACACGCAGAATGCGAATGTGTATGCTTATCTAAATATTATGCTGGAGGAAATAACCGGTAAAGAGGAGAACTATGAGACGGTCTGCCAGAATCTTCTGGAAGTGCTTTTGGTATGTATGCTTAGAAACGACAATTTATCCATTGTTCAGAACAACCATAAGGTTTTAAACAGGGAATGTACCCAGATTAAAAATTATCTGGATGCCAATTATGCGGAAAATATTACGCTGGATACGCTGGCATCCCTTACGCACATGAATAAATATTATATGGCCCATGCTTTTACCAAATATACAGGTCTTTCTCCTATTAATTATCTTCTTCAAAAGAGAATACAGGAAGGAAAGTCGCTGCTGGAAACTTCCACTTGTTCTATTGCCCAGATTTCTACCATGCTTGGCTTTTCTTCCCAGTCTTATTTTTCCCAGGCTTTTAAAAAGGCAACAGGGAAAACTCCGATTCAGCATAGAAGCGAATTCAGAAAGCAAAAGCAGGAAAATTAAAAATGCCTATATTCAAAAAGAGGGAAATAGTGTAGAATAACAAATATATCAGCTTTTTACATACATCCGGAGGGATTGGAAAAATGGATATTTTTAGTATACTGACGATGATAGGCGGTCTTGCACTTTTTTTATATGGAATGGAGGTGCTTGGAGACGGTCTTAAAAAGGCATCTGGCGGCAAGCTGGAAATTATTCTGGAGAAACTGACCTCCAACAAATTAATGGCAATTTTGCTGGGGGCAGGCGTAACTGCAGTAATTCAATCTTCTTCGGCTACAACTGTTATGGTAGTAGGTTTTGTTAATTCGGGAATTATGAAGCTGTCCCGGGCAGTAGGCGTTATTCTTGGCGCAAATGTGGGGACTACCGTAACAGCATGGATTTTGAGTTTATCAGATGTAAAAGGTTCCAGTCTGTTTTTTCAGTTTTTAAAGCCCTCATCTTTTTCACCTATCCTTGCAATTATTGGAATATGCATTCTTCATAGAGGAAAAAAGGAGATCCATAAAAATGTTGGTACGATTATGGTGGGATTTGCAGTCCTGATGTTTGGTATGGACACCATGTCCAATTCAGTGACGCCTTTTGCGCAGAGTCCTGAATTTTCTGATACCCTTTTGATGTTTTCCAATCCTGTTCTGGGGATGCTGGCAGGTCTTATTCTGACAGCGGTTATTCAGTCTTCCTCCGCATCCGTAGGTATCCTTCAGGCATTATGTGCGTCGGGAGCAGTCAGCTATGCTACTGCAATTCCTATTATCATGGGAGAAAATGTAGGGGCATGTATGCCTACGCTTCTTTCCGGTGCCGGAGGGAACAAGGGGGCAAAAAGGGCGGCACTGATTCATCTTTACTATAACATATTAAAAACAGTAACATTTATGGCAGTCTTCTATGCCATTAATGCATTTGTTCATTTTGAATTTTTAGGACAGGCGGCCAGTGCGGTGGGGGTTGCGGTGATACATAGTGCATTTAATGTGGCAGCAGTTATTATCATATATCCTTTTACTTCTCTTTTGGAAAGACTTGTGTATCTGACAATTCCTGAAACAGAAGAAGAAAAGAAGGAAGGGGAAGAAGGAAGGAAAGAAATTCATCTTTTGGATGCCAGATTTTTAAGCACGCCGGGTTTTGCACTGGAGCAATGCAGAAATGTAGCCATTGACATGGCAAACCATGCAAGAGACGCTCTGTTTCTGGCAATGGAGCTGATTGATAAATTTGATCAGAAAGAGTCGGAAAAGGTAATAGAGCTGGAAGAACTGGTGGACTACTATGAGGACGAACTGGGTTCATATTTGGTTAAATTAAGCAGCAAGCATCTTTCAGAAAAAGACAGTCAGGAGCTTTCCGTGCTTCTTCATTGTATTGGAGATTTTGAAAGAATTTCAGATCATGCCATAAATATTATGGAGTCTGCAAGGGAAATGTATGAGAAAAAGCTTGCTTTTTCTAAGAAGGCACAGGAAGAGCTGGTTATTTTCACAGGGGCAATTAAGGATATTGTAAACACTTCCGTACGAATTTTTCAGGAAGAAGACTTGAAACTGGCCGGTATGGTAGAGCCTTTGGAAGAAGTGATTGATTATTTAAATTCAGAAATGAAAAAACGCCACATAAAGAGGCTTAGAAAAGGAAAATGTACCATTGAAATGGGCTTTATTCTTTCAGATATCACCACTAATTATGAAAGAGTGTCGGATCATTGTTCCAATATTGCACTTTGCCTGCTGCAGTTAAACGAAGAGAACTTTGACACCCATGAGTACCAGTACAACTTGACCAAGAAAAATAACGTTGAGTTCATTGCACAGGTAAATCATTTAAGCGAGCAATATCAATTGCCATAAAGTCCGTTTTATAGGACTGCTGTAATGCTATTCTGATGATAGAAAATAAATTAGAATAACAGGAGGCAGTATTATGAAAGGATATGTTGTTAATAATGGATATATGGGAATGGTAGAAGGAAGCTATATGCTGTTTGCCAGCGAAGAAGATTATCTGGAGTATATAAGCGTGTAGCAGCAAATTCGTGTGTAAATGGTAATTATATGCCGGTTTGTGCCTTCTGCCGGGAATAAAGGAGCGTATATGGCAAAGAGACTGGGACGAAGAATCTTGAGCCAGCCGGCAGTTATACTGGCGCCGCAGCTGCTGGGTAAGCTTTTGTGCAGAAGAACCGGGCAGGGCATATTAAAATACAGAATTATGGAAACAGAATGCTATTATGGCGAGGAGGATACTGCCTGCCATGCCAGCAAAGGGAAAACCCAGCGCACTAAGGTTCTATATGAAAAGGGAGGAACCTCTTATGTGTATCTTTGTTATGGGATGCATTGCCTTTTTAATGTGGTCAGCGGAAAAGAAGGACACCCGGAGGCAGTATTGATTCGCGGGGTGACTGGGTATAATGGGCCGGGCAAGCTGACGCGTGCCATGAAGATAGACAGGTCTTTAAATGGAGAAGATATGGCAGGCTCAAGAGAGCTTTGGCTGGAGGATGACGGATGCCGGCCTTTATATGTGACAGCAAAAAGAGTGGGAATTGATTACGCAACAGAAGAATACAGAGATATTTTATGGCGCTTTATTGTGGATGATGGCAGATATAAGCCTGCAAAATAAGAGGGGTGCCAAATGAAGGAAATAATTTACGGAACAGAAAATTTAGGAAAAATAGCATATATGGAGAGGACACTTGAGGGGATCCCGATCAGAATAACAGGAGCAGGGACAGCAGCAGATAAGATGGGGATATTTCTTTCCTGTGTTGAAGAAACAGGGAAAGATCAGCTTGAAAATGCCAGACTGAAGGCGGAAAGTTATTTCCGTCTTTTTAAAAGCCCTGTATTTTCCTGTGACAGCGGCCTGTATCTTTGGAATTTTTCTACAGGGGAGGCGCTTCCAGAAAGTGAGCAGCCGGGAATTCATGTGAGAGGAAGAGGAAGCGGCAGGCTAAGTGATGATGAACTATTAGTTCATTATATAAATTTAGTAAAAAAATATGGTTTGATTCAAGCCAGATATAAAAATGCCATTTGTCTGATTTGGAACGAGGAGATCAGAGAAGAAAGCATGATGGAAAATTTATGGGGAAAAGAGTTTTTGCTTACAGATGTACCTCACCAAAAAAGGGTATCAGGGTTTCCTCTTGACAGCATTTCTCTTGATAAGGAAACAAAGCAGTATTTTTATGATATGGAAGAGAATTCACAGGATAATCTGGTATCAGAGAATGGATTTAAGTGCTTTTTTTGTAATTTTTTCAAAAAATATGAAATAAAATGTTAAAATTCGGGAAAACGCGATGAATTACAACTTTTCACAGACATTTCTATAATTTATACTCAAATTATAAGAAACTTAATTGAAAAGGAGATTTCGGGTATGCATAATGAAACTGGCAAAAAGGTTGAACAAATGGTATCGCATATGATGCTGGACATGGGAGTTCCTGCTCATTTAAAGGGATACAGATATGTGCGCAGTGCGGTGCTGATTGCCGAGGAAGACATGAAGGTAGTGGGAAGCGTTACAAAATTGCTTTACCCTGAGATAGCCAAGCAGTATAATACTACTGACTGCAAGGTAGAAAGAGCAATACGAAATGCGATTGAAATTTCATGGGAAAGAGGAAATAAGGAAACCTTTGAGCGGTTGTTTGGATATTGTGTTAAAAGCGGTCAGGGCAGACCGACGAACAGTGAATACATAGCGGCAATTGCAGATACCATCAGAATACAGATGAGTTGTTCTTAAATTAAAAGAAATACCAAAGGGAAAGGCATGGGAGATAAGAAATGGAAAAACCGGCAATATGTGGAGGAAAACCTGTCAGGGAAACAAAAATATATTATGGGCATCAATATATTGATGATGCGGATATACAGGCAGTGGTAGAAGTGCTGAAAAGCGACTATCTCACATGCGGCCCCAAGATCGATGAGCTGGAAGAAAAGCTTTGTCAGCTTACCGGTGCAAAATATGCGGTAGCCTGTAGTAATGGCACAGCCGCTTTGCATTTGGCATGTATGGCGGCAGGGGTTCAGAAGGGGGATGAAGTGATTACAACCCCCATTACTTTTGCAGCATCTGCTAACTGCGCTCTTTACTGCGGCGCAAGGCCTGTCTTTGCAGATATTAATGAGGAGACTTTTAATATTAATCCTGAGAGTGTAGAGATGCTTACAGGAGAGAAAACAAAGGCAGTGGTGGCTGTGGATTTTACAGGACAGTCTGCAGAGCTTGACCGTCTGCTTTCCCATTGTCATAAACATGGACTGGTATTAATTGAAGATGGCGCTCATGTGATTGGGACAAGATATAATGGAAAATGGAACGGATCAATTTCGGACATGACTACATTAAGCTTCCATCCGGTTAAGACGGTAACCGGCGGTGAAGGCGGAGCGGTTTTGACAGACAATAAAGAGTATTATCAAAAGCTGCTTTTATACCGTACCCACGGAATTACCAGAGATCCGGAATTGATGGAACATGAAATAGACGGTTCCTGGTACTATGAACAGGTGGCCCTTGGGATGAATTACCGTATGACGGATATGCAGGCAGCGCTTGTGATCAGTCAGCTAAATAAACTTTTTACATTTTCAAAGCGTAGAAAAGAGATTGTAAAAGCTTACGACGACGCCTTTGGAAAGCTTCCGCAGGTGATATTGCAGAAGGAAATCCCGGAGTCGGATACCACAAGGCATTTATACATTTTAAGACTTAATTTGTCTAAACTTAAAATTGGGAGAAAACAGTTTTTTGAAGCACTGGGAGCAGAGAATATCTGCTGTAACGTACATTACATTCCTGTTTATTATTTTCCTTATTACGAAAAACTGGGCTACAAAAAAGGACTTTGCCCTAAAGCGGAAAAGCTGTATGAGGAGATCATCAGCCTGCCTCTTTATTATGCAATGACAGATCAGGATGTGCAGGATGTGATTAAAGCGGTTACCAAAATTGCAGCATATTACGCAGTGGACGAGCCTTAAGTGAAAGCCAAGCTTAAATCGCTTCGTTCTGGCGGTGCATTTCAGGAGGCTCATAGTTATCCATAAAGTCTTCTCCCAGATATACGATTTCTTCTGCAAACTTGATAGAATGAACCACAGTAAAAACAGATATTACGCGGCGAAACATAAGGTTTGGGATGAAATTAAGAACTTCCATAGGAAATTTGCCATCCAGTATAATATATTCGGAAAATATATCATGGTAATTTAAAAGATCTCTTGGGTGTGGTTTTATCATTATGATAGATTCTTCTCCTGGGATGGTTCCAAACTGCTCAATGCAGTCACGGAATATTTTTTCCCGTACATCCAGGGAACATAAGGGTTCTGTTAACAGCAGAACCTTGTTTTTATCTTTGCTGGTGTTTATTTTTTGGCTAATTTCGTCCATATCGGCAATAAACAGATGGATCAGCAAATTTTTGGCGTCGTCATCTAAACCATCTACCAGTTCGCTGCGTGGTTTTTCAATATATTTGGGGCAGGGGTATGGCAATACGGAAATATTATTAACTTCCATATCTATACAATATTTTGCCCAGCCATTTTGTATGAAAATAAGGTTTAGTGAGGCAAGAAAAGCTTTCAGCTTAAAATGTCCCCTATTGTCATATCTGGCCGTATCATAAGTGCTGATGCAGTCCAGTCCGTCTTCCAAAGCATGATATGGTATTCTTTTATAACTAAGATAATATCCAATTGGATCAGAATCACAAAATACATAAACATCTTTATAGTCTTTAAAATTAACTGGGACATAATCCGTTTGCATTTTGCCCAAAAGCTTAGTATATTTCATTCTGGCAATCAGGTTTAAAATCAGATTTCCATGATTTTTATGGTATTTCATAACCTGGGGGAAAGTAATATCTTCTTTCTCATCAAACATATAAACATTTTCAAACAGCCCGCAATTTTCAGCTCTGGCAGCTAAATCCCCGAAATCATTTGACATAGTACTTAAAATAAGATCAGCATTTTTCCGCTGGGAAGCAGGGAGATTCAGCTCTTTTAAGCAGGCTACATATACATGATAATAGGTGTGGCAGACATAAACTCGGTTTTTCATGGGATTCCTTTCTAATTGTGAAAGATAATATGGTGTGAATACTCGGACTATTTATTGGTTTCACAATTATATGCATAAGTTTACTCATAAGAAATGTGGACATAGGAAAGGGCTTTTTTGCCACATGCCAACGCTTCGTCTGGGGTTTTTCCGGTGGTGATTATATGTCCAAGCCGGTCATTGCTGGATCTGGTGCTGTGTACGACGTCACCGGTTTTTTTATAAAGAATCACTTCCTCTATTCCTTCTAAGGAGTAAACTGCTTCATCTACGGAGATGTTTTTCAGGACGCCTTCCTTACCTTGGATAAAGTGAATGGCAGAGCCATTCTGGCGGGTTTTAGTTAAGTTAACGGTACTGCCGGTGGCCAGAAGTACGGAATTTCCTACCATATCCACTCCCGTAGATAAAGGCACAAGCTTAGAAGTGATAAAATCTCCTCCTAAACGGGCTGCCAGTTCTACTATTTTTGGTCCTTCCGTAGTTACCTTGATTTCCGTATGGGAAGGGGCATTAATAAGGCCGATTGCTTTCAGTGCTTTTTTGGTGATCTGGCAGATTTTATCTTTTGTTTTTTCATCCAGCATACTTGGTTCGCTGTGGGCGATCTCAACAAAATAAGGCGGCGGGGTAATAAATTTGTCTGTTATGGTTACAATGGTGGTTTCTCCGTTTATTGTCATTGCCTCAACGCTTACTTCAGGTCCTGTCATGTATTCTTCAACCATGACGATTCCGCCTCTTGAGTTTTCTTTGCTGTATTCGTAGGTTTTTAGCAACTGATCATTTGATGGCAGGGCAGAACCGTTTATAAGAACCACGCCCCGGCTTCCGGCATTATCTGCCGGTTTTATAATACAGCATCCCTTTAAATTTTTGACTGCACTTAAAAATTCGTCAAAATTACTTACTGTGTAATATTTCGGAATGGGAAGATGATTTTCTCTAAGCCGGTCGCGCATGCAGCTTTTAATGGTAGCACAAAGGGAATCTTTATAGGATAAGTCCGGCTGCTTTCCCAGCTTTTCATTTACATAGGCAGCGGTTCTGACAGGCCCGTCACTTGTGGAAGTGATTACTACGTCAGGCTGATAGATCAGAGCCTGACGGTATACTTCCTCCTGATCCAGTGTGCTGACTACCAGTTTGATGTCAGCAAGAGAAAATCCTACGGCATTTGCGTCATAATCTACCAGTATAACCTGATAGCCAAGTTCTTTTGCTTTTTTTATTGCCGGTACCTGAAGTGCACTGGCACCTAATATCATTATTTTTTTCTGCATTATTATTTGGCCTTTCTTTTGCTTGGAAGCACTTTGTACAGGGATGGCTTTTGGTAAATGCTGGAGGAAATTTTAGTCAATATATTTCCAATTTAAAGGAGTTCCCTTTGGGAGATCCGTTTTTGCCTTTTGACCTAATATCTGGTCATAGTACATGGTGTGCAGGCCGAAGGCAGGACGAATGGAGCGGACGTTTTCTTTTGTAAAGGTATCTCCGGCTTTTATATCCTTTACAACAAATAAAGACCGCCCGTCTTCTCTGCTCTTTTTTTGTTTTTCGGTTAATTCATAGGTTATCCGGCCAAGAGCTTTTTCGGCAATACGGACTTCTTCCGCCATTTTTTTGAATTCCTGGGGCTCCATTGAAAATGCAGCGTCAGGACCTCCGTCCGCCCGGGATAAGGTAAGGTGCTTTTCGATCATTTTTGCACCTAAAGCAACACTGGCTACTGCGGCAGTGCTGCCCATGCTGTGGTCGGAAAGTCCGGTAATGCAGTTAAAAACCTGTGCCATATTGGGAATAACTTTAAGGTTCATGTCTTCGTAAGGGGAGGGGTATGTGGAGGTACATTTTAAAAGTATAATCTGCTCATTTCCTTCTTCCCGGCATGCTTTGACAGCTCTTTCAATGTCTTCCAGATAGGCAATTCCTGTAGCAATGATCACAGGCTTTCCTATTTTGGCAATTTTGCGGATCAAAGGAATGTCGTTGATTTCGAAGGAAGCTATTTTATAGGCTGGCATATCCATTTCTTCCATGAAATCCACTGCGGTTTCATCAAAGGGGGAAGAAAAGCATTCCATCCCCAGTTCATTGGCCAGCTTCATCAGTTTAGGCTGCCATTCCCAGGGGGTATATGCGGTTTCATAAAGCTTGTGAAGGGTGGTTCCATCCCAGATGGTGCCTTGCGTAATTTGGAAATAGTCGTTGTCGCAGTCTAAGGTAATGGTGTCGGGAAGGTAAGTCTGCAATTTAACTGCATCTGCACCTGCATCCTTTGCAGCCTTTATAATTGCTTCCGCTCTGTGATAGTCCTGCAGATGATTTGCAGATACCTCTGCCACAAGATAGGTTTTCCCGCCATCGCCAATTAAACTGTTTCCTATTTTAATTTTCTTTTCCATTAAGAATCCTCCATTTTAGCCTTGCATCATGATTTTATATTTTAATTCCGCAAGCTCCCAATCGGAAGCGTTGTCAATATCCTGAACCTGTGTCTCGGGCATGATAAGGGGGACATAGCCATCCGGAAGATCACCTTTGCAAGCCAGGTATTTGTCTGTTTGATAAAAGTAAAACTGTCCGCAGTCATGAAACACAACCTCAAGATCCTGAGAACGTTTCATGGCATTTTCGGGATAACAATATTGTAACTTTCCGTTTTTGACAATCATTCCACGTTGAGGAGGAAAAGAAAAGCTGACCACAGGCATTACGCCGGAAGCTTTATTTTCTATCAAAATCTGTAGGGCATTTTTTAATTTTTCAGCAGTCACAAAGGGAGCTGTGGGGTAAATGCAGGCCGTGTATTCAAAGGTTTTCCCTATTTTTTCATAGGTAGCAAGCACTTCCATCAACACATCATCTGTGGTAGCAAAGTCATTTGAAGTCTCCATGCTTCTCATAAAGGGAACCTTTGCGCCTGCTTTTTTGGAAATTTCAGCAATTTCCTCATCATCAGTGGATACCATGACCTCTTCAAAGATGCCGGAAGAGATAGCAGCTTCTATGGAATAACAGATAATTGGCTTTCCTAAAAATAGTTTTTTGTTTTTTCCGGGGATACGCTTGCTGCCTCCCCGTGCAGTAATAATACATATGGCATTCATATTAATCCTCCATGTCAAAACATTTTTTACGCAGGCATGCGGGCCGAATATCAGATTCGGCTCTGGGGTTCAAATTTTATAGGTTTACTATTTCTTCTGCAATACGTTCAGCGCCTTTGCCGTCAGTCACTTCATGTAGTTTTCGCTTCATTTGCTGCTGCATATTTTCATCATTTAACAACAGAATGATGTTTGTTAAAATCTTGTCAATACATGCTTCCCGATTTTGGCGGATATCGCCGGAAAAAAGCATTCTGTTTTCATTTGCAAAAAAATCACTGTCATACTGCTGGTTATCCGCACAGACGTAGAAGACAGTGGGAACCTGCATAGCACACAGTTCAAATAACATGGTGCCGGCAGCAGACACTGCAATTTGGCATTGCCCCATCAATTCGGCCATGTTACTTACATTGTAATGGAGCATAATATCAGGGTGTTCTTTTGCTAAGGCTTCTAATTTGGCTGCATTTTTATTGAAACTTCCAATAATTACATGAAAAATGCAGGAGGAGAGTTCCCGATTTTCCACAGCCTTTATAAGAATGCCATAAAGGGCATTATAAACATCTCCGCCGCCGCAGCTGATAAGCACATGCTTAAGGGTACCGGTGGTCTTATAAGAAGGACAGGCAGATAACTGAAATTCTTCTCTTAAAGGAACATAGGAGGTTCCCAGCAGCAGCCTGGCTTTTCCTTTATATGCTTTTTCATAGGGAAAGCGAAGGTGATAGGCGTTATAATTTACAATCAGATCCACAGGGTACAGGGCTGTGAAGCAGTCGTCTATATAAATGATCTTACAGACCTTTCTCAGGCAGTCAAAATAATTTACGGTTACCTGGTAGGAGTCTGCAAGCAGCTTCCAGCAGCCATGCTTTTTTAGTTCCCTGCAAAGAATTGGAAGTTCTTCTTCCATTTGATTCCAGGGAGTGTGAAGACATACGTATTCCATGCCATTTTTGGTCAACAATTCAAAAGGATACTCGTCAGCGGTGAAAAATAAAACCTTTTTTCCCTTTTTCTGCAGCTGCTTTGCAATTGTAATGCAGCGCATGATATGTCCTGTGGCAACGTCAGCGTTGGCATCTGCCCTGATGGCGATAACTTCGCTTTTTGTATCCTGTATTTGCGGCAATGGGCAGGGCACGTCAGAACAGGGGGATTTTACTCCCTCATATTCGATAAGTGCCTGGGCGATATACTGCATTTCGGATAATCCATAACGCTGGTCTATGGGAAGGGCAAGAATCTGCTGATAAATTTTCTGCTCTGCTTGGGTAAGGAGTTTTTCATTTTCTTTTCCCACAGGCCAAAGCACCGGTGCATAAATGCCCTGGCTGACTAAAAATTTTTGCAGGTCGTCCCGATTTTCAGCATAGACAGGAAAATATAAAGGAGCGTTTACAGATTCAATCGTATTCTCCTTTGCAAAAACAGGAGAAAATTTTGTTTTTCCTATTGTCTGTTGCAATAAGTAACGGCAATTTTCATTGCGCCTGTTTTTATACTGATCTTCTTTTAGACCGGATAGAATCTGCATGGATTCTTTTGATAAAGGACTGATTTCTTCATAATGATCCAGCCATTCTTCCATTTCCCGGTTTTTAGCCATAAAAGCCTTTTTTTGCTCCTGTTTTTCTTCCGGAGAACAGGAAGTATGAAAATAGTTCCATTTTTTTGTGAGAAGATCAAGCTTGGTTTCAATGAAGCTTCTGTTTCCTGCACAAAATTCTTCGGGGAAAGGCTCATTGGAAACTGCAAATCCGCCGTCCGGTACAGGGTACCACTTTCGCAGACTTCCAATAATATAGTCTGCATTCCATTCTGTATCAGCTAAATAATAGGACTGGGTGACATCTTCCATAATACAGATTCCTTCAGACTGCCAGGTTTTCAGCATGGGACGTAAGGGTTTCCATGTGTCTGATCCGTAGTAAGGGTGGATAAAAAGAAGTCCTGGATTTAAGTTTTCTATTTGTACAAAAAGGTTTTCCTTTTCTGCTTCCAGCTGTTTGTCAACATGATAAAAATGAAGCTCCCAGCCTCCCCGCTCAAAAGGCCAAAAAACGGAATCGCACATGTATGCGGGAAGAAGGGCGGTTTTTCTGATATTGGGCCTGTTTTTTGTAATAGCTTTTAGTGCCAGCGCAATTGCCTCTCTGCCGGAACCGGTAAAAGCAGTGTGGATTTTATTATATTTTTTAATTTCTTTAAGTGTAAAGACCGACGCATCATATGCGGCGGCATCAGAAAAAGTATTAGGATCAATTTCATAAATGCTTCCGATTTCCATGAAAATGCCTTTCTTTTGGTCAGTGTGCTTTTCGCCATTTCCTGTAAGCCCACAGAAGTTTATAGTAGAGCATGAAAAGAAACGTGGATTTTTGCTGTATCCCAATCAGTTTTTTTTCTTCCGTATGGGTTCTTTCCTGATAATAAGGATTGGTTTCAAAATCAGGAAAGGTTTGCTTCATTTCCTTTCCCATTGCCTTCACAAAGCTGTATTTGGTTTTTTCCACGCCTGCCATGTAGGTGAATAGTGTGTTAATGTAAAAAAGCAGGGTAAAACTATACTCAAGTTCCGGTTTAAATTCTTCATAAAAATTGTGTCTTTTTGCCTCTCTTAACATTAACCGGCCGGCAGTCATGCGGTCTTCACATCTTTTTGGGGAGATGGTGTGGACGGTAGAGGCGCTATGCTGATAGTAATAGTATAAGGGCTCTTCGATATATTCAAACTGTCTGGCTAAAATAAGGTAAGAATTGCCCAGTGCATTGTCCTCATAAAAAATATCCTCCGGAAACCAAAGCTTATTTTCCAGAATCATGGAGCGGCGGAAAATTTTAACTACAAGACTTCCGCCATCTAAAATAAGGCTCTTTCGTTTTTCTTTATTTAAAAGCCCGCATTGTTCTTTTTTGTTGTTGGGAACCACTTGTCCCACTTCCATAGAATGTTCGCTGACCAGGGAGTAATCACAGCCCACCAGATCCGCACCGGTTTCTTCTGCCTTGCCGATCAGCCGCTCATACATGTCAGGGGTGATCCAGTCGTCGCTGTCAATAAAGCCGATCCAGTCTCCTTTGGCAAGTTTCAGACCAATGTTTTTTGCTCCTCCCTGATGCCTGTTCACTTCTGAGCAAATGGCATGAAAGCGGTCAGGAAAACGCCGCTCAAAGTCTTTTAGTATTTCAAGTGAATTGTCAGTGGAGGCATCGTCCACCGCAATGATTTCATAATCTTTTATTGTCTGGCTTACCAGAGAATTCAGGCAGTATGCAAGTTTTCCCTCTGCTGCCATATTGTATACAGGTACAATAATACTTAACTTCAATTTAAGCCTCCGTAAGTTTTACATTATTTAAACTCTTTGCGGCTATTATAGCACACTATAAATGTATAAGAAAGTGAAGAAATTTGAAGAGGGGAAGTTGGTAAAATTTGACGTGTTTACTGCTCCTGTGATAAAATATAATGATATTTTTTAAGTAAATGAAAGAATTGGAAAATTTAAATGAAAAAAATATTTAAGAAATTGATGATATTACTGGACAAAAAGCAGAAAAGGAAGATGATTGTGCTTATTTTCCTTATGCTGATTGGCGCCATATTAGAAACCCTGGGGGTATCCATGATTTATCCTGTGGTGAAGGTGGTAATGGAAGAAAATGCAGTGGAAAAAAGCTGGTATCTGCAGATATTTTGCGATACTTTTCAAATTGCATACAGTGATACAAAAGGGCTGATGATTGTGGTTATGTCGGGGCTGATTGGCATTTTTGCACTGAAAAACATTTTCCTGTTTTTTCAGCAGAAGGTACAGCTTAAGTTTGTCTATACCAATCAGTTTGCCACATCAAGAAGAATGATGATTAATTTTATGCAGCGTCCTTATGAATATTATTTAAATGCAGATACTTCCGTGATTCAAAGAAGCATTACTTCTGATGTAAATAATATGTATGGCCTTATCTTGTCACTGCTGCAATTAACCAGCGAATTGATCGTGTTTGTGAGCCTTGTGATAGTCAGCCTTGTGACGGATATATGGATGACCATTACGGTAGCATCTCTTTTGATCATAGTGCTGTTGGTGATCAAGTGCATTTTAAAACCGATTATGCGCAAGGCCGGAGAAGAAAATCAGGATTATTACAGTGGATTGTATAAGTGGATTGACCAGTCTGTTATGGGAATTAAGGAAATTAAGATTGCCAATAAGGAAAATTATTTTATCAATGAGTATGCCAAGTGCGGTGCAGGCTATGTGAATGCAGTGCAGAGATATAATTTATTTAATGCAACTCCCAGACTTTTGATTGAAACCATTGCTATTGCAGGCATGATTCTGTATTTGATGATCAGTCTTTTAAGCGGTGCATCGGTGAATGATATTATGCCTCAGATATCCCTTCTTGCGGTGGCTGCTATGCGGCTTATTCCCTGTGCAAACAGAATTAATAATTACCTTACTTCCATTTCTTATTTTGAGCCCTTCTTTATGGGCGTCAGCGATAACCTGCAGGAGGAAATACGGGACGAGACAATTAATTATGACGAAGAAGCTTACAAAAAGAAAATAGAAGTTGAAAAACTGGAAATTAAGGATAAAATTGTGCTTAAGGATATTGTTTATAAATATCCTAATACGGAAACTCTGATTTTTGATCATGCAGATATGGAAATTCCTATTGGACAGGCAGTAGGGATTGTGGGAACTTCCGGTGCGGGAAAGACTACAATTGTGGATATTCTCCTTGGATTATTAAGGCTCCAAAGCGGGCAGATTCTGGCAGATGGGGTGGAGGTCAGGAAGCATTATCAGTCCTGGCTGAAAAATATCGGTTATATTCCCCAGACGATTTTTATGATAGATTCGTCTATCCGTAAAAATGTGGCTTTCGGCTGTGCAGAGGAAGAAATTGATGATAATAAGGTTTGGCGTGCCCTTGAAGAGGCGCAGCTTGATGAATTTGTAAAGGGACTGCCGGAAGGACTTGATACAAGTATTGGGGAAAGAGGCATTCGTATTTCAGGTGGGCAGAGGCAGAGAATCGGGATTGCAAGAGCATTGTTTGAAGATCCCGAGGTGCTGGTGCTGGATGAGGCAACATCGGCACTGGACAACGAAACCGAGGCGGCGATTATGGATTCCATTAACCGGCTTCATGGCAAAAAAACGCTTATTATTATTGCACACAGACTTCAGACTATTGAAAAATGTGATATGGTTTACAGGGTGGAGGAGGGTAAGATATCCAGAGAACGGTAAGATTTGAAAACAAGGGAAAGGAAGGCTGTGTCATGGAGAAAAACAGGCGCATGACAAATATTGAACTGCTGAGAATTCTTGCAATGATCATGGTGGTTGTGATGCACTTTTTGTATTATTCAGGCAGCCTTATGGAAGTGGGGAGCTCTTTAAGCAGTGTGAGAATTATTGGAACATTGATAGAGGCTTTCTGCCTTGTGGCTGTAAATACTTATGTGTTTATCAGCGGTTATTTTGGGGTAAAAAGCTGCTTTAAGCCAGGCAGGGCGGTGGCGCTTCTTTGCCAGATCTGGTTTTATTCTATCCTGATTTTTCTGGTGCTTCTTGCTTTAGGGATGCCGACGCTTGGGTATGCGGATGGAAGATTAAATATTTATGGTCTTGTATCCTACTTTTTTCCTATAGAAACGGAGCATTATTGGTTTGCAACTGCTTATTTTATGCTGTACTTATTGACGCCGGTGCTGGGAACAGCAGTAAAAAATATGTCAAAAAGGAGACTGGAGATTACATTAGGAGGTCTGCTTATCCTGTTTAGCTTTATAAAGAGCATCAGTCCTATAGAATTTGTGGTTGATAAATATGGGTATGATTTTGCATGGTTTATCTGTGTGTATCTTGCTGCGGCATACTTTAGCCTTTATGGATCAAAGTTTTTTGAAAAAAAGGGCTGGATGGTTTATGCATTAAGTGCAACGGCCAGTTTTTTAATACAGCTTCTTTTATGGGTAGTCTGCCAGAAAAGCAGCAGTTTTGCATATTATTTTACGGTTCCTTTTCATTACAATTTTATTTTGTGTTTTACAGGTACAATTGGCTTGTTTTACGGTTTTCTTCAAATCAAAATAAAAGAAGGACGTATGGCGCAGATCATACGAAAATTGGGAACACTAAGTTTTGGTATTTATCTTTTACATGAACATATTGATTTGCGCCGCATTTGGTATGAGTTTCTTGGCAGAATAGTCAATCCCGGCAGAAACCAGGGACTGCTTTATTTCTTTGCAGAATTGTTTTTCTGCCTTTTTATTCTTTTCGGGGCAGGGATATTCATAGACTTTATGAGAAGCATGTTGTTCGCGGTAGCAGCAAATGTTCTTAGGAAAACCCCAATAGGGCAAAAATTAAAGAAACTGGACGAAGAAGGGAGAACATAGGATGAGCACAGGCCGTTTTTATACAAAAGTAAGGACAGTGGTTGAAACAGAAAGCTTTCAGAAAGCTGGCAGGCTGGCGGCTGATCTTTTGTTTCCGCTTATACTTCTGATTTTTCCATTGCTGAAGGCTGATCAGGGGATTGATCTGACAGATACAGGCTACAGCCTTGGAAACTACCGCTTTTTTGGTGAGACAGGCGGTGTGTGGACATTTCTTACTTATCTTTCAAATGTAACCGGTTTTTGGCTGACAAAGCTTCCAATGGGGCATACTATGCTGGGAATGAAAATTTACACCTCCCTGGCAGTAAGCCTTCTTGCTTTGCTGGGGTACCGTTTTTTTAAAACAAAAATGCCTCCCTGGCTGGCATTTTTGGGGGAAATTGCTGCCATTGGTTTTTCCTGGTGCCCTACGGTGATTTTGTATAATTATCTTACTTACCTGCTGCTTTTGGCAGGAGCGGTTTTATTGTTCCGCGGCCTTGCAGGATGCCGTCCGCCCTGCCTTTTCCTTGCAGGAATCCTTTTAGGACTGAATGGGTTTGTGCGCTTTCCCAATAACATATTAGAGATAGCATTGATTGTGGCAGTTTGGTATTATGGGGCGTTGAAAAGGAAGGATTTAAAAACGATAGCAAGGGAAACAGGGCTATGTGCGGCCGGTTATCTGGCAGCGTTTCTTGTAATGATTGGCATTTTGTCCATCTCTTATGGGACAGAAACTTTTGGAGAAATGATAGCAGGCGTTTTTGGAATGGCAGGCAGTGCCTCCGATTATACATTAGGGGAAATGCTTCTGACAATTTTTGATGCGTATTTTCGTGGATTCCAATGGATGCTTTATATGATTTTGTGCGTACTGCCGGGGATTCCTTTTTTGGTGATAAACGGGCAGCGGTTTTTAAAGATAAGGAAAGTGATTTATTGTGTATGCATTCCTGTTTTGTTCTGGGTGCTTGGAAAATGGGGAATGTATAATTTCAGATATTATCAGAAAGAATCAGCCTTGCAGTGGGGGGCGGTATTTCTCCTTTTGGCATTGGCGGAATTAACCTGGATGCTTTTTACCAGAATGCTGGATGATGAATGGCGGTTGATTGGCTGCATCGGACTTGTCCTTATTTTGATCGGACCGCTTGGGAGCAATAATCATATCTGGCCGGTTTTAAATAATTTGTTTTTTATTACCCCTATTGTTTTCTGGATGGTCTACCGCCTGGCAAGATGGGGCAGGACTTATATGGATATTACGGAAAAAGTGCCTTTGTTTCCTGTAAAGGCAATGATGTCCGGCATATTGATTGCTTTTTTTATTCAGACGGTGGGGATAGGATGCTTTTATGTATTTCGTGATGGAGAAATGGGAGAAGAGCGAATTTACAAAGTCACAGAAAACCATGTACTGAAGGGAATGTATACCAGTGAACTGAATTCGGAAACTTTAGAGGAAATTTCCATTTTCATGACGGAAAATAGTGCTCAGTATGCAGGGAAAGAACTGATTCTCTACGGAAATATTCCGGGGATTTCTTATTATCTTGATAAGCCGCCGGCAATTGACACTACATGGGCGGATTTAAATACCTATCCGGTAAGCCGGCTTACGCAAGAACTGGAGGAAATTTCTGCCAGACCTTTGGTGATATTTACGCCGCAGATTGCATCTTACCTTTCAGGAGATGAGACGCATATGCAGTGGTGGGGAGTGGATAAGGAAAGTTATGATAGAGATGAAAAATTAAAGGCCATTTGGAACTTTATGCAAAAAGGCGCTTATGAGCAGGTATTTGCCAATGAGGCTTTTGTAATTTACCAATGATAGTGAAAGGTGTGGGATCATATGATCAGATTTAATGTACCTCCTTACGTAGGAGGAGAAATAAAAAATGTAGAAAAAGCAATAGAAAACATGCATATCTGCGGGGACGGAGAATTTACCAAAAAGTGCAGTGAATATCTGGAGAGAACCACCGGCACGACAAAATGCCTTCTCACCACCTCCTGCACCCATGCACTTGAAATGGCGGCGCTTTTGTGTGATTTGAAGGAGGGGGATGAGGTAATTCTTCCTTCTTATACATTTGTATCTACCGCCGATGCGTTTGTGCTAAGAGGGGCAAAAGCAGTGTTTGTTGATATCAGACCGGACACTATGAATCTTGATGAAAATCTGATTGAGGATGCGGTTACGGAAAAAACAAAGGCAATCTTTGTGGTACACTATGCAGGCGTGGCTTGTGAGATGGATAAAATTATGGAAATTGCAGACAGACATCACCTTATGGTGGTGGAGGACGCCGCACAGGCAATTATGTGCACTTATAAAGGCAGGCCGCTGGGAACCATTGGTGATTTTGGATGCTACAGCTTTCATGAGACTAAGAATTTCAGTATGGGCGAGGGTGGTGCCCTTTTAATCCGTGATTCTAAGTACATTGAAGATGCGGAGATATTAAGAGAAAAAGGAACTGACAGAAGTAAATATTTCAGGGGCCAGGTGGACAAGTACCGCTGGATGAATTTCGGATCTTCTTATCTTCCCAGTGAGATCAATGCGGCATATCTTTCCGCTCAGTTTGATGCGGCAGATGAGATTAATCATTCTCGTCTTGCCAGGTGGAGTCAGTACTATGAACTTTTAACACCCCTTGCCAAGACAGGAAAGATAGAGCTTCCATATGTGCCGGATGGCTGTGTACACAATGCACATATGTTTTATTTTAAGACAAAGGATTTGGAGGAGAGAAGCCGGCTGATAGATTTTCTTAAGAAAAATGACATTCTTGCTGTGTTTCACTATGTTCCTCTGCATTCCGCACCGGCGGGAATAAAATTCGGCCGGTTTCATGGAGAGGACAAATATACCACAAAGGAAAGTGAGCGGCTTTTGCGTCTGCCGATGTTTTATCAGCTTACGGAAGAACAAACAGAGTATATTGCAGGAAAAGTAAAGGAATTTTATGGAATTTAAAAGTATCCTTAAAAAAAACGAAAACTGGATAATTGCGCTTTTGACTGTGGCTTTATTGGGGATTTTCGCAGGAATTAATTTTGACTATTATTATGATTTAAATGATGATGTGCTGATGAAGGATATTTTGGCAGGAGCCTACACCGGAACACCGGAAGGTCATAATATTCAGATGCTGTGGCTTGTCAGTGCAGGGATCAGTTTGTTATACAGGATTGCCGGAAGCCTCCCCTGGTATGGAATTTTTCTGTGTGCATGCCACTTTGGCTGCCTTTTTCTGATTTTGCAAAGAAGCCTTTCATTTGTGGAAACCTTTTGTGGAAAGATTTTTATTGCCCTGACGGAAGTTTTGCTTTTTGGCGGATTATTTCTTGAGCATTTAATTTTTGTCCAGTATACGGTGACCTGTACCCTGTTAGGCGCCACAGCCGCATTTATGTTTTACACAACAGATATTACACTTTCCGCCAGAGCATTTATTAAGAAAAATATTCCGGCAGTCTTTCTGGTATTTGCTGCTTATTTGATTCGTTCTGAAATGCTGCTTTTGGTTCTTCCCATGATCTGTGTGGCTGGTGTGGCTAAATGGGGAAGTGAAAAAAAGATATTTACCAAAGAACATGGGATAAAATATCTTACTGTGATCGGCTTGATACTGGCAGGAATATTGATAGGACAAGCAACACACATGATTGCCTATGGCTCTGAAGAATGGAAAACATTTACCACTTTTTTCAACAACAGAACAGAGCTTTATGATTTTCAGGAAATTCCGCCCTATGAGGAAAATCAGGATTTTTATGAGGAAATTGGATTAAGCGGCAGCGAAAAAATTCTCTTTGATAATTATAATTTCGGCATGGATGAGGAAATTGACGAAAAATTAGTTGGACAGATTGCAGAATATGCAGGGATGCATAAAAGTGCCCAAGATCCTTTTATGCAAAGAGTTTCTGAAAGTCTTAAATTTTATGTTTATCGTTTTACCCACGGTCCATTAGATACAGGAAGCGATTATCCATGGAACTATGCGGTGATTGCAGGATATTTTGCGGTATTTTTACTGGCACTGCCCAGAAGGATAAAATGCGGCGTTCCTCAGGAAGAAGGAAAAAAAGGATATGTAAAAAACGGATTGGAAGTTTTATGGAAGCTGATTTTTCTTTTTGCAGTCAGAACGCTTCTTTGGATGTATATTTTAATGCGGGGGCGTGATCCGGAGCGGATTACCCATTCCTTATATTTGATGGAACTTTGTATCTTAGCGGCTATGGCGTTTACCCACTGGAAAATACTTATGTTCCGGAAAACGAAAAGATTGTCGGGATTTCTCTTGGCAGCAGTATTTGGGGTGCTGGCAGTTGTGATTCTGCCTTCAAGCATAAAGCTGACAGGAATGCAGCAGAAGGTAAGGGAAGAAATAAATGCGCCTTATATAGAGCTGTATCAGTACTTTGCGAGGGAACAAAATGCAGATAATTTTTATCTGATAGATGTATATTCCACAGTGGAGTATTCGGAAAAAATGTTTGAAAATGTTGATAATTCCCTGGATAATTATGATATTATGGGAGGATGGGCATGTAAAAGCCCCATACAGAGGAAAAAGCTGGAGTCTTTTGGCATTGGGAATATGGAGCAGGCTCTTAAAGATCAGAACAATGTTTACTTTGTACGAAAAATAAGTGAGGACATGGAGTGGCTTTCCGATTATTATGAAGGCCATGATACGCCGGTGAAAATTACTTTGGTGGACAAGGTGGCCGGTGCTTTTGAGGTATATGAAGTGCGCAGCTTATAACCGGCAGACATTTAGGAGTGCTTATGGAAAATATGAGTGAAAAAAATCCGGTTTTGGAGGGAGAGAATATTACTCTCCGCCTGATGAATGAGGAGGATACGGAAAATATTATAAGATGGCGGAACAGTGATTTTGTGCGCAGGAATTTTATTTACCAAAAATCCTTTTCTAAAGAAGGCCACCAACAGTGGAAAAAGAACATGATAGATACCGGAAAGGCGGTTCAGTTTATCATATCTGCCAAAGGCGGACATCCTATAGGAAGTGTTTACCTTAGAGATATAGACAGGGTTCATAAAAAAGCGGAATATGGAATTTTTATAGGAGAAAAGGATGCCCTGGGGAAAGGATATGGAACTCAGGCAGCCCGCATTATTATTCATTATGCGTTTGAACAGTTAGGGCTTCATAAGTTGATGCTCCGGCTGCTGGCCGATAATAAACAGGCCTATAAAAGTTATGAAAAGGCAGGATTTGTTCAGGAAGCTTATTTAAAGGATGAAGTATATCTTGAAGGGACTTATAAAGATGTAATTTATATGGCGGTAATTAATCAAAAATTGTGAAGGCAGGAAGGAAAAAATTCAGGCTTTACAGGAGTTATTATTAATGGAGGTTTTGGGTGAAAACATTGGTAAGTTTTGTAATTCCCTGCTACCGCTCAGCACACACGCTGCCGGGTGTAATTGATGAAATTAAGGGAACGATGAAAAAATTAAATGCATATGATTATGAGGTGGTATTAATCAACGACTGTTCCCCTGATGATACCTTTGAGATTATTAAGGGACTGTGTAAAGAAAATGACAATATCACCGGAATTAATCTTGCAAAAAACTTTGGGCAGCACAGTGCGCTTATGGCAGGTTTCCATTATGTAAAGGGAGATATTGTGATCTGCTTAGATGATGACGGGCAGACGCCGGCAGATGAGGCTGGCAAGCTGATTGAGAGAATAGAACAGGGTGCAGATGTTGTGTATGCCAAGTATAATCATAAGCATCACTCCGGTTTCAGGAACTGGGGAAGCCATGTAAATGAGCTAATGACGCGGGTGATGCTTGGAAAACCCAAAGAACTATATATTTCCAGTTATTTTGCTGCCAGAAAATTTATAGTAGAAGAGATGAAAAGATATACCTATGCCTATCCTTATGTAATTGGGCTGGTTCTGCGCAGCACAAAGAATATTGTTAATGCTGAGGTAGAGCACCGGGACCGGATAGAAGGGACTTCCGGCTATACTATAGGAAAACTTTTCACCCTTTGGTTTAATGGATTTACAGCTTTTAGCGTCAAGCCATTAAGGATAGCAACCGTAACCGGAGCAGTCTGTGCATTGGCAGGATTCTTGTATGGAATTTATACTATCATTAAAAAAATATTTATTAACCCCCCAGGACTGGTTACCGGATTTAGTGCTCTTATGTCTGTAATGGTATTTATCGGCGGAATGATGATGCTGATGATGGGGCTGGTTGGAGAATATATGGGAAGAATGTATATTTCAATGAATAGATCCCCCCAGTATGTGATCCGGGAAATGGCAGGTAAACCAGTGGAAAACAAGGAAAATGAAAAGGAAAAATAATAAGAAAACGGAACAAACTGCATATTTTTCCTATGTGCCCGGAATGCGGACAATAGTGGCGGCTTTTCTTGCTTTGGGCGGTACATGGGCTTTCCCCTGCCTGATCTCTGTCAGTGGGGACTTTTTGGAGTACACCAACAGCATTTTATCGGTTTTTTTATTTCTAGGTCTTTATTTCTTTTTAAAGAAAGCGCTGGAAATGGACTATGCCGGGACAGGACGGGGATGGTTTTACCCTGGAATTACAGGGGCTTTATTTTCCCTGTGTATGGTATTTGGCTCACAGCTTGATTTGAAAGGGAGTGTTCCCTTTAAAGAGGGAAGGCTGTGGATCAGCATATTTATTTCAGCTGTCCTTTTTGCCTTAATCATACGGTATTCGTGGGAAGTGATGGCAGGAAGAAAACAAAAGTGCATTTCAAACAGTGGTTTTGAAGATTTAGGCCAAAGGATAGACTTGCGCTGCATGGGAATCAGGGCGGCAGTGATTTTTCTTTGCTTTCTTCCGGTCTTTCTGGCGGTTTATCCGGGTTTTTTTGTTTATGATGCACAGGAGGAGTATCTCCAGGTGGTGACCAGAAATTTTACTACCCACCATCCTCTTATTCATGTACTTTTGCTGGGTGGTATTATCCAATTGGTTTATAAACTGAGCGGCAGTGTTAATTTAGGGATTGCCTGCTATACCATATTGCAAATGACAGTCATGTCAGTAATTTTTGCATGGTGTGTGGAAAAATTAAAACTTCGCGGCTTAGGAAAGATAAGCAGGATACTTCTTACTTTATATTTTGGGGTGTGTCCTGTTTTGGTTATGTTTTCTCTGTGTTCTGCCAAGGACGGACTGTTTACGGGGCTGCTTTTGGTTATGGTGATCCTGTTGCAGGAACTTTGTAAGGAGCCTGGGGCTTTTTTTAAAAATTGGAGAAAGATGACATTTCTGTCAGTATCAACCCTTGGGATGATGCTGCTTCGCCATAATGGATTTTATGCATTTTGTGTGTTTGCGCTGCTTTTAACTTTTTACCTTAGAAAAGAGATAAAAAAAGCACTGATTTATCCTGTTGGCGTTATTTTAATATATATGTTATGCAATGCTGTACTGACAGGGGTTTTTCATGCGGATCACGAGGAAAATCAGGAGATGCTTACGGTTCCTATCTCCCAAATGGCCAGAGTATATGCAGATGAAAAGGATACTCTTCCGGCAAAGGATAAAGAAGTTCTATATCAGTATCTTTCAGATGAAGCGCTTGCGCATTATACACCTAAGGTATCAGATGGGGTGAAAATTCATTTCAACAATGAAGCGTTTGCAGCGGATAAAGGAAGTTTTTTTAAACTATGGGCAAAATGGGGAGCCAGTCACCCTTTTACCTATTTGAATGCATGGTTCATGACTTCTTACGGGTTTTGGTATCCGGATACGATAATTGATGTTTATCGGGGAAACACGGTATTTACCTTTACTTATGAGGACAGCTCTTACTTTGGTTATGAAGTGGAGGAACCTGGAATCAGGGAAAGCAAGATACCCTGGCTTGATGAACTGTACCGGAAAATGTCTCTGGAAATTGCCCAGCAGAAGCTTCCAGTAGTGTCTATGTTGTTTTCACCCGGCTTTTTTTTCTGGATGATGCTTTTTCTTTTAGGGTATTTATGTTACTTAAAAGAGATTAAAAGGGTGCTGCCCTTTGTGCTGCCTTTTTTGTGTTGGCTGACAGTGATTTTAGGACCTACCTGTCTGGTAAGATATGTGGTATTTTTATGGGTGGTGGTTCCCCTGCTTTTGTGGGAAGTGAAATTTGATAATTGGAAATAACTGTGTTATACTACCCATGCGTTTAAAAAAGAGTGGATGTGTTTCACTTGACAAGTTTGTGCTGCCGCAAATTTGCAGGCTGCGGCAATATGGGGGTTAATTATGAAAAAGATAGTATATAAAAGTCAGGCAATACAGGCGGTAATACTTCTTGCGGCAGCGGTTCTTCTACTGTCTTTGTGGCCGTTTCGCATTTGGAATGAGACCATTACGGAGTCTATTCCCCAAAATACGGGAGCCATGACTGATGTGATAAATGATGAATATACGATCCTGCAGAGCTTTGTGGCACAGTATGATCATATGGATGCCATATCATTGTATCTTGGAGACGGGACGGAAGGGGAGAGCTTTTTTGTCCGGCTTTTAAATGAAGGTCAGACAATTATTGCGGAAGAAGAAGTGGAAATTAAGCCGGAACAGCTTCCCGGTTACTGTGAAGTAATGATTGATGTGGACATGGAAGTGGGAAAAATGTACCACCTGATTGTTCAGGGGAATCAGTCGGCGGTATTTTTAGGATGTGAGAATGTTTCCCTGGCAGAAATGCCCTATGCGGGAGCCATGTACTATAACAGCAGTACAGTAGAGGGAGTAAATCTGGTTGCAGAATATCACTACAGTGTGCCTTTAAGAAAGGGAAAGGTCTTTCTTTTTGGCGGACTCCTTGCATTGACTGCTATTATTTTGATTGGTGCGGTGCGGCTGTTTTACCGGAATCGGGAGGATAAGCTGATCACCGTTGAGAGAACCTTGAAGACATTACTTAATCCAATTGTAGCGGCAGGTACGGTTGGCGCTCTTATTGCAGTATGTATGGGAGCCTGTGGAAATTATTTGTTGGATAACAGCTTCTTTTTCTTAAGTGTTCTTCTCCTTTCAGCAATATTGTTTTATGGCATCAATCATAACAGAGACGGTCAGGAACCGGTTATTACTTTGGAATATATAAAAGGACATTTTCCAGATCTGCTTCAGTCTGTTTTCATTGCAGGGGCAGTCAGCGGCTGCTGCGAATATATGGCAGGTCTTTATGACATTCATCATAAGATGGCAGTGCGCAAGGAAATGCTTTATTTTGCACTTGCCATTATTGTCATGTTTAAATGGAAGGAAATTTTTAATTTATATAACCTGATTTATTTGATAGCAGCAGGGATTGCAGGCTGTTTTTATTATCAAAATCAGGTGGAACTTTTAGCAGGGCAGGCCATTAAGGAGGCGGAAATTCCCTGGAACATACAGGTGATCCGCCATACTACGCTGATTGGAATTTTGCTGGGACTGATTTTGATTCGCACAGTAATCGGATTGGCAAAAAGAAAACTTGCCCGCCCTAAAATTTCTTATGCTGGATTGATATTACTCTTTTTTGCATCTGTAATTCTCTTTAGAAACGGAAGATGGTGGACGGTTGCTATGGCAGCAGGCTTTGGCCTTTTGTATCTCACTTATGGAATGTGGGAGCACAAGGACAGGCTGCTGGTTAATGTGTGCCGGGGAATTATATTGCAATTTATGCTGACAACAGGGTATGCGCTGTTTCACCGACCTTATTTAACTTTCAGAACGGCCAGATATACCCATATTTTCCATACGGTGACGATTACGGCAACTTACTTAACGATTGTAGAATGTGCAGCGATTGTTATTTTGCTTTCCAAGTTGTCAAAGAGTAGAAAATTAAAAGATTTTTGGAAAGAAGCCGTTTTGTTTGGTGTAGTATCCTCCTACATGCTCTTTACCATGTCCAGAACCGCTTTCTTTGCGGTAGGTGTAACATTGCTTTTTGCAGTGATTGTGATGGCGGCAGGAAGGAAAAAGGAAAAACTGAAAAGCATAGGAAGTTCTCTTGGAGTAATGGCTCTTTCGGTGGTGGTCTGCCTGCCGGTAACATTTACCATGCAGCGCACGATTCCGGTGCTTGTAAGTGATCCCTATGTTTATGAGATAGAATCCTATGTAGACGAAGCATTAAGGGGCAGAAAACTTGATTCGGCAGAGTTTATGCGTGTAGGACGTTTTATAGATGTGTTTGCAGAAAAAATCTTCAGCATACCGGAAGGAACCTTCGATATTTATGGAGAAATAGCCGAATATGAAAGAACCCATATTAATGGAATTGAGATATCGGAACTTGAAATGATGGGGGAAAACGGTGAGGCGGAAGATTTTAATGGAGAAGTTTCCGGTGTAGAAGATTCTGGTGAAACAAGCTTGACGGAAACTGCTTTGGAAGGGACTGATTCTGAGGTAACCGATCCAAGAGATGAAGATCCGCAAAAAGAGGATTACACCAACGGGCGGATTGATATTTTCCGTTCTTATATTGAGCAGCTTAATATGACCGGCCATGAGGAAATGGGGGCAATTCTTAAGGATGGCGCGGTTGCAACACATGCCCATAATATTTATCTGCAGGCGGCATACGATCATGGAATTCCGGTAGGAATCTTATTTGTATTGGTAGGAGTTGGAACTTTTATCGTTTCTTTATTGTATTACAATAGAAAAAAGGACAAAATAACTTATGCGGCAATGCCGGTGGTGGTAACTGTGGCAGTGGCGGTGGCAGGAATGGTGGAATGGATATTCCATTTGTGTAATCCCTGTGGATTTGTACTGATGCTGGTGATTACGCCATTACTGTTTAAGGATGAAAAGTAAAGGTTGGCCATGAGCAAAGTAGAAAAAAGAGAAAAAAAAGTATTTAATGTAAAACTATTATACAGAAGAACCGCACTGATTATTTACGATATTATCAGTGTAATTGCAGCAAGCTATTTAGCGCTGCTTATGCGTTACAGCTTTGATATGTCGGAAATACCCCCGTACTTTATCGGCCCGATCAACCGGTTTCTGCCTGTGAATATTTTAATCACATTAATTGTGCTTTATATTTTCAGGATGTACCATAGTCTTTGGGCATTTGCTGGTGAAACGGAACTGCAGAATCTGGTGATTTCCAGTGTGATTTCTGCAGTTTGCTACAGCATAGGCATTCAGTTTTTCAAAACCCAGGGACAGCAGGCAGTTCCAGGCAGTTACTATTTTCTTTATGTATTTATGCTGATCAGCTTTATTTTTGTCAGCCGGTTTTCCTACCGGTTTTTCAGGAGCTTAAAGCATAAGCAGCAAAATAAAAATAATAACATTTCCGTTATGGTAATTGGGGCGGGAGAAGCTGCAAATATCATTATAAAAGAGATTGTAAACAGTAATTTTTCCACTATGGTCATTCGCTGTATTATTGATGATGACAAGGGAAAATGGGGAAGATTTATTCAGGGGATCAAGGTTGTCGGCGGCAGGGATAAAATTATTGAATGTGCCGATATTTTTGGAATTGATGAAATTATTGTAGCAATGCCTTCTATTACAAGAAGTGAGCTTTCTGAAATTTTAGACATCTGTAAAGAGACAAGCTGCAAACTCCGTTCCCTGCCAGGGATGTATCAGCTGGTTAATGGTGAAGTCAGCGTCAGCAAGCTGCGGGATGTGGAAGTGGAGGATTTATTAGGAAGAGAACCCATTGAGGTGGATTTGGATTCAATTCTTGGTTATGTTAAAGGGAAAAAAGTGCTGGTCACAGGCGGCGGCGGTTCTATTGGAAGCGAGTTATGCCGGCAGATTGCAAGCCATAGACCGGCTCAGCTTATTATACTGGATATTTATGAAAACAGTGTTTATGATGTACAGCAGGAGCTGATTACCAAATATCCTGAACTTTCTTTAGTGGTGCTGATTGCTTCTGTCAGAAATACCAACCGGATGAACTGGATATTTGAAAGCTATAAGCCTGATATTGTGTACCATGCGGCGGCTCATAAGCATGTACCTTTAATGGAAGCAAGTCCCAATGAGGCAGTTAAAAATAATGTATTCGGCACATGGAAAACTGCTCAGGCAGCTGCCATGAATGGCGTACAGAGATTTGTTATGATCTCTACCGATAAGGCAGTGAACCCTACCAATATTATGGGAGCCAGCAAGCGGATTTGTGAAATGATTATTCAGACATTTAATAAGCATTATGATACGGAATTTGTGGCTGTCAGGTTTGGAAATGTGCTGGGCAGTAACGGAAGTGTGATTCCCTTATTTAAAAAGCAGATCATGGCAGGCGGACCGGTGACAGTAACCCACCCTGATATTATCAGATATTTTATGACCATACCGGAAGCAGTATCTTTAGTGCTGCAGGCGGGTGCCTATGCAAAAGGCGGTGAGATATTTGTTTTGGACATGGGAAAACCGGTAAAGATACTGGATCTGGCTAAAAATCTGATTCGGTTGTCCGGCTATCGTGTAGGTGAAGATATTAAGATTGAGTTTACCGGCCTGCGTCCCGGAGAAAAGCTTTATGAGGAGCTTTTGATGGCGGAAGAGGGAATGACGGAGACGGCAAATAAACTGATCCATATCGGGAAACCTATTGAGATAGATGAAAGCAGATTTTTTGTTCAGCTTAAGGCATTGAAGGAAGAATCAAAAAATGAAAGTAATGATATCAGACCTTTGATCAGAGAAATTGTATCTACTTATCATTACAATGAAGAGTAATGGAGGAGCAAAGAAATGGCAGACAAAAAAATTTATTTATCTTCCCCTACCATGCATGGAGAAGAACAGGAGTTTATCAGGGAGGCATTTGACACCAACTGGGTGGCGCCTCTTGGTCCTAATGTAAATGCATTTGAGAAGGAGCTGGCAGATTATGTGGGAATTGCCCATGCATCTGCATTAAGTGCCGGAACAGCGGCAATACATCTTGCCCTCCGCGTCTTGGGAATAGGGGAAGGGGACGTGGTATTTGTTCCTTCGTTAACCTTTAGCGCCACCTGTAATCCGGTGGTATATGAAAAAGCAACTCCAGTATTTATTGATTCGGAGACAGATACCTGGAATATGGATCCGGAAGCGCTCAAAAGGGGCTTTGAAATCTACCCTAACCCCAAGGCTGTGATCGTGGTTCACTTATATGGAACGCCTGCAAAGCTTGATGAAATTATTGAAATTTGCGATGAGCACGGAGTTCCGCTGATTGAGGATGCGGCAGAATCCTTAAGCAGCACATATAAAGGAAAACATACAGGCACTTTTGGAAAAATAGGAATTTATTCTTTTAATGGAAATAAGATTATTACCACTTCAGGCGGTGGAATGCTGGTTTCCAAAGAAGAGGAAATCACACAAAAAGCTACTTTTCTGGCCACGCAGGCAAGGGATGCAGCCCGGCATTATCAACATTCCCAAATCGGATATAATTACAGAATGAGCAATATTACTGCCGGAATCGGCCGGGGACAGTTGCTCCATTTAGAGGAGCATAAGGCCCTTAAGAAGGAAATTTACAAACAGTATAAGGAAGCTTTTGCAGATATTCCCGAAATCGGACTAAATCCTTTAAATAAAGATGGAGATGCAAATTGCTGGCTCACCGGCATGATCATAAAAGAAGGATGTCCGGTAACCCCTGATAACATTATGGATGCATTGGCAGACCATAACATTGAGTCCCGCCCTGTCTGGAAACCAATGCATTTGCAGCCAGTGTTTGCAGAATGCGACTTCGTTACCGCAAAGGGAAGCAAGGGAAAAGGAAATCAGGGAGCAGATGTTGCAGCAGATGTATTTAACAGAGGACTCTGCCTGCCCAGCGACATCAAAAACACAAAAGAAGATATGGAGCTGATTATTAGGATTATACGGGGATGTTTTGGAAGATAAGTGTTCACGGGAAGGGATAGGGCAATGTATAAAAATGGTGCAAAACGAATGCTTGATATGGCATTATCTCTATGTGGAATTATTGTTCTTTCACCAGTTTATCTTGTTTTATGGGTGCTGATCCGGTGCAAGCTGGGAAAGCCGGTTTTGTTTACCCAGGAGCGCCCCGGAAAAAAGGAAAAGATTTTTAAACTTTATAAGTTCCGCAGCATGACGGATGAAAGAGATGAAAATGGACAGCTTCTCCCTGATGAGGTAAGACTTACCCGGTTTGGGAAGCTGCTTCGCTCTACCAGCCTGGATGAACTGCCTGAGCTTTTTAATATTTTAAAAGGAGATATGAGTCTGATTGGGCCAAGACCGCTGCTGGTTAAGTATCTGCCTTATTATACGGAAGAAGAAAGGCACAGGCATGATGTAAGACCGGGGCTTACGGGACTTGCACAAGTAAACGGGCGCAATGCTTTAGGCTGGGAGGACCGCTTTGCATATGATTTGGAGTATGTGGAAAAATGCAGCCTGCTTATGGACTTAAAGGTTCTTGGGATGACAGTGGGAAAGGTTTTGAAAAGAACAGGAACTCTTTCTGGTGCGGATCAGACAGTGGCTGACTTTGATGTATACCGGAAAGCAGGAAAGGAAAAAGGCTGAGATGAAAAGAATTGCTTTGTTTGAAAAACCTCTTGAAGAAACTCCTCTTGTGCCATTGTCAGGGAGCTATGGGAATAACTGCTTTTATATAAAAAGGGATGATTTAATTCCTTTTAGTTTTGGCGGAAACAAAGCCAGAAAAGCAGCGGAATTTTACAAGGAAATTAAAAATTCGGATACGGATGTGATTATGACTTATGGCAGCAATAGTTCCAATCATTGCCGGATTATCGCCAATATGGCGGCGGCAATGGGGCTTTCCTGCCATATTATTTCTCCTCAGGAAAACAGGGAAATTCTTTATAATACAAAATTGGTGGAACAGTTTGGTGCAGTGATAGAAACCTGCCCGGTAAACAAGGTTTCAGAAACCATAGAAAGCCGGATACGGGCATATGAAATAGAAGGAAAAAATCCATACTTTATCACAGGCGGAGGACATGGTAATCCGGGTACGGAGAGCTATGTAAAGGCTTATCAGGAAATAGAAAGCTGGGAAAAAGAAAATGGAATTTACTTTGACTATATTTTTCACGCTTCCGGAACAGGGGCAACTCAGGCAGGTCTGGTTTGCGGCCAGCTCCTCTCTTTACTGAATCGCGAAGAAATTCAGACAGCATCGATAGAGAAGAAAGCGGTCTTTTCAAGCAAAAAAGGGGAGAGAGCGGATAAAAATGCCAGAACACAGATTGTAGGAATCAGTATTGCAAGGGAAGAAAATAGAGGCAGGGAAGTGGTAAAAGACAGCATCAGGGACTATTTAGGCGAAAAATTTGATACCCTTTACAAGGAAGAAGCCTTAGTATTCACTGACAGGTACCGGCTGGGGGGATATGGACAATATAACAATGAAGTAAAGTCTGTTATAGATAACATTATGTTACAGGATGGAATACCAATGGATACCACCTATGTGGGAAAAGCTTTTTGGGGAATGCGTAAGTTTCTTGAAGATAAACGGGTGGAAGGAAAGAAAGTGCTTTTTATCCATACAGGAGGCACACCGCTTTTTTTTGATAATTTGAAGATACAGGGTTGAATAAAAAGGCGTATTTAACCTATTGATTTAAGTGCGCGCCGCAACGCGCAGATGGGTATATGAATGAACATTTTAATTTTAAGTGCGGGAACCAGAAATAAGGTGGTGCAGTATTTTAAAAAGGCAGTGGGAGATACCGGCAGAGTGATTGCAACAGATTGTTCTAATTTAGCACCTGCGGTTTATGACGCTGACAAGTTTTATCTGGTGCCAAGAATCAATGCGCCAGAGTATCTGGATGTGATTTTAGACATTTGTAAGAAGGAAAAAATAGATGGTGCCTTTTCTTTGATCGATCCGGAGCTTTCCCTGCTTGCCAAAGAAAAAGAAAAGTTTCTGGCAGTAGGGACAACGCCTGTTATTTCCCCCTATGAATTGGTGGAAACTTGTTTTGACAAATACAAAATGTATCAGATGCTGTGTGAAATGGGAATTCCTACTGCAAATTGTTTTGTGGAAAAGAATGCATTTAAGGAAGCACTTGAAAAAGGAGAGATTTCTTTTCCCGTATTTGCAAAGCCGGTAAAGGGGAGCGCAAGCATTAATATTAATAAAGTGACAACGATGTCAGAAATAGATGTGCTGTTTGATTTATATGATGATCTTATGATTCAGGAATATATGGACGGACAGGAATATGGGGCTGATGTTTATATTGACATGATATCCGGAAAATGTACCTGTATTTTTGTGAAAAAAAAGATTAAGATGCGGGCGGGAGAGACAGATAAGTCCGTATCATTTAAAGATGAAGCGCTTTTTTCCATGCTGCAAAATTTTGTGGAAAAATGTGGCTTTTGTGGTATGATAGATATTGATATATTTAAGATAAACGGAATTTATTATATTTCTGAAGTAAATCCACGATTTGGAGGTGGATATCCCCACGCTTATGAAAGTGGTGTGGATATGCCTTCCCAGGTACTAAATAATCTTTCGGGAAAGGCTAATCCAGTTTCCATTGGAGCGTATCCTGAGGGGATATGTATGATGAAATATAATGAGATAGGTATTGTGAATCTGAAAGAAGAGGAAATTATCTGACCTATGAAAAAGATATTGATTCTTTCAAATTCTTCCGGAGGGCTGTATGATTTTCGAAATGAACTAATCAAAAAGCTTTTGGAAGAATATCAGGTGACGGTAAGTATTCCTGATCAGGTGCGTACAAAAGAGTTGTCGGAAGAAGGCTGTAAAGTAGTGGATACTCCCATCAATAGAAGAGGAGTCAATCCCATAGAGGATATGAAGCTGATAAAAGCCTACCGAAAGCTGTTAAAAGCTGAAAAGCCTGATCTGGTTCTGACTTATACCATCAAACCCAATATATATGGTGGATTTTGCTGCGGATATATGAAAGTACCCTATATTTCCACTGTGACAGGGCTTGGAAGCACCTTTCAAAAAAAGGGGATTCTCCTTAAAGTAATTGTCAGTATGTACCGTATGGGATTAAAAAAATGTACCTGTGTTTTTTTTCAAAACCAAGAAAACTGGAAAATTTTTGATTTATATCATATTAAAGGAAAAAGCAGCCGCCTTGTAAAAGGTTCGGGGGTGAATCTGGAACGCCACTCTTTTGAGGCTTATCCCGAAAGGGATGAAGTGCATTTTCTCTTTGTGGGAAGAATGATGAGGGAAAAAGGCATTGAGGAGCTGTTAGAAGCGGCGGAACAACTGGCAGGTCCTAAAGTATTATTTGAACTGCTTGGATATTGTGACGAAGATTATCAGGACAAGCTGGACGAATTTGAAAAACGAGGGGTGATCAGGCTGCTTGGATTTGATCCTGATGTACATGAATACCTTAAAAACTGTTCTGCACTGGTACTCCCCACTTACCATGAGGGAATGAGTAATGTGCTGATGGAGGCATCTGCTGCGGGAAGACCTGTGATAGCTACCAATGTCAGTGGATGCAGGGAGATTTTTGAAGAAGGTGTTACAGGATTTGGGTGTAAGCCGAAAAGCAGTGAAGATCTGATTAGGGCATTAAAGGAATTTCTAAAGCTTTCCCAAGAAGAAAGAGCTAAAATGGGACAAAGAGCCAGAGAAAAGATGGAAAAGGAATTTGACCGGAAAAAGGTGGTATTGGATTATATGGAAGAAATACAGGCTATGCTTCATAGTAGTTGACATATTACTGGTAGATAAAAGATTTATTTGAGAAAGGAATGGAAGATCATGGATTTATATGAAAAACTGTTAAGTGGGGAAGAGAAATTATCATTAGTGGGACTTGGGTATGTGGGAATGCCCATTGCAGTAGCTTTTGCCAGAAAAATCAAAGTAGTGGGTTTTGATTTAAATGAGAAAAAGATAGAACTTTACAAAAACGGAATCGATCCCACCAATGAAGTGGGAAATGAAGTAATCAAAAATACAAAAGTGGAGTTTACAGCCGATCCTTCTAAACTAAAAGAGGCAAAATTCCACATTGTTGCGGTTCCCACCCCGGTAAATGATGACCACACGCCGGATCTTACCCCTGTAGAGGGAGCAAGCAGGATATTAGGTCAGAATCTTACCAAAGGTTCCGTAGTGGTATTTGAGTCTACAGTATACCCGGGAGTGACAGAAGATATTTGCGTACCCATCCTTGAAAAAGAATCAGGGCTTAAGTGTGGTGTGGATTTTAAGATTGGTTATTCTCCGGAGAGAATTAACCCCGGAGATAAGGTACACCGCCTTGAAACTATTGTAAAGATTGTTTCCGGTATGGATGAGGAAACCTTGGATACTGTGGCTAAGGTATATGAACTTGTGGTAGAGGCGGGAGTTTATCGTGCCCAGTCCATTAAGGTGGCGGAAGCGGCCAAGGTAATTGAAAACAGCCAGAGGGATATTAACATTGCATTTATGAATGAATTATCTATTATTTTCAACCGCATGGGCATTGACACCAAATCTGTGCTTGAGGCGGCAGGAACCAAATGGAATTTCCTTAAGTTTTATCCCGGCCTGGTAGGAGGCCATTGCATTGGGGTTGATCCATACTACCTGACGTACAAGGCGGAGGAACTTGGATACCACTCCCAGATTATACTTTCCGGGCGTCGTATCAATGATGACATGGGAAGATATGTGGCCGAATCTATGGTGAAAAACTTAATTAAGGCAGATATTCCGGTAAAACATGCCAAGGTAGCAATTTTAGGGTTTACCTTTAAAGAAAACTGTCCTGATACCAGAAATACCAAGGTGATTGATATTTATAAAGAGCTTGGTGAGTATGGAATTACACCCATAGTAGTAGATCCTGCTGCTGATGCAGAGGAGGCAAAGCGGCTGTATGGTGTGACCTTTGATGGCATGGAGGCGGTAAAGGATGTGGATGCTGTGATTGTGGCAGTGGCGCATACACAATTTTTGGAATTGAAGAAAGAGGATATAAACAGATTTTATAATCCTGCCCATAAAAAGAAAGTATTCATGGATATTAAGGGGCTGTTTGACAGAAATGAATATCTGACAGAGGATTATATTTACTGGAGACTGTAAATACTGAAAAGGAAATATAGGAGACGGACAAATGGGATACAAAGATTTGAAATTTGATGAAAACAGTATATTTCTTGTGACGGGAGGCGCAGGATTTATTGGCTCTAATTTATGTGAGGCAATTCTGGATATGGGCTATAAAGTTCGGTGCCTGGATAATCTTTCTACCGGAAAATATGAAAATATTGAACCTTTAACAGCAAATCCTGATTTTACATTTATAAAAGGAGACATCAGGGAACTTGATACCTGCTTAGAAGCTGCGAAAGGCGTAAGCTATGTGCTGAATCAGGCTGCATGGGGAAGCGTTCCCAGAAGTATTGAAATGCCTCTTCTTTATGAGGAAATCAATATTCGGGGTACGCTGAATATGATGGAGGCATCCAGGCAAAACGGAGTGAAGAAGTTTGTCTATGCATCCAGCTCTTCCGTGTATGGAGATCATCCGGTGCTCCCCAAAAAGGAAGGGGCAGAAGGAAAGGTTCTCTCCCCCTATGCGCTTACCAAGAAAGTGGACGAGGAATATGGAAGGCTTTATAAGGTTTTGTATGGACTGGATACTTATGGAATGAGATATTTCAATGTATTTGGGCGGCGACAGGATCCTGAAGGAATGTATGCAGCGGTGATCCCTAAGTTCATTAAGCAGCTGATGCATGGAGAGGTGCCTACCATTAACGGGGATGGCAGACAGTCCAGAGACTTTACTTATATTGACAATGTAATCGAAGCAAACTTAAAGGCATGTCTGGCGCCTTCTGAGGCAGCAGGAGAAGCCTTTAATATCGGTGCAGGTGGAAGAGAATATTTGATAGATGTATATCATGATCTTTGCAAAGCTCTTGGAAAAGAGGTAGAGCCTAATTTCGGACCAAATCGTGCAGGAGATATCAGAGATTCAAATGCGGACATTAGCAAGGCAAAAGAACTTTTAGGATATGATCCTGAATATGATTTTGAAAAAGGAATTAATTTGGCAATCGACTGGTATAAGGAAAATCTGGCATAAGAACCAGATGAATTGAGCCGGATTTAGAAAAAGGAGCGTCCACATGGAGTTTAAGATTGGCAGATATAAGCTGCAGATTGCCAGAGACTATCATATTACCAATACTATGCCCCAAATTTATAATGCGGATGGGAGGCTTCTTGAGACTTATTTTATCCGCAACAGACACAGCCAGCATGCTCCTTTTGGACATGAGGGAAAATATTTTTTCTGGGACAGATATAATTATGGACTGGATACGCACTTTTATGGGGGCAGGGAGATGCCCCATACCTTGGGAAAACCTGTGGTTAAGTATGGAATGCTGACGGAATCAAGAGTGATTGCTCCTAAAGATTATGAAGTGTTTTATAAGCATAAGGGACTGGAAAAAGAATTTCGTTATATTTTCACTTATGATGAAAAAATACTAAATGAGATTGAAAATGCCAGATTCTATCCTATTGCGGCAGGGATCTGGAACCAGAAAATGAAAGAGGATCTTTATAAGAAAAAAGAAGAAGATTTGTCAATTCTATGCTCTGATAAAGTTATGTGTACTCTGCACCAGTTTCGCCTGGAACTGGCCAGAAGATGTAAAAAAGACCGTCTTGCCCATACCTTTGGAAAATTTGACGGGGGTTCTTATATTCAAAGTGTGGATGAAAGCCTTGACCGTTTCCGTTTTTCAATTATTATTGAAAATGATATTTCAGATTATTATTTTTCCGAGCGCTTGACAAGCTGTTTTGCGGCACAGACAATTCCGGTCTATTTAGGAGCACGTAAGATTTCCCAGTTCTTTAATCCGGAAGGAATGATTTTGCTAAAAAATGCTGATTTGGAAGTTGCGCTTGGGGCGATAAGGCAGTGCACGAAAGAAGAATACGAAGCAAGACTTGATGGAGTTTTAGATAATTATAACAGAGTGCAGGAATATGTGAACATGCAGGATTATTTGTATGAACATTTCTTACAATAGTTTTGTAAATAAGGATAAAACGACTATGAAATATAAAGTGGTGGTCTTTGGAGTAAAGGATACTTCTGAAAATATTGTAAGTTTTATACAGGAAACAATCTGCCCGGTAGATCTGGTTATCACCATCAGTCCGGAGGTGACGAAGAAAAATCAGGTTTCCGGATATAAGGGATTGTCTGTGCTTACCGAAAAGTATGGAATTCCTGTACACGAGGCTGACAGTTATTTTTTAACAGATGAAAAGACACAGGGCTTCCTTGATGAAAACGAATTTGACATAGGAATTTCTATGGGCTGGCAGCGGCTGATCCCCCCTTCTGTGTTGGAAAAGTTTAAACTTGGTATTTATGGTTTTCATGGAAACTGCGGTTATCTGCCCTTTGGACGTGGGCGGTCGCCTTTAAACTGGTCTATTATTCTTGGAGACACCCGATTTAATTTGAATTTGTTCCGCTATGATGAAAAGGCGGACAGTCCTAATGTGTTTGCCACGGAAATGTTTTCTATTACTGCCCATGATGATATCCGCACAGCACAGTATAAAAATATGATTTGTTCCAAGAACCTGATTAAAAAGCTGCTTAAGGCATATCAGGAGGACAGAATTACTATAAAAACCCAGTCAAAAGATTTTGATTCCTGGTATAACAAGCGCACAGAAGTAGATGGAAAAGTGGATTTTCATGCAAGAACCAGGGAAATCTATAATCTGATCAGAGGTGTGGCGGCGCCCTTTCCCGGTGCATTCGCTTATGTGAAGGAAAATAATGAAAATGACAGTGAAATCAGGTACAGGAACAACTGCGAAAGTCAATCCGCTCAGGAGAATAAAATAATCATCTGGCAGGCCCATCCCTTTGATGAAATGATTGATTTTTCGGAATATGAACCGGGAGAAGTGATAGATTTATTTGATGAAAAGCTGGTGATTCGAACAGTAGATGGTTCTCTTTTGATTGACAAATATGAATGCCGGCGTAAGATAAGGACAGGAGATATTTTGTATTAAGTGCTTGTATGTTCAGCAAGGAAAAGCCAGAACAGGCAAAAGTGAGGAATAAATGAAAATAGCAGTAAGACTTGATGACATAACACCTGATATGGATTGGGAGCGGTTCTTTAAATTTAAAGCGCTTTTAGACCGGTATCAGGTGAAGCCGCTTATTGGAGTGGTTCCGGATAACAGAGATGAAAATCTTGTAAAAATCAAGCAGGATAAGGTAGAAAAAGAAATCCCGGAAGACTTTTGGAAATATGTGAAACACTTGCAAGGGGAAGGATGGGTGGTTGCCATGCATGGGTATCAGCATGTGTATTCCACCAAAAAAGGAGGAATTTTTCCTTTAAACAATTTTTCAGAATTTGCAGGAATTTCTTTTGAACGACAAAAGGAAATGCTGACAGAGGGAAAGAAGGTACTTACTCAAAAGGGAATTGAAACGGATATTTTTATGGCTCCTGCCCACTCTTACGATAAAAAAACACTAAAGGCGCTTAAGGAAACAGGATTTAATATACTGACAGATGGATTTGGAGATTTGCCATATGAATGGAAGGAGATGAAATTTTATCCCATATCTTTTCAGTTAAGTAGAGTATTTAAGAAAAAAAATGGTTATTCCACTATGGTGGTTCATACGGATACGGTTTCTGATGAGGATTTGGAGCGGTATGAAAGTTATTTCATGAAACCAAATGCAGAATGGATTTCTTATAAGGAGTATTTAATGCAGGAGCCGGTAAAGTGCAGTTTTTTTGGCAGAGGAAAGGAGTTTTTTATGGCAAAGGGAAAGCATCTGCTGATAAAGCTCCGGTAAAGAAATAAACAAATTTTCAATCAGTGGATTTATGTTATATACCAGGTCTTCAATTTTTGAAAGGATTATGGATGAGAATATGAATGGAAATATGGCACAGCCTGTTAGTGTTTTACATGTGCTTGGGGGAACAAATTTAGGGGGTGCAGAGAGCCGGATTATGGATTTGTACCGCCATATAGACAGGAATAAGGTACAATTTGATTTTCTGGTACACACAGGCAGGGAAGGTTATTTTGATAAGGAAATTAAGGAACTGGGAGGACGAATTTATCGTGTTCCCCGTTTTCGATTATACAATTATTTTACCTATAAAAAGGCTGTAAAGGCTTTTTTTCAAGCGCATAGGGAATATCAGGTAATACATGGACATATGACAAGCACGGCATCCATTTATCTGCCGGCTGCAAAAAATGCCGGCATACCTGTTACCATCGCCCATGCAAGAAGCGCAGGAGTGGATAAAGGGATTAAGGGGATAGCCACAAGGATTCTTCGGAAGAATCTCTGGAAAAAAGCAGATTTTTTGTTTACCTGTTCTAAGATTGCAGGTGTTTCGGTATTTGGAAAAAAAGCGGTAGAACAGGGAAAAACCCTTTTTGTTCCTAATGCAATCGACTGTAAGGAGTTTGAGTATAATGAAAGTACAAGAAAAAAAGTGAGAGAAAAGCTGGGAATAGCAGATCAATACGTAATCGGTCATGTGGGGCGGTTTCATTATGCGAAAAATCATGAATATCTGCTTCGAATCTTTACAGCATTATGTAAAGAGAGCAGAAAAATAGATGAAGCCTGCAAAGGATTTGTTCTTTTGCTGCTTGGGGAAGGCGGTGGAATGCAGGCAGCAAAGACACTGGCCGGAGAACTTGGAATAGAAGATAAAGTTTATTTCCTTGGAAATCAGGGCAATGTATCTGATTATTATCAGGCAATGGATTATTTTGTTTATCCATCCAGGTTTGAAGGACTTCCGGGAACGATAGTGGAGGCTCAGTGCAGCGGTCTTAAATGTGTCATGTCCGATACCATTTGTGAAGAGGTGGCAGTGACGGATTTGGTACATACTATGAGTATCGAAGAAAATCCGGATAAATGGGCAGACTATATTGCTAAAACAATGAAGTATGATAGACGGGACCGGGTGCAGGAAATGCAGAAGGCAGGATTTGATGTATGTGCACAGGCGGAGAGGATGGAGAAATTTTATACTACCGGATTAAGGCAGGAGATGGGTTAAATTTGAATTAATATATGAGTCGTTTACAGAATTTATGGAATGGAGTGTTTCTATGGAGAAAAAAAGAAAATTAATGTTAATTTCCCCTATGCTTCATCAGGGTGGATTTGAAAGAGTCTGTATTACAACTGCCAGACTTCTGGAACCTTACTTTGACATAACGATTGTTATTTTTGATTCTTCAAATATTGGATATGATATTGAAGGGCTGCATATTATTGATTTGAATTTAGGAGTACAGAGGGGAAAAATAAAGAAAATCTTAAATATCATTAAGCGCAGCAGAAGACTTCGAACCCTGAAAAAAGAAATGAAGCCTGATATTGCATATAGTTTTGGACCGACGGCAAACATGGTAAATTCATTTTCAAAAACCAAAAATACGAAAGTCTGGCTGGGAATCAGAAGTTATATGGACATGGGAGAGCCGGTAAAATTAAAACTGTTTACAAGGTTTGCTGATCTGATCATATGCTGTTCTAAGGTGATTGAGAAAGAGCTTAAAGTTAAATATAAATTTAATAAAATAACTACATTGTATAATTTGTATGATGTGGAGGCAATTAAAAAGGAAGCGCAGGAAAAAGAACCTGAACTGCCTTGGCAGGATATGGATGAACGGGGGAAAAAAATGCGCTGTCTTTTATCTATGGGCAGAGAAGATGATGTGAAAGGATTTTGGCATATGCTTAAGATTTTTTCACTTGTCCAAAAAAGAATACCTGAAGCGAGGCTGATTCTGGTAGGGGAAGGAAGCTTTGAAGAATATAAAAAGCTGGCGGAAAATCTGGGTATTTTAAAATTTGTCTGTTTTGCAGGCAGGCAGAGTGAACCATATAAATATTTAAAGAAGGGTGAGGTGTATCTGCTTACTTCCCTGAATGAGGGTTTTCCTAATGCATTGGTGGAAGGAATGTGCTTAGGACTTGCGGCAGTAAGCACAGATTGTTTGACCGGACCGGCAGAAATATTGCTGGGGCAAGCTAATGCAGGCTGGCATAGGAAACCGGAAAATAAAAAAGAAAATGTTATTTATGGGAAATATGGGATTTTAGTGCCTCCTATGAGCAGAGGGAAAGATTTAAATGCCGGATGCATTTTAGAAGAAGAAAAGAATATGGCAGATATTATTATAGATTTGATGCAGGATGAAAATAAGCTGGAAAGATATCAGAAAGCGGCAAGGGAAAGGGCACAATGTTTTTCCTATGAGAAGTATGTTGAGCAGTTTTTAGATTTGACATGATGGAAGGAATTTCATACAATAGTTCATATGGATAAGTCAATTTTAATATTTAGGGAGAAAAGTCAATGTTTTCTTATAATGAATATAAAGAAATTATCAGTATTATCCAGTCTACTGGAAGACAGGCGGGATATGCAGAGGCAGTAAAGAAAGATTCATTCGTGATTATGCGGCATGATGTGGAATATAGTGTTGACAGGGCCTATGCGTTGGCAAAGGTGGAGAGTAGAATGGACTTTACTTCTGCCTGGTTTTTCCAGTGGACAAACAATACATATAATATTTTATCCAAGCGTAATAAGGATATGATAAGGGACATGTATGAACGGGGGCACCAGATTGGCCTGCATTTTGCATTAAACGGGATGGAAGATATGCGGCAGGTGCGCAGACAGATTAAAAAAGAAATGAACATCCTTTCGGAAATGTTTGGGTTCGAGATTTCCCAGTTTTCCATTCATCGTCCTTCAGCGGATGTACTGCGGGAAAATATTAAGATTCCGGGAATTTTAAATGCTTATCAGGATGATTTTTTTACCTTTGCAGAAAAGATTACAGGAGAAACTCAATTGAAAGTGAAATATATGTCAGATGCAAACCACATTTGGCGATATGGCTATCCTGATAAAAAAAATATTACCGGTTATGATAAAGTACAGATTTTGACGCATCCTTTTGCATGGAGCAAGAAGGGATATGATAATCGGGACAATTATGCAGTGTTGATTCAGGAAAAATATAAGGAATTGGTTGAAAGTATTAACCATGAGTGTAAGGACTTCTGTGAATTTAAGGATGAGTTTCTGGAAGCAGAACTGGTACAGGAATCAGGAAAGAATAAAAAGTAAATTATCCGTGCCGGCTGAGGTTATGCAGGAAAGGAATGGTCTGAATTTTGAAAAAAATAGCATTTCATATTAATTCTCTGGCAATTGGAGGCGCAGAGCGGGTAGTCACTAATCTGGCAGCACAGTTTGTGTCAGAAGGCTATGAAGTAGTGATTGCTACGGAGTGGCAGGAAGAAAATGAATATGTTCCTGATAAAAAAGTGCGCCGGGTATCGGTAGGTCTTGAAAAAGATGAGGAAGGAAAAGGACGGATTTCCAAAATGCTTCTCCGTTTTCAGAGACTGCGTCAGTTTGCAAAAAAGGAAAAACCGGATGTACTGATTGCTTTTGGGAAAAAGGCTAATTACCGTTCCCTCCTTTCAACCATAGGAATGAAGCAGAAGGTGGTAGTTTGTGTTCGTACAGATCCGGCAGGACATTATGATGGTCTTGCAGAACGGATTCAAACCAGAATGCTGTTTCCAAGAGCGGCAGGTTATGTGTTTCAAACCAAAGGACAGAGGGACTTTTTTCCTGAGTTTGCAAGGAAAAAGTCGGTGATTATTTTAAATCCTCTCAACCCTAAATATATTGGACTTCCAAGGCCGGAAGTTCGGGAAAAGGAAGTAGTTCACTCAGGAAGGATTGTTGACTTTAAAAATCATGAACTTTTAATCCATGCGTTTGCAAGGGTACACCAAAAACATCCTGATTACGTATTGAAGTGCTATGGGCCGGATTCCGGGGATGGTACATGGGAAAAGGCGGAGCAATGTATTAAGGAACTTAAAGCACAGGACTATGTGAAGCTGATGGGAGGAAGTGATGAATTAGAGAAACTTCTGCCTAAAGCTTCCGTATATGCTTTTAGCTCTGACTGGGAAGGGCTTCCCAATGGAGTTATGGAAGCAATGGCAATGGGGCTGCCAGTGGTGGCAACAGACTGCCCCTGTGGAGGACCTGCTACAGTAATCTGTGATGGAGAAAACGGACTTTTGGTTCCCATTCGGGATGAAGATGCTCTTACAGAGAAAATATGTCTTTTAATTGAGGACAGGAATTTAGCGGAACGTCTGGGGGAAAATGCAAGGAAAATCAGTGAAACAGCCAATGGACAGGCTGTTTTTATGCAGTGGAAAAATTATCTGGAATCCTTATAAATGACGCCCTAAAGTTTTGCAGGATAATGGAAGGAATGACGGACTAGTATGTGTGGAATCAGCGGTTTTTACAGCAGACAGAGAATAACAACAGATACGTTAAAATTGATGAATGATACCATGATCCACAGAGGCCCGGATGACAGTGGTGTGGAAATTTATGAAGCAGCCCATGGCTATACGGTAGGACTGGCACAAAGAAGGCTTTCCATTTTAGACTTGTCAGTGCTGGGGCATCAGCCCATGCATTCTGCTGACGGACGCATCAGTGTGGTGTATAATGGAGAAATTTATAATTACAGGGAATTAAAGGAAGAGCTTTCTGAATATCCTTTTTGCTCAAACTGTGATACAGAAGTGATTCTTGCGGCCTATTTAAAATGGGGAATTTCCTGTGTGGAAAAGTTTAACGGAATGTTTGCTATCTGCATTTATGACAGAAAAACGTCAGATTTGTATTTGATTCGTGACAGAATCGGTAAAAAACCTCTTTATTATGAGCTGGAAGGAGAAAATCTTATTTTTGCCTCAGAATTAAAGCCAATTGTAGCAAGACCGGGGTTTTCAGGCAAGATTTGTTCAAAACTGTTGTCAAGATATTTGTTTCAACAATATATCAATGCACCGGAGAGCATTTTTGAGCATGTATATAAACTGGAGCCGGGGGGAATTTTGAAGTTTCATCAAGGGAAAACCACGCTCTGGAAATATTGGGATATTAAGGCTGTTTATCAAAAAATGCAGGAGTTTCCTGTTACAGATTTTGAGCAGGGAAAAGAAGAACTTAAGACGCTTTTAAATAAAGCAGTTACTTCCCGTATGATAGCAGACGTTCCATTGGGGACTTTTTTAAGCGGCGGCTATGATTCTTCCCTGATGACGGCAATTGCACAGGAACATTCAGCAGAACCTGTTAAAACATTTTCCATTGGGTTTAGTGATGAGCGGTATAATGAAGCAAAGTACGCAAAAGAAATAGCGGAATATTTGGGAACCAGACATACGGAATTATACATTGGGGAAAAGGAGATGCTTGATTTGGTAGAAAGCATTCCTGAGTTTTATGATGAGCCCTTTGCTGATTCTTCCCAAATTCCTACCATGCTGGTATCTAAACTTGCTAAAAGCAATGTTACCGTAGCTCTTTCAGGTGATGGAGGAGATGAGTTTTTTTGTGGTTATAATATATATGAAAATGTGCGTAAGGCACAAAAACTGGATGTCCTTGGAGGAATGATTCATGGAATATGTAATCTTCCTATAGTAAGGCAGGGCAGGATAGAAGAAAAGCTCCCCTTTAAGGTGAGGGTGATTGCCGGAAACAGAGTAAAGGAAGCCAAAACCCAGTTTACATCAAGTAATTACATGAGTTTAGCGGAAAAAATGACTACAGAAGAGGGGATTTCCTGTTACTATGCATCTGAGAGCAGCTATCAGGTGGAAAACTGGCAGATACGAAGAATGCTTCTGGATATGGATACTTACCTGCCGGGAGATATTTTGTGCAAAGTGGACAGGGCTTCCATGAAATATTCATTAGAAGCAAGATGCCCTATTTTGGATAAGGATGTAATGGAATATTCATTCCGGCTGTCTCATGATTTAAAATATAAAAATGGAATTAAAAAATACATTTTAAAGGAAATTGCCTTTGACTATATTCCAAGGCAGATGTTAGAGCGTCCTAAAAAAGGTTTCAGCGTTCCCCTTGATGAGTGGCTTCGTGGAGCTTTAAAGGAACCGCTTTTGGCGGTAAGTGATAGTGTATATCTCCGCCGACAGGGACTGTTTCAGCCTGATTTTGTAAAAAATCTTATAGAAAACTACCTTCGGACAAGAGATGGAGGTCCGTCAACAGGGGCGAACTATTCCAGACTGATCTGGTCCTTCTTTGTATTTCAGCAATGGTATCAAAGCTATTGCGGCAGTTTAAGTATGTAGAAATCATTGGAAAGGCCGGGATAATGATGAAAAAAAAGCGATTGCATGTTGCCATGCTGATTGGGGCGCTGGGCAAGGGCGGTACGGAACGTGTTTTGGTTAATTTATCGGACTACCTGATTGGAAAAGGATTTCAGGTCACTGTAGTAACACAATACCAAAAAGAGAATGAATATCCACTACATCCCAAAGCAAAGCGGATTATTTCAGATCTTACCAAAGAAGAATGCTCAGAAAGCCGGATTCTTAATTTTATCAGACGTTTCAGTAAACTTAGAAAAATTTGGAAGAAAGAGCGTCCGGATGTAATTTTGTCTTTTATCGGAAAAAATAATATGATGGCAATTTTAACATCCCGTTTTTTAAAAATTCCTGTGGCGGTGGCTGTCCGTGGAGATCCCATGATGGAATACTATTTGGGATGGATGCGTCTGGCAGCAAAAATATTGTTTCGGCTTGCAGACGGTGTAATTCTCCAGACGAAGCAAAGCTTTGATTTTTTTCCAAAGGCAGTCAGAAAAAAGGCTATTATTCTCAAAAATCCAATTAATCCTGCTTTTTTTATTCCCAGATATGAAGGTGAGAGAGAAAAAACCATTGTAGCGGTAGGAAGAATGGATGAAAATAAAAATCATGAGCTGTTAATAAGAGCTTTTACGGGGATAGCTGAAAAATATCCTGAATATCAATTGATCATTTATGGAGAGGGAGAGCTTAAAGAAAAGCTGAAAGAGCTTACAGCTGGTCTTGGAATGGAAGGAAGAATTTCTTTTCCCGGAGCAATTTCAAATGTGCAGGAAGCAATTTACAAGGCCGGTGTTTTTGTACTTCCCTCTAACACGGAAGGCGTGCCTAATACATTAATTGAAGCCATGATACTTGGGCTTACAGTTATCGCTACAGACTGTCCCTGCGGCGGGCCAGCGGACTTAATTGAACATGGAACTAACGGACTTTTAACCCAGGTTGGAAACGTTGAACAGATGAAAGATAACCTGCAAAAAGTATTAAATAACTTGCAATATTCAAATGAGCTTGGAATGAAAGCGTTAAGAACAAGTGATATTTATTTACCTGAAAGAGTTTACAAAGAGTGGGAAGCCTACTTAGGCTCACTGCCCCTTCGGAGGAAAGCATGACGAAAAGGCAGGCATTAAAAACAATTATTTTCATAAGCATTTTTATTTTAATCTTAACTACTCTCACTTACGTGATAAGGACCAATGGAGAGGTAAAGGATCTGTTTAACGGATTTTATGCTCAGGAAGAGAATACCCTGGACGTGATTATGATAGGTTCCAGTCCGGTATATCCGTTTTACAGTGCACCAAAGCTTTGGGGAGAACAGGGAATTACCTGTTATCCGCTGTCAAGCCATGTACAGCGTCCCAGTGCGGCGCTGCCTTTACTTAAGGAAGCCTATAAGACGCAAAAACCGGAGGTAGTGGTATTTGAAATGCGTATGTATACCATGGAAGACGGAGATATGGAAAACAATATGGCATACGCCAGGGGGGTGACGGATAATATGAAATATTCCCTGAACCGCATTTATGCCATCAACCGTCTGGTTTCGGATGTTTCTGAAAGATATACTTATTATTTTGATATATTTAAATACCATTCTAATTGGAAAACCATAGTGTTACCGGATCAGATTGCATGTTTTAAGTACGAAAAACCTCATCCTTTAATGGGTTTTGTGATTAAGGATGAAGTAGGTCCTTTAGAAGAAGAGCGGATACCTGACTGCACAGATCTTACAGGTAAAACACCGATACCCGCAGAACAGGAAGAACGCCTTTATGAGCTGCTTGATTATTTAAAAGAACAAAACCAGCAGGCGTTGTTTATTGTTTCACCTTACAGAATTGAGCCAAAGGAACAGGAAATGTATAATTACATGAGACCGATCATTGAATCATACGGTTATGACTTTGTAAATATGAATGAATTTTATGAAGAAATTGGAATTGATTTTACAACGGATTATTATGATTATGGCGGTCATGTAAATACTCTGGGAGCGGAAAAGTGCACGACATATCTTGGAAAGCTTTTGGAACAGTTTCATATAGGGGATAAACGGGAGGAAGAAGGGTATGAATCCTGGGAGCAGGCATATGAGCTGTATCTGGAAAAAAAAGAACAGGCTCTTGCTGCTATTTATGAACGCATTGAAAACAAGGATTTTGCCCAAAAGTAAGATGTGCGAAGAGGTAAGAGAGGAGAAGACCTATGTGTGGAATAGCCGGATTTTGCAATTTTACAGGAGACAGGCAGGCAAATATTGAGCGCATGAAAGAACGGATGCATCATAGAGGTCCGGACGCAGGAGGAACTTATATTTCTGAAGACGGACAGGTGGTTCTTGGACATAGAAGGCTTTCCATTGTAGACTTGTCGGAAAATGGCGCACAGCCTATGACTTCTCACAGCAAGCGTTTTGTAATTGCCTATAACGGGGAAATTTATAATTATAAAAAGCTGGCGGATAAGCTGATTGAAGAAAAAAAGATAGCAGTATTCAGAGGAACATCCGATACGGAAGTGTTGTTAGAGGCCTTTGAAGCTTATGGGGTTGAAAAGACTATTGCTATGTGCAAAGGGATGTTTGCCATTTCTTTATATGATAAAGAAGAGAAAACTTTGTATCTGCTTCGTGACAGGGTGGGAGAAAAACCTCTGTATTACGGAATGTGTGGAGAAAGCTTTGTATTTGCTTCAGATGTAGGCTGTATTGCGGTAATGGATGGATTCCATAATTCTATCTGCCGGGAAGTGCTTGATTTGTACTTTGTGCATGGTTACATTCCGGCCCCTTATTCTATTTATGAAGGGATTTATAAACTTGAACCAGGAACAATACTAAAAATTAAATATCCATTTAATAAATGGGAAACTATAACTTATTGGTCTATGAAAGAAGCCGCATATAAGGGACAAAAGGATTTATTTAAGGGAAGTTTTCAGGAGGCCGCAGATGAATTGGAGAGGCTTTTAAAGGAGTCTATTTCGGGGCAGATGGTGGCAGATGTGCCGGTAGGTGCCTTTCTTTCCGCAGGCATTGACAGTAGTACGATTGTGGCGCTGATGCAGTCGTTAAACAAAGGCAAAGTAAAAAGCTTTACTATTGGTATGGAGGAAAAAGATTATAATGAGGCTGTTTATGCCAAAGAAATAGCGCAGCATTTAGGTACAGAGCATACGGAGCTTTATATTACTGATAAGGATGCCAGAGAAGTGGTTCCAAAGCTGGGAGAGATGTTTGGGGAACCCTTTGCTGACTCTTCCCAGATTCCCACATATCTTGTGAGTAAAATGACCAGAGAGCATGTGACGGTCTCTTTAAGCGGAGATGGGGGAGATGAGCTTTTTTGCGGATATACTTCTTACTTTTCAGTTGAACGGATTTGGAACAAAATGAAAGGAGTGCCTTATTTTATCCGTAAGCCGGCAAGCAGTTTGGTGCTTCACAGCCCCCTTGCAAAGCATCCAATCTATAAAGTAAAGGGAAAACTTTTAGGGGCGAAAGGACCTGTCAGCTTATATATATCTTCTATGGAAACAGAACCTTTGGCACAAAAAATCTGTCTTACACATAAGGAGATTCCATACAAACATAATGAATACAAGGAAGGCTTTTTGGATGAGACCAACCATAATATTATGTTAATGAATATGCTTATGTACCATCCTGATGATATATTGGTGAAGGTGGACCGGACTGCAATGGCAGTATCTTTAGAAACCAGAGTGCCGATGCTGGATAAAGATGTGGTGGAATTTGCCTGGAGGCTGCCTATTGATTATAAGCGTGGAGATGGTCTGGGGAAAAAAGTGCTTAGAGAAGTGCTTTACCGCTACGTACCTAAGGAAATGATGGAGCGTCCCAAAAAGGGTTTTTCCATTCCTATAAATAAGTGGCTCTGTCAGAAGGAAATACGTATGTGGGCGGAAGGACTGATAGATAAAAAGCTGCTGAAAGAACAGGGACTATTAGATCCGGACGTAGTTTTAAAAATGTGGGATGATTTTATTACACGTGGGGAATGGCGGATACAGATTTGGTATATTTTAATGTTTCAGCAATGGTTAACGCAGATACACTAGTGTGGTTTGGAAAGGCATGGTGATGACCATGAATATAATCAGAATGTCCGGAGGACTTGGGAGCCAGATGTTTCAGTATGCATTATATCTGAAGCTTAAGTCTATGGGGAAAGAAGTAAAATTTGATGATATTAATGAATACCGCGGCGAGAAGGCGCGTCCTATCATGCTGGCAGTATTTGGCATTGAGTATCCAAGGGCAACATGGGATGAGATTACGTCATTTACCGATGGTTCAATGGATTTGCTAAAAAGGCTCCGCAGAAAAATATTTGGCAGGAAAGCCATAGAATATGAGGAGCAGGGCTTCTATGATCCTAATGTGCTTAACTTTGACTCTATGTATCTTCGGGGAAATTTTCAGAGCGAAAAATATTTCCAGGACATTAAGGAGGAAGTAAGAAAACTGTATCGATTTTCAACATTAGAAGACATGCGTCTGCCTGAAAGGCTGTATAAAGCTACAAAAGCTTGTCTGGACGGGATAGAATCCAGTGAATCAGTAGGCCTTCACATGTACCGCAGTGATTCCCGGGTGGATGGAGAGCTGTATGACGGAATCTGTACGGGAAATTACTATAAGGGGGCAGTGCGCTTTATTCAGGACAAGGTTCCTGATGCAAAATTTTACATATTCAGCAATGAACCTAAATGGGTGAGAGGCTGGGTAGTGGATTTAATTCAAAGCCAGATTCAGGAAGGGATGAGTCCTTCCCAAGTAAAAGAAATGGAAAAACGGTTTGTTATGGTAGAGGCAAACACTGAATACACCGGCTATCTTGACATGATGCTTATGAGCAAATGCAAACACAATATCATCAGCAATTCCAGCTTTAGCTGGTGGTCAGCCTGGATGAATGATCATCCGGAAAAGGTGGTAGTTGCACCGGATAGATGGAGCAGTGACAAGGAAGGGAATGAGATATATACAACAGGTATGACGCTTGTAAATGAAAAGGGAAGGGTTAACTATACCATTCATGAAAATTCAACTGTGAAGTAATAGACGCGGAATGGATGAAGCTGTTCTATGCGAAAGGAATGGATAAATATGAATATAATCAGAATGACCGGAGGCCTTGGGAACCAAATGTTCCAATATGCTTTATTTTTAAGACTTAAAGCGCAGGGAAAAGAGGTAAAATTTGATGACCGGACGGAATATAAAGGAGAAGAGGCAAGGCCGATTCTGCTATGGGCTTTTGGAATTGATTATCCGGCAGCAGGGGAAGAAGAAGTGAATGAGCTTACCGATGGAGTTATGAAATTTTCCCACAGGCTGCGGAGAAAGCTGTTTGGAAGAAAATCTAAGGAATATCGGGAAAAAAGCTGTAATTTTGACCAGCAGATACTGGAAAAGGAGCCGGCATATTTTACCGGATATTTTCAAAGTGAGCGGTACTTTGAGGAAGTAAAAGAGCAGGTTCGCAAAGCTTTTCAATTTTCAGGTAAAATATGGGGAAGCGTTTCTAAGGAGCTGGAGGAGCGCATCAGGGAGTATCAGACAAAAATAGAAAATAAAAGCCAGATGCCGGTTTCCGTACACATCCGCAGAGGGGATTACCTGGAAAATGATGAAGCTTACGGAGGGATTTGCACGGATGCATATTATCGGAAAGCCATAGAAATGATGGAAGAGAAATTTCCCAACACAGTTTTTTATATTTTCAGCAATGATACGGGGTGGGCAAAACAATGGATTGACCATTTTTACAAAGAAAAAAGCAGGTTTATTGTGATTGAAGGCACAACGGAGGATACAGGGTATCTGGATCTTTTTCTTATGAGTAAATGCAGGGCGCACATTATCGCCAATTCCAGTTTTAGCTGGTGGGGCGCATGGCTTGATCCTGATCAGGAAAAAATAGTAATTGCACCTTCAAAATGGGTGAACAATCAGGATATGAAAGATATATATACAAGAGAAATGATTAAGATTTCTCCGAAAGGAGAGGTGCGGTAATAGATGCAGAATATTAAATTGATTTCCGTAATCGTTGCAGCATACAACATAGAAGCATATTTGCCCCACTGCCTGGACAGTCTGCTTATGCAAACTTATCAGAGGCTTGAAATTATTGTAGTGGATGACGGTTCTAAAGATTGTACGGGAAGTATTTGTGACCAGTATGCCCAAAGGGATTCCCGCATTCAGGTAATTCATCAGGAAAATCAGGGACTTTCAGGTGCAAGAAACACAGGGCTTTCTATTGCAAAAGGGGATTATATTGGATATGTGGATGGGGACGACTGGATTGAGCCTGAAATGTATCAGGCAATGCTTGAGGCCTGCGAGGAAGAAAATGCCCAGATTGCAGTCTGTGCATACAGGAAGATAAGAGAAGAGAACCTGCAGATAGAACAAACAAAGTTTTCAGGCAGAAAATATGTTTTAACCAGACAGGAGGCGCTTGATATTTATATTTGTGATAACAAGCCTTTTCATATCTACAATTCAGTTTGGAGCAAGCTTTTCAGAAAAGACCTTATAGAGGGGATACGGTTTCCTTTAGGGAAAAAGTCAGAGGATATTATGTATACAACGAAAGCGTTAGCTAACACAAACTGTTGTGTTTTTTTGGATGCACCATATTATAATTATGTGCTGGACAGAGCCGGAAGCATTATGAATAAGAAGCTGCATGAGCGCAGGTTTAATGATGAAATTCCCTTTTGGAAAGAGCAGACTGCGTACTTAAGAGAGATTGGGATGGAAGAGGCATCTGAAAAGGCATTTTATCATTTTTGCCGGAGAATGCTGTTTTACTTTGTGGAGTTTAAAGATAAAAAGATGAAGACTTCCGCAAGGGAAGCAGTCAAAATTCTTAAAAGTGATAAAGAGAAAATAAAGGCAGTTTATCAAAAGGAATTTGCGGCAGCAGGAGATAAGGCCAGAATGAAACTGTTTTTGTTAAATCCAGATTTGTTTTATTGCACTGTGAAAGTGTATGACAGAATAAGGCAAAGATTGAAATAAGTGTTTGGAGAATAATTACTGTAAAGGGCGTATGAGAATTCATATGCTCTTTTTGGGATGATATAACACTGGTAAAGTTTGCCTACCGAAACAATGTGTGATATAATTTCAATAATTATGCAAAAAGGCCAATTATGATTCCCGTACTGGAGAATTGGTTCTTGCTGGGGGAATGATCAGGCTGCTGTATGAAAAGGAGTTTCATGGAAAAAATAAGTTTATTTGGAAAAATCAGATCAATTTTTGATAGAAAACAAAAACTTCAATTGCTGATGCTTGGTATTATGATTTTTATCGGCGGTATTTTGGAAACGCTGGGAGTAGGGGCTATGATGCCGGTAGTAACTGCGCTGCTTACACCGGACAAGCTGCAGGAGTATGTAGATAAATACCAGTTCCTGGGAAATATCTGCAGTGCGCTCCATATTGAAGATGTTGGACAGATGACCATGACGCTGTTAATTGGCCTTATGGCGATTTATGTGATTAAAAATCTATATATTTTATTGCTTACGTACAAGCAGAATACTTTTATTACTCAGACCAGAAATAAAATGATCAGCCGGGTAATGGCTGAGTTTTTAAACCGCCCCTATGAACAGTATCTTGGGGCAGATATTCCTACCGTATTCCGTATTACGGACAGTGATATTCCCCAGACCTTTTCCTTGATACTTGCCATGTTGAATCTGGCCTCCGAGGTGGTGGTATCGTTTTTGATTTTTTTAGTGCTTTTGTGTATTAACGCAGCCATGACACTATTTATTATTGGTGTATTTGGTATTTTGACCTTGTTTATTTTTAAAGTGTTTAAGCCCAAGTTAAATAAAATCGGCGGGGAAAACCAAAGAATTCAGTCTAGGATTGCCAAGTGGCGGATACAGGCAATTTATGGTCTTAAGGATGTAAAGGTACTGAACAGGGAAGAATTTTTTGTAAGAAACTATTATGAAAGCGGTAAAATTGGCGCCAATGTAGCCAGAAACTATGCGGTGCTAAATAATACGCCCAGGCTGCTGATCGAAACAGTATTTATTGTGAGTATGCTGTCTTTTATCGCTGTATATATTAGCGGCGGCGGTGATATGAATGTGATGATGTACGCTATTGGTGCTTTTGCAGCGGCAGCGATCAGAGTACTGCCCAGTGTAAACCGTATTAATACTTATATTACGGAAATTGCATACACTCAGCCCAGCCTTGACTTTGTATATGCGAACCTGCAGCAGGGAATGAAAACAGATGCTATGCTGGCAGAGAGAAGAGCCAATGCCCAGAAAGAAAAGTTAAAGCTTGAAGATAAGATTGAATTAAATCATATCAGCTTTCATTATCCTGATTCCGAAAAAAATATTTTTACAAATGCTCATATGGAGGTACCAAGGGGAAAATCAGTAGGAATTATCGGGGCTTCCGGCGCCGGGAAATCCACTATCGTGGATGTGCTTTTAGGACTTTTACATGCGCAGGCGGGAGAAATTACCTGCGATGGGGTAAACATTTTTAAAAATTATGAATCATGGCTTGCACAGATCGGTTACATTCCCCAGTCCATTTATTTGATTGACGAATCAATCCGGGATAACATTGCATTTGGTATTGATGAGGATAAAATTAATGAAAAGAGGATATGGGAGGTCTTAGAAGAGGCCCAGCTTAAGGAATTTGTGGAGGATCTGCCGGAAGGATTGGACACTACAATAGGTGACAGGGGTGTCAGATTGTCCGGAGGCCAGAGACAGAGGATTGGAATTGCCAGAGCCCTTTATCATGATCCTGAAATTCTGGTATTTGACGAGGCTACCTCAGCTCTTGATAATGATACGGAGGCGGCAGTAATGGAAGCGGTAAACAGTTTTCATGGGAAAAAGACAATGGTGATCATTGCACACCGTTTAAATACCATTGAAAAGTGCGACATTATCTATAAGGTAGAAAATGAAAAACTGGTGAAGACTACTTTAAATACACATGGATAAGTATAAATCAAGCATGGTTAAGAAAAGGACGACAGAATGCTGGGAACAGAATTATTAAAAGGACAGGGGCTGGGAAATCAGCTTTTCTGTTATGTTACAACAAGATGTATTGCTTTGGAAAATCAGCTTCCATACAGTATACTGGGAAGTGAAACAGTGGCCAATAATATGCATAGCAGCTGCGGAATGTATTTTATGGATCTGGATTATGGGATGCCTTCTGCCAAAGAAGACTATAAACAGGTTTATAATGAAAAGGAAGACCGTATTTTTATCGGAAACTCCAGACATGACCTGACGCATGGGTGTTATGTGACAGGGGTGGACGAAAAACTTTTACATCCCGCAGACTATACCCTCCTTTATGGTAATATGCAGGCAGAGCGCTATTACATGAAATATAAGGAAGATATTAAACAATGGCTTAAAGTAAAAGACGAATATGACTGCATGGAGTATTGCAGAGACAATTTGTGTATTCTTCATTTAAGGTGCAGCGACTATCTGGATTGTCCAGAACTTTATTTAAGAAAAAAATATTGGAAGGACGGCATTAGAAATATGAAAAAAATAAATCCGGATATGGAATTTATGATTATTACTAATGACGTAAAAGAAGCAGGTAAAATTCTGCCGGGAATTCCCGCATATAATTTTGACCTTGCAAAGGACTATTCCATTATTAAAAACGCAAAGTATTTGTTGTTATCCAATTCTTCCTTTGCTTATTTTCCCGCATTTACCAGCGAGACGGTGCAGTATATTCTTGCTCCTAAGTATTGGGCAAGACATAATGTATCAAAGGGGTATTGGGCGTCTGAACAGAATATATATGAAGGCTGGCACTATCAGGACAAACAAGGCAGAGTTTTCACATGGGAACAGTGTCTTAAAGAGCTGGAGGAATATAAAAAGAAATCAACTTTATATCAGAAACTGAATGTCAAACCTGAAGGAGTAGTTCTTTTAGGAGAACAGGTAAAGAGCAGATGGCGTTATAGTAAGCATAGATGTTTGAGGTTAATGAGAGGCATCATAAGGAAGATCAACCTGGTGCTGAAGGGAAAAGCAGGGAATTATAAATGAATTATGATAAGAAATTGAAACTGTCTAATGTAACACTGGCGGCAATGACCAGCGTAAAAATTTATGAGACCATTAAAGCTTTAGAATACAGTATGCGGGGCATTGAATTTGGAGAAGTGGTTTTAATCACTCACAGAAAGCCTTTTATGCTGCCAAAATCAATTACCTATAAACATACTGGTAAACTGACAGATATTGATTGCTTTAATTATAAAATTGCTTATGAGCTGGGAGATTATATTACCACAGATTATGTGCTTCTTGTTCATTATGATGGGTTTGTGGTACATCCTGAAAAATGGCAGGAAAAATTTTTAGATTATGATTACATTGGATCTCCCTGGCCGGTACCATCTGCCGGGAAGGCGCATAGCTATCATGATATTTATGGAAATTTGTGCAGGGTTGGCAACAGTGTATCACTGCGGAGCAAGCGGTTTTTGGATTTTCCAAAACAGGCAGGCCTTAAGTGGGAAAAGGATGAGGAAGGGTTTTATAATGAAGATATTTTCCTTTGCTGCATGAATAAGCATAAATTTGAAGAGGCCGGAATGAAATATGCACCTGTAGAGGTAGCGGCACAGTTCGGACATGAACATCCGGTGCCGGAGGTGATGGAGGTGGACGCTCCCTTTGTGTTTCATAAGTGGTGGGGAAGAAACAGCAGGTATCCGGCATTTCAAAATCCCTTAACCAGGGGATGGCTTAAATTTAAAAGCATGGTAAGACCGCTTTTGTTTTGGAGACACTTGAAAAAATGAGGTTGCAAATATGGTTTATGATTGTATTCCGTTTTTTAACGAACTAGATATTTTAAAGCTTCGGCTTCATATATTAGATCCGATTGTGGACCAGTTTGTAATTGAAGAGGCTACAGTAACCTTTTCCGGAGAAAAAAAGGAGCTTTGTTTCGAGAAAAACAAGGCAATGTTTCAGGAGTTTCTGCCTAAAATTACTTATTTGGTAGTGGATGATTCTCCTATACAGGCAACTACCCACGAAAGAGATAAATTTCAAAAAAACGCCCTTATAAAGGGGCTTAAGGATGCTACAGATGAGGATGTAATTATTTTAAGCGATGTGGATGAGATTCCCAACCCCAAGGTACTTAAGAAGATAATTGCAGAGTTTAATCCGGATAAAGTATATCATCTGGCTCAAAGAATGTTTTACTGCTTTATTAACATGGAAGAGATCTCAGGCAGCCTGCTTTCCATAACAGGAGAATTTCCCGGGGCAGAGAAGAAAATGTGGCTTGGAACCAAGGTGTTTGGAAAAAGGAGCATTCCCAAAGCCGGAATTATTGAAATGCGGGAGGCATCCACCACCGCGCCTGGTGCGGTAAGAGTTGAGGACGGAGGCTGGCATTTTGGCTATATGGGCAGCAGACAGGAAAGGGATGTGGGTAAAAGAATCGGAACCAAGGTGGTTGCGGCGGCACATCAGGAATATAACAATGCGGATACCTTAGCGGAAGCAATGGACAAGCTGATTTTAGGCCAGGATATTTTTGGAAGAGATGCAAGGTTTAAACGGGTGGAAGTTGATGAGAGCTATCCGGAATATCTGCTTTCTCATATAGAAGAATACAGGTATTTAATTATGCCTCCAGTTTCATGGGGAAAACAGCTTTACACCAGGATAGCCATGAAGATAAAGCGATTTGTGCGAAAAGCGGTGAGAAAGATAAAGCGTATTTTTTTTAGAGGCCGGTAAAAGATGCTGGAAAACGCAGACTGCACTGCGCACAAAGTCCTCCGGCTTTGAAAGGAGTATGGATAAAAAGATGAACCAGAAAAATAAAATTGTAGAAGTATACGGACTGTGGTTTGCTGATCTGGTGACAATCGTTGTGTCCTTTATTCTGGCAACTTACATTCGGTTTGGAAATTTCAGGGATATGGGAGATAAAGCAGTACATTTTCAAGTGTGTCTGGTTTATCTGCTGTGTTGTACTATTTATACTTTTTTTATTGACTGGAACAGAAATTTTATTAAAAGAAGCATTAAAAGGGAAACCTATGAAATTTTTAAATATAACGTCATCATGATTCTTGTAGTGCAGACGGTCATGACCTTTTTAAAATGGGCAGATGTTTTTTCACGTATTGTTACGGTGTATTTTGCTGTCATAAATGTTTTTTTAACTCTTTTCATCCATCTGCTGGTGAAAAAGGGAATGCACATTCACTACAGCTCCGAGCTGTCGAAAATTAAAGTGCTGGTGATCACGCAAAAAGCAATGCTGGAAGATGTGCTTAAACACTTAAAGGAGCATCTTGGGATTCATTATCAGATTATTGGCATTGCCTGTACGGAGCAGGTGGACTTCAATCATGCAAATGACATTCCTGTCATGTATATAGACGATAAATTTATGGAAAATGTGACATTGATGACGTTAGATGAAGTGTTTATCTATGCACCGGAATTAAAACAGTCGCAGATTCAAATGATGATCAATGGGTTTGATGTGATGGGAGTAGATACTCATTATTGCATGGAGCTTCCGGGAATGAACGCGGAGCGGAGTAAAGTGGATGATTTCGGCGGATATTCGGTGCTTACTTATACCAGATTCAGGAGCAGCTATAAGCGTCTTTTGATAAAAAGGGTTATGGATATTGTTGGCGGACTGATTGGAATGCTGATTACTCTGATTTTCTTCCCCTTTGTTGCAATTGCAATTAAGCTGGATTCGCCGGGGCCGGTTTTGTTTTCCCAGGTCAGGATAGGAAGAAATGGGCGACGGTTTAAAATTTATAAGTTCCGGTCCATGTATATGGATGCGGAGGAACGGAAAAAAGAGCTGGAGGAGCAAAATGAAATTCAGGGACTTATGTTTAAGATAGAAAATGATCCCCGAATTACCAAAGTGGGAAAGATTATCAGGAAAACCAGTATTGATGAATTACCTCAATTTTATAATGTGGTAAAGGGGGATATGAGTCTGGTGGGAACAAGGCCTCCCACTGAGGATGAGTTTGAAAAATATAATCAGTATTACCGCAGACGGATCAGCATGACGCCGGGGCTTACCGGTTTATGGCAGGTCAGCGGGCGGAGCGATATAGAAGATTTTGATGATGTGGTAAAATATGATTTGAAATACATTGATGGATGGTCGCTTACACTGGATGTTAAAATTCTGTTTCGTACGGTGTGGGTGGTCATTGCAGGCAGAGGTTCTAAATAGGCGGCAGGAAGGCGTTCCTTTATGAAAAAAAAGGGTAAAAGTAAAGTGTTGATGATTGGGCCTGCCAGAAGCGTTCACGGCGGGGTGTCTGCTGTGGTTAACAATCTGTATGAAGCAGGACTTTCAAGGCAGGTTCAATTAAAATATATTGCAACTATGGTAGATGGAAGTAAAGCTCGTAAGTTATTGCAGGCAGGCATTGCCTATGTTGGATTCCTTGCAGCACTCCCATTTTACCAGATTTTGCATATAAATATGGCGGCGGATGCCAGTTGTTATCGAAAGAAGATTTTTATTGACACAGCAGATTTTTTTAAGAAGAAAATACTGATTCATGAGCATGGCGGGGATTTTGAAAGCTTTTATTTTAAGCGATGCAGTGAAAAGCAGCGCGCCAGTATTAAAAAGAGCATGAATCGGGCAGATGTATTTTTGGTACTGTCCGACAGCTGGAAGGACTTTTTTGGTAAAATTGTGGATAAAGAAAAAATCCATGTGCTCCAAAACAGAATTTTGATTCCCAAAAAGGGAAAGAAGAATTACAGCAGCCGGAAAATTCTTTTTTTGGGGCGGCTTTGCAGGGAAAAAGGAATTGGCGAGCTGCTTGAGACTGTACCAGTCATACAAAAACAGATTCCAGATGTCAAGTTTATTCTTGGAGGCCTGTGGGAGGCAGGAAATGAGGAGCTGAAAAAGAAAGCAGAAAGCCTTTCAGATGTAGTGGAGCTTCCAGGCTGGGTATCGCCTGAGGAAAGAGAAAGGCTGATAGAGGAATGCAGTATTTTCGTACTGCCTACATGGTTTGAAGGTCAGCCTGTTTCCCTGCTGGAGGCAATGGCTGCCGGAATGTGTGTGGTTACTACCAAAGTAGGAGGCATTCCGCAGATTATGGGGGAAGAAAAGGGGCAGACAGGCATTCTGCTGCCTCCCAAAGATACAAAAGCCCTTGCTGATACCTTAACCTGGCTTCTTAATGAGGAGGAAACCCGTAAAGGACTGGGAGAGCAGGCACGCAGTCGTATGGTGGAACAGTATGATATCAGCAGCAATGTAAAAGCGCTTGTCAGGTATTATGAAACGCTGAAAGGATGAGCTGAATGGAAAAGTGTAAAATAAGTATCGTGGTACCGGTATACAACGCAGAAGCTTATCTGGAAAAAAGCATTGGAAGTTTATTGAATCAAACGTACCAAAATCTGGAAATCATACTGGTAAATGACGGATCAAAGGATGAAAGCGGTCGTATCTGCGACAAGCTGGCCACGCAGGATAGTAGAATACGGGTGATTCATAAGGAAAATGAAGGAGTTACTTCCACCTGGACGAAAGGCGCGCTGGAAGCAACCGGAGAATATCTTAATTTTATGGACAGTGACGACTGGGTGGAGCCATGCATGATTGAGGAAATGCAGGCGAAACTGACCGGAACATGCAGGGAAATTATCACCTGTGATTATGTGATAGAAAAAGAGGAAAAAGGGAAAAAATATTCCTGGCAGGGACTTGCGCCGGGGGAATATACCGGAGAGCAGTTAAAAGAAAAAGTACGGTATCATATTTTGGGGGAGGAAAACAGGTGCATTACCTTCTCCCGTTGCATGAAACTGTATTCCAGAGAATTGGTAGTCAATAACCTGCAATTTTGTGACAGAGATGTCAGAATGGGGGATGACTCCCTTATGGTGATTCCGGCAGTGTTGGACTGTGAAAGGATTGTGGTGCTGGATCACAAAGCCTATTACCATTATCGTTATGTGGAAACTTCTATCGTTCATGGATACGACAGAGAAATGTTTCATAACATGCAGCTTCTTAAGGCAGCTACCGCAAGAATCGTGGAGGAAAAATACCTGCCGGAAGAAAAGGAAATAATGAAAAGGAAGGTAGAGCAGGAATATATCCACATGCTCCTTCTGGTGCTGAAAAACGAAGCAAGAGGAAACCCTTCCAGCTATCGGAAAAACATCAGACAAATCTGCAAACTGCCCCAGACAAGACAGGCAGTGAAAGAAAATCCAGTTATGGTTAAAGAAGCTTCTAATAAATTACTATACGCAGTGTTAAAGCATCCAAACCATTTCATGATTAGCCTATTGAGGCTGGCAATGATTTTATACTACGCGTAATGGGACATAATTAGTAATTATGAAAATAAATGAATATTCAGACAACATCTTCTGTAAAAAGCCTTATGCACCATGAAGGCAAGACAATAGAAGGCAGTAGGGACATTTCCCGACTGACTTCTGCCCTATTTGGCTTGATGAAATGCTCGGTGCAACAGGATTTGAACAGAAAATATTGTCTGAATATTCCCACTACTTTTCTTTAAAAATTACTTAACTGCCCATAAAGCCGAAAGGAGCCGGAAATGAAAAACGATAAAATCGTATTATATATGCATGCAGGCAGCGATAATCATGGCTGTGAGGCCATTGCCAACACGCTGATTAAGATGCTGCCCAAGCCGGCGGTTTTGATTTCCAGCAGAAAGGCAGAGGACGAGAAATATTCCCTGCAGGGACTTTGCAGCCAGATTATTCAGGAAAAATATATTGAAAAGAATCTATTCATTCACACATGGTATTATTTTTGGCGAAAGATTTTTCATGATCCGGAATGCTTTATGCGTTACCGCTATGGGGCGGTCTGTGGAAAGAACATGTACGGGCTTAATATTTCCATTGGCGGTGACAATTACTGCTATGAAAATATGCTGGAAAGACTGATTATGAGCAACCGGATGTTTCACAGAGGCGGCGGGAAAACCGTTTTGTATGGCTGCTCTATTGAGCCGGAAGCATTAAGTAAAAAAGAAATCGTAGAGGATATGAAGCGTTATGATCTAATCGTAGCAAGAGAAAGCATCACCTATGAGGCCCTTAAGAGGGCAGGCATTTGGGAGAATGTTTTTCTCCATCCTGATCCGGCGTTTCTTTTGGAAACAGAGTGTCTGAAACTTCCTTCAGGCTGGATGGATGGAAGAATGGTGGGACTGAACGTGAGTCCAATGATTGTAGAAAATGAAAAGAAATCCGGCATTACGAAGGAAAATTACAAAGCATTAATTGCGCATATTTTAGAGACCACGGATTTTAGTGTTGCACTGATTCCCCACGTGGTGTGGGCAGGCGGTGATGATCGGAATCCTATGAAGGAATTGTATGAAGCATTTTCCCATACGGGGCGCATTCTGCAGATCGGGGATGCATCTGCGCCTGTATTAAAGGGATATATCAGCCGGTGCCGGATGTTCATCGGAGCCAGAACTCATGCTACCATTGCAGCGTATTCCACCTGCGTACCTACGCTGGTGGTTGGCTATTCCGTAAAAGCAAGGGGAATTGCCAAGGACTTGTTTGGCACAGATAAAAATTACGTACTGCCTGTGCAAAGCCTTCAAAAGAAAGAAGAGCTGCTTGCAGGCTTTGAGTGGCTTAAGAGCAGGGAAGAAGAAATAAGGTGCGATTTGAAAAAACTTATGCCGGATTATAAAAAACAGGCAGCGGCAGGGGGAACACTGCTTGCAAAAATTGCAGAAAAATAATGGATGAAGATATGAACAGAAAAATAACAGAAGGCAAGGTCAGTGTAATCATACCTGTATATAATGGTGCGGCATGGATCAGGGAATGCATGGAAAGCGTGCTTTCCCAGACCTGGGACAGCTTTGAGGTGCTTGTTTTAGATGACCATTCCACTGACGGCACCACCCGGATTATTCAGGAAATGTCCCAAAAAGATCAGAGAATACAACTGATCCTGAGAAATGGGAAGGGCGTTTCAGCGGCGCGGAACCAGGGAATTGAACAAAGTGACGGTGAGTACATTACATTTCTGGATGCAGATGACAAGTTGGATGGCCGCATGCTGGAGAGGCTGATCCGGTGTTTGAAAGAGGAAGACAGCGATATGGTATCCTGTGGATATTATAGCTGGACTGCTTCAAAGAATATTGTGGAGTGTGACAGAAAAGAAAATGTAAGAACAGTCAGCAAACAAGACTACGTATCTGACTATTTTCTCTGCCGGTACACCCATTGCTGGGGTGTTTTGTATAAAAGATCTGTGATTGGAAATGTCCGGTTCAGGGAAGACTTAACCATCGGAGAAGATATGATGTTTTTGGCAGACCTTTTGCCAAGGCTGTCCAAAGTCAGTATAACGGATTATAAGGGGTACTATTACCGGATTAACGAAGCAGGAGTTACACTGCGGCCTTTTGTTCCTGCTTACATGGATGAAATAAAAAGCTGGAAACTGGCAGCAGAAATAATCAGGAGAGATTATCCAAAGTGTCAGCCGCAGGTGGAGAGCATTTTGGCAGTATCAGGAATTTTGGTAGCAGGAAAAATAGCGGTGCTTTCAGGTCAGGAAAGAAAAAAATATGATAATTATGTGCAGGAGTGCCGGAAAACGGTAAAAGATGCATTGAAGATGCAGGGAGCAAGGAAAAACCTGCCGGCAGGATATGGGATAAAGACAATGCTTTTCATCCACTGTCCGTGGATTTATTTGAAAATGTATCATTTTTGGAAAAGCAGATAGATTAAAAAACAAAGTGCGAAGTGAAAATACAAACGAAAAAGGAATGGAGGTATGGGGTTATGTTAGAAATGGTAAAAGAAGCTGAATATGAATTGCTTCATTATCCCAAGCGCAGTAAGCTGAAAAGAGGAATGAAGACGCTGGCCGGAAGAAAACAGGAACCGGCGGATAAAATTAACTGGCCCAATGGGTTGCTTGCCAAAAGCCTTGTGGATTACTATATGCAGAATAAAAATTCGGAAGAAGCCAGAATTATTATAAAATGTCTGCAAAAATACTATGACAGATGGATAAAAAAGGGTTGTAAGATGCATTATCTGGATGATGCATTCAGCGGAATGGCATTGATTGACCTGCATGCCATTACCGGTGAGGAAAAGTATAAGAAGGCGGCTGACGCTATGTTTCATTATCTGATGGAGCATGAAACTGACAGAGCAGGGAGCTTTCCATACAGGCCGAAACAGAAAACGGATTATATTTTTGCAGATGGGATAGGACTGGTATGTCCATTTCTTTGCAAATATGGCAGTACATATCAGGATATCAACGCACTTAATCTTGCAGTGACGCAGATACAGAATTTTATCAGTAAGGGAATGGATGAAAAAACAGGACTTCCTTATCATGGTTACCATTATGAAAGCGGTGTTAAATATGGAATTATTGGATGGGGGAGGGCAGTGGGCTGGCTGATGATAGGTATGGCAGAAAGCCTTGCATATATGGAACAGTCAAATCCCAGCTATGAAGTGATCAAGCAGGCCTACAGACGTATTGTGGATAAAGTGGAGGCCTATCAATTAGAAGGTGGATTATACAGCTGGCAGTTAGGGGCGAAAGAAGGACCTGCTGATACTTCTGCAACAGCCATGATCTTATATGCCATTGCCAGATCTTTGGATACCAAGGTATTGATTGGCATTCACAAGTCGAGAATGATGCGTGGAAGGGAAGCTCTGTGGAACTGTGTTAAGGAGGGAAAAATCTATGGCTGTCTTGCTGAGTGTCATGGATTTAGTATGTATCCCCAGGTTTACGGGGCTTATCCCTGGTCTTTGGGGCCGGCGTTGTCGTTATTTGTGATGACAAAGGAGCAGGAAGCGTAAAAGAGGTGGCATATGATAATCATTCAGGTTATGGGAGGCTTAGGCAACCAACTCCAGCAGTATGCATTATATAGAAAATTTGTAAGAATGGGAAAAGAGGCAAGGCTGGATATATCATGGTTTTTGGATAAAGAGAAACGGGGAGAGGTGCTGGCGGAAAGGGAACTGGAGCTTGATTATTTTGACCGCCTTATTTATGAAACATGTACGCCTGAAGAAAAGGAACAGCTAATTGGCTCGGAGGGGGTGGCAGGAAAATTAAAAAGAAAGTTTTTGCCTGGAAGGATAAGATGGTTTCATGAAAGCAAAATCTATCATCCTGAGCTTTTGCAGATGGAGAACATGTATTTAAGCGGTTATTTTGCCTGTGAAAAGTACTATGCCGATATTTTATATGATTTACGGGAAAAAATACAGTTTCCTGTAAATGATCATCCGAAAAATATAAAAATGGCGCAGGAAATGCAGGAGAGAGAGTCTGTAAGTGTGCATCTGAGACGTGGAGATTATCTGGATGAAAAAAATACCGCCATGTTTGGAAATATTTGTACGGATGCTTACTACTGCAAGGCGATAGAATATATGAAAACCCTTTGCAGCAAGCCTCATTTTTATATTTTTTCTGATGACATACCTTATGTAAGGCAGCGGTTTACAGGGGAAGAATATACGGTGGTGGATATTAATCATGGCAGAGACAGTTTTTTTGATATGTGGCTTATGAGCAGGTGCAGGCATAATATTTGCGCAAATTCCACTTTTAGTTTTTGGGGAGCAAGGTTAAATTCAAATGATAATAAGATCATGATACGTCCCACCATACACAAAAACAGCCAGGTTTTTGTAAAAGAGGAAATGGAACAATTATGGCCGGGATGGAAGTTTATATCACCGGATGGCGGGATAAAGTAAACAGGCGGCATCATTTCAAACAGAGAAGAAGCGGGGAACACAATGGAGGAAAAACAGAGTATATTTTCAAAAATTGCATATAGCTGTTTTTATCTGGGAGTCATTATTGAAGTACTTATTGTGTTAGTGGACAAAAGTGCGTATACGAATCCGATAGAGGGGAGACTTTTTCAGATCACTTTTTTGCTGTTTTTAATTAAAGTGGGCCTGACGCGGTATACAAGAAAGGAATATGCAGCAATTTTCCTATTTTGTGTTTTGGGATCAGTCTCTTATTTTGCAACCGGCAGAAATGAAGTAATTCGGGTTATCATGTTCATTGCTGCCTGCAAAAATATTGATATGAAGCGGTGTTTGAAGCTGGTGTTTTACCTTACCATGTGTGGATGCATTTTAATTATTCTTTTATCAGTGACCGGAATTTACGGGACAGTTTCGCTTACTCAGGATTATGGGCGGGGCAGTGTGGAAACCAGATATACTTTAGGAATGGGGCATCCCAATGCCCTCCACTGCATGGTTTGGGCACTGACGTCTCTTTTGCTTTATCTCTATGGAGAAAAAATGAAAGTGTATCATTATGTGATCGTACTGCTGGTTAATGTGGGATTCTTTTTGCTGACAGATTCCAGAACAAGTCTGCTGGTAACTGTTTTTGCATTGATGTTATGCTTCCTGCTGGTAAATAAAAAATTTGAAAAGCTTTCACGATTCAGTGCAGCAGCAGGAGTTTTTTTTACAGCTATGAGCGTTTTAGGTTCGGTAGTAATTGCGGGAAACGCATACAGGGTATACTGCTATGTATGGCGTGGCGACAGATCTCCGGTTACCATGTTTTTTACCAAACTAAATGATGCGCTGAATGGAAGAATACGAATACTGGTGGAAAATGATACCTTTGAAGGAACGATACAAACTTGGAGCTTATTTTCCAGACCGGAAAACAACCGGTTTTTTGACCTTGGATGGGTGCGGCTGTTTTATTGGTATGGGATCATTCCAGCATGTATTTTCGTTGCTGCTATGCTGTTGGTTATGCTGTACTGTTATTTTAAAAAACATTATATGGCAATTATGCTGATTACTTCCTTTGCAATCTATACGGTGATTGAGGCCCATGGAGTTTCTGCGTATTTGGCGAGGAACTATGTATTTTTCCTGATAGGAGCTTATTGGAGCTTTCTGCTGCAGGGAAAGGTTTTAGAAAAGAAGAATGAGGACAAATAATGAAAGTGTTTATCATGAATCCGATCTTATATACGTCGGAAACAGATCAGATACCTAAAGTGGAATCAATTAAAGATACCATGATTTATGCATTGTGCATGGGGTTTCTGGAAAATGGAGACGAGCCGGTGCTTGCAGCAGCAGATGTATATAAACCTGTATGCGTTGAGCAGTACCCATTTCCAATTATATGGCTGCCCTGCAGGGTACCGCTGATCTGCAAGCCCAGATGCCTGCCCTGGCTTAAAGGGTTGTCCGGTTATATAAGAAAGCATAGAAATGAATTTGATTATATTATTTCAAGCGAAGTGTTTTCTCTGCTTACTTTGTGCGGTGCACTTCATGCGAAAAATAAGCTGATGATCTGGCATGAACTGGGCGCCCATAACAATATTTTAAAAAAAATTCCGTCAAAATTCTGGTACAATATTGTGGCCAGGCTGTTTTTGCAAAATATTCCTGTGATTCCCAGGTCGCAAAATGCAAGAAATTTTATTGAAAAATACAGTAACCGGGTTTTAACAACAACAATTGACCACGGAGCAGACCTTGCCAAAATTAATTTCAGCAGAGAAAAGAAAAACTATTTTGTAGTGGCTTCCCAGTTGATTGAAAGAAAGCACATAGATGGAATTTTAGATCATTTTGCAGCATTTCTTAAGGCGGAAAACAAAGAATATGAGTTGAAGATCATAGGTGATGGAATTCTCAGAGATCAGCTTGAAAATTACACAAAAAAGTTAAAAATAGAAAGTAATGTTACCTTTACGGGAAAACTAAATCACGAGCAGTTGATGCCTGTCCTTGCAAAAGCAAAGGCGTTTTTGGTTAACACCAGTAAGGACAACAGTATGGTATCCATTGTGGAAAGTATTGCAGCAGGGACTCCGGTTCTTACTACCAGCGTTCCGTTTAACGCTTCTTATATTGAAAAATGCGCATTAGGAATTGTGAAGGATGGATGGGGTGCGGCAGAACTTGCTGAAATTTGTGCAGGAAATGGGTATTATGTGGAAAACTGTATTATGTACAGGGAAAAACTAAGTAATGTTTATTGTGCAAAACAATTTGACCAGATAGGAAGGACCTTGGGAAGCATATGAAGATAATTTTTGTATTACCGGACATGCCGGGAGGCGGAACGGAACGGGTAGTTGCGCTGCTTGCCAATGAATATGTAAAAAGAGGATATCAAACAGCAATTTTACTGTTTGCCGGAAATCAGACCGCCTATCCCTTAGATCCTAAGGTAGAAGTCCACGTAGCTGGACAGGCATCGGGGGGAAGCTTTCTGGTACGCTTAAAACGTATTTATCATATGCGCAAATTTTATAAAGAGAATAAGGGCTGCTATATTTTTGCATTTAGTGTTATGGGGGCGGTATTTTCTGTTTTTTCAGCATTTGGCATACCGCATCGAATGTTGGTTTCGGAGCGGAATGATCCAACTAAATTTCCCCAGTGGAAAATCCGCAACTGGGCATATAGAAAAGCAGAAAAACTGGTTCTGCAGACACCGGATATGAAAGAATGTTTTCCTGAAAATCTGCAAAAGAAGGTAGTTGTTATTCCTAATCCTGTTGCGGATGGTATGCCGGAACCTTTTAAAGGAGAGAGAAAAAAAAGAGTGGTGTCCGTAGCCCGGCTTCAGCCGCAGAAAAATCATAAATTGCTGCTTAAAGCTTTTGCTGAATTTGTAAAAGAATATTCAGAGTATGAGCTGCACTTATTTGGCATTGGTGAATTGGAAGAGGAACTGCGCAGACAGGCAAAACAACTTCAGATAGAAGATAGGGTGATGTTCAGAGGCTTTTCGGCCAATGTAAAAGAAGAAATCCGGGATAGTGCTATGTTTGTACTTTCTTCAGATTATGAAGGCATATCTAATTCTATGATAGAAGCTCTTGCTATGGGGGTTCCGGTCATTGCAACAGACTGCCCGGCAGGGGGGTCAAAAACCTATATTCAAAATGGCGTAAATGGGATTTTAACGCCTGTGGGAGATGTGAAGGCCTTAAGCACGGCAATGAAAAGGGTAGCAGAAGATCCGAATCTGTCAGAACAGTTATCGTCAAATGGGGTAAAAATAAAAGAAAATTATAAGCTTAAGAAAATTGCAGACAGATTTTTAGAAGAAGCAGGAATAATACAATGAAGATTCTTATTGTAAACAAGTTTTTGTATATGAATGGCGGCTCTGAAACTTATATTATGAAAGTAGGACAGCAGCTTAAAAAGCAGGGGCATGAGGTTCAGTACTTTGGAATGGAGCATCCTGACAGAATCCTTGAAAATGACTGGGACTGCTATACCTCTAATATGGATTTTCACACCAGTAAATTAGCAAAACTGGCATATCCTTTTAAAATTATATATTCAAGGGAAGCCTATAAGAAGATCACATATGTGATGCAGCAATTTGATCCGGATGTGGTGCATATAAACAATATTAATTTTCAATTGACGCCCTCTATTTTATATGCAATAAAAAGATATTCAAAAAGGAGGGGGAGGAAGCTTCCTGTTGTTATGACAGCCCACGACAGTCAGCTGGTATGCCCCAACCATTTAATGACCATTCCCTCCAGCGGCGAAATTTGCTTTGCCTGTGAAGGAGGAAAATATGTCAATTGTACAAGAAACAGATGCATTCATAATTCAAAAGTCAAAAGCCTTTTGGCAGCTTTAGAAGGATGGCTGTATAAGAAATTAAAAACTTACCGGCTGATTGATCTGATTGTGTGCCCAAGTGATTTTTTAAAAGGCAAAATTGCCACCAATCCAATTCTTGCAGACAGAGTGATTACTCTGCACAATTTCGTGGAGGCGCCTTCTAAGGGAGAAGCTTCCGGTGAAAAGGAAGATTATATTTTGTATTTTGGACGCTATTCCAAAGAAAAAGGGATTGAAACTTTATTGAAAATTTGTAAGCAATTGCCGGATATTCCTTTTGTTTTTGCAGGCAGCGGGACTTTTAAAGAAGAAATTGCGAAAGTAAAAAATATACAGGAAAAAGGATTTCTTTCAGGAAATGAGCTTTTTAAGGTGATTAAAGGAGCCAGTTTAGTTTTGTTTCCCTCCCAGTGTAATGAAAACTGCCCTTTTAGCGTGATGGAAGCCCAAGTTTATGGAACGCCGGTTTTGGGAAGCCGCCTAGGAGGCATACCGGAATTGATTGATGAAGGAAAAACGGGAGAACTTCTTCCGGCAGGAGATGTGGATTTGTGGATTAGAACAATTCGAAATTTATGGGAGGATAAACATAAATTACAGGAATATGCAGATAATTGTAAGAAAGTATCTTTCTATACAGTGGATCAGTATTGTGATATACTGTTAAGCAAAATGAAGCAATTACTTTAAAATGCCATAAAGCAGCATGGAGGAAGAGCATGAGCAGAAGAACTCTATACGGAACTGTTATTGTAACATACAGGTGTAATGCCCATTGTAATATGTGTGACTGTTTTAAAGATCCTACCAGACCGGAAGAGGAAATTACATTAGATACAATAAAAAAGCTTCCTGAGATGGCTTTTACTAATATTACCGGAGGGGAGCCATTTATCCGCAAGGATCTTCCAGATATTGTAAGGGAGTTATATAAGAAATCAGACCGTGTGGTGATTTCCACTAACGGGTATTTTACAGATAGAATTATTGCGCTTTGCAGGGAATTTCCCAAAGTGGGAATCCGAATAAGCATAGAAGGGCTGCAGGAGACTAACGATAAGATCAGAGGAATTCCCGACGGCTTTAATAGAGGATATAATACATTAAAAACGTTAGTTGAAATGAAACATCCTGACGTGGGGTTTGGCATGACGGTTCAGGATATGAACTGCGAAGATCTCGTACCTCTTTATAATATTGCAAATGATATGGGAATGGAGTTTGCTACCGCAACACTTCATAACTCCTTTTATTTTAGAAAGACAGATAATAAAATTGATGATAAGTTAAAAGTAGCTCAGAACTTTGAGAAGCTGATCAATGAGCTGCTTTCCAGCAAATCCCCTAAAAAGTGGTTCCGTGCTTATTTTAATCATGGGCTTATTAACTATATTTACGGAAATAAGCGGCTTTTGCCATGTGATATGTCTAAAAATGCTTTTTTTATTGATCCTTTTGGAGATGTGATTCCTTGTAACGGTATGGAAAAAAAGGCAGTTATGGGAAATTTAAATGAACAATCATGGGACCAGCTTTGGAATTCCCAGCAGGCGAAAAATGTGCGCACCTGCACCAAAAACTGCGACCGCAACTGTTGGATGATCGGAAGTGCATCTCCGGCTATGCATAAATATATCTGGGTGCCCGGATGGTGGGTGATCAGGCACAAATTCTTAAAAGGCGGGAAATACAGTCTTAAAGAAAACAAGTTTATATGATATGATGGAAAGAGGATAAAAAGGAATTTACACAATGACAGATGAAGTTAGAAAGATAGCAATGATAGGGCAGAAGCGTTCTCCTTCCAGAGAAGGCGGTGTGGAGGTTGTGGTAACACAGCTTTCTGTTCGTATGGCCAAACGCGGATACCATTTGGATTTATATAATAGATGGGGATATCATGTTTCGGGACGTTCCTTTACAGATGAATCTGGTATTACATATCCGGAAATCAGAACATTGAAAATCCCTACATTTCGAAATGGCAAGTTAAATGCAATTGTGTATACAATACTGGGTACCATCAGGGCGCTTTTTGGAGGATATGATGTAATTCATTATCATGCGGAAGGACCCTGCATTATGCTCTGGCTCCCTAAACTCTTTGGAATACGTGTAATTGCCACAATCCACGGACTGGACTGGCAGCGGGCAAAATGGGGGAATTTTGCATCGAAAGTGCTGAAGACGGGAGAAAAGGTTGCTGCAAAATATGCGGATGAGATAATTGTTCTTTCCCAAAATGTGCAGGAGTATTTTAAAACCACCTACGGACGGAATACCCATTATATTCCAAATGGAATAGAAAATCCGGTTTTAAGGGAAGCAAAACAAATTAAGGATAAGTGGGGGCTTGAAAAAGACAGTTATATCTTGTTTTTAGCACGTATTGTACCGGAAAAGGGACTTCACTATTTGATAGATGCCTATGAACAGCTCCATACAGATAAAAAACTGGTAATTGCAGGCGGGAGCAGCAATGCAATGGAATACATGGAAAAAATCCGCAGGAAAGCTTCGGAAAATGAGAACATTCTTATGACGGACTTTGTGCAGGGAGAGATTTTGGCAGAGCTTCTTTCCAATGCCTATTTGTTTGTACTGCCCAGCGACATTGAAGGCATGTCCATCAGCTTACTTGAAGCAATGAGTTATGGCAACTGTTGTCTGGTAAGCGACATTAATGAAAATATTGAGGTGGTAGAAGATATGGCTTTGTCATTCCGAAAAGGAGATGTGCAGGATTTGAAAGAAAAACTGTCAGGACTTCTTGAAGACAAAGCAAAGGTGGAGGCTTTTAAACAAAATGCCTCTGGCTTTATTACCAACAAATATAATTGGGATAACGTAATTGATGAGACGTTAAAATTATATAAGAAGCCGGCAAATATGAAATAAAATGAATTGATTTATATAAGGAGACAGAGTATGCAGAAGGAAAAGAAAAACAATTTGAAATATTATCTGGCATATTCTGTCCTTTTTTTGCTGCTGTCAGGTGTTATCTATTCCGTATTTATCAGAAATAATAAATCTTTTGTTTATGCTTTGTATGGGGATGGGCATATTTGCTTTAACTCATTGGTTTATTATGGCAGATGGCTTCGGGAGATTGTACTGACATTAATCAATGAGCACCGGTTCGTGATTCCCATGTGGGATATGAGCGTGGGGTATGGCGCTGATATTATAGCTACCTTTAACTGGATGACTCTGGGAGATCCTTTAAATCTGCTGGCAGTTTTCTTTTCAGCAGATCAAACGGAATATTTATATGGATTTCTTGCCATATTCAGGCTTTATTTGGCAGGGCTTACTTTTTCCATGTATGGGCTATATCAAAAAAATGAAAAGCTTCCGGTACTAGGAGGAAGTTTTATTTATGCTTTTTGTGGATTTGCACTGTTTGCAGGTGTGAGGGATGTTTATTTTATGAGCCCTATGGTCTATCTGCCGTTGTTTTTTATTGGTGTGGATAAAATATTTAAAAGGGAAAAGCCACATCTTTTTATTTTGGTGACAGCTCTTGCCGGGATAACTAATTTTTACTATTTCTTTATGCTGAGCATATGGGTATTTATTTATGGTGTTTATCGTTACTTTATGCTGTTTAAAAAGGATGGACTTAAACTTTTCCGGATTGGCGGATGGATTATAAAATGTATTGGCTATTATTTTGTGGGAGTTTCGATGGCAGCAGTACTGCTTGTGCCTATTGTTATGCAGCTGCTTGGTTCGGAGCGCTTTGCGAATCAGGATTATGTGCCGCTGCTGTACTCCTTTGACTATTATTGGAAACTGCTGGTTCGTTTTATCTCCACAGAATCTATGGAAGCATGGACGCACCTGGGGTTTGCACCTATCTGCCTTACCGGAGTTATCGTTTTGTTTCTTAAAAAGGACAGAAAATATCTTCCATACAAAATTTCATTTATTATGTGTGTTTTGTTTTTAATGATTCCATTTATAGGATCTTTGATGAATGCAGGATCATACGTTGTTAACCGCTGGGTGTGGGCTTTTTCCATGCTGGTGGCTTACATTTTTGTTAAAATTTGGCCGGAATTTTCTACTCTTAACAATAAAGAAAAATTATTGGTTATTTTGCTGGATATCTGCTATGTGATATTATGTATGCTGCGAACAGAGTATCGAACAACGCAGTTAATGGTTATGACGGTTATTTTGCTGATTGGAGTATTGACAATTCTTTCAGGGGATTATTTAGGGCAGTATAAGAAATTATGGAAGTATTTGCTGTTTGGATGTGTTTGCTTAGGGCTAATGGCAAATGGAATTTTAAGGTTTTCGTGGTTTGGAAGCAATTATGTTGCAGGATTTGTGGAAAGCGGAAATGCATGGAATTTAGTACATGATAATTTACCCAGCAGAGAGTTGGAAAATATGCCGGACAGCATGGTAGTAAGATATGATTCTATTGGAGAACTTGAGCCTATGTACAATACTGCCATGAATCATGGACTGAACAGTACAAATTTTTATTTTAGTCTGGCGGATGGTACGATTACGCGATACTTTGACGATTTGAATGTCAATGTGGAGATGGAACATAGGTATAAAGGTGTGGATGAAAGAACAATGCTGGAGCGGCTGGCAGGTGTCAAATATTGTATTGCAGGGAGGGAATCGCTGGCATTTGTACCATATGGCTATGATAAGGAAATTGTGAACAGGGATCAATTTGTTATTTTTGAAAACGAAAATGCTCTTCCGATCGGATACACTTATGATTCCTATATGACAAGGGAAGAATATGAGAAACTTCCGGCAGTGAGAAAGCAGCAGGCACTTATGCAGTGTGCGGTGCTTGATATTGATGGAGCAGATACTAAACTTACAAAAGCAGAACCTGTTTATTCAGAAGAAGCTCTTGCATTTACTTTAGAAGCGGAAGAGGGGATACAGCTGCTTGATGACCAGATTCAGGTAGCTGATACGAATGCAAAAATAAAAGTACAAATTGATGCACATAAAGACAGTGAAATTTATCTCTTACTGACAGGCATTGTATATGAAAATACAGGAAACCCTGATGCAGAACAGAGTGAAATTACTTATATGAGGGATAACTGCACTAAAAAACAGATTTTATATTCCCCTGAACACCCTTTTTATCATGGACGGGATGACTATATGATTAATTTGGGCTGCTCAGATCAGGCAGAGGAATTAGTGGCTTACATCCAATTTTCCAAACCTGGCATCTATAATCTGGGTGAGCTTCAAGTGGTTGGTCAAAGCATGGAACAGGTAGATGAGCAGACAAATGCACTGGCGGAAGAGTCCCTCCAAAATATCGTAACAGATACGAACAAAATTTGTGGCAGGCTTACTGTTTCAGATGATAAAATCCTGTGTATTGCAGTTCCGTACAGCAAAGGCTGGAAGGCTTATGTAGATGGAGTGCAGACAGAGGTAAAATGCGTGAATGGTGTGTACAATGGACTTTTAGTTGCACCAGGGGAACATGAAATTATTTTAAAATATAGAACGCCGGGGCTGTCTGCAGGTCTGTTTCTATTTGCAGCCGGAATTTGCAGTTTTGCAGGTATAGTAATTTATTGGAGAAGAAAATCATGAAAATAATGTATATAGCGCCCAGATTTCACACCAATCAAAGCGCGGTGGTGAAGGGATGGATTGAAAGAGGAGATGAAGTGCTGTTTATAAGTTATTATACAGCTATTATCGAAGATTACTCTTGTATTACACCTGTGGTTTTGGGGTTTTCTCCAATTTATAAATTAATTGACAAAGTTTATGTGGATGTAATTCATAGAAAAGAATTATCTGCAATTACATTCAAGATAAAGCATGGATTTCCACCTGTATTTAAATTAAAAAAAATAATAAAGAAGTGGAAACCAGATGTTATTATAATGAGAGATAAAACATTATATTCAATCGCATCCTATTTATTGGGAAGAAAAAGTAAATGTATTTTATATAATCAAAATCCTTTGTGGGAAAATGAACCGAAAAAAGATTTAGGGCATAAAATTGTTAACAAGTTAACTCCTAAGTATAGGATGACGCCGGTATTAGGCAAAAAAGAAACAGGTAAGATGATTAATCATTATTCATACTATATTCCACTAATAGTTGAACCTCAGTGTCCGCCGGATAAAAAGAGGTATTTTAAGGATAATAAGGTGCACATTCTTTGCATCGGTAAATTTGAACCAAGAAAAAATCATATGATGCTGATGGAAGCAATAGACAAAATCAGGCGAGAAACGGGAGAGCAGTTCGAGCTTATAATAATTGGTGAAGCCACGAACCGATATCAAAAACAATTTCTTGAGGAAGTTAAGCAGTTTATTAAAAAATACCATTATGAAAATTTTGTAACAATACAAATTAATGTACCTAGAAATATCACAAATAAATATTATAATGAAACAGATGTGTTTGTAATACCAAGCACAAAGGAAATGGCTTCTGTTTCCCAATTGGAGGCAATGAGTTTTTCTATTCCGGTCGTCTGCAGTGATACAAATGGTACGTCCTGTTATGTGAAAAACGGGGAAACAGGTTATATTTTCAAGGACTGCGACAAAGAAGACTTAAAAGAAAAGCTGGAAATGCTTTTAGCGGACAGAAAAAGAATTGTACAAATGGGTAAAGTAGCATATGAATCTGTTTTAAATAGCTATACTTTTAAAAATTACTATAAAGGCATTCAAAAGATACTTGACGATATGGATAATGAAAAAAGGTGAATTGAGTATGAAGAAAATAGTTCAATGGATTTTGATTATTTTTTTAATTCCAGCGGATCTGACTTATTTTTTCTCCAAAACGATGAAACACATTATTGATAAGGATATAGAAAGATATCTTAACGGAACACCTTATAAACGGGTGTCAGTAAAAGCTTTAAATTATCTTTTAATTTATACAAAAGCTTTTCGAAATATTTTTTACTATAGAACAAGAAAATCAGTTATACTTAGAAATATTAGTAAACTATTTATTCGCCCATTGGCAACTATTGAAATAGAGGGAGAAATAGGAGAGGGATTCTATATAGCACATAATTATGCAGTGATTCATCCTGAAAAAGCAGGAAAAAATTTGCTGGTTGGACATGGAGTGACAATTGGAAAGGGAAGTGATCCGGTAGAAGGAAGGGCCTACCCTGTTATTGGTGATAATGTATCAATCAGCACAAATGCAGTGGTATTTGGCTGTATTACAATAGGAAATAATGTACGTATTGGTGCTGGGGCGGTTGTAAATAAAGATGTGCCAGACAATTGTACGGCAGTGGGCAATCCTTTTAGAATAATTAAAAAAGAAGAGTGAAAGAAAAAGAGGTTATTCGTTGAAAGAAAAGATGAAAGAATTTATAGCATCAATTGTGTATGCGTTATATGAAAAAGGGATTCTGAAAAATCACATTCATGTAGCTTCCATTGATGAAACTATTGATGCTTTGATTGGTACAGACAACAGCCTGGTCAGGTTTGGGGACGGAGAAATTACACTGATTTCAGGAATTGCCAGCGCAACTCAGCAGGGAAGCAGTGAGCTGGCAAAGCGGCTGGTTCAGGTACTTGAAAGTGACGAAGATAAATTGTTGGTGGCTGTTTATGGTGTATTTGAAGGGATGGAACATCTTCATAAAAATAGTCAGAACTTTTGGAAAAAGCATTTGCTAAAATTTCGAAAAGACTATGAGCGGTACTGCATAGCAAATAAACTTTATTATAATACGTTTATGTCAAGATGTTATTATTCTATGAAAGACCGAGGGCAATGCACACAATGGTTTGACAAAATAAAAGAGATATGGAAAGATAAGGATATTGTGATTGTTGAAGGGGAGCAGACACATAATGGTGTAGGAAATGACCTGTTTTTTAAGACACATACTATTCAGAGAATTATATGTCCTTCTCAAAATGCCTATGGGGTGTATGAGCAGATACTGAAAGTCTGTTTAACCTTTGACCGGCAGAGTCTGTTTCTTTTATCCATCGGAGCGGCAGCCAAGCCGTTAGCATATGATTTGTTCAGGGAAGGATACAGAGTTATAGATATTGGAAATCTTGATATGGAATATGAATGGTATTTATGCAAATCACCGGGGAAAATGGCGTTAAAAAAACATGAAGTAATCGGGAGAAAAGAAAATGAAAAGGCAGGATACTGTGAGTACCTGGATCAGATAGCGGTTATGATACGAGGAGAAAAAGAGTGAAAGAAAAGTTTGGCTACATTTTTACAAAGCACGATAAAAGGGTGATTGCTTTACTGCTTGTTATGACAGTAATTGGCAGTGTGCTTGAACTGTTGGGAGTGACGATATTTTTACCTTTTGTTAACGTTATTATGTACCCAAATTATGTGGAAAGAAACTGGTTTTTAAATTGGGTTTATGTAAAAGGCGGTTTTACATCAATTAAGGGATTTGAAATTTTTCTTTGCTTTGTAATTATAGGAATTTATATTGTCAAAAACTTATATTTAGTCTGGCAGAAAAATGTAACCTATAAGTTCTCATTTCGTATTCAGAAGGAATTAGCTACAAAGCTTTTAAATTCTTATATGAAACAACCATATACCTTTCATTTGCGCAAGAATGTTGCAGAATTACAAAGAGCATTGCAAGAGGATGTTGCAAATTTTTCCGGTTTTGTTATGCAGGCAATGGAACTGATTGCAGAATTGGGAGTTTGCGGATTATTGGGTATTTATCTGATTACTGTGAGTAAGACGATTACGGTGGTTGTAGTTGGCCTTTTAGTGATATGTGTATTAGGATTTGCCAGTGCAACGAAAAAGCTTTCTACAGGACTGGGAAAGGATTGTCAGAACTATAAAGCTAAAATTTACCAATGGATTAATCAGTCATTAGGAGGAATTAAAGAAGTAAAAATTCTTGCAAGAGAAGATTATTTCTTGAGTTCATATAATGATTATTATGGGAAATATACAAGAGCTTTACAGATATTAAGATTAATCGCAATGATTCCCAAATATATTGTAGAAGCTGTATGCATGACAGGTCTTGTTTTAGCAATTATAATCAAGATTCTGTTTGGGGAAGCAGATATGATTCATTTTATTCCTCAGCTTACGGTATTTGCAACAGCTGCTTTTCGCCTACTGCCTTCTGTGGGAAGAATAAATGGTTATTTAACGCAAATGATTTCTTATATGCCAAGCGTGGATCTGGTATATCATGATTTAAGAGAAGTAGAAACCTATCAGGAAGAAAAAGGATATGAGAAAGAAGGGACATTTGAGTTTTCCAATGAAATACATGTTAACTATGTGACTTTCAGATATCCGGATGGAGCTGAGGACATTGTTCATAATGTAGATTTCAGAATACCCAAGGGGAAAACAGTTGCATTTATTGGTCCCTCAGGTGCTGGGAAAACCACAATGGTTGATATTATTTTAGGTTTATTGAATCCTACCAAAGGAACAATTTTTGCCGATGGGATGGACGTGCATAAGAATTTAAATAAATGGCACAGGCAGATTGGTTATATTCCACAGGCAATTTATCTGGCAGATGATACGATACGTGCCAATATTGCTTTTGGAGTTTTTGAAGATGAAATTGATGATGAAGCGGTAAATAGAGCGCTTAAGCAGGCGCAACTGGATGAATTTGTAAATACGCTGCCACAGGGAAACCATACTTATGTAGGAGACCGGGGGGTAAGACTGTCGGGAGGCCAAAGGCAGCGTATTGGAATTGCAAGAGCGCTTTACCACGATCCGGAAATACTGGTATTGGATGAAGCAACTTCTGCCCTTGATAATGAAACAGAAACAGCAGTTATGGAGTCAATTGACAGTTTACAGGGGATGAAGACAATGATCATTATTGCCCATAGACTGACAACGATACGGAATGCAGATTTTATTTATGAAGTAGCTGACGGGCATGTGGCAAACAGGCAAAAGCAGGAAATTTTTGGAGATAAAGATGAAGATAATGAATAAGAGGGAAGCTTTCGTTACAGGTATTCTTACTATAGGGATTTTCTTTACTGTATGTTTTGCTTCTTTTCATAAGAGCAGTGGGCAGGAGTCTATCGCATCAGGCTCGGATGCGGTGATCAAACTGCAAGGGCAGCAGAATGAATTAATACAATCCTGGCAGGCAAACAGTAGAAATATCAATGGATTTGTTCTACAGACTGTGCCGGGGCAAAATGAGGAATTTACTGGAAGGTTAAGGCTAAGAGTCAAAGAACAAATGTCAGATGAAAATTTTCTTTGCGAGGGGGAAACAGACATATCCCGGATTTCGGATAATGGAGAGTATATTTTTTTACTGCCAAAAACAAATTTAGAACTTGGAAAAAGATACTATCTGCAGATAGAATTGCTGGATGCGGATCAGGAGACATCTGTTGGGGTTTGTATTAACAGCAATTATGGAGGGCTTTGGGTATCGCAGAAAGAAGAAAATGGAGCAATTGCAGGCACGGTATTGTATCAACTTTCCGGAAATCTGGCGTGGCTTGTGCGGGTGTTTTTACTTTTTAGTGGAATTACTTTTTTCTTAATGATTATATTTAAGCGCAGATATGAAGAAGTTTTTGCATTGACGTTTGGAGTGATTTTTGCATATTTGTACATTTTTGGTATTTTTGAGCAGCTTGAATTTGGGGCCAGATCACTGTATGTGATTGCGATGATTTTGGCAGTTGGCACACCAGTTTTTGCATTGTATAAAGGACGCAAAATTTCGGATATGGTCAGTCCCGGAATGATTGCTTTTTGGATTTTGTTTTTGGCTTATTTTGTATTTGATCGAAATATGGTTGCAGGAAAGGCAGATGATTTAAACCACTGGCAGTTAGCAGTACGCGATATGTGGTATTTTGATTCTTATCCATTTCATCCGGGATCTACTTTAATAGCAATTAGATATACGCCAGGATTTGCAACAATTGAGTATTTATTTTTATATTTGTATGGGGCTTATAGAGAAGGAATTGCTTTATTAGGGTGCCACGTTATTGGATTTGCCATGCTCAGCGTTCTCTATTCAAAGATAGGCTGGAGACAATGTCATAAAGTAATCCCACTTACGGTGTTGATTGCAGGTTTTCCACTTTTGGTATACCAAAGTCATTATGGAATTATGTATGTAGATGCGTATTTGGGAATGATAGGCGCTTATATCCTTATTTGTTATTTTACGGAAGAACATAGCCTGTTTAATGTATTTAGAATCACATTTGCGTCTGTTCTGCTTATTATGACTAAGGAAATGGGATTGGCAATTGCCGGGATTATTTATTTGATTATCTTTGCTGATATATTTATAAAAAATTCGGGAATAAAGCAATTTATAAAGAGTAGGAATACAAAGGCATATTTCCTTTCGGGTTGTCTGGCACTTGGTTCTTTTATTACGTGGCAGCTATATATCATAATTGTCGGAGGAAAATATGGATTAAATGGAGACTCTACCAATATTTTGAAAATGTTTGGCCTTGCAAAAACGAATATGGAAAGTGTGGATGATATTTTACTGGCCTCGGTGGCCGATACCCATGCATTACAAAGAGCGGCGGAACAGATATTGGATTCACCAAATGTAGTTTCTAATGCAACACCGGGAGAAACTATAATGGAAATGATAAAATGGCTTTTTACAGAGAAGACTTTTATTGGCGGCAGCTATTTTGAACTGACGTTAATTGTGGTATTATTATGCAGTATATTGGGAATTGCAGGTTTTTATCGGGAACAAAAGATTCCAATGAAGCAGATCATTATCAGTTTACTGACAGGTACAGGCCTATATACAATATTTTTGGTAATCTGTTACATTTTTCTTTTCAAAGAAGCATCTGCAATACCTGCAGCGAGAAGATATATGGGTTCTTATCTACTTTTGTTTTTGATTACCATATCAGGCATTATGATTGTAAAAGCGAACATAATAGAGGAGAAGAAAAATTGGAAGCGACCGGTAGTCTGGATTATAGCATTGTTTATTTTACTATGTGTACCGGATGAACATCCATATTATATTGCTGAAACAAATCATGATGGCTGGTATGTAACGTGGCAGAACCATCAAAATATAGGAGAAGTGTTTAGAAGTTTTGCAGATAAAGACGAAAAAGTATATTATGTGGAATATTCTAACAGTGATTTGATACCACAATATAATTATTTAACATTTGCTAATTCCGTAGTTCCTAATTTAACGCAGGGAATAGGAGGGGGTTGGAAACCAATTGCCACTGACGAATCCCCATATCTTAATTATACAGTGAGGTATACAGCAGAGGAATGGGGACAGTTACTGGCAGAACAATACACATATGTATATTTAAGATACGTGGACGATTACTTTGAAGATAATTATGCTGAATTATTTTCAGATAAAGAAGAGATAGTCAGTGGAGCATTTTATAAAGTTGAATCAGGTGAAAATGAAAAAGTGCATTTAAGAAGAATTGCATATAAAAATTTGAATTGAGTGCCTGTTAAAGTGGGCAGATGGGAGCAGGATTGAATCAAATGCTTAGTGTTATTGTACCGGTTTACAATGTTGAAGAATACTTGAAGCAATGTGTAGATAGTATTTTACAGCAAGATTATGAACTGGTGGAATTGATTCTGGTTGATGATGGCTCTACAGATCAAAGTGGAAATATCTGTGATGAATATGCCAGATGCGATAGCCGGGTTAAAGTAATACATCAGGAAAATCAGGGACATACAGCTGCCAGACAAAATGGTTTCCATAGATCATGTGGAGAGTACGTTATATTTATTGATAGCGATGATTGGATTGATGAAGGCATGTTTTTGCTGATGATGGAAAAAGCAGTAAAGGAAAATGCTGATATCGTACAGTGTAATTACCGTTCTGTAAGGAATGGAATTCACCGGGATGAAGTTCCTTTTTTCAGAGAAGGCATATATGACAAAAAAGCACTTGAAATCGAAATTTATCCCAGAATGATTTATGCGGGAGGGTATTATCGGTTTGGAATTGCACCTAATATGTGGAACAAAATTTTTAAAAGATCACTGGTAGAGAAATTTTTGCCAAATATTGAAAAAAGGGTTAAAAGCGGGGAAGATGGGTTGCTTACTTTTGCATGTTTTTTAGAGGCTGAAAGAGTGTATATTCTTAATAGCTGTTTTTATAATTATCGAAGCAGGGAAGTTTCCATGTGCAGGATTACAGATGACAAAAGGCTGGTGGAGAACCATTTGCTGTTTCAGTGTTATCAGAGAAATTTTATGCAATATTCGTTTTTACAGGATCAGATCAGACATTATGTGGTATACCAGACATTGCAGGCAGTAGCCGAACTGCTTGAGACGAGGAGCTTATGGAAGATAAAAAAAGAATATACATTTTTAATATCGGACAGTATTGAGAGAGACAGCATAAAGAAAATAAAATTAGCTGAAATACATGGGAAGAAAAATAAACTGATATTAATAGGGTTAAAGATATGAATGCAACAATAGAAATTGCTTTTTGTTTTGATAAGAATATGGTATATCCAGCTTGTGTAGCAATTGCAAGTCTTCTGGATTTTAAAAAAGATGATGAAATACATTATAATATTTCGTGTATCTGCCCTCCAGGCATTGATGAACAAAAAAAATTAATCAGACAAGTAGTGAATGAGAGGGATTCAGATAGTAAAGTTTTATTTTACCAGGCACCATCACAGTTTGATGATGCATATGAAATTAGAGATATCACGGCAAGCACCTATTTACGTCTTTGCCTGCACCGGATACTTACGGATAAGGAAAAAGTTCTTTATGCAGATGCGGATGTATTGTTTCAAGATTCATTACAGGAAGTATGGAAGATAGATATTTCTGATTATTTATTGGCAGGGGTGAAAGGGGCGAATAATTTTGAATCATCATGGTCTGTGCGGAGAAGCAGCAGCTACTACAGCGAGCTTGATGGGCTTCAGAGAAATTATATTAATGCGGGAATTCTTCTGATGAATCTTAAAGCAATACGGGATTGGAATCCGGATGAGAAATGGATAAAGATGGCGCAGATGGGATATCATTATCAGGATCAGGATATTCTAAATATTACGTGCAGGGACAGAATTAAATATCTTGATATACGTTTTAATGTGCAGGCACATCTGGAAAAGAAAGACTTTCTGGATTTTAACAGGGAAGGATTATATGGAAAAGAGCAGTGCGAGCAAGCATGGGAAAATCCGGCTATTCTGCATTATACAGGCCCAAAGCCCTGGAATAACCGGGGAGTAAATAAAGGAAAAATATGGTGGCAATATGTGGAGTCCCAGGAAGACTTAAAAAGGTTGTTTGATAAAGCTGGAACTCCAAACCGAAAAACCACAGGACTTATAGGAAAGATTAACCGTCATTTGCCATTTTGACACAAAGTATCAGCAAATAGGAAAGGTAATGCGAGGTAAATTGCATATGCGTAACGGAATTCGTCATTTACAGGAGTAGCGATTACTAAAGTGAGGAATACCCCTAAAATAGGAATAAAATGTATGTAGCAGCGTTTCTTAATAACAGCATATGTAAGCAAAGATAACAGAACATATGTATTCAAATCAAGACTCCAGATAAGATGCCATAAGTTTATGAAAGAATTCATAAGTTTGTCAAATAATGTGCTGATTGATTCAGGCAGCAGAGGAGAGCGTTTTAAACCAAGTGGAAGTGCAAATCGATGAACACCATCGAAATAGATATAATTACTCATTTTATGGTGCCAATATCCTTTCGACTGGTTGAAAAAAGCAATTAAGTAGCAGTAAGGGTTTTTAATACCAATGGAAAGATATGTTTGAATAAATTCGATTTTGTGATTTTCCAAATAGTCTGGATCTCCCTCTTCTCTAACAAGATTTTTAGTCCAGTCTGAAATATGGGGATCATAAACTTCGCCAAGAGTATCTACATCAATAATGTTGTTCATAAAAGTGTAATCTTCATCAGAAAGATTACCATCATTTTTAACAGTATAAGAAATTTGCTGTAAAGGCATAGACAGAGATTCGACGAAGTCTGGTTCCGCTACATTACTATGGGGTAATACAACACCTTTAAAGAGAAATATAAGAATACCAGTCAGGCACAGAGCACCAGCTATTGGTTTTATATTTTTTCTTAAATAATAGAGGAGAAATGGAATTGTAAATATAAAGGCATACAATCCGTTAGAGCGCAGGAGTGAAAATAAAGTTCCGGTCAATACCAGTAAAAATAAATTGGTTATGCCTATCCTTTTCTCGTAAGAGTATTCATGGTAAACTTTTGCCAGAACAAAGGAAAAGCAGACAGCAGCATATGCAAAGGCGGAATCCTTTCCAACATTAAGTGCATAGATGCAATGAATAGGATCAAAAATATAGAGAAAGGCAATTATTAGCCATGAAGTAGTTGTCAGCCGTTTCTTGCAATAGTTTAAAACCACAAAAAGTATTAAAGCTGTGGAAACTAAAGAAAACATGGAAAACATGGCAATACTTAATTGATAATTCAAGTGGAATAATTCTCCCAACTTAAGAAAAAAACCAATAAAAAGAGTATGCAGCCAAGGCTGGTGGTTACTGGGAGGAACTTCTCCAATAAATTCACGGATTTGTTCAAGGGTATCTTTGCTGATCAATCCGGGAAACCAATTGCAGTAAAAAGGAATTCGCGTTAAAATAAGTAAAGACAGCGTTACAAAAGACAGGTGAGCAGATGTTGTAATTTTTTTTTGCATTGCTGTATGAATAATCACATTATCAATAAATTTGAAAAGCAGAGTAAAAGTTATTTTAAAAATATTGTACCAGGCAATCATTCCAGTGAGAAATATAATAAGTGTTAAAAGAGGAAGCAGTCCATCTTCTTTATAATCCGGCAAATCTCCGGCTAATTGAAACAGTGCAAAAATAACGGATGCAATGCATAAAGTAACTTTTTGAAAAGAAGTATTATTAGGGGGATTTGTAGAATTTAAGAATAGTAAAAGAAGTAGTATAAAAGGGAAAGCAGAGATGAGATTGCTTTCACCACATAAATAAAAGTATATGAGAATACAAGCTGATGAAACATAGTGACAAAGGGATAGTCTTGTTAAGTATTTTATCTTCTTTTTGAAGATAAGTATAAGGATGCCTGAAGAAAAACCAATAAATCCACATTTAATTATTGTTTTAAAAAGGTAGAACCATCCATTTTCGCGGAGACATAATTGTAAAAAATAGAAAGCAGAAGTAAAAAGAAAACATATGAAAAAAATAGGTATATTCTGTTTATGGTATAGTTTTTGCATTGCATCTTTCCATAAAGGAATAAGACCCCAAAGAAGAATAAGAAAAATATATGGTAGAAGAGTTTCGGGCATGAAATGCCCGCCAATCATTAAATTAAATCCCAAATAGGTACAAACGAAAAAGAAAAGGTAAGAGACATGGATCAATTTTTGTAACATATGCTATTCTCCTTAAAGATGAAGACTTTTAATTGCATTCCAATTATACCACAAATGTTTTTTTACAGGAAGGGAAACAAACAAATTATAGGTAATACTTATGAATAAAGTACTAATTATAATACCGGCTTACAATGAAGCGGAGAATATTGAAAAAGTAGTTGACAATATCATAGACAATTTCCCACAATATGATTATGTGATAGTAAATGATGGCTCTACGGATGCTACTCGCAAAATCTGCAAGGCCAGAAGGTATAATCTTCTGGATCTTCCCATTAATTTGGGACTGGGGGGAGCAATTAAGAGCGGTATTAAATATGCAAATTATTATCAGTATGAATATGCGGTGCAGATAGATGGAGACGGTCAGCATAATCCCGAATATATTGCGGATATGATGGATTCCATGCGGAAGAATGATACGGATATTGTAATTGGTTCCAGATTTGTGACTCAGAAAAAACCTTTTAATATGCGCATGTTGGGAAGCAATCTGATCAGCTTGGCAATTTTTATTACAACCGGAAAGAAAATTCAGGATGTTACAAGCGGTATGCGTCTTTTTAACAAACGTATGATTAAAAGATTTGGATATAAGATGAATTATGGGCCGGAACCTGATACACTTGCATTTTTGCTTAATTGCGGTGTTAAAGTAGAAGAAGTTCAGGTAACTATGAGCGAACGGGAAGCCGGAACCAGCTATTTGACCATGGGCCGGTCAATCAGTTATATGGTTCATATGCTGTATGGAATATTGATTTTTCAATGGTTTAGAAAAAAGGAGAGATAAGTATGTCTATTGAGCTTAGAGTTGTTTTATTGTTTGCGGCGACATTCAGTATTGGGTGGATCATTACCAGAATCCGAAAGGCCAAAGTGAGACTGGAAGATACTTTTTTTTGGATGGTAATGTCGGTCGTTTTGCTGCTACTTGGATTATTTCCCGGGGTATCCTATTGGCTGTCATCAATACTGGGGGTTATTTCTCCAGCAAATTTGGTGTTTTTTATTATGATATGCTTATTATTTGAAAAACTTCTGACCATGTCCATCATGCATTCCCAAATGCAGGACAAGTATGTGACTATGGCTGCAGAAATGGCACTGCGATGCAAAGAACTGGAGCGGCAGATCGAAGAGCTGAAAAGAAAAGCTAATCAAGAAAAAAGTATATAAAACTTACAGATTTTATTAACTTTTGAGACTGTTATTATATAACTTAAGATATTCTTTAAAACGAATTTCTCTGTTAAATTCCATAGCACGTTCACGACAAGCCAGGGAAGTTATTTCTGTTTTTTTATCTAAGGACAGAATAGCTTCCTTTAATTGATTCATATTTCCTTTTTCAACTATAATGCCGCATTTTTCTGTTATACTTTCCGGACTGCCGCCTGTATTGAAGGTTATGACAGGTGTTCCGCAGGCCATTGCCTCCAGATTGGTAGTAGGGAAGTTATCTTCTAAAGTTGGATTCATATATACATGGGCACGACGATACCATTCTGCCAGTTCATGTTGATTGGCAGTTCGGGTTAGAAGTGTAATACGACCACTATATTCTTTTTGAAGCTTTTTCTGCTGCTTTTGACTGACACCAATTAATACAATGTGATAAGAAGAGTCCAAAAGTCCGCTTAATCTAAGAAAGAAATCTAACCCTTTTCTGGAAGTCCATACGTTTGCCACACCAAGAATAATTTTAGGAACTGTGACGAACGTTGAGTTTGCTATATCAAAAACAGTATTGGCAAATTGGGGGGCAGCAGGCTTAAAAATGTCCAGGTTAATTCCATTAGGTATAATAGTTACAGGATATTCTTTTAGAAAGGATTTTCTAACGATATCAGCTAACCAATTACTTGGAGTTACGATAGTCATATTTTCAACGCCTGTAAAAGCAGATTTTTTTAATTCATAATTTTGCCGGCTGTTATCTCGAAACAAAGAATAGGGATAGCTGCTTCTATAAATGGGACACTTCTGGCAGGCAGACTGCCATTTGGCGCAGCCTGCGTAATCAAAGTGAGCGCACTGGCCGGTTAAGGGCCAGCAGTCGTGAAGCGTCCACACAGCAGGAATGTGGTGGATTTTAATATATTCAAACAACATTTCCACGTGAATATAAAAACCGTGAAGGTTATGCAGATGTAAAACATCCGGTTTTATTTCGTCCAGCCATTTTAGAAAACGCCTGGTAACAGCCTTAGAACCAAAACCGCTTTTTCCAAGAAAAAAATTGATCAATACATGCTGAACAAAATCTAAAGAGTTTCCAATTTTAAAGCTATTGATTTCTTTTGGCGAAGTCCCGCGTCCATAGGCAATAAAAGGCGTATTACCTGCCTTTTGGGCAATATAATATAAATCTGCTGCAATTTTTCCGGTACTGCCTGTGCTGCAGACGGTATTAATCTGAACTATTTTCATGGATTCTCCCGTTTTGTTGTAAATTTGCTGAAAGTGTGGTATAAATAAATAATGCATATTTATTGTAGCCTAAACGTAATAGAAAGAAAAGGTAAAAATGAAAATATTGTATTTATCCACATGGGATTTTACGAATGAAGAATCTGATGGAGTTTGTAAAAAAATATATTCACAGATTGATGTTTTTAAAAAAAAAGGATATGATGTGGATTTTATTTATATTAAAGATGGAAAAATAGTTTATAGGGATAATGGGAAACAAAAAATAGCAGGCAAAGTGGGAAATATAAAAAAAACGCCTGCTTATATCAAATTATATAAGAGTTTAAAGCATAAAAAATATGATTGGATTTATAACCGATATGGTATGCTGGATCCATTTTATTACCGGGTATTGAAAAAACTGTATAAAAATGGTGCAAGAATATTGATTGAAATACCTACTTATCCTTATGCAGGAGAAAAACCCAAAGGAATTTTATATCAATTTATGTTTTGGTGGGACAGGAAATATATTAAGTATTTAAAAAATATAACAGAAAGAATTGTTACCTATTCTCAAGATGATGAGATATTTGGAATTCCGACGATTCATGTAATGAATGGCATTGATGTAAACTCGGTAAAACCTGTAATAAATGTAAAAAATACCGACACAATTAATTTATTAATGGTAGCATTGATGCAGCCACATCATGGTTATGAAAGACTATTGTATGGGCTTAAACAATATTATGATGAAGGCGGTTTAAGAAAGATATTCTGTCATTTTGTAGGTGATGGTCCAGAGAGAATATTATATGAAGAAATAGTGAAAGCCTGCAATTTGGAAGAGCATGTTCACTTTTATGGTATGAAAGGCGGGAAAGAACTAGATGAGATCTATAATAGAGCAGATATAGGTATCTGTAGCCTTGGATGTTATAAGAAAGGGATTTATTGGTCCAGTGAACTGAAGGCAAGGGAATATCTGGCGAAAGGAATTCCAATTATTTCAGGAATAGAAGTTGATATTTTCAGTTTGATTGATAAAAAAAGTCTTCTACAATTTCCTAATGACGGATCTACAATTAACATAAATAAAATAATCGAATTTTATGATGAAGTATATAAGGAAAGTCATCGGACAGTCGCAAAAAATATACGGAGAATGGCTCAAAATTATATCGATATAGAGGCAGTTATGAGGCCAGTGTTCAATTATTTGGAATAAATTGAAAAATTTTCAAATCATTACCAGATGAAAAGGGGAAGTAAAAGGAAAATTATGAGGTATGCATTAATAGGATGTGGAAGAATATCACCTAATCACATTGCGGCAGCACAGGCAAATCAGCTTGAAATTGTGGCTGTATGTGATTTGGATAAAAGAAATATGCGGGACAAAGAGCTTAAATTTGAGTTAGGAGAATCTGTTCATCAGTATACAGATTATTTTGAAATGCTGCAAAAGGAAAAACCTGAATTAGTAGCAATTGCAACTGAGAGTGGAAAACATGCAAAAATAGCGCTTGATTGCATGGACTATGGCTGTAATCTGATTATAGAAAAACCTATAGCTCTTTCTATAGAGGATGCTGATCAAATAATTGAAAAGGCGGACAGGCTTCATCTTAAAGTATGTGCCTGCCATCAAAATCGATTTAATAAATCAATTAAAAAGATACGTGAAGCAGTGGAGAAAAACAGGTTTGGAAGAATGTTTTATGGAACTGCGCATGTAAGATGGTGCAGAGATCATGAATATTATGACAGAGCAAATTGGCGCGGAACATGGGAGCAGGATGGCGGTGCATTGATGAATCAATGTATTCATAATATTGATTTGCTTAGATGGATGATGGGAGATGAAGTAGAGGAGGTGGTTGGAATGACTGACCGGCTCCATCATGATTATATTGAGGCAGAAGATTTAGGCATTGCGCTTATTAAGTTCAAAAATGGTTCTTATGGGATAGTGGAAGGAACTACGAATGTATATCCTAAAAACCTGGAAGAAACACTTTATTTGTTTGGTGAAAAGGGTACAGTCAAAGCAGGGGGGCAGTCTGTAAATGTGATTGAAGAATGGCGTTTTTCAGATATGTTGGATGACCCGGAGGAAATCAAACGACAATTTCATGAAAATCCCCCTAATGTATATGGATATGGACATACACCATTATATGCAGATGTCATAGATGCAATTAAAAATGACAGAAAACCTTATGTGGATGCAGAAGCAGGAAAAAGGGCATTAGAACTTGTTTTAGCAATTTATAAATCTTCTTCTGAAAAGAGTATAGTTAAATTTCCTTTAGAAAATTGTACTACTACAGATTTTAAAGGAAAATTTGAATAATGTGAGGTCTTTATGAATTATTTTGTACATGAATCCAGTTATATTGATGATAAAGTAAGGATTGGTGACAATACAAAGATATGGCATTTCTGCCATATCCAGTCAGGAGCAGTGATTGGAGAAAGATGTACTTTAGGGCAAAATGTAAATATTTCTAATAATGTAATCATTGGCAATGAGGTGAAGATACAGAATAATGTATCAATTTACGAAGGTGTAGAGGTGGAAGATGGAGTATTTTTAGGTCCATCTTGTGTTTTTACCAACGATTTGACACCGCGCGCAAGATACCCTAAAGGGCATGAGAATTATAAAAAGACTCTTGTCAGAGAAGGGGCCAGTATCGGAGCCAATGCAACTATTGTATGTGGTCATACAGTGGGCAAATACGCTATGGTAGCGGCAGGGGCAGTAGTAACCAAAGATGTTCCTGACTATGCATTGATGGCAGGGGTGCCTGCAAGGGTTATTGGGAAAGTGGACGAAAAAGGCAATATTGTAGAAAAATTCGAGGATTAAAATGGAATTCCGTGATTTAAAAAACCAATACTTAAAAAATAAGACAGCCATTGATTCTGCTATTCAAAATGTACTGTTAAGCAGTCATTTTATTGGAGGAGAACCAGTAAGTCAGTTGGAAGAAAAACTGGCTGATTATGTAGGGGTGAAACATTGTATTACCTGTGCCAATGGGACAGATGCCCTGCAGTTGGCATTAATGGCCTGGGAAATAGGGGAAGGCGACGCAGTATTTGTTCCGGATTTCACCTTTTTTTCTACAGGAGAGGTGGTGCCCTGGGTTCAGGCAACACCCGTATTTGTTGATGTAGATAAGGATACTTTTAATTTGTCACCGGAATCTTTGGAAGAAGCGATTCAAAATGTAATCCGAGAAGGAAAACTTGTTCCCAAAGTAGTAATTGCAGTTGATCTTTTTGGACAACCGGCAGATTATCCGGAAATCAGGAAAATTACACAGAAATATAATTTACTTCTGCTCGAGGATGGTGCCCAGGGGTTTGGTGGAAGAATTGGAGAAAAAAAGGCATGCAGTTTTGGTGATATATCGACGACTTCTTTTTTTCCTGCTAAACCATTAGGATGTTATGGAGATGGTGGCGCAGTCTTTACGGATAATGATGAGTGGGCAGAGTTAATCCGGTCTTATAAAGTGCATGGGAAAGGTATGGATAAATACGATAATGTGAGGATTGGATTAAATTCCAGATTGGATACTTTACAGGCGGCAGTGCTGTTGGCTAAATTTGACTGTTTTGTGAATGAAGAAATAGATGCAGTGAACAGTGTTGCAAAAAAATATTCGGAATGTTTAGTAAATTTTGTAGATGTTCCGATAATTAAAGAAGGGTTCTTGTCTAGTTGGGCTCAATATACAATAAAAGTAAAAGATAAAGAAAACAGAGATAAGATTCAAATTTTTTTTAATGAAAATGGCATACCAAGTATGGTATATTACTCAAAGCCATTGCATTTTCAAAAGGCTTTTAAAGAATCTACTAATCAGTATGTTAGTTTAAACAATACAGTAGAATTATGTAATAAGGTGTTGTCACTACCTATGCATCCCTATATGCAGAAAGCAGAGGTTTATAAAATTATTAAAGCAATAAAGAATTATTATGTATAAGCAAATTGATTTATTGTATGTGGGAGAAAAGGTTGAAAGAAACAGATGGAAGCAAAAATAGATAGCATGAATAAACGCCCTTTAATGTTTATTAGTACAGAGGGATACCCGTATGTTGATTTTGAAGCTCCCTTTATTGAGCCTGAGCTGGAAGAACTGTTAAAAAATTATGAGGTTACTTTTATTTCCCATGTGCATGACGATAAGTATGAAAAAGCACAAGGGAATGAAAAAATAGCAATAAAAGCATTTAATATTAGTATTAAGCTTAATTGGTTTGACAGGATTAAATATTTTATCAGGTTTTTGTTAGATGCAGATGGTAGGAAAGAAATAGGACTGATACTTAAAGAAAAGAAAAGTGTATTTAGCAGAATATATCAATCAGCTGGTTTTTATGCATTAGCAGTGCAAAATTATAGAATGATGATGGAAAGAAAGATACTTCCCCCAAATGGGGAGTTTATATACTATTCCTATTGGTACTACTATTATACTTACAGTATGACGAAATACAAAAATAAATTTCCTAAAGTAAAGATAGTGACAAGAACGCATGGGTTTGATTTATATGACGAGAGATATACTGGCAATAGACAGCCTTTAAAAAATATCATGGAGCCATGTATTGACAGAATTGCTTTTATTTCTGAGCAGGGGAGAAATTATTATCTGCGGAAATACAATCTGACAGATGGATTTAAATATAGTGTTAATCGGCTGGGAACTCGAACAGTTGATTTTTCTTTTGAAAATGAGAAAAAAGGTTATGATAAGAGTTTTAGGCTAGTCAGTTGCTCATCACTAATTCCACTAAAAAGAGTGGATCTATTGATAAAATCATTGAGCCTTTTAGATGAAAATATTGAATGGATTCATTTCGGAAGCGGTACTGAATCTGAATATATTCAAAATTTAGCAAACGAATTGTTAAGAGAGAAAAAAAATATATCATACAAATTAAAAGGATTTACGCCAAATCAAGAAGTCCTAGAATACTATAAGTTGAATTGTATTAATTGTTTTATCTCTACGTCGTCTACAGAAGGACTTCCAGTATCAATTCAGGAGGCAATGGCCTTTGGAATACCAATTATAGCCACTAATGTTGGAGGGGTTTCTGAACTGTTTAAAGATAATGGTATTCTTTTGAGTGGTGATCCAACTCCAAATGAAGTAGCAAGTGCAATTAAAAAAATGATATACATGGATCAAGATTTATATCAAGGCTGGAGAGAAAATTCTTATAGGATTTGGAATGAAAGATATAATGCAGAGGTGAATAGCAAGGTTTTTGTTGAAATGTTAAAAAGTATGTAGAGTGATGCAGGAAGAGAATGAGGACAGATATGCAGGGGTGGTTGTGTTGTGAAAATCTGGATTGCACAGTATTAAAAGATGGTGACGGAAAACTAGAGAGAATAGGAGATTGTCTGCTATATAGCAATTTAGATAATAAGTTTTATAATGATACGATTAAAATTCTTGACGGATATTTTCTTGAAGGCTACATTGTAAACAAAAAGGAATTGATGGAAGCTGTCAAAGTGGATGAATGGCGATATGCTTATAAAAAATTAACTTTTGAAGATTCCTTTCCCTTAGAATTAAGAGGCAGCTTTTGTGGATTCTCTATAAATAAGGATGGAAGTAGATGTTTCTTTTCTGATCATGTGGGAAGCAAGTCACTGTATTACTATTGGAATAAGGACAAATTTATTGTATCAACGAAGCTGGAGTGGATAGCAAAGGTGCTTTTGCATAATAAAGTAAAGTATCATTATAATGAGCAGGCAGCAAAATATATGTTAAGCTATGGATTTATGTTGGATGATTCAACATTTATTTCAGAAGTTAAGCGTGTTCTGCCGGGAAGAAAGATTGTTTTTACTAAAAATAAATTATTTATTGAGCAATATTATACTTTTACAAATAAACAAACAGTAAACGTATCTGAAAATGAAGCAATCAAAATGATTGATACAGCGTTTAGAAAAGCTGTCGAAAGAGAATTCGAAAAAGATAGGGAATATAATTATAAACATTTGGTAGATTTATCTGGTGGGTTAGACAGCCGAATGGTTACGTGGGTTGCACATGATTTGGGATATGATAGACAGACTAATTTTTCATATTGTAAAGCAGGGTATTTGGATTATAAAATTTCTTCCAGTATAGCTAAGGATTTAAAGCATGAATATTATTTTAAATCCCTAGATGATTTTCAGTGGATTTATGCAATAGAAGATATTCTGAAGTTAAATAATGGAGCGGCATTGTATAGTGGAATTACAGGAGGAAAAGAATTTCTTTCTAATTTTAATAGAAAGAAATTTGGAATGGAACATACGGGGATGATAGGGGATGTGATTATTTCGTGCTTTGCAAAAGATGAGATTAGCGCATATGCAAAGCCCAGATTTGGAACAAATCAATACTCTAATATGCTTAACTATAAATTTTCAAATGAGATTTTAGACAAATATGAAAATCAGGAAACTTTTGATATTTACACTAGAGGATTTTTAGGAGCAATGTCAACTTACGCAATAAGGCAAAACTATTTTGAGGTTTCATCACCATTTTTAGATGTGGATTTTGTGGAAACCTGTTTTAAGATACCTGTTAAACTTAGAGCTAATCATAATATATATTTGAAATGGATAAATAAATATTATAAAGAAGCAGCAAATTATGGTTGGGAAAAATGGGCTGGTGTAAAACCAAAAAAAGAATTGGCTATTGTTAGAGATGGCGCATTTGCGTTACGTAAATTAAAGCGGATTTTCAGGAAACTTATGGGGCACGAAATCAGTGATAATATGAATCCTATTAATTACTGGTATGCAGATGATAAGCAGGCACAGGCTTTTTTTGAAGAGTACTTTAATGACAATATTAATGCAAAGTGTTTCAGCGACGAATTAAGGAGTGATATATCTAATTTGTTTCAGAAAGGAACAGCAGGTGAAAAAACACAAGTATTAACAGTTTTGGGGATGGCTAAATTGTATTTCGGAGGATAAAAATTAAATGGATATAATTTCAGTTATAGTTCCTATATATAATATTCAAAACTATATCAAAAGATGTGTAGAATCTATTGTTAATCAAACTTTTACCAATCTACAGATAATTTTAGTTGATGATGGCTCTACAGATGAATCGGGAAAAATATGTGATGAAATGGCAGCCAGTGATATAAGAATAGAGGTATTCCATAAATCAAATGGAGGACTATCAGATGCAAGAAATTTTGGGTTGGAAAGGGCACGAGGAAAATATATTGCTTTTGTAGATGGCGATGATTATATAGATTCCGATATGTATGAAAGTTTATATAAGGCGATTGTTACTAATGCAGCGGATATAGCTTCATGTGGTTATTACGAAGTGTTTAATGATAAGACATATACTATGTGCTGTGCTAAAGAAACAGTAGTACTTGACAGGGTAAAAACGTATGAAGCATTATTTTCAAGAGGGGCAATATTAGGCTGTACTAGTGTAAATAAATTATTCAGGAAAAATATTTTTGGTAATATTAGATATAAGGTTGGAATTCAGAGTGAAGATTTAGAATTGCTATATAGAATTTTGGACAAGGTTAAGACGGTGGTTTGTATTGATGTCGCTAAGTACTATTATGTACATCGTGAAAATAGTATAACAACCAGTGTGTTTAATAAGAGAAGAATGGATGTTATTTACACTTCCGAAGAAATGATGCAATTTATTCATATGAATTATCCCAATATAATGAAACAAGCATATGCCTATCAAGTTATGTGGCTGATTGGCGGACTGAAATCAATATGTGAAGCTGATAACAGGAAGGAATTTTTAGGAGAAGAAAGATATATTAAAAAGATAATAAGGAAAAATTATAGATGGTATTTAAAAAATCCGTACATCTATTGGGGAGAATATATTTTACTTCAAGCTGTAATGCTGAATGCATTTAAGCCTGTTCAGTACCTGTTAAATATATGTGTCAGAATATATCATAAAATTATACGTAATTGAAAATGTGGATTATATTAATCATTTGGAGTCCAGGTGACAAATCGGGGTATTGATTTTGTTATGCTAAGGCGTTATGATGAGTTAATGTGAGTATTCCAATTTATGCGGATTTTTAGGGCATTGTTGACAAATGTATGGTTACTTAAAGATAAAAAATATCATTTTATGAAAGGCAAAAAGTAGCTATGAACTTATATATTGAAGAATTAAAAAGAGCACTTGATCATGTAGAAATAATTACTTCCAATGCAGTAAATTTGGGCTACACAGAAGGCATTTGTAAGCTTGTCCAAGTATTTGCAGAATACAAAAAAAGCAAGAAAAATGTGTACTTTTGTGGTAATGGCGGAAGCGCAGGAATTTCTCAGCATATGACAGCAGATTTTTTTAAAAACGGGGGTATTCTGACACACAGTCTATATGAACAGGCTACACTAACCTGCATATCAAATGATTTATCATATGAGTATGTTTTTTCGAAACAATTGGAGCTTATGGCGAAGGAAGGGGAATTGCTGGTGGCAATAAGCAGTTCTGGTGAGTCTGAGAATATTGTCAAAGGGATTGAAGCGATTCGAAAAATCAACGGGAAAGTAATAACCTTAACTGGATTCGACGAAAATAACCGTATTCGGAAAATGGGAGATATTAATATATATGTGCCAAAGAAGCATTATGGCATTGTAGAATCAATTCACACCATTATCCTGCAACAAATTGTGGATCATATTGTTGAAGAGGATGGAGTGGCCACAAAGTTATAAAATGAGGGATGGGAAATGAACAGAGATAAAATAAAACAGGCTGTGATATTGGCAGGTGGATTGGGAAAACGATTGCAGCCTTTTACGGATAACAATCCCAAGCCAATGTATCCTGTAAATGGAAAACCATTTATAGGATATCTGATAGAACAGGTAAAACAATTTGGCATAGATAATATTTTACTGTTATTGGGCTACATGCCGGAAAAGATAACTGAATATTTAAAAAATGGAAAAGATTATGGTGTTTCTATTTCTTATGACATAACCCCAGTAGAATTTAATACAGGAGATAGAATTTTTCATGCAAAAGAAAGGCTGAATGATGATTTTCTGTTAATGTACTGTGATAATTATTGTCCGATAGATTATAGGAAATTGGAAGATGATTTTTATAACAACAATGCCCTGATACAAGTAAGCGTATATGACAATAAAGACAATTACACAAAAAATAATATGTTGCTGGAGGAAAACGGTAAAGTATTAGCTTATGACAAAAAAAGAGCTATGCCTAGGCTGCAGGGAGTTGATATTGGATATGCAATTATAAAAAAGAAAATACTGGATATGGTTACATGTGAAAATCAAAATTTTGAAAGCGTTGCTTATCCTTATGCATTGAGACAAAACCAAATGTTTGCAACAGTGACAAAACATCGTTATTATTCTGTTGGCTCATGGGAAAGGATTGAGTTAACAAAGAAATTTTTTGAGGATATACCTACGGTATTCATTGACAGAGATGGAACAATCAATGAAAGACCGCCTAAAGCATGTTATGTTGAAAATGAACAACAGTTTGTTTGGCTGAAGGGGGCTAAAGAAGCGATTGGATTATTAAATAAAAATGGTTACCGGGTACTTATGGTAACGAACCAGCCTGGAATTGCACGTGGAAAATTGTCGTTAGAAAAACTTAATAAAATTCATGATAAAATGGAACGGGAATTAGAGGAGGAAGGTGCTCACATTGATAAAATCTATTTTTGCCCTCATAATTGGGATGAAGGATGTGAGTGCCGTAAGCCCAAACCCGGAATGCTGTATCAGGCCCAAAAAGAATACAATTTAAATCTTACGAAGTGCATTTTGATAGGAGATGATGAAAGAGATATAGAAGCTGGGGAAGCAGCAGGCTGCATAACCTATATGGTAACAGAAGATAGAAGCATATTGGAAATTGTAAAGGAACTGGTTAAAAAAGAATGATTATTTCGAAAACACCGCTTAGAGCTTCTTTTTTTGGAGGAGGCACAGATTTTAAAGATTATTATGAAAATAGTAAATATGGGTATGGCTCTGTGATAAGTACCGCATTGAATATGTATGTTTATATTATGGTGTGTAAGCGCTTTGACAGTAAGATACGTGTTTGCTATACGAAGAATGAGTTTGTAAATTCAGTGGATGAAATAAAACATAATATTATCAGGGAAGCATTGAAAATAACAGGAATCGAAAACGGGATAGATATTGTCTATTCAGCAGATATTCCATTAAGCTCCGCTGGTGTGGGACTAGCGTCCTCAAGTGCCTTGGCAGTAGGTGTACTTAATGCATTATATGCCTATAAAGGTGAATATGCATCACCAGAGAAATTGGCCAGAATGGCCTGTGAAATAGAAATTAACCGCTTGGGAAATCCTATCGGAATTCAAGACCAATATGCATGTTCCTATGGAGGCATTCGTGTCTATAAATTTTGGGCAGATGGAAAAGTTACGGCAACTCCGTTGGGAGTTCCATTAGAGAATATCAGAAATTTAAAAGATCATTTAATGCTGTACTACACTGGATTGACAAGAATTTCTTCTGAAATACTTTCTGAGCAGAAAGAGAAAATTGTGGATAAAGAATCTGTTTTAAACCAAATGCTTGAAATGGTAGATATATCAGTACAGGCATTACAGTGTGGCGAAATTGAAAAGTGGGGAGAATTGCTAAATGAGGCATGGGAAAAGAAAAAAAGTCTTGCCACGAAAATAACAAATACAGAGATTAATGAAATGTACGAAAAAGCAAAACGGGCAGGCGCATCAGGCGGGAAAATATTAGGGGCAGGCGGTGGTGGCTTTTTATTGTTATATGTACCAACTGGGAAAAGAGATTCGGTAGAAGAAGAAATGAAAGATTATAAAAAAGTGGAATTTAATTTTGAAAATGAAGGCAGCCGGATTATTTTTATGGAGGATAATCGTGAATAAACTAATTTGATTTTACAAGGATATCACACTTCAAAAGCCAAGATTGAGATTTGATGGCAATGATAGAATTTAACAAAGGGGGAAAAATCTTGATCTCAATGATTATGTTAACACATAACCGTAAGTATTTCGTTGAGCAAATGATAGAAGATGTGTTAAACCAAAGCTATACAAACTTTGAATATATAATTGTCAATAATGGAAGTGCAGATGGGACTGACTTGATACTAAGCAAATATGCACAGCTAGATAATAGAATTAAAATTGTAACACTTAGACAAGCTGCATCTATAGGCAAAGGAAGGAACATTGGATTAAGGTATGCCAATGGAGAATTTGTTACGTATGTAGATGATGATGATAGAATTGAAAAGAATTATCTTGAATTTTTGTATAAACTTATTACAGACACAGATGCAGATATTGCAATGTGTGGCTGTGATGAATTTCGGGGAGATGTTATCTCGCCGCAATGTGTATTTAATGAGAGGCTGGAATTAACAGGCGAGGAAGCTGTTTTGTTACTTCTTGAAAGGAAAAAGATCCGGGCAGGCATGCCCACAAAGCTATTTCGAAAAGATATATTACTAAATTATCCCTTTGTTGAAGATTGTAAGTCAGAAGATGCGCATACAGCATATAAATATTTTGCAAGTGCGAAAAAGGTAATTATACATGGATTGCCCAATTATCATATTCGCCGACATAATGAGAATAATTCAAGTTTTACAAGTGATTTTAGTAAATGGACACAAGATTTGTTAAATGAATATCTGCAATTGTACAAGGAAAGAACTTGTTATTTGATAGATAAATTTCCAGAGCATGAAGCTTTTTTCAGATATACAGAGTTATCTTTTAAATTGTCAATGTGCGATAAAATCATTACCAATTCTTTGTCTGATTGTGAAAGAGAACTTGATGAAATGCTTTGGGATTTAAAAAACAACAAGGATGAATTGATAAGTAGTATATACTTAAAGCAAGATGAAAAAGAAAAGTTAAAAAAAATAGTAACTGCGTAGTATGAAAGGTTTATGAAAGAGGATAATAATTGATATGGAAAAAGTAATGCCATCATTTGATAAAAATAGGCAGAAGCTTGGGGAGATTTTGCCATTAAGCACACCATTTACTGTAATTATAGATGCAAGTGAAAGGTGCAATTTTCAATGTTCATATTGTTATAGAAGTAATACAAAGAACAAAGAGAATTGGGGATATGCAAAAAGAAATGATTTAATAACTTGGGAAATTTTTGAGAAGGCAGTGGCACAAATTAAGGAATTTCCTGAGGAAGTAAGGCAGATTTCATTATCAAATCACGGAGAGCCTTTATGTAATAGAAAAATACCCCAAATGGTACGATATATAAAAGAGAATGGAATTAAAAGCAGAATTTCAATTCATACAAATGCCTCATTGCTGGACGAGGATTATATAACGGAACTGGCAGAAGCAGACATTGACAGAATAGTAGTTTCATTGCAAGGTCTATCGACGGAAAAGTATGCAAAAATTTGCAGGGCAGCTGTTGACTTTGAGCAGTTATATGCTAATTTGTCAAAGCTGTATAAAAGAAAAAAGCATACGCAGGTTTATGTGAAAATTATGAATTGTGCGTTAGATGATGGGGAAGAGGAGAAGTTTTATAATTTGTTTACGCCAATTTGTGATCGGGCATTTGTTGAGCAGGAAGTTCCGATTTGGAAAGGGGAAGAGAAAGATACTAATTCTATATCAAATAAGTATGGAGACACTTTTGCCATGCAGCAGTGCTGTCCCCTTATCTTTCATACGATTGTAATTGCAACGAATGGTGATGTTTACCCCTGCACACAACTGTTAAGAGAAGAAATATTAGGAAATATAAATGAAAAAAGTTTGAGGGAAATATGGAATGGAAGTCAAAGAATGGAACTCTTAAAACGTCAGTGTGAATTGAATAATCCCCAAATATGCGATGATTGCTATATAAAGCAAAATTCTATCTATTCTGACGAAGATATGATTGATGACTATAGAAGAGAAATATTTTTAAGGTTGAAAACAGAAGAAGGAGGAAAGATACACAATGCTAGATAAAATTGAATTACTTAGCGAAGAGTGGAAAGAGGAAATTGAGAAACTGAAAAAGTTAGATTGCCCATTAATTTTATTTGGCGCTGGATGTACAAGCCAGTTTATTGTGGATCAATTAAGAGGATATGGGATTTTTCCGGAAGCCTTCTGTGGTATAATGGAGATAAATTGGACATGAAATAGCTGGTTTACAGGTTATAAGTGTTAAGCATTTATTAGACGAGTGTCAGACCACATATATTTATATAATTACACTTGGGAAACAGTATTGACAAAATCCCAAAGTTAATATTACAATTTAATGAGAATTATGAGTTATTTCTAAAGCATTACAGTGACAATCAAACAGAAACAGTAATCTATGCTTGTAATTAAAGGTAGATGAGAAGCAATGGAACGGAGGTATATTATGTTTAAAAGGTATGCAGATGATCAAGTGGTAAGAGGAATAATGAGATATTTCTCCAACGAGAAGGAAAATGAAAAAATGCAGGCTTTGGATATTGGATGCGGCTGTGGAAGACATGCAAAAGTATGTTTGGAGATGGGAATGCATGTAAAAGCGGTTGATATTGAGGAACAAAATATTGTTGATACAAAAATGTTGTTGAATGAATATTTAAATAAGAAATTGCAGGTAGAGTGTGCTGATTTTTTGAACATGAATGAAACAAATGCTTACGACTTAATAGTTGCTTGGAATTTTCTATATGCCTATAATGATAAGCCAGAAGATTGTACAGACAGGCTAAAAAAGATTGTCACAATGTTAAAAGGCGGTGGAAAAGTAATTATGAGCCTAAAGAGTGATGAAGACTCATGGAAAACATCAGGTGTTAAACGTGGGGGGGGAAGCGGAGTAATAGACAATCCTTTATATGATGCACCAGGATATGTCTTTTATTCTCAAGATGAAATGGTAGATGCCATTTCGGAGTGTGGATTGGCTATTGACTATTTTGAAAAGTTTAGCCGAACATATGCTATGGATTGGAAAAATTTATCTTCAAATGAGGAATGGAAAAGTAAAAAATTAGATGTTAATGAAGTCTGGTATGCAATATGTGCAACCAAGAAATAGAATATTTTATTTGAGCATGAGTTATAGAGCATTATAATGGGATGGACCTATCAAGGAGGATTAATATGAATGAAGTAAACAATTTTGCATGGCCGGTTACAACGGTAGGAAAATATGATTATAATGCTCTTTGTAAATGTATAGAAGAAAATAAGGAAAAATTAAAAAGGGGAAAGATTGTTATTTTTGGTGCAGGTATTCGAGGCACTTCATTTTCTATTTGGCTGTCTGAGAAGGGATATAAAGATATTGTATTTACAGATAATAATGATGCTAAAGTTGGTGGCTATATAAATGAATTTCCTATTATTTCGTATAAAGATGTTGAAAGAATGAAAGAGGAAATTAATGTAATTATTTCAGTTGAAAATGGCTACAGTTTGATGGAGCAGTTAGAAAAAAGCGGATTTATTAAAAATGAAAATTATTTTTTTATAGAGAATCATTTAAATGAAGAATATATCAAGACTTTTTCTCAAAAAGGAAATTTTAATGTGATTGCAATGGGAGATTGTGGATTAACAGATATTTCTATTAAAGATGAAAATTACATGAATATAGGAGAAATGTTGGAAGAGAAGGTGGGCAAAGAACACATAAAAGTACTTGCCATACATGCAATGGGTATGAGGGCATTTTATAATATATTTAAAGCCCATATTAATAATGTAAGCACCCCTGAAAAGCTTTTGATAATGGCTAATTTTGAAACATTTACAGGTAAGCAGCACTTATTACCGCGTTCGCAACATGCCAAATTAATTCAATTAATTAGTGATGCGGTTGGAAATAGGGAAGAAGAACTGTTGGAATATGTTTATGTAACTAATGAGCGGTTTTCAAATTTTAAAATGGATTATTTCATGTCATCTGATTCAAATTTTAATACAGGGGCTAAAGAACGAAATGATAGAATTGTTATAAAAATGAATTATATGTATACATTAAAAAGAGATAATGAAGGCATAGTATATTTGGAAAAACTGTTAAAACTGTGTAAAGAGAGAAGTGTAAAACCAATTGTATTCATTCCTCCGGCAAATTATATGTATGCGGTAAGTTTGTTTGGAGAAAAATTTTCTGAAGCGTATGATAAAAATGTCGCTTATTTAAAAGAAATTGCAGAAGAATATGGTGTATCGATATTAGATTTAAGTTATATTTTGAAAGATTATCAATTTGCAGATTTACATACGATTGATGAAACAGCGAATTACGAAGGCAGAAAATTAGTTGTTGAAAAACTAATTGAAGAGTTAAACAGGAGATAGTAGAAATGATAACGAATGTGTTGGAATATTTAAGAAAATCAGCAAGTGAGCATCCGGATAAAGCGGCATTTATTGATGAGAACAAAAGTATGACATTTATGGAAATTAATGTGCGTGCAATGCAATTAGCAAGCTGCATACTAGAAGAATGTGGTGAGGCATATAATAAGCCAATAGCTGTATACATGGATAAAAGTGTTGATAGTATTATAGCTTTTATGGCGATTTTATATAGTGGCAATTTTTATGTTCCAATTGATAAAAAATCTCCAAAAGAAAGAATTGAAAGAATTTTAGATGTACTAGAACCAATTGTAATAATTAATCAAGGTGAACATATTAATGACTTGGAAAGATGGAAAAATATTAATTATGAAGATAGCAAAGAGAGAGTTTTTAACGAAAAGGAATTAATACAGCGTCTAAATAAAGTATTGGATGTAGATCCTGTGTATGTTTTGTTTACATCAGGCTCTACAGGGATTCCCAAAGGAGTAGCAATTAATCATAGGAGTATTATCGATTATATAGAATGGCTGTATGGCAAGTTTGAGTTTGATGATAAAACGATTTTTGGGGAGCAAGCCCCATTTTACTTTGACAATTCTATTTTAGATATCTATTCTACCTTAAAAAATGCATCTACGATGGTTATCATTCCGGAAAAATTTTTTGCATTTCCAAATAAACTATGTATATTTCTTAATGAATATAAAATTAATACGATTTTTTGGGTACCCTCTGCATTAATAGGTGTTGCTAATTCAGGAGTATTAGAAAGGGAAAAACTGTTATATTTAGAGAAAGTATTGTTTTGTGGAGAGGTAATGCCAAATAAACAGCTTAATATTTGGAGAAAATTTTATCCAAATTTATTGTATGCTAATCTATACGGACCTACTGAAATTACTGATGTTTGTGCATATTATATTGTGAATCGAGAATTTGAGGATGACGAACCGCTACCTATTGGCAAAGCATGTAAAAACACTCAGATACTTGTTTTAAATGAAGAAAATGCATTAGTAAAAGAGGGAGAGATTGGTGAGTTATGTGTACGTGGAAGCTGTTTGTCTTTGGGGTACTATAAGGATTTTGAAAAAACGGATAATGTTTTTGTTCAAAATCCATTAAATAAGTGCTTTTATGACACAATTTATAAAACAGGTGATTTGGTTAGGTACAATGAATTAGGCGAATTAATTTATGTATGCAGAAAAGATTTTCAAATTAAGCATCAGGGGCACAGAATAGAATTAGGTGAAATAGAAACTGCAGCGTCTTCTATAGATGAGGTTTATCAATGCTGTGCATTGTATGATGACTTACAGAAGAAAATAGTTTTATTCTATGTTGGAGGTGAGAATTTAACAGAAAAAGAGATTTATACGCAGATGATGAAGAAAGTACCTAAATATATGATGCCTGGAGTGATACATAGAATGGAAAAATTTCCATTAAACATTAATGGGAAAATTGACAGAGTAAAATTAAAGGAGCTGATGTGATGCCGCAATTTGAATATATTAATTCAGAAGAATATTTTGATAATATAAGAAAATGCAAAAATATTATATGTTTTGGTGCGGGCGCAAAACTCCGGCAGGCACTTGTACTTCTAAATAACATAGATATTAGGCCAACTGTGATTTGCGATAATAATCCGGAACTTTGGGGAAAAACGACGGAATTTAATGGAGAATCGTTTGAGATTGTCAGTTATGAAAAAGTGAAAACGGAGTTGGAAGAATATACTATTTTATTAACAATGTCAATTCACAATGCGACAGAAACATATCAACAGATGTGCGATAAAGGAGAAAAAAATAATATTTTTCAGTTTTGTAATCCTTTTAAAGTAGATAATCTGCTGTTACAATCAAAAAATATAGATAATGATTTTAATAATTATCAAATTGTTTACAATAAACTTGCTGACGACATATCACGAAAGTTATTTGTATTGAATTTGAATTATAAAATTACGGGAGACATGCTTGATTTATATAAGATGACTAGTGGGAATACATTTTTTGACGAAGTTGTTATTGGAGATCAAACAGATGCAGTTTATGTTGATGTAGGAGCCTATACTGGTGATACAATATTAAAATTTTTAGAATATTGTGGAGGAAAATATAAACATATATATGGCTTTGAAGCAGATAAAGGAAATTATGTTTCTTTATGTAATTTTATAAAATATGGACGTATAAATGATGTTACACTTTTTAATCAGGCATTGTGGTCAGAAAAGAGTAAATTGACTTTTTACTCTATCACAGATAATAGTGAAATTAATTATGATAGCCCTAATTTATTCAGAAATATAGATAATGCCATAGATAATTGTACGAAGCTGGTTATGGAGAAGAAGGGAAAGACATATGGGGAAGAGCAGATACAAGTAGAAGCACTTGATAATTTGCTGGCCGGAAATAATCCAACCATTATGAAAATCAACGCTTTAGCTGCTGATTTCCAGATAATAAAGGGAAGCAAAAAAATAATTGAAAAATATAAGCCTGTAATTATTATGGAACATGGAGTAAAACCAGAAAACATGATAGAAGTTATATTTTTTTTGAATACTGTCCGCACTGATTATTCATTTTATTTGAGACAAAAAGATATATTTGGAGATTCAAAAACAATAATGTATGCTATTTAAATATGAAAAGCAAGGAGAAAAAATGTATATTAAAGAAATTATAGAAATATTAAAAGAAATTAATCCTTACATTGAAATAGATGAAAATACGGAATTAATTGAGTCTGAAATATTGGATTCTCTTTCAATTATTTATATAGTCACCCAATTAGAGGATAGATTTGGAATCTATGTAGATGAGAAATTGGTTTTACCAGAGAACTTTAAGACAATAATGTTTATTAACGAAATGCTACAAAAATGTGATTCTGAAAAATGAAGTTATTAAGGTGAGGACTATAGGGAGTATATATAGTGAGTAATAATTATATTTTGTATGGCGCTGGAGAGTTGGGGAAAAATGTATTTTCTCGTTTAAAAATAAATAATATAAGTGTTGTTGCAATTTTGGATAAACGAGCTAAGGATGGAGAAAGCTGGGAAGGTATTCCGATACTTTTTCCTGATTCTATCCAATTAACTAAAACATGCAAAACAGAATCCTTTGTTATAGTATGCTTAAATGCAGGTATGGAGCATTATGAGGTCGCAGAAGAATTATATTCATTAGGTTTCAAAAGGATAATTTTTTTGCCTATGAGGCATGTAATAGCTCATTCAGAAAAGATTAGATTGACTAATTTATATAATAGAGCTTTATGTGGACTAGATGTTGGTAATGAAGTTAAAGATTATTATTTCTATAGAAAAAATGAATGGGATGATAATGTAGTAATTCGTCAGGAAGAAGAAAAAAAACTGGTGTGGATTGGTCAGGAAATATTGTATTCAGAAGATAAAGGACGATGGCAGGGAAATATTTCTAAGGTTAATACAATAAATGCAGGGGTTGATGTAAATTTAAACAGTTATTATTGGTATCACAATTTGTTTGACTATTTAGATGGAACAAGAGACGAATGTGATGCTTATTTTTCGGTATTTGGGATAGAGCCGAATTCAAAAAAGGCTTTATCGATAATCGAAGATAGAGAAAAGCTGTTTTCAATATTAAAGAAGGAGCTGATGAATGGACTTGAATATTTTCTGGAAGCAGCGCCTGAAATCATGTGGAATGAAAAGGGATATTTTAATATCGTAGGTGGTAATCATCGTACAATTTTTTTACAGCATCAAGGTTATGTTTCATATCCTGTAAAAGTAAGTGAAGAGGATTATAGGACATGGGAAAACAAGGACTGCCTAATTGATACGATAAGGTATATTAATGAGAATGAAATTAAAAATACTTATGTGCCGGTTCCGCATCCTAATTTCATAAATTTTCCATATTTGCGTGAAGAATGGGGAAATACGGTTTTAGGTTATATTTTAAAATATTTAGGTCCTGTTAGGCTGGAAAACATGAATGTAGTTGATGCAAGTCAGTATGAAGGATATTTTGCACGTGTGGTTAAAAGAATGTGTGCAGAAAGTGTTAAATTTTATAGTGACGAGAGAGTAACGCTTGGCTTAGCAGAAAAAATATTTAGCTTGCTACATATACAAGATATAGAAATAATAGATGAAACAGCTGTTTTAAGAGGAGCTTGTGAAAAGGCAGATATTGTATTTGGAATGTTGAATACGCTAACTTTGCTGGAAGCAAACTGTTTGGAGAGATTTACTGGAAAACTGTTTTCTGAGTTTTGGGTAGAAAATGAGACTTTTGTGGAAAAGATATTAAAGAATACAAAAATGAGTCAATATACGGTTTTACAAAGAAAGGTGTTTCAAGGAAAAATGTTGGAAGTTGGTGTTTTTGAAGTATAAATTAAAGTTGATAGGCAGGGGAAATGAAAAAAGGTTTTTGGCTTAATAAAGAAAAAAAATATTTAATTTATGGTGCTGGCGGTGGCGGACTAAAACTCATTAAGGTATTAAAGGAGAAAGGTTGTTTAAAAGGTTTTATAGATAAAAGAGCTGCTGCGCTAGGCGATGTCCGTGGGGAAAAAGTATGGGATTTAAATACGTTAAAGGAACTATTACCGGAAGCGGAAAATATTGTTATTATATTAACTACTAAAAACGTATTTGAACATACGGATATTGCGCATGAACTTGCAGCAATGGGGTTTGATCAATGCATATACAAGCCATTGCCTATTTTAAAAGGGTATTCGGATAATGAATTGGAAAAAATCAGCATGGCTCATGATGTTTTTTTAGTAGATATAGATTTTCCCAAAAAACAAGTGTTGGCAAAGGTTAACTTAAATTATAAGATGCAATATAAAGATAGTCTTATAATTTCACAGAATGCAGAGAATGAAGTGCTTACTTGGATGCCATTGGAATTAATATTTAATTATAAAAAAGCGGATGTGTATGAAGACTTGAGCATGGCAGCTTTTTTCCCGTTGGTTAATTTATATAGGTTGTTTCTTGGGAATGTAAACAGAAAAGAAAGAGATGTTCTGGATGATTTTTATAGATATGCATCAGAATGGGCATATTCAAATCAGATAGAGATTACAGAAGAGTTAAAGGCTAGTTGGGTTGAATCGAGGTGGGAAGCCTTTGCTCATATGCAGGAAATTTCGGATTATGATTTTGATTTTTTTTTGCGAAATGCACCTTTGGTAGAAGCTGGTGATAAAAGTAAATTCTATATGGTGCAAAGTGGGCGGAATAGAGTAGTATTTTTAGTAGCGAAAGGATATAGACATATTCCAGTTAGGCTACAAGTGGAGGATTACGAACATTGGATCAATAAAGAGATTTTTTCATTGATTAAAGATTATATGGAAAAAGAACATGTGATAAAGACGACTGCACCAGTTCCCCATCCATATTTTAAAGACATTGTAGCAGAAAATGTGGATTATAATCAATTGGTGCTTTTTCCAATTTCGGAGTATTTGATATATAATGCTTTTTCTCAAGCAAAAAGAAGTGTAAATAGATATAATCTTACAGATCGGGAAATATTGAAACAGGCTAGGGAACACGATTTTATTTTGTGCGATTTGGAAGATGAAGGAGCATGCAGCAGATATTTGAGTGCGTGTGGATTTAATGTAAGCAGAGTAGAACGGGAAGGCAATAAATTTACTATTTTGCTGGACAAGTTGTTTTATCAGAATGTGAAAGAAACAGATGGTCAGAGCTTTCAAAATTATAATGTATTGATACTTGATCATAGTTTTCAGAATAAAAAATTAATTGAAAAAAGTAGAATAAAAAGTATTATCTGCATTGACGCAAAGAAAGAAATCTTAAATTTTTTGGAAGAGTTTGGTTATACATGTGTAAATACTTTGAGTAAGATCTATTGCAGAGACAGGAGCAAAATGGTTCAGGTTTATATAAGGGAAAAACTGGCGAAGAGTATAATAATATTTGGATGTGGTGGTGTTGGAATTAAGGCAATGCAAAAGTTTATAGGAGAAGGAAATGAAGTGATTGCGTTTGCTGACAATAGCAGTGACAAATGGGGGAATTATTGCAAGGGAAAGAAAATTATACAGCCAAACAAAATTTTATGTGAAAATTTTGATTATATTGCAATAGGAGTTTTTAAAGCGGCTGAAATCATAAAAAGGCAGCTATGTGAAATGGGTGTAAAAGAAGAGCAGATTATTGTTCCTATTGAGCCGGATCGGATTTATCCCCTTAAAGAAGATATACCAAAAGAAAAGTTAGAGAAACTTCCTGCTTGTGAATATTTATCAAGGAATACGGCGGAATACCAGAAACTTAATGTACATATTGAAGATGAGAAATTTTTAGATAATTTGAATAATTTGAAAAAAGCTTTATTAAGGAATAATATTCCAAGGGAAAAGGTATGCATTGTAAGCGGAGCAGTTTTACAGGTATTGGGATTGCGAAAATCAAAAGAATTTGATGATATAGATATTATTATGACAAGTGATTTGCGCAATATATATGGCACTGGCCTGGTAATTGTTTCAGATGTTGTGGAGATGCATAAAAAAGATGAGTATGATATTATAGATGATGATATCATAGAAAATATGGATTATCACTTCGTGTTTAGTGATCTGAAATTTATGCACCCGCAAATATTGCTTGAGTATTTAAAAGAAAAACCTGGAGAGGAATTTACATTGCTGAAAGGAGCAAAACTATGGACTTTATAAATCAAATGGAACCTTTTTTTGATGAAAAGGAAAGAGATGCACTATATGAATATATGAATTCTGGCGGCTGGGTAACAGAGTTTAAAAAAACAAGAGAATTTGAGCAGATGATAGCAAAATACACTGGGGCGGAGTTTTGCTCAGTGGTGTGTAATGGAACCATATCATTAGCAGTAGCGCTTATGGCATGTGGAGTGACCGTTGGAGATGAAGTTATTGTTCCTGACTATACGATGGTGGCAACGCCTAATGCTGCAGAACTGATAGGTGCTAAGGCGGTTTTTGTAGATATTTCCAAGGATAATTTGTGCATGGACTTTGATTGCATGCGTGAGACAATTACAGATAAAACACGTGCGGTAATGCTTGTAAGTATCAATGGGAGATGCCCTGAAAATATACATGAATTTGTGAAATTCTGTAAAGAAAAGGGTATTTATTTAATCGAAGATGCCGCACAGTCTTTAGGAAGTACATATAATGGAAAACATATAGGGACATACGGCGACATTGGTAGCTTTTCTTTTAGCGCACCCAAAATAATAACGACGGGGCAGGGAGGCGCATTAATTACCAACAATAAAGATTTATATGAAAAAATAAAATATATAAGAGATTTTGGTAGAGCTGGCGGAGGAAGTGACCACTATTTAACTAAGGGATGGAATTTTAAATTTACGGATGTTCAGGCAGTTATTGGCATTGAACAAATGAAAAAACTTTCAGACAGGGTTGCCAGAAAGAAAGAGATGGGCATACTTTACCAAAAGAAATTGGAAGGGATTAATGGCATTGAGCTGATACCAACTGACTACGAACAAAATGCACCTTGGTTTTTTGATATTTTGTGTGAAGACAGGGAAGGGTTAATGGCGTATTTAAAAGAAAAAGGCATAGGAACAAGACCTTTTTATCCGGCACTTCATGCAGAACCTGCATATAATTATGATATGAGCTTTCCAGTAACAGAAATGGTAGCAGAGAAAGGTTTATGGCTTCCTTCCTCCTGTAAGCTTGCGGATGAACAGATTTTATATACTTGTGAATGTGTTTCAAAATATTATGAAAGGTAGTGGAGAGAGAAATGGTAATTGCACGTTTGAGCCCAGGGCTTGCTAATCAAATGATGGAATATGCAGCTTCTTATGCACTAGCGGAAGAATTGGAGCAAGAGTTGGTTTTGGATATAGCGGAATGTAAAAATTCTTCCTGGGGATATTTAATTGATTTTTTTGATATTCCAGATACTAAAAAGATTTCATATTTTTTAGTAGATGCAGAGCAAGCAGGACATGTAAATATAAATGGGATACCTGAAGCATTAAAGAAGAAAGTAACCATTTTTACAGCAGAGGGACAGAGTGGAACAAAGGAATATAAAGGATTAGATATAATTCCTGAACTTGAAAGAAAATCTGATATTTATATGTGTGGGTATTTTTTTAATCGTTCATGGTATTATGAAAAATATTGGGAAACTATAAGAAAAAATTTTTCTCTGCGTATAGAAATAAAAGAGGTTCAAAGATTTAAGGAGTTGATAAAAAATAAAATCTCTGTAGGAGTACATATTAGACGTGGAGATATGCTGCTGGCGGATTGGGCCGAAAAAATGGAAGGAGATTACTATAAAGCGGCAATAGCATATTGCAGAAAATATTTTGGTGATTGTATTTTTTGTGTCTTTTCAGACGATTTAAATTATGTAAAGAATTTATTAGGGAAGGACGATTCAATATATTATATTCATTTTCTGGGTTATGATGATGCTGATATTGCAGAGTTTATCTGCTTGTCACTGTGCAGCCATAGAATACTTTCAAATAGTTCAACTTTTGGCAGACTTGCTGATGAATTAAATGGAGGGAAAGAGAGATATACATTTTATCAGGGAATTATGGAATCAAAAACATTTTGGTGGTACCATATTAAAAAAATGTTTATGGAAAGGGGAAACAAAAGGCAGTTAGACAAATGGGATATTCAAAAATTTGCACCATTATATGAATGTAACAATAGAGAAAACATTCTCAATTGGAGAAAGAAAGTTGATCAAATTATTAATAATATTACTTTAACTAACGGGAAGGATAAAGAAATTCTAAATGAAATCAGCGAAGTATGTTTAAATATGTATGGAGCGTCAACAGAAGATGAAAAAAAGCTACTATACTGTAAATTTATTGCTTTAACAAGGTTGGAAAAGTATCATGATGCACTGATGGCAGCATACCCAATATATGAGATATATGTTGATGATTTGTTATATAGAAAAAGTTTGGTAAAGGCATTAAAGGGAATAGGAGCTGATAAAGAAGCCGAACTAGAATTAAAATGGGAGAAAAGCGAAAAGCATTTTATTATAGTGCCAAAAGTGAAATCTTTTGCTTCAAGTAAAAAATACGGATTAATAGAATTGGGAATAGTGTTGTATCATATGGGACATAATGTTTCATTTATATTTGAGCCAATAGATGAGAGTGAGCAATATTATATTCAAAAGAATAAAATTCTGACAGACAGACATGGCATTGGTTCTGGATGCTTTCAATATTTAAAACAAGAGATAAAGGATCAGGGATTTGATAATTTTTTAATGGAGCAGACAGAAGATGAATTGATTGTAATTACAAGAGATGGGGATTTTTGCGGACAGAGAGCGAAAAATAAAAAAATTAAATATATATTTCCTGATTATTCTGATGTCAGAGACGCAGAGACCAGAGCAGGAAGAAAAACTCCAAAAGAAGAATTAGAATATCTGTATGATATGTCAGATATGATACTGGCATACGCTTCTGAAAATCTTGATTTTAATGGGAAATTGGTGCTATGGGGAGATGATGATCATAAAGAAGAATATTGGATAGAGGAAAAAAGGCTGAAATTTGGTGATTTGCATCGAATGGATGAGAGAGTGATTTGTATGGCACAAGCAATAGTTAATAATATATAGGAGAAATGATTGAAAAATGAGAAACTATTCGATAAGAAAAACAATAAAAAATAATGCAGGACATGAACTTGATAAATATGCAGATTTTATGTTAAGAAAGCAGAATCACTTTTACGTTATAGGAAGTGAAAATGAGTTTAACAGTTTTTATAATAGGACAGGAAGATTTCTTAAAGAGGATGAGTATTGCCTTTTAGGTTTTTTGAACAAAGATGTTCAAAAGCAGAGTAGGGGGGGTGATTCGGTATTTTTAGATGTCCCTATAGTGGAGGAAGCTATAATTTATGCTGATAAGCAGGCAGTAATTATATGTACTGCAAGAGAGAGGAAAGAATATGAAAATTTGAAAAATATCTTTGAAGAAAAAGGGTTTATAGAAAATCAAACTTTTTTTCAGGGTGAAATTTTTTCGATGATTTATGATGTATATGTCAGAGACATAATTAGAATTGATCGTGTGGAAGTTTTTTTAACGTCGTGTTGCACGCTGAATTGTGAAAAATGTATTTCATATATTCCATACTTTAAAAATACGCATCATACATCATTGGAACAACTAAAATCAGATGCAGATATTTTGTTTAAAAATGTGGATTATATATACAAATTAAAGCTTCTTGGAGGAGAAGGATTTTTATATCCACATTTAATAGAATATATAGATTATGTATATGATAATTATGGTGGAAAGATTGGTACGATTCGAATTGGCACGAATGGAACTATTTTTCCCAAAACAGAGATTATGGAAATGTGTAAAAGGAATCATGTTACAATAGACATCAGTGATTACAGGATTGCCGTGCCGGATAAGTGTAAACTTGAAGAGGTGAAAAATTACTGTTTGGAAAATGGAGTGGCAGTTGATATTAAGCGTACAGGTGAACAATGGCTTGATATGGGATTTCCTGATAATATACCTGAGTTTGAAGGTGAAGAGCAGATTAAGGTGCACTTTCAAAAGTGTGCAATGTTTTGCAGACAGTTTGCAAAAGGAAAGCTATATTTCTGCTGTAGTAACTTCGCAGCAGTTGCAGCAGGTTTATTTCCTGATAATGATAATGACTACTTTGACTTTAACAGACAGTTCAGTAAAAAGGAACTTTTAGAATTTGAGTTAGGATATTCCACATTAGGGCATACGACTTTTTGCGGGGTATGTGGAGGGTGCTCAGAAGAGGCAAACTCATGTCGCGTGGAAGTTGCAAAACAGGTAAAGTAGGAGGAAAGAATGAAAACATATACAAAGGCAGATTTGGCAAAATATAATCAAAATGATTGGATATTGAAAATGCTAAGAGAAAAAACAGTTCAGGAAGAGACAGTGATAAGAACAAACAAATGGCTCCAGGAAATGGACAATAAAAGGATGATATATGCAGATGTGTATGGAGACATTTTATTAAATGAAAAAAATATGCGAGTGCTGGACATTGGGGGGGCTTATACGTCCCTTACGAAAGTGCTTGCTAAAAACTGTGAATATACTTTATTGGATTTTATGGCACATGGCGGCGATGATTATTTGAAATCAGTCTCTCAAGAGTATAAAATTCAATGGATGCAGAAGGATTGGTATGATGCGGAAATAGGAGAATACGATATTATTATAGCAAATGATATTTTTCCAGATGTAGATCAGAGGCTTGAATTATTTTTAGATAAAATGCTGAAACATTGTAAGGAATTACGTTTGGTGCTGACTTATTATAATGAACCAAAGTTTTATACAACAAAAAGAACAGATGATTTAGAAATTATGACGTTTCTTTCATGGGATGGAGAGATAACAGGTTTAAAGTTAAAAAAGTATTTGGGCAGACTAAATAATACTGTAGAATCTGAATTAGATGACATGACGAATATCCAGTCAAGCATTTTTTATAATGGAAGACAGGTTTCATATATAACTCTAAAAGGGGATATAGATAGTGGAATTAGAAGAAGTTAAAGAACTAAAAAAATTTAAAGAAGAAATAAAAAAATATGATTTTTTTAAGGAGGGAAAAGAAGATTTTTATGATGGCAGAGTCACAAAATCTAATTTAGTTTATGGAGAACATTGGACAAATGAACCTATGATTACAGTTATAATTCCAACCTGTAGGCGCCCTAAATTGCTTAAGCAGGCATTGGAGAGTGCACTTGGGCAGGAAAATTTTACGGATTATCAGATTTTAGTAGTGGACAATGAAGAAGCGGCGTTGGAGCAGGAAACGGAAACTTCTATTTTAATGAAAGGTTATCGGGAAAATAATCACGTAATTTATTATAGAAATTGCATTCCAGCGTATTATAGGATGGATACAGCAATTAGTTACGCCCGCTCAAAGTGGGTATGCTTTTTACATGATGATGATCTCTTAGTTAAAAATCATTTAGCAGTTATGACTGATATTGTTGAGTCCCACCATGGCATTTTTTTCTTGGGATGTCCGGCAAAAGTATTTTATAATGAGATTAATGAGAGTGAATATGAAAAGCTTGTTCAACCGGTAGAGGGAAGTTATTCAGTTATTAAATATTCACGTAAATATCTATGTACTGGTTATGCTCCAGGTTGGTTGGGGGCTTTGATTGATCGGGAAAAATACATTGCGATTGGAGGAATGCCGCAAATTGATACTGGAATTGGAGACTTTATTATGCAGGGGAAGTTTATGAATAAATGGGGGGCATATCAGTGCGTGTCTTTCAATAGCTTGTATCGTTATAGGCAGTGGGAAGGGCAGGCCAGTGCCAAAGGGGAATCAGTATGGTTGAAAGGATATATGGCAGAATACTATTGGTATAAGTATTTAAATAAAAAATTCCATTCTTTTACACACAAGTTTTGGGATAGAGCCTCCGCATATAGAATCATTATGAAGTGTACAGGCAAACGAGATGGGTATTATGGAACGGAAATTAATATGGATCAGATGAAGGAATACTGTGAATGGGATAAAGATATGTTTGAAAACAAATTAAAGAAAAAATGTTGCTTAAAGATTGAACATTTATATATGTGCATTTGTTCTTATATTGCTCATCATACGAGTATTTAGTGGAAAGGGAACTTATATGGGTAACTTGGAAAAGATATTAATTAAAGTTTTAGATCCAATAGTTAAAAATAAAAGATTGAGATATAAATTAAATGTGATGTGGGGAAAGCGGCCTAATATAAGATATCGTTGGGAGGACAAAAGTAAATATACTAGAGATAAAAAAGAGTATTGTAAGTTGAATAAACGAGAAAATTTTGAATTTAAGAAAGATTATGAACATCCGATTTTTAGGGAATGGCGTGGACAAGCTGGTTACCCGGGATCATACTTTTGGCAGGATTTGTGGGGGGGTATAAGGATATCTCAAAGAATGCCGGATAAGCATTTTGATATCGGCTCTAGAATTGATGGATTTATATCCCATTTGATGGTTTTAAAAGTGCCTGTAACATTGATTGATATCAGGCCTTTGAATAAAAAAATTCCTGGAGTTGAATTTTTACAGGCAGATGCCACAGAACTTGCCGGTATTGCGGATGATTCAATTTCAAGCTTATCTGCATTATGTTCATTAGAACATTTCGGGTTGGGAAGATATGGCGATGCGATTGATCCGGAGGCTTGCTATAAGGCATTTCAGGCAATTCAAAGGGTGGTAAGATCGGGTGGATATATTTATCTATCACTTCCGATAGGTAAAGAAAGATTGTGCTTTAATGCTCATAGAGTTTTTGATCCTTATACAATAATTCAAGAGTTTTCAGAATGTGAGTTGGAAGAATATTCAGTAATAGATTTGAACAAAGATCCTGTGCTGATAGAAAATTGTAGTTTAAAAAAATATAGAGAAGCAGAGACAAGTCAGATGGGGCTCTTTTGTTTTAGAAAAAAAGAAAAAATGTTTAAGAGCTATTTTGAGTAAATTAATAGGAGCGTATCATCATGCATAGGTTAAGAAGCCTAAAAGATATATTAAAAAAGTATATGTTTATATTAACTCCATCTCAGAAAAGATGGGGGCTTGTTGTGGTAATAATGACATTGATTGGTGCAGTGTGTGAATTGATGGGAGTATCCATTATTTTGCCGCTGGCGCAGGTCATGTTAGATCCACAACAATTGAAAAAAAATATGGTGATGGAATCTATTATAAATGTTATGGGGCTGGATTCAGATACAGAATTGATATTTATGACGGGGGCGGCTGTAATTATTGTGTATGTTATCAAAAATGTATTTTTGCTAATGCTGTCTTATGTACGCATTAAATATGCCTGTAAGATAGAACGTGAATTGTCTGTTGAGATGATGAGTTCGTATATGAAGCGTGGATATGTATTTTTTCTTAATATGAATACTGGGGAGCTCTTACGTGGCATGCAGGGCAATATAACTAACACTTATGTTGCACTTAATCAAGTGTTTATGCTTTTTGCGGAGATGATGACAATCTGTTTTATTTGTATTTACATTATGTCCACTGATGTTATTATGGCATTATGTGTAGGGACATTAGCAATTGTCTGCTTAACGTTTGTTGTGTTGGTATGTCAGAAAAAAGTTAAGAAGTGCGGAGAAATATATTATACTTACTCGGCATTAATTGGCAAAACAATAATTCAAACATTTCAAGGTATAAAAGAAGTTTTGGTGATGAGGAGACAAAAATATTTTGTCAATGAATATCAAAAGAATTTTATAAAACAACAAAAAGGAACTATAGGGAGGACAGTTGCATCGGAAAGCCCTACATATTTAATAGAGACGATATGCGTAGCAGGACTTATAGTTACAGTATGCATAAAAGCAATTAATGTTGAGGATGCATCAGTTTTAATTCCCCAATTGGCATCTTTTGCAGTAGCTGCTTTTCGTATTTTACCATCGTTGGGAAGAATGTCAAATTATTTTAACCAATTTATGTTTTGTATTCCTGGAATTAATGATACGTATACGAACTTTAAAGAAGCAAGAAATAATCAAGAAATTCAACAGGAAAGAACAAATAATATTAAAGATAGTGAGTTGGGAACATTTGATGATAGGTTGTCATTAAATGATATTACATGGAGATATCCCAATACCAGCAATAATGTTTTAGAAAATGTTTCTATGGAGATAAAAAAGGGAGAATCGATTGCCTTTGTAGGAAAATCAGGGGCTGGAAAAACAACTTTAGCAGATATTATTCTTGGCCTGCTTAAGCCTCAGAAGGGCACGGTAAAAATTGACGAAGCAAATATTGAAGAGATACCTGAAAAAAGGAGTAGGATAATAGGATTTGTTCCCCAGAATGTGAATTTATTGGACGATACAGTTAGAAGAAATGTGGCTTTTGGTATTAAAGATGAGGAAATAGATGATGAGAAGGTGTGGAATGCTTTAGAGCAGGCACAGCTAAAAGATATTATAGAAGGATATGAGAAGGGGATTGACACAGAGATCGGAGAACGTGGGATTCGTTTTTCAGGCGGACAAAGACAAAGATTTGCCATTGCAAGAGCACTCTACTATAATCCGGAAATTCTGGTTTTGGATGAAGCAACTTCTGCACTGGATACGGAGACAGAAACCTCTGTAATGGAGGCAATTGAGTCACTTCAGGGGCATAAAACATTGATTATTATTGCTCATAGGCTTACTACTATCAGAAATTGTGATAAAATTTACGAAATTGCAAATGGAAAAGCAGTTGAAAGGAAGTACGAGGAGTTGGTTTAATGCTGTTTAATTCATATATATTTATACTGTGCTTTTTACCTGTAACATGGGTAATATATTTTCTTTTGAATTCAAATAGAAAATATAAAGCGACACAGGTTTATCTGTTGGTAATAGCAGGAAGTATTGCAGCTAATTATTCGATTGCTTCATTGGCACATTTATTAAAAAATCGATCTGCTATGCTGTTGAACAGGGGGGGATTAGTCTAGGAAAATCAATTATTTTGTTGGGAATAATACTGAATATTGGTGTTTTGTTTTAAATATATGAATTTCTTTCTGGAAAATGTAAATAGTCTATTTCACATGGATTTTAAAATCATGCAGATCGTGCTGTCTCTTGGAATCAGTTTTTACACATTTCAGCAGATTTCTTTTCTCATTGATACTTATAAGGTAAGCGCCTAATTTCGGGGTAGATTTCATCTACCCACCATATTCTTTATAATGATTGCCAGGAAACGCAAGCGTTTTACTCCATTTGGAAGGCTAGACGTAAGTGTTTCACTCTAATCGAAGGAGTCAATCATTATGCAAAAACGAATTGTCAGAAAAGATGAGCAGATGAAACTCATCATGGAATGCCGGCAAAGCGGGCTTTCCGATTATCAGTGGTGCCAAAGGCAAGGCATCAATGCAGGTACTTTTTATAACTGGGTCAGCAAACTCCGAAAAAGTGGCTATACTATTCCGGATTCCAACAGTAAAACCGAAGGTGCTGCGACCGTTCAGGATGTTGTCAAAGTAAATCTGGTTAGCGGGAATGTACCTGGTCCTGTAGTAGAGCAAAATAATCGCCCTCCGGCATTAAATACGGAACCTGCTGTTGCGGCAGAATTAGTGGCAGGTAATGTTACACTCCGCTTCTTCAATGGTGCAGATCAAAATCTGATCCGGTGTGCTATGCAGTGCCTGGGAGGTGTCAGCCGTGCTTGGTGATATTTCTATTGCTGACAACATTTATATTGTGACCGGATACACTGACATGCGCAAGTCAATAGATGGTCTGTGCGCCATTATCCTGAATCAAAT
>KE159817.1:461285-491607 GCA_000403495.2 Lachnospiraceae bacterium 10-1 | reverse complement strand
TTTATGGCTTTGATCGCATCAGAGAAATCCCTTCTTGCATGGGCCCAGCAGTTGGCGTTCGTCAATCCCTCAAGATGGTCTTCGAGCAGATGGTACTGTGCCAGGCCGTCGGTTACCAGAATGCCCTTGAAGCCTTTGTAGAATTCTTCGGGATGTTTGTGGTGGCGTGTTTTCTGGTATTCATACAGGACAACCGGCCTGTCCTTATAGTATTCGCCCGAACGGTGCACCCACATATAACTGGTGGAACCGGCACTGCGCCCGTCATTTATGACTTCCACCGGCGTTTCATCCGCCTGGGTGACATGATATCTGAAAAATTCTTCTTTCAGCCTGTCATAAACAGGCTTTAAATATCTTTCCGCACAGAGTATCGTCCAATTCGCCATGTTCTGCCGGCTGATGTACACACCATTTCTCTGAAACTCCTGCTCCATTCTGTAAAGCGGTATGGAATTGACATACTTGCCATTGAGAATAGCAGCTTCCAGGGAGGGTGTGACGATGCTGTTACGCAAAAGGTCTTTCGGCCTGTCACCCCGTAAGAATTCATCCTGGCGCAGTCCGTCCGTACCTACATACACTTCAACCGTATGCAGCTCCACCGTCCATGATGCCGGAGTATATCGGAGCCTTTTGTAACTCTCATCCGGCAGTTTCCGATAACACCCCTCTCCAAAATGTTCGATCAGTTTTTCTTCTGGGACACTGTGTATGATGGATTCTTCCGGCAGTCCGGAAAGATCGGCATCACGGGTTCCTGTTTTTTTCTTCCTTTTTGGATGCTGTGGGAGCGCTTCGTCAATGGAAGGCTCCGGAACGTTCCCGGCCCCTTCCGATAAAGCCTCAGCCTCATTAAACAGATCCAGCTGGCCGTCGATCACATCAAGACGTTCCGAATGTCTCCCAAAACGCTGCTGGTTTGCAATGCTGATCTGTTCGATCAGCCTCTCCATGTTTGCGTTCAGTTGTTCCAGCTGATCCTGCATGGATATGGCAAGGAAGATCAGTTCCTGTCTGCTTAAGCCATTCAGTTCATCCGGTGTATATTTCTTTGCCATGAAAATCTCTCCTGTGGTTATTATTATACAGCAAAACCGGAAAACAAGCGAATTTCAGAAGACCTGTCATTCGTCATTCTGCCTATGTTTATAAGCGCTCGGACAGGGCCTTTGGCAGGATGGAAATATGAGATTTTCAAAGTTCATATGCTTTCTTTATAATGCCTTCAGCACACTCTTAAACCAATGTACAAGGCGCTGCTGAAGCCATTTTGCGGCATCCCATTTACTACAGGATAAGCCTGAAAATTTCTCTGTTCTGCACAAAAGATTACAGTACCTTGGAAGGCTGGATTTCCCTGATCTTCGGATTGACTGGATTTAGTCCATTCATTAAGAAACGGTACTGTTCCCTTGTAAGCTCCACCGCTTCTTCCGGTGTCCTGGGCCAGGAAAACGAACCTGCTTCCAGTCTTTTATAAAGGAGCAGAAATCCCGTCCCTTCCCAGAGCAGTCCCTTTATCCGGTCGTTTCTTCCACCGCAGAACAAAAACAGCACATCCTTTTCGAACGGATCCAGGTCATATCCGGTGCTGACCAGCTGCGCCAGCCCGTCAATGCTTTTCCGCAGATCAGTGCGGCCGCAGGCTATCACGATCTTTTTGACCCCGAAGGCTTCAGCGAGCATGTAAAAGCCCTCCCATTATCCTGTCAAGCAGACGGTCGGATATGCTGTTGGATAAACCAATAGTTGTGTTTCCTGTCCGGATAACTGCATCTGCGTGAAAAGAAGCTTCCATGGTCGTTTCTCTTTGTTCCGGTATAACCGGTATCTCAGCAAATGAAACAGACGCCAGTTCCGGGTTTTCGGCTGGCTGAGGCAGATTTATCTGCCCGAAAACCTCTTTTCTTATCCGTCTCTGCCAGTAATAATAAGTTTTCTCATTGATCCCGTTATCAGCAAGCCATTGTTTTACAGTCTGGCCTTCTGGTCTTAAACTGCATTGTTCGATGACTGCTTTCCAGTTGGAAAGTCGGATTTCATGTGTGATCTTATCCATTGTTAGCCTCCTTTAAAAAACTAGTTAGTTTTATTAGTTTTTTAAAGTTTGACAGAAAATCTATAATCTGACTAGGCGTATGATTTGACGTTTACACAAAACCTCCCATTGATTCCAGACCATGCAAACTGGATCCATACATACCAAGAATCAAAGAACTACTTTTAAGCGGATATGGGTATACGGAAATATTCAACCAGATCAAAGAAGAAGGATATACAGGCCAGATTTCCTTGTATAACAGTAAAATGAAAGGAATCCGCTGGGAAACGAAACATCGGGTTCATTATTTAAAAAGAAGTGACATAAAAAGGCTGTTATATGTACCACTTGAAGAAATCCCAGACGGACAAAAGCGGAGAGAGATAGAATATTACCTGAAAGGACAAACAGAATTGGAACAGGTACTAAAACTTGTGTCTGATTTTAAAATTCTCCTGTCAGGGAAAGATGAAACCGAACTGGACAGCTGGATAAAAAGAGCAGAAATCCTCCAAATCACAGAAATTAACAGCTTCCTGAAACTGATTCGGTCGGATCTGGAAGCTGTTAAAAACGCAATAAAATACGATTACAGTAATGGCCCTGCCGAAGGGCATAATAATAAGATAAAAGTAATAAAAAGACAGATGTATGGCAGATGTAAATTTGATCTTCTTCGTTTAAAAGTATTGTGTTAATTCAACTAACTTGACAAAGAGCCAGAGTTTTTTACAGCCTCCATAGGAAAAATACTATATGTTGTGTAAATGCCTTGACAAACCCTATATATTGCGTCAATCTAATCTTGTAATTGACTTTTGTGAGTATCCCTTGGGAGATGCAGCTATTCAGCTGTAAGCGGAAGTGAATGCCGCATTGCACACGTTGTAAAGATTGTATTTGTGCCAGTAGTACCACTATGCCCTTTAGGGATAATCAAAGTTCTTTAGGGTTTGCCAATCTATTTTAGGGTCTGTCGATAGGGTTTGGCATTAAAAATAGCATAGTTTTTTAGGGTTCTTCGATAGGGGCTGGTTTTAGGGTCTTTCGTGAGGGGCACTCGTTAGGGTCTGGCCGGGTAGCCAGACTCTTTATTAAAGTAAACTATATTTCATTTGGGTAAGATTGCGTTTTATTAGGAAAACACACTGTCAAAAGGTAAGCGTCAAATAAGATAGTGGATAGAAAAATAACCACTACCCCTCTATACTGAAAGGGCAGTGGTCATCGGTACCGTTCCTGTACCATGGGATCCCATGGCAGATAGTCATCCAGATATTCCGGATTTTCAAGAAATATACTCCCAGGCATATCTGACAGGATATATTTGATATATTTCATTGCATCCAGCCCATTGGCTTTCGCTGTCTCGACCAGCGTGTAGATTCCTGCACTTGCCGCAGCACCCTTCGGACTTCCGGCAAACAGCCAGTTCTTCCGGCCAATCACAAAGGGGCGGATACAGTTCTCCGCAAGGGAATTGCTGATGGAACAGTTCCCATCCTCAAGATAGTTGAAGAACTCCTGCCGGTTGTTCAGGGCATACTGGAAAGCTGTATGGAGCTTCGACTTTGGCAGTTCTCCGGCAGAGTGTATCTCTGCCCATGACCAAAAAGCCTCGAGAAGCGGTTTCTCGCGGTCGATCCGTTCCTTTTTCTTCTGTTCCGGGTCAAGGCCCTCCAGTTCCTTTTCGATCTCAAACAGCTTATTCAGACGAACGACCGCTTCCGCAGGCTTTGAAGCTTCCGTCCCATGGAGGTCTTTTGGCAGCGCGTCCACAAAGGCGCGGCGCAGATGGGTGTAGCACAGGCATCTTGTAACCCCTTTCACCCCATTGTACCCGGAATAAGCATCCGTATGGATATATCCGGTATAGCCCTTTAAAAATGCTTCCGGATATTTCCCGCCTCTCCCCGGCTGGTACTCAAAATACCGGACCGGCTGTTTGCAGTCCCTGATGCTGCAGTATACCCACATATAAGAATCCGAAGTGTTCTTCCTCCCTGGTTCCTTCAGAACTTGTACGTGGGTCTCATCGATGTGCAGATACTCCTGTTTCAGAAGCTCCCGCCTGAGGCGGCCGGCCACATGGGAGAGCCAGTCCCGGTAGACGCAAAGCAGCCAGTTCGACATCGTTGCCCTGCTTAAGGAAAGGCCCAGGGCCTCCTATTCCTTTTCCTGGCGGTATAACGGGATGCCCAGTTCAAACTTCTGATGGATGAGCCATGCGATTGTGGAAGCAGACGCAAGGGAATGCATGACCGGGGGATGGGGCACCGGGGACTTCTCCATATAAGGTGTTCCGTTTTTGCGGCATGTCCTGCATTCATAGGTTTCCCGGTAATGGTCGATCACCTTGAGGCTGGCAGGAATGAACTGTACCTCGGTACGGACAAACTCCTCCCCGACTTTTGCCATGGCGCTCCCGCACTTTTCACAGATCTGTTCCCTCTCATCAATCGTGTGGAGCACTTTGCTGCGGGGAATGTCTTTGAACAGTTTTTCCCGCTGGCCGGCATATTTCCTTTTACGCAGATGCTTTTCGACTTCGACCAGGTCCGGCTCATGGGCATCCGGATCCGCACAGGATTCCATTTCATTAAAAAGAGACATCTGTCCCTCTATTTCAAGGGCAGACGTCTTCTCTGATTTTGTTCCGTAAAGTTTACGGGTAAGGAAATCAACCTGTTCCCTAAGGAGCCGGACCTGCTGTTCCAGTTCTCTGATCTGCTTTTTGTATTCCTGTTCTGTATCCGGCATGGGCTGAAAACCTTCCTGTTCTGATGTGCCCATTATACCATAAAACAGCAGGATTCTCCAGTACTTATAAGGGATTTTCGGGTTTCCCGGGCTTTGGGGGATCCCATTTCCGAACCGCTCTGGGCTGCTCCGGGTTCAGGCCCTCCAACAGCCAGCGGAGCTGTTGATGGGAGATCTGTCTGGCTTTTTCGCCTGTCCGTGGCCACTTTAGGCGGCCGTTTTCGTAGCGCTTATAGAACAGGCAGAAACCGTCTCCTTCATAGTGGACTGTCTTGATCCGGTCCGCCCGTTTCCCGCAGAAAAGGAACAGGGAATTGCTGTAAGGATCAAGCCGGAAGCTGTACTGGATGATATCGATCAGACCATCCAGCTGTTTTCTCATATCCGTGTACCCGGTGCGTATATAGATCTTTTCCACCCGGGAGAGGTCGCCTAACATGACCGCACTGCTTTCATGATAGCCTCCAGCAATTCGCGGGAAGTATCTTCAAAGAGTTCAACCGTCACAGTACCGATATGGAGCACTGCCGCAGGAGCGGCAGAGAAATCCTGTCTGCCGTGAAGGGATACCTCCGTAAATTCCGGAGCCCCATCCGGCAGCAATGCAGTCTGCTCCATTACCGGCCTGGATCCATTCCTTTTTCGGGGCAGTTCCTCAAGCGCCATCTTCCGGATCTTTGCGATCCAGTAATAATAGCTTTTTAAAGAGATATCATGCTGTTCGCACCATACCTGGTTTGTCAGGCCGGAGGCTCTGCATTGCCGGATCACATCCAGCCAGTATTGAAGTTTTACCTGTTTATCCGGAGTCAAAGTGGAAATGTCCATGGGTATTCTCCTTTATCTGGATTTAGAGTTTTGGGAGTGGACTCTAAAAACTCTAACCCCAAGTTTACAGGAGAACGCTATATATTTCACTACATGTTCTTATTTGACGCTTACCTCCCAAAATGACCTGAAAGCCTATCTGGGAGGGAATCTGGAAGGGAAACTGGTCGATGCTTACAAAATACTGGAGGCGGAGGCTTCCACAGAAAGCTGAAATTTGAAACTGAATACTGCGGAACGGAAAGGCAAGCCTCCGGGCTTGTTTTTCGTTCCGTGAAAACATGGGGAAGCCGGATTTTGCGGTACAGATTCCGGGAATGTAAGGCGGCATTTATATAGGAAGAAAGCGCCCGTATTGCTTGACTTTACGGGCTTTCAGAGTGATTAATAGACTACCCAAAAAGAAAGGAGCGCAGACGGTCATGGCAGATAAAGAGGGAAAAAAACTGAGGGCGTCAATTTACTGCAGGGTGGGAAACCCAAAGGATACGGAGCCTTATTTTAAAGAAAAATATGGGAGCCCTGCGGGGCAGGGACGGAAAGGAGCGGATGCAGATGCGGATAAGGAAAGTTGCGATATATGCAAGGGTTTCAACAGAGCATGAGGCACAGCTTTCAGCATTGGAGAACCAGGTGCAGTATTACGATGACCTGATAGACAGGCACCCGGACTGGGTATTGTACCGCCGGTATATCGATGAAGGTATCACCGGCACTTCCATAGCCAAGCGGAAAAACTTCGTGCGGATGATGGAGGACGCAAAGGACGGACATTTCGACCTGATCGTCACGAGGGAGGTATCGAGGTTCGCAAGGAACACCGTGGACACCCTCCAGCAGACGCGGCTCTTGAAGCGGATGGGGATTGAGGTGTATTTCACCGAGGACGGGATATGGACCATGAACGATGAGGACGGGGAGCTTAGACTGACCATCATGGCGACCCTCGCGCAGAACGAATCGAAAAAGACCTCCATGCGGGTGAAGGCGGGGCAGATGGTCTCCTTCCAGAACGGGGTGATTTACGGCACCGGGAACGTGCTTGGCTATGACAAGGTGGGGCCGGAATACGTCATAAACGAGGCGCAGGCGAAAACGGTCAGGAAGATATACGATATGTACCTTGCAGGCAACGGTTACCAGAAGATAAAAAAGCGGCTTGAAAAAGACGGCGACCTCACGGCGATGGGGAAGAGCCTCTGGCATTACGCCACCATCGGCCATATTTTAAAGAACCGTCTTTACTGCGGGGAACTGGAATACCGGAAGGAATATGTGCCGGACTACCTCGAACAGAAAAGGGCGAAGAACAACGGAGAGCTTGACCGCGTCATCGTGGAAGGGAAGCACCAGCCCATTGTTACCAAAGAGGAATTTGAAAAGGTGCAGAATCTGCTGGCGGAGCGGAATGCGGAATCACGGAACTACCGGAAGAACAAGGGCACCCACTCGGACGACCTCTGGCGCAGGAAGCTGCGCTGCCAGTGCGGCCACGCTTTCGCAAAGACCAGGTGGCACTCCAAGTCAAGGGACTTCACCACCTACACCTACAAGTGCTATGACCAGACCCGGACGGGTACCATTTCGGCAAGGCTTAAGAACGGCCTGAGCATTGAGGGAGTCTGCCGGGCGCCGCTGGTGCAGGACTGGAAGATACACACGATGGCGCAGAAAGTCCTCCATGCCGTATTCGATGACCCGGAAGGGACAGTCAGGAGTGCGGCTGATATGCTCGGCTGCGGCACCGCAGGGGTGGAGCAGGCGGAAGTGCTGCGGGATAAATCCATCATAGAGGAAAAGCTGAAAAAGGAGCAGGGGCGCTACGAGACGCTGCTCGACATGCGGATGAACAACGAGATACCGAGGGAGGTATTCAGCCGCAAGCAGCAGGAGGTGGAGAAAAAGATAGCGGAGCTGGAACAGCAGATGATGCAGTACGGCGATGTGAAGCCCGCCACGGAGGCGGATGTGAGCGGCAAGCTGGAAAACCTGCAAAGGCTCATGGGGCAGCCGCCCGTGCCGGAGGATGGGGAGTTTTCGGAAAGTGATATAGATAAATATGTTTTCGGGGTAAGGGTTTACGAAGACCGCTTTGAGTGGCTTCTAAACTTAAGCCCCGATGCAGGAGGGGAACTGGATGATGCCGGTTCCCCCGTTTGTTTTAAGAAGATAACGGTCACGCCGGATGACGAGCGGGCATGGTTCAGGATGCACCCGCAGTGGTCAAAGTCCAACAAATATGCGGAGCTGGAGGCATGGATATTTATTTAAAACGAAAGAGAGACAGGACGGAAGGGCTGTGGGCGCAGCCTTTCCGTCCTGTCCGGCATTTTGCAGTTACAGTTCTGTATTCATTTCTTTTGCTTCTGTCGGCAGGCATTTCCCTAAAAACATGGCCTTGCAGTCGGAAAATCCCAACAGGTAGGCGAGCATCCCAAACCGGGAGCCGAGAGCGTTCTGCTCACTGACGTACCGGTCGATCAGCAGCCGGATTTCTTTTGACAAGTCCATCCTGTCCAGTTCGCCGGAGTATATGTCCGACTTTCGGAGAATCGCCTGGTATTCCCCGTCACTGCTTACGATGCCGTTCATGACGCTGTGCATGCGTGTGTTGGACTTATGTCAATACTTTGGACAAAAAAAGTCGAAAGATTATGCTGCTTTTTTGAGTTCCTCATCCTCCTTTTGCTGTGGTGTCAAATAACCAATAGAGCTATGTATCCGCTTACGGTTATACCAGCCTTCTATGTATTCAAAGATTGCTCTGCGGGCTTCCTTTGAATCCTGATAAGTATGAAGATATATTTCTTCCTTTTTCAGTACAGAATGGAAGGATTCAATGCAGGCATTATCGTATGGATTTCCCTTACGACTAAAGGAATGCAGGATTTCTTTCCTGCTCAGGCAATCTTCAAACCCTTTGCTCGTATACTGGCTTCCAAGGTCACTATGCAAAATGATTCCTTTTGTATCCCTGACGTTCAGGCAGGCATTCTCTACCGCTTTCACTGCCAGTTCCGCTGTCATAGATGTGCCATAGGCATAGCCGATGATTTTACGGCTGCACAAATCCATGACAGACGCCAGATAAGTCCATCCTTCTTTCTGTACATGGATGTAAGTAATATCCGTACACCATTTTTTGTTGATGGTTTCCGTTCCAAAATCACGTTTCAAGATATTCACTTTATCATCCGGGATACTGTCGTAATTGGCATGGTGGTTGTACTTTTTTACTACCACAGAGCGCAGTCCCTGCTCTGCCATATGCCTCTGGACCCGCTTGATGCTGCAGGGTGTCCCGGCGCCATTGAGTACACGGCATAGTTTGACAGCCCCGTATCTGCGTTTGGAATCCTCAAAGGCCTGTTTCACTTTCCTGCTGAATTCCCCATACTCCATCCGCTTATTTGAAGGTACACAGACCAGAGCCTTGTAATAAGTACTCCTTGGGAATTTCAGGGCACTGCAAAGCTGGGATATCGAGTAGTTGATTAAGTTATTCTGGATAAATGTAACAATTTCGGCTATTGTTCTTTTGCGAATATGGCGGTCGCTTTTTTTAGTATTTCATTCTCGATCTTAAGGCGCTGGATTTCTTTTTGGAGAGCCTTATACTCCTTGAGGGTAACCGTTTCCTCATCTGATACCTTGATAGGGGAAAGCTGCTTTACCCAACCGCTGATAGTACTCCGATTTACGCCATATTCACGTTCCAGTTGTGGATACGAGGTTCCTCCGGCATTATACAGATCCACGATCTGCTGTTTAAATTCCGGAGTGTAAGATTTTTGATTTTTCGCCATGCTGAACATCTCCTTTTCACTTTCATTTGATAGTATAGGTTGTTCAACTTTTCCTGTCCACACTTATATACTAACACCATGTCCATGAGCTGGTACAATGCAGAATCTTTTTCCAATCCAATCCCTCCTTCCGTGGTGTCGTAGCTTACCTCTGTTTTGTCTGGATTGCAAGCGGAAAAAGAAAAAAGCCGGAAACCGCTTGTAGCGTCCGACATTTTCTGATAAAATATTCATACGGGTACTGCCATAACGGTAGGCGGCTAGTTCTTCTACGGAGGGACTGTGACCCTCCGATTACATAGAAACCTGCTTGCAGGAATCTAGGAAAGGAGGGCTAAGTGGATGTTGACGATTGAAGGATTGATTTCAGTGCTTGGCTTATGCCTGACCTGCTTCGGTCTCGGATACGCCATCGGAAGCAAGGATAATAATAAACCACAAAAATAGCCGCCCCAGTCTGGAAAACTTAGCGGCTATTTTTGCAACTAATAATTTGGACTAGCCGTCTATCGGCAGTACCTTTATGTAAATATATCTTAGCAGATTTATGTGGAATTGTCAAACGCTGCGGAGCGTTCCGCTGAAATCATTTTATAGCGGATTCCGCATAAAAGCAAGGAAATCTTGTCGAATCCCGTTTGTCGAATGTCGAATTGGGTGGGGTAAATGGGGTAAAGAGGGGTAAAAGTCATCAGAATCTAACAGCGGCACAGGCGGCTATCTTAAATTGATGCCATGGGATTTTGGGTACTCGCAGGCAAAAGTATTGAAGAATGGCTTAAAATCAAGGGTTTTAAGGCTTGGTGGGGTTCATCACGGTGGGTGGTGGGCCCCTATTTTTTACGTTTTTGATGCCGCTGAAAAGGTGGCGATAGGGCGGTGTTTTATACTATCACGCAAAAGTCGGGAGTTTCCGTGATAGTATCGAGTTTTGCGTGAAAGTATGGAGTTTCGCCTGTTTGTAGAAAAATGCTGTTGAAATTTGGCGATATTGTTATTTTAATGAATATTCTGTCAATAGGAAAACAGACAGGGTATGCGCGGAGTAAGGGAAAGCGCATACCCTGTTTTTTTGTTGCCCCTTATGTAAGGCCGCCGCTATTCGTTTCCCTCAACCACACCGTATTCAATGAGAATATTTTCCGGCGCGTTTGGGGGAATAACCTGCCCCGTCATTACATAGCTGTAACGCTTCACTTTGCGGTAGGGCTGCACAGGCTCCGGCGCAAAGGAGGTGGTCTCGCACCCGGCGTATTCCGGCATACCGGCGAGGTCGTCCGCCACGGCGCGGACAAGGGCATCCGTGGCAGCGTAGATGTCCGGGGCATATTCCACGGCGGCCAGTTCGTGCTTCCTGACATCATTATCAAGGTTCCCGAAGGAACGGTACAAGGTATATTTCATGGGATGTCCTCCTGTCTTTTCCGTTTTTTCCCTGCTACGGATTTCATTATATGTGGAAAAGCTGTCCCGGTCAATCAGAGAAAATGTCGCTTTTTGTTTTCCGCTGTCGGAGGTGAATTTACCCTTGGGGTAAAAAGGGTAACTATCAGGCAAAAGTATACTTTCACGCAAAAGCCGCTGGTTTCCGCGATAATATAGGGCGGAAAGGAAAAAGGGTGTAGGGTATTGTCGAAACGAGAAAAAAGCTGTCCCGTTTTTTATGCCCGGAGCCTGCCATGTTCCTGTCAGTCGTCAGGGAATTTAGATTTGAGCATTGCTTCCGCCCTATTTGCGCGCTCATGTTCCCGTCTCCATAATTCATTATTTATTTCTATGTTTTTGCCGCATGCAAGGAGCGTAAAAAAGAGGGCTGTCCGTAAATCCTCTTCGGGAACCTGTGCAACGGCGGACATGAGTTCGTCACGGTCCGTTATCCTGGCTAATGATTTGAAATCTTCAAAAGTGAACATACTTTTCCTCCTTCTGTGTGATAAGTCTATTATAAAGGCAGTCTGTGAGGAAAGCAATAAACAGAAAAATCATTCAGAAAAAGGCGTAAAAAAATTTTTTGAAAAAAACCGAAAAAAGTAGCCCAGACTATCCGTTTGGAGAGTGGACATAACGGAAGAAATGGCGTAAAATAAGGCATATCTGTGGATTCACGATATGTCCGCAGTATAGAAAATTTACGGAAAAGGGGTTGCAAAAAGATGGGTAAAGCGTACAATCTGTTAAGCAAGCAAGCAAGCAAGCAAGCAAGCAAGCAAGCAAGCAAGCAAGCAAGCAAGCAAGCAAGCAAGCAAGCAAGCAGCATAGCTGCGCCCTTTTTTACCCCGTTACTATTTTTACATATGCAGAAATGACAAAGCCGTTTAAGAGGCATGGGTATCCCCATGTCTCTTAAACGGCTTCTTTTAATCCAAGGATGGCACGCAGAGCGTGGCTGACTTAGATTTGTGGAGGGAGAAGGACATTTGGATAAAGGATACATAGCGCCGGAGGCCGCCTTAAAAAAGCTGCGTGTGGCAAAGGGGCTGGGCCAGGCAGTCTATATTTACGGGGCAACCGGCTATGGGAAAACGGAGCTGGTAAGGCAGTACCTGTCAAGGCGCAGATACCATTATATTTCCTGTGCGGAAGACGCTGCAGGGCTTATGGAGACGGCGGAAACAGCACAGGAGGCAGCGTCACATAGTTCCGGGAAGGAAAAAGAGGCGCAGCCTCGGACGGTCATGGTAGTAGATGATATGCACCTGCTGAAAAACGCAGAGGGGCGGAAGGCTGTCCTTTCCCTTGCGGGGCGTCAGGATGTATGGTTCATCCTGATCTGCCGCAGCCCCATACCGGCATGGCTGATGCCGCTTTATATCAAAGGCGGTTTCCTCGTCATCACGGAGGATGACCTGCGGCTTGGGGAGAAAGAGATAGCCGCTTACATGGATTCACAGGGGCTTACAGCCACGGAAGAAGAAGTGGCATTTGTGGCAGTAAGGAGCCAGGGCAACGCCTACACGGTGCGGCACACCGCCCTGAAAATGCTGGAGGGTATGCGCCCCGGCCCGGAGATGGCGGAGGAGATCGTGGAGGCTTTTGCCGCATACCTGGAAAGCCATGTGATGGTGCAGTGGGATTCGGACTTACTGGAATTCCTCATGCAGATAAGCGTCACCGATGAGTTTACTCTGCCCCTTGCGGAGATGGTCACAGGCAACCGCCATGCGCCGGAGCTTTTGGAGCGGGCGGTGGAGACCGGGAATTTCCTTTCCTGCAGGGACGGCACCTACCGCCTGCGCCCACAGCTTATCCGGGCGCTGCGCAGAAGGGCGGCAAAGGAGTACAGCCCCCAGGAGCGGGCAGACCATGCCTACAACGCGGGGCTGTATTACGAGATGCAGGGGCAGATCGTGCCCGCCCTTGCCATGTTTGAACAGTGCGGGAAGAAAGAGCGGATCAGGGAACTGTTGATACGGAACGCCCGCCTCAATCCCGGCAACGGCCATTACTTTGAGCTGCGCCGTTATTATTTACAGATGGAAGAAAGGGAACTGGAAGAAAGCCCCGTGCTGATGGCGGGGATGAGCATGCTCTATTCCCTGCTGATGCAGGAGGAGGAAAGCGAATACTGGTACCGGAAGCTGGAAAAATTTGCATCCACCGCGAAGGGCGGGCAGAAGCGGGAGGCCGTAAGCCGCCTTGCCTACCTTGATATTGCCCTGCCCCACCGGGGGAGCGCGGACATGATCGATATTATGAAAAGGATGCCTGCCCTGATTTTTGACCGGGGCATGAGCCTGCCGGAGTTTTCCGTCACAAGCAATTACCCCAGCACCATGAACGGGGGCAAGGACTTCTGCCACTGGAGCCGGGAGGACAGGAAACTGGCGGCGACAATCGGGAAGCTGGTGGAGCGGGTGCTTGGCCGGTATGGGAAAGGGCTTGTGAAGGCCGCTTTGGGTGAGAGCCTTTATGAAAAAGGGGAGGACGCCTACGAGGTCTTAACCCTCCTTGCCCGTGCGAAGATGGAGGCGGAGGGCGGCGGCATGATCGAGATCGCCTTCGCTGCCGTGGGCTTACAGGTGCGGCTTGACGCCCTGCAGGGGGAGATACAGACGGCGGCGGAAGTGCTTGCCTCCTTTGAAAAAGGCGTCAGGGAGCAGGGGGCGGTGCAGCTCCTTCCAAATATCGGTGCGCTGAAATGCCGCCTTGCGCTCTACCAGGGGGACAAAGAAGCAGTGTCGGCATGGATGGCGCAGGCCCCGGACGAGGACAGGGAGTTCTGTATCATGGAGCGTTACCGCTACCTTACAAAAGTGCGCTGTTACCTTTCCCTTGGGGAATATTTAAAAGCGCAGGCATTGCTTGAGAAGCTGCGCTATTACACGGAGAAATGCAGGCGCACCTATGTCCGCATGGAAGTGTGCCTCCTCAGTGCCATAGCGAAATACCGGACGGGCGGGGCGTGGAAGGAGGAATTCCTTTCCGCTTTGAAGGAAGCCTGCGGCTATCATTTCCTCCGCCTGATCAGCGAGGAAGGGGCTGCGGCGCAGGAGCTGTTTGCGGCGGCAGGGAAAAGTTTTCTGGAAAAGGAGATACCGGATAAAAAGTGGCTGTCCCGGCTGATGGAGGAGACGGGGAAGGTGGCGGTGCGCTACCCGGTGTACTTAAAGGGGCAGCTTGCGAAAGCGCCGGACTTCTGTGAGGCGGCATTATCCGTCCTCCGGTTACAGGCGGAGGGCAAGAGCGTGGGGAAGATCGCCCAGGAACTTTCCATGAAGGAGGCCACGGTGAAGTACCACGCGAAGGAGAACTACCGGAAGCTGGGTGTGTCCGGCAAGGCGGACGCGGTGCTGGCGGCGAGGAATTTAGGGATTTTATAAGAGGGGATTTCCCTTTAGTGATAGAGGAAAACAGAAGGAGTAAAAGGTTATGGAAAAATGGTTTCAGAATAAAAATTTTTCTACAGAGAAACGGGGGCAGGGAATAAAAGCCCGAAAAGGACACCGTGACATAAATGCACGGAAAATTCACCGTGCCCTGGGAATCCTGCTGGCGGCGGCATTGGTATTCCAGACGGTGCCGTTTGAGGGCATTGCCGTGTCCGCATCGGAGAGCAGCGGGGGCGGGCTGTGTGAACACCACACAGGGCATACCCCGGACTGCGGCTACAAAGAGGCGGAACCGGGGCATGCGTGTACCCATGAGCATACGGAGGACTGTTACAGGACAGTGGAGGAAGAAGACGGCAGCACCACAAGGGAACTGGACTGCCATCATGTGCATGACGAATCCTGCGGCTACCGGGAAGCGGCAGAGGGAAGCCCCTGCACCTTCGTGTGTGAGATATGTAAGGGCGGAACAGACGAAATACCGGAAGATAAGACGGACGATAATGAGATAAAGGACGGCGATTCCGAAAATCCGGGAACAGAAAACGGAGATGAAGTAAAAGAATCTGATGATGGGCAGGAGGAATGTATCTGTGAGGAACTATGCACAGAAGGCAGCATCAATCCTGCCTGCCCGGTCTGCGGCGCAGAGGATGCCGGCCTGTCGGACTGCAAAGGGAAAGCTGAAAAAGAAGATACAAAACAGCCGGAAGATACCGGCATCTGCAAGCATCATCAGGAACATGACGATGCCTGCGGCTACCAGCCGGAATCGGAGGACAGTGAAGGAAGTCCGTGTACTTATGAGTGCCGTATCTGCCCCATTGAGGACTTGATCGCCGCCCTGCCGGATAAAGTGACGGAGGATAATGCGGACGAGGTGCGGGCGCAGCTTGACCATATCCTCGACCTCTACCGGGAGCTGAACGAGGGCGAACAGGAAAAGATTGATATATCCCACTGTCTGGAGCTGCAAGAGGCGCTGGATGCGGTCAATGTATCTGCTCTGGCGGTAGAGGGCACGCCTGATCTGGAACTGTTTGGACAGGAGGTTAGAAGCGGCGACAGTGGAGAGGGTTGGAGCTATGCAGATGGTGTTCTGACATTGGAGAATTTTCACTCTGATAGTTCCAGCGAGAATTTTATTCATATCACCAATTCTGACCTGGAGTTTACGCTTCATGTGAAGGGGGATAATTCTGTAAAAACGAGCGGAAAACTTATTTGGGGCAGTGTATATGGAAGCATGACGATTACGGGGGAACAGGGGGCTTCGCTCTCTCTGGATGGAAAAAGTTGGTCTGACCGCTATATTTTTATTCGCGGAGTAAATATGGATGTCACCATGCAGGAGATGATTTTTCTTGCCTATGATATGGAGATCGACAACGCAACCGTGAACTTCAACATGAATGGGTCAAATGGCTATATTTACACTACGCACGGTGGTTTTACCATTAAAAATGGCAGCGATGTGACCATAACCAATTCGTCAGGCGCTGTTGATTACTGTGTTGCAACCAATAAGGCAGTGATCACCGACAGTGCATTGAAGGTAACCAATCCCAGCGGTTTTGGAGTGTATGTGACGAATATATCCACACAGGTATCGGAGTACAAGGCGTTTATTACTAATTCCACGATATCGGCTGATGTTTCCAATGCGGCTATCCATTGTGAGGACGAGATGGCTGTTACCAATTCACAGGTGACAGGCATAGGTCGGTTTCTGCTTCGCTCTAAGAAAGCGATTACCGTGGATGACAGCAGCACGATGGAGGGAATTACCTATGAATTTTTCAAATCCGATACGGGAGCGACTTATCAGGTTTATGGTAGCCACACCCCTGCAGCGAATTTGACTGTGGCAGAGAAAGATTCTTTCGTGATTCCGGAGGGAGCTGTGCTGGCGATTCCCGATGGCATTATAATAGAAAACAACGGTACGATGCGTATCCATGAAAAGGATTCTCTGACCGGAACAGGTGTCTTGACAGGGAACGGAAAATTCCTGATCGATGTAAATGAGGATATGATTTCTGTTCCGGAAGGACTGGTTTATACAGGGAAGGACTATACAGACCAGATCATATTGGAAGAGAACGCTACGGTTTGTGGGGTGGAGTTTACCGCAGATACGGAGGGGTGGACGCGTAACATCGAACCGGCAGTTGTAAAAGAAGCAGGAGAGTATACGGTTACATTCACCAGTGGCAATAAGGAAATCAGCAAGACCTTCACCGTGGCACAGTCCGGCACGGACTTAACAAGTGAGGGCAAGGTAAAAATCTACAACGGCAGCGAGGAAACCACCAGCTTCACCGCCGGAGACACCATCAAGGTGGTTGCCGCGCCCACGCCTACCGGGAAGGCTCCCCAAAAGGCGGCGGCACGTCTGCCGGCTGATCCAGATGCGGGTCAAATGGCGATGTATGTGGGAAATAATATTGTGTCCAATGCGGTGGAAGTAGCGGCGGACGGCAGCTACACCATGACCGTCAGCGCCGACGATGTGCTGATATATGGACAGGAGGGGGAGAACGGGAAGTATACCCTGATTGCAAAGTTTGTCGGCAACACCAACATGGCTGATGCCGAGGCCCAAGTGGAGGTTACAATTACCCCCAACCCGCTGACGGCGGACATGGTAACGATGTCCGCAGAGAGCGGCACATACAGCGGCACAGAGCAAAAGCCGACCGTCACCGTTACCGGGCTGACCGAGGGGACGGACTATGAGATTACCTATACCGGCAACTTTACCAGCGCCGGGGAGCATACGCTCACCGTCATCGGCAAGGGAGTTTACAGGGGTACGGTGGAAAAAACCTACACCATCGGCAAGGCCACGCCCACGATTGCGTGGGCCAATAACGTAGTGACGCTGACCTACACCGGCCAGCCCGCCGACATCAAGCCGGTTGTGACGCTGGTAAACGGGGAAACCTTCAGCGGAACGATCACTTATCACCACACGAACACGGACAGTTCCGAGAGTGGCGAGAGTAAGGCCGGTCTGCCCACCAACGCCGGGATTTACGGCGTCGGGGCCAGGATTCCGGAACAGGATAACTACACCGCCGCTACAACGGCATTTCTGATGTTGATGATCAACAAGGCAGATCAGACCGTGCCCGCCGCGCCCACCGCAGCGGAGGATAACATCAAGGACAACAGCATCACACTGGACACTATCGAAAACGCGGAGTACAAAAGGGACGATGGCGAGTGGCAGGAAAGCCCGACGTTCACCGGGCTTGAGCCGAATCGGGCATATATGTTCTACGCCCGCCTGAAAGAGGACGACAACCACAACGCCTCCCCCGACAGCGCGGCGGCATCCATCACCACCAAGAAAACCATGTTGGAAAATGCCTCTGTGACCATCACCGGCACTTATACCTACATCGGCGCGGCGATTATCCCGGAGGCAGGGAATGTTGAGGTCGTTCTGAATGGGACGAAGATTGATTCAGACCAGTACACCATCAGCGCCAGCAACAACATCAACGCGGGCGTGGGCAAGGCCACGCTGACCGTCACCGCCACAGAAACAGGTAATTATTCCGGCTCTGTCAGTTCGACCTTTACCATCAATCGGGCTGATTTAACCGTCAAGGCCAACGACCAGGTCATCACCTACGGCGGGAACATTGCCACAGGTACGGATCAGGTGACACCGACCGGTCTTGTCGGCGGCGACACGCTGGAGAGCGTCACCCTGGAGGCCAGCAGCGATCAGGTGGCGGTGGCGGATAAGACCATCACTCCCTCCGCCGCAGTCATCAAGCGCGGCGGCGAAGATGTAACGGCAAACTACAATATCACCTATCAGCCGGGAACGCTGACCATTTCCTATATGGATGCTCCCGGGCTTCAATATAATGGCAGTGATAAGAAAGAATATTATAACAGGGATGTAGCTGTTACGGCAGTCCCAGCAGGCGGCCATACTTATATGGTCTCCGATACATTGGGCGGAAATTATGAGGCTTCCTATACCATATCCGCACAGGAGGGTACGGTGACAAAGACACTGTACTTTAAGGATGAAGCTGGGCATATGTCGGACGGCGTGGAGGTAACGGTAAAATTCGACCTGACGCCGCCCACGGGGGAGATTGCCGTAGGCGCAAAATGGTGGCAGAACGTCCTGCATTTCATCAGTTTTGGGAATTATGCGGCGAAGGAATACACCGTGACCATAAAAGCGGAGGATAAAAAAGGGAGCGGCATCAGCAAAATAGAGTATGCAATCGTAACAGGGGGCAGCCAGTACACCGATGCGGACACACTAAAAGCGGCAAACTTAAGCTGGAAGGAATATAATAGCGGCAGCAGGCCCACTGTTCCTGTAAGTAACAGCCAGTATGTGGTCTATGCCAGACTGACGGACAACGTCGGAAATGTGACCTATATCAGCACGGACGGCATCCTTTTAGACAATACGCCTCCCACGGTGGGGAGCCTTTCCGTACCTGAGGATACGAGAAAAGATGTGACGGCAGGCTTTACCTTCACGGTAAGCGAGGCGGCGGACTATTATTATGTGGTTCTGCCAAAAGACAGCGCTGCCCCTGACCCAGAGGACATCATAGTGACCTGCGGGGGAACACTGCCGGAGGGCACGGGAACCGCCATTTCCGGCACGTTCCCGAAGGGCAGCGGTGCGGTATCAGCGGATACACTCCCGGCAAGCGTGTCTGTGGAGGCTGAAAACCTGTCGCCCAATACGGCATACACGGTTTATGTGACGGCGGTTGACAGGGCGGTGGATATTACAGATTCGGCAGAAGGGACACCGGCAGGGAACATAGCAGCTGTACAGAATGTAGATTTTACCACGAAGAAAACCCTGCCTGTTATCACAAAGGCTCCGGCAGTGGCGGGAACCTACGGGCAGAGCGTGGGAGAAATGACAGTCACAGGCGGCACGGCGCAGGCCGGAAGCACCGTCCTTGTGGGTACATGGACTGTCAGCGATGCAGACAAAAACGAAAAACCATCCGCAGGAACATCGGAAGTAACCGTTATCTTTAAGCCGGATAACGCAAATTATGACAGCGTATATGTGCAGGCATCTTTGACGGTAAGCCAAAGGAACCTGAATGCGGAAGGTGTAACGGTATCGGAGGTGGCAGGGACTTATACTTATACCGGCTCCGAGATCAGGCCGCCGGTGGCGGTGGATACCGGGACGCCGGCGGCAGGGATTTACATTTCCGACAGCGGGGCCGCCCTTACCGCAAATGACTTCACGGTATCATACAGTAATCATAAGGACGCAGGGACAGCATCCGTCACCATCACCGGGAAAGGGAATTATACCGGCTCGGTGACAAAGACATTTACCATAGGGAAAGCGCCCGGACGTGAAGTGCCTGACGTAAGCGGGAGCATGGAGGCGGACAATGAGAAGGGAACCTATACCTACACGATCACGCCCACAGAGGGCGCAGTCTACCGCATGGGAAATGACGGCAAATGGCAGGAAGGAAATGTATTTGAGGGCATAACACCGGGAACGAGCGTGACCTTTTATGCAAAGATGCCGGAAACCGGGAATTATGAGGACGGGACGCCAAAGAGCATCACGGTGGACTTCCCGAAACTCACCCCGGCGGCGCCCGCGCTTTCCTATAAGGCGGACCGCACCAATCCGGCGGATGTAAAGGTTACCATCACCCCGGTAAGCGGGGCGGAGTACAGCTTTGACGGCGGGAAAACATGGACGGAGAGCAATGAACAGGGCGGATTTACCACTTCCCAGACTGTGGTTCTTGCCATCCGGCTGAAAGAGACGGACACCCATAACCAGTCACCGGTGCAGACCGTGACGGTGAACCTTGCGAAAAAGGACAGGGAAGCACCGCCCGCATTCAGCCTTAAAGTGGAGGCAAACGGGGAGACGGACTATACCGTCACCATACCGGCCACGGAAGGGTGCGAATACAGCTTTGACGGCGAACACTGGTCGGATGTTAATGTAAAGACCGGCGTAAGCGTCGGGGAGACAGTGACCGGCTATAAGCGTTATAAGGAAACCAATGATTACAATGCCAGCAGTGCGGTATCCGCAAAAGAGACAATGCCGAAATTCACGGTAAAGACGCCCGTGATCTCCCCGGCAGGGGGAAGCTATACGGGGAACGTCAGCGTGACCATTACCTGTGCGTCACCGGATGCGGAGATTTACTACACCACGGACGGCAGCGCGCCGGGGCGCGGTTCCACGCGCTATACGGGAGCTTTCACGGTGACGGCCCCTGCAACGGTAAAGGCCATTGCAGTAAAGGAAGGGCTTACGGACAGCGCCGAGGCATCGGTGACCTATACAAAGAAAAGCGACAGCGGTTCCGGTTCAGGTGGAAACGGCGGTGGAAATTCTGGCGGGAATGAAGACAACGGCGGACAGGGCAGCGGCGGAGGCGGAAGCACAAATCCGGGCAATGGAAGCACTACGCCTCCGATACCCGTGATCCCGCCTGCGGAAAACATCAATCCGGGGAATGGAGCCACACCGGGGACAGGGACAACGCCCGTAAATCCGGGAACCGAAAATACAGTAAGGCCGGGCAGCGGTGCAGGGACTCCCGTACAGGGAGCGAAACAGCCATTCATCAAGGGCGAGGACGGCAAGATTGGCTGGGACGTGATCCGTGCCGAGGAGGAAAAGGCACAGGAAGGAAGCACCATCAACGTGGATATGAACGGCTCCACCGTGGTTCCGGGAGATATTTTTGACAGTATTAAAGGAAAGGACATCATTATCACCTTCGACATGGGGAACGGCATCCTCTGGAGCGTGGACGGAAAGAGCATCACCACCGACAAGGCGGGAGACATAGATTTTTCCGTAAAATCGGGCGTAAAGACCGTGCCGGTGGATATCGTGAACAACGTCACCGGGGAGAGCTACAGCATCCAGATCAGCCTTGCCTATGAAGGGGAGTTTGGATTTACCGCAGTGCTATCCATAGGGCTTGGCAAAGAGAACGCCGGATACACGGCAAGCCTGTATTATTACAACGAAAGCACGGGAGAGCTTGAATTTATCTGTAAAGACCAGATCGCAGAGGACGGCACGGTGTCCCTTGCATTCACCCATGCGTCCGACTATGTGATCGCGGTTGATATAGAAGCTACGGACGGAAAGGAGGGAATGAATAATGCACCGGAGACGCCAAGGACTGGTGATGATAGTATCATAGCGGATGTAAAAGAAAATGATGAGGTTGCATGGATTTATAAGCTGGTCATCATTGCAGTTGGAACCATTGTAATTGTGGCGGGATTCGGGATAATCTTTATCTGGAAAAAGAAAAAAGAAGAACAGTAATCTCTGTCTGATTTTATTTATTTCATGGAGGTAATTATGGAGCAATTAGAGAAATTAACAGCTGAACAGAAAAAAATATATGAAAGCCTTATGGTGTATGATTCAGTAATGACAAGGTGGATTGATGCAGAAGAGGAAAACAGGGTAAAATTCAGAAATAACCCATTAAAGGCGTTCCTATGCGCAACGGGCATGGGAAAAGAGGAATTTCAGGCTATGATGTCTCCCTTGGGTGACGGGAAGGCATTACAGACATATATGGAGGATGGGAACGATTTTGAACTGGAAGAGGCAAAAACATCTTATACAAATGGATGGGATGTGGCTAATCAGGTGGCACTTAACATGATAAACCTTGTGCTAAAGAAAATAGTTGGGGATGGTTTTTGGGAATCGTATACATTTACGCAGGATGATAAGTCATCAGACATTATTTTTAAGGCACATATTGAGACTATGGAAGTGGTAGAAATTAATGATACTGAGGCGACTATGAGGATGGTGATGAAAGAATGCACAGCCTCAGGAAAGTTAGAGAGAACAGATGTAGATGTGACCATTGGTGAAATAGAAGTACGTTTTGACGTAAATCTGGAGGAGGTTTCCTTTGAAACAGAGAGCGGAAAAACTTTAGATTTGTATTTGGATTTGAAAAAAAAGGATGCAATACAAGATCCAATCGTAGAGGTGCAGATAGATTCACGCTTTATAAAATATGCTTTAGAAGGATTATTGGCGGATGGTATAGGAAAAATTATAAACAGTCTTCCAATGGAGCCTTATAAAATCTGTTCCGTTGAGATGGATGAAGAAAAATTACAGAAAGCAGACTGGATTATTCCAGATTATGCAAGTTTTTCCGGTACTAAAGTAACAATGGAAGACGCCGAGGATAAAAAAATAATGGCAGTATTTTTGAAAACGCTAGACAAGGAAGTTAGCGGTTTGAACCTTGATATACTAAAGGAGATTGTAGATTATGATGCGGAGGGTACGGTGGGGATTGCAGAAAGGCTTACATTAGGACATATTATTCCTATTATCTTAACACAGGCATTGGATGACGATACGGTATCTATGTATTATGACGAAGATAAAAATTACCTATCAATAGATAAAACCGTGTCAATCAAGCAATCCGGAGCGGATGTCAAGATAAAAGATTTAAAAGTTTTTTCGAGAGAAAACGGATATCACTTGACATTTAATATAGATGGAAATTGGGGAGCCGGAATGATTGATATCACCGGAGATGGGTACTGTGACATAAAACTGGAATTTGCCAAAGATGAAAAAGGAAAAGCACAATTGTTTGCATCAGTAAGCAATCCGATATTGAATTGTAGCATCGATGTTCCGTGGTGGGAATATCTCCTCATATTTATTGCAATGTTAATTCCGGTTATCGGTCAGGTAATAGATGTAATAATATGTACTATTTTGGCGGTTGCCATGGAAGTAATCAGCTCTGTATTCAGTGATATTCAGGAAAATGGAATTGATGGGCTGCCTGTAGATGTTGTCCTTCCAATCAAATGGAATGATATGAAGTTTGTGGATATTAAATCCATACACTTTTCAAAAGGGCTGAAAATATCTTATTCCATGAAAGTTGCTGAGGAAAGCGAGGAACAGTAGAAATACGGAAAGGCGGAAACGGCACTAAAACAGATATCCATACATAAGGGTGAAACATATAAGATTCTGAATGGGAAGGGAAAGATGAAAACGGCAGGCAGTGACCGGAAGGACCGCCGTATGCCGTGGAGATGCAAAGAAGGGCATTGCGGGAGAACCCCCTCGCCCTTGGGCGACAAAAGAAAAGGGAACCGGGATTATCTGCCCGGTTCCCTTTCGGCATAAACAGCCAAAGGAGGGTGGAAAATGATTCCTGAAAAAGATGAATACCAGATGGAACAGCTGCGATGTCCAAGATGCGGCGGGCGTCTGTTGGACATAGGGACGGATTCCCCCGGAAAGGTGGAGATCACAACGAAATGCCCCAAATGCAACAACCTTGTCACGGCAGTATGGGAACCAAAAAAAGAATAATGCATACATAAGGGCAGCCGGGAACGCTGAAAATCCGGCTGCCTTTTTATTGCAAAACTGTATAGGAAATAAAAACCGGGCAATACTTTATAACATGGATGGAAAATATTGGAAACACGTTTCCCCGGCATATACGGGGGAACGGGGAAAGGAAGCCATATGATGGAAACAGGTGTATGCCCGGTATGCAGCCGGAGGGTGCTGGACATCAGGCGCGACAGGGCTTTTGAAGTCGTTTTCAGGCTTAGATGCCCGCACTGCGGAAAAATAGTAAAGATCATCATGCCGGCGGCATGACAAATCCAGTGTAAACAGAATAATGTTTACGACCGAGCGAGTGGGACCGCTTAAACAACGAGTCACCGAATGGCCGGAGTAAAGCTAGAGATTCAAGTAGCTTACTCCGGCCTTTTTTCGTTGCCGGGTGTGTCCCATATCTGCATCAAGGCGTTTCTGGCTTTACGAAGGCGTAAAGAAAGGAACGCCTTATGTCTTTTAGGAAAATCACAGTCAAGTCAGGGAATGAAGAAATCACAATGGATGTCACGGAAGAGGAATACCAGAGGTATTACCGCCCGTGGTGGCGGATGAAGAAAAAGGAACAGCGGAACCGTGAGGCAATGGAGCAGAACGGCTACACGGAAGAATCCTACGAGGGATGGAAGGACGGGCTTACGGAAGGGCAGGAGGATGAAGGCCCGCAGGTGGAAGGTGCGGATGCGGTCATTGAAAAAAGGGAACTGCTGGAAATCCTGGGGGAAGCGCTGGATGCGCTCCTTCCGGAGGAAAGGGAGCTGGCTGTCAGGGTGGTCGGTGAGGAAATGCCGGTGGCTGAGTTTGCCCGGATGAAAAAAGAGAACAGGAGGACGCTTGTCAGCCGCAGGGACAGGGTGTTGGAGAAGCTGCGCCTGTTTTTCGAGGACAGGGGATTTGATGTGCATAAATGACATTATCTGACGGCATACGGAATAATTCGGCATATTTCCGTATGTTTGTCGAACGGTTTATAAATTTCTTCCTGTTTTCCTTCGCCACTTTCCCAAAAAATGTCATTACGGTTTTTAGGAGGGTATATTTTGGGAGCCTTCCAAAACGGCAGGAAAGGAGGGAACGGAGCCTATGGAAAAATCACAGGAACTTATCGGCATCCTGCAGGCGATCAGCATCGTGGCGAAAAGCCTCGCTGCCAAGCTGATGCAGATCGAGAAGGAAGTGGAAGCCTATGAAGCCGCGAAAGCGGCACATGACAGGAAAATGAAGAAAGGATGGAGGCGCTGATGCGTAAGAAGGTTTTTATCTGCAGCCCTTTCCGCGGCGACATGGAAGGGAATGCGAGAAGGGCGGCTGTCTACAGCCGCATGGCGTGTGAGGAAGGGTACCTGCCCATTGCGCCGCACCTTCTATTCCCACAGTTCTTGAATGAGGGGATAGAGGAAGAGAGGCGGCTCGGCATCGCTATGGGGATGGAGCTGCTCGCCCTGTGTGACGAGGTGTGGGTGTTCGGGGAAGCCACCGAAGGGATGGCGGCGGAGATCGCATTTGCCACAGAGCAGGGAAAGACAATCATTTTTAAGGAAACGGAGGGAATGTAAATGGGAAGTGAATTGTTAAGGATTGCGGAAGGTTTCTCCATCGTTGCGGAAGGTCTGCGGGGCCTTGCCAAAGCGGAGGGAGACACAAAGGATAAGGCTGTGAAAGAACAGAAGCAGGATGCAGTGAAAGCACAGAAACAGGATGCGGTGCAGGAACAGCAGGAACAGCCTGCCACGCTGGAGGGCATCCGTGCGCTGATGGCACAGAAGACCCAGGAGGGAAAATCGAAGGAGATCAAGGAACTTTTGCAGAAGTACGGTGCGGTGAAGCTCTCGGCGGTGAAGCCGGAGGACTACCCGGCGCTGATGCAGGAAGCGCAGGTGCTGTGATGGGGAAACACGCATTGCTTTCTGCATCCTCGTCAAAGCGGTGGCTCTCCTGCACGCCTTCCGCACGATTGGAGGAGCAGTTTAGGGATGAACCGGGCGGAAGCGTCTATGCCGAGGAAGGCACCGCCGCCCACGCCCTTGCGGAGCATAAGCTGAAAAAGGCATTAAAGCGGAGGTCAAAGCGCCCGGTGTCGGATTACCACTGTGACGAGATGGAGGAATGCACGGACGGGTATGTGGCCTTTGCGATGGAGCAGGTGGAGCTTGCAAAGCAGGAATGCAGCGACCCGGTCGTGCTGGTTGAGCAGCGGCTGGACTACTCCGCCTATGTGCCGGAGGGGTTCGGCACCGGGGATTTGCTGATAGTCGCGGATAAGGTGCTGACCGTCATCGACCTAAAGTATGGGAAGGGTGTGGCGGTGGATGCGGAATGGAACCCGCAGATGATGTTATATGGTTTGGGGGCGCTGGAACTGTTCGATGCCCTCTATGACATTGAAACCATCCGCATGATTATCTATCAGCCGCGTCTGGAATCCGTCAGCACGTGGGAGATTTCCGTAAAGGATTTGATGGAATGGGTGGAGATGGAGTTAAAGCCAAAGGCCGTGCTTGCCATCAAGGGTGAGGGCGAGTTTAAGTCCGGCGACTGGTGCCGGTTCTGTAAGGCAAAGAACACCTGCAGGGCGAGGGCGGAGGAATATTTAAGGCTGGCACAGATGGAGTTCAAGCAGCCTCCGCTCCTTACGGATGAGGAAATAGCGGAAGTCCTGAAAGTGGCGGACGAGCTTGCCAAATGGTCTGCGGACATCTACGCCTACGCACAGGACGAGGCGGTCACGAAGGGGAAGAAATGGGCCGGCTTTAAGTTAGTCGAGGGCAGGAGCAACAGGAGATACACGGATGAGGAGGAAGTGGCACAGGCGGCGCAGAAGGCCGGGTATACGGACATCTACAAAAAGACGCTCATCGGCATCACGGAGATGGAGCGGCTGCTTGGGAAGAAGAGATTTGCAGAGGTACTTGGGAAGCTGGTCTACAAGCCCCAGGGCAAGGTGACCTTAGTGCCGGAATCGGATAAGAGGCAGGAGATTGCCGCAGCAACCGCAGAGGCGGATTTTAAGGAGGAATGAATACCATGAGTAATGAGAATGCGAACCTTACAAAAGTGATCGTACCGTGCAGGTTTTCCTACCTGCACTGCTGGGAGCCCAATGCAGTCAGCGATGGCGACCCCAAGTATTCCGTATCGGCCATCATACCGAAGTCGGACACGGAGACCATTGAGAAAATAAAAAGGGCAATCGAGCAGGCGAAAAAGGATTCCGTCTCCAAGTGGGGCGGCAAGGTCCCGGCGAACCTGAAACTTCCCTTAAGGGACGGCGACATTGACCGCCCGGAGGATGAGGCGTATGCGGACAGTTACTTCTTCAACGCCAACAGCAAGCAGGCACCGCAGGTGGTGGACAAGAACGTGCAGCCCATCCTTGACCAGTTGGAGGTGTACTCCGGCTGTTACGGCAGGATCAGCGTGAACTTTTATGGATTTTCCACCAACGGCAATAAGGGAATCGCCGCAGGTCTTGGCAACATCCAGAAGCTGCGTGACGGGGAGTCGCTGGGCGGAAGGACGAACGCCGAGGATGACTTTGACGCGGTGGAAGTGGATGACGAGGAAGATTTTCTTGGATAGGCATATCGGGGCGGCGGATGACTGCCGCCCCTCATCCAAAGTACGGAAGGAGGGAGGCTTGTCATGGAACGGGTGCTTGAAATGGATATCGAAAGTTTCAGCGATGTGGATTTGATCAAATGCGGGGTATACGCTTATGCGGACAGCCCTGCTTTTGAGATTTTACTGTTTGCCTATTCCTTTGACGGAGGGGAGACGCAGATCATAGACCTTGCGCAGGGTGAGAAGTTCCCGGCAGAGGTGGAGGATGCCATCTTTGATGTGTCAGTGACCAAGACGGCATACAATGCGAATTTTGAGCGAACCTGCCTCTCTAAATATTTTGGGAGATACATTCCCCCGGAGTCCTGGCATTGCAGCGCGGTACAGGCGGCCATGCTTGCCCTGCCCCGGTCTTTGGAGGATGTTGGCAGGGTGCTTGGCCTGGATGAGCAGAAGATGAAAGAGGGAAAAGAGCTGATCCGGTATTTCTGCGTCCCCTGCAAGCCCACAAAGGCAAACGGCGGAAGGACAAGGAACCTCCCCTGCCATGCGCCGGAGAAGTGGGAGCTTTTCAAGACCTACTGCAAGAGGGATGTGGACGTGGAGAAATCCATCCGCAGGAAACTGCATAATTTCCCTATCCCGGAAAGCGAGATGGAACTGTACCGCTTAGACCAGCGCATCAATGACCGCGGCGTTCTGGTGGATATGGGGTTGGTGGAACAGGCCATTGCCTGTGAGCGTCTGCATAAGGAAGTGGTGACGAAACGCGCCTATGAACTGACAGGGCTTGAAAATCCCAACTCCGTGGCGCAGCTCAAAGGCTGGCTTGGGGATAAGGGGATGGGGGCAGAGAGTCTTTCCAAGAAAGCGGTGGCGGAGATGATAGCGGAGACGGACGGGGAAGTGGAGGAACTGTTGCGGCTCCGGCTGTTAATGGCGAAAACATCCGTGAAGAAGTATGAAGCGATGGAGCGGTCTGTCTGCTCAGACGGGCGGGTGCATGGCTTATTGCAGTTTTATGGAGCCAATAGGACCGGAAGGTTTGCGGGGCGCTTGGTCCAAATCCAAAACCTACCCCAGAACCATTTACCCGACTTGGAACTGGCGAGGGAACTTGTGAAGCAGGGGCGTTTTGAAGATATCGAATTATTATTTGATTCCACACCGAATGTTCTCTCCGAACTTATCCGCACAGCTTTCATTCCAAAGCCGGGGTGCCGTTTTGTGGTGGCGGACTTTTCCGCAATCGAGGCAAGGGTGCTGGCATGGCTTTCCGGGGAGCAGTGGAGATTGGATGTGTTTACTTCCCACGGGAAGATTTATGAGGCTTCGGCATCCGCCATGTTCCATGTGCCGATGGGGGAGATTACCAAAACCTCCCCGCTCCGGCAGAAAGGGAAATTAGCGGAACTTGGCCTGGGATTTGGCGGGGCGGCTGGCGCTCTCATTTCAATGGGGGCATTGGATATGGGGCTGACAGAAGATGAACTTCCCCCGCTCGTGGCAGCATGGAGAAAGGCGAATCCCCATATCACACAGTTCTGGTGGGATGTGGATGCCGCCGCTGTGAAAGCGGTCACGGAAAAGCAGAAAACCAAAGTCGGGAAGATCATTTTTGAATATAAGAGCGGGATTTTATTTATCACGCTCCCGTCCGGGCGGAAGCTGTCCTATGTGAAGCCGAGGATGGCTGTGAACCGATTCGGGCGCGATGGGCTGACCTATGAAGGCATTGCGGAAAATAAGAAATGGAGCCGGATAGAGACCTACGGCCCCAAGCTGGTGGAGAACATCGTGCAGGGAACGGCGCGGGATCTGCTGGCGGAGGCAATGCTCCGTGTGGAGGAAAAGGGATACCCCATCGTGATGCACTGCCATGATGAGATCATAGCGGAAGTGCCGGAGGGCAGCGGCTCCGTGGATGAGATGTGTGAGATCATGGCGGTGCAGCCTAAGTGGGCGGAGGGCTTGCCGCTCCGGGCGGATGGTTACCAGTGTAGTTTTTATCAGAAAATGTAGGAGGAGAAATATATGGAGAGAAGGAATGCGGAAGGGTACCATGACCCCACAGCCTACGGCGGGATGCGCATGGCGGAGCAGAAAGCGGAAAAGGAAACGGTGAAGATGGTTTATAAGAACGGGAGGATGGAGCTATATATCCATGAGTTCTTCCCATGCACAGCGGCGGTGGCAAGGAAGGTGTTCCCGCTGATCCGGCGCTTTGCGAAAGAGGATGACAGGGAGAAACTGAAACAGTTCTTACGGATAAAGGCACGGGAGCATTTCGGGAAAGCACAGGCATTTTCGGAAAAGGCGGAGTCCCTCAGAGCGAATACAGAAGAATGGCATTTCTACAGAAGGAAAGCCAGGGAGGAACAGATCATCTATAACCAGTGCATGAAAAATCTGAAATTATTGGAGGGCAGGAAGGAATGAGGATACAGATCGCAACAGGCAATTCAAGGATGGAGAAGCGGTGGAACAACGTGGAGATGGAGCTGGATGAATTCATAGAGCGCATCTCCCACACCATCCGCACGGCAGAGACCGTGGAGCAGTATATGAAAATGACGAAAGCGAAGCAGGACGCCATTAAGGATGTGGGCGGCTATGTGGCGGGCAGGCTGAAAGGCGGCAGGAGGAAAAAAGACTGTGTGGAATACCGCACCATCATAACGCTGGATATCGACCATGCAGTTCCGGGCGTGATTGAGCAGATAGAAATGCTCTATAATTACCGCTGTTTCATTTATTCCACCCACAAGCACACGCCGGAGAATCCGAGGCTGCGCCTTGTGATTATTTTATCCCGCCCGGTGTCGCCGGATGAATATGTGGCGGTGGCAAGGAAGGTGGCGGAGGACATCGGGATTGAGATGTTCGATGACACCACCTACGAGCCGAGCCGCCTCATGTACTGGCCGTCCACCTCCGCTGACGGGGAATTTATTTTCCGGGATATCGAGGGAGAGCCGTTAAACCCGGATGATGTGCTATCACGGTATAAGGACTGGCGGGATTCCTCGGAGTGGCCGGTGAGCAGCCGCCAGCAGAACATCGTACA
>KE159817.1:244047-461275 GCA_000403495.2 Lachnospiraceae bacterium 10-1 | reverse complement strand
GCAAGGAAGGTGGCGGAGGACATCGGGATTGAGATGTTCGATGATACCACCTATGAGCCGAGCCGCCTCATGTACTGGCCGTCCACCTCCGCTGACGGGGAATTTATTTTCCGGGATATCGAGGGAGAGCCGTTAAACCCGGACGAGGTGCTTTCACGGTACAAGGACTGGCGGGATTCCTCCGAGTGGCCGGTGAGCAGCCGCCAGCAGAACATCGTACAGAGGGAGATGCGCAAACAGGCGGACCCGCTGGCGAAGGATGGAGTGATCGGCGCATTCTGCCGGACTTACACGATAGAGGATGCGATAGCCGCATTTCTGTCAGATGTCTATCAGCCAAGTGCCATGCCGGGGCGGTATGACTATATCCCGGCAGACTCACAGGCGGGCGTGGTCATTTATGAGGGGAAGTTCGCTTACTCCCACCATGCCACCGACCCGGCCTGCGGCAGGCTGATGAACGCCTTTGACATGGTGCGGATTCACAGATTCGGTGAGATGGATGCGAAAACGTCCGAGGACACGGAGCCTGCCAAGCTGCCGTCTTTTACCGCCATGAGCGAATTTGCCGTAAATGATGAGAACGTGAAGATGACCATTGCCGGGGAGCGGATGGAGAAAGCGGAGAAGGAGTTCTCCGGGGAAAATGAGGACTGGCAGAAGGAACTGGAGTATGAGAAACGATCCACGGTGGTGAAGAACACCCTGCGGAACCTTCTGCTGATCCTGAACAACGATGAAAAGCTGAAAGGCATCGTGTTCAACCAGCTCAGTGATGGCATGGAGATCAAGGGAGCGGTGCCGTGGGAGCATCCGGGGCGGTTCTGGCGGGACGCGGACGATGCACAGCTTATCTCTTATGTGGATCTGAATTACGGCACGTTCTCCATGCGCAATTACAATATCGCCGTGACGAAGGCTGCGGATGACCGCTCCTACCACCCGGTGCGGGAGTTCCTCGATGCCCTGCCGGAGTGGGATAAGGTGCCGAGGGTGGATACGCTGCTCATCGACTACCTGGGCGCGGATGATACACCATACGTCCGGGCTGTCACGAGGAAGACCCTCTGCGGTGCGGTCTGCCGGGTGTTAAGCCCCGGCTGTAAGTTTGACACCATGCTGGTGCTGAACGGCCCGCAGGGCGTAGGGAAGAGTACGCTCATTTCCCGGCTTGCCGGGGATTGGTTTTCCGACAGCCTGAACTTAAGCGACACGAAGGACAAGACGGCGGCGGAGAAACTGCAGGGGTACTGGATCATGGAGATCGGGGAGCTTGCAGGCTTGAAAAAGGCGGAGGTGGAGACGCTGCGCTCCTTCCTTTCAAGACAGAATGACATTTACCGTGCGTCCTTCGGGAAAAGGGCGACGCCGCACCTGCGCCAGTGCGTCTTTTTCGGCACCACCAACGCGGAGAAAGGGTATCTCCGGGATACCACCGGGAACCGCCGTTTCTGGCCGGTGAAGACGCCGGGCGGCAGCCGGAAGCATTCATGGGAGTTGTCTAACGATGACATCCGCCAGATATGGGCGGAGGTGCTTGTGTATGTGAAAGCGGGCGAGCGGCTCTACCTTGACGGGAAGATGGAGGATACGGCGAAGTCCGAGCAGCGTGAGGCGATGGAGAGCGATGAGCGGGAAGGATTGGTGCGTGAGTACCTCGACACGCTCCTGCCGGAGAAATGGGATGACATGGATTTATTCGAGCGCAGGAATTTCCTTCATGGGGAGGATTTCGGGAAGCCGGACTTAAAAGGCACGGTGCGCCGTATGTCCGTTTCCAACATGGAAATCTGGTGTGAATGCTTCGGGAAGGAGAGGGCGAACTTAAAACGCATGGACAGCGGGGAGATTTCCGCCATCATGGCGCGCATCGGCGGCTGGGATTCCGGCAGGAAGAAGGAACGTATTTCCCTTTACGGGCCGCAGTGGGTTTACAGGCGTGTTCCGAAACAGGAGTGACGCTGAAAACTGGAACGGAACACATTTTGTTCCCATAAAGGTACTTTGGGAACAGAAATTCGGAACATGGGAACAGCAGACAGGCACTGGCATAGAGGGGCGTGTTCCTTTGTTCCAAAAAATAATTATATAAATGGAATATATAAAAAAGAGAGAAAAGCACATGTGAATACACCCATATGCGCGTAATAGGGATTTTTTGGTTTTTCGGAACTTTTGGCACAGAAAAGGAGGCAGAGCAGAATGAATTTTTATGAATGGATGATAGGGAAATATTACGGGAAGGACACACCGAGGGGCGACCTTGCGGGGGATATGAAGCATGAGGAAGAAGGATTTCCCAAAGACGGGGACAGGCAGAGGATACTGGACTATCCGGATGGGATGTTCGCCTGCGATGAGTGCATCGCCCTGTTCAAGAGGTGCTGGCGTGATTATGAAAAGGCGGTGTCTGATGAGGGAAAGTGAGATTGAGAGCCGCCTGCGGGCAGAGGCAAAAAGGATGGGAGGCATGGCGGTGAAATTCACCTCACCCGGTTTGGATGGGGTGCCGGACAGGGTCGTATTGCTGCCTGGGAGGAAGATCGCATTTGTGGAGTTAAAGGCTCCGGGGAAGAAGCCCCGGCCATTGCAGGTGAAACGGATGCGGCAGCTTAAATGTTTGGGATTTCCCGTTTTTGTGATTGATGGCGTGGAGCAGATAGGAGGTGTGCTGGATGAGATATGTGCCACATGAATATCAGGAGTATGCAAAGGAGTTTATCATAAGCCATAAGGTGAGCGCGTTATTTCTGGATTGCGGGCTTGGCAAAACGGTGATCACGCTCACCGCCATATGGGAATTACTGTTTGACTATTTCGACATCCGAAAAATACTGATTATTGGCCCTCTCCGGGTATCAAGGGATACATGGCCTGCGGAACTGGAAAAATGGGATCACTTATCGGGAGTTGGGATGTCGGTAGCCCTCGGCTCCGAGAAGGAGCGGCTCTCGGCGCTTGGCAGGAAAGCACAGGTGTATGTCATCAACAGGGAAAACGTGGAGTGGCTTGTGAATGAGAGCGGCATCCCCTTTGATTTTGACATGGTGGTGATCGATGAGCTTTCGTCCTTCAAGTCCCATAAGGCAAAGCGGTTCAAGGCATTGAAAAAAGTGCGCCCGATGGTGAGGCGTATCGTGGGGCTGACCGGGACGCCTGCGCCGAACGGCCTGATAGACCTTTGGGCGGAGATCGGCATCCTTGATATGGGGCAGAGGCTGGGGCGGTTCATCGGCGGCTACCGGGAGCGGTTCTTCGTGCCGGACAAGCGCAGCCGGGAAATGGTATATTCCTACAAGCCCAGGGAGGGTGTGGAGGATATGATTTATAATTTAATCTCCGACATCTGCATCAGCATGAAGGCCGTGGACTATCTGGAAATGCCGGAATGCGTTTATAACCGTGTGGAGGTCATTCTGACCGAAAAGGAGATGGCATTGTATGGGCAGCTAGAACGGGATATGCTCCTTCCCTTTTCGGACGGCGACATTGACGCGGTGAACGCGGCGGCATTAGCCAACAAACTTTTACAGATGGCGGATGGTGCGGTCTACGATGAGAACGGGAATGTAAAGCACATCCATGACCGAAAGCTGGAAGCCTTAGAGGACTTGATTGAGGCGGCGAATGGCAAGCCCGTGCTGATTGCCTACTGGTACAAGCATGATCTGGAGAGGCTGAAAAAGCACACCGGGGCGGTGGAACTGGACACGGCGGAGGATATGCAGAAATGGAATGCCGGGGAAATCCCGGTGGCGGCGATCCATCCCGCGTCAGCCGGACACGGGCTGAACCTGCAGGCGGGCGGCTCCACGCTGGTGTGGTTCGGTCTGACATGGTCATTGGAACTGTACCAGCAGATGAACGCAAGGCTGTGGCGGCAGGGGCAGGAGGAGACGGTTGTGATCCACCACCTTATCGCAAAAGGCACACTGGATGAAAGGGTGATGGCGGCGCTGGAGAAAAAGGACTGCGGGCAGTCGGCACTTGTGGATGCGGTAAAAGCGAGGATTGGAGGCGTGGAATGAAAGCAGAGGAAATGTTCAGGAGTTATGCGGCAAAAAAGCAGGAGGTGGATTTACTGAAATTCCGCATCACCAATTTCCGCGGCATCGATGCGGACGAAGTGATAAAGTCCATGTGCCTTGCAAAGCCGGAAGGGGAAAAGGTGCAGGAGGGTGAGACTTCCGACAGGACGGCATCCGTGGCGCTGAATTACCGCAAGACGGCGGACAGGCTGGAGGATGAGATGTTTGACGGCCTTTTAGAGCAGTACCGGAGGAAAAAGGCGGAGATCGAGTTTTTCCATTACTGCGTCAGCCGCTTAAGCGGGAAGCTGCCGGAGGTCATAACGGACATGGTGGTGGAAGGGATGGACTGGCAGGAGCTTTCCGAGAAGTACGGCGTCTCCCATACCATGATCGGGAAATACAGGAGGAAGGCGCTGAAAGAAATGGATGTTTTTTACGAAATCCGGGAGAAAAACGACCTGGAAGTGATGCTGAGTTAAAATAAAAAATTTTTTTGAAAAAGTTTTTCCCGTCCAGGAGGACATTTTTTCAAGGGCGGGGTAAGCAGGAATCCAGTGTTTATGCGTGTTTGCGGACAGGGTTTTGCGTGATGGTTTACTGACTGGTTTACTAAGTGGTTTACTGGATGGTTTACCAAGTGGTTTATTGCAAAGGAAAAAATATTGTGCTATGGTTATGATGCGAAGAAGTGTAGGGAGCCTTGCGGATGAATCCGTGGGGCTTTTTTCACGTCTCTGCACAGGGGCAGCGGGCTTTATCCTTTCACCGCTGTCCTTTTCTTTTGCGGAAAGGGTGGAAAGGTGGATGCTATGGACTGTTTCGCTATGAAGGATGGAAAGTGCAACGTGCTGAGATGTGGGAAGTGTGGAGGCGGGACCTGCCACTTCCATAAGACGAGGGAAGAACAGGCGCAGTCATTGGAGAAAGTAAGCGAACGCCTGCGGAGCCTGCCGGAGTACCAGCAGGAAGCAATCGCTGATAAATACTATGGCGGCGTGAAGAAGTGGTGACGCTTTCCGGGCGGCAGCGTTTTCCGTTACTGCCGCCCGTCCGCCTTACCCGCCGTTCACAAAGCAGCAGACGGTAAAGCCGTCCTTAAGCCCCTCGCGGTAATAAAGCTCGTTTTCGCGGGCTGCCCTGCGGAACGCCTCCGTCTGCATTTCCTTTAGCACTTCCCGGTCATCTTCCGGGAGGCTGTCAAGGATGCGCCGGAACTGTGCGTCCCGCTCCTGCCTTTCTGCCTTTTCTTCCTCTGTAGGCTCTTTGTTGTTTCGCCGGAAGATAAGGTCCATCCGTTCTATGATGGTCTGGGTGAGGAATTCCCCGTCCGTCATGGCACGCCACCTCCTTTCGGGAGACAGTTTAAAACAGGAGCGGCGCAGCAGCCAATACCAGATAGTGACAAAGAAAATGGTGGTTTTATAGGCACCCTGCCACTTTGGAAGATAAGCGGGAAACCACCTTGCCATAAACGGGATTCAGAGTTAAAATGCCCACACCAAAGGAAGAAGGGAGGTTTTAGCATGATGCCGGAAGGCTGGGAGGAAGCACTGGAAATGGCGGAGAGATACCGGGATTATTTTTCGGAGAGGGATGCGGACATCGCGCTTGGCAGGAGCGGCACACATTTCTTTTATGTGTACGATAAGGAACACGGGTACTTCGAGGTGTTCCACACGTTCCGCACGGCGGCGGAGTTGGAGGAACTGATATTGGGGACGCTGGCGGAGGACCTGGAATGCATGAACGCTGTCATGGCGGAGAACCTGCATGAGCGGTTTGATCTGACGGACATCAACGAGACGCTGGATAACTACGAGCCGCGGTTCCATATGCACACCCTTGCGGAGCAGCTAAAGGCTGTGGCCGGTGAGCAGGAGAAGTGGGGCAGGATGATGGCGCAGACCTACAGGGCGCTGTGCGGCAGGCTGCCGCAGGAGTAAACAGGAAGGAGGCGTACAGCCATGCCGAGGAAACCGATGAAACCATGCAAGCATCCGGGATGCCCGAAGCTGACGGACGGGATGTACTGTGAAGAACATTTACGGCTGCACGCCTCTGACCGTGCCAGCGCATCCGCCCGTGGGTATGACAGCAGGTGGGAGAAAGCACGGACACGGTTCTTAAAGGCACAGCCCCTCTGCGTCAGGTGCATGGAGCAGGGGAGGCTGACACGGGCGACAGTTGTTGACCACATCATCCCCCACAGAGGGGATGCGAAACTGTTCTGGGATGAGGCAAACTGGCAGGCGCTTTGTAAGAGCTGCCACGACCATAAAACCATGACGGAAGACCGCTATCAGGAGTACAGATACTGACGGTTTCTGTGATGGTTCTTTTTCTTTCATATTACGACAAGGCACAACATTTCCCGTGGAAATCTGCATGGGGAAGGGGGTCAAGTTATCTCTAAAACTGTCGAAAAATATCGACCGCCGCCCCCTCAAACGTAAATTTTCGCAAATTCGCACAGGGGGGATAGGAAATCGCCCCCGAATCTTACATAAACATTGATTTTTCAAGGCTTTCAGGCGCTTTAGTTTTGCGTGAAAGTACCGAAAAACCCATGTTTTTGGGCTTAAAAACCATCAAAAAACGGTGGTTTTTGGGCCTTTTTTGATGGAGGTGAAGGGAAAATGACCGATTTTGAGGCGGCGCAGGTGAAGGAAATGCGCCTAAAAGGCATGGGCTACCGTGCCATTGCGGAGGCTCTTGGGCTTTCCCGCGACATCGTCCGCAACCACTGTAAGGCAAAAGGGATGGGCGGCTATGTGGCGGCCACCGTGAAGAACCTGCAGGAGCGGGAGGGGCAGAACGGCATCTGTATCTGCTGCGGGAAGGAGACGGCACAGGCGGGAACCGGCAGGCCGAGGAAGTTCTGCTCAGAGAGATGCCGGAGGCAGTGGTGGAAAGCGCATCCGCAGGAGGGAAGCCATAAATCCCTCTGCACGAAGAAATGCGAGTGCTGCGGCAGGGAGTTTTCCTTTTACCGGAGCAGGAAACCGAAGTATTGCAGTTATGACTGCTACATCAAGGCAAGGTTCTGGAGGGATTAGAGAATGGAGTTTCGGAAAATCAAAATAGCGGATTTGATTCCGGCATCTTACAATCCGAGGAAAAAGCTGAAACCGGGCGATAAGGAATACCAGAAGATAAAAAACTCCATCACGGAGTTCGGCTATGTGGAGCCGGTGATCGTCAACTCAGACATGACCATCATCGGGGGACACCAGCGCGTGGCTGTGCTTTCCAATCTTGGCTATGAGGAGATCGACTGCATCGTCATTGACATTGACAAGCAGAAGGAGAAGGCGCTCAACATCGCCCTCAATAAGATCACGGGCGAATGGAACAAGGAGCTGCTGGCTGATTTGATTGCCGACCTGCAGGATTCGGACTTTGATGTGTCCTTCACGGGCTTTGAACCGCCGGAGATCGAGCAGCTATTCAATTCCGTCCACGATAAGAAAGTGACGGAGGATGACTTTGATATTGATGCGGAACTGGAAAAGCCTGCGGTGGCGAAAATGGGGGATGTGTGGACGCTTGGGCGGCACAGGCTGGTGGTCGGCGATTCCACCCTGCCGGAGACATACGATGTGCTGATGGCAGGGGCGAAGGCAAACCTCGTGGTGACGGACCCTCCGTATAATGCAAATTATGAGGGGAGCGCCGGGAAGATAAAGAATGACCACATGGAGGACGAGAGTTTTTACCAGTTCCTTTTCGCCGCATTCGTAAATATGGAGCAGAACATGGAGCAGGATGCATCCATCTATGTGTTCCATGCCGACACTGAGGGATTGAATTTCCGCAGCGCGTTCAAGGCGGCGGGATTCTACCTTTCCGGGTGCTGCGTCTGGAAGAAGCAGAGCCTTGTGCTGGGGCGGAGCCCCTACCAGTGGCAGCACGAACCGTGCCTGTTCGGATGGAAGAAGGGCGGGAAGCACAACTGGTATTCCGACAGGAAACAGACCACCATCTGGGAGTTTGACCGCCCGAAGAAAAGCGAGACCCACCCAACCTCAAAGCCAGTGGGCTTGGTGGCATACCCCATCAAGAATTCCAGTATGAGCAACTGCATTGTATTGGACCCCTTCGGCGGCTCCGGCTCCACGCTGATCGCCTGCGAGCAGACGGGGCGCATCTGCTACACCATAGAGCTGGATGAGAAGTTTGCGGACGTCATCGTGAACCGCTATATCGAGCAGGCCGGCTCCGCGGAGAATGTGTCCGTGGAGAGGGACGGGGTGAAAATCCCATATTCAGAACTGGAGAAGGGGGCGGCTGCGGATGGATGAGAATGGACGATTGACCCTCGGAAGTTTATTTGACGGCTCCGGGGGATTCCCTCTGGGCGGGCTGCTTGCCGGAATCCGCCCGGTGTGGGCTTCGGAAATTGAGATGTTCCCTATCCGGGTGACCACAAGGCGGCTGCCCTTCGTGAAGCATTACGGTGACGTGAACAGCATCCGCGGGGATGAAATAGAACCTGTTGATATCATAACATCCGGCTCACCTTGCACGGACCTCTCAATAGCGGGAAAACGTGCAGGACTTGACGGCAGACAATCCGGCCTTTTTTATCAGGCAATCAGGATCATAAAGGAAATGAGGTGTGCGACAGATGGGAGATACCCAAGATTTATCGTATGGGAGAACGTGCCGGGGGCCTTCTCCTCAAACAATGGGGAGGATTTCAGGGCAGTCCTTGAAGCGGTCTGCTCCGTTAAAGACGGGAACATTCCTGTTCCTGGACCTCCAAGGGGAAAATGGGCGAATGCCGGATGCGTCATGGCAGACGGGTTTTCCCTCGCATGGCGGGTGGTCGATGCCTGCCTGTGGGGCGTCCCCCAACGTAGAAAACGCATCTACCTTGTCGCAGATTTTGCAGGCGGGAGTGCCGGAAAGATACTATTTGAGTCCGAGGGCGTGTCAGGGTATACTCCGCAGGGCTTCCGTGCGTGGCAAGGAGCTGCCGGAGGTGCTGCGCCGTGCATTGGAGAAACAGGCGGCATCAGGGTCTGTTTAAACGACCAGGGCGGCAGCCGCATGGACGTGACCGATGACGTGACGTGTACCTTAAGGGCGGAGGCGCACCATCCCCCGTGTGTGCTGGAGCAGGCCGTATTTGAAAACCATTCGCAGGACACGAGATACACGGGGCCTTTGGAGACTGCGCCCACAGTCAACGCCACCTATGGCATGGGCGGGAACAACCAGCCCTTCGTGGTGGAAACGCCAAAGACGCTGAAAATCCGTGCCGGAGGTGGAAATGGAGGGAAGGGGGCGCTCATACAGGATGACAAGTCGGCCACCCTTTCCTGCAACAATGACCAGACCGTGTTCGTGCCTTTCTGCAAGGGGACGCGCCCACACTCTGCGGAGGAAGCGCCCACATGGAAAGACGGGGAAGTGGCAAACACGCTGAATACTTTCGATATAGGAGAAACGCGCTGCAATGAGCTTGTGGTGCAGGCATTCGGCATCTGCTCCAAAGAGAGCAATGCCATGAAATCCGATAACCCGCACAGCGGTTTTTATGAAGCGCAGACCGCACGGACCCTTGACTGTAATTGTAATAATCCGTCCAGCAATCAGGGCGGCATTGCGGTGGTGGCGGTGCAGGGTTCCATGATCGGCAGGGATGATAAGAACGGACCGCAGGGCAGCGGGGTGAATGAGGACGTGTGTTTCAGCCTGACCGGGGCAGACCGCCATGCGGTGGCATACCCCACCTACTGCACGAGCAAGAATTCCTATTTCATGCGGGCGGAAAAGGAACTGGCAAACACGCTGGTGGCTACGGATTATAAGGACCCGCCGGTAATAAATGATGTGCGGACGGCATCGGGTAAGGATGTATTTGGTACGATCTCCGCGAGCATGGGCTCCAAGCAGTGGCTCGGCAACCAGGAGGCGTTCAGCGGCGACTACCATATCATAGAGCCGGACTATATCGTCCGCAGGCTGACCCCTACGGAATGCGCGAGGCTGCAGGGGTTTCCGGACTGGTGGTGTGACGGGCTGGGTACGGAGAATCCCACGAAGGAAGAAATGATATTCTGGCGGGAGGTGTTCGAGACCCACCGTAAAGTTATAGGCACCTCCAGTAAACCGAAGTCTGACAGCCAGATACGCAAATGGCTGGAAGACCCCCATTCCGATTCGGCGGAGTACCGTATGTGGGGGAATGGCTGCGCCCTGCCCAATGTATATTTCGTGCTTTGCGGCATTGTGTACTATGCACAGTTCCCGGATTATTTATTGTGACATTTATTCTGACATTTATGTTGCTTTTATCCCCATTCAGAGTGATTAATGTAATACCGAAAGGGAAAACAAAGCCGGAGGGCTTAAAAAACGGAGGAAAAAAGGATGAGGATTGAGACGAATGCAGCAAACAGGAAAGATGTGGTAAAGGCGGTCAGCGCCATTTTAGGGCAGCCCTCAAAGTACCTTGGGGTTCCCACCTGCAGCTACCAGATCGGGAACTGCACCATCGACAGGAGCGGCGCGGTGGAGACGGAGGATGAAAAGACGGCGGAGATGGTAAGGGCAGGGCTTTTGGAGCAGGGCCTTATCGAAACGCCCAACACGGAGATTGAGGAAACAACGGTCAGCCTCCCGGTGGAGGGCATGACGGCGGAGGGGCTTAAGAACCTCATCTTCCTCATCCACAGCAAGCAGTACCTTATCAACAGGGCATTTGCGGAGGAGGTCTTCCGGATTCCGGCGGAACTGGCGGAGGAACTTGGCAGCGCGGAGGTTCCCGATGCGGAGGCTTTCCTGCGGATATTCCAGAGCCATGCGGAAGGGTGCAGGGGCATCAGTTTCCCGGACGGGAAAGCGGCATTCACCCTCCCCGCCATCAACGACCCGGACATGATACGGGCATTCACGCAGCTTGCGGCGGCGATGGCGCAGCAGGCAAGGGGGCAGAAACGCATCAGGCCGGATGAGGCCATCGAGGAAAATGAAAAATACTACATGAGGATATGGCTCCTACGCCTGGGCTTCGGCGGAGCGGAAGGGAAAACGGTAAGGAACCTCCTTTTAAAGAACCTGAAAGGGCATTCCGCTTTCCGCACCGAGGCGAACAAGCAGAGGTGGCAGGAAGCCCGCAGGAACGAGCGGGAGGCGGCAAGGCTGCAGGCGGCGGAGCTTGCCGAAGCGGTGGCGGACGCGGTCCTGATCGAGCAGGTCAACCAGAGTTTTGACGGGGAGGGCTTAAAATGAGGGGGCGCAAAAAGAGGCTCTCCGATGAGGAAAAAAGGGAGCGGAGGAAGGCCGCCCAGGAGGATTACCGCCACAGGGTGCTGCGGTTCAACCTCCAGTTCAATTTAAAGGACGCAGAGGCAAGGGAGTGGTTCGAGCGGCAGGGGGACAAAGGGGAATACCTGAAAAGGCTCATCCTCGCTGACAAGGCGGCGAGATGCGGAATGGAGTAAAGAAAACCCCGTATTTATACCATAGAAGATACCCGGAATAACACAGCTAAAAAGGCTGTAAAACACACAAATTTACGGTCTTTTCCCCAAGAATCTTTGTGTACATTATGAGCAGAAATAAGTGGATAAATAGTGCGTTCAGAGTGATTAATAGACTACCAAAAGAAAAGCAGACGCAAGGAGGAAACGCACATGAGGACACAGAGATTCGGGATCGAGATTGAAATGACGGGGATCACAAGGAAAAAGGCGGCTGAGGTTATCGCAGAATATTTCGGGACAGAGAGTTTTTACCTCGGCACCTACTACAAGACCTACGGGGCAAAGGACCGGCAGGGCAGGACATGGAAGGCCACCTACGACTCCAGCATCATCGCACAGAAAAAAAGCGGCGGGCGCACGGTGCAGGCGGCGGACGAATACAAATGCGAGATCGTCAGCCCCATCCTCACCTACGGGGACATGGCGGACCTGCAGGAGATCGTAAGGCGGCTGAGGCACAGCGGGGCATTTGTGAACAGCCAGTGCGGGATACACATCCATGTGGACGCCAGCCGCTACACGCCGCAGACCCTGCGGAACCTTGTGAACATCATAGCGAGCAAGGAGGACATCCTTTACAAAGCCCTCCGGATCGACCCCGCAAGGCTGCGGTGGTGCAAAAAGACCAACGAAAAGCTGCTGGAGGCCATCAACCGCAGGAAGCCGCAGACGATGGAAGCCTTAAAGGACATCTGGTACGCGGGCTCCACAAGGGGCAGGGACGAGCATTACAACGATACAAGGTACCACGGGCTGAACCTGCATTCGACCTTCACAAAAGGGACGGTGGAGTTCCGGCTTTTCAACAGCACCACCCACGCGGGCGAGATCAAGGCATACATACAGTTCTGCCTTGCGGTGAGCCACCAGGCGCTGACGCAGAAGAAAGCCTCTGCAAGAAAGACTGTGACCGACAACGAAAAATACGCATTCCGGTGCTGGATGCTCCGGCTGGGCTTAAGCGGGGACGAGTTCAAGACCTGCAGGCTCCATTTCCTGAAACACCTCGAAGGCAACTCCGCATGGCGGAACGCGGCTTGAAGGCCATAACGGGCGGGAGACCGCCCTTAAGGCAGTAGGAGGGCGGCCTCACTAAAAAATGAAAGGATGATTGATTATGAAGAAACGCTACATTGCTTATGGGAGCAACATGGACGAGGGGCAGATGGCCCACAGGTGTCCCGCGGCGCGGCTCTTGGGGCAGACGGAGGTGGAAGGTTACCGCCTGCTGTTCAAAGGCTCGCTGACGGGGGCATACGCCACCATAGAGCCGCAGGAGGGAAGCAGGGTGCCGGTGTTGATTTGGGAAATCGGGGAGGCGGACGAGGCGAGCCTTGACCGCTACGAGGGCTTCCCTTCCTTTTACTACAAAAAGGACCTGACGGTGAGCCTCGGCGGGCAGGAAGTGACGGCGATGGCCTACATCATGGACGAGCGGAGGCGGCTTGGCGAGCCGAGCGGCGCTTACTACGGGGTGCTGGAACGCGCCTATGAGAAATTCGGGTTCCCGATGGAGACGCTGGAAACCGCCTACAGGGAATGCAGGCCGGACAGGGCGCTTCCGGGCGGCTGGCGGACAGGCGACACCTGCTTCCTGCTGACCCATAAGAAAAAGGGGCTGACAAACCAGTACACCGTGCGGGGGTATGACGGCAGGTATTTTGAGCTTACCGACAGGGCGCAGAATTTCTACCGCGTATCCATAGGCAGGATGTTCCGCAGCCGTGAGGCGGCTTTGGCATCCCAGCGGGGGAACGGGGGTGTGCAGGATGAGGCTTGACATCAGGAAGGAGGAGCTGGAGGCTCTGCGGGAAAAATACCCGCAGGGCTGCCGTGTGGAACTGGTAAGGATGGATGACCCCTACAGGGAGATGCCTCCCGGAATGCGCGGAGTCGTGACGGGGGTGGATGATTCCGGCTCCATACACGTCCATTGGCAGAACGGGAGTAGCCTTGCGGTTGTTTTCGGAGAGGATGAATGCCGGAGGATTGATGATGCGGACAGGGAGGCAGGATAACAGGATGGAATGGGCGGAAGCTGAGAGGCAGGTAAAGGCCATCATGGAAAAGCACGGGTACCGGACGATGGAGGGCGTGCCTGCGAAGATCGATTGGGAGGGCAGGGAACACCTGCTGGATCTAAGGTGCGTCCAGTGCGCCGGTCTCAGGGATGCCCTCAAAGGCGGGAAAAAGGTGGCGCTCCGGGTTGAGGCCGCCGTCCGTGAAAGGAAGGACAGGTGGATGACGGCGCGGCTGGTCGGCGAGCTTGCAGAGGAATGCCGCAGGGCAGAGGGGCTGATGCGCGAGGTGGCGGAACGGGAGATCACCTTTACCGACTATCTGGAATAAACGGGAATTATGGAAGGAGGCGGATTGATATGGCGATGCAGCAAAAATCACCGGGAAATGCACACCAGAAGCGCAACTGCTGGCAGCGGGGAAATGGCTCCTACAGCATGAGGGGCGAGCTGCGCCGGGGCATTTCCCTGAACAAGAAGTACCTGAACAGGAAAGTGCGGCACAGCAGTAAGCAGGCGTTAAGGCACGGCGAATACAGGCGCGTGTGCAAGACTTTACATATGGTGGAGTTCTCGTAATCCGCCATAAATTTTCGGGAGGGAAAGTGATGCTGACAGAGAAAATAAAAGAACAGATATTCGCAGTCCGCGACAGCGGGGCGGCCAACATGTGTGAGATGGCTGCGGTGCAGCGGGCCGCGTTTGACAGGGGATTCTACGAACTGGTGCTTTTTATCGAGGAAAACAGGGAGTCCTATTGGGATTTCATCCTCACAGGCAAAGAATGACACGGCGGGGCGGCTTTCAGGGAAGGGATGCCGCCCACTGTAATGTACACAATTTCCTGCCATTATCTTTGTCACATTTATGCCTCTGAATTGAGTGGATAATACCTTCGTTCAGAGGTAACATGTGTACTACCAAAAGGAAAACGGAGGGAAACAGGATGCTGAACAGGAAATTTGAAGGGGCGATACTTTTCGAGATCGACTACACACCGAAGGGAACAAAGGAAATGAAGACCGTCAAGGTCTGGGCGAGGAACCGGCTGGACGCATCAAACTACATGATACTGAACCACATTTGGGGAAAGCAGCATGAGATCAGGGTTGCAACAGCCAACTTTTTGAAATAAGGGAGGAAAACAGGATGAGGGCAGAAAATACATTACAGTTCATGGCGGATTTTTACCCGTCGATATTCCCCACAAGGAAGCACTGCTTAAACTTCCTGTTCTGCGGTGTAGGGAATGGATACGAATGGGTAAAGGGCGAGCTGGTGGATGAGGACGGGAAATTTGAAAAAAGGTACAGACTTATTAAGCCGGTGAAGAAAGCGGAGTTTGACCGTGAGCGGGACTGGTGGGTAAGATACCGTCTGGAACTGGAGATGCATGAGGAAACGGGGAAGCGGATCAACCCGGATTATTTCTTCGAATGGTCGCAGCCAAGCAGGGAATATTCCTACATCTACCATTTCCCCAAAAACATCAGGCCGGACTGGAAGGCGCTGCTGGAGGAATGCAGGCAGATGCTTAAGGAGGATGGCGTGGAGATTTAGCCGCGCCATAATGTACACAATTCCCGGCTGTTATCTTTGTCACATTTATGCCTCTGAATTGAGTGGATAATACCTTCGTTCAGAGGTAACATGTGTCTAACAAAAGGAAAACGGAGGGAAAAAGGATGGTAAGAAAAGGGGTAATCGGGATACCGCAGGACGGAAGGATGACAGCCTGCAGCTATACGGTAAAGCATTATGAGGAAGGAAGCAGGTACGGGATTGACGGCGGGAGGATTTCCAAGCTGGCCATAAAGATAGACGGGAAGACCACCTGCTGCTACGACAGGGGATGGGACTGCGAGCCGGAGGATGACGCAACAAAAGCGGCGCTGGCGATCCTGATCATGGAATACAACTAGGAGGGAAAAACACGATGAAGGAAATTTACAACGGATATGATTTGCAGACAGAATGGGATGATGAGGCGCTTGGGTTTGGATTCAGCGTCCATGACAAAAACGGCGCGGAGGTTTCCCGCAGCGTTGACCCATATTTTTATGAAGAGAACGCACTGACAGCGGCGAGGGCAGCGGCGGACGCGCTCCCGGAACAGGGATAAAGGCAGAGGAGGGAAAGAGGATGAAACTATACAGGGTGGATTACTACGAATGGAACTACACATTTTCAGATTTGTTACCGAGGCAGATGCTTTCGGTGGGGAAGGACGCGGAGGAAGCCATTGCAAACGTAAAGCCGAGGGCGGACAGCGACGCGAGGAATTTTTCCGCAAAAGAGATAAAAACGGTCATGGGCCATAAGATAATGGTCAGATAAAAGCACATACATAGCAGCGGGAAAGGGTTCCTCCGGGAGCCCTTTTCTGCTGCGTAAATTTAAGGGAAGGAGGCGGCACAGATGCAGAGCGGAAGGAAACCAAAGCCCACAGCGGTAAAGGCGCTGGAGGGCAACCCCGGCAAGCGCAGCCTGAACACGGGCGAGCCGAAGCCGGAAAAGAAAGCGCCCCGCTGTCCGGCATGGCTGGAGGGCGAAGCGAAAAAAGAATGGAAGCGGATGGCGGGGCAGATGGAAAAGCTGGGCATCCTTACGGAAATAGACATGGCGGCATTTGCCGGGTACTGCCAGGCATACGCCAGATGGAAAGAGGCGGAGGAATTCATCACCCAGCACGGCACCATCGTAAAGACGCCCTCCGGCTACTGGCAGCAGGTTCCGCAGGTGTCCATCGCACAGACCTACCTTAAGATCATGAACCGTTTCTGCGAGCAGTTCGGCCTTACCCCTTCCTCCCGGAGCCGCATCGTGGCGGAGGGCGGCGAGGACAAGGAAAGCGATGCAATGGAGCTTTTGCTCTTTAAGGGAGGCGGGGGATAGTGTTTGATGAGGGAAAGGCGAAACGGACGGTAGATTTCATTAACTGCCTGAAACATACCAAAGGGAAATGGCGGGGGCAGCCCTTTGAACTGCTCCCGTGGCAGGAGACGGTCATCCGGGACGTGTTCGGCACGGTGAAGGAGAACGGTTACAGGCAGTACAACACTGCCTATGTGGAAATCCCAAAGAAAAACGGGAAATCGGAGCTGGCGGCGGGCGTGGCTCTGTACATGACCTGCGGTGATAATGAGTGGGGCGCAGAGGTTTACGGCTGTGCCTCTGACCGTCAGCAGGCATCCATCGTCTTTGACGTGGCGGTGGATATGGTGGAGCAGTGTCCGGCATTAAAGAAACGCATCAAGCCCGTTATGTCAGTAAAGCGGCTGGTGTATAAGCCAACGAACAGTTTTTATCAAGTGCTTTCCGCGGAAGCCTACACCAAGCATGGGCTGAACGTCCACGCAGTCATTTTTGACGAGCTGCACAGCCAGCCGAACCGGGAACTGTTCGATGTCATGACCAAAGGCTCCGGCGATGCCAGGACGCAGCCGTTATTCTTTTTAATAACTACAGCCGGAACAGACCGCCATTCCGTCTGTTTCGAGCAGCACCAGAAGGCGGAGGACATCCTGCAGGGCAGGAAGATAGACCCCACCTTCTATCCCGTTATCTACGGCGCATCCGATGATGCGGACTGGTCATCAGAGGATGTGTGGAGGAAAGCGAACCCCTCGCTGGGGCATACCATTGACATCGAGAAAGTGCGGAATGCGTATCTGAGTGCAAAGGACAATCCTGCGGAGGAAAATATCTTCCGGCAGTTACGCCTGAACCAGTGGGTGAAGCAGTCCACAAGGTGGATGCAGATGGAGAAGTGGGATGCCTGCGCTTTCCCCGTGGATGAGCGGGAAGTGCTGGGGCGGGAATGTTACGGAGGCTTGGATTTATCCAGTTCCATTGACATCACTGCTTTTGTTTTAGTTTTCCCGCCCCGGAACGATACGGAAAAATATATTTTACTTCCGTACTTCTGGATACCGGAAGAAAATATGCGCCTGCGTGTGCGCCGGGACCATGTGCCATATGATGTGTGGGAACGGCAGGGATATTTGCAGACCACGGAAGGAAATGTGATCCATTATGGATTCATTGAAAATTTCATTGATGATCTCGGCAGGAAGTTCCACATCAAGGAGATTGCATTCGACAGGTGGGGCGCGGTGCAGATGGTGCAGAACCTTGAGGGGCTGGGATTTACCGTGGTTCCCTTCGGGCAGGGCTTTAAGGATATGTCGCCGCCCACCAAGCGGCTGATGGAGCTGGTGCTGGAGAAGAACATCGCCCACGGGGGACACCCGGTGCTGCGGTGGATGATGGATAACATCTTCGTCCGCACGGACCCGGCAGGGAACATCAAGCCGGACAAGGAAAAATCCACGGAGAAGATAGACGGCGCTGTCGCCACCATCATGGGGCTTGACCGTGCGATACGGAACGGCGGCATCAGCACGGGAAGTGTGTACGATGAAAGAGGGATTCTGACGATTTGACAGATACAGGGAGGTGCCTATGAAACTACCATCCATTTTTGGAACAAGGGGCGCAAGGGATAAGCCAAAGGACAGCTACGGCGGTCAGGCTTATTCCTTTTTCTTTGGGAGAAGCACCAGCGGGAAAAATGTGAATGAGCGTACCGCCATGCAGACCACGGCGGTCTATTCCTGTGTGCGGATACTGGCGGAGGCCATTGCGTCCCTGCCGATCCATGTGTACCGCTATACGGAGACCGGGAAGGAGCGGGTGTATGACCACCCATTATATTACCTGCTCCATGACGAGCCGAACCCGGAGATGACTTCCTTCGTGTTCCGGGAGACGCTGATGAGCCACCTTCTCATATGGGGAAATGCCTATGCGCAGATCATCCGGGACGGGAGCGGCAGGGTGTTATCTTTATATCCATTGCTCCCGGACAAGATGGAGGTTGACCGGGATGAGCATGGGCGGCTTTTCTACACTTACACCCGGAACACCGATGAGAACCCCAACTTTTCCGAATACGGGCGCGTGCGCCTTAAGCCGGAGGATGTGCTGCATATACCGGGGCTGGGCTTTGACGGGCTGGTGGGGTATTCGCCCATCGCTATGGCAAAGAACGCGGTGGGCATGACGCTGGCCTGCGAGGAATACGGCGCGTCCTTTTTCGAGAACGGGGCGACACCGGGCGGGGTGCTGGAGCATCCGGGTGTGTTGAAAGACCCGGCAAGGGTAAGGGAGAGTTGGCATTCCGTCTATGGCGGTTCCAAGAATGCCGGGAAGGTGGCAGTTTTGGAAGAAGGCATGAAGTACCAACAGATCGGGATTCCCCCGGAGGAGGCACAGTTTTTGGAAACGAGGAAATTCCAGATAGACGAGATCGCGCGGCTGTACCGCATCCCGCCCCACATGGTGGGGGATTTGGATAAGAGCAGCTTTTCCAACATTGAGCAGCAGTCACTGGAATTCGTGAAATATACCTTAGACCCGTGGGTGATCCGGTGGGAGCAGTCCATACAGAAAGCATTGTTCCTTCCGCAGGAGAAGCGGGAGTATTTCGTGAAGATGAACGTGGACGGCCTGCTCCGGGGCGATTATGAAAGCCGGATGAAAGGCTATTCCATCGGCATACAGAACGGCTTCATGTGTCCGAATGATATACGGCGGCTGGAAAGCATGGATTTGATACCCGTGGAGGAGGGTGGTGAATTTTTTCTCACCAACGGGAACCTATGCCGATTAAAGGACGCAGGACTTTTCGGGAGAATTCCGGGGAAGCAGGGGGATTCCCCGGAGACTTAAACTGCAGGGACAGAATGATACAACGGATTTTTATATTCTATATGTGCTTTTAAGCACAGTGAAACTACAGGACGGTTGCATCGGCAGTTATACTACTGGTTCAGATACTGCACCTTGTTGTATAGGAAAAAGCCGCAGGAACGCCGTAAACAGGGCGTTTCCGGGAAAGAGGGGCGGTTTTTGGTGTGCCTTAAAACACACTGATCGATACCAACAGGTAAGGTACGGTGATTTTAGAGGCGCTGAAACCACCCGGTGCGTCCTGAAGCCGGACAGCCGCAGGAATGCCATAAATTGGGGATTCTTTGGGGATTGCGGGAATTGGAGGGTGTGTTTTAAAGCACATGTTGACTACTTTAAGCGGACAATTGTTCTGCCACAGATAACAAATGCCGTGTCCAGTATCAGGACAGCGGCAGTGGCGGAAGGTGACAGTTCCGCTGTCGGTAACACTATAGAATTACTTTTCCTGAACCAGAGGATCGGATTCCCTGTCTGACAGTATTGTGACGGCATCCTGCTATCACTGGCAGGATGCGGAAAGTGCCGTAAACAGGGAGTTTGTGGGAATTGGCAGGGATTTCAGGGTGTGTTTTTGGCACACCTTGTTTTAGCTGTAGTAAAAGCAGCGTGTGTTATAACACAGTATTTCAGGAGACAGGAGGGCTGAAAGAGTGAAGAGGAAGTTCTGGAACTGGATCAAAAATGACGCGGGAGGGGAGGAAGAGCGCACCCTCGTGCTGAACGGTGAGATTTCGGATGAAACATGGTACGGGGATGAAGTGACCCCGGCGCTATTTGCAAAGGAGCTGAATGCCGGGAGTGGTAATATCACCGTGTGGATCAATTCACCGGGCGGCGATGTGTACGCCGCTGCACAAATCTACAACATGCTCATGGAGTACAAGGGCGATGTGACCGTGAAGGTGGACGCGCTGGCGGCTTCGGCAGCCTCCGTTATCGCTATGGCAGGCACCACGGTGCTGATGTCGCCCCTTGCCATGATGATGATCCACAATCCCATCACCGTGGCGATAGGGGATTCCAAAGAGATGCAGAAGGCGGGGGAGATGCTGGATGAAGTGAAAGAGGGCATCATGAACGCCTACGAGATCAAGACCGGGATGGACCGTAAGAGGATATCCCACCTCATGGATGCGGAATCGTGGTTTAACGCGAAGAAGGCCGTGGAGCTGGGCTTTGCGGACGGCATCCTGCACGGGAAAGAAGATACAGAAGAAAGGGATAAAGAGAAAGAGCTGGAAGGGCTGATGTTCTCCCGGACGGCGGTGACCAATTCCCTGCTGACCAAGCTGATTCCGAAAAAGCCGGAGGCAAAAGTACCCATTGAGCAGTTAGAGAAGCGTTTACAGTTATTATCACATTAAATTTATGGAGGGAAATGTTATGAGCAGGATTTTGGAACTGAGGGAGAAACGGGCAAAGGCATGGGAGGCGGCAAAGAAGTTCCTCGACAGCAAGCGCGGCGAGGACGGGCTGCTTTCCGCAGAGGACACCGTCGCCTATGAGAAGATGGAGAAAGAAGTGGTGGATTTGGGGAAGGAGATCGAGCGCCTGGAGCGGCAGGCCGCCATTGACGCGGAGCTGAATAAGCCCACCTCCGAGCCGATTACCAACAAGCCCAACAACCACCCGGACGGGGAGGAAAAGACGGGCAGGGCGACTGATAATTACAGGAGGACGTTCTGGAACGCTATGCGCCGGAAGAACTTCTTCGATGTGGAGAATGCCCTGCAGGTGGGTACGGATTCCGAGGGCGGCTACCTTGTGCCGGACGAGTTCGAGCATACGCTGGTGGAGGCTTTGGAGGAAGAGAACTGTTTCCGGGGCCTTGCCACAGTCATCCAGACCTCCAGCGGCGACAGGAAGATTCCCGTGGTGGCATCCAAAGGCGAGGCGGCATGGATTGATGAGGAAGGGGCATACCCGGAATCGGACGATTCCTTCGGGCAGGTATCCATCGGCGCGTTCAAGGTGGCGACCATGATCAAGGTATCGGATGAGTTACTGAATGACAATGTATTCAACTTAGAGGCTTACATCTCCAAGGAGTTCGGACGCAGGATCGGGACCAAGGAGGAGGAAGCCTTTTTCATTGGGGACGGCAAAGGCAAGCCTACTGGCATCCTGAACGCCACGGGCGGCGCTTCCGATGGCGTGACCACTTCCACGGCGAATATCACCTTTGATGATGTGATGGATTTATTTTATTCCCTGAAAGCGCCTTACCGTAAAAAGGCTGTGTGGGTGCTGAATGACACCACCGTGAAAGCCCTGCGGAAGTTAAAGGATAACAATGGAAATTATATCTGGCAGCCGAGTGTCCAGGCAGGCGTGCCGGACATGATCCTGAACCGCCCTTACCACACTTCCTCCTATGTGCCGGAAGCAGCGGCGGGCAGTAAGGTGATGGCATTTGGAGACTTTTCCTATTACTGGATTGCTGACAGGCAGGGGCGCTCCTTCAAGCGTCTGAATGAACTGTTTGCGGCAACCGGGCAGGTGGGATTCCTCGCAAGCCAGAGGGTGGACGGCAAGCTGATTCTGTCAGAGGCAGTGAAGACCATGAAGGTGAAATCTTCTGCATCATCAGCATCATAAGAAGGGAGGCGGCATGGATGGCAGTCCTGACATTGGAGGAAACGAAGCAGTATCTCCGGGTGGACAGCAGTGATGAGGATGGTTTCATTTCCGGGCTGATTGAGACCGGGGAGAGACTGTGTGCGGATGTGGCGCGGATGGAATTATCAGAACTGGAAGCGCATCTGCCTATGGTGCGGATTGCCGTCCTCTATGCCGCCGCTTATCTATATGAACACCGGGAGCAGGCAGATCATGGGGAGTTAGTTCAGACGCTGCGCTCCCTGCTGTTTGGCATACGGAAAGAGGTGTTCTGATGGCGCTTGGGGAATGGAAGGACAGGATAATCATTCAGAAGAGCGTGGCGGGCAATGACAGAGCCGGGAACCACATTTTATCGTGGCAGGATTATTTTGCCTGCCATGCCTATGTGAATAACCTTTCCGGGAAGGAGTATTGGGAGGCGGCGCAGCTTAATGCGGAGAAAGAAGTGTTTTTCCTCATACGGTACTGTTCTGAGGTAAAAGAAATAGACACGGAGCATTTCCGCATCCTGTTCCGGGGGCAGGTGTATAACATCACATTTATCGACAACGTGAAATATCAGAATAAAACCATAAAGCTGCGGGCGGCTTTGGAAAAAAGGGGAGGCTGAATAAATTCTCCCTTTGGAAAAGAGGTAGGAATGTCTGAAAGAAAAGTATCCATTGAGCAGATGGCGGAGGCGGTCATGGACGGCCTGATCGAGTATGCCGGGCTTGCCACGGACGTGATGAAGGACTGCGTCACCAAAGCCGGGAACACGGTGAAATCGGAAGTGAAAGCCAATGCCCCGGTCCGGACGGGGCAGTACAAAAAGGGATGGGCTGTGAAAAAGCAGAAAGAGACCGCCAATGCACTGGAACTGGTGGTGCATAACAAAAAGCGTTACCAGCTCACCCATCTTCTGGAGAAAGGCCATGCCAAGCGGGGCGGCGGGAGGGTGCGGGCATTCCCACACATCGCCCCTGCGGAACGGGCGGGCATCCGGGAACTGGAAGAGGGCATCAAAAGGGGGCTGGAAGGATGAAGCACGATGATGTATTGAAGATGATGGAGGAAATGGGGCTGCCCTTCGCCTATGACCATTTCGTGGAGGGCGAATCCCCGGAGCCGCCCTTCCTCGTATTTTTATATCCCAAAGCTGCGAATTTCGCGGCGGACGGGATTGCATATTTCAAAATAAATCAGCTTGACATTGAACTGTACACCGATCTGAAAAACCCGGAACTGGAAGAAACCATAGAGGCGGTACTTCTCAAACATGGTATCTTCTATGGCAAGAGCGAGACGTGGATTGAGTCGGAAAAACTGTATGAAGTCTTGTATGAAATGGAGGTCTGAAATGAAGAACAACAATAAAGTGAAATTTAATATCTGCAACTGCCACTATGCTTTGCAGAAAACACAGGAGAATGGGGAGATGGGATTTGAGACGCCCGTGGCGATGCCCGGAGCAGTTTCCATTGCCCTGGACCCCAACGGGGAGCCGGAATCGTTCTATGCGGACGGTATCGAGTATTACATCATAGCCAACAACATGGGCTATGACGGCGACTTGGAGCTTGCCCTCATCCCTGAAAGTTTCCGCACGGACGTGCTGAAAGAGGAAGCGGATAATAATGAAGTGCTTGTGGAGAACGCCCATTCCGAGACTGCGGCCTTTGCGCTGCTCTTTGAGTTTGACGGCGACATCCGCAAAATCCGCCATGTGCTGTATAACTGTTCCGCAAGCCGCCCCAAGATCGAGGGCAAGACCAATGAGGAGAGCCGGGAGGTGCAGACCGAGACGCTGACCATCAAGGCAAGGCCGCTGGCGAGCGGCTATGTGAAAGCCAAGACGGGCAATAAGACATCTGCGGAGACGTATGCCAACTGGTATAAGAGCGTGTATCTGCCGGAACCAAAGGCGGTGGATGCGGAAACAGAAGGACAGGGATGAAGGAGGCTGAAAGGATATGAGCATTGTTAGAAAAATAGAGATTGACGGGCAGGATGTGCTGTTCAAGGCATCTGCCGCTATACCGAGGATTTACCGCTTGAAGTTCCAGCGTGATATTTATAAGGACCTGCGGATTCTGGAAAAGAGCATCGGTGAGGGTGATGAGGAAAACTCCAACCTTGATCTGTTCTCATTGGAGATGTTCGAGAATATCGCCTACACGATGGCGAAACACGCAGACCCGCAGATACCGAATGAAGTGGATGAGTGGCTAGACGGATTCAACACTTTTTCAATATATCAGGTTCTGCCACAATTGATAGAACTGTGGGGATTGAACGTGCAGACGGATGTGGAGGCTAAAAAAAACTTCGCCCAACTGAGCGGGAAATAACCACGCCGCTGTTCCTTCTGCGGTGTGTGCAGCTGGGGCTTTCGATGGCGGACTTGGAGCTGCTCTCCATCGGGCTTATCAATGATATGTACTGCGAGAGCAGGAACGATTCATTTTCATACGCAGTGCTTGGCGATCAGACCTTGATGGATGCATTTTGATTGAAAAAACAGCCTTTTTCTGCTATGATTGGTAGTGGAAAAGGGCTGTAAGTATGACTTACAAGTCGCAATTTATCGGAGGAAAACATTCATGAAAAAGATTACTTCAATGATTGGTATTATAATTTTTTTATTCCTTATAACATCATGTAACCATAAAGATGTTGAAGATATTTCTGCTGATACAACTCAGCAGGTAGAAGAAACTAAAAATCAACATATTGAATCGCAGGAAATTATTGAAACAGATTCTTTGAGTTGGCTTGAAATTACAGAGGATGGAGTTAATGAGGAACTTTATTTGGAAAATTTAGATGCAGAAGTATTAGAAGCAGTTGCTACGAAACTTCGAGCATTAGTTGAAGAAGAAGTCGAAGCAGAGCGGGAAAATCCAGAAATAGTGATAACTGAAGGTTGGACAAGGGTATTTGACAGTGAACAATATAATGAAGTGCTGAATATGGGTGAGTCGGCTATGAAGCCGTTATATTGGATTATCTACAAAAGTCCGAATGCGGGAATGTATGAATATATTTGTGCAACTGCATTATATGAATTGTCTGGTTATGATTTCACAAATGAGGATGGGAGTCTTACATGGGTCAATTCCAAAGAATTTCTTGATAGATTCAATGAAAAAATTTTAAGCGATAGAAAAAGATAACTTCTCATTTGCAGGGCTGATACAACAGCAGAAAAATAGAATAGAATTCTTACATAGGCACTTGCCATAACAGCAGGTGTCTTTTTTTACGCATTTTTTCAGGGAGCCTTTTGGCTTCCTTTTTTCGTGGGGAGGTGCTTTGGGTGGGAGCGTCAAGGATACAGGGCATTACGGTGGAAATCGGCGGCGACACCACAAAGCTGACCGCCGCTCTGAAAGGGGTAAACGGGGAGATACGCACCACGCAGTCACAGCTTCGGGACGTGGAGCGGCTCTTAAAGCTGGACCCCGGCAACACGGAACTGCTGGCACAGAAGCACAGGCTCCTTGCGGAAGCGGTGCGGGAGACGAAGGAAAAACTGGAAACCCTGAAAGCGGCTGCGGAACAGGCAAATGAGGCGCTGGCAAAGGGTGAGATCACACAGGAGCAGTACGATGGTTTGCAGCGGGAGATCATCGAGACTGAGGAAAAATTGAAGAGCCTCGAACAGCAGGCGAACCAGTCTGCGGTGGCGGTGCAGAAGATTGCCGCCGTGGGCGAGGACTTAAAGAACTTAGGGGATAAGATTTCCGGGGTGGGAACCACCCTCACCAAAAGCGTGACCACGCCCATCGTGGGGCTTGGCACGGTGGCGGTAAAGACTGCTGCTGATTTCGATACCGCCATGAGCCAGGTCGGGGCAGTTTCCGGGGCAACGGGGAAAGACCTTGATGCCCTCCGGGATAAGGCAAGGGAGATGGGGAGCAAGACCAAGTTCTCCGCATCCGAGGCAGCCGAGGCCATGAACTACATGGCGATGGCCGGCTGGAAAACTTCGGATATGCTCTCCGGCATAGAGGGCATCATGAACCTTGCGGCGGCCTCCGGGGAAGATTTGGCAAGTACATCCGATATCGTCACGGATGCCCTGACCGCCTTTGGTCTTACCGCGGCTGATTCCGGGCATTTCGCGGATATTTTGGCGGCGGCAAGTTCCAATGCCAATACCAATGTATCCATGATGGGCGAGACCTTCAAATACTGTGCGCCCATCGCCGGGGCTTTGGGATTTTCTGCGGAGGATACCGCAGAGGCAATTGGCCTGATGGGCAATGCGGGCATCAAGTCCACACAGGCCGGTACCGCCCTCCGCACCATCATGAGCAACCTTTCCGGGGAAGTGAAGATTTGCGGTTCGAGCATCGGGGAGGTCACAATCGCCACCACCAATGCGGACGGCAGCATGAGGGATTTGAGCGCCATCCTGGCAGACTGCCGGACGGCTTTTGGCGGATTGTCCGAGTCCGAAAAGGCAGCGGCGGCAGAGGCGCTTGTGGGAAAGAATGCCATGTCAGGATTCCTTGCGCTGATGAACGCCGCCCCTGCGGACATTGAGAAGGTGAGCAGCGCCATAGCAAACTGTGACGGGAAGTCTGCGGAGATGGCGGCGACCATGCAGGATAACCTCGCCGGGCAGCTTACCATCCTGAAAAGCCAGTTGGAGGAACTTGCCATTTCCTTTGGCGAGATATTAATGCCCGCCATCCGCCAGATCGTCACATGGGTGCAGGGATTCGTTGACAAGCTCAACGGCATGGATGAAGGCACCAAGAACACCATCGTCACCATCGGATTACTTGCGGCGGCAATCGGCCCCGTATTAATCATTATCGGGAAAGTGGTCTCTGCTGTGGGCAGCATTATGACCTTCATCCCCACGCTGATCGGCGGCATTTCCAGTATCGGCGGAGGGCTGAGTGCGCTGTGGGGCATCCTTGCGGCGAACCCGGTCACTTTAGTGATAGCCGCCATAGCTGCGCTGATTGCCATCTTCGTGGCTCTGTGGAATAACTGCGAGGGCTTCCGGGAGTTCTGGATCAATTTATGGAATGTGATAAAAGAAGCGGCTGTTGCGGTATGGAATGGATTAAAAGACTTTTTCTCCAATATCTGGAACGCCATCACCGGGGCGGCACAGTCCATTTGGAATGGTCTGAAAGACTTTTTCAGCGGGCTGTGGGAGGGCATCAAGAATATTTTCCAGACTGTCCTTGATGTGATAAAGACGCTGATCGTGGCGCGGTTCGAGTTCTATAAGATGATTATCACAACCGTGCTGAACGTGATACAGACAGTGGTCTCCACGGTATGGAATGCGATAAAAACTGTGATTGAAACCGTGACAAATGCCATCGGCTCTTTCCTGTCCTCCGCATGGGAGACGATAAGGAATACCGTCACCACGGTAATGGAGGCGATTCGCAGTGTAATCACATCTGTATGGGAAGCGATAAAGTCAGCAGTGACGGCGGTGCTTTCTGCCATCAAGGATGTGATGGTTTCCGCATGGGAGGCGATCAAGAGCGCCATCACCACGGCAATGGATGCCATTAAATCTGCGGTCATTGCCGCATGGGAAGCCATAAAGAGTGCGGTGTCCTCTGCGATTGAAGCGATAAAAAATGTGGCTGTGGCGGCATGGGAGGCCATCAAGTCTGCGGTCATTTCCATTATGGAGGCGATCAAGTCCGCCATTACCGCAGCGTGGGAAGCCATCAAATCCGCAGTAAGTTCCGTGGTCAATGCAATAAAGGAAGTCATCACCAGTGTGTGGAATGCCATCAAATCCACAGTCACAAGCATTGTGGGCGGCTTAAAGGATGCGGTGGTAAATGTATTTAACAGCCTGCTCTCCGGCATCAAAAATGCCATGAGCGGAATCACGAATGCCGTAAAGGGCGGCTTTGACGGTGCAATTAACTTCATCAAGGGGCTGCCCTCACAGGCATTGCAGTGGGGCAAGGATATCATCGGTGGGCTGATTAACGGCATCAAGTCCAAAATCAGCGGCCTTGTGGACAGCGTGAAGGATGTGGCGGGGACGATTGCGTCTTTCCTGCATTTCTCCGAGCCGGACGAGGGGCCGCTTTCCAACTTCCACACCTTTATGCCTGACATGATCGATTTACTCGGAAAAGGTATCCGTGGGAATTTAGGGAAGCTGACCGGCCCCATGAAGGAACTGGCAGGGATGCTCATCCCTGCCACGGATTCCATGACGGCGGGGGCGCAGGCGGCGGGCGGTTCCGGCGGCAGTTCCTCACTGGCGGCAAGGCTGGATGCCATGTATGAGGTGGTGACAAAGTATCTGCCGAGGCTGGCAGACACACAGGTGGTATTGGATTCCGGGGTGCTGGTCGGAGAGTTATCTGACGGGCTGAACCGGGAGCTGGGAAAGGCGTATTCATGATAAGGAAATTCAAACTCATTAATGGGGAAGGGGTGTCATGGGATTTGAACGCCCGGACATCCTTTTTCCATTCCATTGGCGGCTTCGGCTATAAGGACGGGACGCAGTATGAACAGATTGGCACGGGCTTCATCCCTTTGGAGGAACTTTTCTCACAGGGTGTGATGACCGGGCGGATATTTTTCGGTGGCAGGAATGCCTATGTGAATTACAGGGCGTTCTCCCGTTTCGTCCGGGCGGTGCCACTCACTCTCGTCTACGAGATGGAGGAGGCGTTCCGCGTCCCGGTGCGGATGACGGAAATCGCAAAGAGTGAGTTAATCACTGGCGGGGCGGGGCTGGATTGTGAAGTTGCATTTACGGCAACCGGGCTGTTTTATAAGAATGTTTCCGGCTACAGCGGGACGCTCTCCATCGGCGGGAAAATTTACCCTTACGAATACACTTATGCCTATGCGGATGTGACGCAGAACACGCTGATGATCGACAGCGACAGCCACGGGGACAGCCCATGCAAAGTGACGGTGTACGGCCCCTGCACGAACCCGGTATGGAAACACTATGTAAATAATGTCCTGTATGAGACCGGGCGGTATGAGGGTAGCATCCCGGACGGGCATAAGCTGGTCATCGACACCACGCAGATTCCCTACAGCATCACGGAGCGGGGCGTCAGTGACGAGGTGGTGGCAGACCGCTACCAGATGTGCGATTTTACCACGGAGCGGTTCTTCCACCTGCAGTACGGCAGCAACCGCATCTCCGTGGTGCATGAGGGGCTGAACATTCTGAATGTAATGGTAGAGGGGAGGATCAGCTATGAGACCGTATAACGTGGAGATATTCACACAGGATTTTGAAATGGTGGGAAATACAAATGTGAATGAGATCACCTACAAAGAGGACTATTTATCATCGGACGGCAATACCGTGATGGTGCTTGCCCTGCCCGGCGTGAAAAAGCAGGACTATATCCGCATCAGCAGAGGGGATGAGGAGTATGCCGGAATCGTTACGGAGATCGGCTATGGCACGGACAAGTCAAAGAAGTTACAGACCATTTCCTATAAGCCCCTCATGGAACTGCTCAATACGGATGTGCTGTTTGATGTGGATTTGCAGGGGCAGGGCAGCATGGAGCAGTTTATCTGTGACAGGATAAAAGAAATGTTTATCATCAATGAAGACGAAATGCAGAACATCAAAGGGCTTTCGGTTATGGCGGCAACGGCCACAAAGGACTGGAGCCTTCACATCACGCCCTCCGATAAGGGCGGGCATTACAACATCGTGAACCTCATTGATTCCGTCATCATCCCGGCAATGGAGAAGTACAGCATTTTGGTAAAGACAAAGCTGGACATCCAGAACCGGGAAGTGCAGATCATTGTAGGGAAAGCGGCATCTGGCATCATCACCATAGAGAGCGACCTTCCCAACATCATCAAAAAGAGCGTCACGATAAAACAGGTCAGCGCGGATGTGAATAAAATCATCATTTATGATGCAGAGGATTATTCCAACACCCGGATTTATTATCTGCATCCCGATCTTGGCTATGACACGAAGGACCGTGACCGCATTACCCCGGTGGTGTGTGAAATGCAGTCCGTTTCCCATGAGGAGGGGAGCAGCTTTGAGAGCGCGGCGATCAGCGCCGCCCATAACAAGTTCGCAAATTTATCCTATTCAAATTTAATCGAACTTACCATGATGAACGGTGACGCGCTGGTAAAGCCGGAAGAACTGGAATTCGGGCAGGTGGCGGACATCATATCGGATGGGGAGAGTTACCGCAGCATCCTCACGGGCAGGGAGCGTGGCAAAAATACAAAGCTGGTGTTCGGCACGGTGCGGCTGGATTTGACTAAGATTTTAAGGAGGCAGGAGAATGGCTGACAACATCACACTGAAAACCTATAAGGGCGGCAATGTCACGCCGCAGGATGACGCCATCATCTACGAGACGGCGATCCCCGGCAGCGGCATCTTCAAAGGCTGCGAAGTGACCTATGCGAGAGGAAATGTGCTGCATATCTCGCAGGGCTTTGGCATGATTCGTGGCCGGTTCTTTGAGGTGTATGAAACGGAGATTGACGTGCGCCTTGCGGACGTGGGGGAGACACTGCAGGGGCGGGTGTATATCCACCTTGATTTATCCAATGCGGATGAGCCCATCAAGATACTGGCGCAGGCGGCAGCGGAGCTTCCGCCGCTGGATGCGGATGTGAACATCAATTACAACAATTCCTCCTACGATCTGGAACTTGCCATATTCACCGTATCTTCCGCAGGATTGGACGGGCTGACAAAAGTGTTCCCCACGCTGAAAGCCGGGAGCGGAGGCGGTGGCGGCGGAGGGGAAACGCTCACCCGTGCCACTGCCTATGCCGTAGGGGATGCGGTGACCGCAGTGGGCGCTCCGGGGTGGGCAACGCTGGTCTGCACACAGGCAGGAACCACAGCCGCATCGGAGCCTTCCGGGTATTCGAGGATTACCAAAGTGGGGGATAAGGTTTTAGACGGCACGGCGGTATTTACTGCAAGGAACATCATCGGGGAGCTGGACGGCGTTATTTCTTCCAATGCATCCCTCGGAGAGTCTGTGCAGACTCTGGATGAAAGAGTGACGGAGATGATGAGCAGCACTGGCCTTGTGATGAAACTGGTGAGCCTTGACGAGTACCGGGCAATGGAAAGTTACAGTGCCACCACCATTTACCTTTGTTATGAGGATGAAGCCACAAAAAGGGTGACGCGGATTTTCGTGGGAGAGGACAGGGTGTATGCCGCAGGAGTCAAAGTGACATACCAGATCGACACGGGATATTCATTGGAAAGGACTGTGCCGGACAGGGAGGATGCCATTGCCGCCGCACCGCCCGCCGCGCTGGAGGGATATACCTTTGTGGGATGGCGGCAGGATGATTCCGCAGAGAAAAAAGTGCTTTCGGAATATCTCATCAGCAGTGAGGAACCCGTCACGCTTTATGCGGTGTTCAGAAAGCAGATGACCATCGGGCTGATGCCCAACGGCGGAACTTTGTCAGAGAGCGGGGCAAAGGAAAATTTCACTGTCTACTGTTATTACAACAATGGGAATGCGCAGAGCGAGCCTACCACGGTACCGGCAAACCCCTACACGAGAAAGAATATGTCCTTCTGCGGATGGAGCATTGACTCCCTTTCCACGCCATCTTACAAACCGGGGGAGAAAGGGGTATTCCCTGCGGAGGCTGCGCTCTATGCCATGTGGGTGACCACGGAGTATGACTTCCCCTACACAGGGAATTATGTGCAGTTTGTTATCCCCCAGGACGGCATCTATGAATTTGAGGTGTGGGGCGCTTCCGGGGGTGAGGCAAAAGGGGATAACCTTGTGGCGGAAGGCGGGCTTGGCGGCCATTCCAAAGGCTATAAGAAGATGAAGAAGGATGAAGTGATCTATGTTTATAACGGCGGATCACCGAACGGCACATCTTATGGGGCAAACGGAGGCGGGAACGGTTACAACTATGCCAGCAGCAAGCAGTACGGGGCAGGAGGAGGCGGTTCCACCCATGTGGCCACAAAACCTTATGGACTTGGCACGAACAGTTCCAGCGGGCCGTCCTATGCCAACCGCTCCAGCATCCTGATCGTGGCGGGAGGCGGAGGCGGCGGGGGAATCGACAATGGGACAGCCCACAAGGGAGGAGACGGCGGAGGGGAGCGTGGCGGGAACGGCTCCGGCGGCGCATTGGGAGGCCGGCAGATATCCACAAGCAGCAGCCCTTCTGAAAACTTTGGCATGGGGGATTATTATTCATCAAGCGGTACCGCTTCTTCCGGCGGCGGTGGCGGATGGTTCGGCGGGAACTATGGCCTGCGCGGTGAGTCAGGCGCAGGAGGCTCCGGCTATGTGGACGGTGTGGCACCATTCACCCACAACGGGAAATATTACCCTGCGGAAACCGAGGCGGGGGTGAACGAGGGGAACGGCAGGGCATTCATCCGGTATGTGGAATGCGCGTAACTGGAAACGGCACCGAAAAGGTGCTTATTTAATGCAAATTTAGAAGGAGGAATTGGAATGAAGAATTTTATCGAGGCGGCGCAGTATGCGTTTGCGGCGCTGGGCGGTGCGCTGGGCGCGGTCATGGGAGGTTTTGACGGCTTCCTTTATGCACTGGTGGTATTCGTGGTGGTGGACTACATCACCGGGCTGATGGCGGCAGCGGTGGAGAAGAAGCTCTCCAGCGAGGTGGGCTTCAAGGGCATTTTTAAGAAGGTCATTATTTTCAGCCTTGTGGCGGTGGGGCATATCGTAGATACGCACATCATCGGGGAGGGGAGCGTCCTGCGGACGGCGGTCATCTTCTTTTACCTCTCCAATGAGGGCATTTCCATCCTGGAGAATGCCGCCCGGACGGGGCTGCCCATTCCGGGGAAGCTAAAGGCCGTATTGGAACAGCTACGGGAGGAAAAAGAGGAATGATATGCTGCACAAATTTTCTGATAATGTTTGTGCAGTTTATGCTCCCATTCCCGCTTGCTATTATGCCCGTCCAGAGCGAACATGTCTGTGACCGGGGAAACCGGAATACTGGAACGGAGGGCTTAAGGATGAGGGCATACGGAGAGATGGAACAGCATGGGAAGTACACGCTGGAGGATTACGGCGGCTGGTCGAGGAACCACACCAGAGCGGCATCCATCCGCAGGTGGAAACGCCCGCTGAAAAAGAGGGCAAGGCAGGTGTGCCGCGCCATGCTGAGACGGATGGAAAGATAACAGGATAATTTTTGGAAGGGCATCGCTGCGGCGATGCCTTTTTCGTTCAATAAGCTGACCCGTGGAACGGGGCGGCGTTTGATGTGAAAGAGAGGGAAATGGGATGAATTTAAAACAGAATTACCTTACGGAGTCCGGCTGTTATAAGGCGGGAAAGCACATCACCGTGAAAGGTCTTATGATCCACTCGGTGGGATGCCCGCAGCCAAAGGCGGATGTGTTCATGAAGAACTGGAACAGGGCGGATGCGAATGCCTGCGTCCATGCCATCGTAGAGCCGGACGGGGATGTGTACCAGATTTTGCCTTGGAATCATAGGGGCTGGCACTGCGGAGGCGGAGCGAACAATACCCATATCGGCGTGGAGATGACGGAGCCTGCCACCATTAAACATGCAGGCGGCGCAAACTGGACAGAGACAGGGGATGGGGAGAACACGAAGAACCATGTGCTTGCCACCTATAAATATGCGGTGGAATTGTTTGCATATCTGTGCAGCCAGTATAACTTAGACCCGCTTGCAGATGGTGTGGTGATTTCCCATTCGGAAGGATGCAGGAGAGGCATTGCCAGTAACCACGGGGACGTGGAGCATCTGTGGTCTAAGTTTGGATTGTCGATGGAGCAGTTTAGAAAAGACATCAAAGCGGCGATGAAGGGCGGCTCGGCGGCGGATTCCCTTACCGCCATTATGGGAAAAGCGAAAGCCACGGCGGATCAGATGAAATCCTATCTGAAAAAGAAAAATCCGTCCGTGCCGCAGTCCGTTCTGGATATGATTCCGCTGTATATTTCCGAAGGGGAGGCGGAGGGCGTGAGGGGTGATATGGCCTTTGCGCAGTCCTGTCTGGAAACGGGGAACTTCACTTTCTCCGGCTCGGCGGTCATTCTTTCGCAGAACAATTTCTGCGGTCTTGGGGTGACGCAGAGGGGCAAAACAGGGCTGTCCTTTGACACACCGCAGCTTGGCATCCGGGCGCAGATTCAGCACCTCAAAGCCTATGCCTCCACGGATAAGCTGCGGAACGCACTTATAGACCCGCGTTTCCGCTATGTGAAAAGGGGCTGTGCGCCATATGCGGAATGGCTCGGCCAGAAGGAGAATCCGCAGGGGAAGGGCTGGGCGGCAGGGGAGAAATATGGGGAGAAAATCCTCTCCATCCTGAAAGCGGTCATCAGCGAAGGGAAAGTGCATTTCATGGAGAGCCTCACCCTTTCCGCACCTTACATGGTGCGGGTATCTATCCCCGATTTGAATATCCGCCGTGGCCCCGGAACGTCATACCCAAAGACGGGCAAATTTACTGGTGTCGGCGTTTTCACCGTGGTTGAGGAAAAGGACGGCTGGGGGCTGCTGAAAGCCTATCAGGAAAAACGGGACGGGTGGATTTCGCTTGCGTTCACCACCCGAATGTAAGGCGGCATTTATATAGGAAGAAAGCGGCCAGACCGCTTGACTTTACGGCCTTTCAGAGTGATTAATAGACTACCAAAAAAGGAAAGGAGCGGATGCAGATGCGCATAAGGAAAGTTGCGATATATGCAAGGGTGTCAACAGAGCATGAGGCACAGCTTTCAGCATTGGAGAACCAGGTGCAGTATTATGATGACCTGATAGACAGGCACCCGGACTGGGTGCTTTACCGCCGGTATATCGATGAAGGGATCACCGGCACCTCCATATCCAAGCGGAAAAACTTCGTGCGGATGATGGAGGACGCGAAGGACGGACATTTCGATTTGATCGTCACGAGGGAGGTATCGAGGTTCGCAAGGAACACGGTGGATACCCTCCAGCAGACGCGGCTCTTAAAACGGATGGGCATTGAGGTGTACTTCACCGAGGACGGGATATGGACCATGAACGATGAGGACGGGGAGCTTCGGCTGACCATCATGGCGACCCTCGCGCAGAACGAATCGAAAAAGACCTCCATGCGGGTGAAGGCGGGGCAGATGGTCTCCTTCCAGAACGGGGTGGTCTACGGCACCGGGAACGTGCTTGGCTACGACAAAGTGGGGCCGGAATACGTCATCAATGAAACACAGGCGAGAACGGTCAGGAAGATTTTCGATATGTACCTTGCGGGCAACGGCAGCCAGAAGATCAAGAGGCAGCTTGAAAAAGACGGCGACCTCACGGCGATGGGGAAGAGCCTGTGGCATTACGCCACCATCAGCCATATCCTGAAAAATCGCCTCTACTGCGGCGAGCTGGAATACCGGAAGGAATACGTGCCGGACTACTTGGAACAGAAAAGGGCGAAGAACAACGGGGAGCTTGACCGCATCATCGTGGAAGGGAAGCACCAGCCCATCGTCACCAAGGAGGAATTCGAGAGGGTGCAGAAACTGATAGAGGAAAAGAGGCCGCAGATGGAGAAATGCAGGAAGAACAGGGGCGTCCATTCGGATGACCTCTGGCGCAGGAAGCTGCGGTGCCAGTGCGGACACGCTTTCGCAAAGACCAGATGGCACTCCAAGTCAAGGGACTTCACCACCTACACCTACAAGTGCTATGACCAGACCCGGACGGGGACCATATCGGCAAGGCTGAAAAACGGCTTAAGCATTGAGGGCGTCTGCCGCTCTCCGCTGGTGCAGGACTGGAAGATACACACGATGGCGCAGAAAGTCCTCCACGCCGTTTTCGATGACCCGGAGGGGACGCTGAAAAATGCGGCGGCGGTCCTCGGTCTCGGCGCGGCAGGGGTGGAGCAGGCGGAAGTGCTGCGGGATAAATCCATCATAGAGGAAAAGCTGAAAAAGGAGCAGGGGCGCTACGAGACGCTCCTTGATATGCGGATGAACAACGAGATACCGAGGGAGGTATTCAGCCGCAAGCAGCAGGAGGTGGAGAAAAAGATAGCGGAGCTGGAACAGCAGATGATGCAGTACGGCGATGTGAAGCCCGCCACGGAGGCGGATGTGAGCGGCAAGCTGGAAAACCTGCGCAGGCTCATGGAGCAGCCGCCCGTGCCGAAGGATGGGGAGTTTTCGGAGGAAGATATCGATAAATATGTTTTCGGAGTAAGGGTTTACGAAGACCGTTTTGAGTGGCTCTTAAACTTAAGCCCCGAAGCCCGCGGGGAACTGGATGACGCCGGTTCCCCTGTTTATTTTACGAAGCTGACGGTCACGCCGGATGACGAGCGGGCATGGTTCAGGATGCACCCGCAGTGGTCAAAGTCCAACAAATATGCGGAGCTGGAGGCATGGATTTATATTTAGACGAAAGAGACAAGGCGGAAGGGCTGTGGCGCAGCCTTTCCGTCCTGTCCGGCATTTTGCGGTTTTACTCTGTAATCATTTCTTTTACTTCTGTTGGCAGGCATTTCCCCAAGAACATAGCCTTGCAGTCGGAAAATCCCAACAGGTAGGCGAGCATCCCATACCGGGAGCCCAGCGCGTTCTGTTCGCTGACGTAGCGGTCAATCAGCAGCCGGATTTCTTTTGATAAATCCATCCTGTCAAGTTCGCCGGAATATATGTCCGACTCCCGGAGAATCGCCTGGTATTCCCCGTCACCGCTTACAATGCCGTTCATGACACCGTTCATGCGTGTGTCCATGAGCTGGTACAATGCAGAATCTTTTTCCAATCCAATCCCTCCTCTCTGTGGTGTCGTAGCTTACCTCTGTTTTGGCGGGATTGCAAGCGGAAAAAGAAAAAAGCCGGAAAACCATCTTGTAGCGTCCGACATTTTCTGATAAAATATTCATACGGGTACTGCCATAACGGTAGGCGGCTAGTTCTTCTGCGGAGGGACTGTGACCCTCCGATTACATAGAAACCTGCTTGCAGGAATCTGGGAAAGGAGGGCTGAGTGGATGTTGACGATTGAAGGATTGATTTCAGTGCTTGGCTTATGCCTGACCTGCTTCGGTCTCGGATACGCCATCGGAAGCAAGGATAATAATAAACCACAAAAATAGCCGCCCCCAGTCCGCAAAACTAAGGCGACTATTTTTGTTTGCTTAAATTCGGACTAGCCGTCTATCGGCAGTACCTTTATGTAAATATATCTTAGCAGATTTATACGAAATTGTCAAATCTGACGGAGCGTTCCGTTGAAATCATTCTATACTGGATTCCGCACAAAGGCAAGGGGCTAATTTGTCGATTTGTCGAATCGCAAAATGGGGTGGGGTAAATTCCGCACAGGTGGGGTAAAAGGGGTAAATTATTTACCCCAGGGGTAAAAGTCATCAGAATCTAACAGCGGCACAGGCGGCTATTTCCAATTGATGCCATAGGAATTTGGGTGTCGTAGGGCATTGAAATTTATTCTATAATAAGGCAAAATTATTTAATCTACGACATAGAAAAATAAGACCTTGCATCGAAGGATGCGGGTCTTATTTTTGTCCTCCGGACTATCCTTTCCCCCGCATAAACACAGGATTTTTAGGAACGTACTGCATAGAAGATCACCATGGAGTAGGGGCATACTTTCACTTGGTAAAGTGGATAAACGAAAGTGCCTTTTTAATGCCTGATATAGAATAAATTGCAATGCCCTACGACATGGTGATATTTGTTTCTAATGTTTTTGGGAAAATGGGAACAGGTGTGGAAGCCTTGTAAATGCTGGATTTCTGGTTTTTCATTTCCCCAAAAAGGAATTTCCCAAATCCCCAAAAGTGGTATGATTTCATTTTTGGGAGCTGTTTTTGGGAAAATGCAGGATGTTCCCGGATGGGAGGTTTTGCGAAGGATGAGGAAGAAGAATTTCAAAGGAAGATGCGAAAAGAGGATGATCGGAAAGTGTTCTGATGTATGCAGGACATATGATGCCATTCAGTATGCTTATGCTGATCTTCTGCAGGAGAGTGATGAGGTTAAGGAAATCAGATGTAATGTTCTTCTGGATGGATTGGATGTTGGAGAGTATACATCAGATTTTGTTTGTACGAAGGCAGATGGTGATCTGATGGTGCGGAAGTGTGTCTTTCGAAAGTTTCTGATGAAGCCATTGACGGTGAAGCTGCTGGATGCATCAAGGGAGTATTGGATCAGACATGGAGTAACGGATTGGGGGTTGGTTATTGATGAAGAAGTATGATCTGTTGCGTTCTGGTGATAGCATAGTCCGAGTATTGGATATTCAGCAGGAGAGAGTTTTTGTGATTGACTGCATTAACAGGAAAATGCCTGTATGGATGGAACCAGAGTTGCTGGAATCTTATGTTGGATGTACGGATGAGTTCCTTGCTGGTCAGATGCTAGAGAGAAGGTGAACTGATGGCGGTAAAGCAGAAATCCATATTTATCCGATTCAATATGGAAGATGAAGCAGATAAAGAATTATACCTGAAACTATCAGAGAAAGCAGATAGTTCTGCATCACTTACCTCTTATGTCAAGAGAGCATTGGAAGAATATCTCAATGTTAAAACCGAAATGTCAGAGCGTCAGCAGTTCCATGAGCAAATGCTCTTAATGGTGCGTGAGGAAATGCAGTTACAGGGAATGAAACTTGTTGGAGCGTTGCTTGCTGGTATAGGAACAGTAAATGTACAGAAGATTCCAGAGAAGCCTGTGATGGAAGAAGCGGGATTATCAGAAGCGTGTGGGAGACTTCCGGAAGAACTTAGAGGGGTTCTTGACCTTATTGGATGAGACTAAAAAAATAAAATTATAAAGGAATATTTTATAGGGTATGTACAGGCACTCCAATCGGGGTGCCTGTTGCACGTTTGTTGTAAAGCAAAAGCAATGTGCTGTAGAATTGGTAAATTAAAAAATATTTCCGGTTGAAAGTCGCATATGTGAAAGCAGGTATAACAGATATGCAATAATTTCATAGTTTCTAAAATGATGTACAGTTTAGGTATACATATTGTGACATATAAACTGCACACATTTTATGTATGATGAAACATTGTCTGTTTATGAAACATTAAAAAAATCATTTTGCAATTGGATTTATGTCAGTGGCTGTTGCTATACTTTGCATGGATTGGAGGTGATGAGTTGGTCAGGATTGATTTCAACAATATAAACGACAAGATTATTTACGAAGCTTTTCAAGTTGAAGGGAACGAAGCGGAGGCTCTGAATGACAGTTATCTGGAACTCTTTGAACTGATTGGGCGAGATGCAATGCTTAAATTATTCACGCATTTTCATGGGGATAAGATTGACTGTCCCATGCGGCTGTACCGTCCGGAATTTATAGCAGACCTAGCAAAGGGAGAAACGGACAGGCGTGAGAGAGCCAAGATTGCGCGGGCAGGAGGATATTCGGCGAGAGTGATTGAAGGGTTGCTGAGCAAACGCCGCAAAGAAAATGAAACGGAATGACATAAGATAACAGGAGAAGCTTAATGATGGTTACATATGCAGGAGATAAAGAAGGAGCAAGGAAGAAACTTGTGCGGAAACTTAATGAAGTAGGTTTAAAGAATGTATTGATTGGGGGTATAAAGAAAGTCAGATATATGCAGATGATTAACAAGTATCACTTTGATACGTGGCATCTTTCCCCTTATGAGTGGAAAGAATATGCACAGGTATGTGTCCGATATCTAAATTCTCATGATTGTAAAACGGTAGTGGACATTGGGTGTGGTTTAGGTGAAATATTGCAGCATATAAAAGCAGACAAGAAAATTGGACTGGATTTACAGGAAGAAGTAATACAGGCGGCACGGGAACTTAATAGTGGAGAAATTGATTTTGTAGTAGGAAGTTTTGGAGAACTTATAGAGAATCCAATTGACTACCTGATTACATTAAACTTTATGCATGGAGGAACAGAAGATGAATGGATGGAAATCTATCATACAGCAGCAATTCAGAATGAAGTCGGACATTTTGTAGTGGATACCGTTCCGGAGAAAGCATTCGATTCTGCCACCCACTCATTGGATTGGAGCAAAATTATACCGGACAATTATAAGAGGATAAAACGGTTAGGGCCATTTCTTAGTGGAAGATATGTTGAAATTTGGGAAAGGCAGTAGGATGAGGGATATGCTCCGTGATATTTCCATGGAAAGAACTGTAGGGATTTACCGTATGTTTGTATATATGTATTTTGGAAGGAAGATTGTGGGGAGTATAGATCATTTCCATAATAATATCAGAAGGATATTCACTATTACAAATACAATTGCCGATTTTCATCAGATAACTATCTGACAATAAAGAGGATTGGGGGATATGTTCCTTCAATCCTTTTTAGATTCTATCTTTTACCACACATATACGGATATAACAGGAAACACACAACGCCTAGGAGGAAACAAAATCTATGGAGAAAAATATTTTAGAAGCATTTCAGCACAATATCATGGAAAGGCTGGGGGAAATTTACTGGAGGGATGATGATTACAGGGCGGCTTTTGAGAAGGAGAAAGAACCTGCAAACCGTGTGAGGGATATAAGGTCACGGGGGTGGTGTGTATAAATTGTCAGCAATAGGAACTGCATTAGTTCACAGTTCTTATTGCTTTAATGTAATAATGGTATGAAAAGTGAGCATATCATCATTATAATACATCTGCAAATTGCCATGATATTTGCTGACTACTTTACGAATGCTTTTTAATCCAAATCCATGTCCATTTTTATTTACGGTTAACTGCCTGTCCTTACAGAGAAAAGGATTTTTTCGGCAGGAATTGATAACCGTTATCACAATAAATGGTGTTTTTTCACGTTTGCTTGTATAAATCTCAATAAAAGAGTCAGGAATAATGCCTGCTGCCGTTATAGCATTATCCAGCAAATTGCAAAACAGAGAGGTAAGGTCATTGTCTGCAATAAAATCCGTTGTCCCACTTCGTATGTCGGCATGAAAAGATATATGGCTGTCAGTGCAACGCTGCATATAGCGGCATAGGATGGAATTCAGCATTTCATGGTCACATAGTCTGGAAAATTCTTTCAGGTCTGGAGAAAGTACCAATTGCCGGATATAGGCGCTTATTTTAGCATGCTCTTTTTGCTCATTCAGCAGGTCAATGGATTGCAGGTGCTTTTTTATGTCATGGATTAAAATACGCTGGTTTTCATTCTGTACATTCAGCATTTTATAATATTGGGCTGAATCTGACTCTTTTTGAAGCAATAATTGTATTTCTGTAAATTCCATGTTTTTTTTCTGATGATAGCGGTTGATTTCAAACATGAGCAGGTTTGCTGCCAGCAAAAGAACAGCACCCATAGTAACCATCCAGTCAAGTGACGATGGGAGCAAAACAGATTCGCCAATGCTTACGAAAGTAAGCATAATAAAGAGTGAGGTCAGGGGAATGAAAACAAGAAGAAAAACAGACTGATCATGCTGCCCTGCATCCTTCTTTGTTTTTTTCATCAGGTGTATCAGTATATAAGTAACTGCAAAAAATATGAGTTTACTAAAGACCGAAAAAAATAAAAGGTGATAAAATTCCCTGCGGTTAGCAAGAAAGCGAGGAGCAAAGTGCTTGGTAATTCCATAAACGACTAATTCACTCATTGCCATAACAGCCGCCAGTATGGAAGAATGGAATAATGCTGTATACCAATTCAGATAACATTGTGTCAGTAGGAAAATGAAATTCAGCAAAAAATATAAAATGATATTGATCCATATAGATTCGGACAGTGACACGCAAAACAGGATAAAATATAAACCGCAAAGCACGGCAAGCTTTCTCCGTAGGGTGTGTCTGACAGGAAATAAATTGGAGGAGTATTGCCAGAGTATAATTGCTTCTACAAGAAAACTGAAAAAATAACAGATTGTATTTATCATTTGCTTTACCTCGTACTTTCCAAATAAAGGAGATAGGCTTCCTTAAATGCACTGTATTTTCTTTTTGTCAGATAAGCAGACTGATTATCTGACATATGGACAAGATTACGGTCAAAATCCGTGACATGTTCAAGATTGATAATGAAATTGCGGTGTGTCTGGAAGAAACGGTTTTTAGGGAGAAGTTCCAGCCAGTACTGTATATTGTGAATGGATTCAAAATCACACAGAGTGGTATGTACCGTTACTTTTCTGCTCTGTGCTTCCACTGCTATGACGGAAGATGCAGGCAATGTATGTACACCTTGCTTTGTTTCAACCGGGATTTTTACTGTCATAGTGTTATACAGGTCAATCGCATCTTTCATATTACGGAAAAACCGTTGTTTAGCCAAAGGTTTTGAAAGATATCGGAATACATGGAACCGCATTGCATCATCAAGATATTCAGAATAAGAGGTCACAATAAAAATAATAATCTTATCATTCTTCTTTTTTAATTCCTTTCCCACATAGATACCATTCATTCCGGGCATTTCTATATCAAGAAATAGAATGTCTTTGTCACCTTTATCTGCCAGCAGGGATTCTCCGTCAGAAAAGCAGACCAGTTCGGGGCATTTTACGCTTATGTTTTTAAAAAAGTTTCTGATATATTTTTGAAGCTGTTCAATTATCAGCGCATCATCGTCACAGATGAGTATTCGCATTTTTATACCTCTTTTCATGTAATTTACTACATAATTATCCTCTGCATTATACAATAAAGATCAGGAAAATACAAAGAAACTGCATGAAAAGACATTTTTTGGTGGATTTTGGGCTGAAACAAAGGAAATGGTATCAGTTTTGAACACATTTCTGCGTGCTGATGCGAATTCTGCATCATGTGCTATTGCATATCAACCCAAAGCGCCAAAAGAATTAGCAAGATACAGGAGAAGGAAATTATTGAAAAATGCGCAAATATAATAGCAGATTGGCTGATAATCTGCATTTCAATTGGTATCGTGTTATCCGCAGGCTTACAGTTGCCTTGCATTTTCAAAAAAATGAAACGAATATTTGTAAAATGACCAAAAAAAGGGCAAAAAATGTCGTTTCATGCAAGAAAGGTTGAAATTATGGCAAATATAGGGATAATGGAAATTGTCATTGAAAGGCACCGAGAAGCTGAAACCTTGATTTTTACAGGGGATGAGGTGATTTGGGGTTATTGATCTTGATACTACCAATCTGATGGAAAAAGGAGATATTATGAAAAAGAGCGTTTCAAAAAAGATGTTTGCGTTGTCTGTGTTTATGTCTGCCGGTATGCTGTTGACTGGCTGTTCCGGTACGGCAGCAGAACCCTTGGAGAGTACACCGACGGGAAGCAGCACAGAGGCGATGCAGGGGAGTGTAGGAGTGGCAGAATCCGGGACAAACCATATCAGCGAGAAGCTGTCTGATATGTTGGTAATTGATGCGGATGTAGTTTTGCCGAAAGAGCAGGTATATAGCGTGTATGCGTTGACAAAGCAAGCGTTTCCGAGAGAAGATTTAGATGCTTTTTTCGGAGTGTCGGAAGCAGCCGTAGCGGTTCACCCGGAATGGGTGGGGGCATATTCTGCAGAAACGGAAGAGGGCGGATACTTTAGTACGGATCCCTATGGAAATTTTACATATGCTAAGGACGAGGAAAGGGACGACTACATCGTATATTTGGTGGAATCCGCATATTATAATGCTGGCAGTTGTTCTTTCCAGAAGGAAGAAATACCGGATTTGTCCTTCCTAAACGCAGAGAATGCCATTCAGATGGGAAAGGAAAGGATTAAGGAACTGACCGGACAGGATTCGGAGGTTCTTGCTGCTTATGCTCTGAACCGGGAAATACTAACAGAGTTGGAGGAGGAGTATAGGCAGACTCAGAAATACCAAGAAGATGCACAGAGAGGGAAAGAAACTACGGTCGATGACTGGTCGGACGCAGATGAGATATACTATATGGAGTATGAACTTACGAAGGATGGTCTGCCAATTTATAGCGGCATCAATGAGCCGGGCATATCCATGGCAGTGGAAACCTTTTGGACGGCTGAAACCCGAATCACTATGTTGCTTGATAAGGATGGGATTCGCTATATAGTCAGTAGGGGTGGAATTTTTGACGCCAGTCCGGAAGCAGAGGCGCAGACGATTATCTCAGCGGAGGCAGCACTGGAAGCGGTAAAGGAAATTTATGTGAATGCAATATTGAGCTCGCAGATTACAATCTCCCGGATATGGCTGGAATATGTCGTTGTACCGGACTGGGAAGAAAAGGAACAGTATAAGCTGGTGCCTTATTGGTGTGTGCAGATAGATTCGCCTTCGGGAAACAGTAGTGCGGAGCGGATCAATGCGATAACGGAAGGTAATCTATCCTATGGAGAATAAAAGGGCATTGCCCCGTCTGTTTGGTGCTGAATTTAAGAGGAGTCTGACGGTGAGATTTCTCCTTGTACCGGTCGGCGTGGTGTTGTGCATCTGTCTGGATACTTGGAACCAGATACCATTTATGTGGACATCTCCTGAGACTATGGATGTATATTATTATTGGTGTAATTCTTTTATATTTGGAGGCTTTTATGGTATCTATGTGGTTCCGATGCTGGCGACGCTTCCCTATGCAGTAAGTTTTTGCGAGGAATACAATACGAATATGCTGAGGGTGCTGCTTATGAAAGCAGGAAAGAAGAAATACTGCATGTCCAAGGTGCTTACGACATTCCTATCGGGAGCTCTTTCGGTATCGGCAGGTGGGATTACTTTTATCTTCTTGGCAAATTTTTTTGTTCAGTTGTTCAATCGGGCTAGATTGCCGGAGACAGAAGCCTTTCCTTATTATGAATTTTTGCTGCAAGGTAATGTTGTCTGCTATTTTACAGCGGTTATCTTCCTTTTGTTTTTGAACGGAGGGTTATGGGCAACGGTAGCTTTGCTGGTATCGTCATATTTCCCTAATATCTATGTGACGGCGGCGTCTCCTTTGATTCTATCCTTTTTGACAGGTCGGGCTTATTTGGCTTTGAAGATTCCTGTCAGTCTTCGGTTGGATTTATGGCTACAGGGTAGAAGTTCTGTTGGTACAGATCAGCTCACCATTTTGTGTTCTGCGTTGGTGGTGCTGGGACTGACTGTGGGATTTGGTATTCTGTTTTACCAGAAGCTGAAAAGGAGGGTGGAGAATGAGTAAGGGACTTCGGGTTTTTTGTTTTCAGCTAAAGCAGGAATTGGTGCAAGTCAGGGTGCTGATCCTGTTCATGATTCTTGCTGTGTTTATCTATTCCTATCTGGAGCCGGTGGCTAATCTGGCACAGGCGGTTGGTGAGAAAGTGAGTCCGTGGGCTTTTCCACATCTGATGAATGATTACATTTGTCAGATGGTTTTTATGGTGAGTGCAGTCTTTCTGTTTAGCACAGCACCCTTTGAGGGAAAGGCTCATTACTATATCGTTCAGCGTTCCGGGAGTCTTTCCTGGCAGTTGGGTAATGTACTGTATATTCTGGCATCTTCGTTTTTGTTTGTGGGGGTTATATGGGTATTGAGTGTTATTAGCCTGCTTTCACGAACCAAGATTAGTGGCGATTGGGGAATCATCTGGGGGACATTGGCAAGGACAAACGCAGGGAATCAGTATGATGTCCCGTTTACGGTGTTTGTTTATATTGTCGGTGTATTTTCGCCGATGGAGGCGACTGCAATCAGCTTCCTGCTTGAGTGGGCGTGTGTCTCATGGATGGGGTTGGTGGTCTATTTGTTCAACTATATCACAAAAAAGATGACAGGAATATTGGTAGCATCACTCTTTGTATTTTTGGATGTGATGATCTACAATTCATGGACACCCAAGGCATATCTTTTCTCACCGGTGACGTTGGCACAATTGAAGGTGATGTCAGGAAACAACTTATCCTATGGCGTATCTTTGAAATATGCGGTGGTGTTCTTTGCGGTGACAATCACGTTTTTTATTGTAATATGCTTGGGACAGGGAACAAAAAAGTAAAGAAATGGGGACTGAAAAAATGAATGATAGAAGGATTCTTTTTAAAAATGTCTTTAAGACAATAGATGATCAGATGATATTGAAGGATATCAATTTGGAGATATCTAAGCATGGGATTTATGGAATTGTGGGCAGGAACGGTTCAGGAAAGACGGTGCTGATTAAGTGTCTGTGTGGGTTTATGCCTGTCACGGAGGGCGAGATATGGGTAGGAGAAAAACAGGTCGGGCGCGATGTGGAATTTATTGAGGATACCGGCTTCATCATCGAGACACCGGGATTTTTACCCAAGGAATCCGGATTTCGCAATTTGAGATATCTTGCCTCTATCCGAAATGTGGTCGGAAAGGAGCGCATCAGGGAGTGTATCACCATGGTTGGTCTTAATCCTGATGATAAGAAATGGGTAGGGAAATACTCATTGGGGATGCGCCAGCGGCTGGGTATCGCACAGGCTATCATGGAGAATCCCAGTCTTATTATCCTTGACGAACCCATGAATGGGCTGGACAATCATGGCGTGGAGGAGATACGAAAGCTCCTGCTTGGACTGAAGGGGGAGGGAAAGATAATTCTTATCATCAGTCATAACCGGGAGGACATCAACCTGCTCTGTGACAGAGTGTATGAGATGGATATGGGAGTGCTGACACAAGTAAGGTAAAAATAGCAGAATACAGCGATTATTTTTTATATGTGGTAGTTTTTCCCAATGTCAAAACCATATATGAAAGTTTTTGACATGGAAATATGTCACTAAAGTACTTCATCGGTGGTGCACGAGTAGCGTAGATAAATCTTCCTTGCATAATTTGTGAAATTTGGCTGAATTGTTGCTTGTTTTCGAGAAAAGTTTACAAACACACTTGACAATACTTCTCTGACTTTAAATACGGGAAAGGCGTGCCGGCGGATGCGGATTGGAACCCGCAGATGATGTTGTATGGATTAGAGGCGCTGGAATTATTTGATGTCCTCTACGACATTGAAATTATCCGCATGACCATCTATCAGCCGAGGCCGGAGGAATATTTAAGATTAGTACAGATGGAGTTCAAGGCACCGTCACTGTTATCAGATGAGGAGATTATAAGGCATATGGTATTGCCTGAGCGCTTTACCGCATGCTTTTTCAAGGATCTGGGGTGAATAGATGTCAGCTGTGGAAAGTAAGGCTCCTGCTGTCTGCATGGGCTGTTCTTCTGCTTTTGTCTTCTTAAACATAAAAAGACCTCCCTATAGATTACTTGGTGATACTGCATCTGCAGTTCTCCAAGAATAACTATAAGGAGATTTATAGTGAAATCAAATATGTGTGCCGCCTTGTGGAGAATTGTTGAGTTTGCTAAATCTTTTTTAGGGGAGTGGCGATATATAACATAAATCTATGGAAGTGCAAAGAGGGAGTTCGAATATTTGTATCAAAGAGAGACAAAATTATGACAATGAAAATTAGCAAAGCAGATGGGACGGAAAGAAATATAGGAATGGGATTGCTATAGGAAAGATAGTAAAAATTAGTGTACATATTAGAAAGGAAGCGGGGAAAAAATGATTGAGATATATTATGTGGAAGATGATGTAGACATATCCTGTGCGGTGAAAGAATTTCTTGGACAGCAGGGCTGTAAAGTTTCGGTTTTTTCTACGGTTGCCAGTGCAAAAGAAGCCTTAGCCAGTATGTGTCCAACGCTTGTTCTGGTGGACTGGAATATGCCGGATGGGAGTGGGAACCTGCTGGTGCAGTGGATTCGTTTGAAATGGAAGGAGCTGCCTGTGATTTTTCTTACGGTTCGCGGTGATTCCTGTGATATTGTTTCTGGATTTGAGAATGGTGCGGATGACTATATAGTAAAACCTTTTGAACTGGAGGTGTTACTTTCGCACATAAAGGCCTTGCTGCGAAGAACAGGAGATGCCTCCAGACAATACTTATCCTGTGGTTCGCTATCCATTGACTTGAAAAAAATGTCAGTTTATAACGGTACGGAGGAAATCGGTTTAAGCCCGTCAGAATATCAGTTGCTTTTGTATCTGCTGCAAAACAAAGGAAAAACCGTCACGCGGAGGAAGTTATTGGAAGAAATCTGGGATAGTTGTGGGAACTATGTGAATGACAATACACTTACTGTTACCATGAAACGCCTGCGTGAAAAACTGCATCAGCCGGTCTGTCTGAAAACGGTCAGGAGCGTAGGCTACCGAATGGAGGAGCCGGAATGAGTGGAAAAAAAAGTTTGATTGTTTTGGTAGGGTTTGCCTTTTCTGTAAGTCTGATTGCAGTTTCAGCCACTTCCATGTTTTTGGCAGATTATTATAGTCATGCTCATATACAGGCATTAGGCGGGATCTGCCAGAAAATTATAGAAAAGCAGCCGGAGGCAGAGCAGACAGTGCTGGAGGCTGTTAAAGAATATAAATATGGATCGTCTGTTTTGCCGGAAGAAAATATTATTTTAATATATGGATACAGACCGTCAGACCTTTGGAACCCATCCGGAATGCATAGTACATTTTTTCTTGTTGTGGGCTTTCTTGCAGGGGTATTGTTATTTTTTATTACATGTCTGTTCTGGCGGCAAAAAGAGATTGTACGCATAAAAATGCTGACGGAATATCTGGAAAAGGTAAACATGGGATATTGTGGCACTCTTCTTCAAACGGGCGAAGACGACTTTTCTAAATTGCAGGATGAAATCTATAAGACAGTGACTGAATTGCACCAGACGAGGGATGCGGCAGTTCAGGCTAAAAATAATTTTGCGGATAATCTTTATAATATCGCCCATCAGATCAAAACCCCCGTTACTTCTATTTCCCTGTCTGTGCAGATGATGCAGGACAATCCATCTCCAATCTATTTGGAGCAGATACGTAGGCAGATTTCCCATATGACACATTTTGAAGATGCATTATTACTGCTATCACGTATTGATGCGGGAACTTTGTCCCTGAAAAGGGAAGATGTTGATGTCTTCACAATTCTCATGCTTGCGGCAGACAATCTGCAGGAAATGTTTTTAAGGGCAGATGTCTTTGTCGATATACCGGAGTCGGGTGAAATGCTGATTTGTGCGGACATGGAGTGGACAATGGAGGCAATCATGAATATTCTGAAAGACTGCATGGAACATACGCCGCCGGGAGGAACTGTCCACTGTTCCTATGAACAGAATCCGCTTTATACACAGATCAGGATTTGGGATACAGGAGCCGGATTTGCAAAAGAGGACATTCCACACCTTTTTGAACGGTTTTATCGGGGGCGGAAGATGAAAGGGGATGGCATAGGGATTGGCCTGGCACTTTCCAAAGCGATCATAGAGGAGCAGAATGGAACCATTACAGCACGGAACCTTATAAATGCCGGGGCGTGTTTTGAAATCCGCTTTTACAGTCACTGAGTTGTCACTTAACTTTGCTATAATAAAATTATAAGCAATGTACAATTCATGACAGGAGGAAATGAAGGCATGGAGATTTTAAGATGCGAAGGGATTAAAAAGGTATACGGCACTGGAAACAACAGGGTTGCGGCTCTGCAAAAAGTAGATCTGTCAGTGGAAAAAGGGGAGTTTGTAGCAATTGTAGGGGCTTCAGGATCTGGAAAATCCACATTGCTGCACATTCTTGGTTCTGTGGATAAGCCTACTGAGGGAAAGGTCATCATTGAAGGAACCGATATTTCTACTCTGAATCAAACCGGGGCAGCTATTTTCAGGCGTAGGAAGGTGGGGCTGGTTTATCAGTTTTATAATCTGATACCGACACTTACTATTCGGAAAAATATCCTTATGCCGCTGTTATTGGATAAGAAAAAACCGAACCAGGAATATTTTGAACAGGTAGTCAGCTCTTTGGGCATCGCTGATAAACTGGAATCGCTCCCCAACCAGTTATCAGGAGGCCAGCAGCAGCGGGCTGCGATTGCCCGGTCTTTGATATACCGTCCAGCTCTTCTCCTGGCAGATGAACCCACCGGAAATCTGGATCAGAAAAATTCAAGAGAGATCATTGATATGCTGAAATTATCGAACCGTAATCTGAAGCAGACCATTTTGCTGATCACTCATGACGAAAAGATTGCGCTGGAGGCAGACCGCATTGTAACCATAGAAGATGGGCAGATTATCAGCGATGAGAAGAAGGGAGGTAAATCGTTGTCATAAAAACATGACAATGATTGGCAGTATGTGGAAAAATTATTCAATTGATTATATAAAAAATAACCGGGCATCCGGTATATCTATTATAGCAGCATCTTTCATTGCTGCTTTGTTTCTCTCTTTTCTCTGTTGTCTGTTTTATAATTTCTGGCTGGACAGCATTGAAGGGACAAAATTGGAGGATGGCAGTTGGCATGGACGTATTACCGGGGAAGTCAGCGGAGACGAACTGGCAGTTATCAATAATTTTGCCAATGTGGAAAAGGCGGTAGTCAATGAGGAACTATCCGGGGAACAGGGAACTGTGGTAGATGTGTATTTTTATAACAAAAGGACAGTCTATCAGGATATGTCCGCCCTCGTAAATATTCTGGGACTGGCGGAAGATGCGGTTGATTATAATTATCAGCTTTTATCCTTGTATTTTGTCCGTATTCCGGGTGACAATATGCCGAGACTCCTGATGCCGGCGTATCTGGCGATAGTGATGATTGTGTGTTTTTCTTTGATACTGGTAATCCATAATTCATTTGCTACATCTATGAACAGCAGGGTTCATCAGTTTGGGATTTTTTCAAGCATCGGGGCTACGCCGGGGCAGATCCGGACATGTCTGCTACAGGAGGCACTCTTTCTGTCTATTGTACCGATTATGGCAGGGATTTTGTTAGGAATTATTTTCAGTTTTGGCACGATTTGGGGAATGAACGCTTTCGCGGCGAATTTTGTGGGAGGAAGGCAGGCATCCTTTAGCTGCCATCCTGCTATTCTGATCCTTGTCCTTTTTTTATCTATTCTTACAGTGCTTGTTTCTGCATGGATTCCGGCGAGAAGGCTGAGCAGGCTGACTCCGCTTGAATCAATCCGTGGAACGGATGAATTGCAGCTAAAAAAGAAAAAGCATTCTCCCCTTTTGTCTGCGCTGTTCGGAATGGAGGGGGAAATGGCCGGAAATGCATTAAAGGCTCAGAAAAAGGCTCTGCGTACCACATCTTTGTCGTTAATGCTCGCCTTTCTGGGGTTTATGATAATGCAGTGCTTTTGGACACTTTCCGGTATCAGCACAAACCATACCTATTTTGAAAAATATCAGGATACATGGGATGTCATGGCAACTGTGAAGGATACCCATATAGAGGATTTTGGGCTGATAGAGGAACTTCGGGGACTGCCTAAAGTGGACAGCAGTGTTGTTTACCAAAAGGCAGAGGCAGTATGTATATTGCCGCAGGATGCACAAAGTAAGGAACTGCTGGCGTTGGGTGGTTTGGAAGTGTTTTTGGGAGATGCAGCATTTTATGGTAAGGGCTTGTTTCAGATAGAGGCTTCCATCTTTATATTGGATGATGAGAGTTTTGGTGAATTCTGCGGACAGATAGGAATAGCTTCCCGGATAGATGGGACAATCGTCTTAAATCGGTTATGGGACAGCGTTAACAGTAATTTTCGTTATCCGGAATACATTCCTTATGTAAAAGATGATATGGAAGCAGTTACTTTGAATAACGCTGTTGAAAAAGGAGACGAAAACATGATAGAGATCCCGGTGCTGGCCTGTACAAAGGAATATCCGCTCCTGCGGGAAGAATACGGGAAATCCGACTGCCCTCTGGTACAATTTATGCCTTTGTCCTTGTGGAAAGAAATCGGAGGGCAGATAGGCGGGGCGGAGCAGGATACTTATGTCCGGGTGTTGGCAAATGACAGGACAGAAGTGGATATATTGAATGCGCTGGAAAATGAAATAACGCAGATAATCGGATCGGAATATGAAATAGAGAGTGAGAATCGTATTCAGGAAAGAGAAGACAACGATAAAATGATAGAGGGGTATGAACTGATATTAGGTGCGTTTTGCGTCCTGCTTGCAATAATTGGGATTGCCCATGTGTTTTCTCATACCCTTGGTTTCCTGCGTCAAAGGAAACGGGAATTTGCCCGGTATATATCTGTTGGGCTTACACCGGAAGGGATACGGAAGATGTTCTGCATAGAGGCTTTGATGATTGCCGGACGTCCGTTGCTTGTCACATCGGCGCTGACAATAGTGGCTGTGGCATTCATGATAAGGGCAAGCTACTTAGATCCCATGGAATTTATTAAAGTGGCTCCGATAGCGCCGATTCTGGCGTTTGTTTCAGCTGTCTTTGCATTTGTGGCATTGGCATATTACCTCGGTGGGAAAAAGATACTAAAGGTCAGCCTGGCGGAGGCTTTACGTGATGATACTATGATGTAAAACGAAAAATTCCAGAAACGCTGTAGGCATAAAATATTCACAAAGATTTTGTTGCAAAAGCGATTGTAAAACCGTGCAATATAAGTAGAAAAGTATGCGAAGCGTATAAAGAGCCATACTGATAAAGGAGGTGTTTCCTATGGTTTTCTGTTGCCCAAAATCAAAAAAATCGTTACAATATTCATTGTTTAGCATGGTTCCATTATAACGTGGAACAGAGAAAAGATGGTTGTTGTCAGCCATCTTTTCTCCATTTTAGTGAAAAAGTTCAGCGAAGACTGTGGCCATGTTATGTTGGTCACAGCAACCTTTTACCAATTTTAGCATTGTTCGCATATCCGGTAGAAAAAATGTGTCAGCGCCAATGATAAAATGTAAGAAAACGCCGAAGAAAAAATGTAGATTTATGGCAGAGAGAAAGAAAAAAAGATAGACTCCTGATAGGGCGAAAAATGCCCTGGAAGGGAGCCGAAATGAGAAGAGAAAGCTGGATGGACATACGAAATGACAGACAAAAGGTAAGGTGGAACGGGCGGTGGCGGAACAATTAAATATCGTGGATGTTTTGGATAATATTTTCTCTGAAGAAGCAAAACTCAAACGTAAACGTGCTTATGAAAAACAGATCCAAATGTCCGGTTTTCCCATTAAGAAGACTCTGGATGACTTTGATTTTTCCTTCCAGCCCTCCATTGATAAGCGTTAGATTGACGAACTGGCCGCCATGCGTTTTCTTACAATTTTAAATTGGCGTTGACACAAGGAATGGCAGAGAAAAAGAGGGTGTGTCGGTGTTCCGATTGCTTAGGCAATCTGTTTGGAACACATATTAGATATTTTGCTTGGTTTTATTTTTTCGATATTCTCTAGGAAGGACTTTAAAATATGCTTTAAATGCAGTTGTAAACTTACTTTGACTATCATAGCCAACAGCCTGTGCAATCTCTGCTATATTCATATTTGATTTTGTTAACATATAGGCAGCTTGCTGCATTCGGTGTTCCTTGATATGTGCTGCAATAGAAGTTCCATAAACAGACTTGAAAACATTTTTCAAAGTTGTTTGATTGATGAGATATTGTTTTGAAAGTTCCTCTATGGTAATTCTTTGCTCCATGTGTTGCAAAAGCTGGTCATGAATTTTTCGGATAGTTTCTGTTAGCTCGAATTGATATTCAACCAATTTGTTTTGGGGAGTAAATTCCATTTTAGTAAGGTATAACAACAATTCTAAAACTTTAATTTTCTGGTATGGAAGCGTAAGTGTTTCAGGCTGGTCATAAAATGCAGAAAAAATACTTTCTGTCTGTTCATTTCCGGCAAGAAAGGCAGGACTATCATTTGGACAAAATTTTTTAGGCAATACTGTTTCAAAAATATTAATGTTTTCCAGCAGGTCGGGTGGATTTCCAGAGGCTTTTGGCAGATCAATATAAATACTAAGTCCCTGATACATATTGTTTGGAAAGGTAAGTACAGAATCTGTACAGGTTTTCATGGTATGGAGAGAAAAATCTCCCGGATTCAGATAAATTCGGTTTCCGTTTTTCATCTCCCACATAAGCTGACCAGATTTGCAGTAGTTAATCTGAATCATGTGTGATAAAGCCTTATGCTGCACAGAAAAAGAATCGGCTGAAAAAGTAAGATAGCATAACTCAATACCGGGATAAAGTGGAATGACAGCATTTGCCACCTTTTGATGCAATCTTTCCATTTCTTTCTGTATTTTTACCAATTCACCATTCATAAGACAGACCTCACAATTCAGGGCAGGTGATTTCCATAACCTGCTCAATCATCTGATGCAGCAGGCGGCCCTGTTCCGTATCTGCGGCTCGATAATATACTTCTTTTCCTTCACGTCGGCAAATAATCAGACCGCTGTTTTTCAATGGTCTGAGATGATGTGACACTGCCGGACTTGACATATGAAGCATATCTGAAATATTGAGGACACATTCCTCCTGGTGGCAGAGAAGCCAGAAAATTCGGATTCTGGTGGTATCTCCAAGTTGTTTGAAAACTTCCGCTACGGTTTGAAAATAATCTACATGGTCTAACTGTTTCTGGATTAGTATAGTCTGTTGTCCTTCTCCATGTTGATGTGGCAATTTCATATTATCCATATTGTTATCCTTTCTTTTATTTGTATTTCGCCCAAACGGAAATACTTTTCGCCCATTTGGGCGGGAATGCTTTGGAAATATTGACGCGTGCCTTTTTCCGTATTATACTACGCCTATAATGATTAAACAAGTACTTAATCACTGAATTTAAAAATAACAAGGAGGACTTTACAATGAAGAAAACTTACAAGATCGAGGTAGATTGTGCCAACTGCGCAAATCTGATGGAGGATGCAGCTCGCAAGACTGCTGGTGTGCAGAGTGCAACAGTTAATTTCATGACACAGAAAATGATTGTGGAGTTTGATGAGGGGCAGGAGCCGAAAGATGTCATGAAGAACGTGCTGGATGCTTGTAAAAAAGTAGAGCCGGACTGCGAGATTTTTCTTTAAGCGGTAGCTGCCTGTGACAGAATGACACCCTTAAAATGCGCCGCTGCAATTTAGGGGTGTTATTTTTACCAATAACAATTAAATAATTAAGCATATTTTGAAAGGAGTTTTATTATGGAAGAATTAGTAATAAGTATATTGCTTATGGTTGTCATTATAATGGCTGCGGCGCTTCTTATTTTTATTGGCAGCCGCAAAGATGGCATGACAAAAAAGCAACGGGTTATGATGGTTCGGATTTTAATCAGTGCCGGAATCTTACTGGCGCTCCAGTTTATTTCCGCAGAGATGTTTGATATGGCCTGCGGGTATTTATTCCCGTCTGCAGGAAGATGGTTTCGTTTTGGGTGCTATCTGATTAATTATCTGATTATCGGATATGACATTTTACGGAAAGCTATAAACGGTATTAAAAACCGTCAGGTATTTGATGAGAGTTTTCTGATGGCTGTGGCTACGATTGGGGCAATGACACTGGCTATTTATGAGAATGGCGAATATCTGGAAGCCATTGCTGTTATGCTGTTTTATCAGATTGGGGAGTGGTTTCAGGGATATGCGGTTGGTAAGAGCCGCCGGAATATCAGTAACCTGATGGATATTCGCCCTGATTATGCAAATGTTGAGAGAAATGGGAAATTAGAGCAGGTTGATCCGGATGAGGTAGGGATTGGCAGCGTGATCGTTGTACAGCCGGGCGAGAAAGTGCCGATTGACGGCAATGTAGTTGAGGGAGCTTCCAGTCTGAATACCAGTGCACTGACCGGGGAAAGTCTGCCCAGAGAGGCAAAAGTTGGCGATGAAGTAATCAGCGGATGTATCAGCATGACCGGTGTATTGAAAATACAGACCACAAAGGAGTTTGGAGAATCTACGGTTTCTAAGATTTTGGATTTGGTGGAAAATGCAAGTTCCCGCAAATCAAAATCAGAGGATTTTATCTCGAAGTTTGCAAAAATCTATACTCCGGCTGTCTGCTATGCAGCATTGGCACTGGCATTCCTCCCTCCTGTTATCCGTATGTTTTTTATGGGACTGTCAGCAGATTGGGGTGTGTGGATTTACCGGGCGTTGACATTCCTTGTCATTAGCTGCCCTTGTGCGCTTGTAATCAGTATTCCTTTAAGTTTCTTTGCGGGAATCGGCGGCGCAAGCAAGGAGGGCGTGTTGGTAAAAGGTTCCAACTATTTGGAAATCCTCTCCCAGACCAAGTATGTTGTTTTTGACAAAACCGGAACCATGACAAAAGGCGTTTTTGAAGTAAACGGGATTCACCATTCCACCATAGAGAATGAAAAACTGTTGGAGTATGCGGCTCTTGCAGAGAGCGCATCTTCCCACCCGATCAGCAAGAGTTTACAGCGGGCATATGGGAAAGAGATTGACAGAACCCGTGTATCGGATATACAGGAAATCAGCGGAAATGGCGTGACTGCGAAAGTAGACGGCATGGAAGTTGCAGCCGGGAACGATAAACTGATGAAGCATTTGAATATTCCTTATCAGGACTGCCACCAGACCGGAACAATTATCCACATGGCAGTGGGTGGGAAATATGCAGGTCATATTGTGATTTCCGATATTATCAAACCTCATTCCAAGGCGGCGATTGCGGAATTAAAGAAAGCAGGCGTTGATAAGACTGTCATGCTGACGGGCGATGCAAAGAAAGTGGCAAATCAGGTTGCTTCCTCTCTTGGGATTGACGAGGTTTACAGCGAACTTCTGCCAGCAGATAAGGTTGAAAAAGTGGAAGAATTTCTGCAGGTGAAGCCTGGCAAGGCAAAGCTGGCGTTTGTGGGTGACGGTATCAATGACGCACCTGTGCTTTCCAGAGCGGATATTGGTATCGCTATGGGGGCAATGGGTTCCGATGCGGCAATCGAAGCAGCGGATATTGTTCTGATGGATGATGATCCGATCAAGATTGCAAAAGCAATCAAGATTTCGAGAAAGTGTCTGCGGATTGTTTATCAGAATATTACAATGGCGCTTGTTGTGAAATTCGCCTGCCTTGCATTAGGGGCTGTGGGAATAGCAAATATGTATCTGGCGATTTTCGCAGATGTAGGTGTTATGATTCTTGCTGTGCTGAACGCAATCCGTTGTCTGTTTGTGAAAAAACTGTAGGGAAGGAGGGGCCCTTTGGCGGAATATCAGGTCGGTCAAATTAATGAAAGGCTGAAAGAAAGTGATTTGTACATTCTAACGGAATTTTTTAAGATGCTTGGGAACCCTGCCCGTATTCGTATCCTGCTTCTTTTAATGGAGCAGGATGCGAATGTCAGTGATCTGGCAGAGCAGCTTGGAATGACTCAGTCTGCGGTATCACACCAGTTGAATTTGTTGAAATTAAATAAACTGGTAAGAGGTTGCAGGGTCGGAAAAATGGTATTTTATGCTTTGGTGGACGAACATGTGCAGATGGTTATTGAAAAAGGGACAGAGCATATTTGCGGGCGATGAAAATGAGGTAACAATAAAATGACAATGGATGAATTAAAACCAAAACAGAGGTTACGCTTCAAAAGATTGCGCCGATGGGTGATCTGGTGCAGATTGAGTTGAGAGGTTATGAATTGACTTTATGGCTTGATGAAGCACAAAAAATCAAAGTGGAAAAGGTTCATATCAAAGCGGAAAAAACGCATGACACACAAAGGGTAGAAGCAATAGAGCATCCGGGAGTCGGTGAACTTGGCAGGGTAAAAAGCTACCATGTTCATGATGCGGCAAGTGAGATACCTGAAGGAGCAAAGATATGATGGATGAAGTCCGGGTAAATGGTGGTTCTGCGGCAAAAAAACGAGGGAATTGAGGAATTGATTGACCATGTAATCCAGGCGACTATCTTAAATTGATGCTATAGGAATTGGGGTACTAACAGGCGAAAGATTGGAGAGAAATTGTACTATCACGCAAAAGTATACTATCAGGCAAAAGGCAAGGGTTTTCGTGATAGTTTGCAAAATTTGTAGTCTATCTTTTATGCAGGAATAAATTTCTATGCTATAATTCAGTAGATGATCTGGCTTTAACAGGAATGGGATTTAGTCGGAATAATCAGGAAATAACAGTGAGGTTATCATGATTTATATTGTAGACAATATATTAAATTATTTAATATATCTTTTTATAATTCATTTTGGATTCAGGTTAAATCCAAGAAAAAACAAGCTTTTTATTGGCGCATCGGTTTTGCCTATGTTATCTGCAGGGGCTTATAACGTATATTTTGATACAAATTCTCCGATTATCTATATATTATGGAGCGTACTTTCCATATGTTTATTTTTTGAAGATAGATTGTGGCATTTGTTTCTACTGAGCGCTGCCCTTATGTATTTTACGGGAATCATTGATACGTTCAGTGTCATGCTGATACAGGTTGTTTTAATAGGCGGAGGAGTTGGCGGCACGGGTATAACATGGTGGATGGAATCTGCCTATCTGCTCTCATTTTTGGTGTATCTTCTGATATACCTGCGGCTCTTTAGGAAAAATGACGTATATTTGTGTGATATAAAATTAAAGTATAAGTTTGCACTTTTGATACAGGGCAGTATTTTCCAAATGTTTTATAATTTTGTTTTTTTATTCTTTAATGAAAATCATGCAAGGTATGGTTTAGATGCCTATGCAGTATTTTTTATCAGCATAGCAGGGACACTTTATTCCATTTTTCTTACGCTTAATCTTGCCATCAAAAATATATTGTCAGACAGACAGAACAGGGAATTGCAGTCTTTTATGTATATGCAAAAGCAGCAGTATGATTACCAGCTACAGCAGTCGGTGGCTGTACGGCGTTTTAAGCATGATTTGGTAAATCATATTGGAGTTGTCAGAGAGTTACTAAACGAAAAAAAGACAGAAGAAGCCAAAGAATACATAGATACTATCTGGAATATTCAGGATGTGTTTGATTTAAAGATTCATACAGGAGATAGTTTTCTCGATATTATTGTTAATTATTATTTATATTTGGCAATAAAGGAAAATATGGAGTTTGTTGTTTGGGGAAAACTGACTGAAAAAATGCCTCTTGAGATGTTTGATATTACCACATTGATGGGAAATATATTGCAAAATGCTTTTGAAGCGGCGAGAAAAGCAGATGTTCCCAGAATACGTGTTGAACTTGTAGAACATAAGGAAGAAATTTTTATTGTTGTTAGTAACAGTGTAGCCAAAAGAAACAATACAAAAACAGACTTTTTTATGTCATCTAAAAAGGATAAGGAAAATCATGGTTTTGGTCTGAAAAATATTGTTGCAACTGTTGAAAAGTATCACGGTGAATGTTATATGGAATCTATAGTGGAAAATAGAGAAGCGTTGTTTCAAATCAGTATTGCTATACCAACTGCCAAAGCAGAGGAGAAAAAGGAATGAAAATAGGTATTGTAGAAGATGAAGCAGTATGGAGAAATAAGATACAGACTATTATTGAAAAGTATTGTAGGGATAAAAATATTTTATCACAAATCAATTCCTATAAGAGTGGAAAAGATTTTATGAAAAGTGCAAATGCAGATCTGTTGTTTTTGGATATTGAACTTGCAGAAGGGGAAGATGGTTTTGAAATAGCGGAACAGTTGATGAATCTTGGAAATAAATGTAAAGTTTGTTTTTTAACATCACACACAGAGTTAGCCAGATTAGGTTATAGAGTAAATGCTTTCAGATATATCGATAAAAAGCATTTAGAGGAAATCAATGAGGCGATTGATTTTTTCCTTAAAACTAAAATTCAGGATCGGATTGTATCTTGTAATGATACCGCTGGGATTCGCATAAAGATAAGCCTGAATGAACTTCTGCTTATTGAGACAAATGGAAGAAAACTAAGATATCTCATGCTGGATGGCAGTGAACATTTATGTGAAGGACAGATATCTGAAGCCGCACGAAGCTTATCTCGGTTTGGCTTTTTTCAGATACATCGGTCATATATTGTCAATTTAAAATATATTGAAAAGGTAAACAGTCATGAAGTTACGCTTTGCAACGGATTAAAGGTAGTAATTGGAAGGATTCACAGTAAAGAGTTTAAGAAGGAGTTTTTTAAATGGAGAATGTGGTTTGATAATTGATTTTGTGTCGTTGATGCAAAATCTGTGCTGTTTATACAGGGAGTATTTTATATTCCTTCTCACTGTGATATAAATATGGTGTTAATCATATTACAGGAGGATAGCAGAAGTGGTACAAGGCATTTTACTTAAGGGTTGGCATTTAAATGGAAAATTAGTAATGAAAAAAGCGGTAATGGCAATGATAATGGGGGCTGTTCTGCTAACAGTTTCATCTTGTGGGAAGGCGAAGAATTCAGAAGACGCTCAAACGAATGTAATAAGCAGCACTGCAGAACCAGGCGGCAGCACTGGTGAAGTTCAGAAAACACAAAATGACAACATTACCGGTTCAGATTTGGCAGAATTGGAAAACCTGACAGGAGAATATGAATATTTATCGGATTATGGAACCGGTATGTTAATGATTCAAAAATCATCCAATGGATATGATATTTCCGACTATGAATCGGAATCTTCCTGTCGTTTTTTAGCTGATTTATCTAATATAGAAATTATAGAAAATAATCAGATATATGTAAAGTATCCCGAACAGGTATTTTCTGACGATACAGTTAACTTTAGCTATTATATTTTAGAATATAGTACAGATGAAATCAATGTGTATTACGGAGAAGCAGGGTTTGAAGATGCTCAATTTTTATATCATGCCACAAAGAAAATAGAGGTGAGGGCGGACGCATACGAGTATGAGGGCGAATATAATAGTTATGATGTAGACGAGCCGGCATTAGAAATAAAGAAAAATGATGATGAAACTTATCAGATTCAGATAGATTTATTCAGGCTTTGGGGGTTTGATGATGGTGCGGGAAAAATTACGGAAGAAGGGTTGGAATTTACAGCAACAGGTCCTCATGGAAATGAGATGAATGGAGTCATAAAATTGGAGGAGGATATCGCAGTAGTAACTATTTTTGGTCAGGAATGGCTTGATTTTGCAGGATTGAGTGAATACAAATTTTACAAAACCTCAGATGTTCCTAACATAGATGATTTCTCGGCAAATCAGCAGGAAAGCAATAGGCAGGATGCTGCGGATACAGGTTCGGAAGCAGCGGCAGATGAACTATTGGATTCCTTTATCAATGGATTGGCAGACGCAGTTGACTCTGAAGATTCGACATCGACATTTTCTGTTAGCGATTTAAATTTGGGTTCTGAGGAATGGGATGCATATTCTATTGGAGAGAAAGTCGATCTTGACAATGATGGAGAAAACGAACTGATTATTAACGGGCCTTATGGTGGTATATACCTTGATGCGCGTGATGACAAGGTATATGAATTTGCTGCAGGAGAGGGAACTGTTCTCATTCTTTCTTATACCTATTATAATGGAGCCGTATGGATCATGTACAGTAACAGATCGGGTGCAGGATTTGAATTTTACCATATGGAAAAATTTGAAGGAGCTGATAACTTAACTGCAGAAATGAATTTCGGTGAGGAATTTGACACAAATAATGCAGAAGCTGGAATAAAATATACATTGGATGGAGCTGAAATTTCATATGATGAATATACAGAATTATGTAGCAAAATTTTCGCTGCTGAAGTAAATACAAACTGAAAGAAAAATGAAAGCTTTGGTAAAAGGTGTATTATTTGCATGCAAATGCTGCTGAAATATGGGGGATATTGTCATATTTTGTCAAGGTGTCTTAGTTTCCGGCAGATACAGACACGGAAAGCCTACAAAGCCCGTAAACACGGCACTTTCGGCACTACATAGGTTCCAAAATTACATTATTTCCGTGTGCTTTTAGGGGCATTTTTACATTAGCGAGGGTGCGAACGGTTGTTCTGGGGTTCTTTTGCCTGATAGTATATACTCGTATGCAAAAGTCGGTTATTATCATGGAAACTCGGATACTATCAGGCAAAGCTCTACCAATACAATCTCCGGACGGTTATTGAAGCGGAACGGTATGATGCTGTTGCCAATGCCGCGGCTGACGACCATGTCCGTGCTGCCATCCGTATACAGCCCTGCATCAAATTTGGGGAACAGTCCCTGATTGGGTGCAATCAGCCCGCCGATGAGGGGCAGGCGGAACTGGCCGCCATGTGCATGGCCGCTTAAGACTAAACCAATACCGCAGTCTGCATAAGTTTCAAACAGCTCCGGGCGGTGGGAGAGCAGGATTGTGTAGCTGCCTTCGCTGCCGGCCAGGGATTCTAATTTTGTACCGACCATAGAAGGCACTTCCCCGAACATATCACCCTTAACTGTAAAATCGGGATCGGAAAGCCCGATAAGCATAATCTTTCCACCATCCCGTTCCAGCCATACTGTTTTATCCTCAAGAACAGTCACGCCAGCCGTTTCAAGGCCGGTTCTGAGCCGCCCATACTCTGTCAGGCGGGCTTCGTGGTTGCCTGTCACATAGTAGACGGGTGCGATCTGGACGGCCTCTTTTGCAAAGGAAAGGGCTGTGTCTATGTCTGTATGTGTAGAATCTACAAGGTCCCCGGTTATCACAATAATGTCCGGCCCGCTCTCGGACAGCATCCGCAGCAACGTGGAGTTATCCTTTCCAAATTCGGCATTATGAAGGTCGGATACCTGTGCGATACGGAACCCGGAAAAGGCAGGAGGGATCCGGCTGCTGGAAATGGCAGCGGTGCTTACCATCAGCGCAGTGTTCCCCCATACTGTCCATATGATCAGAGCCAGCAGCACGGATACTGTGCAGAATGCGGCTGTCTTTTTTGGAGAAAATCTTTTTTTCACTTCTTTTTTCACCCCATTTCCACTGTTATGCCCCTGGACAGGCAGGGACTTCCCGGCATCACATTAAATGCGTGTCGCTCCATTTTTTCATGTCTCTCAAAATAGGGATGAAACTTTTTCCAAGGTCAGTCAGGGAATACTCCACCTTCGGAGGCACTTCCTGATAGATATAGCGGGAGATAAAGCCGTCCTGTTCCAGTTCCCGGAGCTGCTTGGTAAGGGTGGACTGCGTGATGTCCCCAAGCCTCCGCCTCAGTTCCCCGAACCTCTGCACTTCATATTCCGCAATGTACCATAATATCGTTATCTTCCATTTCCCGCTCAGGATGTTCTGTACCCTGACCATAGCCGCACATTGGGGCAGCGGCGCTTTCCTATTGCTCATGTGGTTCCCTCCTTTTGCCAGCATTATACTATATCCGCCCTTTCAGTTCAAGGTACTATGTTTTTTGATACCGGTATCATTTTTCGCACTATAAACAAAAAAAGACAGTACTTTTCTTTTTCCTGCCAGTTGTTATAATGTGATTCAAGAAAGGAGGCGGACGGGATAAACACATCAGTGGATATAGCGGGCATCACATTGAAGAACCCTGTGATGCCTGCGTCCGGGACATTCGGCTCCGGGCAGGAATACAGCGGGTTTATAGACCTGAACCGGTTAGGGGCAGTGGTCACAAAAGGCGTGTCCCTTGTCCCGTGGGAGGGGAACCCCGCACCAAGGATCATGGAAACTGCCAGCGGCATGATAAACGCGGTGGGGCTGCAGAATCCGGGGATTGAAGTCTTTATCAGGAGGGACCTCCCTTTCCTCAGACAGTTTGACACGAAAGTCATTGTCAATGTCTGCGGCAGCACCGTGGCGGATTATCTGGGAGCCGTGGAACGGCTGTCCGTGCAGGGGATAGACATGCTGGAGATCAATATTTCCTGTCCGAACGTGGAGCATGGCGGGATTGCTTTCGGGCAGGAGCCGCGCATGGTGGAGTACATCACGAAGGAGATAAAAAAGAAAGCGGCGCAGCCCGTTTCCATGAAGCTGACGCCGAATGTCACGGACATAACGGAGATTGCGAAAGCGGCAGAGGCAGGGGGAGCGGATGCGCTCTCGCTGATCAATACCATCACGGGCATGAGGATCGACGTGAAAAAAAGGACGTTCAGCGTGGCGAATAAGACGGGCGGGCTGTCCGGACCCGCAATAAAGCCGGTTGCGCTGCGGATGGTATGGCAGACCTGCCGGACAGTAAGCATCCCAGTCATCGGGATGGGAGGAATCCAGTCGGCGGAGGACGCCCTGGAGTTCATCATGGCCGGAGCCGCAGCGGTGGCAGTCGGTACGACAAATTTCAGGAACCCCTGCGCCATGCCGGAGATCATCGGCGGGCTGGAAAAGTACATGGAGGAAAACGGTATCCGGGACTTAAAGGAGATCAGGGGTATCGTCAGTTAGATTTTTACAGACAGGAAGGAGAGATGTTTTATGCATTACACGGGAACGATATGGAGGCCGCCTTATGAGGCTGGGAGCGCACTGGTACAGGTGACGGCGGGCTGTACACACCACAAATGCAGGTTCTGCACGCTTTATGAGGACGTGCCGTTTAAGTTCCGGATGTCGCCTTTATCCGAGGTGGAAGCGGACTTGAAAGAGATCAGCCGCTACTACCGGAACGCAAAGAGGGTATTCTTCACCGGGGCGAACCCTTTTGTATTAAGTTTTGACAAGCTGAAAACGCTGGCGGAACTGGTACGGAAATATTATCCAAAAGTGCAGTCCATCGGCTGCTTTGCCCGCATCACCGATATCACGCCGAAGACCACGGAGCAGCTACGGGAGCTGCGGGGGCTTGGCTACAACAGCCTTACCATTGGCGTGGAGGCGGGTGACGAAGAATCCCTGTCCTTCATGCATAAAGGGTTCGGCACGAAGGAGATCATAGAAGAATGCAAAAGGCTGGAGGAAGCAGGGATGGATTATAACTTCTTCTACCTTGCCGGGATATACGGCTCCGGGCATATGGAGGAAGGGGTGAAGAACACGGCGGAGGTGTTCAACCAGCTCCACCCGAAGGTCATTGTTTCCTCCATGCTGACGGTCTACCCGACCTCGGAGCTGTACCAGGAAATCCAGGCTGGCAACTGGACGGAGGAAACGGAGATAGAAAAGCTGTATGAACTGAGGACGCTGGTCGGCAATCTTGACATAGACACTTATTTTGCAACGATGGGCGCATCGAACTGCATCAACGTGGAAGGGCATCTGCCGAAGGACAGGGAACGGATGGTAAAGTGGCTGGATGAGGTCATCGGCGCTGTGGATGAAAAGGAGCTGCGCAGATACCGTGAGAACCTGCGACATCTATAAAAATAGCAGGGCATACGAAAGACAAAGAGGAAAAGGGCTCATAGGCCCTTTTTCCAATTCTGGCGGTCTGCCTTTTTCCCAGGCAGGCCGGGCGGCCTGATAACGGAAATCACTTGCAGACTGTCCGAAAACTCCGGAAAACATGGAGTCAAGGTTTGGGATATGGTATCATTAAGTCAACAAAACCACAATGGAGGACGCAGGCATGGGGTACATTCAAGGAGCGGATCGGAATCAGGTAATTCTACTGCCTGATACCCTCGATGATTATGTTGGAGGGGATAATGAGGTGCGTGCCATCGATGCATTTATCAATTCACTGGATATATCCCTCATGGGCTTCAAAGCGGATCCTGCAAAAGAAGGCCGTCCCGGTTATGATCCCCGCGATATGCTGAAGCTGTATATGTATGGCTACCTGAACCACATCCGTTCCTCCAGGCGGCTGCAAAAGGAGGCATCCCGGAATGTGGAACTGATGTGGCTTCTCAGGAAGGTTGTCCCGGATTTCCGTTGCATTGCAGACTTTCGGAAAGACAATGCGAAATCAATCAGGGAAGTGTTCAGGGCATTTGTGAGGCTGTGCAACAAAGCGGGGCTGCTTTCGCATGAATCAGTCGTAATTGACGGGTCAAAATTCCGTGCGGTAAATGCTGACAATAAAAGTTATGTCAGCAGCAATGCCAAGAAGGTTCTTCTGGATGTGGAAGAAAAAATCAGCAGGTACATGAAAGAACTGGATGAAGCAGATGCCGCCGAATCCAGGCCGGGTGCATTGACAAAAGAAGACATCGTCGGTGTGCTGGATTATCTGGAACGCCGCAAAGCCCAGCTGACTGAAGCACTGGAACAGATGGCAGGTAGCGGGGAGAACCACATTTGCACTACTGATCCGGAAAGCCGTCTTATGAAAACGAGGGACGGCATCCGGCCAAGCTTCAATGTGCAGACTGCGGTAGAAGCGAAAAACCATCTGATTGTTCATTATGATGTAACGAGTGAATGCACGGACTGGCATCTGCTTGGAGACGGTATCAATGCCTCAAAAGCCGCATTAGGAGTGGAAAACCTTGAAGGTATCGCGGACAGAGGATATTCAAGTAACCGGGGAAATGCTGTTTTCAAAAGATAAGGATACGATTCTTCAGTGCATATCAGCCGGTGAGCTGCCTGAGATTCTACATCGGGGCGATGTGGAGCTGGAAGTTATGAAACGCCGGGAACAGGGAAGCAGCCTGTATCTGGATAAAGAAACCGGGGAAGTGGTTTCCTATGCAGAAATGAAAGCACAGGGCGGATTGGAGAAAGCGCCTGTGGAAGTCAGGCGGGAACCACCGTTACATCCATATTTTGAGCGCGATATTGAAAAAGACATAGTTATCTGCCCGATGGGTCAGACGCTGTTCTACGCAGGTCCGGGCCACCCGAATGGCAAAAAAGATCCCTGCATCCGCAGGTATCACAGACTTTCAGCCTGTTTGAAATGCCCCAACAAATGTACACTTCATAAAAGACGGATCGTCTCATTCAAAGAGGGCGAAACACGGAAAGAAGAAGCCTTTTATGAAAAAGCCAGGGAAAACAGAATTGTCCGGAAGACGAGCCGCCGGTTCAAAGTGATCACGTTATCCGAAGAAGAAAGTTCATGGGACGAATGGGTGATCCTGCGGTTCTACCCCAACCAGCAGCATTTACGGAAGCGGAACACTGTGGTTGAACATCCATATGGAACAGTGAAAAGATGGCACGGAGCCGGTTATCTGCTGACAAAAGGAAAGCAGAAGGCAGCCGCTGAAATGGGGCTTTCTTTCCTTGCCTACAATTTCCGAAGAGTGGTAAACCTCCTTGGGGTAAACGGACTAATGGAGATGATTTTGACCTGATACATGCCTTTTTCTTTTGAAAATGGTTTTCTTTCCGGCCAGTATACGAAAAAATACTCCTGCCGCCAGATTGTCACATATAGACAAGTTTCTGGCGGTATTTTCTACGCTATTTTTTCTTATTTTTCGGACAGTTTCCTTGGAAAGCGGGGGAATAAGAGGTAATATGCTTACACGGTGGGCCTTGCGGGGGCAGCCGCCCCTTTTGGTGGGGATATTGAGAGCGACAGAGGGGATATTAAGGATAAAAAATGTCAATCCAGTTACGCTGTCAAATCGTCTATTCACGCTATCGGAGTTAAAAATATTCTTATTTTTCCGATACACGAAGTGAGGGCAGAAGGAGGTGGAAATGGTGAAAATTGCAATCTGCGATGATGAAAAAAACATAAGGGCATACCTGTCTGCACTCGTAAAAAAGCAGGGGATGGAATGTGAGATAACGGAATATGCGGCTGCGGAGGATTACTTTGCAGACGGAGCGGAGCATGACATTTTATTCCTTGATATTGAACTGGAAGGCCCTGGGCAGGACATGGACGGCATGAAGATGGCAAGGCAGATCAGGGGCATGGAAGACACAAAACAGCCCATCATTATCTTTGTTACAGGCTATGAAAAATATGTGTATGATGCTTTTGACGTAGGGGCTTTCCAGTATCTGCTGAAACCTGTGGATGAACAGAAATTTGCGGAAGTTTTCAGGCGGGCGGCAGAGCAGGCCGCAGCTTACACAGAGCAGGATAAAAAAGCGCTGATGATCCAGTATGGCGGCACGGGAAAGACGATACCGCTCCGTGACATTTATTACATGGAAAGCCAGAACCATAAGATAGCTGTCCATATGAAAGACGGGGTGCTGGAATATTATGCAAAAATGAGCGACCTAGAAGAGGAGCTGCAGGGGCAGTTCTGCCGTGTCCATAAAGGATACCTTATCAACCTGTCTTATGTGGATGAGTACAACAAAACAGAGGTGACGCTGACAAACGGGGATAAACTGCTGATCTCAAAATACAAGTATGAGGATTTTGTAAAAGCATACCTGCGTTTTATGCAATAGGAGGGACAGCCAGTGAACGAAACGAATTTTACATTGTTTCAAAACATAGTGGAAGGGATTGAAATCATTATATATGCCTGCATTCTGGCAGCCTTTTTCCGCTCGTTTATGGCCGGGAAGAAGGAGTGGAATCCGCAGAAATCCATAAGAACACTTATTGTATTTCTCTCTTATGCGGCAGTTTATTTTATAAACATAGCGGCGGATTTGGACGGATGGGTGTGCATGGTAATTGTTACAGCCCTGCTGGCAGCGGCTTCCCGGTATTTGGGGATTGACAGGAAGGCCGCCTTCCTTTTTGGGGTATTGTTTTTCTGCATAAGGAATCTTAGCTCGCTGGCGGTGGCAAGCGTGAATTTCTATACCGGCAGGCGTTTTGTGCAGGGAGAGGAAGGCATAGAAAAAATATTGTGGAATGCCGCTTTGAATTTCTGTCTGGTGGAACTGCTGCAGCTTATCCTGTTTTCTGCATTATTGTATATTGCAGGGCGTCAGCTAAAGAAATGCAGGATGGAACTGCATACAAAGGAATTATGCTATCTGATTTTGACACCGCTGACCGGCATTCTGTTCGTGAACGTTATATTCCGTATCCTGCTTATGGTTTCAGAAAATCGGGTCATACAGCTTTATGAACAGCACCCGGCGCTTATCGGCATCGTTCCTGTAGTGGCAGCATTATTTTATGCGGGGATTCTAGTCACGATAGTATCTTACCAGAAAATGGTGGGGCTTCAGGAAGAAAAGAAAAAGTACTTTGTGGAACAGCAGCAGGTCCACGCCATACAGGAACGGATGGAGGAGGTGGAACAGTTCTATGACGGCATACGCAGGATGAAGCATGAAATGAGGAACCATCTGACGAATATTAAGGGGCTTTATGAAAACGGGAACTTTGGGGAGATGGATCAGTATATAACCAGAATGGATAAAAGCATGAATGTATTTGAGCTTGCCATTAAGACAGGGAACCCGGTTACGGATGTGATTGTGAATGACAGGCAGAAAGCCGCAGAGAAACAGGGGATACAGTTCAAGTCTGGTTTTATCTATCCAAAATCGGAGCGTTATAACGCATATGATATTGGGATTATCATAAATAACCTGCTGCAGAATGCATTGGAAGCCTGCGAGAGGATGAATACGGTAAACAGGTATATTTCTATAACCAGCAGGCAGAAGAAAAAGTTTTTTCTGATTGAAGTCAGGAATTCCTTTGAAGGGAAAATTGTTATGGATGCGGATACGAATCTCCCAATCTCTACGAAAGGGAATGGAGCTTCCGGCTCTCTGCACGGCATTGGGCTTTCCAATGTAAAACGGGAGGCGGAGAAATATATGGGGGATTTAGATATCAAAGTAAAGAAAAATGAGTTTAGTGTAACGGTGTTGTTACAGGAAAGGAGACAGGTATGAGCATCAGTAATGTAAGCGGCGCAGGGGTGAACCCGTATGCCTACACAAACAACAGTAAGAAGACAGCAGGCGCAGGGAACTTTGCGGAGGAAGTGCAGAAAGCAGAAGGAAAGAATGCAGCGGAAAAATCCGGCTCATCCGCATGGGAAGGGGATATGGTAGTCCCGCAGCCACCGAGTTATTTTGGTTTTACATATGACAGCAGTATTTCCAACAAATCCAAAGAAGAAATGACGATGGACGAATACAAACAGTGGTTTATGAACGAAATGTCGAGAATGCCGGTTAGCGGCTGGTACCGTTCCACCTGTGTAGGCGGTGCGCTGACGATTACAGAGGAATGCTTTGAAAGGATGAAAACTGATCCGGAATGGGAAAAAACCGTGTTGGGAATGGTTAGGAAGATGTATTCCTGTACCGGAATCATGGGTTCCAAGATGATCGGCTACCAGGTCATCGGGGCAACGCCTGAGCAGTGCCACGGGGAAGGGATTCCCGTAAAGGATGGTTCTCCGATTTCCGCAGATAATGAAGAATCATGGTGGGAGAAACGCCATAAGAGGATGGAAGAACTGATGGAGGAGCAGGAAAAAGAAGCGGTGAAAAAGGCGCAGGCACGGAGAGCGGCGGCACAGGAGAATTACCTGAAAAGCCAGATGGCAAGCAGGCAGAGGCAGCAGGCTTTCCTTGCAGAGGGTATACAGAATGGCGATGATACGGCGGCTTTCCAGACAGCAGGTGTAAGCGCATTGGCAGCAACCGCCTATGAGGAAAACATAAGCACATTTAGCAAAAGCGTGATTGGAAATCAGAAGATATAAGCATTCTGGGCATTTTGAAGTAAGGAAGATTATGCCCGGACTTACCATAAGGGGGCATGGGCGGCTCCGAATGACAGAGGGGCCGCCATTAACAATATAAATTTTATCAGGGAGGACGAAATCAAGGCAATGGAGATTACAAACTAACGAAAATTACTTGGAATCCGGGAAAGTTAAAGTTAGAGGTAATATGCTTGCACGTCGGTTTGCGTTTGTGCCGCCTTGTGGGACATCCGTCCCTATATCGGACGAATGGCGAAAAACTTTAGACTTACTTTGAAATTTCTCCATTGCATTTATGTCTTTCATTTCATTTTATATGCCTTTCGTTCCCTGCATCCCAAAATAACAGAAAATCTGCCGATAAATTAAGTGACGGCAGAAACGGAAATCCGAGATGATGAATTTTGAATATAGCAGTGGTAGATGATGAGGAAGCCATCAGAGAGCAGATTGGCGGATTCATAAAAAAACGGAATCCCGATTTTCATATAAGCGGTTTTGCAACGGGGGAAGGACTGCTTGCGGCGGGAAAGGATTTTGACATTATCTTTTTTGACATACAGATGGAGGGCATGGGCGGCATTGAGGCGGTGAGGGCACTCCGGCAGTCCGGCGTGGATGCGGTGGTCATCTTCATTACGGGAATTAAGGAATATGTGTTTGAGGTTTTTGACGTGTTGGCATTCCACTACCTGCTAAAGCCGATTGAGGAACAGAAATTCATGGAGGTGCTTTGCAGGGCGGCGGAGGAAGCCGGGAAAAGGAAAGGGCAGAGGGAAAAGCAGATATTCATAAGGGCGAAGAACCAGGGGTATACGCTTAACTTAAATACCATCCTGTATATTGAGAGCAGGGGGAAGAAGGTGGAAATCCATACCACGGACATGGAGGAGGTCATAGAGTCCTATGCCACGATGGATGATGGAAACAAGGATACGGAACCGGCGGATAAATGTGCTGGCAGTCACAGTATTGTACGGGGTGCTGCGGCTGGGAGTGGGATTCTTCCTGCCAAAAGGCTACACGAGCTTTTGGGTTTTTGTAAGGCTGGCAGTGATTTTATGTATTATATCTGTAACTGCATTGGTTTTTTATAGGGCAATAGGGAAGATAGCTTTATTTATTATAGTTACCTTTATGGCTGTGGGTGAAATGAGCTTTTTCCTTGCACATATGCTTTTTGAATTAGGAAACCATCTGTTCCGGCTTTGGGACTGGTGCCTGGAAAATGGATATTCATTGGAATTTTATAATTGCGTTGTAAGCATTACTCTCATAGGGAACCAGATTTTGTTTTGTGTGATTGGGGCAGCGGTGCTTTATTTTACCCTGAGAAGGTTTGTACAGGATTACAGGGAAAAGGAATATGCCGTCCACAGGACAGAATTACTGTTCATCATCACACCAGGGCTGACAGGCCTGATGGTATGTACTTTACTGCGAATTACGATTGACACGGCAGAGAACGGTGTGCCGGAGACGCTGTATGACAGATATCCATCACTGATGGTCATAATGCCTGTTATCCTGCTGCTGTTACTGTTCTCCGTTATGTTTGGGGTAAAACTTTTTCAGGACATGATCTGTTGGAACAGGGAAAAAAGCAGCCGCATTATCTTGGAGAAACAGGTCAGCAGCCTGCAGGAGCATATGGGGGAGATGGAGCGTGTCTATTCCGGGATACGGGGGATGAGACATGATATGAAGAATACAATTTCCCTTATCATGCAGCTTGCGGCAGGAAAAGAGGAAGAACTGAAAGCCTATCTGGAAGAACTGAACGAGACTATGGACAGACTGGAATTCCGGTTCAAAACAGGGAACACAGTTGTGGATACTCTGTTGAATATGAAATACCATGAGATTGCCAGCACGGTGCCAGACCTACGGATGGATGTGGAGGGGCTGCAGTTCCCTGAGAAACTGTTCATCCAGAGTTATGATATCGGCATTGTCATAGGAAACGCATTGGATAACGCGATCGAAGCCTGCCTGAAAGTGAAAGAGCCGGATGCAGAAGCCTTTATCCGCATCAGTTCTTTCCAAAAGAGGGAACTGTTTTTCCTGAAAGTGGAGAATAGCTTTGACGGAAAGGTGGTGAGAAAACCGCAGAATGAGTTTTCCGTGACGGATAAGGCAGACCGGGAGAATCATAGGATAGGGCTTGCCAACATCAAAAGCACGACTGAAAAGTATCAGGGGACAATGGATTTTAGGGTAAAGGACAGGGTGTTTATCCTGTCCGTGATGATGAAAAATGAAAGGAGAGAGGAAGATGGATTTCGGAGTGACAGGTAAATTGGGAGGGTACTATCTGGCGGAGCAGTACCGGAAGAATGCGGCGGCAGATAAGAATGGAGGCGTGAGCCTTGCGGAGCTTGCGGCGGCAAAAGCTGCGGGGCAGTCGGATGTATCGGGAATGAGTTTTAAGGATATGTGGCAGGCGAGGTTTCCCGGAGCATACTACCATATGGCGGATGCGTCCAATATTCCGCAGGGGGTATGGGAGAGGAATGATTTCCCATTTGAGAAATTTTTCCGTAATGATTTAAACGAATCCGCCGTGAATTGGAAACCGAATGGGGCGAATCCTGCTATGGATTCATCCGGGGTACAGTCAAGGCTCCACTCAATCGCCGGGCAGAAGTCGATTGTTGTACCGCCGGAATTGGAAGAAAAAATGAAAAATGATCCGGCACTGGCAAAACAGGTCATGGCCAAAGTGGAGAGTTTCATTGCAACAAACCAAGTACCCGGAAGGATATGTTCTCACCTGATTGTTTTGGATGAAAATGGGGAGATTGCACGTTTCCGGGCTTCGAGCCATGGTGGAAATATTACCGGTCCGACAGAGGAAGAAATGCGCCAGTTTGAAGCGGAACAGGCGGCAAAGAGGAAAAGGCGTGAGGAATATGCATGGCTGAACGAGGAAAGTGCCCTGAAACGCAGGCTGATGGAGCAGGAAACAGACGAGAGATATTATCAGACCAGCATAACCAAAAAGGCGGTTTCGATTGCAGCATATGAAGCGGCGGGAATTTTGAAGTAAGGAAGATTATGCCCGGATTTACCATAAGGGGGCATGGGCGGCTCCAAATGACAGAAGGGCCGCAGGTAAGATTTTTTGAAGGAGGATGAAAATTATGTCAATGGAGATCAGTAACAATTATAGCAATTATGCGAAAAGCGGCACAAGTACCGCAAAGGAAGGCAATGTAACAACAAGCACGGTGGAGATTGAAAACATCAACCGGGGGAACAAAGACGGAGCAGATCAAGACGGGGTACAGCAATATCAATGACTATTCCAAATATCTGCAGGGCAAGTACAGCTATATGAATACGGGTACAACTTCCATGCAGGGTGTTCTGACAACGGTATCCGTATCGGGCGCTTTTCTGAAAAAATGTATGAACGACTCGGAAAAAGCAAAATATCTGGAGGAAAATCTGGCGGCATTGCCGGACTGTGCCTCTTACGCGGTATCCCATGCGCAGGGAACACTGACGAGTATTTCATATGAGATTGATGCAAATGGAAATATAACGGGAATCTCTTCCGGCACAAATGACCCCGATGGAAAAATAGCCAAAGAAAATGCGGAACGGCGGGCAAAAGAGAAGAAAGCCGCCGAGGAAAAGGCTGCCGAGAGGCGCAAGGAGAAAAAAGCGGAGGAAGAAAAGGCAGCAGAACGGCGGGCGGAGAGAAAAGAACGGATGGCAGATTTTTAGCGAAGGGAGGTGTTTGTCATGAAGTTTGACAGGGGAAGTTAAGCAATGTGCGTTTACTATTTATGAAGTAATAAACTGCTTGGACTTATTATGAGAGAGCAGAGGCGGCTTTGAACGACAGATGAGCTGCCATTAAAATAATTGATAATAATGGAGGAATTGAAATTGAGTGTAAATGGAATTGATAATAATACTGGAATTAACTCGAATTATATGACGGGTAAAAAGAGAGTTTTAGGTAACAATTTTAATAATCAAATAGAAGCTATAAACAGAGGAAGTAAGGTGAATGAACCGTTGATGTCTTTTTCAAATCCAAAGACCAGGGAGAGCGTTGAGATACATCGCTCAGATATTTATTCGGATGATACGCCAATTTACATATTAAAGGGCAAGACCGCAGAGGGGGAAGAATTTGAAAGGAAGCACCATGCATGGATTATAGATCCAAGAAATTGCAGCTATGCTGAACTTATGATGCTTAATCAGGAGACGGGAAATACATCTTTAGGAGATAAACAGAGAGCAGATATCCTGTTTGAAAAGACAGGAGTGAAAAATTATTTAGATAAGGCAGACTACAGTGCGGCGATAAAGGAGGTTATGGAGGAATATAAAAGCTCTGGAAATTGGGACGATTACCTTTCTATGGACAAGTGGCAGCAAAGCCTTAATGACTATACATCCGTGCTGGTGTATTTTGACCGCAGTATTATGGGACAAAATACAATGGAACGAAATGGAGTGAAAGGTTCTTGTAGTTTTGCAACAGTCAGGACGACAGAAGAAATACAAAAAGAAATTGATGATAGAGTGAAAGCGGCAGAGAAGAATGGCCCAACTTTACGGGAGGCATTAGCAAATGCTTTCCCAAATGCAGTAAATACTCTTTATAGTTTTGTGGGATCTTCTGTGGTTATGACCTTTGATGAATATGTGAAAGCAATGGAAGAAATGTTAAGAAAATCCAATGAAGAAGCTAATGTTTCTTTAATAAAATAAAAATTTTGACGCCCGATGGGAAGATTGGATGATTGCCGAATAAGGCAGGCATCCCAAGCGTTTCGGCAGATTGGGGAATTGGGGAGCAGGAAGAGTGAACTGCTCGGACTTATTGCAAGGGAGCAGGGTGGCTCTGATCGACAGAAGAACCGCAGATAAGAAAATAAATTGTGAGGTGGACTCATGGGAATTTCGGCTTTAAGTACAGTAAATTCTGCTAATACAAAACAGTGTATGTCATTGAGCGGCAGAGGGCCTGACTGGTCTATCATTCCAAGTTCCGGGAAAAGCAGTAAATCAAAGGCGGAGTTTACTGACGAGATCAAGGAACTGGCACGGAAGGCTGCGAATACTACAAGCAAGGCAGAATTGGAATATATCCATAGGCGGCGGACGGAACTATGTGCAGAGTATATGTCTGACGTGTCGCCCGACAGGAAGGCGCTATACCGGCAGGCTGAAAATGCGCTGAAAGAGCAGGGCGGCAATCCGAAATGCAAGGGGAGCGGGGAACTGACGCTGCTTTACTTTCTGGAGGCAGCGGACGGGAGGATGGATGATCTTGCGGAAAGGAAGTTTACGCTGGCCGGGGGCGGAACGCTGACCTGTCCAATCTTGACAGGCGGGGGACATGGCGCAGATATTTATTACCAGGGTACAAAGGTGCTGACATATCTCGGTTCGGGATACGGGTGGGCTTGCGAAAGGACTCCGGCTGAACGGGAAAAGGAAAGGGAGTTTTATGGGGTTTATTTTAATGAGTACCGCTCGCTAAAGAACGGCCAAGGGGCAGAACTGGAAGCACTGCCGGATTATCTGGAGGAGAAGCCGTCTTTTGACAGGAAAGCATAAATAGGGGTATCTGGGCAGGGCAGGCATCCCAGGCTTTCCTGCAGATTGGTGAATCAGGGAGCAGCGAGAGGAGGTGAAGGCCGGTATGGGATTTGACCGGGGAAGTTAGGCGGTATGTCTGCATGGAGGTATAAACCGCTCGGACTTATTGTGAGGGAGCGGGTGCGGCTCTGAATGACAGACGGGCTGCCATAAGAAAGAAATGGAGGATTGAAATGGGCATTAACGGAATAGGAACAGCGGGATATCCGCTGACAGGACACACGGCAAGAAAGACAGGAAGAAGCGCGGAATCCGGGGTTGTGGGATTCATGGAAACGGTGGAAGAAAAGGAGGCGCAGGGAAAGGCAGCCGATCAGGATGAGAAAGCCTTTGAGATGGTCGGCCCCAATGCCCCACAGGAAGTGAAGGATGCGTGGATGGAGGCGGCGAAAGAAGTAAATGCGAATGGCATGGGAATCCGGGGCAACGGAATGATGAGCCACATATCGCAGATGATGGTGCAGAGGCTTAATAAACAGCTTAAGGGTGAAAAAGAGAATTTTGACATCCTTGGAAGCACGGTGGAATCTGCGATCCAGGCAACGAAAAAGGCGCTGTACGATTTGGAGCATCCCGTAGTATATACACCCAGGAGTATAGAGGTTCAGCAGGCCCGCATCAAAGAAGGGGAATTTTACAGAGCATTTTTGGAGAAGCTGGAGAAATTATAGGATACATTATGGCACAGAAGGCAGGAACGCTTCTGATTGCCAGATGGATTGCATAACAATGGAGGATTTGAAAAATGAATGTAAATGGAATAGGGACAGCAGGATACCCGGCATGGCAGGGAACAAGAAAGGCAGAAAGCAATGAGAAGGACAATTTCGGGGCAAATGTGAAAGCAACAGGAAATGTAGTACATATTGCCCCGGACGCATTATTTTCTATCTATGATGCGAAAACAGGGGAAAGTGCAAATGTATACAGGGCGGATGATTATTCAGAGGAAAATCCGTTTTATATTGTAAAAGGAATGGACAAAAACGGAAATGAATATGAGCAGATGGTGGATGTAAGCAAAGTAAATCCGAATAGCTGCTCTTATATGGAGCTGCTTGCTTTAAACGCGCATACCGGGAATAAATCGGACAGCAATTTTATGACAATGTCGATACTGAAAGACAAGATGGACGGTACCTCCTACCAAGAAAAAGCGGATTATATGGCAATGGCGCATGAGCTTATGAACGATATGAAAACGCTTGGAGATTGGGACGGGTATCTGCGGTATGGGAAGTGGATCAATGATATTCTGACTTTCTGTAAAAGCAAGTAATGGAGGATGATCTGACAATGGGAATAACTAATGTAAATGAACAAGGTTCCACATATGGAGCGGCTTTCAGAAATAAGCCGGTATACTTCATGACGGGAAAAGAGACGGAGGCATTTTTTGACGGGAAGATGCGCAGGAACATGGAGCTGCGGGAGGATACCTGTACCCTCAGCAGCAATAACACTTACCGCAGACAGCATACCACTTATGAGGTTTCCGATAAGGACAAAGGCAGCACATTCCTGGATTTGAATTTTCTGATCAAGGATGAGACCAGCAGCCTGAAAGGAAGCCTCAGCGATAAAAAGGATGTGGATTTTTATAACTTCTCCATCCCATTTATGAACTTCCAACGGAATTACTTTGGCGTTGAAGCTTACATTGATATGCCGGAGGGCTGTGATTACGACCTTACCCTGTATGACGAGTATGGCAACCAGGTGGGGAAGGCAGAGTGGGACGGCGAGGGGCGGAAGAAGCTGACCGTCCCTAATTGGGATATCAATACCAATAAATACTGCCTCAAGGTAGAAAACGGAAACGGGGAGGAAGTTTCCCCGGATGATTATTACAAGATCAGTTTCCATGTTTCCGAAAACAAGGAACATGAAAAGACTGACGCCGTCAGGGAAGCATATGGGAATCTCCACAGCGCATACAGCCGGAAGGATGAAAACTGGCGGGAATATCTTGACCAGTATAATGCAGTCCTGCGGGAGACGGAGCAGAATTATTTAAAAGAGCTGGAGCGGCTCCACCAGAAGCAGTTTGACAGCCTGCCGGAAGAAAAGAAGTATAAGGGCGGGCGCACCGTGGATGAACTGCTGCAGGACATGGCGGAGGGGAAGGACTTAAACGATGCGGAACTGGAATATGTGAAGATTTTTGCCAACCTGAAAGACATGGAAAAGGCGCAGAATAAAGCGGAGCTGAAAAACAGCTTTTCAGATGATTTCGTAAAGGATCTGGAAGGCATGGGCATTTCCCGTGATGACATAGAAGGGATGCAGGTACGGATTGGGAGCAATGGGGATGTGTCCGTGGACGGGATAGTGGACGAGGGCGTCCGGGAACAGGTGCAGAAGCTGATAGATGAAAAGTATGGTGACCGGATGTACCAGTATTACATAGGGATTGCGGACAGCGTGGGAGACCTGTCCTCCAATACATACCGGTATGCCACGGACATACAGGAAGTCCGGCGCTACCTGAAAGGGGTTACGGGGGAGGACATTTCCTTAGAAAATCTTTATCTGACGCCAGACGGGAAGATTGGAGGGCTGCCGGATGAGGCGGCTGATCTGATCAACAAGACAAAGGACAATGCCAGGATAGAACGGATGAAGGATGCGCTGGTGGATATCATAGGGAAGATCAGGATAAGCGGAGACTTGGGGATTCCCGATTTCACTTCACAGTTCCAGTTCAAGGATGGGGCGTTCTCCGTGGCGGACAGCGGTTTTGCGGTGGATATGGGCGCATTGGATGGCCGGTTTACACCACAGTCCTCCGGCAATATGTATTCCGATATGTATAAATATCAGTTCAAGAAAGTTTTATAAGACCCACGGCTGCATATCCCGAATAAGCCACAGCCTGACAAGGCAGGGCAGGCATTCCCGGCGTTCCGGCAGATCGGGAAACAGGAATAGGAGGTAAAGGCCGGTATGGAATTATATTCTTTGCAGGAATTGCTAAAACAATATTTAGATTGGGGATTTGATTTTGCTTCCATTAGTATAACAGCGCAAATACCAGAAGAAGAATTACGACAGTTATACAGTAATGAAAATTATAGATTAAGGGATAAGGACAAAGAGAAGTATCTTATGGTATTTTTACTACAGATTTGCTGTGAAAAACCGGACAATGATGGATATTACAAGATATTGATTGAGAGTCTTACACAACACTTCAAGATACCACTGGAAGCGATAGCAAATTATATAGGAGTGGATGTTGATGGGTTATTGGACTTTGAAAGCAGCAGTGATAAAGACAGGATTGAAAAGTGCATAGAGCATCTGTTTACTACCTTTATTCGTGATCCGGGATATTCGGTGTAGCAAAGGTGTGTATTCCCAATAAGCCACAGCCTGACAAGGCAGGGCAGGCATTCCCTGTATTCTGGCAAATCGGGGAATCGGGGAGTAGCGAGAGGAGGTGAAAATCAGTATGGAATTTGACAGGGGAACATAAATAAATCACCTTTGCATGGAGCAATAAACTGCTCGGACTTATATCGAGAGAGCGGGGGCGGCTCTGACCGACAGAGGAGCCGCAATATTAAAAATAATGGAGGATGAAAGGAAATGAATGTTAATGGAATAGGAGCAGCAGGATACCCGGCAGCAGGGTATGAAACAAGAAGGGCAAGAAGGAATTACACCGACCAGATGTGCAACATGGTTCCGGCAGCACAGGCATCCAGTGGTACATTTGAGTTACATATTTCAAATGATAAGGATGGAAAGGCAATCGGCTCAATGTGCGGGGCGGATTATTCCCTTACGGTCTACCAGCCGAAGGACTTTGACCCTGCAAATCCGGTATATAAGGTGAAGGTATGGGACAAAGGCGGAAATGTGACAGAACGCATGGTGGATGTGTCAAAAGTTGATACAACGGGCAGTGACTATATTGATATGTTTGCATATTCCAGCCACTTATCGGCAAGCGGGGAATGTCCGGACGCACAGTCTGCTTTTATCAGGGCAGGGGCAAATCAGCATGGCGCTGACAATAGGACACATGATGACCTGTTCGGGATGAATGACTGGATCAGCGTTTTAAAGGATGCTATGCAGACGCAGTATGATGCCGGGAATCTGAAAGGATATCTGGATTATAAGCAGTTTTGGGATTTCCTGGATAAGTAGGATTGCCAATAAAGCACAAACGATAAAAGGGAACTGGCAGAGACAGGCTGGTTCCCTTATTACATATCAGTGTGGGGAGGCGGTGGTCAATGGAAAAGGTGAAATGCCAGAACCCTAAGTGCGGGCGGCGCATCTTTGACATTGAGGAGATGCCGCTGGGAAAAGTGGTGCTTGAAATGAAATGCAGGCATTGCGGGGAAACAATACGGGTGGGATTTAGCCCAAAGATGGTACATAAGAAGAACAGGCGGCAGGGGTAGCCCTTCCATTTTTTGTATAGGCCGTTCCGCTGATCACGGTTAGAAATCCAGAAGTGGCTGTGGGAGGATACAGGAAATGTGCAAAGCAAGGTGTCCGGCGTGCCGGAAGGGAATCTGCGAGATAATTGCCACCGCAGAAGGAAGGGCAGTCATAGTGTTGAAATGCCCTTACTGCGGGAGGATAGTCAGGCTGGAATGGCTAGTACAGACCTCATTGAAAAACAAATAATGTTTACTCAAAATGAGCGAGCGGCCAAGTGACGAGCTGCGAAGGGCCGGAGTAAAGCTAGAGACCAATACCTTAGCTTACTCCGGCTTTTTTTACGTTTCTTAGGTAGTGAATATTATCCCCCTTGGGAGCCATCAGTTTCCCGCTTGAGAGCCATCCGGAAATGGTATTTTCCACCTTCAGAGCCACCAGAATACCTGTTTACTGCAACTATGCCCTACAGCCAGATAAGCGATGTGGAAGCCGCAGCCAGTATGGATGAAAAAGCATGGCTTTCCTGTCATGTAAACATGTTCCGTTTTTTTGGCGGGACACCGGTAAAAGTTGTCTGTGATAACTTAAAAACCGGAGTGACCTCACATCCTAAAAGAGGTGAGATCATACGAAATGAGGCCTATCTTTCCCTTGGCGGGTTATTATTCTGTTGCCATCATGCCAACAGGCGTCAAAAAGCCGAAGCAAAAAGCAAGTGTGGAAGGGAGTGTGGGTAAGACTGCCACGGCTGTCATCGCAAAACTCAGAAATGATACCTTCCCATCATTAGCCGCATTAAATGCCGGAATCCGAAAAGCGGTAAAAGAATTCAATGACAAGCCTTTCCAGAAGCGCCCCGGCAGCCGCAGGAGCATCTTTGAAACGGAAGAAAAACCACACCTGAGAGCCCTGCTGCTTATCCCCTATGAAGTCTGTGAATGGTCTTATGGGCATAAAGCTGGCAGCAACTCCCATATATGGCGGAACAAAGGCCAGTATTCTGTTCCATACAGATATATCGGCTGCAAGGTGGATGTCAAATTTAACAGCTATCTTGTATTTATCTATTATAACAGAACAGAGATAGCAAAGCACCCGATACTTTCCAAACATATGACAAACGGTATGCGGACAGAACAAGCCCATCTTCCTTTGCCGCTCAAAAAAATCTGTCAGTGGAAGATCTCTGTGACAAAGCAAGGGAAACAGGCCCCAAAACCTTTGAGGTAATCCGCAGGATGTTTGACGAGGCAAAAGTGAAAGAACAACCCATGCAGACAGCAGGAGCCATACTTTCCATAGCGGATATCTATACAACGGAAGTCCTTGAAAAAGCATGTGATAAAGCACTTAGGCAATACCATATGCCTTATTATAAGACCATCTATTCCAATGCAAAGAGTATAAACAGTGAGAAAGAACTTATAGAGTTCAAGGAAAACAATAAAAAATCCGGAATTGTCAGAGGCGCGGATTACTACAGAAAAGGAGAGGCAACAAATGAACATTGAAATAAAAAAGAGTTTATCGGTATTGGAACTTGGCGGCCTTGCAAGAATCATAGAAATGCAGGAAAAAGATATAAAGCTTGTGGATCTAAGCTGCGAAAAGCGTTTGGAACTGCTTCTGGAAACACTGATACAGGAGCGGGAGAACAGGCTCATAAACAGGCTTATCAGGAATGCTTACTTTAAATATCCTTGTGCAAGTCTGGAATCACTGGATTACGATTCCAGACAGATAAAAAAGTCCACGATCCTGAATCTGGCCACAATGGGATTTATTTCCAATGCAACAAATCTTGTCATCACAGGACCGATCGACGATGGAAAGACTTACCCTGAATGCGCCCTTGGCGTGGAAGCGTGCAGACAGACTTACAGGGTTTTGTATATCAGGATGCCTGACCTGATGCGTAACTTTGAGAATCAGAACGACAACCTCAGGAAGCTTACAAAATACAGGAAAAGGATCGGCAGCTATCAGGTCCTCATCCTTGATGAATGGCTGAATTATAAACTTACTGAAAAGGATGCCAAGAACCTCTATGAGCTGTTTGAACAACGCAGCGGCAATAACTCAACAATCTTTGTCGGACAATATCCTGTGGATGAATGGCATGGCAGGCTCGGCGGCGGAACGCAGGCGGATTCCATCATGGACAGGATTATCCATAATGCCTATGAAATCCCTACAAATGAAACAAACCTGAGAAAGCTGTATGATTCAAAGAAGCTCAAAAGGCTTGTTGACGAGATAGAAGCACAATCATCTGAACATCATTAGACCTAATATTGCCTTTGTTGTATTTTCAAGCGACAGGGGCAGTATTACTATATCTTGTACCTGAGGTGGCTCTCAAGGAAGAAATTTCTAGGTGGCTCTGAAGCGGAAAACTGGCGACTCCCAAGGGGGATAATATTCAATTGGTAAAATGGCAAAAAAATAACGAATGAATGATAACGAGGAAAAAGGGCCGTCTAATGGCTCTTTTTAAATACTCTCTGTAATATGATAGTTATTGCCCAAAAATAAATGCTTGCTATTTTAATGTCAATTTCTTATACTATCAGCGGAGGTGACGAGTATGGTTCGTTTTTACATAGTCAGGCATGGTCAGACGCTTTTGAACAGCTTAGACCGGGCGCAGGGATGGGCTGATTCACCGCTCACCGAAGCAGGAAAGCAGATGGTGGCTGACATAGGGCAAAAATTAAAGGGAATTGATTTTGATGCGGTTTATACCAGCGATATGCTCCGTGCCATACAGACGGCAGAACTGATTCTGGAAGCAAACGGAAAGAACGGTGTGCCAATAGAAAGGGACGTAAGGCTTCGGGAATGGTGCCTGGGGTGTATGGAGGCGGAGAATAATGCGGTTTTCATAAAGAATGTATCGGACTGGCTGGGAGGAGCGTCTTTTGCAGAGCTGAATCAGCGGCTCCCCGATGTTGCGGATGTCCTTTATGAACATGATACGCCAGGAATGGCGGAGCCATTCCTGGCAATAGAAGAACGTCTGAAAGCTGCATTCGTAGATACTGCCCAAAGGCATGGAATGGGGGAAAGCAGCAATATTCTGATAGTAACCCATGCCTTTGCCATAAAGACAATAATCCATTTATTTGCGCCGGAGCAGTTAGATAAAGTGAGGAAGGTAAAGAACGCATCAGTTTTCCGGCTTGTATTTGAAAACGGGGTTTTCTCATTGGAGCCGGATATATAGCTATGAAAAGAACAGCAGGAAAGCTTATCAAGGCTCTCCTGCTGATTTTTTGCAGCATGGCGGCTGGATGTCCAGCCCGTCTAAAAAGCCTGCACCCCAATTACACATGGCATCCAGCACGGGAATGATGCTGCGTCCAAACGGGGTGAGGGAGTACAGTGTCCTGGGCGGCTTGTCCGGGATGACCTCCCGGTGCAGCATCCCACATTCCTCCAGATCGTGTAGCTGCTGCGACAGCATTTTGGGTGTCGCTTTCGGGATCATGCGCTGCAGCTCCATGTAGTGGAGCGGTTTTTCTATCAGGTACCAGAGGATGAGAGGCTTGTATTTTCCGCCGATCAAAAACAGCGTGGCCTCCACCGGGCAGTTGAACTGGTCTTTTGAATATTCCATTGTCTGTATTCTCTCCTTTTTATAGCTACCCTTTTGGGAAGTATCTACCCAAAAAGTGCATTCTTGCGGAATTTCTGTATCCTGCTAAAATTTAGGTCAACGGTTAACTAACACGTTCAGTATACAATGGAAAGAGAGGATTTGCCACTATGGATTTTATCGAAATTGCAAAGAAGCGTTATTCCGTCCGGAGCTATAAGGACAAGAAAGTGGAGGAAGAAAAGCTGCAAAAGATTCTGGAGGCTGCCCATGTTGCGCCGACAGCGGCCAACCTCCAGCCCGTCCGTCTGATCGTCGTCCAGAGCAGTGAGGGGCTTGCGAAGATTGGGAAAGGGGCGAACCTTTACGGAGCGCCGCTGGCGGTCATCGTCTGCGCTGACCACGGGAAGGCATGGGTGCGCCCGTTTGATAAAAAGCAGACTACCGATATAGACGCATCCATATGTACAGACCACATGATGCTGCAGGCAACGGAATCAGGTCTTGGTTCCGTGTGGATATGCTATTTCAAGCCGGATGTGATACGCAGGGAGTTCGGGCTGCCAGATAATCTGGAGCCGGTCAATATCCTTGCAGTCGGGTATTCGGACGAGGAGGCGGCAGATCCGGAGCGCCATTTACAGACACGAGTCCCGGTGGAAGAACTGGTTTCCTACGAAACTGTATAGACAGGCTTATGACGTGACAAATTAAATGACAAGAGATACACAAAAGCTAACCGCCGCACTATGGACTTCATCCGCCATATGCGGTGGTCTGCATTTCCACAGGCAGTCCGGGCGGCCTGATAACGGAAATTACCTGAAAAGCGGGGAAATAAGAGGTAATATGCGAGTGGTAAAAACATTTCACATCACTGTAAATACATTCTGCGTCATGATTATGGCTTAACTGGATAATGGGTGCTATAATATTTAATTTAAAGAAGGTGATTCTATGATTAATATTGCTGTCTGCGATGATGAAAAATGTATGTCAGAAAAAATTGAAAAACTGGTAGAAGGTTTTTTCAGAAAGAAAAATACAGATATCTCTGTTGTGGAGTATTCTTCGGGAGAAGAATTGCTTAAAAGCAATGAAAGAATAGATATCCTTTTTCTTGATATCGGGATGTGCGGGATGGACGGAATAGAAACTGCCAGAAGATTAAGGGAGTGCAGGTTTCATGGCTTTCTGATTTTTATAACGGTTTTGAAAGAAATGGTATTCCAGTCTTTTGAGGTGCAGCCATTTGATTATTTGGTGAAACCTGTTCAGGAAGAACATTTTGAAAAGACAATGGAAAGGCTCTTTTTTTCCATGCAGGACAGGTTATCACCGGAAAAAGAAAATCTGTTAGTCCAGAAGGGATGCGAAAGCAATATCATTTTTTTTCAGGATATTATCTGCTGTGAAATCATAGACAGGAAGGTGTATCTGTATCTTGTATCGGGGGAGGTCATTGACTACTACGATAGGATTGAAAATCTGGAAAAAAAGATGGATGGTAGATTTTTCAGATGCCACAGAAGCTACCTGATCAATCTGAACCATCTGAAAAGCTATAGGAACAACACCGCTTTTATGGCAGATGGAAAGGAAATACCTGTGTCACGCCTTAGAAGTAAGGAATTCTCAAAAGTGATTTTGCAGTATATGAGGGAATGGAGATTATGAATTGATTGATTATCTGGATTTTTTTAGCATATACGTCATGACAAGCCTTGAAATTTTCATGAACTTTTGGTTTTTTATAGAATTTTTACAGAAGAAAGTAAAACCCATATACGGTATATTGTTTACGGGCCTTGGGGTGGCTGTTTTAGAGATTTTTAACTTACAAGGAATTTGGGCATTTCTTGTATTTATTATACTCCTTATAGCGGTGGGAAAACTGTTTTACAGAGCAGATTTTGGTTCCGTAGCTTTATATGCTGTTGTAACAGTTGAAATTACAACTTTATGCTTTGGGTTATGTAATTCATTGTCTTATATTCTGTTTCCCGTTGTTTTTAAAAATAATCCAGTAATTTTTGGTTTTATCTTTGAGTGGGGTGGAAATATTTTTGCATTCATGCTAACAGTCTTTTGTTACCGGGGTATACAGCAATGCTGTATGTATGATGAGGCTGCTAACAGAAAATATATATTTATGACACTAATGCCAGCTTTATTAATCTTTTTGGCAGGTGAATATATCAATGAAAATGTTTATGGAAATACGGTTACGATAGAAAAAGATGGATTAATGTCTGGTGTGAATTCTTGCCAAGTGTTGTTTGTGCAGGTGCTAGGGGCGGTTAGTTTATTTTGCATTATGCTTGCTTATAAAAAGCTGGCAGATAGTTTCAAACGGGATAAAGAGGCGGCACTGTTAGAACAGCAGGCACATTTTCTGGGGCAGTATGTGAAAGAAGCAAGACTGCGTTATGAAAAAACAAAATCGTTCCGGCATGATATAAAAAACCATATAACGGTCGTAAAGGAGCTGCTGCAGAATCAAAAGACCGAAGCAGCATTACAATATGTGGAGGGGATGGAGAACCTGACAGCAGATCTGTCATTTCCGATCAGCACCAACCATCCAGTGCTTGATATCCTGCTTGGGAATAAATTAGGGATTGCGGAAGAAAACCAGATAGAGGTACGGTGTTCTTTGGAGGTTCCATATCCTTGCGGAATCAGTGACATAGATTTCTGCATCATTTTAGGGAATGCATTGGATAATGCTGTTTCGGCCTGCAGCCGGATTGACAAGGGAAAACAAAAATATATTCATATGACAGGGAAGGTGCAGGGAGACTTTCTGCTTATGGAAATAGAAAACAGTTATTCTGGCAGGAGGATGATCCGCAGCGGAACAGGGCTTACAAATATCAGGGCGGCTGTGGGGAAATATCATGGAACGGTGGAGATACGGACAGAGGGAGAGAAATTTATGCTAAGCATTCTTGTGATCATTCCACAGCAATCAGAAAGCATTTCACAGCAAACGGGTTAAATGTCGCCAAAGCAATGACGAATAACAGATAGAGGGCAGGAGCATAAAATGTGCCCAAGAAAAGGAGGAAGTGCTTATGTCAATGGAAGTAAGCAGTAATTATATGGATTACAAAAGTGACTATTTAGAAAGGCTGCAGGAAGAGAGGGAAAAAATAAAGGAAGACCCAAAAGAGCAAGGTGTAGGAAACAAAAGAGAGGGAATTCCAGTTCTGAAAGACGAGTATATCAGTAGCGAACAGTCTGGCAGCAGACCAAGTGGGTTATATCATATGGGCAAGGATGAAAACGGAAATCCGAAAGTGCTGTATGATGATCTGAAAAAAGCCAGCGGTGCAGATAAAAAGGAACAGTCGAAAGCTGGAACAGACAGCTCGAAGGATGCTGAGAAATGTACAACGAATACCGATAGGGTAGACCGGGAAATTAAAAAACTGAAAGAGCAGAAACGACAGTTGGAACAGCAGATAAAAGCAACTTCCGGTGATGAAGAAAAGATAAAGGAGCTGGAGAAGAAATTGTCCCAGATAGAGAGTGAACTAAGCCAAAAGGATAACGATACATACCGGCGGCAGAACGCAGTAATTTTTTAATGGGGTGACTATGGAGGAGGTGATGAAAATAGCACAGATATTTTAATCATGGTACCGCTCTCATTATTTAGTGCTGAATTTAATATATCGCATGTTTACCATGTACACCACACCAAAAAAACATAAATACAGAATAAAGAAACAAACCATAAAACCACCGATGGATTTAAATAGATGATTGTGTGCGGGCAATATGGAGTTCATTTTATAATTGACAAATGGTGTAGCCGTCCAAAGTATAATAAAAGACATTAGTATTGGCATGAACATCTTTATAAGCACCTGCGTACAAATCAGGTATTTTAAGTCAGATTGATTTTTTCCCATGTGAAACAATAGCCGTATATTTCTGCGCTCCCTCTTTAAATCAATGATCTGCAATAAAGAGAGGACAGAGAAATAGATGATCATAAAAATAACGCAAATACTGATTTGTAAGAATCCCATCCATTGCTGCTGCTTTTTTTCAAAAATATAAATATCCGGGCTAAGCAGAAGTGTCCCGAAAACAAAGGCGGCTGCTGAAAAAATAAAGCAGATGCAGAAAATGGTATTTACATTTACGCTGGTCTTTGAACCACTTGTCATTTCAGCAATCTGATATAGCCAATTGCCCCGATATAAAGAATCTGTCTGTGACAGACGTAAGGAAACGATAAAAGCATACAGCCATCTATTGAATGAGAAAACGCATACTAACATTGGCAGTGAAATAAGGGAGACGGAAACAGTCATTATCTCGTCGGGCATAAAGGAAATACCAAACAGCAATGCCAGATAACCGAAAAAGCTGATCATAAGCATCCATCCCCAAAAAGACTTTTTACCTACGCCCAGTGGCTGATTGCGTTGTTTTTCCCGCATAAGCTGCACAATTTGTAGTTTATATATTTTATGCTTCACAAATAATATTGACAAAATTTCCACGCAGCAAAAATATAAAAATGTTTGCAGAGTGCTTTTCAGTATAATTCGGAATATGGAGTGACTTCCAGTTTCCAGCAGTAGTGTACGACAGCAAATAGAAAAAACCCCCGTACCTAAAATCACACCCAGAAGAAAGCATACCAGTCCTATCACAGATAATTCACACAGGAATACCAATGACAGCTTATCTTTTTCCATTCCGAGCAACATATAAGTGGCAAATTCTTTTGCCCGTTGCCTGATGATAAAATGATTAATATAGTTTACCAGCACCGCCATGATCATCACGATCAGTAAGGGGAAAGCCATTGTCTGAAAGCCAGCCTGCATATCCCCCCAATCTGCGATACTGTTTGAAAGGAAAATAATGGAAGTGAGCATGACCATTGATGAAACATACAGGAGATAGTTAAATATGGAACGCTTTGTGTTACGGAACGCTAATTTAAGATACATAGTGAACACCTTCTGTTATTTTTGTGATAGTATTTAAAATTTTAGTGAAAAACTCCTGTTTATTTTCCTGTTCCCGTTTCAGGAATGCTTTGATTTCGCCATCCCTCATAAACAACAATTTATCACAGTAACTTGCGGATAAGGCGTCATGTGTCACCATTAAAATGGTAGCAGTGTACTTTCGGCAGAGCATGACGAATGTTTCCAGTAATTGTGTTGCGGAGTGGCTATCCAACGCCCCGGTGGGCTCGTCTGCAAGAATGAGGCTGGGATTTGCCGCAATCGCTCTTACACAGGCACATCTCTGCCTCTGGCCGCCCGAAATTTCATAGGGAAACTTATTCAGGATTTCAGATATCCCTAATTTGCCAGCTAAATCAAGAATCGTCTGTTTTACGGTCTCTTTTGGTATCTGTTTAATTGTCAGCGCCAGTGCGATATTCTCATAGACAGTTAAGGTGTCCAATAAATTGTATTCCTGAAATACAAAACCTAAATGCTCCCGGCGAAATGATGCCAGATCATTTTCAGACAGCTCTGCAATGTCATACCCATCAATTTCTATCTGCCCACTGGTGGCTTTATCTATTGTCGCAATCATATTCAGTAAGGTGGTTTTTCCTGATCCTGACGCGCCCATGATACCTACAAAGCTCCCTTTGGTGATTTCAAAGCTGACATTTTTAACCGCTTCTGTTACAGTACTTTCAGTTTCATATACCTTTCTGATATTTTTTATCTTCAGGACGGTTGGAACAGGGGCATTTGTGTTATTCTCCCACTGATCTCTGCCAAGCCAGCTTGTGACGACTTCAAGCAGTAATTGATTAGATTTCTCTTTCAGATTTTCGTCGGATATGAATTCACCTGAAAGCAATTCATTCAAGGTTATATGGAGCAGATCACACAGTGGACAAAACAGAGACGGATCAGGCATTGATTTTCCAGTTTCCCATTTTGATACTGCCTTGTCCGTTATTCCCAGCATTTCGGCCAGTTGGTTTTGGGTTAGTCTGTTGTCTTTTCTCCGGGTAGCGATAAAACTACCTATTTTCTTTTGATCCATATTTCAAAAAACCTCGCTTTCTACTGCTATTATACAGCGGATGGATAAAATGAACATCTACCAATAGTAGAGTTTTGAAAATTTCACGGATTTCCTGTTTTTCGGGCATATTATAACTCTGTTCGGTTCGGACAACAAGGCAGCTTATACGCTGGATGGGTACAAGGTGAAGGGAACGTGCGCCTGTGGGTGGATGACATCATCTATATCGAGACGAGCAGGCACAAGAACATGTTCTACACGGCGGGGGAGGTGTACAGTATCTACAAGAAGATGGATGAACTGGAAGCGGAACTGGCAGGGATGGGTTTCGTGCGGATACACCAGAGCTTCCTCATCAACATGAGGTACATCGGGAAACTCAGCAGCTATGTCATGGTTCTGATCACGGGGAAAGAGATATCCGTGCCGAAGTCAAGTCCAGGTATCCGGAAGTGAAAAGGCAGTACACATTGTTTAAGGGGGCGGAGTGATCATGGCATTGTGGATACTTTCATTCTGTACAGTGTTTTATGAAGCGGATGAGAGCTATTATCAGACCAGCATAACCAAAAAGGCAGTTTCAATTGCAGCATATGAGGCGACGGGCATTTTGAAGTAAGGAAGATCATGTTCGGACTTACCATAAGGGAGCATGGGCGGCTCCGAATGACTGAGGAGACGTGATTCAAGAATGTCATAAGTGACATGAAGCTGCTGAGTCAGAAAAGTGCGGCGGCATATTATCAGTACAGTATGCAGACCTATTGGGAGTTTATGAATAAGAAATAAGACTACGGAAACATATGCCCAATAACCCACAGAGGTCGGACAGATCAGGAATCTTCAACCTTCCGGAAGATCGGGGAGGTACGGGGATTCCCATAACACCTACCCCTTAAGCGGGGAAGTGACACAACAAACATTAGCAAAACCTGTATTTTTTCCGATATATAAAATAGCATAAAAAGAAGGGGGCAAATGGCATGGAAAGAGAAACTACGCCCAGCCAGAGCGAATGGTTGATTATGGAAGTGTTTTGGGCGAATGATATGCCTACCATGACTGCAAAGGAAGTTATCAAGAAAATGCAGAGCAGGTCAGATATGTCGCCTAGAATGGTGCGTGTCCTGTTGAACCGTTTGTGGCAGAAAGGCGTTTTAAGCTATACCGTAGATGAACATGATTTAAGGGTTTACCACTATACCGTAGAGAAATCAAAGGAAGAATGTCAGAAGGAGAAAAGTCGGAAGTTTGTAGAAAGCTATTTTGAGGGTAGCCAAAAGAACGCAATGGCGGCTTTGTTGCAGAGTGCAGAGATAACGGAAGAACAATTTCTGGAATTGGAAGAAATCTTGGAGAAATGCAAAGACAAGGACAATGCAAAGACATAACAGTACAGGAGTTTTGGAATGGCGGAATACAGCTTTTCAATTACTATTTGTTGGTAAGATGAAGTTCTTTTATGAAAACAGAATAGGCGTTATATTTTTTTGCGGCTGACGGAAATTTGTATGAACCATATATGGATGTGCTGGCTGTATTTATGTGGTGTGTCTGTATATGCGGCCCAGCTATTTTGCCGAAGAAGAAAGATGAAAAAATGCATATCCGGATTGGGCATTTACTGCTTTATCTTTTATGGGATATATTGTGGGCGTTGCGTTGATCAGCTTTAATGGCTCTAGGCTGGAACTGAATCCAGTGGTGGATTTCTCAGACCTTGCGCAGGAGTGCAAGACCTATGATGAGCTTATCGAAAAATGAAGGATGTTTCAGAAAGGTCACTGAGTTATTTTGGAATTGCTATATGTGGTACGAAAAAGAAGGTAAACAAATTGACGGGAAGTATGGCGCTGCTGCGATAATCTGACGAAATAAATAGTGAAAATGAAGTGACAAAGAGGATTCTGTCCATTTGCAGTGAGCCGATATGTTTTGAGAGGATTTTGCAGGAAGTATTTAAGAGGTACAGGCTTACCATGAATTTTGAGCAGTATGTGCCCGAAAGAAAATGAAAGACTCTTTAGCCGAAAGAGAGGTATTCGTATGACTCCAAAGAAATTTTCTGAAGCTTTGAGCGAACTTGACAACAAGTACGTTGATGAAGCAATCAACTACAAAAAGAAAGGCAGGAAGCCTGCCTGGGGAAAATGGGTTGTGGCTGTGGCATGTTTCTCTGCCATTTTTCTGGCTGGAAATTTTGCGCTTCATATGGATGATATTTCGCTGGTTTCCATTGGAGGCATAGAAAGAGACTACAAGGATGTATATGTTGTGGAAAGCGAATCTGCCATAGAGTGGCCGTGGGAGTATAAAACCGTCGTAGAACAATATACAGCAATAAATCTTAATGACAAAGAGTATTATTCCAGAGGATGCTCTGTTGATGCCTCGTTAGTCGGTGAACTCATTGGTACATTTGATGTGACAGGATATGATGCGTATAGTGATCAGAGCCATAAAATAGCAAGTGAAATCTATCGGATTGACGGGATTTCCGAAGCGTATATTGTGGCTGTAAAGCTGGACGGGGAATTCTATGTGTTCAGTCATAATGAATATGTTCCGCCGGAAAATTTGGGAGAAATACTGGATAATTACGCATTGGAACAAACGCTGCCTTTAAATCAATTTACTAAATATAATGGGTATGAACAAAACGGTCATTTCAAGTTGAGCAATGATTCGCATATCTGGGATGTTCTTAACGCGTGTCGTGATGCCGAATTTATTGAAGATGATAACTGGGGAGAGAGCAATAGAAATTATCTCAGCTTTACTGCTACGTCTGATGCGCTTGGCATCTACAAACGGGTATTCAATGTGACGGAGGATGGCTATATCTGGACAAATATATTTGACTACGCCTATATTTTCCGGATTGGCCAGGAAGCTGCGGATCAGATTATTTCTTATGCAGTTGAAAATGGAACTGAATCCGAAACGGAGCCATACAATGCTTCTCTTGCGGGTACGCTGACTGAAATTACAGACGGCTACGTTTTAATAGATGACACAGTGCTTTGTTCCGACGAAAATGATGGTATGACATTCAAAGTGTATTTGAATGATTTAAGAATCAGCCGTTGGATAGATGTTGGAGAAATAAGTGTTGGTGATATTGTTGTTGTCTATTTTACGGGAAACATTGACACTGACGCTGGAAATGTGGTTGAAGGGGCATTTTCTTTATCGAAAGGAACAATATCAGATATTTTTCATTAGTCCGGTAAAAAAGAGCAGACCATGTAACTATGTGGACGAGGATGGGGAAATTGTATATGATTTTATCTGTTTTGTCGAGGCAAGACTGTAATACAAGGCACTTGTGTTCTTTGGGGAAAAGAAATATAATGTACTGTATCGGGAAAAGCATTACTAACTCTGTGAAAATGGCGGATGTCTGGCTGATTCCAAAAGGGGCAGAAAAACTGATAGACTGGTGATATAAGAAATGAAAGGACAAAATAAATGAAATTGTTAGTTGTTGAGGACGATTTAACCCTGAGCACGGTGATATGTTTTGAACTGGATTGTAATGATTACTTGACGGTTGCTGCCTATAATTGCAAAAAGGCGTACCAGCTTATTCAAAGCGACCATTTTGACTTGGCAATACTTGATGTAAATTTGCCGGATGGAAATGGTTTTGATTTATGCCGTACTATAAAAAAGGTGTGTCCGCAAATGCCAGTTATATTTTTGTCAGCTAATGATCTGGAACAGGATATATTGAATGGTTTTGACCTGGGTGCAGAGGATTATGTTACAAAACCCTTCAATATGAAAATACTTCTGCGGCGCATAGAGGTTGCAGTTCGAAGAAATCATTCATTAGAACAGCAAATGATGAACTGTTGGAGAGATGGTTTTCTTTCGCTTGACTTCAGTAAACTTATTGCAGTCCGCAGGAATGAAAAAATCATTGTTACTTCTAATGAGTATAAGCTGCTGAAAGTCTTAACAGAAAATGCCGGAAACATAGTGACCAGACAGATGCTTTTGGAACGACTTTGGGATATTGAGGGTAATTTTGTTGACGATCATGCGCTGACTGTCACAATCAATCGGTTGAGAGACAAGATTGAAGACGATACCCATACATATATCAAGACAGTGCGTGGTATAGGATATGTTTGGACGGGGGAAGCAGTATGAAAGAAATGCGCCTGACAGGATTTTGTCGAAGATTGCTTTTGGGCATTGCCTTTTGTGCCGTAATGACAGGTTTCTTTTTCTCTTATATTCCCCAAGAGCTCATACGGGGATTTCTATTTGTTTTCAGTGGTGCTGTTTTTATTGCAACGGTATTTTTGGCTCTTTGGCAAGGCCGGCAGCTTTCAGATTTTTCTAATGATATATGTGAAACAGTTGACATTTTGATGGAGAGTCAGGAACCCCCCAATTTTTTCTCGTATGAAGAAACAGTTATCTCAAAGGTGCAGGATAAACTACTGCAATATTACGGGAAAATGAAAGACGAACAGCAGCAGAGCAGACAGGACAAACAGACGATCCAAGAACTGGTTAGTGATATATCTCATCAGGTCAAAACACCAATAGCGAACATTCAGATGATAACTGACATTTTGAACCAGCATGAATTGCCGACCGATAAGCAGCAGGAATTTTTGAATTTAATGGCTGTCCAGATTGACAAGCTTGATTTTTTAATGCAGTCACTGATTAAAATGTCCCGGCTGGAGACCGGGGTTTTCGTTTTGCATCTGGAAGAAACGAGATTGAGTGATACGATTGCAGGAGCTATGAGTATAATACTGGCAGAAGCAGAAAAGAAAAATATTCTTCTTTTGGCTGATTGTGATAGTAAATTGACGGTGAAGCATGATTCGAAATGGACGGCAGAAGCCATTGGCAACATTTTGGATAACGCAGTGAAGTACACACCGGAAGGCGGCTTGATCAGCATTTCCGTCCGTCCGTGGCAATTTTATACCCGGATTGATATAAGAGATACAGGGATAGGCATTGATCAGGAAAACTATAATGCCATATTCCAACGTTTTTATCGGGGGGAGGAAGTGACCACAGAGGAAGGTGTCGGTTTGGGGCTGTATCTGGCGAGAGGAATCATTGCCCAGCAAAATGGTTATATCACAGTAAAATCAAAAAAGGGCAAAGGAAGTACATTTTCAGTTTTCCTGTTAAGTTGATGGAGATAGTTGAATTATGGATATAGTAGAAATACGACACTTGAAGAAATATTTCAAGGATGGCTCACAGGTAGCCAAAGCGTTAGATGGAATCGACCTGTCCATAGAAAAAGGAAAATTTACAGTCATTGTAGGTGCATCAGGTTCTGGGAAAACTACATTGTTAAATACGATTGCCGGGCTATATGAGCCCACTGAAGGAACTGTAATTGTGGATGGATTGGATTTATCAAAAATGGGAGAGGAACAGCTTACGGTATTCAGGCGTAGAAAGATTGGATTTGTTTTTCAGGGATATAACCTGATACCTGAATTGACAGTTAAAGAAAATATAGTATTTCCGCTGGCTCTCGATGACACCCGGCTGGATGAGGCGTATTTTTCCAGCCTTGTTCATCTGCTGGGACTGGATAATTATCTGGATGCCAGTCCACATATGCTTTCAGGCGGAGCACAACAGTGTGCGGCGATTGCACGTGCTTTGATTACAAAGCCTTCGATTGTCTTAGCCGATGAACCTACCGGCAGTTTTGATATGAAAACAACACAAAATGTTGCAGGATTGCTTAAAATGACTGCGGCTGCATTTCACCAGACATTGGTTGTGATTACCCATAATCTTGACGTTGCCCAGCTTGCAGACCGGGTAGTGCGGCTGCAGGATGGAAAAATCGTGTAATAAGATATCATACATAGCAGGCAAAAAGCTGATTTGCAAAAGGCAATGAATATAGGAATAGAAATATTGCATAGCGATAAATCTTTTATATAGATTTACCGCTATTTTTAGTTACAAATTTGTGACATTCGTGTGCCTGAATTGTGACATGGCTGTGCTATCCTTATTTTCAGAAACAGGAAAGGGGAAACATACAATGAAAAATATGTTAAGTGTTCTTACCGGACGCAGTTTTCGAGCCAGCAGGATGCGAAACCTGATTGCGACATTAGCGATTGTGCTGACTACAGTTCTGTTTACTGCTGTTACTACAATTGGTATGGGTGCGGCAGAATCCATAACTTTGACTATGCAGATGCTGAAAGGCAGCCGGTCAGATGGTGATTTTCACAATATGACTGCTGAACAGTATGAGGCTTTGAAGGATGCTGATTTTATCCGGGAATATGGTCTGCGGATGCCGGTAGGTTTTCTTGCGAATACGACTCGTCATAACATCGAATTTGATGTGCTGGATTCTGTGCAGGCTGATTTGACTTTCTGTATGCCCGTTCATGGCAGTGCACCAAAGGCAGAAAACGAGATTGTTACCTCAGACGCGGCACTTAGAGATTTGGGGGTGGAGCCGGAGACAGGAGTTGCTGTCACAATTGTTTTTACTGCTCATGGCAGGGAATATGAGCTGGATATGATTGTGTCCGGCTGGTTTGAAGCCACTAGTGAGCAAATTAGCATGATGTGGACAGGAACAGCGTTTCGAGACGCACATCCCGATATTTTTGAGTACACCTATGACCAGGATCGGGATATGGCAGGAACCTATTATTCTGACTTTGTAGCTGCAAGTACAATAGGACTTCAGGAAAACCTGGATCATTGGGTAAGGCAAATGGGCGGCGAGCCGGATGCGGCCAATTCTGATAATTTATCTGCAACAATAAATACAGTGACCAATCCTACACTGGATCCAACCACACTTCTGCTTGGGGCTGTTATAATTGTACTGTTTATGCTTTGCGGATATTTATTGATTTATAATGTGTTTGACATTGCGGTGATGCAGGAGATCCGTCGTTATGGTCTATACCGGACTGTGGGTATGAGCAAGCGTCAGGTAAAGAAATTGATAAACATGCAGGCCTTGTGGCTTTCCAGTGTTGGTATTCCCCTGGGATTACTGATTGGCTATTTTGTTGGAAAAGCCGCCTTGCCTTATATGATGCATACCTTGTCTTCCAGCTATGAGAATGTAGTAATCAATGTAAATCCGTCCCCGATCATTTTTGTGGGGGCTGCTGTATTGGCGGCTTTTACAGTATTTCTTTCCACAAGGAAACCAATACGAGCAGCGGCAAATATTCCGCCAATCGAAGCGTTCCGCTATGTAGAGGCAGCAGCAGGCAGAAAAACCACTAAAAAGAGCGCCGATGGTACCAGCCTGTTCCGGCTGGCATGGTCTAATTTAGGACGCAATAAGCGGCGTTCCGCTTTTATAGTAGCTTCTTTGTCACTATGCGTTATCATGCTTAACTGCATAGGTATTGCCGCTGACAGCGTGGATATAGAAAAGCAGGTATCTTACAGCATCCGAACTGATTTTGCTGTAGTGAACGCATTGAGCAAAAACATTTTAGAAGGGTTCACCCGGCGCGAACATGGGCTTAGGCAGGAAGTAATCGACGCTATCAACGCACAGCCGGGAGTAAACGGGGCTTCTGCCATTTATAAAAATACATTGGATGACAGTAATGTGACCTATGACTTTCCGGTAGAATTTGATTATACCGGCACCGACGAAGAGACCAGAATTGACTATGCGGGGACTAAGGATGGAATCGTCTTTAATCTGGGAGATGATGGACACGCACTCTGTAATGTGTATGGTATGGAAGAAATAGCGCTTGTCCGTATGGATATTCAGGAAGGAGAGGCAGATGCGCATAGTCTTTATAAGAAGATGGTAAATGGTGAAGGCGTATTGCTGGGGGTGGTGTCTGATATGGGAACATCCATTTTGAATCCGGCCTTTGACCTGCTGGATGTGGGAGACATTATTACGGTTTTCAAAAACGGTGAACCGATGATGGAACTGCCTGTGTTAGCCAAAGCCGCCCTCAACGGTGATGATATGGAAATCAGATATACTACCCACGGTCCCTTTGAAGTTGGCAAGGATGGTTTGTTTTTATATCTTCCAACCAGTGTTTATACTGAGATTTACGATGAACCAGTTATTTACAAATATTCTTTTGATGTAGAGGAAAAACAACAGAATGCCATGAGCCAGTTTTTACAAAGCTATGTAACGAATGTGGACACCAGTCTGGGCTATACTTCTGCTGAAGAAGCCAGGCAGGATGCTGTTACAACCCGTACCATGCTCCAATTTGTCGGCGGACTGATCGGCATTATCTTTGGTGTAGCCGGAGTACTGAACTTAGTAAATACCATCATTACATCTATTCTGGCAAGGCGTCATGAATTTGCAACTATGCAGAGCATTGGTATGACAGCAAAGCAGTTGACATGGATGATGGTTTGGGAAAGTGTTTACTATGCCATCGGCGTGTGCATTGCCGGTATGCTTTTATCAGTGATACTTGCGTTTACTGTGGTGAAGACGCTTATCGGCGGAATTTGGTATTTTACTTTCCACTTTACGCTTGTTCCCGCTGCCATTGTGTGTATTTTGCTTCTTCTTGTTGCCATTATCGTGCCAGTAATTGCATTAAAAATATTCAATAAAGGCAGTATTGTTGAAAAGCTGCGTGTTGCAGAATAATCGGATAAGGAGGATTTGACCATGAGTGCAAATATCATTTTACAGACAAAAAACCTGAAAAAATACTATGGAAAGGGAGAAACACAGGTTCATGCCTTAGACGGTGTAAACCTGGAGATTGAGGCTGGAAAGTTCGTTGCCATTATTGGAACTTCCGGCTCCGGTAAATCTACTTTGCTGAATATGCTGGGGGGTCTTGATACCCCCACGTCTGGAACTGTTACTATTGGAAATACAGAATTGTCTGGATTGAAAGAGGAGCAGCTTACCGTGTTCCGACGCAGACGTATTGGTTTTATCTTCCAGAACTATAATCTGATACCGACGCTGAACGTGTGGGAAAATATTGTTTTTCCTATTGCAATGGATGGACAGAAACCAGATAAAAAATTTATTGAGGAAATTGTCGGATTACTTGGATTAGAACAGAAAATCTACAGCCTGCCGAACAATCTTTCCGGCGGTCAGCAACAACGTGTGGCGATTGCCCGCGCCCTTGCCTCTAAACCTGATATTGTGCTGGCAGACGAACCAACCGGAAATCTGGATTCCAGGACTAGCGATAATGTGATCCATTTGCTGCAAATGACAAGCCAGAAATTCCAACAGACTATTATTATAATTACCCATAATCCTGAAATTGCGCAGCTGACCGATCAGACTATTCGTATTGAGGATGGCAGAATTGTGAGCTGACGTCAAATTGGCAGCTTGGGAGAGCATGAGCCTTGAACAAATAATTAATTTGGTAAAGAAAGATAAGATGGAATAAAAGCAGCAATAGTGTTGAATTTACTGCTTTATCTCCAAATGTCTGTCATATTGAAAAATCCTTGCAGTATTTACTCCTGCAAGGATTTTTCATTTTCCATTTCAACCGGTTTCCATGCCTGGCCAAAATTAACATCTTTAAATAGTGCGGCAAGTCCGCTGATCTGTTTCAACCTTAGGATTTCGTCCTTATCCATGCCCAGATGCTTGGCGATCCATGCGTCGCTTCTGCCCAGTTCATGGAGTTCTTTGATAATATTACTCATCAAATCCACATTATGGGAGCCGCGTGCGCGGTTATGTCTGATGGTGCTTGCCATTCGATTTGACAAGGATTTATTAATTACAGTGACGGGCATCATTCCATGCTCGCGTTCGTAAATATCAGGAAATTCTTTCATCACACGCCAGCGGTGGAATCCATCTACAATTGCATACAGATCCTGCTGCTGGGAGTAATAACACACGATAGGCATTGTATAGCCGTCCTCTTTAATACTGTCATAAAGCAGCTTCATTTCCGGAGGTGCAACGCTGTTTGGATTGTATGTATTTGGCACTATTTTTTCAAAAGGAACTGGAATTACATTATATACCGGACTTTTGAATGCATTATTTGTCATGAATTAATTCTCCATATTTTCGCTTGATTTTATCGATTCGCAGCTGTTCCTGACGTGTTAATCCGAAACCCATAGAGCGGCAGGTATGGTCATTTTTCAAAATGCAGTAGCACATTCGTTTCCAGCTTGGAATATCCTTTGTGGACTTGATGTCGTCTGTATGGTCAGGAATATTTCCAATAAAAATGACTCTTGAATTTTTCATTAATGTATAGTTTGATACACCGTTCCGGCGTATACGGTATTCATGGTCGATTAGCTCCTGTATTACATTTTCTGCAAGTCCGCCGCCGGTTTTATGCCAGAACTCAATAGAAGTATTGAACTTTTTCACATAATTATTGCGAAGCCGTGCTGGAAGTGTGTCTAACAGAAACTTCGTATAGGATTCCCAGGTATGGCCTTCCGGCAGTGTAATATTGCGATACCCCATTGCCTTGGTTTTTCCATAGATGCAGGCAAAATTTGCGCCGCGGACACGCCCTACAAGCCTTGTCCAGATTTCAGGATCAATTACTCTGTACAGATTTAAGGCATCCTTGGAATAATCGTTAAAAGGTGAGGCTACACGCATTTGGTTTATTTTTAAACCGGCTTTATAATACAGATCATACAGGGCGTTATAATCGTAATTAAACTGATAGTTTGCCACCCAAATATCCTGATTGGACCAGTCATAGAGGGGCGAAGCACACCATACATCTTTAAATTGCTTGGAAATCCAGCATTCTCCTTTGTATCCGTATTTTTTATTTAAAATTCCGCTATACCGCTGGAGGGATTCATCTGCACGAATACCAAGCAGGCATACGGTCTTTTTATTGTCGTGGGATTCTTTATAAAACCGCCCGAACTGCCTTGCCAAGTCCTCCTGATGCATTTGATAGCGGTAATGGTTAAAAGGCTTGTCTATGGTAATCACATATGGATAATCCGGGCGTGGGCGAACCCAAAGTTCCTCCTTTTTATCATCCCAGGGGTACCAATACATTTCATAGCTGCTGAGGGCTGTTCTGGTTGCCATAGGCAGGCAAACCCAGTATAAATCGCATTCCTTTTCCAGTGCCTTGAAGGTTCTTGTAATATATTCCGTGGTCACACTGTATTGTGCTTCAAAATCCTGATGAAACACGCCGATTTTGCGTGTGGGATAAAACTTGCGCTTAAAATCCAGTAAAAGGTTTAGCAAAACGCCGCTGTCCTTGCCGCCGCTGAATGATACATAGATGTTTTCAAATTCATGAAACAGGTAATGAAAGCGCTCCTGAACAGCATCATAAACGCTTTTTGACTCATAGCTTTTTACCATCATAATGAGTTCCTCCCAAAGCTGCATGAACAAAAGGTTTATTTTATAAAAAGTAAAGTATTGTTATTGTATCATAATATTTCCAAATTTTGACAAATAATTTCTTTTTTTATTCTTAAGAAAAATTCAACTGTCAGGCGAATTATTGTACACAATTCTATTTTTACATTATTGCGGTTGTTACTTGATTATACTAAGATAGAAACAGGGCAGCACAATGTGGAATATATTTGGGAAGGAGAAGCAGAAATGGATCAGTTAAAGACAGGAGAAGTAATCAGTAAAAGACGCAAAAAACTGGGATTGACACAGAATCAGCTTGCGGCAGCGTTAAACACAACTGTTGATGCATTGCTTGGATACAGTAGTGTGCTGACAGATTATGACAACCGGTATAATATGGATGAATATTATTGGGGCTTATGCCTAACCGCATCTGCTATGACATTATGAAAATTCTTCCGCCCATTAAACCGTACCGTGTGCTGGATTTGGGTTGTGGAGAGGGAAAAGATGCTGTTTTCCTTGCAAAATGTGGTTATGCCGTGACAGCCTCTGATTTGTCTGAGCAGGGGATTGAAAAGGCAAAAAAGCTTGCAGAACATAATAAAGTTGAGGTCAGACTTTTTAAAGCGGATATATTTGGTTACCATCCTGACGCGGAATATGACATTATATTCAGCAGCGGAGGCATCCCCCACATGCACTGTATGGACATGCTGATAGCGCAAAAGATAAGCAGACTCACCCCAAAATAGGAATTTCTATTTGTACAATATAATCTTCAATCCGGTCAATGACAATTTCATTAATTCCTTTTTCATAAGAAAAGCCGGATAAAGTCAGGTTTTGTGAGCGGGCAAATTCCAATATTTCCTGATATTTTTGAGGAATTTTGTCCCAGGCTCCTTTGTAAAAAGCTTTTAAATATTTTCCTTTGGGCTGTGTATGCAGCCCTTTTTCATGTGCTAAAAAAGGAATTTCAATAAACAGTTTTGTATAGTCATTAAAATTGCCTGTAAGCAGGCTGTCAACAGGAATCATGGAGCCATAAGAAGCGTCATGAAGGCGTCCAGGCTGGTATTTGGCGATTTCAGCCGTGATTAGTTCTACTTCTTTTTCAAAAGAAGTGTTTTTATCTATATCTACAGTTGCCAGATAATGTTCTTCTTTTTCAATTATACTGATTTCCGATAAATTTATGGTAAGTAAGGTGTTCATATCCTGACGGTGGATGCATAAGGTTTTTCTAACTGCCTGCAGATGAATGATCTGCAGGTCTAAATTTTCAATTTTTTCATCCAAAAGGCATTTTAAGTTTTCAGCGGAGCGATTTTTCATAAAATCCTGTATTTCTGCTATGGATACATCTAATTCCCGTAGAAGCAGTATGGTTTCCAGGATAGGACTTTGGTAATAGCTATAGCACCGATATCCGTTTTCAGGATTAATTGTGACAGGCTGGAACAGCCCGATTTCGTCATACCACATCAGGGTTTTTTTGTTGATGCCGTGCAAGGACGCAAACTGACCGATGGTGAGCAGCTTATTTTTTTTATCCATTGATCTGCCTTTCTGTTTAGTTTAGAAATATTTTATATATTTCTTTATTGACCGTACAGTTACTGTACGGATTATGATACTACATACAGTAACTAAATACAAGTTGAGAGGAGAAATAATTTTGGAAACCCAAAATGTATATTTAAAACCTGTTACACTTAAAAATATTTTAAAATTCGCTGTCCCTACCATTGCAATGGCAGTATTTATGTCTTTTTATACAATGGTTGACGGTTTGTTTGTGTCAAATTTAATTGGTACCAATGCATTGTCAGCCATTAATCTTACGGCACCGGTTATTCAGCTTGTTACTGCCATTTCCACCATGCTTGCAACCGGAGGAAGTGCAGTGATTATGAGGAAAATGGGAGAGCAGAAAAAGGAGGAGGCAAATGAGGATTTTACCTTTCTGATTCTGGTGAATGTTATAGTGGGGATTCTTATGTGCGGGATAGGATATAAGTTGATGAATCAGATTTTTGCAGGAATGAATCTGACACCGGATGTGGAGAGTTATTGTATATCTTATTTAGGTCATTATCTGCTGTTTACGGTGCCTATTCTGTTGATGAACAATTTCACTTTGTATATGATTGCAAGTGAGAAGGCAACCCTTTCTCTGATCTGTTCTGTAGCAGGCGGTATTTTAAACATGGTACTTGATTATGTATTTATTGCAGAATTCCATATGGGAATCAGCGGCGCGGCCATTGCTACAGGTTTGGGATATTCGGTTACAGCGGTGGTCGGAATTGTGGTATTTTGTCAAAAAAAACATCTTTTGCACTTTAAGAAGCCGGTATTCCGATTTAAGGTTCTTGTAAATGCTGCCACGAATGGCTGTTCAGAAATGGCCACCGCACTGGTTACCGGAATCATTACCATGATGTTTAACTGGACCATGCTTAAGTATGTGGGTGAGGATGGAATTGCCGCAGTTACGATTATTACATATGTGCTGATGTTTGCCAGCTCCCTGTATACGGGTTATTCCTACGGAGTGGCTCCCATGATCAGCTTTTATTATGGAGAACAAAATCATGAGAAACTGAAAAAACTGGTTTACACCAGTTTAAGGGTGATTGGAGTTATTTCGTTGATTACAATAGCAGCATCCTATGCTTTTACCAAACCACTGGTATCCGTATTTGCCCGTCCCAACAATCCGGTATTTGATTTGGCAGTGACAGGAAACAGAATATGCACGATAGCCCTTCTTTTTATAGGACTTAATATATTTGCCAGCGGGATGTTCACGGCACTTTCCAATGGTATCGTTTCAGCAGTTTTGGCTTTTTCAAGATCTTTTGTGTTTATGCTGATTACAATGATGGTACTGCCTGTATTTTTCGGCGTAAACGGAATTTGGCTGGCAACACCTGCAGCAGAGCTGATGGCCCTTGGATTATCTGCTTTTATGTTTCTAAAATATAAAAAACGGTACAACTATTAAAGAGGATATGTCTTGCCAGCCATCCTTATGTTAAATTAAATGATAAGCTGTCAGTCCACATTTTGATTTGCTAAAGGTTGAAAAATCTGGTCTATACAGTTTTTTAAAGAATGTGGAATGGAAAATTTGAAAGGATCGGAAAGATTTACTGCATGTGTACCTACGGAAGGATAAGTTTAATTGACTAAAATAGTTTGACATACAGGAACATTTTTGGTATGATGCAGAATAGGTAACAGGGAGTAGCTTGCATACTTTGGTATGTAACATATTTTCGTCAGTACAGGAAATGATTCCTCGGAATATGTTATAAGAAGCGAGACTTTTACTGCATTTTTGTGCAGGAGAAGTCTTTTTTTGTCTGCATTTTTAAGAGATGGAAAAGGAGAAGCATATGGGATTAAGAATTGATGAAGTCAGAAACATATATGCATCATTGCTGCATGTAAAGGAAATGAGAACGCCGGAGACTATGGATGAAAATCCGTCAGGTGGGCGTGACTGCTTTGTTTCCTCTATAGGAAATGATGATTTACTGCAAACCACTGGAAACTATGATGATCAGGGACAAATGGATGATGAGTTTGCAGTAAATCTTACAAATGAAAATGATGATCTGATTGGGGCGGCGCAATTTAGCAGTGAATATGCAGGACAGATGTTAAAAACTGTGGCAGGCTCTGAAGCAGCAGGCGCAAATTAAGTGAAAAGTCTTATTGTGCTAATTTTTTAATAAGGTTTCATATTGAAAATGACTCATGGATTTATTTAGTAAAATAACAGCGGCAAATGCGCATAAAATGCCTATGGACAGCAAAAGCCATGAGCTGATAAGAAGGATCCCCGTAAATTGTCCGATAAGCAAAAGAAGTACCGGTATCAGCAGGAAAACAGCACCCTGCTGGGCATCCTCTACGCTTTGTGCTTTTGCTGACATTCGAACGATCAATGTAATAGCGATTAATGAAATGGCAGGAGCGACCAAAAACAGAATAAAGATCCATTTGATATCCGGGAGTACGAAGCCGCCGGTTATGGTATAGGAAAGTGCTTCTACTACAACAAGCATTGCGGCAAAGGAAATGCCGGAAACAACCATGCTGATAAGGAAGGAAGCGGTGACTTTGGAGCGGAAAATCTGTTTCAGGGATAAGGGACAGTATAAAAGCGTCTCCAAAGTCCTTTTTTCTTTTTCTCCAACAAAGGAAGCAGCCGACATAACGGAAGAGGCCATAATTGGGATCATTAAAAAGAAACCGGGCAGGATGAAATTCAGCATAAGCAGTATCATACTTTGTAGGGAACTGCCGCTTTGCAGGGGCAGAGGCAGGGTTTCTAAGAGTTGAAGCAGTTCTTCCCCTTCCTCCGGCACAAAATAAAGAGTCAAAATAAAAACGGAAGGCAGGAAAATAGTCAGTACAATAGGCACTATAAGTAAAGTAGCAAACATTCGTTTGTTGGAGGTTATGCTTTGCATATCCTTTTTTATGATGGCAGCCATTTGTGTGTTCATCTGCAATTCTCCTTTCTGTTGGTAAGATGAAAATAAATGTCTTCTAAAGAAGGCAGTTTAGTGGAAATATGGTAGATATTTCCGCCGGACTCTACAATTCTGCGGGCAGTTTTGGGAACTTCTTCTTCTGATTGAATGGGAATTTCCAAAACACCTTCGGGGGTTTGATGGCAGGATAAATCCGAAGGAACACCTGTTGCTTTTATCTTCATGACGGCTCCCGAACAGACTTTAGTGCGGAGCTGGTCTAATGTTCCTTCTGCCAGCAGGCGTCCTTTATCCATAAGCCCATACCGTGTGCAGATTTCCTGTGCATAACGAAGCTGGTGGGTGCATAAAAAGACAGTTATGCCCTTTTCTTTTGCCAGATGCCTTATCATACCATGAACATTTTGTGCACTTTCGGGATCAAGTCCTGAAGTAGGCTCATCTAAAAACAAAATTTTAGGCTGATGGATCAGTGAACGCGCCAAAGAGAGACGTTGTCTCATACCGGTCGAATAAGAAAAAAGTTTTTGGTCTTTTGCCTCGGACAACTCCAGTTGATTTAAAAGTTCTAATCCCCGTTTCTGACTTTCCGATGACGAAAGCCCATAAACAGAGCCATAAAACATCAGGTTTTGAATACCTGTCAGGGAATCGTACATTTGGGCATGCTCTGTGACAACACCGCACAGGGCATGAACTTTTTCAGGCTCTTTTACCGAATCAATGGCAAAGATGCTGCAGCTGCCGCCAGTTGGCCTCAGCATACCGCCAAGAAGCTTTACGGTTGTGGTTTTTCCGGCACCATTGGGGCCGAGAAATCCGAACACTTCACCGGGAGATAAATTGATATTGACCGAATCAACGGCCTTTTTCCCTCCGGGGTAGGTTTTGGATAATTCTATTAGCGTTATTGCATTCATAATGGGGCTCCTTTCTCCCTTTCTAATCTGCGGACAATCTCCTGGAACTTTACATTGTCTGCAAGACTGGCAAATATTTGTGTGTCTGTAAGCACAGATGCAATTTCTTTCCGAACCAGGGACTCCTGTCTTGGCAGTTGATTACCCAGAGTAAGATTTTCTTTCAGCCAGTCATCAAGGAGGGTAAAGTAAGTATCTCCGTGAAGACTTAGGGGATAGATATCAGAAACTGCAAGTTTACTGTATTTTTCAAGCATAACAAGGGCTTTTTCTTCCTGTTCATGATTCATATATTCCTGCGCCAGAGAAAAATATGTGGTCAGTAAAATTGAAGGATGCAGGCTTTCCAACTGAAAACTGTCTGCAATAGACAGGATGCGGTGACTGGTTTCTTTAAAGGAAGGCTCATCCTGAACACATAGTTTTGTATAAGAGAGCAGAAGATTTAACAATTCCAGCACACTTTGATATATCCCTGCCTGAAGAATCTGCTTTGCTTTCTGATTTTGGCCAATCATTTGATAAGCTTCAGCCAGTAAAGGCTCCGATGGCATTTTTAGTGGAATAAAATCGGATAAAAGTTCTGTCACTTCTTCTCCCCGTCCCAGTTTTAGCAGACAAAAAGCTTCCATATTAAGTGCTTGCTCTTTTAGGGAGGCGTTATCGCTTTCTTCTTTCACCCGCACAAATAGTTCCCTTGCCTCTTCCAGAACATCTATTATTTTCTTGGGAGTTTTGGCAAAGGTACAATGATTCAGATATAAGGTTCCAACTTGAAATAATAAAGGAAAACAGGAAAAATATTTTTTTGAGATTGTCCGGCAATATGCCATTACCTGATCAAATGGTTTTGTAAAAAAATCATGGGAAATTTGTTGATACAGTTTGCGGATTTCCGTGACTGTCATTTGTGGTTCATAGCCCATTAATTCATCAATGCTGATATTAAAAAAAGATGCCAGCCGGGGCAGGAGTGTAATATCAGGGTAAGTGGCGGCAGTTTCCCATTTGGAAATACAGGCTTTGGAAACACCCATATGTGTTGCCAGTTCATCCTGAGTAATATTTTGTCTGCGGCGGTTTTCAAGAAGAATACGTCCGATATTGATTTCTTTCATAGTAGATTACCTGATCCTTTCCGGATAATTTATCTGGAGCTGTTATAAATTATTATAGGCAGATGACAAGAAAAATACAATGGACAGTCAGGCAACTATAGTTAAAAAAGTTTCCTTACAGGCAACTTTCCTGTTTTTCATAAAGGACGCTTTTTTATCGTATTATTGTAATGTGGCAGGTTGTATGCTATAATTCTTGCGTTAGCATTATGTGAAAAAGGAGTATATTATGAAAAATAAATTCAGAACGTTGATGGTTTTTCTTTTTGTGATTTTACTGGCCGGCTGCGGAGGAAAAGAAGAAGCTGAGATTGTTAATGAGGCGGAAAATATGGAAAATTCCGGTGCGGTGGCAGAAGAGCCAGCCCGGCAGATCATTTTTACTGGACAGGACATAGAGGGAAATGAAATTTCATCTGATATTTTTTCAAAATCAAAGCTTACTATGGTTAATGTGTGGGCAACTTACTGTAATCCCTGCTTAAGCGAAATGCCTGAGCTGGGGGAACTGGCCGGTGCTTATGAGGAAGAAGAATTTCAGGTGATCGGAATTATTAGTGATGTGATGGATACTGCAGATCAGAAAACCATTGACATGGCAAAAGAACTGATTACACAGACTGAGGCGGATTATCCTCATCTGGTTTTAAACGAGTCTGTTTATTTTGCTCTTTTAACGGATGTTGCCGTAGTACCAACCACCTTTTTTATTGATGAAAACGGTGTGGTTCTGGATACGGTGCTGGGAGCCATGAACCGTTCCGGATGGGAGGAAAAGATCAATGAGCTTTTGGAGAAGGAGTAGACAGCATTTGTGGATTGCTGGTGTGATGGCAGGAATACTCTTCCTGTGTCTTGGGGCTGTGAACGGGCAGTTTCCCATTATCTGGAAAAAAGCAGTGATGATCTGCATGGAATGTATTGGAATAGGATAAGATAATGAAAAGAATTCGGCTTGTGGTACAGCTTCTTTTTACAATAGTTACAAATGGATATTTATATGGATTTCTTAACGGGAAAATATATAGAGGAAATCTTAAGTATGTGTGTGTGCCCGGACTGAACTGCTATTCCTGTCCGGGAGCAGCAGCCTCCTGCCCGATTGGTGCGCTTCAGGCACTGCTGAATCAAAGGGGATTTCAGATTCCCTTTGGTGTGCTTGGTTTTTTATTTTTATTTGGCAGTCTGATGGGGCGGTTTGTATGCGGATGGCTGTGCCCTTTCGGGCTGGTACAGGATCTTCTCCATAAAATTCCTGTTTTTCGGAAAATTAAAAGGCTGCCTTTTCATCATGTACTTAAATATGGAAAGTATGCAGTCCTTATTTTGTTTGTGGGAGTTGGCTCAGTGTTTTTGTTTGGCGGTTTTGCCAAGGTTCCGGCATTTTGCAAGTATATATGTCCTTCCGGAACATTTTTTGGGGCTTTGCCGCTTCTTGCCGTAAATGAATCTTTGCGCAGTCAGATTGGCGGCTTGTTTTTCTGGAAAGCATCATTAATGATCTTTATTCTGTTTCTTTCTGTGAAATGTTATCGGCCATTTTGTCAATATTTATGTCCTTTGGGGGCAGTTTACGGATTATTTAACCGTTTCAGTCTTGTGCAGATTCATTGGGAAAAAGATATATGCATTTCCTGTGGGGCATGTGAGCGGGCGTGTCCGGTGGCTTTATCAAAAATGGAAATTTCATGTTCATCGGAATGCATCCGGTGTGGAAGATGTGTAGAGGCTTGTCCTGTAAAATGCCTTCATTTTTCGGCTGGCAGCCACAGTTCTGACAAGTCAGGAAAATCATGTCAGAATTTTTAATTATTTATTATGGAAAATAATATTTGAGGGATTGATTATGGAAAATGGGAGAAAAAAATTTATAATCTGGCCGGTAATTACTTTTGCAGTGGCAGTTATTATTTTGGGAATTATTTCTACAAATTACTTTTCATTTTTAGAGACACAGCTTTTTGAAGAGCGAAAAAATTATATAGAGGAGTTTACGGGAAAAACTGCAGAAATCATGGATGGTGTTATTAGCAGTTCATGGCAGCAGCTTTTAGCCTGTGAACATATTATTGATATAGAAGAAATTACATCTCAGGACCAGCTGTTTGATGTGCTGGCATCTACTTCGGATTTTATTGATGAGAATAGTTCCCTTGTAATTGCAATTGATAAAAGTGCAGATTACTATTCTTCTGATGGTGAAACAGGAAGCTGGAGTTATAAAGAGCACCTGGAGATAGAAACGGATAAAATGCGGTTAATGGCGGTTAAACTGCCTCATAAGACGGATATGTTTTATTTCTTTTGTTTAAAGAAGATGGAAAATCCCATACTGCTCCAGGATGGACGTAAGGAAATTACCCATCTTGCAATTGCAGTGGATTTGGAGAAGATGAAGGACAAATTTTCCGTAAAAGGTTTTGGAAACCGCTGCTATGGTTATCTGGTAAACGAGGACGGAAGAAGACTTTATGAATATAATTATGAGGAAGATTTTATAGAAGGAGACAATATTTTAAATGCATTTAACAATCTTGAAGTGATAAATGGAGGGACTTATGAGAATTTTTTGAAGGAATTGAAGCAGGGAAATTCATCGGCGCTGGAGTTTGTCTATGAAGATGAAACAGGAAAAAGAGAAAATTGGTTTGTTGCGAATGCTGTTATCACGTCTGCAGACGGACATATTTTGCTGTTTATGCCTACCAGTGTATTGGGAGCAAGTTCCAGTATGCTGCTTGAGAGAACTTTAAGATTTTTTATTCTTGTTTCAGTGGTTTTTCTTGCGCTGGTAGTAATTATAATTGTAGTTATTATGATTTCAAAAGCAAATAAAAAGCTGATGTATCAGAAGGATGAAACAAATAAAATGCTGCTGACAGCAGCAGAGGAAGCGAACAGTGCTAATCAGGCTAAAAGTGATTTTCTCTCGCACATGAGCCATGATATCCGGACGCCTATCAACGGCATTATGGGAATGACGGACATTGCTTTAAAAAATATCAATAATCAGGATAAAGTTTTGGACTGCCTGAATAAGATCAGCGGCTCTTCCCAGCACTTACTGGGGCTTATTAATGATGTGCTGGATATGAGTCGTATTGAATCAGGAAAAACAAAAGTCAATTATGAAAGATTTGATATTAGAATGTGTATTGATAATTGTGTCTCTATTATTGGAGGCCAGCTTGTAACCCGGGATATAGAGCTGATTAAGGAAGTAGAGGAGTTTAAACATCCTCATTTGATTGGAGATGAACTGCATTTAAGGCAGGTTTTCATAAACATTCTTGGAAACTCAGTTAAATTTACACAAGATGGCGGAAAAATATATTTTAAGGCCAGAGAAGTGGAGTATAAAGATGAAAGAGTGCTTTTCCAATTTGAACTGGCAGATACAGGAATAGGAATGAAGGAGGAATTTCTTCCCCACTTGTTTGATCCTTTTGCCCAGGAAGATGACGGTATGAGAACCACATATAAAGGTACCGGACTGGGGATGTCTATCACAAAGAAATTTATTGATCTGATGGGCGGAACAATAGAGGTTAAAAGCAAATATAATGTTGGAACAAAATTTGTGATTGAGATTTGGATGGATGTGGATCAAAACGCAAAGGAAAATGATCCCAAAGCAGATATGCACATTGATCTGACAGGGATGAAGGTTTTGCTGGTGGAGGATATTGAACTGAACATGGAGATTGCCCGCTGCATTTTGGAGGAAGAAGGTGCTGTGGTAACGCCGGCAATGAACGGACAGGAGGCAGTAGATGCTTTTTCCAGTAATCCGGAAGGAACCTTTGACATGATTGTCATGGATATTATGATGCCGGTGATGGATGGGATTACAGCCACAAAAATAATCCGGAAAATGGAGCGGCCGGATGCAAAAACGATACCAATTGTGGCGATGACGGCTAATGCCTATGATGAAGACATTCGTAAAACACGTGAGGCTGGAATGAATGCACATTTGTCAAAGCCGATTGATGTGGATGTGGTTTTAAGAACCTTAGCCGGATTTTATTCTACTTCTGGGAAAGAACCCAAAGAAGCAAAACTTGCCGGAATGAAAATTTTGCTGGCAGATGATGTTGATTTAAATCTGGAAATTGCCAAAACCATTTTGGAGGAGTGGAATACGGTTGTTACAACAGCCACAAATGGCAAAGAGGTAGTAGATCTTTTCAGTGGGAACCAGGAAGGTACGTTTGATGTGATCCTGATGGATGTGCATATGCCGGTTATGGATGGCCTTAAGGCTGCAAAGACTATTCGGGCGATGAAGCGGCCGGATGCGGCCCAAATACCGATTTTTGCAATGACTGCAGATGTGTATGAGGAGGACATCAGGGAGACTAAGGAGGCAGGAATGAATGGACATTTAAAGAAACCTCTGCATGCAGAAGAAATATTGTGGGCTCTTTTAGAGGTTAAGCATTGATAAAAAGTTTTGGTAATGGCGGGAAAGCTATTCCCCCGGCGTATCGGCCATAAAAGGAGATCATCATGCAGATTCAGGGAGATTATTCTTATTCAAATAATAACTACGAGCATAAGCATACGCATCATATCACAAAGTGTCTGCATGAAGAAGGACGTGGACGACAGCCGGCGGCAGCGGCAGGTATGAAAAGCGACAGCCTTTCTGTGCAAAGTGCCAAGCAGGAAGCCGAACAGGAACCTCTTAATCTTTACGAGACTGCCAGGAAAATCACGGAAGGAGATAAAAAGGGTACAAGCTTTTTTAAGGGAATTTGGGATGCTATGGGAGGCGAAACGCAAAATGGCAGTCTCAAAACCACTTTGTCTATAGGACGCCGCGGGTACATCAGGCAAAGGGCGGCTGCTGCCGTATCAGCAGCGGTCAGACTTGTTATTCCTTCCGGAATGATTAACAGCCTGGAAAACGTGAAAGAAAAAATAAAGACAGGAACGAGAAGAATATTAAAACGTTTAGGAAGAAAAGAAGAAGCTTTTACTGCGCTTACAGATACGAAAGAGAACTTTACGGGACGCAGGGAGGACGGGCGGAAGTCTGGCGGACATAAGGAGAAGGGAACCAGAATGAAGCCGGAATCTATTTCGACTGCCGGAATGCAGGACAGCCACTTAATGGATTCCTACAGTAAAACAGGCGCATACTGCCGCCTGAATGAGAACCTGACATATCAGAAAAAAGGCACATTGGAAAAACAGGGTGCAGGCAGGCCGAAAGATGAATAAATGCTTGATAAACCTTATTGGAAACGGTATACTTAACTTATTATATAGAAAGGAATTATTTGGGAGAGGGTTATGGGTTACGAGGCAGTATCTTACGATAAAAGAATTAAAGAAAATATTAGAAATTATACATTATCTAATTTATATGATATGGAAATGATAAAGAAATATTTTTTGAATCTGGCCGAAATGCTGGAGATAAATATTCTTCTTACCAATCGTCACGGAGAAAAGGAAATTGTAATTGGTGACAGCTTTTTAGGCTTTCATCCAAATACAGCAGAAGAGCCAGGACGTAAAATACGCATTCAAAATCATACCGTTGGCCATCTTTACATAAAGGAGCTGGGCAGTGGCGGTGATGAACAACTTTTGAATGATATGATAGATAGTACACTGGAATTGCTTATGCAGTTGGGAAGAGAAGGATATCTTCATAGGGAAAGCAGTATTTATGTGGAAGAATTGGAAAAGCAGTTGGAAGATAAACGGCGTGTAAGCAGTCAGAATGAACGGGAAGACATACTTACCGGAGTATATAATAAAATTTATTTTGAAAGCCGGATGAATATTATAGACAGGTCGCTGGTGGTTCCGGTGGCAGCTATTAATGTGAATATTAATGACTGGAAGTTTGCCAACGACCATTTTGGAGATGAAGAAAGCGACAGACTGATAAGGATTGTGGCAGATCTGATAAAGAAGGAAGCAAAACCGGAATATGTCATAGGAAGAATTGACGGAGATGTGTTTGGGGTTTTAGTGCCTATGCCGGAGGATGGAGAAGTGGAAGATTTTGTGGAACGTCTGCGAAGAGATTGTGATACATACGAAGATCCTAAGCTGGCTCCCTCGGTGGCGATTGGCGTGGTACATAAAACTAATACAGAGGAATTGCTGGAAGATAAGCTCTCAGACGCAGAATATGAAATGTTTAATAATAAATTTGAGGTTAAAAATGCTCCCGGATATCAGGAGCGGCTCAGAAAGGGAATTAATTAAGAGAACCGGAAACGGTTCTCTTTTGTGGTAAAAATAAACAAATTATTAAATCGTTGTCATAAGTCAAAAATGAGAAAATAAAAGAAAAATAAAGGTAAAGAGAGAAAACAAAAGAAAAAATAATAGAATGCGGTTGTAATACCATTTGCAAAGCTGTGCATATAAAACTAATATATGTTTTAGTGATTAGCACTCAATACATATGAGTGCTAACAAGAAGAAAAAGCAAAAGACAATTATAGAGCAAAAAATAAAGGAGGCATTTAAAATGAAGTTAGTACCATTAGCAGACAGAGTTGTATTAAAGCAGTTAGTTGCAGAGGAAACTACTAAATCAGGTATCGTTCTGCCTGGACAGAATAAGGAAAAACCTCAGCAGGCAGAGGTAATCGCAGTAGGCCCCGGCGGAGTGGTAGAGGGCAAGGAGATCAAAATGGAAGTTAAGGCAGGAGATCAGGTTATTTACTCTAAATATGCCGGAACAGATGTTAAGATCGACGAAGAAGAATTTATTATTGTAAAGCAGAGTGATATTCTGGCAGTAATTCAGTAACAGATTTTTATAAAAGAAAAATATATTAGGAGGCAGATAACAATGGCAAAAGAAATCAAATATGGCGCAGAAGCGCGTGCAGCACTTGAATCAGGTGTAAATCAGCTGGCGGATACCGTTAGAGTAACTTTAGGACCGAAAGGAAGAAATGTAGTTTTAGATAAATCCTTTGGCGCTCCCCTTATCACAAATGATGGTGTTACCATTGCAAAGGAAATTGAGCTGGAAGATGCTTTTGAAAACATGGGTGCACAGCTTGTAAAGGAAGTTGCAACCAAGACCAATGATGTGGCTGGTGATGGTACCACTACAGCTACCGTACTTGCTCAGGCAATGGTAAATGCAGGCATGAAGAATCTGGCAGCAGGCGCTAATCCTATTATTTTAAGAAAAGGAATGAAGAAGGCAACTGATATTGCTGTGGAAGCAATTGCAAAAATGAGCTCAAAGGTGAATGGAAAAGAGCATATTGCAAGAGTGGCAGCAATTTCAGCAGGAGATGATGAAGTAGGACAGTTAGTTGCAGACGCAATGGAAAAGGTATCCGGAGATGGTGTTATTACCATTGAAGAAAGCAAGACCATGCAGACAGAGCTTGATCTGGTAGAAGGTATGCAGTTTGACAGAGGATACATTTCCGCATATATGGCTACAGATATGGATAAGATGGAAGCTGTTCTTGAAAATCCTTATATTTTGATTACAGACAAGAAAATTTCCAATATTCAGGAAATTCTGCCTTTGTTAGAGCAGATCGTTCAGTCTGGTGCAAAGCTTTTAATTATTGCTGAGGATGTGGAAGGAGAAGCACTTACCACTTTGATTGTAAATAAACTGCGTGGCACATTTAATGTGGTAGCTGTTAAGGCTCCTGGCTATGGTGATAGAAGAAAAGCTATGCTGGAAGACATTGCAATCCTTACAGGCGGCCAGGTGATCAGCGAAGAACTTGGTCTTGACTTGAAAGAAACCACAATGGATCAGTTAGGACGTGCAAAATCTGTTAAGGTTCAAAAGGAAAATACCGTTATCGTTGACGGAGAAGGTGACAAGTCTGCAATTACTGCAAGAATCAATCAGATCAAAGGGCAGATCGAAGAGACCACATCTGATTTTGATAGAGAAAAATTACAGGAAAGACTTGCAAAGCTGGCAGGCGGTGTAGCTGTTATCCGTGTAGGCGCTGCAACTGAAACAGAAATGAAAGAAGCAAAACTGCGTCTGGAGGATGCTCTTGCAGCAACCAGGGCAGCAGTAGAAGAAGGAATTATCTGTGGAGGCGGTTCTGCTTATGTTCATGCAGCTAAGGAAGTTGTAAAACTTGCAGATACCCTGGAAGGTGATGAAAAGACAGGTGCACAGATCGTCTTAAAGGCACTGGAAGCTCCTTTATATCATATTGTTGCAAATGCAGGCCTTGAAGGAAGCGTGATTATCAATAAAGTAAGTGAGTCTGAGGTTGGCGTTGGATTTGACGCTTTGAAGGAAGAATATGTGGATATGGTAACCGCAGGCATCCTTGATCCTGCCAAAGTTACAAGAAGCGCACTTCAGAATGCAACAAGTGTTGCATCCACTCTTCTTACCACAGAGTCTGTTGTTGCAAACATTAAAGAAGATGCACCTGCAATGCCTGCAGGCGGTGGAATGGGCGGTATGATGTAAAACTCTAATCTGAATAACAGAGTGTTTTAAACAGGTATGCAAAAATAATGCATACCTGTTTTGTAATTTGGGAAAACTTGTAAGAGCATTCGTTGACGAAATATACAAAAAAATATATAATATCATAATATATGAATAAAAGCGTATATTTAATGCATCTAAAGGTGTGAGAACATGACGGAAGAAAAAGATACGAAACAGACGAAAAATGAAGTGGTATTTGACGATGGCAGGATAGAAGCCATTCAGGAATTTCAAAGTCCCCAGCAATTATACAGGGACTTGATTTTGCGTGTCCATAAATATCATCCTTCTGATGATATTACATTGATTGAAAAGGCATATCATTTGGCAGAGAGGGCTCATAAGGATCAGGTGCGCAAATCAGGGGAACCCTATATTATTCATCCATTATGTGTGTCGATTATTCTGGCAGATTTAGAGATGGATAAGGAAACTATTGCAGCAGGGCTTTTGCATGATGTGATAGAAGACACTATTATGACCGAGGATGAGATCAAGGAGCAGTTCGGCAGTGACGTTGCTCTTTTGGTTGACGGAGTGACAAAGCTGGAACAACTGCAGTTTTCCAATGAAAGCGGAGATAAGGCTTTAGACCGTTTTGAAATGCAGGCGGAAAATCTGCGTAAGATGTTTCTGGCAATGGCAAGGGATATCAGAGTGATCATTATTAAGCTGGCTGACCGTCTCCACAACATGAGGACGCTGAAATATAAAAGCTTGGAGAGTCAGCAGAGAATTGCAAAAGAGACGATGGAGATCTATTCCCCTATTGCCCAGAGGCTTGGAATTTCAAAGATTAAAGTGGAGCTGGATGATCTGTCTTTAAAATATTTGGAGCCAGAAGCCTACTATGACCTTGTAGATAAAATTGCAGTACGCAAAAGCGTGCGTGAGAAATATATCCAGAATATTGTGGATGAGGTTAGTGTGCATATTAAAAATGCAGGTATTAAGGCGCAGATCGATGGACGTGTTAAACATTTTTTCAGTATTTATAAAAAAATGAAAAATCAAAATAAAACTATCGACCAAATTTATGATTTGTTTGCGGTCAGAATTATTGTGGATACGGTGAAGGATTGCTATGCCGCTTTGGGAGTGATTCATGAAATGTATAAGCCTATACCGGGGCGGTTTAAAGATTATATCGCCATGCCCAAGGCAAATATGTATCAATCCCTTCATACCACCCTGATTGGAAACAACGGGCAGCCATTTGAGATACAGCTTCGAACTTATGAAATGCATAAAGCAGCGGAATATGGGATTGCCGCCCACTGGAAATATAAGATTGCCTCTGACGGAAAGAAAATAGAAGATTCGGAAGAAGAAAAGCTTTCATGGCTGCGCCAGATTTTAGAGTGGCAGCAGGATATGTCTGACAATAAGGAGTTTATGAATCTGTTAAAAAGTGATTTGGACCTTTTTTCAGACAGCGTATACTGTTTTACCCCTACAGGGGAGGTGAAGAATCTTCCGGCAGGCTCTACGCCTATTGATTTTGCTTATAACATTCACAGTGCGGTGGGAAATAAAATGATCGGCGCAAGAGTAAACGGAAAGCTGGTAACGATTGATTATGAGATCAAAAACGGTGACCGTATTGAGATCATGACTTCCCAGAATTCAAAGGGGCCCAGCAGGGACTGGCTGAATGTGGTGAAAAGCACTCAGGCAAAAAATAAGATTAATCAATGGTTTAAAAATGAATTTAAAGAAGAAAATATTGTTAAGGGCAAAGATCTTTTAAATCTGTACTGTCGGGCAAAGGGCATTAATATTTCAGAACTGATGAAGACAGAATATATGGAAGCCATCAAAAACAAATATGGTTTCAGAGACTGGGATTCCGTACTTGCAGCAGTAGGACATGGCGGCTTAAAAGAAGGACAGATTATTAACCGGATGATGGAGCTTTATGAAAAAGCCCATAAAAAGGAAGTGACTGATCAGGAAATATTAGCAGCAGTTGCCGAAAATGAAGCGGCAAGAAGGGCAGTTCAGATTAAGTCAAAGAGTGGAATAGTGGTAAGAGGAATTCATGATCTGGCTGTGCGCTTTTCCAAATGCTGTTCTCCGGTGCCGGGGGATGAGATTGTAGGCTTTATTACCAGAGGCCGGGGAATTTCCGTTCATAGAACGGACTGCATCAATATTATTAATCTCCCGGAGGAAGAAAGGGAGCGCCTTATAGATGCAGAATGGGAAGGCTCGCCTGACGAAGTGTCAGGTGAAAAGTATCTTGCGGAGATTAAAATATTTGCAAATAACCGAAACGGCCTTCTTGCAGACATTACCAGAGCCCTTACTGAAAAAAATATTGATATTATTTCCCTGAATACAAGAGTAAACAAGCAGGGGACAGCAACAATGGCAACTGCCTTTGAGATCAGTAACAGGGAAGAACTCAATCACATTATAGATAAGATCAGATCCATTGAGAGTGTGATCGACATTGAAAGAACTACAAGCTAAGCTTTACGGAATAAGGAAGCATTGTGAAAAGCAAATTTTTCAAAAGCAGCTTTGTACCTGCACTTTAAAGTTTGCAGGACAATGAAAGGATTAGAGGATTGTTATGGCAGATATAAAGATAGGAAGAATTGTTTTGGGCGTATGTCAGACAAATTGCTATTTTGTTTATGAGGAAGGAAAGCAGGAAGTAATTGTTTTTGATCCTGCTGACAAGGGAGAGTATATTTTTAACGGGTTAAAGGATAAGGGTTTTTCCGTAAAAGCAATATTTTTAACACATGGCCACTTTGACCATATCTGGGGTGTGGAGGAATTAAGAAAACTTTCAGGAGCCAGCGTATATGCGTATGAAGGTGAGCAGGAGGTTTGTGAAAGCCCTGCACTTAATGTTTCACAGGATACAGGAAGGCCTTGTATGGTAAAGGCTGATGTGTATGTAAAAGACGGAGAAGAAATTACAATTGCAGGAATGACCTTCCGCCTGATTGCCACCCCTGGGCATACCAAGGGAAGCTGCTGCTATTATTTTGAAGAGGATAAGCTTTTAATTAGTGGAGATACTTTATTTCAGGAATCGGTAGGAAGAACGGATCTGCCTACAGGCAGTATGAGTACATTAGTACGCTCCGTCAAGGAAAAACTATTGTCTCTTCCAGAGGATGTAAAAGTGTATCCCGGACATGGTGAGGCTACAAGCATTGGATATGAAAAAGCATACAATCCGTTTTTGTGAAAGGAGCCAAAATGAGGAAAAAAGGAATACTGTTGATTGCAGGAATGGTGCTTTGCATTATTTGTACAGCGTGTGGGAACAAAGAAGAATTAGATGAGTCAAAAGTGGAAGCACTTTCACCTACACCGGTACCGGAAGCATCATCGTCGCCAACGCCGGAGGGTTTTCCGGTTGTCTCAGACCGGGAAGTGGTTGATGGGCAGATGCAGAGCTACTTAACCGGTGAATGGAAAGATGAGAGTGTTGTTACAAGACGTCCCATTGCAGTTATGATTCCAAATAATTCTCCGGCTATGCCTCAGTATGGTATTTCAAAAGCAAGCATTATTTATGAGGCTCCGGTGGAAGGACGTATTACAAGACTGATGGCTGTAGTTGAGGACTTTGACGATTTAGAGCGCATTGGACCGGTAAGAAGCAGCAGGGATTATTTTTTGTATGTTGCCATGGGATATGAGGCGGTTTACTGCAACTGGGGACTGGCAAGGCCCTATGTGGAAGAGTTGATTAACAGGGATACGGTTCAAAATATCAGCGCCGCTGTGGAAGGTATTTATAATCCTGCTCATGAGGCATTTGACCGGGTGAAGCGTCCCGGGTATGCTACAGAATTTACAGGTTATTTATTTATAGAAGGAATGCTTAAGGCTGCGGAAAGGCTGAAATATGACTGGGAGTATGATAAAGCTTATGTACCGCCCTTTACCTTTGCAGATGAAAAAGTAAGGGCAGAGGAAAATTATGAAGATGCCAAAGAGGCATCTGCGATTTACCCTGGCGGGCAGAGTGGAAATCAGGGTGGATATGGTGCATACACGCCTTACTTTGAGTATAATGAAAAGGATCATCTGTATTATAGATTTCAAAATGGGAAAGAGCAGATTGATGAGATGGATGGAAGCCAGCTTGCTGTGTCCAATGTGGTATTCCAATATTGCCATGGCGAAGTAAGAGACTCCCATGATTATCTTGCATTCGGGGTTCATGGCGAAGGCGATGCCATTGTTTTTACAGGTGGAAAAGTTATCAAGGGTAGATGGGAGCGGTATGATGGGGATGCAACACCGGCTAAGTTCTATGACCAGAATGGGGACGAGATCATCTTTAACCAAGGTAAAACCTGGATTTGCAATATCTGGGAAGAATATGGCGAGTTTGTAGATTATAAATAATGTAAGGATGTGAGAAGCGAAAGGAACACCTGTGGTTTACAATCACAGGTGTTTTGTGTATAATAGCATTTGTGGATACAACCATATAAAGTGTTTCTGAACATTGAAAACCAAATAAAATAATGATACTGTCATTGTTTCCCTATCTAGCGCCAGACCTTTTTAGATAAAAGGTTAACGAGGAAAAGAGTGATCGAAAATTCGGCGGATGCTCTTTCGTACCGGCTCCGGTGCGGGATATACCGGCAAATATGCAGGTGACTGCAAAACAAATACGGTATAACGGAGTTTAAAGTGAAATGTAATGGAAAGCCCAAAGTGTACAGGACGGGGCACAGGGCATAAAATATAGATATGGAAAGATGAGGGAAACAACAATGTGTGGAATTATTGGATATACGGGAAAAGGTGACGCGAAGGAGATCATGCTGGATGCACTGGAGCTTTTAGAATACAGAGGATATGACAGTGCCGGGATTGCCCTTTTAAAGGATGGAAAGACGCAGACTGTAAAGCGTGCGGGAAGAGTAAAGGATTTACGGAGTTTTTGCGCCCGGATAAATCCGGAGGGACAATGTGGGATCGGTCATACCAGGTGGGCAACGCATGGAGGCGTGTGCGATGAAAATGCCCATCCTCACCGGTTTGGCAATGTAACGCTGATACATAACGGCATTATAGAGAATTACAGGGAACTGATTGATAAATATGCGCTGGGAGGCAGTCTTGCCTCTGAGACGGACAGCGAGGTAGTGGCAGCAGTGCTTCAGCATTTTTATCAGGGCGATCCTTATTCGGCTATTCGAAGAACAGTGCTGAAGCTGAAAGGTACATTTGCTCTTGCAATCATGTTTGATGATCAGCCTGATCAGATATTTGCAGTTAGAAATGTAAGTCCCATTGTAGTGGCGGCTACGGCAGACGGTGCTATTTTATCTTCTGATGTGGCGGCGATTGTACCCTTTACAACAGATTATTTTGTGATGCCTGAACTTCATGTGGTATGTTTAAAACCTGATAAAATTGAAATGTATGATTTGTCAGGAGATCAGGCAAAGATCGACTGGCTTAAGGTTGACTGGGATGTAAGCCGCAGCGGAAAAGGAGGATATCCTTTTTATATGGAAAAGGAAATCATGGAGCAGCCCCAGGTGATCGGGGAAACTATATTGCCCAGGGTAAAAAATGATTTGCCGGATTTCTCGGAGGAAGGTATCCCTGATTTTGTTCTTGCCGATTGTAAGCGGATTTGTGTGATTGCTTGTGGAACAGCCATGCATGCGGGATTGGTTGGAAAAAGTCTGATTCAGTCAATGATCGGCATTCATGTAGATGTGGTAATGGCATCTGAGTTTATGTATAATGATCCGGTGGTTGATAAGGATACGCTGGTGATTGCAATTTCTCAGTCTGGTGAAACTATTGATACCCTTGAGGCACTTAAATTTGCCAGAAAATGTGGATCGCCCAGCATTTCAATTGTAAATGTAAGAGGGGCGTCTATTGCACGTGCCAGTGAATATGTGATCTATACCAATGCCGGACCGGAGATTGCAGTGGCCAGCACCAAGGCCTATACAACACAGCTTGCCGTGTTATACCTGATCACAGCGCGGATGGCGTTGTCGAGAGGCATTTGGGATGGAGAAAAAGCAAAAGCTTTTATGGGAGAATTGCTTCGGGTTCCTGAAGTTATTGAAAAGGTGCTTGGGACAAAGGAAGAAATTCACCGTCTTGCAGGGTGCATTATTAATGCACGGGATGTGTTTATGATAGGCAGGGGACTTGATTACTCCATTTTGCTGGAGGGTTCCTTAAAGCTGAAAGAAGTCTCCTATATTCATTCAGAAGCCTATGCATCAGGAGAATTAAAACATGGGACGATTGCACTGATTACGGAAGATACACCGGTGATTGCGGTGGTAACCCAGGAAAAGCTAAAAAGCAAAGAGCTTTCTAATATTAGGGAGGTCCAGTCAAGAGGTGCAAGGGTGGTACTGCTTATAAAGGAGGGCGAGACGCTGAATGAAGGAAGGCAGTGGAGCTGTGTATACAGACTTCCTGTAATGGAAGATCCTTTTATGGTAATGCCTGCATCTGTAGTTCTGCAGTTAATTGCTTATTATGTGTCACTGGATAAGGGACTGGATGTGGATAAACCGAGAAACCTTGCAAAGGTGGTAACAGTAGAATAAAATAAATGATATACAGAAAGAAAAGTAAGGGAACAATGACAGAATGAAACACGAAAATTGTATTGTAGTAACTGTAAATGAGGCAGGATTTGAGTATGATATTCACTCTCTGGTGAAAGCTTTTTATCCTGCCTGTGACGTGAAGGTAGTGTTGCCTTTTCAGAATAGGGAAAATAAAGAAAATATTGAAAACGATAGCTCAAGTCTGGGACTGCCGGGTTTGAATATCGAATTTACCAAGGATGCTATTTTACTTTCTCTGATAGACGGAGAAAATGGAAGGGCTTCTTTTGGTGCAAAAAAAATTAAAATTACCTATGATATGCCAAGACCTCAGGTGAAAAATTGCTTAAAACAACTTATTTATGCGGAGCTTTCGCAGTACACCGGAAAAGAACTTCCATGGGGAACTCTGACTGGCATTCGTCCTACCAAAATTCCAATGAGTATGTTGGAAGAGGGGCAGACGGATACTGACATTATGAAATACATGAAAGATACTTACTTCATTAGTGAAAAGAAGGGGGAACTGGCGATCCAGATTGCCAGAAGGGAAAAAGCGTTGCTGGAAACCCTGCACTATGAGGACGGATACAGTCTTTATATTGGGATTCCATTTTGTCCTACTACCTGTTTATATTGTTCTTTTACATCTTACCCTATTTTTTCATGGAAAAAAAGGATAAGTGAATATCTGGATGCTTTGGAGAAGGAAATTGTTTTTATTGCAGATTACTACAAAGATAAAGTTCTGGATACCATTTATATTGGCGGAGGAACACCTACAACCTTGGAAGCCGGGGAACTTTCAAGGCTTCTTGAAAAGGTTAATTGTAGCTTTGATCTTTCTCATATAAAAGAATTTACGGTGGAAGCAGGACGGGCCGACAGTATAACACTGGACAAGCTGAAAGTGCTGAAGAAGGCCGGTGTCACACGTATCTCAGTCAATCCTCAAACCATGAAACAGCAGACACTTGATATTATTGGAAGAAAACATACGGTGGTTCAGGTGAAGGAGGCATTTGCCCTTGCAAGAGAGGCGGGATTTACAAATATAAATATGGATCTGATTTTAGGATTGCCGGGGGAGGCAAAAGAAGATGTAAGAAACACTATGGAGGAGGTGTTAAGATTAAATCCGGACAGCTTGACAGTGCATTCTCTGGCTATTAAACGTGCTTCAGGACTGAACAGATGGATAGAGGAAAACGGTATTTCAGCACTAACTAATACAGATGAAATGATGGAGATTACAGCAAATGGTGCAGCCAGTATGGGGATGGTTCCTTATTATCTGTACCGTCAGAAGAATATGGCCGGAAACTTTGAGAATGTGGGTTATGCCAGAGATGGAAAATTTGGTATATATAATATTTTGATCATGGAGGAGAAACAGACCATCGCAGCATTAGGCACTGGAAGTATTACCAAAAGGGTTTTTAAGGATGGAAGAATTGAGAGGTGTGATAATGTGAAAGATGTTAATCTCTACATTGATAAAATAGATGAAATGATCATGCGGAAAAGGAGGCTTCTTTAAAAAATGCAAAATAAAGTTAATAAATAGATTAATATCTACAAACCAAATATGGTATTGACGCATGGAACACAATGATAGATAGTCAAATATAGGTCTTAGATAGGCAAAGTACAATTGCATAAAATGATTCATAGTACTAAAGATAATTCGCGGGGAAATTTGTTCATGCGCAAGAGTTATGAAGAATTTTTACATAGGTTAAGTCAATATAGATTGTACTTAAATATGACTCAGGAAGATATTGGCAGTGTACTTGGAATTACTCAAAGTCAGTTTAGTAAAATGGAACTAGGGAAAACGATAGTGCCTTACAAAAGCCTAAAATGTCTTATGAAAGAAGGATGGGACATTGATTTTCTTATGACTGGGAAAGAGTTCGTGCGAAAAGAGTCAGAACTGGTCAGCCTGATTAAAAATGCCGAAGAAGAACACAAACCGGAGCTTTTATATGCAGTGGCATGGCTCTTGGAACAGGGGATATTTAGAAACAATTCTGATTTGAGTTTTGAAACCAGGTGTGAACTGGAGGTTTTAAAAATTCGGGCAACTGGATGCCATTCGGAGTCTGTTTTGTATGAGGTTAGAAAAATCTCCGGGATTTCTCAAGTTCCAATGGCTGAAAAACTGGGAGTAAATATTAAAAAGTATCGAATGCTGGAAAAAAGAAAATCTGATCCTGACGCAGAGCTTTTAATTCGTATTTATGAAGTAACAGGATGTAAACCTAGTTTGTTGATTGACTTAGGTAATGTTGATAATGTAATTATTGATGATCTGTGGCAGCAGATCGAGTATTCTGCTCAAAAAAAGATACTAATGTTATCAAAGCAGATACTCTGGTTTCTAAAGACGTAAGGAAAAATTATGGAAAAACACGTATTGATAGTAGAAGATAATAAAATTCAAATGGAAATGTTAAAAAAGATTGTTCAGGAGGTGAATCCCGGAGCAGTAGTTTATACTGCTGAAGATGTAAATAAGGCATACCAAATTCTTCTTGAGAATACAATCGATGTATTTTTAGTGGACATTATACTGGATACAACCAAACCGGGAGATATTTCAGGTATTAAATTAGTTGAAAATATCAGAGGCATATCAAAATATTTGTTCACGCCTGTATTGTTTGTCACATCACTGGAAGATACCACTAATTATGCATATACAGATTTAAATTGTTTAGGCTATGTGGAAAAGCCTTTTAATCCTGATATTGTAAAACAATTGATAGAAAGGGCATTAAACTTTGCCACTGCAAGGAATCAGGATGCAACTTTTTGTTTTAGAAAAGATGGAATTTTGTATCCGATTAAGGTTCGGGATATTTTGTATATAGAAAGCATGAACCATGTGGTAACAATACACCTGGTAAATGAAGGAACGTTGACAGTTCCTTATAAACCTTGTAAAAATATCCTTGAAGAGATTGATACGGATTGTCTGATCAGATGCAGCAGAAATGTGATTGTTAATAAAAATCATATTACCTGTGTAGATACGGCAAACAGATATATTACCCTAAAAGGCATAGAGGAGCAGATTGAGATCGGAATTACCTACAAGAAAAAGGTATTAGCGGAGTTTGGGTTATGATTACGAATATTTGTTTGCTGCTTGAGGCGTTGTCCATAGTGTTTTGTTTACATAATTTATACGGAGATAAGGTTAATCTGGATATTGAAACAGTTAGTTATTTGTCAATTCATATGATTATTATGGCATCAATAAACTACTATGACTTACCTCAAGTATATACGTTAATAACGTATCCTTTTATTATTGTATATGGTGGAATAAGATTTGGATTTAAAATTAAGCCATTAATTATAAATAATATTCTTAATATTGCAATTACCAGCAGCATACAATTTATAGTTTTGTTTTCATATTGCTTAATTTTCAGAGTTCAGGTGCTTGATTCTATAAATGCTTTGGTGGTTAGTGGATTTGCATTTTTGATAGTATTATTTGTAATACCGAAATGTAGGTTGGATAGGTTTTCGTCCTTTTTGCAGGATAAAGATAGAATATATATTATTGCATTATGGATTAGTGTTATTGTCGCTGGTTATTGCCTTGCAAAATATAAAAAACTAGATAGCGTAGGTCTATTTCAAAATGCTATATTGTTTGTAAGCCTTATTTTTATTTGTGTTTTGGTATTTCAGCTAGGAAAATCTAAGGTGAAAGCAAAGGAAGTTGAAACAGAGTTAAAATTGCAGAAACTGTATGCAGATTCCTTTCAAAATATGATAGACAATATCAGAATGCGTCAGCATGAATTTAATAACCATATCAGTACAATGAAAGGATTTTGCTATTTGTACAATACATATGAAGAATTGGTGCACGCACAGGAAGATTACTATGAAACTATCAAGGGAGAGAACCATTTTAATAAATTACTAAAATCAGGAAATCCGGTAATTATAGGATTTTTGTATGGAAAATTTACAGAAATTGAAAAGCACGGGATTGATCTTTCTTTTAAGATAGGCATTAGAGAATTTAATATTAGCGTGCCTGTGCATAAGATAGTAGAAATGTTGGGCACTTTGATTGATAACGCAGTAGAAGCATTAGAAAAGTCAAATGGCGAAAAAAAGCTTTTTATCTTAATGGTAGAATATGAGGATGGATTTGTTATTGAAGTAAGAAATACCAGTAGATTTTTTGAACCAGATGAACTTGGTTTATTTTTTAAAAAAGGATATAGTCAGAAAGGGGAAAATAGAGGATTAGGCTTATATAATTTAAAAAATATCTGTGAGGAATATGGAATTTATGCTGCTTGTATGTGTGAGCAGATAAATAGTCAAAATTGGATTACCTTCAGGATTTTTAATAATATGGATATAGCAACGAGACGTGTTGTGGAATCAGAATTATAAGTCAACTGAAAACAGAGTAAAACATATAAGGAACAATTAAAGAGCTGGAAGCCTGAAAAATAGGTTTCTGGCTCCAATAGATTTTGCATAAAAATACACTCTTTCACATGAAACAGGCTAAAAGTTGATCTATTTATGTGAAAGAGTATATGCCATGAAAAAATTTTATTCTTCTACAGGTTTCTTTGGAGGTTCATATTCTCCGAAAAACAACATACTTGTAACACCAATTGTAACCCATATTTCTAAAGCAGTACATGCAAGTAACAGAGGTTTAGTAAATTTCACAAGTTTCTCTTTCATAAGGGGCTCCTTTCTTTATAATCCTTGCAGCAGCAAGCTGCAGAGTATGTAATATAATAATCCAGAATCCAGCAGATATATAGGGATTTTCTGGGATTATATACGCAAGAGTGAGATAAAAGAAAATAACTAAAAAGGCCTGAATCTTTACCCGCTTTACCAGTTGGGTTTTTAATGCGGCATGTACCTTTGAGGTAACAGGGCCTATATAGTAATTGCAAAGCATACATAAAAACAATAATATCAATTGAAAAACTTTATTAACTGGTATGACCGGCAGTACGGTCAGTGCAAGAAACAAATAGGAGAAAGTTACAAGGAAGCAGGAAACGTATTTCCGGCAGTGAATTCCTCCGGTGGCAGTTCTTAAAAGTACCATAACAACTATTGCAAATAGATAAACGCTTAATTGTTTTCTAAAAAAAATGCCCATGATTAAAAGTTTACTAAATTCGGAAAGAAAAGTTTTTCCAAGATATCCAAGCTGAGCAATTTGATAATCGCTGAATTCATATTGTTCTTTTAATAATTCATACATAAAAAGCTATTCCTTTCTAAAAAAATCCCTCTAAAATTAAAGCCATTATAAGAGATAAATCAACATAATTATTAAAAAAATAACTGAATTATTTGTTTTTTACTTTAAACAGGGAAAAATAAGTCGATTTATGTAGAAAAATAGAAGTTAGTTTAAAAATGTAGTTATTTGGTTAAATTCGGCGGATTTGAGCGAATAAATGTTATACTTTACCAAACATTAATGGATATGCCATGTGGTAGCAGGAACAAGAAAATTTAGAGTTGGCAATTAAAAAAGGATTGCCAGAATGGAGGATGAAAATGGGAAGGACCGGTAAGTCGAAGTCAGCAGTAGATATTCCATACAAGGATATTGGTTTGAGAGTACGTACTCTGCGGGAAGCAAATGATTTTACAAGAGATGCATTTGCAGAAAAAATTGAAATTTCTACTAAATTTCTTTATGAAATCGAAATGGGAAAGAAAGGATTTTCAGTGGAAATATTATACAAGATTTCAAAGGCATTATGCGTAAGTAATGATTATTTGCTGACCGGTAATGATATCCAAAAAGTTCCTGATAAAATTGTTGATATTCTGGAAGGTTTTTCACCTACCCAGTTAACACATATCCATGAAATATTAAAGTGGACACAGGAATTGACGCTTTTACCAAGGGAATAATTATTACCTAGGGAATAATTAACGACATAGGTTTAAAAGGGTATCCTAAGAGTTGTATGGACTTTTAGGATACCTCTTTTTATTTTGAAAAATGAATATAGAAAGGTGCGTCCTTTTCATGCTAACTTATGTAAACGTCAAATCATACGCCTAGTCAGATTATAGATTTTCTGTCAAACTTTAAAAAACTAATAAAACTAACTAGTTTTTTAAAGGAGGCTAACAATGGATAAGATCACACATGAAATCCGACTTTCCAACTGGAAAGCAGTCATCGAACAATGCAGTTTAAGACCAGAAGGCCAGACTGTAAAACAATGGCTTGCTGATAACGGGATCAATGAGAAAACTTATTATTACTGGCAGAGACGGATAAGAAAAGAGGTTTTCGGGCAGATAAATCTGCCTCAGCCAGCCGAAAACCCGGAACTGGCGTCTGTTTCATTTGCTGAGATACCGGTTATACCGGAACAAAGAGAAACGACCATGGAAGCTTCTTTTCACGCAGATGCAGTTATCCGGACAGGAAACACAACTATTGGTTTATCCAACAGCATATCCGACCGTCTGCTTGACAGGATAATGGGAGGGCTTTTACATGCTCGCTGAAGCCTTCGGGGTCAAAAAGATCGTGATAGCCTGCGGCCGCACTGATCTGCGGAAAAGCATTGACGGGCTGGCGCAGCTGGTCAGCACCGGATATGACCTGGATCCGTTCGAAAAGGATGTGCTGTTTTTGTTCTGCGGTGGAAGAAACGACCGGATAAAGGGACTGCTCTGGGAAGGGACGGGATTTCTGCTCCTTTATAAAAGACTGGAAGCAGGTTCGTTTTCCTGGCCCAGGACACCGGAAGAAGCGGTGGAGCTTACAAGGGAACAGTACCGTTTCTTAATGAATGGACTAAATCCAGTCAATCCGAAGATCAGGGAAATCCAGCCTTCCAAGGTACTGTAATCTTTTGTGCAGAACAGAGAAATTTTCAGGCTTATCCTGTAGTAAATGGGATGCCGCAAAATGGCTTCAGCAGCGCCTTGTACATTGGTTTAAGAGTGTGCTGAAGGCATTATAAAGAAAGCATATGAACTTTGAAAATCTCATATTTCCATCCTGCCAAAGGCCCTGTCCGAGCGCTTATAAACATAGGCAGAATGACGAATGACAGGTCTTCTGAAATTCGCTTGTTTTCCGGTTTTTCTGTATAATAATAACCACAGGAGAGATTTTCATGGCAAAGAAATATACACCGGATGAACTGAATGGCTTAAGCAGACAGGAACTGATCCTCCTTGCCATATCCATGCAGGATCAGCTGGAACAACTGAACGCAAACATGGAGAGGCTGATCGAACAGATCAGCATTGCAAACCAGCAGCGTTTTGGGAGACATTCGGAACGTCTTGATGTGATCGACGGCCAGCTGGATCTGTTTAATGAGGCTGAGGCTTTATCGGAAGGGGCCGGGAACGTTCCGGAGCCTTCCATTGACGAAGCGCTCCCACAGCATCCAAAAAGGAAGAAAAAAACAGGAACCCGTGATGCCGATCTTTCCGGACTGCCGGAAGAATCCATCATACACAGTGTCCCAGAAGAAAAACTGATCGAACATTTTGGAGAGGGGTGTTATCGGAAACTGCCGGATGAGAGTTACAAAAGGCTCCGATATACTCCGGCATCATGGACGGTGGAGCTGCATACGGTTGAAGTGTATGTAGGTACGGACGGACTGCGCCAGGATGAATTCTTACGGGGTGACAGGCCGAAAGACCTTTTGCGTAACAGCATCGTCACACCCTCCCTGGAAGCTGCTATTCTCAATGGCAAGTATGTCAATTCCATACCGCTTTACAGAATGGAGCAGGAGTTTCAGAGAAATGGTGTGTACATCAGCCGGCAGAACATGGCGAATTGGACGATACTCTGTGCGGAAAGATATTTAAAGCCTGTTTATGACAGGCTGAAAGAAGAATTTTTCAGATATCATGTCACCCAGGCGGATGAAACGCCGGTGGAAGTCATAAATGACGGGCGCAGTGCCGGTTCCACCAGTTATATGTGGGTGCACCGTTCGGGCGAATACTATAAGGACAGGCCGGTTGTCCTGTATGAATACCAGAAAACACGCCACCACAAACATCCCGAAGAATTCTACAAAGGCTTCAAGGGCATTCTGGTAACCGACGGCCTGGCACAGTACCATCTGCTCGAAGACCATCTTGAGGGATTGACGAACGCCAACTGCTGGGCCCATGCAAGAAGGGATTTCTCTGATGCGATCAAAGCCATAAAGGATCCGGAGCTGGCAAAAAGGTCCACCGCATATCAGGCACTGGTAAGGATCGCGGCAATCTATAAGCTGGATGAAAGCCTGAAAGAACTGACGCCGCGGCAGCGCCTCAAAGAACGGCAGAAACATGTAAAGCCGCTTGTTGAGGAATATTTTGCATGGGTAAAAGATGTTTTGGACAGCCAGCTTCCAAAAGGAGCGACTGCTTCCGGACTTCATTACAGTATCAACCAGGAAAAGTATCTCCGGGTATTTCTCAATGACGGAGAAATCCCGATCGATAATTCCGCATCAGAAAGAGCCATCCGTACATTCTGTATCGGAAAGAAAAACTGGGTAATTATTGATTCCGTCAAAGGAGCAGAAGCAAGTGCCATAATATACAGCATCTCAGAAACAGCGAAACTAAACAGCCTGAGCACTTATAATTATTTTAACCATCTGCTGACAGAACTCCCCAAACTTATCGACAGGGAGGGAAATGTGAGCAATGCGAAAGCGTTGGAATCATTACTGCCGTGGGCAGAGGAATTACCCGATATATGCAGAAAACCACGCCGCTGAAAAGCGGCGTTGCTTTATTCTGTGGCGTATGGTTTGACGCTTACTAACTTATCATGCCGCCTAACATTCCGCTGCCGCCGCATAACAAAAGCACAGTAAAAAAGTTGCCGGAAACTTCATTCATTCCGTGGTTTACGATCAGTGAGACAACTACCAAAATAGTAAAATACAGAACGCCCATTAAAAGTCCCCACAAAAATTTTCGGTTTCCTTCTCTTTTTCCGGCAATAAATCCCGCTAAAAATGTAACGATTATGTAAATAATAATAATGCAGATAGATACAATTTTTTCTGAAAGCTCAAAACGGTACAGAAACAATGCAAGAAGCAGTAAAAGACCAGTGGTGAGCAGGTAGGAGATAAGCAGTGATTTTAGCAGAAAAGTAATTCTTGAACTTAGATTGAATTTCTTTAACATAGTGCCTCCCGAGAATAATTTAAAGCCTATATCTTTGATTGAATTGTTATATTATATGTAGGAACTTGACAGGGAATGCCCTATATTGTAATATTTGCATATGCTGTCTGATTACAGCATTAAAGATTGAAAGAAAAGCACTTTCAACCTCCCTGTTTGAATGTCTGCTAGAACGGGCAGATGGGAGCAAATATAAAAATAAGGAGTGAGTTTATTTTGGATACCGATGGTGTCATGCAATTGGTTGCAATATTGATTTTAGTACTCTTATCAGGGTTCTTTTCTTCTGCGGAGACATCCCTTACCACAGCAAACAGAGTCAGGCTGAAAGCCCTTGCAGATGAGGGAAGCAAGCGGGCACAGACAGCCCTTGACGTACTTGAAAAGTATGGCAAAATGCTGAGTGCTATTTTAATAGGGAATAATATTGTCAATATCGTAGCTTCTTCTCTTGCAACAACGCTGGCTCTTAAAATTGGTCTGGCTGTAGGAATTGCAACAGGAATATTAACAGTAGTGATCTTATTGTTTGGTGAGATCATACCTAAGAATGTAGCAATGGTTTATTCAGAAAAGATGGCGCTTTTTTATGCATCAATTATTTCAGGACTTATGAAAATAATGACACCCGTTATTTTCTTGATTGACAAGCTGGCAGGCGTTTTGATGAAGCTGTTACATATTGATGCGGGCAAAAGAACAGCTATGACGGAAACTGAACTGCGTACTTATGTTGAAGTCAGTCATGAGGATGGCGTCATTGAGTCGGAAGAGCGGGAGATGATTTACAATGTGTTTGACTTTAGTGACGCAGTTGCGAAGGATATTATGATTCCCAGGATTGATATGGCTACGGTCAGTGAGGATGCAGGCTATGAAGAAGTACTGGAGTTATTTGCGGAATGTATGTATACCAGACTTCCGGTATTTAAAGAGGATAAAGATAATATTATAGGTATGATTAATATCAAGGATTTTATTCTGGTTAAAGACAAAGAACAGTTTAAAATTAGTGATATTATGAGAAATATTTATTACACTTATGAATTTAAAAAGACAGCGGATCTTCTGATTGAGATGCGTGAAAAGTGTGCCAATGTGTCCATTGTACTAAATGAATATGGTGCTGCTGTGGGAATGATCACGTTAGAGGACCTTTTGGAAGAAATCGTAGGCGAGATCCGTGATGAATATGATGAGGATGAAGAGGAATTTATTAAACAGGTTGATGAGCGTGTTTATTTGGTAGAGGGAGGCATGAAGCTGAGTGACGTTAATGATGAATTGGGCACTATGCTTGAGTCGGAAGATTATGATTCTATTGGAGGACTCATTATAGAGAATTTAGACAGGCTTCCAGAGGATGGAGAGACGATTGTCACGGACCAGAATATAACATTGAAGGTACAGGGGGTTAATCAAAACCGAGTGGTAAAAGTGTTAATGACGCTTCCCAAGAAGGAGCCGGATAAGACTGGCAAAGAGGAAGAAAGCTCTGACAGGGAGGAAAATGACGAAAAAATGCTTTTCCAAAATCAGTAATTATGCTATACTATACAAATACAGGCACAGCAAAAGGAGATGTTATTATGAAGCGAATTAAAACATTAGCTACAAGAGACTTAAAAGAATCCATGAAAAAGGGTGGCTGCGGTGAATGTCAGACATCCTGTCAGTCAGCTTGCAAGACTTCCTGTACAGTAGGAAATCAGAGCTGCGAAAAGGTTAAATAAAACAGGATAGTGAATGTAAGCAGCGACGTAAGCCGCTGCTTATTCCTTGTAAAAACGGAAGGATTGATAAAGTGATACATCAGTATAAAAACAACGGTTACAATATTGTTCTTGATGTGAACAGTGGTTCTGTCCATGTGGTGGATGATGTGGTATATGATATGATCCCTATTATAGAAGAGGGATTAAATAACAATTGTGATGAAACTGTAATTAAGGAAAAGGTACTGTCAGCATTTAAGAAAACCTGGGAGGCAGAAGAGATAGAAGATGCATTTGCCCAGATATTGGAATTGAAAAATGCAGGGATGCTGTTTGCACCTGACATTTATGAAAATTATATTATAGATTTTAAAAAGCGGGAAACTGTAGTAAAAGCATTGTGCCTTCATATTGCCCATGACTGTAATCTTGCCTGCAGGTACTGTTTTGCAGAAGAGGGAGAGTATCACGGACGACGTGCCCTTATGAGTTTTGAGGTAGGAAAAAAGGCCCTTGATTTTCTGGTTAAAAATTCGGGAAACAGAGTTAATCTGGAGGTTGACTTCTTTGGCGGAGAGCCTCTTATGAACTGGCAGGTGGTAAAGGATTTGGTGGCTTATGGAAGAAGCCTTGAAGAGCCATATCATAAAAAATTTCGTTTTACCCTTACTACCAATGGTATTTTACTGAATGATGAGATCATGGAATTTGCCAATAAGGAGATGTCTAATATTGTCCTCAGCATTGACGGAAGAAAGGAAGTTAATGATCTGATGCGTCCACACAGAGGCGGTCAGGGAAGCTATGATACCATTGTTCCCAAATTCCGGAAGGTGGCAGAGAGCCGGAATCAGATGAATTACTACGTAAGGGGAACTTTTACCAGAAATAATATGGATTTTTCAAAAGATGTGATACACTTAGCCGATCTTGGCTTTCAGCAGATTTCCGTGGAGCCTGTGGTGGCGGATTTGACAGAGGATTATGCTCTTAGGGAAGAAGACCTTCCAGCATTGCTTACAGAGTATGACAATCTGGCGGTGGAGCTTTTAAATAGAAGAAAAAAAGGAGAAGGTGTTAATTTCTTTCATTTTATGATAGACTTGGAAGGTGGGCCTTGTGTTGCCAAGAGACTTTCCGGCTGTGGTTCGGGAACAGAATATCTTGCGGTGACACCCTGGGGAGACTTATATCCCTGCCATCAGTTTGTAGGCCGGGAAGAATTCCTTATGGGAAATGTAGAGGAAGGCATAACGAAACCCCACATTAGAGATGAATTTAAGACTTGTAATGTTTATGCCAAAGAAAAATGCAAAAGCTGCTTTGCAAAGTTTTACTGCAGCGGTGGATGTGCAGCCAATTCCTATAATTTTCACGGGAAGATCAATGATGTTTATGACTTGGGATGTGAACTGCAAAGAAAGCGCATTGAATGTGCAATAATGATAAAAGCGGCATTGGCCGAGGCAGAAGGAGAAGAGGAAAATGAAGAAGAATAAAGCAATTATTACATTGCTGGTGTTTGTACTGCTTCTTGGAGTGTTTGGATATACTTCAGCAGTGGGACTTGGAGCAGAGGGTTCCGGTTCCGCAGCCAGCATCAATTTAGGTCTTGATTTGGAAGGCGGCGTCAGCATTACTTATCAGGTAGTTGGTGATGAAAAGCCTGATAAAGACGATATGGCTGATACCATTTACAAGCTTCAGCAGCGTGTGGAAAATTATAGCACGGAAGCAGTGGTATACCAGGAAGGGGAAGACCGCATCAATATTGAAATTCCCGGTGTGTCGGATGCAAATACAATTTTAGAGGATCTTGGAAAGCCGGGGGCTTTATATTTTATTTCTCAGTATGATTCTGAGGGGAATTTGAACTATCAGGCAATGGGAACAGACGAAAATGGCAAACTGGTTTATGCTTTGTATAATACCATTGAGGCCCTGCAGGAAAATGGTTCCGTGAAACTTTTGGGAACTGATGTAAAGGATGCACAGGCTGCTTCCGGCACGGACAGTATGATGAATAACAGTCAGTATGTGGTAAGTCTTACCATGACGGAAGAAGGAACCGCCAAGTTTGCAGATGCAACTGCAAAAGCGTATGCAAACCGGGAAACGCTTGCAATTTATTATGATGGTGAGATTATAAGTGCGCCAAACGTAAATGCTTCCATTACAAATGGACAGGCTCAGATTGAAGGCTCTTTTACCTATGAGGAAGCCCAGCAGCTTGCTTCCACTATCCGTATTGGCGGGCTTAAGTTAGAGCTTGAGGAGCTTCATTCCAAAATTGTGGGAGCACAGTTAGGAGAAGCGGCAATTTCCACAAGTATTAAAGCGGCGGCAGTTGGTTTTGCCATTATTGTGGTTTTTATGATCGCCATATATTACGTATCTGGTTTTGCAGCCAGCCTTGCACTTGCTCTTTATGTGGAACTGATTGTTATTTTACTTGACGCATTTGAAATAACTTTGACACTGCCCGGAATAGCAGGTATTATCCTTTCCATAGGTATGGCAGTGGATGCAAATGTAATTATTTTTGCCCGTATCAGGGAAGAAATTGCTAAGGGTAAAACAGTAAAATCCGCAATTGATATTGGTTACAAAAAAGCAACTTCCGCAATTGTGGACGGGAATGTAACCACCTTAATTGCAGCAGCGGTTTTAGGTGTGCTTGGTTCAGGTACGGTAAAGGGTTTTGCTTATACACTTGCCCTTGGTATTGCTCTTTCCATGTTTACGGCAATGGTTATAACAAGACTGCTGATGAAGGCATTTTATGCAATTGGTATTCAGAATGCAAAGTGGTATGGAACCGCTAAGGAGAGAAAGACCATTAAATTTACTTCTAAAAAGACGATTTTCTTTGGAATATCCATTGCTGCAATTGTTGCAGGCTTTGCGTTTATGGGCGTCAATAAGGCACAGACAGGCGGTGCGCTGAATTACAGTCTTGAATTTGTAGGCGGTACTTCCACCAATGTGACTTTTAATGAAGATATGGCACTTGCTGACATTGATACAAATGTGGTGCCGCTGATTGAAGCTATCACAGGAGATGGAAATGTACAGACACAAAAGGTGGAAGGAAGCAATGAGGTAATCTTTAAAACCCGTTCCTTGAATACTGCTGAGAGGGAAAGCTTTAAGAACGTTATGGTAGAGAAGTTCCAGGTAGAGGCAGAAAAGATCACTACGGAAACTATCAGTTCCACGGTCAGCAGTGAGATGAAATCAGATGCAATTATAGCAGTGATTGTAGCGACGTTGTTTATGCTTGTTTATATTTGGCTTAGGTTTAAGGATATCCGCTTTGGGGCAAGCTCAGTTTTAGCGCTGATTCATGATGTACTTGTGGTACTTGCTTTTTATGCAATTGTTAAAATATCTGTGGGAACCACCTTTATTGCATGTATGCTGACAATTGTAGGTTATTCTGTTAATGCAACTATCGTAATTTTTGACCGTATTCGTGAAAATAAAGCGAATATGGGAAGAAAAGAAGAACTGGCGGATATGGTGGATGTAAGTATTACACAGACGTTGTCCAGGAGTATTTTTACTTCCTTAACAACCTTTATCATGGTAACAGCCCTGTATATCTTTGGTGTTTCATCCGTCAAGGAGTTTGCGCTTCCTCTTATGGCAGGTATTCTTTGCGGAACCTACTCCTCCGTATGCATTACAGGTGCCCTGTGGCTGGTACTTCGGAAAGTTTTTCCCCAGAAGAATCAGGCGTAAGATAAAAGTATGGCAAAATGGATGGTAGCCGCCAAAAAGGCGGATTTTGATAAAATAGCAAAAAAGTATCATATCACCCCGGTTCTTGCAAGAATCATGCGGAACCGGGATGTGACAGGTGATGAAGAAATTCAGAAGTTTCTTCATGGAGATTTGGATGATCTGCATGATCCTTTTCTTATGAAGGATATGGAAAAGGCAGCGGAAATTATTATGGTAAAAATTAAGGAGGGAAAGACCATCCGCATCATAGGTGATTATGATGTGGACGGTATCTGTTCCTCCTACATTCTTTTTACCGGATTAAGGGAACTTGGCGGCAGGGCAGACATTGTAATTCCTCATAGAATGAAGGACGGATATGGATTGAACGATCATTTAATTGAGGAAGCAGACAGAGATAGAATTGACACGATTTTAACATGTGATAATGGGATTGCAGCAGCACCTCAGATAGGGCTTGCGAAGGAAAAAGGTATGACAGTGATCGTGACAGATCACCATGAGGTTCCCTTTGAGGATGGGGAAAGCGGGCGGAATTACCTTCTGCCGGAGGGAGATGCGGTGGTAGATCCCAAGCAGCCGGATTGTGAGTATCCTTTTAAGCAGATCTGCGGTGGTGTGGTGGCCTTTAAATTGATACAAATTCTTTTCTTTCTCTTTGATATGCCGCGCAAGGACCGGCACAGGTGGCAGCAGCTTTTAGATGAACTGCTGGTGTTTGCTGCACTTGCAACTGTCTGTGATGTGATGGAGCTTCGGGATGAAAACAGGATTATTGTGAAAAAGGGATTGGAACTGATGAGTCAGACTTCCAATCTTGGACTGAAAGCCCTTCTTATGGTAAATGGCATTGAAGGCAAGACACTCAGCCCTTATCATGCCGGATTTATTATTGGCCCCTGTTTAAATGCCACAGGACGTTTGGACACTGCTTTGCGGGCATTGGAGCTGTTTCGTGTACAGGAATGGAAGGAGGCAGTTACCATTGCGGAAGACTTAAAACAGTTAAATGATAACCGTAAGCAAATGACAGAAGAGGGAGTAAAGGAAGCAATAAGACAGGTGGAGGAAGCGGATTATTCAAAGGACAGGGTATTGATTGTTTACCTTCCTGAGTGCCATGAAAGCCTGGCTGGAATTATTGCAGGCAGAGTTAAGGAAAAATATGGGAAGCCTGCCTTTGTGCTGACTAAGGCCGAGGACGGAATAAAGGGCAGCGGAAGATCTATTGAAGCCTATAATATGTATGAAGAAATGACTGCTGTGAAAGAACTTTTCATCCGGTATGGGGGACATAAAATGGCGGCCGGCTTATCTCTTCCCGATGAAAAATCAGTAGAACAATTTCGGAAAAGACTGAATGAAAACTGCCGATTGACGAAAGAGGATTTTGAGGAGATTGTACATATTGACGTGCCTATGCCTTTGGCCTATGCAGACAGGAATTTTATAAAGGAATTATCTTTATTGGAGCCTTTCGGTACGGGAAACCCCAAGCCTTTATTTGCAAGAAAAGGGATCAGCCTTTTATCAGGGCGAAAGATAGGCAGAAATCAAAATGTTGGCAAATATACGATTGCAGATGAAGAAGGCCGGCAGTATGAAATGATCTTTTTTGGTGATTTGGAGCAGTTTGACTTATTTTTAAGAGAAAAATTTGGCGCCCGGCTGGCAGAAGGAGTGTACGCAGGAAGACTGGCGGTGGGAGAGGTGGTTATTTCTATAGCTTATTATCCTGATATTAACAATTATGCAGGAAGAGAAAGCATACAGATTGTAATGCAGCATTATACATGTTAAACAACAGATGCCAGGCTCTGCCAGCCATCTTTATGTTAAACAACGGATGTCAAGCCATCCTTATGTTAATACAAAAGCCTCCGGGGGTGCCGGAGGCTTCTGTATTCTTATGAGGGGGGAGATAGTGAGTTGTTCAACTATCTTGATATTTATCATACAGGTTAATTGTGTATAAACTGTGTCCGATTTATGATAAAAATCTAAAATACTCTTAAAGAAAAGTTAAGCATATGAAAATACAATATAAACATATTATTAAGAAGAATTAAGGAAATTACCATGAATTGCAAAAAACATACATTCGTGTTATCTTATATAAGGGAAAGGAAAGCATTTCCCTCAGAAGTAAAAAGAAACAAGACAGGAGCTGTAAGAATGAAATGTGAAGAGCTGTTAAAAGGACTTTCCTATGAATGTATAAGAGGAAGCATTGACTGTGAGATAAAACAGGTAGTGTACGATTCAAGAAAACTGTCACAAGGGTGTTTGTTTATTTGTATCTGCGGTTACAATGTGGACGGACACAGCTTTGCAAAAGAGGCAGCGCAAAAAGGCGCCGCTGCAATTGTAGTGCAGAAGGATGTGGAGCTTCCTTATGATAGTGAAATTACAGTGATCCGGGTGGAAGATACCAGATACGCTATGGCGTTTATTTCAGCAGCTTATTTTGGCCATCCGGCGGACCGGCTTAAGGTAATCGGCATTACAGGTACAAAAGGAAAAACAACTACCACCTATCTGATTAAATCCATTCTGGAAAAAGCAGGCTATAAGGTAGGGCTTGTCGGAACCATTGAGACTATTATCGGCGAAAAGCATATTCCGGCCAGCAACACCACTCCGGAGTCATTTCTGCTTCAGCAGTATTTTATGGAAATGGAAAAGGCAGGCTGTCAGATTGTGGTAATGGAGGTAGCTTCCCAGGGACTGAAGCTTCACAGAACTCAGGGATTTACTTTTGAAATCGGGATTTTTACCAACTTAGAGCCGGATCATATCGGCCCCAATGAACATGCGGATTTTGAAGAGTATCAGTTTTGCAAAGGACTTTTATTCAAACAGTGCAGATTAGGAATTGTCAACAAAGATGACGTGCATATGAATGCGGTTTTAGAGGGGCATACCTGTCAGCTTGAAACTTACGGTTTTGATAAAACTGCAGATCTTTATGCGGAGGATTTAAAGCTGGTCAATAAACCGGGAGAACTGGGCATAGACTTCACAATAAGGCTTAAAGATGCGCAAATGGAAGCTTTTACGGTGGAAGTACCCACACCGGGGCGGTTTAGCGTTTACAATGCGCTTACGGCAATTGCAGTGTGCAGGCATTTTAAGGTGGAAGCATCCCAGATACAAAAGGCTCTGTTAAGCGCTCATGTAAGAGGAAGAATTGAGATGGTTCCGGTATCAGATCAGTTTACGCTGCTGATTGATTATGCCCATAATGCCATGAGTCTTAAAAGTCTGCTAACCACTCTTAAGGAATATGAGCCGGGGAGGCTGGTCTGCTTATTTGGCTGTGGAGGAAACCGTTCCAGACTCCGCCGCTATGAAATGGGAGAGATCAGCGGAAATTATGCGGATTTAACGATTATTACCTCGGATAATCCCAGATTTGAAAAGCCTCAGGATATTATAGAAGATATTAAAACAGGAATTCAAAAAACAAGCGGAAAATATATTGAAATCTGCGATCGGAAAGAAGCAATTGCCTATGCTGTTTTAAACGGACAGCCGGGAGATATTATTGTGCTTGCAGGCAAGGGACATGAGGATTATCAGGAAATAGAAGGGGTAAAGTATCCAATGGATGAAAGAGATCTTATTGCAGAGATTTTAAAAGAAAACAGCATTACCGTGAAGTAGTGGAAGGGACAGACAGGAAGAACAAAAAGATGACACAGGGAAGATACGCAAATATTATAATAGATATTTCCCATGAAAAAGTAGATAGGACTTTTCAATATAAAATTCCAAAGGAACTTGAAGGGAAGATAGAAGCAGGTATGTGCGTGCAAATTCCCTTTGGCGCAGGAAACCGCTTAAGGCAGGGATATGTGATTGAAGTTACGGATCAGGCGGAATTTCCTGATGAAAAGCAAAAAGAAGTGGCGGGAATCGTAACAGGCAGTATGCCTGTGGAGACAGATGCCATCAAACTTGCGGCATGGATGAAGGAAAACTATGGATCTACTATGATTGCCGCCTTAAAAACAGTGCTTCCGGTGAAACAGACTATGAAGCATAAGGAGAAAAAGAAGATTACCCGTCTTTTACCCGTTGAGGAAACCCGTTCTGTCTTAGGAGAATGCATTAGAAAGCATCAGGCAGCAAAGGCCAGGGTTTTGACAGAACTTTGTAAGGAGCCGGTACTTCCTTATGAACTGGTGACAGGACGGTTGAATGTGACAGCAGCAACCTTAAAAAGCCTGCAAAATCAGGGCGTAATTTCAATAGAAAGTGAAAATTACTACAGAAATCCGGTAAAACTGGAAACTGCAAGAGAAGCAGGACTTGTTTTAAGCAAAGAGCAGGCGGATATAAGGGATAATGTTCTTTCAGATTTTGATCAGGGAAAGCGGAAGGCATATTTGATTCATGGAATTACAGGAAGTGGAAAAACCGAAGTTTATTTGTCCCTGATAGAAGGCATGATAAGAAGAAAGAAACAATGTATTATGTTAATTCCGGAGATTGCCCTCACTTACCAGACGCTGCTTCGGTTTTATAAAAGATTTGGTGACAGAGTTTCAGTAATGAATTCCACTTTGTCAGCAGGAGAAAAATTTGATCAGTGGGAGAGGGCAAGGAAGGGGGAGCTGGATGTAATTATTGGCCCCCGTTCAGCCTTGTTTGTGCCTTTTCCTGATTTAGGGCTGATTATTATGGACGAAGAACATGAGAACAGCTATAAGTCGGAAACTATGCCAAGGTATCATGCAAGAGAAACTGCCCGGTATCTTGCAAAAATGAAGAAGGCAACGCTGGTTCTTGGATCTGCCACGCCTTCCTTAGAGGCATATTATGGGGCGAAACAGGGAAGCTATGATTTATTTACTTTAAACAAAAGGCTTACGGGAGGTGACCTTGCAACTGTTTCTATTATTGATTTAAGACAGGAGCTAAAAAGCGGCAATCGTTCCATTTTCAGCAGAAAATTGCAGGAACTGATGGAGGATAGGCTTCAGAAAAAAGAGCAGATGATTCTTTTTTTAAATAGAAGAGGATATGCCGGATTTGTTTCCTGCCGGGCTTGCGGCTATGTAATGAAGTGTCCTCACTGTGATGTATCCTTATCTCAGCACATAGGTGGAAAATTGGTGTGCCATTATTGTGGTTATGAGATGAGACAGCCGGAGAAATGTCCTACTTGTTCTTCTCCTTATCTGCTGGGATTTAAAGCAGGAACCCAGCAGATCGAACAGCAGCTTTATAAGCGTTTTCCAGACATACGGGTGCTGCGTATGGATGGAGACACCACCCGCACAAAGGACAGCTATCAAAAGATACTGTCATCTTTTGCGGAGGGGGAAGCTGATGTACTGGTGGGAACGCAGATGATTGTTAAAGGACATGATTTTCCAAATGTAACGCTGGTAGGAGTGCTGGCCGCGGATTTGTCTCTAAATGACAATGATTACCGTGCAGGGGAAAGAACTTTCCAGCTTTTGACGCAGGCAGCCGGAAGAGCCGGAAGAGGAAGAAAGCCTGGTGTGGCAGTGATTCAGACCTACCAGCCCGATCATTACAGCATCATTAAGGCGGCAAGCCAGAACTACGAAGATTTTTATGAAGAAGAAATTTTGTATCGGGAATTAGGCTCTTATCCTCCGGCAGCTCATATGATGGCAGTTTTAGTCACTTCCGCCAGGGAGGAAAGAGGAGAGAAGCTTGCAAGGCAGCTTACAGTTCTTGCAAAGAATTTTCTGAAAGAAGGAAAGGCTAAGGCATCAGTCATAGGTCCGGCCAAGGCATCTATTGGAAAAATAAATGATATTTACCGGTTTGTAATGTACTGCAAAGCCTTTGACTATGGACAATTGACCTCGGTTAAGGATAAAATAGAGCAGTATTTGGAGACTTTAGTATTAAAGGAAGAAAATGTACAGTTTGATTTTGATCCTGTAGATAGTTTATAATTAAATTACGGTTTAATAAAACTTATTAAATTAAGACAAAAAGGGCGTTAGTACTGCGCGCCTGATTTATATGGAAATGCAGTGCAGAAATGAGGTAAAGTAATGGCAATCAGAAACATAAGAGAAATGGGAGATCCGGTTTTAAATAAGGCGTGCAAGGAAGTAAAAGAAATAACAGACCGTACCAGAGAATTAATTGACGATATGTTTGATACTATGTATGAGGCCAATGGAGTAGGTCTTGCGGCGCCTCAGGTTGGAATTTTAAAGAGGATTGTAGTAATTGATGTAACAGGAGAAAATCCTTATCTTCTGATTAATCCTGTTATTTTGGAAACAAGCGGAGAACAGACCGGAAATGAAGGATGCCTTAGCGTTCCGGGAAGAATAGGGATTGTAACAAGACCTAACTACGTGAAGGTGAAAGCTTATGATGAGAATCTTCAGCCTTTTGAGCTGGAAGGAACAGAGCTGCTTGCCCGGGCCATCTGTCATGAACTGGAACATTTGGATGGACATTTGTATGTGGAAAGAGTGGAAGGAGAACTTATGAATGTCTCTGATATGTATGAGGATGAAGAATGATGAAAATAGTTTATATGGGAACTCCGGATTTTGCAGTGGCGCCTTTAGAGGCTCTGATAAAGGCAGGACATCAGATTAGTGCAGTGGTTACCCAGCCGGATAAGCAAAAGGGACGAGGAAAAGAAGTGCAGATGACACCGGTAAAGGAATGTGCTTTAAAATATGGCATACCTGTATTTCAGCCGGTTAAGATCAAAGAAAAAGAAGCAATAAAAAAGCTGAAGGAATATTCAGCAGATTTATTTGTGATAGCAGCCTTTGGACAGATATTGTCAGAGGAAATCCTGAATATGCCCCAATTTGGATGCATTAACATACACGCATCCCTTTTGCCCGCATATAGAGGAGCAGCGCCTATTCAATGGGTGATTTTAAATGGGGAAGCAAAGACCGGCGTTACCATTATGCAGATGGAAAAAGGGCTTGACACTGGTGACATACTTTTGAAGGCGGAGATAGACATTGATCCCAAAGAAACAGGAGAAAGCCTTCATGATAAGCTGATGGAAGCAGGGGCAAGGCTGATTGTTGAGGCGCTTCCTAAATTAGAACGTGGAGAGCTGGTGCCAAAGAAGCAGGATGATTCCTTATCCTCTTATGCTCCAAGACTGACCAAGGCTATGGGACTAATTGACTGGGATAAAGAGGCAGCAGAGATAGAAAGACTGATACGTGGTTTAAATTCCTGGCCAAGTGCATATACCTATTATAATGGCAAGACTCTGAAAATTTGGGAAGCAGACGTAATTCCGGCGGACAATAAAGAAAATTCTGCCCAGACTGATGGAGAAAATAACGCTGTGCGGCCAGGCACCATTTGCCGCATCGGAAAAGATCATTTTGATATTGCATGTGGGAAAGACCTTTTGCGTATACACTCCCTGCAGCTTGAAGGTAAAAAACGCGTCTCCGTAAAAGACTTCCTTCTGGGGTACCAATTGGAACCGGGAAGCCAGTTAGGAGCTGACACATTTCTAGTTTGAAAGGAACAATAATATTATGTTTGGTTACTACTTTGATCCTACCTATATTTTAGTACTAATTGGAGCACTCCTGTGCATCTTTGCAAGTTCACGGGTGAACAGTACCTACCGCAAGTATGCCAAAGTGCGCAGCTATAGCGGAATCACGGGAGCAGAGGCGGCAAGAAGGATTCTGCAGATGTCAGGCATCTATGATGTGCAGGTTCAGCATGTTTCCGGTGAATTGACAGATCACTATGATCCTGCCAGAAAGGTGCTTAATTTGTCAGATTCCGTGTACGGATCTCCTTCTGTGGCAGCTATTGGGGTTGCAGCCCATGAATGTGGACATGCATTGCAGCATAGGGATGGTTACCTTCCCCTGAAAATCAGATCGGCATTGGTTCCGGCGGCAAATATTGGCTCCCGGTTAGGACTGCCTATCGTGTTTCTGGGATTGTTTTTGGGATTTGGTTTTGAACTGCCGGGAGGCGCTTATTTTTCACTGGCACAGATTGGCGTGTGGGTATTTGCACTTGCAGTGCTGTTTCAGATTGTGACGTTGCCGGTGGAGTTTGATGCATCGGGAAGGGCATTGGAAATGCTTGGAAGTTACGGACTTATGAATCAGGGAGAAGTTAAGGACTGTAAGCGTGTATTGAGTGCGGCGGCTCTTACTTATGTGGCAGCAGCGGCTTCTTCAATTTTACAGCTTTTAAGGCTTGCTCTTTTAGCCGGAGGCAGAAGAAGAGATGATTAGCAAAGGAAAGTAAACGTGGAAAATAAGAGAGAACTGATACTGGATATGCTGATAGAAATTCTGGAAAAAGAAAACTACAGCCATTTGGTGATCAGAGATGTTTTAGATAAATATAATTATATGGAAAGCAGAGAGAAAGCTTTCATCAAAAGAGTGACAGAAGGAACGTTAGAGAGGCTGATTCAGATAGATTATATTCTGAATCAGTTTTCTAAGACGCCTGTTGATAAGATGAAGCCTTTGATTAGAAATCTGCTTAGAATGAGCACTTACCAGATACTTTTTATGGACAGCATTCCTGACAGTGCGGTTTGCAATGAGGCGGTGAAGCTGGCAGGAAAAAGAGGATTTAAAGGACTGTCAGGGTTTGTGAATGGTGTGCTCCGCAGTATTGCAAGAAATAAGGAATTGATTATTTATCCCGATCAGGAAAAGGAAAAATGCAGATTTTTGTCCGTATGGTATTCCATGCCGGAATGGCTGGTAAAAATGTGGATGGATGCATATGGTGAAGAAACTGCTTCCTGTATTCTGGAGGGACTTTTAAAAGAACATCCTGTATCAGTGCGGATAAAAGAAGGATTAAGCGGCAAACAGAAAGAGGAATGGATTTCTCAACTTAAAAAAACGGGCGTTATTATCAATCCACATCCATATCTTCCTTATGCTCTTCAAATTACCAATATAGATGGCATTAAAAATCTGCCAGGATATGAAGAAGGATATTTTATGGTTCAGGATGTGAGCAGTATGCTGGTCACAGAAGCCTGTGGAGTCGGGGAAAACAGGAAGAAAAAGGATGCGGAACAGACAGGAATGGATGCTGCGAATATAAAAATAACAGATGATATTTCAATTCTTGCGATAGATGTGTGTGCTGCGCCGGGGGGAAAATCCCTGCATCTTGCTGAAAAGCTGTGGGGAAAAGGAAAAGTGATTTCAAGGGATTTGACAGAGTATAAGGTGTCTCTGATCAGAGATAATATAGAAAGAATGGGATGTAAAAATATAGACGCATCTGTACACGATGCATTGGTTTTTGATGAAGAACTGAGGGGAAAGGCAGATGTTGTTCTGGCAGATCTGCCCTGTTCGGGACTTGGCATTATAGGAAAGAAAAGAGATATTAAATACAGGATAACAAAAGAGGGACTTAAGGAACTTCAGGAACTTCAAAAGAAGATACTTAATGTAATTTGGCAGTATGTAAAGCCGGAAGGCGTGCTAATCTATAGTACATGTACTATAAATCCGGGGGAAAATCAGGAAATGACAGAGTGGTTTACACAAAATTATCCCTTTGAACCGGAAAGTCTGTCTTCTTATTTGCCGGATCAACTGAAAAAAGAAGGAGAAAAGGGAATGCTGCAGCTTCTTCCGGGGATACATGAAACTGATGGTTTTTTTCTGGCAAAGCTAAGACGTTTGAGATAAAAGGAAAAGTTTTCAATGCAGGATATTAAATCATTTACTTTAGAAGAACTGAAAAGTGAAATAGAAAAGCTGGGGGAAAAGCCTTTTCGGGCAAAACAGCTATATCAGTGGATGCACCAAAAGCTTGCCCGCAGTTTTGATGAAATGACGAATCTTCCTTTTTCTCTCAGAGAAAAGTGTACAAGGGAGTATGAATATACTTCTATTAAAGAAGTAAAAATGCAGGAATCCGCCATAGATGGAACCAGAAAGTATTTGTTTGAGTTAAAGGATGGTTCTCTGGTAGAAAGTGTATGGATGAAATATAAGCATGGAAATAGTGTATGTATTTCCTCGCAGGTTGGGTGCCGCATGGGATGCGCCTTTTGTGCATCTGCCATCGGTGGTCTGGAACGTTCCCTGACGCCCTCGGAAATGCTGGATCAGATCTATGCAGTTACTCTTTTGACCGGAGAGAGGGTTTCTAATGTGGTAGTAATGGGAACCGGAGAGCCTTTGGACAATTATGACGCTCTGCTGCGCTTTATCCGGCTTTTGACAGACGAAAATGGTTTACATATCAGCCAGAGGAATCTTACCGTTTCTACTTGCGGTCTGGTGCCTCAAATGTTGAAACTGGCTGATGAACAGCTTCAAATTACACTGGCGTTGTCGCTTCACGCTTCTTCTGACGAAAAGAGAAAAGAACTGATGCCTGTAGCTAATAAATATTCTATTGCAGAGTTAATGGAGGCATGCAGATATTATTTTGAAAAAACAAAAAGACGCATTACTTTTGAATATTCTTTGGTGGGTGGTGTTAATGACAGGCCGGAAGATGCCGAAAGGCTGGCTGAGCTTACAAAAGACTTAAACTGCCATGTGAATTTGATTCCTGTGAATCCGATAAAAGAGAGGGATTTTGTGCAGTCAAAGGGAGCAGAAATTGCGTCATTTAAAAATAAACTTGAAAAAAATGGAATAAATGTTACTATTAGAAGGGAAATGGGAAGAGATATTGACGGCGCATGCGGACAATTGCGAAGAAGACAAAAGGCGCTGCAATAGGAGGTAAAACGTGTTACGATCCTTTTCTGTGACGGATATAGGGAAAAAGAGAAAACTGAATCAGGATTTCGTATATGTATCGGAGGAGCCTGTAGGAAATCTTCCTAATGTGTTTATTGTGGCTGATGGCATGGGAGGTCATAATGCGGGGGATTATGCTTCCAAATGTACAGTAGAGACAATTGTCCGGGAAATCAGGGGATGCTTTGAAAAGAATCCTGTGAGAATCCTAAGCAAGGCAATCCGGGTGGCTAATGACCAGATCAGGAGAAAGGCCAAGGAGGATGAAACGCTCTATGGCATGGGAACCACTGTTGTGGCAGCAACCTGTCTGGGACATTATTTGCAGGTTGCCAATGTGGGGGACAGCAGACTATATATCATCAATAAGGAAATCAGGCAGATTACCCGGGATCATTCTCTGGTGGAAGAAATGATACGGATGGGGGGAATTGACCGCAAGGCGGCAAGAAATCATCCGGATAAAAATATTATTACCAGAGCAATTGGCGGGATGGATACGGTGGAAATTGACTTTTTTCATGAGGAGTTAAGGCCTGGGGACATTGTTTTAATGTGCTCGGATGGACTTACTAATATGCTTGAAGATGAAGAGATCGGTGAAATTTTAAAAGAGCAGGTTTCAATTGAAGAGAGGGCGAAAAAGCTTGTGGAAGCAGCCAATAATAATGGCGGAAAAGATAACATTGCAGTAATATTGATTGATGTATTCGCCAAAGAATGATGATGTAAGAGGTAAAGAATGGTAAAAATAGGAATGATAATCGGTGATAGATATGAAATACTGGAAAAAATTGGCACAGGCGGTATGTCTGATGTGTACAAGGCAAAGGATCACAAGCTGAACCGTCCGGTGGCGGTTAAGGTTTTAAAGCAGGAATTCAGTGAAAATGCCAATTTTGTTTCCAAGTTCAGGATCGAAGCCCAGGCAGCGGCAGGTCTTATGCATCCCAATATTGTTAATGTGTATGATGTTGGGGAGGAAAATGGAATCTATTTTATTGTTATGGAGCTGGTAGAGGGAATTACCCTTAAAAAATACATTGAAAAAAAGGCCAGACTTTCCGTAAAAGAGGCTGTCAGCATTGCAATTCAGGTGAGCATGGGAATTGAGGCAGCCCATAACAATCATATTATTCATAGAGATATTAAGCCGCAAAATATAATCATTTCTAAAGAAGGCAAGGTAAAGGTAACGGATTTTGGCATAGCAAAAGCCGCTACCAGCAATACCATTACGTCAAATGTGATGGGTTCGGTTCATTATACTTCTCCAGAGCAGGCAAGAGGAGGGTATTCTGACGAAAAAAGTGATATTTATTCTCTTGGTGTTACCATGTTTGAAATGCTGACAGGGCGTGTTCCATTTAATGGAGAGACAACGGTAGCCATTGCAATTAAACATATTCAGGAGGAAATGCCTTCACCAAGGGAGTTTGTTTCTGAAATTCCAATCAGTGTGGAGCGGATTGTATTTAAGTGCTGTCAGAAGAGTCCGGACAGAAGATATCAGTCCATGGGAGAACTGGTAGGGGATTTAAAGCGTTCCTTAATGACGCCGGATGAGGATTTTGTCAAGGTGGTTAATTCCGACGAGGAAGGCTCCACCAAGATGATCAGCGACAGGGATATGGCCCGCATTAAAAAACAGTCAAAGCATAGAGACAGTATGGAAGAAGCCATACATCTTCGAACAGAAGCAGATGTGAAAAGAAGTGCTAAAAAAAGATATGTAGTGGAAGAAGAGGACGAGGAAGAAGAGGAGATCGAGGAAGAATATTACGAGGATGATGAGGAGGAAGAGGAGGATTATAATCCGAAAGCCGAACGCCTCACAACAGTGCTTGCAGTAATTGCCGCTATTTTAATAGGATGTATCGTACTTTTCCTGGTGGGCAGTGCAGTAGGGCTGTTTGAACTTGATCTTTTTGGAAAGGGAGATGACCAAAATCAGGAACAGACACAGGAAGTAAAAGAGCAGGTTGAAATGATTGAAGTAGTGGGAAAAAATATAGATGATGTTAAGGTTGCTCTTTTAAATATAGGCTTGACGCCGGAGATTGAATATCAGGAAAGTACCCAGTATGACCAGGGCATTGTTATGTCAGCCAGTGTGGATGCAGGAACTACAGTGGATGAGGGCAGTAATATTATTCTTACAGTCAGCGCCGGATCAGAAGGAGTGGAGGTGCCTGATGTAAAAGGAATGTCGGAAGCGGAAGGTGTGGCCGCATTAAGCCAGAAGGGATTTATTGTAAATAAGACGGAAGGCCATGACGAATATATCAAAGAAGGAAACATTATCACCCAGTCCCCGGAGGCAGGTTCTAAAGCACCCAGCGGAACAACTATTACCATCCGTATTAGTTTGGGACCGGAAAATGCCAAGGTCAGAGTCCCTGATTTAATGGGAAGAGGGGAAGAAGAAGCAATGGCGATGCTGGTTGAGGCAGGGCTGCAGCTTGGCGTAGTATCTACAGTGAACAATGAAAATGCGGAATTAACAGGTCTGGTTTGTTATCAAAGCTATTCTGTAGGTTCTTATGTGGACGCAGGAACGATGGTGGATATAAGCATTAGTTTAGGGCCGGTTCAGGCAACCTACAAATTTACAGACAGTATTTCAGCACCCACGCCGGAGGAAGATCCTAAATACAGAGGGGGCACTATGGTGACAGTCACATTGATGGCAGATGATGGAACACAGCTTTTAAGCACCCAGACTACGGCATTTCCTATTCAACAGCAGAATATTACCGGAATCAAATGCAATACCGGCTATATACTTTACCAATATGTAAATAACACGGAAGCAACAACAGTGACGAATGAAGATGGTACGGTGACTGATATACCCGCATCATCTGAAAACAAAGAAATCAGAAGGCCCGTACAATTTGCAGCAGAATAGAAGATAACAAGAGGATGAGGATGCAGGGGAAGATCATAAAGGGAATTGCAGGCTTTTACTATGTGCATACCATAAAAGGATTAGTGGAATGCAAAGCCAAGGGGATTTTTAGAAAAGATAAGATCAAGCCCCTTGTGGGAGACAATGTTGAAATTGAATTTGTGGATGAAGAACAGCTTCTTGGAAATATCATTAAGATATTTCCAAGAAGTAATGCGTTAGTAAGGCCTGCGTCAGCGAATATTGACCAGGCGCTTGTGATTTTTGCCATTGTGAAACCAGATCCTAATTACAATTTGCTGGATCGTTTTTTAATCCGTATGGAACAGCAGGGGCTTCCAGTGGTGATTTGCTTTAATAAAAAAGATATTGCTTCCGATATGGAATTGCAGGAACTTAGCAGCGGTTATGACAGATGTGGTTATCAGGTGCTTTTTGTAAGTGGGGAAAAAAAGCAGGGAATTGATCAGTTAGAAAAACACCTGCGTGGAAAAACTACTGTAGTGGCAGGCCCCAGCGGTGTTGGAAAGTCAACCATTATCAATGCCCTGTATCCGGAAGCCAATATGGAAACCGGAGAAATCAGCCGAAAGATTGAACGGGGCAGGCATACCACCAGACATGCCCAGCTATTTGCTTTATCGGAGGATACATTTATTATGGATACACCGGGATTTACTTCTTTAAGCCTTAATGATATGGAAAAGGAAGAGTTAAGGGAATGCTATCCTGAATTTACAGAGTTTGAAGAAAACTGCCGGTTTGGCGGATGCGCCCACATAAGTGAGCCGGTGTGCGGTGTAAAAGATGCCCTTGCAGCAGGTAAGATCAGCAAGGTGCGGTATGAAAATTATGTGGCATTGTATGAGGAGCTGAAAAATAAAAAGAGGTATTAATATTAGGAGGAGATAGATAGAAATGAAACTAGGCATAATAGGTCTTCCCAACGTGGGAAAAAGCACTTTATTTAATTCACTGACAAAGGCAGGTGCGGAATCTGCCAATTATCCCTTTTGCACCATAGATCCCAATGTGGGTGTGGTAGCAGTTCCTGATGAGAGATTAAAGCTTTTAGGGGATATGTATCATTCTAAAAAGGTTACCCCGGCAGTGATTGAGTTTGTGGATATTGCGGGACTGGTAAAAGGCGCTTCTAAAGGAGAAGGTCTTGGAAACCAATTCTTAAGCAATATCAGGGAAGTGGATGCGATAGTGCATGTGGTACGCTGCTTTGAGGATGGCAACGTGGTGCATGTGGATGGAACCATAAATCCCCTGCGGGACATTGAAACTATTAATTTAGAGCTTATTTTTTCTGATATTGAAATTTTGGAGAGAAGAATTGCCAAGACAGGTAAGGCGGCAAGAATGGACAAGTCCCTTGCAAAGGAAGCTGCACTTTTGGAGGCGCTTAAGGCGCATTTAGAGGAAGGCAGTCTTGCAAGAAGCTTTAAAACAGAGGACGAGGATGAACTTGCACTTCTTAATTCTTATAACCTTCTCACCTATAAGCCGGTTATTTTTGCGGCAAATGTGGGAGAAGAGGATTTGGCAAATGATGGAGCAGACAATGAGGGGGTAAAAAAGGTAAGAGATTTTGCAGCAGAGACTTGCAGTGAGGTATTCGTGATCTGTGCTCAGATCGAGCAGGAAATTTCCGAACTGGATGAAGAAGAAAAGGCGATGTTCCTTGAGGATTTGGGCCTGGAGGAATCAGGACTTGAAAAACTGATCAAAGCCAGTTATCGGTTGCTGGGACTTCACAGCTTTTTAACAGCGGGTGAGGATGAAACCAGGGCATGGACAATTAAGGTTGGGACAAAGGCGCCTCAGGCAGCAGGAAAGATACATACCGATTTTGAAAGAGGCTTTATCAAGGCTGAAGTGGTTAATTATAAGGACTTGTTAGAGCAGGGTTCTTTGGCAGCGGCAAGGGAAAAAGGGCTGGTCGGTATGGAAGGCAAAGAATATGTGGTGAAAGACGGAGATGTGATCCTGTTCCGTTTTAATGTATAAGATGTAACGAATAAAACGATATGAAAAACAGATACCGGACTTTGCATGGACAGAAAGGCAGGGAGACTGAATGGATTTGATGGATATTTCTTTTCCCAATATGGGAATTTATTTGGAAAATGTGCCAAAAAGTTTTACCGTATTTGGTTTTGAAATTGCATTATATGGAGTAATCATAGGAATGGGAGTACTTGCCGGGATTTTAATTGCTGCATGGCAGGCGAAAAGGACAGGGCAGGATCCGGATTTGTATTGGGATTTTGCAATTTATGCCGTTATTTTCTCCATTATTGGTGCAAGGCTTTATTATGTGATCTTTGAATGGGATATGTATAAGGATAATCTGCTTAGTATCTTTAATCTACGGCAGGGAGGGCTTGCTATTTACGGGGGTGTGATTGCAGCATTTGCTACATTGTTTGTCTATTCTAAGGTAAAAAAGCAGAATGCACTTCAAATGGCGGATACTGGCGTGATTGGTTTGATTCTCGGACAAGTTATTGGAAGGTGGGGAAACTTTACAAACAGAGAAGTATTTGGAGAATATACGGATAGTTTTTTAGCTATGAGGCTTCCAATTGAGGCTGTGCGTGCGGCGGATATATCAGAGTCCATTGCGTCGCATATTACAGAAGGTGTGAACTATATACAGGTTCATCCTACCTTTCTTTATGAAAGTCTGTGGAATTTATGCCTTTTGGTGTTTGCATTGATTTATTGGAAACATAAAAAGTTTGAAGGTGAGATTGCTTTATTGTATTTAGGCGGTTACGGCCTTGGAAGAGCATGGATTGAAGGAATCAGAACAGATCAGCTTTTTATTCCGGGAACACAGCTTCCGGTATCACAGGTGCTTGCGGTTATATTGTTTGTAGGAGCTGTTATCTGTGATATTGTAGTTAGATTTAGGATGTCTGGAAAAAAATATGAAAAAAAATCTATATAGTACTTTTTTCCTCTGTAACAATATATGGTGAAATAGCAATATTAGAATACCAGATATAGGGAATTTATAGGAAAACATAGTATTTATGCGCCTTGCAGGAAACTGCAGGGTTTTTTTTTGCTTGCGCTCACCCTGGTTTTAGAGTAGAATGGATACAAAGTGGTGGAAAGTGGTAGAAAGTGATATATAAGTGGGTGAAAGTGGTTTTTATTATCTGAGACTTTCTGTGGCAGACTTTCGTTGCACTTTTTGACAAAGGCAGGATCGGAAGCGGGTGAGAGCATATGTTTATGGGTGAGTATAACCATACAATAGATGCCAAGGGCAGACTGATCATTCCTTCCAAATTTCGTGAAGTGTTAGGCGATGAATTTGTGGTGACAAAAGGGATGGATGGCTGTCTGTTTGTGTTCGACGATCCTGAGTGGCAGGCTTTTGAAGAAAAATTACGTTCTTTACCAATGATAGATAAGGAAGCAAGGCAGTTCACACGTTTTTTCCTGGCAGGTGCCGCTAGCGTAGAGGTGGACAAGCAGGGCAGAATTCTTTTGCCGGCAGTCCTTCGTGAGTTTGCAGGAATTACAAAGGATGCAGTTTTAGTGGGTGTGGGCAGCAGAGTTGAAATCTGGAGCAGGGATAGATGGGAAGGCACTGTTACCTATCAGGATATGGAAGAGATTTCAAGGCATATGATTGAACTGGGAATTGGGATTTGACAGTGACAGTTCATCTGCAAATGAAACTGTGATATTTGATAAGGAGCAGGAATGGCATTTTCTCACACATCTGTTTTGCTTGAAGAGACAATTGAAGGATTAAAAATAAAGCCTCAGGGAATTTATGTTGATGGAACTTTGGGCGGTGGCGGTCATTCCGGTGAAATTGTCAAAAGATTGGAAACCGGAGGCAGGCTGATTGGAATTGATCAGGATGAAGCTGCTATAAAAGCTGCAGGAGAGCATCTAAAGGAATTTGAGGATAAAGTTACAATTATAAGGAGCAATTATCGAAATACCAGATCGGTGTTATCTGCAATAGGAATTACTCAAATTGACGGAATGATGTTGGATCTTGGGGTATCTTCCTATCAGTTGGATACAAAAGAAAGAGGTTTTTCTTATCGGTTTGATACGCCCCTTGATATGAGAATGGATCTGCGGCAAAGCTTCTCCGCTAAAGAAATAGTCAACGAATATGATGAAATGCAGTTATTTCGGGTGATTCGTGATTATGGAGAAGATAAGTTTGCTAAAAATATAGCCAAGCATATTGTAATGGCAAGGCAGAAAAAACAGATAGAAACAACAGGAGAATTAAATGAAATTATAAAAGCGGCAATTCCGGCAAAGATGCGCGCAGAAGGAGGGCATCCTTCTAAACGTACCTTTCAGGCAATAAGAATTGAATGCAATCGGGAACTTGAAGTGCTGAAAGAATCTCTTGAAGAACTGATAGATATTTTAAATCCCGGTGGAAGATTATGTGTGATAACCTTTCATTCTTTAGAAGATCGGATTGTAAAAACTGCTTTTAAAAATGCAGCAAACCCATGTACGTGCCCTCCCAGCTTTCCGGTATGTGTTTGTGGAAAGGTAAGCAAGGGAAAGGTGATAACGGGAAAGCCGATTTTACCGGGAGAAGAGGAACTAAGGGAAAACTCAAGATCTAAAAGCGCAAAGCTGAGAATTTTTGAGAAGGAATGAGAAATTAACAGTTCAGGAGATTTAAGTTATGGCAGTGAATGCAAGAGAGAGGAGAAAAACTGCATATAGAAACAGTGTTTATGTGCAGGGGAATACTGCCAGAAGATTACAGGCGGCGCCTGATATACAAAGTACACCGGTTAAAAAAATAAGCAATAGAACCCGTAAAAACAGAGAAAGAGCACTGCACATGAATATTGGCTCTGTGCTTTTTATGGCAGTGGCAATGACAGCGGCAGGATTGATTCTTACATGGTACTTAACCCTGCAGTCTGATATTACTAACAGCATTAAGAATATATCCAGACTGGAAAGGCAGCTCAATTATATGCGTCTTACAAATGATGAGAATTACAGCAGGATAACCAGTAGTGTAAATCTTGAGGAAGTAAGACGGATTGCAATTCAGGAACTGGGCATGCGCTATGCAGAGGAAGGTCAGATTATAACCTTCAATGGCGAAGGCAGCGATTATGTAAGGCAGACAGGTGACATACCGGATTAAAGAAGGTGTAGATTTGGAGAAAAGAAAAAACCAAAACAAATTCACAATTAAAATGCAAAAGAAGCTGGTAGTATTATTTTTTTTAATACTACTGGCTTTTGTAGGGTTATCCTACCGGTTAATTACGATAACGCGGGATAACGGAGAACAATATAAAAAACAGGTGTTATCTCAGCAAAGATACGATAGTACTACAATTCCCTATAAGCGGGGTTCTATATTGGATGCAAATGGAAGTATTTTAGCTTCCAGTGAAAAAGTTTATAATGTAATTCTGGATGCTGTTGCCATATCGGAAAAAGAGGAATATTTAGATCCCACCTTAAATGCACTTAAAAGCCAGTTTGGAATTGATACTGCCAGTGTACGTGAATACATAGCGGCAAACAAAGATTATTCCCGCTATTACGTTTTGGCAAAACGCTTGGAATATGAACAGATCGAAGCTTTCAGAGAACTGCAAAATGAGGAAAATTCCTTGATTCAGGGAATCTGGTTTGAGGAGGAATATAAAAGAGTTTATCCCGGGAATACCCTTGCCAGTGATGTGATAGGGTTTACTACCAGTGACAATGTTGGATCTTATGGACTGGAAGAATACTATAATGATATTTTATCCGGAACCCAGGGAAGAGAATATGGATATTTAAATGATGATTCAAATTTAGAGAGGACTACTATACCGGCAGAGGATGGTAATTCAATTGTAACAACCATTGATGTGAATATACAAAGTATTGTTGAAAAATATCTGAAAAAGTTTGATGAGGAATACAAAGACAATGCCCATGAGGGAAATGGAGCAAATAATATAGGCTGTATTATTATGAGGGTAAATACAGGTGAAATTCTTGCTATGGCAAGTTACCCTAATTTTGATTTGAATGATACCAGAAATACGGATGCTTTAATTGGAATGCCTGTTTTGGATGAAGAAAATAAGCGTACCGGAGAATATATCAATGAAGAAAATATTGGTACAATAACTGAAGATCCTGATGTGTTTTACAGGCATTTAAATGCTTTGTGGAAAAATTTCTGTATCAATGATACCTATGAACCAGGCTCTGTCTCCAAGCCTTTTACCGTAGCGGCAGCTATTGAAAACGGAGACATTACAGGGAATGAAAGTTATACCTGTAACGGATTGCTTACCATAGGCGGTTATGAAATTAAATGCCACAATACATGGGGAGATGGTACATTGACAGTGGAGGAAGGCGTGGAGCGCTCCTGCAATGTGGTTTTGATGAATGTTGCAAATGCAATGGGAAAAGAAACCTATATTGATTTTCAGCATATTTTTAATCTTGGTCTTAAAACAAATATTGATCTTGCAGGTGAGGCCAGAACCGCCAGTCTTGTTTATAATCAAAGTACAATGGGGCCCACAGAACTTGCAACCAACAGCTTCGGCCAGGGCTACAATGCTACCATGATTCAGATGATAGCAGGCTTTTGTTCCCTGATCAATGGGGGATATTACTACGAACCTCATTTGGTAAGTAAAATCATCAGTCCCACAGGCGCTACCGTACAAAATATTGAACCCAGAATTTTAAAGCAGACCATATCGGAAGTGACTTCAGCAAGAATCCGTGAAATGTGCAATCTGGTGGTAACGGGAGAGAAAGGAACAGGAAAAACTGCAAGGCCGGCAGGCTATATGATTGGCGGAAAGACCGGAACTGCCGAAACGCTGCCTCGAGGTAATAAAGAATATGTAGTGTCTTTCATGGGATATGCACCGGCAGACAATCCGGAGATTGCAATTTACGTGGTGGTGGACAGGCCCAATGTGCCGGGAAATATTATGGATGATGCTAAGTTTGCCACAAAGATCGTCAGAAACGTTCTTACAGAAGTACTTCCATATATGGGAATATTTATGACGGAGGAGCTTTCGGAAGATGAAAGGAAGGAGCTTGAAGCTCTCCAGATAGAAATTATGACGCCGGTCGCGCCTGAAGCTGAAGAAGGAGATTCACCGGAAGGTACGCCTGAGGGGATGCCGGAGGAAGGAGCAGAAGGTGGAAATGGTGAGAGCGGTGAAGGCGGCCAGAATGGCGGCGGACAGGGAGAAAATCCTGAAGGCACCGGCACAGAAGGTGAGGGAGAACCTTACAGAGAAGTATGGAAAGATTTTCCCATTGATCCTGTTACCGGATATGCAATAGATCCTGATACAGGAAATTATGTGGATCCTGTTACCGGCGCGGTTCTTGGCGGAAGCTATGAATCAGGGGTACAATCTCCTTCATCACCGGATCCTGATGCGGCAGGCTCAGCATCACCTTCGCCATAATTGTATATGAATATTTCCCGTAACATTATATAAAGATTGGGGATAAAAAATAAGAGGCAATAAGCAAGAATAACCTCATGGAAATGGTAATAAATTATAATAATACCTTTTCTATGAGGTTTTTTATGATAAAAAATAAAACCTGGAACAGAAAAAAGATCGTCACGGTATTTTTTATCTGTGTTGCAATTTTTTTTGTACTTACCGGCAGACTGATTTATCTTATGGTGTTTCAGTCAGAATATTATACGGAAAAAGCTCAGCAGCTTCATGAGAGAGAAAGAAGCATTAAAGCCGCAAGAGGAAGGATACTTGATGCAAATGGAACCGTAATTGCAGATAATAAGACGGTATGTACCATTTCAGTAATTCATAATCAGATAAAAGATCCGGATCAAATTGTAGAGGTCTTGTGCAAAGAACTAGGGCTTTCGGAAGATTATGTCCGTGGCAGAGTGGAGAAGTATTCTGCAATTGAAAGAATCAAAAGCAATGTAGACAAAGAAATTGGAGATGCGATCAGAGCCTATAATCTGGAAGGCGTTAAGGTGGATGAGGATTACAAGCGTTATTATCCTTACGGATCTCTTGCATCTAAGGTACTTGGCTTTACCGGAGGAGATAATCAGGGGATTATTGGTCTGGAAGTGAAATACGAAGAGTATTTAAAAGGAACCGAAGGAACCATTCTTACGGTAACAGATGCCAGAGGAGTTGAAATTGATGAAGCAGGTGAACAGAGAATAGAGCCTGTTGCCGGAAATGATCTTTATTTAAGCCTTGACATGAATATTCAAAGCTATGCCACGCAGCTGGCAAAGCAGGTAATGGAGACCAAACAGGCGGAACGGGTGTCTATTCTTGTTATGAATCCCCAAAACGGAGAGATTATGGCAATGGTGGATGTGCCGGAGTTCGATTTAAATCATCCCTACGAGCTTCCCGAAGGGACTGATACGGAAGGTTTAAGTGATGAAGCAAAGCAGGAATTATTAAATCAAATGTGGCGGAATGGCTGTATCAGCGATACCTATGAACCGGGCTCTACCTTTAAGATCGTCACAGCGGCAGCCGGACTGGAAAGCGGTGTGGTAACCTGTGAGGACCAGTTTTCCTGCCCTGGCTATATTATGGTGGAAGATCGAAGAATCCGCTGCCACAAAACCACCGGACATGGGAGTGAAAATTTTGTGCAGGCCACTATGAACAGCTGTAAGCTGGTGTTTACAAAATGTTAACAGAGCAGCTTTTTGTTGCAATTATATTGGGAAGCTGATAAAATGCTTATAAAGGAGTGGGCTAAAATGACGATCAGCCAATTATTACAGGCGAAAGGCTTTTCACGCTAGGAACTGCTTTCCTTAGAGGAAGATGGCGATATGGATTTGGACGGGAAAACTAAAAACAGGGAGTATCTATGGGGAGAACTGTATGGCTCTATAAATGCCTGCCAATGGGGAAACAGCATTACAAAAGAGCAGGCGGCTGCATAAGCCGGAGGGATAATGCATGGAAATTTCAATTTGGTTTGCGCATCAGGTGATTTCAAACATAATGCGTTTTTTTTCATATCTGATACCGGCATCAAATTTTGAAAGTAGAATAACAGTCAGCTTTTATTTACAGTCAGCTTCAAATATTTTATGTATTTTTTTGTTTCGGAGATATTTATGTCATTTTTCAGACAAGAAAGAAATATCCATAAAAAAGTTACGTATCTGTTTATGGGGGGTGCTTGCCGGAATTGGAGTCTGCCTGGCACACAGGTTAATTTTCCTGTTTTTTCCGCAAATTGGATTAAATTTAATGTCCCAGGTAAGTGAAGAATATATACTTGATATGAACCGTTATCAATACTCGCCAATGATTTTTATGTATATAATTTTGTTGGCGCCAATTACGGAAGAAATCTTTAATCGTGGCATTATATTTCCGGTTGCCCAAAAGAGGCATGGAAACGTTTATGCTGTTATGATATCAGCGTTTTTATTTGCTTTAGGCCATTATAATCTGCCGCAGTTTATTACAGCACTTTGTTTAGGGCTGCTGATTGGCTATTTTGTAGTGAGTACAGGCAATGTATATATTGGGATTGTACTGCATATGGCAAATAATATGTATGCCGGATTCAGGGGAATGCTTCTTGGGGATAAAATATGGGAATTATCAAATAGAACTCTTTATATTGAGTCTGTTGTGGGTGTTTTCATTTTAGTTTTCAGCATATTTGCAGTTAAACATGAAACAAAATAACAGCTTCGGAAATTCCGAAGCTGTATATTTAACATAAGGATGGCCCACGAAGCGAGACATTCATTGTTTGGTGTACCTGATAGATATATATTATCCCAGAATCGCCTTATCATTGGCAAATTCTTCTCCACTGGCTTCCTCAAATTTATGAAGCAGGTCTTCTACGGTCAGCTTTTTCTTTTCTTCGCCTCTGATGTCCAGAATGATTTTTCCATCCATCAGCATAATAAGACGGTTGCCGTGGGTTATGGCATCTTTCATATTGTGGGTGATCATCAGGGTAGTCAGATGATCCTTGTTCACAATATATTCTGTGGTTTCTAAAACCTTTGCAGCGGTTTTGGGATCCAACGCAGCGGTATGTTCATCCAGGAGCAGCAGTTTAGGCTTTTGGAGAGTTGCCATAAGGAGGGTAAGCGCCTGGCGCTGTCCGCCGGATAAAAGTCCTACCTTTGAAGTCAGGCGTTCTTCAAGACCGAGGCCAAGGATTTTTAAAAGCTCTTTATATTCGTCCCTTTCTTTTTTGGTGATACCGGGGCGGAGAAAACGGGTATGGCCGCGGCGTTTTGCCAGGGCAAGATTTTCTTCAATACCCATAGTTGCGGCAGTTCCGGTCATGGGATCCTGAAAAACCCGGCCAAGGAACTTTGCCCGCTTGTGTTCAGGAAGTTTAGTCACATCAACGCCATCAATCAGGATCTGCCCGGCATCCACCGGCCATACTCCTGCAATTGCATTCATCATGGTAGACTTTCCGGCTCCGTTTCCACCGATTACAGTGACAAAATCACCATCTGTAAGAGTCAGAGAAAAATTATCCAAGGCAAGTTTTTCATTTACAGTGCCAGGATTAAATACTTTTGTTACATTTTTAAGTTCAAGCATTGCTGTTTCCTCCTTTCTACTACAATATAAATATGGTTAATATCCCTTACAGCCAGTAAGGAATTACCCATCTTGTTGCTTAAGCTGTATAATGATGGAGCAATCGGTATATCGTCTACCTTTCTTGGACTTCGCGTCCGCATCAAAGACTGATAACCAGCTCCTCATTCGCAGCGTTCGTTTTATGCAGGTTGAACTGCCAATAGGTACGTTCGTGTCACACCACAGTAGATTGAATAGGCAATGAGTAAAACTGGTTCTTATCCATTGCAATACATCTTAAGGAGTGACTAATTTATGAACGCAGTAGGTATCGATGTTTCCAAAGGTAAAAGCATGGTGGCAATCTTACGCCCTTTCGGTGAGATTGTTTACAGTCCTTTTGAAATCAAGCACACATCCCATGATATTAATTCTCTTGTTGATCTCATCCATTCCGTTGATGGTGAATCCCGTGTCGTGATGGAGCATACTGGACGTTATTACGAAGTCCTTGCTCATCAGCTTTCCGAGGCAGACATTTTCGTCAGCACAATCAATCCCAAACTAATCAAAGACTTTGATAATGATTCTCTTCGTAAAGTTAAATCCGACAAAGCAGATGCAGTGAAGATTGCTCGCTATGCTCTTGACAAGTGGCAGAATCTGAAACAGTATAGTCTTATGGATGAATTACGCAACCAACTTAAAACCATGAACCGTCAGTTTGGTTTCTATATGAAGCACAAAACTGCCATGAAAAATAACCTTATTGGCATCCTTGATCAGACTTATCCTGGCGTAAATACTTACTTCGACAGTCCTGCACGAAGTGACGGCAGCCAGAAATGGGTTGATTTTGCATCTATATACTGGCATGTGGACTGTGTTCGTAAAATGTCTTTAAACGCCTTTACTGACCACTATCAGAAATGGTGCAAACGCAAGAAGTACAACTTCAGCAAATCAAAAGCCGAAGAAATCTATGGAAAAGCTAAGGAACTTGTTCCTGTACTTCCCAAGGATGAAATAACCAAACGAATCATCAAACAAGCAGTTGAGCAACTCAACAGTGCTTCCTCTACTGTTGAGGAACTGCGCATCTTGATGAATGATACAGCCTCAAAGCTCCCTGAATATCCCATTGTTATGGCAATGAACGGCGTCGGTCCATCTCTTGGTCCACAGCTTATTGCGGAAATCGGAGATGTTACTCGCTTTACTCACAAAGGTGCTGTTACAGCATTTGCTGGTGTTGACCCTGGTGTAAATGAATCCGGAACCTTCTCACAGAAAAGTGTTCCTACATCAAAACGCGGCTCTGCTGATTTACGGAAAACGCTGTTTCTTGTAATGGATGTTCTTATCAAAACAATGCCACAGGACGATCCTGTATATCAGTTTTTAGACAAGAAGCGTTCCCAAGGTAAGCCTTACTACGTTTACATGACTGCCGGAGCTAATAAATTTTTGAGAATCTACTATGGGCGAGTGAAAGAATATCTTGCATCACTTCCTCAATCAGAATAATATATACATACCTTTCTGATAGACCAGCACAATGTGGTGGTCTTATTTTGATACCCTTTTGCAACCTGTATAAAATTTTCAAAGTTCTTTCAATTTAGCCTTGACTTTTTATTTGCAGGCTTTAAGACGGATTTGCTGAAGTATTTGCCCTTCCAGAAAGGAATAGCAAGGAATACGGCAACAATCAGTGCTGATAATAATTTAAGGCTGTCCGTATCAACAATTTTCAGCCAGATAACAACCTGAAGAACAATGTAATAAATTATGGAGCCAAGTACCACACCAATTAGTTTAAATCCAAAATTTTTAAAAATTTTTCCAAATACAGCTTCCCCGATAATGACTGCAGCAAGACCGATTACAATAGCGCCGCGCCCCATATTGATATCGGCAAAGCCCTGATACTGGGCAAGCAGCGCGCCAGAAAGTCCTACCAGTCCATTGGAAATCATAAGCCCCAGTACTTTGGATTTATTGGTGTTGATTCCCTGAGCTCTGGACATATTTCCATTACATCCGGTGGCACGAAGGGCACAGCCCAGTTCAGTTCCAAAAAACCAGTAAAGTATAAAAACTAAAATGAGAATGGTAAAGGCAACTACAAAAATAGGATTTTTATAAAAAACAACTCCTTTAATATATCGTAATGAAACCAAAAGGTCATATTTGTCTACATTGATTGCCTGGTTTGCTTTTCCCATAATTTTCAGATTAACGGAATAAAGGCCAAGCTGGGAAAGGATACCGGCTAAAATTGCGGGAATTCCCATAAAAGTGTGAAACAACCCGGTTACCAGTCCGGTGAGCATACCTGCCAAGGTGGCAGTAATCATAGCAATAAAAACATTGTGACCGGAAAGCATCATCATAATGCATACAGCGCCGCCGGTACATAAGGAACCGTCAACAGTCAGGTCGGCAATATCCAAAACACGATAGGTAATGTAAATGCCAATGGCGGTGATTCCCCAGATCAGTCCCTGAGAAAATACGCCGGGCATTGCATTCAGTAAATTTAAGATGTTCATTGATTTCCTCCAGAATACATAAGTAAAAATATAGGATGAAAAGCAGCGAGAGAATGAATTCTCCCGCTGGCTTTGTATAGATTGTTTATTCTGCTTCTTCTTCCATTACGATTGCTTCATAACCTTCAGGAACAGTGATGTTTAATGCTTCACAGTTTGCCGCCTGATATTTCTTTGTAAAGTTGGGTGCATATTCAATAGGCATTGTGGAAATATCTGCACCTTCAGCTAAAATTTTTACTGCCATTTTACCGGTGGCAACGCCAAGATCATAATAGCTGATAGATAAGGTAGCTACACCGCAGCCTGCACAGATGCCTTCTTCACCGGCAACTACAGGTACACCGGCAGGAATACATACATTATTGATCAGCTCTGCGTTGGAAGCAGCGGTATTGTCCGTAGGAACATAAATAACATCAACTGTGTTTGCAGCATTTGTTACAATAGTAGTAATGTCATTGGAATCAGAAAATGCATAATATTCACAGCTATATCCTTTTTCCTCAAGGAAAGTCTTAATGGTATCTACCTGATACTGAGAATTTGCTTCTGCAGAACAGTACAATAAGCCCACTGTTTTTGCATCAGGGAATAACTCCTGCAGCATATCTGCCTGTCCGTCAAGGGGAGCAAGATCAGAGGTACCGGAAACATTTCCTCCTACCGTACCGTCAAATCCGTCAATTTCCAGTGCCACTCCGTATTCGGTGACAGAAGTTCCAAGGATGGGAATTTCATTGGTTCCTGCTACAGCGGCCTGAAGAGCAGGGGTTGCGTTTGCAAGGATCAGATCCACATCACTATTGGAAACAAAGCTGTTGATAATGGTGGAGCAGGTATTGGAATCGCCCTGTGCATTCTGCACATCAAAGGTAACTTTGTCGCCAAGGGCTTCGGTTAAAGCATCCATAAATCCCTGGGTAGCAGCGTCCAATGCATCATGCTGTACCAACTGGCAGATGCCTACAACATAGGTTTCATCAGATTCACTGGCAGTTTCATTTTCTGTGTCAGGGGCTTCGGCAGCAGTATCGTCTGCAGCTTCCTGATTGGATTCCGTATTTTCGGCAGAATTCTGTGTATCAGCATTTCCACCACAGGCTGTAAGGCTGCCTATCATAGCTACGGTCATAAGTAATGCAAGTATTTTTTTCATAATGGTTCCTCCCATAAAATATTACAGCAAATAATTCACTGCGTATCAGATTATACTAGTTTAAAGCGCTAAAGTCAACCTGTTTCTTAAAAAAGTTGGGGACAGTAGTGTTTTGTGAATGAGTGGGCGGCCGAATTACATATATTTAGTTAAAACCATAGAGGACAGCTAATATGGAGCCATTGTTTGAAAAAATAAATATGGAAGGAAAAAGAAAAGAAATTTTAGGCAATGCAGTGGAATTACTGGAAAGACTGGAGCTTATTACAAAGGAAGAAAAGGAATGCATGCTGCATATCATTTGGCGGGAGGATGGGAATTAAGGTAATGGAACGAGTGGGAATTTATAACAGATGCAGTACGGAGGAAGAAAGTCAGAGAAGCGCCCTGGCAGCCCAGGCGGCTGAAAGCAGGGAAATTGCGGATAAAAAAGGTTGGCGGATAACAGCACAATACATAGAATCGGAAACAGGGACTGTGGCCTATAAGCGGAATGAATATCAGAGACTTTTGTCAGATATGGAAAAGGATAAGTTTGACATTGTAATGATTAAATCTATTGACCGGCTTATGCGCTCTGCCAGGGACTGGTACTTTTTTTTAAGCAGACTGACAGAAAACAATTTGAGACTATACATATATATAGAAGGAAAATTTTACACGCCTGATGATAATTTAATTTCCGGCATTAAGGCGATCCTGGCGGAAGATTTCAGCAGGGAGCTTTCAAAAAAAATAAAAAATGCCCACAGGAGAAGGCAGGAGAAAAAAAGCGGACTAAATATTACATGTGAAATGTATGGATGGAATAAGGTAAAAAAGGATGTTTATGAGATTAATGAGGAGGAGGCGGCTTATTACAGATATGCGTTTCAGATGGCAAAGGAGGGAAAAGGATTTTATACCATAAGCAACAGGCTGTATGATTTGGGTGCCAGAAGCAGAAACGGAGGTAAAATTTCACAGGTTCAGTGGAGGAAAATGTTGTATACAAAAAGGGCCAGCGGGACGATGATTTTAAACACCCGGTCTTATAATTTTGACACAAAAAAGTATGAGAAGCTGCCGGAAAAGGACTGGATTGTTATAGAAAATGCGCTGCCCCCTATTGTTACAAATAAATATCAGGAGGAGGTTTTAAAGGTACTCAGTCACAAAAGCGGAGGTAAGGGACGAAGTGAAAACAGTGTCCATACATTCTATAATACTGGCAAATATGAATTGTCCCACAAAATTATCTGTGGGACGTGCGGCGGATATTATTACCGGATAGGGAAAAGTGGAAAATCCGCAAAGAATACCGTGTGGAAATGCTCCACCTGTTTAAAAAATGGCAGGGCAAGGGCAGGGGAAAATCTAAAAGGCTGCGACAATCCCAATGTGAAGGAAATACAGATTCTAAAAGACCTTCAGAAAGAACTTGAAGGCAGCAGGGAAGAAAGAAGATGGGAGGAAGCGCTTTATCAGGAACTGGCGTATGTGATAAGAAAAGCATTGAAGGCTCAAAACAGTGAAAAAGAGCTGGAAAAGCTGGGAAAAGAAGAAAAGAGGTTAACTGCTAAAAAAGATATTTTAATGGAGAAACTGCTTTCAGGTATTATCAGTGATCAGGAGTTTCAAAAGTACGATCAGGAGTTTAAAGAAAAACTTGAGGCGGTAAAAAATAAAATTGCCGGTATAAAGGAGAGACGTCAGAAATACAATAATTATGAGTGCCGGATGAAAGAGATAGAAAATACTCTTGAAAAGGAGAATCTGTTACGGACTGCCATAGAAAAAGTTCTTTTACGCTGCATTGACCATATTGTGGTGTATGGAGACGGAAGCCTTAAAATCCTGTTTATGGAAGAAAATAGTGTTTTGTAAATACCTGTAACCCAGTGTTTATTACGGTAGGGTTGAGATTAGGTGTGGAGAGATATTACCAGTATTTTACCCAGTTTGGACTGTTAAATAAGACAGGAGTGGATCTGCCGGGGGAGGCCGGAACCATTATGCATAAGATGGAGGATATGAAAGCTGTGGAACTTGCCACTGTATCTTTCGGCCAGTCCTTTCAGATTACACCGATACAGCTTGCGGCTACTGCCTGTGCTATCGTAAACGGTGGAAACAGGGTAACTCCCCATCTGGCAGTTATGACAGCAGACAGAGATGGAACGGAAATTGAAAAGTTCTCATATCCGGTAACAGAACATATTGTATCAGAGGAAACTTCCGCTACTATGCGGATGATCCTGGAACAGGTAGTGGAAAATGGTACCGGACACAATGGTTATGTGGAAGGGGCAAAGGTTGGAGGAAAAACAGCAACCAGTCAGACGCTTCCACGAGGCAGTGGAAGATACATTGCATCTTTTGTAGGATTTGCGCCGGCAGATAACCCGCAGGTCCTTGCCCTTGCCATTATCCATAATCCCCAGGGAGTGTATTATGGAGGGCAGGTGGCCGCTCCGGTGGTAAGGCAGCTTTTTGAAAATATTCTTCCTTATTTGGAAGAAATGGATTATAATTGAGAGGTGCAGATAATGGCAGGAAGTTTTATTGCAGTGCCCATATTGATTTCTTTTGGCTTAAGTGTGATTTTGGGGCCCCTTATCATTCCCCTGTTAAAAAGGCTCAAAGTAGGGCAGACAGTAAGGGAGGACGGACCGAGCACTCACCTGAAAAAGTCAGGAACGCCTACAATGGGGGGAATCCTGATTATGATCAGTGTAGCGGTCACTTCAATACTGTATGCGGGGGAGTACCCCCAAATCGTTCCTATTTTGTTTCTAACGCTGGGGTTTGGGCTGATTGGTCTTTTGGATGATTACCTTAAAGTGGTGCTCCGCCGGTCTATGGGACTTAGAGCATGGCAGAAGATGCTGCTTCAATTGATTGTAACAGGTATATTTACGTATTATCTGTATCATGCGAAGGGTGTGTCTTTGGTGATGAAGATTCCTTTTTTAAACGGGTATTTTCTGAATATGGGAAAACTTACCATACCCTTTTTGTTTGTGGTGGTAATTGGAACAGTGAACGGGACGAACTTTACGGATGGATTAGACGGACTGGTAAGCAGTGTGACAATCATGGTGTCAACCTTTTTCACAGTGGCGGCTATTGGCACTGGCGTGGGGATTGCACCGATTACTTGTGCAGTGACAGGTGCACTTTTAGGATTTCTTTTATTCAATGTCCATCCTGCCAGTGTGTTTATGGGAGACACGGGTTCTCTTGCACTTGGAGGCTTTGTTGTATCCTGTGCCTATATGATGCAGCTTCCCTTGTTTCTTCCAATTATTGGTTTTATTTATGTGATCGAAGTATTATCGGTTATAATTCAGGTGGTTTATTATAAATTAAGCGGAGGAAAGCGGGTATTTAAAATGGCGCCTCTGCATCATCATTTTGAATTATGCGGGTGGAAGGAGACGAAGGTGGTGGCGGTATTTTCCATTATTACTGCGGCACTTTGTCTTTTAGCGCTGCTTGCTTTATAATTAATATATGTCTGCCCAAATGGACTGACAGAGGAAAAAACAGACAAGAAAGTTGAAAGAGGAATGTTATGGAACTGCAGGGAAAAAAAGTTCTGGTAGTGGGAAGTGGTAAAAGCGGCATCGGAGCAGCAGGTCTTTTGGGAAAAATAGGAGCACTGCCGGTGATTTTTGATAGTAATGAGAAGTTATGCGCCACAGATATAAAGGAAAAGGCGGGGCATATACCAGAGCTTGAGGTACGGATTGGGTTGATACCGGAGGAAGAAAAAAAAGAATTTGTATTGGTGGTATTAAGTCCCGGAGTGCCAGCAGATCTGCCTATGCTTGAAGAATACAGGAGGTTTTCCGTTCCTATTTGGGGAGAGATCGAGCTGGCTTATGAATTTTCCAAAGGAAAATTAATCGCTATAACAGGAACCAATGGAAAAACTACTACCACCGCATTGGTGGGGGAGATTATGAATGCTTATTTTAAATCCGTATATGTGGTGGGAAATATTGGAAATCCCTATACGGATATTGCTCTTGATACAAAGGAGGATACGGTTACAGTTGCGGAGATCAGCAGCTTTCAACTGGAGACTACCCATGAATTTAAGCCTGCGGTTTCAGCAATTTTAAATATTACGCCGGATCATTTAAATCGTCATCATACAATGGAATGTTACGTGGAAATGAAAGAAAGGGTTGCTGCAAAGCAGACAAAGGAAGATACTTGTATATTAAACTATGAAGATGCTTATACAAGGGACTTTGGCAGCAGATGCCCCGGAAGCGTCCAATATTTTTCTTCAAAAGAAGAGCTGGAAGAGGGCGTGTTTCTTGATGGCGAAGAAATTGTTATGGCAAAAAGGGATGCTTTGGGAAATAGGGTAAAGCAGAGGCTTTTGAATATTCATGACATGAATCTGGTAGGCATGTGCAATGTGGAAAATGTGATGGCGGCTGTTTTAATCTGTGATGCCATGAATGTGCCTATGAAAATTATCATAAAGGTTATAAAGGAATTTAAAGCTGTAGAGCATAGAATTGAGTTTGTTGCCACCAAAAAGGGCGTGGATTATTATAATGATTCCAAGGGAACCAATCCGGACGCGGCAATACAGGGGATTCGGGCAATGAACCGGCCGACTGTGCTGATCGGGGGAGGCTATGATAAACAAAGCGAGTATGATGCCTGGATAGAAGCCTTCGAAGGCAAGGTGAAGGCACTTGTACTGATTGGGCAGACCAAAGAAAAAATCGCTGCCTGTGCCAGAGCGCATGGAGTGGAAAATATAATTTTGGCGGATACCTTTGAAGAGGCATTTCAGATATGCGTCAGTCAGTCAGTGCCTGGTGATGCGGTACTTTTGTCACCGGCTTGCGCCAGTTGGGGAATGTTTCCCAATTATGAGGAGCGTGGAAATAGATTTAAAGAGTTAGTAGGAAAGATTGGAGCTTGAGAGCGTGGCGGAAAGAAGAAGGGGAAACGGTCCGGGAAGGAAGAACAGAGGGCAGCAGGATTCATTTTTTGACTATACCTTGCTGTTTATTGTGTTGTTTCTGCTTGCATTTGGTCTGGTGGTGCTTTATTCCAGCAGTGCCTATGAGGGCAGCCTTTTAAAGGATCCGGATCCGGCTTATTTTTTAAAAAAACAGATGGTTTCTACAGTGATTGGAATGGCAGCCATGATAGTAGTTGCCAATATCCCTTATCATTTTTGGGAACGATTTGCAGTGCTTGGCTATATTGTGTCTATCATTATGATTCTTTTGATCATTCCTTTCGGTGTGGAAGCAAACGGTGCAAAGAGATGGCTTAAAATTGCAGGTATGTCTATTCAGCCGGCAGAGGTTGCCAAGTTAGGAATGATCTTATTTTTAGCAAGTCTGATTTGTAGGATGGGGAGAAAAATCAGAACTGGAAAAGGGTTTTTTATTGTACTTATGATTCCTATGCCTGTCAGCCTTTTGGTATGGCAGATTACAGAAAATATGAGTTCTGCCATTATTATTTTAGGAATTGCAGTGCTTATGCTGTTTGTGTCCTGTCCGGATTATAAACGTTTTATTCTGCTTGGGGCGGCGGGGACAGCGGTATGCGCCCTTACACTGTTTATTATAGTAAATGCAGCCGACAGCGGAAGCCTTGGGGTACGTGGAACTCGTATTCTGGCGTGGCTGGATCCAGAGGCATATGCCAGTGGGAAAGGGTTTCAGACGCTGCAGGCGCTGTATGCCATTGGATCCGGCGGTATTTGGGGAAAAGGCCTGGGCAAAAGTGTCCAGAAACTGGGATTTTTGCCTGAGGCACAGAATGATATGATTTTTTCTATTATCTGTGAAGAGCTTGGACTTTTTGGGGCGATTGCCATTATGCTGATGTTTGTTCTGCTGATCTGGAGATTTATGGTAATTGCAAATAATGCACCAGATTTATTCGGAGCACTTTTGGTGGTTGGCGTTATGGGGCACATTGCGATTCAGGTGATTTTAAATGTGGCAGTAGTGACCAATACGATTCCCAATACCGGTATTTCACTGCCTTTTATCAGCTACGGAGGATCTGCAGTATTGTTTTTGATGATAGAAATAGGGATTGTCTTAAGCGTAGGCAGAGGGATAAGATTGAAAGATTTATAGTACAAGATGCGATTTCCTTTTTATTACATATTTTAGAATAGGTCTATCTTTTAAACCGGAAGGCGGAAGGTGAGAATTTGGATGCTATTCATATTCAGGGAGGAAATCCTCTTTTTGGAGAAACAAAGATACAGGGATCTAAAAATGCAGTGCTGCCAATTATGGCAGCAGCGCTTTTAATTGAGGATGTCTGTGTTATAGAAAACTGTCCCCGTATTTCAGATGTGCAGCATATGAAACAGCTTTTGGAGGGAATCGGGTGCCGGGTGAACTTTACTAATAGTGCAATTACCATTGATGCCAGAAATATATCGGATGATACTATGTCCGGAGAAAGTGTAACAGGCATGCGTTCCTCTATTATGCTGCTTGGTGCGATGCTGGGCAGGGTTGGTGAGGTTACTATGGCCTATCCGGGTGGGTGCGTCATAGGGGAACGTCCCATTGACCTGCACTTAAATGCACTTCGCCGGATGGGAGTTTCGGTATATGAAAAAGAGGGCGGATTTACAGCAAGAGTAAAGAGTCTTGAAGGAACTGTTTTAAGGCTTCCCGTTTCCAGTGTAGGCGCTACGGAAAATATTATTCTGGCGGCTGTGAAAGCAAGAGGGGTTACGGTACTTCAAAATGCGGCAAAGGAGCCGGAAATTGTTACTGTATGTGAATTTTTGCGGGAAGCAGGCGCTGTCATAGAAGGAATTGGCGGATCCGTGCTGATTATACAGGGCGGTCATGAACTGCATGGAATCAGGTTTAAAACACCTCCAGACCGTATTGTGGCAGGAACTTATCTGATGAGCGTTTTGGGAGCCGGCGGACATATTTTTTTGGAAGATGCGCCTGTTTCACAGATGCGCAGTATGCTTGCAACAGCAAGGGATATGGGGGCTGAAATTAGCATTTCCAAGGAGGGACTGACAATTATTGCAGCTGATCACACAAAGGCAGTTCCCTATATAAAAACAGAGGTGTATCCCGGTTTTCCCACCGATATCCAGTCAATTCTTATGGCAGCGCTTACCACAGCGCAGGGGAACAGTGTGATTGAAGAAACTATATTTGAAAACAGATTCCGTATTGCACCACAGCTAAAAAAAATGGGAGCCTGTATTGAACTGTTAGGAAGCCGGAGAGCTGTGATTACAGGGGTAGATAGTCTTTTAGGATGTGAAGTTACTGCCCAGGAACTGCGTGGAGGCGCTGCACTGGTGATTGCAGGATGCATGGCAATGGGAGAAACCGTAATAAAAAACCGGCATTTTATTGAGCGGGGATATGAAGATATCTGCAGGGATTACCAGAACCTTGGGGTAAATATATATACCGGATAATGGAAAAGATGGCTAAGAAAAAACTGAAAAAAAAGAAGCAGAATAATAGAATAAGTTTTTCCACACATAAAAGCCTGTTTATTATAGGTGGTATGATTATTGCATTTGCTGCCATGCTGGTAGCTGCATACGTTTATGTTATCACTACCTACACGGTTACTACAATTTATGTTGAAGGAAATATTCATTATACCAATGAAGAGATTATTAATATGGTAATGGAAGGGCATTATGGAAATAATTCTCTTCTATTATCATTAAAGTATAAAGATAAAAGTATTGTTGGTGTTCCTTTTGTTGAAAAAATGGATGTTTCAGTACTGGATCCCAATACCATTAAAATAGAGGTTTATGAAAAATCTTTGGCGGGTTATGTAGAATATCTGGAAAGATATATGTATTTTGATAAAGATGGAGTAGTGGTAGAAAGCTCAATGGAAAAAACAGCTGGTATTCCTATGGTGACGGGGCTTAAATTTGATCACGTGATCCTGTATGAGCCCCTGCCGGTGGAAAACGCAGCAGTTTTTTCTTCTATCTTAAGTATTACGCAGTTGGTAAATAAGTATAGTCTTTCAGTGGACAGGATCTATTTTGGCAGCGACGGTTCGGTAACGCTTTATTTTGGAGATGTGAAAGCTTCGCTGGGAGTTGGGGATAATCTGGATGAAAAAATCATGGAACTTCAGTATATGATTCCGGAACTTGAAGGAAAAAGCGGGACTCTTAGAATGGAAAATTATACAGAAGAAACTCATAATATTTCATTTGAACTGGATTAGCAGATTTCACATAAAAAAACAATCAAGAAAAACTAAAATTTATAGTTGATAATTCATAGAAAAAATTATATGATAGATTATATGAGTTTGTGTCTGGCATGTTTTTGCCGGCAGGGTTGGGAATGATAAGGAGGAAAAACCTTTGCTTGAAATTAAAACGAATGATGCTGAATCTGCTGCTAAGATCATTGTGATCGGTGTTGGAGGCGCAGGTAATAATGCTGTTAATAGAATGGTGGACGAGAGTATCACCGGTGTCGAGTTTATTGGTATTAATACAGATAAACAGGCATTGCAGTTATGTAAGGCACCAAAGCTTTTACAAATTGGAGAGAAGCTTACCAAGGGATTGGGAGCTGGTGCCAAGCCAGAGATCGGTGAGAAGGCTGCCGAAGAAAGCAGCGAGGAAATTGCAGCAGCACTGAAAGGTGCGGACATGGTTTTTGTAACCTGTGGTATGGGAGGCGGTACCGGAACCGGTGCGGCGCCTATTGTAGCCAAGCTGGCAAAAGATATGGGAATTCTTACAGTTGGTGTTGTGACGAAACCTTTTCGCTTTGAAGCAAAAGCACGTATGGTAAATGCGCTGAATGGTATTGAAAGGATTAAAGATAATGTAGATACGCTGATAGTAATTCCAAACGATAAGTTACTTGAGATTGTTGACAGAAGGACAACCATGCCGGATGCGCTTAAGAAAGCAGATGAAGTGCTGCAGCAGGCGGTTCAGGGAATTACTGATCTGATTAATGTACCTGCCGTTATTAATCTTGACTTTGCAGATGTGCAGACAGTTATGAAAGATAAGGGAATTGCACATATTGGTATTGGAGAAGGAAAGGGAGACGATAAAGCAAGCGAAGCTGTCAAGATGGCAGTGGAAAGCCCGTTACTTGAAACTACGATTTCCGGTGCAACTCATGTGATCATTAATGTTTCCGGTGATATTACTCTTGCAGATGCATCTGACGCAGCAAGTTATGTACAGGAGCTTGCAGGAGATAATGTAAATATTATTTTTGGTGCTATGTATGATGAAACCAAGTCAGATAGCTGTCGGATTACGGTTATCGCTACCGGTCTTGAGGACGCTACGCTGCCTACCAATAAGCCGGTATCTCCTTACAGTACATTTTCAGGTAAATACATAAAGCCTGTTACGCCTAATATCAATTTAAGACCAACAGGAAATCAGGAGGGAGCTAATGTGATTCCGGGGCATGCAGCGCCTAATGTGAATACAACACCGCACAGGCCTGTGGGAGGCATTACCAATCCTGGCGATTTGAGAAGCAATGTGGCGGACAAGCCTTTGAAGATACCTGATTTTCTTCAAAAGAAATAATAGAATTCAGAATAATTTTCATAAGAAATTCAAAGGCTGTATATCGTTGGATATACAGCCTTTTAGAAAGTTAAGAAGTTTGGAGCGGAGGAAAAAGGCTGAAAGAAACTTTCAACCTTACGTATTTGGGCCTATTCCCACTTGGGAGGAGCCCAAGCGGGAAAGGCATGGGTATAAAGATGAAGTATGATAAAGAATGTTTATCGTTCATTGATCACAGTGTAAGCTGTTTTCATGTGATAGAAAATATGGAGAAAAAATTACTTGAAAATGGATTTTTTAAGTTAAATGAAAAGGATGAGTGGAAGCTGGAAGCTGGAAAAAGTTATTATGTAACGCGGGGAGCTTCTTCGCTGGCAGCGTTCAGGGTGCCTTATGGGAAATGGGTGGGATTTCATATTACGGCATCCCACAGTGACTCTCCTTCCTTTAAATTAAAGACTAATCCTGAAATGAAAGTGGAGGATAAATATCTGAAACTGAATACGGAAGGCTATGGCGGAATGATCTATTCTACCTGGTTTGACAGATGTCTTTCTGTTGCCGGCCAAATAGTGTGTAAGGAAGGGGATGGCCTTAAATCTGTTAATGTAAATATAGATGAGGACCTTCTTGTAATTCCAAGCCTTGCGATTCATATGAACAGGGAGGCAAATAAAGGGATGGAATTTAATCCCCAGACAGACCTGCTTCCGCTTATGGGAGGCAATAAGGCAAAGGGCAGCCTTTTCAGAAGGATTTCTGATCAGGCTAACGTAAGGGAAGAGGATATTTTAGGAAGTGATTTGTTTTTATATGTAAGGGAAAAGGGAAAGCTGGCAGGTGCAGAAAAAGAACTTATGATAGCGCCCCGTCTGGATGATTTGGAATGTGTGTATGCATCTATGGAAGCAATAGTGGAAACACAGCCGGAGAGCTATTGCAGTATGTGCGTGGTATTTAATAATGAAGAGGTGGGAAGCCTTACAAGGTGTGGGGCAGCTTCTACTTTTTTAAAGGATACTTTAGAAAGAATTGGAGAAGGAGTGGGGAAAAACAGAAGTGCTCATTTGCGGCTGCTTGCAGACAGCTTTGTGATATCTGCGGATAATGCCCACGCATTTCACCCCAATCATCCGGAAAAAGCAGATCCTGAAAACCGTCCGGTTTTGAACGGAGGAATTGTAATCAAGCATCATGGAAGTCAGAAGTATGCAACAGATGCATATTCTGAAGCGGTAATGAAAGCACTTTGCCAAAAGGCACAGGTACCTTACCAGGATTACCACAACCGCTCGGATATTCCTGGAGGATCAACTCTTGGAAATATTTCTACGGGGCAGGTTTCCATCCCGACTGTTGACATTGGACTGGCACAGCTTGCCATGCATTCGGCAGTGGAGACAGCGGGAAGCAGGGATGTGGGATATCTGGTACAGATGCTTAAAAAGTTTTATGAAAAATAAATGGATGGATGGACAGCCTGAGAGGGCTGTCTTTTTTTGTTTTATATAAGGATAACCGGTAAAGTACAGTATCCGTTGTTTGTCAAAATAGCGCGATGAATGACTCCTTTGGGGACAACGGTTTGACAAATTATGAAGGGCTTAATGATTATAATGAACAGGTACATAAGAAATGGAGGTGAAGGATTGCAAGGTGCAATTACAGGGTACCCTATATATTGACAGTATATTTTTATTGAACCTGGTCATGGATCTGTATCTTTTGACACTTACATGCAGGATACTTGGAAAAACTGCCACATATTCAAGAATTTTTGCCGGAAGTGTTATTGGTGCAGCAGGGTATTGCACGATCCTGTGCCTGCCGGGACTTACATATATGCTGAAAGTACTGCTTGGAATGCTTCCTTTAGGAGCATTCATGATAAAAATTTCCTGTAGAACAAAAGGGATAAAAGAACTTTTACGGGGAGAAGGCTATCTGTTTTCCGTTTCATTTCTAATTGGCGGGTTCATAATCTTTCTTAAAGGCAGGATACCGTTTCTTAATGGGCAGGGTGATACGGTGTCTGCAACAGCCGGTATTGGTTTTGCTGGTTTTGTGATTTGCCGGAAAGTAATTGACAGATATCAAAGGAAAAGAAAGGAACATTTTTGCAAGGTGTTACTTCCGGGAGATGAAGGAATAGTAGAGGTTATGGCATTGATCGATACGGGCAATGGACTTACTGAACCGATCAGTAAAAAACCCGTTGCAATCCTGGAAGAAAATGAATGGAAAAAATTAAAAATATGGATGAAACCGGAAAAGTATAAAATAATTCCCTACCATAGCATAGGAAAAGATCGGGGAATGCTTGAGGGCTATGAAATAGATGCTGTGGAAATTAAATCAGATGCCGGTGATAAACGCTTTGATAAAGTGATTATAGCAATATTTAAAGGAAAAATATCTCAAAAAGGCAGCTATCAGATGATTTTGCCGCCGGAATTATCCATATAAAGTAAAGGATGAAGGAGGAAGTTAAGAATGGTTTTTAAGGTGGCAATTCCCGGGAAACTGCAGTTTAAGCTTTACCGCAGAGAACCCGGTTTTCTACTAACAAGACAGGGGGATGTTCATTACATAGGCGGCAGTGAGGTGCTTCCGCCACCGCTTGAAATTGAGAAGGAAAATGCGGTTATCAGTGATCTTGGAACGGAATATGAGAATGAGGCAAAATCAATATTGATTGAGCATAATTTACGTCTGGTAGTCTATATTGCAAAGAAATTTGATAATACGGGAGTAGGCGTGGAGGATCTGATCTCAATAGGCACGATTGGGCTGATTAAATCCATAAATACCTTTAATCCTGAAAAGAATATTAAGCTTGCAACTTACGCTTCCAGATGTATTGAAAATGAAATATTAATGTATCTGCGCAGGAATAATAAGACAAAGCTGGAGGTTTCTATTGATGAACCTTTAAATGTGGACTGGGATGGAAATGAACTTCTTTTGTCAGATATTCTTGGAACAGACGAGGATGTGATCTACAAGAACATTGAAAATGAGGTGGAGAGAAAGCTTCTTTTAAAAGCCATTGACAGGCTCAGCGACAGGGAAAAGACAATCATAAATTTGAGATTCGGGCTGGGCACGCCGGACGGTCAGGAGATGACACAGAAAGAGGTGGCAGAACTGCTTGGAATTTCACAGTCCTATATTTCCAGACTGGAAAAAAAGATTATGAAGAGACTGAAAAAGGAATTGATACGTGACAGTTATTAGTAAAAGAGCTGCCTCCATAACAAATGATTTGTTGTGGAAGCAGCTTTTACTGAAATAACACTTTTACTGAAATAACACTTTTACTGAAATACCCATTGACGAATGAAAACCATATCTGCTACAATCAAATCAAAGCATAGAAATTCTAACGGAAATTCGTTCTTTTAGTCTATTAATCTTATTAACATTTCTGCCAGGAAATGTGTCGTCTGTTTTAGAATCCTTGCTTTATTTTACCCAGTCAGAGAAATTCAGCAGGGAGCAGATGATAAGCCTTTCGTATCAGGCGGCAGTCCCCCTGCGGTCAAACGAAAGGAGAAAGATTATGAATGATTTTAGTAAGACAAATACTGTGCATGAGGAAACACTGGTATATTTCAGTTATAAGGACAGGGTGTTCCGTATGCTGTTTAAGGAAAAAGAACGCCTCCTGGAGCTGTACAATGCACTAAATGGAACTGACTATGCTGATCCTGACCAGCTCACGGTCACCACCCTTGAAAATGCTATTTTTATAAAAATGAAAAATGATGTTTCCTTTATCATTGACTGGAATATGTGCCTTTATGAGCACCAGTCCACCTACTGCCCCAACATGCCGCTGCGTGGATTTTTGTACTTTGCAGACCTGTACAAAAATCATATCAGAGATATTGACCTGTCGGTAAGAAAGCAGATAAAAATTCCAACACCGCATTACATTGTATTTTATAATGGAATGGAGAAGGAGGAGGAAGTGTTTTACCAGAAGCTGTCAGATGCATTTGAGGATGATAGCGAAGGGTGTATGGAGCTTAAGGTAAAGGTTCTAAATATTAACCTTGGACATAATAAGGAACTGCTTGAAAAATGCAACTCCCTGTATGGATACTCTTATTTTGTGGCAGAGATTCGAAATAATCTCAGGACAATGGAACTGCCAAAAGCAGTATGCAGGGCCCTGGAGGAATGTATCAAAAAAGATATCCTGAAGGAATTTCTTTTAAAGCAGAAAGCGGAGGTAATAGCGATGTCGATTTATGAGTATAATGAAGAATATGTAAGAAAATCACTGACAGAAACAGGCTATGAGCAGGGCAGGGAAGATGGAATCAGGCAAGGTAGGGAGGATGGAATCAGACAGGGCAGAGAAGCCGGAATTACTCAGGGCAGAATGGATGGAATCAGGGAAGGCAAAGCTGAAACTTTAGCGAAAAGTGTCGAAGCTGTTATGAGAAATCTAAATCTTGATTTGCCAAAGGCATGTGAAATTATTGGCACAACACAGGAGGAATATATCCGTTCAAAACAAATGAAAATGTAAACTGATTTAAGCCTTTGTGTTGTGCCGGTTTTATCAGGCAGTCAAATAATTTTTCATAACTTTTAATGCATTTTTTTCAAGCCTTGACACTTGTGCTTGTGAAATACCTATCATATCCGCTACTTCCATCTGTGTTTTTCCTTCAAAAAACCGCAAGCCAATGATCTCCTGTTCTCTGTCACCAAGTTTTTTCATTGCCTCACTTAAAGAAAGGTGTTCCACCCAGTTTTCTTCCTTATTTTTTTTATCACTGATTTGATCCATTACATACAGGGCATCTCCGCCATCTGTATAAATTGGCTCATACAGACTCATTGGATTCTGGATGGCATCTAAGGCATATACAATATCCTCTTTCGAAATTCCTATTTCTGTTGCAATTTCATTAATTGTAGGTTCTTTCATATTTTTTTTGATGAGATTTTCTTTTGCATAAATTGCTTTATATGCTGTATCCTTTAAAGATCTGCTCACGCGAATTGTATTATTATCCCGTAAAAATCTTCGTATTTCTCCAATAATCATTGGAACTGCATAGGTACTGAATTTCACGTTTAATGAGGAATCAAAATTATCTATGGCTTTGATCAAACCAATACAGCCGATCTGAAATAAATCATCTACATTTTCATTACTGGATGAAAACCGCTTGATTACGCTAAGTACAAGGCGCAGATTTCCTTCAATGTATTTCTGCCTTGCTTCTTTATCTCCTAATTCAATCTGTTCAAAAAGTTTTTCCTTTTCATCTGCCTTTAAAAGTGGCAGTTTTGCTGTATTTACACCGCATATTTCAACTTTTCCCTGAGCCATATTCTATTTTTCCTCCTGTTTTGCTTACAAGCTGTATCCACCTTTGGCTTCTGGTTCGCCATAACAGTTTGTAATAAAAATCATTCACAAAATGAGGAAAAAATATTCATTATTTTTGAACCCTTTTATGCCCTTTGCATAAAATAAACTATAGTATGGAGGGAAGGTTTTTGATATGCTCTTTTCTGAACTTAAATGCAAAGATGTGATCAATATGCGCGATTGCAAAAAATTAGGGAGAATTTGTGATCTTGAGTTTGACCAGTGTAGCGGACAAATATGCAAAGTCTTCATTCCCGGAGGAAATAAATTTTTTAATCTGCTCTGCAACGAGCCGGATATCTGCATTCCTTACAAAGACATTAAACAAATCGGGCCTGACATTATCATTGTGGATATTAGGTGCTAACTAGCTATAAACAAACAACTTTTGATATTTATAAAGCAAAAAATCGCCTTCCCCTGGTAACTGAGTTACACAAGGGTTCTGGCGATTTTTTTGCACGGAATATAGTGCTTATTTCCTGTATTTACTATTTCTGAATTAATTCTATCTGCTTTGAACGGATATATTCCTCCTGTGTTGTACCGATAAGATTACAAGCTTGCTGTAAATCAAGCTCTAAATTTTTCATGATAGAATCAATACTTTTTACCAGAGTTTCAGCTTTGCCTTCCCTGATTCCATCCATTCTGCCCTGAGTAATTCCGGCTTCTCTGCCCTGCCTGATTCCATCTTCCCTGCCCTGCTCATAGCCTGTTTCTGCCAGTGATTTTCTTACATATTCTTCATTATACTCATAAATCGACATTGCTATTACCTCCGCTTTCTGCTTTAAAAGAAATTCCTTCAGAATATCTTTTTTGATACATTCCTCCAGGGCCCTGCATACTGCTTTTGGCAGTTCCATTGTCCTGAGATTATTTCGAATCTCCGCCACAAAATAAGAGTATCCATACAGGGAGTTGCATTTTTCAAGCAGTTCCTTATTATGTCCAAGGTTAATATTTAGAACCTTTACCTTAAGTTCCATACACCCTTCGCTATCATCCTCAAATGCATCTGACAGCTTCTGGTAAAACACTTCCTCCTCCTTCTCCATTCCATTATAAAATACAATGTAATGCGGTGTTGGGATTTTTATCTGCTTTCTTACCGACAGGTCAATATCTCTGATATGATTTTTGTACAGGTCTGCAAAGTACAAAAATCCACGCAGCGGCATGTTGGGGCAGTAGGTGGACTGGTGCTCATAAAGGCACATATTCCAGTCAATGATAAAGGAAACATCATTTTTCATTTTTATAAAAATAGCATTTTCAAGGGTGGTGACCGTGAGCTGGTCAGGATCAGCATAGTCAGTTCCATTTAGTGCATTGTACAGCTCCAGGAGACGTTCTTTTTCCTTAAACAGCATACGGAACACCCTGTCCTTATAACTGAAATATACCAGTGTTTCCTCATGCACAGCATTTGTCTTACTAAAATCATTCATAATATTTCTCCTTTCGTTTGACCGCAGGGGGACTGCCGCCTGACACGAAAGGCTTATCATCTGCTCCCTGCTGAATTTCTCTGACTGGGTAAAATAAAGCAAGGATTCTAAAACAGACGACACATTTCCTGGCAGAAATGTTAATAAGATTAATAGACTAAAAGAACGAATTTCCGTTAGAATTTCTATGCTTTGATTTGATTGTAGCAGATATGGTTTTCATTCGTCAATGGGTATTTCAACAATAAAGTAGAATTGAACAATAAAAAGAAAAGCTGCTGCAATTGGTATCATACCTTTCATAAAACAGGTTTCTATTAAATAGTTGACATAATATGAAAATCGGAATATAATGGTGTTGTTATCAAAATAGTGTACAGATAGATGTAATTAGTTTACACAGGGGGAAAACATATGAAATGTCCGTTTTGCGGCCACGAAAATACCAGAGTGATTGATTCAAGACCGGCAGAGGATAATAATTCCATCAGGCGCCGAAGAGTTTGTGACGAGTGTGACAAGCGTTTTACAACATATGAGAAGGTGGAGACGATTCCCCTTATTGTAATTAAAAAGGATGACAATCGGGAGACCTATGACAGAAGCAAGATTGAGGCAGGCGTGCTTCGGGCATGTCATAAAAGACCAATCAGTGCCAATCAGATCAAGCAGTTGGTTGACGAAGTGGAAACAGAAATCTTTAACAGAGAAGAAAAAGAAATTTCAAGCCGCGTAATAGGCGAATTGGTGATGAACAAGCTGAAAGATTTAGAGGCAGTTGCCTATGTGCGTTTTGCTTCTGTATACAGGGAATTTAAGGATATCAATACTTTTATGGATGAATTGAAGAAAGTATTGGAATAGATAAAATGTTTTGTGCGCTCCCAAGTAGGAGCGCACTTGCTTTATATAAGGATAGAGCGCAAAGCGTAGAATCTGCTGGATAAAAACAGAATGAATAAAACAAAATATAAAATAGTAATTGACAATATAAAATAAAATGATATAATGAAATTAATCGCAAATCAACTATATTACGTTTTGTATTATGCATAATGATATAAAATTAATTGTGAAAAACGAAAAGCTTATATACCTCAATTTCTAAAGCGGCAGCGATATTGAATAATAAATCTATTGAAATTTTGCGTACAATATTAGGTGCTTCAATAGCACTGAGATGGGATCGGCTGATACCGACCATTTCAGCTAATTGTTCCTGAGTCAGATTAGCATGTTTTCTGTAGTAGGCAATATTATAGCCTATTTCAATAAATTGATCTGAATAATCGTGATTTCTTACAACATTTCTCATTTTAAATTCTCCTTACTTACTATTTTAGTTAAAATAGAAAAAATGGAAATTATGCAATAAATAGCTATTGATATCTATCAAATAGCAAATTATAATTTATACATAGCATTTAATTAAAATGAAATTACCAATATAAAGTTTTAATAAGAATTTATGACAAACATAATGTTGAAAAATAAGACAAATTATTCCATAATTACATTACCAAATAATGGAAAAGGAATAATGCTATGTATAATATTGCTGTTTGTGATGATGAAAAGAAAGACAGAGAAAATCTGGAAATGCAAATAAGAAAATATTTAGCAGGGAAAGATGAGAAGTATTTGATAAAAGCTTATGAATCAGGAGAACAGCTTCTGGCAGATGATATTACTCATGATATTGTATTTTTGGATATAATAATGAATGAAAAAGATGGTATTCAGGTCGGTGCTGAATTAAAAAAGAGAAGTTTGAATGTAATGATTATTTATACAACAAATCTCAATGAAAAGATAACTGTTGCTTTAAATCAGATACATTCTTTTGGATATTTGGTTAAACCTGTTGAAGAAAAAGACTTGTTTCAGATCATGTCTGATGCAATGAACCATATAAAATGTAATATTAATGTAAATGCGAACAGCGAAGTGTTCATTTCGGAATGTAATACGCCTATTAAGTTCCCTGTTATGGATATCTTTTATTTTGAATATCGTAATCGCCGGGTAAAAATAGTATCTCAAAAGGGTACCCATATATGTAAGGATAAGATCAATAATATAGCACAAAAGATGAAACCTTATGGTTTTGCAATGTCACATCAGAGCTTTGTTGTGAATTTATACTACGTGGATAAGATATCAAACCAAATGTTAATTATGAAAAATGGAGATAAAGTGTATTTAGCGCAAAAAAGAGCATCAGCATTAAGAAAACAATTAATGCAGATTGCTAAGGAATCGATTAATCGTGGAGGAAGTAAGAGATAAGCTTACGCACAAAAGATGAATAATATTTTTATTGACAGTCAGGTATTTGATCTTGTAGGAAAACTTATGTCCTGTATGGTTTCTGTATTAATGGTATTTCAATATTTTGATACGAAATATTTACGTACATATCATTCAAAAACTTTGTATATGGGGATGAAGATGATATGCTGTTTGCTTAATTTAATAGTTTATCTTTTTAACAGTCCGCTTGCAAACAGTTGTTTTTGGGTTGTGCTGGTAGTATTATCCAGTAAGTGTTTTTATTATGATGAAAAATCAAAAAAAGTGAAATATTATCTTATAAATATTGCATTTGTTTTAGCACTTTCGACGTGTGAAGCAGTAGGTGGTATATTAGTAAATGCAGGAGCTAAAATAATTGGCATAAATCAACAGGAATCTATAGTTTCTTTTGTTTACACGGTTGGGGGTTCGGTTTCAACAATTCTTTTTTATTATCTGATTTTGAAAAGGATGTTTATTAATGAAAATACAGGAAAAATATCCATAAGTCAGTACACTATATATGCGGTTATCACAGCGTATGTTCTTGTTAATATTGGAGAAATTCTTTTTTTGATCAGGCATGAGCTTAGTAATAAAGATTATCTTTTTTTAATAGCAGATGCTGTTTTTGTGATAATGACTAATTTATATCTGTTTTATTTATTGGATACATTTGCTGAAAATAAAGATTTAAAATATAAACTTGCTTTATATGAGCGTCAGGCACAAAGTAATTATGAATATTATACGAAAAAGATGGAAAGCCAAAAAACTGCTATGGCAGTAATTCACGACATAAGAAAACACATAAAAGTGATGGAAAAAATGAAGGTGTACGATGCTTCCGCAGAAATGGAAGCATATACGAAATCTTTTGAAGATATGATTACTCCTTTGTTGGTAAGGCAATATTGTGATAATCCCATTTTGAATATTATTATCAATGATAAAGCCGATTTTTGTGAGAAAAGCGGTATTGAGTTTAAGGTCGAGGTAGAGAAGCTGTCATTCGATTTCATAAAGCCGATTGATATTACTACAATATTTGGAAATATCCTGGATAATGCAATAGAAGCCTGTGAAGAAACAGAAGATAAGAAAATATATTTAATGATACATCCATTTAATGATCTTATTTACATACAGCTGTCTAATAGCTTTTCAGGAAATGTTAAATGGAGCACAAAAGGGGTTCCTTTGTCAAACAGGGGTGAACAGCATGGAATAGGGCTGGATAATGTAGAAAAGGTATTGGCAGGGTATAATGGTAACATGCAATTTTCAGTAGAGAAACAAGTCTTTACAGTGGAGATTATGATAAGTCATCCATAAATATACAGAAAATGAATTGGTGAAGTCAGGGCGGAGGTTTTTGAAAAATAGAACTTTTGCCCTGATTTTTTGTCGATTAAGCATGAATATTGTCGAATATGTAAAATTCATTGATAATTTTCCCCTTTTTGCTAGGATTAAAAAAAGAAAAAGGAGGAATATGCCAATGAAAAATGTAAAAAGGGCTTTATTAGAAAAAGTTGCAAAAACTGCATATGAGACTGCAAAACAGGAAGCAGATTCAGCTTGCTTATGTTTTTGCTATCAGCCGGTAATGCCCCAAAAAGTAAAAGAAATGAAAAAGAAAAAATAGGCAGTTAAAGGAAGACGCTATGACGGATAGAATATTAAGCCAACTGATTAAGTTGAATATGATTGATAGTGAAGATGAGGAAATTTATCGTTTTGGATTAGAAGGACTTTCTCTTAAATTAATTCATTATACCAGCTATCTTGTCATAGCGTTTTTGGCCCATGAAATGATGCGTTTCCTGATTTTCTTTGCAGCATTTCTGGTTCTGAGAAAAAATGCCGGTGGATATCATGCAAAAACAAAAGCAGGATGTTATATCAGTTCATGTCTTACAGTTTCAGGCATAGTGGTATGTTTTAACTTGATTGATAATTTTGAAATTTTTCTTTCAGGCGCAAACATTTTAATGATTCTTGCCGATCTTTGTATTTTTATATTTGCACCGTTAGGAAACAGGAATCGGGTGTTAGAACAGGAGGAACTTATGGTTTTCAAAAAGAGGAGCTGTGAATTTCTGATTTTTGAAAATTTACTTGTAATATTACTTGTAGCGATTGGACAGGGAAAATATGCCATACCTGTTATTTTGGCAATTATGTGTGAAGCGTTACTGCTTTTATTAGAAAAAACGAGGAAGAAGAGCAGTAGCTTTTTAATATTAGCGATTGCAGTGTTCATGACTGGTCATATAAAAACGTATGCACAGGAAATACTACCTGACCAGACAAAGGAAGTTGTAATTGTTGTTGATTGCAGTCAGTCAATGCAGGATGCGGACGAGCAGAAGAAAACATCTGAATTTATTGGAGAGTTGGCAGCGGTATTGCCATGCAATTATCAGATTGGCCTGGTTGCTTTTCAGGATGAAATTATTTTAAGCCTTCCAGTTGGCAGCAGTTATGATGAAATCAGTGAGGCAATAAGCCAGATTACATATAAAGGCTATGGAAATGCAGGAGCAGGATTACAAAAGGCTGTGGATCTGTTTGATAATGAACAGGACGATAAGCAGATCATTATGATTTCGGATGGAGAAATCGTGATGAAAACTGAGGAGGCAGCGCAGGAGGCGGCAGATTTATTTGAAAAGTCTTCTGAAAAAGCAAAGGAGAGAGGAATTGTAATTAATGTACTTGCATTAGGAAGTTTGCTGGAGGAAGGAGAAACAGTATACCCAGCGGCAGAAATGACAAATGGTATGCTGTATAAACTGGAGGATGGAGACGCCCTCGAAAATTTTGCAGATGATTATATATTGGAGGAAATGAAAGTAGCAGCGCGTCCCGTTGGCAAGATTGATGGCGCCAGTGGCGAATTACAGATAAAATTACCAGATTGTCTTATGAAAAAGGCAAGGATAATTCTCACAGGCAGACAGCAGAACGAAAATCTTACGGTAAATTGTGAAGCGGACAAAATTAATATCCTAAAGGGAAACTGCTACACAGTGCTTGAATTGGAAAATCCTGTTTCAGATGAAATAACAATTCATATGTCATCAGAAGAAGTGATGGATGTAGAGGCATACGTGATGGCGGAGTATGAATTTATTTCCGAAAGTACAGGTAATTATGATGTTGACCTACAGCAGGCGGAAATTACAATTTGTCTTAAAAACACAGAAGGAAGAAATATGATTTCAGGACATTTGGCTGATGATGGATTGAAAGTCAGGATTAACGGAGAAGAAAGCCAGTACAGGATTGAAAAAGAAGAAATTATTCTAAACAGGCAGACACTGGAAGATGAAGTAATAGAATTAGAACTGATATTTCAGGATAATTTTGGATTATATTTCGGAAATCATATTTTAAGTCAGGAAATTATTGTGCCGGAAGTAGAAGAGCCTGAGCCGCAAATAGACTGGTTTTTCTGGTGTGTAATTCTCCTTTTTGTAACAGCGCTGTTACTATTATTTTTCTTTGCCAAAAGGAAAAAGAAAAAAATGCCTGCCGGCAGGAAAGTAATTGATATAAGTGGAACCCTTCCTGATGAAAGCAGAATACCCAAAAACGATTTTTGCGGGAAGCTTCAGATTTATGTAATACACAATAAAGAGGAGATTGATTACCCGCCGGAGAGCATTAATTTATTTGCCAGATGCAATCGGGAAGTGATTACGCTTGAGTGGATTTTAGATGCCTGCAATCTGCCTTTTGACCTTAAGGGGGCGGAGAAAGTGGTAATAAGGCCGGGAGAGGATAAGAGCCTGCTTATTAAAAACAGCGGCAGGGTAACTGCCATGAAAGGCCGGGAGCTTTTAGAAAAAGGACACATTTATCATTTGTATTATCATGAAAAAGTAACTTTTATTTTTGATCAGGAGGATACGGAAATAGAAGTTCACTATAAAGATTTAAAACCAAATGAAAGATAAGGGGGTAACAAATGAGTATTATCAGACAAACCAACAGAACAATTTTGTTTGAAGAAATCAATCCTGAGAAGCCGGATCTTTTGACACTGGTAGGGGATGTGAGGGGAATTGACAGCTTAAGTGATGAAAAAATCAAAGAGATGAATGAATTGCTTTTAGTCAGAAGCTTTGATGAATTTGTATCCAAATTTGAGCCGGTGGTTTATTCCTTCTTCAATGCAAACAACCAGAAGATCATGTATACCCTTGAAAAACCGGAAACCATTCCCGAGGATATGCTGACACCGATTCACTTAAATAAGCAGAATGATTTTTTGAAAATGCTTATGTCGTTAGTGGAGGCAAAGCGCTCACAGAGTATTATCAATGTGGATTTTCAGTTTGATAAGCTGACAGATATGATTTCGCCTAAAAAGGTGATGGAGGATATTAAACAGAACAGGAAAGAACTACAGTATACCTATAAAGCATATGCGGAGCTTGAGGAGGGAGATCCTCATAAGCTTGATCTGGCGGACAAATTAAATGTCATGTTTGAAGAAGCCAGCACGAACTATAACAATGTTCTTGCCATGCTTCCTCTTGCAATCGAGGATATTAAAACCAGACTGCTGCTCGGCGAGGCGGAGGAAAAGAAGGACAACATACCCCTTGCGCTAGGCGTCTTAAGCATGGACGAAAAGGGTGAGCTTAAGGTACTGGAAGCTCCTAAACCGGAGACAACAGAGCTGCTGGTGGTGGACGATCAGGTAAATACCGGTCTGATTACTGCGCTGGAAGAGGATTATGAGGCTCTAAATGAAGAAAGCAGCGATTATGTGAAAGCCCTTGTAACCAGAACCTACTGTCCGCTGGCCTCCACGATGGTGAGCAACATAGATGTGAAACAGGAAGTCAGCAATTATAATTCTTATCTGGAATTTTATAAGACAGCCAAGGATGATTTTATTAAGGTGGTTAAACCGCTGATCGAAAAGATTTTGGGCGTATGGGCATTTTTTGAACAGTATCCATCTAATTTAAAGGGGATGAAGCCTGCCCTCTTTATCACAAATATTTCAAACGATATGCTTGTCAAGAGCAGCAATCTTCCAAAGCTGATTGCTTACTTAAATTCCGTTAATGCCAAAAACGATTTTGACAATACGGTATGGTATGGAATCGTGCCATCCCTGTCACTGGATCAGAATTCCAATGTTAAACTGACCAGACAAAGGTTTAAGGGAAATGAAACTACTGAAAAGACAGGTGTAAATAGTGTTGAGGCATTGGTAAGGCTCCTTGATGTACTGAAGGATTATTCGGTGCAATGCTTTTTCAGCTATGAAACAGGGGACAAGACCACTTTTAACACAATGGCAACTGAGGGCATTGAGAAATTTGAAGACAGATGCAGCTCTTTGACCGGAAAGGCTTACAGCGAATTTGCCATTCCCTGCATTCCGAACTTTACCATTATTCCAAAGGAAAAATCAGGAGTTATTCTGGATAAGCGCATGACGGTAAACGAAAATGATATGGCAGAGCTTTCCAGGGAAAAAGAAGATATTATGAAGCTGTGGATTGATGGTGTTTATGTGGGAGCGGCCTATATCGCAGCAGGACTTGTGGCAGCATATCAGTGTCCTGATTATTTGAAGGAAATGTTTAAGAAAAATGTGGATGAGGAGCTTCCGGGGGTAAGATTTGACATAGAAGCCGGCGATCATCCCCTGCGGGTTCATACTGTGATGGCAAAGGAAATCACCGGATTTACCAATTCCATTAAAAACGAGATCAACAGACGCAGCTTCGGTTTTGTATTTTCTTCTGAAAATGCCATGCTGGGGACTGAAAATGTACATAATATCATGGTTTATAAGGCAAGAAACCTGATGAGCGACGGAAAGACCTATGAACCGATTTACAAGACGCAGGTCACCACCTACATAGAAAGAGTGCTGCGTCATGCGACCAGCGATTATAAGCAGGAAAATATCGTGCAGTTCTTTTCCAATAATCCTAATAGTCAAAAGAGCAGATGGCTGGAAAAGAAAAATTGTGTGAATGCGGTGCTGGGCGCAGGTGATGATGTTGAATATGAGATTGATGAGACCAATGGATACTGTACACTGAACATTACATTTAATGGAAATGTAAAGAATCTTGAGGTTGAAATCAATCGATTTAATTCAAATAATAGAGCAATATAAAAAGCGCACACATAAGTTGTGCAGAAAAGGAGGATGAAAAATGGGATTCAGATTAAAGGTAACAGGAGGAGCAGAGCAGATTGCCCTGGATGAAAAAAGCATTAAAAATGTTGTTTTTGGTTCGGAATCAGCAGTTGACTCTAATGCAAGGGCAACAGATTTTGGGGTATCTATGAAGATCTGGGGCAAAATGCTCTACAAGCTGGGGGGAGAAGGAAACGACGGTACCCTTGGACTTTCCAAGTGGTCAGTAGTTCCCTCCGAAAAGGCAGACTGCTATCGAAGCGTGGCTGTTGAGGTGGTTTCAGCAGGACAGGTAGTGCGTAAATACGAAGTTCCCAATGCATTTGTCATGGAGTATTCAGAGGAAATGGATGATGAAACCGGTGTTGGAACCTTTTATCTGCATGTAAAACAGAAAAAGGATGAAAATGACAAGGTGAAAATTGAAGGCGGATACGCAGTATAATCCGGAACGAAGGAAGAAAGAGAGGAGAAGAGAAAATGGCATTTGTAGTAAAAGTGGAAGGTGCAGAAGCCTTTGAAGTGTCTAAGGAATGTGTAAAGAGTGTAAAGATGACAACTGATATTCCGCTGGATTCCAACGCAAGGACAAAGGATGTTGGAGCCACTATGGTTATCAAAGGAAAAATACTGACAGCAGTTGGAGGCGATCCCTTTGACAGTACCAGAAAAATGGCACTGTGGTCAGTGGTTCCGGCAGAAAGAGCAGACAGCTACAGAAAAGTAACGGTTGAGTATGTGGCAGCAGGAATCATGGAAAGAAAATACTGTTTCACTAATGCTTTTGTCGTAGATTATAAGGAAGATTATGGCGATGAAGAGGGAACAGGAACATTTACACTGATGATCAAGCAGAAGAAAGATAAGATCAGCACAGTTACAGTGGAAGGCGGATACTCTGCATAATATTAATGTTGGCACGCTTTGAGGGTGCTTTGCCTGACAGAAAAGAGCGTATGCAACTATGGTTGGATACGCTCTTTCAGAAAAAATGGAGATTAAAATGGATTACTACAAGGTATTGGGAATTAATGAAAAGGCGGATGCGGAACAGATCAAGCAGGTGTACCGCAGGCTTGCCAAGAAATACCATCCGGACTTAAATCCGGATAATTCGGAAGCAGAAGCAAAATTTAAGGATATTGTAGAGGCATATGAGACATTAGGAGATGCCCAAAAAAGACATGAATATGATTTAAAAAGAACCGGAAGTCAGGGCGGAGGCAGTAGAAAAGACAATGCCAAGGCACCGGATGTGGATATAAATTTTGGAAACTTTACAAAAGATATGGAAAAGTATTTTGGATTTTCTTTTACAGAAAAGAGCAGCGGGAATGTAAAGTCCGGCGGAAGGGAAAAGAAGAATCCGCTGGATGTGACGGAGATGTTCGAAGCATTTATGAAGATGAAATGACAGGTTACAAAATAAAGTTTTGATTGTAATGGTTTTGTAATAATTATGATGCAGAAATGATGCATGGATAATTTACAATATTTACAACGGAAATGAAGGAGATAGGAAATTGGAAAATGTGTTCAATGATGAAATGATTTTAAAAAAAAGAGAAGAAATAAAAAAACAAAAATATGTTACTTTAGAAAGTGGTTGCTATGTTAGAGGAAAAGTATTGAAGTTTACTCCCAAGGATATGTTTCATATTTTTTCTATATATATGCCTGATAATATGTGTAAAATGCCGGAAGAACTAGCAAGAATTAAGTACCCATCAGAATATCGGCCTGACAGCATATATACAACATTAGATTTAAGTGTAAATATCGGGTTTAATGTTCTGGGGAATGAATTTCAAATAGAAGATGTTCATAAAGTTGCAGAACGAATGAGGGCAGCAGTTCAAAGGTCAAATTCAAGTTTTCAATTCTATGAAATAGGAAGTATCAATAAAAATTCTGGGTGTTATTTTGATTTTCGAAGTCATGCTATAGATGCTGATATTTACAATATAATTTTTATTTTTTTTATTGGAAATGATTTGATACAAAGTAATTTTAATTGTTTATATCAGCAAAGCCACGACTGGAAAAAAATAGTTAAATTAATGTGGGAATCCATAGAAAAATTAGATGATAGGAAGGTGTAATTAATGAGAGAAAACAGAATAATTGTAGAACCTTTTCATTTTCAGAATTATTTAGAGTTTGAAAGCATAAAAGAATTTAATACTCATGGAATACTTAAGATACGAGGATTAATAGCAGATCGTGATGTAGACACATATGAGAGATTAGCGGCAAATGAGTTATGGGTATGTGTAAAAATTATAGATGAAAACGAAAATGTAAGGATTTTTTTTCGAGGGCTTTTAACTTGGTGGGAAGTAGAAAAAAACAATGGGGGCAATATTCTTTCAATAGAACTGCATACAGGTACTTTCCTCTTAGATATTGAGACGCACGTACGTTCGTTTCAGCAAAGTGCAATGTTATTTGTAGATGTAATAGAACAATGTTTAGAAAAATCAGATAGCAAATTTTTTATTTATGATAAAAGAGATACGAGAATACACCAGTTTTTGCTTCAATTTCAAGAAACCGATTGGGAATTTTTGCTGCGATTGGCGGCAAATGCAGGTACAGTGCTGATACCAGAATATACTATGAAGGGTAAAAACTTCTATTTTGGATATCCTCAGAGGGATAGGGAAATTGAAATTGACTCTAATGAGTATAAAATTATAAGAAATTCGGGTGAACGTAAAGAAATGTATGTTATTGATTTAAGAGAAGTTTATGATTTAGGTGAAATTGTCAGATTCAGGAATAGAAAATTGATGATTAGTAAAATAATTACATATTTAAATGGAAGTGAATTGTATCATAAATACTACTTGGTAGCAGCAGAAAGCAGGCAATATGCTTCGAAGATGAATAAAAAAATAAAAGGTGTTTCTTTGTTGGCAAAGGTTGTACAAATACAAAATACATGTGTTCAGGTAGAAATTCAAAGTGATGAAAATAAAGAGAAAAGTGGGTATAAATGGTTTAATTATGCAACGATCTATTCAACTCCCGATGGAACTGGCTGGTATTGTATGCCTGAAGTTGGTGATACAGTTAGAATAGTTTTTCCAGATGAAGATGAGAATAATGCATATGTTATGAGCAGTGTGCATTTAGAAGCAGAAGAGGCAAGAAATAACCCGGATCATAAATCATGGAAGAATCGGCAAAATAAAGAAATCTTATTCACTCCAGATTCTTTAGTGATTCGAAACAACAAAGGTCTTGCAGTGGAATTATCCGATCAGAAAGGGATTGTAATAACAAGTGATAAAAATATATCTTTGAATGCAGATAAAAATATTAATTTAACAAGTTGCAATTCAAATATAACAGTTAATGCAGATTCATCATTATCTTTGGTTCAGGGGTGTGCCAGAATTGATATGGATGACACAATAAATATTGCTGGCGGAAAAATATTCATGAATTAAGCATGAATAAATCATTTTATGGAGAAAAAATAAATGGAATTAGAACGTGTGGTACAAATGGAAGAATCAATAGTAGAAAATCTGAATGATTTATTAGAAAAAAGAATTTTAAGAATAGTGGATAATTACCAAAAAGAAAATGAAGCAAATAAAAATATACCTGATATTTTAAGAGCATTAATAAATTCAAGAGAGGGTTCTCTTATTATTGGCTTTTTAAGGAGCAGTATTGTGTCTGAAAGTTATGCTTTCTATTTTGGATTTTATGAGGATGAGCTTTTTGTGGAAGAAAATCCAGATTACATAATTCTGAAATTACCGATTTTTTTTGAAGGAGTTGAAGAGGACATTATTGAAATTGAAAAACTTTTAAGGAGAAAATTTATTCGAGTTTTTTCTAGTGAAATAGAAGAAATTCGGAGGCATTATATGATAAAAATCTTTGAAAAGTGTGAGGTATTGTTTAAGTATATATTGGAAGAAGACAAAATCGGAAAAAAAGAAGGCATACAAGTTTTTTATGGTGAATATATGGGTGAAAAAGTGACACAGATAGGTATAGTTTAGAGGAAAAAGGTATGGAATATTATATTTTAGAAGTTGACAAAAGGTATGTTGCCCCTGTTCCAGTAGGATGGTATGGGAAATTAGATGCAAAAACTGTAAAAAATGCGGAGAGCTTGGAATTATCTAATCATACGATTTTTTTTGTAGAAGACCATATGCAGATGGTTTATACAGACATAATTAAATTTCCTTGTTTTATGGTTAGCAAGAAAGTGAAGGATATAATAATGCTTTATGATCCTTTCATCCGATTTGAGCGAATAATTTTCTTTTCAAAAGAAAGAAGTAAAAGTGCTGCATATTATTTTCCCTTTTTGGAGGAAATTGATTGTTTGCTAGAAGGAAGTGAATTTAATAAAGCAAAAAGCGAAGTAAAACATGCTAGGGTAGAAAAAGAAAAATTAGCAGGTAAATCTATTATACGCATAGGCGGTTTAAATGGAACCTGCATTCTTATCAGTATGGATTTGGCAAACAGTATTTTGAGGCGGGATGCAGTGGGGATTGGTTTAAGAGAAACAGAGGCTGTTTAGAGAAAGGGGAGGGGAAATTGAACACTATAAGTTGTGACAAGATTTTAATTATGACAGAATTACCAATTTTATTTATATTGCATTTGGAAATAAAAGTAAAAGAAAATGCACATGGAAGCTTACGAATAAAGGCTGTTGTACAGAAAGACTACAAAGAAGATTTGGAAATAAATATGTATAAAGATAAATTATCTGTAATTGTGTTGGAGAAAGACAGCAACAAAATATTGTTTTCAGGGAAAATAGAAGAATTAGTAATTAATCAAATGGATGGTTATTGCGAAATAGGCTTAATGGCTTATACAAATACAATTCATATGGATAGAGAAAAAAAGAATATTTCTTATCAAGATGATAGATTGACATATGACCAAGTTCTAGAAATGGTAGCTGTTAGAAACAATAAAGCGGAATATACGCAAAATGTGGAGAGATTTAGGCAGATACAGTTTCCTATCATACAATATGAGGAAACAGATTGGAATTTTTTAAAACGTTTGGCAAGTCACTTCCAAACAGTTATATATCCAGTTATGTCAAATATGAAACCAGCTTTTCAATTTGGGATACGAAAGGGGAGACAACAAGAATGGGGAGACATGGAAATTTTAAGATGTGGGTATGGAAGATACTATTACACTGATGGAGCATATGAAGAAGGAGATTCGAAAAGTTCAGCGAAATATATGGAATGTCAGTCAGTCAGGTTTTATGGAATAGGAGATTTTATTTATTATCAAGGCCATATTTATATAATATTTCAATTAGAACATAAATTAGTAAATGGGGTTATTTTAAATACTTATATTCTAGGTGCGGATAGGATGCTACAAAAAAAGAAATATTTTAACTATGCTATTTCAGGAATACAGTTGCAGGGAACTGTTAAGGATAGAGTAGGAGAAAGTGTTTTTATACATTTAGATATAGATCATAAGGAGCAAAAACTATTTGGATGGCCATTTGTTCCAATTACAGGCAACTTAAGTTATTGCATGCCTGAAGTTGGTACAAAGGCAATGCTTTATTTTCCTACATCCGATGAAACAGATGGAGTTGTATCTTGTATTATATATGAAAGTGATATTAATGATGATTTGGATTTACAAAATAGAGAATTCAAAACTGCACACAGCAAAAAGATATGTATGTATCCGCAATATATGGAATTTAGCGGACAAGTGGGAAAGATACTGTTATCAGATGGTATGGGAATTGAGATTAATTCTAAAGCAGGGATTAATTTGAGTGCTGATAAAGATATTTTAATAAACGGAACAAAAGTTTTTTTGCAATCACCATTAGAAATAACATGTAAAACTCATAAATCTAATATTGATATTTGTCGTGACTTCAATTTTTATGCACCTTCAGGAGTAACAACTCAGGGAATAAATAACACAATAACAGAAAACGAAATGATCCCTGTGAATGAAGCAGAGACAACAGAATACTGGAAGGCAGCATTTTCAGCAGTAGCATCTATACCAGCAATGGATTTGAGAAGAGGGGATCATGATAGCGTTATAGATTTAAAAGCATGTGGAAGTATCGCCTTATTTGCCAGGGGTTCTACGACTTTTGCAATGAAAGAAGTCATGGAAGGAAAGAAAGAAAAGGACACAAGCTTCCCCAATGCTTTCAGGACTATGGAATCATATACAGTAAAAGGTGGATATTTTTTATCTGAAACAAATGAATAATGGAAAAATTCTTAGGCAGATGGAGGAAAAAGTTGTGCGTGGAACACTTTTATTATCATGTATACAGAATACAAATTTATCTTCAATAATAAAGAACGCTAATAAAAGAATAAAGTTTGGAAATGGAGATGAAGAAGCAAAAACGGAAAAAATAAAAAAAGGGATAACACAAGAAGAACCCAAATTGGATGAAGGGCCTGTGAATGGAGCTGTGGTTTGTTGTACTTCTGCAGAAACACAGGATAAAGTTTACATTTTAGACAACAAAGGAAATGCAGTTACTTTAAATAACCTTTCAAAGTTATCTCGAACAGATATAACAATGTCGGGAGAATTTACGAGATGCAGATTTAATAATAAAATATGCCCTAAAAATAAGAAAATAGAAGGTAATGAATGGCAGGACTATGATGAATTTAATGGTATGGGAAAAGGAAAAGAGGGTTTAAATAAAGATTCATCATATATGGTGTGTTTGACGGGGTATGGAGTAATATATTTTGTGGATTCGGGGCAAAAAATTAAAGGCTTTTCAGCGGAACTTGCTACGTTAAACCAATATGTAAATGAAGAAGCATTTAGTGGAATGGGATGGAATTTGAGTATTTTTTATAATACATATGGAAATGATGCCATAGAGGTGCTGAAAAACCAAATGTATAAATATGGCATAACCGATACAATCAGTATTTGTATGTTTCTAGCAACTCTTGGGGCAGAAAGTGGGGATGGAGAAAAGTTACTTGAAGGGTTACCTCTAGCACCAGATGCAACATATACAGAAAGGACTAGGGGAGCTGGGTTGATACAAATAACAGGCAAAGATCAAAAAGCATTTTTAGAATACATCCAATCCACTTTATCAAATGCAGATCCTATGTATACACAAATTCAGAATGTATTAAATGGTTATCCGTTGCAATGGCCTAAGGTAACTATATATAAGGGTACTCCTAATGAGAAAACAATTGAGATTTGTGATAATAATAAAAATGTTACAGAATTTATAGCACAGTATTATCCCATTGAGTCGGCTGCTTGGTATTGGGGTGAATATGGAAAAACTACATATTATACAGATCCTTTAAATGCAACAGGCGGAAAAACTATGACTCTTAATGAGTATGTAACTCAAATAAGTGAGAAGCAGGCTAATTTTAACGCAACATCAATAAATGTGAGAGAAGATTATATGGGAAAGCTGTTTGTTGTAACGCAATATTATGTAAATGGGAGTCCTTGGGCTTTAGAGCGTCTTCAAAGAATGGCAGAGAGCACTAATGATTCAGAATACGAAATAAAAAATAATCAAATGACCTTTACTGTGCCAGCAGGAGAACCAAAGGCAGGTTTTCATAGTGGTCGATTACCGAATGGATGGGAGAAGAGAAAAGCTGATTGGGAGAGTATGGGATTTATGATATTTGGATAATTAGAATAGTTTCAAGGTGGAGGAGCATATGAAGAAAAAGGCAATCATCAGCCTGGTTATTATATTAATTGTAATATTGATGTTATTTGCTGGAAGTCAAAATATTCATTTTGAAAACAAAGGTGAAACCGTCAAAGGATATTTAACAAATATTGAAGCAGTCACAGCTATGTATTGTAAGCAGATAACACCATTAGAGGAATTTGGGAAACAGATAGAACAGATGTGCAGAGAGGGCAGACGGGCGGAGATAGATAATTATGTGATTTCTGAATCTTTAAGTATGGAAGAAGCAGCACTGCTGGCAGAAAAAGAACCTGCTCTGAAGCATATGAAGGAGTATCTGAATTTGTTGGATGAAGTCTGTATTCTTTTTGCTGATATAAATAATGATGGAATTGAAGATATCATAGAATATGCTCCTGCGCAGGATCGCTATGATATGATAAGTGAACTTTCAAACAGGATATATACTTATCTGGGGAATGAAAATGAGGAATATAAATTAGTGTATTCTCAACCTCTGTTTGACACAAAAGCCGAGTATGATGATATTATACAGATCCTTTTATATGAGAACGAAACATATCTTTTGTTTAGCGATCAGGAGGATCAGTATAAGATGACAATATACTGGTTATCAGAAGGGATTCCATGTGGCAGATTTGAGTTTGAATATCAATGCATAGATGTAAATGCTGAAGTTATAAAAAATGAAATTTTGAATAGCGAAATTATAAATAAAAGTATGGATATATATCATAACATAAATCTAAATCATTGCAGTTGCAGCAGGCTTAATGAGTCATTAAATTATGGAAATGCAGAAACTATGATAACAGATGAAAGGAAGATAGGTGAATTAAAGGCCGGGTATGGAAAAGAGGAAATGGCAGAATTAAGCGTACTCTTGAAGGAATATGAAAATGCCTGGCTATGGATGATACCCAATGCAGAAATAGCATTTATGGGAGATATAAATAATGATGGGAATGTGGAGGAATATATAAAGCAGACATCAAGCGTATGGATATGTGATTTGAGTGTATTAAAGACGAGGCAAGGTAGAAGATATAATGTTCTATTTGGAAATGGAGAGTGGAAATGTAATGTCAGACATGGAGGCAAGAACCGTATTTTTTATTATATGAAAACAGGTAACGAGGAAACTGATTTTAAGAAATTGTGTGGTCTGGATATCTGGGCGAATGAATTGATACCGCAGTATTTTTTGGTGGATGAAACGCCACAGGGAAATATAACTTATATTATATATCAGGATATCAGTGATTTTGAGCAGAGGATAGAAGGATATATTATAAAAGAAGGTACATATGAACATGTAGTTTCCGTCAAATATACCCCTGTCTTGGAGTGCAGCAGCAATTATGAATTTGGGGAAAACAAAGGAGTGAATTATGCTATATATCGTACAGAAGATCAGCGAAGCGTAAGACTTGCGTGGATAGATGAAGAAGAAGCGCCAAAGGAACAAATAAATCAAAATATTCGATGCATGATTGAAAAAAAGATAGCAGAAATTGGTGAGGAAGAGTGTTCTTTTGTATACCTGGGTTATTGGCCGATTAAAGCTACTGATGAAATTCTAATATTAGAATATTCAATTGCTTATGATATTCCTTGGGGAAATGAGTGGGATAGGAAATGGACAGAGATATACAGCATGGAAGTGGATCTTATCACTGGGGAATGTAGAGAAATAGATAGTGAAGAAAGAAATGCAATGAGTAAGGAAGAGAGTCAGCAGTGGTAATGAAAAATTTTCTAAGTAATCATTCAGTCAAATTGATTAGTGCTGGTTTGTTTATTACATTTATTGTGCTTACACATACTATAAAAAATAAAGATAGTCAAGCTTTATCCATTAAAAATAGCCAATTATGGGAGAATTCACTCAAAGAAATGACATTATTATGTGATAATCAACCAATATACACAGTTACCATAGAAATTAAAGACTTTACACAGGATAATTTTTTGGAATACTCAATAGTGAATTATCCAAGGATAGAATTTTTGAATGAAAAGGAAAATAGGAAAACAAGTAAGAAAATTAATCAACTATTTTATGAGACGTCGATGCTGCATTATGATGAGGAATTGGAGGAAGAATTAAATGCTTTTTATTCCTGTAATTTTTTCATTACATTTGCTAATGAAGATTATATTTGTATTTATTACATGGAATCTATCAGTGCTGGAATGTCAAGTGTGACTACATATGAAGATGCTATTACGATATCAATATAAACTGGAGACAAAGTATCTTTGGAAAATTTTGAAAACATAGATACTATTATGAAGAAAATTGATAATTACAAAGGTTCAATATATACAGATGTTGTTTTTTCAGTGGAAGATTGGGAAAAGAGTAAAAAGCAGTTTATAGAACAGTGGAAGGAAAACGAAGCTTCTAACTATTATGGTTATTATTTGCATGGTGGCAGGATTGGAATTTTATTTGATCGTTATAGGACGGGAAGAGCGAAAATAGGATTGGAGTTTCAGAAAATTATTTGATGAAAAAAGTATTGAGTATCTTAGCATTGATTAGTTTGGTTTGTTTAACGTATATGATTGGCAGCACTATAGAGCGAAGAGAATTCGTTGCCATAAATGTATGTAGAAATATTGAGAAAAAGGATAGTCTTTATTTAACACCTATAAACACTGAAACTCCGGAATTTACATTTCAAACAGGTGAAAAAGCAATTTGTATTTACGAGGGAGAAGCAGGAATTGATTTAAAAGGTGAGCAATTGGCTTTATATAAAGAAACTGTGGAAAAGGATATTCTTTTTATAAATATACTCTATATTGAAAGTAATACGGGAAATATTTATACATGGGACAAAGAAAATTTAATACTAATTGGAACATTAGAACAATTAGAAGCAGTGAATATTTATGAACAGGAAAATATACAAGATTTATTATTGAAAAATATTACAGAAGATAACTTGATGAATGATCTTGTGAGAGTATTAAACAAAAATGGCTATACCAATATAAAACTAATATATGATGGAACACAGGATTTTGCCAATAAGAAATATCATGTAGTCAGTACATATGATGATTTTGAAGATCATATTATCAGGACACAGGAGTTTTATATTGATATAGAAAATGGAAATATTTACATTGTAAGTGATAACAATGAGTTTATGAGAAATGAATTGTATTATGTGGATAATTTGAAAGGAATCAACTAATATGTCAGCAATCACATCAGGAGAAATCACAATAGAAACCGCAATGCCCATAGAAGATTTGCAGGAGCTTTCTATGGAGATAAAAAAGAATTCCCATGCGGTGATCTTAATAAAAGGCTTTATCTCCCAGGAGATTGGGGAGGAAGCGTTGTTTGTTCCTATGGAAAATGCCGGCCTGAAGGTATGGACAGGAGATAAACTGCTGTTTCGCGGGCTGATTAGTAAAGTGCAGTTGATACAGGAAGGACAGGGGTATCAGATTTTTATTCAGGGAATTTCAAACACCATACAGATAGATTATGAAAAGAAAAACCGCACCTTCCAGAACAGTAGCAGCACTTATCAGGAGGTTATGAGGGAGGTTCTGAAAGATACGCCCGGTGCTGGCTTAAATTTTTATGCCAGTGATGAAAAAATTGGAAGTCCTCTTTATCAGATTGAAGAAACTGACTGGGAATTTATAAAACGTCTGGCAAGTCATTTAAAAACTGCCATTATTCCGACTTCTTTAACGGAAAGACCGGAGATTACTGTCGGCCTGCCGGAGGGGAGAGTTCATAATCAGGACAGTCTGGATGCATATGGGGAAAGTGTGTGGTTTGATAAGGAGAAAAGGACCTTTTGCCGGAGCATCAGAGCTTATGAAGATTTAACGCTTGGAGAGAGAATACAGTGGGAAGGACTTACTCTTACGGTTACGGAGAAAAGCTGCCGCCTTGAAAAGGGGCTTTTGTGTTTTACTTACAGGCTTGCAGTCAAAGGTGGTTTTCTTACCAAAAGATATGAAAATACTGAAGCTTTAGGCAGGCTGCTGTCGGCAAAGGTGCTGGATACCAAAGAGGAGCAGATTAAGGTACAGTTTGACATAGATAAATTCCAGGCTGTAAAGGAAGCTTACTGGTATCCCTGGAGGCCGGATATGGGCAATCTTATGTACTGTATGCCAGAGAAGGGAGAAAAAGTTTATATCCATCTGGGGGGATGTTTTGGAGAGCAGGCGCGGGCGGTGTGCTGTGTACATAGAAATGGAGAAGGACATCCGGAAATGAAAACTATGGACAAGCTTTTTACCACAATGGACAAAAAGAGAATGTATCTTTTGTCGGGGGAAATGGGGTTTCGGGATTTGAAACAGGAAAATCCCCTGGAAGTGTCGCTTTCGGATGATTCCGGTATCAGCACAGTGAGTAATAAAAGTATGGTGATTTCGGCCAGAGGTACCATAGGAATTAAGGGAAACAATGTATTTTTTCAGGCACCCAAGGAAGTATCGCTGGTGCGGAGAGACAATATTTTGCCAACAGTCATTAATATGTGCAACGGTTTTGATTCCATAGGCGCCACAAATCAGGTGTCCATGTCGGGAGCAGGAGATGCAAATTTTCCTTTGTTTCATGAATATGAGCAGGAAGCCGGAAAGGAATTTAGTCTGGCAGACATTGAAAAAAGTGTGGCTGCATCTACTCCCGGAGTAGGTTTAAAAAGTGGGCTGGAGAAACAAATTAAGGGAATTATGGCGGATAAGTTATGAGTGAAAGTATTAAAACAGGCGGCGTCGGAAAAAGTCCGGCAATCGAAAAAATTAACCGGTTAAATGAAGTGAGCAGCCGTATGCAGGCAGCAGCCCTGCTGGAAAGAAAGGCATTTAGCGAACAGCAGGAAAAAGCGGCAGCAGCGCTTTTAAAGAGGCAGCAGATCATAGAGGATTTTCAGATCAGCTTTAAAAAATAGTAACTCCCAAAGGGGATGGTTTCATTGGGAAAGGCGTGGATAGAATGAATGCCATATTTCACAAGGATGCAGAAGGATGCAGTCAGGAACAAGTCTGTGTATTTACATGGACAGATCCTAAACAGAGGCTTTCACTGGTATTGCCGGAAGGCTTTCAGGAGATGGAAGAAGAAAAGAGAGAGGAATATTTTTCTATGGAGGAGCGGCCTGAGATCATCATGGAGGATGAACAGGGAAGCACGCAATTTACTCTCCAGTTTCTAAACAAAGCAATGAGCAGGGAAGAAACAAAAGAGGCGGTCAGAGGGGTTTGCGAATTGACACAGAAAATTTTTGTACAGTATAAGACTTCACCTCTTTACCTGTATGAGAAAAGTGAAATTCCTGTTGGCTGGTTTTGCATGTCAATGAAAGCGCTTAAGCGGGAGCATATAAAGGCAGTATTTTCCATAGAAAACCGTATGGTGCTGCTGACATTGACTTATCCGGAAGAAGAAAGAGTAAGGTGGCAGGTATTTGCCAGATATTTGTTTGATTCGCTGCACCAGGAAAAAAGGGAGGGCGGCATATGGAACAGATAACCAATGATGATCTTGATGTCTTTTTGATTCAGATTAAGAAAAACCTGTATAAAGGACAGACAAAAGACAGGCAGTCCAATACATCAGCCTTTGCAAGAGTGAATCTGGGACTTGGATTTGAATTTCTGCTTCCGGCAGGATTCGGCAAGGCGGATGACCAGACCGCAGCCGGAATATTCTGGTCGGAAAAGCGTCCTCCCAATATTTTTATCAATGAACAAAAAGATGCCGGATTTACCTTACAGATTCTTGAGGAGCCAGAGACGGAACCACTTAATCATAACAGGGAAAACATAAAACTGATTTTGGAAAAGATTGACAGGCGGGTGGTATTTTATGATCAGGGAGAAGAAAAAGGTATCTTATGGTTTGATTATAAAGGCTTTGCCGGAAATGAAGTGATATACAATTTGATTTTTCTTTTCCAGATAGGAGAAGAGAAAGTGCTGGGCAGCTTTTTTTGCCCATTTGAAGCGTACGACAGATGGAGGCCGGTGGTATTTGAAGTGTTAAGCACAGTGCGGAAGGAGGAAGCAGATGAAGGAATATAATATCAGCGCACAGCCCCTTTCTTTTCTTTCCATTCAGCAGCTTTGGATGGAAGAGGAGATTGGGGAGCATGGAAGGCTGAGAATCGAGGGCTTTATAGAGGATGAGATGGAGGAAAAATATCTGGCCCAGCTTACAGGCGATGTATGGGAAAGAATAGAAAAGGTAGGAAAAGACGGGGAAAGACAGATTTTGTTCTGGGGAATCGTCACGGATTTTTCTATTGATTCACAGTATCACCAAAAGAAAATGATGCTTGAAATTACAACCGGAAGCATCCTTATGGACAGGGAGGAGCATTTGCGCTCCTATCAGGACGGTTTTAAGACCTATCAACAGATTTTCAGTGAAATTGCTACAGGGTATCAGGAAAGCAGAGTGAGCTTTTACAGTCCTCTTGGAGATGCGGAAGGAAAGCTTATTTTACAGTATTATGAGACAGACTGGCAGTTCTTAAAGAGGCTTGCCAGCAGAAAAAATAAATTTTTAACTGTAGAATCACGCAGTAAGGGAATCAAATTTGGCTATGGACTTCCGGCAGGAGCAAAGGCCGAACTTCCCGGACATGGAAAATATATAGTAAAAAAGGAACTGGATACATACAAGAGAAAGAAAAGCAGCGGCTTGTCAAATCTGGATGAGACTGACAGCCTTGTGTATATGGTGGAGTGCAGGGAAAGTCACAGGCTGGGGGATACTATGATACTGCATGGAAGAAAGCTTTTTATTTACAAAATCCACAGCAGACTTTCCGGCGGAGAATTGCTGCATGACTGTTACCTTAAATCAGAAAAGGGCATGAACCTTCCCAGACTACAGCATGAGAAAATGGCGGGTAACTTTCTTGATGCCATGATCCTGAAGGTGAAGGAGGATAAGGTGCAGGTAAGAATTTTAAGGGATGAAAACGGGCGGCAGGACATTAATATCTGGTACCCTTATGCCACTGTTTATTCTACACCGGATGGCACTGGCTGGTACTGTATGCCGGAACCGGGGGATATGGTACGTCTGGTCATTCCGGGCGGAGAAGAAAAGGAAGCCTTTGTTATCAGCTCTGTCCATATGGAGACAGACAGTGCAGACAGAAAAGATCCCAATGTGAAATCATTAAAAAGTAAATACCAGAAGGAAGTGCGGTTTACCCCGGACTCCATTGTTATTACCAATAATCAGGGAACAAAGATCGAATTAACAGATGGGGAAGGAATTCATATAGTCAGCGCCCACTCTGTGATGCTTGAGGCGGCAGAAGACATGACCATTTCCAGTGATGCAGGCTCTTTAATCGTGGCAGGCACATCCTCCGTCAATTTAAGCCAGGGAGGAACCGCCATCAATTTAGATAAAGGAATCACCTTTACGGGCGGCGAGCTGAAGATACAGTAATCATGCAGGCAAACCAGCGGGAAATGGAGAAAAAATGGCACATATTCTAAAGAGAAGAAAAGCACTGCTTGCAGCGGCAGAAAAACCGGAAAGGGAATTATTTGCAAGAAGAATTTCCGGACTGATGGAAGAATACAAAAAAGAAGAAAGACGTAAGGAAGTCGTGAAAGCTTTTGACGGGCTTGCTTCCTGCTGGAATACTGACAGAAGAGATCAGGCGGCAAGCCTTGGCATTTGTTATCTGTACAGCAGCATTTTGATGAGAAATTATGAGTTTAAGCTTGTTCTGCTGGGAGAAGATTTTTGGCTGGAAGAAGAACCCATAACAACCTCATGGGTGCCGCCTTGTTTTTTTGAACATTTTGAGGAAGATATGGATGTGCTTATGAAAGCATTAAGAAGCAGCTTCCCCAGACTGTGCAGAGCAGAGGAAGAGGCGGTCAGGGCAGGCTATTGGAAATACTATCTGGCAGCAGTTAGTAAACTATGCCGGGATATGGCGGAAGAAATCTTATTAGAAAGCACATTGGCAGGAATAAATAAAACAGATCACTTTTACATTTTCTTTGGGAAATTTCAGGGAGAAGGAGAAGTTCTCTGGCAAATGGAAGAAAGTAAGGGGAAGGACTGACGTATGGAATATCTGGTACTAAAAACGCAGAATCAAAATCCAATTCCCTGTGTCAGTTCATGGTTTGGGAAGCTGGATGAAAGAAAACTCACATTAAAGTCCTATAAGGAGCTGCCCCGATATTTTCTGCTGGATATGAAAACTGGAACAGATGTTTTTTACCCGGACATTCTGACGGAGCCATTCCTGATGGTATCCAGGGAAGCGGCAGATGTGCTTCGGATGTATGAAGAAGAAATGCCATTTTTATTTGTGGTCTTATTTGATATTGATAAAAATGAGAGCGTGTCCTACCATCTGCCGATTCTGGCAGAGGGGGATGAAAACTGCCAAAAAGCTATTTACCGCGTCAGAAAAAAGGACCGGTGGGAGATACGGGTAAGGATTGATCTGGCAGAGAGTCTCCTTTACCGGGGGGCAGAGGGGATAGAATTTACGAAAATACAGTAGGAAGGATATAGGATAAAGAAAAAATGGGAAAAGATTATCTGGTAAAAGGCGCAAAACTGATGTGTGTAAACGGAAAGGGAATCGTAGAACTGGATATCCCCAAGGAACATGGCTATGACGAAAAAGGGCGGGCAAAGGCAAACTGTATGGACTGTGAGGCAGAGACTAACATCCCCTATTTTGAAGCCTGCAAAAAAAATGAGGAAACCCATTTATGTGAAGGCCATATGGAGCTGGCGGACAAGTGGGAAAACATGAGCACAGGCGCTTCCAAGGCAGAAAAAATAGATAATGAAGACGCCATTACCATGGACAGCGTGCTTGTGTGTAAAAAAGGAGGACTGATCCTCCCTGTCACTTCGGGACAGGAAGAGCGGATGATGCTGGATGGTGCACTGTTCGGGCTCAGATATCTGAAATCCATGGGATGGGCAAAGGGAAAAGGGCTGGGCTGTCAGATTTTCGGCTGGGATCCCATTAACATGAATACCGGAAACTTTATCTATGAAAAAGAAGACCTGGTGATACCGGGAATAACCAGACTTTCCTTTAAGATTTTTTATAATTCCATGGATGAGGCATGCGGCAGTATCGGAGAAGGATGGCACCATAACCATGAGACGTACATCCGCAGGGAAAAGGCACAGATGCTGACCGTCTGCCGGGGAGACGGAAAAGAAATTCCCTACCGGGCCCTTGCCGGCGGTCTGTATGCCCCGGTGATGGGGGATAAGGGGCTTCTTGCAGAAAGCAAGGAGGGGTTCCGCTATGTGAACGGGGAAGGGGAAGCGTATGAATTTTCACCGGAAGGACGCCTTCTTGTGCATAAAGATAAAAGGGGTAGTGGAATTACCTATTCTTATAACGAAAAAGGGCAGATAACCAGCGTGGAGGGAGCCGGGGGAATCCGCCTTTCCTTCCGTTACAATAAAGAAAACAACCTGATCAGCATCAAAGACCACACTGACAGGGAGGTGCGCCTCTGGTACCGTTATGGGAAGCTCTGGAAATTTATAAACCCTCTGGGATTTGAGTATGTTTATGAATACAATGAAAACGGGAAGCTGGAAAGCGTACTTACGCCAAGGGGAATTGTCGGGGTAAGAAACGAATATGATGCAAAAGGGCGGGTGCTGAAGCAGATCCTTCCCGATGGCAGTATCGTGGAGCTTAGATATGATGATGCAAATATGCGCACCTACCTTAAGGAGCCCAACGGAAACCTGGTATCCTATGAATGTGACGATAAAAGCCGCAATATCAGGACCGTCTATCAGGACGGGGAAGAGTCCTGCAAATATAATGACCAGAATCTAAGAACCCTGTATGTGGATAAAAACGGAAACAGTACAAGGTACCATTATGATGCAAAGGGAAATCTTACCGGCATCACCAACGCCTTAAAGGAGCAGGCAGAGTTTACCTATGACAAAGAAGGGCGGATGCTTATAGCGGCGGTGGATGGAAAAAAACGGATTGCCAACACCTATGACGAAAAGGGCAGGCTGATTGAAACCGTTGATGCAGCCGGAAGAAGCAGAAAAACAGACTATGATGGGAAAGGGCTTCCGGTACGCCTTACCCAGCCGGACGGGAGCAGCTTTCGGATCATCCGCGACGAAAGGGGAAATATAGAAAAGATCACTGATCCCTATGGAGGGGAAACCAGCTATGCTTATGATGAACTGAACCGGGTGGCAGCCACTACAGATGCAGAAGGGAATGTTACCAGTTATGAGTATGACGCCAGAAATCATCTCACCAGGGTGATCAGTCCTGAAGGGAATACAAGAACCTATACTTATAACGAAAGCGGGAAACCGGTGCAGATGGAAGACTTTGACAAAGGCACCCTGTCCATCACCTACAATGCACTGGGAAAACCAGAAAAGCTGACGGATAAGGAAGGACGGGTGGTGAAGCGGTCTTATAATGAAATGGGGAAACTGTCAGAAGAAATCTCCCCCGGCGGAGCTGCCACAGGATTTACCTATGATAAAAACAACCGCCTTACCAGAGTAGAAATCAGAAAGGGAGCAAAAGATGCGGAAGCTGTATCTGTAGTAAGCTATGCCTACGATCCTGTAGGAAATCTTATTAAGACGCAGGCCGGAGATGGAAAAGAAGTGCTCTCAGAAACCGTCTATATCTATGATGCCTTAAACCGGGTGTCAGAAGCGAAAAGTCCCACAGGGGGAAAGACCGTCTATGCCTATGACCGGACAGGGCATGTGGCCTCCATAACCGATCCGGCAGGAAACAGGAGAAGCTTTACTTACAATGATGCGGGGGAACTGGTGGAAGAAACAGATATACGGGGAAATATTACCCGGTATGAATACAACCTTTTAGGCCAGCTTTCCTGCGTCACAGACGGGATGGGAAGAAAGACCAGACATTCCTACCTTCCCGGAGGAAGGCTTAACAAAACCATTTATCCTGATGGCAGAAAGATGAGCTATACCTACGATAAACTGGGAAGAATCACAGCAAAGGCAGACGGACAGGGGTATACACTTAATTATATCTATGACTGTATGGGGAGGGTTTTAAGCGTTGCCAGCAGTGCCGGACAGAAGAAAACCTATACCTATGACGCGGCAGGGAACGTTACGTCCATGACAGATGCAAAGGGAAACACCACCGTTTATGAATATACCTTAAGCGGCAGGCTGAAAGGGGTAACAGACGCTCTTGGAAACCGGGTGGAGTATGCCTATGACAATGAAGACCGGCTGATATATATCTGCCAGAAAGGAAAAAACGGAGAGGAAAACAGGGAAACCTTTTATGAAAGAGATACCCTTGGACAGGTGGAGTGCATCAGGGATGCCCTTGGAAATGAGGAGCATTTTTGTTATGACGCTCTGGGCAGGACGATTCTTAAGACAGACAGGGACGGATACCATACAGGATATGAATACGCTGGGGATGGAAAGATAAAACATATCGCCTATGATGACGGAACCAGCGTTGAGATGGAATACACTGCCCTGCGCCAGCTTAGTGCAGTAAAGGACTGGCTGGGGGAGACGAAGATCGAGAGGGATGCGGCAGGCGCCCCTGTAGAGATCACAGACCATAAGGGAAGGACTGTAGCCTATGAGTGGGGAAGCATGGGAGAGAGAAGGAGCATCACCTACCCGGATGGAAGAAAAGTCCTCTACCAGTATGATGAACTGATGCGGCTTCAGAAAATGCAGATAGAAAAGAATACGGAAGACAGTACATACCTGTCAGGGATTGGCAGGACAGCAGGAAGATTTGAAGAGATCAATTATAAATATGATGAAATGGGAAGAATTTCTGAAAAGCTGTTCCCAGAAGGAATGCGTACCAGATGGCTTTATGATGCAAGGGGGCAGTTAAAGGAGCTTGTCCATGAGGATGACAGAGGCGTTCTTGACAGGTACCAGTATGAGTATGACCTTATGGGGAACAAGACCGCCATTACGAAAGAAAGAAGGGGATTAAAAGAAGAAAGCGGAAGGTATGAGTACGGATATGACAGCTTAAGCAGAATTGCAGAGGTTTCCAAGGATGGAAATGCCATAAGAGCCTATGCATACGATTCTTTCGGGAACAGAAGCTGCCTGGAGGATTTGGAGAAGGGGAGAAGCACTTCCTATCATTATGACGCCTTAAACCGGCTGATGTTTAAGGAGGAAGGGAAAGCCAGGACAGACTACGGATATGACGGAAGGGGCAACCTGATCAGGGAGGAGACGGAAGGAAAGCTACTTCATGGATACGAATATGGAGCCATGAACCGTCTGTCAAAGTCATGGAATGACAAAGGAGGAGAAAGCCTCTATATCTACAACGGACTGGGACAGAGAATGGGAAGAAGCATCAACGGGAGAGAGGAGGATTATCTTCTTGATCTTACCAAGCCCTACCATAACCTTATGGGAATATACAAAGAGGAAGAATGCAGCCAGAGATTCTACTTTGACGGGACAGCGGCGGCAATGGAAGGAGCCTTGAAAGGTAAGAAACCATCGGGCAGGACAGCATTTTCCGGCCTGCACTACTACCTGCAGGATGAACTGGGGAGCCCTCTGCGCGTCAGCGGATTCAGAGCGAAAGAAGGTGCAGTAGCAGGAAGGAACAATTACCTGACTTATGGCTATGACGAGTTTGGGAATGACCTGGGGGAGGAACTGGAAGAAGCAGGAATCCCTAATCCTTATGATGGGCAGGGGATGGAGCAGCCTTTGGGATATACAGGGTACCGGTATGATGAAGGGAGTGGGACATACTTTGCACAGGCAAGGGAATATCTGGCGGGGAATGGAAGGTTTGGTGCTGAGGATGTGATTAAGGGGAATGGAGCAGTAACTATAGTATTAAACCAGTATAGTTATTGCTGGAACAATCCGCTTTTATGGATAGATTTGAATGGGATGTGGCCGGCATGGCTTGTAGGGATTTATGCACATCTCCAGTTAGAAGCGGAATTTTTAGCTTATTATGGCGTTGGAGAGCTGAGAGATATTTTTGTAGAGCATAAGTTTCCAGATGCGGTAGGTTTTACTAATGTATATATTCCTGGAGGAGGAAAAACGGGAGGAAGCGGATTTGCTGACATGGTTTTAATTGATAAGACTTCCGTAAATATATATGAAATAAAACCTCAAAGCTATTATGAAAAGGATATCGGGACAGAACAACTAGGAAATTATATAGATAAGTATCCTGAAAAAGAAGGAGAAGATGCAAAGTCCGGGCAAAGAATATTTATGGAGCCTATGCTAGATATAGAGCAGCCATTTATTTTGGATCCTAAAGGAACAACTATTGTTTATCATATGTATGACGATAAGGACGGAATGATATATTATGAAATAATCGAGAATGAAAAGGAGTATTCTGCGCAGGAAGTTATGCAGAAGGTTAAGGCAACAGAGTTGTCAGGGCTGGATTATATTATGTGGCTGTCATGGGGAGGAACACTATTAACAGAAGATTTGTTGAATAAGGCCGGTATGAACATGCTTCCGCTTATTATGGATGAAGATATTTTAAAAGAGATACTTTTTCAGTATATCCCTAATGATTCAGGGACATGTGAAGTAAATGCTTAAATAGAAGATTATAAAACAGGAGGAAATTATATATGAATATAACAAAAAATGTAACAAACGTAATCGGACAAATGTTAGAAAAAGAAGGATTTACCTACCATAAAGATTATGGGACATGGGAATTTAAAAGAAAAAAGAATGATTTTACACAAAATATTGTGGTTTTGAGGCATCGGTATTTTGCAGGCCAGATAAAAGTACTTTTTTATACAGCGACATCTGGAATGAAGGAATTCAGGGATTTTGTGCCGGAAGTAAATATCATGCAGGAGTTTTGGGAATATAACACGGAAAAAGAACTGCGTGAAGTTTTAGAACAGTTTCGGGAATGGATAGAAAAGTATGGATTGGATTTTTTAGACAGCATTAGTGTATTAACGCCTGAGGCAAGAGAAAGGATGGAAGCAAATCAATATTTGTATGAGCATCATAAAGAAATATATGAGATTTATTGTGATAAATGGGAGATAAAAAACAGGGAATCTATGGAAATTGTTCAGCTATTGAACAGTAAGGTAAAGGAAACCTACGACAGGGATTTCGAAGAAGTGAAAAACTTATTAATTGAATATGCAGCAATATATGGACATGCATGCTGCATAGAAAACAAGGGAGAATGGATTTGGGATGAAGAAAAAAAGATGTGTGTGATTAAAAATGTTGGTGGAAGCAGGTTTTCTTTGAAACCATTTAAAATTATATTTAATTGTTATTCTAATCAATCGGATTTTCTGTTGGTTAAGTTTAAAGAAGTGTTAAGATTCAGAAATTAGACATTAAAAATAGAATAAAAAGATATCGTCTATGATGACGGAACCAGCGTTGAGATGGAATATACTGCCCTGCGCCAGCTTAGTGCAGTAAAGGACTGGCTGGGGGAGACGAAGACCGAGAGGGATGCGGCAGGCGCCTCATAGGGATCACAGACCATAAGGGAAGGACTGTAGCCTATGTGTGGGGAAGCATGGGAGAGAGAAGGAGCATCACCTACCCGGATGGGAGAAAAGCCCTCTACCAGTATGATGAACTGCTGCGGCTTCAAAAGATGCAGATACAAAGGGATGCAGGAGAGGGCGGAAGCCTTCCAGGAATCAGCTCATTTGGCAGAACCGCAGGCAGGCCCGAAGAGATCAACTATAAATATGATGAAATGGGAAGAATTTCTGAAAAGCTGCTCCCGGAAGGAATGCGTACCAGATGGCTTTATGATGAGAGGGGACAGTTAAGGGAGCTTGTCCATGAGGACAGATACGGTGTTCTGGACAGGTACCAGTATGAGTATGACCTGATGGGGAATAAGACTGCCATTACGAAGGAAAGAAGGGGATTAAAAGAAGAAAGCGGAAGGTATGAGTACGGATATGACAGTCTGAGCAGGCTTATCAGTGTTTCCAAAGATGGGGATGTTTTGAGGAATTATGCTTATGATTCTTTTGGGAACAGGAGTTATCTGGAGGATTTTAGGAAAGGGGGAAGCACTTCCTATCATTTTGATGCACTGAACAGGCTGATGTTTAAGGAGGAAGGACAGCCGAATCATATGCTGGCAGGAATGGAAAACATTATAGCAGGCAATTTTGCTGAAAGTATGCAGGAAGAAATGAGGCTAAGGACAGAGTATTCATATGACAATAGGGGAAACCTGATTAAGGAAGAGACGGAGGGGAAGCTACTTCATGGCTATGAGTATGGTGCTATGAACAGGCTTGTCAGGTCATGGAACGATCAGGGACAGGAGACTTTCTATTTTTACAATGGGATTGGACAAAGAACGGGGAAAAATGTGAATGGAGATGAGGAGGATTATCTGCTGGACCTGACAAGGGAGTATCATAACCTTTTAGGCATTCAGAAAGATAATAATGGGCAATACTTTTACTTTGATGGAAACGTAACAGCAATGGAAGAAATCAACGGAAGAACTGCCAAATGTGAAAATAGGAATCGCAATGGCAGAACATCGTTTCCAGGGTTGCATTATTACTTGCAAGATGAACTGGGAAGCCCTATGCGTGTCAATGGATTCAAAGTAAAAGAGAACTCAGCTATTGGAAAGAGTACTTATCTCGCCTATGGGTATGATGAGTTTGGAAATGATCTGGGGAGAGAATTAGAGGAGGCAGGAATACCAAATGTATATGACAGGCAGGGAATGGAACAGCCCTTCGGGTATACAGGGTATCGATATGATGAGGTGAGCGAGACGTATTTTGCACAGGCCAGAGAAACTCAGCCAAGGGCCGGGCGGTTTACAGCGGAGGATGTGATTAAGGGGAATGGGGCAGTGGCAAAGACATTGAATGAATATAGTTACTGTTTAAACAATTCTTTGTCATATGTAGACTGGGATGGAAAAAGTGCTACAGTTGCAATTTTGGTGGTAGCAGGATTAACACTATTATTAACTGGATGTGGAAAAGAATTAGATGAGTCGGAGATAGAACCAATGCCTAGTGCTACTAGTGATCATGAGTTTACAAATTCAATGGAGGTTTATAATTCAAAAGAATATATAGAAAGAACAAATTGCTACGCATATGCTTTGGATATAATTAATAATCCTTTAACAGGAGAGAAATTTGGATTTCAAGGAGATCATACTTATTCAACTCCGTGGGGATTACAGCCGGGAATGCTTTGCGGCGAATACAGTCATGAAAGCTATGTCAAATCGTTACATGGCACTGATGAAGGGAATGCATTATTTATTAGTCATGTAAAAAATGATGTTGATAAATTGGGATTAGAGTTTCAAGAATATACAGAAGGAATGACTGGAGGTTATATAGTGGCAATTGCAATTAGGGATAATCCAGATATGTCAGATTACCACTTTTATAGAGAAAATGGAGATGGTACATGGTCAAGTAAATTGGGAGGAAAGAAAGTAAAGACAGGAATTGAGAATCCGCAAATTGATGCTTATAAAGAGGGATATAATATATTTTTGGGGTATTATTATATTACCGAAAAGGAGGAATGTAGTAAATGAAAAGGAAAAAATATATTTGTATGGGCATTTTGATTTTCTTAATATCAATAATATCAATACGAATACTTTTAAATCATATAAAGAGAAACGCAGATACTAAAATTGTGTGTGGTAATGTTACAAATTATACCTATTATGATAGAAAAATATCTGCTGAAGATTTTTTACAATTTGGCCATAATACGACTTATGAAGAGATGGTCGAATGCTTGGGAAAGGAAAATGGAAGATATGGGTATGGAGGTGCATGGCCTTATTATGAGTTAAGCGATGGTACATATGCTATTTGTACCTGTTTATCAGGGGATAGAATGAGATCAATAGTCATAGTTGATAAAAAGAAAAAATTATATACATTATTAGAGGGGGATTGGTCAAAAGAATAAAGTAAAAGCACATATATTTGAAAGGGTTATGGTAAATCTCAAATGTTTTGAGAAAAGATGGATATGACGGAAGGGGCAACCTGATCAGGGAGGAGATGGAAGGGAAGCTGATTCATGGATACGAATATGGAGCCATGAATCGCCTGTCAAAGTCATGGAATGGCAGGGGAGGAGAAAGCCTCTATATCTACAACGGACTGGGACAGAGAATGGGAAGAAGCATCAACGGGAGAGAGGAGGATTATCTTCTTGACCTGACCAAGCCCTACCATAACCTTATGGGAATATATAAAGGGGAAGAGTGCAGCCAGAGATTCTATCTTGACGGAACCGCAGCGGCAATGGAAGAGGTCTCGAAAGGTAAGAAACCATCGGGCAGGACAGCATTTTCCGGCCTGCACTACTATCTGCAGGATGAACTGGGAAGCCCTTTGCGTGTCAGCGGATTCAGAGCGAAAGAAAGCGCAGTAGCAGAAAGGAACTATTATCTGACCTATGGCTATGACGAGTTTGGAAATGATCTGGGAGAAGAACTGGAGGAAGCAGGAATCCCTAATCCTTATGATGGGCAGGGGATGGAGCAGCCTTTGGGATATACAGGGTATCGGTATGATGAAGGGAGTGGGACATACTTTGCCCAGGCAAGGGAATATCTGGCAGGGAATGGAATGTTTGGTGCAAAAGATGTACTTAAAGGGAAGGGGACTATTCCGGAAACATTAAATAGATATAAATATTGCTTTTGTAATCCACTTACTATAATTGATAAAAATGGCATGGATGGATACTATTTTTATGATCCAGAAATGTATTCAGGACTAGATAGTGAAGGAGAAGAGTATACTTTAGATGTTGAAAAAATAAGAGATATGGATATTGCATATTTGGAAGAAGAATATCATACAACGATACATGCAGTAGCAATGGATCCTACTACTAATCCAAACTATACTACATTTGAGGAGGCATGGAACGAAATGAATGATTCAGAAGAAATAGAAGTGGTGGTTATTTTAACACATTCAAATGATAATCATTTTGTAACTGATTCTAAAATAAATGATGACAATAAAAGAGTTACAACTGCAACAGTTAAGCGAGAAGGGATAGATCAACTTGAAGAAAAAGACATTAATACATTATATTTATTTGGATGTAACATGGGATTAACGGATCGTACTGGGAAAGATAATAATTCATTAGCAAGTCAATTTTATGCAAATGGGCATATGGCAGGTATAAATGAAATTATTGCGTCAGACGGAAGCATTTGTCATGGATATGCAGGTGAATTAAGAACGCTCTATGTTATTCCAGGATCGTATCATGAAAAAAACGAAGAAATTGATGGGTTTAAAAGGTACACATATCAAAATGGAGCTTTACAAGTAGAAGAGATTGATATTCGCACTTATTGGACTAACTTATCTGACAAAGGATATAGTGATTCGGAAGAAATATGTTCAGGAAAGGGAAAGAAAATGGAAAAAGGAAAGGAGAAAAAATGAAGAAGAAAATAATTGTATGTGTAGTAGTTGTCATAGTAATAGCTTCTACAATATTTATGGCTCAATATTATAAAAGGCAGAAGATATTGCGGGAGTTAGAAAGTTTAGAAAATGGATATAGAATTTTTACATTAGAAGGTTATAAGAAAAATTTTATCAATTTAGAGTTGAAGTATGTGGGACAAGCAAAAGTAAGCATAGAGAAAAAGAGTGAATTCGAAGTGTATACGATGAAAGAAGGTCCCAGATTTGATGGGGATACACTGTATGCAATTGATGGATATCTGTTCTTTCCAGATGAAATGACATTTGAAATATACAAGGATATTTATTTTGGTTTGTATGATATTGATTTTGTTATAGATTACGAAGAAGGTAAAAAGTATGTAATGTCAATTGGAAGAGAATTGAAATGGCTACAGTTTAATCCTGATTGGATTAGTCAATTTGGAACTGTTGCTAACAGGGCTGGCTTTGAATGGAATGAAGAAGTAATTCCATATACGGTTTATGTATATGAGTTTTCATATGACAATAAAAAATATGGAAATTTAGGAGAAATGACAATGGAGTTTTGAAATTGATGCAGCGTTTTAAGATAAGAATACATTGAATTTGCAATGACTATGATGACGGAACCAGCGTTGAGATGGAATACACTGCCCTGCGCCAGCTTAGTGCAGTAAAGGACTGGCTGGGGGAGACGAAGATCGAGAGGG
>KE159817.1:120287-243922 GCA_000403495.2 Lachnospiraceae bacterium 10-1 | reverse complement strand
GAAAGCGGAAGGTATGAGTACGGATATGACAGCTTAAGCAGAATTGCAGAGGTTTCCAAGGATGGAAATGCCATAAGAGCCTATGCATACGATTCCTTCGGGAACAGAAGCTGCCTGGAGGATTTGGAGAAGGGAAGAAACACTTCCTATCATTATGATGCCTTAAACCGGCTGATGTTTAAGGAGGAAGGGAAAGCCAGGACAGAGTACGGATATGACGGAAGGGGAAACCTGATCAGGGAGGAGCTGGAAGAAAAGCTGCTTCATGGATACGAATATGGAGCCATGAACCGTCTGTCAAAGTCATGGAATGACAGGGGAGAAGAAAGCCTTTATCTCTATAACGGACTGGGACAGAGAATGGGAAGGAGCATCAACGGGAGAGAGGAGGATTATCTTCTTGATCTGACCAAGCCCTACCATAACCTTATGGGAATATATAAAAATGAAGAATGCAGCCAGAGATTCTACTTTGACGGGACAGCGGCGGCAATGGAAGAAGCCTCGAAAGGTAAGAAACCATTGGGCAGGACAGCATTTTCCGGCCTGCACTACTACCTGCAGGATGAACTGGGGAGTCCTCTGCGCGTCAGCGGATTCAGAGCGAAAGAAAGCGCAGTAGCAGGAAGGAACTATTATCTGACCTATGGCTATGACGAGTTTGGAAATGATCTGGGGAAGGAACTGGAGGAAGCAGGAATCCCTAATCCTTATGATGGGCAGGGGATAGAGCAGCCTTTCGGATATACAGGGTACCGGTATGATGAAGGGAGTGGGACATACTTTGCCCAGGCAAGGGAATATCTGGCAGGGAATGGAAGGTTTGGAGCAGAGGATGTGATTAAGGGGAATAATGCAGTCTTGGCGACATTGAATCGGTATGATTATTGCTGGAATAAACCAATAGATTTGGTGGATAAAAATGGTAGGGAGCCAGATTATACAGCTATTGGAGAAAGCATTGGTAATGCAATTACAAGTTTAGGAGAAACGATAGGAAATGCTGCTGGGGAAGTAGGGGAAGCGATAGGTAATGCAACAGAAGAAATATATAGTACAGTAGGAAATATGGTGCAGGATGCATGTGGAACAGTAGGAAGTATGACTCAGGAAATAGGAGAGATTATGGGAAATTCACCTACTTCACAGTTGTCAGGAGAACTAATTAATTTTACTGGAAATTATGTTGGAAATGAAATAAGAACTTTTGGGGTGAAGGTCGGAAACTTCATTAAGGATGTAGGCACATATGTAGAGAGTGATATTAAATGTACAACATCCATTTATGGAGCAGCAGCTAAGAAGGTGATCAATAACAATTCTATCAAAGGTGTAGTAACACTTGGAGTAGCTGGAAGCATCGGATCAGGAGGAAAGTTAGCTGGATCGGTTCAAATGGCATCTGACACAAGGGGAAATACGCAATTTCAAGCAACAGGTGGAGCAGGAGTTTGTATAGGTGAAGGAGTTTCAGGAATGGTTGTTGTTTCATACTATCCAAGATTGGAAAACGTTCGTGAAACAGAAGGGTTTTCAACAGTGATTGGAATTAGTGGTGGGTTAGGCTGGTTTGGAAGTATAGATCTTCTTTTTTCTGGGGAAGGGAATGATATTCATCCTGTTGGGATTTCTGTTGCATTAGGGGGTGGAGAAGGTTTAGAGGGGCATGCATATATGACAGAAACATTTGGTACGCCTGTTTTCAATATTTATGATATATTTGGTGCGAATAACTACATGGAATCACAAGAAAGTATGCCACAGGCTATGTGTGAAGAAAACTAGAATAGAGTTTATGAGGATAGCGAAAAGAAAGCTTAATTGCAATAGTAAATTTCTTATATTCATAAATAGTAGTATGTGAGTATCTGATAAAGAGAAAAAGGATTATTTTATTGCGAAATGTATCATAAAGATTCCAGTGTTTGAGATCGAATAGCACAGCAATCGTATTTGTATTTAGAAATGTAAATAATGATAATGTAAGTTAACATAGCAACAAAGTTGCAACATTAGATTTTGTCATGGTTGTTTTCCACATTAATTCAGGTGGTGAATCATTTAAATCGTAAAACTTAATAATATGAACAGCAATAGACGAACATCAATGGTCTAGATCGCCTCATATCTAGGAAAATGAAATACTCAGAAGAATCTGGGGGAAAGGAAAAATCCAATCATTTTTTGTATGACTGGATTATAGGTGTAGAATGGGAAGAATATTATATGAGTGTCATTTTGAAATTGAGCCTTTATCACTAATATTGGGGATAATAATTATAGTGGCTTTTTTTATAGTTGGTATATCAAAATATGATATTCAAAAAAAAGAACATCACACGAGTATAAAACATGTGAAAATAATTTGCTTGTGTTTTGTACTGTTTGGAATTGTGACAATATGCATACTGATTGATATGTATAGGAAAACAGTTATAGCATATAGAAATGATGATTATCAGATAGTTGAAGGGTATGTGGTAAACTTTGATCCCATGCCTTATGGCGGTCATAAAGATGAGACATTTGAAATAAACGGTGTGAAATTTGGATATTCAGATTATACGATAATGATAGGATATCACAATACTAAGTCACATGGAGGTGTTATAAGAGATAATGGACAATACCTAAAAATTGGATATATTCAATATAACAATGAAAATATTATTGTTTATATAGAAGAATTTCCTGATAAGAGTTATCTGGATATAGAAATTTTGAGGTGACAAATGACAGGTAATATTTATAGATATATAACAGATTATTCTATAGAGGATTGTATGGGGCTTTTAGCGCGAAAAAAAATATATGATGTGTATGAATACTCATATGAAAAGAAAGCTGATGATATTTTAGAAATAATGATTAAGGAATGTAATACGCACTTATGTAATAATCCAAGGACTTGTTATGAAATTACATTTGAAAAGGGAGATAAGACTATTATTAATGTAATGTTTGTTAGTGAGTGGTATGCACTGAAAGTACCAATAATACAAAAAAAATGGATGGATGAATTTATGAAGCAAAAATTGGAAGCAAAATATTTTGAAACATTGAGTAATTAAAAATAAGTAAGAAGCTGTTTTTATGGCGTTATAGAAAATTGTGTTAGTAGCAGTTGATTAGTATTAAGAAAGGTTTATAAAATTCAAATGAAAAACTTGAATATATATTTAGGAATATCAATAATGATAATTTTTATATTAATTTTAAATCTTTTTATAAACCAACCTGTTTGTGGGCGTATGCATTTTGATAATGCGGACAGAACCCAAAATGTTATTGTAAGTGCAGAAATAGCACAAAAAATTGTGGAAATTTATCTTTACAATGAAGATGTGGGAATATTGAGATTATATGAGGAGCTTGATTATGATGTAGAGGTAACTTATGATGAACAAAGTTATGAATGGATTGTTCATTTTTCTCCGAAATTGCAGGATGGAAAATATGCACTAGATAGCAGCAGGACTGTCTGGATAAGACGTGATAATGGAAGAGTTACAAATATCAGCAGATAAATTTAATAAGTTAATAATAGTGAGGTTATATGAAAAACAGAATAAAACTTATTTTTTTAGGAACTTTTTTTGTCATAATAATTTGTTTGCTAGTTTATACGATCAGGAGAACACCAAAATGTAATCGTGTACATATTGATGAGATGATAGCGTTTGGAGTCCCTGATGAAGAAGTAGCAAGAAAAATAGCAGATGTGGTAGTGGGGATTGGGGAAGAAAAAATTTATGATGTAACAGTGCATTTTGATAAAGAAAGTGATGAATGGATTATAACTTATTTACCTAAAAGATCATCGAAAGATGATAAGTTATCAGGGCAAAAAGTTGTAAAAATAAGAAAAGATATTGGCACTATATCTGTATTTGAAAATTGAAAGAATAAATTGAAGAAACACTAATATGCTTTTTAGCTTGTGTGACGTGCAGTAAATTTTTACTAGAAGAACAGATAAAAGAACTAATTAAAGTAATGATTTCAGCTCAGGTACGTAAAGAAAAGACGATATTGGAAGAGCTGATTGTGGAAATCAGCGAAGCAAATGATTCTCTGAATATAAATACAAGCGAAGATGTGCAAAACACTATTATGCATGGGAAATGATATATGAGGATGGATTGAAGTTTAACATGTAATATTTACATTCTATAGAAGAAGCAATGGGAGGTTATGATATAGAGTGGTCTTTTACTATTTCAAATAAAAATGTCATAGATAGTACTGGAACGTGAAACTAAATGGGCGGATGAACAAAGATGAATTTTGAGGGAGACAATTATCTTGGAATTTTTAAAGCAATTATTAATAAAATTTCGTAAATTTATTGCCATAGTATTGCTGATTAAAATAGGTATATGCCGGTGTTTATATCCTTGATTGTGGTAGTTTTGGGAAATGATTATATAGATGCAATAGATGTGAAATTTGAATATCTGGGTAAAGAAGCATTTGACCGGCAGGAGTCAAAAAGTGTAAAAGTAAACACTCCAATATACAGAAATGAGTTTTGGGCTTATATAGCAGATAATGAAGAAGAATACTGTTCTTATTATGGGTAGGATGGAATGAGCGATGACATTTATGAATAGGTGGATTTTGATAATTACATAATGGTTATGAGCGTGAACAGGCCCATTATAGCAATTAGAATCATGAAGAACTATCCAGTGTGGCAGGATTCAAAGCCTTATTCCTATCCACAGTTTGTCTTTGGACGGGAGGAAGAAAGGGATATGGTTTACTATTATAAAGTCTATCGTATCGATACAACATACTGGAGACGGGGAGAAGAAATCACAAGCAGATTAAAGCTGTGGGCAGAATCATATTTTGAACAGAAAAAAGATAAATATCCAAAACCAAAGCCGATGATTGAATCATGGGGGCCATTTAAAAGATGGAAGTGGGTATTTGATGTATTTAATCATATTTAGAGGAGAATAAAATGAGACGATTAGCAGCGGCGGGAATAGATTATATGATCAGCTATGTGCTGAGTGTAGTAGCTTACTGCATAATGATTTCCACATGGAAAATGCTTAGAATCATAATGGGCAGGGATTTTGATAAACATTCTTTTATATTAGTTATACTGTTGTTTCCTTTAGCTTATATAGTTATGAATGTTGTATATTCTATGATTTTTGACAGAGTATTTCATGGCAATACGCTAGGAAAAAGAATAGTCGGATATCAAATGTATGAGACAGGGGATAAGGACAGAAAGTGGATACTAAGACATGCAATAGCAAGAACAATTGCATCAATTTTATATGCTATAACAGCAATGTATTATATATTCACTTATAAAATGCCTTATGATAAAATTTGTGGAATCAATTCTGAAATAAAATAAAATCTGGTTTTTTAATTGTGTATAAGCGGAAAGAGAATTATAGAAGTGTAATTGCTAGAATCAGGAAGGATAATGGAATGATTACATTAGAATAGTGGGATTTCACGAAAATAATGTAAGGATAGAATTGAAAACAGGTGTAGTCAATGACAATATATATAGCTATTATTGTAGTTTTAATAATTTGCATTATTTTTATATATCGAATAAGAAAAAATAAAATAAATTTAAAACTAAAAGCAGATTACGGGAAGAAAATTGATGGAAATATAATATCATGGAAAGCTATTCCGGGAAGGCCTACGCGTTATGCTATAAAGGTTGAATACGAGATAAATGAAAAGAAAGAAAATAAAACATTTATAACAAGTGGAAAATTTGCAAAGAAATATGAACATGATAGAAATATTCAAATTGTTGTTGTACCAAATTCAAGTAAAGTTTTTTTAGAGGAAGAAAACTGGAAGGTGCAAAATATTTGGAACATTGTTTTCTTGATAGCTGCGGTTGTACTTCTATTGCAACTGCTGTTAGCGGGCTTGGTAATGGAGAAAAATTCGGATGCCAAAATTGTGTGTGGTATGGTTACAGATTATACCTATATATGATAGAAAAAATGGACTTAGAATGGAGACTGGTTGTGACAAAGATTAAAAACAAAAAATGGATAATTGTTTTTCTCTTATTGATACTGATCGTCTGTTTCAAGGTGATATACGAAAGGCAAAGCATCAGCTTTACGGTTAATCAAAAAATGTATACGAATTATAATGGACACAATAATATTACCATTTATTTTCCCCAGTTGTCGGGAATGAGGGATAAGGAGAAAGAATTTAAGATCAATGTATTGATAGAGGAAGATATTAAAAAAATTTTAAGTCAAAGTCCATTGTACGCTGAAAGTAATCTTTTCTTATATTTAAATTATGAAGTTGAGCTTTTAAGTAAAAATATAATCAGTATTGTCTATAGAGGCAGTGAGGGGGCTGCGGTCAATAATCATTCCCAAATACCATGTATTTTTATGGCAACTACAATCAATTTTGAGAAGGAAGCAGTTTTATCATTAAATGATTTTATTACTGATTTTGATGAACTAAGCAGGCTGCTATTGGCAGATAAATTTAAAAATATTTCCACATGGGATGAGGAAAGGAGAGCACAGAAAATAAGCTGGAGTTATGAAGGGGAAAAAGAGAAGCTCCTGTTGGAACAGCTTATAAATGCAAAGGATTTTGATCTTGCGCATCATTACATAGAATGGTATACGGATGGAAAAAATCTGATCATTGTAACTATTGAGCCATATAGCTATTACACTGAATATGCAATTGATTTTAAAGAAATAAAAAATATTGTTATGAGAGGATAAGTGACATGAACAAAAAGACAGCGCTTGACATAGCGATTTTTATATCCTGCCTTACAGGAATGATACTTTCCTATGTCTATCTTGAAAATGACACAGAGCAAAAAATGAGTCTCCTGATTTTTGGGATAATCGGTATCTGCTTTATGGTTTTAGCGGTTATGGACAAAAACAGGCCGGAGGGGAAAAACCAATACTGCGGCAGCCGGAAAGGAATTTCCAGGATACTGCTTTTAGGAGAGGAGGGAAACATAACTGCGGCGTGGGATATTTATGGAAAAACATCCGTTGTTTTTGGAAGGGATGAAAGGGAAAATCAGGTGGATGTAAATCTGAGAAATACGGATTATGCAGGAACCATAGACGGGGAACATGCAGTTATGAATTACTGTGACGGGAATTGGTACATAGAAGATCTGGAAAGTGAAAATGGGACAAGGCTGCAGAGGGGAGGGGAGGGTAAAAAGTACCGGGTATCCTCAAGAGAACCATGCAGAGTGGAGAAGAACGATGTTATTTATCTGGGGCTTGCACCCATTAAAGTATGTTAAAAAATATATACAAAAGAGAGGATAAAGTATGAGTAATTTAATCAGATGTCAAAATGGCCATATGTTTTCTGGCAGAAGATACGGAACCATATGCCCTTACTGCAATATCGAAACTGCCACCAGGGAAAAGAAGGAAACAGGCGGGAGCGAAATTTCAGCGGAAGAAGCGCTGTTTCTTAAGGAGGAACATCCGGTATGCGGGTGGATTGTCTGTGTGGCAGGCCCAAGAAGAGGGAAAGATTATAAGATCATGGAAGGGAAAAATTTCGTAGGGCGAGCAGATGATATGGATATCCAGATCCTTGGGGATAACAAAATCTCCCGAAGAAACCACTGTGTTATTGTGTATGACGAGAAGCAGAGTCAGACGATGATTCTGCCCGGAGACAGTAACGGAATGGTATATCTGAATGAAAAAGCAGTGTTTGTGCCTACTCCCTTGTCAAAGTTTGATGTAATTGAACTGGGGGACAGCAAATTTGCGTATGTTCCTTTTTGTGGAGAAGACTTTAAATGGAAGAATGACTGATCAGAAAGGAAAAGGTTGTAATAATTATGGAAAAATGGATGATCTTGTTTCTCTACCTGTTTATTCTGCTGCTGACAGTGATTCGCTTTACAGATAAGGAAAAGGGAAAGGTAATGCGCCGGTTTAAGGTGGGGAAGGCTATGACCATTGGCACAAGGCAGGTGCAGGAGGACAATTACGGAATCTGTCAGAGCTCGGAAGGGTTTCTGGCAGTGCTGGCGGATGGAATGGGAAAGAATTATGGCGGAAAGGTATCTTCCAGAATTGCAGTGGAAACTATGAAAGGGATGTTTGCCGGATATCAGGCAGTAGAAAATCCGTCTTATTTTTTTCAGAAATCATTTTCCCGGGTAAACAATGAGATTTTAAATCAACTGGAGGAAGGAAGGGGCGGCGCCAGCCTGGGAGCTGTTCTCATTAAAGATAATTTTCTTTACTATGCTGTGGCAGGAAACGTAAAGCTTGCAGTGTATCGGAATGATGACCTGATTCCCCTTTCTACGGGGCATACCATAGATATGCTGGTGGAAGACCGGTTTCAGGAAGGAACTATCACCAGAGAGGATGCATTAAAATTTTTGGAAAACAGGCGGATTTATAATTATCTGGGACAGGATGATTTTCAGGAGATTGAATTTTTTGATACGCCGGTGAGACTGAAGGAAAAGGATCTGGTGGTTCTTATGAGCGATGGGCTTTATGAGGGAACGGAATGGAGAACCATTGAAGAACTGTTAGCAGGGAAAAAGAAATGCCAGCAGAAAGCTTTGGAGATTATAGAAGTGATCAATGCAGACAGCCGGGAAGATAAGGACAATGCCAGCATTGTTCTGGTGGAGGCATGTACGTAAAGGAAAATTTTTACTATGAGAAAATACAACAGCAGCATTAAAACTGCTTTTATTTCAGAAGCAGGAAGTAAACTGGAAAACAACGATTATTTTGGATTTGTGGAATTGGATAAGTATGCCTGTTATGTGATTGCTGACGGAATCACGCAGATGAGAAATTCCGATAGTGCTAGGGTTGCAATTGAAGCTGTGATTAATGCATTCTACAGCGATCCTGGCATCAGTAAGGGCAAAGTCAGAGGCTATTTGAAAAGTGCCAATCAGGCGCTTTTACAGGGAAAAAGCTATGAAAAGCTGAAAGCTTCGGTCACTGTGGTGGTGACCGATTATCAGAAGTGCCGTTATGGATATGCAGGAAATACCCGCTTCAGGCTGTACAGGGATGGAAGAGCTGTCATTTCTTCCTTTGATATGTCCTTAAGTCAGGAGCTTGTGAAGGAGGAAAAGCTGCTACGGGACAAGCTGGCGGAGCACGAAGAGAGGAACAATCTGTATTCTTATTTTGGACGGGAGCGTTTTAATCCTTTTATCTCAAAGAAAATCAAACTGAAAGACAGCGATATTATTACTCTGTATACAAGGGGCATATGGGAAAACGTGGATGAAGGTGAACTTGCGGATGTATTTGCAGAAGCAGGGGATGAACCTATGGAAGAATGCGATAAGGTGGAGGATCTGCTTTTATCCCGCCAGCCCAAGAATCTTGAAAACTACACCTTTGCCGCAATTTATATAGATAAAATTTTTACAGATCCCAACCGGAAAAAGAAGATAAAGAAAATCATACTGTTTTCGGTGATTGTTTTAGTGGTGATTCTGATTATTTCGCTGATCATTTTTTTATGGCGGAGGGATCGGGCCCAAAAGAGGGAAAGTATGGAACAGTTTTTTGACAATGTGGAAACCTATATGGAAGACAATAATTATATACGTGCCCGGGAGGAATGTAAAAAGGCGCTTGAACTGGCGGAAAAGCTTAAAGATTCGGAGAAAAAGGAATTGTATAATTCTTATCTGGTCTGTCTTGAGGCTGTGATCAGTGCGGATGATCAGTATGAGGAAGGGGATTATATACAGGCAAAGGATGCCTACCTGACTGCAATGGCCAGAGTAAGATATGCAGACAATGCAGGTCTTTCTTACATAGAAAAGAAACTGGAGCAGATCAGGGAATATGAACAGGTATTTGACTATATTACGCTGGGGGACAGCCTTTTGGAACTGGAAAGCTACGAACTGGCGGAAGAAAAGTATCTGGAGGCAAAAAGGTCGGCAGCAGCCATTTACTTTGCGGAAGGGAAACAGCAGGCCCTGGATGCTTTGGATGTGCTTTATGAAAAGTGGAGCGCGGCAAAGGAGGAAGAAAAGGAGCAAAATGCCCGGCAGGCGCAAGCCCAGGTTTCCGCTGCGGATATTGTCAGACAGGGAGATGATGCATATTCTGAGGGAGATTATGATGGAGCAATGGTTTTTTATCTGATTGCCCTTGAAAAGTACAGGGAATTAGAGGATGCTGCCCAGAGCACAGCCTTAAACAATAAGATCATTGCTTTAAATGAAAAACAGGAGGAAGTGGAGGAAAGGCTTAAGGAAGCCAAAGTATTGGAAGAACAGGCCCGCCTTTATGCAGAGGATAAGGACTACGAACAGGCCAAGATTCAGTATCAGTATGCCAAGGCAATTTATACGGAGCTTGGAAAAGATAATAAGGCAAATGAGATTCAGGGAGCAATTGATATTGTAGATGCGAAAACGTCACAGCAGGAAAAAGAAGAGGCAGATGCTGCAAGAGAAGAAGAAAAGGCAGCAGGCAGCCAGAATACAGTGAGTGGGAATTAGATTATGTTTGAAGAGAAAAAATTTGATTATGAGAATTACATACAGAAGCGGCTTAAAGAGATTGACAATCTGGATGAAAGGAAATATGCAAAAGAGCTGCTTTTAGAAGGACTTGGAAGTATTTTTAAATGGACGGAGGCAAAGTATGCGGCTTTAGAGCAGCGTATTCAAAGAGAATTGGACATGCCGGGGGAGCGTTTTTGTACCTTTATGACCATTGTGGAAAGAAAAGATTATGATCCCATTAATCCTTTTTGGTTTCCCATCTGTGGGGAGGATATCAAAAGCAGCACTTTGCAAACAATTTATTTGATGGCGGGTGAGGATGGTCTTAAGGAATTTTCAAAGCTGGAGACGGTGAATGGAGTAGACGAGGCTTCCGGAAGGACAATCCGGTTTCAAATCCGAAAAACAGAAAGATATGAAGAAGCGGTAAAAAGGCTTTACCAGCTTTTTGCAGGCAATCATATTCCCTGGCAGAGCGTACATATGGGGCATCTGGAACGTTTTTTTGACCTGATCCCGCAGGAGGACATTTCTCCTGGTGCAAAGGTACGCATGGAATGGGGGGCGTGGGAGGCGCAGGTAAAGGAAGAGTTACTGCCTCTTTGGAATGTACAGCAAACGAAAGTTGAGGTGCAGGAATTCAGAACACCCTCAATTGATCAGGTGCTTTATGAGCATGTATTTTATCTTCCGGAAAAGAGAGCATCAGAAGACGGATATCTGATCGAAGCGGAAGAAGATATTTTATCCATTCGGTATGAGGAAAATAAGGTTTTAATAAAAACAAAACAGGAATCTTTACAAAATGCAGCCAGCTACAGGCTTCATCAGGGAGAACTGGTTATTTCTTATGGCTATCAGTATCCTGTTTTATCAAATTTAAAAAAGAATAATCTGGCAGTAAGGTATCTTCACCAGACAGGAAATTTCCTACAGACGCCGCTGGAGCTTCATAAGAAAATTATGGAAATGGCAGGCGGGCTTGAGATAGAGCTTTTAGGATATGAAATATCCGGCCGGGATGAAAAAATTATTATATCCGGAAAAATATTAAACGGGGATATGAATGGATTTATCCGGACGCAGGTGTTTCCTGATGATAAAAGAAATATTCTGCTTCTTAGAATACACAGGAATGCCCAACAGGAAAATTATCTGTTTGAGTCACAGATCAGATATATTCTATCGCAGTTACAGATGGAATTTATGGAGTACCGGTGTATGGGGGTATTGGTTTGAAAGGTATAGGTAAGCGATGAATTATGCATGGGAAGTAGTCCTACAGGTGGAAAAAGAAAATCAAAACAGGGATACGCTGCAATTTGTGGAGGCATCTGAACCAAGCCCTTACATTGAAGTATCCATGACAGATTTAAATATGGATACCTTAGAAGAAAATAAGGTTGAAATTAATCCACTTTACCGGTTTGAGGATGTGTTTGGAAAGCTGTTTGATAAGAATATTGAAGAGATGCGGCAGACAAGAGAAATTTTCTTTGACGTCTGTATGCATTATATTGTGCAGTTGGATTTACGAGAAGGGCTTTCCAGAGAAGATTTTTACTGCGAACTGATAGCAAATGATTTGGAACAGGGGAAATATGGTGCATTGGCCAAAAGGAGATTTTCCCTTTTTACAAAGTCAGAACAGAAATTGATTCTGCAATCTTATTTGCAGCTTCTTAAAACAGGAAATTATCTGGAGGAATTCAGGAAAGTGGTAACAAGACTATACCCCAGAACGATTATTTATGAGAACAACGAGGCTGTGCAGGAGCTTTTGGTGTATCTGGGAATAAAAGAAACGGAAAAAGATTGTGAAAAGGCCGCTTTCTTTGTGGAAATGTTTCTGCCGATTCAGGAAACAGTATATTTTTTCTATGAGCATCATTTTGGAATTATTGATGTGGATGAAACAATGGTGATGGATGAGATGGTGATTTTTTAAAGTAAACAGGGGGATACAATGAGCGGATATATTTTAAACCGGGATGGAATGAAAAAAGAAGAAAACAGGAAATTCTACAGGAGAAAAAATCTGGAATTGATGACAACGTATCAATTGCGGGAAATCTGCCGAAAGGAAAGGCTTATCCAGGGGCTCATTGATCCTATGGATAAGGAAGAGTTGATTCATGTTATTATGCGCTACCGGGGCACGAGAGAAGAATTGCTGATCTACAGCGAGAGCAAAGAAGGCAGAGAGTGCCTTGAACAGCTTTTTATTCAGGGGAAAATTAAGGCAAAGCAGGATAAGGCTCTCCATATTCCGTCCAAAATCATTGTGTATGAAGGACTTTCTATGGATGAAAATGACAGAATACATATTCCTTTCCGCAGTGAACTGAAAGATACCAATGCCCTTCTTGTAAGCGGGGGTAAAAAAATATGTGGAATTTTTTCCCTGAAAAAGGGAAAAGAGAATGAAGAGTGTCTTTATGTGGTAAAGGATAAAAAGATAAGCTGTGAAGAAGCCGATCTGAAAGATTATGACTTGTATTGTTTTTCACAGGCGGACTCGGACAAGCTGTTTTCTGCCTACTATGGTATGGGAGGGGAGTTATTTCAGGAACTTACCGCATACTGCATTCCGCTTATGGATGTGGAAGTACGCAGGCCGATTGAATTGAGAATGCCGCTGGTGATCGATTTTGGTTCTACTAATACTACTGCCGGCGTCTATCTGGATTCTTTATATTTTGAGGAGGCTAAAGGAGCGCCCTATACGGAAAAGCTGGAAAAAAATGCGATTCAGTATACAACTTTTGAAAATGGAAGGAAATTGATGCCCTCCGCGGTGGGAGTAATTTCAGTTAAGCAGGGCAGGCCGGAGTTTGCATTTGGACAGGCGGCAGTTGATTTATCAAATGCCAGCTATGTGGATGAAGGATTCAGCATTTTTTATGATATGAAGCGTTGGATCAGCGATTATGAAAAGGAAGAGGAAATTACGGACAGGGAGGGAAGAAGGACCTTTCTTTCCAGAAAGGAAATTATCAGGGCTTTTTTCGAAAATATCATTAATGTGTCTGAGAATCGGTTTAAATGTCATGTGAGGCAGATTTATGTGTCCTGTCCAGTAAAGCAGAAATTTCTTTTTCAAAAGCTTTTTCAGGAAATTTTGCCGGACTATGTTCAGATGCAGGAGGAAGTGCTGGATGAAGGCGTTGCAGTTTTATATAACACCATTGCCGGGATGCTGGAATCTAATCGCGTGGAGCCGGAGCGGATTTATCAGGCATTGATTATTGACTGTGGCGGCGGAACCACAGACTTAAGTGCATGTCATTTCAGCATCAGAGATGACAGAGTGGCTTATCACATCAGAATAGACACTTCTTACGAAAACGGAGACACAGATTTTGGTGGAAACAATCTGACCTACCGGATTATGCAGTATCTTAAAATTTTGCTGGCAGAGAAACTTGGAGCAGTGCTGCCGGAAGGAATCAGAGAAATTTTGAGAGAACTGGATATGGATATATATCGGTATGTGGATGAGCATGGAACAGAAGAATTGTATCATACGCTGGAAACAGTTTATGAGGCAGCGGAAGTGTGGATTCCCACCCGTTTTAAGGATTATGAATTACAAAGCAGAGAAGCATACTTTAAGGTGAAAAATAATTTTTATCTGCTCTTTTTCTTAGCGGAGCAGGTGAAAAAGTATTTTTATGAGCAGGCCGGCATACTGCGTGTGGGTATTACTTTTGAGGAAAAGCCGGTTTCTGATATTGCATGGATACTGGCAGATAAATGGAAGCTTTCTGTGAAAAAAGAAAATGAATTTCAGATCGTGAAAAATTTCCCGGAAATGATACTGAATCTTTATGAGATTGAGTTGATATTAAAGGGAGAAATTTATGGTATTATACGCAAATTTATGGAACCTCTGTACATGGAAGATAAAATCAGAGATTTTTCATTTATAAAACTGACAGGACAGTCCTGTAAGATTGACCTGTTCAGGGAAGCTTTAAAGGAATTTATTCCCGGAAGAATGATACAGTTTAAGCGCAGAAGCAGAGAGGCAGCAGGTGATATCGACCTGAAAATGAGCTGCGTGGATGGAGCACTGAAATATATGAGAGATAAAAGGCTTGGATATGCGGAGGTTGAACTGCATTCAGACAAGCCAATACTGCCTTATACCGTAAGCGCGTATACCCATAATGGAAAGGAAGTGGAGCTAATCAACGGATTTCTGAGGGAGGATGAGACCAGATATGTTTCCAGAAATTTAGAGGATGTGACATTGCAGCTCTTCTTAAAGGACACAGAAGGAAGGGTGAGATATCACTTTTACTTTGACTGTCAGCCGGAATGCTTTCAGGAGGCAACCTACGAAAATATCATGGAAATTTACGGGCAGCACATTGCACAGAAAGACACGGACAGCATTATTAATCGCGAGATCAGATTCTTTGCATGGAAACGCTGTGAGAACTGGGGATATGTGATTGTGCCGGTGTACAGGAAAGCGGAAAGACTGTATCTGGGGCAGGAACAGTTCTATCCCTTTGAGCATGAAGGATGGATAAAGAATTTCTTTGATGGAAGAAAGTAGAGCGTAAATAATAAATTAATTCCTGAAGATAATAGGAGGTGTTTTAGTGGGAAATTATATAGATGACAAAGGACAAGAAATAAGTTCAGAAGAAAAGCAGGATGATTTAAAAAATGAGGCATTAGAGCGGCAATATAGGGAATACATGGATATTTCTGAGGATGAATATATAAAATCTATATATCCAAAAGAGCATGAAGAATACTTGGTGGATGGAGCACATTTATCTTGTACTAGCATTGTATCTCATCCACAGGATTTGAAAGGTAGAACTTATCTTAAAGGTATACCTAACACTATATCTATATTAAAAGTTACGGAAAATCCTAAAATGGAGTCTTGTGGATTGCATCATGCTACTATTCTGGATAGTCAAATAAATAAAAATATTTTTCCATTTCATTGCAACTGTAAGAATCCTCCGGATAATGAAGAAGAGTGGAGAAAGTTATTATCAGACAATTCTTGTGCTGAAAAAGGAACGTGTAGGGCTTTAATGAAGTTAAATCCATATTGGGAAAATATACCTACAGGTGCACCATATTTATCTTTTAATGATGATATAAAAGGAAAATTACCTGGAATTAACATGACATCTATTTTATTTTGTAGGCATGGTGGATTAATTTATCCTACTACTTCAGGGCAAGTCATGGATAGACTTATTATTATATTGAGTAAAGACAGGAATAGTCTTTCTGACGAAGAGTTAAAAGAATTAGGGTATTTATTTCAAAATGGAGATGCAACAGATAGAAATAGGATTTTTGATTATTTATTCCCAATTCTTCTTCTTACTGGAAATAGTTATGGAGAAGCAGAACTAGAAAGGCATATAAAGTATTTAAATACAAGTAATGATAAAGTACCTCATGCAGCAAGTCGGTACATTCAAGCATTAAATACATTAGGAATTAATTATAATAATTATTCTGTTCAGGACATGATAACACTTTTATCTTGGGATCAAAATAAAATTAATAAAACGTATGAGAAATGCCGCGAATATAGTATAAAATCAGGAATTCTTATAAGCCCTAAATTAGCATTAGCGATAATTGGAGCAGAAGGAACTGGAAGCTATGATACGAATGCTAAAGTTGCAAGTTGCTATAACAATGGAAACGGTCCCCAACACGATTTTGATATTGATACAGAATTAGCATTGGAACTTATAAAAAATAAAATGACAGGTTTTATTTTTTATATGGAAGAATATAAGGCAGCATCAATAAATGTTGGAGTAACAAACGGATTATTAATTACATACTTATGTCAGGAAAATCCAATACTAGGGAAAAATTGTACAGGGGTTTATGCAGAAAACGACTATTGGATTGATGTTGTAATGGAAAAATATCAAAAATATAGTAGCAACATTAAGGCAGAAACAAGAGATTACCTAAAGGATTATGAAACTTTTTTTGAGGGCTATGAAAAAGGACTGATTGTTAACAATGATACTGTGCAGTACAAATTTGCTATAGAAGGAGGGAAGGTAGTTGCTAAAGTTAAATAGTAGAAACCAAAAAGTAATCGTAATGTTTGGTATTATTATTTTGCTGTTTTATGGATGTTCATATCAAGGTTATGCAGAAGAAATATATGTTGAAGAAACAGAAAATAGTGCGACGACAACATGTGAGGAAAACGATACTACTATGGCAGCGAATATAGATTATAAAACGGATGAGATATTAGACTCACAAGTTATTACAGACTATTTGGAAATGAATGAAAAGGAGTTTGAAAGCAAGTATGACAGAAAGGGTTTATATAAGGAGGGGATCCTTTATTGCAGTATGGAGGCATGGAAGTATCAGGGGAAACAATTAGATGCTTACCAGGAAAATTATTACGATATTTCCAATATTACAGCAATAAGATTTATTAACAAAGAAGGTTCTGGTGTCCAGGCTCAGGGACATGTATATATTAGATATTTTGAAGATTACGCAATTTCTATCTATTTAACAGAGGGTAGTAATCATCAAAATGACGATGATGGAGAACTGCAATTAGAGGAGATTTCATATATTAAGGTGGAAATGAAAGAAGGAACTTCTGATGAAATTCTCTATAAATATTTAGAAGAGGAATATTATCAGGTAAAAGAAGAACTTCAGGGAGTAACATGGACTAAATCTCCAAATGGCGAAAAAGAGGTATATATTTCCAACGGGAGTCTTCCCAAACACCCTTCTCAAATTTTTGTAAATGAAGGGGATGAATCACCGTTTGCCATTTTCAGAAGAGATTGGCAATGTGAATTTGTGGGATGGATAGATGAAAATCATCTTATTTGTAATGATATTGATATGGAGCCAATATTGATTCACTTGGAAAATAATCAAGTAGAGCAGATCAAAAAAGAGGATGATGATTATGATACATATGGCGCTAAATACAAAATTGATGGCAACAGACTTATTTGCCAGTTCCTGGATGAACAAATTTACTGCTGGAATATTATTAAAGAAGATGATGAAGTTTTGATAATAGCTGAAAAAACAATGTCGAAATTGTAAATGCAAAAAATAACGAGATGGTATCTTTAAATGAAGTCATTGAAAAAATGAAAAGATGATTCGGGAGCACCTTACAAACAATGAAGATAAACTTGTTTTGGAAACAGAAGAAAAACAGGTTTCAGAACTTGGCAGAATGAATCTATCAGTACATAGAGTATGAATTAAGAAAATACAGTGAGGATAACAATCAAAGTGACAGGTATTTTTGTGATATTGAAGAAGACTTATTACCCAATGATGCAGTATTTTCCATGAAAAATGATGGAGAAAAGCCTTATAAGACTGATTTGGCAAAAGAAATTATTCCCGAATTAGTAAACAATATTTATAATTTCAGGTTAACAAATCTGGAGAATACACTTTATATGTCGATTGACACATACAATATGAAAATATACATATACAATAAATTTGAGTAGCTATTATTATTTTACAATGGTCAACAGGAGAAAAATCTATGGAACACATTTACCCCACATTTGAACGTGGAAGAATCATGAAAAAAGAATTATTATGGGCGCTCCGGGATTATTCCTATGCCGCCTTGCAACTACAATATCAGGACTACCCTGATGGCATTATTTCAGGGTGCCGGCTGCAGGCAAGGGAAAACATGTTGTACATAGGTACCGGAATAATAAAGTGCCAGAGCTTTCTCTTTCTTTTACAAAAGGAGGAATCAGTGCAGTATGCACTGGCTGATCAATATGTCAGCTTAAAGTTTCGGGTAAAGAAAAGGGAAGAACTGTCGGATTACACCAGATATACCACAGAGTTTGTACTGGATGATCAACTACAGCGGGCACAGAATGAATTGGAAATTTGCCGGTTTAAGCTGAAAGAAGGCGCCAGGCTTCGAACGGAATATAAGGATTTTTATGATATACAGACAAAGTATGACACAGTAAACCTTGCTGATGCAGACTGGGCAGCGCAGGGAGGGCATGCCATGTCAAAGGAAGTGACTGATTACTTTGCAAAAAAGGTTCTGGACTGTGAAAATGCAGAAGATAAGGATATTCAGTTTGCATATTTCCTGCTTCATAGCCGGGAAGCGGTATCTTATCAAATTTTAAATGATTATATTGCGCGAAAATCAGAGGCAGGCAATTTTAGGAGTACTTATGCAGTAGAAGGGGAGGAAGCGTTCCGAAAGCTGGAGGATATTTTAAATGAGATAAGAACTGGTGGAAACTCCCGGAAAAATGTAAAGACAGTTCGTAATGAAAGAATGATTATTATGGATTAATCTGTAAAAAATGGAAAAACAAAAAAGAACAAGAGAGGAGGATGCTGATATGTCAGATAAAATGACTTTGGGAAATTTACGCATAAAATGCAGATTTCCGGTCATATCCCTTCTAAGCTGTCATATTGATTCGCGCTATGGTGAATGTACCAGGGCGGAGATGAAATGTATGGTCAAGGGAAGCGAAGTAAGAAATAAACTGGCAGATATTGCAGAGGAGAAGCTGGAGATTGTGCATGAAGATGAAGAGGAAGAAAAGATTTTTACCGGTGTCATACAGCAGGTGGAGCTTTTAGAAGAAGGGCAGCAGGCAATACTCTCAATTGGGGCAGTATCTTATTTGTGGAAGATGGACATAGAGAAAAAATCAAGATCTTTTCAAAATCTGAATCTTACCTACAAAGAAGTGGCTGAAATGGTTATACAGGAATATGGCGCAGATATGCAGTGGAATGTTTCTGATAGACAGCTAAATGCACCTTTGATTCAGTATCAGGAGACAGATTATTGCTTTTTGAGGCGGATTATAAGTCATGTGAAAGGTGATATTTTGACAGAAGATTTTAGACCGGGACTTTCTTTTGATGTGGGGCTTAAGAATGGAAGCATAGGAAAAGAGCTGGATATAAATAGATATGTATATTCCTGCATTCCATTTAAGATGAAGGAAAAGGATGCCTGTATTATGGGAAAATACCGGATTGGATATGAAATAAAAGGAATGGATCTGGTAAGGGCAGGGGACTGCCTGCAGATTGATGGAAAATCTTTTTATGTAATGGACTCTCACATATCTTTTGATCACAATGATTTAAACTGCGTGTGTCAGGTGTTTGAAAAGCAGTGCTTTGAAGCAGAAAAAATACCTGCTGATACCTTAAAAGGGACGGTACTGACCGGAAAAATCTTAAAAACCGGGCAGGAGAAAATAAGGCTCCATTTAGATATTGACAAAGAGCAGGCCGAGGATGAGACTTATGCGTTTTTCTGGAAGCCTGTCACAGGAAATCTACTTTACTGTATGCCGGAGGAAGGCACAAAGGCAGTGCTTTATTTTGAAAAGGCAGATGAAAGTACCGGCATGGTCATTTATAACATTCGTGAAAATGGAGAAGAATGCGGAGAAATTTCAGATTATCATAACCGGTATTTTACCACAAAGGACAGTAAAAGAATGTATTTAAAGCCCTCTGAAATGGGATTGCTTAACATGTCAGGAGAGAATGCAGAAATTGTATTAAAAGATGCATCCTTTTTACAAATGAAAACCACCAATAAGTTGTCCCTGCTGGCAGAAGGCCGGGTACAGCTAAAAGGAAAGAATGTAACGTTTACAACGCCTAAGGAAGCCACCTTAGTGAAAAAGGATTTGATTTCTCCTACAGTAATCAATTTATGCAATGCTTTTGATGCCATTGGAAAAAGTGGAAACTTCTCTGCTGGGGCACAGGTGGAGGAGAAAAAAAGAAGAAAACCGATAAGTTCACAGGTACAGGAGGAATATTCTTTACAGGGGGCAGTAGCTGCCATACTTTCCAATATTCCGGCAGAGGGCGGGGAAAGTGCAGTATTGGGGGCAATTGCAGGAAGCATGCCTGTGGTGACAAAGCTTTCCTAAGGAGATTTCTTTAAAAACAGGAGAAAAGTAAAGATGAGCGAGAGTGTAAAAATAGGCGGAATAGGAAAAAATCCGGCAATTGATAAAATAAATAATTTGAATTCCATAGACATCAAAAACTATGCAGTGAAAAAAATGGAAGAATTGTTGATTCGTACAAATGTGGACGGGCTGGCTTATGGGAAAAAGGTTCCCATTGATTTTACTAAAGTAGACTGGGAAGGGAGCAAGGATGGAAAATAACGGATGCCAGACTTTACCAGCCATCCTTATGTAATAAAAAAGAAATGGACATGAATTGGATTGAGACAAGCTGTCTGAATGGGCGGCTCATCTTTCGAATCCCGGAAGAAATCAAAGAAGCGTCCGACGGGCAGATTAAGGAAAAATTTCCATTTAAACCTAACCCCCAAGAGGTGCGCATGAATGAAGAAGGGGATAAAATTATTACTTTTAATCTGCTTGAATGCTTGCTGGAAGAAGCGCAGGTGCTGTCTGCTGCCAGAGAAGTTCAAAGGCTGATTAACCACAAAATTCCGGAAAGCATCAAGGTACATGCCAGGTGCATGAAAATACCGGCAGGAATGATGGGGTGGTTTTCATTTATTACTGGAGGACTTTTGGATGATAACTACCATATTATGTTTCTCATGCCTGTTTCAGGAAAATTAATGCTTGGAACCTTTCATTTCCCAGCAAGAATGGAGAAGCAGGAAAAAGAAAAGTTTTTTACTATGGTGAAAAGTATACAGATCATAACACAGTAAAAAGGATGGGACTATGGAAAAAGAGTGTGTAGATAAAATGATTCTTGCCCTCAGAAATAAGTATAGGGAAAAGCTTGCACAAGAGCTGCCGGTTGGTAAGGAAATTCAGGCTGGGGCAAGTAGTATACCTCTTCGGAGAGAAGAAATTTTCAGGGGAAAATGTACCATGCTTTTGCCGGAAACAATCAGGGACCTGGATAGGAAAAAAGCAGCAGTCAAATATAGAAGTCTAAACAGGCCGCAGGTCATAAAATCAGATTCAAAAGGGGATGTATCTTTTACTTTCAGTATAATTCCATCAGATGAAAGAGAGGAAATACAATTAAATAGATTAAAAAAGATACAGGATGATATGAAAAAGATCTGGAAGCAGAATGTTTTTTATGACATGGGAGAAGTGACTTCTGATACGTTTTCTATTGCATGGATGGATTTTAAATCATTCTGCCTGAATGGAAGCCTTTATAGTATGCTTTTTCTATTTGATATGGAAGAGGAAACTGTACTTGGAAATTTTCACTGTGTTTTTTCAGAATATGATATCTGGAAGCCGGTGGTACTCAAATTATTGACAACAATACAAACAAAATAGAGATGTATCGCAGACAAACCTGTGATATGCAGGAGGTTACAAATGAGAGATTATCAAATTAAAATACAGCCCTTTGAATATACAGCCCTTCAGAAACTTAATATTGTGCGGGAAATCAATCATCATGCTGTGGCGGAAATTGCCATGAGGATCAAGGATGAGCTTAAAGATCAATATATGGCACAGCTAATGAATGAAACATGGGTACGGATTCTTGCCGCCCGAAGAGAGGAAGAAAGCATGGTGTATACGATTCTGTTTCATGGGATCGTTACAGATTTTTCGTTTCAGCAGGATGGCTACGAAACAATTTTGCATCTGGAATTAAAAAGCGGAACAATCCTTATGGATTTAGTACCTCATTTCAGGGTATTCCAGAATCAGGAAACACTATGTACATTTATTCATGAGAAAATAGCAGGAACCTATGAAGACGGACAGGCAGACGTTATACGGGAAAATTGGGATAAGACTGTGGGAACATTGATTCAATATCAGGAAACGGACTGGGAATTTTTAAAACGCCTGTCTGCAAGATCGGGCAGCTATCTGGTTCCTGCTGCATTGAGAAAAGGGTGTAAATATACCATAGGTCTGCCTCAGGGAATCAGACGGACGATAGAAGCGAACCATATACAAATGAAGATGGATGTAAAAGAATATATGGAAAAATATCGCAATGGTATGTCATCTTTGCAGGCGGAAGATCTGATAGAACTGGTGGTAACTGACAGGGAGATTTTTCAAATGGGAGATATGATTTCCTATCAGGGGAAAGATTATCGGATCAGTAAAATCCATACATTTTATCAGGGCGCAGAATGCCTTCATGAATATACGCTAAGAACGGAAGCAGCTTTAAAAATGCTGCCACAGCAGCATAAAGACTTGGCTGGATGTTCCTTTGACGGAGTGGTTTCAGCAGTCAAAAAAGATAAAGTGCAGGTGGAAATCCAGGGGGATGAGTGGAGTGCTTTAGATGGGAAAAAGTGGTTTTTGTATTCCACAGTCTATTCATCACCTGATGGAACCGGCTGGTATTGTATGCCAGAGGAAGGAGACAGCGTCCGTCTGTATGTACCTGGAAAGGAAGAGGACAGCTTTATCTTAAGCGCAGTTCATAAGGAGACAGACAGCGCCAGACAAAATCCTCATCATAAATCATTGAAAACGAAATATGGAAAGGAAATTCTTTTTACACCGGATTCTATTCTTATAACCAACAATCAGGGAATGATGGTAGAGATGAATGACAGCGAAGGCATTACCATCACCAGTGATAAGGATATTCTGATACAGGCCGGAGAAAACCTGACTGTGGCCAGCCAAAAAGCCTCTCTTCTGATTGCAGCAGATGATAAGGTGCAGGTGAAACAGGGAAGCACCTCCATGACATTAAGCGGAGATATCTCGTTTACAGGCGGGGAGTTCAGGATACAGTGATACTGATTGTTGAGAAGGCAATATTGGGGAGGACAACTAAATGGCAAAAGATATAAAAGACTATTTGGAGTATTCAGATGGAACAATGGCACAGAGGGCGGCAGATCTGGCCCATGCTTTTTCGAACAAACAGACTGCAGAAGAATTGCAGCAGCAAATGGTGGACGATACAGCAGAAAGAAATGATTTGTCAGATGAAGAGATAGAAGATTTTTTGTATGAAAATTATGAAGATAAGGAAAGTACGGAATATATTGTTGACGGTGCAATATTAACTTGCACAAATTGTACAATTGAAGACCGGTATATAAAAAATGAGATTAATCCAAGCGGAACCTTAGAGGCTATTACAGGATATTGCTATTATGCACCGATAGATGAAAGCATTAATCGGAGTGAATTCCCCAACATTGGGAAGAAGGCTCTTGGGAGACTGACAGTTACAGAAAATCCTGCCGCGGAAGCAAACTCATTAAAATATGCAACAGTTACAGATTGTGTGAAAGAAAACAATATACCTTATTTTGGAAACTGTCTGCGGGCGCCTGATAGTGAGTTGGAAATGTATACATTTAATGCCATACATAAAGAAGCAAATCAGGGGATGGAAAAGAGAAAAGAAGGAAGCTGCAAATATTTAATGAAGCTGGAAAGTGAATGGGAAAATTATGAGATAGGGCAGAGCTTTTTATCATTTCCAGATGATGCAAAAGGACAGCAGAGCGGGATAACAATGACTTCAATGCTGTTTTGTAAGCATGGGGGATTTATTTATCCGGTTACGTCAGGACAGGTAAAAGTAGAAGAGGAAGTAGAGGAAGAGATTGTTGAGGAGGTGGAAGTAGAGGAAGTACTGGTTTTGATGGAGCCTGAATTGGATGATTCAGAAGCAATAAAAGAATATGTATGGAATTTTTTCCTAAATAAGGGTTTTTCTAAGGAAGCTGTTGCAGGAATAGTCGGAAATGTCCAACAAGAATGTAGTTTTAATTTAATTACAGCCGCTGCATTGAACAGCAGTCGTTTTGGATTGTTCCAGTGGAGCACCAATCCAACTAATGCGCGTAAAATAAAATTTGATAAGTGGGTGACGGAGGAAAAGCTTGATATTAATTTAGTATCGACACAGTGTGAATACGCATATGTAGAAATGACAACAGGCGGTATGCTTAAGATTGTTTTGGATGAAAACGACAATAATCCCAGTGAATTATTATGCAGTTATGATACATTTATAAGAACTGATACGCCAGAAGAAGCAGCTAAAATATTTGCTGCGTCTTTTGAAGGATGTTCTACAGGGCATTACACTGAAAATGGGCAAATGCATTATTATGATATTCAGGAAAGCGCTGCCAGACAGGCTTATGCAAGGAGGATATATGATGAGAAAACAAATGAATAAGTATTTGATCACAACAATAATCATATTGATTGCGACTAACCTGCTCTTTTTGTTTCTTCTGATTTTTTTGCCCAGAGAAAAGGAAATGGATGATATAAGTGAAGCTGATGCGGAGAGTGCTTTAGAAATAGGTGAGGAAGAAGGTATAGAACTGATACCAGAAGCAGAGATAGGCAGAAAAATGGATTCTATTGATGAGATGAGTGCGGAAGAACTGAAAGAATATTTAAGCGGGTATGCTTATTATTACTATGGCAAAAATACTAATATCAGAAATATTGTTGAAAATGAACTTGATTATTATCTTCCTCAAAATAAATGGTGGAATTGGACAGCCAATGTGGTTACAAAAGAAGGAAATGATTTTATATTACAGCTCAAGGATAACGGTTATGCGGTTGGTTTGGGGATGGGGTATGAGGCACAAATTCGAATCAGGCCCGATTTTACGGTGGAATTAATAGAAGATTCCATTAAAATCAGAAAGAAAGAAATTGGGTTCTGTGTTTATAAGTCAGATAGGGAATATATATATCATGGCAGTAAAATTGTGGAGTATTATGGGGAACGTTATAATAAGGAACATGATATTCACATGGAGGTAATTCTGCCATTATTTTCCAACAGGGAAAGTGATAAATGGGATGAAATGAACAGATGTATATTGGAAGGAGTGGAAAAATGGCTGGACGAAGAAGCAGATTACCAGGGAGGAAAAGTGACGCTGGATTATGAGATAACAACTTTGGACGACAACATATACAGCATTCACTTTTCAGGGCAACATCAAGAAAGCAATGAAAAAGAAGACGTGGAGTTTGGCGTGACCATAGCTATAAACAGTGAGGATCTTCTTTCAAAATCTGTTTTTACAGCGAAAAAAGAAGACAACAGTTTTTTTGATTATTATATAGAGGATGATACTTTATTTCTTCTTGTAAAGGAAAAAGACTGTTATGTGCCTTGGAAGGACATAGAAGTGGACTTTATGCCATATGTTATTGTGCGTGAAGATCAAAATGTGATTGCTGCCAATGGAAGAACTATAGGTGACTGTTATTATGAAATTCCAGAAATTCGAACCTATACTTTAGGAACAAGCTGGATTGGTATGAAAATGAAGGAAGATAAAGGAAGGTTTTTTAATGAACTGGTAAAAGAATTCGAGGAAGTTCTGTTTTATCTGGATGAGGGAGTAGAGTATGGTTCATGGGAAGATTGGGAAACTCAGACGGGTTATATAGGAAACCACTGTTATGTAGAATGTGAGATTATTTGCAACAATGGAGAAATCTTTGGAGTAAAATATCACTATACGTTTGGACTGGACAGGGTGCAGTGTAAGGGTGAAGCAGTGGCAATTTACAACATGGATAAAGAAATTGTTGAGTATGAAGACTGGCAGAGCACGGTACTTGAAGAGGTACGAAATACAACATTTGAAAAATGGCGGGGGCTCAATGAGGGGTAGGATGTACTTTATTTGGAGGATAGATGATTGGCAAAACGACAGAAAATTGTTATGGCTTTATTTATAATATTTTTATTTACAGGTTGTGAAAAATCGACAACAGAACCAGTTATACTTTCAGTAAAGAATTATGATGAAGTAAGGTTAAATGGAAAAAGAGCAGAAGACTTTTACATTACTAATACTGGAAACATATGGAATTTATATCATATTAATTCAGAAAAACAATTATATGGATTTCAAAGAAAGCCGGATAGCGATTCTGTCAGTGAACAATTGATTGCAGAAAATGTAATTCATGTGGATTGTGGCGAAACAATGAACTATTCCATATTCTTGACAGAAGATGGGAAGCTCTATGGCATGGGATATCCTCAAAGCGGAGTTTTGTTAATGGAGGGGAATGACTATGTTGAAACTCCGACTCTTTTGATGGAGAATGTAAAATATGCTTTGTGTGGGTATGCGGATATCATTGTTTTAAAAAAAGATAGTTCTGTATGGACATGGGGAACAAGACTTGATGAATATGGCCATGAATATATGGATAAAAAATTGCAGCCTTATAAAGTAATGGAAAATGTTGTTATGATTTCAGGAAAAAGAGACAGTCATGCAATTTTTCTTGAAGATGGAACCGTATGGACATGGGGAAACAATATTTTTGATAAATGCGGTGTTGCAGGCCAGGGCGTTATTGAAAAACCAATGTGTGTTGCTTGTGATGTTACAGCGATATGGATGGGAAAAATCCAAATTAATGATGAGTGTATGGATTGGGAAAAATGGCTTCATTATGGATATGACAATGGATATAATGATAATTTAGTCATTAAAAAAGAGGATGGAAGTTTGTGGGCATGTGGTAGAAATATTGAAGACGCAGAAAATCATATCGAGCAAGATGGAATTGTGTATACATACAGTTTTGTTCCTTGTGAAATTGTGGAAATTCCTGATCTTGTTTATGACGGACTGAATACTTATCGTCCTGTTTTAGCAGAGTATGAAAGGGCATTGAAAGATGAGAATTATAATTTAAAACAATGGAAAAACATAGATGAATCATTTGCTATCTATAATGAAAAAGATATATTGTGTTATAGCCTGGCAGATCTTACAAATGATGGAACAGAAGAATTGCTTTTAAGTTTTTTATGTGAAGGAGAATATCGGATAACTGCTATTTACGCTTATGATGATGGAATGGTTATTCCAGTGTGGAACAATATGGAAAATTCACTTAAGCTTTATGAGGACGGGATTATTGAATGGATATGGGGAGCTGGAGGTAGAGTATATTATAGTTATTCTCAATTACAAAAAAATTCTGGATTAAAAGAAAGTCTGGATACTGTTTCAAAAATTTCAATAAATTTGGAGGGTGGACAGAAAGAAGAATTGTATTACCAGTGTATAGGTGCATATTTTAATGATGAAAAAGAGATTACAGAAGAAGAATTTAATAAGATTATAGATCAGTATGAGACAAAGCCTGTGAAACTAGAGTGGAGATCAGTTGAGGGATTTTGGGAACCTGCATGAATTTTTCAGATATTGGGGGCCATATGATGAGAAAACAAAGGAATAAGTACTTAATTACAACAATAATTATATTGATTGCAACTAACCTGCTCTTTTTGTTTCTCCTGATTTTTTTGTCCAAAGAAAAGACAAAGGATGAAATGAGTGAAGCTGATGCAGAAAGTGTTTTAGAAATAGGTGAGGAAGATGGTATAGAACTGATACCGGAAGCAGAGATAGGCAGAAAAATGGATTCTATTGATGAGATGAGTGCGGAAGAACTGAAAGAATATTTAAGCGGGTATGCTTATTACTACTATGATAAAAATGTTAATGTCATAGATATCATTGAAAAGGAGCTTGATTATTATTATTTTCTTCAATATAAGAAGTGGGATTGGTTAGAATGTATGGTAATAAAAGAAGGAAATGATTATATACTACAACTTCAAGACTTTAGTTACCTGCATAATTTTCTGCCAATGTATGAGGCGCAGATTCGAATCAGGCCCGATTTTACAGTGGAATTAATAGAGGATTCTATTAAAGCCGGAGATAATAAAAGTGGGCTCTGTGTTTTTAAGACGGATAGGGAATATATATATCATGGCAGTAAAATTGTGGAGTATTATGGGGAACACTATCATTGGAAACATGATGTTAACATGGAAATAATTCTTCCACTGTTTTCCAACAGGGAAAGTGATAAATGGGATGAAATGAACAGATGTATACTGGAAGGAGTGAAAAAGTGGCTGGACGAAGAAGCGGATTACCAAGGGGGAAAAATGACGCTGGATTATGAGATAACAACTTTGGATAACAACATATATAGCATTCACTTTTCTGGACAACATGAAAAAGGCAATGAAAAAGAAGATGTGGAATTTGGGATGACCATAGCGATAAACAGTGAGGATCTTCTTCCAAAATCTGTTTTTACAACGATAAAAGAAGACAGCAGTTTTTTTGATTATTATATAGAGGATAATGCTTTATTTCTTCTTGAAAAGGAAAAAGACTGTTATGTATCTCGGAAGGATCGGGAAGTGGATTTTTTGTCATATGATATTGTACGAGAAGAGAGAAATGTAGTTGATGCCGACGGAAGAACCATAGGGCGTTATTATTATGAGATTCCTGAAATACGGACGCCGACTTCGAGTACAGTCTGGATTATCAATAAAATGAAGGAAGATAAAGGAAGATTTTTTAATGAACTGGCAAAAGAATTTGAGGAAGTTCTGTTTGATCTGGATGAGGGAATGGAGTATGCTATTTCTTGGGATTTCTGGGAAATGGGAATCCGGAACAGCTATAGGGGACCTTATTGTTACGTAGATTGTGAGGTTATTTGCAACAATGGAGAAATCTTTGGAGTAAAATATCATTATAGTTTTTGGGTGGATAAAGTGGGTTGTCATGGTGAGGCAGTTGCAATATACAATACAAATGAAGAAGTTGTTGAGTATGAAGACTGGCAGAGCACGGTGCTCGAAGAAATACGAAATACAACCTTTGAAAAGAAGCAGGAGGATTAATAGGTGGTGGAATATGAGTAAATTAATAAACAGAGAAGAAGATATTTTATTATATTTGCAGCCTTATATGGAGGAGCGCTTTCAAAGCACCTGCCAGATTCTCCAAAAGGATATAGAGAAACAGGGAACTGACATATGGGAACAATTAAAAAACGCAGTCCATGAAGTGCTGCAATTATCAAGGGAAGCTCAAAACAGACAGCAAAAAGGAGCAATTCAATATTTGGTATTCAGCTTTTTAAAAAGCGGCATTTACATGGACAAACTGTTGCTTCATCTGGAATGTCTGGATGATGGCTTCTATTTGGAGCAGCAGGAGGCATCAATAATTTTTGAATTATCTTTTTTGCAAAAACAATTCATGGAAGATTTAACCTTTTTACATAATATGATTCAGAGGAAATTTATAAGACTAAAAAAGTATGAACTAATGGAAATCGGAATGAAATATGCTGATTTTTACCATTCATTAATCTTCAAAATGACAAACAGCCTGTTAAGCCTGCTCATGCAGGAGATTGAAAAAAGTAATATCAGCGTAACAGATCAATTTAAAATCCTTTACGGAGAATATTTAGAAAATGCTGCTGTTGTATATTCAAAGGAGTGAGAGGCTATGGAATATTTTTTGATAGAAACTGATGAACTAAATCCCAACCCATATTTGATCAATAAAAATCGTGCCATTGATATCAGAATGCTGACCAGAGAAAAAATTGACCAACTTCCCAGGTGGAACATGCTGGAAATGAATTTCCCGGAGGAAGGCTTTTTCCCGGATTTGCTTTGCGATCCCTGCACGCTGGTATCCAAAACCGTTATGGAAGTAATTCGTATGTACCATCCAAATGTGCCTTATATAGGGGCTAAACTGTGGGACAGGCAAACCGGCGCCAACGCAACTTACTCGATTCCAATTCTGGACGAGGTAGAATGCATTTCCCCTGAAACCATATACAACAAGATTGGAAATCGAATCGAAAAACTTGTTCTGGATCAGGATAAAATAAAGCCCTATGCGGTATTTAAAATAAAGGGATATAAGAGGAAATGCATAGTGGGAAGGATGGATTTTCTGGAAAGTGTATTGAAAAGAGGTGGCAGGGGGATGAAGGTGGAAATGATAAAAAACGGATAAATTATTAATAATATAAAGAACATGATGGATTTATGAACTATAATTCATATTGAATGTTAGCATAAAAAAGATTAAAATAAATGTAGAAAATTATCATATTTTCCATTTTTGATTAACAATGAGGTGTTACTTTTTGAATACAATATTTGAAATATTAATGGGAATATTACCAGCAATTATTGCAGGATTTTTTACATTTTATATCACAAAATATACGTATAGTAAAAATCAGCCATTAGACAAATTGGAAATTGCATATAATAGAGTCTATTATCCAATATATAGGCTAATGTTGAATGATGACGATATGGATATTGTTATAAAAAGAGGTAAATATTACTTTGAGAAATATGATAAATATATTGATAAATCAACAAGAAAATTATTTAATTTACTATGTAATTGCAGTAAAGAAGCAGAAAAAAGAAATATTTATAAAACATTTAAAAATAACGTATATGACAGAAATTTTTATTTAAGGAGAAGGTTAGGATATTTGGAATCTGGGTTTGTTGAGATGTACAAATATTCTCAACCTGTTGAAAAGTCTTTTTTTAGAGTTGCGATAGAAATGTGTTTTATATACTTCCTTTTTATTGCATGTTATGTAGTAAAGAACATTTTTCCTACAATATTTATAATATTATGTGTAATAGTATTATTTTTATTTGTAATAGTTATTTGTGAAATTTTATATTGTTTTTTTAGATTTTTATATTTTAAAATAAGAAAATGACAATAGATGAGTGGATTTGAAATTGTCTGGAAAATTATAGTTTGGATAAAATACTATTTATTTCTCAGAAGTGCACGCAATGACTACGGAATAATAATATTCAATTAATATCGCCAGGCACATTATGATAATTACACAGAAGGAGGGCGGATTTCTGAACAAGAAAATTTTTGGAAAAAAAGAAAACCCCAAATTGAACGTGTAAATCAGAAGATTGAAAAAACATTATCCAAAACTCAGCAAGTAACCCCAGCTTTTATAAATCAATTAATTGGTTTATATGAAAGAAAAAAACAAGTCAAAAAGATAGGAGATAGCAAGACGACAAAAATATATGCAGGTGCATACAAAGAATAAAAAGAGAAAAAATTTCTTAAAGAAGTGTACCCGTTTGAGACATACGAAATTCCGAAAAATCCTAACGAACTTGAATATAGAATAGTAAATTCAAAAGAGCAAAGAATCAAAGAATACGATTATTTTATATCACATAGTAGAAGGGATAGTTCTTCTGTGCAGAAATTAATATAAGCTGTAAATCAAAGGGGTGAAAATGTATTCTGTGACTGGACTAATGATGCTGACTATTTAAAAAGACATTTACTTTGTGAAGCGACACTAAAGGTACTTGAAAAACGTATGGAACAATCTAATGCTATGATTTTTGTCCTATCTGAAAATTCATTAAATTCTGTTTGGTGTAAATATGAATTGAATTTTTTTTACAGAATTAGTTAAACCAATTTATTATATTTCCAAAGAATCTATGAGGATATGGCAATCGCAGTGGCAACGTATATGCTTGGGTTTGGCAGTTATAAAGGATTTTAGAGTGGAGTGTTATAGTTAGAAATGACAAGAATTAAGAGTTTACCTTATATGAAAATAATACGGATTATATGTTTATCAAGTATATATTTATTTATAGATTTATGTATTTATGAAATATTTGTTTTTTATGGAAAGAGCAATTTCTTTTTCTTTATTCCTATTTTGGTATGGATATTGGTTATGTTGGGGAATAAGATATTTCGATATAATATATCAGAACAGTGGAATATTACTGCGACAATAATTACATTTTTTGCTTTGTGTATAGTTGCAAATCTAAATATTGTAAATCAAGTTTATACGAAAAATCGGTTTACAATATTAACTACGCTTACAGGCATTTTCTTCATAGGTCTGTTGATGCGGAAAAAAGATGTTCATAAAAAAGGAAAATTGGTATCTTTGATGAATTCTACTAATGAAGATTTATTTAATCTTTTTTATATAAACACATCTAAAGTGCACGAAATTGCGATGCTTATTGATAATAAAATAATGAAAACAGTTGAGCGAGAACAGATTTCAGAGGAACTATTAAGGACAACCTCTACTTTTTCTGCTAAAACAAGTGCTTTATCAGGAGAGACTTCTGCAGAAAAAGAAGATAATTACAAAAAGCGTGTTTATGAAAATTTTGATGTAAAAACAACAAAATCAATAATGTTAAGAAAATTGTATGAAGTTGCAAAAAATAATAACAACAAAATCCAAAATATATTACCAGGTCAATTGATCTTTTTTAAAGATGTTGAATTGAAAAGAAGAAATATTGATGATACAGTTATGATTTTGAATGTGTTACAGGATAGTAAATTGAAAAATCAAGGTAATGATAGCATAGAAATAAACATGAATAAAATGATGGAGAAGATGTTGGACGATTTTACGATTGACTATCAATTTGAACAGAGTGTTTTGGGTACTGGCGATAAGGCGAAATGTCTTATTCAATTGCCATATAAATCAAATGAAAATTTTGAGAATGGATACCAACACAATGATTTGCAACTAGGAAAACTAAGTATAGTTGGAATATATAGGGGGAAAATAGATTTTTCAAAACGAGAAAGTGTTTCGTCGCGATTTTTGGATTTGTTATCTGAGTCTTATAAAAGTGAAATACATCAAGATGATGATGACATAATGAAAGAAAGTTCTGTTAGAAAAGAACAGCAAAAATTCCCATTTGATTTTAAACCTAATAAACTAAATGAAGAAATGCATTTGATTGATGTAATTGCAATTATTCAAGAATTAAATATTAATAAGGAGCGAGTTGATGAATAAAGTTTTATATGTATTTGACTTTGAAAAATTGGATGATTTCAAATTACAATTTGCTTCCCGTAAATTTGTTAGCATTGCGTTAATATTTAACTTAGCTCCTACTATAGACGATATAGACGATCTTGATGATGATTTTATTAATAATTGTATAATTGATATTACGACATTGGCTCTTGAAAATGGATATTACAAATTGTTTATTGAGCGTTATTTGTATGCTTTAATGAAAAGGTATGAAAGTGTTGAGTTTTCGATAAATAGCATAATAAAAGTTGCATTCTTAGGAAAATTTCCTTATATGTTTGATGAAACAAATGAAGAGTATTTAGTAATAAATGAGGGGAATATAGGTGGAGAAAATATTATTCATATGGATAAAATAAATATTGCACCTATTCCGCTATTATTATATAGACAATCTTTGTCAGAAGAACTTCTTGAAAAGTATCAAATCGTGTCTATTGGAAGCTTTTTTGCAGGTACGGATAGTATCAATTATAAGTTTAATGGTGAAGTAATTGAGGACATTCTTACAACGCAAGGTGTTCATTATATAGATATTACTCAAATGGTGTATACATTTGCATTAAGGAAAGACTTGATTTTAGCATTTGAAATTATTTTGAGACAAATCCAAAACAACAAACAGGATATCCAATTTTTGATTAGTGAAGATATGGAGGAGGAACTGAAAAAGTATTTACCGTTTACATTTAAAAATAATAAGGAGCTTTTCGATTCAAAGGGTGAAGAAGAAACTGGTGGTTGTGAAACAGAGGTATCTTTGGATAGTATAGTGCCAGAAATAATTAAAAGTCTTACATTCCAGTTAAAGGGACATGAGGATTTTAAAAAAGATTTTAGCTTTAATCTAAAAAAGTTTGCATTATTAAATAAAATGAAGCAGCGTAAGATTTTTTCTGTTTTTTTAACTGGAGAATCCGGTATTGGAAAAACAGAATTTGCAAAAATCTTATCAGAGATTATGTATCCAAGTCAGGCACTTATAAAAATAAATTTTGGAAACTATTCTAATGAAGGTGTTTTAAATAGTTTAATTGGTTCACCACTCGGTTATATTGGAAGTGAAGAAGGTGGAGAACTTATTAATAAAATGAAGTTGTCGAAGTCAAAAGTAATTTTGATTGATGAATTTGAAAAAGCTACGCCAAGTGTATTTCATTTTTTTTATGAATTGCTTGAAGATGGAAAATTTACTGACCGACATGGTACAGAACATAATTTGAATGGATATATAATTGTGTTTACATCAAATATGTCTCAGGAGAGATATTTGAAATTAGTCCCAGACCCACTTAAGTCAAGATTTGATATGGTGTACCGTTTTGTAGAATTATCGAGCGAAGAAAAAATAAGATTTATCAATGAAAGTGCAAAAACATTGATTTCTAAGATATATGAAAGTACATCAATAAAGGTACAAGTTGATAATATTAGTTGTAAGTTGAATTTGCTAATTAAATATAATAATTTACGTAGTATTAAAAGAAAAGTAGAGGATATTGTAATAGAAGAATATTATAAAGAGATAGACAAGAAGTGAAATAAGACAAAATAAAATATTGTAATTATCCACAGTTACCGAGTGAGTGTTATCAATGGTGATAACAAAATGATAACAGTAGCTCATATAAGCAGGATAATATGGATAAATCAAATAATCAAAAGAACTATGAACAAGACAAAGAATAATATCTAAAAAAAATTGATTAGCAATTGTCGATTACGAATAATAAGGTGTCGTACAAAAGTGCGCTTGGGCTTTAAGCAAAGGAATTATGGTACATGAAAGTAGTGGAAATGGTGTTATAGTTTATAAGCATTTTTATCACTGTCAAATAGTAATTGCCTTTGAATTAAATTGAAAATTTTCATAATTACATAAGTATCATATTTATTATTTTTTGGATAGGGTAATTATAAATTTATCCGCTAACTTTTAAGGGCAGTGCCAACCAGATCACCATGAATGAGGAGACCAATATAATCGTCACCTTTGTACGGAAGCAAGCTGTTTGACAATAACTTTGTTAGAAAAACAGTCAATGTTGCAATGCAGACGGTACGGAGCTTAAATGTGAGTACAGCCTGGTACGCGTGGAGGACGAACTGGGAGCAAGGATATCCTATCAGTATGATGCCAGAGGCAATCGAACTTATGAAGAGCAGATTATAAGAAGCGGCATTAAGGCCGGTGAAAATGCCGGGCAGGAGGAGGCAAGGCCGGTTTTTAAGAAGATACGCTACAGCTATGACCGTACAGAAAGGCTTGTAAAAAAGAGCGAGCTTATACACTCCTGTTGAGTAGTCAAGCTACAGGGCAATAATCAAAAGTCTACAGTATCTGAGTTGTATTGAACCACGATATTAAAAAGAAAGGAAGTTATGGTGTTTTGCTTCTATAAACATCATACAAGATACTTTATGAATCTTGGTCATGTGACAGAAAATGATTTTAAAGAATCGGATTCAGTTTCGATAGCAAAAAAGATAATAGAGGAAGGAAGAAAGTGTAAAACGCATTTTCTTGAAATGGATAAGACACCTAATTTTGATGGAAGAGTAAGTATCTTGCAGAATGGTTTTGAAAGGCTTATTGTGGATATACAAATTAAAACTTTACCACAAGGAACTGTATCGGATACAGGATTCAAGTTTGTATGTGATACAAAAATATTTAATTGTGTCAAATTGCGAGTAACAACCAATCCAGTAGCATTATTTGTTGTTGATATTGAACAACGACGATTATATTTTAAAGTTCTAACAAATGATTACGTGGAATGTTTGGATATTAATAATGAGGATAATAAGACAATTTCATTTTCGATAGATGATCAATACTCAGATGATACTTTTATAAAACAGTCATATCGTGTTGCTAAAATTACTGTTACGGATGTGGACTGTGATGTAGAGTGTGCTATGATACGAAAAATAATAAGGAATGCAAATCGAAACGACAATTGGAAGAATCCAGAAGAAAATTTAGTATATACAAGGGGAATGGTTAAAGGCTATCTTGCTGCTTTTCGGATAAAAGCAGAAGGAAAAAAACGGTATAGACGCAATGGAACTATAAGAATGTGTTGTGGCGAGGAAAAAGAAATAGGTTTAATTCATTTTGAAAAAGGTTATGTAAGAATAACACGTCAACCATCCGATTCTAATGACATTTCAGATGCTGATTATGGAAATATAGTTCTTGAAATAGCAAAAGAAGTAGAGAAGGAAGGTATGCCGGTATTGTATTTTCATGAAGGTCCTGTGTATTGGTTTGAAGGCACATTAATGTACCAGATGAGATCGGAATTTATAAGATTACCTTGGTATATGAGAAATTAGAATTAATAATTGTATAATGATGTTTATAACCAGTTAGAAGGTATTAGCAGAAATATTCGTTAGTTGAGTATTCCGACTCAATAGTGCATGTTTTTCGGAAAAGGGTGCTTTGAATTTTCGGAGAGAGTGCACTATTGCATAGGAATATCCAGTGTATTGAATTCTTTTATAGACGCACATACGTCAGAGACCTTAATTGATGAAGTGTTATTTTTTCATTTGAGTATGAGTACCATATATCGAATATTAGATATATGTTTGACCACGATAATCCAATAATTAGATTGACTGATAGTGATACACTGGATGAAAAATACTATGTTTCAAAGGAAGAAATAACTTGGGACATGCTCAGATAGGTGCTGATTTTATAATCCCAAGAGATTTTATAGGAGTGAATATTGGCATGATGATGGATTGGAATTTCTGGTTTTCTGTAGTAACTGCTATTGTCGCTGTTATTGCTCTAATACAGACGAAACAACAGATTCAGTTGAGCAACAAGCAGCATTTATTTGATAAACGTGTTGAGCATTATCTCATAGCAAAAGGTCTGCTGCAGCTACATGAAACCAATCAGATTCTTTTGATAAATAAAAAGGATCAGCCTGTACTTGCGATGGACTTTATCTTTACACAAATGACGAATAATACCTATTTAGAGAAAATTACTGATGTAATAGCCCATCCGTTAGAGCAGCCATATCATAAAGAATTCTTAGTAAAAATGGAAACGCTGAAAGATGCTTCCACTAAAATTAAATACATATTTAATAGTAAAGCGGCTATTCTTCTTGGAGATTATGTTTTATGTTATCAAGAGCTATTATTTAAGATGTACCAATATCAAATCCTATTAAAGAATATGAGTAAAGCATCGCAGGGGGTTAGACTGACGATTGAAGAAGTGCAAAAAATGGTGGATGAAAAGCACTATCAGGAGGAATTACAGAAAGCCATTGACAATTTGAAGCAGGCTTATGATGCGCTGAAAAAAGAAAAAGTTAAAGAAAAGATTGAAAAACAAATAAGATTAAAGTAAATTATGGAAGCTGAATCTACATAGTTGAGAGGTTTTCGCCCACCGAAAGCCCCTCGGCTAAATCTATTTCTGGAGGTGATTTTATTTGAATGGTAAGCGTCAAATCCGGCGCTTACGACATTTAAATCATTCCCAATTATTTATATTAATATCCATATTAATCCTAAAGAATTAACGTTTTTAGCAAGAAAAAGTTTATTAGAATTGGCTAATATGGGATGTGTGTTAGGAAGTCAAACGGTTTTATTAAAAGGCATTAATGATGATGTGGAAATATTATCACGTTTACTTAGCGAGTTAGTGAAATGCAAGGTTAGCAAGCGGAAAAATAAGTTATAGAAAATTCAGGCAAAGAAAGCATCATTATGCTATATGTTTTTTGATGCACAAAAAGACTTTATAATGGATTTAAATCCTTTGAATATTGAAAGTCGTTATCCTTCATATATTGAAAGGATCAATACAATTTTGACAGAAACAAAATGCATGGAAATTTTATCCAAAACAAAGGAGTTGTTGCAATGGATAGAAATAAAGCTATAGAACTATCAAAGATCTACTCACAAGAAGTCAGAAATATAGTAAGCGTCAAATAAGATAGTGGATAGAAAAATAACCACCGGACCTCTATACTAAAAGGCAGTGGTTATCGACACCGTTCCTGTGCTATGGGATTCCACGGCAGATAATCATCCAAATATTCAGGATGTTCGAGAAAGGCACTCCCCGGCATGTCTGACAGGATATATTTCAGATACTTCATTGGTGCAAGACCATTTGCCCTGGCCGTCTCTACCAATGTATAGATCCCGGCACTTGCGGATGCCCCCTTCGGACTTCCTGCAAACAGCCAGTTCTTTCTGCCGATCACAAATGGACGGATGCAGTTCTCAGCAAGTGAATTGCTGATCGAACAGTGGCCGTCTTCCAGATAATTAAAGAATTCCTGACGATGATTTAAGGCGTAATCAAACGCTTTGGACAGTTTGGATTTTGGCAGTTCTAAGGCAGCATTTTTTTCAGCCCATGACCAAAAAGCCTCGAGAAGTGGTTTCTCGCGGATGAGACGCTCCTTTTTCTTTTGATCCGGAGGCAGACCATCCAGTTGCGCCTCCAGGTCAAACAGTTGATTCAGCCGAAAGACCCCTTCCGCAGATTTTGATGCTTCAGGGGTATGGACATCCTTAGGAAGCGCATCCACAAAGGTCCGGCGCAGATGGGTATAACACAGACATCTTTTTACACCCAAAATCCCATTGTATCCGGAATAAGCATCGGTATGGATGCAGCCGTTATAGCCCTTCAGAAATGCTTCCGGATATTTTCCACCCCGTCCCGGCTGATACTCGAAATACCGGATGGGAGTCTCTGCATCTTTGATGCTGCAGTAAACCCACATGTAAGAATCCGATGTATTTTTTCTCCCCGGTTCTTTCAGCACCTGTACGTGGGTCTCATCGATATGCAGGTAATCCTGTTTCAGCAGTTCCTGCTTCAGGCGGCCGACCACATGGGAAAGCCAGTCCCGGAAGACGGCCAGAAGCCAGTTTGACATGGTCGCTCTGCTCAGCTTCAGTCCCAGGGCTTCCCATTCTTTTTCCTGGCGGTATAATGGGATGCCCAGTTCAAACTTCTGGTGGATCAGCCATGCGATTGTGGATGCGGATGCAAGGGAATGTAAGACCGGCGGACAGGGAACCGGTGCTTTTTCCATATATGGTGTTCCCTGTTTCCGGCAGGTTCTGCACTCATAAGTTTCCCGGTAATGGTCAATGACTTTTAAGCTGGCAGGGATAAACTGTACTTGGGTACGGACGAATTCTTCTCCAACCTTTACCATGGAGCTTCCGCATTTTTCGCAGACTTGTTCGCTTTCATCTATGGTGTGAAGTACTTTGCTGTGTGGAAGGTCTTTGATCAGTTCTTCGCGCCGGCCGGTATATTTTCTTTTGCGGAGATGTTTTTCAACGTAAACCAGTTTTGGTTCTTCTGCACTGGGGTCTGCAAAATATTCCGTCTCATTAAAAAGAGACATCTGTCCCTCAATATCAAGGACGGATGTCTTTTCAGACTTTGTTCCATAAAGTTTACGGGTCAGGAAATCAACCTGCTCCTTCAGGAGCCGGATCTGCTGTTCCAGTTCGATGACGTATAATAAGTTTCGCAAATTAATTGCATAAAAATAGACATGGTCTATAGCCGTTTGGTAGAATTAAGTCACCACAACAAAATTTGCCAAAGGAGGTATAGAACCATGTCTGATAACATTATACAACTAAACGAGGACTTAATAAAGCACGATCTGAAAGACCTTGTCCGCTCCAGTGTGGAAGAGACTCTCAATACCCTGCTCGACAAAGAAGCGGATGAACTGGTCAACGCCCAGAAGTACGAACGTTCCAGTGGCCGTCAGGGTTACCGTTCCGGACATTATAAGAGAAATTTTCAGACCACAGCAGGGGAAGTGGAGTTAAATGTCCCCAAGCTCAAAGGTGTCCCTTTTGAGACTGCCATCATCGAACGCTACCGCCGCAGGGAATCCTCTGTGGAAGAAGCCCTGATCGAGATGTATCTGGCAGGTGTCTCCGTACGCCGGGTAGAAGATATCACGGAAGCCCTTTGGGGGACCAAAGTATCTCCCGGCACGATCAGTAATCTCAACAAGAAAGCTTATGAACATATCGAGCAGTGGCGCAGCCGGCCACTGTCCGGTGACTATCCCTATGTCTATGTAGACGGTGTCTATCTCAAACGCAGCTGGGGCGGTGAGATCCGGAATGTTTCCATCCTTGTGGCCATTGGTGTAAACAGCGACGGATTCCGGGAGATCATCGGCGCAGCAGAAGGAATGAAAGAAGATAAAGAAAGCTGGCGTTCATTCTTTGTATGGCTTAAGGAGCGGGGACTTTCGGGAGTCAGACTGATCATCGGAGACAAAAACCTGGGTATGCTGGAGACCATTCCTGAGGTGTTCCCAGATGCCCGCTATCAGCGATGCACCGTTCATTTTTACCGGAACCTCTTCTCTGTTACGCCCCGCAATAAAATGAAGACAGTCGCTATGATGCTGAAAGCCATCCATGCCCAGGAGAGTAAGGAGGCCGCCCGTGAAAAAGCCCGCAGCGTATCAGACAAGCTCAAGGAGATGAAACTTTCCGCAGCAGCAAAGAAGCTGACGGAAGGCATAGAGGAAACCCTTACCTATATGGACTTTCCTACCCAGCACTGGACGAGGATCAGGACCAACAATACCATAGAGCGGTTAAACCGTGAGATCAAACGCCGGACAAAGGCGATTGGTGCGTTTCCGGATGGTCAGAGTGCTCTGATGCTGGTATGTGCCAGACTGCGCCATGTAGCCGGGACCCAATGGGGCACCCGTCGTTACATGAATATGGATCACCTCTCCAAACCGGAGGAGGAACTGCTGTCTGATATCATAGCCGGCTGACTATTGGCTACCAAACGGTGGAAATTAAATTTGCGAAAAAATCTTGACACTATCTCCAGTTCTGTGATCTGATTTTGGTACTGCAGTTCCCTGTCTGACAAATCCCCTTCCCCCCTGCGTTTTGATGATTTTATTATACCATAAAAACGCAGGATTTCCCAGTGTTTATGCGGAATTCTCAGGATTCTTCGGCCATCTTGGATGCCATTGTTGAACCGCCTTTGGCTGTTCCGGATCCAATCCTTCTAAGAGCCAGCGGAGCTGCTGTGCCGATATCTGTTTTGCTTCTTCACCGGTTCTGGGCCACTTTAGTCGTCCGCTTTCATACCGTTTGTACAAAAGGCAGAATCCGTCTCCTTCATAGTGGACTGCCTTGATCCGGTCTGCCCGCCTGCCGCAGAACAGGAACAGGGAATTGCTGTACGGATCAAGGTTAAAGCTGTACTGAATGATATCCACCAGCCCATCGAGCTGCTTCCTCATATCTGTATATCCAGTACGGATATAGACATTTTCCACATGGGAGATATCTCCTAACATGACTGCACTGCTTTCAGAATCATTGTCAGTGATTCACCGGATGTATCTTCAAAAATTTCGATGCAGATGTCTCTGATATGCAGTATTGCTGCGGGAGCAGAATGGGATGTGCGTCTGTCAGGAAGAGATACTTGTGCAAACTCAGAAGATACTTCCGGTAAAAGAGCCGTATTCCGACCAGGCCGTGAATGGGTACTGTTATGCTTTCGTGGAAGTTCTTCAAGAGCAAGCCTGCGTATTTTTGCAATCCAGTAATAATAGCTTTTTAAAGAAATCTGATTCTGTTCGCACCATGCCTGGTTTGTCAATCCGGAGGCCCTGCATTGCCGAATGACATCCAGCCAGTATTGAAGTTTCACCTGCTTATCAGGAGTTAGAGATGAAATATCCATGAGATCGCTCCTCTTCTTAGATTTAGAGTTTTGAGAGTTGACACTAAAAACTCTAAGCCTAAGTTTACAGGAAAATACCGAAGATTTCTCTACACTTTCTTATTTGACGCTTACGAAATATATATAATCCATATAAAGTGGTTTTGTACAAGAGGTTTTAAGAACAGGAATAGGAGTATAAAATAGTAAAGATACTATTCCTCTTGTAAGCATCTGTTGGGGTATAGCCTATTTTGCAGTACTATTTATAATGTAAAGTGCTTCGTAAAGAAATTTACGGAGCATTTTGTATGAAGGGAGACAAATTCACTTGAATATTATACCGATATAGCGGTATAATGTAAGCGCCTAATTTCGGGGTAGATTTCATCTACCCACCATATTCTTTATAATGATTGCCAGGAAACGCAAGCGTTTTACTCCATTTGGAAGGCTAGACGTAAGTGTTTCACTCTAATCGAAGAAGTCAATCATTATGCAAAAACGAATTGTCAGAAAAGATGAGCAGATGAAACTCATCATGGAATGCCGGCAAAGCGGGCTTTCCGATTATCAGTGGTGCCAAAGGCAAGGCATCAATGCAGGTACTTTTTATAACTGGGTCAGCAAACTCCGAAAAAGTGGCTATACTATTCCGGATTCCAACAGTAAAACCGAAGGTGCTGCGACCGTTCAGGATGTTGTCAAAGTAAATCTGGTTAGCGGGAATGTACCTGGTCCTGTAGTAGAGCAAAATAATCGCCCTCCGGCATTAAATACGGAACCTGCTGTTGCGGCAGAATTAGTGGCAGGTAATGTTACACTCCGCTTCTTCAATGGTGCAGATCAAAATCTGATCCGGTGTGCTATGCAGTGCCTGGGAGGTGTCAGCCGTGCTTGGTGATATTTCTATTGCTGACAACATTTATATTGTGACCGGATACACTGACATGCGCAAGTCAATAGATGGTCTGTGCGCCATTATCCTGAATCAAATAAAAACCGAGCCGGACAGTCATGCGATTTATCTTTTCTGTGGCAAAAGATGTGACCGCATCAAGGTTCTTTTACGTGAACCGGATGGGTACGTTCTTTTGTATAAAAGGCTGGATGTCGTGCACGGAAAATACCGTTGGCCCCGTAACAGTTCCGAAGTAAAACCGATTACCTGGCAGCAATTCGACTGGCTGATGTCAGGGCTTGAAATCGAACAGCCAAAGGCTCTTCGGACCGCCTGAAACCGTTGATTTTACTGGCTTTTTCGCCGTTTTTGTGGTATACTATTTATAGTAAAACAGGGAGCAAAAACATGGCAAAAAGCAGTAAAGATATCCAGCTTTCAGAGCTTAAGGATCTGATATCACAACTGAATATGACCATTAAAAATCTGAATGAAACCATTGCCAGACAACAACAGGAGAATGATAATCTCAAGGCTGAAATGGCATGGCTCAAGCAGAAACTTTTTGGCTCCTCCAGCGAACGCAGGGCGGAACCGTTCCCCGGTCAAATGGGACTTTTTGATGCAGAAGAAGAAAAAGCACCGGAACTTATCGAGCCTGAAGTCGTTGCACTTCCTAAGAAACCACGGAAGAAAAAGCCAACGCTGAAAGAACAGTTTGAGAATTTACCCACCAGACAGGTACCGGTTGATACATTGTCTGATGAAGATAAAATCTGTTCCATATGTGGAACACAAATGGTTCCGATCGGTACAGAGGTAATCCGTACTGAAATCGTATATACAAGACCAAAGCTGGAGCGCATCGAATATATCGCAGCTACTTATGGCTGCCCTCAGTGTAAAGATACAGAGGAACCCCAGTTCATAAAAGACAACGGTAAATCGGCTTTTATTGAAGGAAGCTATGTGTCAGAATCATTGCTTTCGCTGATTGCTTATCAGAAGTATGGTCTGTATCTTCCGCTATACAGACAGGAAAAAGATTTCCTGCTGCTGAATGCTCCGATCAGTCGCAGCACTATGGCAAAAAATCTTATAACTGCGGCACAGGAGTATTTACAGCCGATGTATGATTTCTTCCATCGAAAACTTCTTTACCGAAGGTTTTTAATGATGGATGAAACACCGGTACAGGTCCTGAAGGAAGATGGCAGGCGGGCCCAGACAAAATCTTACTTCTGGGTGATCCGTACCGGAGAGGATGGTCTGAATCCTATCATCCTCTATAATTACACTCCTACGAGAGCAGGAGAAAATGCAAGACGGTTCTTAAATGGAATCGCCCCCGGATTCTATCTGATGGCCGACGGATATCAGGGCTATAACAAAGTACAGGAAACGAACCGCTGCTGTTGTTTTGCGCATATCCGCAGATACCTTTTAGAATCCATACCAAAGGGAATGGATAAGGATTATACCAATCCCGCAGTCCAGGGATTTCTCTATTGCGAAAAATTGTTCGCATATGAACGGTCCTATCGGGAAAAAGGACTTAGTTATAAGCAAATATACACACGCCGCCTCAAAGATGAAAAACCGGTTATTGAGGGCTTTTTGGCGTGGCTGAAACAGGTGGATCCCGGCAGTAACGGAAAACTCAAAAAGGCAATCACCTATATCCGGAATCGGGAAGACTTCCTGATGACCTATCTTGAAGACGGTCGTTGCAGTTTCAGCAATAATCTCAGCGAGAACAGTATTCGACCAGTAACAGTAGGCCGTAAGAACTGGCTATTCTCTGATTCACCGGAGGGTGCACAGGCTAACACGCTGTATCTCACAATAGTTGAGATGGCAAAAGCCTATGGTCTGGATCTATACAAATATCTGAATTTCCTGTTTGAACAAAGACCAAACAAGGATATGTCAGATGAAGAACTCGAAAAACTGGCTCCGTGGAATGAAAGTGTGAAGGAGCTTTATAGCATAAAATAGAGTAAAATGCTTGCGTTCCGGATTTCTAGCGTGAGATCCGGAATACATCTTCAGGGATACACCCCGAAATTAGGCGCTTACTTTCATATAAATAATTTTAATGTAATAAACGGAAAACACCAAATACTTTTCCCAGGATCTGACAATCGTCAACAATAATTGGCTCCATAGTATCATTTTCAGGCTGAAGCCGGATATGTCCATCTTCTTTATAAAAAGTTTTAACAGTAGCAGAGTCATCTATAAGCGCTACTACCATATCACCATTTCTTGCGGTATTGCAAGAATTCACAAAAATCTGATCTCCATTAAAAATTCCTGCATTAATCATAGAATCCCCTTTGACATTTAAAATAAAGGATTCTCCATGAGGAACTACCTCGGCAGGAACAGGAAAATAATTGGTAATATTTTCTTCCGCAAGGATAGGAGTACCTGCCGCAACCTGGCCGACCACCGGAAGACTTACCATTTCTGTCCGAAGCATTTGAAAATTATCATCACAAATTTCAATAGCTCTTGGCTTGGTAGGATCTCTCTTAATATATCCATTTTTTTCAAGTGTCTCAAGATGAGAATGAACAGAAGAGGTGGATTTCAAGTTTACTGCTTCACAAATTTCTCTGACAGCCGGCGGATATCCCCTTTTTAAAATTTCTTCCTTAATATAGTTAAGAATTTCCTGCTGCTTACTGCTGATTTTTCCGTATCCCATGAATATCCTCCTTTTATTAATTAAACTATATAAATTATAACATATTCATTTTTAAAAGGCAAACATATATTCCAAATATTTGTTCGATATTTTTGTAAAACTATTGACATTAGAATGTTTGTTCGATATAATTCAATATATAAGAACAAATGTTTGCAACACACGTTTGCCATTTATGGAGGTATTTATGATAAGCAATAATAGTGAACTTAGAATTAAAAATAACCGTATAAGAAGGATCCGCCAATTACGCCGGAATATAATCATGTGTCTTCTTACCTTTATGTTAGTTATATGCTTTTCCGTCATTTTTTTCAGTTTTAAAACAAAGGCACAGGGAAATCAGGAGGAAATCTTATATAAATACTATAAGAGCATTATGGTAAGTGAGGGAGATTCTCTCTGGAAATATGCCCAAATGTATGGTGATAATCAATATTATGACAGTTATGAAGACTACATGCAGGAAGTAATGAACATGAATTTTTTAAAGGATGAAACTATCACAATAGGTCAATATCTGGTTATTCCTTATTATAGCAATGAATTTATCTGATAAAGCTCTAAAAAACAGCAAATTAATTTGCTGCTTTTTAGTACTTTTCACGCAGATGGACAGCCTTAGCGGCCTGTCTGCGTCGTTGATCTTCAAGTGCTGCATAATGTTTTCGGGTTGTATTTACATCCTTATGTCCCAAAACGTCAGCTACAAGATAAATATCTCCGGTTTCCTGATATAGGGCAGTACCATAAGTACTTCGCAGTTTATGGGGAGTGATCTTTTTAAGTCCGGTTACATTGGAAGCATATTTTTTTACAAGGTTTTCTACAGCCCTGACAGTAATTCGTCTATTTTGCATAGACAAAAAGAGTGCATTTTCATGTCCTTCCATAGGAATTACATGATATCTTTTTTCCAAATAGTCATGCAGCGCGTCTGAAACCTCTTCTCCGAAATAAACAACCGTTTCATATCCACCTTTTCTTCTTATCTTAATACCATTATTTTTAAAGTCAACGTCACTAATATCAAGACCTACGCATTCAGATACACGAATGCCTGTCCCAAGTAATAGCGTCAGTAGCGCAACATCACGTATTTTAGTTTTTTCATGGTATCTTAATTGCTTTGCAGTTAATTTTTCACCTGCTTCAACCTGATCCAATAAAATGGCAACCTCATCTGCATCAAGACGGACAATCTCTTTTTCATGCTGCTTTGGAAGAGGCACTAATGCGGCCGGATTTGTTTTTATCTGCTCTGAACAAAAAAAATAGTTATAGAAGCTTTTCAGTGCAGATAGTTTCCTTTTTTTCCCTCTTTCGTTATTTGTGTATTCTTTGTCATCTTTAATATAATAGCTGATATAATCAAGATATTCTTCTATGTCTTCACGTGTAATTTGGTCAAGAATAGATAGTGGGAAATCTACAATTTCTATTTTTGAACAGGCACTGTTATGGTTATGCAGAAATTCAAAAAAAACCCTGATATCGTAAGCATAGGCAAGCCTGGTGCGGGAAGAGGTATATTCCTGTATTCCGCGGAAAAACTGTTTGCAGAAGGAGGGAAGAGTAGCTGCTACTTCGCGCATTTTTAACGTATTTAAATTATTCTGTTCATCATGATAGTTTTTGCTATTTTCCATTTAATATCCTCCAGCCATTTAAATCACTGTTTTGAATGGCAGTAAACATTCTTTCCTTTACGCCGGGATTATCTTTATTCAACTGCTGTATCAGTTGCTTTACATATTCACGTTTGGTATATCCATCAGCAGGACAGGGGCTTTTTACAACCGGCACCTGATGTTTATTTACAAATCCAATGACATCAGATTCATTCATATACATAAGCGGCCGGATTACCGTCAAATCCATACGGTCTAAATAAGTAACTGGATGAAATGTGTGAAATCTTCCTTCATAAATTAATGACATAAGCATAGTTTCCACTACGTCATCTTTATGATGGGCATATGCAACTTTATTGCACCCGGCGGCTTTAATCGCTTCATTTAATGCACCTTTTCTCATTTTAGCACATAAAGAACAAGGATTTGTTTCTTTGCGCTGATTAAATATAATATCTGCAATATCTGTTTTCACAATTGTATAGGGAACCTTAAGATCATTACATAAAGCCTGTATCTGGTCTAAATTTAAATTATCAAAGCCAAGATCTACGGTAACTGCATGAATATGAAAGGAATTCGGATAAAAACGCATTAATCCATGAAGCCCATAAAGGAGGGTAAGACTGTCCTTTCCACCGGAAATACCAACTGCAATACTATCACCGGCTTCTATCATATGATAATCATCTACCGCACGCCGAATAAAACTGAGTACTTTTTGTAATGTCATAGCCTAAGCCTCCAGAATGCAAATTATATTTAATTTTATCATATTTCACAAATAAGACATAGTATCTTTTTCAAAAAAATGTTATACTGATTCTAGTGTTAATTTTTAGTAGTTTAATAAAGGAGGCAATGGGAAGCTCCCAGCAGTATATGAAAATGCAGACTTTTAAAAAATATTTCCGGTTTGGACTAACAGCATTTTTAGTAATAGCAGCATCTATCAGTTTTTATTATCTGGTTTTTCATGGAGATCGTTTCTCCGCACAGCTTAATTCCATTTTCAAAATATTAAGTCCGGTATTGTACGGTATTATCTTTGCATATCTTATGACGCCAATTGTCAATGGAATAGAAAAAAGGTTTCTGATTCCTGTTTTTTTTAAAGGTAAAAATGAAATTACAGTAAAACAAAAAAAATGTATCAGAGTTTTTTCCATTCTGATTACAATTTTTATTATTTTGCTATTGATTTATGGATTTTTTTCCATACTAATTCCTAATATTGTAAAAAGTATTAAAAGTATTTCCTATCAATTTCCATATTATATGCAGAATCTGACAATCTGGTCTACCAAGTTTCTGGAGGATAATCCGGATATTGAAACAATTGTGCTGCATTTTTTGGACACATATTCCGAGGAATTTTTAAACTATTTGAATAACAGTATTGTTCCCCATCTGGAAACTCTTGTGAAACAGGTATCTGTAAGCATGATTAATGTACTTAGCGTTTTATGGAATTTTATCATAGGATTGGTGATTTCAATCTATGTTCTTTTCAGTAAAGAAACTTTTGCAGGGCAGGGAAAAAAGATAACTTTTGCATTGTTTAATACTAAAACGGCAAATCAGATTATCAAAGATACCCGCTTTATCAGCGATACATTTATCGGGTTTATCAGCGGGAAAATTATTGATTCTATTATTATAGGTTTTATCTGTTTTGCCGGCACAAGCATTTTAAAAATGCCATATGCACTGCTGATCAGCGTAATCGTAGGCGTGACCAATGTAATACCGTTTTTTGGTCCATATTTGGGTGCAATTCCATGCACAATACTTATTTTAATGGTTAATCCCGTCAAGTGTATATACTTTATCTTGTTTATACTGGTTCTCCAGCAGTTAGATGGTAATTTTATCGGACCTAAAATCTTAGGTCAGTCTACTGGTTTGTCCGGATTTTGGGTGATTTTTTCAATTACGATTTTTGGCGGTATTATGGGTGTCCCCGGCATGATTATTGGCGTACCGTTTTTTGCTGTTTTATACGCCATGATAAAGCGCCTGATCAACAGGCTATTGTTGAAAAGAGGGCTGCCTTCTGAAACAAATAAGTATATGAATGTTGATTATATTCAGGATAAGGATGTTTTTGTTCCGCAAACTGCAAAAGAAAAGGCACAAAGTTCATTTCTTTTATTTAACAAGAAAAGCAAAGCAAATGGGCGCAAATCAGAAGAGAAGAGTAGTACTTCTAATCAGAGCGATAATCATAAGGAGCATAATTAGCAGTGAAGTTTGTAATTCAAAGAGTAGAAAAAGCCAGTGTATCGGTAGAAGAAAAATTAGTTGGTTCAATTAAAAATGGATTTGTTATGTTTGTAGGCGTTTGTGATTCAGATTCTTGTGAAATTGCAGATAAAATGGTCAATAAGATGCTTCATTTACGAATTTTTTCAGATGAAAATGGAAAAACAAACTTAGATCTTAAAAGTGTAAACGGAGAATTGTTAATTATTTCACAATTTACATTATATGCTGACTGCAAAAAGGGGAACAGACCTTCCTTTACAAAAGCCGGAAAACCGGAATTTGCCAATGAACTATATGAATACATTTTGAAAAAATGCAGTGAAGAAATTCCAAATGTAGCACATGGCATATTTGGTGCACATATGGAGGTTTCCCTTATAAATGATGGACCATTTACGATTATTTTAGATTCTGATGAAATATGTTGATATTGCAAACCTGTATGAAAGTAAAGGTTAAATTATGAAATTAATTATTATAATTGTAATAGCTTTTTTAGTTGTATTATACGTATACACATATGTAAAATACAAAAAAAGAAAATCCCAAAATATAAGTTCAGTTGATGAATTTCATCAAAAGTATTTAAAGGAAAACGAAAAAAAACAAAAGAATTCAAAAACTTTAAAGAATACTTCTTATACAAAATATGTTACAAAGTATAACGGGACATTGGATTATGTAGAGAAAGATAAATTTTTAAACGGTTAACATAATTTATTTATGTTAACCGTTTTGCTTTCATGTCAAACTACATTCTATAATCTGTCAAAACTATTCGTTAAACTTGTGTTTAACGAATAGTTGGAACCATAACTAAATTTCTGCTATTTATTCCTGGTTTCGAAATCTTCAATATATTGGATGAGCAGCCTAACCGTTCCTTCAATTCCAAGAACACTACTGTCAATACACAGATCATAGCTGTCTGCGCGTCCCCATTTTTTTGAAGAATAATAATTATAATAGCTTTGGCGTTGTTTATCTTTTTTGATACACATATCCTTAGCCTTGGCAGCATCCAGGTCATATTTCTTCATAATACGGTTTTTTTTGGATTCTTCATCCGCATAAATAAAAATATGCAGACAATTTTTCATTTCACTCAGTGCATAGTCGGCACATCGTCCAACAATTACACAAGGACCTTCATTTGCAATTTTTTTAATTGTATCAAATTGAGCCAGAAATACTTTATGGCTGATTGGCATATCCACAAAATGAGATGCATTATATCCGAAAGAATAAGTATCCATTACCAGATTGTATAGAAATGAATTTGTTGGTCTTTCATCATGATTTTCAATCATTTCCTCGCAAAAACCGCTTTCCTTTGCCGCTCTGCTCAAAAGCTCCTTATCATAACATTTTATTCCAAAATGCGCTGCAAGTTTCTCTCCAATTTCGCGTCCGCCAGAACCAAATTGGCGTCCTATTGTAATAACTGTATTCATATAAAAACCTCCTAATATTTAAATTTATTAAATATATTATACATAAAATTAATCAAAAGTTCAATCTATTGTCAGATAACTCCGTTATAAAAATTATATATACAATATTTTTTCGTAATTTAATTGATTTAATTAAAAATATTTAAATTAACTCAAGTGTTCAAGCATATTGGTAAAATATTCTGGCAAAGGCGCATCAGTTTCAATGTATTCATTTGTTACCGGATGAATAAAACCTAAAATTTTAGCGTGAAGTGTTTGCCCCTCTAAATGAAATGGACAGTTTTTGCTCCCATATACCATATCTCCTAACAAGGGATGTCCTAAATGGGCCATATGTATTCGAATTTGATGGGTACGTCCCGTTTCAAGCTGACATTCTATGTAGGTGTATTTATCAAAATGTTTTAGTACTTTATAGTGTGTGACCGCTTCTTTTCCCCCACTCTTTACTACAGCCATTTTCTTACGGTCAGCAGAATGCCTTCCTATCAGGGTGTGAATGGTTCCTGTCTCTTCTTTTAAATTGCCACAGCAAATTGCATGATATTTTCTAATTATGGTATGCTCTTTAAGCTGCTGTGCAATTGCTGCATGGGCTTTATCGTTTTTACAAGCAATCACAGAACCTGTTGTGTCACGGTCAATCCTGTGCACAATTCCCGGGCGTAGAACTCCATTAATACCACTAAGCTCCTGTCCACAATGAGCCAATAATGCATTTACCAGCGTACCACTATAATGCCCTGGTGCAGGATGCACTACCATTCCTTTGGGTTTGTTAACAATGATTACATCACGATCCTCATATAGGATATCAAGGGGAATCAATTCAGGAACAATGTCTGGTGTAATTGCGGGGGGAAGTATCACCTGAACCTTATCATCTGCCTTTACACGATAACTGGATTTGATCTGTCTGCCATTTACAGTGATTTTACCTTCTGAAAGGAGTTTTTGAATATAAGAACGGGATAAAGAGTCGATAAGCTCATTTAAGCATTTATCGACTCTCTCCTCTTCCATTTCTTCTGTTATTGAAAAAGAAAATTCACTAAAATTCTCTGGCATACTCATTTTAATTCCCTGAATTTTTTCTGATTGAAGCTTAAGAAGTTAAAATCATTGTCTTTATAGACAAAAAGCACTTGAAAAACCAAAATAACTGTTGCAAAGGTAACATACATATCAGCAACATTAAAAATTGGAAAATTTATTAAAACAATATAAATAAAGTCAACTACATAATCAAATCGAATCCTGTCTATCATATTTCCAATTGCACCCGCAGAAATCATAATAAGCAGCACATGAAGACTGAAATATTTTTTTTCCTGAGGTACTCTGATCAGAACATATACAATTACCATTAAAAAAATAAATGCAACAAATAGAAAAAATATTTTTTGATTCTGCAGCATGCCGAACGCCGCACCACGGTTTTCAAGGTAATTAAATTCAAGAACACCATCAATAATACTGAACGCCGCCTGATTTTTTAGTTTAAGAACAGCAATATACTTGGTAAACTGATCTAACGCTACCAAAATAATCAAAAGGATCATATCCATAATAAGTAACTTTATTTTTTGCTTATTCATAGCTTTTTTATTCACAATCCTCCACATACTGAATTTCTGCAAGAGCCTTTATAATATCATCATCTGTCACCGTTCTGTCAATCACTGCTTTTCCAACTTTTTTAAGAAGAATAAATTTAATACAGTCCCCCTCTGCCTTTTTGTCTGACTTGGTCAATTCCAATATTTCATCAGGATTTATGTCCTGAATAGAGATTGGCAGGTTAAATGGAACAAACATATCCCTTATTTCATAATACTCTTCCATAGACAGCCATTCATGCTTCCACGAAATAAAAGCTGCTGCAATAGCGCCGAGAGCAACACATTCTCCATGTGTAAAAGAAAAATTTTTGTATTTTTCAATAGCATGTCCTATAGTATGTCCAAAATTAAGAAGCGCCCTGTCTCCTTTTTCAGTTGGATCTTTTTCAACAATAAGTTTTTTTATTTTGCAGCTTCGCTCTATCATTTCAAGCAAAGTTTCCTCATCTCTGTCACAGATTTCATAGATATGGTCTAAGAGCCATTCATAAAAGAGAGCATCTTTAATAAGTCCATGTTTCATAACTTCGGCAAACCCACTGAAAAACTGCCGGTCATCAAGGGTTTTCAAAGCACTAACATTCATATAGACCAGTTTAGGCATATAAAATGCACCAACCATATTTTTATATCCATCAAAATCTACCCCTGTCTTTCCACCAATACTGGAATCAGACTGCGCAATTAATGTAGTCGGGATTTGTACAAAATCAATTCCCCGCAGGTAGGTTGCAGCCGCAAAGCCGGTAATATCTCCAACTACTCCTCCACCTAAAGCAATTAAAAGGTCTTTTCTGTCAAACTTTTCTTTAATCAGAAGCTCATAAATATCCTTCACTGTTAATAATGTTTTATTCTCTTCTCCTGCCGGAAATGTAAACAGAACAGTATTTTTACAATTTCCCTTTAGCAGATTCATAATATCTTCACTATAAAGTCCGGCAACAGTTGAATCTGTTATAACGCATATTTTTCGTTCACTTATTCCTAACACATTCAATTCTGAAAGCAGTTCATCATAGCTTGAAGAAAAAACAATATCATAGCAGGGTTTTTTTTCATACAATATATTTAATCTTTCGCTCATTGTATTTCCTTTCCAATAAAAAACTTCCTGTATACACAGGAAGCTTATTTTTGTAATAATTATATACCATTATTAATTGGCACATCAAAAGATCCTGATAAAATTTCCTGAAAATCGCCCGATATATCTACGATAGCCGGTGTAATAATAAATATGTAATGAGATATTTTCTGCAGATTGCCGCTAATTGCAAAACAAGATCCTGAAGTAAAGTCAATAATGCGCTGTGCAATGTCAACATCCAAGCCTTCCAAATTAAGAACAACCGTTCTGTTCGCAAGAAGAGTTTCAGTTATCTCTCTTGCATCTTCAATGGATGTAGGTTTAATCACACATACCTCCATACCATTGCCGGTTTTCTTAGTCTGACGCATGGGGGTAACTTTCGGAGTTACCTTTTTGATGGGTTTTTCATCATCAAAATCAGGTTCTTCCTTTGCTATCTGTATTTTTTTAGGCTTTTCTTCTACCTGCACATCATCATAATAATCATCATCGTAAAAATCATCATCATCTTCATTTAGTTTCATATAATTAAGAAACTTATCCATTACTCCCATATTTAAGAACTCCTTATTAAGCCGGATATTTTCGTTCCCCAAAGATGCCTGTCCCCACACGGATAAAAGTAGCACCCTCTTCTATGGCAACTGTGTAATCTCCCGTCATTCCCATTGACAGAACACTCATATTAACATTATCAATGTTTTTTTGATTTATGTCAACAGATAATTGTTTTAGCTGTCCAAAATATTGTCGATTTTCTTCAGGATCATCAACATATGGTGCTATAGTCATAAGTCCTTTAATTGCAATTCCAGGAAGTGTAGCTATTTTACATACTAACGCTTCCACTTCTTCCGGTTTTACGCCAAATTTAGTGTCCTCTCCAGCTACATTTACTTCAATTAAAATAGAAACCTGTACCTGTTTTTTTAAAGCTTCTTTACTGATTTCCTCTGCAAGTTTTAGCGAATCAACGCTATGAATTAAAGCAGCTTTATCAACAATATATTTCACTTTATTCCGCTGCAGATGACCAATCATATGCCATTTAATGTCTTTAGGCATTATTTCATATTTATCTACCAGTTCCTGCACCTTGTTTTCTCCAAAAACTCTGCATCCACTTTCATACGCCTCCATAAGAGCGGAAACCGGCTTTGTTTTGCTAACTGCTATCAGTTCTACATCGGCCTTTTTACGGCCGGACTTTTCACAGGCCCTTTTTATATTTTCCTGAACTTCTAAAAGATTGTCTTTGATCATTTTTGCTGCCTCCATGATGTTTTTTATTTTACTTATGACAAAGCTTTCATTAATTATATATGAACTCATCATCTGTTACTGTGGATGCATCAAGTACAATATAATCATATACACTCAGCCCATACTGGGTATTTGATTTTACTATAGAGTATTCATCATTTTTATATAGTATATTAATCTGCTTAAAATCTGCATATCCTTTATTGATATTATAAACACCGGTAAGGCTTCCCCGCTTGCTGATTGCATATTTTTCATTTGAATCCGGTTTTATAATGTAATCACCAATGCGCAGAACCATATCGTCTAAATAATACTCTGTCTCAGTTTCGTTATAAATAGTAGTCTCAATAAATTCTGTAGTAGCAGTTCCATCTTCTGTGTAGGTTTCCCTTAAAACGCCATAATTTTTTCCGTTTCCGCCCTGCGTCACATAATCCTTGGGAACAATGAAAAACTCTTTTTCAACAATAGAGGAATTGGGGATCTTTAATCCGGTTTCTTCCTCTAAAATCAATTCAATATCAATAAAACGGTCAGTGCAAAAAGTAACCATAGAATTTGTAAACGTAAGTTTTACAAAAGTATCTCCATCTTCATTTGTAAAACTTGAAACTTCTCCCCATGAAGTATTTTGATTTTTTAAGAATTTTACCTTAACAAATTCTGCCTCTAATAATTCTTCTTCTTTTTCTTTATCTGTCTGGATTACAATAGACCAGTCTTCCTTTTTGGATATCTTGTATACCGGCTGTCCGGCCTCTACCAGTTCATTACTGATTAATTGAACCTTTTCATATGTTTTGGTATCAAAAAGCTCCTTTGTAAATTGTTCTAATGTTAAATTTTCATATCCGTCAACAGAATAAATCACAATACCTGTTTCAGGGGATTTTCCGTAAGAAATCAACTCAGATAAGCCGGAATTGTTAATCTTATCAACATTTTCCAAAATGTTGGCATTTGCCAGTTTAAGCACTGTACCTTCTACACCATATTTAAAATCATAAACTGTGGAAAAATTTTCCCGGTTAAAGGTATTGGTAAAATCAAGGATCTCTGTTTTAAGCTCGTTTAAGTCCCTGGTGGTAAGCGTATTCCCGTAAGCTTCCGCATTTAAATAGTCTGCCAGTCTGCCGGACTCATCAAGAGTATACACAAGGTTGCCAACACCTACACGTTCTCCTTCCCTGGCATAGTAATTGACATAGCCTGCATGTGCCGCATTTACAATTTCTTCTTCACGTAAAGCGATTCCTTTGTAAATATTATTTGATGAAAGAGAACCCATTTTTACCTGATGGCCTTCAATATGTTTTTGTGTGAAATACATAAACACACAAATAACAATATAAATAAAAATCACTGCAAAAATGACCATACCTATATTGATATTTAAAGGTTTTCTATATTTAACTATTTTATTTCTATCATTACCACTCAATTTAAAAACTCCTGAAAAAAATATCACACGAAAAAAATCCCCCGGATACCCGGGGGTTATGTAATTTATAAGGAAACAATAATTTTATCTTTAAGGGAAGCCGGAAACTCTTCTTCGTCTAATGAAATGCTAATTACAAAGTTTACACTGAACGCTTCGCTGATTTTGTCTAATTTTGCTACAATTGGTTCAACTAAACCGCCATCTATACAGGCAATTTTCAAAAAACTGTCGAAATACATCTGTTCCAAATCATGATCCTGTGAAATGATCCCGCTAATAAATCCCAAAAATTCATCTGAATTAGTAATCATATAAGAAGAAACATCAATTAATCTTATTTTGTTATTCAGTTCATACATATGTTTTGTGCTCTTATCCAGATATACAATATTGCCGGATACACTCTGTACCTCAGTATTCACTTTATCTAATAAATGCTTGGTCTTGCCTTTCCCCTTTTTTCCAACTATTAACTGAACCATTGGTAATCCCTCCTGAAGTATAGTATATTTTCTGTACATAAAATAGATTTGCCTAAATTAATTATAAGTGATTGCTGGTTAAAAAACAACTGTTAATTGTTTATTTCTCCCAACAAATCTGTCATTTGTTCGTATAAACCATCTCTGCTGTCAGCACGCAGAATAATAGAAATGTAAGGATTGCTGGATGAATCTCTGGAGACCAATACCAGACAATGTCCTGCCGCATTTGTTGTACCTGTTTTGCCTCCAAGCACTGTTATACCACTGGGGGCTTGTGCAGTTCCCTGAATAAAATAATTACTGTTGTTTACACTGATTTCTTTTGAAGCACCATTTTTATCCGTATATACAGTAGTATAAGAATCCATGTGTATGATTTCATTAAACAAGCTGTAATTTACAGCCTCATTCATAATCAGATACATATCATAAGCAGTCGTATAATGATTATCATCAGACAGTCCATGAGGATTCATAAAATGCGTATTAGTAGCGCCAAGCGCAAGAGCTTCCTCGTTCATCATATCTGAAAAAGCCTCTACGGAACCGGCAATACCCTCAGCAATCATAACGGCAGCATCATTTGCCGAATTAATTAACAGAAGATGAAGCGCCTGATTCAGAGTCATTTGATCACCTTCCTTAATTCCGCAGACCTGTGCGCCTGATTCTAAAATCTTAACATTTGACGTTGCGGTAAGCATCATATCACTTGAACCATGATTTAAAGCAACAAGCGCAGTCATAACCTTTGTCAGACTGGCCGGATAAAGCTTTTCATGGACGTTTTTGGCATATATTGTATCTTTTTGGTTTATGTCAAATAGACCTGCTGCAGAAGCTGTAATTGTAATGCCGCTGCTTTCTGTATTTGTGTCCACAACACATAAATCATTTGCAAAAGGTTCCGCCACACCGCGTTCCTCTTCCAAATTAACAACTCGGAAACTGCTTACTTCCGAATTTGTAGTGTAGGGCATATCAAAAGAAGCCTGTCCACAACTTGTAAGCAATAAAATACTTACTGTAAAAAGTGGAAATAATTTTTTGATTTTTTTATTTATACATTTCACGCCACTCTAGATCTCCTCTGTCAAGGGACTTGATAAGTAACTCTGCTGTTGCCAAATTGGTTGCCATTGGAATATTGTACATATCACAAAGCTTTATTACATTATTTACATCCGGCTCATGAACTTTAGAGGTTAAAGGATCTCTCAAAAAGATAACAAGATCTATCTGATTATGTTCAATCTGTGCGCCAATCTGCTGTTCTCCGCCAAGATGCCCTGCCAGAAATTTATGAATGTTCAAATTGGTTACTTCCTCTACCAGCCTTCCTGTTGTGCCGGTTGCATACAATTCGTTTTTACTTAAAATACCACGATATGCTATGCAGAAATTCTGCATTAACTTCTTTTTTGTGTCATGTGCAATTAATGCTATATTCATGCTATACCCCTTCCCATTAACCCTTATTACTCATTATACATCATTTTGTGCGGCATTGTAACCCCACATTTAAAACAAATCCAATTCCAATAAAAGAACTTACAAGGGACGTAAGTCCGTAACTCACAAACGGAAGCGGCAGCCCTGTATTTGGAAGTAAGTAGGTAACCACTCCTATATTGATAAATCCTTGAAATCCTATCATAGCCCCTACACCTGCTGCTATGATAGTACCCGCAGTATCCTTGGCACGTCTGGCAATTAAAAGACATTCCACGCTGATCAGCATAATAAGAACAATCACAACGCACGCGCCTACAAATCCAAATTCCTCCCCAATAACGGCAAAAATAAAATCTGTCTGGGGTTCCGCTATAAAGTCTGCATTTTTTACGGAACTGATCTCATTATTTTTATAACCTTTTCCGGTGAGCTGACCGGATCCGATTGCCATAACAGAATACTCCTGCTGATAGCCAATAGAATTTGCATACTCTTCTTTGTTGAAAAAAGCAACTATTCTGTTCGCCTGATATTGATTGATAATTTTCTGCTCCGGCTGCAAAACAAGATAAAGAAAAATCATCAAAGACGGAATTGCCACAGCTAAAAAGCCAATAATAACCCGCCAGCGCACTCCTGCTGTAAACATAATTACTGCAAAAATTAAACAAATTACAATTGTAGTTGAAAGATCTGGCTGTGCAAGTACAAGTGCTGCAGGAATTACAAATAAAATACAGCACATTGAAATACATTTAAAGGTGTTAAAACGATCCTTATGCTTATAAATATATTGCGCTAAAAATAAAATAATTAATATTTTGGCAAGCTCTGAAGGCTGAAAACGGATGCCGGCAATCGTTACCCATCTTTGTGCGCCATTTGTATCTTCCCCCATATAGATAACAAGCGCAAGTATTGCCAAATTAAAAATGTACATAAGCCAATAGAGATTAAGTAATACCGAGTAGTCAAACAGAGAGATCACCAGCATTAAAAACAGTCCAACTGCAAAGCCGGCAATCTGTCTGCTTTGAAGAGATGGCTTTGCACTGCCCACTGCAATAATTCCAATTACAGAAAGCGCACTTACCAAAAATACTAATTTAAAATCAAAATAGCGTATTTTATACTGTTTCAGCATTTATTTCACCTTTCAGTTTACGTTCTTATGTAAGTCCAAAATCGGAATATTCGCATATAAGGTAGGCGTTTTGTCCCGTCCCTTACTATCAGTTTTACTGATTTGAATTTCCATGCTCTGCGTATCTATTTTCATGTACTTTGATATTACCTTTGCAATATCTGTTTTTATCATTTCCATCATTTCCGGCGAACAGTTGACTCTGTCGGAAATAAGCAATATTTTCAAACGGTCTTTTGCAATTTCTCTTGATTTTTTTCTGCTAAAAAAGTTTCTGATTCCCATGAGACCACCTCCTAATTTTTATGGAAAATACCTGACATTCTTGCCCAAAAAGAAACACCCTTTTCAAATTCAAGAAAAGGTATTTCTTTTCCTGTTACCCGATAACATATATTTTGATATGCTTTTCCTGCCAATGTATTATTTCCTACAAGAGGTTCCCCCTGGTTGGTTGCAATGACTACATTTTCATCATCCGGTACAATTCCAATCAGACTGATGGCCAGAATATCCACTACGTCAGCCGCACTCATCATATCCCCACGTTTAACCATATCATACCGCAGTCTGTTGATAATCAAATCAATTTTACTAAAATCACTTGCTTCCAAAAGCCCGATAATCCGATCCGCATCTCTGATTGCAGATACTTCAGGCGTGGTAACCACAAGAGCCCGATCTGCTCCTGCAATGGCATTTTTAAAACCCTGTTCAATTCCTGCCGGACAATCCAGAATAATATAGTCAAATTGTTCCCGAAGCTGATTAATCATCCTTACCATCTGTTCAGGGCTTACTGCTGTTTTATCCTTTGTCTGCGCCGAAGGCATAAGATATAAGCTTGGATGACGTTTATCTTTAATTAATGCCTGTTTAATGCGGCATTTTCCTTCTACCACATCTACGAGATTGTATACAATCCTGTTTTCCAGCCCCATCACAACATCCAGATTGCGCAGCCCTATATCCGTATCGATCAAAACCACACGTTTTCCCATAGCAGCCAGACCTGATCCTACGTTTGCAGATGTGGTGGTCTTCCCCACACCGCCTTTTCCTGACGTGACGACAATTACTTCACTCATTTTTTACCTCCAAATTTTAAATGAATTAATTTCGTCCCCTGAGAAAAGTCCCTTAAACAGGCAGTTCACTCAGTAATTCTTTTGTGAGAGAATCCATGATTACTTTTTCGTCTTTTACGTATGCTATTTTCGGCTGTACCTTTGGTTTTATGGACCATTTTGAAGTCTTTTCTTTTTGTTTATATTTGAAATCACCGATCTTTAATCTTTCCGGTGACATTTCAAGCGCAGCAACATAATGATGATGATCTCCATTTCCGCCTGCATAGGCTTCACCAAAAAGCCCTCCTAAAACAATAATATCCTTTGCTGATATAATTGCAGATCCCGGATATACATCTCCTAGTATGACAATACTGGATTCCGTTTCTAAAATTTGTCCATTTTTCAGCGTTCCTTTGTAAAACTGCCCTTCATCACCAGCCCCGGGGCTGCCTGAGAAATCTGTCTGCTGTAATGCCTTAACAAAATTTTGATTGGTTGCATCATCCTCTCCCACCAGGCAGATAATCTGAAGCCTTGAGTTATCAGAAATCGCATCCAGTATTTGCTTTTCTTCTTCATCAGTTAATATCCGCCCCTTGATGGAAAGCGCCATCCTTGCATCTTTAAAAAAACTGCTGGATTCATGGAACTTATCGGCAATATCAATTATTAAAGTTTCAAAAGGCATTTCCGGATCAAGGTGCAGCACAATACCATTAGGAAAGCTTTTAAGTACAACTGAATTTTTCAAAATATTTTTACTCCTTTAAACAATTCATTAATCTGTTCTGGCTGTACTGCCAGTTAATTGTTGTGCAACTCCTGTGAGAAGTTCATCTTCATCTACAAGATTAAAATAGTACTGAAGCACTTCTTTTGTAGTTCTTGCTGCGTAGCTGGAAGTATATCCAAATGCAATTCTTGTAGCTATGGCAATTTCCGGATTATCATAAGGTGCATAGCAGACAAACAGTGCATGGTTGGCACGATTTTTATCCTCTTCAGCCGTACCGGTCTTACCAGCTGTTTTTACTTCAAGATCTTTCAGGTAGGCATTATTTTCAATTACCTGGCGCATTCCAAGATGAATTGCGTCCCAATAAGAATCCTCCATATCTATAGTATTTCTGACCTCAGCACTGTTTTCCTTCAGCAAATTTCCGCTATGATCCGTAATCTTGTCCACTAATGTTAAGTCATAGCATGTACCACTGTTTGCTACTGTGGTAATATATCTGGCCAGCCCTACGGTAGAAAAATTGTTATTGCCCTGTCCGATTGCAGACCGGACTGCATCTTCCGTAGAAACCTGAGGTGTAGACTCTTCGATTTCAATACCTGAAGTTTCCGTAAGTCCATACATATCCGCATATTTTTTCAGCACTGCCAGTCCGGCATCAGGTGAATAGGACTCCCCATTCATTCCCAGCTGATATCCTAATTCATAGAAAAAAATATTACAGGAATGTCGGATGCTTCCTGACAAATTTAAAGAACCATGCCTTCCAGGATGAATCCAACAGGTTGGCGGCGGATAAATATCCTCAAAAATCCCGTTACAAGTAACGGTGGTATAAGGTGTAACAGCCCCTTCCATCAGTCCGGCAGTTGCAGAAACCATCTTAAAAGTAGATCCCGGCGCTGTCATCTGCATGGTCGCGTAATTTCGCAGCGGTGTAGAAAGATCATTGAGCAATTGGGAATAATACTCGGCATTTACACCATTGGCCATTTTATTGTTATCATACCCCGGATAAGTGACCAGCGCCAGCACATCTCCTGTATTTACATCTGTAACAACCATGGATGCGGAATAAGGATCTAAAGCAAGCTGAGCCGGAGTAATATCCAGATTTTTGATACGCTCCATCATAAAGTTAAATGCAGAAACCGATCCATTTTCCAAATCAGCTCTTTCTTCTGCCGACACTTCGACCAGTTCCTGTTCTAAAAGAATTTTACAGATCTGTGTCCCTGAAATAACATCCTTTTTTATCATAAAGCGGTAAATCCGCTTGGTAAAATCAATATTATCTTCTAACTGTTCAAAAATGTAACTGACAATATGTTCATAAATCTCTTCCGAATCAGCGTATTGACTTGACAAGTCAAGTCTCGTCACATCTATCCAGTTCATTGCAATACAATAATTTAAATATTCTTTTAAACTAATAACTTCGTCCGTCGTCCATGCAATATATGTTTCGTCATCCACATCTACACGACTTCTGACAATAATTCCATTTTTGTATAGCATTTCAGCGATATAACTCTCATAAATCTGATACTCAAGATCAAGCTTTTCATAAGGAGTCATTATTTCTGTAAGTTCTTTTTGTATGGTATCAAATACGCCAGCCTTTCTTTCCATATACCGTTTATAAACTTCTTTTTCTGTTTCCCTGGCATTTGCTGCTGTAAAATGAGATGTATCAATTACATTGTTATTAATAAGGGCATAGTAGACATCATAAATAGGAATTTTAATTTTACTGCTGCTTACCTCATTGGTGTTAAATTCTTTAGCATTAATTATATTGGTATAAAGGATGCTTGCAAGCTTCTGCTCCAGTATTTTATAAACTGCGATCTGTAAATCCTTGTCTATGGTAAGAAAAACATCATTTCCAGCAACTGGTTCCACATAATTGGTGGTTTCTGTTACCTTTCCAAGGCTGTCAACAAAAATCGTTTCGCTGCCTTTAGTTCCCTGAAGATATGACTCCATAGACTTTTCAATCCCAAGTTTTCCTACCGTATCATTTAAGTTATAGGAAGCTTCTCCGTGCTCTTCTTGAAGTGCTGTCAATTCTTCTTGTGAAATCTTCCCTGTATAGCCTAAAATATGGGAAAAATAAACACTGTCCACATACTTGCGAATGGTATCTTCAACAATAGATACTCCCTCTAACTCCGTATTATTTTCCATTACTACGGCAACTGTTGCTTCACTTACATCTGTTGCAACTGTGGTGGCAATATATTTCTGGAAACTGTTGTTATTCATGTCATAACGAATAGACAAAATTTTAAGAACCTCTTCACTGGTATATCCATTTCCCGGAACAAAAGTATCACTGTTATCATCATCAGTATAATTGCCAATCCGGAATCTGTCCCAACCGCATAAATAGTTAATTACATCCTGTGCCGTGGCAGTGCGTTCCTTTTCTTCCAGCTTTTCAATAGAGGCATGTCCATAAACATCAGCAAGAAAACGGTTAAGTTGTGTTCCTTCAACAGTAAAAATATACCGCCCGTTTTTATCCAGGACAATTTTAAAATCACTGGAAATACTGTCTCCATTCCGTTCAATAATATTGATCAACTTATAGATGGTAGTATTCAAATTTAAATTTTTATACCGTCCACTTTCATAAACGTCTTCGATAGTAACAGAATGTGCCAGTTCATTATAGGCAAGCAAATTTCCATTTCTGTCATAAATACACCCCCGGCTCCCGTTAATTGTACGCTCTTTCATAATTTTCATCTGAAAAGAATCAAGGTATTCTTCCCCATGAACAATCTGCAGATCAAAAATCCGGTTAATCATGATTCCACATATACTGATCATAATCAATACCAGTACAAAAACCCTGGAAGTTACTATATTAAAAAAATTTTCTCTAAATTCATCAAACAAATTTCCGCTCACTCCTTTTTTCAGAGGCCTCTATCTTTTTATTGATCCATAAGATCAGCGGATACAAAAGCAGCGTTATAAATATGGTGTATACCATTTCAGGCAATATGATATGAAGCAAATAGTAATTGATATTAAAGCGTCTTCTCATCAAAAATAAAATTACATAATAGGAAAATCCATATACAAAATCACTGACCAATATAAGAATCAAGGGTAGTTTAATATCATCCGGATAAAAAATCCGGTTAAATTTGCCATTTGCATAACCTATATACATATAGATCATTGCGTTTAAACCAAGAACACTTCCAAAAAAGATATCAATTAAAAAACCACAGCAAAATCCCATAATAAGTCCTGTCTTTTCTCCCCTCATAAATCCAAAGGAAGCGGTCAGGATAATCATAAGATTTGGAACAATGCCTCCAAACGACAGGCCTTTAAACACGGTAGTCTGGAGCAGAAAACATATAATAATAAAAAATACAGATACTATAAAACGCTTCACTTAAGAATCTCCCGTGGTCTGCTTTAATTCCGTAATTACCAGAACTTCTTCTAAATGCTCAAAGTCAACAGCCGGTGTAATCATTCCGGATTTTGTCAGATTATTGGAATCCACCGTAATACTGGAAATATAACCGATCAATATTCCAGGCAGATATTTATCACTGACATTTGATGTTACAATTTTATCACCCTCTACCACTCTGTCGGCACTGTCAATTAACATTTCAAAACTGATCAGCCCATCTGCATACAATACAAGACTGCCCCGCACTACCAGATTATCCGATGTTGACAAAACCATGCCGCTGGTATTTGAATTATCATCTATAATCGACATAATCTTTGCCCAATTAGGGCCTACATCAATGATACGCCCCACCAGCCCGCTGCCGGCCAGCACATTCATATCAATTGCCAGCCCATCCTCATATCCTTTATTAATAACAAAGGAATGAAACCAGTTTCCAGCATCCTTGGCAATAATGCGGGCTCCGACTTTATCATATTCATCATACTGGGCATCCAGATCATATAGCTCCCTTAAATTCGTAAGCTCATAGCGGTCCTGTTGAAGACGTATATTTTCCATAGTGAGTTCATCTACCTGTGCTTTCAACTCCTCATTTTCATTGAGAAGATAACGAATCTGCACCAACTCCTCCGACCGGGTGCTGAGCCAGTCTCCCGCCTTACTGATTCCATCCTGCAAAGGGATGAGAAGAAAGCCTCCTGCCGCACTGATAGGAGCGCTTAAAAAATTAGTGTTAAATGTAATAACTATTAACCCTGTACATAATATTGTTAAAATAAAAAGGAGATATTTACCGGGTAATGTAAACTTTTCTCCTTTTTTCTTTATGATTGGACTCATTTGCTCATTCCTTCAATTGAATAGGCCACTGATTTATAATTTGTATCCTTAATAATCTTGGAAATTCCCAGCGCTACACTTGTTGTCGGATTTTCAGAAACATTTACTTTAAGCCCTGTTCCCTTTTGCATAAGCTCTGCCAAATGATTGACCTGTGAAGCCCCTCCGGTTAAATAAATACCATGCCGGTATATATCTGCTGCAAGTTCTGGAGGCGTTCTTTCCAAAATAACTTTTATGTTATCAATAATTGTATAAAAATGTTCTGTCAAAGAATCATCAATCAGCTGGGTGGGAAGCTCCCGCTCCACAGGAAGCCCTGTTACAATATCTCTTCCATAAACCACAGCTCCGGCACCTGATTTTTCAAGGTCACGCAGTGCAATTTTAACATTCTCAGCAGTCTTGCCGCCAATAATAAGGCTGAATTCACGCCTTACTGCAGCACGGATGGCATCATCAAATTTTTGACCGCCCACTTTGATCAGGCGGCTTAATACAATGCCTCCCAGCGAAAGAATTGATATTTCAGTGGTATCAAATCCTACATTAACAATAAGTACGCCTTGGGAATTTTTCACATCAATATCAAGCCCCAGGCCGTCAGCAACAGCCTTTTCAACCACCATAATCCTTTTTGCCTTTACTCCGGCATCACGAATCAGATCGTAAAATGCTCTTTTTTCAACCTCAGTAACATCTGTGGGAACTGCAATATAATAGTCTGCCGCTTTTAAATTGCTTCTGGTCAGGTCGTTGATAAAATATTTGATCAAAAGCTCCATATTTTTAATATCTGCAATTACTCCATTGGAAAGCGGATACGAAATATGAATGTTTGCAGGTGCTTTTTCATACATTTCAAAAGCAGAATCGCCATAAGCAAATAAATTATTTTTATTTTCTATGGCAATCATATTTTTTTCCACCAGAATCGTATCATCCGAACGGTTATAAATTTTAATATTACTGGTTCCTAAATCAATACCAAATGCACTGTTAGACAAAGTAAATACCCCTTTCTATATTAAATGTTCTTCTTTTAAACTAATGTAACAGCCATCGCCTACAATAATATGATCTATAAGCGGTATGTCCATCAGTTCTCCTGCTTTTTTTATCTTTTGGGTAATCAGAATATCCTGATTGCTTGGGTTGGGATCTCCGCTGGGATGATTATGCAGAAGCATTAAATGGCAGGCTCTATATTTTAACGCCTGTATAAAAATTTCCCGGGCAGATACAAGTGAAGCATTTACAGTCCCTATTGATACCATATATTCTTCGATTAAGTTTAACTTATTATCCAAAAGTAATAACAAAACAATTTCCTTTTCCTGATGGCGCATGCTTTCCATATAATACTCAGCCACTGTATCAGGTAAATTAAAGCGGAGAGAGGATGCTGCTCTTTCCTTGGACATTCTTGTTGCAAGCTCCGCAATACACTTTATTTTTACTGCCTTAACTTCTCCTATTCCAGGAATCTCCATCAGCTCTTTTAAAGAAATATGATGAAGCAGATTAAGCCCCCGCCTGCTTTTTGCAGAAAGAGAAAGTATCTGTTCCGCCAGCTTTAATGCCGGACAGTTTCGGGTGCCGGTTCTTAAAATAATTGCCAAAAGTTCTGCTTCCGATAAAGAACAAGGACCAAGTGATAAAAATTTCTCATAAGGCAGATCCGGATTTCCTGATGTGTTTAATTTCATATATTTCCTTTCCGATCCCTTCTCTCAATCAGATCGAAATGAAATTACAACTATCCATTATATTAACACAATTGGAAATTTATGTATACTGATTTCATTGAAATTTTATAAGTTTCGTTTGTCAAAATCTTTCATGATTATTCCTTTTTCAACTAATTTCTGTAAGGTTTTCATAATTCCAAACTTCCCATGCTGCCAGGTAAGCCCTCCCTGAAAATACACTGCATAAGGAGGCTTTATCGGTCCGTCTGCACTTAGCTCGATAGAGGAACCTGAGACAAATGCACCGGCAGCCATAATTACCGGACTGTCGTATCCGGGCATATCCCAGGGTTCCGGTGATACATGCCCGTCTACCCCTGCCGCCTGCTGAATTCCCTCACAGAAAGCAATCACTCCTTCCGGATTCCCAAAAGTGACCGCCTGAATAATATCATGTCTGGATTCTGTTCCGTTTGGAACCACTTTAAATCCAAGTTTTTCATATAAATTAGCCGCAAAAATGGCAGATTTTAACGCATTGGCTGTTACCGAAGGCGCTAAAAACAACCCTTGATAAAAGGCTCCTAACACCTGCAAAGACGCACCTACTTCCTTTCCAAGTCCTGGAGAAGTAAGACGATAAGCCGCATTTTCAATGCATTTTTTTGTTCCGGCAAGATAACCGCCAACAGGCGCTAATCCACCGCCGGGGTTTTTAATCAAAGAGCCAACCACCAGATCTGCCCCTACATCGGAAGGTTCCCTTGTTTCCGTAAATTCTCCATAACAATTATCCACCATACAGATCACATTAGGGCTGCATTCTTTTATAAATGAAATCAATTGACCAAGTCGGTCTATTGACAGAGTCGGTCGGGTTTGATATCCTTTAGAGCGTTGAATGGTAACCATTTTTGTTTTTTCATTCATTGCCTTTTTGATTCTTTCAAAATCAAAACTTCCATCCGGCAATAAGTCTACCTGTTTATAATTGATGCCATATTCCTTAAGCGAACCTGTAGAGGGGCGGATTCCAATCACTTCTTCTAACGTATCATAGGGCTTTCCCACCGGCGAAAGCAATTCATCTCCCGGCCGCAGATTACTCATAAGTGCAAGGGCAAGCGCATGGGTTCCACAAGTAATCTGAGGACGCACAAGGGCATCCTCAGTATGAAAAATATCCGCATAAACCTGTTCCAAAGTTTCTCTTCCCAAGTCATTGTAACCATATCCGGTAGTTCCCAGCAGACATGCTTCACTGACTCTGTTTTTCTGCATGGCTCCAATAACCTTTAACTGGTTATATTCGGAAAGGGAATCAATCTCTTCCCAGCGTCCTTTAAGAGAGTCCCATATTTTTTGTGCATAATCATATACTTCCCTGCTGATTCCCATAGAGGCATACACCTGTTCTATAGATTCCTGATTCATTTCCAACTCATTTTTAATCATATTTATAAACCATGTTCCTTTCAAAGCCCAGAGTCTTTTATTTTCGACACCATAAAATCTAATATTATCTGATCATCATATTTAAATGAAGGCTTATCAATCCAAATTATATTCCGTTCCCGCCGAAACCATGTAAGCTGTCTTTTGGCAAAGCGCCGAGTATCACGTTTAATTTTATATAGGGCATCCTCCAAAGAGCACTCTCCATCCAGATAGGCCAGAATTTCTTTGTATCCCAATCCCTGCATGGATACCATACCTTTTTTGCAGCCCATATCCTTTAGTTTTTGCACTTCTTCTACAAGCCCCTGTGCAAACATGGCGTCCACACGCTGGTCAATTCTTTGATAAAGATGCTGTCTGTCATCATTTAATACAAAATACCAGCTCTCATATGCCGCATCTTTTTCTCGTTCCCGTCTATTGTGTTCCGAAATAGGATAACCATTTAGTTCATAAAACTCCAGTGCCCTGATAATGCGTTTGGTGTTATTTTTATGGATTTCCCGGGCTGACACAGGATCAATCTTACAAAGTTGTGAGTAGAGATTTTCCATCCCATTTTCCTTAGCTTCTCTTTCAAGCCTTGCACGCACAGGCGAATGATCCCCTTCCTTTGAAAAGTCAATGTCATATAAAAGGGCCTGAATATAAAAACCGGTTCCCCCCACAATAATGGGTATATGCCCTCTTTCATAAATAACAGAAAGCGCCTCTTGGGCCATTTCTTTAAAACGACAGACATTAAATTCTTCTTCCGGCATAAGCACATCCACCAGATAATGAGGAATCCCCTGCATTTCTTCTTTCAATATTTTGGCGGAACCGATATCCATATACCGGTAAACCTGCATGGAATCCGCGGAAATTATTTCGCCCTTAATTTTCTTTGCAAGTGCAATTGACAAGGCTGTTTTGCCCACTGCCGTAGGGCCGGTAAGAATAATCATTTTATTTTTCTGATTCATTATTTAGCACAACCCTTTCCTGTAGCTAAAACCTGTGGCCTACAATACACGTTTGAACTTTTTTTCAATTTCATATTTGCCCATAGATATGATGGTAGGACGTCCATGAGGGCAATGATAAGGATTCTCAAGGGTGAGAAGTTCATCAATCAACGCACAGGCTTCTTTTTCACTTAATTCTTGATTTCCTTTTACCGCTGCTTTGCATGCCATAGAAGCCAGTTTGTTTAAAATTACTTCCGGTGTGCCTTTCATTGGACTGTCCATCAGTTCATCTAAAATTTCAGTAAAAAACTGTTTCTCATTACAGCCATATAAATCAATCGGCATGCTTCTTACCGAATAGGAACCCCCGCCAAACTCCTCTATCTCAAATCCAAAATCTGCAAAATATTTTAAATATTCATTAAGGACTTCTTCTTCCCTGCTGGTGAGATTGATGATTACAGGTGGATTCAACATCTGGGAAGAAATATGTTTTCCTTCAAGTTCTTTTACAAGCCGCTCATATTTTACTTTTTCATGGGCAGCATGCTGATCTATAATAAACAGCTTATCATGAAAAGCCACCAGCCAGTAGGTTTCAAATAACTGCCCCATGATCTTATATTCGTTCTTTGCCTCTTTAGTCAGAAAATTTTCCTCAAAAAGATCGAACTGCTTTGGTCGTTCTACCAGGATATGTTCATCTGCCTTGATGACATTTGCATGAATTCCGTCATTCCTGTCTGAATTTCCGTCAGTTTTGCTTCCAATAATTCTATTTTCCCCTATTTTATGCAGGAAATCTTTTACACTGGGTTCTTTGGGCATTTCCTGTTTTGCAGCGGCGCTTATAACATTCTTTTGATATTCCACATTGTCTTCCCGCAGCATCATTTGGCTTCTCTCTATTTCAAAAGGTTCAGGCGACTTTTGAAATATTTTTTTTTCATCTTTTTCGGCAGTTAATATTACCGAAGGAATCATCTCAAGGTCTTTTAAATAATTCTGAATCCCTTTAGAAAGCTTTTCAAAGATTTCCATTCCCTGAATCAGGCGGATTTCCATTTTTGCAGGATGTACATTTACGTCAATCAGATCCGGCGGAATAGAAAAGTGAAGTATACAAAAAGGGAACTTATGCTGCATAAGATAAGTGCGGTATCCTTCCTCCAATGCCTTTGTAATAATATCGTTTTTTACGAAGCGGCCATTTACAAAATAGGTTTCAAAACTCCGGTTGGAACGGTTTAACTCAGGACGTCCTAAAAAACCACTTACCTTTATTTTTCTTCCGCATTCCCCAATTTCCATTTCAAAAAAATTCAATGCTTCTGTAACATCTTTGCCGTATATGCGGTAAATTACCTCTTTCAGGTTATTATTGCCGGAAGTGTGAAACTTTATCTGACCATTTTGAATAAATTTGATTGCAATATCCGGATGGGATAAAGCAAGATGTTCCATTAAATCAGAAACATAACTGCCTTCTGTTTGAGGCTGCTTTAAAAATTTTTTTCGAACCGGTGTATTAAAGAAAAGATTACGTACAAGGAAGGTGGTTCCGTTAGGAGCACCGATTTCCTCTAATTCTTCTTCGCATCCTCCTGCAATGGCATAACGGATTCCCGTGAGTTCCTCCTTTGTCTTGGTAATAACCTCCATTTGTGAAACTGCTGCAATGCTGGACAATGCTTCTCCCCGAAAACCTAAACTGGATATAAAATCCAAATCTTCAATGGAAGTGATCTTACTGGTGGCATGTCTCAAAAAGGCTTTTTTCACCTGATCTTTTTCAATGCCGCACCCATTATCAGTAACACGGATGAAAGAAATACCGCCATCCTTGATTTCTACGGCGATGGCGCCTGCTCCTGCATCAATTGCATTTTCTGTCAATTCCTTGACAACACTTAATGGGCGTTCCACCACTTCCCCCGCTGCAATCTTATCAATTGTACTTTGACTTAATAAATTTATTACAGGCATAATTTTATCCCCATCTGTTTTTCAGCTTATTTTGAAGTCTGTAAAGAGTGTTTAAGGCGTCTAACGGGGTTAATGTGGTAACATCAATCTCTTTAAGTTCATTAAGAACATCCTCATCCTTAACCGTATCGAATAAAGACATCTGGCTTAAATCAACCTCATCATACTTTACTGCTTTGTGTTTTGCTTCCTTTTGATCTATAGTAATGCTTTGAACTTTTTCAAGAATATCATTATCGCAAAGCTGTGCAACAATCTCCTTTGCCCGGTCTATTACCATATCTGGAACTCCGGCCAATTTTGCAACCTGAATACCATAACTTTTATCAGCCCCGCCTTTGATGATCTTCCTTAAAAACACAATATCATCACCCTTTTCCTTCACGGCAATACAATAATTATTTACATTATTCATCTTGCCTTCCAGCTCTGTAAGCTCATGATAATGGGTTGCAAATAAGGTTTTTGCCCCTAACAGCTTTTTGTTGCTGATATGTTCAATCACAGCCCATGCAATGCTGAGACCGTCAAAGGTAGAGGTGCCTCTGCCTATTTCATCTAAGATCAAAAGACTATTGACTGTGGCATTGCGCAGAATATTGGCAACTTCATTCATTTCTACCATAAAAGTGCTTTGACCGCTGGCTAAATCATCTGATGCCCCCACCCGGGTGAAAATCCGGTCAACCAGGCCAATGTTAGCACTTGCTGCCGGCACGAAACATCCAATCTGCGCCATTAACACAATCAAAGCGGCCTGCCGCATATAAGTTGACTTTCCTGCCATATTAGGCCCCGTTATAATGGAAACACAATATTTATTATTATCCAGATAAGTATCGTTGGAAATAAACATTTCATCAGAAATCATCTGCTCCACCACCGGATGCCTGCCGCCTTTAATATCAATTACTCCCTTTTCATTAACAGCCGGTCTTACATAATGATTTCTTTCTGCCACAAAAGAAAAAGAAGCCAGCACATCCAGCTTTGCCACAGCTTTAGCAGTCCGCTGAATCCGTTCCATTTCCCCTGCAATTGCATCTCTTAGCTGGCAGAACATATCATATTCCAGGGAAAAAAGCTTGTCCTCTGCATTTAATATCATGTCTTCCAGATCCTTCAACCGGGCGTTGGTATAACGTTCCGCATTGGCAAGCGTCTGCTTGCGGATATAATCCTCCGGGACCATGGATTGATATGAATTTGTCACTTCATAGTAATAACCAAAAACTTTATTATATTTAATCTTCAAATTTTTGATTCCAGTCCGCTCCCTGTCTTCCTCCTCTAACTTTGCCAGCCAGTCTTTCCCTTCGGTTTTGGCATGGCGGAGCTTGTCAATGGTTTCATCAAATCCGGCTTTAATAATTCCACCTTCTTTAATGGCAACAGGGGGATCTTCCTCAATTGCATTTTCAATCAGAGTACATATATCATCAAGGGTGTCAATTTCAACATCAATTTCACTTAAAAGCTCATCCTGAAAATCTTTCAGCAGTGTTTTAATGTGGGGAAGCATTTTAAGCGAATTTCTAAAAGCTATCATATCTCTTGGGTTAGCTGACCGGTAACTTACCTTCCCAAGCAGTCTTTCCAGATCATAAATTGGATTCAAATATTCCCTGATTTCATCTCGCCCTATTGCCTGCTTTGACAAGGCATCTACACTGTTTAAGCGCATTTCAATCTGTTTTTTATCAATCAAAGGCTGTTCCACAAACTGCCGCAGGGTTCTTGCCCCCATAGCGGTCTTGGTTTTATCCAATACCCACAATAGAGAACCTCTTTTCTGCTTTTCACGCAAGGTCTCCGTCAACTCAAGGTTTCTTCTGGTGGAACTGTCAAGAAGCATATATTTGCTGGTCAGGTAAGGATACAAATGTGTAATATGCTCCAAAGAAGTCTTTTGGGTATCCATAAGGTACTGCATCAGGCCTCCTGCTGCAATCAGACCGGAAGGAAAGTCCTCTATTCCCATACCCATAAGAGTGGTAACATGAAAATGCTTTAACAAGCTTTTTCTTCCTCTTTCCTCATCAAAAAAATGAGGTTCTAAGGGATATATGGCAACATGCATTCTGCCTTTTAAGTTCTCAATATCTATACCGCTTAATAAAAAAGCATCATTGCAGATAATTTCACTGGGGGTATACTTATTAATTTCATCTAACAGCTTCCTGTTGTCTTCCACTTCCGTCAAATAATAATCTCCGGTAGTAACATCTGCAATGGATATACCGGTTTTTCCCTGAAAATAGGCAATACACATTATAAAATTATTGCGTCCCTCATCAATTGCCTGAAAATTTGTATTGGTTCCGGGAGTAACAATTCTAACTACTTCTCTTTTTACAAGTCCTTTGGCAAGCTTGGGATCTTCTACCTGCTCGCAGATTGCCACTTTATATCCTTTGGCAACTAATTTATTTAAATATCCGTCCACTGCATGAAAAGGGACTCCGCACATAGGTGCACGTTCCTCAAGGCCACAGCTTTTTCCGGTGAGAGTGATTTCAAGTTCCTTGGATGCAGTAAGGGCATCTTCAAAAAACATTTCGTAAAAGTCTCCCAGCCGGTAAAAAAGAATACAATCAGGATATTCTTTTTTTGTTTCCAGATATTTTTGCATCATTGGTGTTACTTCTGCCATTTTTGTACCTATGCCTTTCTCATATGGTCATTTCTCCAAAGTAATAAAAACCGCGGCATTCCTTTAAATGCACCGGCACGATCTGTCCAATCAGCGATTTCTCCCCCTCAAAATGAACAATGGTATTATTAGAAAGCCTTCCTGTAAGCAGTCGGTCGTCATGCTCATTTACTTCCTCCACAAGTGCCTCTAATGTTTGTCCCAAAAGTCTGCTTACCTGTTCTCTTGCAGTATCCTGCACTACCTTTAAAACCCGGTCAAAGCCTTCCTTAACTACTGCTTCCGGCACCTGTTTTTCCATTGCCGCCGCAGGGGTTCCGGTACGTTTTGAATAAATAAAAGTAAAGGCATTGTCATATTTTACTTTTTTTATCACATCAATGGTTTCATCTACGTCACAGGGCATCTCTCCCGGAAAGCCTACAATAATATCTGTGGTAATCGCAATATCAGGAATTTCCTGCCTGATTTTTTCAGCTAATGCAAGATATTGCTCTTTCGTGTACCGCCTGTTCATTGCCTGTAAAATTCTTGTTGATCCAGACTGCAGCGGCAGGTGCAGATGCCTGCAGATTTTTTTTGATTCTTTCATTACCTGAATCAGTTCATCCGAAAGATCCTTTGGGTGGGATGTCATAAAACGAATGCGCTTTAGTCCTTCAATATTTTCAACCTCCCTAAGAAGTTGTGCGAAGGTCATGGGTTCTTCTAAATTTTTCCCATAAGAATTGACATTTTGGCCTAAAAGCATAACTTCTACCACCCCATCTGCAACAAGTGCTTTTATTTCTCGGATAATATCTTTGGGAATGCGGCTTCTTTCCCTTCCCCTCACATAAGGTACAATGCAATAACTGCAGAAATTATTGCAGCCAAACATAATATTGATCCCTGATTTAAAGGGATATTTCCGTTCTACCGGCAGATCCTCCACAATCTTATCCGTATCTTCCCATATATCTATAACCATACCGTCAGATTCAAACATTTTTACCAAAAGTTCTGCAAACTTATAAATATTGTGTGTGCCAAAAATCAAATCAACAAATCCATAGCTTTTTCTGATCTTTTCTATTACGGAAGGCTCCTGCATCATACAGCCGCAGAGGGCAATTTTCTTGTGAGGCATTTTCTTCTTTAAACTGTTTAAATGCCCCAACCGGCCATAAACGCGCTGATTGGCATTATCCCGTACCGTACAGGTATTATAAATAACAAAATCTGCATCTTCCTCATCAATCAGCAGATACCCTGCCTTTTCTAAAATACCCGCCAGTTTTTCGGAGTCTCTGGCGTTCATCTGACATCCAAAGGTTGTTACGCAGCAAGTTGGCCTACGCCCCAGTTCTTCCTTTAACCCCTGCACATACATAGCTGCTTTTTCTATATAGAAAAGCTGTCTTTGCGTTTCTGTCATATCCTTTATTTCATTTGTTCTTATTTGATCCTTTTGCTCCATATTAGTCATTTTTCCTTTTCGTTAAATTCCTGCACACAATAGGTATAGGCTCTTCCCTGTTTTCCGGTTCTTTTTATGGTATGAAGATAATTGAGAATATGAATCACTATCTGTGCCTGTTCTCTTCGTATTTTAACTGTTTTTGCAAACTCCTGTACCGTAAATGGCTCTTTAAGTTCATAGGGAATTAACTGCATGTAATCTTCCACCCGGTCAAATCTTATTTCTTCAACAAAAGCAACCGGAATTCTGTCATACCGCACAGATCCTCTTTTTTTATCCCTGCTCCAGCCATTTAACAGACGATATTCCTCCACATCAAGCATTGGAAAGCATAAACGAAGATTCCTATCCGGCAAAAAATTTTTAATTTTATATAACTCAAAAAAGGCTTTGTATACATTTCCCTTTACAGGACTTTTTCGAAGCGCAGAGCATTCCCCTGATTCTTCATCAATCCATCCCAGCCATTTAATATGAGGAATTGGGTGGACAATTGTAACAGGATATTGGGGAAGAAAGGCTTTCAGCTTGTCTCTCATTTTATCAAAACCGGCAGTTTGAATTTCAATGATTTCCGTTCCCGTAAAAATATCTGCAATGTACCCTTCAATCATGACCTCCTGCATATCTTTTGCTGGCGCATAATAATCCTTTAAAATGCCATGAACGGTTTTTTCCTTAAGAGTTCCGATTCCGCTTCTTTTTTTCTGCGTGGATATATATTTTTCTTTTACCTCTTCAAAACGTCTTTTGTCAATCATACCACACTGATTATTTCCGTTCCAAAAACAGTTTTCTGGAAATGAAATTGTACACCATAACAATACCAGTCGCAATAATTGCTGCAATGGATACCATAAGTTTATCAGAAATCATATCCTTAAGTGCCAAAGAATGTGCATAGATTCCGTCAATGCAGACAAACATGACAATTTCATTAATGACAAGTCCGATGGCTGACAAAATCAAAAATACTGTAAATTCCTTCTTTTGGTCCATTTTCTTTTTCTGGGTAAATACAAATTTGATGCTTAAAATATAATTGACTATGGCGGAAATAACAAATCCAATAAATTTGGAAATTGAGTAATGAACGCCAACTATATTTGCAAGTCCGGTAGTAAGCCCAAAATCTATTAAAAAGCAAAAAAAGCCCACCACTCCAAATTTTAAAATCTGGTTTATTAAATTCTTCATTTGATTACCATGCCTTCCTGCACAGATTCTTTCTAATCTGTCCCTAATTTCCCAAAAAAGAATGCCATGCGTAGATTATTATAACATGACATTCTGATTTTGAGGCATTAAATTTTTATTCAGTTTTTAAAATTCTTTTATTTTCTATTATTTTGCACCTCTTAAGCCTGATTTATAGTAAAAACAGATTTTATCCGGAATTGAAAAAATTTCTTCCTGTCCATTTTCATTTTTCTCTACCCGGAATTCGGTTCGGTCAGCAAATACGATTCTTCCATCTGGAAGCACCAATACTAGTACTCCCTCATAATCACAGGGGGCTTCCCACGCAGGCAGAATATTCACTGCGCTTTTTTCTCCCAAATTATAAGTGAAAATGCCATCATATCCCCACAGCACGAAATCTGTATCAGCTCCCGGTGCAATTAAATCAAGCATAAGCGTACCTTCGGGTACAATACCGCTGTAAATCTTTTTCAAACATTGATTTTCCACATCCACAGAGGCAATTCCCAGCATATTGTCTTTATCCATGATTAATGTATAAACTTCTCCGTCTTTGCCAACGCCCAGACAGCCTGCCATATGGGTTGTGTATTCTTTCGACCTAATCTGTGATACCAGATTTCCTTCTTTATCCAGCACCATGAGCAGACTGTCCTCTTTCATACCGGAAGCTCTCAGGTAAATATATCCCTTTTCATCCACTGCCATCCGATAGATCAGACCGTTATACTCTCTGTAAGCGGATAAATCAATTTTATTAATATACTTGCCCTCTGCATCTACAATCAATACTGATAAATCCCATGTTCCATCATTCTTCATTTCCGAAAGCCCCATATACACATTTAAGGACTTGTCCTGACAAAGGGCTGTTACCTTCGTTTTTCTTTCGAAATCATCATAAAATAACGCGGATTCACTGCTTCCAATTTCCATTTTGTGAACTGCGTTCCATCCTGTCAGGAAAATGCAGTCCTGACCGGCCGCTATCATCTGGATTTCCAAATCTCCTGTATAATAAAATGTGGATTCTGTTACCTCTATAGGCTCATCATTATTTAAAGCTGCTTCTGGAAATTGTGCTTCTCCTGTATCAATCATTTCATTTATTTTCTGCAGACTGTAATCCCTTTTATAACGAAAATCAATAATCTGCAAAAGCTCTTCATCACTCATTTCTTTTTTCGGGAAAAAGAAGGTACTGGTATCTTTATAAAAAGCAACTCCCCTGCCCTTATAATCTGCTGTCTTCGAAAGCATGGTCAATTCTCCTTCCGGAAAATGGCACTGATTTAAATAAGATGCTTCCAGCTCCTTCATTCGCACTTTTTCCCCTTCTGAAAAAGGACGGTTATAATTATCAGATGGTACTTTGGACGTGTAAATCTGAGAAAAATATTCTTCCAGTTCTTTATGATTCATTGATTCCATCCGCTCTTTCAAAATTCCCACTGCCGCTGTTGCTGTAACAGAAAATAGCATAGTAAGTACCGCAGCCAGAAGTATTGCTTTCCTTAAGTTCATTTTAGGGGTATGTTTTTTTTGCGGCATCTGCTTAAGCAGACGGTTTATTTTGTTTTCCATTTCCTCTGGCAGAACCATTTTTTCCTCTGATGCCATAGCAAATAATTTATTTTCAAATTGATCTCTCATATGAACTCCTTTCTGCTTAAAGCATTTCCTTCAAAAGCTTTTTTCCTCTGGATAAGCGGCTCTTTACAGTTCCCTCCGCAATATGAAGCACTTTGCTTATTTCTTTTAATGACATTTGCTCGTAAAAGTATAAAAGAATTACTTCGCGATACCCTTCTTTCAGTTTCATCACCACATCCCAAAGTTCATGATGCTCATCCCAAAAGGCTGGTTCTAACCCTTTTGACTGATCGGCAGGAATTTCCTTTTGAGATCTTCGGTAAATTCTTCGTGCCTCATTTACAGTAATCTGCATAATCCATGCCTTAAAGCTTTCCGTTTTTTTCAGAGACTTTAAATTTTCATATGCTTTTAATACTGCTTCGCTCACCGCATCTTCCGCATCTGATTTAGAGTGCAGTATTCCATAGGAAAGCCTGTACATATTAATGCTGTATTCCCTGACCAGCTTTGCAAAAGTTTCATTATCTATTTTAGACACCTGCTTATTTACCTCCTTTTCTTCTGCTTTTACATATAAGAGCATTTATCTGTATAAAAGGTTCCAAATAAATAGTAATTTGTAAAATTAATCACCTTTATAAAAAAATGTGCGGGAAAATCCCGCACATTTCCAAAATATCTTTTTCTTTCTGTTAACGATCACAACAATTATTCTGATGTTCTTCACATCCACACCCTGCATTTTGATTGAACATAAAGGGCCTTTGTTCAAACCTGGGTTCGGGACGGAATTCTGGCCTGCAGTTGCAGCCATCATTATCTGAACTATCGTTTCCACATCCGCTATTTACGTTATTACCACATCCGCAGTCATTTCTTTCACGCCCACGCCCACATCCGCAGTCACAATCGCGGTCATCTTTTCTGCAGTCTCTGTTACAGCTGCTGTCAGAACAGCCTCCGTTATTTCCGCAACACAATAATAATACCCAAATCAGACAATTCATGCTTTTATCACTCCTTTTTCATATGCTTTATCATATGCAGAAGCAATAAAAAGGTACCTTTCCCATCAGGCTTTGCGAAGCAGTTCTTTTTTGATATAAGCAAAGGTTGCCTCTTCTCCGTTCTTGGCCAGCATATAAAGAAGTTTTTCCAAAGCAGCTTTTGTCTCTGGGTGAATAGGCGCTTTTTCCTTTCCTACCGAATAATATTCCCAAGGAGATGCATTCGTATATTTTTTTCCATTATAAACCTTACACGCTGCAATACGATCCATTAACATTTCAACAATATATTTGTTGGGCATGGGTGCTGGTGCCATTCCTCCTGAGATTTCCTTTATGCTGTAATCAATCCAGTATTCATAATGATGCTTGTTTCTCCCTTTATGATGAAGCCATGCAGAAGAATACCCAATGGCTTCTCTTTCTGCATTGTTTGGACTTCGATTCCCCTGATAATATTTTATACCCACCCAAAATTCACTGGGGCTGTATTTAGACATATCATGAAGAATCCCCTGCTTGTATAAGCCAACTTTAAAGCATCCTTTCATCACAAGATATTTATGATGTGTAATTGTTTTAAAATGTTTCCAAGCATTCATAAAATCAGCCATTTTTCCTTACCTTTTTGCTTTTTCCATCCTTTTTTAAAACTGGAATTTTTCTGGTCTGATAAATTGCAATACTTCTCTCTTTAACGGAAATCACAGAATTTTCGTCCTCTATGCAGACACTGCTTTGTTGTTCTTTAAAAGGAAGAGAGGTGTCTGCAATTTTGATCCATGCCTTGTCTTTTGGAAGCTTAGGCAATGCCAGCTCATGCATTTCCCAATGCATATTATATGCAAAATAAAAAAAATTTTCCTGCTTTTCAGGAGCATATTGCCCACAGAGCAAAGTCCCTATCATACGACTTATATAGCTTAAATCCGGAATCCATGCCTTGATACCATGATAAGAAATATCAGGGTATCCACAACCTTCTAAATCTATTCCCAGCAATTCTTCTTTCATGTGCAGAATCTGATTCTTCTTCCGCAGTCGGATCAAAAATTGTACATAAGCAGTTATATCTTCTGAAAACCGGGTTTTCTTCCAGTGTATCCATCCACTTTCGTTATCCTGACAATAGCAGTTATTATTGCCATTTCTGGAATTTGCAAATTCATCTCCACTAAAAATAAAAGGAATTCCCTGTGCCAAAAATACAAATGTCAGAGCATTTTTTATTTGTTTTTGTCTGAGCTCTAATACAGATTTTTTTCGACTGACGCCTTCTGCACCACAATTCCAGGTAAAATTCACATCATTCCCATCATGGTTATTTTCACCATTTGCCTCATTGTGTTTTTTTTCATAAGAAACACAATCGTAAAGTGTAAATCCATCATAGTCTGCCAGATAATTAACCACACCATATTTCCTGGGATTCCTGCGCTGATAATACAGCACCTGATTCATCAGTCCCTCGTCCCCTTTTAGGTAGCGCCTCATATCCTGACGGTAATTACCATTATCCTCCATAAAATTTTTGTTAATTGTATCATCCAATATTTCAAATTCTTCCCGAGGCAGATAACTGCACCAGATTTTTGTGTCTTTCAAAGCGGATTCTTCCGCAAGAAGCCTGTATGGAATATGAAATCCATTGATGCGGACACCATCAATATGATATTCTTTTACCCAGAATTTAATCACTTCCAGCATATAAAGCTGCTTGATTTCCTGTGGAAAATAAAACTGCATAATGACTTCTATTCCGTTTTTATGTAACTCACGAACCATAGATTTAAAAGAATGCTCAGGATGAGAAGATGCACTATAAGATGCCTTAGGTGCATAATAAAATCCTTTTTGGAATCCCCAACAGTTGATCTTTGGTGCTTCCTGTTCCACCTGTTCTTTTGACATGACATTTATAAATGGCTGGGCCTGCAAAGGTATAGAGGCTGGTATTACCTTCTCCGGGAACATACATTCTTCATATTCATAGCAGGGCATCAGCTCAATGGCAGTTATTCCCAGTTCTGTCAAGTAAGGAATTTTTTCAATAATTCCTTCAAAGGTTCCACGATTTTTCACGCCGGAACTTTTGTGCATAGTAAACGCACGCACATTAAGACCGTAAAGAATACTGTCTTCTAAAGGTATTTTTAATGGTACATCTTTCTGCCAGTCAAATCTGCTGTCAGGAAACGTTCCGTAGGTTTTACGTATGCCATTTGCACTGTCTCCCCATTTTTCCAGGCCCTTTATTCCTTTTGCATAAATATCAGTAATAATCCGGTCGCCGTCATAATAATTATAAGTATAATCTGCAACAGGATTTCCCTTTAATGTGATTCCGTAAAGAGCACCTGTCCTGCCCTCATTGGAAAAGGGATATCTCTGCTCTTTGCTCTTGCCATCATATAAGATCACGCCACACTCTATTGCAGTTGATGCTTCAAATGCAAATGAAACCTCTGTTTTTGTAAAAATCACACCAGGTTTATCCGGTTTAAAATAAGTTATATCCCAATTTGATCCCATGCGCCCTCCTGTCAGCTCAATTTAAAAGAAAATGCGCTATTAATATCATAGCATAAAAATATCCTGCTGTGTAAAAAATATTGAAGCTATTGTTGCACAGAAATCAAATGACTAGTAAAATAAAATTAACAAATAAAGCAGGCCGCAAACTGACAAAGGAGAGTTCATGAGCAAAAAAGAAGCAGATCAATTAAACAAACAGGAAAATACCCCGTCAGAAGAAACTATGGAGGAAATGACCGTCACTCTGGATTTAGATGATGGGACAAGCGTAAACTGCGCCATTGTCACCATACTCAACGTACGTGATCAGGATTATATCGTACTGCTCCCCCTTGAAGAAGATGGAGAAAATCAGGATGGCATGGTATGGTTTTACCGTTACTACGAAAATGAAAATGATCCAAACGAAGAACCTGTTCTGGAATATATCGAAGATGACGAAGAATATGAGATTGTCGCTGATGCATTTGACGAGTATCTGGATAATGTAGAATTTGACGAACTTATGGATGAGGCGTAATCCCCTCTAAATATCTGGATAATTTTCTGTTTCGTTCTTTTGTGTAATAAAGATATAGTTCATTTTTGGCTCTTGTTATGGCAACATACAGGAGCCGTCTTTCTTCCTCATGCTCTTTTTCTGTTTTTATCTCTTTTCCGGGAATAATTCCCTCATTTACGTCCGGCAGGTATACCCTGTCAAACTCAAGACCTTTGGCACTATGCATGGTAAGGATGTTCAGTCCCTTTTCCTGTGTTTTATTAGGTGTACCTGCAGCAAATTTTTCTTCCATCAATTTTAGAAAGTTTCCAACCGGCATACCTGTTTTATATGTTGCAAAGATCTTTTGTATTTGATCTGCCTGTCTGCATAATTCTTGAAATTTCCTGTAATCTTTTGATATTTCCTGCAGATAGTTGTCATAGCCAAGCGTTTTTCTAAAAAAAGTAACTGCCAGAACCGCTCCTAATTTTTCCCCAATGATAAGCTGTTCAAAAAATTGTCTGACTAACTGACACATTTCCTGATTTCTTATATAATATTGTTCCATATGTTCCTGCCGCACTTCTTCACAGGGTAACGCAGCACGCGCAAAAAAGCGGTTCGGTTTATTCATAAAGCGAATAAAGTCACATCTTTTTTTCCCACAGAACAAATAAGACATAAAAGCTGCTATATCTTCCATAATAAAGCTATGAAAAATATCATCTTTTGCAATACAATTTCCTTTCACCGAAATGCCTTCTGCCTTAAAAAGCTCCCTGTATTGAATTCCCTCCCTGTTTGTTCTTACTAAAACAGCAGTATTACATAAATCCTCTAACATTGACATGGATAATTCTTTTATCATCTGAGCTTCTTCTTCCTTTCTCGTTTCAAAACAGGAAAGAATAATTTTTCCACCATTATTTATAGGATGAAACTCCTTTATAAACCGCATTTGATTTTGGGATATCATTTTTTCAGCCAGTCTGACAATTTCTCTTTTACTTCTGTAATTTTCAGTCAGCATAATTTGTATTCCTTCTGGAAAATCCATCAAAAACTGCTGCATAATATCAGGATATGCCCCTCGAAATCCATAAATCGTCTGATCGTCATCCCCTACTGCAAAAATATTGTTTTCAGGAGCAGTCAAAAGCTTAATCACTTCATATTGAGGCCTGTTAATATCCTGAAATTCATCTACAAGAATATATTGAAACATTTGTTGATATTTTTTGCAGATAATTTCATTTTCGGTCAAAAGCTTCAAACAATTTGTAATCATATCATCAAAATCAAGGAGATTTTGCTCTTTTAGGTAATTGTCATATTCTTCTTTTATCTTTTTTACTTCTTCATAAGAAAATTCCGTACACTCTTCCATACATTGAGCCGGTACATTTTTCATTTTGCTGATCCGTTTTAACAATACGTCAAGAAATTCATGGCTTGATTTAGATGACATTCCTAAGTTATTTAAAATAATATGAAGAAGATTTCTTTTATTTACTTCACTGATCAGAGAATTGCCTCCTGATTTTCCTGATTGTTTTAAAATGTTATAGCAGATGCTGTGAAAAGTACCGAAATGTACACCTGTATGTGTGCTTTCCGCTTCAAACCGCTCTTTCATTTCCTTAGCAGCAGCTTTTGTGTAAGTGATAACGAGAATTTTGTCCGACCGGACATGACAATGATTAATTAGATGTAAAATGCGTTGAATCACGGTGAAGGTTTTTCCACTACCAGGACCGGCACAAACTAATGCCGGCCCCTGATTATGGGTAATTGCCTGTCGTTGTATCTTACTGGGCTCTTTCAAGCAGTGCAATCCCCTTTCTTATTCTGTCTAGAGTTTCTTCTTTTCCGATAATTTCCATAATTTCTGTTGCACCTGCCGGAGTCATCTGCTTTCCTGAAACAGCGGTTCTTACCGGCCAAAGCACATATCCATTTTTACAGCCTTTTTTCTCCACAAAGGAGATTAAAAGCTGGTATAAAGCATCATTTGAATAATCAGTTTGTTCTTCTAAAACAGAATAAAGCTCTTTTAACACTTCTAAAGAAGAAACCTTTGTTGTTTTCATTTTTTTGTGTTCATACATAGAAGCATCATATTCAGGCAGTTTCTGAAAGAAGTCAACTAATTCAGGAATATCCGGAAAAGTCTCAATTCTTGTTTTTACCATTGCGGCAATTTTATGAAGATCCAGATCTTTTGTAACAGCCTGCTTTAAGTATTGTTCCGCCCTTTCATAAAAATCCTGATCATTCATTGCTTTAATGTATTCCCCATTCATCCACTTTAGTTTTGTATAATCAAATACCGCTGGTGATTTGGACATATGGTGATAGTCAAATGCATCCACCAGCTCTGCAAGTGAAAAAATTTCTTTGTTGCTCTCTGAAGGACTCCAGCCTAAAAGCGATACAAAATTAACCACTGCTTCTGTTAAAAATCCCTGTTCAATTAAATCTTCATAAGAAGAATGCCCGCATCTTTTGCTTAATTTATGATGTTCTTCATCTGTAATAAGGGGACAATGAATATACACCGGCACTTCCCATCCAAATGCATCATAAAGTCTGTTATATTTAGGAGAGGAAGAAAGATATTCATTTCCTCTTACAACATGGGTAATCCCCATAAGATGATCATCCACGACATTGGCAAAATTGTATGTGGGATATCCGTCCGATTTAATTAGAATCATATCATCTAATTCTGAATTATCAATACTGATGTCCCCGTAAATTTCATCATGGAATGTAGTAGTTCCCTCCGTGGGGTTATTTTGTCTGATTACATAAGGAATACCTGCTTTTAATTTTTCTTCCACTTCTTCTTTTGAAAGAGAAAGGCAGTGTTTGTCATACACTGTAATTTCTTTTCCCTCTACAATCTGTGTTTTCAGACTGGCAAGACGCTCCTTATCGCAAAAACAATAGTAAGCTTCTCCCTTATCAATCAATTTTTTTGCATATTCCAAATAAATACCGCTCTTTTGCCGCTCTGACTGTACATAAGGGCCTGCACCTCCATCTTTATCAGGACCTTCATCATGTAAAAGTCCTGTTTTTTCAAGGGTGCGGTAAATAATATCAACTGCACCTTCCACATATCGCTCCTGATCCGTATCTTCAATACGAAGGATAAAATCACCACCCTCATGTTTGGCAATTAAATAGGCATAAAGCGCTGTTCTTAAATTGCCTACATGCATTCTTCCTGTAGGACTTGGTGCAAATCTTGTTCTAATTTTTGTCATTATAAAATATTTCCTTTCTGACTGTTATTTTTCATTCATATCCGGAATTTTTTTATCAGCCTGTGCTTTAAACCCTGCTACTTCCTTCATTGCCTGGGGAATTGCTATGTTGGTTCCCGCGCCGGCAATACACCCTCCGGGACATGCCATTCCCTCTATCAGACAGCCATTTTTCTTGCCTGCTTTGGCAAGCATCAATATTTTTCTGCACTCTGTCAGACTTTCTGCATGTTCAATATTTACTTCCACATCAGGATAGTATTCCTGAATGCACTCTTCTATAGCACTGGCTACACCACCGGCTACACCATATCCTCTTCCGGCACCTGTGGCATCATTCATTTTATCAATTGCTTCTACACTCTCCGGCAATAATCCTTTAGCTTCAAACATTCCTGCCAGTTCCTCAAAAGTAATAACAAAATCCACATCCGAACGGACAGTACGCCTGGAAGCTTCCAGCTTTTTAGATGCACATGGCCCGATAAATACCACGCCTGCGTCAGGATGATCTTGTTTAATCTTTCGTGCAGTCGCCACCATAGGTGTCAATGCATTAGAAATTTTATCAATGGTTTCTGGAAAGAATTTTTTCGCCAGCATAGACCATGATGGGCAACAGGAGGTCAAAAGAAAAGGAACCTCACCCGTAGCTACTTCCTTTACATAATGTTCTGCTTCCGCCATAGCCCCCTGATCCGCGCCAATGGCTGTTTCATATACGTCATAAAAGCCCAGTTCCTTTAAAGCCTCTTTGATTTTATCCGGTGTAGCCTCTTTTCCAAACTGGCCTACAAAAGCAGGAGCAACCTGCGCAATAATTTTTCTTCCTGACTGAAGGGCACGAATCAACTGAAAAATCTGTGATTTATCTGCAATTGCTCCAAAAGGACAGCTTACCATGCACTGGCCGCAGGACACACACAATTCCGTATCAATGTAAGCCCGTCCCTTTTTATCGCTTTTAATGGCATTTACCCCGCAGTGGGCAAGACAAGGCCGGATCTGATGGGAAATTGCATCATAGGGACAAACAGATTTACATTTTCCACATTTAATGCATTTTTCCTGATCAATCACAGATTTTCCATTTTTCATGGAAATAGCCCCTCTTGGACAAACTTCACGACAAGGATGCGCAACACATCCCATACATTTATCTGTCACCTCATATTTATTCTCAGGACATGCATTGCAGGCAGAAGGAATTACCTGCATCAGGGGCGGTTCATAATACTTTTCATCAATGTTGCTTTCCTCAAGTCCCTGGGTTACATGAACAGGTGCATTTTCCGGCCGGAGGGAAAGCCCCATAGCCAGACGAATTCTTTCTCTTGTAATTGCACGTTCCCGATAGATACTGTCATATTCAGACTCATCATAATCCACAATTTTATATGGCAATGCCTCCACATCATCTTTCAAGTTTTCAGAATGATATGCAAGATTAGCTACTTCTTTAAAAATACGTCTTCTGTCCTTTCGAACCTGTGTATCAATTCCTCTCATACATTTGCCTCTCTCTGTTTATTTACACAATAAATTACAGGTTTACTTGTATATTTTTACATAAACCCCCAAGGAAGTCAACACTTGCCTCTAGCAGAACATTTAGGGGATATCGTGAAATCGTTCCTTATTTATAAGAAAAAACTGCCTGCCTGAAATACAACAGCAGATACTGCCCATGCAAAAATAATCTGAAACAAAGCAAGCTTTAATGTAAAAGCTGTAGAGCCGCTTTCCTTTCGTATGGCTGCCATTGCCGCAGCACATGGTACATATAAAAGAACAAACAGCATCATGCAGTACGCATTTAAGGGACCAAAAGAAGGATCAATGTTCTTTAAATTTTCAATTACTATTGTCATATTTGCCGCTTCTGCGCTGCCCACTCCAAAAAGAACAGAAAAACTGGAAACCACTACTTCTTTTGCGGAAATACCTGCAATCAAAGATACAATAATCTGCCACATGCCAAGCCCTGCCGGACGCATTACCGGCTCAAGCCATCGTCCAAAGGCTGCACCAAAGCTGTCAGCGGGATCTGCCACCATTCCCGTAATGCCAAAATTAAGCACCAGCCATATGAGAATTGATGCAATAAAAATAGTTGTTCCTGCCTTGGAAAGATAATCTTTAAGTTTGTTCCAAACATATATGCGAATCGTTCTCCCATTAGGCCTTTTATATTCCGGCAGTTCAATTAACAAACTGTCATTTACTTTTCCTTTCTCATATACATGCAGAAAGCGGGCAATCAAAATTGCACAAAGCATACCAATTAAATACATGGAAAAAGCTGCCATATGAGCATATTTTCCAAAAAACATTCCTGAAAAAAGCACATAAACAGGAAGCCGCGCCGAACATGACATAAAAGGCGTAATGATCATCGTCCTCCTACGGTCCTTTTCTGTTTCAAGTGCACGTGAAGCCATAATTGCAGGCACGGTACAGCCAAAGCCTAAAATCATTGGCAGAAATGCCTTGCCGGATAGTCCTACCCTGCCCATGATTCCATCCATTACATAGGCAACTCTTGACATATATCCGCTGTCCTCTAAAATAGCAAGAGCCAAAAACAAAATAGCTATATTGGGAATAAAGGTAAGAATTCCTCCCACTCCTGCAATAATTCCGTCTACAATCAATGAACTCAACCAGTCCGCCGAATGAACCGTTCCAAGAAAGTTGCTCATATGGGAGGAAAAGTAATCAAGAAAACTTTCAAAATATCCTTTCATCCAGTCCCCTATGGCAAATGTAAGAAAAAACACTAATCCCATAATACATAAAAATATCGGAACGCCTCCTATGGGATGTGTCAAAATCCTGTCAACTTTTTCCGTAACATCCTTTCGCTTTTTGCGGTAAAAAAGTACCTCTTTTACAATGGTTTCAATATAAGAATATTTTGCCTGAATAATTTCCTTTTCATAGCTCCGCGTGGCAATGTTCATAACAGGAACCGGATGTTCATCTGCTACATCCTCATCATTTTCCAGCAGCTTGATTGCATGCCACCTGACGGAAGAATGAGTGGGATAATGCGCCTGCATAACCACAGAAAGCTTCTCTATTTTATCTTCTATCTCCTGCCCGTAGTGAAATACATCACCTTTTGTTCCTGCTTCGTAATGGTGGCTTATGGCATGAAGCAAAATGTCCAGCCCTTTTCGTCTTGCAGCAGAAACCGGAACCACCGGTATATCCCCTAAAAGCTCCGGAAGCCTGTGCAAATCAATCTCCATTCCCCTCTCTTCTACAATATCCATCATATTAAGGGCCAGAACTACAGGTTTTCCAAGCTCCAGAATCTGCAGTGTAAGATATAAATTTCTCTCAAGAGAAGAAGCATCCACTACATTTACAATCACCTCAATGTCATCATCCATTACACAGCTTCTGGTAACCTTTTCTTCAATGGTATAGCAGGTAAGGGAATAAATACCGGGAGTGTCAACAAGCGTCATATGTACATCTTCATACTCTGCTTCTCCTTCCATCTTTTCAACGGTAACCCCAGGCCAGTTGGCTACTTTAAGCTTAGAACCGGTTATTGCATTAAAAAGAGTCGTTTTTCCACAATTAGGATTGCCTACAAATGCCACATGAATGGTATGATTATTTTTCATTGCTTTTTTCCTCCACTTCAATTCCCTGACTGATGTGTTTTCCTATGGCAAGCCTGGTTCCCCGAACCCGTATAATCAGTGCTCCATTCTTTTTCCGGTTAAGCACGGTAATTACTGTCCCATCATTTAAACCAAGGGCCTGCAGCCGGCGGGTAATCCCCTCTTCCACATACAGCCCTTTTACCTCATAACAGTTTCCCTTCTCACCTTCAAATAACGACATAATTTCATCCTCTTTAGTCAATGATTTCAAAGCTAAACTTTCAACAACATTAAATCACAAAACCTTACTGTTTGCAAGCCTTGGAAGCTGCTGTATCTGGTCCGAATCCGGTGACTGTAATCAGCACTTAAACCTGTGAAATTATCTACATAAAAATATTTTTTATAAGAACGGAACCAGTAAAATTCCCTATCATATTATATTATTAAATTATGCTCCATTTTATGAGAGGAGAATTATGCAGGATTACAGCTTTAACGAATATTTCGATCGTTTTCCAATTGCAATGGCATATGTTCCCTGGCAGCACCTTACCAATATTTTTGAAAATCTTGATGAAGCTTACAAGGTGGGAACCATATTCCCTGAACTGGAAAAACCTTTTACAGGAAGGAGATGTGTAAAATGACAAATCCTAACCAAAATGAACGCAGCAGACTATTCCATGATATTGGTGTTATTGATTTTGTGATTGTTGAAATGAATGAATATCTGGATACACACCCTACTGACAAGGAAGCAATGGAATACCTTGGACATTATGTGCGTATGAAAAATCAGGCTATGCGTGAGTATGCAATGAAATATGGCCCATTAAGAATATCTGATGCAGACGGGTGCAATCAAAACGAATGGAAATGGGCAACACAGCCTTGGCCTTGGGAAGGGGGATGCTAAATTATGTGGAGTTATGAAAAAAGATTACAGTTTCCGGTTAACATCAAAGAACCTAATGCAAAAATTGCACAGGTGATTATGTCCCAATATGGTGGTCCTGACGGAGAACTGGGCGCTTCCATGCGGTATATTTCCCAACGTTATTCCATGCCATATAATGAAGTTGCTGCAATTCTTACCGATATCGGTACAGAAGAATTGGCTCATCTTGAAATGGTATCTACAATCGTACACCAACTGACCAAAAATTTATCAATGGAAGAAATTGAGGAGTCAGGGTTTGCTAATTACTATGTAGACCATACTGTTGGCATCTGGCCTATGGCCGCAGGCGGAATTCCTTTTAACAGCTGCGAATTCCAGTCCAAGGGAGATGCAATTACGGATTTGTTTGAGGATATGGCTGCGGAACAAAAAGCCCGCACCACCTATGACAACATCTTGCGTCTGGTACATGACAGTGATGTCTGCGAACCCATAAAATTCCTGCGTGCCCGGGAAATCGTCCACTTCCAGAGATTCGGTGAAGCAAAACGTAGTTATGTAAATAAAATAACTATATATTCCACTCTATTTCAATTGCCTCTTCTCCAATATATATTACTTTTATCAATATGTCTACAATCTTTTGCTTATCATCAATACTGATAACATCCCACTTATCAATATAGCTTGTTATTTTTTCTATATTTTTTTCTGGATTTGAAGATGATATTTGCATTATTTTTTCAGAAAGTGCTTTTTTGTCCTCATCCAATTTTTTTATCCTCTTATTAATATAATCAACCAGTGTGGGATTGGCAAAAGCAAGTTTATCCAGTAACAGTTCGATTTCTTTATCTTTATCAGCTATTTCAATCTGGTAAGGCACGACCACAGAATTATTTTGGTTGCTTTTTTCTGGTGAAAGATATTCAAGTTTAGCGAGCATTGACTGCATTTCACTATATATATATTCTTCCATCTGATCTGCATATATTGTTTTTCCAATACCAGCGCATTTAATTGCATAACGCGCACCTGAACACTGAAAATATCGCATACCGTTGATATTTTTAATTGTCACATATGCATATCCACATTTTTTGCATTTCATTTTTCCTGCAAGCCATGTTCGTTTTGCTTTATTTGTCCTTGCTGCCTGGCGATTATTTATCAATTTTAACCGACAGCGCAGCCATGTAGCAGAATCTATAATACCTGCATGAGGTGCCAGAACTACTTCTCGTCCTACAAGATCATATTGCTTTTTCTTGGTTCCGTCTGCATTTCTCCCTTTATACAGAAAGGCTCCATTCATCCCAATATACTCAGACGGAGGGTTTACAAGAATTGCTCCCTGTAATTTGAAAAAATTATAAATATCCATATCTGCTTTTACATAGATAGGATTCCTTAAAATTTCGCTGATTCTTGCTGTACACCAATTTTTAACCACGCCATCTGTAGATTCAGCACACAGTCGTCTTTGAATTTCTCCCAGCGAAGTATCTGCTTCTGTATACCATTGAAACATTTTTTTCACCTGCAGTGCTTTAAAATCATCTGGTACAAAACGGGAAGTATGTATTCCTTCAATTATGGTTTTTTCTAATTTAAAACCATAAGGCACTCTTCCGCCCATGTAAAACCCTTTCTGGCTTCTGGAATAATATGCGTCGCTTACACGTTTTTGGATTGTTTCTCTTTCCAATTGTGCAAATACAATACAAATATTCAGCATGGCCCTGCCAATTGGAGTAGATGTATCAAATTTTTCAGTAGATGAAACAAATTCCACATTGTATTTTTGAAATGTTTCCATCATATTTGCAAAATCAAGGATGGAACGACTTATTCTGTCCAGCTTATATACGATAACCCTCTTAATCTTTCCACCCTCAACCGCCTTCATCATTTGCTCAAAAGCCGGTCTGTTCGTGTTCTTTCCACTGAACCCCCTGTCCACATATTCTTCACAGGCTCCGCCTCTTGTTTCATATTTGCAAAAATCTAATTGGCTTTCTATGGATATACTGTCTTTTTTATCTATAGACTGCCTTACATACAATGCGTCTATACGAAATTCTTCCATCATTACAACCTTCTCCGGCATTATTACATATATTTTTTGTAAATATGGTATAAATCGGCTCTTACTGCTTCTTTCTTTCTATTTCCTTCCTGCTGTTTATGGACTGGATGTTTATTTATAATTTTAAAAGTAATTTCATTTTGTTTTTGTTGCTGCATAGTTAGTCCTCCCTTGATAATATTCTATAAATTATATGTAGCTGCATTTTTGTCCAATTCCAAATTAATCTGCTTAAAGTGATGGACATTCCAGAAAGGGGGAGAGACAGAATGACCATCAAATTTATTGTGTATGGATAATCCATCACTTTAAAAAGATTAATGTAAACTTTAAATTAGTAACTGTTCCATTCTTTTACCACATCATAATATGTTCCTTTATGAGTATGTCTGAGACATCTATAGCAAACCACTCTATAGCTGGATCCCTTTTCGATTACTTCACTACAGGCTTTAAAACCATGCATCCAGGGACGCATATTTCCACATCTACATGCATTTAAACTTGACCAAGGGTATATTTTTCCGCCTATAATATTTAGATTATGTTTTTTCATTTTATTCGGTTCTATTTTGTATTTTAAAACCGAAAAAATATCATTGTTGGTACCCCAGTAAGATTTTCCACAGCTATTTATCAAAAAATCTTGTATTTTTGAAATTTTTTTCTTATTATTAATAAACATGGACATCTCCTTTTACGGATTAAACTTAATATTTTACGATTCCGAGGTTATATATTATGAACGTTACTAATTTAATTAACAAAATACTTACTGATTACGCGAATACAAATCTTGTTGTTAATTCTTCTGTAAAATACAGTTTCCTGTATAATGACTGTCAGACAGATGTATTCTATACAAGGATGGATGAGCTGCAAAATCAGTTACTTATTGCTGTTACTGTAAATGGTGTAGATTACTTGTCTACATTAAATTTTTCAATGAATTCTGATAATGAATATTTTATGAATTATTATCTTCCTTCTGAATTATATAAAAATGTAAAGTTTACACTTTTATATATAAATGGGAAATGTAGTACTACTCCTTATTTTGAACGCATGGTGCAAACAATTATGAATAACAAACCTACGCCATCTAATCACAGAAATGATATTAGTCACAAAAATTTATATCATTATCATAAACATAATGATAATCCTTTTTTTGAAACTATTATTCGTAAGTCTATGTCAGATGACATGGTAAATAAAATTAAAAATAAATATGATAGTAAAGTTGCTCAACAAATATTTAAATATTGTGGGCATACAAAAACGCTTCGTTTTACGTCTGATATAAATAAATCCAAAGATATACTAACTTTCATTAATTAACCAACTTGATTCAGCGCTGCCGTTAATGTCTTCTATTATATAATTTGAAAATTTATAAAGTACATCATCATCAATTTCAATTGGTTCTTCTTCATGATTTTCACATAGAGCCAATGCATATATTTTATAAGGTTGAACTATAACACTTGTAGCTTTACTGTTTAATAGTATTGTAAAGCCATCAGTTTTTGAAATTTGTATTGCCACAGCATTTAATTCTTCAGTTAAAGCATCTATATTCATTTTGATTTCGCAGCAAAGACCAGTGATGTGTCTATTGTTGTATTCAAATTCGTGGCAATCAAACATATATCCGTATATTATCCATTGTGCCATATTTTATTTGCCTTTCTTTAATTACCATCTTATCATTATACTTAATACTTAATAATATGCCGGTGGCTGCTGGTTAAGCAGCTCCACAGGTTATCTCTGTTACAAAGCCCCTTTTACAGGGTGAAAATAGCAGCATTACCTCTCCCATTTCTATGGGCAGACTCCTTTGGTGTGTATCATTATCCTCAAATACATGCATCCTCGCTTTGATCTTTACCACAAACCAGAACACAGAACAATTATTTTCGCTCCTTTTAATACCAAGACGTTTCATCAAGAGACCAACTATTGATAAATAAATATTAAAGATCCTTGCGTAATCACTGTGAAGCTCCACACGTATCGAACGTTACCGGACTTTATGTATCTTTCATGGTTCTTTCTATTTCCCCATCATAGATATTTTTTCAATGTGCTGCATGATATTTAAAATATTTATAATAATTGGATTTTTTGCTCAACGCTCCTGATCGGATCGCTGGTGCTCCAAATTATTAGCTTTAGGTTGTGCAGCAATTTCTTTCCGGTATTCCTTTAAAGAGGAAATTACTGATTTAGAATGTCCACCATTGGTTGCTTTCAATAAACGAAAACTGGGTAAATTTACACGTCGGTTCCTGTCATTATTCTCATGATATAGGCACATTTCCTCTCCACCAACAATACTATGGTATAGATCATGCACATTGTCATAATCATCAAGATATGTTAATCGTTCTGATTTACCATATTTATCATAATGAAAATAATTTTGCTTTGCATCCTTATCTGTAAAATATTCAAATTGCTCTTTCATAAGTTCAATCATTTTTCTTTTTCCAAGAAAAATAAAAGTGTTTTCTGATCTATCCATTTGATGTTTCCTTTTATTTTTGTATTGAAACCAAATCTGTATTATCAAAAATATTGCCAGCTTTCAGTGCATAATCCTTTAAATCGCCTATCGGCATATCCGGATATCCTTCACATTCGGCATAAAATCCAACCGAATCCATGTATGTTCTATCTGCAGGGCAGTACGCTTGATATGTTCCGAAACGCAATATCATTAATTGTCCGCCTGCCTGGCTTTCAAATATGTCGCCTTCATATGCTGTTTCCCCGTTCATATATTCTTTTCCCGTACATAAGCATATTGTGCCTGGATCAATTTTATATGCCTTTATACTGAACATGTCATAACATTCCTCTGTAACATGTGTAAAAGAATGTATAATATCTTCGTACTGTCTGCCTGTAATAAGATAAGTACATTCTTGTTCTTTGAAGCAGTAACCTTTTATCCATTTTCCATCATTCATTCGTTTAGCTTTTACCTTTAGTAATTTATTTTCTGGTACCCATCCCATTTTATGCTTCCTCCAACAAATTTGCATTTTCGTAAATGTTTCCAATAACTTCGTCGTCAGATTTTCCTGTATCAAGTTCGCTTTTTCCCATTGGGTAATAATGTCTTCCGCATTTTAGCTGAAATCCACAAAATCCAATATCAAACCAAACTACCTGTCCGATAACGTATTCGCCCCAAATTTCTCTTTTGACAATATCTCCTTCATAGATTTCCTTTTCATTTTTATCTTTTACGCCTATGTACTGCCCAACCGTATCTTTGTCAACCAGAAATTCTCCTTCTAATTCTGGTGAATTGATATAGTTTTCATCTGCCAAATATCCGCAAACCCATCTTCCGTTAAGATGTTCGTTTTGTGGGCTCACATGAATGTGTATACCTCTGTATTTATTAACCCTGCTCATTTCCTGCCTCCATTTTTGAAAATCAGTTTATCGTCGTATTGCAGCATATAACATTTTCATTATTTTATGTATAATCTTTATATAATGCTGCATAAGGTGATGGAATTGCAGGCATAATTCGCTTACCGCATTCCGGACAGTATTTTGTATGATATTCGTCTATAAATAAATCAGGAATTTCTGTTTGACAGTCTGGACAAAAATACTTTCCATTTTCACTTTTTAAAGTGCCTGGATATTCTTTTCTCTTTAACTGGTCATTTTCGTCCTTCAAATATTTTGTGGCTGCTATGATCATTTCCTCCGGATCAGGAGTCTTTTCATTTTTCTTAAAGTCAACCAACAATTTAGTAATAATACATTCTACTTTATATAGGAAGGAATCAAACAGATTCCATTTTGCAGCGGGATTACTCATTGATATAAATATTACTCCTTACTTTTCTTTCGCCAGTGTAGCCTTTTCTGGTGGAATTTCCAGATTAAAAAGCTGGCTTATTTTAGAAACGGACTCCCTATGGTATGTACGTCCATTAACAATTGAACTGGTATGCTGGCGGCTCCAGCACATTTTAGCTGCAAGATCGTTTGTGTCCATATCTGCATCAATCATTGCTTTTTTCACATCTTTACTCCAAGGTGACAAGTATTTTTTCATCGCATTACCTACTGTTTTATTACTGTTTTACTTTACTTTTTAATGTGCGTATTCTAAAATAAAAATAGCGTTTTTTTACACTGTGGCTGAATTTGCTTATTTATGGAAGGTAGCCTTTATTTTGATATCTCTTTTTCAAAAGATATTTTTACCAGAAATATCTTTTGTTTGTGTACTTTTTACGCTATTTATCTGTTGGTTTTTATATTACATTTTAAAGTATAATTCACAAATGCGTATTTGTCAACGAATTAATTCACATTTGTGAATTCCGGGGTAGATTATGGCTAATTCTATAATAACAGAACGTGTTGAAATGTTATTTAAAAATGATAAGTCGAAAAAACAGAAGCAATTGGCAGAAAAAATTGGCATAAGCGCAAGTACTTTAAGCACTTGGCTAAGTGAAAAACGAGATATTCCTCCAGAATATCTTTTACCCATTTGCGAATTTTGGAACATTTCATTAATTTGGTTATTAACTGGAAACGATACGCCTTATTCTAAAGAAAATGAAAATATTACTCCTATTACAGAAAATGAACAAGAACTTCTTCTGCTTTTTCGCGAACTTCCTAATTATTCAAAAGAACGTGTAATAGGATATGTTAAAGGAAGTTTAGAAACTATAAAAGAAAAAGCCCCAGATTAAATCTGGAGCTCTCAGCAATATCCTATTTTTATAAAAATGAATATAATGAAGTACTATTCATTGAAATTGACCGAAGTTCACCTGTATCTGCTTCGATAACAAAATACAACCATATTTCACCCGTTTCAGAAAAATTATTTGGCAGTATATAAACTTCTGCCACATATTTTTTCAAATCATCATGTTCATCATGTTCAGTAAATTCATAAGATATCTCATAATCTATCATAACATTATTTTTAATATATTCATACGTTGGTATATCTCCCATATTCTCATTAAATCCTGAATAAAACACATTTCCCTTTGCTGCTTTTTCAGTTATAATTCTTCCTACAATGCAATCTTTTAATGCAATTGTCCCATCTGTTAAATTTCTGGCTTGCAAACTTAAATACCAATCATTATTTTTTATAAGAATAATATCAGCACTATCACCCTGAATAACAAGTTCATTCTCGTTATAGTCATTAAGATATTCAAAAGAACTTTTGCTATTTTCTATAACTTCTATAACATCCGATACTTTACATCCATATTGTAAAAGCATATCATCAACCTGTACCAATCCACTTTCTGGAGACGCAGTTTTAATTTCTTCCAGACATTCAAAAGATACCGGTTCTTCTATAACTTCATTTTCAGTATTATCTTCTGTGTTTTCTGGAATTTCTGAATTTGAAGTTTCCTCCCTAACTGCTGTGTCTAAACTATCTGGCTGTTCTCTTTTACATCCTATTAGATTAGCTATTAGTATTAACAATAATATGGCTATAATTACAATGTTTCTTCTTTTCATCTCTATCCCCCATAACTTTCTTTTTCCTTATTTTAACATATTTACGAGTCCCATATAAAGGACTTCCACTTTGTATTTCTAATCGTTATTTTTTGAATTAAAATCCTTTATATTAATTCCATTATATAAAGGTGCAACTTTGGTAATATCCCGGCTTCCATTACATCCACCATTTTTATGAAATTTTTTGCAGCCATAAAACATTGTGCCTGTTGTTTTATTAGGTTTGAGTTCCATTACAGATCCGCATTTAGGGCAGTACACTGTATAATGTTCTCTGCTTGGCACCTTATCTTTTATGGTTTTAATTGTCATTTTTTTCACTTCTTCATCCGGCATAGATTTTGAAAGATCAATTGTAATAAAAGATACATCAAGTTTTTTTAATATTTTTAATTTCAATTCATCATTTTGTTTTACCCAAGATTTTTGTTCGTTAAAGTGGTCCCCTCCTAAAACTTCAATTATCAAAGCCGGTCTATTCATCATTTGACCTTTATGATATATTACAAAATCAAAATGCATAGCATTTACCTTATAGGTTATTCTTTTATCATATTTCCAATCCCAATAAAAAATTTCACGCAATCCAACATGCGGTGCAATTAAATAATTTTCATCAATAAAAATTTTTAAAGTTTCATACACTAAAGACTCTGCCGGACTATCCCAAAAAGATTTTTTAAGTGAAAATACTCTTATTATATTATCATCTATTTCGAGTTCAAAAGTTTCTTTAGGTACTGATTCTATAGATGCAACTTTATTTTTATCTATATGCTTCTGATTTTCATTTATTTCCACTGTTTTTTCTTGATAAGCTTGTGAAGAATTCTTTGCTTTCTTCGTTTTGTAGATAATAAACCCTATTAAAATTATCAATAAAATTAAAATTATTTTCATTAGTATTTCCTCCAAATTAAATTGAAAATTCTTAATCACAAGGGTAAAATCTTATATATAAATTTTCTAAAAAAAATATAATGCAGAATGTCACCCTCCATACATTATCTGGTGCTGGAAAAAGGCCTGAATCCGAATAAAAAATTCCATATGCAAAAAATGTTACAATCGAAGAAAAAATAATTGTCTTTATAATCAATCCAATTTTCAAATATGTAACAAGAAAAAGTAAGCCTACAACACTTGCTCCGATCAAAATACATGCAACTGGATGCCATGAAAAATGTTTATAGACCAATGTTCCGGCAATTAGTCCGACTATCCCATTTTCTATAATTTGATATCTGCAAAATATCCAAATAATAAAAACAGCAAGTCCAAACACAAGTATGCTTTTAACAACAATATCTAGTGATATTCCAGTAACAGCAGCTACTATAATAAAAGGAATACTAAGAATACTAATTCCAATTATTATTGGTAATCCCAAAATTAATGACAAAAAAGCACTTCCTGAAACATCATCCATATATTTTCCCTCACAATCTTTTCATATGAATATAAATATTATTCGACAAATTATACCATTTATTTCCATTTTTTAAAATAAACTTATTACTCCTCGTACAAGGAATTTAAATTCCTTTCACACGAAATGTTTTTGTTTGTTTACATTTCTCCAAAAAGTATATTGTCAAATAAGTGTTTTCTCTTTATAATAAATATAGAAAGGTGCTACCCGTAAAGCAAACGGTTCACCTTGGTTAACGGTTATTTATCAAAAAGCAACCATTACCTTTGGTCGGGGCGGTTGCTTTTTTGATGTTTATGTGTTCTACAGAATTGTATAATATTTATCTGTCGTATCAGTCATATATATCCCTTCTGTGTCCTACAGAAAGTGCAAGAATAATAAGCCTGTTATCGTCTATCTGGCATATAAGACGGTAATCGCCTATTCTGTAACGCCACTGACCGCTCCTGTTAGACGTCAATCCTTTTCCGTGACGTCTGGGATCATCTTCTCCGATAAGATTTTTTTCAATCCAGCCTTTTATGATGCGCTGGGTATATCTATCCAGCTTCTTAAATTCCCGGTCAAATCTTGTCGTCGTTTCTATGCTGTAGCTCATAAACCTATCTCCTCCCACAGTTCGGAAATGGGCCTGCTCTTACAGTCATCCTTTGCATATTCGTTATATGCATCCTGTGCCACTGTAACATCATATTCATCTTCTATCCGCTCAAAGAGTGCCTGCTTAAAGGCTTCTCCAAGCGATATGGAATGGATTTTAGCATAGCTTTCCGCAAGGCTCTTTTCTTCCGCTGTCAGTCTGATGGAAAAACTCATATTATCAGCTCCTTTCTTCTATATAGTACATTGTACTACTTCGCTTGCTTTTTGTCAATGTCTAAAGAATCTGGCTGGACTGTATTAATCTCTTTTTTCATCCACTATTATTATGATATTTCTGTTTAATTATTATTTAGTTCACTATTTAAATATACGTATCTCTTCTGCCAGATATGGCATTTTAGTGTTCAATACAACCTGCCTATGCAGGTTAGAACACGCGCTGCTCTGCTTTCGGCAGGCAGACGCTGCCCATTTGCTTCGCAAATTTGGCACAAACGGTGGAACCGTTTGAAAGAACAGCAAGCAACGTAAATGGCTAGCCATTTACTCAATTATGAAAAAATCCGCCTCCGCTTCTTTTTCATAATTGGCTTGTTGGGGCACATCCCCAATCCCCTGAAAGCTTTCACAACAGCTTCAATTTCAAAAAATATCTATAAGACTATTTTTGAAATTTTGCATATTGCAAAAAAATAAAACTGTACTTATATTTATAGAGAACCTATAAATTGCAAGTACAGTTTTATTTCATTTATTTCTATCATAGATATCTTTTTTTTCTTGATGTTTGGAGGTGCTTTTAAATTCATCACCCAAAACAGAACGATTATTGTCAGCAATAATTGTCAGTTGTTTAACATCATTTTTTACAGATTTTCTCTCTACTTTTAACTGATCTAATCTTTGGTTTAGATTATCCATTTTCATCATTTTTTTCGAAACAGTTTCAGGCGTTATTTGGGATATATCTATATTATTTTTCTTAAAATAATACATTGCACTTTCATACATCTTATTAGCCTCACTAAGGAAAAATTTTTCATCTTTATCAGATGTCCTTATATAACGTTCATGCGCAGATTTATTATTCAAATATTTTTGATACTGTTTTATATTTGCCTCAAGAGCATTTAAATCTCTGTAAGTATCTTTGATCGAATCAGTAAGCTGTGAATACATTTGCTCTAAATTATTTTTCGCATTTTCAAAATCATCTGCATATACAAGATGGTATTTTTTTATAAAGTTTATCATGCCGGCATAGGTTGAAATATTTATCATATTTAATTTTCTGCGGTATGCCTGATGTTCTTGTGCTTTCTTATTTTTATTAACATCAATCAGCTTTTTCACATTGGCATCATAAGAAATTGGCTTGTCAAATTTAATGCTGTCTGGTAAAGTTTTTGTACTAACTGCTTTTTCTTTCTGTGCATATTTTTCTTTATTTTTAATTCTGTCTTTTATGGAATCTATAGAATAAAAATCTCCAAGGCTTCTATTCCGCACAGCTTTCTTTTGACCTTCATGTTCAAGTGTAAACGAAAGATACTTTCCCTGCTTAATTTGATATCCTTCTTCCATTTGCATCCGCTCAATAAATTCCTCGTAGGTATTGGACAATAAAATATTTTTATCAATTGCGTTTTTAACTTTATCCTTCCATGACTCACCTGCTGTATGCTTATCATATTCATATTTTTTGCGTCCTTTTTCGCCGGATTTCTTTTCAATAACTGACAGATTATTTTCCCGGCATACTTTATCAGTTATTTTTTCAAGACGGTCAAGATCCTTGTCTTTGATCTGCAGCTTTTTAAAGTCAGTGTAATCAACAGAATTGAAAATACAGTGCACATGTATGTGTGCCTGATCCGTGTGTACAGTAAGCACATATTGATGTTTTCCGCCTGTGTATTTATCAATAATCTGCTTACCAACCTTTAATGCATCTTCTGGTGAAATAACATCATCCGGCGAAAATGAGATTATTGTATGATATCCTATTCTGGAATTTTTAACTTTCCTGGCTTTTTTTGCTGTATCATTAAATTCACAATCAGCAAATTTTTCTGTACACTGGAATGTATCTATTAATGTTCCATCTGCTGTTTTTTCATAATTGCAGATGTATTTAACTGCCTTATCAAGTGTCTGATACAGTGGCCATATTTTTGACACAGCCATATGTTTTTACCTCCCATAGTAGTTTAAGACATCCAATGCCTGCGTACAATTTTAGTCAGTTCATTCATTAAAAAAAGACATTCTTCCATGTCCTTTTTTAACAAATAAATATCAGGATTTTCTTTGTCCAGCATATTTATTTTATGTGCGATTTGATTCAGATTGACTCCAATTTTATTCACTTCATATGCATAGCTGTGTATCTGTGTTGTATCAATATTAAGTATATATCCATCTGATAACAGCCTTACTGCAAACTCTCTGAACGATTCGATTCCTGACTCTTTATATTGGTGCTGAATTAAATCTTTTTCAAAATTTGAAACTCTGAATGCAATCTGTTCGTCTCTTAACCTTTCAGCCATTAATGAAATCCTCCCATAATAAAAAATCCGGAAGCAGAAATTTTTCCACTTCCGGTCAGTCATTTACTTTTTATTTTTTCGGCTTGGAAACTCAAATCCAATTGAATGATCTTTCTTTAATACAAGATATGCACTAAAGCTGTTCCCCTGTGAACTTTTGAAGCCTTTAAGCAGATCTGATTTTCCATAGGCAAGTAAAGTTTTTATGGAAGCTTCAGGAATATTTTTTCCGCAGATCTTCTTCCAGATGGAAAAGCTGCATTTAGATTCATCTGCATATCCGGAACAGTACCATGATTTGCTGCTTTCCCTCATTTCCTTTCCGCATACCGGACATACCCCGACACTTTTTTGGGCGCTCATCTTCTTTTCAGGAGCATTCTCTTTAAACTTATCTATGTTCCCTTTAATCTGTATAATAATTTTTTCAATAAATTGTTCCTTTGAAAGTTCTCCGGAATTGACTTTTGCAAGCGAATCTTCAAATTCGATTGTCAGATTTTTTGACTTAAGGATATCCGGAACAAGGGATATAAATTCCCTGCCCAGAGCTGTAGTCTTATACTTTTTCTTTTCATCCAGCTCAATAAAATTTCGCTTTTCCAGTGTCTTAACAATATTTGCACTGGTGGCCGAAGTTCCAATTTTATATTTGTTCATCAGCTTTACAATATTACCGGGATTATACCTTGCTTTAGGTTTTGTTTTTCCTTCCTTAAGTTCAAGGTTTGTCACTTCAAGAATCTCTCCTTCTGTCAGATCCGGAAGCGGTTGCTGATCATCTTTATCCTTTTCTTTTGTCTGCAGGATATTCATGGTCTCCTTATATCCGGCAGACTTTACTACATTTCCATGTGCCTGAAAAGTTCGGTCCGATACCTCTATTATAATATCGGTACTTTCATAGATGTAAGGCGGATAAAAAATGGCAATCAGGCTGCATACAATTTCATCAAAGAAATTCTTTTCCATTTCTGACAATTTGTCATATACATCAGCTATGCTGCTGTTAATGGTGGGAATTAATGCATGATGGTCAGAAACCTTATTATTGTTAAAATATGATTTATCCATAGTAAAAGAAGAAAAATCAATTTTTTCTATGTAGCTTTCAAATTTGCCAAAACTGCATGATTTAACGTGCTGCTCTATTTCGTTATACAGATCTGTTGACAGGTACCTGCTGTCAGTTCTTGGGTAAGACATGATCTTATATGTTTCATATAGTTTTTGGGCAATTTCAAGCGTTTCATCCGGCTTTAAACCATATTTTTTGCCCATAGTATTTTGTATTTCTGCCAAATTAAATAATGCAGGCGCCTTCTGGCTTTTCTGTTCCTTTTTGCATACTTTTACCTGGCCGGATCTGCTGCAGCTCTGAAAGGCTGCATCTGCAGATGCCTTTTCCATATATTTCAGAACTTCTCCATTATCACCAATTTCACTTGCGGTGAAACTGTTAAATTCGGCGTTCAGTGTCCAGTATGGCTGCGGTTTAAATTTTTCTATCTCCAGATCTCTTTTATAAATAAGGTTAAGCAACGGAGTCTGGCAGCGTCCATACGATAAAACCGTTCCGGATGAACCGTAAAGACATGTTAACGCCCTGGTATAATTATATCCATAAATCTGATCGGCCACTGCTCTTGTTTCTGCTTCCCTGAGCAGATTCACAAACTCTTCTTCTTTTTCATCATGAAGATGTCCCATTGCAGTTTTTATAGCTTCGTCCGTAAGGGAAGAAGCCCAAAGTATTTTTACAGGATGTTTATTGCTGCACATCCTGTATAGCCAAGACTGGATTAAAAGCCCTTCCCTTCCTGCATCTGTTGGATAGTTGGAATAGGTGACTTAGAAAATATCCATTATTCAAGGGTTTCCAATGCCCCTATGAACTTGTAATGGATAGTAAGTCGTTGAATTTTCTGCCCGTCTATCTCTACGGGTTCAGAAACAAGAATTTTTTCTATGAGTTGATTGATTATTTTAAAATTGAGTTCTGTTATCCCTGCATAACCGCTTATCTGCTCCGCAAACTGCTCAATGGAAGATAACTGCTCCCTGTCCTCTATGGCACTTTTTTCAAGTTCCTTTATCCTTGCTGACAGTTCTTCCTGCTCACTGTCATATCGTGCCGACAACATCTGAAAACGCTTTTCCGTTATCAGTTCCCTTGTCATGTCCTCGTACAGCTTGGCATACAGGTTTTCTATTTCCGACACTCGCTGCTTGCATTGTCTAAGTTCCTTTTTCTGCTGTTCCTTGTCCGCTGACAGTTGGAGATTAAGACGCTCGGCAATATCCGTTACCATTGCTTTCCTGTCCGTCAATGCCTGCTGTGCGTGTCTTTGAATGTCTGCAAGCACAACTTCATGCACCGTCCTCGCCTCAATGTTGTGTGACGAACAGCCCTCTTTCCCGAACTTGCGGTATTTGGTACAGCAGTAGAAAGTCTTGTCTATTACATTGTTCCGCTTTCTTTTCTGTTCCACTTTGGCAAGCATGGCACTCCCACAATCGGCACATTTGATAATCCCTCGGAAGATGTTGTCATATCCGCTTGAACTTTCCCCGATAACGGGCGGTCTGCTCTGCAAAATCTTCTGCACATTGTTCCAGCGGTTCTGTTCAATGATTGGCTCATGTGTGCCATAGATGACTTCACGCTCTGCAAACGGGATATACTGTCTTTTCTTGGAACGCATGGTCTTGGTCGGTCTTTCCGCCACGATAAGGTTTCCTGCATAGACTGGATCGTGTAATATCTTGCTGATATAAGCAGTATCCCAATCATACATCTTTTCCTCGTCAATGTACCTCTCAAACAGTTCCTTTTTGTAGAAACTCGGTTTCATAACTTTTGCCTTACGCAAGCGGTTACAAATAGTGTGAAGTCCCACGCCCTCCTCGGCTATCGAAAAAATCAGTTCCACAACGGGTGCTGTCACTTCGTCAATGACAAGGTGGTTATGGTCGCTCTCGTCTTTCCGATACCCGAAAGGCGGTGTAGTTGCCATATACTTCCCTTGCAATTTCCTTGTTCGGAGTGCGCTCTTGATTTTCCTTGACGTGTCCTTTGCGTACATTTCATTGATGATGTTGCGGAACGGTGTAATATCCATTTGCGTGTTATCTATGGAGTCTACACCGTCATTGACTGCAATGTAGCGTACATTGTGGTTGGGGAAAAATACCTCGATATATGTACCCGTTTCAAGGTAATTCCTCCCCAGACGTGACAGGTCTTTTGTGATGAGCGTTGATATTTCCCCGTTGCGTATGTCCTCAATAAGCTGTTGGAAGGCAGGACGGTCATAGTTCGTACCGCTGTAACCGTCATCAACATAGAACTGACAGTTAAGAAAACCGTTGCGCTTTGCATATTCTTTCAGCATGGTTTTCTGTGTGCCTATGCTCATGCTCTCATTGTTCGTGCCGTCATCTTTGGAAAGCCTGCAATATAAAGCAGTGATTTTGTCGTTATTTAATTTTGCCCTTTTCATTTCGTCCTCCTTGATGAAAAGGGACTTCCTCTCAACTCATATTATACTATATTCCCTTTTCCGTTTCCAGTGCTAATTGGCTTTATTTTCCGCTATTTCTTTGACCTTTTTTGTTATCTGTTCCTCGGCTATCCGCTTAAATACCGTTTCCATTTTTTCAGTGCCTACATAGTGCCTTTCCACGATAATTTTTGTGGGTGTCTGCTGTCGGTGGGTTCTTTGCTCTGTTTCAATATTTTTACTCATAAATCTACTCCTTTACATAAAAATAGAGCGCATAGACTGATTCTATACGCTCTGACGCTGTGTAATTATTTTGTTGTGATTGTAGTGTGGTAATGGTTAGCGGCAGGTTGGAACTTTACTACTACTTTTTACTACGTTTTTTAACACATATAAAGATTACAATGGCAGTAGCAATAAGAAATTCCGCAAAAATCACTGACGGATTCCAAATTTCAAAATAATAATGTCCGATGAAATAGACCGCAAAAAAAATGAGATATACTGCAACCGAATACATTACACACTCAAAGGTTCTTTGATTTTTTTGTTCCCGAAGAAGCATCATCTGCTGTTGTTTTTCCAACATTTCAGTTTTCACTGATAAATCATCTATCTCTGATGACTTTAACAAATAATCAGTTGTAACATCAAAAATTGCGCTTATTTCCACTATCTTTTCCAAATCAGGGGTTGCCTGCCCGCTTTCCCATTTTGAAACAGATTGCCTTGAAACATCAAGTTTCTCCGCAAGCTGTTCTTGCGTAAGGTCTTTAGCCTTTCGTAGTGTTAAAAGTTTTTCTGAAAAATTCATATTATTTTTCCTCCTTGTTTTTGATACCTAGACCATACCAAAAACCTCGGTTGCATTCCATATAGCTACTTTTACATTTGCGCAACCAGTGGTAGAAATATAAAATCACTTTATAGAATCCTACATTTCCCAACTTGTACAGCTACTATAATACCATACTCACATTTATTTCTCTATCAAATTTCCATTAAATTTCTTCCTCCCTCCGTTTCGCCTTGCTCTGTTGTTTGTTATGCTGTCGGCTCTCGTTCTGAAGTTCCCGTTCAAGGTTCTTTTTGTTATAGCTGATTACCTCGGCATAAGCTAATTCTGTGGCGGTCTTTGATTTCTCCCTGCCGATACTGTCATATTCCGCTTGTAAAGATTGTATTTCCGCTTTCCACTGTTTCGGCGTTATCTTCTCGCCCTGTTCCAAAAGGTTCTGCAACCGCTCACGCATTTCGGGATATTTGGCAAGGCTCTCTTTATGCTCCCTGTCAAACTTCATTTTGGCAAGTCTTTTTAGTGACTGGCTCTCTTTGTAGGTGGTGCGGTATGGCTCATAGAGGGCATACATTTTTGACAGTTCCTTTAGTCGGCTTAGTTTCTGCCCCTTTGATAGATGTACGCTGTCAAGCTGTCCGTATTTCTGTTCCGTATCTGCTGTAAATTTTGCAAGGCTCTCAAAGCTGTCTATCTTCTTTGTAGCGATAAACTTCTCTGCATTGTCGGCTGACTGCAAGGCGGTTCTGTCGGATATTTTTCTTAGGTGCTTTCCGCTGACAATCGGCAAATCAAGTCTGCCTTTTCGTTCCCTCACTTTTGCAATCATTTCCATGACATCATTCTTCATGCTGACTGCCGCATTTCTAATCTTGGCATACTGTATGCTCTGTACTTCCTGCTTGGCAAGTTCAAGCATTGCCTTTGCCTGCTCCAACATCATGTTGCGCTTGACGATTTCCCGATTGATGTTTCCCCTCTCGGTCTGTATGCCCTTGCGCTCTAAAGCATTGGCAGTCGCCCCGATATGGATTGTCGGTTCTTTATCTATCCCCTGTTCCCTGAAAGAACGGTGTTCCCAATGAACGTCAATACCCAACTGCTCATTGGTGGCATTGATTGTGTCGGCTAAATCTTTGCGCCACATCTTGGCGTTCTCTTGGCTGTTCCAGTCGGTGCTTTCTACGGTCTGACATTTCCACTGTTTGCGGTTGCGATTATCCACTTTCTGCTGACCTGTCTTTTTGTCGATGAGGGGAACACGCTCCCCGTTTTCATCAAGGACATAAACCTTTTTGGTCTTTGCTCCCCATTCTCCGTTTTCAGTGATAGGGCGCATGGTTAGTAAAACATGGATATGGAGATTGCGCTGTCCTTTGTCATTCTCGCTGTCATGGATTGCCCAATCCGCACACATTCCCTTGTCAACAAAATTCCTCTGCACATAATCCCTCACGACTTCCTCCGCAAGTTCATAACTCCAATCGTTGGGGAGTGACGCTTTCAGCATTCTCGCAAGCTGTGATTTCTGCCCTTTCTCTGACAGTTCAACAGCGTTCCATAAGGTGGCTCGGTCTGCATATTCTTTGGGTGCATTGGGTGGGAGAGAGATTTCACTGTGGACTAAATCTTCATGGTATTTGGGGCGGTAGGTCTGTCCGTCATATTCGCTCACAAGAATACTCCTGCTGATGTATGATGCTTTCTCAACTGCCGACTGCCCTTTGCTCCGCTTGACTATGGAGAAACGTGTGCTTGCCTGTTTCGTGACATTACCCATACGCAACACCTACATTCTGCCAATAGAGTAGTGGGGCGCATGGATAGACTTTGTGGGCAGATAAAAGCCGTACTTTGGCTTTTGTCTGAACGCAAAGTTCACTAAAGGGTAGCAAGCGCAGCTTGCGAAGGGGAATTGTTGTTTCCCCTTTTGGCTGCCGCAAGGCAGCCAACGCCCTCCGCAGGAGTCCATGCAAGTGAAACTTGCCCCTCGGAGAGCGCACATACCACCTCTGGTGGTATATCTGTGCGCACCCCGTAAACGGGGTGAATACGTTACCTCGGCTTTCCAGTTCCGTTGCCCTCGTCATTCCGTACCGCCCTCGCTTTCATTTTCGGCATTGGGGAGAGTAGGTTGTGGGGGAGTGGTTTCTCGGCTTTCCGCTTTGATTTTAGATATAATCTGCTGACATTCCTTTGTCTGCAATGCAACCGACAAGATACGGTTTAACTCGTCCTCGTCATAGCGGTAGCAGTCGGGGAAATACTTTACGATAATACCGCCCATGATATACTTGTGGTGGTTCTCAGCTTTTCGCTTTTTCTCGTTCTGCTTTTTCTTCTCGTTGGCTACACGCTGTTGCGCCTGTTTCAATGCCTGCAATGCTTTTTCTAAGTTTTTGCTTGTATCATTCTTGCTCTCAATCATTTCTGATACCTCATTCTTTCTGTGCTGTGTTGATAGGTTCTGAAAATAAAAAAGGTAGCGGATTGTCTGTTAAGATAATCGCTACCTAAAGGTAAACAATATTCAGTTTTTACATCATTTTTCTGTCTTGATTTTTCCTGACAAATAAGAATTTAACTACCCCTTAATTGGTAGCCATATTTCAATAATAGAATTTTCCTTATTCCAATGAAAGCGATAATCGTATTTTTCAAAGTGTAAAAAGTTTTCTTGTAAAGGTATATATTCCATTTGGGGTAATATTTCTTGATAAATCATTCCGTAGGTTTCATATATTTTGTCCATAGAACCTATATGCTCTACAACAAGATATTTGTAATGTTGTATTTCTTTATAGACAAAATTATTTGGAACGACATTCCTTTTTGGAATAGAACAGAAATAAAATAGTTTCTCATTTCTTCTTTCCATAAAGGCATATTTTATCCAGTTTCCCGATTGTGAAAGATACGATTTCTTCAAATTACTGTTAAACTTTCGCCAAAATTGTGTACTGATTTGAATGTTTCTTTTTTGATAATTGGTGAGTTCTACTTCCTGCCCAATAACTGAAAATGTTTCTAATTCACGAATTGTATATTTCATTTCTTTTCCTTATGTGCCGTTATAATCGTGTAACTATATGCATTTACCGTTAAAATATAATTGTCTACATTCACATACCAGTTTTTTCCATTTCGGGTAATGACAGCATTATCGGAATTGATTTTAGTTTTACACCAGTCAACCACATCATCTGTATCTAAAGATAGATTTCTTTTAATGCGCTCTACGCCTAATTCCGTTGTGTGCAATTTATCCAAATTTATTAGTAATTCATTATCCGCATTCATTTTACAATTATCCCTTTCCTTATCATAAATCCCGATTATTGAGTTGCTCAACGTCACAATTTTACCACAAACACATACACAATACCAATAAATTTTCCTTAATCTTTCTTTGCCCTATTATTAGCAATCATCATCTGCCTTGCCCGTTCCCTCTGCTCGGTGCTGACTGTCCTCGGCTTTCGGTAACTGACGTGTGACTTCGGAAAGGAATAGGTCTTAGATACCTCGTCCTGCCCTGTCAGCTTGTATGTGTCGGGATAATCGGCAACAAGTGTGTCAAGTTTCCGCATGACTGCTTTATCTCTTGTGTAGAGGGTGGCGGTCTGTTCTCCTGCGTTATAATTGACAATCGTTTCCTGCTCGTATCGTGAAAGTTTCATAGCGCCATATCCCCCTTTCCTTTGCTGTGGGTTCTGTGCAGTTTTCCCTCGGCAACTGTCGGCTGTTTCGCCTGTTCCTTTGCTTTGGCTAACCTTGTCTTTATGGAGTTGTCACGCTCGGTCAGTTTCCGTCTTTTGGTGGTGGCGGTCAGTTCCGCACTCGTTTCTTCGGACAGGGCATTTAATTTCTTCAATGTGCCGCTTACTATCTGCTTTGTGTCGCTGTCCTTTATCTGCGGAAGAATAGCGGACAGACTGGCACACGTTTCCGCTTTGCTCTGTTCCCCAAACTGATAAATCAGATTGACTTCATCAGCGTTAAAAGGTATCTGAAAATTTGCGCCCTCACATAAACGCTCCACGCCCACGCACTTAGGGATATTTCTTGTCAGTTCGTAATTATCCCTTGCTGTGATTGTTCCATGACTGTCGGTTTGCCTTACCTCAACTTCGCACTGGCTTTTCTGCTCCAACACAAGCCACTGGTATTTGTCGCTTTCTTTGGTAAATACAGTCTGATGCGCATTGGAATGTGTCTTGCTACGGATATATTTGTCTGTGGTGCTGTAATAATCTAAAATCTGCTGTTCCTGCTTTTTGTTCATGGTCTTTGCCCTCCTGTGATATGGTTTGATAAGATTGATTGGTTTCGGTGCTGATATATGGTTTTCTTTCGTTAATTGTCGGGAGATTGGATTGCGGAATACTGTTGTTGGGCATTTCTCCGCTTGTTGGAATAAGGGGTTATTTCTTACGGTAATTACCGCATGAAAAAAAGCTATAACCGTTATTGTCATAGCCTTTTAAGGATTGAGGAAGTCCCTTTTTTATTTGTATTTGTTTGTCACCCCTCCGCACTATCCAACATCACCGGCGTTAATTAAATAACTGATATCGTCACGCTGGATCAGGCTCTTGACAATCTTATATTGTCCCTTTGTTCCTGCAAGAACCTTGAGCCCATTATCATAGGGAAGCGGAAGGTCATCCACATTCCATATCTTAAATTTTTCATCTATTTCCTCCGGATCTTTTAATCCTATCAGATGTCCGATTGCCCATGTTACAATATATTCTTCATTTTCCATATAGCCGTTGCTGGATTCTGTAGCTCCTAATATTCTTGCGATGTCTTTACCGGCTGCTGGTTTTTCTGCTACTATTAAAATTTTACTCATAATAACAATCTCCTTTTCCTTTAAATAGAAAAGGTGCCTTTTCAGGCACCTTTAGGCATATCAATCCTATTTTTCAATTTGAATCTTTTTTTCTGTTAAATTTTCAGTTCGAGATAGGCTTATCTGCCCCTGATAATTATGCAGTTTACTTAAAACAGACTCCTGTTTAGGAAATACTTCTACAGTATACATTTTATTTTTATCCAATATCCCGCTTATTTGTGTGTTTATGATCTTTTCAATGGTATATAATCTTTCTTTTGAAAATCTGTCACTATCAATATAAGAAAATTTAAATCCATGTAAATTTATTAAATCACTTCTTATAGCCGGAGACATAACTGCCTTTGCAATATTTACAAAATCCTCACCAATATGTGGAATTTTACTCTCTACATAACTCCCTACCTGCTGAAAATCCTGCTCTTCCGCATAAGGTAATAATGATTGGTTATTATCAAAAACCGGAGCCATACATTTAACAGTAAGAGAATCATTATCAAAAATTACTCCATGATTTCCCATATGACGGTCTGTATTAAAGGTAACTGCATCAAATACTACCATTCTTCGAAATGCATCCTCGGAACCAATGCTGCTATAATACTCAAGCATTTCCCTGGGCGTCACGCGGCGCTGGAAAATGTTAGAAAGAGGTATAAAACCATTCTCTTCATTTGTAAATAGTTCACATTTGGATGCTGTTCTTTTGTGAAGTGTGGTTAAACTGTAATCAACAAAGTTCTTGCAGAGAATCTTTCCAATCTGACAGGCATAAACTTCGGAATAAGGTTCTAATCCGGCATTACGTGCACCCATACTGCCGCGCTTATAAAGATAAATACCATTTTCCTCCCTTTTCCAGCATTTCTCAAAACTCCCCTCTGTGCTGAATTCAGGTGTTGTAGTTGAAAAGTCAATTCCAAATAAACCAGTTCCTTCAAAGGATATTTTTGAGATAACTTCATTGAATTCATTTCTATACAAAGAAACTGTTTCCCATGTAGCATTTTCATTTTCGGATTTTACCCAAAAAGTATCATTCAAAGAAGTGGCATGTGTTATTTTGATAAACCCTTCACTATTTAAACATCCACATTGGGCCATAAGCTGTCTTAAATGCTCCCTGTGTTTTGCTGCCTGCCGCCTGTCCAGCCATGAATTAATATCCCGAAAACCAATTGGCAGTTTTTCTTCAGTTTCATGAATCATTACAAAACTATTATCCAGTTGATCTTTTGATTTCTCAAAAACAGCAATTTTACTATTTTTATTCATTAGATTATACATTTTAATCACTCCTCTGGACATATAATATATGAATTAGTATAACATATTTAATTTTGATTTGTCTTGTCTGCTTTTCATTTCAGCTATCTTTCAGTCTCCATTTTCTCTTTATGCTGCATGGCATGTTCACACTTAGTTTGTCCAAATTCCAATTTAGCCTTATTTTGCCCTAATTTGGACAATACAGAGCTTTTATTATCTTTCTCACTTTGAATGCTTTCTGATGCCTTACCGGGCTTTTGAAGAGCATTTAAATCCTTTTCCTTCGCTTTTATCATTTGGCTTAGCTGACTTCTTCGCTCCCCATACAATTCCGGAATATATCCTGAAGGAGAAATGACCGGTTTAAGTTCCTCATAAGTCATTCCATGCTGCATCCCCGTCCGGCATAGATCCATCTGCCACTGCTCATGTGCTGGTGTTGCAAAAAGAAGAATCTGTTCTGCAGATAATCCATCCCTGACTGCAAAACGGATCTCATTCATACGGTCAGATGTCAGCTCTGGCCTTTCTATGAGTGCCATTTGTTCTTTGGAAAAATTCTGACTGATTGCAAGCTCTAAAATGTTATACTGTAGGGCATTATATTTTTGTCCATTATATTGAATTTCCTTTGGTATGTTTCTTTCAGTCCTGTTTATTTCAAGCTCAGGAAGGACAAATTTTTCAATGATTTCTCTTGTCTCCTTTGCAGAAAGTGAAGGAAAGTGCACATCAAATTTGTCCCCATAAATATTAAAAGGTTCCATGCCTTCCACAGTAACAAGGACTCTGTTATCGTAATATTCCTGCCCTGATTCTATTTCGTAGGAAAGCCGGCTCTCACTGGAAGTTTTACTTTCCCTGATTTCTGCCTGTGTTCCAACGATCGGAAGATAGTCAGAAAACTTATTTAGATCTAACTGCTTTGTAACATAAAACTGTTTTTGTACAGGATTGTAACGCGCACCATTCTTTTTTAACTGTTCTATTGTCTTTAAAAATTTGTTTCGCCCCATATGAGGAATATTCAAGTAAATGGGAGTAATGTCTACGCCAGTGGACACATCATATTTTGCTAGATTTTGATACTTATTCGTATCAGGATTCAGTTTACTGATATAGCAGGTACGAAATTTTATTGCGTCAATTCGGCCCATGTTCCATCCCTGCAGTGTAGTAATGATATCTTCCGGACTGTTTCCATATATAACTTTAGGGATTTGTTTCTTGGTGCTGGAATTTTTCATATATACATTAGCCTTATAAGACTGTTCAGGTTCTTTTTTTATATCTTTTTCATTTGCCATATATTTCTTTTCCTGAACCAGATTGTTTACAAGCTCGCATTTTTGGACTTCCAAAACTTCCAAAGTCTTTTCCGTAATGGAACCATATAATTTTAAATCAATATTTACAAAGTCCTGCATAAGACGAAGCTTCATGTCATGCAGATTCATTTCTTCAAGATCTGTCTTAAAAGTCTGCATCATCAATTCAAGCTTTTGATTTTCCAGCGTCATTACCTCTGCGGTATTTGAAAATTTTTCATATGCTGCCCTGACAGCCTGATTGTCTGCCTGAATAATTCCATCCTGAAAATTTATAATTTCACTAAGAATGTCATTAAACTTGTCATCAAGCGTTGCATGTTCCTGTTTCTTATATTCTTCCAAAGATTCATAATAGCTTCCAGCCACCTGCACAATCAGTCCGCTGTCTTTTCTGGAAAGCTTTCCAGTATTTAATCTATCTATATAATTTTTCATTTGCTGCTGTAAATCTACAATTTCATCTACATATCCCATATAAAGTCCTCTCCTTGCCTTTGTGTAATGCCGGATAAAAAAGAGCCAGGCATTCTAAATTAACTGCCCAGCTCTTTCTTTTATTCGAACTAATGAAAAACTATTGTTGCGGATTCTATCGTTTGCTCCGTTTTTTTACATCCCAATGCATATTTACCTGTAAATCTGTATCCATCAATATAATCATGATTGTATTGAGTCGTAGAAAAATGAGGTGGATTCATGTGCCTTCGGGTTCCTCTGCTGGATCCTGCACCACAATCATAATGGGTTGTCTCATACTCACAAGTACAATGACCATCCGGCTCACTTGTTCCACCGCCTTCACATCCGCCTACAATGACTCTGCATGATTTAACAATTGGCTCATTGATTGGCTGTGAATAGCATCCGCCACCATTATCCGGACTGCCGGTGTGTACATGGTATACATATTCCACATCAATATTATCTAACTTTTCATCATATCCATCAGCCCAGCCTTTTGTATATCCTTGATTATAATAAAAATTATTGTCTGCTCCAGTGCCGATCATCAATGTGCCATCCACCCATGCTGCTGTACCAAGACTCATTTTTTCTGCATCTGCTGCAGATATATTTCCGCTTATTTCTGCATTTTCTCCCGGCAATGTTCCCGTATATGTTCTTTCGCCTGGAATGCTCTGAGAATTGATTATACCGTCTGTGATAGTACTAAATGGAAGGATGTTTGCATTTTCAATTGCTAAATTACTCTGATTCTGATCACGTGTAGTTGTCCCGTCCATATTAAAATACATGCTGATTTGCGACAAGGCATCTACCGTTTCACTTTTATAAGTATCCTCCAATAAATCAATCTCATCTGCAAGGTATGTCAAATCAGAAAAGTCAATTACTGCAGCACCATTTTCAAAATCAATAATTCCCTTAGATTTTATATTGGCAGATCTTTTTTCTGTTCTTGCATTAGCAGTTAGACTGATTCCAATTAATCCGGCTAGAAATATAACTGCTAAAAAAATATATATCTTCTTATTTGTATTTGTTTTTTTCATCTTCTCTTCCTCCAAATTATTAATTTATTTCATTGAAAAGAGCATCCAGTTCCCTTTGTAAATAATAAACATCATCTGCATAAAAGGCAAAATCTGCACCATCTTTAAGAATGAGTATCCCTTTACTATGCAGATTTTGATTACTTGCAGATGCCTGTACGCCTGCAAGAAAAACTAATATTGCTGCTAGGATTATATATTTTAATTTCTTTTTCATTCTTTCCCTCCTACTGACATCCAAAAAGCTTTAATGTATTTGTATCTTCATCATATTCATAAAATAAAACATTCTGCTGCAGCTCTTGTATGGCAGCATCCGTCTTTTCCTTATTTGTACTTATCTGTGCATCTGTTTCAGCTCTATTTGCTGCGATTGCAGATAATGTATCCTGCCTGTTTTCCTGAATCGTTTCTTCTGTGATATTTTTATTGGTTATGATCTGCTGCTGGACTGATGTAATGCTGTTGGTGATAAGGGACATATCACTTTTCATCTGGTTCTGCAGTTCTGATTCTGCTGCTTTTAATCTGGCGGCCAATTCCAGCAGTTCACGATTAGATGAATTACCTGCTATATTTAAAATGGTGTTTAACCTCTCCTCCGTTATTTCAAGCCGGTTTGCAAGATATTCTATTGCATCATCCTGTAGCCTGGCATCCGCTAAGAGTTTCTTTAAATTTTCAGTGTCAGTGTCAAGCAGTTCAGACAATTCCTGTATAGCTGCATCATATTTATCTGTATCTGAGGAATGGATCTCTCTGATCCAATTTTTCACAGTCTCTTCTTCCAGTCCTGCAGCCCTGGCAATTTCTTTTACCTGCTGTTCTGATATACTGCTGATTTCTTCTTGTTCTAATTTTTCCATTATAGTCCTGATTTCAAATAACTGCCCCCCAAGACTGTCTATTATTTCATCTGTTTTATGCGACGTCGCATAAAATTCTTCCATGCTTTCGGCTACAATTTTTTTCACAATATCAGTAGATATTCTGGAAACTTCCTCTTGTGGAATACTGAAATTTGCATACTGCAGTTCTTCATTGACCATTGCAAGAAGAGCCATAAGCTGTTCTTTGGTCAACTCTTCGGAACAATCCAATTCTTCCAGTTTTTTATCAATTTCTAATGATAAGTTTTGCGTTAAAACCTGAATATCCAGATCAGATAGCCGGTCATTATACTTTTCGAAATATTCAAAAATCCATTCTTCTGTTGCATATTTCTGTCTGCTGTTATGTATAATTAACATTCCGGCAATAATAATCAACATCATGCAAAGAATAAAAAATGGATGAATATATTTTTTTAAAACTTTTTTTATTTTATCCAAATATACTGCCTCCTCTCATTAGTTGATATATACTGTGGTAACTCCTGTGTCCTGATCAGTAGTAGATGTGATAATATAAGTACGGTATTCCTGCCAATTGCTGTACATTTTATAATCCTTGGGCTGCTGCTTATCGTTAGAAATACAGGTGCCTATGTACTTGGATGTTTCCGTGGGCACAAGAGAAAAATTGCTTCCATAAGCATCATCAGCATATGCAATATATGTGGTTTTTCCATCATTTCCGGCTGCTCCCGTTGCTCCTGTGGCGCCTTTTTCTCCCGTCTTTCCCGCTGCACCTGGCTTTCCTGAAACAGATGATATTTCCTTTTCCAGTTCCTTACGCAGTTTTTCAATTTCATCTTCTAATTCTTTTATATTTGTATTTGACTGATTCATGGAAGCTTCTAGCCATTCCCTGAATTGTTCTGCAGATATGCCCAGCTTTTCAGACAGTGCTTTTATTTCTTCCTCACTCAGATTGTCAATACTGGTAAGCAGTTCATCACTGGTAATGTCTCTTTCTGTGTTATCAGTGATATTGGCCTGAATGGATATCTTTGATTTTCTCTCCTTTAAGGCATCTATCTGTCCTTGAAGACTCTGAATTAAATATTCATATTCTTCTTTCTGTTCTTCCGAAATAATGATTCCGCTTTGTGTAAGCTGCAGCAGTACTGCATTCCATATAATTTCGGTTACTCCTGATGACAGGGCATCCAGTGTATCATCTGTCAATTGTTCAGGATTGTCAGCAAAAGCAAATATAGTGCTTCTGATTCTTTTTCTGACCGCATCAGTAATCTCATCATTAATAACATCTGTTCCTGATTCCATGACAATGTTATAGTTTTGTACTGCTGCATCCGCTATAGCGTTGCTGGTATGTTCTGGGAGCGACATGTATTGTGACAGATATTCCTTTACCTCTTCTGCAAGTGCCTGTTCAGTTTCATTATAATCATAAGTTTCCGCTTCATTGGCTCCCTTGTTAGCAGAAGCGCCTACTGCCAGAATTGCACAGAGAACTATGACTAAAATTATGCTTCCTATAATTACAGTCTTTTTAGATTTGAAATTAATTTTTCTTAGCATTATTCGTCCTCCTCCTCATCCAGATCCTCGTCCTCGTCATCCTCATCTTCTTCAATATTTTCACTGTTTTCATGGGATACTGTATCGGCAAAAATATCCGTTTTTTCTTCCTGTATATAATTCATAAGATTCTCTGCAAAAATTTCCTCTTGAACAGCATCATTACCGCCATGAAATGCATCATTATCGTCGCTGTCATCTTCGTCATCTTCGATAAGCTGCTGCATTATTTGTTCCTGATAGTCTTCATCCAGTCCGAAATCAGCTTCCTCATCAGATTCATCCTCCGCAACAAAATCTTCCTTGTCTAATGCATCCATCAGATCCATTTGTTCATCTTTTTTATCTTTATAAATATTTTTGTAATAATAATATCCTCCGCCGGCTGCTGCAAAGATTAAAAGAAAAATCAAATTTCTCATCATAGTGTTTTCTTTTTTTGAAGTATTTGATATTTCAGTGTCTTTGGAATTAATTTCTGTATTTTGATCATCATTACTCAGAGCACTCAGCAATGAAGAAGACTCTTCCGTTTCTGTTTCACCGCTGTCATCCGCTGCAAGCGTTTTTAGATCAGATAAATTGACTTGATCTAATAAATACACGTTGTTACTGCTCTGCCCCTGATCAATTACCATATAAAAAACTTCTCCCTCATCTGTTGTAATCGTATAAAAGATACGTTCTGCATTTTGATCTGTGGCATCCGTTGTGATTTTTTCATAAATGGTTCCCTGTCCTGATTCAGCCGGATCTGACATTCCCGGATATCCATATTCCGCCTGCTCCGGAGTGTCATTTAAAGTAACATCAATGTTAACTGTACGGTTGTCTGTATCTCCTTCATTCATTTGGGCATTTGTTTCCACCGGACTGAATTCCTGTGAAGAAATATTTCCGGCGGCATCTTTTACATATATGGTATGGTGGGTTCCTGCTGGCACGGAAAATTCATTAGATGATGTAAATGCAGATGGATCATCTGTATCTATGGCATAAAGCAGATTTCCATTTTCATCAGTAGCATCTACTGATATAGTGATATATTCCTGCCCGTCAGAAGCATATACTTTCAATTCTGTACTGCTGTTGCATAAGAGCAGAAATAATGCCATCAGTGCTTTCCTGATGGCCTGTCCTGTTTTTTTATTCATGTTTTTTATTCACTCCTTTTTATTTAATGCTGATATTATGTATGACTGGTGCTTCTTTATCTATATTGGAGATCTCAATTTCTTCTGCCTCTGATACATTTCCTGCTGCATCCTTCACACGGATAATCCATATTCCATTTTTATCAACGGTATATTCGGAGTAGGTAATCCAGCCGGAGGAACCGCCTGAATGGTTTTCGTAGCAATACAGTATGTCGCTTGCATCATGTGCTGATACCTGAATTGTATTGCTCCTGCACCAGTTAGTTTCTTCTGCCAGTGAAATGGATTTAATCACCGGTGCCTTCATATCCACAGTAATAATCTCCTTTTCCATTTGGGCTGTATTTCCGCTGCTGTCTCTGACATATGCAGTATATATTCCATTTCTGGCAATATCAGTTTCAAAAGAAGATTTCTTTCCCCAGTCTTCCTCCTTCGGTTCCTGATCTGAATACAAAAATGCATATTCCAGATTTGGATATGGGGTAACATTATCCTCAGCTTTGATTTTAACAGTTAGTGTTACCGGCCCGTCTGTATTGCTTACTTCATATGGGCTTACTGTTACTTCCATAATGACCGGGGCAATGGTATCTTCCCCTTTGATCACTGCCTTTGTTTCGATTATTTCAGCCATATCCGGATGATACCTTACAAGCTGCTCCTGTTCTTTCATGCCAGTATACAGATAGTCGCATTCTGTCATTATGAGCGTAGTGGTTTCAACACGGTTTCCCGAAATGGAAACAGATTGATCCTTCTTTTCCTCAGATATGACAAAATAAAGATGATTTAATCCTGTTATGATTTCGTCCGTTCCGTCAGCATAAATTACCTTCACAGGCAGTTCTCTTGTACTTAAACAATAATTTGCATCAGCAGTAAATTTATCTTCTATGGATATCTTTTTTATTCTGCCAGGCAGAATAAAAAGTGACGCCTCCTGTGTTTCATCCTCTTTATCAGGATCTTTAAAATGGATCGTGCACCTTACTACCGTTCCATCCATATTTTCATCTGCTTTAATTCCAAATCCTGATACCTCCCTTCCAAGCTCATCCTTTGAATTCTGGACGTTTTCCATATCTGCTTTTTTCCATGCATTAAAAGCCATATCATAATATTCCCATGCATAAGATTCTGCCCCGCTGTCATAGCATTTAAATACCGCAGTGTCGCCCTTTTCTGCATAAAGATCTGTAAGATATAGCGGCATATGGTTCTCGTTTTCTGCATTCGGCTCTTCTGTTTCTTTACTGTCTGCTCCTGTTTCATTACCTGAAACAGTATGTTCCGCTGCTTCCATCACTTCATTACTTTCAACAGCAGAGCTGCTGTTTTTTTCTAAAAGTGCAGCCAGTTCATCAGTTTCCATTTGGTGTTCCAAAGACGTTTCACTTTCAGATTTTTTATGCGACGTCGCATAATATATGGCGACTGCTAATAAAGCCAAAAACATCAAAAATATCAGCAATGAAACTATCTTTAAAATAATAACAGGCTTCATTTTCTTCTTACTCATATAGCGGCTTCACACCTTCCTTTTGTATTCGGCTCTCTTCTGCCATCCGGTTAATCACATTCAGAAGATTTGCTTTATCCGCCAGACACAAACGGAATTTTTCATATTCCTCTGGAGTAAGATTTAGTTTATTGATGTCCTTTCGGAATTCTTCCCCCTTTAGGATTTCTATTTCTGCCTCAATATCTCTAAGCTTATCAATATCTTTTTTTATTGATTGTTGTTTCACTTTTATACTTTCCCGTTTCTTTTCTGCCATTGCTTCCAGGCTTTCTATTTTTTTCATTTTGCAGCTGTGCTCCTTTCATAAATTAAAATGTTTCTGATGCTTCAATGGTGGAAAAGGGAATAATAAATACCGGATTGATTTCCTTTCCCGAAGAATCATGAACTTGTAAGTGTAAATGGGGACCTGTACTGTTTCCCGTATTTCCGCTGGCGCCTACATACTGCCCCTGCTCTACCTGATCTCCGACGCTTACCGCCCGGCTGTCCATATGCATAAAAGTAATCTGCCATCCGGAATCTGTCTGAATGGTTATCATATTTCCTGCCGAGTCACTATATCTTGATGTAATTACAGTTCCTTTTACTGCCGAGTAAAGAGCGGTACCTGTTGGTACCGCAATGTCCACACCATCATGAAGCTTTTTTTCCCCTGTAATTGGGTGGACTCTGTGTCCAAAGTTGCTGCTGATTTTATTCCTCCAGTCAACATTCATTACAGGACCATACACTTGCTGGCCATTTCCTGAAAGAAAAAAGCCATCCATCTGATTCTGTTTGGCGGCATCATCAATCCTGCCCTGCAGCAGTTCATAAAAATTTGTTTTCTTTAATCTTATATAACAAATTTTGACCAGCTTATTGATCAGGGGATATTCACCTGTAACCGGATCGGGTGCCTGCGTTGTGTCTGGTAATAGCCGGTATTCCTCCTTAATTTCCCACTCCAGCGTATAATACAGTTCAAAAATCTCATCCAGATCTGCCTTTACCATATCCAGATTAAACTGGTTATATTTGGCAGACAGGTAAGCTACAAGGGTATTGGCATCATAACTGATTTCATCCATTTCATAAATAAATTCATAAATGTCCGGTTCCTCTTCCTTAATGATTGGTTCCAGATTTTCAGGTTTTATATATTCCATTAATTCTGCCTCTTTATCCCGAAAATACTGGGTTACATCCGTCATTTCCTGATAGTCATTCTGGCTGACGCTATTTACAACGGCTTCCCCTCCAGTATTGACCAGTATTGTAACAAAAAGAAAAAACAGGATAATAATAAAAAAGAAAAAAACAGCCAGGGAAATTGATGATTTGACCAGCGTTTTGGTTCTTTTTCTGGCCATGCGTTTTTCCTTCTTTACTGTTTTTTTCATCTTATGCTGATTTCTGGTGCGAACAAAAAAATTACCCTGTTCTCTTTTATAATTTTGTATCATTTCTTTTTTTATTTTGCGTTTTTGTTTTTCCCGTAAAAGGCCCTGTCTTGCTGCTTCCTCTGCCTTTCTTCTCTGCAGGTCAAGGCCGGATCTGTAGGCTGCCTGTGCCTTTTGCTCATTTAGGGAGGAAAGACGCACTTTTTGAAACTTAAGCCTGCTGTATCCGTCAAGGGTATGTTTCAGCTTCCGGTAATTCCGCTTTGCATTCCATCTGGCGCCTCTTGCAGCAGCTTTTGCTTTCCGCCTCATTTCAGCTATCGTTTCATCTTCGGAAAAATTATCTCCCTGCAGGTTCTCCCTGATGCTGTCATGCAGCCTGCGCAGAAAAAATCCCCTTCTGGTTGATTTTCCTTCTGCGCTGCGTACCTCATGCCTGTGCTTCCGCTCTGTCAGGGCGATTTTTTCGCTGCGGAATTTTAATCTTCCTGCAATCCGGTATGTTTTCTCTTTATGAATAACATCCTTATGAATCAGGCCCCTGTCATGCCAGCTTTTGGCTTTTTCACTGTTTTTATCAATAACAAGCCTGTGCTTCCAGAACTTATAGGAATTTCTATACTGCAGACCGTTTGTTTCTATACGCCCGACTTTCTCGCTTGTTTTTGCTATCTTTTTATCAATTGCATCTATTTTTCCGCTGAAAAAACTGTTGTCTTTTGGCAGATAGTTTTCTGTTGCATTGGCAAGGTCAAAGTCGGAAGAGGAAAAAATGGAATCAGATCCATCTTTTGAAATGTATCTGCTATAAGCCCCTGACGTATTCTGTATATCAGGCGGTGGCGCATTTTGATAATCATAACTGGCTGCCGGTAGAACAGGATCATTGAATGCCTGTTCTGTGTACTGATTTCTCTGGTCATTATAAGACTGGCTCTGATTATGGTAAGTGTGTTTATGCGCTTCACTCTGATAAGCGCTTTCTTCTCCCTCTCTGCTGCGTAGCTGCTGATTAGAATTAGCTTGTGCCGGGGATAAAGGTTCCTGTGTTCTAAGAGTTTTATCTGCGCCAGAACTGTTTAACCTGTTATTGCTCATTGTATTTTTGCTTTACGCATTTCTGCATCCTCCATTTCTTAATAAATAATCTCTCGGAATCTTTAAGCCAGTAAATATAAGGCTTTCAGATTCCTTTTTTATTAAAATCCCCCACTTTTTTTGTCAAAACACTTGACAAT
>KE159817.1:0-119187 GCA_000403495.2 Lachnospiraceae bacterium 10-1 | reverse complement strand
TCATATTTATTTTTATTCATTTCAGATAATATTCACTTTTCAATGTCCACTGCCAACTGTGCTGACTATAATCACTCAGGATTCCGAGAGATTATAATAATTTTAAATTGTTACTTTTTGTAATTTAACTTGACAAATAAAAAAAGCATATGAAACAATCATCTCATACGCTTTTACGCTGTTACCAATATTCTCTTTTTATTTATATTTCAGTATTCATCAATTGGCTGTCAATATCTCTGCCTGCATATATAATTCGAATTATGGTTACAATCCCTGCATCTTTATTAAAAATATAAAATACCAAGTAATTATCAACAGGCATAACTCGCAGTCCTCTGCTATGCCAAGGTTCCTTCTCATAGAGTTTAAATTGTTCAGGGTATTCTTCCAGATTTAAAATTCTATTTTCCAACCGCTCAAGCTGTCCAGCCGCATTCTCTGGAGATAAAAGCTCAAATGCAATATATTCAAAGACTCCCCTTAAATCAGCATCTGCCTGATCGGTGACTATTATTTCATAAATCATATGCCATAGTCCTTGCGGATACCTGCAAATACCTGTCCTGCTGGTTTTACTCTGCCTGACATCATATCCTCATATCCCTTCTCAAGCTCTGTATTCAATTCTGCTTCTGTCATATTTGCTGCATTAACAGGCTTGGTAGTAGGAATTTTAACTTCAAACGGAAGACCTCGATTCAAAATAATCTGTTTATAAAACATATTGATTGCATTGGATGCAGGTATTCCAAGTGTTGATAAAATACTTTCTGCCTGTTCTTTTACATCTGGTTCTATTCTTGCATACAAATTGGCTGATTTGATTCCCATTGTGCAATACTCCTTCCACTGATTTTATTATTTCATCTTTACAGACACATTATACCATTTTGTACGCACAACAGCAATGCATTTTTAAGATAATACTTAACTTCTGTTTTTTCTTAAAATATTATGATAACTTTTTCCGAAGCTGCTCTCCCATCTTTGATGTCATAACTTTATAACAAATGGTATTTTTCGGGAAATCATCTTCAAAAGGAACCTTGGTCTGTTCAACCCACAAAAGACCTTTTCCGGGTTCTCCTGATTTGATGTAGCCTACTTCCTCTTCGGATAAATCCAAATGCTCTGCAAGAAGCCTTGCATCATCACCGCTTTGATTTAACATGGCAATAAAATTTGTAGTATCAAGAATATTCTGGATCTCCGGACTTTTAAATAAATCTTTAATGTTTTGCGTAATTCCGCTGATGATACCGCCCCATTTTCTAAAGCGTTTATAGATTTCTACGGAATATGCTGCTGTAAGAGGATTTCTTAAAAGCAGGTGGAATTCATCAATGTCTACCCATGTAAATTTTCCTTTTGCCCTGTTTATTTTTACCCTGTCCCATATGGCTTCCTGAATGATCAGCATGGTCAGATCACGCTGGTTTGCATCCATATCCTTTAAGTTAAAGCATACCAGCCGGGAATTAATATTTACGTTGCTTTGATGGTTAAAGTAGGAAAGGGATCCGTTTACATATCTTCCAAGTGCTATGGACAGATCGAGTCCGATTATCTGTTTTTCACCTGTCATATTCCTTAATTCATTATATAAATCTTCAAGTATGGGCATATTTTCCGGACGTGGATCCTCTGCAAACCGGAAGTATACATTTTTGCACGCATCATCAATAACCGCCACTTCCTTTTTCCCAAGATGCGCATTGTTTCCAAGGATCAGCTCACACATGGATACAATAAAATTGCATTTGGCTGCTATGGGATCAAAGTCCTTATCCTCTTCATTACAAGCATCCAGATTGATTTCCATAGGATTAATATGTACCGGGGAATTTAAAGATATAGTTATGTTCTGCCCTTTGAGCAGTTTTACTAAAAAGCCGTATTCTCCTTCCGGATCAATGATCATCTGGTCGTCTTCTGTTTTTAGAAAGACATCCAGCAGCTCCCGTTTTACAAAAAAAGTTTTTCCAAATCCCGGCATTCCGAAAACAAGACTGTTGGGATTTACCAGCACTTTTTTATTTACCATAATTACATTGTTGCTTAAGCTGTTCATCCCGTAATACTGTCCATTAACGGTATAAAGCTCTTTCGTGGTAAAGGGAATAAATATGGCCAGATCTGTGGTAGTAAAGGTGCGTTTAATCTCAATGCTGTTATTCCCAAGCGGCAGGGAGGACATATATCCCTGTTCCTGCCGGTTATCCAGCCGGACAAGCCGGCACTGGTACGGGGATAAAATTCCATTTAATTCAAAAATGTTGTCTTCCAGCTCTTTCCTTGTTGCTGCTGTCTGTACAATAGTGATGGTCACATTAAAGAGCTGTTCATCCTTTCTCTGCAGGTCATGGTAGAGCTTTTCTCCTGCCTCCTGATAGGTTTCAAGCTCCGGGGGAAGGATGTCCATGTCATATCCGCCTGCCACTGCTGATTTTTGTTCATTTATAATCATTGCCTGTACGCCGGTTAAGTTATCCTTGGCAAGCTGCAGGGCTTTGTCCCTTGGAATGGTGTCTGCATGGATGGATACCCATACATTGGAATCAATTGATAGAATATCTGAAATAATCCTGTCTTCCATGTCGCTTGCAAAAATCTTGACATGGGATACCGCCCCTACCCTGTCGCCTGATTTAAAATATCTGGTTGCATTAAGTTCCGGGCCGGATTTAAAAGAAAAGCTGCTGGGTGCAATAAAATCTTTGCTGGACAGTCCGGTATGTACAGGCATGTCAAAATTCCATAATAATTTTTCTGTAGTGGCTGGGTGGAATATCCGGAACAGCAGTTCCAGCCTTTCATACCCGTCCAGTATCCGGCAGCGGCTTCCAAGCTTCTTTAAATGCTTTTCAATTTGTTTGCTGATTTTGGCCAGCTTTAAATTTGCTGTTTTATAATCTGCTGCATGGATTCCAAACGTCAGGTAGCGTTCCTTTTTCAGGTTATTGGTTCCCTTGGCAAACTGGCTTACCAGCATGTCTGAATATTCTTTTCTTACTACGTTAAACGAATCTTCCTGCTTTTTTATGGTAAATTCCTTTGCATACTCTTTTTTATCCATTTCCATATTTCCATAATTAAATTGAAAGTGGATGTCCGGATCAAAGTAATTGATTAACCGGCACCATCTTTCAAACAGCATATTTTTAGGATCGTTGTCCAGAAGCTGGTAGGTAATGTCTTCAAATGCAATTGTTTGTGTAAAATACTGATCGGCTGATTCAAATATGCCGTCCGGATAAGGGATTTTATATGGAATGGTGTCCTGCGCTGATTCGGGAATGTCTCCTTTTATCCTGGCTTTTTTGACCATTTTTTCCAGCTCTTTTTTTGTCTGCTTATCAATTTTTCCTGTAAGGGGTACAAAGATCTTCTTATGCTTTCCGATCCGTACCTCCTGCATAGCTCCTCCGGCTTTTATTTTTTCAACTTCAGCAGGAGTTTTATTCTGAAACACGATTTTTTCTACCTCCTTTTTGATTCTTTCTTTTTCCTGCATCAGGTCATACAGGTTGTTTGTCTCATAGGGCCTGTCCGTATTCCTTACAAAGTGTGTTTCATACCAGTATTTTGCATGTACTTCCATATACATGCCATTTTTTTTATACAATATGGCTGCACAGAATGGCAGTACAATGACTGCCATGATCATAACGCTGTATGTTAGACCGATATGGGGTTTTAATAAAAAGAATATTGGCAGGCCTATCGTGGCTGCCAGCAGCAAAGCTGCTAACTGCCTTTTTGTCAGGCCAAGGCCGGGAATTGTTTTTCTCACTTCTGAAAAATCCTTGGTCATATTTACATATGCCATTTTGCTGATCTGCTCCTTTCTTGAGATACTCCTATAAATGGAAAAAGGCGTATGGACTTTTTATCGTTCCACATGCCTTAGCCCTTGTGCATTATAAACACGGGGGATTTTGCATATTTAATCACCTCCTTATAAGCGCAAAAAGCAGCCCAAATTGGCCGCTTTATCATTCATCAATAAATTAATTACTAATACTTTTTCACTCGTAAACGTACTATCTCCCTGCATTCAGGAAAATTTCAAGCATATTATATCATGGCTTCATATATCTTTTAGCGATATCTAACACTTTCTGTCGCGGACTCCAGTTTTGATAATTAATCAGATTACCAAAATGATACGAATCTACGCTGACGGAAAATCGTTCTACTGGAACATATAAGAGAGTATCTGTCACAGTGTCATCTGGGCGTATAATTGAAAAATCCAGCCACTCGTTAAGGTTATCGTTTTCATCTACCACATATCTGTAATTCGTGGCTGTAAGCAGGTAACCTTCGCTATTTTCCACATAAACATGTCCTTTAATTTTACTATCTATTAAAACAATTTTAAGCTGGATAAGATGTCTGTATAATGTGGTGTTTTTCTTTATTGTCATATGATACAACGGAAAACCAGTGAAACTGTAGATTAAATACCACGGGATATTATAAATCGTTGCATCAATATAATTATACGCTCTCATGTTTACATAGTTTTCTGCGAGAGTTTCAGCCATTTTAAGCGTTATATAAATACCTGTTTTTTCTTGCAGCAAATAAATAGCTTTATCATAATGCTCTTTAACAACCTTAAATAATTCCTGTCTTTGCGGTTCTTCTGTCTCAGGAACATATTTCAGGAATTTCCCCCATCTTTTCAAGCAGTCTCAAACATATCAGCAGGTCTTTAAAGCCAACCAAAAAGACATTGCTGCCTTGTTGCATCTGAAAATAGTATTGATCTCTCTCAGGAATAAAGCCACCCTCTGACTTAAATGTTTCATCATCTTGTATTGCTGTCCCTGTAAGCATAACTGCTTTATTGCTATCTAACCATTTCTTCATTTATAAGCTCCTTTTTATTTAATATTCTTGCTCTGGGTTTGAAAATTTGTCTTTCCAAGAGCCATCATCTTATGAAGCTCCTTCTAATGGGCATTAAAGATGGATGAGGCTATGGAGCCTGTTTTATTCAGGATCATGATGAGTCCAAATCCACATCCACATGTGGTTACTATACTCATCATGTATTTATCAGGAGCATTGCCATTACTTACAATTATATTGATTACCATAGCTTCATATATACCAAATGCAACTATCATAAAAAAACCTTCAAATGACATGGCAAGTATTTTACGCAGATAATTCATTCCTACCTGCCCCCATTCTTTGTTTATAAATGTGGAAAAAGGAATCGGCGCAGCAGATGCATAAATTAGCAGCTCCAGATACCACATGCTTACCTTTATGATCATGACCACGTTAAGGACATATACAATCACCTGTGCAATTACAGTCATGATCAGATTCACCAGCATGGTCATTACGTCTCCAAATCCATACTCAGGCAATTCTGAATTTAATATATTATTAAAATCAATAATTCCACTTCCATCCGGATTATTGATTTCTACAAATTTAATGTGTTCTGTGGCCCAATGCCCCAGATCAAATAATCCGCACACTATTTTAAAGGAATTGGCACAGACTAAAAGACAAATCACAAGCTTCATTAATAAAAGTACTATCGTCTCAGGCTTGATATTGTGCATCTGGTTGCTTTCCTGTACCATGCTGATAAGCTGCCAGCAAAAAATAAATGTTATAATACATCCAGCTATGGGAATGGCTGCATTCTCAGCCACTCCTTTTATAAATGAAAATGCTGTTTCGTTCCATTCCTGGGGGGTACTGTTAAGTATGTTCCTGGATCGAAGAATGCCTTCACTTAGCACATCCTGTATTTTACTAAATACAGCTCCCGTAACATTATATAATCCTTGATACATGGATTTCCAAACAGACTGTAGGAGATTATCAATAAATTCACTGCCAAACATATATTTTCTCCCTTCTCATTAATTTTTTTATGCTATTTGGCTGAGCTTGTTATAAATTCTCCTATCTGAGGGATCAGAACCAAACCTGCCACTATAATTATTGCACCGCCTACGATTTTTGTCATTCCTTCTTCCTGCTTGGCTGCATTCTGTTGGGATTTTCCTTCTCCAATTGCAAGAACTCCGCTAAAGGCAATTGCTGCTCCGAATGCCATTACTGCAATTGATGCATAACTAATAATGTTGTTAATTAAATCCATTTTATTTTTCCTCCATTTCATAAATAAAGGATGCCGCATTCATGGGCATCCTTACATTAATAAAGTCTTATGCGACGTCGCATAAAACTGGTGATGAGATGTGGATCTCGTTTTCGGGTTACTTATTTAGTTGTTTAATTATGATGCATTATATAATTTATACACATCATTTCTTTTAAGTTTTGCTGTACTGGTACTCTTTTTTTGCTCTTTCCGGTATTTTTTAAAATCAAACCGGTTCTTTTCATCATAGTCTACAGTGTATTTGAAATTAGGATGCTCTGCTGTTGGGTATTTATCACTTAGAAATGGCGCAACACCGGATATATTGACAATACATTTATTTCTGTCAAGTGTTTTCAGTTCATTTAAATTGAGTAATTTCCGGCCAAGTTTCTGATAATTGACACCGGTGCTCTCATTTGTAGAATAGGTTTTGGAATCATTATAAGTATCAATGGTTTCATCCCCAAGAGACTTTTCATAGTCTTCTAAGGTGCTTTGCTCCTGGCCGCCAAGGAAAACTGAGGTATCACAGTTGCCTATGATAGTTTCCGCTGCTTCTTTATAATTATCCTTTAACTGGCTTTTTGTCTGCAGAATAAGTATTGCAGAAATCATTCTGCTTCGGATAGTCGTAATCAAAGTTTTAAAACCCGGAATGGTGCCGATATTGGCAAACTCGTCTAATATAAACTGCACTGACACCGGCAGCTTTCCTCCATACTCTTTGTCTGCTTTATAGCACAGCACATTGAACATCTGGGTAAAAAGAATAGCCGGAATAAAGTTATATGTGGTGTCAGAATCAGAAATAATGACAAACAGGGCTGTCTTTTGTCCTTTATCCCCATAAGTATCTACTTCCAGTTCATCATCAGATACCAGGCGGCTTACGTCTGGAATATCAAAAGGCGATAAGCTTGCTCCAAGGGTAATCAAAATTGATTTTGCTGTCTTGCCTGCAGCTTTCTTGTACTTTTTTCTCTGCTTAACTGCAAAATGCCTTGGATTCTTTTCTTCCAGCTCTTCAAACAGCATATCCACAGCATTTTTATAGTTCTCATCATCTTCTTTCACCTCATCTGCTTCAAGGATTTCTAAAAGCGTTGGAATATTCTGTTCATCTGGTGGGGCTTCATACCATAAATATCCAATTACGGCCTGCAGCCATAAAAGCGCTGCCTGGTCAAAAAAAGGATCTTGTGCCGGTCCGGCATCTGGCGGTTTCAAATTCTTCTGTAGCGTATTGGCAAGCGTTAAAATATCCTTCGGTTCATTGATATAGCGGAATGGATTATATTTCATGGAATTGCTCATATCAATGGTATCCAGAACTTTAATCCTGTATCCATTTTTTGCAAACATATTTCCCATTTCCGGCAGCAAGGTGCCCTTTGGATCAGTAATAACGAAGCTGCTATGCATCTGCATCAGGTTCGGCTTTACAAAGGAAAATGTTTTTCCTGATCCGGAAGAACCGTATACAATTACATTCTTATTCCGGTTCAGATTAAATTTTTTCATTTTAGGCGACATGCTTAATCTTTCCGTTTTTGAAAGAATTACATTATAAAACGGATCCGGATCAACAAACGGTTTTATATCCTTTTCTGATCCCCATGAAGCGTTTTGTCAAGTGCTTTTTTGAGTTATTGACGCAAGCCCTTGTTAGTGCGGTGGGAAACGGGGCAGGAAAAAGGGCGCAAAACGCGCCTGTGGACATTTAGAAGCCGTTTTCGCGGGTGGGTAGTATAAAACCCTTGCCCGGTGGGTTTTCGTGTCTGAAACGCCTTAAAAATCAAGCCTTTTCAAGCCCTATTGCGTAACACTCCATTCTGTTCTTTGGGAGAGGTCGGGGGCGCGGGGGCAGAGCCACCGCATAACCTACCGCCCGCCGCCGAAGTAGTGCAGACGGTTTTGCCGTTAGAATGGAGCAGACGAAAACAGGGGCAGGATTTTTTTATCCTGTTCCCCGTTTTCGGCGGCGAAATGGCAACGGCAAAAATCCAGACGGTCAAGGGTTTAAGAGTGGAGATTTTTTCGCGCTCTTTGCGAAAAAATACTACTCGTCCCTTGACGGTCTGGATAGTCGGAACGGACGTAGAACGGGGGATTGCTTTTCGTAATTGGGTATGCTATAATTTCCCCCAGTACAAACCGATAAATTGGGATTTATGAAAGTGAGGGAAATATATGTGGTTTTGGTGGTTCATATTTGTTTGCGATTTACTTATTCCAATCACAATGATTATTGCTGGTAATATGATGTGGAAACATGCTCCTAAAAAAATCAATGGAATAATCGGTTATCGAACAGCACGTTCTATGAAAAATATAGACACATGGAAATTTGCACAGGCGCATTGTGGCCGCTTATGGCGGAAAATTGGTTGGGTTATTTTGATACCATCAGTTGTTATCCATTTTCCTTTTTATCATAGTTCAGAGAATATAATTGGAACGGTTGCGGCGATTCTATGTACAACACAATGTCTGATTTTAGTATTAGCTATTTTCCCAACAGAATACGCCTTAAAAAGAACGTTTACTGAAGAGGGAGTACGAAGATAAATTCCAGTTTATCGGTCTAATAAAAGTCCAAAACAGGGCAGCGGTGGCAAGCATTGACAATCCCGCCGCCCTGTCTGTTATCGCTCCATATCCTGCTTTCTGTGGGGCTGTTGTTCCCGCTGTTCCTGCCGCAAGATACTGTAAACACTCTTTCTGATTTTCTCCGCTTCTTTCACTTCCTCTTTCAATGCAAGATACCGCTGATTAAGCGTTTTCCTCTCGGCGGTCAGCTTGGTGTATTCTTCTTTCCATGTCTTTGTCGGGATTGTGGTCTTGCCGTTCATTATGCCTTTGAGATAATCTTTCGCTGTTGTGAATAAGATTTGCTCGGCTTCGGTCAGCGGCTTCTTTCCCTTACACTTGAAATAAATGTCGGCTTGCTCTAAGTGCTTTTTCAGAGTGCCTAACCGCCGTTCAACGGGTTTCAGTTTCCCTTGAATATCCAGTTGTTCCCCTATCATGGACTTGAATTTTTCATCAAGCCCCGTCATATCCATGATGTTGTTGGTTTGCAGGAAGTTCAGCATTTTTGCCGCGTCTTTGAGGTTATAGAGGGATTGGGAATATCCCGGTTTTCCCGTCTGTACCTTGCGTGACAGTATGCCTTGAATATAGTCGGCAAGGGTGGGCGGCTCGGTGTTCTCGGCTTCTTCCTTTAACCAGTTTTGCAGTTTGGAGATACGCGCCTTTAACTGCCGTAACTTCTGGTTAGTCACTTCGATTTCGCGGTTAAGGTCGCCGCGCTCGGTGCGGATGCCGCGCTTCTCCATAGCGGAAGCGGCAACGCCTAAATGGACGGTGGGTATCTGGTCTATCCCCTGCCGTTCATAACTGCGATGGTCTACGCGCTCCGCGTGTCCGTTCTGCTCCAATGCCTGATTGCAGAGTTCCGCCCATGCCGCCCGCCATTCCTCCGCTTTGGTCTGTTCGTTCCAGTCGGTAGCGGGAATGGATTTGCATTTGTACTGCCGCTTTTTGGGGTCATAGATTTTATTCCCGTCCCTGTCAAGAATGTACTCCTTTTTCTGCTTCGCTCCCCACTCGCCGCGCTCGTCAAAAGGGCGCATTGTCAGCATGATATGGGCGTGGGGGTTGCCGCCGCCTGTGTCGTGTAGGCATACGTCGGCGCACATTCCCGCCGCCACAAAATGCCGTTCCACATACTCGCGGACAAGGGAAATGCCTTGCTCCCTCGTCAGTTCGCGGGGCAAGGCAATTTCAATCTCCCGTGCAAGTTGGGCGTTCTTCGCTTTCTCGATTTTCTCCACTTCGTTCCATAAAACCGCCCTGTCCGTATATTCAGCGGGGGCGTGGTCGGGTAATAAAATCTCAGTGTGGACGACACCGCCCTTGTGGGTGTAGTCGTGGGTCATTCCGTCAAACTCATTTGTGATTTTTTCCCCCGCCCGGTAAGCGGCGGCGGCAACAGCGGACTTGCCCTTGCCGCGGGATATGACTTTGATACTGCAATGGTAGATTGCCACGCGCCGCGCTCCTTTCTGCGGGTAACTCCCGCCGTTTCCTTTTGTGCCGACAGGCACAAAACGCCGTCTGCAAGACCGCACATACCACATTTATGTGGTATATAAGTGCGCCCTTGCTTTTTGGCAAGGGTAGGGGCGTAAGCCGTTACCCTTGTGCCGCGCCCCCGTCCGCGTCCGCGTCTGCGCCGCCCTCGCGGGCTGTATGGGTGGTTCTGGCGGCGGACGGCGTGTTACCCTGTGCCGCCGTTTCCGCGCCCTGTGCGGGGGCTGTGGGGGCATACTGGGCGGTCAATTCGTCCAGTATGCGGCGGGCGTGGTCGGCGGCTACGGTCTTTTCAAGAAAGGTCTTGAATTGTTCCTCTGTCAGCGGTATGCTGTCGGGGACAAGGCTTTCAAAAAGCCCCATGCGGCGGCATAGGCGTTTTGTCCTGTCCTTGCGCTCCTGCGCCTTTTGCTCCTGCACAAGCTGTCTGCGCCTGTTTTCAAGCTGTCGGATTTCTTCCTCAATGCTCGTGATTTTTTCGGCTTTGGTCTTTGCCATGCGTCAATCGCTCCTTTCGATTTTTGTGTGGAATGGATAGGATAGGAATGGAATGGATTTTTACAGACAATCGGTTTCCCGTTTTATTCCTGCTTATCGGCTAGTATCATTTTCAGCAGCTTGTCGCGGAATGTTTCTGTGCCGCTGTGGTTGAAAAACAACTCCGCAACAATGGTCTGCCCGTTCCTGTGTGTCGTGATGATACCGTCCGGCTTTCGGGGCGGGGCGGGCGTTTCGTTCTTTTCTGTCAATGGGTCGCTCCTTTCTTTGGGCGCGGAAAAGGGATTTCCCGTAATCGGAAAATCCCTCTCGGCTGTCGGTTATTCGGTTTTACTGTGCGGTGGCGGCGGCTTGCGCCTTTTTTCTCGCTCTGTATTCCCGCGCTTTGATACGGTCATACTCCCGTTGCTTTTCATTATTTTTAGCGCGGTAGGCTCTGGAATATTCCCGGTGGTAGGCGCGGCTCTTTTCCTTTTTCGCTTCTTCGATTTCCTCCCGCATTTGTCTGATTTCCTGCTCTGCCGGCTCTGCAAGCTGTGTCAGTTCGTTCTCAAATTTACCGATATGGTTGAAGTATATCCCGATATGCTGTATGGCGTATCTTGCCCGCTTCTGGTCGCGCTCATGCACTTCGATTTTGCTGATAAACTCGTTGAGAATGGCGGGGGTGAGTTCGGAAAAGTCGGCATAGCGTTCTGTCAGCTTCACAAACCTTTGCGCCCGCCCTCCCGCGTTTTCAAAAGCGGATAATTGCTCCTTAATTTCCGCAAGTTCCTCTTTCAGCTTATAATATTCTTCCGAATACTTCCGCGACATCTGCTCGTAACGGTCTTGCTCAATCGTGCCGAGGGCGTTATCCTCATACAGCTTATCCAGAACCTTTTCAATCTGTTCAAGCCGCGTTGTGATTTGCGGTACGCGCTTTTGCTGTTTCTTTGTCTGGTCGGTCTGCTGTACGGCAAGGCTCTTTTTCACTAAGGCTTCAAAGTCTGCCCGGTTGCTGATAGAGTATTCCGCGATTTTTTTCAGCACGTCCGAAACGGTCTGCATGAGTAAATCCGCGTCCATGATGTGCGGGGAATGGCACTTCGGATTTTTGGCTTTCCCCTTGTGGTACTCACTGCAATAGGCGATATGCCGTTTGCCGCCGTTCCTGTAATCTATCCGTATGTGCATTTTTGCGCCGCAGTCCTTACAGAAAAGCAAGCCCGACAAAGGGTGGATTTCCCCGTCCCCGTTTGGTCGCTTGACGGGGGCATTTTCCAAAATCCGCTGTACATTCTCAAAGTCGGCGCGGTCGATAACCGGTTCATGCACATTTTCCGTAATCTGCCACTGGCTTCTGTCTACATAGTGGTTTCGCTTGTCACGGAAATGTTTTGCGGTCTTGAAGTTTACAATGTCGCCGCAATACTCCTGCCGCGTGAGGATATGGGTCAGCGTGGCTTTGTTCCATTTGCAACGGTTTTCCTCGTTAAGCGCCTTATTTTTGCAGGTTCCCCGCCCTCGGTCTTTCATATAGAATGTGGGCGTTGGGATTTGCTCATTTTTCAGATATACGGCGATCTGGTTTCGGTTCTTCCCGTTCAGAAACAGGCGGAAAATCAAGCGGACAACTTTGGCTGCTTCTTCATCAATTATCCAAAAATCTTTGTTGTCGGGGTCTTTGACATATCCGTAGGGGGCTTCGGTTGCGATTGGCTTGCCGCTCGTCCCCTTTGTGCGGATACCCGTTTTTACTTTCTTGCTGATGTCGCGGGCGTACCACTCTGACATGATATTGATAAAGGGGGCAAACTCCAACGTGTCGGGCTTTTCGCTGTCTATCCCGTTGTTTACCGCGATAAAGCGCACGTTGTTTCTGCGGAAAATCTCCATAGCGTTTCCCACTTGGAGATAGTCGCGCCCCCAGCGGGTCATGTCTTTCATAATGCACACGCCGATTTTGCCGTTTTCCACGTCCTCAATCATGCGGGAGTAGGCAGAACGGTCAAAAAATCTGCCGCTTTCGTCATCGTCAATGTAGTGCCGGATATTGGTTAATTTTAGCTGTCTGGCATAGCTTTCCAGAAATTTCTTCTGGTTCTGTATGGAGTTGCTTTCGCCGCCGTCCCTGTCCTCGTCCCCCACGGATAGGCGGGAGTAAAGGGCTGTGATTTTGCTGTAATCATTCATGTGCATACCCTCCTGCGTCAATATAGGTGTTGCTTACAGTTAAGATTATGCACCCCACCTTGCTGATCCATATTCAACACCCTTTCTGGTATTCTTTCTCCGCAGCCCATTTTCCCATTTAATGTACCAGACAATAAAAAAACCTGCCGATACTCCAATCAGCAGATCTGTCAGTGCAAAACGTGGGATTGCTTTGTATAGATATTCTATGTTTCTTATTATTTTTACAAGGTTCCCACTGCACAAGCGGTACAGCTCTGCAATTCGGGAGCAAAGAAAAATGGAAAAGAGATACGGAATTATTATAATTAATTTTCCTTTCAGATCAAGAGCATTAAATGCTTCTATCTTGTCCTTTATTTTCTCCATATCATCATTACCTCTCCGTTTGGCGCTGACTGTGTTCTTTTACTTGGATGTCTTTATCCGGTTTGTGAAGGCTGCTCTGATGGGATCTTAATTTTCCAAGAACTGAATTTTGTTCAAGCTTTTGATCCATATTGCAAATCTTAATCTGCATAGGCTTTTTCTCCGCTCCCTGGCACAATACTTTTTCTTTACTGTCATAGAAATATACATTATTACTAAGACGGTCTTCTGGCTCAACTTCCATTTGATTTATGTCTGTAACCATTTCTATTAATTCATTATAGTCAAAGTTATGATCCGGCAACAAAATAACTTCATGTACAGAAGAAGGAAGGATAACTAAATTACTTCCTAATTTTTTTGATAAAGACTGGAGCAGATTTGAATTTAAAATGCCGGATGCACCGTTTCGCATATCTGTGTTTGTAAGTACATACATTTGAGTAACAGGTAATCCAGCATCATTTACTTCAAAAGCCCCTGCCCCTAAAAAATTATCCCTGAAAATATCTGCCATAGATTTGATTATAAATTCTTTACTCTCCATATTCTGCATTGCATATTGGTGCAATTGTTCTGCAGATATGTTCCAAAGTTTCATATGCTCATTTTTTACTGTTATGGAAGCTCCAGCTTCTGTAAAATTTCTGCCAAGATTAACTTGATATATTCCGGCAAGATCTCCATATTCGAAATGAGGCACATCACTTAAGAGCTGCTGATTGCCCTTCTGGCTTATTAACTTGACTGTCAGCATTTCCTTAATTTTTTTAATATCAGAAAACCAGCTCAAATCAGTCTGTGGCTGCCTGCTGGCTTCAAAAATGGCTCCTATCTGTCCACACACATGATCCAAAGATGCTCCATTTAATTTTTGTTCATAAAAATTATCAATATAAATCACTGGTGATACATTGCTGGAATAACTTTTAATTATAATTCCGTATAGTTCTGCATTGTTTTTATGAATTAGTTTACAATATGTTTCTTCTATTTCCGGATATTTTGCTAATAAATATTCCTGAATTGTTTCAGCAAATTCACTTTTTGAAACCATATATCTATCCTCTCCTTTTCTCTAATTTGTTCTGCCTCTGAAAATACTGGACTAATCGGTTCGCATTTTTCTTTTTTTCTTCTCCACCTGTTTCAGCAATATTAATTGATATACTTTTTCGATTGGACAGCTCTGCCTCATAATCAATTACTTTTCCCATAATCTGAATCTCCTTTCCGTTATGCGACGTCGCATAAAAATATAATTAAAAGGCAGCATTATAACTGCCTTTTAGTATTTTGTATTTTATCTGACATCATCACGCTCATGCTGGCGCGGTTCCTTTTCTGGTGCTTCTGATCTTTTAGCTTCTACAGAGTCCTTATTTTCCTGCAGCTTCCCAAGAACAGAATTTCTTGTGTTTTCTTTTGCTGCCTCATAACTGCTTAAAATTGCCTGATTTAATTTTTCTCCAAATTTAGCAGTGACTGGATTACAGATATCCTTGTAAACTGCCTTTCCCTGATCATCCAACTGTTTTGCTTTGTATGAGGGCATATCTACATATAAATTTCCTTCTCTGCTTTCCTTAACTGTCAGATTATTTACAGCCATGCAGTTTTCAATTTTCATGCTGACAAGACCTTTTATGTTACTGTTTTCCTTTTCAAAAGGAGTAACGCGTACTTCAAACCCCGGCATGGTGGTATCTTTTTCATTAATGGTTACATTATAGCGATTTCCGGCTTGATGCTCCTTTAGCTCATTAAAAGCATCTAAAATGTTGCCGCTAAGTTCGTTATAAAATTCTTTGGATGTGGGATTGAAATAACTGTTAAAAACTGGCTCTCCCTTATCGTTCACTTGATTTGTTTTGTATGATGGCATTGCAACAAACAGTTGATCCCTCTTTGGATCATTCATGATCATAATATTTCCTAGGCGGAAAGAATCACCAAGTACTACTGTTGCAAGACCTTTTAAGTTTTCCGATCCATTTTTTACTTCACTTACTTTAATATTATATTTCATGTGTTTTCCTTTCTTTTTACTTTGAAAAATCAGTACATTATGTTTACAGGTTTTATTTTAAATTTCTATATTTCCAGCTCACCTTCTTCCTTTTCTCTTTTTTCATTTTGATATATTAATTCCTGATAATAAATAAGTTTTCCTCTGATGCTTTCTCTTTCTTCCATAATTTGAGACTTACTATTATCTTCCTTGAACATATCTTTCATGAATATCACTCCTTATGGGCTGCCGAATAATTAACGCTGACGGTCTGCTATATGATTATGTTTCTCCTTTCCCATCTCCTGTTGTTTACTGTCTCTTTCAGCAACCCGGTTATGAAAAAAAGCAAGCTTTGCCCTGACTGATAGTTTAGGCTTTGCCTGCTCTCGCATAAATTTTTGATAGGATTCCTTCATAACCTGCTCAATAAGTGCTGTTTCTTTTCCTTTGAAAAACACATAATAAGCAGGATCTTTTTTATTAGATTTATCTATTACCGCAGTATAAGTTATTCCGTATTTTTTACAGCCATTGTCAAAATGTTTCATCACATCCTTTGTAAGGCTGTCATCCATTTTTTTAATATCTGAGTTCATTTCTAATTCCCGGATGGATACGTTTCTTTTCGAATACTTAGGATTATGATTTAATTTCCCTACGGCTGTCATAACTGTTTCAGTTGTCAGATAAGGTGCTCTGATCAATAAACAAATGCCGGAAAAAATACCTTTGGCTACGCTGGCAGCTCCCTGGGCCACATATGGCATTGATTTTACCGCTTGGGATGCACTTGCTTGTAATTTGTCCTGAAACTGTCTGCTTACATCATCAGAAGTTGCCATATAAGTATTCTCCTCCTTTCATTATGCGACGTCGCATAAATAAATCACAAAGCAATTTCCGGCTGCTGTTTTTCTTTTACCGGGTTTGGTTCTGAACTTTCCCTTGATTCAATTGCAGCTTTATTATTTGCCAGTTTTTCTTTAACAGAGTTTCTTTCCAAATTTGAACCTCTGTCGGCATCATGCTCCAGCTCATCAAATTTTTGTATTGCGTTATTAAGCTTTTCTGCATGGCCCTTATATTTTTCCAAACTATGTTGATAATGATTTTTTATACTTGTAAAAATTTTTGACTGCTCTGGTGCAGAGTTCGCCTGCATTTCTTTACCCGAAAATATATTTCCAATATTTTTCATGTGCATTATCAGCTTACTGGTTTCGTTGCTCATTTTGTCTAGCATTTCAATGGAATTCTCCATTTTTGAAACATTACTCTGTGCTATATCTCTTAATTTAATCAGGCTTTCTTTAATATTAAGAAATTCACATACTCTATTTAATGCTTTTACTCCACCCGTCTCAAATTTTAAAAGGATCATTCCAGCTCTTTCATTTAATTTCTGTCTTGAATTCTGTAAATACTGGAATTGGTTCTGCATTCTATTCTCAAATGACACTAGTCTGTCAGCAACAACACCCTGTTTATCTGGCATCTGTGTTTTATTGTTTAATTGTTCCTGCATTTGATTAACTTGAAGCTTTGTCTCCTGAAGTTCCTGAAATACAGTATGATAACTTTTTCCTATTTTCTGTAATTGTTCTACCAGAAGCATAATCTGCTCTGCCTCTTGACCTTTTCCATTTTCATTAAGAATATTTACTAACTGTGTAACCTGTGTGTCTTTTTGTATAGCCCAACTGTCTAATCCAATCTTTAACAAAGACAAATCATCTATTTTGGAACTGTTCAAATCACAGTCTATAATTTCATTTTCCTCAAACTTTGCTCCTGTAAAATCAGATCCGCGCAGATCGCATTTTTCTAATTTTGTACCATCAATCTTTGTGTTTGACAGATTAGCTTTTATCATACTGACATTTTTTAAATTCCAGCTGCTTAATTCAACATTTTCCAGATTTGCATTATTCAGAACAGAATCTTCTATATTACATAATATCCCTCCGCAGTTTTGGAAATTAACATTACTCAAATCTGTTTGTCTTATATAAAGCAGCGTTATATCTGCACCGCTTAAGTCAGCTCCCTGCAGGTCACAGGCAATAAATTGAGCAGAATCTGTATCAACTTCATTGATTTCTGCATATCCTAATTTTGCATCTTTAAAATTTGCATTTCTCAAATTAACATTATTAAAGATAATTCCATCTAAGTATTTGCCTGAAAAATCTTCTCCCTGCAGGTTAATATTATTTAAAATTCCACGAGAACCTTCCTTGCCTGATGACAAAACCCATTTTTCATGGTTGGATAATATTTTTGATAATTCCTCTTTTGATAATGTTTTTAACTCTGACATTTTATCATCCTCTTTTCTACTTTTTATTTTTAACAAATACAAATAAAGTAAAATCAATTATGGCGGTCTTATTTTATCCACAGTTCTTCTCCTTTTCTTTTTTGTAATAAAAATCAATTATTTCTGGTTTATAGCTCCTCTTTCTCTGATAATTGTTCTATAACATTTATTGGTAACTCTAAAATTTCTGCTATTTCCTCATAAGTATATGTTCCTTTTTTCAGCATGCGAATTGCAGCTTCCTTTCTAAACTCTATAATCATTTCTTCCAACAATCCACTCATAATACGTGCCCCTCCTTTCCTTATGCGACGTCGCATAAATAACTTAAAAATAGAGCTCTCTAATACATTTTATTTTCCACCTCCTGCTAATTACTTAAAATTTCCTTCTCTAATGCGTCAAAATCATAATTTTGATGCATAAATTGATTCCACTGTTTGTAAGAAGTCTCTTTTTCTGTACTGGTGCCGCTGGCAGGTGCCCTTATATTGTCATAGCACCAGTTAATAAAGCTGGACAGATGCACAATTGGCTCTTTGCTGGACGCTATTGTTTTACATACTTTGGCAAACATCAATGCTGTAAATTTATTCCTGTACTCCTGATCGCGTTTTGCCAGTTCATCATAGGCAGCCTTGGCGATTTGGGCAGAGTATTCCTGTTCTGCCTCATGGTACCTGATCCGCTCTTTATATTTTTCCTCCTCCTCTTCCAGTAGTCTTACAGCATTTTGCATTACTGAGGAGGAGAATATTATCTCTTTTTTATCATTCTCTTTCTTATTAGTGTGTAAATTTTTCACTTCTGGAAGTGTAGATTCTACATCTTTAGAAGTGTAATTTTTACACTTCTTGAAATGTAAATTTTTCACTTCTGATTTGTCGCTGATTCCCCCTGTACTTTCTTCTTGATCATATTGATTATTTTCACCAAGCTGCTCTGGTTCTTCTTTTTCTTCTCCTTCAATCACTTCACTAAATTTATTGACAAAAATGATATCTGGCCTTCCCTGTCCCTGCCTTTTCTTTTCAATCAGTCCTATTTCTTCCAGTTCTGACATAATCTTAGATGCAGTTTTATTGGAGCAGTTAAATTTCTGCATAATCTCTTCTGATTTGTAGTAGATATAAACATTTCCATAATCATCTATCCAGTTGTTATCCTTTGATATGGAAATCCGCTGCAGCATGAAAGAATATAATACCTTTGCATGCAGAGATAAGGATAAAAACATTTCTATTGTAAATAATTCATTTGGCAGTTTTGTGTAATTAAACATATAAGTATCTTCTTTACATATATGTTTATAAACTATATTTTTTCTCATTTGCTCTCTCCCCTTAGCAAAATTTTTATGCGACGTCGCATAAAATGGCAATAAAAAACAGCCAATTCAGACTGTTCTGCCAATTTTACGCTATATCAATATTTTTTATCTCTCATTATTTTTTTATTATTTTTCTCTATTCTTTGCTGCCTTTCTTATTAAAAATTTCCCAAAGAAAGAGGCAGCTTAGAGCCGCCCCTTTCACCCTGCCCATATTGGAGGTTGGCAGGTATCTATATTGTGCGATTGCAATATAGCTGATTTATTTTAGTTCTTTCTCTGTCAGCGCATCAATCCTGCGGACACAGTCAATGCCTCTTTCAAGCCATTCTTTAAATGTCTGGTCACTTGCCAGTATGCTGTCAGCTCCCTGCTTAGTCAGAACTTCACACATAATATCTTTTTTTCTTACAAAATCTGCAAAAATACATTTATTATTCTCTTCTTTACTCATACACTGTCCTTTTACACAATATTTACAGTTCGTTAATTCACATGATTTTACATTCATTTCAACATTTCTCCTTTATATTTTATTTGTTATGTTTGGCTGTCAATTTCATAATTTTATATTTTCTTCTGTAGATTATTAAGCTGCTTCCAAGATTTAGGTTTAGGGCACGCTTCACTGGGAAAACCGTTTCCGTCTGTTTTGTGGCCTAATATGCAGCCATAAGGTTCTCCACTCATGGGATGTCCTCCTGTTTCTGCTGCATAGCATCCTTTACATGTTTTTTTCAAATTAATTTTCTCCTATTTCTTCTGTTGTATAATTTACGATCACTATTGCCAACACTAACACAAACGCTATTGACTATATAACAAAATTTATTTATAATTTTGTTATCAAAAAGGAGGTGTTATATATGCCGACAATTAAATCAAGTGCTGAACTCAGGAACAATTACAATGAAATTTCTACTTTTTGCCATAATTATTCAGAACCAGTATTCATAACAAAAAATGGCAAAGGCGATCTTGCTGTAATGAGTATCGAAGCTTATGAAACACTTACCAGCCGCTTTGAATTATATGGCATGCTGAAAGAAGGTTTGGACGAAATTGCTGATGGAAGCACAAAATCCTTCGCAGAAGCAATGTCTGAAATAAGGAGCCGCCGCAAATGATAAATTATGAAATCCATATTACATGTGCTGCACAGCGAGATCTTCTTAATGCTGCAGACCATATTGAGTTTATTTTAAAAAATCCAAAAGCTACTGATGATCTTCTGGATGAGGCTGAAAAACAGATTAACAAACTTGCTGAATTTCCTGAAAAATTCTGCTTAATAGATGATCCAGTTTTACTGTCATGGGGCATTCGGTCTGTTTCTGTGAAAAATTATCTTGCTTTCTATATTATCGATAATGAAAAGAATAAGGTTATCATTGTTCGTTTTCTTTATCAAAAAAGTAATTGGAAAGCTATCCTTCGCCAGGGAATATCCAGTATCTAATCATTAAAGAACTTGTCATCCGGCACCGGCAGGTTCCTTTTTTGCAGGTTCTTAAGGAAATCTACAAGATACGTTTCACTGTCTGTACTGTTCCGGTATTTCTCATTGTACTTAAATTTATATCCCTCTTTGCCTATCTGGAGCAAATGGTAAAAGTGCTCATCTTCAGCTTTATTTTTCTTATAATAATCTTGACGTTGCAGGTATTCGGCTACTACAAGGCGGCTTCCGTCCTTAAAATCATATTTGTAATAATTTACATCAATATTTTCATCCCGGTACCAGAGCCCCCACGTTTTATAAGCTTCAAGCCATTGCTTACGCTGGTCATTATTCTTCAGAATAGGAAGCTCCGGCTGTGGTTCCGGTCCGGGTGCAGACTCGGCAGCTTCCAGATCACATACCATAGCAGCAAGAGCCGCTACAATAGTTTTCTGTTTCAAGACTGTCATCTCCGGAAGATCATTAAATTTTAACATATCATCCAGAATCTTATTCTCCTGTTTCAGAATATATTTTGTTACTGCAAGACCGTCTTTTGGCATCAGGTCAGAATCTGCGGCTTCTGTATTCACTTTGTTAATACTCCGCTGGCACCGATATCCGCATGACTCATTATCACAATTCTTGCAGCATGGTTCAGGATCCTTACCTAATGTATGTTCTGCCATATCCAGATTTATAAACTGACACTGCCCGTCCGGCTGCTCTGCCCTGACATTTTCCAATACATGCATTGTCGTGCAGGAAAACGGATTTCCCAAAGAGGCTTCACGGCAGTACCGATCCTTCTGGCGGATTGTGCAATCCTGTGCACAACTAAAGCAATAATACTTATGTCCGCATCCAACTCCAACTGTAGTAATCAGGCTTTCTTCCGAATATGACGTTTTAGGCAGCCCGTATGGAGATAATCTTTCTTCCGTCACATGAACTTCTTCTGCCGGTTCTTCAATTTCATGATATTCGCCATCAATTATTTTTTCTTCATCAGCTAAAGCGAAGCATTCTTCCTTATGCGACGTCGCATAAACTTCTGTTTTTTCTTTTTTTAAATCTTCCTCCTGTTTTTCCGGCATATATTCAGGAAAATCTTTTTCAATGCTTGTCTGCCCTGGAATATCAGCATCATTTTCTGCTGTCTTTGGTAGCTTATCATTTGTTTTAATATCCCGGATCTGCTTTACGGTCATTTCCGGGACAACTTTTTCAAGCTGTTCCGGTTCCATTGGCAGCATTTCAATCATTTGTGATTTATCAAACCCTGCATACTTTACATCAAGTTCTGGAGAATTATGGTTTTTTGAAAACTTTTCACAGATGTTAATAAATCTGGATGCTGTTGCCTGAGAATACCCTAATTGATCCGCAGCGCATTCCCAAATGCTTGCATATCCATCTTCTTTAAAAAGCTCATTATCCCGGATATGCTTTAAATACCAGCCTATCTTCACAAATGACTTCTGTACCCTGAATGACTCGTCTTTTATAATTTCTATTGAATCTTTATAGCCGGCCTGCTCCGGATTAAGCAGTCCTGCTTTCCCAAGATTCATAACATCAAAATTTTTTACTGCCATTACTGATTACCTCCTTTTCTCTGCTGAAAGAAATTCGTCGGTAAATCCTTTATAAGCTGATGCTACCTTGCCGCGCCCATCATATTCATAAATGCTTTGCCCATATGAAGGGGCTTCCTCTATCCTCACACTTCTTGGAATATAATTGTCAAAGATTCGAATATCTTTTCCATATGCATCTTTTATAATCTTTTGTACCCCCTTAAAAGAGGTAGTCTGATCATTTACACAGGTAAAAAGAATTCCTGCTATTGTCAGCTCCTGATTTAAGCTGTTAGATCGGATGGAACCGATTGTCTGCAGAAGCTGTTCCAGTCCGCGTATACTAAAAATTTGTGCATGTACCGGGATAATCACAAAATTTGCTGCTGCAAGCGCATTAATTGCTATCAGATTTAATGATGGCATGCAGTCAATAATAATGTAATCGTATTCGTCTCTGATCAATGTCAGATAGGTATTTAACATTTTTTCCCGTCCAAAAAAGGTTGAAATTAATTCTGTTTCCAGCATGGAAAGCTCAATGTTGGCCGGCATCACATCAATTCCTTCATCATGTTTTAAAATTCCATAATCCTTCGGAAAAACATAGTCTTTACTGATCATTTTTCTTATCATGGTAGAAATGGTTATTTCCAGTGAATCAGCATCAAAGCCAAGCCCCTGGGTGGCATTTCCCTGGGGATCTAAGTCTACAAGCAATACCTTGTTTCCTTTCTGTGCCAGTCCTGCGCTTAAATTGATGGCTGTAGTTGTTTTTCCAACGCCACCTTTTTGGTTTGCAATCGCAATAATTTTACTCATAAAATTTTTCCTCCATAAAAATTAAATGAATTAGTTAATAGTTACATATATTTACTTGGCTAAAGCCATATAAATATCATTTTCTTTATTAATTTAGGCACAAAAAAAGAACCTGTTGAAGGTTCTTTACATACCATTTACATAACTACGATTTGGTGAAGCCTTGCGAATCGTCCAAGATAAATTAGACTCTAAAAACTTCTACGCCTTTAACCCGGAATTTGACAGATGTAAATCATAATCATTTAATAATTCTGCAAAACAGGGAGCTGTTTGATCAACATTTTGATTGTTTCCATCTCAGCAGCTCCCTATTTACTTAAAAACATATTCTCTATCATATTTGCTAAAAGTCTGCTTCGCAGTCATTAGTCATTCTTAATAAAATGATCTAGTTCCTTCGCAGATTAAATTTATGTACCGCAACTTTGAGCTCCTGCGCCTGATCATTCAGTTTCATAGCTGACGCTGCTGAAGTTTCAGCCGTTGCTGCATTGGTCTGAACTACATCCGCAATTTGCTCCATCCCCTGCTTTAACTGTCTAAGTGACTGTACCTGCTGCAATGCGGAATCAGCAATCTGTTCTACCAGTTCTGTTGTTTTATGTGCACCGGCAACTCCCTCCGCAAGAGCTTGTCTGGTATCTGTTGACAAATCATTTCCTTGTTGAACTAGTTTTATTGAATTCTCAATTAGCTCAGTAATATTCTGTGCTGCCGCCGCACTCTTATTGGCAAGACTTTGTACCTCATCTGCCACAACTGCAAATCCCTTACCCGCCTCACCTGCGTGAGCTGCTTCGACAGAGGCATTTAATGCAAGAATATTGGTCTGGAAAGAAATATCTTCAATGGTTTTGATAATTCCTCCAATCTGCTTGGAGGCTTTAGATATATCTTCTATTGCAAGAGTCAGATCTTCCATCTTCTGATTACTTATTTCCAACTGCATAATTGCATTATTTGAATAATCTCTTGCGTTATCCGCGTCTTTTGAAGTTTTATCCACTTGGCCTGATATTTCCTGGACACTGGCAGATAACTGCTGTACGGCAGCCGCCTGCTCCACTGCTCCGCTTGAAAGAGTCTGGGCTTCGTCATTCATTCTGTTTGACTCAATCAAAACCTGATCCGCAGTCATATTAATCTGTGAAAGTGCATCATTTAAAGAGTCTAAAATCTGACTCATTGCATTTTGAATGGGCAGGAATTCTCCCCTATAATCTATGTCAATAGTAAGATCCATGTTTCCCTGTGCCATTTGTGCTAATTTGGAATCAATATCATAAATATATTTTTTCAGTTCACGTTTTGTTTCATGGATAGATTCCACCAGCATTCCAATTTCAGAAGTATTAGAATGCAGGGGAAACTCTGCTGAAAGGTTTCCTTTAGAAATTTCCTGCATTTGGCCACTGACACGAATAACAGGACTCAAAATTTTAATTCTTGTGACCAGCATTACCGTAATCTGAAGAACTGCTACCAAAATCAATGCCAAAAACATAGAAACCTTAATTGACTCTGCTGATGCTGCCAGTTCATTCACCTGAGATGAAGTTCTTTTGTCCAGATCATCAAGAAATTGATCTTTTAGTGAATTGATCTGTGTAATAGATGTATTGTAATCTTCTCCATAAACATAATTAAGCGCCTCCTGCATCTTCCCTGCCTGAACATTATTCATTGCCTCCTCTTCAAGAGGAACTAATTTATTGGAAAGCGCAGACATATCATCAATCAGCTTCTGCTCTTCTGATGTAATTCCAATTTCCTGCATGGCAGCAACACCTAAATCCCTGTTTTTCAAATTATTGATTTCATTCCAATAATTATCATAATGCTCCTGATTTCCAGTTGCGGCAAATGCCCGAACCTCATTGGTCAGATACGCAGAACCATTCATAAAACGATTGGCATTATAAGTCAGTAAAAACCTTTCTTCACTGGCCCTGTTCAATTGATTGCTCACCTTGCCATAAGAAATCAAAGATAAAACCATAAACACAAGTGCAATAATAGAAACTCCATTAAAAAGATAAATTAACAACGACTGATTAATTGCTTTTTTCATTTTGACCACTCCTTTAGCGCTGCATGGACGCCTTTCACCAACTAAATGATCAAAATATCCATTAATCATAAGTGAAAAGATTCCTGAAATATAGTTAATTACTATTAGCTTACAAAAAATACCGGAAAATAGCAACACTAATCATGAAAATAACTATAAATTAAAAATATTATTTTAAAATAGTTGCAAATGTACTAGATTTTTCTTATTATTAACTTATATATAATAAAATATAGATCAAATGAAAAGAGGTGCTAAATGGCTGGAATCAAGAAAAAAGCGGTACTTATGAAAGCAGTGTCGCAGTTGAAAGCGGCTGATTATTCTAAGGAGCCGGAATTAAGCAACATCTATCAAAGATTGTCTAACGCAAGAAAGCAGTTTGCGGAAATTTTTGAAATGAATCTTAAAGCAGTCATGCAGATCAGTTCTTTAGATCTGACAATGCAGTATGAAACGCAGAAAATCGTTGATATCTCTCATAATGTTGCAAGAGCTGCAGAAACCATTTTCGGTTCTTCCCAAAGCGATTCATGTTTGTCAGGAAATGCAAATAATCAGCATGAAGAATTAACGGATACTATCGTTAAAGTCTCCTCTGAAACAGAGGAAGTTTACAATAAAATAGACGCTTGTCAAAGTGAACTTACTTCTATCAAAGAACTTTCCACACAGACAATTGAAAGTTCTCACAAGATGCAGGAAGATATGGATAATCTGCTTGAAGTGATTAACTATATGAATCAAGTCATTACAGGTATTGATACCATATCCATGCAGACGAATCTTTTGGCTTTGAATGCTTCCATAGAGGCTTCAAGGGCCGGAGAAGCAGGACGGGGTTTTGCTGTGGTAGCAACGGAAATCCGTAAACTGGCAGAAGAAACACAGCAATTAACCGGAAATATGCGTGAATTTGTTGAGGAAATAAAAAATGCTTCCCAGCAAAGTGTTGAAAGCGCTACCGGAACCATAAGCGCCCTTGGAACTATGACCGAAAAAATTGGTAATGTATGGGCGCTGAATAGTGAAAATCAAATGCATGTTTCTAAGGTCAATGAATCCATAAGCTCTATTGCTGACGTAAGCAAAGAACTTAGCCATTCTATGAATGAAATGGAACGCCAGTTAAAAGATAGTACAGATTTTATGCTAAGTGTAAGCCAGGAGTTGAAAAAGGCTACAGAACCTGTCATTGATATAGAAAAGACTTTGGATAATTCTGTAAAACAAATGGGCTCTATGTCTGAGGATGCTTTTTTCCATTTAGAAGATTCAGAATTTTCCAAGCAGGTAAAAAATGCAGTTACCGCTCATCAGTCCTGGCTTAAAAATTTAAGAAAAATGGTGGATGATCGAAGCATCATCCCATTACAATTGGATTCTTCAAAATGTGGATTTGGACATTTTTACTATTCATTAACCCCTAAAGAACCTGCTGTCCGCTCTATTTGGGACACTTTGGGAAATAAACATAAACGCTTCCATAAATTTGGCGGTGAAGTCATCTCTGCATTAAATTGTGGGGACTATGCAAAAGCAGAACAAATTTACTATAGTGCAGAAGTATACTCCAGGGAGTTGATTGCTGATTTGGAAAAAATCTTACAGATTTTAGAAGAATAGCAGCTTAAAAGTTAATAAATTATGCTTTCAGTAAGCGTATCCCAGACAGACAGCCAAAAACTAAAATCGGCTGTCTGTTTGTATGAAAGGCTGCTGCAAAACTGCCTGCTATTTTTATTCTCTTGATCCCGGCAGTCTGTACCGGAACAATCTTTTGGAAAGCTGTTTCAAATTGAAAGGAACCAACGGATATATATAGCTCTTTCCCGACACTGTCCGATTTGTTGCAATAGCAATGATTAATAAGGCAACTGCTGCAATGTACCCCCACAGTCCGAAAATTGCAGTTAAAATCAAATTAATAATACGCATAAATTTAATTGCGTAGCTAAGTTCGTAGCTGGCCTGTGTATAATTGGCAATTGCTACGAACGCCATGTACAACATGACCTCTGCATTGAACCATCCACTATTTACGGAAAACTCTCCCAGTACCAGCGCTGCCATCACACTTAACGGGGTGCTCAGCATATTAGGAGTATTTACTGCCGCAAGTCTGAGTCCGTCAATGGCAAGCTCCAAAAGCAGAAACTGCCAGATCAATGGAATATTTGTTGCTTCCTTGACCATGATAAATTCAAAACCTGACGGAATCCACTCTGTCCTTTGCATAAGGAGCAAAAATGTAGGCGTCATAAAATAAGTCAATATTGCAATTAAAAATCTCGACAACCGAAGGTAGGTTCCTGTAATGGGTGGAAAATAATAATCATCCGCCTCTTCTACAATATCAAAAATAGAAGTCGGAGTAATCATTGCCGAAGGAGAATTATCCACTAAAATAACAATATCTCCTTCCAGGATCTGTGCAGACGCTGTATCCGGCCTTTCTGTAAATTTAAATTTAGGAAAAGGATTATACCATTTCTTTTTATATAAACATTCTGCCAGACTTTCCTGATTCATGGTAAGGGCGTCCACCTGAATCTGGTTGATACGTTCTTTTATTTTCTCTAAAAAGGTATGATCTACCCTGTCATTCATATAACAAAGCACAATATCAGTCTGGGAGCTGTTTCCTGCATGAAGCATTTCCATGTGCAGCTGCGGGCTTCTAATTCTGCGTCGGATCAATGCTGTATTAAATACAATAGTTTCCACAAATCCATCTTTGGAACCGCGGAGTACCTTATCTTTTTCCGGCTCTCCCACACTTCTTGCCGGATAAGTTCTGGAATCAATCAGCAGGCACTTATCATAGCCATCAATAAAAAGTGCAAAAACACCAGACATAATAAAATATGTGATCTGTTCCCAGTCATCTTTAAGATCCACTTCTACATAAGGAAGATTAGTTTTTGACATTTCATGGGCATCAGCGGGCATTTCCTCTTCTTTGATATCCATAAAGTACTGCAGCATTTTTTGCATCAGTTCATCTTTACAAAATCCATCAATAAAATACATGCAGGCATTTTTTCCGCCAATCTTTATAACTCTGTAAACAATATCAAAACTTTCATCCACAGAAAGATAATCGTTTAAATATTTCATATTTTCAGCCAGTGAAGCACTCATTTTATTTGTATTCATAAAAAACTCCTTCCACGCACCAATGCTTTCTTTTAGCATTATGTGGCAAAAGGAGTTTTTTTATACGGATTTAAAATATTTTATCACTATTGCTTTCCAGTGCTGCCAAAGCCTCCTCTATCTGTTCCCTGCAAGGCTGTTACTTCCTGAAAAACGATTTTAGGCTGATTTTCAACAATCCTGAACTGGCATATCCTGTCATTACAGGATATATGAGTATCCCGCATTGCATAAACCGGCATAAACCACTGGTCATTATCTCCACAGTAAGAACAGTCCACCACTCCCTGATGATTTGTCTGAATAATACCAAAATTTTTAAAAGTAGAACTTCTTGGCACAATATGCGCCTCATAACCATCCGGAAGCTCCATTGCCACTCCCAGAGCAATCAGCCTGAACTCCCCCTGTTTTAAATCTACATCCTCAGCAGAACGAAGATCAATCCAGTCAGACTTTCCATCTATATAGGTCAGTTTATCTATTTTGTCTGTAAAATACTTAATTTTTATCGTTTCCATAATTTATCAAACATACCTTTCTATGCATAGTCTCCACAATGTAAAACAGGTATGGCGGGAACTGTCTGCTTCAGCGTCTTTTGCACATCAATTACCCGCTGATTTCTGCTTCCCTTCCACAAAAGCTTATTGTCTTTTTTATCAATCTGAAATTCGCCATCCACCAGCACATCCACATACTGCATAATTGAATAATGCAATATATTTTCCCAAGTGTCACCTGTATACAGCCAAATGGTTTTATCCGGATAATTTTTCTTGATCTCTGCCATAAAATTTCTCACATCCAGATGGTTGGCAGCATGAAGCGGATCTCCCCCTGAAAAAGTTATGCCTGAAATATAGCTTTTATCAAGCTGATCAAATATTTCTTTTTTAGCAGTATCTTCAAAAAGAAGGCCTCCTGCCGGATCCCATGTAACAGGATTATGACATTCCTTACAGCAGTGGGAACATCCTGATACCCAAAGCACCACTCGAAGCCCGTCGCCGTTTAACATGTCATCTTTTGTAATATTATGGTATCTCATCTGCTACATGCTCTTCCTTTCTGCAATTTCTGCCATTTTTGCTTCATTCAGCCTTGTATCTCCATGTACTCTGGAATAAGAAAGATAGCCATTCATGCGCTCGATCTTTGTCAGATTTTTACTTCCACATACAGGACATACATCCATTTCAAGCTCCTGATGTCCGCAATCATCACAATAAGAAAGGGATAAGTTGACTCCTTCGTAAAATCCCATATCCATTGCCCTGCGGATCAATGTTTTGATCGCATCAATATTATAATCAATGGGATATTTTACATATTGGATCTTACCTCCATTTGAAAGCTCCCAAAAACGGTATTCCAGATCCTGTTTTTGAATTGGAGAAATATCTTCTGACACATGACAATGAAAACTATTCGAAACATATTCTCTGTCAGACACCCCTTCAATAATCCCGTATTTTGCCCGGAATTGTTTTACCTGAAGTCCGCAAAGGCTTTCTGCAGGTGTACCATAAATAGCATAAAGATTTCCATCTTCCTCTTTAAATTCATTGATTTTCTGATTAATATGTTCTAATACCTCAAGTGAAAACTGTCCGTCTTCTACCAAAGATTTTCCATTATACAATTCCTGCAGCTCATTAAAGGCTGTAATGCCGAAGCTTGCAGTAGCTGACTTAAGTATGGGCTTGATCTTATCTGTAAGCTTTAAATTTCCATGCAAAAATCCTCCCTCACAGTATGCAAGGGGATTGGTAGATGCCCGCATTTCTCCCAGATAGGCATAAGTTCTGATATGAAGCTGACGGATTAAATTTAAATAATAATCCAAAACTTCATAAAAATCGCGACTTTCCTGTCTTGATTTTGCAAGGATCATAGGCAGATGAAGAGATACTGCTCCAATATTAAAGCGTCCCACAAAAACAGGCTTGTCATCATCGTCAGCCGGATGCATTCCGCCTCTCTCATACCAGGGAGAAAGAAATGCACGACAACCCATAGGCGAAATTACCCTTCCGTACTGTTTGTACATACTTGCAATATATCCTTTTCCGGTTAAAGAAAGCCAGTCCGGATACATGGTCTTTGCAGAGCATTTTACGCCTGCCTCAAAAACATCCTCCAATTCTTTTCCCGGTCCGTGAAGATTTTCATCATATAAAAATACAATTTTGGGAAAGAGAACCGGCTTTTTGCATTCAGTCTTTCCCTGTCCTTTTCTTCTTACGTTTAAAAGAGAAATTGTTGCAAGTCGGGCAAATTTTCCTGTTCCTATTCCTGCCGTTACCGTAATAAACGGATAGTCGCCACGACTGGATGCCACCGTGTTAAATTTATACTCCCACCCCTGAAAGCCCTGCTCAAACTCACGTTTTACATCTGCATAGGCTTCTTCCCTTGCTGTTTCTTCATTAATTCCAAGTTTTAAATATTTTTTATAACTTTTCTGATAAGTTTTTTCCGCATAAGGCTCTAGTATTTTATCAACTTCCGGAACCGTAAAGCCTCCATACTGCTGGCTTGCCGCACTTAAAACAATATCTCCAATCACATCAAATGCAACATCAAGAGTTTTTGGCTCATTGTACCAAATATTCCCCATTTCAAATCCATCTGTAAGAACATTTGCCACATCAAACAGACAACAGTTCATAGTGTCTCTTCTTGCAGACATGTCATGAACATAAATATATCCGTCCCTGCATGCCTGAATTTCTTCCGTAGTCATAAAAAATTTCTGATATAATTCTTTATTAAACTGGTTAAAAATAAGGCTTCTTTTGGTAGAAACAAGGGCACTGTCCGTATTTGCATTTTCTTTATCACCAACATACATGATGGACTGACTCTTTTTATATACATCATCCATCATACGTACAAAATCCTGTTTATAATTACGGTAATCACGATAGCTTTTAGCAACAATGGGTTTCACATCCTCAAGGGCGCTCTCTACTATATTATGCATGATTGGAATTGGAATCCGGTCTTCTTCCAGCTCATTTACTTTTTCCACCACATATTTGCAAATGTGCTCTTTCTCTTCTTCTGTAAATTTTGTCAAGGCCCTGTATGCACTTTTTCCTACGGCATCAATTACCTTCTGCACGTCAAAGGCTTCCAGACTCCCGTCCTTTTTAATTACCTTGACATTATTAACCGGCTTAAACACTTCGCCATACTTTGCAGTCTCTTCCTGCACATTACTCATTTTATATCCTCCAATCTTCCCATCCATACATGCCAGACACTAAATCTTGTGATTATAAATGGATTTTGCTTAAATACAGTACAATATCTAGTATAATGAAGCGTTTAACATATGTCAACTTTAATATAAAAATAATTATTTTAACCCCAATTCTGATAGTTGTGTAGCAAGAGTTTGAACTTTTCCCAGCATACTAATATCTGCTTCAAAGGAAAAATCTGCCCCATGATCATTAACATAAAAACAGGCAGACAAAAGTCCACTTTTAATCAATCGAATTGAATTTATTTTTTGATAACTTGCCAAAAAGTCAATCCAATTCACTTTTTTATCAAAAAACATAAACTGTGCTTAACAAATAACATCGTCTCCAAAATTAACGGTTTTTGTTTTTAACTCAGAAATTTGAAAAAAAGAATTATGTGAATCAAGTAAAACATTTGCCCGTGACATGATTGCACTTTCATCTATCAAATCCCTTATGTCAGACAAACGATACGTATGCACAAAAATATTTTTTTCTTTCGATAAAGTCAATAGAAAATCATCAAACAAGGCAGCAAAGTCAATTTCATTTTTATTTAAACCCGGACAACTGAATCGAACCATTGAAGAATCAGCGGTAATTCTTAAATATGGAGTATTATATTTCATTTAAACCAGCCTTCTATTATAGATTTTATATAATCTGCTATTGTTGAACCTATCGATAATGTTATTTTATCATTCCAGAAGAAGCAACTGCCAACACTGCCTGTTTCATCTCTTCTACAGGTATAGTAAGCGCAAATCGCACATGCCCTTTTCCTAATTTTCCAAAACTGCTTCCTGGTGTACAAAGTACGCCCGACTTTTCCAAAAGCTCCATAACAAAAGCCACATCATCTGTATACCCTTCAGGAATTTTTCCCCAGGCAAACATAGTTCCCTGACTGTCAGGCACGTTCCAACCAATTTTCCGCAGACCGCCACAAAGAGCATCTCTTCTTCGCTGGTATTCCGCACACCTTTCTTTTATCCCCGCATCAGATCCCTTAAGGGCCGCAATAGCGCCATATTGTACTGGCAGAAATGTTCCATAGTCAATCTGGGATCGAAGTTTTTTAAAATTCTGCACCAGATATTCATTTCCAACTAAAAATCCGGCCCTTGCACCAGTGTAGTTATAGCTTTTTGATAAAGAATAAAATTCCACACAAATATCCTTTGCACCTGAAAACTGTAAAATCGATTTTCCAACATTTCCGTCATAAATAATATCAGAATAGGCATTATCATGTATGATAATAATATTATGCGCTTTGCCCCAGAGTATCAGTTCCTCGTAAAAATGATCAGGAGCAATTTTACAGATAGGGTTAAGCGGATAAGAAACAATCATAAACTTTGTTTTTTTCAAAACTTCCTCATCCATGCCTTTTAAATCAGGCAGATAATTATTTTCCTCTTTCAGTTCATAGGTTCTCACATCAGCCATCGCCAATGATGGACCTATTGAAAAAACCGGGTAGCCTGGATCTGGCACAAGCACAATATCATCAGGATTGCAAAGGGACAATCCAATGTGTGCAATGCCCTCCTGGGAACCATACACATCGGTAATTTCACTTTCTTTTAATTCTACATGATAGCGCTGCTTAAAGCGCTCTATCACTGCCAAAGTAAGCTCAGGAAGCATTTTTAATGCGTATTTGTAATTTTCCGGTTTTTGAGCAGCTTTAACCACAGCCTCCATAATATGCGGTTCCGTAGGAAAATCAGGTGTTCCTACGGATAAGTTGTATACCTTTTTACCGCTTTTTTCCACAGCTTCCTTTTTCTCATTTAATAACTGGAAAATTCCTTCTTCAAAATCCTTCATCTTGTTTGAAACCTGTAAATTCATATTACTGCCACTTCCTTTCCCCAAAATGTTTCTAACTACTTATCTTCATCTCTATAATTTGATGCAATTTTTTCTATAAACTGAACATATTCCTTACGTACATATTCCGGCGCAAGAATACTGACTTGGCTGCCAAGCCCTGTCAGCCACCCATAAAATTGTCCGCTTAAGGCCGCTTTGATTCTTACACTAACCATTTCATTTTCAAGTTTTCTTACATCAGTTTCCCTTCCAAAGCGGTCTAAAATAATTCCAATCATACTTTCTGGAAGTTTTAATGTAACTGTCTCCATTTCTCCGCCAAACATGCCAAAAGTCATATTTGTATATTGTGCTATATCAAATTTTTGAAAAGCTTCCACACCCTTTCTCTTTTCATCAGAAAGTTCCGTGATCCTGCTCATTTTGTCTACTCTGTAATGCTTGATTTTTTCCTCTTCATCATCATAAGCAATTAAATAATAATTTTCATCCTGCCAGGTAAGGGCCCATGGACTGGCCTGATATTTCTTTCCTTCCCGTTTTGGTTGTAATTCCTTTTTTATGTTCCACGTAGAATAGGTAAATGTAACCGGAAAATTGTTCTGTATTGCTCTGTGAATACGGTCAACGTTGTAATAAATACTTTCATTTTCCGTTTTTACTCTTCCGGCAACAAATACCTGCCTCTGCAGTTGTTTTCCCTCATAAGGCCCTGCCAGTTTTTCAATTTTAGCAATTAATTCCCTTGATTTTTTCTGGGTAATAAACCGGGATGCCTGTACGGCATCCACTAAAAGCTTTAATTCCGGCAGTTCAAATTCCCTGTCTGCTAAATAGTAGCCTCCTCCTTTTCGTGATTTTACATTTACAATATCATAGCCAAAGCTGATCAAACATTCTATATCATCATAAATGCTTTTTCTCTCCGCTGAAATTCCATAAGAAGCAAGCTGCGCTATAATTTCCTGAGCCGGCATGCAGTGGGTTTCATCTGTTTTTTCCATAAGAATCTTCAATATGTAAAGAAGCTTCAGCTTCTGATTGGCAGATTTAGCCATTTTCATCTCCTTGTTTTTATACCACAAAATAACGGATGCCACGCTTTGCGGGGCATCCTTCCACAAACACCGGATATTTAACTTTCAGAGGCTTCCTTTACCCCTTCCAATTCAAGCTGGCTGTTTTTGCGTTTACGCAATTTGATTCCTATAAATACCGCAATTCCACAAAGCACAACAATCACTGCCAGTAATAAGGCATAAGATAAAAAAGAATTAAATAACAAAACAAATTTTTCCATTGATCTACTGTACCTTTCTTTATAAACTTTTTAGGCTGAACTTACCTTTAATCATATCATTGTGACATTTTTCAGTCAAGCATCTGCCATATACCTGTTTCCAAAAAATTACCTGCCATAGCTTCCGCTACATCAATAATTTCCATTGAAAATCCCATAATCCCAAGAAGTTTAATCGCATTTCGTGTCTGGGCGCGTCCATGAATAATTTTGTAAGTAAAATAAATGTCATTACCTTCAAATTCTTCTGAAAAATGATAGTTTTCATATATTTGTTCCAAAAGATAAGTAAGCTCAATATCATGGGTTGCTGCAAAGCAAAGGCAGTTTTGAGCCGACATTTTATTCAAAATCTGAGTTGATGCCGCAATACGCTCCACCGTATTTGTACCTCTTAAAACCTCATCCACAAAGCATAAAACAGGCTGTCCCTCTTCTTTTACAAGATCCATAATGCGCTTTAATGCCCTGATTTCCACCATATAATAGCTTTCTCCACCCTGCACATCATCTCTAAGGCTCATGGAAGAAATTACCCGAAACATGGAACCACTGTATTGATCCGCCAGACAAGTGTGAATTGTCTGGGCAAAAATACTATTTAACGCCACAGTTTTTAAAAAAGTTGATTTACCGGAAGCATTTGAACCTGTAATTAAAACACTTCTTTGAGCATGTATATTATTTTTAACAGGATTATCAAGCAACGGATGATACATGTCTTCTATTTTAACTTCCATTCCTTTTGAAAACACCGGAACACAATACTTCTCAATGGAGGCTCTGTAGCCCCCAACAGAAATCATTGCTTCTATTTTTCCTACTGTCGTAATCATCTGGTCAATATCTGATATGTGTTTTCTTACTTCTGAGAGCATTTGATTAAATTTCATCAAATCCAAATGAAAACCCATCCGGATAAAATCAAGCAGAATATCAATCGGATTTCCTGAACCTGACATACGCCCATTTGACATCAGCAGAAATGATCCTGTTTTAAATCCATTCATGGAGCTGCTGCATTTTTTTAAAATCTCAAACTCTTCTTTTAATACTTCATTTTTGTGTTCCTGCAGTTTTCTGACTGTTTTAAGAAGCCGAAAAATATAGGCAAAGCTGGTAATATAAGGATCTATTTCATTTTTCACTTTGAAATAAGACACATTATTATAAACCATAATAATTCCAAAAGCCACCAGTCCAAATGGAATATTGACAAACATTATTCCAATACTGATAATCAGCAAAATTAAGGCTAAATAATGCTGTAAATTACTTCTGCTTCCCAACCCATCCAAATAATCCAGATAGTCATAAATAGAATATTTTCCCGTCCTTCCCAGTTTACTGTAAATTAACTGAAAGGCTACTCTCTCATCCGGATGGGAATAAAAAAAGTCAATTATCTTTTCCCTTTTTAAAAGCTCTGTCTCTTCCATGCATGGTTTACGCAATACATAATACAAATACTCTTCACCAGCAGCGGAATACGTGTAATTCAGTCTTTTAAAAACTTCATCTAGGTTCAAATCATTCCATGTAATTTCATCAATCCAAAAGCCATCCTTATGCTTTTCAAAATAATGGGAAATAATTTCAAGCTGCCCCGGCTTATATTCTTTTGGCGGGAGTACACCGTATTCCTTATATAATTTTTCTATGAAATTTTTTTCCGATTTCTTATATCCAAAAGCCTCTTTTAATATAAACATAAAAACCAGACCGGCCATAGCAATCGCAAAAATAATATATTCCATACCAGATTACTCCATAACAAACATTTTAATGCTTTCTTCCATTTCACCAGCAATTGTGTTTAACTTCCTTGCATTATTTGCTATGTCCTCAACAATTGTACCGACCTCTGATGCAGAGGCAGATGTTTCTTCAGTGCTTGCTGCATTTTCCTGTGCAATCGCAGTTAAATTCTGCACCACATCCACCACCTTAATTCTGGCATCATCCAATTGTTTTGTTTTATCTGTAATTTCCTGTATATTTTTCATTGATTTATCTATACCGTCTTTTACATCCTTAAATGCATTTTCGGTATTTATTACATTTTCATTTTGTTTTTCAATTACTACCTTCACTTCTTCCATAGTATCTACTGCTTTTTCAGAATCAGCAATCAATGAATTAATAATACCATCAATTTGTCTGGCCGATTCATTTGACTGTTCGGCAAGCTTTTGAATCTGTGCTGCAACCACTGCAAATCCTCTTCCCTGTTCACCAGCTCTGGCCGCTTCAATAGAGGCATTTAATGATAAAAGATTTGTCTCTTCCGCAATGTCTGCGATCATATCTGTGGCTTCTTTAATCTTAAGTGCAGATTCATTGGTAGTATTTGTCTGTTCCGAAATAACGAATACTGCCTCCTTTGTCTGCTGATTAATCTGATTCAGCTCATTTAAAATATCAATTGCTTTGTCCCCTGCATTACGCATAATACGGGCATTTTCTCTTAAGTCATCCACTTCTGTGGAAGTTTCCTCAATCATATTCCCCATTAAAATAATATTTTCTGTTGCTGTCTGAGTATCCTGCGCCTGTGAAGTGGCTCCCTGTGCAATTTCAGAAATTGCCTTTTCCACCTGTTCTACTGACAAGGAAGCCTCCTGTGCGCTACTGGTCATAGTATTTGATGCGTTATATAAATTTTCACTGTGATCGGCAATATTTTTTGTTACACCTGTGAGTGCATTTCTAAGACTTTCAATTGCCCGTCCCATAATACCGGTTTCATCTTTCCGCTTATTGATATATGCCTGCCATTTGCTTTCTACAAAATTTAAATCCGCAAGCTGTGAAATAATGGCAGTAATTCTTTCAATAGGTTTCACAATTCTCATTGCAACAAGAAAACCAATTGCAGAACACAGAATCAAAATAAAAAATGATCCATAAAGACTTTTTGATACAATCTCCGTAATACCTGCAAATACTTCACTTTCATCGGCTGTAACAACTATCACATATTCCATATCTTCCCCAATGTAATAGGAAGCATATTTGGTCACTCCTTTAAATTCATATGCAATTACATCTGTTGCCAGCCGGTTTCCTTTTACAACTTCCCCCAGAACCTGTTTTACGGCATCATTTTCAACAGGCTGTCCAATCTTATCCACAGTAGGATGATACAGCATCGTTCCATCTGCTCCTACAACGTAAGCATAACTGGAATTCATACCGTTAATGTCAATACTTCCGACTGCATTTCCCAATCCTTCAGGCGTCAGTACTGTTTCCCCGCCCAACGCCTCAATCTCCCGGTCCAGATTAACTCCTGCCAGATCTGTCATATCAATCATATAATGTTTCGTAACCTCCGACAGACTTTCCTCAACCATTGGAATGATCATGCCAAGGCATAAAGATGTAGTTGCCAAAACAGCCATTACAACAACCAATACTATTTTTAACTTAATTGAATGAATCATTGACACTTTTACGTTCTTTTTCAAACCCATTTCCTCCTATTAAAGTATACTCTATTTGTAAATTTATTTAATAATGCGCTGTTTGATCTGCTCAGCTTTCCGATAAATATTTTCCGGACTGTCTGAAACATAAAATGTGCCATTTTCATAAAGAATTTTTCCATTCACCATAGTCATTATTACATTCTGCTTACTTCCACTGTAAACAATATTTTTAGGAATATTGTGAATTGGCTGCATATTAGGCTGATTTAAATCAATCATAATCAAATCTGCAAGCTTTCCCTGTGCCAGAATATCTGCCTCTTTAAGCCCCATGGCCAGGGCTCCATTTACCGTCGCCATTTTAAGAACCTCAAAAGCATCCACTGCCTGAGCATCCTTTTGTTTTACTTTTGCAAGTCCTGTCACAAGAAACATTTCCCTGAACATATCAAGACAATTGTTACTTGCAGGTCCGTCTGTTCCAATTGCCACTTTAACTCCATTTTCAAGGAAGTTGCTTACAGGTGCTACACCACTGGCAAGTTTTAGATTTGAGCTGGGATTTGTCACCGCAAACATTCCCCGCTTTTTCATTATTTCAATATCTTCTTCCGTCACATGAACACAATGATAACCGCCGCCGCCATAATCAAACATCCCTATGGAATCAAGGAACGCAACAGGCGTCATTCCATAACGTTCCACGCATCCTGCCACTTCACTTTCCGTTTCCGCAAGATGAGTAAAGACAGGCGCTTTATACTTATGAGAAAATGCTGCGATCTGTTCAAGAAGCCCTTTTTGACAGGTATATTCCGCATGGAATCCCAGTACATATGATTGAAGGGGATATTTTTTATTTAGTTTAAGATACATTTCTTCCACCAGTTCAGGTGACTGGCTGAAATCATTTACACCGCCCACTTGAACACAGCGCATCCCCATATCATCAAAGGCATCTGCAATTGATTCAGGAGTCAGGTACATATCAAAAACTGCTGTAATACCGCTGGTTAAATATTCAAGTATTGCAAGTTTTGAAAGATGGTAAATATCTTCCCCGTTCATTTTTGCCTCTACAGGAAAAATCATTTGATTCAGCCAATCAGCCAAAGGCTGATCATCTGCATAAGAGCGCATAAGCGTCATTCCTGAATGGGTATGGGCATTTTTAAATCCCGGCATCAGAAGATTTCCTTTGCAGTCGATCTCCCTGTCCCAAACAATACATGTATTAGGGGATTTCTGATAAATCTGATCTGTATCACTTCCATCCCCTATGTACAGAATGCGGTCATTTTTTACCCAGATTTCCCCTGCAAAGATATCCTGCCCTTCCTTCATGGAAAGGATTCTGGCATTGTATAAACGAATATTCATAGTTTCCTTTCTGATTTTAAATTTTCCGGTCCAAAACTCTCTGGCAATAATTCACATAATCGGTAAATTTTATAATCACTTTCACTTTTTGCAACAATAACAATAAACTGTTCACCAGCAAATTCCCGTATCACTTGTCTACATACACCGCACGGAAATGCATATTGGCTGACCATATCTCCTTGTTCACTGCCCACAACAGCTATGGCCTTTAGTTTGCGCCATCCTTCACTAACTGCTTTTGCAATTGCTGTTCTTTCTGCACATATGGTAGGCGTATAAGATGCATTTTCTATATTACATCCTGTATATATCCTCAGCTCATTTGTAAGAACTGCCGCACCTACCATATAGCCTGAGTAAGGCGCATAAGCTTTTTTTCTTGCTTCCAGTGCTGAGCATATCAGTTCCTTCACAGGAATATCCTGTAAAAAATCCACGCTTTTCAGTTCCGATTCCATTTGATTCCCCATTCCTTTTTTAACATATGTTACACAAAAGCAGCGATTGACTCTGTAATCAATTGGCGGAACAAAGGCGCTGCCTTGTTAGAAGCCTCCTGTACCTCTTCATGGGTAAGAGGCTGATTTGTCATCCCTGCGGCAAGATTTGCCACACAGGATATACCGCATATCCGCATTCCCATGTGATTGGCAGCAATCGCCTCCACTACGGTACTCATTCCCACAGCATCTGCTCCTAAAGAACGAAGCATTTTAATTTCAGCCGGTGATTCAAATGAAGGTCCTGTAAGCTGTACATAAATCCCCTCATTTAATGGAATCTCACATTCTGCTGCTTTCTCTTTTATGATTTGGGAAAGTGCCGGATCATAAACCTTACTCATATCAGGAAATCTACATCCCAATTCATCAATATTTGCGCCAACTAAAGGATTAGGTGCAAATATTGAAATATGATCTTTAATTAACATAAAACTGCCTGCTGAAAAGGCAGGATTAATGCCTCCTGATGCATTGGTCAAAAATAAAATTTCAGCCCCCATCAGCTTCATAAGCCGGGCGGGCAGAACCACATCCGTAATCGGATATCCTTCATAATAATGCACACGTCCCTTCATACAGACTACAGGCACGCTTTTTACATAACCAAAAATAAATTTTCCCTCATGGCCGGGAACCGTAGAAACCGGAAAATCTTCAATTTCACTGTATGAAATTTCTCCCTTAACATCCATTGTGCCCGCATAATTACCCAGTCCTGAACCTAGAACAAGGGCAACCTTAGGCACAAAAGGCAGCCTGTCCTTTATGCTGTCATAACATTTTACGATCTTTTCATATACCTGATTCATATAACCCCTCCTGCAATTTCAAAAAAGTCTATAAAATATACTATCACAGAAGCCTCCCTTAATCAATAATTTATGCAAAATGCTCATGACGTAGAAACATCATGAGCACCTTTATTAATAAGAAAATTATGTTTGCAGACGCTAAATAATAATACACACCATTCCACCATTTGAATCATTGACAATTTTCTGCATAGTCTCCTGCAGCTTTAACTGGCTTTCATCCCCAATCATGGTCAGCTTGCCTGTGATACCGTCATTTACAAGCTGTTCTACTGACTTGCCGAAAATATTTGTTTCCCAGATCCCTGCCTCACTTTGACTGGAATCGGAAATAAAGCGAATCAGATCCTGAGCCTGTTCTTCCGAACCGACAATTGGTGAAATTTCCGTTTCAATATTTGCCCGGATCATATGGATGCTGGGACTCTCCGCCTTAATTTTTACTCCAAACTTATTTCCATGCTTAATTACTTCCGGCTTTTCCAATCTAATTTCACTTCTCTCCGGCGTTACTACTCCATACCCTTTTTGTCTAACTGAATCAATTGCATGTAAAACTTTTACATACTCTTTTTTCATTTTTGACATTTCTTTTAAAACAGATAACAGGTGATATTCATTATCAATATTTTCACCTACCATTTCACTAAGCATTTCATAATAATAGGCATCATCCACATCCAGCCAGACTTTAATACATCCATCCGCCATGTCAATACTGTCCATTTTACACTTCTTAATAAATGGCCCATCCAGTGAAACAGGCTGATTTTTCACATCACGAATGCAGTTATACTGCTTCATGATTTCTTTTACCCTGCCGATTAAATCAACCTTCATCTGATGATTGGCAGGCAGCATTTCCACCCATTTTGGCATATAAAATTCAATCATGGTAAGTGGAAATTCATAAAGAATATTTTCCAGAATCTGATTAATATCATCCCTTTTTAACTGCTCACAATTTACAGACATAACCGACACTTCATATTTCCCTGCAATTTCATCTGCAAGCCTTGTGGTTTCCTCACTATAGGGTTTTGCTGAGTTAAGCAATACCACAAAGGGTTTTTTCAATTTTTTCAGTTCCTTTATTGTGCGTTCTTCCGCCGCTAAATAGTTTTCTCTCGGAATATCTCCAAAACTGCCATCACAAGTAATCACAATCCCAATGGTAGAATGATCATTGATTACTTTTCTAGTTCCAATTTCTGCCGCCTGGGTAAATGGAATTTCTTCTGCAGACCAAGGTGTTTTTACCATACGCTCCACTTCGTTTTCCATATGGCCGCTGGCTCCATCTACCATATATCCTACACAATCAATCAGTCTCACTCTTGCCTCGATTCCATCCCCCAGGCTTAAACGGGCAGCTTCTTTGGGAATAAATTTAGGCTCTGTAGTGGTAATTGTTTTTCCTCCTGCACTTTGAGGCAGTTCATCCTTTGCTCTCTCCTTTTCATAGGATTCTGTCATATTGGGCAGGACCATCAAGTCCATAAATCGCTTAATGAAAGTGGATTTACCGGTTCTAACCGGCCCCACAACACCTATGTAAATTTCTCCGCCGCATCTTAATTGGATGTCATTGTATAAGTCATACTCTTTTTTGGTATTCAAGTCCATAAAATTACCCCTTCCATACTTAGTTAAATGTATGTAAAGGGGTATTCGTTTATTACTATTTTACCTACATTAAAAAGGATAAAGCTTCTTTCCGTTTTCTTTCAGCCATTTTTTATACTGCTGGTACCGGGGGCATGCACTTTCCACCAGATTCCAGAAATTCACCGAATGATCCATAAAGATAAGATGACACAGCTCATGAATTATCACATAGTCGCACACAGGTTCAGGCGCCATAATAATCCGCCAGTTAAAGTTCAGGTTTCCTTTACTGCTGCAGCTTCCCCACCGGCTTTTCTGGTCTTTGATCCGGATATTTTCAAAATGGACTGCCAGACTTTCTGCAAATTGTCCGGCCTTTTCTTCGATAAGGCTTAAGGCTTCCTTCCGGTACCACTTTTCTAAGCATTCCCGTTTAAAAGCATAATCAGCTTCATAAGGAACCCACATTAAAATCCTGTCCAAAACACATTTTACTTTTGCCCTGGAGCGCTGTTCTCTTATCACATTCAGTATCCGCTTTTCCCCCAGATAAAAAAGAATATCTCCGTTTTCCAATGTCACTTCAATAAAACCTTTCGGAAATTCTTCTTTCCTCTTTTCACAACAGCACCTTCCCCTGCAAAGGTATCCTTGCCGAAAGAAGCTTTCACATCCGTAATTTTTTCATTTCCAAGCATTACGCCGCCCTGCTCAATTGCACGTCTCCCCTCAGAGCGGCTGGACACCAGACCAGACTTGCACAGGACCGAAATCATATCAATTACTCCTTCCATAAAGTCTTCTTCCGTAAGCTCCGTAGTCGGCATATCTGCTGCAACACCTGCGCTGAAAAGAGCTCTTGCACTTTCCCTGGCTTTTCCTGCTTCTTCTTCCCCATGCACTAAATTGGTAAGCTCATAAGCAAGAATCTCTTTTGCCTGATTTAACTGACTTCCTTCCCACTGGTCCATTTCCTCAATCTGCTCAAGAGGAAGGAAGGTAAGCATACGCAGGCACTTAAGTACATCTGCATCTGCCACATTTCTCCAGTACTGGTAAAATTCAAAGGGAGAAGTCTTATTGGGATCAAGCCACACCGCACCTTTTTGGGTTTTTCCCATCTTCTTTCCTTCCGAATTAAGAAGCAGGGTGATTGTCATTGCATAGGCATCCTTGCCCAGCTTTCTTCTGATCAGCTCAGTTCCGCCTAACATATTACTCCATTGATCGTCCCCGCCAAACTGCATATTACAGTCATATCTTTTATACAACTCATAAAAATCAAAGCTTTGCATAATCATGTAATTAAACTCAAGAAAGCTTAATCCTTTTTCCATCCTCTGCTTATAGCATTCGGCAGTCAGCATTCTGTTAACGGAAAAGTGTGGCCCCACTTCACGTAAGAACTCAATATAATTAAGGTCAAGCAGCCAGTCTGCATTGTTGACCATCAAAGCCTTTCCCTCAGAAAAATCAATAAACCGGCTCATTTGCTTTTTAAAACATTCACAATTATAGTTAATGGTTTCTTTTGTCATCATGGAACGCATATCGCTTCTTCCTGATGGATCACCCACCATGCCGGTTCCTCCACCAATCAGGGCAATAGGCTTATTGCCTGCCATTTGAAGACGCTTCATCAGGCAAAGAGCCATGAAATGTCCTACATGCAGTGAATCAGCGGTAGGATCAAACCCAATATAAAAAGTTGCTTTTCCGTTATTAATCAATTCTTTAATTTCTTCCTCATCCGTAAGCTGTGCCAAAAGGCCTCTGGCTTTTAATTCGTCAAATATAGTCATTTCTTATTTCCTCTCTATTTTTAAATTTTATTATCAGTCTCTTTAGCGCTCTTCCCTGAAATAATTTAAGCCAAGCGCTGCCGGAAGATTGATCCTTCCCGATTTACGCATAGAACTTATTACCAGCACCAATGCAGTAATTAAAAAGGGCAGCATATCATAAAACGCAATAGGAAAAGGCAATACACTTTGAGGGATATAATACTTTAATACACGCAGGGCTCCAAAAATAAAAGATCCCCAGATCGCATAGGCAGGCTGCCAGTTTGCAAAAATAACAAGTGCAACAGCAATCCATCCAAGGCCTCCTACATTATCGCTGATCCACACGCCCCCATTAATAATCATCGAGCAATAAACACCGCCTATTCCGCAAATTGCCCCGCCAAGTATAATATTAGCATACTTAACTATAGTCACCTTAATCCCTGCTGCATCCGCCGCACCGGGGTTTTCGCCTACCGCCTTAAGGTTTAAACCTGCCTTTGTATGGTTCAAATACCATGCGCATGCCACCGCAATGGCAATTCCTATATAGACAAATGGGCTATAAGAAAATAACAGTTCTCCCACTACAGGCAGCTTGCTTAATACAGGAATATTTCCACCTCTCATGACTGTGGTAATCTTTTCCGGAAGCTTCAAAGTTCCTTCAGGACTTTTGCTGAGTACAAAAATGCCAATAAAGTTGGCAAAACCAATTCCAAAAATAGTAAGGGTAAGTCCGGTAACATTTTGATTTGCCATAAAGGTTACTGTCAAAAATGCATAAATCAGCGCACCCAACGCTCCTGCCGCCGCTCCTGCCAATATGGCAATCAAAAAATTGTCTGTATAATATCCGGCCATAAATCCTATACAGGCGCCAATAGACATCATCCCTTCCACACCCAGGTTTAAATGTCCGGTTTTTTCTGTTAATATTTCTCCTATGGTTCCGAAAAGCAGTGGAGTTCCGGCACCAACCGCCGCCACTAAAAATTTAATCAGCATACTCATTTTGTGCCCTCCTTTTCTACTTCCTTTGTTTTCTTTCTAAATAAAAACCGGTATCGTATAAAAAATTCACATCCAAGTATGAAAAACAGGATAATTCCCTGCAGCACATCTGCGCAGTCTGTCGATAATCCATAATTGGACTGAACCACACTGCTTCCTTTTTCAAGCACACTAAACAGGAAAGAAACCAATAAAATGGAAAAAGGATTTAACTGTGCCAGCCATGCAATAATAATTGCTGTAAATCCCACCCCGCCTGCAACAGAGGTGGTCAATGTAATATCTGATCCTGTTGCCTGCAGCATACCTGCCATACCGCAAATGCCGCCGCTTAAAAACATAGTGCGGAGCACAATCTTTTTTACATTCATTCCCGCATACCTTGCAGTATCCTGGCTTTCCCCCACAACACTGATTTCATATCCCTGCTTGGTATATTTAATATAGACAAATATAATTATTACCAAAATAAGGGCAATCAGCCATCCAAACTGTATGCCAAACAATTTATCCAAAGATGCATTTTTGTCAAATCTTGCGATCTTGGGAAATCCCTGGGAACCGGGATCCATCCAGGGGCCATCTCTTAAATATGACACAATATGAAGTGCAATATAATTCAGCATTAAGGTAAACAGGGTTTCATTTGTATTATATTTTACTTTGAAAATCGCAGGCAAAAGCCCCCATAATCCGCCACCGATAAATCCCGCCAAAAACATGATAATAATTAATAGGACATGATTCAGTCCCGAGCAAAACAAAGCAAAAAAAGTTGCACAGGTTGCTCCAAATATAATCTGACCTTCTCCGCCTATATTCCAAAATTTCATTTTAAACGCCAGCGTAACTCCCAAAGATGTAACCAGCAGGGGTATCATGACCTTAACAGTTCCCTGAAATGCCATAACACTGCGCACTGCTCCTGAAATGATGGTTCCATAAATTACAAAAGGATTTTGTCCTACGCAGGCAATAAAAATACCTCCGGCAATCAGGGAAAGTGCAACTGCCGCTAACCGTAAAAAAACAATTCTTCCAGTGGAAAGCTCGGCACGTTTTACAACTCTGGCAAAAGGTTCATTTTGTCTGTTTCCTGCACCATTACTCATCTTTGTGCCTCCTTTTCCTGATCTGATAATTTAGATTCTCCGGTCATCATCATACCGATTTCTTCCTTTGTGGTTCCCTGCGTATCCACAATTCCTGTGATTTTCCCATGACATAAAACCATAATCCTGTCTGATAATTCCAGAAGTACATCCAAATCTTCCCCTATGTACATCACAGCAACATTTTTCTTTTTCTGTTCATTTAAAAGATCATAAATCGTATAAGAAGAATTAATATCCAGTCCCCTTACCGGATAAGCTGTAATAAGAACAGACGGAGCAGATTCAATCTCCCGTCCCAGCAGAACCTTCTGTACATTCCCTCCGCTTAACAAACGAACTGGTGTTTCCGTCCCAGGTGTTACAATATCAAGCTGCTTTATAAGTCCTTCCGCCATTTCCCTGGCCGGCTTTCTGTTAACAAAAGCGCCTTTTCCTTTCTGGTAGCTTTTAAGCAACATATTATCCGTCATTCCCATAGACGCAACAAGCCCCATGCCAAGCCTGTCCTCCGGTACAAAACTCATACTGACGCCTTTTTCAATAATTTCCGAAGGGGTTTTCCCAAGAAGATTCTCCTTATGGAAAAGAATTGCTCCTTTACTGGCCTCCATTAGCCCGGCTATGGTTTCGCATAATTCTTTCTGGCCGCTTCCGGCTACGCCTGCCACGCCTAAAATTTCTCCACTTCGAATATCAAAGGAAATATCGTCAATTGCCTTCGTGCCATCGGCTTTATTTACAGTAAGATCAACTACTTTTAGAATTGTCTTGCTTTCTTTTACCGGAGGGTGATTGATTTCAAGACTGACAGGCCTTCCTACCATCAATTCTGTCAGCTTTTGAGCATCACATGTATTCGTTTCAACCGTATCAATACTTTTCCCTTTTCGAAGAATCGTAACCCGGTCGCTGATTTCCAATACTTCCTGAAGCTTATGGGTAATAATAATGATGGCGCATCCCTTTTCCTTCATTTTCCGAAGAATCTGAAATAGTTTGTCTGTTTCCTGGGGCGTAAGAACTGCTGTCGGCTCATCCAAAATCAAAATTTCTGCCCCTTTATATAAAACCTTTAAAATCTCTACGGTCTGTTTTTCTGATACGCTCATATCACAGACATATTTTTCCGGTTCAATTTCCAATCCATATGTATGACTGATTTCTTTTATTTTTTCACTGGTTACCTTGTTCTTTTCTTTTTTTCCTTTAGTACCCAGAATGATATTATCCATTGCCCGAAATGCCTCCACCAGTTTAAAATGCTGATGGATCATTCCAATACCCAAATTCATGGCATCCACAGGAGAATTAATTTTCACCTCTCTGCCACCTATAAAAATCTGACCGCTGTCAGGATGATAAATCCCTGATAGCATATTCATAAGCGTTGTTTTACCTGAACCATTTTCCCCAAGAAGTGCAAGTATTTCTCCATATTTCACATTCAGATCAATTTTATCATTGGCCAGTACCTGTCCAAAAGTCTTGGTAATTTTTCTGCATTCAATTGCATATAATGATTTTTCATGCTTTGACATACTCTATCTCCACTCCGACTATATATAACAAAGATCAGCCTTTTATATGCTGATTTAGAAAAAATGGGCGGTCATTTATCATAGAAATGGCCGCCCTTATAAAATCTGCCTCTCGACTTATTTAACTACTACATTCTTGAAATACCAGTTCATGCTGCCGGTAATATCAGAATCACTTAAAGTAGAACCTTCCTCACCAACAGTACTTCCGTCATTTGTTTCAATTACGCCGTCAAATACATTGAATCCTTCATCAATGATCTGTTCTCTTGCAGCATCAACAGCTTCCTGTGTTCCGTCTGCACAAAGATCAGAAAGAGGAGCAATATTTACAAGACCGTCTGCCATGCCTCCAAAATAGTTTTCACCTGTCCATGTTCCGTCAATAATAGACTGTACTGCATAAGTATAATACACGGACCAGTCCCACATAACAGAAGTTAATACAGCACCTGCTGCATCCTTGGACATATCTGAATTGTAACCAACGCCCCATACGCCATTTTGCTCAGCAACTGTCTGAGGGTTAGGAGTATCACAATGCTGTGCGATCACATCGCATCCGAGGTCAACAAGTGCCTGTGCTGCCTGGGTTTCACCTTCCGGATCAAACCAGCTGTTTGTTACTTTTACATATACTTCACAGTCAGGGTTCACGGAGTATGCACCCATTGCAAATGCATTGACACCGCCCGTAACTTCTGAATTTTCCTGTCCCATAGCTGCAACATAACCAAGTTTGTTACTTTCTGTCTTAAGGCCTGCTGCAACACCTGCAAGATATCTTGCCTGGTAAATCCTTCCAAAATAATTGTTAAAGTTTACGCCATTGCATTTATAACCTGTACCATGAGAAAAGATCACATCTGGGAACTCTTCTGAAAGAGCTTCACAGGTGTCCATAAATCCCCAGCTTGTAGCGAAAATAACATTACATCCTTCTTCAATACACTCTCTGATTGCATTTTCAATTGCTGTTGCATCAGTATCATTCACGTTATTTTTACGAACGATTTGGGAATCATCAAGGCCGATATTACTCTGCATTCCCTGAATGCCAAGATCATGGGTATAGGTATATCCACTTCCCTCTGCAGGATCGGTAATATGAATAACACCTACCTTAATATCTTCTTTTGCAATTGCAGGCATAACACCTGTACTTTCATCTGTTGCTTCCGTACCTGTTTCTGCCTCTGAGCTGCTCTCAGTTGTTTCTGCCTCTGAGCTGCTCTCAGTTGTTTCGGCATTTTCCTTTGTTGTTTCTCCATTGCTGCATGCGCAGAGGGAAACTACCATAGCGGATACTGCCAAAAGACTTAATAATTTTTTCATACTTTCCTCCTTAGATTTTACGCAAAAAGGCAAAATCCAATTATTTTGCCTTTTTACATACTTTAAAGTTCAATCACTTTACTACTTTATAACAAATTTCACGAAAATTCAACAACTATTTTGAAAATTATTTATTCAGCATTAATTTTACCATTGCCTGATTTAACCCATCTACCGTTAGCTTATACATAGGGAATATTGCCTTGATGGCTGTTTCTGCCTCCCGCCAGGGCGCATGTCCTGGTGCCATTTTAGGGTTTAGCCAGACCACCTTTTTATAGTGGCGCTTTAATAGCTGCAGCCAGTCCCAGCCTGCCAGCCCGCCATTTGGTCCTCTATAGTTCCCACTGGTGGAGTAAAGCTCTTCCGGCGCCATAGCAGCGTCCCCTACAACAATCACCTTATAGTCGCTGTCCAGATTACGGAACATCCATTCCGTATCAATCCAGTCTCCGTTTTCACATTCAGGTGTTTTATACAATTTGGAATAAATACAATTGTGAAAATAATAAGTTTTCACATCCTTATAATGATTGGACTTGTGTACCGCCTGAAATAGCTCGTTTAAAAGAGAGCTGAAGGGAATCATGGTTCCTCCTGAATCCATGAGAAGCAGAAGCTTTACCGCATTTTTACGCGGCTTATCCATAACAATCTGGAGGTAGCCGCCATTATTACAGGTTTTATCAATGGTTCCGTCTATATCAAGTTCTGTTTTTGGAATATCCAGCCTTGACGAAAACTGGCGCAGTTTTCGGAAAGCTAACTGAAACTGACGGTTGTCCAACATTCTGTCATCCCGGAAATCTCTGTACTTACGCGCACCAACCACTTGAAAAGCACTCTGATATCCGGTCTTTCCCCCAACCCTGATACCACCCATAAAGCCGCCCATATTACCGAACGCGGTCTTTCCCATGCTGCCAATCCAAAAGCTTCCACCATTATGCTCACTGTCCTGATCCCGCAGCCTTTCTTTAAACTTGGATTCCACTTCATCCTTATCAATGAATTGTATTCCGTCCTGCTCATTCATACGGTAACGCTCTTCCTCATCAACCATATCAATAAGCTCTGACTTATCCAGCCATTTCATCATATTCTTAGAGATTTCATTTTCAGACTGTATGCCTTTAAATGCCTCTTCAAAGGCCATATCAAATTTATCAAAATCAGTTTCACTTTTCACCAGAATCATTCTGGCAATATAATAAAATTCCGTAAGGCTGCTGCTGCACAGCCCCTGATCCAAGGCTTCCTGTAAGGTAAGCCATTCACTTAAGGTTATATTTAACCCTTTTGCTTTACAAATGTAAAAGAAATTTGAGAACATATCCGCCACCTCACAGCTTCAAAACAAACTCTGCTATCTTTTATCTTTAATCTAGTTTCTGCCTTACGGTCTCCAAATCCTCATCTTTTTTTACCACCACACCGATAAAAGGAAGCTTTGCCCGTATCTGATCTGCGCTAATGCCTCCAATTTGCAGTGCATTGATCCAATCAATCAGCTCTGAAGTACTTGGTTTTTTGCGGATATCCCGAAGATCGCGGATCCGGTAAAATACCTCCATTGCATTTTGCAAAAGATGATCTTCCACGTCAGGATAGTGTGTCTTTACAATTTCTTCCATTAAAGCTTCATCGGGGAAATCAATGTAATGGAAGATACATCTTCTAAGAAAAGCGTCCGGCAGTTCTTTTTCCGCATTGGATGTAATGATTACAATAGGACGTTGTTTTGCCTTGACGGTGCGCTTTGTTTCATGAATATAAAATTCCATCTGGTCAAGCTCCCATAAAAGATCATTGGGAAATTCCAAATCCGCCTTATCAATCTCGTCAATCAGCAAAACCACCTGTTCTTCAGCTTCAAAAGCTTCTCCTAACTTTCCCAGCTTAATATAATGGGCAATATCATCCACGCCCTCTTCTCCAAACTGTCCGTCATACAATCTTTGAATGGTGTCATACATATAAAGGCCGTCCTGCGCCTTTGTTGTTGATTTAATATTCCATATGATTAGTTTTTTCCCAAGAGATCTGGCAACTGCCTCTGCAAGCATGGTTTTGCCCGTTCCTGGTTCCCCTTTAATCAAAAGCGGCTTTTGAAGCGCAATGGCTACATTCACCCCTGCCATTAACTCCTCGGAAGCTACATACTCTTTCGTTCCGCTAAACTGCTGATTACTCATTTTTCTCTCCTTCCTGCTATCCCTTTATTTTCTACCAGGGTATCTCAACACTGTTTTGGTATAATGTTCTTAAATCTATATTTTCCACCTTTTTATCACGAAGCATCAATTCACTGACTGCTTCCGATGCCGGCTTTCTTTCAAATAATATTTTATTAACCTGTTCAATGATGGGCACATTTACTCCGTATTTCTGAGCCAGTGCGTAACCCGCTTTGGCGGAATAAACTCCTTCCACCACCATTTTTACCTCTTTCATGGCTTCATCCATAGAAGCACCCTTTCCAATCAAAATACCTGCACGCCGGTTTCTGGAATGCATGGATGCACAAGTTACAATCAAATCTCCTATTCCTGTAAGTCCGTAAAAGGTTTCAATTCTTCCGCCCATGCTGATGCCAAGCCTTGCAATCTCCGCAATTCCTCTTGTAATAAGCGCTGCTTTGGTATTATCACCATAGCCAAGTCCATCCGCCATGCCGGCTGCCAGCGCCACCACATTTTTAAGGGCGGCCCCCAGCTCAATTCCCAGCACATCCGAGCTGATATACACACGGAACACCTTGCTCATAAACATATTCTGCAGATATTCGGCGTTTTCCCTGTCTTTAGCCCCCACTACAATAGTGGTAGGAATCCCTCTCCCTACCTCCTCTGCATGAGATGGACCGGAAAGAACAGCAACTGCTGCATTGGGAATTTCCTGTTCAACAACTTCCGACAATGTCATTAGTGTGGTTTCCTCAATTCCCTTTGCAACATTAACTATTTTCTGTCCGTATTTAATATAAGGAGCCAGCTTTGCGGCAGTGCTTCTGGTAAATGGCGATGGAACCGCAAGTACAAGCACATCCTTATCAGCCGCTGCCTGTTCAATATCCGTTGTAAAATTCATGTCATCAGGCAGAATAACTCCTGGAAGCTTATCCTTGTGCTCATGGTTTTTCTTCAGCATTGAAATTTCATCATCCATAATGGACCATACGGTAACCTGATTTCCATTATTATGAAGAAGTTTCGCCAACGCACATCCCCAGCTTCCTGCTCCAATAATCCCTACATTTGACATCCTTCTTCCCATCTGCACGTTGCGCCGCGCATATAAATCAACAGATTGAATACACATTTTTATTCAACCGCTTCTCATTCTAAAGTATTCCCCGCTGTCTCCCAGGCGGCTTCCGGTTATTGTTTGTTTTTCTTTGTAAGATAAGTTTTCCGCTCTTCCCCCTTTATAAGACGCACAATATTTTCACGATGTTTATAATAGGCTAATATAGTAAGCAGTGCCGTGATTATGTACATTTCAATCAGTATTGTCTGGGAAGAGCCAAAAAGCCCCATTTGTCCTGCCACAATCATCTCAATCATAAGTCCTGCGTATACAAGAAGGGAACCTAATGAAACATAATGGGTGATAAAAAATGCACCAAAAAACAGTATAACTCCCATTGGAATAAATGCAGGGTGAAAAGACAAAATAAGGCCGGCTGTTGCCGCGATCCCCTTTCCCCCTTTAAAATTCAGGTAAAAAGGAAAATTATGGCCTAAAATAGCGCCTGATGCTGCATACAGCTTAAGCAGATAAATCTCATCCTGATGGGAAGCGTCAAAAATACCACCGCAGATTACAATTGCAAAAATGCATTTTAAAATATCACCCAAAAGTACGATTAGTCCCGCCTTTGTTCCTAAAACCCTTAAAGTATTTGTAGTTCCGGCATTTCCGCTGCCATGCTGTCTAATATCAATTCCATGCAGCTTTCCATAAATGAATGCCGTCTGAAACAGTCCGAATACGTAACCAATTGCTATACAGATTAATCGCTCCACTTTATTTGCTTTCCTTTCTTTCCCTGATAATAAACTTAAGGGGTGTCCCCCTAAAGCCAAATGCCTCTCTGATTTTATTTTCAATATATCTGGTGTAGGAAAAATGCATTAATTCTTTATCATTTACAAAAATAACAAAAGTAGGCGGCTTTACACCTGCCTGGGTAATATAAAACAACTTCAGTCGTTTTCCTTTGTCAGAAGGCGGCTGTTGAAGGGCTACAGCCTCACTCATGATCTCATTGAGCACCCCTGTGGAAATCCGTAATGCATGGTTTTCGCTTACCATATCAATCAAGTCGTACAACTTTGGAAGCCTCTGGCCTGTCACTGCCGAAATAAATGTAATTTCCGCATAGGGCATATAGGATAAAGTTTCCCGGATACGGGCTGTATATTTATTAACCGTTTTGTTATCTTTTTCTATTGCATCCCATTTATTTACAGCTATAATGACTGCCTTTCCTCTCTCGTGGGCAATTCCGGCTATCTTGGCATCCTGTTCGGTGACGCCTTCCACCGCATCAATCAATAGAATAACAATATCTGCCCTTTCAACAGCACTTACTGTCCGGACGATCATATATTTTTCCAGTTCTTCCTTAATCTTATTTTTACGCCGCAGCCCGGCAGTATCAATAAAAACATATTCCCTGCCATTATGCTTAACCGGCGTATCTACCGCATCTCTTGTGGTTCCTGCAATATTGGAAACAATTAATCTGTTTTCTCCGATCAGCTTATTAATCAGTGAGGATTTTCCCACATTAGGTTTTCCCACAATGGCAACCCTGATTTTGTCATCCTCTTCCTGCGCTTCACCAGCTTCTCCAAAATAGCTGATCACTTCATCTAACATATCTCCTATGCCAAGCTGGTTAGATGCCGAAATGGGATGTGGTTCTCCAATCCCCAGATTATAAAATTCATAAGTATCCGCCATATATTTTTCAAAGTTGTCCACTTTATTGACTACCAATACCACTGGTTTATGAGAACGTCTCAGCATATCTGCAACTTTGGAATCCGCATCCACCATCCCCTGTCTTACGTCTACCATAAAAAGAATCACATCTGCAGTGTCAATAGCAATCTGTGCCTGTTCACGCATCTGGGACAGGATCACATCCCTGCTGTCCGGTTCAATCCCTCCGGTATCAATCAGGGTAAATGCCTTATCCAGCCAGGTCACATCTGCATAAATACGGTCTCTGGTAATTCCCGGTGTATCCTTTACAATTGAAATTCTCTGCCCTGCCAGTGCATTAAATAAAGTTGACTTTCCTACGTTTGGTCTTCCTACTACTGCAACAATCGGCTTCCTGCTTTTACTCATCTAATTATCCTCTCCTAATATGGCGTTTACAAAGTCATATCCGCTTGATTTTACAATATCTACTTTTACTTGTAAAGCCTTTTCCACATCACTGACTGTTACATCATCCAGAAAAACCGCTTCCCCGCTTCTTAATGTATTTTGCGGGAGCAAAAGACGCTCTCCCAGACTTTTACCCTTAAGCTGGGAAATAATATCCTGTCCGGTAAGAAGTCCTGTTACGGTAATCATTTCACCGAAAAAATAATTTGTGATCTGGTATACCCGAATGCAAAGACCGGAAAACCGCTCCATCATCTCTTCTGCCATCTGCTGAATATAACGGTATGCAAGCCTGCCTGTCACTATGGAAATTTCATGAGCACATTCCCTTTTCCTTGTCCCATCCAGTGCATCTTTAAATTCGTTCAGCAAAAGCCTTATCATTCCCACACCATTTTCCAACTGTAAATATCCGTCGTAACTTTCTTCCTTTGGAATATCAAGCCCTGCCAGAATATACCATTCATCACTGGCATGAATAAAATGAATGCCATGATCCTCAAAAACTTCTTTTTGATACTTATGGATCATTTTAATAATTTCTTTTGCATCCTCTTTGTCAAATGGTTCCAAAGGATATAAATCCTCCCGATACTTAGAAAGTCCTACCGGAACAACGGAAATGCTCTCCAATACAGGAATATATTCCATCAGTTTTCTGATACTGTATTCCAGTTCCTTTCCGTCATTTACCCCTTTACATAGTACAATCTGTCCATTCATGGTAATTCCGGCTTCATACAGCTTGTCCACCTTCTTTAAAGCTTCTCCTGCAAAGCGGTTATTCAGCATTTTGCACCGAAGATCCGGATTCATCGTCTGAAAAGAAATATTAATGGGAGAAAGATTATATTTTATAATTCTGTCAATGTCATAATCTGACATATTGGTAAGCGTCACATAATTTCCCTGTAAAAAAGAAAGTCTGGAATCATCATCTTTAAAATACAGTGTTTCCCGCATCCCCTTAGGCATTTGATCAATAAAGCAGAAGATACATTTGTTACGGCAGGAACGGTATTCATCCATAAGTCCATTTTCAAATTCAATTCCCAAATCCTCATCTTCATCCTTATCAACTTCTAAAAGCCACTGTTCACCATCCGGCTTTTCAATCAATACTTCTATATATTCATTTTCCACATGATATTGATAATCAAAAATATCCTCTATTCTTTGATTATTAATTGCAAGAAGCTTATCTCCTGACGCTATGTCAAGCTCCATTGCAATACTGTTTTTATGGACAAAACTGATTATATGCCCCTTTTGTTTCTTATCACTCATAAGCACTCCTTTTACTTATATTATTTTACTAGAATTTCCTTGACGTGTCACTAGCATAATGATATAAAATAAAGGTGTATTTATAATATATACATTCGGGAGGTTATCATGCCTAATTTACATGAGTTAGAAGCAGCTATTCCGGTTGCTCCTCTGAAATTAGTAGTTCTGGATTCTGCTGTAAAACTGGGAGACAAAGTTAACAATCATCTGGTTACATTCCGAAGAGATGTTAAAAATATTGCCAAAAATGATCCTGCTTTTGAAGGCTATATGTCTGACAACTTTATTCTAAATGCTTCCTGCTACCGTTTTGGAAGCGGCGAAGGAAAAGCTGTTATTTCCGAATCAATCAGAGGCAAAGATCTTTTTATTCTTGTGGATGTCTGCAATCATAGTATTCCTTACACCTTAAATGGATATACCAACTATAAATCTCCTGATGATCATTATCAGGATTTAAAGCGGATTATTTCCGCAGCGAATGGCAAAGCACACCGGATTAATGTAATCATGCCTTTTTTATATGAGGGACGCCAGCACAGAAGGACAAGGCGTGAATCCCTTGACTGTGCTTATGCAATTGAAGAATTAAGTAAAATGGGCGTCAGCAATTTTATTACCTTTGATGCCCATGATCCGCGGGTTCAAAATGCTGAGCCGCTAAAGGGATTTGATAATTTTACACCACCCTATCAGTTTATTCAGGCTCTTTTACATACTGAAAAAGGCCTCCTGATTGACAAAGAACACCTGGTTGTAATCAGCCCTGATGAAGGTGCCCTTGACAGAGCGGTTTACTTTGCAAACGTTTTAGGTGTTGACACCGGCATGTTCTACAAAAGAAGAGATTATTCCACCATTGTCAATGGTAAAAATCCTATTGTTGCACATGAATTTTTAGGGGACAATATTGATGGAAAGGATGTAATCATCATTGATGACATGATTGCTTCCGGCGGAAGCATGATTGATACTGCAAAGCAGTTAAAGGCAATGAATGCAAAACATGTTTATATATGCTGTACCTTTGGACTGTTTACGGAAGGGCTTGCAGGTTTTGATGATGCATACGAAAAATGTTATTTTGATAAAATTATAACTACCAATTTAACTTACCAGCTTCCTGAACTGAAATCCCGCCCTTATTATGTGGAAGCTGATATGAGTAAATTCCTTGCTTCCATTATTGATTTTATGAATCATGACTCTTCTATGGCTAATGTATACACGCCTACGGAGAAAATACATGAATTCCTTGCAAAATATAACAACCGTGAATTATCTTATGACTAATTGGCCAGTTTAATATACTGCGCAGATTATACGTTACAAGTTTAATCCCCTGTCAGTTTACTGCTGAGAGATTGTCTTAACATACGGATAGCCCGCAAAGCGGGCCATCCGTTATTTTTATTCTTTCAATAAAGGAAAGTACATATTTACCTTAAATAAATCCCCGTCCATTAAAATCTCAAATTTGCCATTCTGAGCTTCTGTCAGATTCTTTGCAATAGATAATCCCAGTCCGCTTCCTTCTGTGGTTCTGGATTCATCTCCTCTGATAAACCGTTCCGTAAGCTCCTCAGGATTAACTTTAAGCGGCTGAGCCGAAATGTTTTTAACAGAAAGAATCACCTGAGCTGCTGCTTCCCTGTTTTCCATAACAGTTATGTCAATATACACTCTTGTTCCTTCAAGGGCATATTTTACAATATTATTAAACAGATTTTCAATGACGCGCCAGATTCTTCGGCTGTCCGCCATAATGTACACACTTCCCTTAGGTGCCTGAAGCACAGGATATAATGCTTTTTTCTCAAATTTCTCTGAAAACTCTCCTATAGTCTGATTGATAAGCTCAACAAGATTAATCTTTTCCCAATGGAGTACTATATTACCGGAAGAAATTTTTGAGGCTTCCACCAAATCATCCGTAAGCTGCTTTAGCCGCTGTGATTTCACATCCAGCACTTCAATATATTCTCTTATTTTTGAATCCTGCACATTTTCTCTCTTGATCAAATCCACATAATTGATAATGGAAGTAAGAGGTGTTTTAATATCATGAGATACATTTGTAATCAAATCCGCTTTCAGCCTTTCATCCTTCATACTGGTTTCCACCGCTTCCTTTACGCTGTCGCCAATACGATTGACTGCCCTTGCAAGAATCAGATCATCCCCATACATGCCTTCTTCTTTTATTTTGTGTTCCAGATTTCCTTCCTGAATCAGCCCAATACCCTCTAAAATTTTTTGTCTGGACATAGACGACCGGTATAACAAATATCCAACAGCGCCATCAAAGAGCACCAATATTACCAATGTTGCCAGCATAGCCGAATTACCAAATCCCCACAGCATAAAAGCTGTCACTCCGGCATTGACCAATATTACAATTCCAAAAGGAACCCACACTCTCAAAATACTGGTAGAATGATTGTAAACATATAAAATTAAATTTTTTATGGCTGTTCCAAACTTTCTGATTAAGCTATTCTTCCATAAACTTCCTGCCTTGATTCTTCTGACAAAGCTGTAGTAAAAGAAGGAAAACAAAAGGCTTACCAGTAATGCCCATATACTGGCTGCTGTTATAATCACATTTTGATTCACAAAACTCCAGATTGCATACACCAATTCCATAGTTACAAAAACTATGCCGAAACCTGTAAGAGCAGCCGCAGCCAGCATCACTTCCGTGTAGATACGATCCTGCCAGCAAAGCTGTATGACTGCTTCGCCATTTTCTCTTTGTCCTCTTCTTCCCTCTTTGGCAGTTAAAAGAATCAAAAGCACAAAATACATAAACAGACAGAAAACCGCACCAGCCAGATACTGTACAACATAAGGCGCATATTTTCCAAATTCAGTCTTCCCCTGATAAAAGGAATCTTTCTGAGAGTAAGAGGCATCAATTCCCACCATAATCTGTGTGTCCTCCGGATAAGCATATTCATATCCGTTTAATACATACCTGACAGCGGTTTCTCCTACATCTGTGTTTGTGTCGTACTGCATATTATGAGGATCATAATAAATATACCTGTCACACACATCTTTCAAGTTTTTACTTAAACCTGAAAGAGTCGTATCCTTTGTATTCATGTTGGTAAATACCTGAACCTCTCCGCCAATGTTTCTGCGGATGAAATACACAACATTTGTATTTTCGGCTGCATAATATTCCTTATAAGTTAAATATTCCCTGTAATTTATTTCCAGATCCTTTGCCGCATTGACCAGATACCCGCAAAGAGTATTATATTCTCCCCAGGTGGAAGTATATTCTTCTATGTTTTTTCCTTCCGCACTGGTATACCGGTTATTTAATAAATTAAAAGTAGTCCTGTAGGAATCATTATCAAAATCGTCTGCTTTCAATTGATTGCTGGAAACACTGGGAATTTCTCTGGTGGTGGTCTTTAAGTCCGAATTGAGATAACCAATCGCTCCGCCGCTGTGTCCTTCCAGATCAACTACCCGGAAAATGCTCTGTTTCCCTAAAAACTCAATTTCTTCTCTGGGCGTTAAACTGGCAGTATCATACTGAAAACCTGACTGTGCCCATTTGATCAGGTCATTTAAGTAATAATCCGCAGTAATATATTCTGAGGATACCCCATAATATCTTTCCACAAATGCTGTCACATCAACTTTTTTCCCCGGATCAAACTCTCCCTCTGTCTCCATCTGTGCCCGAATCGCTCCATAACAGATAAGATCCGAAACACTGTTCCCCAGCATCTGATTAAACATGTTGGAGTCCTCAAAGGAATCCGTATCCGCATCATGGCTGATATTATATATTTCCGTCCCATCCTTTGTTTCAATAGCAACACAGGTTCCCAAAAGCACCATTACCGCTAATGCCACTGCTCCAACCAAAGACAGATGCTGTAAAAAGTGAAAAAACAGCAAGGAAGCCTTACCACTTTTCCTTTTATTTTGTCTTTTCTTTTCTTTTTGTTCTTTTTCCTTCTGCTCACTGCCTGTCACTTTTTGCTCTTCCATTTTGCCCTCTCCTATTGCTTTTCAATCTTGTAACCTACGCCCCATACTACCTTTAAGTATCTTGGCTCTTTGGGATTGATCTCTATTTTTTCCCGAATATGCCTGATGTGCACTGCAACGGTATTGTCTGCACCAATGGCTTCTTCATTCCAGATATTTTCATAAATCTGGTCAATGGAAAAAACTTTACCCTGATTTTTTACTAAAAGAAGCAGAATATTATACTCGATAGGCGTCAGCTTTACCACTTCTCCATCTACTGTCACTTCCTTGGTATCATCATTGATGCACAATCCTCCTGCCGTAAACAATGCGTTATTTTCCACATTTAAGTTACCCAGCTGAGTATACCTGCGCAAATTCGACTTAACCCTGGCTACCAGTTCCAAAGGATTAAAAGGCTTGGTCACATAATCGTCTGCGCCTATATTAAGCCCTAATATTTTATCCGTATCCTCTGATTTTGCCGAAAGAAAAATAATGGGAATACTGCTGGACTCTCTGATTTTTAAAGTTGCATGAATTCCATCCATTTTAGGCATCATGATATCGATAATAAGAAGATGAATATTCTGCTCCTTCAACATTCTGATTGCCTGCTCGCCGTCATAAGCTTTGTAAATCTTATAACCTTCCTGATTTAAGTAAATTTCAATGGCATCTACAATTTCCTTATCGTCATCGCATACTAAAATATTTGTCATGGTATTTTTACCTTTCATGATTTATCCTGTGATTTGACATTATTAGTAAACCACAAAAATTTTAAGTGTTACTTAGGAAAAAAGTTAAAATTTTCTTAATTCCATAAATGCTGCCAGATTTCCTCTTTTTCCATTGCTGGCACGATGGGAAAACAAAACCCTGCTGTTACAGCAGGTGCACAAATCCGTCACTTCCAAATGACTTTCCAAAATGCCTGCATTTAATAAGACCATTCTGTTTGCCTCCCATAAATCTAACTGATATTTTCCTTCCCTGCACCCATTCTTAAGCATTTTTTGCCATTGTGCCGGGAAACTTTGGTGGAAGACATCTGCCACCTCACTGCCTACTTCATAACATTCCTGACAGATAGAAGGCCCGATTGCTGCATATACATCTTCAGGTTCCGTCCCATACACATCATGCATTTTTTTCAGCATCACTTCTCCCATTTTATTTACAGTTCCCCGCCAGCCGGAATGCGCCAGTCCAATCACTTTGTTTTTTGTGTCTGCAAAATATAAGGGAACACAGTCTGCATAAAAAGTGCACAACAGTATTCCCGATTCATTGGTGATCAATCCGTCCACATCATCATACTCCTGTGGGTAAGTAACACCTTTTCCACAGTCCTCTTTTGAAACAATGCGCACGTTTACAGTATGTGTCTGTTTGGAGCATACAATATTGTCCGGTGTCGTATCAAAAATTTCTGCAATTCTCCTGAAATTTTCGTCTACTGCTTCCTTTTCATCTCCCCGTGAATAACTTAAGTTCATGGATTCATAAATTCCTTTGCTGACTCCGCCAATGCGGGTAGAAAATAAATGTCTGACCATTTCCAATTGCTCAAGCAATGGAAAGGTCAGATATACAATCTCCTTATATTGGTTCACATTCATATGTGCACCGTCTGTTTTTCGTTTTAATTCCATTCTGATTCCCTCTATCTTCCTACTTAAGTATGCCCCATATGCGTGAAGCATTACCATGACTGTCTTTCATACTTTCTTCTATAGGGAAATGCGTTTTTATACCAGAATATCTCATTTCCGTAAACAGCCACAACATCATAACGAACCTGCATTTGGGCAGTTTCTTTGTGCAGCATTCTGTAATAATCAGATACCAGACATATTTTGGCCTGCTTTCCTTCTCCTACTGCTTCCTCAGGCATTCCCGCCTTTTTATTTTTTCTATATTTTACCTCTACAAAAACCAGACAGCCTTCATGAATTCCAACCAGATCAATTTCTCCCCGCCTACAATTAAAATTCTGTTCCCGGCAGACAAATCCATATTTTTCAAGAAATTCGGCAGCCTGCGCTTCATAGGCTTTCCCTATTTGTCGTTTGTTCAAATACAGCTCCTTTTCCTATTTATTCATTTTAGCCTTGATTTTATCCATAGCATCTACAAACACTAAAATTTCTGCAACCACCTCATATAGTTCCGGCGGAATCATATCTCCAATGTCCAGACGGGATAATGTATCAGCCAGCTTATCATCTCTGTGTACAGGGACAGCCGCTTCCTGCGCTTTTTCTATAATGCGCTCCGCAATCACACCTTTCCCACTTGCAATTACCCGGGGGGCATTGTCATCCGGATCATAGGAAAGTGCAATTGCCTGTTTTATTTTCTTTTTTTCCTCTGCCATGCTCATCCTTCCCCTTTTTTGGATTTTCATCTGCCACTTATTATGGCTGTTTTCTCTCAGGCCCTTGCATCAAAGGAATAGCCTGCAAGGACAGAAACATTTTTCCCCTGCTTTAAAATCTCATCCATTACATTTGTTTTTTCATCCCTGCTAACAAATTCTGCGCTCATAGAATATCCCCTGCTCTCTAACCTTTCATTTAATATATTGATATTTTGCATGATAAGGTCAAGGGCACTGTCATCTGCCAGATAAAATTTTGTAGAAACTTTCTGATTACTTAAAGCCACATAAACATCCAAACTTCCCAAATGTTCCATATCAAGATGTAAAAGTGCACTTACGCTGCCATCTTTTTTGGCAAGGCTCTTTTTATTGGTATAAACAAACAAATCCCCGTTAGCATTTTGGCTCTGCATTTTGAGAGGAAGCTGCACATAGGTAAACATTTGATTGAGCTGGTTCATAAAGTCTATGTTTCCCGTTACATTTGACACAGCCTTTCCAAGAGGCGTCGCCGCCCTTCCTGTCTGCGTAAGAAGCTCATTTAAACGGTTCATCTGACTGTTTAATTTTTCATACAGCTTATCAACACTATGTTCCTTTGCCACCTCTTCCGGCTGCATCATCCACTGCTTACTCATTTCATTTTTAAGTAAATGTTTAAACTCTTTTCCTTCTAGCAGTTTAAAAAGCGCTTCCTTCTCAGGCAGTGCATCCTGAGAAAGCAGTTTGCTAATTTCCTGTAAGAATTCCTTTCTGCCAATCTTCCCATCTGCCACTGCATTTGTAAGCTCATCAGGTACACCTGCCTTCTTTAACTGCTCAATTAAAGCATCCATTTCCTTTTGAGGCAGAAGTACTTCCTGTTCCAAACCACTGTTTCCTTCCCCGGCCGCTGCCAGGTTAGGATTTATTCCGGTTTGTTCCAAAGACTGCGGATTATCCTCAGCGCCAGAAGCTGACAGCTCTTCTGTTAGTATGCCAAGTATCTCTTTATAAAAGTTAATTCCTTCCTGCTGATTTCCACTTCCTGTGATTTCCTGAAAAGTCTGAGCAAAAGCATCTACAATATCTGTAAGGCTCTCGCTCATTTGATGCTGATAATTTTTATATGCCTCAAACTGCATAATGTTTTCAGGCGTTACGGGAATAGAAAGGCGCTGCATCTGAACCAGCGTCTGGATATCCACCTGTGGATTTGCATTGATATACCGATTCATCTGATATAAAGACTGTTTATCAATGGGCAGACCTTCCTGCATCATTGCTTTCACCATTGCTGCTGTTATACTGTTTTCAGGAAGTCCGGCTGCCTGAAGTGCTTTGGACACATTAGGATCCTGGCTCAAATTTTCAAAAAGAGGCATTAAAACCACTTTGGCAGAGCTGCTGTTTTTAATCTGGAAACTGAGCATCTGCCCTGTCTGCGGCATCATTCCTCCTTCTAATTTAGCCTGCAGCAGTTGATTTTTTCCCAGTTCAAGTAAAATATCATTTCCATCTCTAAGAATTACTTCCCCTGTAACAGACTGGCCTGGAGATTTTCCCTGAATTACCTCCATTCCATTTCTCAACCCCTGTTCCATAGAAGATGTATCTTTTAAATCCACATTTCCTGTGATGTTTTGATGAACCTGACTTATATTAGATGAAAGCCTCATTGATACTCCTTTCTGTCATTACAGAAAATTTTTAATAAAAGTTTTACGGTGGATAGGTGTCGGGCCAAATTTGCGCAATGCCTCCAAATGTGCCTGTGCACCATATCCTTTATTAGATGCAAAGCCATATTCAGGATATACCGTATCGTATTGTACCATCAGTCTGTCTCTGGTCACTTTAGCAATAATGCTGGCCGCCGCAATAGAGATGCTTTTTGCATCTCCTTTAATAATAGGCACTTGTTTTATCGTTACCTGAGGAATGGTTACCGCATCATTAAGCAAAAGATCCGGTGCCTGCTTTAGTTCACCGATTGCCTGGCGCATTGCCTCATAAGTTGCATTTAAAATATTAATCTCATCAATCCGTTCCGGCGATACAAGCCCCAGTCCTGTGGAAACTGCCTTTTCCATAATCACATCATATAACTCTTCTCTCTTTTTTTCGGAGAGTTGCTTGGAATCATTTAGATATAGTATATCACAATCCTTTTTAAGTATGACCGCACCAGCTACCACTGGTCCGGCAAGCGGTCCCCTTCCCACTTCGTCGATTCCACAAATGTAAGAAAATGAACTGTATTTTTTTTCAAATTCCTTCATTTTCTCTGTTCGGGCAATCTCTTTTTCATATTCCTGTATTTTCTTCCTTGCTTTCGCTACCAGCACACCCACGCCTGTTCTCAAATCCTTTTCATATGTACTGATAAAAGCAGGCAGCTCACTAAGATCGGCTGCCTGTAAAATTTCACGGATTTCATTTATCTTTTGTTCCATAAGTTCTACCTTTTCGTTAAACTTCCTCTGCTTACTGATGCTTAATCATGCCTATCTTTTCCAATGGCCAGATACGCATCCATGCCTTTCCAATCAGTTCATCCCGATGAATATTTCCTACTACAGGATCGCGGCTGTCGGAACTGTTGTTTCTGTTATCACCCATTACAAAATACTCATCATCACCTAACGTAATAGGTTCAAATGCCCTTCCTGAATCAGCAATGATTTCTTTTCCATAGGATTCCTGCAGAAGTTCTCCATCAATAAAAATGGATCCATTTTCATCAATGTAAATTGTTTCTCCAGGCAGTCCGATAATTCGTTTTATATAATACGTTTTTTCTTTATATCGGAATGGGAATACAATAATGTCAAAACGCTGAGGATCTTCAAAGCGGTAAGAAATCTTATCAACAATCAGGTTATCCCCATCACTTAAAGTTGGCTCCATAGAACTGCCCTGCACCTTTGTTCTTTGTCCCACATAAGTTACTGCAAGAAACGTTAAGATCAAAACTATCAGCAGATATATACTTGTACTTAAAACCTCTTTTAGCTTTTTATTCATTACCACTCCTTTGGGCTTTCTAATGTAATCCTGCCCAGTTTTCCGCTTCTGAAATCATCTATAATTATGGAAGCTGCTCTTAAAATATCCGGCTGTTCCCCTTTTAAGAAGCATCGTCTGCTGACACAGATTTCTTCCAAAACTTTATAGGCATCCTCACATAAATTTATATGATATCTCTCCCCTAACGCATTGGGGTATTCCCTGTATAAAAAAGAAATCACAGATGCTGCAAGTTCATCAGCATGGAGAATCTCGTCATTAATAGAACCAATCATGGCAAGCCGCTCTCCCACCTTTTGATCCTCAAATCTTGGCCACAAAATACCGGGCGTGTCTAAAAGCTCCAGATTCTTTCCTAACCTTACCCACTGCTTTCCCTTCGTAACACCAGGCTTATTCCCTGTTTTGGTACAGGCTCTTCCTGCAAAAGAATTTATAAAAGTAGATTTTCCCACATTGGGGATACCAACTACCATAGCCCTGACCGGCCTGTTAATAATTCCCCGTTTTCTGTCACGTTCAATCTTTTCCCGACAGGCTTCCTGCACCAAAGGCTGAATGTTTTTGACTCCCATACCAGATTTTGAATTAATCTCCTGCACAAAAAAACCCTTTTCTTCAAAATATTTTTTCCACAGAGAATTAAATTCTGGATCAGCCAAATCTATCTTATTTAATAAAATAATTCTGAACTTGTTTTTTCCTATCTCATCGATATCCGGATTTCTACTGCTCATAGGAACCCTTGCATCGACTATTTCAATCACCAGATCTACCAGCCGGCTGTCTTCCTGCATCATCCTTCTGGCTTTGGTCATATGCCCCGGATACCATTGATAATTCATACTTAATCCATGCCTTTCCCAACTACTCTACAAATCCCATCCTGCTCCCTTCACCGCCAAGGTGAAACCATGCGTTTCCGGCAATTGTATCTTTGCTTACCGGTCCAATATTCCCCGACCGGCTGTCCTCACTGAAATTCCGATTGTCTCCCAGCACAAAATATTCATCACTTCCAAGCAGAATCTCTGACACTGCTATTCCCGGATCCGCAATTTTGTCATAAGATTCATCCTCTTTTAAAAGCTCCCCATTAATGTAAACATAACCGCCTATGATCTGTATCGTTTCTCCGGGAAGCCCAACCACACGCTTTAAATAATAATGGGAATTTGTGTTTCCATTAGGTAAAAATGCAATCACTTCTCCTCTTTTTGGTGAAAAAATTTTATATTTAAATCTATTAACCAGAACTTCTTCTCCATTTTGGAGCACTGGATTCATAGATACTCCAATCACGCTTACTTTCATGCCAACGGAAAATACAATTACAAATGCCAGCAATACTGCTGCAAAACAGCAGAAAATAGTGCTGAATATCTCATGTATCGTATCTTTGCTGATTTTCTTTTTCTTTTCATAAAAAGTAAGCCCCTTGTTCCTTGCCATACTATCAATCGTTCCTTATTTATTATCCATCCGTATATATTTTAAAAAAAAGGGCAAAATCAGGATTTTGCCCTTAGAGTATTACTAAATCAATTATTTAATTGCTTCTTTTACTTTTGCTTTCTTACCAACACGTTCCCTTAAGTAATTCAGTTTTGCTCTTCTTACCTTACCTCTGCGAACCACTTCGATCTTCTCTACGTTAGGAGAATACAAAGGCCATGTCTTTTCTACGCCTACGCCATTAGACGTTTTTCTAACTGTATAAGTAGCCCTTGCGCCTGTTCCCTGCTTTTTCAGGACAACGCCTTCAAAAACCTGGACTCTTTCACGATTGCCTTCCTTAATCTTAGCATACACTTTAACAGTGTCGCCTACATTAAACTCTGTCACTTCCTTTAATACTTCATCTTCAATACTTTTAATTATTTCGTTCATTTCTAACCTCCATATATTTGTAAACTAATCAGATGTTCTTAATACACGTGTAACAGAGGACCATCACAATTTCGCAACATTAATAATTTATCATATAACGCCTTAAAATGCAAGCAAATTATAATAATTTATTATATTAGCTTCCCCTTTTTCCGCTCTTTCTTAAGCCTGCGTGCTTCCCGCTTTTCTTTTTTTATAAAATATTCCTGATTTTCTTCCACCCATTTTTCATATAAATCATTTCTTAGTTTCTTTGTTTTTTCAAGGGACTGCTCCAGCCGCCATTCCTCCACCTTTTTATGATCACCTGACAAAAGCACTTCAGGTACCCTTTTGTCCATCCAGACTTCAGGTCTTGAATACTGTGGATATTCCAGCAGATAGTTGCTAAAACTTTCTGTCTCACCTGAATCCTCATTGGTCAAAACCCCTGGAACCATTCTTGAAATTGCATCAATCATAACCATTGCCGGCAGTTCACCACCTGTAAGAACATAATCTCCAATGGAAACATAATCGGTGACAATCTCCTCTAAAACCCTTTCGTCAATGCCCTCATAATGACCACATAGTAAAATAAGGTCTTCTTCTTTTGCAAATTCCCTGGCCATAGACTGACAAAAATTTTTCCCCTGAGGCGTCATATAAACCACCCTTACATTTTCTTCATTTCCACCCCGTGCCCTGATCTTTTCCCTGACAGCCTTCCATGTATCATAAACCGGCTGTGCCTGCATAAGCATTCCGGCCCCGCCGCCATAAGGATAATCATCTACTTTTTTATGCTTATTCAGAGTATAATCCCTTATATTCACAGCTTCAAGTGATATGCTCCCTTTACTGATCGCTCTTCCTATGATACTGGTGCCAAGTCCCTGTAAAATCATTTCCGGAAACAGTGTAAGTACATGAAAGTTCATTTTTATAACTATACTCCTTTCAAAGTCCGTCCAATAAATGCACCTTCATTGCACTTTTTTCAAGATCCACTGACAAAATGCATTCCTTGATCGCCGGAATCAGTACTTCTTTTCCGTCACCACATAAAATTGTATATACATCATTGGCTCCTGTTTCAATCACATCTTTTAAAACGCCTGAAAAAGAACCATCCTCATTTTCAACCTTCATTCCAATCAGATCGGCAATAAAATACTCATCTTTATTTAACTTGACTGCATTTTCTCTGGTTACCAAAAGGCTTTTTCCTTTATATTTCTGAATGTCGTCGATATTATCATAGCCTTTAAATTTAATAATGGCAAACTGTTTAAAAAATTTTACTGATTCTATATCAAGAGTCAGCAATTCCTTTCCCGTATCAAGCAATATATTCTTCAATTTCTTAAAACGATTTTTATCATCTGTTGTGGGAAAAACTTTCACTTCTCCCCTCACTCCATGTGTTGATGATATAACTCCTACCTGTAATAAATTTTCCATAAATCTCCACCTTTAAGAAACTTCTATTTGAATAAAAAACGTGCGCCGCAAGGCGCACTATAAAACAAAAAATACCACTTTACAGGGCATTCCTTTTAACATAAGGATGGCCTGCAAAGCCTGCCACCCTTATATTTAGACGATTTCCACGTCCACTTTTTGATTTTCTTTAGATGATGCAGCTTTTACCACAGAACGGATTGCTTTTGCAATTCTTCCCTGTTTTCCAATCACCTTACCCATATCGGACGGAGCAACATGAAGTTCAATGGTAATATACTTACCTTCTTCCTTCTGGGTTACTACAACCTCATCCGGATGTTCAACAAGTGCCTTTGCAATTACTTCTACTAATTCCTTCATAGTCCACCTCCAAAAGGATTGCCAACATGTCTTATTTTTCAATGCCTGCATGCTTGAAAATTTTGCTGACCACCTCTGTAGGCTGTGCACCGTTTTTAAGCCACTTCTTAGCCAGTTCCTCATTTACCTTAAATGTGCTGGGATCTGTGTTTGGATCATAAGTGCCGATTTCTTCAATAAATCTTCCATCTCTGGGAGATCTGGAATCTGCTACAACGATTCTATAGAAAGGAGCTTTCTTTTGACCCATTCTTTTTAATCTGATTTTTACTGCCATGTTTTTCACCTCCATAATCATATGATTCTTATATATTTTGAAAAGAAACAAATCATTGTTTGAACTGTTTCTAGTTTCAACTAAAAGGGAAACCTCATTCCGCCAAAACCGCCTCTGCCCCGTTTGCCGCCCATAAGTCCCGGCATCTGCTTCATCATCTTTTGAGATTGCTCAAACTGCTTTACAAAACGGTTCACTACAGCCATGTCCACACCAGCGCCTCTTGCAATTCTGCTCTTTCTGCTTAAATTAAGGAGCTTGGGGTTTTTCCGTTCTTCAGGTGTCATGCTAAGTACAATGGCCTCTGTTCTTGCAAGCTGCTTTTCATCTATCATTGAATCAATATTTCCAAGCTGCTTTCCCATACCGGGCATCATTCCGAGAATGCTTGCAATTCCACCCATATTGCGCATCTGCTTCATGCTTTCCAAATAATCTTCAAAGTCAAACTTCCCTTTTTTCATTCGGGCAGCCATTTCTTTTTCTTTTGTTTCATCTATGGAAACATTTTCCTGCACCTTCTCAATCAGGGAAAGCACATCTCCCATACCAAGTATGCGCCCTGCCATCCGGTCCGGATAAAACTGTTCCAAATCAGAAAGCTTCTCACCCATACCTACATATAAAATAGGTTTTCCGGTAACCGCCTTAACAGAAAGCGCCGCGCCGCCTCTGGTATCGCCATCCATCTTGGACAGTATCACACCATCAATGCTGATTTTCTCATCAAACTCTTTTGCTACCGTAACAGCATCCTGTCCTGTCATAGCATCCACCACAAGCAAAGTCTGATGCACACTCACCTGTGACTTTATATTTTGAAGCTCTGTCATCATGTCTTCATCAATATGAAGACGTCCGGCAGTATCAAGAATTACTACATTATGGCCATTTTTTTCCGCATGGGCAATGGCCGCTTTTGCAATATCCACAGGATTTTGATTATCTCCCATGGAAAAAACATCAACCTGCTGCTTTTCTCCATTGATCTGCAATTGTTTGATTGCCGCAGGCCTGTAAACATCACATGCCACAAGTAAAGGCTTTTTCCCTTTCAGCTTTAATTTACCTGCTATTTTTGCCGTAGTGGTTGTTTTACCTGCACCCTGAAGGCCGCACATCATAATTGTTGTAATAGATTTTCCGGGCTGCATCCTGATCTGCGTAGTGTCTGATCCCATAAGGGCGATCATTTCTTCATTAACGATCTTAATCACCATCTGGCCAGGATTTAATCCATTCATAACATCCGAACCAATTGCACGCTCTTCCACTGACTTTACAAACTGCTTTACTACCTTGAAATTAACATCTGCTTCTAAAAGTGCAATCTTTACTTCCTTAAGGGCTGCCTTAACATCCTCCTCAGTCAGCCGCCCCTTGCTGCGGAGATTTTTAAATACATTCTGAAGTTTATCAGTTAAGCTTTCAAATGCCATAAATTAAAGTTCCTCTAAGATTTGGCGGGATAAAACTCTGACTTTTTCTGCCAGTTCTTCCCTTGTAATTTCCATATTTTCAGATAATTTTTCTATCTGGCTTACATTTTCTTTTACCTTCATAAACCGCTCAACCAAATGCAGTTTATTTTCATATTCCAAAAGTATATGATTGCAGCGTCTTACCAGATCATGCACCCCCTGGCGGGAAATACCATTTTCCCTGGCTATTTCCGTAAGGGAATAATCATTATATACTACGTCTTCATATATCTTCTTTTGATGTTCCGTAAGCAGTTCTCCATAAAAATCATATAGAAATCCCTGCTCAACAATCTTTTCCATTGCCATCACCTAAAGTAGCATACTACAAACAAAAAAAACTGTCAAGCATTTTTGCTTGACAGTTCACATAATCATAAATAAGCATCCGAAGGAATCTGCCCCAGCAGCTTCTTATAAGCCCGGCTGAAAGTGGAATAATCCTTAAAACCGCATTCCACGCTGGCTGTGGTTGCAGGACAGCCGGCAGAAATCAGGTTCCTTGCCGCTAAAATACGTTTTTCCAATACATACTGATGCATGGAATAGCCTGTTTCTTCTTTAAATTTACGCATCATATGATATTTACTTATAAAAAACCTGGAAGACAACGCTTCTATGCTCAAATCTTTAGAAAGGTTTTCATTAATATAATGAATCATTTCCACGATTTTTTTATCATAACGGGCAGTTTTATGGTACACGTCAGGATTATTCAAACAGCATTTGTTTAATTCAATCAAAAGCTTTAAAAACAGGATCCGGCTGTACATTTCTGCATATACCTGTTCTTTTTCTACCCCTTCCAACAATTTTACCGTTTCGAAAAGCGCCCTGCTTTCCTTGGCGGAAAGCCTTATTATGTTTCCCTGTTCTTCATGAGCTGTCTGAAAGCATTGATTTAAATCACTTCCTGCCTCTGAATGTTCCTCCAAAAAGCCCCTGGAAATATAAAACACATATCGTTCATATATAGTTGAAAAATCTACAAAAGGTTTATGTATTTCTCCCTGATTCACCAATAAAATATCATATGGCTCCATTTTATAGGACTTTCCCTCAATATGATATTCCACATCTCCTGAAATAAACCAGATCAGCTTGTGAAAGTCATGGTAATGATACATATATTCCCTGGGCTGGCTGTCCTTTAAGTGAAACAGCTTAAACTTTTCCGTGAGATATCCGCTTTTAACTGATTCCTTCAGTTCCTCCATTCCGGCTCCTTTACTGGCTTTGTTTTGAGAAATCCTTCATGCAGACATTTAAATCCACATCTCCTTCTATTCCTTTTATACTTCCCTTGGAAGAATACTGCCATATGCTGAACGCATAGGGGAAATAAACAGGGTTATCATAATATGCAAACCATTTTTCGTAGTCTTCAAGTTGCTTTAAATCAAGCATGATCATAAACGTCTTTAAATTTCCGTAGATCATTGGCGTATAGCCCGCTTCTTTTATTTTATCACAAAAAGCTATTGCTGCTTTCGTGTATTCCTCCTGTGTCATGTTTGCAGTCCTTGCGGAACTGCTTGTACTTTCCTCAAGATCTAAAACCACAGGATAGGACACATCATAATCTTTGATCAGATCAATCACAAATTCTGCCTCTTCTTCTGCCTCCTCTACGGTCATGGCTTGTGTGTAAAAATAAATCCCCACATCTATCCCATTGTCAAGGGCTCCCTCAATATTATCCTGAAAAAACTCATCCTCCACCAGTTTCCCCTCTGAGCTTCCCCTGAATCCGGCACGGATAAAAGCATAAGCTATATCCTCTCCTGCAACTCTTCTCCAGTTAATTTCTCCCTGATGTTTGGATACATCAATTCCCTTTAAGGACAACACAGTCTGATCACCATCCGTATAAATAATTTCTCCGTTTTCCTGGAGGACAAAATTATCATATACATAGTCATTCTTTTTTAATGCATCTGAAATAGGGAAAAAATTATACCCTCCGTCTGCATAAACCACTACATCCTCCGGATAAAACCTGCGGAGCACCGCCACCGTAGAATTACCGCCGCTGATAGCTGTTTTTAAATCAGTAAGCACATCCTGTCTGCCCTGCTCTATTGCTGCTAATGCCGCACTGTCTGAGTATGCTTCCAAATCCTCCTGTGTATAGATATATTTTTCCTCTCTGATTTCATATTCTTCCAGTCTGCCAAGCACTTCCCTGCTTTCATTTCTCATACTGTAATTTTGCAAAAGAAGAATAATACATCCGGTAAGCGCTGTAAGTGTAATCAGGCTGAATATAATATTTGTAATCAAACTAATTCTTTGTTTTCTTCTGCTTCTTCTTGCCGATTTATTCGCCATTTTCTTTTGAACCCTTCATCCTTTTTAAACATTTATCTTCCTGTGAACTAAGTATATTATGAAATCAAATGTTTTTCAATTGTCTGGCTAGAGTTTTTCTCCAAAATAGCTTTTGTACCCTTCTCCATAAATTTCCGTTGCATTTGAAACAATCATAAATGCCCTGCTGTCCTCCTGCTTTACAACCTCCTCAACCTTGTAGGCAAGCTGTTTCCTTACCACACAGAAAATCACTTGTTTTTCCTCTTTTTTGTAGGCTCCTGTACCTGTAAGATAAGTAACTCCGGTGTCTAATTCTTTTAAAATTCTCTCAGCAATTACCTTTGGAGAATTACTGATAATGTAAATCATTTTCGCCTCATCATTTCCATAAAGTACCAGGTCTAAAACCTTAGAAGTGACAGCCGCTGAAATAACACTATAAAGAACTGACTCCATATTTTGAAATACAATTCCTCCAATACAGATAATCACTCCGTCTATCAGCAAAAAAATAGTCCCTGTCTTTAAATAGGGCTTTTTTAGTTTCAGGCATTTTACCACAATATCCGTTCCGCCAGTGGTGGCACCCACACGCAGTACCAAACCGATTCCCACCGCAACCAATACCCCGCCGAACACTGCCCCCATAAAGGGATCCTGTGTAAGCGGTGAAAACATCGTAAATAAATTTGTGGAAAAAGACACCATAAAAGTAGCAAACAAGGTGGACACAATAAATTTTAACCCAAATTTCCATATCCCCAAAATCATAATTGGTATGTTTAGCAGTAAAAACAGCGTTCCGGCAGAAGCAGGTATTAAACGGCTTAAAATAATAGATAATCCAGAAACACCGCCCGGCGCCAGATTATTAGGATCAATAAAAAGGCTGATTCCAATACCAAATATAAGAGATGCCAATGTAATCATAAAATATTTATTTACTGCCCGTCCAAATCTTCCCATATAAGCTTCCTCCTTATACCAAACACACCATCTTTAAACACCGGATACCGCACACTGTAACACATCCGCTGCCGCAAAAACCGCATACTTATAGTATGCGGTTTTCGTGATAAATTATATATTGGTTCGTACCAGTCTTGGCTGATAATTATTTTTTTCAAGGGCCTGAATAATTTGATGTTTATGCTCCGTCCCAAAAGCCTCCAGGGTAATCCTAAGCTCCACTGCCGCATTTCTATTGATAGACACAAACTGGTTATGCTCCAGCTTGATTACATTACCATTCTGCTTTGCAATCACATCCGCCACATGGCTAAGTTCACCCGGCTTATCTGGAAGAAGCACAGAAACCGTAAAAATACGGTCCCTCATAATAAGCCCCTGCTGCACTACGGAAGACATGGTAATTACATCCATATTTCCGCCGCTTAAAATGGAAACAATCCTTTTATTTTTTACTTTTAAATGCTTTAAGGCTGCTACTGTAAGCAATCCTGAATTTTCAACCACCATCTTATGATTTTCAACCATATCCAGAAAAGCAACTACCAGCTCCTCATCCGGCACAGTGATAATATCGTCAAGATTTTTACATAAGTATGGGAAAATATAAGTTCCCGGCGTCTTAACGGCAGTTCCGTCCGCAATGGTGCTGACACTGTCCAGTGTAACTACTTTTCCAGCCTCAATAGACGCCTTTAAGCAACCTGCCCCTTCCGGCTCCACTCCAATCACCTTGATTTTGGGATTTAACAGTTTTGCAAGAGTAGACACACCTGTAGCAAGACCGCCGCCCCCTACCGGCACCAGAACATAATCCACAAGCGGCAGTTCTTTAAAAATCTCCATTGCAATGGTTCCCTGTCCGGTAGCTACTGCCGGATCATCAAAGGGATGAATGAAAGTATAGCCATGTTCTTTTGCAAGCTCATAGGCATGTTCACATGCTTCATCATAAACATCTCCCCACAAGACCACTTCCGCCCCGTAGTTCTTTGTTCTGTTTACTTTAATTAATGGTGTTGTTGTGGGCATCACTATAACTGCTTTGGCACCATAACATTTTGCCGCATAAGCCACTCCCTGGGCATGATTTCCTGCCGAAGCCGTAATCAATCCTTTTTGGCGCTCTTCTTCGGTAAGCGTACTTAGTTTATAATAAGCCCCCCGTAATTTATAGGCACCTGTAAACTGCATGTTTTCCGGCTTCAAATATACTTTATTTCCTGTCTGGGCGCTGTAAAAATCGCTGTACACTAATTTTGTTTCCTGTGTTACTTTTTTGACAATTTCAGATGCTTCTTCAAATTTATCCAATGTCAACATTTTATCTTCCATGTTCTCATCCATGCCTTTCCATCACACATCATCGCTCTTTCTTACGTCAAACAATGCATCTATAAACTCCTCTGCGTCAAACTTCTGCAGATCCTCTATTTTTTCACCCAGACCAATATATTTCACCGGTATATTCAGTTCTGACTGAATCGCAACTGCAATCCCGCCTTTGGAGGTTCCATCCATTTTTGTTAAAATAATTCCTGTAAGATTAGCTGTTTCTCCAAATTCTCTGGCCTGATTTAAGGCATTTTGTCCGGTAGTTCCGTCTAAGACAATTAAATTTTCCCTATAAGCATCCGGATACTCCCTGTCTATGATCCGGTTCATTTTTTTCAGCTCTTCCATCAGGTTTTTCTTATTATGAAGCCTTCCTGCCGTATCACAAAGTAAAACATCCACGTGTCTTGCCTTTGCAGCATTCACCGCATCATACACCACACTGGAAGGATCTGCTCCGTTGGAGCCTGTGATAATATCCACCCCTGCTCTGTTTGCCCATTCTGTAAGCTGTTCGCAGGCTGCTGCTCTGTAAGTATCTGCCGCTGCAATTAAAACCTTTTTCCCCTGCTGCTTTAATAGTCCGGCCAGCTTCCCTACAGAAGTCGTTTTCCCCACTCCGTTTACACCAATCACTAAAACCACTGACTGCTGCTGTTCAAACTGATAAGCGGTTTCCCCAACCTGCATCTGCTCCTTCATATTTTGAATCAGAAAGTCCTTACACGCCAAAGGCTCCTTAATATGATTTTCCTTCACCTGCCTGCGCAGCTTTTCAAGAATATCATTCGCGGCATTTACACCAATATCCCCCATGATAAGAATTTCTTCCAGCTCTTCGTAAAACTCCTCATCAATACTGGAAAAACCACTGAACACCGAATCAATTCCATGAACGATATTATTTCTTGTTTTATTTAATCCTTCTTTTAGTCTGCTGAAAAAACCGGCCATTAATCATCTAACTCCTTATCAATCAGATTTACGCTTACCAAGGTGGAAACACCTTTTTCCTGCATGGTGATACCGTACAGTCTGTCAGCCTTTTCCATAGTACCGCGTCTATGGGTAATTACAATAAACTGTGTGTATTTTGTAAGCTTATGTAAATATTTTGCAAAACGGGCTACATTATTTTCATCTAACGCCGCTTCAATCTCATCCAAAAGGCAAAAGGGTGAGGGCTTTAAATTTTGGATTGCAAACAATAGTGCAATTGCGGTAAGTGCCTTTTCCCCACCGGATAACTGCATCATGTTCTGTAGTTTCTTCCCAGGCGGCTGTGCTATAATCCTAATGCCAGCCTCCAGAATATCCTCTTCTTCCATTAATTCAAGTGTACCCTTGCCGCCGCCGAATAATTCTTTAAACACCTTGTCAAACTCTCTGCCGATTTCCGCAAATTTCTCATGAAACTGCTTGCGCATTGCAGTATCCAGCTCAACAATAATGCCTTCCAGCGTTTTTTCCGCTTCCACCAGATCATCATGCTGTGTTTTTAAAAACTGATAGCGTTCCATAAGATTCCTGAAATCTTCAATCGCATTTACGTTAACATCACCCAGCTTTTTGATCTGATCCTTTAAGGAAGCACTTTCCTTTTTCATGGCAGATAAATCAGTCATTTCTTCATTTCGTAAGGAAGCAGCATCTGAAAGCGTAATCTCATATTCGTCCCACATATAGTTGATCTGTCCCTCTAAGGATTCCTGCAGCTTTTCCTTTTGGGCATTTAACCGATATACTTCTTTATCAAGTCCGGTCATTTTTTCCGCAAGTGTCTCTCTGTCGGTAAAGAAATTTTTCTGTTTTAAGGATAGCCGTTCTTTCTTTTCCATATCCTCTTTCAATTTCTTTTCCGTATCCCCCTGAGAGGAATGAGATGCCTGAATCGTCTGCTCTATGGTAAGAATATCGTTTTGTTTATTTAATGTATCCTCACTGTTTGCCTTTAATCCCTCTTCAATCTCCTTCAGCTCTCCCGCATACCGGCCAATCTCACCATCAATACGGTTCACATTCTGCTGATGGAAATCCTGCTGTTGCAGCATCTTTTCCACTTCCACATCCCATTCGGACACGTGGGCAGACTGTACTGATTCTTCTTTACGTTTTTCGTCCAGTTCCATTTGAAATTTTCTGATCTGCTGTTCAATTTTCTTTTCTAAAAGTTCAGATTCTTCCAGTTCCTTTTGAATTTCCTGTTTATTTAACTTGATTTCCTGTATCTGATTTTCAATTTCCTGCTCTTCCGATTTTAGTTCCAGAGAGCCTTCTGACGCTTCCTCTTTGCGCTCCTCAGCTTTTATTACATTAAGCCTTGCTGTGTTTTGCTCAATAAACTTTCTCTGCAGAGCAGACTTATCTTCCTCAAGGCTAAGCCTTAATTTGTTTCTTTTTTCTTTCGTCTCCTCAATTTCATTTAAAAGAACATCTATTTCTTTCAGGAATTTCTTTACATTTTCCTCCAGTTCTTCCATTTCCCGCCTGCGCCCAAGAAGATTACTGTTATTTTTAAAAGCACCGCCGCTTATGGCGCCGCCAGGTACCAGCAATTCCCCCTCTAAAGTTACCATTCGAATACCATAATCATATTTTCTGGCAATTTTTACTGCATTGTCCACATTGTCAACTACAACAATGCGCCCCAGCATTGCTTTGGCAACATTTTTATATTTTTGATCGGTGGAAACAAGAGCATCCGCCATACCGATCACACCCTTTTCTTTTAAAGAATCAGGATTTTTAAATTCCTGTGGGTTGGTAATGCTGGTAAGTGGAAGAAAAGTTGCCCTGCCTGATCGTGTCTGCTTTAAGAAGGCAATCATTCTCTTTGCGGTCTCTTCGTCATCCGTGACAATATTTTGAATATTACCGCCAAGTGCTGTTTCAATGGCAGTTTCATATTTCTTGTCCACCTTAATGATGTCTGCCACAACACCGATAATTCCCTTTTCCTTTTCCTTACATTCCATGACTTTCTTAACGCTTCCGCCATATCCTTCATATCGCTCCGTAAGATTAGTAAGGGCCTCCAATTTTGATTTTTCCTGATGATAATTCACCTGAGTATCCCGCAGCTTCTGGTCTTTTCCTGCAAGTTCTTCTCTGATGAATGCAAGCTTCTCTTCCTTCTCCTCCTGAGAATCATTTAAACTTCTGATCTCTTCATTTATTTTTTCAAACTCTTCCTGAAGCTGTTTGATAGCCGCTTCCTGCTGGGCTTCATCTGACTTAATCCGAAGCAGTCTTGAAGTAAGCTCCGCCTTACGGATATTAATCTGCTCGGTCATAGTATCGTATCTGCCAAGCTTTGATTTAATGGTAGCCCTGCTGTTTAACGCGTCAATAATTGTATTTTTACCAGCCTCAATGTCATTATTTAATTCTTCTATTCTGGACTGAATGCCAAGCAGCTTTTCACGGGCTTCATTTCTTGCCTGTTCAATCTCTGCCACTTGTTCATCAATTACCTTTTTATCGTTCAAAATCCCTTCTTTATCCAAAAGTCGGCTGTTCATTTCTTTGGTTAGCGCATCTTTTCTGGAAAGGAAATGTTCTTCATTACTTTTTGCCGATTTAATCTGTTCCTTTAAAACATTGATCTCACCTTCCAGCTTACCGCGAAGCACACTGGTATCTGTCAGAGATGTTCTTTCAGCTTCAATTTCTTCATCCAGCATTTCCATCTGTCCCTGGATCTGCTCATACTCTTCTTTGATCTGCTCATATTGACTGGTGGTCTGTTCTAAATCATTACTGGCAATTTCATATTTTTCCTGCACCTTAATAAGCTGGTCCTGAATCCGGCCATTTTCAAGCAGAAACATATTTACGTCCAGCGTTTTTAATTCTTCTCTCTTTTTTAAATAGATTTTGGCTGTTTCAGACTGTCGTTCCAAAGGTCCAATCTGCTTTTCCAGTTCCGAAAGGATATCATTGACACGAACAAGATTCTGCTTTTCATCTTCTAGTTTTTTCTGGGCAGCTACTTTACGTTTTTTAAATTTAACAATCCCTGCCGCCTCATCAAATAGTTCTCGTCTCTCTTCCGGTTTTCCACTTAAAATCTTATCAATTTGTCCCTGCCCGATAATAGAATAACCTTCTTTTCCAATACCGGTATCATAAAACAGCTCATTTACATCCTTTAACCTGCAGGGTGCGCCATTTAACAAATACTCGCTTTCACCGGAGCGGTAAATCCGTCTGGCCACCGTCACCTCGTCAAAATCAATGGCAAGCTGATGGTCAGAGTTATCCAAAGTAATGGCAACAAACGCATAGCCAAGAGGTTTACGCATTTCTGTTCCCGAAAAAATAACATCCTGCATGGATGCGCCGCGAAGCTGTTTAATACGCTGCTCTCCAAGCACCCACCTCACTGCATCCGCTACATTGCTTTTTCCACTGCCATTGGGGCCTACAATTCCTGTAATTCCATTATGAAACTTAAACACTAATTTATTTGCAAAGGACTTAAACCCCTGAATTTCAATGCTTTTTAAGTACATACATCACCTACGCTTTTCGTTTTTGCATAAGCAGCACCTGATATGCCGCCTGCTGTTCTGCGGACTTTTTATTCCGCCCCTGTCCTTTCCCTGCCACTTGTCCGTCTATTACAGCCTCAACGACAAAAATCTTATCATGATCAGGACCGCTCTCGCTTACCAGCTCATAGACAAGGTCCTGTCCTTTTTTCTGCACCTTTTCCTGTAATATGGTTTTACTGTCATAAAAAAGCTGTTTGCTCTCTAAATCGGAAAAAATATATTTCTGAACAAACTCATCGGCCTTTTCAATGCCGCCGTCTAAATAAATGGCGCCTATCACCGCTTCCATTACATCTGAAATAATGGAATCACGCATTCTGCCTCCGGTGGCCTCTTCGCCCTTTCCCAATAAAATAAAGTTCCCCAGTGCCAAATCTCTTGCGCAGAATGCAAGGGCCGGTTCGCAAACCATAGAAGAACGCATTCTTGTCATCTGTCCTTCTGACATATTAGGATAATTCTCATAGAAAAAACGGCTTGAAAGCAATTCAAGCACTGCATCCCCTAAGAATTCCAGTCTTTCATAATTTTTTAATTTATTAATTTTTTGCTCATTAGAAAAAGAGCTATGTGTCAGGGCCTGTACCATAAGTCCCTTGTCCTTAAACTCATAGCCTATTTTTTCCTCAAGCTTCTTTAATTCTTTTTGCTTATACATATTAATTCATCCTATTGGAGAAAAAAGCCCATGACGGGCTTTTTAATTAAGTGCATTTTTGATCATATTAACTGCTTCTTCTACAGTAGATATTTTTTCTGCATCTTCAGCCGGAATTTCAATATCAAATTCTTCCTCTATGCCCATAATAATCTGAAAAACATCTAAGGAATCCGCTCCCAGATCATCTACAAATGTAGTTTCCATTGTGATTTCTTCAGGGTCAACGTTTAATACGTCAGCAATTACTTTTTTCAATTTTTCAAATTCCATTTTTCAGTTTCCTTTCTAATTTTCTTCCATTGTTATTTTTTCTTTTATTTTTTGATTAATATTCTGTTCTGTAAATGTAATACACTGCAGAATAGAATTCTTAATTTCAACAGACTTTGAACTGCCATGGGTTTTGACTACCAGCCCGTTTAAGCCCAGCATAGGTGCACCGCCGTATTGCTCCAGGTCAAATGCTTTTAAAGTATTCTTAAGAGCCGGCTTCACCAGCAAAGCGCCAATCTTGCTGCGGAGAGAAGTCATCATGCCGGCCTTAACCTGTTTGATCAGTGTTCCTCCTACTCCTTCATACAATTTTAAAATAACATTTCCCACAAATGCCTCACAGACAATTACATCTGCCAATCCCGAAGGAATATCCCTGGCTTCAATGCTTCCGATAAAATGAATATCCGGGCAGTTTTTCAGTAATGGATAAGTCTCTTTTACAAGTGCATTTCCCTTGTCTTCCTCAGCGCCAATATTTACAATGCCCACTTTAGGATTTTTCACTCCCATAACACTTTCCATGTACACAGAACCCATCTTGGCAAATTGTACCAGGTGAGAGGGGCGTGCATCTACATTTGCGCCACAGTCTATCAAAAGCGCACATCCTTTTTCCGTAGGGATTAAAGGGGCAAGAGGAGGTCTCTCAACACCTTTGATTCTTCCAATGATTACCTGCCCGCCTACCAAAGTAGCTCCTGTACTTCCAGCTGACACATAAGCATCACACACACCGTCCTTTACAAGATAAAGCGCCTTTACCAAAGAAGAATCCTTTTTCCTGCGGATCGCCATAACAGGCGGTTCTGCTGTTTCAATAATTTCTGAAGCATTTACCACCTCTACCTGCTGATTATTATATGTATATTGGGAAAGTTCTTTCTTAATTATTTCTTCCTGTCCGGTTAAAAAAACTTTAACCTTACAACTTTCATTCACAGCTTCAACTGCACCTTTTACAATCTCAGACGGTGCATTGTCTCCACCCATAGCGTCAACCGCCACATTTACATACTCAGCCATATCTACCCCTTACCTTCCATACAAAAGTACTTCTTAACTATACTAAACCATATTATAAAAATCAAGCATAAAATAAAAAGCAATCCAACTAAATGGATTGCTTTATTTCAGTTAAAACAATAAATAAATCAGTCTACGCTTATGATTTCTTTTTTATTGTAAGAACCACATGCCTTGCATACTCTATGAGGCATCATCAGTGCGCCGCATTTGCTGCACTTTACCAATGTGGGAGCGCTCATTTTCCAGTTTGCTCTTCTTTTATCTCTTCTGGCTTTTGAAGTTTTATTCTTAGGACAAATAGACATCGTTACACCTCCTTATCCGCGTTAAAGATATCTTTAATAGCTGCCATTCTGGGATCGGGAACGAATGTGTCACATCCACAATCGCCCTCATTTAAATTGTGGCCGCACTGCTTGCATATTCCCTTGCAATCAGGCTTACACAAAACCTTCACAGGCATATTAACTAAAATTTCACCGTTCATGAAAGCCTCTGTATCCAGCTCATAGCCAAGCATAAAACTCTGCCCGCTTTGCTTCTCTTCCTGATTTTCATTATCCGGCGAAACAACTTCCTGCTCAAATTTTACTTCTAAAGGCACTGCCACCGTTTCAAGACATCGGTCACATGGAATTTCCAGCACCAGCTTAAAGTCTCCACAAATCATAACCTTTCCCGTTCCAATATTGGTAAAAGTCATATTAACAGGTGACTTTTCACGAATCATATAGTTATTTCCCATATAGAAAAAACTATTTTCCTCGTACGCCAGGCTTTCTCTTCTGTCTTTTCCTTCAGATGCAAATACATCAGTCAGATTAATCAACATAATAAGCTCCCTATGAATCATATGTGCAAAGTCAAAATACAATCAGGTACTTCTAAAATCACACACTAAACAAGTATAACGTTAGCTTTCCCGTTTGTCAAGCCTTAATTTTTCAGTGGATAAGCGCAGCGGTTTCTCTTGCAATGGCCAGTTCTTCATTTGTGGGGATTACCAGTACCTTCACACTACTCTCTTTCGTAGAAATCAGAAGCTCTTCTCCTCTTTCTTTGTTTGCATCTTCATCCAGAGTAATTCCCAAATATCCCAGATAAGAACTTATCATGGTTCTGATCAATGGATTATTTTCCCCTATCCCTGCTGTAAAACAAATTGCGTCCACGCCATTCATTGCTGCTGTGTAGGCGCCAATATATTTTGCAACCCGATAAGCAAATGCTTTCATGGTTCTGATTGCTTTTTCCTGTCCCTCATTATAGGCCTTTTCAAGATCCCTGAAATCAGAAGAAAATCCACCGGAAAGGCCAAGAACACCTGACTCCTTATTTAAAACATTTAGTATCTCATGAACACTTTTCTTTTCTTTATTACATAAATATTCAATAATGGCCGGATCAAGATCTCCGGAGCGGGTACCCATAATCAGTCCCTCCAAAGGTGTAAGCCCCATAGAGGTATCCACACATTTTCCATTTTTCACCGCTGAAATACTTGCCCCATTTCCCAAATGACATACAATCACTTTCAGTTCCTGATAGTTTTTGTCTAACATCCACGCCGCCCGCTGAGATACGTATGAATGGCTGGTTCCATGAAAGCCATATCTCCTTACCTTATAGTCCTCATAATAATGATAGGGAATCCCATAAAGATATGCTTCTTTAGGCATGGTCTGATGAAATGCCGTGTCAAAAACTGCTGCCATAGGCGTATCCGGCATTAATTCCTGACATGCCCTTATCCCAATCAAGTTGGCCGGATTATGCAAAGGCGCCAGATCATTACATGCTTCAATGGCCTCCAATACTTCCTCATTGATCAGAGTTGACGAAGCAAATTTTTCTCCTCCATGTACAATCCTGTGTCCTACAGCTCCAATTTCATTAAGGCTTTTTACCACTCCGTATTTTTCGTCTGTCAGTGCATTTAATACAAGCCTGATTGCGGTGGTGTGATTTTCCATAGGAGTTATCGTAACAATTTTTTCTCCGCCAGCCGGTGTATATGCAATCTGGCTTCCCTCAATTCCAATCCTTTCACATAATCCTTTGGCAATCACTTCCTCTGTATTTGAATTAATCAACTGAAATTTTAAAGAGGAACTTCCACAGTTTATTACCAGAATATTCATATCTTTCATACAATCTAAAACCTCCATATTTATGTTTTACGCCCACCGATTAAAGACGCATCATTTTCTTATGCTAACTGTGCCTGCACTGCTGTCAGTGCAACTACCCCCACAATATCCTGCCATGAACATCCTCTGGATAAATCATTTACCGGCTTTGAAATCCCCTGAAGCATAGGGCCATAAGCTTCTGCCTTTCCCAGCCGCTGAACCAGCTTATAGCCAATATTGCCACAGTCCAGATTAGGAAAAATAAGTACATTTGCTTTACCTGCCACCTCACTTCCGGGTGCCTTGGACTTAGCCACCTGCGGAACCAGCGCTGCGTCTGTTTGCAGTTCGCCGTCTAATGTAAGATGAGGATATTGTTCATGTGCAATCCTTGTAGCTTCCACCATTTTATCTACCAATTCATGCTTTGCACTTCCCTTGGTGGAATGGGAAAGCATTGCAATAATCGGCTTACTTCCCACAAGACTTTTAAAACTTTTTGCCGAAGTATCTGCAATAGCAGCTAATTCCTCTGCGGTAGGATCCTGATTCAGACCGCAGTCTGCAAACAGGAAGGTTCCATTATCTCCATACTCGCAGTCCGGTACACACATTAAGAAAAATCCGGAAACCAGCTTAACACCAGGTGCTGTTTTTAATATCTGAAGCGCCGGGCGCAGAGTATCGGCAGTTGCATGGCAGGCTCCTGCCACCATACCGTCAGCATCATTTGCTTTAACCATAATCACCCCAAAGGTCAGATAATCACTTAAAAGTATTTCTCTTGCCTTTTCTGGCGTCATTCCTTTGTTCTTTCTTGTTTCATATAATAAATTTACATAGGCATCCAGTTTTTCACAGGTAGCAGGATTAATGATCTTTACGCCGTCAAGCTCTATTTCCAGCCATGTAGCACCATCCATGATCTTTTCTTCACTTCCGATCATAATGATATTGGCGATTCCTTCTTTGATAATATTGGCAGCCGCAATCAGTGTTCTCTTATCTGTCGTTTCGGGAAGAACAATTGTTTTTCTATCCATTCTTGCTTTGTCTTTTATTACGTCAATATATGACATACCCCTGTCTCCTCTCATTCAAAAACATTATTTTCCAAAAATAAAATACTAAAAAAATTATATCTCAATCTTTATTTTACAGCAAGTAATTACCTGATAAAATACATAAATTCTTACATGGATGTGCTGTTGCAAAACAGATGCTTTTATGCTAAATTCTTACTAAATGGCGCTTCTGTGCGTCTGCCCGCTAACGGAAGGATTTTTTTTATGAAAATTGCCGCAATCATCGCTGAATATAACCCTTTTCACAATGGCCACCAATACCAGATTACAGAAACCCGTAAAAATACCGGAGCTGACTATATTGTGGCTGTTATGAGTGGTGATTTTTTGCAGAGGGGCGGTCCTGCCCTTTGTAATAAATATATACGCACTCATATGGCTTTATCTGGCGGCGTGGATGCTGTTATAGAACTCCCCTGCCTTTATGCCGTATCCAGCGCAGAATATTTTGCAGGCGGCAGCGTTGCATTGTTAAATCAGCTTGGCACAATTGACATTTTATCCTTTGGCAGCGAGGCAGGGGATTTATCTCCTCTTATGGAATATGCCCACAGTCTATGTGCCTTTAATGAAAGTCAGCAGGCTTCCATCAAAAAATATTTACAGGAAGGTTATTCCTTTCCTTATGCCAGAAGCAAAGTACTTTCTTCCTCCAAAGCGCAGACACTCCTTTCCGGGCCGAATAATATTCTCGGGCTGGAATACTGTAAGGCGCTTTTATCCTCCCAAAGCAGCATTCAGCCATTTAGCTTAAAACGACAGGATACCGGTTATCATCATACCTCTTTAGATGCTTCTTCCCACTATGCTTCTGCTTCCGCATTAAGAGATGCTCTTTGCAGAAAACCCGAATCTGCCGCTGCCTACATGCCGGATACCTCTTATCAGCTTCTATGCAGTAATCAGGCATCTGCTTGTACATCTGGCAGAATTCTCCCTGCTTCCCAGGATATCCAAATGGTGAATGAAAATGATTTTTCCGGGCTTCTTCATTATAAGCTGCTGAGCGAACAAACGAATGGGTTTTCCCAATATTTGGACTGTAACAACGACCTGTCAGATAAAATCCTGAAAAATCTCCCTGACTATACCGGCTTTTCAGACTTTTGCCGTCTTCTTAAGTCAAAAGACCTTACTTACAGCCGGATCAGCCGAGTGTTAATCCACATTTTGCTTAATATAAAAACACCGCCCTTTTTTAGGACAGTCTTTCCTGAAAGAGAGCTGTTTGTTCCCTATGCAAGGCTTTTAGGCTTCCGTAAAAGTGCATCACCGCTTCTTTCCAAAATAAAAAGCCACAGTTCCATCCCGCTGATTTCCAAACCTGCAAATGCATCGTCCATATTAAATGAAGATGCATTTGCTCTGTTCAGGCAGGATATTTACTGTGCCAGTGTGTATGAATCCGTGCAGCTTGACAAATTTGGAAAAACACCCTTAAACGAATGGAAATGTTCTCCTCTTATTCTGCCCTAGCTTATTTATTTTCGCTCACGTAAATTTGTGCTCTGCTGTTAATAATTGCGGCTACATCCTTTGCACTCTTTTGTCCCTTAAAGAACGGTGCAATTTCTTCTTTAATGATATTGATCAAACTTTCATCATAATGGTAAACTTCCGTAAAACTGTAAAGCTGTTCCACAAATTCTTCTGCTTCCTGTTTTGTCATAGGAGGTATCACAATTTCAACATCTCCAATATAATAAGTTTCATCATATTCAACCTTATTTCCTTTTTCATCCAGATAATAGGGCCTTTGCGTTGCTTCTTCCGCAAGCACCTTTAAGCGCTTAATACTGATCGGCAGATTATAATTTGTTTCTCCTGCCTGATATTCATCCAGTAAAAAGGTTCTGACAAAAGTCCATGCACCTTCTTTATTAGGCGATTTTGAAGAAATTGCCATCTGGAAAGTAGGACGGATTACCGAGCCTGTTCCAACTGATGTGGGAAATCCTATTATGGTAATCTTTTCTCCAAAGGTACCTTTTTCCAGATAGTTATAATAGTTAAAATTACTGATCCCTGCTTTGGAAGTAATCACTTTTCCTTCCCTCCACATGGCATCATAGTTCGTCCAGTAGTCATCTCCAAACGCTTCCATATCCACTTCTTCCGGAAAGCTTTTTATAAACTCAATCATCTGAATAAATTCATCAGAATTAAAATTACATTTTCCGCTCTCCCAGTCTATAAACTGGCTGCCTGCCATTGACATACATTCATCCAGCATTGCTTCTCTTGTCACATTATTAATAAACTGTGTTCCTTCCGGCTTAGATGCCAGTAAATCCTTTGCCTCCTGTACCGTCCATCCTCTTTCTTCTCCCACATCTGAAGTCTTTGCAACCAATGTTTCAATATAATAAGAGGGCATCATGGTATAAAGCTTTCCGTCTATGGAAAAAGCTTCTATCACATTGGGCATTAGATCATCCATATCTATTTCCTGATCTTCATTTATATAAGGCTTTAAGTCTTCAAAAAGGCCTTTATTGATATAACTGTTCACCGGCATGTTTTCGTCCACTACAAGAATATCCGGCACTTTTCCCGAAACAATGTCTGTGTTCAGCTTATTTATGCCTGCCATATAATCTTCATCCGTACCATATAGAGAATTATAATCCAAAATATTAATCCGGTATTCATCATTTGACTTGTTAAACTCAACTACCTCCTGTCTGATCTGCCAATTGGTATATACAGTCGCAAGGGTAATCTGTTTTTTGTCCTTCACATCCTTTGGATCTACTTTTGTAAATTTCACAGGAACATTTTCCCCGTCGCAAAATGCAAAAAACTGTTTTTCATTTATTCCAACCACATTATAAACATTATAAGTTGACAGGTCAGAATCTATATAGTTCATCAGCATTGTCTTATCTTCGTCACCAATATTATATCCATAAAGGCTGTTTGAATCTGTCATGTACAGATCATATCCAACCCCCGGATAGTAGCTGAATTCATAAGACCGCCCTGGTACTTTATACTTTTCACCAAGAGTTCCCTGTTCTAAATCTGCAAGTGCCAAAGTAATTCCATCATCCTCATACAGATATGCTGCCATCCGTCCATCATTTAACAGCACAAAATTGGCTGATGAAAGTTCATTCCATTTACTCTCTTCCATTACCTCCCTGAAATTGCATTCCAGATCGAACTTGCCAAGCATTCCCATTGTATTGACATAAATACCTTTTTCCTTATCAAGTATCATTTCTCCCACATAAAAGTATCCGTCTTCTTCCCAACGGGTTTTAAACTCCGGAATTTCATTAAGATTCGTACTGAAAATTCTTTCCCCCTGAAGACTCATTTTAGTAAGATAATAAGTGTCGATATATTCCGTCGTCTCTTCACCTGTTTCTGGATCAGCTTCTCCGGCTACTTCCTGGCTCTCATTTATAATACAATAAATATTCCCATCATCATCCATTGTAAGATTCCTAAAGCTGGCATTTTCCTCCACCGGAATAACATATTCATTTTCCAGGGTTCCTTCTTCACTGATCTGATACACCATTAAAGCAGAAGTTTCTGTTTCTTCGTTCCACTCAAATCCATATGCATAAAAACTATCTCCTGAACGCAGCAAACGATCAACCGATTTGTCTTCCTGTCCAAAAATATCCTCCAATACTTCTGCCTTATAAATGTAATCTTTGGACGCAACTGTAGCAGGGGTATTGTCCGCAGATTTTTTTCCACACCCCCATACTCCTGTCATAAGCAAAATAAAAAGTCCCAGTATAACTATTTTTTTATTAAACCTCTTCATAACTATTACTCCCTTCTAAAAATGCTTCCACTTATCCTTCGCTCCCCATGCTTTTCTCCACAATTTGTCTTTACTTTCCAAAACAAAATTCCAAATATCCTTCATGGTTAAATTCCTGTTTTTCCACCGTATGATCAGAAATACTGTTATAATCCCTGCCGGTAATAATAGCAATATAAACTGGAACAGTAAAATCACTACCTTTACATCCTCCCAGCCTCTTCCTATATTTTCCCAGTAGGGAAATTTCACTGCTGTATTCTGCATGGAACGGGTTCCGAAATCAAGAAGAACCGGAAGCAGGGCCGGAAGTGTATATCGGGAAGAATTTTCCACTACCACCATCTTATCCTCAGTCACGCCCAGCTTTTCTTTCACGGCATTGTAGACAAATCCTTTCACAGGATTCGGTGCCACTACCTCATAAACATTGATTCCGTCACTAGTGCCATAAGAGTCAAGAGATGTGTAAGAAACATAAACCACTGTTTTATTAAGGCCTGCCCCTTCTGCAAATCTTCCTTCCTGTCTTTTAATTACACCAGCCACGTAGTGAGGCACATTTCCAATCATCACGCTCATTCCGGCAATATCATTTGAACCAAAAAGCTGCCATGCTGCTTCTTCATCCAAAATAACAGAATCCTGCATCAGATCATCACCGGAAAAATATCCGCCATTTACAAGCTGCAAGGGATGAAACAGGAAGAAGTCTCCTCCAACCCCCACAGCACTCACATTTTCCAGTTTACCCTTTTCACTGGTAATTGTTATGCTTCCAAGTGAACTGAATGCATCAATCAGCAGACGCTTATCCTTTTCTCCTTCTGTTTCCTCCTGCTGTAATACTTCTAACAGGCTTTGTTCCAACTGCCTTTCAAAGCTCATCAGCATATATTCATCTACTTCCGTATTTTCCGCAAAAAAACAGCTTACCTGCGCACTGCCTCCTTCTTTATCCCACCGTTTTGCCGCCTGCTGGTCAGTAAGTGCAGCAACCTGATGATTTGACCAAACGGTCAATACCAGATACAACAGCAGTGAAATGACAGTGATTGATGAAAATATGATCTGTTTTAGTGACAAACTCTTTATAAAATATATGATCCTATTATTCATTTAGTCTTACCTGCTTGCCTGCTTCTACTGGTTTGGTAGAAGTAGTGATTACATATTCATAGCCATAAAGTCCTGCTGAAATTGCAGTGTTATTATCATCTGACGCCAGCACTTCCACATCTACTCTGGTGGCAATATATCTGTTACTTAAAGGACCACTCTTAGATTCCACGATCAAAATAAATTTTCCATTATTATCTTCCCGAACCGCACTGTTAGGCACCACAAGTTCATACTCCGAACTCCTCTGGCCTACGGAAATATTTAAGGCCTGACCTGCCTGAATGCTGGAACCGGTCACCTCAAATTCAAGCAGCTTTTTTTGTCCCGGATTATCAGGATCTGGCTTGATAGATGACAAAATTGCCTGTACATCATCATAGTACCAGGCATTTTGCAGCTCGGCAGTATCTCCTACCTGCACCTTTTTCGCCTGCTCATTGGTCACAGAAATCTTTAAGGTATAGCCTTTGCCTTCCACCTGTATCACTGCCGCCGCCTCTTCCGGCTTGGTAGTTTCTCCGGCAACATAGGCAAGACTGGTTATGGTACCTGCAACAGGCGCTGTAATTGCCGTCCCCATTGAACTTTCTTTTAATCTCGCAATTTCTTCCTTCTTTTCTGCAATATCCTTGTTAATCTTGGAAAGATCAAGTTCTGCATTAATATCTGCCGCCAGCTCAGTCTGTTCTGTTTTTAAAAGTTCATAAACCGCCTGGGCGTTTTTAAGCGCCGCTTCCGCATTGGCAATTTGGTTCTGATAGCTGACAGAAGTCTCTTTATTAGCGCTGGTAATCTCATTTATATTTTTTTCCGCCTGCGCCAGCCTGTTTGTAGCATTTTTCACATCCTCGTTGGAGTTTACAGTAATTGCGTTGATTTCAGCCAGCTTATTCTCAAGGGCGTTTAATTCCGCCTCCTTTTGGGATAAGCTCGCCTGATAAGCACTGTAGCCGGATAGGCTGTTGATGGCTTCGTTCAGACGGTCATTTGCAATTTTATTCTCTGAATATGCAACATTATAGTTCTCAAGAGCTATTTGTTCAGCCTTAGTTAAAGTATTCCAGTCTAAATTTTTTTTCCACTCTTCGACTTCACCTGGCGAAGCAAAACTACCAAGTCCCGCACTACCCAAATTCGCTATCTTTTCATATAAAACAGTCCTTGTTTCTTCTACTTTGTCCCTAAGCGGTTTTATTGAGGTATCCGAAGGAATACTCCCACCCGTCCCCGGATTCCCTTCTGCCAGTGTCTCCGCCTTGGAAACCAATTCCCTTAAATCTTCAACCTGCTTTTTTACTTCTGCTATCTGAGCGGAAACCTCCGCCACCCGTCTTTCCTTGTAAGCATTAAACGCTGCCTGTGCGCTGGCCAAATCAGCAGTAGCCTGTATCTTGGCCAACTCATCCGCCGCTGTACTCACAGTGGCATTATTGGTATTTACTGTACTTTGCAGATTTAAATTATCCAGCACATTCTGGCATTCTTTCACTCTGGCTTCCGCCGCTTCAAGACGGTTTTGTATGTCTGTGACCATGGCCTGATAAGATGCAAAGGAATCTGTTCTTCCACTTGCAACCTTATTTATGATTTCAGGGGAAACAGTTCCGCCAAACAATCCCTTCATGTAAGAAAGCTCCAGCTCTTCAAGTTCATCCTCTGCTTTTTTTAATTCATCGCTTTCCTTATTTTCAAGATAATAAATTACCTGATCCTTTTCTACCTGATCGCCTTGTTTTACTGCCACGCTTTCTATTACCCTTGATTCCTTTACGATTACATTGTAAGGATCATTGGCCTCCACATTCCCTGTTCCTCTCACCTTAGCGGTGATCGTACCGCTCTGTACATACTGGGTTGCCACCTCAGGCAGTGAATAGTTCATGATTGTATTAGAAAAAAAGGTAAGCAGCAGCATAATCACCAAAAAAACAATTGCTGCATTCTTCACCCACTCTCTTCTTTTTCTTCCCTCATTCTCACCCATGATATAACCCTTACCTTTCCTGAAAAATTTGCCCTGATAATATGCGCCGGCATATATCATTTCTATCCCTTAATGCCTCCCTGATAGGTAATTCCCTCTACCAGATAATCCTCTCCATATAGAAAAACCAGTATAGGCGGCACCATATAAATTGTAGCTACCGCAAACGCCAGTCCTATTTCACCTGAATTTATTTTTGATAAAAATACGGAAAGAGGATGCTTTTCCTGATCCGTCAAAAGGATCAAAGGCTGCTCCACCATATTCCAATAATCTATGAAAATCAAAATTGCCACAGAACACATTGCCCCTTTGCAAAGAGGCATACAGATTTTTCTGAAAATCTGCCATTCTCCCGCACCATCAATCTGTGCGGCTTCCATTACCGATACAGGAATCCTTCGCATATATTTTGTCAAAAGATACACTGCAAAAGGAGAAAATATTCCGGGAAGCCATATCGCCCAATTTGTATTCAGTGTATGAAGCCAGTCCGCCACCAGATAGTTAGGTACCAGCGTAACCTGATAAGGCATCAGCATTAATATAATATAAATAAAAAAAATGATTTCTTTAATCCGTCCCCTGTATCTTGTAAATCCATAAGCCGCCCCCATAGCTACAAGAAGCTGGAAAGCAACAATAGGAACCACAAGTATAACCGAATTCCAAAATTTAAACAAATATTCGGGACTTTTCAGTAAAACCGTAATGTACTGGCTGAAAGATACCATGTCCGGAATAAATTTCAAATTTACTTTTTCTGAAATGTACACCTTTCCACCAGTATCTGTAGTTGCAAATACCTGCCCGTAATTTGCCGAAATTTCTGAAGCCGACATAAAAGAATTGGTTATTGTTAATATAATCGGCATGAGAAAAAGTACCGCAAAACAGCCGGCAATCATTGTTGCCAGTGAAATCCTTACCACTTCTCTGGCATGTTTTATCTTTTTTCTCCTTTTAACCAATCTGGTCCATCTGTCTATTTCACTGCCCTTAAAGCTTAAACTGCGTTTTTCCTGTATTTTCATCCTTCCACATCCTTTCCGAAATAGTTCTCGGTCAGGAATAAAATTCCTATAATGATTACCATTACAATTGCCATCATGATTGCAGCAGCAGACATTTTCTGATAGTCTAATCTGCTGAATGTATTGTTCATAAAATGCTGCAGCATATACATGGTATCATAAGGATACTCTCCTTTTAATAGATAGATTTCCCTGAAAACCTTAAAAGAATTAATTAATGACATAATTGTCACAAATAAGATTGTTGAGGACATATACCTTAATTTAATATGCCAAAATATCTGAAACGGCGTTGCACTTTCAAGAACAGCAACCTCAAGAATATCCTTAGATATGCTGCTTAATGCCGACATGAACAAAATCATATTGTAACCTAAATTTTTCCATAAAAAGAGGATAACGATAACCACCTGCGCATAATTGGAATTCAGCCAGTCAATCCTGTCGATTTGAAAAGTACCCAATACCTCATTGATCATCCCGTTATAATGAAATAAAACCTGCCAGATTAAAACAATAGATGCAATCGGCACCATCATTGGACTTAAGAAAAAGGTCCGAAACTGGCTCTTAAATAGAATCTTGCTTTCAAGCATCATTGCAAGAAACAATGACAGAACCACTGCTAAAGGAACTGCAACAAGGGAAAACATCATTGTATTCTTTGCAGCTTGTCGAAATGCTGCATTTTGAAATACCATCACATAATTGTCAAAAAATACAAATTGATTGCTGATAGGATTATCCACTACAGAATAATAAATTACAATCAAAAATGGCAATACAAAAAACAGCAGCACGCCGGCAGCGCTGGGAAACAGATATCCTACAGATATCAGTTTCCCTCTGCGCGTTCTTCGGTTACTGTCGGATTTTTTTTTATTTTCTTTTGGAATCTGCAGGCTTTTTTCTTGCTTCCTGCTTTTGGGAAAATGCATTTCTATCCCCTCTCAACTTATTTGTTCTCATTTACATAAATCTGAACTCTATTCTGGATGACGCCTGCCACATCAGCAGCAGACTTTTGCCCCTTGAAAAATGGCTCTGTTTCCTCTGTTATAATGTTTATAATCTGCTGATCAGCATTTTCTGAAACCTTTTCTGCTGACGCAATTAGTGCCTTTATTTCATCAATTTCCTCCTGAGTAGCCGCCATGATTTCAATTGTAAAATCATCATATCCCCATGTTGTCTTTGGATTTTCTACCTGATTTCCATCTGCATCTTCATAATAATCAGCAGTCATATCATATTCAAACTGTTTTTCAAGAGACTCTTTTCTAAGAGGGAATCCAAAGCCGCCATGTTCGTTCACTAAGCTGTCCTGATATTCAGCTTCAAGTAGCACTTTCATAAATTCCCATACGCCATCCTTATATTTTGACTTGGATGACATGGCAAGACTTCCTCCTGCCGGCTGAATCAAGTTTCCTTTCCGGTCGCTGCTGGGCGATCCAATAAAAGTAATATCTTCCCCAAACATTCCCTTCATCATCTGATATTCCTGTACGGAACTGATGGAAGTATCCATGAGCAAAAGCTTATTGGAATGCAAGAGACTTGAAAGCCCCTCTCTGTCATTATAATCAGCTTCTTCAGAGGAAGGGAACTGTGCAGCAAATTCAAGAGCCCTTATAAACTCTTCTCCATCAAACTTACATGCACCGCTCTCCCAGTCTATAAACTCATCTATATTCTGATAAATACAATAATAAAGCATACTTTCTTTGGAATCATAGGCCATTACATACTGAGGCTTTACCTCATCCACCAGATCCAGCATTTCACTTAATGTCCATCCAGTCTTATCACCTGCCAGTGACTTTTTCACTGCTGTGGAGGATAAATAGAAGGAAGGCATAATTCCATACAGCTTTCCGTCTGACTCATATGCTTCTAAAACATTCTCAACATAATCTTCCTTTTTGATACCGCTTTGTTCCATATAAGGATATAAATCTTCAAAAATGCCTTTATTTGCATATTGTGCAAAGTCAAGACTGCTTAAGCTGATAACATCCGGGCAGTTTCCTGTAGTTAAATCCGCACCAAACTGTATCTGTCCTGCCTCATAATCATCTTTTCCATATTCCTTTACAACAATACGGTACTCAGTGTTGGTCTTGTTAAATTTAATAATATTTCTTTTTATATCAGAATCAATCCACATAGCTCCGAAAACAATTTCCTGCCTTGCAGTCACTTCTGATGCATCCTTTTTACTTAAATACACTAACTGATAAGTGTTGTTATAATCTCTGTCATATTCTCTGATAATTGCCCATATACGCCCATCGGAAAGTTCTCCTGCCTGACTTACATCATCCGAATTGATATCCACGTCAAGCCATTTAAACAGCTCTTCTTTTGTTTGCGACTGAATGTCAAAGGTTGATATACCGTCGCTGCTGCTGACAAGCAGGCTCTTGTCAACACCTGTGTGAAAAGAAAAATTTCCATAACCTTCACTTAATCCCTGCACTGACTCTCCAATTTTTTTAGCCGCAACATCAATCTTTTTTAATTCCATTCCTTCATTGCCATAAAAAGCTACATATACATCCCCTTCTTTAGATGCAACCATATCATTGATCCATCCATCAATACTGATCTCACAAATCTTCTGCATATCCTTATTTAAAACATAAATCTTACTGTCGCCATCAGCCAAAAAAAGATTTCCCTGTCCGTCCACACAGAAATACTGAATATAAGTCTCCTGTGATACACCCAGCACTTCCGTAATTTCCATTGAATCAATTACAGAACCATCAGAAGGAGAAATTGTGCATAACTGCATTTTACTGTTAACATCTGTTACATTGCCTTCCTCATCTTCTATATACTCATATTGATTAATAAGCATTGCCAGATTGCCATCCGCATTTACCGCCATACCATAAACACTGCTGTTTTCTTCCATTCCAAAGTTCAGTTTTTCCGCTTTATTTTCCAGCAGATTATACTTATAAAGAGTCGTTACGCTCTGTTCTTTTTCCTCATCATAATAGGAAGTACTGAAAAAACACTCATCGCCTAATGATACCACCTTATCAAGCCAGTCACACTTTTCCACATTGAAATCTGCGTATTCGGAAACCCACACATATCCCTTTGTTTCATTTTGCGTATCTTCACCTTTTCCACAACCGAAAAGGAGCATCATCATAGTTCCCAATACAATTGCCGCTGCAATAAATTTTTTCATTTTTTTCATATCATACCTCATAATCTTGTATATTGTAAAATCTCATATACAAACTATAGCATACTACCTGTTTTGAAACAATGCAGATTATCTTAATATTTTCCTAATCTATTCTTGTTTTATTATGATGACGCTTAAAGCTATTTTTTAATCCGTCTAATTAAAATTCCATTTTTTAGCAATGTACTGTCTATATAATGACGTTTATAAAGCACTTCACCCTCTCTTGGAATTTCAATATCCTCCTCTTCACAATTAATAATAACCTCTATATAATTGTCCATCCAGCCTACCTTGGTAAATTCGATTACACGTTTTTTATTTATTTTATTGGGGAAGTGGAAATTTCTGTCACGAAGCAAAGGTTCTTCTTTGCGCAGCTTAATCAGACTTCTTATCATCTCAATCCGCTCATCAAATTCCCCTCTTTCAATTTTTCCCCAGGGCATACATCTTCTGCAGTCCGGATCATGTCCGCCTTCCATTGCAATTTCCGTTCCATAATAAATACAGGGGCTGCCGGGCATGGAAAACAAAACCGCCAGCTGTTGGAAAAACTCGTCCATATTTTTCACGTCAGACCGAAGACGTTTGGTATCATGGGAGTCTAAAAGATTAAACAAAACATCGTTTGTCTGCTGCATATAACCGGTATAGCATCTGTTAATTGTAAATTCAAAATCTTCATTGCTCAAACTTTTATCTATCCAGAAATCCTTAATGCTTTCTCCTAAAGGATAATTCATCACCGCATCAAATTCGTCTCCCCGAAGCCAGGGCATAGCATCATGCCAGATCTCACCCAAAATATAAATATCCGGCTTAATGGCCTTCATACGGTTTCTCAATTCCTTGCAGAATACATGGGAAATTTCATTTGCCACATCAAGACGTATGCCATCCACGTCATACTTTCTTACCCATTCCTCGCATACATTTAAAAAGTATTCTCTCACCCTGGGATTATTAGTATTTAACTTAGGCATCTCATCATAAAAGGCAAAGCTGTAATACTGTCTGCTGCGTGCAGCACCCTCGTCAAACCGAAAAGGCCATTCACGGATCATAAACCAGTCGTAGTATTTTGAATCAGGCCCCTTTTTCACCACATCCTGCCAGGGAGCAAACTTTGCACCGCAATGATTAAACACTCCATCAAGCATAATGCGGATTCCCCGTTTATGCGCCTCACTTACCAGGGTACGCATAGTGTTCTCATCCCCGAAATGAGGATCAATTCTGGTATAATCCGCAGTATCATATTTATGAGCGGAAGGCGCTTCATTAACAGGCGTCAGGTAAAGCCCTGTAATTCCAAGCTTTTCCAAATAATCCAGTTTATTGATAATCCCCTGCAAATCTCCCCCAAAAAACTCATAATTGGTTACACTTCCCTCTTCCCGCCAGGGAAGAACCCCTTCCGGATCATTGGAAGTGTCTCCATTACAAAATCGTTCCGGAAAAATCTGGTACCAGACAGTTTCATTTACCCATTCCGGTGCCTTATTAATGTCATCCGGATTCATCCAGGGAAATACAAAGCACTGGCGGCTTCTTCCCTCAAGATTCATCTGTGCCTCACTGATAATACCGTCTTCAAAATAAAACCATTTTTCATTTTCCGTCTGTAGTTCAAAAAAATATTTAAGCCTTTTATAAGGCGGTTCAATCGTCGTTGTCCACCATAATTGATTTTTCAGGCGTTTTTTAAAGGGAATGTTGACCGCATCCCCTGTCCAGTTTTCTCCGCCTCCTAATATTCCGGCCTTAAAGGGATCACCCTGGATAATATTCACATACTTCACATCATATCCGGTTTTGATATTTATGATCAGCCTGTCCTCGTCAATGGGATAACAATAATTATCATTTGCTCTGTGATATACCGCGTTAAAGTCCATACCGCTGCCCTGCCTTCCTGACTTTTATCTGAAAATAAATAATTAATTTTTAAAGCTGTGGATAGGTGCGGGAATTCTTCCTCCCCGGTTTACAAAATCATCACAGGAAAAAGGATTCACCGGCATAATAGGCGCATGCCCCAAAAGCCCGCCAAACTCCACAGTTTCACCAACACCTTTCCCGATTACGGGGATGATGCGCACCGCTGTTGTTTTTTGATTCACCATTCCAATTGCCATTTCATCTGCAATAATACCGGAAATGGTTGTTTCCTTTGTGTCTCCCGGTATTGCAATCATATCCAGCCCAACTGAACACACACAGGTCATTGCCTCTAACTTTTCAAGGGTAAGGGCGCCTGATTCCACTGCATTTATCATTCCCTGATCTTCACTGACGGGAATAAATGCACCGCTTAATCCTCCCACATAAGAAGAAGCCATAACTCCGCCTTTTTTTACCTGGTCATTTAGCAGTGCAAGAGCCGCTGTGGTTCCTGGTGCCCCTGCGTATTCAAGCCCGATCTCACATAAAATATCTGCCACACTATCCCCGATCGCCGGTGTAGGCGCCAGTGATAAATCCACAATGCCAAAGGGAACTCCCAATCTTGCTGAAGCTTCCTGTGCCACTAGTTGTCCTACTCTGGTCACCTTAAAAGCTGTCTTTTTTATCGTCTCACACAAAACTTCAAAATCCTTCCCCCGTACCTTGCTAAGAGCTGTTTTCACCACGCCGGGGCCGCTGACTCCTACATTAATAATCTTATCTGCTTCTGTTACGCCATGAAACGCTCCTGCCATAAAGGGATTGTCATCAGGTGCATTACAAAATACCACCAGCTTTGCACAGCCTAATGAATCCTGCTCTTTAGTGGCCATAGCAGTTTCCTTTACAATCTCTCCCATTAACTTTACCGCATCCATGTTGATTCCTGTTTTTGTAGCGCCCAGATTTACTGAACTGCACACTCTTTCCGTTATAGAAAGGGCAAGTGGAATGGAACGGATTAAAAGCTCGTCCGCAGGAGACATTCCTTTAGATACCAAAGCAGAATATCCCCCAATAAAATTCACTCCCACCTCATGGGCAACTTTATCAAGTGTTTCTGCAATACTTGCAAAATCTTCTATGCTCTTACATGCCGCACCTCCAATCAGTGCTATCGGCGTAACTGAAATTCTTTTATTTACAATTGGAATCCCAAATTCTCTGGATATTTCCTCACCGGTACTTACCAGATCTTTGGCCGCCTCATAAATTTTATGATAGATTTTTTCATTTAACCTGTTCAAATCAGAATCAATACAATCCAACAGACTAATACCAAGTGTAATCGTACGTACATCCAAATTTTCCTTGGTAATCATTTCATTTGTTTCCACTACTTCAAATAAGTTTATCATTCTTAATCCATGCTCCTTTAAATCCTGTGCATTTTATCAAAAATTTCTTCTTTCTGACACTTAATATCTACGCCGATCTCCTCACCTAATGCATGAAGTTCATCTGCCATTTCCCCAAAAATCTTCTCCATATGATTTGTATCAACAATCATCATCATATTAAAGTATCCCTGAACAATGGTCTGGGAAATATCCAGAATATTAATTTTGTTTTCCGCAAGATAAGTACATACTTTAGCAATAATGCCTACCGTATCCTTTCCTACTACCGTGATTATTGTTTTATTCATTTTAAATCCATACCTTTCTAAATTGTATTTTCTTTATAATTTTTCCTACGCAATATGTATTACCTGCGATGGCTGGCTTCTGGATGCAACATACATAGGGAAATCAGAAGTTTTGATGCATGGAAAACTGTTTCCTGACCGTTCTTTATTCATGCATGCCATTGTGACCTCTACTCTCACCGATTCATAAGCAAGCTCAGGCAGATTATTTTCCTTACTCAGATGCCCCAAAACAACAGCCTGCAGCTTATCGTGAAGCAGATCACATAAAAGCTGTCCGGCCCTTTCATTTGACAAATGTCCCCTGTCTCCTAAAATACGCTGTTTCAGATAATAGGGATAGGGGCCAACCTGAAGCATATTCACATCATGATTTGCCTCCAGCAATAATGCGTCCATTTCTTTTAAGCATTCTACAGTATAATCATTATATGTACCAAGATCCGTAACAATTCCAACTTTCTTTTTCCCGTGAGAAATCCGGTAAGCCACCGGTTCTGCCGCATCATGGGAGATTCTCATAGGATTACAGACAATATCCTTCACTATCACCTTTTCATCTGCATACACTGTTTGAAATAATTCTTCGGGTATCTCCCCCACCGAAGCAGTTTTTTTGATTGCCTCAATAGTCCCTCTTGTCGCAAAAACAGGAACACCGTATTTTCTTGCAAGTACTCCTAATCCTGCAATATGATCTGTATGTTCATGGGTAATGAAAATCCCGTCAATGTCCTGCATTGACAAATCAAGCTCTTTAAGTCCTGCTTCCGTTCTTTTTCCACTGATGCCAACATCCACTAAAAGGTGTGTAGCATCTGAACCAACGTAAATGCAATTTCCACTGCTTCCGCTGGCAATACTGCAAATTCTCATGGTTTCATACCTTTCTAAACTAATTCGTCTCCTCTGCCTGATCTCAATTCCGCCAATAAATCTCCATCACATCCCCCGAGTGAATCGGCTCTAAATATTGTGCCGGCCTACCGTTTAATGTTGCAACAATTCCTTTCCCCCTAGTTCTGGACAAGTCAAAATCTATCACATCAAAAATATCCACATAAACATAATCCGACTTACCGCTTAACGTTATGGGACGTTTATTGACAATAATTTGGATAATTGTATTTTCTGCATCAGCCGCCTGATTTGATTGATGGATGCCCTCTTCTTTTTGCCCTCCAATATCCTTTCCGGCATTATATCCATCATTCTGGTTTTGCGCATTAATTTCCTTACCGCTTTTTTCCTTTTCTGCTTCCCCACTCTCATTATAAGTATCGGACATAAGACTGGCATAATTCTCCATTGTCCATACAACAGAGAAGTTTTCATAAACAGGGGTATCCATATCTGCCAGTTTATTATTCACATACAGATTCATGTAGGGATCTATTATCACATCCAAAAACTCAGTAAGCTGCTTTACTGTATAATAACTTAGAATTTCAATTACATCCTGATCCTGTATTTCATAATAATTTGATTTTAATACTCCATTTACACTTGTAAATCTTGGAACCTTCACCTTCTTATCATTTACATAAACAGTCAAACTTTCACCTGTTTCCGGCAGCGCGCCTAAAGTCATATGTGCAGGTTCCCCGGCTGTTGATTCGATCACCTTAATAATATCATTGGCATGAATCGGCGTATTAATATCGCCCCGTTCTCCATTTACTATGATAATTGCCGCTTCACCCAGCTCTCCCCTGGCCATACGCTGCTTTCCATTTACCGTAAAGGTAACCGCCCGTCCCCTCTTTGGGAAAAGACCGTCATTGGGAAACTGAGCCTGCATTGCAGCATCTGCAACACTTAACTTGTTATTATCATAAATTTTTATTCTACTGTCATTAAAATTTACAAAAATAAAATTATTACTTTGTTCATAAAAATTAAGGCAGATTCCGATAGGAGTTACCAATAAACTGTCCTTTTTCACCTCTTCTTCAAATATGATCTGCTGCATCACCTCTTCACCACGAAGAGCCACACGTTCTCTGGCAATTTCAAGCTTGTCTGCAATTGCATCCGTATACCCCGGCATTTTGCCGCCGCCGCCCACAACAAACACTGCACTTACCGGTTTGTCACCATTTAATTCCTTGATCTTTTCAGCGGCCTGTTTTGCCATGTCATCAATCAGTCCGGCCACTACCATCTTTACCTCTTTGCTGCTAATTGTCTGAGGCAGAAGCATTATATCCGTAAAAGAAACCGTATCCATCTCTCCGGCGTCCCGTTTAATCTGTTCCGCCGTGGAAAAATCCACCAGGCAGTGTCTTGCAATCTCTTCCGTAAGCGCATCTCCTGCAACAGGTATCATGCCATAAGCAAGAATGCATCCATCATTTGTAATTGAAATATCCGTTGTTCCGGCCCCCACATCCAGCAGGGCAATATTAAGCATACGGAACCTCTCCGGGATCGCCAGCTGAATTGCAGCAATGGGCTCCAGCGTCAGGCTGGCGACTGATAATCCTGCTAATTCAACTGCCTTATACAAACCATCCACTACATCATCCGGCAGAAAAGTTGCAATCAAATCCACCCCTATGGTTCTCGCTTTATGTCCTTCAAGATTTCCCATAGGATACCCATTTAAATAGAACCGAACCACAGAATGTCCCACGCAGTAAAATTTTACTTCTTCCTCTTCGTTCGTTGTAAGAAATTCCTGATAGGCCTGTTCCACCCCCGCAGAAACCAAGCCATAAATATCCTCCTGTGAAACCTCCTTGTCGCTTGTAAAAGGATATTCCACATGAGTAGTAACTGTCCGCAGTACACGTCCTGCCGCTGCAATACAAACTTCGTTCAGCCTGCGTCCCACTGCATTTTCCAACTGCATTTTTACATCGGCAATGGTTTCTCCAACCTTTTGAATATCATGAATTTGTCCATCCAGCATTGCCCTTGTCTCATGCTCTTTTATCCGCTGCGCCATCACAACAAAATGGCTGCCGCTCCTGTAGCCTGCAGTTCCTACAATGCTTCTGGTCCCTATGTCAAGTCCAAATACCAATTGTCCAGTATATCTTGTTCTATCCATTACAGATATTCCCCCAATTTCCTGTCTATTTGCAGGTAAGCTTCCTCTAAGTCCCCACTGTTGTCTATTATGACTGCACAATGCTGTCTGAACGCTTCTTCTGATAACTGCGTTTTCATAATCGCATCAATTTTTTCATCCGAATAATTTCTGGATTCTCCAAGACGCTTTCTTCTTATTCCTTCTCCTGCGTAAATATACCACATTTCATCTACAAGGTTTAAATACCCGCATTCTATTAAAAGAGCAGCTTCTAAAAAGAAAAAATCAACAGTTCCTTCTTTTTTCGCCTTGGCAATTTCCGCCAGTATCATTTCCTTTACAGCAGGATGGATGATTTGATTTACCTTTGCAAGCAGCTCTTTCGATTCAAAAATCTTACCTGCCATTTTCCCTTTGTGTATCGTACCATCCTCATTTAATATCTCTGCTGATAAAAGGCTGACTAACTTTTTATAGCATGGCTGACCAGGTTCCTTTACTTTGTGTGCCGCTTCATCTGCCAAAATAATTCTGCATTTATACTTCCGCCCGATATAATCTAAAAGAACAGATTTTCCTGATCCTACCCCACCTGTAATTCCAATTACTTTCATAAAACACCTGCATTTTTATTTGGCTTCATACCAATCATTTCCTTCATGCAGATCCACTTCCAGATTCACTAAAAGATCTGCTGCACTGTTCATTTCCTCTTCCAGTATTTTTCTTACCTTTTCTGCTTCTTCTTTTACAGTTTCAATCAGCAGTTCATCATGAACCTGCAGAATCAGTTTTGACTTAAGTCCATCTCTTTTTAGTCTTCTGCTGACTCTGATCATGGCAATTTTAATAATATCTGCTGCTGTGCCCTGTATGGGGGAATTCATTGCAACTCTTTCCCCAAAAGAACGCTGCATAAAATTGCTGGAAGTCAGCTCCGGTACTGGCCTTCTTCTTCCAAACATTGTTGTAACAAATCCCTGTTTTTTAGCATCAGCTACTGTATTATCAAGAAAATTTTTTACCCCCGGATAGGTTGCAAAATACTGCTCAATATATTCGGATGCCTCTTTTCTTGTAATACTTAAATCCTGACTGAGCCCAAAGGAACTGATTCCATATACAATACCAAAATTTACAGCCTTGGCATTGCGGCGCTGCAGACTTGTCACCTCATCAAAAGGAATGTGAAATACCTGTGAGGCAGTAATCCGGTGTATGTCCGCATGCATTTTATAAGCTTCAATCAACTGCTGATCTCCTGACATATGTGCCAGGATTCTTAATTCAATCTGTGAATAATCTGCATCCGTAAAAATATGCCCTTTTGCCGGAACAAAGACTTTTCTGATCTTTCTCCCAAGTTCCATACGCATTGGAATATTCTGCAAATTAGGATCTGTTGAGCTGATCCGCCCTGTTGCCGTAATTGTCTGGTTAAAAGTTGTGTGAATGCGTTCATCCTCACCAATAAAGGCGGCAAGCCCATCTGCATAAGTAGATTTCAATTTTGCAAGGCCGCGGTATTCCAACACATCTGCCACAATCGGATGATCGGCAGAAAGCTTTTCCAGCACATCAGCGGCGGTTGAATAACCTGTTTTTGTCTTCTTTCCACCAGGAAGCATCAGCCTGTCAAACAAAATTTCACCAAGCTGTTTGGGAGAGTTAATATTAAATTCTGTTCCTGCCGCATCATAAATTTTTTGTTCCAGTTCACTGATCCGGCCGGTCAGGGCTTCTCCATATGCCTTCAGTTCATCCGGCTTTACTAAAATTCCTTCCCTTTCCATATCATAAAGAACATAAGTAAGAGGCATCTCTATTTCTTTCATCAGCCGGAGCATTCCCGCCTCTTCCAGTTTTTTTGTAAGAACACCCCCTGCCGCCATGCTTACATAAGCAAGAAAACAAGCATATTCTGTAAATTCCTCCGGTTTTTCCTCAAAAACCTTCATAATGGGCTCTTTTCCAAATTTTTGTGCCCATTCCGGTATCATCAGTCCCAGATATTCATTTGCAACATCTGCACAGGTATAATCATTTTTTAATGGATTCAGCAAATACGCTGCTAAAATCACATCAAAAAAACGCTCCGTCTCATCCTGATTTAAATAATCATATTCATTTTTTATATTTCCACAGGAAAGCAGGCATTTCTCTGCCACTTTCCACATTTTTTCTTTCAAATAATCTTTGGTAAGAAAATCTCCACAGCAGATAAAGCTACATTCTCCATCTGGAAATGCCAGAGAAATACCTGCCAGCGCATCCTTATTTTTCTGATCCCTTACTACCGCAAATCCAATCATTTCTTTACAGGATAATGCCTTTTCAAATACGGCTTCTGCCTGTTCCAGCTCTTCTATCCTTTTGAATTTTGCAGTAATATCATCATTGGAAATGCTCTTATTAAAACGAGACAAAAGATTTTTAAATTCAAGCTTTTTAAAAATCACATAAGCTTCCTGTGTATAAAAATCTTCTACTTTGGCTTCTTCAAAAGAAAATTCCAAGGGACTTTCTATATTAATAGTTGCAAGCGTTTTACTTAAGTATGCCAGCTCCCGATTATTTTTTAGTGATTCCCGGACTGCGTTTTTAGATACTTCTTCCAAATGAAGATATAAATTATCAAGACTTCCAAAATTAACCAGCAAGTCTGTTGCTGTCTTTTCCCCTACTTTGGGAACACCTGGAATGTTATCAGCAGTATCGCCCATAAGTGCCTTCAAATCAATAAACTGAACAGGATTTACCTGATACTTTTCTTCCACATCAGCTGCATAATAATCTTCTATTTCTGTTTTTCCACCCTTTGTTTTTGGAATTCTGATTTTGATTTGATCCGTAGCAATCTGCAGCAAATCCCTGTCGCCTGAAACAAGGGAAACCACCATTCCCTGCTTTTCAGCCCGCTTGGCCAGAGTACCTAAAATATCATCTGCCTCCAATCCTGCCTTTTCCATAATCTTAATTCCCATTGCCAAAAGAACTTCTTTCATTACCGGAACCTGCTGACGCAGTTCTTCTGGCATAGGTTTTCTCGTTCCCTTATATTCCTTATAAATTTCATGGCGGAAAGTTGGCGCCTTCATATCAAAGGCAACGGTAAGATAGTCCGGATTTTCCTCTTCAAGAATTTTAAATAGAATATTTAAGAATCCATATACTGCATTGGTATGAAGCCCTGCACTGTTTGTTAAATCAGGCACACCATAAAATGCCCTGTTTAGTATACTATGCCCATCTATTAAAACAAGTTTTTCCATGTTTCTACTCCTAACTTTCCGCTGCCAAAGCTGATCCTGTTTTCACTGACAGCAATAATTAAAGAACGATCAACAATATGATGATGATTACAACTTCCAGCAACACAAATCCATCCAGCAAAAACAAAAGCCACTTCATGCTTTCCCGACGCTTCAGGGTATGGCGCGCTCCATTCATCCGGTGTTTTAGCTCATTTTGTAGATCAAATACATTGCCTGCCTCCAGCCTTGCCATACCTTCCTGTACCAAAAACTGAATGGAAAGCTCCTCTCTACATTCTTCGCATTTATCTATATGTTCCATAAATTCCCGCAAATCATCTGTATCCAGATCATCCCTAAGAAATAAAGGGATCCATTTTTCCACTTCTTTACATGTCATAACAGTTCCTCACTGCAATGCTCAGTTTATACCTTATCCTAATAAATATACACTAAAAATTCACTAAAGTAAATGTTTAAAAGACCGAAGATCCAAATGGATCTCCGGTCTGCTAGGGATTTCAGTATTATTAAAAATAATACCTTATAACATTTTCTTCATTTCGTCTGCAACGAACTGAACCTTAGTACCAACGATTACCTGTACAGCACTCTTGCTAGGTCTCATAACGCCTGCAACTCCTGCTGATTTGATTTTCTTTTCATCAATCTTTGTATAATCATTGATTTCCAGACGAAGTCTTGTAATACAGTTATCAAGAGATTTAACGTTTGATTTTCCACCAAGTCCTTCTAAGATAATCTTAGCAACTTCTGTAAAGTTGTCGTTTGAAAGAACTACTTTCTTTTCAGCTTCTAAATCATCATCTTCTCTACCAGGTGTCTTTAAATCAAACTTCACAATTGCAAAGCGGAATACCAGGTAGAATACTACAAATGCTGCGATTCCAAGAGGAAGAATCAACCATGTACTTTGTGCAGCCGGCAGTGATGCTGAGAAAATAAGGTCTGTTGCACCAGCTGAAAAACTGAAGCCTGCCCTGAATCCAAGAACTACTGTTATAACTGTAAAAATACCATATAACAATGCATAAATCAGATACAGAACGGGTGCAAGGAACATGAAACCAAATTCGAAAGGCTCTGTAACACCACAGACAAATGCACAAACTGCTGCGGAAGCTACCAAACCAATTGCAACTTTCTTCTTGCCTTCCTTAGCTGTCTGAATCATAGCCAGTGCAGCACCAGGAATACCGAACATCATACAAGGGAAGAAACCTGACATATACATACCAAGGCTCCACGATACATCTGCACTTGTTTCGCCTGCCCAGAAATGAGTCAGGTCGCCCAAGCCAATGGTGTCAAACCAGAATACGTTGTTCAAAGCGTGATGTAATCCGGTAGGAATTAACAATCTGTTCAGGAATGCATAAATACCAGCGCCTACAGGGCCGAGTCCAACGATTCCCTGGCCGATTGCAATAAGAGCACCAAATACGATAGGCCATACGAACAAAAGGATTGCTGCAGCAACGATAGAAACAACACCTGAAATAATTGCTACACAACGCTTGCCGCTAAAGAATGACAGCCAATCCGGCAATTTAGTTGATTTAAATTTGTTGTAGCAGGTTGCTCCGATAATACCAGCAAGAATACCGATAAAAGGATTTGCAATCTTATTAAAAGCAAGTGTCTTATTTGCACTTTCTGCTATGGAAGGCATCAAAGCAGTAACTGTACCTGTTGCAAGCAGATTGGTAATCATTAACCAGGATGCAAATGCAGCAAGTCCTGCTGTACCATCATGATCATCTGCCATTCCAACACCTACACCAATAACAAATAAAAGTGCCATATTATCAATAAGTGCCCCCCCTGCCTTAACAAGGAAAAATCCAAGCATATTCAAAAAGCCGTTCATTTCACCACCCTGCATGGTTGCCGGGCAGAGCGCATATCCGATTCCCATCAGGATACCGCAAATAGGTAAACATGCTACTGGAAGCATCAATGATTTACCTAACTTCTGTAAATATTTCATCATAAAATTTTACCCCCTTGTCTTTTCATTTTGCCCTAGCCACAAAATGATTTTTATTTTGCATCTATAGATTACCTTTAAAGAACTCTTCCACTGCTTTCACAGCCTCGTCCTCATCAGGTCCTTCTACCTTAACTGTAACTACGGTGCCTTTTGTTGCGCCTAAGCCCATCAGCCCCATAATTCTCTTTGCATCTACTTCTTTTCCATCTTTGGTAATTGTAGTAGCGCTCTGATAACCGGACACCAGTTTTACAAGAAGTCCTGCCGGTCTTGCATGGATACCCAGTTCATCATTGATTGTGTAGTTAAATGTTTTCATGTGATTTCCTCCAATCTTCTTTACTGAAAAATTTTTACTTTGTACAGGTAATTACTTCATCTCCTGCATTAACCATTCCTTCTGTTTTACATTCTATTTTAGCAAATGCATCACTATTGCAGATAATCATTGGTGTTACCGTATCATACCCGGCCCTGCTTATCTCCTCAACATCCGCCTCCAGAAGGAGATCTCCTGTTTTAACCTGCTGATCTGCTTTTGCAATCACGTTAAAATGCTGCCCCTTTAACTGAACCGTATCCAAACCCACATGAATCAATAACTCTACCCCGTCAGATGTGGTAATCCCAATTGCATGGCCTGTAGGAAAAACAGTGCTGATTACTCCGTCTACTGGTGCATAAACCTTGCCGTCTGCCGGTTTAATTGCGATTCCCTTTCCTAAGATTTCCTCTGCAAAAGTAGGATCCGCAACTTCGCTGATAGGAATGCACTCTCCTTTTACCGGTGCTGCCAAAACAATTCCCTTTTTGCCTTTCATAAAATCAAATAATCCCATCTGTCATTCCTCCTTACTTTTTGTTCATTTCTAATTATCAAAATTCAGCATCTATAAATATCTCTTGTTCTTCTAATGCTCACTGTCAGATAAACTTTTTCTTCATCTGTCATGGAACATTCATATTTCCTTTTCAAGAATTCATTCATTTCATCTACCAGTAAGTATTCTTCTGCACAATGCTTCCTGATCATATCGTAAAATTCTTCATCCTCAATTCCTTCCGTTGCAGGAAGTTTCATGATCCGATGAGCCATATACTTTAAATTGCTAACCAGCCAATCCATGTGCATGGAATTTTCTTTAAATTGAGGAAACTTATTTTCAATCCACTCCACCATTTCCTGAATCATCATGGTCATGTGAAAGGTCTCGCTGATCTTTGAATTATATTCCGCATTCACTAAATGAAGTGCAATTGATGCTGCCTCATCATCAGGCATCCTAAGGCCTGTTTTTTTCTCAATCAGGTTTAATGCATACATACCTACAAGATATTCCTTCGAGTAAAAAAGCTTTATTTCCTCAAGCAAGGCATTTGTAAAGTGCATTCCTTCTTTAAAACGATCAATTGCAAAGCTTATATGATCCATTAATGTAAGATATACATTTTGATTTAATTTAATACCTATGGATGCCTTCGCATAAGATATAATGTTATTTGATAACTGAATATACTCTAAAGGCAGATTAGCCAGTAATTCTTTAAACCGTTCCAAAGCATCTTCATTATCCATGCGGAAAATTTTTTCTACAGCATCTTCATCAATCATTTGCCCTGTTTTTTTTCCAAAGCCGATGCCTCTGCCCATAACAATCAATTCTCTGCCATCTTTATCTATGCTTGACACAATATTGTTGTTAATTATTTTCTTAATTTCCATAACACGTTTGCGTACTTTCTCCATAAATTCGGTTTTTTTACTTATACAAATCCCTTACAAATAAAAAAACCAAACTTCATAAATCAATTTGGACACCGACGCACGCCAGTGATTAACTTACAAAATTTGGTTTTGCCTGCAGCGCAGTAACAATCCGCATATGTACCTTATGAATACATATTAGCAACTTGCACAACGTTTGTCAAGCTTTTTTATTTACTTATTGTTATTTTGTTGTTCTATTTGACAAATTATTTATTTTAAATTGTTCATTATCACAATATTTCTAAAAAAAATATTAACATTTCATTAAAAATAATTTTTTATCTTCATACAAAATTACTATTTTGCTATTTCAGGCAGGATAATGCTGCTTCGTCTGCAACGATCGTAACATCATTATGAAGCTGAAGGATAGAAGCCTGTACCTTAGGTGTAATAGGACCAAAAAAGGCTTCCTTGATGATCGATGCCTTATCTTCGCCGCTGACCACCACTAAAACTTTCTTTGCCTGCATAATGGTTTTAATTCCCATAGTATATGCCTGCTTGGGCACATCATCTATAGACGCAAAAAATCTTTGATTGGCTTTTATTGTAGATTCTGTCAAATCTACACAATGGGTTTCTGCTTCAAATGTATCTGCCGGCTCATTAAAACCAATATGACCATTATGGCCAAGTCCCAGAAGCTGCAGATCAATTCCGCCTACATCAGCAATGATTTTGTTATAATCGGCACACGCCTTATCACTATCCGGTTCTGTTCCGTCCGGCAGGAAAGTACGCTCCGGATTAACATTTACCTTGCTGAACAAGTTATGATTCATAAAATAATAATAGGATTGGTCATTGTCCTTTGTAAGTCCTTTGTACTCATCCAGATTTACCGTAGTAATACCTGAAAAATCCAGGTCCCCTTTTTTATACCATTCTACAAGCTGTGCATAGGTTCCAATCGGTGTTGATCCGGTAGCAAGACCTAATACACAATCGGGTTTCATAATCACCTGTGCGGATATAATATTTGCCGCTTTCCTGCTCATGTCATTATAGTCCTTTGCTTTTACAATTCTCATACTCTTTCTCTCCTTTTAAATTATATTTTCCCCATTACACCTTCCATAGTTATATTGTACAGTCCAAAGCTGTCTTTATCAACAGAAGAATAAAAATTTATCAAATTAAAATAATATCCGCCGCTTTTTGGAAGCCATCCTTATGTTAAACAACGGATGTCAGTCGCTGCCAGCCATCCTTATGTTAATAAAAAGGTTTGAAACACCCTGCTTCTCCGTGTTTCAAACCTTTTCATACTGCCGGCGGTGGGACTTGAACCCACACGTGGTTGCCCACAACAGATTTTGAGTCTGCCTCGTCTGCCATTCCGACACGCCGGCTTAAACTTTTACATTAATTAACAGCCGAATATTATAATAACATATCCGGCTGTCTTTTACAAGCTAAAATTTTATTTTACTGTAAATAGGCAGAATGTCCAGTGTTGCAAAATAATCTTTCGGTGTCTCCGCCCTTCTGATCAGCTCTATGCGTCCATCTTCTTTTAGAAGCAGTTCCGCCGATTTTAATTTTCCGTTATAATTGTAACCCATTGCATATCCATGCGCTCCCGTATCATGTATTACAAGATAATCACCCTTTTCAATTTCCGGAAGCATTCTGTCTACTGCAAATTTATCATTATTTTCACATAGGGAACCTGCCACATCATATTTATGATCACAGGAATTCTCTTCCTTCCCAAGCACCGTAATATGATGATATGCCCCATACATGGCCGGGCGCATTAAGTTAACCGCACAGGCATCCACTCCAATATACTCCTTATGGGTATGTTTCTCATGAATTGCTTTCGTCACAAGCTGCCCGTAAGGCCCCAGCATAAAGCGCCCCATTTCCGTATAGATTGCTACATCTCCCATACCTGCAGGAAACAAAATCTCTTCGTATACCTTGCGTACCCCTTCCCCAATCAACCTGATATCATTGGGTTCCTGATCCGGTGTATAGGGGATGCCTACCCCGCCGGAAAGATTAATGAATTTAATATCCGCACCTGTTTCTTTTTCCAATCTGACTGCCAGTTCAAATAACTCCTTTGCCAGTACCGGATAATATTCATTAGAAACAGTGTTGCTTGCAAGAAAAGCATGAATACCAAAATTCTTAACTCCTTTTTCCTTTAAAATGCGGTATCCATCAAACATCTGCTCTGTAGTAAAGCCATACTTGGAATCTCCTGGATTATCCATAATTCCATTACTCATCTGGAATACTCCTCCCGGATTATACCTGCAGCTCATAGTTTCAGGAAGCTTCCCTAAAATTTTTTCCACAAACTCAATATGAGTTATATCATCCAAATTAATAATGGCTCCCAGCTTTGCCGCATATTCATATTCTTCAGCAGGAGTGTCATTGGAAGAAAACATGATCTCATTTCCTGTTATCCCTGCCGCCTCGCTAAGCATCAGTTCTGTCATGGAAGAACAGTCGCACCCGCAGCCATATTCATGCAGAATGTTGATCAAACAGGGATTTGGGGTTGCTTTCACTGCAAAATACTCCTTAAAACCCGGGTTCCATGCGAAAGCCTCTTTCACAGCCCTGGCATTTTCTCTAATTCCTTTCTCATCATACAAATGAAATGGGGTAGGGTAGGTTTTTACAATCTCCTGTACTTTTTCCTTAGTCACAAATGGTATCTTTTTCATTTTCTCCTCCTTGAAGCTCTATCAGCTTTATTTCATTTCTCAATGCATCCTTAAACACCTTAATAAAATTTTCCTGACCGGTATAAAGACAAGTATCATCCCTTTTTCCTGTAAGTTCACCAGTAAGTGCATACGCAGAATCAACGATCATTCTGATGCTGTTTCCTCTTGCATTTGTTAAGTAACAAATGCTTTTTTCTTTCAGGACTAAATTTTCAGGCATTAAATCGGTAATAAGTACCAGTTTGATTTCTTTCTTGAGAGCTGTTAACAGCTCCTGTTCCATCCTCATAATCATGGTTCCAGAAGCAGAAAGATATATTCTTTTTTCTGCTTCTAATATCATTTCAATAATTTTATCCTGAATGTTTCCACTTCCTGTAATGGTAAGATATCCGGTCTCCTGTTCTTTCATAACAGGAATATTTTTTATCAAATACTCTTTATCCCGCTTTAAGCCTCTTATTTTGTTATTACAAAATTGTTCAACCGGTACAGCAACATATCTGCTTACATTACCCTGCTCCAAATAGGCAGCTCCCTTATCTGCTAAACCGGAAAGTCCGCTATAAACGTTTGATCTGGAAATTCCGGTATATTTGGCTGCCTCATAACCAGTAAGACCACCATAACGGTATAAGCATAAATAAAGCACTGCTTCCTGCCTGGTTAGTCCAAATAACCCTAATTTACTTAATATTTCTGTTTCTTCCATTGAACGCTCCATTAGTATTTCTTTACAGGAACACTATAATAAATCTTTTCTGTTTTGTCAATAATTATTTATAAAAATAGCAGCCACAGGATAAATACTCCTGCAGCCGCAAAGCTTACATAATCATGATTCTTTCTTCTTATAAATTTTCAATCTGCCAGTCAATAGGCTCTATATTATTTTTCTTTAAAAATTCATTTGTCTGGCTAAAATGTCTGCATCCAAAAAAACCTCTGTATGCTGATAATGGACTGGTATGAGGTGCTTTTAAGATCAAATGCTTCGGATTCGTAAGCATAGGAATCTTACTTTGTGCCGGCTTGCCCCAAAGAAGATAAACAATCGGCCTGTCCTGCGCATTCACCGCCTCAATAATAGCATCTGTAAACTGCTCCCATCCTTTTCCCTGGTGAGAACCTGCCTGATGTGCACGTACAGTAAGCACCGTATTAAGCATCAGTACGCCCTGCTCTGCCCATTTTTTTAAGTATCCGTTGTTTGGGATATAGCAGCCAATATCCTCTTGTAGTTCTTTATAAATATTCTGCAGTGACGGAGGAATTTCCGGCTGATCAGGCAAAACTGAAAAACATAATCCATGCGCCTGATGCTCTCCATGATAAGGATCTTGTCCTAGAATTAAAACCTTAACTTTACTAAGGGGTGTGAAATGAAATGCATTAAATATATCATCTGCCGGCGGATATATTACATGTGTACTATACTCGTTTCTAACAAATTGATATAACTCTTTATAATATGTTTTTCTAAATTCACCCTGAACGTACTCCAGCCAGTCATTATTTATCATTGCCATAATCATCCCCCGCCTTTCTTCTTTTTTTCATATACCATTCAGTAATTTCTGTTTAAATCCTTACAGATATTCCCCTATCTCTTAGGAATTCTTTCAGACTGTGTATTTCCAGTTCCTTATAATGGAACAAGGAAGCAGCAAGCACTGCCTCCGCGCCCCCTTCCGTCAACGCTTCATAAAAATGTTCCTTTGTTCCCGCACCTCCGGAGGCAATTACAGGAATAGACACATTTTCAACAACTGTTCTCGTTAACTCCACATCAAATCCTGCTTTCGTGCCATCCTGATCCATACTGGTAAGAAGAATTTCTCCGGCTCCCAATTCACCAGCCTTCATTGCCCATTCAACAGCATCAATTCCCATATCAATCCGGCCGCCATTTTTATAAATATTCCATCCTGTTCCATCGCCTCTTCTTTTGGCATCAATTGCAACCACAACACACTGGCTTCCGAATTTATCTGCTGCTTCACTGATCAAGTGAGGGTTCATAATAGCTGCCGAATTTACAGCTACTTTATCCGCCCCTTCCCTTAAAATCATCTTAAAGTCATCCACTGTTCTGATTCCACCACCTACAGTAAAAGGAATAAACACCGTTTCCGCCACTCTTCTGACCATATCTGTCTTAATGTTTCTGGCATCAGATGAAGCTGTAATATCCAGAAAAACCAGTTCATCTGCTCCTGCCACATCATATTCTCTGCCAACTTCCACAGGATCACCTGCATCCTTTAAATTGACAAAATTTGTCCCCTTGACCACTCTCCCATTATTTACATCAAGACAGGGTATAATCCTCTTAGTATGCATTTAGCTCCTCCAATAAAAAACACATCCGCCCATGTTCCTATTTAATGTTAATAAAATTTTTAAGTATGGCAAGCCCTGTTCTTGAGCTTTTCTCGGGATGAAATTGACATGCAAAAACATTATTCCATTCTACCGATGCATGAATCAGTTTCCCATACTGAGTAGTCGCAGTTACTATCTTCTCATCCGCTGCTTTCAAATAATAAGAGTGGACAAAATAAACATATGCCTCTTCCTCAATTTCATGAAACAATCTTCCCTGATTAGGATACTTTAATGAATTCCATCCTATATGCGGGATCTTAAGTCCCTGTTGTTCCGGTATTTTTAAAATTTCCCCAGGAAGCACCCCTAAGCCTTTCACTCCTTCACTTTCGTCACTTCTTTCAAACAAAAGCTGCAGTCCAAGGCATATTCCCAAAAAAGGAATCTGCCTTCGTACCACTTCGTGAATTACTTCTTCAAGACCATATAAACGAAGTTTATTCATTGCATCGCCAAAAGCTCCCACTCCTGGCAATATTACATGATCTGCATTTAATATTTTTTCCCCATCTCTTGTAATAACAGCTTCTTCCCCTAATGCCTGTAAAGCTTTCTCCACACTTTTTATATTGCCTGCATCATAATCGATAATTGCTGTCACATTTTCCTCCATACTAGTAGCTGATAATTTCTTCTTCCTCCGGCAATACATCCTGTGGCAGAAGCTCCTCTTCACTCTCTTCAGCCTCCTCAATTTCCTCTCCTGGCATTACAAATTCAGTCCCATTTACTATAGCGTCCACTATTCTGGTATAGGTTTCATTATCATATGTATTAATCTCTATCGCTTCTTCGTAAGTTATGCCATACTTATTTTCAAGAATATTGCATATCTGCTGATATATTGCATCTACTTCATTTCTTACATCATATTCATCAATTCCCTGCAGGCTTTGGTAACAGCTTATTCCCTGTATCAGTGCATCAACTGCTTCTAGTTCCTTGTTGAGTGCAAGATTATTTTCATATGATTTCAACTTTCTCTCAAGAGTAAGAACTATTTTGACCTTGTTGTAAATCACAGTATCACTGCTGTTTAAATTCCTGTCATAAAAAAGTCTGTATACCTCTTCATAATCACCATCATAAAATGCCTGACGCGCATTTTGTCTGTCAGAATATTCTGTCAAAAAAGTACTTAATGCAAATATACTACCAAGCAAAGTTGCACATGCTGCAATTAGCACCAGCATATTCTTTTTGCTTAATACCTTTACAGGCTTTTCTTTTGGTGCTTCACTAGGTTCCTTTTCTTTCTTTTCTTTTTTCTTTTTTTCTTTTTTCTTCTTTTTCTTATTATCCTCTGCGCCTTCTTCCTCTTCGTCTAAGGCTTCATCTGACTTTCCTTTCTTCTTTTCCGCTTTTTTCCTCTTTTTTTCTTCTTTCTTTTGCTTTTTCTCATTTTCTTTGTTTAATTTATCTAATATCTCCTCGCTCTCAATTCCCTCATTTTCTTCCCTTGTAAGGAAATCCAAAAAGCGCATAAGAAAACTAGGCTTTTCATCCAAAATCCCTAAATCAGGAGTTTCTCCCTCTTGTTTTTTCTTAGATAATTTTGACTTTTTCTCTTTTTTAGGTGGCTTCTCTTTAGAGAACAATTTCTTTTTCGCTGGTTTTTCTTTCTCTGCTTCTGCCTCTTGCGAATTTGCGCTTTCCTCTGATACATTGTTTTTCACCTCATCCGGTGAATTGACTGCATTATCATCCAAAGCCTCTGCACCTTCAAGCAATGCTAACATATCATCATTCAAAGCACCATTATCATCATTTTTTAGCAGTCCATCAATTTCTGTCAAGTCTGCATCCACATTATCAATTTGACCAACAAAATCTGCCACATCCAAATCATCTACACCGACAGTAATGTCATCACCGCTTGCCTGTTCTTCTGCTTTCACCAAAAGATCATCCAGTCCGCTTTGCCAGTCTTCTGCATCAGCAATGTTTAACTCTACCTGGTCTGATTCCTCTGCATCGGACTGAATTTCAGAATTCTCCACAGTACTTTCTTCCCCAGACAAGGCTTCTGCAAAAAAATCTGCAAATATATCATCATCAGCAGATACTTCACTTGACACTTCATCTTCTGAAAATATCTGCTCTTCCCCAAACAAATCACCATCAAATGCCCTCAGCCCCTCATTAGCATTGTCATCATTATCCTGCACCTTATCTGATTTTTCTGATGACATTGAAAAAGCCTCTCCATTTGCAGCTGATCTTGTCATCTCATTCAATGTTTCTTCCATTGTTTTGATCTGCTGTTCATTTTCCGTCAATGATTTTAATAGATTATCAAGATATTCTTCATCAGTAGTCATAGCTGCCTCCTGCTTCCCATATATTAATTATTATTTTAAGAAAAACTTGTTTCTAGTTTAACACACTAAAAAGTATTAGACAATTCCCTTATAAAATCTTCAGGTTTTTGGCAAATGCCATATCCTCTATCTTTAATTTCCTCCGTTATCTGATACAATCGGCTATGCACTCTGAAAAGCTCTGATTTTTGATTATAAAAAGCAATTTTCTCAAATGGCCACCTGATTACGGAAGGATAATTCATACCTACGCCAAGCTCCAAAATACATAAATTTTTATTAACTGTTCCCTGTAGCCATTTCTTATAGATCATCCATTTCCTCAAGTACCCTTCTTCATTGTATTTTTCAGCATCTATATTATTAAAAACTAAAAATTTTCCACAATAAGGACATCTTGGCGGCTCCAAATCCTTTTCACTTTTTTCACCGTTCATAACTGCCCTTACCTGAGTAATAAACTCTTCCGAAACAGAATATAATTCGGTGCTGCATCCATCACTGCACTGTAGCATGGAATAGCCGCCACAAGGTTCTACAATGCGTTCCAAATTAAAGCCACCATACCTTACCAGGCAGTCCTGACAAGTAGAAACAACAAAATAATTTTTCTTATCTAAAATATGAAAAAGGTTATGATATATTTTCTTACTTTCTTCTATTTGTTCCTCAACTAATATGCTTTTCATAAAAGGAAAAAGCCATGTACTTTCTGTTTTTTCCCTAAGCTTTATATAAGTATCATTTTTATTGGCTTTTATGATCTGGTCTAGTTCCTCTCCAATTCCAACCAACACCATATCAGCCTCATCAATTTTTGCAACAATGCGTTTCTTTATATTTAAATCCATCTGCTAATCTCTTTTCCATGTGCAAATATATATCATGCTTAAAATAAGAGCCGGAATCACTTCCGGCCCTTTCCTTTAATACTGTAAGAAACCATTAATTTTCATTTCCAATTAACCTATCAATAACTGTTACAAGATTTCTAATTTCTGGCTTAGATAACTGTGCATCAGCCCCTAATGCTTCGCCTTTTTTTCTCATTTCATCATTTACCAGTGATGAGAAGATAATTACCGGAATATCTTTCGTGTCATCATCTTCCTTAATAAGTCTTGTAAGCCTGTGTCCATCCATAATAGGCATTTCAATATCTGTAATTACACACCGCACCTTATCTTTCAAAGTTCCATCTTTTTTACATTCATAAATAATGTCAAAAGCTTCCTGCCCATTACAAGTATGCGTAAGATTTACATAGCCTGCCTGCTTTAATGAATCCACTATCAGACGGTTAAGAAGTACAGAATCTTCTGCTATCAAAATAGGCACATTACTTCTGCTTCTCACTCCCATCTCGCTGATCTCGCTAGTTTTAAGTCCAGTCTCAGGATTAATATCTGTTACAATTTTTTCAAAATCAAGAATAATAATCAGTCTATTGTCCAATTTTACAATTCCTGTTGAAATACTTTCCTCTGCACTGGATACCGTAGCTCCAGGCTTAATAATATCTTCCCATGAAACTCTATGTATCCCTCTAACAGCATCAACATGAAAAGCTATGTCTAACTTATTAAAATTCGTAACAATAAACAATCCACCTTCCTTAGAAACACCCCTCTGCAAGCAATTTTTCAAATCAATTGCGGTAATCATTGTGTCTCTTGGCATAAAAATACCTTCAATGCTTGGATGTGCATTCGGTACAGGTGTTACTGGCTGATAAGTAATAATCTCCTTTATCTTAGCTACATTAATTCCATATGCATTCCCATCCAATACAAACTCTAATACTTCTAATTCATTTGTTCCATTCTCAAGAAGAATTTTTGTATCCATCTTTATAATCATGCTCCTTTCAAAGTCCGGAGACATTGTGCACATCACAAATCTCCTGATTGAAAATTTTTAATTTTCAATCTTATCACCTCATTCTTTTCAGGTTGCTGCCCCATTTACCTTCTAAAAAATTATATCATATAACTGTTCTTCAAACAAGAACAAAAAAAAGCAGCTTACACTGCTTTCATTTTTCGTGCCTTCAAAACCGAACACAGGACAGGAAACATCTTCCATCCACCACTTCCATCTGCCAGTTCTTTCTTCTGGTCAAGCTTCCGGTCTATTAG
>KE159816.1 GCA_000403495.2 Lachnospiraceae bacterium 10-1 | reverse complement strand
TCCGCGCCCGCCGGGAAAAAGGCAAATTGCGAAAAAACTGCCGCGAATTTTTACAAAAAGGTTGTGCGGAATGCCAAAAACGTGCTATACTGCCTCATATATTGTGAGGGGGTTTTGCCATGAAGCACATTTTTCTGATCAATCCCGCCGCCGGCAAGGACGAGGCAAAAACAAAGCTGGAAGCGGACATCCGCTCCGCCTGCGCGGCTTCCGGCGCGGCATACGAGATTTATCATACAACCGCGCCGCACGACGCGACAAAGCATGTGCAGGACTGCTGCAAGGCGGAGCCGGGCGAAGAGCTGCGGTTTTATGCCTGCGGCGGCGACGGCACGCTGAACGAGGTCGCGACCGGGGCATACCCGTTTCCGAACGCATCCGTCACGGTCATTCCGTGCGGCAGCGGCAACGATTTTGTCAAGGCGTTCGGCGGGGCGGAGAAATTCAACGACATTCCGAAGCTGATGGCGGCGGAGGCGAAGCCGATCGACCTGATCAAGGCGAACGAGCATATCGCGGTCAACGTGCTGAACTTCGGCTTTGACACGACCGTTGCCAAGACGATCCCGAAGGTGCGCCGCAAGCCGATCATCGGCGGCAGCAACGCCTATACGACCGGCATCGTGACCGCGCTGCTCACCGCGATGGTCACCAAATGCTCGATCCAGGCGGACGGCGAGGAGCTGACCAACGGCAAGATCCTGCTCTGCACGATCGGCAACGGGCAGTATGTCGGCGGTTCCTTTAAGTGCGCGCCGCGCGCCAAGGTGGACGACGGGCTTTTGGAGGTCTGCGTGTTCAAGACGATCAGCCACATCCGGTTTGTGCAGGTGCTCGGGCCGTATACGGCGGGGCAGCACCTCGACGATCCGAAGTTTGCGGACATCATCACCTATCGCCGCGCAAAGCACATCGTCGTCACCGGCACGAAAAAGCCGCTGATGTTCTCGCTCGACGGCGAGCTGATCACCGCTGAAAAGCTCGATATTTCCGTCATGGAGGGGGCGCTGCGATTTGCCAACCCGTAAGG
>KE159815.1 GCA_000403495.2 Lachnospiraceae bacterium 10-1 | reverse complement strand
TATGCAGGCCTGTTCGGGAAGGCCAGTTATGCGACATTCAAGAACCTTAAGATAGAAGGAGCAGAGATAGAGTCCACGGGAAGCTATGCAGGAATCCTTGCAGGAAGCATAAACGGAGGAAGCCTCACGGGATGCAGCGTGTCGGGGACGCTTGTGGGAACAAGCTTAACCGGAGGATATGCGGGAGAGGCGTCGGGAAATGTAAAGGTGCAGGAATGCCGAATGGAGGGAAGCATCAGTGCGTCAGGATACACCGGGGGATTTTTCGGGAAGGTGTCAGGAACTGTGGAAGCAGAGAAGTGCCTTGTTTCAGGAAATGTGTCAGGCTATGAGAGTGTAGGCGGCTTTGCCGGGTGGGTACCGGGGAAAAACGGAACCCTGAAGGAATGCAGTGTATCGGGGGAGATACAGGGAAGCAGCTATATCGGAGGCCTGATAGGAAAGATGGAAGGGTACACAGCCATTGAAAACAGCTATGCATCAGGGAGCGTGTCCGCCAGCGGAAGGGGCGGTTATGCAGGAGGCCTTGTGGGCTACCGCACATATGGAACCCTCACAAACTGCTATGCAGCCTGCCGGGTGAGCGGGAAGTCGGAAGGGCTGATGAATAATGCATCACACGATACCATAACAGCTTCCTACTATGACAGCCAGCAGGCGGGCTTCGGGACAACGGACAATGAGAATAAGGGGAAGCTGACATCAGCGCTTACCTGTAAGGAATTCTTTAGCGGATGGGACTTTGAAAATGTGTGGAGCATTGAGGAAGGAGAGAGCTATCCGTACCTTAAGTGGGAAGGAGAGGAAGGAAAAAGGAAGGCGGACACTGGAGAGATCATGGGAGGAGAAGGGACAGAAGGGAACCCGTACCGGATCGGAACAGGCGGAGGCCTTAAGAGCATTATGTATGAGCTTTCAGGGAAGTACCTGATGATGAATGACATAGACCTGTTTGGAGAGATGTTTACGCCGATAGGGACATCTTCATTGTACTTTAGGGGAAGCCTTGACGGGGACGGCCATGTGCTGAGAGGACTGAAGGTATCAGCAGCCGG
>KE159814.1 GCA_000403495.2 Lachnospiraceae bacterium 10-1 | reverse complement strand
TTGGTACGCTCCTTATACTCGCTCTTGGATTCATCCGCCTTCTTGGGCTCCGGCACGTCATAGAGATATGCCATGATCTGACGGCGAGCATGCAGCTTGGACGGACGGTCCTGCGGCTTCTCGACCTTCGAGATCTGATCCTTATCATTGCGGACTTCCTTTTCAACCATATCAAAGTTCTGATACTCGTTCACGGCAAGCGTGATGAGCTTCTCCGCGATGGAGCGAACTTCCTTGGCACGGGTTTCGGTCGTGACGATCTTGCCGTTCCAAATCAATGCGGTCGTGAGGTTTCTGAGCATTGCAACACGCTGATCGGTGGTCTTCGAGAATTTCCGGTTTGCCATTGTTGCTTCCTCCTTAATCTTCGTTCGTGCGCAGACTGAGACCCAGCTGCGCGAGTTTCTGCTGTACTTCTTCGAGAGACTTCCGGCCGAGGTTGCGGACCTTCATCATCTCGTCCTCATCACGCTGCACCAGCTCCTCGACGGTGTTGATGCCGGCGCGCTTGAGGCAGTTGTAAGAACGAACCGACAGATCGAGATCCTCGATGTTCATCTCCAGAATCTTTTCCTTCTTCTTGTCGTCCTTTTCCACCAGAATATCGACGTCCTGCACATGCTCGGTCAGATGGATGAAGAGCATCAGATGCTCCGTCAAAATCTTCGCGGCAAGGGACGCGGCTTCTTCCGGCTGGATGCTGCCGTCGGTCCAGATCTCCAGCGTAAGCTTGTCGAAGTCGGTGATTTGACCGACGCGCGTATTCTCAACGGTGAAGTTGACCTTCGTGATCGGCGTGAAGATGGAATCGACTGCAATTTCACCGATGGGCATATCCGGACGCTTGTTGCGATCAGACACGACATAGCCTCTTCCGTGATCGAGGTTGATCTCGATATGCAGCTTGCCGTTGGCGTCGACCGTTGCGATATGCAGATCGGGGTTGATGACCTCGACCTCCGCGTCGGGCAGAATGTCGCCCGCGGTGACTTCGCAAGGACCGACTGCATCAATGATGACCTTCTTCGGCTCGCTGGTGTGCAGCTTGCAGATCAGCTCTTTGATGTTCAGGATGATCTCGGTGACATCCTCCTTGACGCCTTCT
>KE159813.1 GCA_000403495.2 Lachnospiraceae bacterium 10-1 | reverse complement strand
TAGAGCGGGACGCCCCGTAGGGTACGCCCGCCCCCTCATCGAACCGTACGTGCAGTTTTCCCGCATACGGCTCTCCGTGTGGAACCCGTAACGTGTCACTTCCGTCTCCATTGAAGCCTGTGCAATCCCATCGCCTGCAATTCCCGGTAGAAGTTCGGCGCATACTTCAGAACATAGCCCCTTTGGCTCTTTCTGTTGAAGTGAAGGTACAGGCGGCTGCGCACATACCAGTTCACCTTGTCAAACGCCTTTTTCGGGTATCCGCACTGGAAGTATCTTCCCCATCCGTCAAGAATCTTGTTGACCCTCTGCACCACTTCCTCGTTCTTCACGGGCTTGAAGATGCTTAGTGTCTGTTCCTTGACTTTCGCGCAAACCTTCTTGACCGATTTCATCGACGGGCCGTAGGTCAGGTAGTTGCCCCCTGTGCCATAGCGCCTGTCCTTGACATATCGGAACTCGTAGCCAAGGAAACCGAGAGCGGATTTGCCCGCCCTCATATCCAAGACTTTCGTCTTGTCCCTGTTGACCACGAGACCGAACCGGCCTTCCAGTTCGCCCTCAATCCTCTGCACGAACTTCCCTTGCAGTTTCTTTGCGAGAATCACGAAGTCGTCCGCGTAGCGCACGATCGACATGACTTGGTTCATTCCCTTGGCGACCAACGTGGCGCACGTCTCGAACCAATGCAGGTAGATGTTCGACAGAAGAGGCGAGATGACCCCTCCTTGCGGGGTGCCCCTGCCCTTGGGATTATTCCTTACGCCGTTCGGCTCGACTATCGCGGACTTCAGCCACTGGCGTATCAGCGCCAGCACGCTCCCGTCCGTGACGCGCTTTCGGATGGCAAGGAAGAGCTTGTCGTGCGGTATCGTGTCGAAGTAGCTCGACAGGTCGGCGTCGTAGACTTCCGTCTTGCCGCCCTTGATTTCCGCCGCGATTCTCTCGACCGCCATCTTCGCGTTCCTGTTCGGCCTGAACCCGTACGAGCATTCGTGGAAGTCGGCCTCGAATATCGGCTCGACTATCAGCTTCACCGCGGCCTGCACAACCCTGTCCTTTATGGTCGGGATGCCGAGCGGACGGAGCTTGCCGTTCGCCTTCTCGATGTAGACCCGTTTGACTGGGCTTGCCTTGTAGGTCTTGGCTTTGAGTTCCTGTCGGATGTCTCCG
>KE159812.1 GCA_000403495.2 Lachnospiraceae bacterium 10-1 | reverse complement strand
GGCAGCTTGATCGTGCCCGTAACGTCCGTTGTACGGAAGTAGAACTGCGGACGATAGCCCGAGAAGAACGGAGTATGACGGCCGCCTTCTTCCTTCGTCAGAACGTACACCTCAGACGTGAAGTGCGTGTGCGGATGAATCGAACCCGGCTTTGCCAGAACCTGGCCGCGCTCGATCTCGTTCCGCTGAATGCCGCGGAGCAGCAGACCGATGTTGTCGCCCGCGATTGCCTGATCCAGCAGCTTACGGAACATTTCAACGCCCGTAACAACCGTGCTGCGCTTCTCTTCCTTCAGACCGACGATCTCGACGGTATCGGAAACCTTGACGGTACCGCGCTCCACACGACCCGTGGCAACCGTGCCGCGGCCCGTGATCGAGAACACGTCTTCGACCGGGAGCAGGAACGGCTTGTCCGCCGCGCGCTCCGGCGTCGGGATATAGCTGTCAACCGCATCCATCAGCTCATAGATGCACTGGCATGCCGGCGTTTCCTTTGCCACTGCGCCGTTGGTCAGCGCTTCCAGTGCCAGCAGTGCGGATCCGCGAATGATCGGGATATCGTCGCCCGGGAAATCATAGCTGGACAGCAGCTCACGGATTTCCATTTCGACGAGCTCAAGCAGTTCATCGTCGTCTACCTGGTCGACCTTGTTCATGAAAACGATGATATACGGCACGCCGACCTGACGGGCGAGCAGGATGTGCTCACGGGTCTGCGGCATCGGGCCGTCCGCTGCGCTCACGACGAGGATTGCGCCGTCCATCTGCGCTGCGCCGGTGATCATGTTCTTGACATAGTCCGCGTGACCCGGGCAGTCTACGTGCGCGTAGTGGCGGGTTGCGGTTTCATATTCGACGTGTGCGGTGTTGATTGTGATGCCGCGCGCCTTCTCTTCCGGCGCCTTGTCGATTTCGTCATAACGCATTGCTGCCGCCTGGCCGCTCTGGCTCAGGGTCATCGTGATCGCTGCAGTCAGCGTCGTCTTGCCGTGGTCTACGTGTCCGATCGTGCCGATGTTGACATGCGGCTTGGTACGTTCGAATTTTTGCTTTGCCATTGTTATACTCCTTTAAGATTTTGAAATGGTATTTTGTTTTTAGAATCTTGTGTTGTATTTACCGAGCAGCTTCTCCTGAATGCTCTCGGGAACACGCTCATAGTGCGAGAACTGCATCGAAAACGTGCCG
>KE159811.1 GCA_000403495.2 Lachnospiraceae bacterium 10-1 | reverse complement strand
CTTGCAAGGGCAGCTGCCCTGACTTCTGCCGGTGCCTGGTAGCCAAACCTCGCCTGGTACCGGCCTTCGTTGTAATATCGAATGAAATCCTCAATCGCGCTGCGCAATTCTTCCTCGGAGTTGAACTTTCGCAGATTGTACATCTCTGCCTTTACGATTCCCCAGAAGCCTTCTGTCGGACCATTATCAATGCAGTGACCAACTCGCGACATGGATTGTGTCATACCCTGTTCTGAAAGCTTACATTGAAATACTTTGCTTGTGTATTGGAACCCTCGGTCGCTGTGGAACAGTGGCTTTGCATCTGGATTTGCCTTGACAGCCTGTTCAAATGTAGTAAATACAAGGTTATTGTCGTTCCGCCGGCTTAATACATATCCGACAACGGATCTGTCATATAGATCGAGGATCGCACTGAGATACAGCTTGTGAACGACTGGTCCTTCATACCATTTGAACTCAGTCACATCCGTCGCCCACTTCTCGTTCGGCCTGCTGGCGTTGAAATCCCGCTTCAGCAAGTTTTCTGCCACGGCTTCCGGATCGGTTTGCTGATACTTCTTTTTCTTTGGCCGGATGACGGAATGGATCCCCATCATTTGCATGAGCCTGTGAATCCGCTTTTCCCCATACTGTTTCTGATTCAGCCGATTGATGTATCCTGTCATTCGTCTGTATCCCAATGTACGGTGAAACTGCTCGTCATACTCCCGGATCAGCTGTGCAATGACTTCGTTTTCCTTCTCTTCTTCCGTTTTCTCGTGCTTGAGCCATTTATAGTATCCGGCTCTGGATACCTCCAAACTTCTGCACATCCATTCTACCGGCCACGATTCCGTTTCGTCGTAGAACTGGATTGCTTTGTATTTCGACAGCTTTCGTCCTCGTCCCAGCCTCAGCTCCCTTCGAATTCCTTCACTTTTTTTAGCAGCAGATTCAGCCTTTCACTTTCCTGCAGTTTGGCCTTCAGCCGCTGATTCTCCCGCCGAAGCCGCTCCAGTTCGTCCACTTCGTTGTCACTTTTCCGCTTTCCGCGCCGGTCTTCCAGGCCTGCCTCGCCGCGCTCCTCGTAGTGCCGCACCCATTGATATACCTGGCTGTACGATACTTCATACTTGGCCGCTGCTCCTTTGTAATCCTTCCCATGTTCAAGGCAATACGTGACAATTTCCTGTCGTTCTTCCTTTGTTGTCTTTTTCCGCATAGCAACATACACCTCCGGTTTCGGGTCATAGTCCCGAAGTTCTCTGTTGCTATTATACACCCTGATCCATCGTCTGAGGGTATTTTTACTCGGTATATGATATCTTCGACTGATTTCTCTGAGTGATCCTTTTCCTTGCAAGTACGCCTCTACTGCCTGCCGCTTTTCCTCTCCTGTATAGCTGCTGTTTCCCTTCTTCAGATGGAAACCATCGATCCCGTTCTCCCGGTACGCTGCCGCCCATTCGCGTACTGTTCTGCTTCCGCTTTCCGGCATCCCAAATTCAGTCGCTATCTCCTTTGCACTTGCTTCCCCTCGCAGGTATCGTTCCGCTGCTCTTACTTTGACTTCTATCGTATACTTCACTTTCCTCGACATAAAATGCTCCCCCTGAAGTTCACTGGTTTGTGTTTTTCCAGTGTCTACTTCAGGGGGAGCATATCA
>KE159810.1:1078180-1081135 GCA_000403495.2 Lachnospiraceae bacterium 10-1 | reverse complement strand
AACCAGTCCCATGGCAGAGTAGCCAAGTCCGGAAGGGATAAACGCTGAAGGCATCTAAGCGTGAAGCCCCCCTCAAGATGAGATATCCGGATTCAGAAGAATGAAGGTCCCTTGAAGACTACGAGGTAGATAGGTCCGGGGTGTAAGCACAGCAATGTGTTCAGCTGACGGATACTAATAGACCGGAAGCTTGACCAGAAGAAAGAACTGGCAGATGGAAGTGGTGGATGGAAGATGTTTCCTGTCCTGTGTTCGGTTTTGAAGGCACGTCCTTCACAGAGGGAGGAAGAGCCTCTGAAAGAGAAAAGCAGTGAGCCGCAGGCAGAACTGTAAAGAATAATCCTCGATAGCTCAATGGTAGAGCACTCGGCTGTTAACCGAGTTGTTGTAGGTTCGAGCCCTACTCGGGGAGCTTAGATTTAGAGTTTAGTTAGACCTGAAAAATCAAGTCTGGCTAAGTCAGATAAAAGAAAACAGTGGAGTTGTTTTATAAAATTTGAAAATAGGGCTCCGTGGTCAAGCGGTTAAGACATCGCCCTTTCACGGCGGTAACACGGGTTCGATTCCCGTCGGAGTCATTTTATGCGTTAAATTACAGAGATGTATCTATAAGGAATCATTGACTGTAATTTATTAGTTTGTTATAATTACATATGTGGCGCAGTAGCCAAGTGGTAAGGCAATGGTCTGCAACACCAGTATCCACCGGTTCAAATCCGGTCTGCGCCTCTTGCTAAACGTAGGGGAAACGTTGATTCATGCAGCGTTTCCTTTATTTTTTATTTACAAATATTTTGCTGACAACTAAACAAAACAGATTATTATTAGAAGGGGAACATGCTATGGCAATATTAAGCACAAAAGTGATTCTTCCATGTAGCATTCAAGAAGCATGGGATTTAGTTACCACTGTAGAAAAGTATACTTGGCGCAGTGATTTAAGTAAAACAGAAAAAATAAACGAAAGACAGTTTGTTGAATATACAAAAGATAGGTATGTAACAAATTTTACGATTACTAAAAGCGAACCATATAAACGTTGGGAGTTTGATATGAAAAATGGGAATATGACAGGGCATTGGGGCGGAATTTTTACTGAAAAAGGAGAGCAGACAGAAATTGATTTTACAGAAGAGGTAAATGCTAAAATTTTTTTAATGAAACCGCTTGTCAAGTTTTATCTTAAAAAGCAGCAGGCATTATTTATTAGGGATTTGAAGAATGCATTGTCCTAGGGACAGACTGTCTAATAATGCTGTTATGAATAAAGAATCTATATTATATATGGTTAAGTGGAAGGTGATAGTTTGAGGTATTATATTGCAGATCTGCATTTCTTTCATGCTGCCATGAATGACCGCATGGACCATCGCGGCTTTGGAAGCATGGAAGAAATGAATGAGTATATGATTATGAAATGGAATAAAAAAGTGAAAAGAAATGATGAAGTATTTATTATTGGGGACTTATCCTGGGGCACTGCTGAGGAGACAAATGCGCTTTTAAAGCGGCTAAATGGAAAGCTTTATTTGATTCAGGGGAACCATGACATTTTTTTATCCAAAAGAAAAATGGACTTAACCCTTTTTCAGTGGGTAAAGTCTTATGAAGAAGTTTCGGATAATAACAGAAAAGTGGTGCTGTGTCATTACCCTATCATTTGTTATAATGGACAATATCGTCTGGATAAGGATGGAAATCCTAAAACTTATATGCTTTATGGACATGTACATGATACAATGGATCAAAAGCTGATAGAGCAGTTTCAGGAGATTATGCGAAGTACAGTGGTAGTAAATGCCCAGGAACAACAGCAGCATATTCCCTGCAATCTGATCAATTGCTTTTGTGTGTACTCCGACTATGAACCGCTTTCATTGGATGAATGGATAGCTCTTGATGAAAAAAGACGAAGTGCGGGATGAATGGAAATTGGGTGCATATTTAAATTTAGAACGATACAAACTATTTTGAAAAATAGAAGTCTGTTATGAGGCAGAAGGAGTGGAGAGATGGCGAAAAGAATGCTTGATGTTACTGCATCAGAATTGAAAAATTACAAAAAGAAAGAGTTGCTGGAAAGTATTGTAAAGAGTGAAGGAAGAGTGATGGCGGCAGAATGTATAGGACTTATTATGCCGATTCTTTCTGACGTGACGAATGCAGAATTTGCTGCCGCTATGGGAGCTGATATTGTTCTGCTTAATATGTTTGATGTGAAAAAGCCGGTTATTCAGGCATTACCTGAAGTAGAAGCCATAGATACTGTAAAGGAATTAAAGCACTTAACGGGAAGGGTGATAGGCATAAATCTTGAACCGGTAGAGGAAACAGACACTTTAGAAAATCAGGGAACTATGTGGGAAATGTCAGAAGGCAGAAAAGCAACAGTGGAGAATGCCTCTATTGCAAGAGATATGGGCGTGGATATGATCCTTCTTACTGGAAATCCGGGGAATGGAGTCAGCAATAAAGCAATTACAGATTCACTTAAGGCTTTAAAAAAGACAGTGGGGGAAGATGTTATTTTGGCGGCAGGAAAGATGCATGCTTCAGGGATCATTACAGAAGCGGCAGAGAATATAATTACGGAGAAAGATATCAAAAGCTTTATTCAGGCAGGAGCGGATATTATTTTACTGCCGGCGCCGGGAACAGTTCCCGGAATTACAACGGAGTACGTGAGAAAACTGGTATCCTTTGCACATAGTATGGGGGCGCTTACAATTACCTCTATTGGCACCAGCCAGGAAGGAGCTGACTTACAGACAATCCGCCAGATTGCGCTGATGTGTAAGATGACAGGAACAGATATCCATCATATTGGAGATACCGGGTATCCGGGTATGGCAATTCCTGAAAATATTCAGGCATATTCGGTGGCAATACGGGGGGTTCGTCATACGTATCACCGCATGGCTTCTTCTATTAACCGATAATAATATGAGCTAAATT
>KE159810.1:957190-1076950 GCA_000403495.2 Lachnospiraceae bacterium 10-1 | reverse complement strand
GCAGGCAGCCGTCCTGGGGCATCATCCCAGGACGGTTATTGCAAAGAGTAATACCGTCAGAAGTAATTGACATGGAACTTTAGTTCAGATATAATGAATATGTCCTTTAAGTTATGATCATAATAATTTTCTTATAAACCTGAATTAGTAATATTTAGGTTTTCTTTTATATGTATATATTTCCACAAAATAAAAATTGAATATGGAGACAAGATGAAAAGAGAATTGAAACTGGCGGAAGCTGCAGAGGCGTTGGGGCTTTCTAAAAGTACAATTTCTCGGGCTTTATCTGGAAGAGGAAGGGTAAAACAGGAGACAAAAGACAGAGTTTTCAGATACCTTGAAAACCAGGATGCAATTATAAAAACCCGGGAAAATGAATGCAATAGTAAAAATATTGGTGTAATTCTGCCCGCTCATGTAATTATAACGGAAACCTCCTATTTTCAAAGCTGCTTAGACGGCGCCTATGAATATTTTCAAAAGAACGGATATGACACACTTTATGTTACGGAAAAGGACGGAGATATTTCTAAGGTAAAGCATTTGCTGGACAGGCGCAAAGTTGAGGGGTTCGTATTAACCTATAATCCGGTTAAGGATAATCTGATCAAATATTTGAAACGGGAAAGAATACCTTTCGTATTGGTGGGATCTGTTGATGATGCTTCGGTTATACAGGTAGACAGTAATCATATGCAATCAGGAATTGAGTTGGCAGCAATTTTGCTGAATCAGGGGGAAAACAATATTGCATTAGTATCTGCTGACAGCAACAATATGGTGAATCATTACAGATGTGAGGGATTTTTGAATACGGTGCAAAAAAGAATTGGCGTAACGAATTCGGAACTGTTTTTCCAAAATGTAAACAGTGTAATGGAACTGGACAGAGTGATGATGAAGATAGTTGATAACAGGGTAGAATGTGTGGTATGCACAGATGATGCGCTTTGCATGAAGGTGGTGAATAAATTACAGGAATATGGTTTTAAGATTCCGGAAGATATAAGGGTGGCCTCCATGCATGACAGTATTTATATGGAAATGCATAATCCGCCAATCACGTCAATCAGCGTAAATGCAGTACAACAGGGAATTCATGCAGGTAAAATTCTTCTAGAACTAATAAAGGGAAATAAGGTTCCTACTAAAACACTTTCAAATTATGAGATTCATTTGAGAAAGTCGACAGAAGTAAAGAGGAGAAAAATATATGAATAAGGGGAAAAGGTTTTTAAAGGACTTAAAAAAATACAAAATCTTGCTGCTTATGCTTCTTCCAGCAGTAATTTATGTTATATTGTTTAATTATATTCCAATGGGTGGAATTGTACTTGCTTTTAAAAAGTACAACTATATAGACGGAATATTTAAAAGTCCCTGGAACGGGCTTAATAATTTTAAATTCTTTTTCAATTCAGGACAGGCGTTTACAGTTACAAGAAACACACTGCTTTATAACACAGCCTTTATAATTATTAACAATATCTTGCAGTTAACGGTTGCCATATTACTAGTGGAAATTAAAAATAAATATTTTGTGAAAGCAGCTCAGTCTATTATGTTTTTGCCATACTTTATTTCCTGGGTAGTGGTTTCAGTTATTTCTTTCAATTTTTTAAGCTATGATTATGGGGTGGTCAATAAATTAATTGCCTTTTTGGGTGGAGAAAAAGTAAATATCTATAATATTCCGTATATTTGGCCGGTCATAATCATTTTTTTCAATGCATGGAAAAATGTAGGTTATGGATCTATTTTGTATCTGGCATCTATTATGGGCATTGATCCATCAATTTATGAGGCAGCTCAAATTGATGGGGCAAGTAAAGTGCAGAGAATTTTTAAAATAACGATACCGATGGTAAGGCCAACGATTATCGTACTTGTTTTATTAGCTGTTGGAGGTATTTTTAAAGGAAATTTTGACTTGTTTTATAATCTGGTAGGATCAAATGGAATTTTATATGATGCTACGGATGTGATTGATACTTATACATTCAGGGCGCTGATATACAATAACGACATTGGTATGTCGGCAGCATCCGGTTTTTTCCAGTCAGTCCTTTGTTTTATTACAGTAGTAATAGCAAATAAACTGGTCTCTCTTTATGATAAAGACTATACACTTTTTTAAAAGGAGAAATAAAATGAAATCTAGCTTAAAATTAAATATATTTTCATATTGCTTTTGCGGGTTTATTGCTATACTATGTCTGATTCCGTTTTTAATGGTTTTTTCCGCTTCATTTACAGCAGAAGAGGTCATTTCTCTGCAGGGATTTGGATTATTTCCAAAAGAGTTTTCTCTGGATGCATACAAGGCTGTCTTTAAGTCGCCCCAAGTTGTAGGAAAGGCATATCTGGTAACAATAGGGCTTACAATTGCGGGTACTTCATTAGGATTGATGCTGCAGACGATGACAGCATATGTACTTTCAAGAAGAGATTTTGCCTGGAGAAATGGGTTTTCCTTTTTCTTTTATTTCACTACGCTTTTCAGTGGAGGCTTGGTTTCCATTTATATTTTAATGACAAGTTATCTCGGACTTAAGAACAGTTATCTGGCGTTGCTGCTTCCTTTACTTTTTAATGTTTATAATCTGCTGATAATGAAAAGCTATATGATAGCCATACCGGAGTCTCTTGTTGATGCTGCAAAAATTGATGGATGTGGAGATTTTCTAATGCTGTTTAAAGTAATCATGCCGCTAATAAAACCTGCATTGGCGACAGTGGGGCTGTTTATAGCTTTGGCATATTGGAATGACTGGTATAATGCAATGTTGTATATATCAAATGATAAAATGTATCCTTTGCAATATTTTTTATATCAACAGATCAATAATATTCAGGCATATAGAAAAATATTATCAAGCGCATCAGGAGGAGCTGTGGCAGCAGCATTTAATTTACCTACCCAGTCGTTAAAGATGGCGCTTACGGTGGTGGTTACAGGTCCCATTATATTTGCTTATCCCTTTGTACAAAAATATTTTGTTCAGGGAATAACCATAGGTGCAGTTAAAGGATAAGCAAAAAAGCAACGTTGCGCATTGAAAAAGGTGAAACGTTGTATATTGTGTGATAAGAACAAAAATTATGTTTAGGATAAATGCGAATTGAAGCTAAAATTTGAAAAACATATAATTTTCATATAAGAAAATTACTTCTTAAGGGACAAAAGGAGGGAAAAAATGAAGAGGAAAATGGTTTCAATTTTGTTGGCGCTAACTATGCTGACAACAATGGCACTGACAGCATGTGGACAAAAAAATGACAATTCTTCAGAAGCACCGGCAGAAAGTGTTTCCCAGGAGAATGGCACAGGCAAAACACAGGGGGAAATGGCATATCGGGGAAATGATATTTCGGAACCTGTTGTTTTGAGAATGTATTTAATAGGTGACAGAACGCCCGATTTTGATCAGGTATATGACGAAATTAATAAAAAGCTGCAGGAAAATGTAAATGCAACATTGGAAGTTGACTTTTTATCATGGTCGGAACATGATACGAAATATTCTTTATTGTTTTCATCAGGCGAAAAATTTGATTTGATCTTCACTGCAACTGGCTGGGCGCATTACAGCGAGACAGCAAATATGGGCGGTTTCTATGAAATAACGGATGAATTTGTTTCTACTTACGCGCCGGATATTAAAGCAGTAGTACCGGAAGATGCGTGGGATCAGGCTAAAATCGGCGGTAAGGATTATATGATCCCATGCTATAAAAATGAATTTGCAAGCGGTGGCAATTTGTTGGTAAGAGGTGACCTTCTTGAAAAATATAATGTAGAGGAAATTACCAGCCGGCAGGAATTAGAAAGTTTTTTGGATGCAGTATGTGAAAATGAGCAGGGCATTTCTGCATTGGGAACTGGCGGCGGCGAGTTTCAGGATTTGTATGAGTGGAGAACTTTAGGATTCTCGCCGATAAGTGGGGATGACAATAAATTATTTATGTATCATTATACAGATCCTGATGATGTGGAAGTCCGTTATATTTTAAACTGGGATGAATTTACAAACTATTGTCATAAAATGAAGGAAATGTATGAAAAAGGATATTGGTCAGCAGATTCCCAAAATTCCCAGGATGAAAAGCAGGATAATTTTTTAAATGGAAAATCTGCTGTTATGACCTGGAATCCCAGTAATCAATTGACTTATGGAAGAATAGCAGATAATGAGCATCCGGACTGGAACTGCAGAATGATTGATTTTGCACCGGAGGTGGCTCAAAAGGTTTATCCTTATACAAATAACGGAATGGCTATCAATATTAATAGTAATCATAAAGAGCGTGCGATGATGGTTCTAAATGAACTATATACAAATCCGGAAATTTACGATTTAGCAAGATTGGGAATAGAAGGCGTCCATTGGGAAGCAGTGGGAGATGACCAATATAAGCTGCTGGATAAAAATTCTGATTATGGCGTAGATGCAAACTGCAACTGGGGATGGACAAATGAAGAACTGACTCGTACAGAGTATGTGGAAAATCCTACGTCACTAGATGATTCCTATAAGCAGATCATGGATAGCTATGGGGCAATGATCACACATCACGTTTTGGATGCATTTGTATTTGATCCGGCACCGGTAAGTACGGAAATTGCAATTATCAGTACATTAAACGACCGTTATTATACACTGCTTAATATGGGAATGGCAGATGATGTTGACGCTGTACTTGAGGAGTTTTCCAGGAGCCTTGAAGAGGCAGGTATTCAAAAAGTTATTGACGAGATGAACAGACAGGTGGCCGAATATATAGAATCTAAAAATTAAAAGTAAGCAATCAGGTCCTTAGAATTTCCCAGGGATCTGTTGTGGGAAAGGAAAATAAAATGAGAGCATATGATCCGGGAAAAATAGGATGTTATGCCGGATGGCGAAGGTATGAAAATAATCCGGTAATTGGAGAAAGGATAGGTGAAGTTTCAGATGCAATGGTACTGCCCGTTGGAGACAAATATCACATGTACTATACTCATCGGTTTTTAAAGAAAATATTGGTGGCAGTGTGTGAAAATGCTTTGGACTTCCGGCCATTTGCAGAGGATGGCGTGACAGACGAAAATACAGAATCAAAAGCGTATGTAATAGGAAATACATTTTATTCAGATGGTGGAGACTATGGGTATTCATTGATTCGGCGGCCTGAATTAAAATGGGAGGCAGCAGTGTGTCAGCCTTTTGTATTATTTGCCAAGGGAAAGTACCATATGTTTTATACAGGAAAAAGATATGATGCGGTTAGTGATGATTATGACAGGGCTGTGATAGGACACGCAACGGGTAATAATGCAATCAACTGGATGGCCTCGAGAACTCCTGTGCTTGAGCCTGACTGCTTGTGGGAACACAATGCAGTCTGCTATCCATGTGTTATCTATGATGAAAAGGAATCACTTTTTAAAATGTGGTACTCGGCGGGAGATATTGAAAAGCCATTGGCTATTGGATATGCAGTCAGCCCTGATGGTGACAATTGGACAAAGGTTTCGGAAAATCCAATTATGAAAAATGATAAAAGTGTGCTTGAAAAGGAAAGAGTGGGGGCTTGTCATGTTGTAAAAACAGAAGAAGGATATCTTATGTTTTACACAGCATGGCAGGATGCATTTAAGGCAAGAATTTGTATGGCAAAGTCTGAAGATGGAATCCATAACTGGATCAGACATTCGTCAAATCCTATCGTATCAGGCGGGCAGTTTGGTGCATGGGATGTTGAAGCAGTTTACCGTCCTGTGGTTCTTAAAAAAGATAATAAGTGGATCTGTTATTATACCGGATGTGCCAGGGGCAATAAAAGGATTGGCGCTTTGATTCACCAGGGCATGGAGCTGGGACTATAAGGAATAAGGAGAGAAATGGATAAATGATAGATCAAGATTTAACCAGAATAGGTTGTCAGGGAAATTGGCGCAGATATAAAAATAATCCTGTTTTTAGAAATGACTATGGAGAGACATTTGATGTAACCGTTATCAAAGTTAAGGAAAAGCTGAGAATGTATTTGTCATGGAGATCTACAAATAGTATTGCTTTTGTGGAAGGAGTTGACGGAGTACACTGGAGCAAGCCTACAATTGTTCTGCCGCCTGATTTTTCTACCGGATGGGAGGATGACGTTAACAGGCAGATAGTAATTGAAAAAGATGGCAAATATTTTATGTGGTATACAGGCATGAAATTTTTAGGCGCAGGGGAACGCATGAGCAGTGGAAGATCCTGCATCGGATTTGCGGAAAGCGATGATGGCATTCACTTTAAAAGAAGAAAAGAACCTGTCATGGAGCCGGAAGAAACATGGGAAAAAACAAACCTGATGTGTCCTTTTGTTATTTGGGATAAAAACAGAAATATTTTCAGAATGTGGTATTCTGCAGGAGGCTTTTGGGAGCCGGATCAAATTGGATATGCAGAAAGCATAGATGGAATTCATTGGATGAGAAGCAGCCGGAATCCTGTTTTCAGGCCTGAACCTAAAAACTTCTGGGAAAAGGAAATTGTATCTGCATGCCAGATTATTTTTATGGATAATTGGTATTATATGTTTTACATTGGTTTTGAAGATATGTATAAGGCCACTATCAATGTTGCCAGATCGAAGGATGGAATTACAGGCTGGCAAAGATATCCGAATAATCCAATTATAGCAGGAGGACCAGAGGGAAGCTGGGATGTTGAAGCAGTATATAAGCCCTGGGTTATGCATATGGACGGGCAATGGCTGCTGTGGGCAAATGGACGCCAGGCGGCAGTAGAGCAGGTTGGACTTTATATCCATGATGGAGATGAACTGTTTACAGACTGGGATAAAAAGTGAGGAATTATGTGTGAAAAAAGAATTCAAACGGTTAGAATTGCCTGAAATAGAACCATGTGGGTGGCTGAAAGCTCAAATGGAGCTTCAGATGCAAGGGCTTTCGGGGCAGCTTTTTGAAAAATGGGACAGTGTGGGAAGCTATTCCGGATGGCTGGGAGGAACTGGAGAAAGCTGGGAGAGAGCACCCTATTATTTGGATGGACTGCTTCCCCTCTCTTATTATTTGAAAGATCAGGAAAAGTGGGAAATCTGTTTAAAGTTTATACGTTGGACTTTAAATAGTCAAAGAGAAGACGGGAATTTTGGGCCGCAAAATTCTATGGATGATTACTGGTCAAGATTTATCATGTTGAAAGTTTTGAGGCAATATTATGAAATAGAGAAAAAAGAAGAAACATTTGCATTTATTGAGAGATATTTAAGGTATATTTCAAATTCCATAGAAAATAAGCCGGTAAGTGAATGGGCAAAAGCAAGGGTTGGCGAAGTTTTATATTGTATTAAATGGGTATATGAATATAAACCACAAAAATGGCTTTTAAAATTGCAAAATAAACTGCGCTGTCAGGCGCTTAACTGGACAGAGCTGTTTGATAATTTTCCCTTTGTTTATCCTACTGCATATTATTATAACTGGGAGGAATTAAGTAAATATCAAAATTCAGAAATACTAAAGTTGATGAAATACCATGAAACTCATGTAGTTAATGTTGTGATGGGACTAAAGTATCCGGCGCTGGAAGGCTGCTTTGACGAAGATTTAAGAAAGTGCGGTATTGCGGTTGAAGCAGTTGATACATTGACAAAGTTTCATGGCGTGGCATCCGGAACAGTAAATGGAGATGAGCATTTAAGCGGTGCTTCGCCTTCTCAGGGTTCGGAGCTGTGTGCGGTTGTTGAGCTTATGTTCAGCCTGGAAACAATGCTGGAAATTACAGGAGAAGCAAAGCTGGCAGACCGGCTCGAAAAGATTGCTTACAATGCCTATCCTGCTGCAATTACGGAAAACTATATGGCCCATCAATATTTACAGCAGGCAAATCAGGTTTTAATATCTGACCAAAAGCGTAACTGGTTTAACAATGATAATACCTCAAATTTATTTGGTCTGGAACCTAATTTTGGATGCTGCACAGCAAATATGCACCAGGGATGGCCTAAATTGGTAAACAGTCTATGGTTTAAACAAAAAAATACCCTTGTTTCCATGGTTTTTGCACCAAGCAAAGTACATACGCTGATTTCACAAAAAGAAGTACAGATTGAGCTGAATACAAAGTATCCATTTGAGGAGACTTTAACTTATCATGTTATAAATGCAGATTGCTGCTTTTGCTTAAAGATACGGATTCCCCAATGGTGCAGGCAGCCTGAAATTACAGTTGATAACAGAAAAAATAAGAGAGTGGAAGGAAGCTTTTTCGTTGTGGAAGGTTTTTTTGGCAGCGGTGATACAATAGCAGTTAGATTCCCAATGGAGATACGCTTATCTCAATGGTTTCATAAAAGTCAGGCTGTTGAAAGAGGATGCTTACTTTACGGATTAAATTTGGAAGAAAAGTGGCATGTGGAAAAAGAATGCATGGGAATTTGTGACTACAGCGTTTCTACTGCTGAGACCTGGAATTATGCAATCAACAGGAAGGATACACCTGTGTATGTGAAAGGTACAGAGGTGGAAAATCCATATTCAAAAGAAAATCCCTCCTCTAAGATTTACCTTAAAGCAAAACAATTAGAACAATGGAACATGTATCATAACAGTGCTGATGCGCCGCCAGTCAGTCCGGTGGAGATAACAGGTGTGGAAAAAACAATAGAGCTGATTCCTTTTGGCGCAACTGCCCTGAGAATATCCCAGTTTCCATATTATGAATAACTGATTATTTTATATAGTAAAGAATTTCAATATTAGAGTGAGACAAAGAGGTTATTAGTTTATCGATTTTGAATATATGATTTATTGACAATATGCTATTCTGTTTGTTATAATAAATGAAAGCATAAACATTTTAAGGTCAATTCGTTTTAATATCCAATTTTCTAATTGACATTTAGCAACAAGAGGCGGTTATCTATTTTAAAGTTCTTGTTTTATCACTAAATTAAAATTCAATAAGACAGTCGCCGTCACAAGATGCTTTGCCTGTGGCGGCGACTGTCTTATTGAACTAGTAAAGTTAATTACATTGTGCTACGATAACCTGGCATGGGAGTAAAGTAATTTCATTTTCTTTTATGAAAGCCTTTTCCAGATTATTCAGCAGAATAGAAAGGGTTGCTGTCTTTTTAAAATGTAGAATAGCTTCTTTATCCCCAAAGTTGGCAAGGATTATGACAGATTTGTCATTTAGCCTCCGTTCATAGGCAAATATGTTTTCCTCATTTTCAAAAAGAGGAGTAAAAGTACCATAAGTTAATACATCTTTATATTCTGCTGATTTACGAAGTGCCAGCAGCTTTTTGTAATAGGAAAGAACAGAGTTTTCATCGGTAAGTTGTCTGTCAACATTAATGGACGTATAGTTAGGATTTACTTTAAGCCAGGGGATACCTGTGGTAAAACCGGCATTTTCACTATCATCCCACTGCATGGGGGTTCTTGCATTGTCCCGGCTGTTTAGATAACAGACTTTTAACGCTTCTTCTCCTGACAATCCTGCTTCAATGGCAATCTTATATTCTCCATGCGTGCTGATATCATCATATTCTTCAATGGAGCTCATAGGGCAGTTTTGCATACCGATTTCCTGTCCCTGATATAAAAAGGGAAGGCCCCGTAAAAGAATGCTGACAGTTCCAAGCATTTTAAATCCGGCATCATTACGGGCATAGTCCGGCAGATAACGGTTAACCCCTCTGGGTTCATCATGGTTCTCAATGATATTTGCAAGAAAGCCCACTTCCTGGCATTCAAGCTGGGAGTGAAACAGTGCATTTCTAAAATCCTTAAATTGGATGGGCTGGCTGTCATACCAGCCATGCTCTCCAAAGGAAAGGGAATGGGCAGAAAAGTCAAACATGGTGGAAAAATGTCCGTTTTCCCCTATAAATTCTACTAATTCATCCTTTTTCATGTTAAATACTTCTGCTACGGTAAAGGCCTGATATTTTTCAAATGTGTTTTTCTTTAAGTCTTCCAGCAGCTCGCCTACGCCTTCAACGCTTTCCACCATATGCCATATGCTGGTAAGTCCATCTGGACCGTCCGGCTCAAAATCTTTAAAGGCGGGATCTTTCTTTATGTTTATGATGGCATCAATGCGGAATCCGGCAACCCCTTTTTCCAGCCACCAATTGATCATGGTGTATAATTCATTTAACATTTGGGGATTATTCCAGTTTAAATCCGGCTGCTCTTTGGCAAACATATGGAGATAATAATAGTCAGATCCGGGTACCTTTTCCCAAGCGCTTCCGCCAAAATAAGAGCGGTAATTGCTGGGAGGGTTTCCGTTTTTCCCTTTGCGGAAGTAAAAATAATCACCGTATTTTCCTTCCGGCTCCTGTAATGCTTTTTGAAACCATTCATGCTTGTCAGAGCAGTGGTTGATCACCAGATCCATTACAATATACATGTTTCTTTTTTTGGCTTCCGCAAGCAGGGTGTCAAAATCTTCCATAGTGCCAAAGGATTCAGAAATTTTATAGTAATCAGAAATGTCATATCCCTGATCAACAAAAGGAGACTGATAGATGGGGGAAAGCCAGATAATGTCGATACCCAGTTCTTTCAAGTAATCAAGCTTACTGATAACGCCTCTTAGGTCGCCAATACCGTCTCCATTTGTGTCATAAAAGCTTTTGGGATAAATTTGATATGCAACTTTGTCGTGCCACCATTTTTTATTCATAAGAAAACCTCCCTGATTTAATTATTCATTCACTACGCGTGTTTGAAAGATTATAATTACATTATATTATCCTAAAATGAGGTTTTCTTACTTATATTTGACTAATTTATTGTACTATTTTGACTTAAAATCTGCTATCTGATATATATAAAATATTGTAAAAGGATATTTGATTTTCATAAAATACTTTAAATATAATATCCCCAAAGATTTTTGATCTGGTAATGGAGGGTGTCAAAGTCCCAATGTCTGCTGCTGCGTTCCCGGCTGTTGGGATCATTGATAAGAAAACCATCTTTGTCATATCCATAAATCATAATAAAATGTCCCATAGTGGTAAAATCGCCTGGGCGCATGGCACAGATGATGGGGCGTCCTGAATCAAGATAGCTTTTCATAGATTCTTCATCCAGCCCCAGTTCTTTGGCGTTGAGACCGTAGGCTTTTGCAGCATCTGTCATAAAGAGCCAGGAAGTGCCGGCACCCTGGGAATAGTAACCATTTTTCATGCTGTATGATGCAAGGGCGTCAGGAGTAGCGGATGCATCTCTGGTAAGAGAAAAAATTACCATAGCCATACAGGTTGGGCCACAGCCGGAAATGCCGATATTGGTTTTTCCATAAGGAACATATCCCCATCGGCTGTCCCATTGCAAAAGCAGGGGAAAGTCCTGGGAAAGTTCTTCCTCATTTAATCCGGCCTTCGCCGTACCGTCAGAAGCCAAGTACCCTTTTACAAATTCCTTCAACTCCGGATTGTTGGCAAGAGCGGTCAGCAGTTCTTCCGGATAGCTGTTTTTATCGGCATAAATCTGAGCAATTTCTTCATCTTCAGCAGCAAGAAGGGACAGTTTGCTTTCCACATCCGTATCGAGACGGACGTCTTTTACAATAGGAGAACCTTCTGAACTTTCTACTATCTGATATAAAGATTCATCATAAACGGGCTCTCCATAAGCAGTCGCTTCTGAAACTTCTTTATCATATTTAAAAATAACAATTTCAGAACCATCAGAAGCATTTACATACAATTTTAAGGTTAAGATGGATAGAAGCCCTCCTAAAATAATTATCATGGATAAAATGCGTATGCATTTTAATTTCCTTTGTCGTTTCCTTTTCATAAGCTGTTATCTCCCCATGTTTTTTGTTTTTATACCTGATGAGTTTGCGCCAGGTACATGTGAATGCAAAATAGAGTATCATGGAGATAAGAATAGCATTTTTTTCTCTAAAATTTCTCTAATCTGTGTTGGAAGAAGGAATATTCTTTCGATATTCGGAAGGAGTAACTCCTTTTTCCTTTTTAAATCTGCGGATAAAATAACCAATATTGTCAAAGCCTGTATCCTGTGCAATTGTTATGATCTTTTTATTTGTTTCAATTAAGGCTTCCGCCGCTTTTTCTATACGGATTTCATTTATATATTCCGTAGCAGTTTTCCCAATATTTTCTTTAAAGTATCTGCAAAAATATTGGGCGTTTAGATTGATCAGTGAAGCTAGTTCTTCTATGCGAATAGGAGAAGAATAATTTTCCTTGATATAAGAAAGTACTTTTTTCAAATTTTCAATCTGGTGCTCATTTTGGGCAGGTATACTTTTCTTGCTTAAAAGATATTCATTTTTATAGAGAATGGAAAGCATATGAAAAAGAAGGGATTTGATCTGCAGGTAGGCGGTGGTTTTTATGATTTCATTTTCTGCACCGCAGGAACTCATTTCTTCCATTTTTTGCTCCATGCTTTCATAACAGTTTTTTATATCCGGGAAAACAGGTTCTGCATGGTTGATAAGAAAGGGCATTCGAAGGCGGCCATCCATAAGAGGACGTATCAGCTTGGCCTGAATAGAGTCATAATGCTCGAAGCTTAAGATATTCAGATGAAAGACAATAGCGCTTTCATCTGAATCAGCGCTTAAAGTCAGGGAATGAAGCTCCCCTGCATGAATACACATAATTGCCGGTGCTACAACATGAAGCTCTTTTGTATTCAGCCATGCAGTGAAAGCGCCTTTTTTCAGATAAATAAATTCCGTTTCATCATGCCAGTGAAGGGGCACTTTCCAGTCGCTGCCGCCATGCCATTTGTATAAAGCAAGGGGGAAGGTTACTGTGCCATGTCTGGTGTTTTCTTTTAAAGAATGAATATCCATTAGGTGAGTCTCCTTTGATGAAAATATTCAGCCTGTGCGATCCCTCAATTTTGTAATACATGAACTGTTGGCTTGTCTGGTGTGCCAGGCTTTTATATTTAAAATAAAATATAGGGTGGGTAATTGCAAGATAAATAGATATTTTCAGGTCTTTGCGTGTATTTTAAATAACAGGTTGTTTATTTAAGATGCCAATGATATAGTGGTAATAGGAGAGGCTGTATTGTCAGCTATACTTGACAAGTACCGGAAATGTTGATTGGAAAAGGAGGGGCTATGGGCTATCAAAATGCATGGCTTTTGTTAGAGGCGGACGATGAAATTGATGAGGTAGAGCATAGGGAGCCGACAGAGGAGTTTTTATTTTATCAGACAATAGTAAACGGTGAAGTAGATGAGGTGAAAAAGAACTGTGAACAGGAAAGATTTTTAGACAGTGAAGGCGTAGGCGTTTTATCAAGGAATCCGGTAACGAATCTAAAGTATCATTTTGTGATTACAACTGCGATGGTGACACGACTATGCAGGCAGAAAGGAATGGAGCTGGAACAGGCTTTCCGAATGAGCGATTTTTATATTCAGCAATTAGATGATATTCATACTACGCAGGGCGTAAAAAATCTGCATGACGAAATGGTGGTGGACTATGCAGAGAAGATGCGTAAAATCTGCCGCGGAGATACGGGTTCTAAACATATCAATCTTTGCAAAGAATATATTTATGCTCATATAAAAGAGCGTATAACAGTAGAAGAACTGGCAGATGAATTAGGGGTGTCAGCCAGCTACCTTTCCCGGTTATTTAAAAAAGAAACCGGAGATTCGGTCAGTACGTATATACGCGGGCAGAAGATTGAAATAGCTAAGAACTTGTTAAAATATAGTGATTATTCACTGATTGATATTGCAAACAGGCTTTCTTTTTCTTCACAGAGTCATTTTATACAACAGTTTCGTGATATTGTAGGTATGACGCCAAAAAAATTCCGGGATTTAAATCATCTGGTACATTGGGATATCGGGATAGAGGATTTGGATACAGCAAAGAAAAAATAAAAAGGCGTCGTTATGCGGCGCCTTAAAAATACTTTTAAAGAAGCATATAAATTTCATTTGTTTCTTTCAGAGAGTTAAAAGGAATATAATTTTCGGTGAGGGGTTTTCCGTTTAAGGTTAACAGCTCGTAACCGGATTCTCGTTGGTTGGGATTATCTACAAGAATATGGAGATGTTTCCCACGGAAGTCTTTATCAATTTCAAAGTGAGTCCAGCATTTTGGAATTGCTGGGGAGAGTTTGATTCCATTCATGTCAGGACGCAGTCCAAGAATGCCTTCAACGCATCCAACCATAACGGTTGAGGCGGTTCCTGTCAGCCAATGTACGTGTGAGCGGCCGTGATGGATACTGGCAGTTCCTTCTGTGAATTGTCCATAACAGTAGGGTTCCAGACGACGTATTTCGGCATAGTCATTTTGAGCAGCCGGTGCATTTTCCATAAAGTAGGTAAAAGCACGTTCGCCATGCCCGCTTATGGCTTCAGCCAGAATAAGCCAGCCTTGAGACTGTGAAAATATACCGGCATTTTCTTTTGTTCCCTGATTATATATGACAGCAAGAGCACCATCAAAAGCATGTGCATGATAAGGAGGATTCATTAGGAGTGCGCCATAATTTGTATTCAATTTCTGATAAACATTTTCAAGTATGGTATCTGCCTGTTCTGAGGTGGCAAGACCGCTGATAACAGCCCAGCTTTGTGGGTTTAGCCAAAGGCTGGCTTCCACATTTTCCCGTGTGCCTACTCTTTCTCCGGTTTCTGTAAAACCACGTATAAATCGATCCTCATCCCAACATAATTCCTGCATAGTTTTTTCTAACAACGTCTGACGCTGAGATATATATTCAGTGTATTTCATATCCCCTTTATATTCAGAGAATTTTTTCATAATTGTCATTGCGTAGAAAAACTGCATTGCGACAAAGGTGGATTCCCCATTCGCACCTAAGCGAAGGCAGTCATTCCAGTCAGCATAAAGCCCTGCCGGTAAATCATGCGAACCAAGATGATCAAGGGAAAACTGAATTGCACGTTTTAAGTGTTCATAAACGCTGCCTTCTTCTTTATTTGCAAATGGAAGGATTTCATCAAGAAATTCCACGTTACCCGTTTCTGCAATATATTTGTAAATTGTTGGAAAAAGCCATAATGCGTCATCGGCGCGGTATGCCGGATGGCCGGTCTGCTCTCTGTATGAGGCATCGTCCGGCGTATCTTCATACCCGGGATTGTGTGTAAATTTAACCAGAGGAAGGCCGGCACCGTTATTTACCTGGGCCGAAAGCATAAAACGTATTTTTTCTAAGGCCATTTCAGGTGCAAGGTGAATAATACCCTGAATATCCTGCACGGTATCACGATATCCATAACCGTTGCGCAGCCCACAGTAAATAAAGGAGGCAGCGCGTGACCAGATAAAGGTCATAAAGCAGTTATAGGCGTTCCACGTATTTACCATTGTGTTGAATTCAGAGCTGGGAGTGTTTACTTTTAGGTGTTTAAGTTTTTCCATCCAGCTTTTTTTGATTTCCAGGATTTCACTTTTAATATTTTCTGATGGGTTGGCATAAGTTTTCATAATAGCCTCGGCTTCAGAGGAAGAGTTTGGACCGAGCAGGAAAAGGATTGTTTTTGTTTCACCCGCAGCTAAGGCAATCGTACAGGAAAGAGCCCCACAGGAATTTTCGTTATAGCTGGTTACATTGCCCAGATTTCCTGATGAAATACCCTGTGGGTTTTGGTATCCATGATATTTTCCAAGAAAATGTTCTTTGTCACCACAATAGGAAGAAACTTCGGCGCCAACGAGACCAAAAAAGCGTTCTGTTACATTTTTCTCATCAATCTTTTCATGAGTTGGAATCGCATCCAGATTGCCATGAATTTGCTGTATAATGCGGTTTTTATCAAATAATGTTTTAGAAATAAATAAGGAGTACTGCAAATTGACCTGATCTTGTTCATAGTTGCTGTGATTGGTAAATTCAGCGTAGCCGGTCAACGTCAGGTTTCTTATGTGTTTGGACTGGTTAGTTACGGTTAACGCCCATACCTCATAGGATTTGTCTAAAGGAACGTAGTATAGTGCGCTGGAAGTAATTCCACTGTATTCGGCAGTCATTTTTGTATAGCCAAGTCCATGATGACATTTGCTTTTATATTTATTCAGGTCTTTACCGACTGGCTGCCAGGAAGCAGACCAATAATCCTGTGATTCGTTGTCGCGGATATACAGATATCTTCCCGGTTGGTCAAATTGGTTGAAAACGTAGCGCAGTATTCTTCCGTTTGCGCCTGATTTTGCAAAGCTGTAGCCACCTGCGTTATTGGAGATAATTGCGCCATATTCGGGAGAGCCTAAATAATTAACCCAGGGTGTTGGCGTATCTGGCCGGTTAATTATATATTCCTGATTTAAATCGTCAAAATAACCATATTTCATTTTTATGTTTATTTCCTTTCTATAATTTTATTGTTAAATAAAGATGCTTTAAATAAGCTGCACAAAAATTGTATGTGGTTCATCAGACAGCCCGGTAAGCATTTTAAGAGGCAATGTGATAAAAGATTTATTGTCTATAACGAGATTTGCTTTATCACAGATAGCAGAACCTATGGTGTAATCGCCAAAGTCCTTGCAGTTTTTATTTTCATAGACAATGCAAAAATATTTATCAGCAAAAGGAATTGTAATGGAAGCCAGATTTTTTTCATCAAACTGCTCAGCCAGAAGTTTTGGATATAAAATAAGGTTTCCATTTTGCCCGCGTATGCCAAAAACTTCCGTAATCATGGTCATCATATACCAGCTTGCGGCACCGGTCAGATAGTGATACATTCCACGTCCGTCAGAGCGGAAATATTCGGGAATACCCGGGTATATGCGGCTGGTATCAAAATCTAAGGCGGTGTTGGCAAGTGATATTAAAGCTTTCCATCCTTCTTTTGCAAACCCCCGGCGGTAAAGTGCATTTGCAAACATAACAGTCATATGCGAAAATACGGCTCCGTTTTCTTTTTCGCCATAGGCAAATCCAAACATGCGCCCCATATCAAATTTCAATTCATGAAAATCTGTATTCAGGCGGTATCCGCCGATGTCCTTCTGATAAAGATGGCAGTCAGCGCTTTTTACTATTTTTTTAATTTGCGATTGTTCGGCTACACCGCTCATAATGGAAAAAACCTGACCGGTTAACATCATTCGTACATTGTTTTCAAAAATGCCTTCAACAGTGCAGCCATGATTATCGTAGTAGCTGTTAAACCAGCCTTCATTTTCAGATATTTCAATCCATTCATGGGCTTTTATATGTTCCATTATCCAGTTTGCTTTTTCAGTTAAATTTGCAGCGAGAAACTGGAGGGAAAAAGAAGTACGTCTGCCGCTGACACTATGTCTGCATTTGTTAGAATATTCTGTTAATATATCCTGCTTTTTTGATACGCAGTCGTAAAGGCCCGGTTCATCATTCAGCAAAATTGTAATTTCTTCCAGAAGAGTAGCGGTATGATTGGAAGAATAGCTATCTAAAAGGCGGATCAGGGATGCCAGATCCAACAAGTTGCCGGCATAGGCACAGGTAAAGGCAACGCTTTCCCCCTGTTCAGATGCCATATCTAATGCATCATTCCAGTCAGCATCTCGCAGCCTGTATATATTATGACTGCCTACTTCGTAGAAAGCGGTAAGCTGCTGGATTAAAAGATGTTCCAGAATACTTCCGGTGTAAGTATGATTTTCAGATGTATACTGTTTATTTCCGCTGTCGGGATGCCAAAGGGTATCCATCTCAGTTCCACGCATGACCTGGGAATCTTTAAAATAGGAAACCTGTTTATTTAAAATTTCGATGTCTCCGGTCTGGTCAATGTAAAGCTTTGTTGTCATTAATGGCCAAAGGGCGTGATCCATCCATACACGGGAAATGCCATTACGGTCAGCTATAAAATTACCATCTCCGCTTCCTATAATAGTGGCGTTTGTTCCATCAATGCGTACCCCGCCAAAGTTCATGGCAATCATATGTCCGACCTTGCCAGGTTCCATTAAGAGTAAAGAAAGACAGTCCTGCCATAAATCACGCCATCCTCTGCCGCCGCGTCCGTAGTCATGGTGAGGCAGAAAAGAACAGCCAAACAATCGTCGGAGGAAAGGCTGGAAACTGATCCATTTCATAAAACGGTCAAAGGTAGTATTACTTGTATGAAAACTTACATTCACTTTGTCCTGCCAATAGGTTTTGGTATCGGCTAAAGCTGCTATGACTTTTTCAGTACTGTTATATTTTTGAAAAATATTATTTATAGATTCTTCATTCTGTTCAACGCCCAGAAGAAGAATGTAATCGACTTTTTGACCAGGGGCAAGAGAGAGTTTTCCAAAGCGGAAGGCTCCCATTGCTTCTTTTCCTTCCGCTTTGGATAAAGGAGGATATCCCGTGCGCGTTTCATATATGGCGCGGGGATGCGTATAAGAACCGCCTTCACCAATAAAGTTCTCTACAGTAGGGTAAAAACATACCGGAGGCTCTTGACTGCCTGTACATCCTATAACATAATATATTTTTTTATTTGGAAGATGGCCTCTTTCATCAAAGGACATAGTGGGGGATACCAAAACTCCATTTTGGGTTGTTTTGATACGGTGGAGCATTGAGGTGACATTGCGGTGGTCGCGTATATTGTCTGCGCTACGTCCGTAGATTGGAACAGCACCGTAAGCAGTCAAATGCTGAATATTTGCTGATTTATTTTGTATGGTGATATACATGATTTCAACGTTGGAATCTTTTGGAATAAATGAAGTAATGGTGGATTCCAACTGAAATTTTTTGGAGAAGCGTTTTAAAGACTGCCACATAAATCCGGCAGTCAGGCGGCTGTCATCCTGCATATCGGAAAATTTATCAGCTTCCTGTTCGGCAGAGGAACCTGTAGCGGAATATACACCCATATCATCTATTACACACCAGAAGTTTCGAGAGGAACGGTTATTATGAAGGCTTTCAGAACTTACAGGTTCCAATAAAAAAGTTTCCTGATCAATTTTCGCATCCCCCCCAAGGTTTGGAGTGACAGAACTCTTTAAGCCTGTTTCCGAAGCAAGGGGAAAATATAAATAACTTGTATTTTCCGGCTGACGTATGGTAAAAGTGCCGTGCTCATCAATAAATTTTAAATCATTCATTTTTAGCTCCTTTCCTTAACTGAATATAAAAATCATATTTAAAATAGTAAAGATTTTCTTATCTCATGAAAACAAAATACATGAGAAAAATATCAGAATCATGACCTAAAATATATGTACAATTCTTTTAAACAGCAGATAAATACAGGTTAATAAATTACATCAAGAATCTGATATTTTGTTAAAAACTATAATATATTCATCTGAAAAAAAGCGTTATATTTTAAGCGTATTAATCAATGCGAAGTTGAAGAGTATTCTAACTTCATAAAATTAATAAGGAGGATTTTTTAATGAAAAAGAAACTAATCAGTATTTTGCTGATGGCGGCTGTTGCAGCAGGTTCATTGGCAGGATGCGGAAAATCAACTGATCAAGGTTCCGGTACAACAAACACAGAAGGCAAAGTAATTAATATCTACTGCTGGAATAACGAATTTCGTGAGAGAGTGGAAGCTGTTTATCCGGAAGTAAAAGAAACGTCGGCAGATGGAACGGTGACCACATTAAAAGATGGAACAGAAATTCACTGGATCATTAACCCGAATCAGGATGGTGTTTATCAGCAGAAGCTTGATGAAGCACTCCTTAATCAGGCAAGTGCAGCAGATGATGACAAAATTGATATCTTTTTATCGGAGACGGATTATGTCAATAAGTATACAGATGCGGACGCAGATGTTGCCATGCCCCTTGTTGATCTTGGCATAAACCCTGATACGGATTTGGCAGATCAATATAGCTTTACAAAAGTAACAGCATCTGATGCAAACGGTGTGCAGAGGGGTTCCACATGGCAGTGCTGCCCGGGGCTGTTGGTATATAGACGGGATATTGCCATTGAAGTATTTGGGACAGATGATCCAGAGGCAATTGGAGAAAAGGTAAAGGATTGGGATACAATAAAGACGACTGCGGAAGAGCTAAAGGCAAAAGGATATTATACATTTGCATCTTATGCGGATACTTTCCGTTTATATGGAAACAGCATTTCAGCACCCTGGGTTGCAGAAGGTGAAACGGTAATTAATGTTGACCAGCAAATTATGAATTGGATAAATGATTCCAAAGAATGGCTGGATGCCGGATATCTTGATAAGTCTGTAAAAGGACAATGGAATGCTGACTGGAATCAGGCAATGGGATCGGCATCTAAAGTATTTGCATTTCTTTTCCCGGCATGGGGAATTGACTTTACATTAAAACCAAACTGGGACGGAGGAGATGGCGCATGGGCTGTTACCAATCCGCCGCAGGAATATAATTGGGGGGGTTCATATGTTCATGCATGTACGGGCACAGATAATCCACAGTATGTAAAGGATATTATTCTTTCGGTAACTGCGGATAAAGAAAATTTATTAAAGATTTCCAAAGATTATACAGATTTTACGAATACACGTACCAGCATGCAGGCGGCAGCTACAGATGATAAAACCTTTGCATCTGCGTTTCTTGGAGGACAAAATGCATTTAAGTATTTTGCTCCGGTTGCGGAAAATATTGTAATTGCACCGCTCTCCGCTTATGATCAGGGATGTGTTGAACTGATTCAGAATAGCTTTAGTGATTATTTCCAGGGCAGTGTTGATTTTGATAAGGCAAAATCAAATTTTGAAACAGCAATTAAAGAAAGATATCCAGAAATCAGTGAGATTAAGTGGCCGGAATAAATTGTGCAGTAAACTGTGGTGCACATGCTGCACCACAGTTATAAGTTTAGAGAAAGGAATGATAATTTATGAAACAAAAAAGTAAAAAAATAAATTATGCAAAATGGGGATATTTCTTTATTCTTCCCTTTTTTGCCAGTTTTTTCATTTTTTCTTTTATTCCTTTGATGGATACAATCCGGTATAGCTTTTTTGAATATTATCGTTCGGGGATTAAAGAAATTGGACCGAATTTTATAGGAATAGATAATTATGTCAGTTTATTAAAATCAGATATGCTAAAGTATGCGGGAAACACTTTGATTCTATGGATCATAGGATTTATACCACAGATTGTAATTGCATTACTGCTTGCCGAATGGTTTGTGGATGCCCGCCTGAAAATTCATGGAACACAGTTTTTTAAAGTTGTGATATATCTGCCAAATCTGATTATGGCATCAGCGTTTGCAATGTTGTTTTTTACTTTATTTTCTACGAATGGGCCGATCAATTCTATTTTAATGTCTTTGGGATGGCTGAATGAGCCGATTGATTTTATGGGTTCCGTTCTTGGAACAAGGTCACTGGTTGGGCTTATGAATTTCCTGATGTGGTTTGGAAATACGACAATTATGCTGATGGCTGCAATTATGGGAATCAGCCCTGATATATTTGAAGCATCTGAAATAGATGGGTGTAATAGTATTCAAAGATTTTTCCGTATTACACTTCCACTGATTAGACCTATACTTGCCTATACATTAATCAATTCTATTATCGGTGGGCTTCAAATGTTTGATGTCCCTCAGATTTTGACTAATGGTCAGGGAAATCCGGACCGTACATCCATGACATTGATCATGTTTCTGAACAGTCATTTGAAGAGCAATAATTATGGTATGGCAGGCGCATTATCAGTTTATCTGTTTATTGTCAGTGGCATATTATGCTTCATGGTGTACCGCATGGTGAATAATGATGATTCAGGCAGTAAAAAAACGTCTTTAAAAAAGAAAAGAAAGTAGGGAGGAGATAAGCTATGAATGCAAAAATATTTGGCCGTATGAGAAGTATTCTGGCACACGTTGTACTTATTATACTCTCATTTATGTGTTTGTTTTTCTTTTATATTCTTTTAGTTAATGCAACTCGCTCTCATGCGGATTTGCAAAAAGGATTTTCAGCATTTCCTGGAAGTTATTTTTTTGAAAACTTGAAAAATGTGGCAAATGACGGAACTTTTCCAATGTTCAGGGGAATCTTAAACAGTTTGATAGTTTCAGGCTCCAGTGCGGCAATTTGTACCTATTTTTCTGCTTTAACAGCTTATGGCCTATATGCATATGATTTTAAATTAAGGAAAGTAGCATTTACCTTTATCATGGCTATCCTTGTAATGCCGACGCAAGTTACAGCAATGGGGTTTTTAAGACTGATTACAAACATGAAAATGTATGATACCTTACTCCCGTTGATTGTTCCGTCTATTGCATCTCCGGCTGTCTTTTATTTTATGTATAGCTATCTGCAGTCGTCCCTTCCCTTATCATTGGTGGAAGCGGCGAGAATTGATGGCTCTAAAGAATTCAGGACGTTTAATCGGATCATAATTCCAATTATGAAACCGGCAATAGCAGTTCAGGCAATTTTTTCATTCGTTGGTTCATGGAATAATTATTTTGTACCGGCATTAGTTATTCAGTCTAAAAATAAAATGACAGTACCAATACTGATTGCTACACTAAGAGGTGCAGATTACATGAACTTTGATATGGGTAAGATATATATGATGATTATGATAGCAATTGTTCCAATTATTTTAGTATATTTGTTCTTATCAAAGTATATTATTGCAGGCGTCACATTGGGTGGTGTGAAAGAATAGGTAATAAGGACTTCTTTTTGATGAGTTAAAAGCAAAACTTTTCAGAAAGGAGTCTTTTTATTATAAGAAAAAATAAAAGTATGGCAGCAATAAATTATATGTGAGATAATAAAAAGCATCAGGAGGATCGGCCGCATGTTTCGTATACTGGTAGTAGAGGATGACAGAGTAATAGCAGATAAAATAAAAATACACCTGGAAAGATGGGGCTATCAGATAGAGTGCGCAGCAGATTTTGCAAATGTGCTGGCTCATTTTAACCGTTTTTTGCCTGAACTGGTGCTGATGGATATTGGACTGCCTTTTTATAATGGATACTATTGGTGCGGAGAAATCAGGAAGATCTCTCAGGTACCAATTATTTTCATTTCCTCCGCTTCCGATAATATGAATGTGGTGATGGCCATTAATATGGGAGGAGACGATTTTATTGTAAAGCCTTTTGACCTGGAAATTCTTTCGGCAAAGGTGCAGGCAATTTTGCGGCGGGCCTATTCCATTAAGGGGAAGTCCTCTCTCTTAGAGCATAATGGGGTAATTTTAAGTTTAGGTGATATGACGCTTTTGTATGAGGAGCAAAAGCTGGAACTGACAAAAAATGAGTTCAGGATTATACAGATTTTGTTTGAAAACGCAGGAAATGTGGTCAGCAGAGAAAACATTATGAAGCGGCTTTGGGACAATGAATGTTTTGTGGATGAAAACACCCTTACAGTAAATATAAACCGCCTTAGAAAAAGGCTTGAGGATGTGGGACTGAAAAGTTTGATACTGACCAGAAAAGGGGTGGGCTATCAACTTGAGGAATAAGCAGATCATAAAAGCATATATAAAAGAAAAGATGCCCCATGTATTATGTTATGGAGCCGATATATTGATTTTGTTTGTACTAGCTGGATTGTATCATTATGACAATGTCGTCATAAATATGTCTTATGGATTGTTTTTAATCTTATTTTTCAGCTTTATTTATGGGATTTATGATTTTTTCCGCTATAGGGATAGATGTTTAAAGCTGGCAGAGCTGATTTTAAACAGGGAAGAAAGAGATCTGCACCTACAGATGCCGCTGAGCCTTCCGGAAAAGCTTTATCAGGAAATTATTCTTGCGCAAGAAGCAGAAAAGCGTCAGCTTGTTACGGAATATGATATCAGAAAAAAAGACATGGCTGACTATTACACTATGTGGATTCATCAGATTAAAACACCCATTGCGGCCCTGCATCTTCTTCTTGAAGAGGATGGTAAGGATGGTACAGCGCCAAAGCAGAAAGACTTGCAGGCAGTGCAGAAGAATACAGGCGGGCGAAAAAGTATGCAGATGAATCGTTTAGCTTCAGAGGAATTGTTTAAAATTGAGCAGTACGCTGAAATGGCGCTTCATTATGCAAGGCTTGAAAGTTTTTCCGCTGATCTTTCTTTTAAAGAGCAGAATATTTATGAAATGGTAAAGCAGGCGGTTAAAAAGTATGCAGTATTATTCATTGGAAGCGGCTTAAACTTTTCTATGGAAGAATTCTCCTGCATGGCTGTTACAGATGAAAAATGGATTACTTTCGTACTGGAGCAGATTTTATCCAATGCGTTGAAATACACCAAAAAGGGCGGAATTTCTATTTATGGAGCTGACGCATCAGGGAAGAAAAAGGCGGAAAATGCTGATTATGTGGTGATAGAAGATACCGGAATAGGGATTCGGAAAGAAGATCTTCCCCGGATTTTTGAAAGAGGATTTACCGGATATAATGGAAGGATGGACAAAAAATCTACAGGTATAGGACTTTATTTGTGCCGGCAGATTGTGGATCGGCTGTCTCATACCCTTATAGTGAAATCAGAGGAAGGGAAAGGAACCCGGGTTTTTCTGGGCTTTACTCAGCAGCGTATGTGACAAAAATGTAAGATTGAAAGAGGGAAATGTAAGCCGGATGTATGGCAGAGCATTTCCTTTTTGTATATCATTAAGAAGGTAAGGAAAGTAAAAAGACAGCAGGGAGGCCGCCTGGAAAACTCAAAGTGAACAAGGAGAACAGATATGGCACTTTTAGAAGTAAAGAATGTTAAAAAGGTATATACTACACGATTTGGAGCTGTTAAGGTAAACGCTTTAAATGATGTGAATTTTTCTGTGGAAGATGGAGAGTATGTGGCGATTATGGGGGAGTCAGGTTCAGGAAAGACAACTCTTTTAAATATTCTGGCATCATTAGATAAGCCTACCAGCGGTCACGTGATATTGAATGGAAGGAATTTTGCAGAGGTAAAGCAGAGGGAAATCTGTGCTTTCAGAAGGGATCATCTGGGATTTGTATTTCAGGACTTTAACCTGCTTGATACCATGTCCCTTAAGGATAATATTTTTCTTCCTTTGGTGCTGGCAGGCGAAAAGTATGAAAATATGGAAGAGAGACTTCTTCCGCTGGCAAAAAAGCTGGCAATTGATGAATTGCTTAATAAATATCCTTACGAGGTATCCGGAGGACAAAAGCAGAGAGCGGCGGTTTGCCGGGCTTTGATTACCCGGCCGGATATTATCCTGGCGGATGAACCTACGGGAGCACTGGATTCTAAGGCTTCCGGAAAGCTGCTTAAGCTGTTTGGAGAAATAAACGGGGAAGGGCAGACTATCTTGATGGTAACTCACAGTATTCAGGCAGCAAGTCACGCAGGACGTGTGTTGTTTATCAAAGATGGCTGTGTTTTTCATCAGATTTACAGAGGAAACCAGAACAATGACTCTATGTATCGAATGATCTCAGATGCGCTTACCATATTGCAGACAGAGAAAGGGGAGTCCACCGGCAGGGGCGATAAGGAGGTGGAGCATGAATAAATGGAAGCTGCTGCCTTCTATGGCAGTAAAAGGAGTAGTGCAAAATAAAACAGTATATTTTCCCTACCTGGCAGTGGGAGCATTTTCCGCATTTACTTACTTTATTTTTTCCTCTATTTTATATAATGAGGATCTGATCAGGGAACTGCCCAGGGCAGCTTATGCATGGATGCTGCTCAGCATCGGAAGAGGGCTGCTTGGCATTATATTAATTCCTTTTTTGTATTATGCAAACAGTTTTCTGGTGAAGAGACGCAGCAGAGAATTTGGATTATACAGTATATTGGGGCTGGAAAAAAGGCATATAGGAATTCTTCTTTTTCTTGAAACAATAATGATTTATATGATTGTCACTGCCAGCGGTATTTTACTGGGAAGCGCGCTTTCTAAATTATTTTTTCTGCTGCTATTGCATGTCAGCCATCTTCCGCTGAATGTGGAATTTGTGTTTACCTGGAAAGCGTTTAAAGATACACTTTTGTTTTTTGTAGCTGTATACCTGATTAATTTATGTTTCGGTCTGATTCAAATTAGAAAGTCCAGGCCGGTGGAGCTGCTCTCCGGCAGTAAAAAAGGGGAAAAACAGCCTAAGGGAATTTTCTTTTATGGGATATCAGGTGCAGTAGTGCTGATACTGGGGTATAAAATTTCCATAAGCTCGGAATTAAACAGCATGATATTTACCGATTTTTTTCTGGCAGTATTTTTGGTTGTAATTGGAACTTATCTGTTGTTCACATCCGGAAGCATTATGCTGCTCAGGATTCTGAAAGAGAATAAAAAGATTTATTACCAGTCGAAAAATTTTGTGACGATTTCAGGTATGCTTTACAGGATGAAAAAGAATGCGGCAAGTCTTGCAAATATTTGTATTTTTTCCACAATGGTAATTATTACGCTGATCTGCACAATCACCCTTTACTGTGGGCTTGATGGCATTACACATCATGATTATCCTTACGATATACGTGCAGACTATGGAACCGGAAGCCTGATTAAGGAGGATGTGGAAAAACAGGTAAGCAGGCTGGAAGAAAAATATGGTATAAAAGGACTGCGGGTGGATGTATTTGATTTCAGGCGTTTTTCATGCAGCAAAGATGAAAATAATTTTGCGCCCAAGCTGCCGGATGGAGACTTTGAAGATACTTATGGAGTATATTTTTTAACGTTAGAAGATTATAACAGGATCGAGAATGAAAGTAAAACACTAAACGATGGCGAGGTGCTGTTTTTGGCTACTGGGGAAGATTTTGGTTATGACAGTGTTTCCTTTATGGGAAGTCAGATGAGGGTTGCAGAGGAGATAAAAGAACTGTTTCCTTTTCCAAAAGCAGGCAGAAGTGATTTTGGTGCGGAGTTTGTTTTTATCGTGAAAGATAAGGCGGCGCTTGACGACTGTGTGGAGGCATTTGCCAGAGAAAACGGGGTAACTGAGATTGAGGAATTTTTAGCGGAGGTTAGCCAGCAGGTGGGGATTGTATTAGAAGGTGAGGATGAGCTGAAACGGGATTTTGCAGATGAGCTGTTTATCTGGCTTAAAGGACAGGAAGGATATACATCCTGTCTGGATGGTTTAGCGCAAAGAGCAGAGCTGGAATCCATGTACGGAGGACTTTTATTTATAGGAATTATATTTGGAACAGTATTTTTTACCTGTCTGCTTCTTATTATGTATTATAAGCAGATTTCAGAAGGATATGAAGATAAAGGAAGTTTTGACATTATGCAGAAAGTGGGAATGAGCGACAGGGAGATCAAAGGAACTATACACAGACAGACGCTTCTGGTTTTTCTCCTGCCGCTGGCCGGTGCGATTTCTCATACCTGTGCGGGAATGTTTATGGTAAATAATCTGATGGCGGCACTGGGGCTGTTTGACAATTTACTTATGGCTATGGGAATGATTTTTGTCTCACTTCTTTTTGTCTTTGTCTATGGAATCAGCTATGTGATAACTGCACGGACATATTACAGGATTGTCAGACAGGTTATTTAAAAGAACTATTAATAATTATATAAATTTTTATTAATTTCCGCCCTTTTCTTCTTTTGGATGTTAAAATAACTGCAGAACATGCTTAAGGAGGAAAGGGCAGTGTATTTGATTTTAATTTTATCAGGAATATTATGTTTGGTCTATTTTGTCTGTATTGCATTTTTTGTAGGGCATGGGACTAATTTTTATTTTATATGGCTGTTTCTTGGACTTTTTGCCATTCTTTGGGGTATTCTTCTAAAAAAGGGAATCTGGGAGGCGCATTTTCCAAGGTGGTTTAGAAGACTTTTTATATTGCTTGTATGTGTATCAGGCATTTTATTTATAATAACGGAAGGATGCATTTTAAGCGGCTTTTCAAAAAAGGGACCGGAGGGGCTTGACTATCTTGTGGTGTTAGGAGCCCAGATGAAGTCCGGCGGGCCTTCGAAAGCATTACAATACAGGCTGGATGAGGCGATACGCTACTTAGAAGAAAATCCGGATACACAAGTGATAGTCTCTGGAGGACAGGGCCCGGATGAACACATATCGGAGGCCCAGGGCATGTATGACTATCTGGTGGAAAAAGGGATTGATCCATCCAGAATTACAAAAGAGGACAAGTCGGTAAATACTTTTCAAAACCTGACATTTTCAGCGGAGTTTTTAGATGAGGCAAATGATTCTGTAGGCGTAGTCAGCAACAATTTTCACGTTTTCCGTGCAGAAAAGATCGCTCAAAAGGCAGGCTATACCGATGTACACGGAATCTCGGCAAAAGGGGAACCCTTCTTACAACTGAACAACATGATGCGGGAATTTTTTGGTGTAATGAAAGATTTTTTGTGTGGAAACATGTGATGCTTTATTAACTAATTCAAAAAACATGATATAATGACAATATAAATCACATAAGGGGAGGGACAATGCTATGGATCAGATTGAAAAATTAAAAGAAATAGTAGATAGCAGCAAAAACATTGTATTTTTTGGCGGGGCAGGCGTCTCAACGGAAAGCGGCATTCCCGATTTCAGAAGTGTGGATGGTTTGTATAATCAGAAATACGATTATCCTCCGGAAACTATTTTAAGTCACACCTTTTACAGAAACAAGCCGGAGGAGTTTTTTCGTTTTTACAAAGATAAAATGCTCTGCCTTGATGCAAAGCCCAATGCAGCACATTTAAAGCTGGCCAGATGGGAGCAGGAAGGAAAGCTGAAAGCTGTAATCACTCAAAATATAGATGGTCTTCATCAGGCGGCAGGAAGCAGAAAGGTACTTGAACTTCATGGAAGTGTGCTTCGCAACTATTGTGAACGCTGTGGGAAGTTTTTTGATGCGGAATATATGCTTCACGCAGAAGGGGTGCCTAAATGTGACGCGTGCGGCGGGGCAGTGAAACCGGATGTGGTTTTATATGAGGAAGGCCTTGATGATAAGACACTTAAAGATGCAGTGAGCTATATCCGTAATGCAGATGTATTGATTATTGGAGGAACGTCACTTGTGGTTTATCCGGCAGCAGGACTAATAGATTATTATGACGGAAATAAGCTGGTTCTAATTAATAAAACACCTACTGCAAGAGATGATGCGGCAGACTTAGTGGTACAGGGAAGCATTGGTGAAATTTTTGGAGCCTTGTGAAAACAGGATTTAAATTAAAGCAGTCAGAAAGGGCATTTTGATATGAACATTCAGACAGGTGACAGACTTACATTGAAAAAAAAGCATCCATGCGGCAGTTTTGAGTGGGAGGTTTTACGTGTTGGAGCAGACTTTCGTTTAAAATGTGCAGGCTGCGGGCATCAGATTATGATTGCCCGTAAACAGGTGGAAAAAAATGTGAGGAAGATATGTCATGACCAGAACAGTTAGCACCGGACATCAGGACTTTGAGTCTGTCTAAAGAGAAAATATGTCCAACCCCTTGAAAAATTAAGAAAATCATGGTATGATATTACTCCGTGATATGTTTTCACACTCCGCATGCAGCGGAGAAAACACATTCCTTGCTCCCGGCAGACGGGGGCCAGAGACCAAAAGGAGGTAAACTAACATGAACAAATATGAATTAGCCGTTGTTGTTAGTGCGAAAATCGAAGACGAGGAAAGAGCAGCAGTAGTGGATAAATGTAAAGCTCTTATCGAAAGATTCGGTGGTACGATCACCAATGTTGACGACTGGGGCAAGAAGAGACTTGCTTATGAAGTTCAGAAGATGAAAGAAGCTTTCTATTACTTCATTCAGTTTGATGCCGAAGCTACAGCTCCTATCGAAATCGAAAATCGTATTCGCATTATGGACAATGTTATCAGATTCTTATGCGTTAGACAGGACGAAGCATAAAGCATATAAGATATGCAGGAAAGTAGAGGCAGGTATGAATAAAGTAATACTTATGGGGCGTTTAACAAGAGATCCTGAAGTGAGATATTCACAGGGCGAAAGTGCAACAGCGGTTGCCAGGTATACACTTGCGGTAGACCGCAGGTTCAACCGTAACAATGAAGACAATTCAGCAGATTTCATTCAGTGCGTAGCCTTTGGCAGGGCAGGTGAGTTTGCAGAAAAGTATTTCAGAAAAGGAACCAAGGTTTTAGTTACAGGCCGCATTCAGACGGGAAGTTATACCAATAGAGATGGTGTGAAGGTGTACACCACTGATGTTGTGGTGGAAGACCAGGAATTTGCTGAAAGCAAGAACAGCAATGCCGGAAATGACGGGGGATATACAGGCGGCAGAGCATCACAGCCCCAGGAGGCAGGAGACGGTTTCATGAATATTCCTGATGGAATAGATGAGGAACTGCCATTTAACTAAATTAAAGTTTGATTAAGATAGGAGGCAATAATCGTGGCATATAATAAAACAGAGAAGTCTGATTCTCCCATGAGAAAAAAAGGCGGAATGCGCAGAAGAAAAAAAGTTTGTGTGTTCTGTGGTAAAGATAACGTAATTGATTACAAAGATGTAAATAAGTTAAAAAGATATGTGTCTGAGAGGGGAAAAATCCTTCCCAGAAGAATCACGGGAAACTGTGCGAAGCATCAGAGGGCTTTGACAGTTGCAATTAAAAGAGCACGTCACGTTGCACTTATGCCCTATACTTGTGATTAATATGAAATAAGGTGCAGCTAAAAAGCTATTTTATTTGACAGTAAGCGGTTGTCAGTTCTGGCAGCCGCTTTTGTATATAGTGTAAATGATCTTTTCAGAAAAGGTATGGGGGTGTAATTATGGATGAAATGAAAAACAACGAATTTGAAACTACAACATCAGTTGAACCGGCGGCGCCTGTGACATTGAATCAGCCTGCAGCAGGACCAGTTACTCCGACACCGGAGAAAAAACCAAACAATTCAGTTAAAATAATAATTCCGATTATAGCGTTAGTCCTTCTGGTAGCAATTCTCCTGGTAGTAGCTTTTGCAACCGGAACGCTTGGCGGCGGCAGTGGAAAAAAGGAAATTGCCGAGGCAATAGCGGCAACCTTCACTCAAAGCGGTGATGCTTTAAAGGATGTTTGGGATTTTGATGAATATAAGGAAATGTTTAAAGACAAACAGATGTCTGTTTCGGCGGATCTTGTCGTTTTAGATGATCTTGATATGCAGGTGGAGTACAACATTGATGATACTGTCAGCAGTCTATATATGGGTGCAGGCTTATACGGAATTGATGCCATAGAAGCTCTCTTTTATACAGATGAAAAAGAGTTTAGCTTCAGCTTTCCGGATGTGATGGATTATGTTTTTTACGTAGACCGTGCAACACTGGAGGAAGATATTTGGAACTTGGTTGATGAGGGAATCATAGATGAGGAAATTGCTGAAAACTTAATTATATTAAATCAAAGCGAGCAGGAGCTGAATGGCGCAGAAGGGGATGTAGAACAAGGCGGCAAAGATATTTTAGAAGCAGTGAAATCTATTTATCAAAAAGCTGAAGTGAAAAAGATAGACGGTAAAACGCTTGAGGTAGATGGTGAAGATGTAAACTGCAAGGGATATGCTGTAATTGTCACGCCAAAGCAGATTGCAGAATTCTTTATTGCTTATAAAAAGGTTTATGAAGAAAACGAAGGTTTTCAGAACTATTTTAATCAGATTCTGGCAATGCAGGGAGGATATGATAGCGTTGATGAACTTTTAGAATATATAGATCCGGCGAAGGAACTTCAAAACCTTGCAGATGAAGCAGCAGAAAAAATAAAAGAGGATATTGAGATTTGTTTTTATCTGCATGATGGTCTGATTGCCCGGATTTCCTATGAGAAAGACAGGGACAATTATTTTGAGTGGAATATAAAGGGAGGAAATTTCCCTCTTGAAAATACAAATCTTACTTTAATGGTAGATGGATATGAAATTTATGCTGCCAGAAATGGTGACAAGAGAAAAGGTCTTTATACTGCAAACTATACCCTTGGACTTGACTATGAAACACTTTATCTGGATATTGAGTACGATACGGGAAATGGTGATCTGGAGGTGGAAGCATACGATTATTACGATGAAATCTTCTTTAACGGCAATCTTTACATGTCGGATCCCGGAAGTGAGTTGGAAATAGAAATCTATGGTGTGGAAATAGATTATGAAGAAATACTTTACGGAGATCTTGTTATTTCCAATGAGTGTGGCGAGATAGTCCGTCCTGAGGGTGATGATTTTAATTTGCTGGAAATGACAGAGGATGAATATTATGATATTTTAGGTGAAATTATTTACAGTATGTATTAAAATTGGACAGTGATTTTATTTTGTATTATGATAATAGGGCAGTGAGTCATCGCTGCCCTATTATCATATTTACATATGGATGATTTGCAGCGAAGGGGAAGATTCATGGAAGTAGAAATTAAAAATGTTAAAAAAAGTTACAGAAAAAATAAAGTTTTGAAAGAAATCAGCCTTATGATAAAGGCCGGGGAATGTACGGGAATCATTGGTGCAAATGGCTGTGGCAAGTCTACACTATTAAAGGTCCTTGCGGGTATTGAAAAGGCAGATGGAGGAGAAATTTTAATTAATAATCAACCGGTGAAATGGCAGTCTTCACAACTGGCCGGATATGTTGGATATGTTCCCCAGGAAAGTGTTCTGATTCCGGAGCTTACGGTAGAGGATAATTTGAAGCTGTGGGCATCATTTGGAGAGCACAAAAAAAATGAAGAAATACTAAGGAGACTGGGAGAGCAGTTTCAGTTAGAGGATTTTTATAGAAAGAAAGTTAAGCACCTGTCAGGGGGAATGAACAAAAGAGTAAATATTGTTTGTGCACTTATTCACCAGCCTTTTCTGCTTTTGATGGATGAACCAAGCACGTCGCTTGATCTGGTATTTAAAGAGGAATTGCGGGAATACATCCGAAGCTTTACCGCAAAGGGAGGAAGTGTGCTGCTAAGCAGCCATGATGAGGGAGAGATTGCCGGTTGTGCGTCCTTATGGGCAATTAAAAATGGGATTGCGCAAAAGGTGCCGCAGGGAGAAACAATAGAAAAAATAGTATCTGAGTACATGAAATGATAGGAGAAAGTATGTATTGCAGGCTGACGTTATTAAAACTGGAAATAAAAAGATTTGTGGGAATGCTTCCGTTTGTTTTGTTAGAAACTCTTCTTTTTGGCTTGATTGCTGTTGGGGTAGGAATCTATGCCTCAAAGGCAGTGTATGCTGATAAAGTGATTGGAAAAATCAAGGCCGGAGTGGTGGTTGAGGGGGAAGAGCTGATGACTAAAATGCTGGTTCAGTTTGTACAGTCTATGGACAGCTTAGAAGGTACGGTTTCTTTGGAACTGCTCTCTGAAGGAGAAGCAAGGAAGCAGGTGGAAAAAGGAGAGCTTTATGGAGCAGTGATAATTCCGGACGGTATGGTAGACAGTATATTATCGGGAGAAAATCTTTCTCCATCTATTTTGCTTGGCGACGGATATAATCAGGCGGAAACTTTAGTTTTTGCCCAACTTGCCCAGGCAGGAGCAAAGCTTTTAACCACAGCCCAGGCAGGAATTTATGCGGCAGATGCCTTTTGCATGGAGAAAGGAATGCAGGATCGTCTTCAACAGACGGAAGACTATTTAAATGAGGCATACTTGGGGTATGCCCTGGGAAGGGCATCTGTTTTTCACAGGGAAGAAGTGACAGCTATAAAAGGAACATCATTTTCAGATTACTATGGAATTTCATTTGTTTTTGCTTTTTTATCTTTTGCGGGACTTTCCTTTGGACGGTATGTGCAGGTAAAAGCGTGCAGTCGGAAAAAAATGTTGTGCCTGAAAAGGCTTTTTACAGGAGAGCAGTATTTGATTGAAACAGGTGCTTTTGCTTTTGTTTTTTCTTTTTTTGGCATGTTGGTAAGCCTGCCGGTCTTTTTCATTTTGTCTCACAGCAAAGATAGCACTTTTCAGGCAGCAGGCACATGGTTTTTTTTGACAGGTATGTGGCTTGTGCTCGCCTGTTTTTTAAAGATGCTGATTCAGATTACGGGAAACAGCGCAGGAGGAATCGGCGTATGCTTTATGGTACTGCTTGCATTTATATTTGCATCAGGGGGATTCCTTCCGCCGGCGTTTCTTCCGGTTTGGATGGAACAGGCAGGGAGCAGATTTTTTTATAGAGGATGGATGGAAAAAACAGGGATGTTCCTGCAGGGACGAATAGGCAGCGGGGCGGTTTTGGAACTGATTGTACAGCTTGTACTTTTTTTGATAGTAGGAGTATTGGCAGCAAAAGTCAGAAAGGCGGCAGAAAAATAGCGGGTTAAAATATGAAAATAAGAAACAGTCATAGAATCAGGATTTATCTGATCTGCTGGAAGCAGTATTTTATTAAATTTAAAAGCTGGATGCTGGTGTTTGTCTTTAGCATGATGGTAATGAGAATGTATTTTTATATAAATCCTGTGGAAGATAAGATACAGGGGATAGCAGTCGGTGGCTATGCTGAAGATGAAAAAGGCAGGGAATTGCTTGATAAATTAGAAAGCGTGGAAGGGATTTTCAGATTTCAGACATGCCAGGACGAAGAGGAAATGATAAGGCAGATAGAAAACGGAACGTTAGAGTGCGGATATGTATTTCCGGAAGGATTTTATGAAAATATTCTAAGAGGGAGAAAGGTGCGTCAGATTATCCTGTATTGCTCGCCGGCATCCTCCGCACATAAGATTTCTTATGAGGTGGTTTTTTCTGAACTGTTTGAAATCCTGTCAGAGGATATTTTAAGAACATATTTGGAAGAAAATCACTTTTTGGAAAGAGGGGAACTGCAGGCAGCCAGGGAGAGAGTGCTTGCCCTTAATAAACAGTACGCAGGGAATGGAAGCACTTTTCACTTTGTATATGAAACGGTAGAAGAAAAAGAGGCGGAAAGGCCGGAAAATTTAAATACGTTGCGGGGGATCATCGGTGTAATTATATTTTTTATGTGTCTTTTAGGGTTTGGAAATATTCTGGATCAAAGGACTCTTTATCAAATTCTTCCAGAAAAATCAGGAAGGATATTCAGATCAGGATGTATTCATGTAACAGTCCTTGGGAGCATTCTTACCGGCGGCATATGCATTTTTTTATCAGGGATGGGCAGTGGAGTTTTAAATGAAATACAGGGACTTTTTATTTATGCGCTGGTTCTGGAGGGTTATTTGAGAGCTTTGCAGCTTTTTATTAAAAAAAGTAAAGTTCTGTATGGGCTGCTTCCCGCCGTTCTTTTGGGCTGCTGCTTGTTTTGCCCTGTTTTTATAAAGATAGGAAGATATCTGCCTGGAGCTGACTGGATTTCCTTCATGTTTCCGGTTACCTATTACCTGAATTTCTTTATAACTTAAAAGATAAAACGCGAAAAAGATAAAAACATGTCTAAAAGCATCTGAATAATAAGGTGGAAACTTTTAGAAAAAAATGATATACTAATATGTATATTTTAAGCTGTATCAATTAATAATCAAACAACGGATAAGAAGGGTACTTTTTGCAATGTCTCCATCAAAAAGCAGAATTAAGTTAAAGGGAAGGCTGAAAAGATATGTACAGACTTCTTTATATTTGGGATTTTTACTGGTACTGGTCAATCTGATTGTGTATCTGATTAATGTACCGGCCGGTTTGGTAGTGACCTGTTTTGCGCTACTTTATTTTGCGGTGGTTTTGTCACTTCAATTTTATAATAAACCGGTTATTATTAATGAACTGGTAAGTTTTGCGACTCAGTATGGACAAGTCCAGAAGGTACTGCTTAGAGAGTTTGAAATTCCATATGCCATGCTGGATGATGATGGGAGGATTATCTGGACCAATGCAGCTTTTGAAAAAGTGGTGCATAAGGAAAAGGGATACAGAAAGTCAATTACGTCGCTTTTCCCCTCCATTACAAAGGAAAAGCTGCCTGAAGAAACAGAATTTTCGGAAGTAGATATAGTTTTTGAGGATAGAAATTTTACAGCTAAGATGCGCAAGATCTCTATGCGTGAGGTAGTGGAAAGCAGTGATATTTTTGAGGCAGATGATTACAGGGGATATTTAATAGCTTTTTATTTGTTTGATGAGACTGCACTTCGGATTGCGCTTCAGGAAGTGGATGATCAGAGTCTTGCGGTAGGCATGGTGTATCTTGACAATTATGACGAGGCGCTTGAGAGTGTGGAGGAAGTAAGGCGCTCCCTGCTGATTGCCCTGATAGACCGGAAGGTAAATAAATATATTTCAGCCCTTGACGGAATCTGTAAAAAGATTGAGAAAGACAAGTATATGATTATCCTCCGCAAAAAGGCGACAGAGCTTTTGATGGCCAGCAAGTTTGATATTCTGGAGGATGTTAAAACGGTAAATATAGGAAACGAAATGGCAGTAACTATCAGTATCGGCCTTGGCCTGGATGGTCTTTCTTATGCACAGAATTATGAGTTTGCCCGCAACGCTATTGATTTGGCGCTTGGACGCGGGGGTGATCAGGCGGTAGTTAAGACACCGGAAAATGTTGTTTATTATGGTGGAAAGAGCCAGCAGGTGGAGAAGAATACCAGAGTAAAAGCAAGAGTAAAGGCACAGGCGCTGCGTGAAATTATATCCACCAAAGAACGGGTAATTATTATGGGGCACAGGATTGCTGATGTGGACAGCTTTGGAGCAGCAGTAGGCATCTATCGAATTGCAACCACTCTGGACCGGAAAGCAAGCATTGTTCTTAATGATGTGAGCACATCCATGCACCCTGTGGTAGATATGTTTAAAAGCCATGAAGAGTATCATGATGATATGATTGTTGGAAGCCAGCAAGCGCTGGAACTGGCCGGAAACAATACGGTGCTTGTAGTGGTGGATGTGAATAAGCCCAGTATAACGGAATGCCCTGAACTTTTGCGGGTATGTAAATCAATTGTGGTTTTAGACCACCACAGACAGGGATCAGAGATTATTGAAAATGCAACACTTTCCTATGTGGAGCCTTATGCATCTTCCGCCTGCGAGATGGTTTCCGAGATATTACAGTATATTGGAGAAAATATTCGTATTACTGCTGAGGAAGCAGATTGTATGTATTCCGGTATTATGATTGATACCAACAATTTTATGACAAAAACAGGTGTAAGAACCTTTGAGGCAGCGGCATTCCTTCGAAGAAACGGTGCGGATGTAACCAGAGTCCGTAAGCTTTTCAGGGAAAATGCCACTGAATATAAAGCCAAGGCAGACGCAGTCAGCCAGGCAGAAATTTACCGCAACTCTTTTGCAATTTCTACCTGTACCAGCGAGGATATACAAAGCCCTACCGTAGTGGGGGCGCAGGCAGCCAATGAATTGCTTAACATAAGAGGAGTAAAGGCCAGTTTTGTACTGACAGAGTATCAGAACCAGATTTTTATCAGTGCCAGGTCAATAGACGAAGTAAATGTTCAGATTATTATGGAAAAGATGGGAGGCGGCGGCCATTTAGGAACAGCAGGCTGCCAGCTAAATGGAGTTTCTATAGCTGAAGGAATCGGACTTCTAAAAGGAACATTAGATAAAATGCTTGAAGAGGGCGATCTTGCGGTAGACTAGCGTATCAGGCAGTAAATGCAGAAAGGTGTAGGTTGGATATGAAAGTTATTTTATTAGAGGACGTTAAGAGTCTTGGAAAAAAGGATGAAATTGTTAATGTAAATGACGGATATGCGAGAAATTTCATATTGCCTAAGAAATTGGGAATAGAAGCAACCAATCAGAACTTAAATGATCTTAAGTTGAGAAAGGCAAATGACGAAAAAAAGGCAAAGCAGCTTCTTGACGATGCGAAAGCTTTTGCCAAAGCAATGGAAGAGGATGAAGTGGTATTGTCCATCAAAGCTGGTGAAGGGGGAAGAACCTTTGGCTCTGTTTCCAGTAAGGAGATTGCACAGGGTTATAAACAGCAGTGCGGCAAGGAAATCGACAAGAAGAAAATTATTCTTCCGGAGCAAATCAAAAATTTTGGTGTATATGAAGTTGCTGTAAAGCTGCATCCAAAGGTGACAGGTAAGCTGAAGGTTAAAGTAACGGAAATGAAAGGTTAAACATAGATGGCAGTAACGGATGAGGCGCTTTTAAAGCGTGTATTGCCGCACAGTATTGAAGCAGAGCAATCGGTGATTGGCGCAATGATCATGGATCGTGAAGCAATTACGATTGGATCAGAAATTATATGCGGTGATGATTTTTATGGAAAACAGTATGGCATCATTTTTGACACTATGGTGGAATTAAATGATGAGGGCAGGCCTGTAGATCTGGTAACGCTGCAGGATCGGCTTCGTGAAAAGGATGTGCCGCCTGAGGTCAGCAGCCTGGAATTTATCAGAGATTTGATTACAGCAGTTCCTACTTCTGCAAATATAAAGTATTATGCGAATATTGTGGCGGAAAAAGCCACACTGCGTAAGCTGATCCGTTTAAATGAAGAAATTGCCAACACCTGTTATACTGGAAAAGAAAATCTGGAAGTTATTTTAGAGGACACTGAAAAAAGAGTTTTTGAGCTGGTCCAGAAAAGAAACACCGGAGAATTTGTTCCGATCCGGCAGATTGTAATGAATGCTATGGATAAAATTGAAAAGGCATCTAAAAGCAGTGGAAATGTGACTGGCATTGCCACAGGATTTATTGATCTGGATTACAGAACAGCCGGCATGCAGCCTTCTGACCTGATTTTAGTAGCAGCAAGGCCTTCTATGGGAAAAACAGCGTTCGTACTTAATATTGCCCAGCATGTGGCATTTAAACTGGATCAGACCACTGCAATTTTCAGTTTGGAAATGAGCAAGGAGCAGCTTGTGAATCGTCTCTTTTCGCTGGAGTCCAGAGTCGATTCCCAGCATTTGCGTACAGGGAACTTGTCCGATGCGGAATGGGAAAAGCTGATTGAAAGTGCGGGAGTAATTGGAAAATCTAATTTGATTATAGATGATACGCCGGGAATCAGTATTTCAGAGCTGCGTTCTAAATGCCGGAAATATAAGTTAGAACATGACCTAAAGCTGATTATCATTGACTATTTACAATTGATGAGCGGAAGCGGGCGGGGATCTGATTCAAGACAGCAGGAAATATCTGATATTTCCCGTTCCCTAAAGGCTCTTGCCAGAGAGCTTAGTGTACCTGTAGTTGCATTATCCCAGCTGAGCCGTGCGGTAGAGCAAAGACCTGATCACAGGCCTATGCTTTCAGACCTTCGTGAGTCGGGTGCAATTGAGCAGGATGCCGACGTGGTAATGTTTATTTATAGAGATGATTATTATAACAAAGATACCGAGAAAAAGGGAATTGCAGAGATCATTATTGCAAAGCAGAGAAATGGTCCTATAGGTACGGTGGAGCTGGTATGGCTGCCGGATTATACCAAGTTTGCAAATCTACAAAAATAAAATATATTTTACGAAAGAGGACAAGCCGCAACAGGCATGTCCTTTTTTAGAAAGGAGTTATTTATTATGAAACAGGCGGAAAAGATTTTTATGATTTCTGACGCTGCCAGGCAGGTGCAGGTTGAGGCTCATGTACTCAGGTACTGGGAGGAGGAACTTGACATGCCTGCCAAAAGAAACGAAATGGGGCATCGTTACTATACGGAAGAAGATATCAATCAATTTCAAAAGATCAAGGAATTAAAAGAGCAGGGATTACAGTTAAAGGCCATACGCCATATCTTGAAAAGCGGCGGATTTCAGAGTGACATAGGCAAGCGTCATGTGCTTATGGTGAAAAAAGGAGAGTTCCTGCCTGTGTCTGAAAGCGATATAACAGTTCAGGAGGAAACCAGAGAGCAGAAAAATATACGACTGCAGCAATTGTTAAAAGAAATGATTGTGGAGGCAGTACATAGCAGCAATGAGGAACTTGTCAGGGAAGTGAAGGAAAGTTTGTTAAAAGAGCTGGATTATCAGTTCCGCCTTCAGGAGGAGCGGGAAGATGCGAGGGAAGAAGAACGAATCAGCAGGCAGGAGGAACATTTCCGGCAGATTGATGATCTTCTTCGGCAAAGAAATAAGAGAGGTAAAAAGGGAAACAGCGTTAGGATGGAAAAGAAGGAAAGACATTCGGAAAAAAATGACAATCCGGAGGAAATGATAAATTCCAATGAAATTGATATACAAAAAAAGGATAAACAGAAGGTTGGATTTTTCTGGAAGAAGAAAGTCAATGTTTAAAAGCTGAAAAAAGGCTGTCACAGTTTAATGTGACAGCCTTTTACTTCGCCTTGACTATTCTTCAGAAATGGCGCCAACAGGACATCCGCCTGCACAGGAACCACAACTGATGCATGTATCAGCATTGATTTCGAATTTTCCATCGCCTTCGCTGATAGCGCCAACAGGACACTGTCCGGCACAAGCACCGCAAGAGATGCAAGCGTCACTAATTACATATGCCATAACCTAAACCTCCTTAAAAATATGCCTGATATAAAATTATCAATCACTCTTAATACATTCTAATATAAAATCATAGGGAATACAAGTATTAAATTATGAAGCAGAGTTCTCTTTTCTGCGATCCTTGATGCCATTTAAAATAACTTCTTTTTTCTCAACAATTTTATTTTTATCCATAGCGGGAACGCCAGCTAATTTATAAGGAATTCCCAGTTTTTCGTATTTGTTTTCACCCATAGTATGATAAGGTAATACATCAAGAGCTTTTAAGTTAGAAAACTGTCCGATAAAATAACCCAGCTTATATAAGTAATTATCGTCATCAGTGATTCCGGGGACAACTACATGCCTGATCCACATATCCACATGCTTTTCATTTAAGTAAGAAGCAAAGGCCAGAATACCATCATTGGGCTGAGCGGTAAGTTCCTTGTGCTTTTCCGGATCAATATGTTTAATATCCAGCATCACAAGGTCGGTCAATTCCATTAATTTATCCAGCTTTTTGATAAATTCCGTATTGTCCGGCTTAAAAGCAATGCCTGAAGAATCAATGCAGGTATGGACGTGGCTGGCTTTTGCAATCGTAAATAAATCAATTAGAAAGTCCACTTGCATAAGCGGTTCACCGCCGGTAACAGTGATTCCCCCTTTTTTATAGAATTCCTGGTTTCTTTTATATTGTTCAAAAATTTCTTCCGGTTCCATCATAGTACCGCCGCTCATAGCCCAGGTGTCAGGGTTATGGCAGTATGCACAGCGCATAGGGCAGCCTTGAACAAATACCACAAATCGGGTGCCGGGACCGTCTACAGTGCCGAAGCTTTCTAATGAATGAATTCTTCCTTGCATATTTTCACTCTTTCCGCCGCATAAACGGCATTTTTTATTGAAACATTTCTTTTTACTATCCAATATATAGTATAACAGATTGTATCTAAAAAACAATGGAATAATATAAAAAGTAAAATAATTAATGTTTATCATTAAATTATTATTGACAAACATATATATAGGGTATAATATGAGTACATAAGGCAGATAACAGCCTGATAGACATAACAGAAAGCATACTAAGGCGAAGTGCATATATGAAGCTGCCAGGATGATTATGGCTGTTAAAGTATATCAGCATTGCAGATTTGCAGGCATCGTGTAAAAAAGCAGTGCGGAAAAGAGGGAGATATGAACGAGAACAATTTAAAAATTAAAAAGATTCAAAAAAGCAGTAAGGCGGCATTTACAGTGACCAACATTGTTAAAATTTTTCTTATCGTGGTAGCAGTGATTCTTTTGATTACAGGATTTATTATGATAGGGAGGCAGGAATTTTTCAACGCATCATTTGATGCAGCTTTGAGATATGGTGAATTTACAGTAGAAGAATTTGACTGGGCTTTTGAGGGGCAGATGCTGCAGCATATGATGGAGGATGGACAGATTGCACTGGCTCTGGGGTTATATTTGACGGAAATGGGAGTGGTATTAGTCTGTTTCACTGTAGTTCTCCATTTTGTAGGAAAGGTTTTTAAAACATTTCAGGAGAGCTATTCACCATTTCAACCCAAGGTCATCAGGAATTTAAGAATAACCTTTATATTGCTTACCTTGTATACATTATCAACAAGTCTTGGCATTGGATTGATAGCAGGACTGGCATCATGGTGTGTCCTTAATATTTTTGAATATGGATGCGAGCTGCAGAAGCAGTCAGATGAAACATTATAGAAGGAGGCGGATAAAGTGGCAATTATTTTAAGATTAGACCGTATGATGGCGGATCGGAAAATTTCCTTAAATGAACTTGCAGAGAAGGTTGGAATTGCAAATGTGAATCTTTCCAATATTAAGACCGGAAAGGTAAGCGCAATCAGATTTTCTACTTTAAATGCAATCTGTGATGTGTTGGACTGCCAGCCAGGAGACATTCTGGAATTTAAAAGGGATGAAAAATAAATTAAGTCTATAAAAAAGCCCTCCAGTCAAACGACCGGAGGGCTAATTAACATTTGGTTAATGTTAGATAGATTCATGGAATGTACGGGAAATAACATCAGCCTGCTGCTCAGGTGTTAACTTTATAAAGTTAACAGCGTATCCGGAAACACGGATTGTAAGCTGAGGATAGTTCTCGGGATGCTTTTGAGCATCTAATAACATATCTCTGTTTAACACATTAACATTAAGATGATGTCCGCCTTTTGTTGCGTAACCATCTAATAATGATACTAAATTATCTACCTGTGCTGTATTTGTTGCCATAATAATTTACCTCCTTTTATTAATGAAAATCATCCAAGCCATCTTCCAGGGTAGGTACACTACATGCCAGAGGAGTTCTGGAGCAATCTGTGCATCCCATAGTCTGAACCTCTTTTGACTTTTCTTTTGTCTCATCATAGTCCACGTTTACATGTCCTACCCCCATAGCCATGCCGGAATCCAGCATTTTTACAAGGTCATCGATCATTTTATTGTCATCCATTGCATTGCACCTCCTGAAAGTGGATTATAATTACTTATTTAAATCAAGTTCAATATCACCAGCAAATACTTTGTCTTCCTTGCCAAGTGCTCCGGGAATGATGGTGAAGGTATTAGAGATACCATCCTGTGCATCATTGAAAGGAAGCTTGGATACAGAAGATAAGGATGCTACCGCACCGTGAGTATCACGTCCATGCATCGGGTTAGCACCAGGAGCGAAAGGCTGGCCTTTCTTACGTCCGTCAGGTGTGTTTCCTGTTGCCTTACCATAAGTTACATTAGAAGTAATGGTAAGAATGGAAGTGGTAGGAACACCATTTCTGTAGGTATGATGTCTTCTGATTGCTGTCATGAATTTATGAACAACATCCTGTGCAATGCTGTCTACACGATCATCATCATTTCCGTATTTAGGGAAGTCGCCTGTTGTCTTAAAGTCAACGATGATACCGTCTTCATCTCTGACAACTTCTACCTTTGCATGCTTAATTGCTGATAAGGAGTCAGCAACGATAGAAAGACCTGCAACACCTGTTGCGAAGTAACGCTTAACATCTCTGTCATGAAGCGCCATCTCAGCTCTTTCGTAGCAGTACTTGTCATGCATATAATGAATGATATTCAGAGTATTTACATATACATCTGCCTGCCATTCCATCATGTCGATGAACTTGCTGTATACATCATCAAAGTCAAGCACATCACCCACAACAGGACGATACTTGGGACCTACCTGTTTCTTGGTGACTTCATCAACACCACCGTTTAATGCGTAAAGCAGACATTTAGCAAGGTTTGCTCTGGCACCGAAGAACTGCATTTCTTTACCAATAACCATAGAAGATACACAACATGCAATACCGTAGTCATCACCGTGGGTTACTCTCATAAGGTCATCATTTTCATACTGAATGGAAGAGGTCTGAATAGACATCTTTGCACAGTATTTCTTCCAGTTTTCAGGAAGTCTTGTGGACCAGAGAACTGTTAAGTTAGGTTCAGGACTGGGACCTAAGTTGGTAAGTGTATGCAGATAACGGAAGCTCATCTTTGTTACCATAGGACGTCCGTCAACACCAACACCGCCAAGAGATTCGGTTACCCATACAGGATCGCCTGCGAAAATCTGGTTGTACTCAGGAGTACGTGCAAACTTAACGCAGCGCAGCTTCATAATAAAGTGATCAACAAATTCCTGAATCTGCTGTTCTGTGAATGTTCCGTTAGCAAGGTCTCTTTCTGCGTAGCAGTCAAGGAAGGTAGAAGTACGTCCAAGGCTCATTGCAGCACCGTTCTGCTCCTTAACTGAACATAAATATCCAAAGTAAACAGCCTGAATAGCTTCCTGTACATTGGTTGCGGGCTTGGAAATATCACAGCCATAAGAAGCAGCCATTTCCTTCATCATTTTAAGAGCAACCATCTGCTCGGAAAGTTCTTCACGAAGACGGATTACATCATCAGTCATAACACGGCCGGTAGAATCCTTCTGTGCCATTTTATCTTCGATCAGTCTGTCAATACCATAAAGAGCAACACGTCTGTAATCACCAATGATACGTCCACGTCCGTATGCATCCGGAAGTCCTGTAATGATATGTGCGGAACGACATGCTCTCATTTCAGCATTATATGCGTCAAAACATCCTGCATTGTGTGTTTTTCTATGTGTTGAGAAGAACTCACTGATTTCAGGATCAACTTCGTAACCGTTGTCTGCACAAGCTTTTTCTGCCATTCTGATACCGCCGTAAGGCTGTAAGGAACGCTTAAAAGGTGCATCTGTCTGGAAACCAACGATGGTCTCTTTGGACTTGTCTAAGTAACCAGGTCCGTGTGAGGTAATTGTGGATACAACCTTGGTATCCATATCAAGAACACCGCCTGCCTCACGTTCTTTCTTCTGCAGATCAAGTACCATCTGCCATAAGTCTTTTGTGTTCTGTGTAGCTTCAGCTAAGAAGGATTCATCACCATCATAAGGATGATAGTTTCTTTGAATGAAGTCGCGTACGTTAACTTCGTTTTCCCACTTGCCGCCTACAAAATCTTTCCATTCTGGTCTCATTTTGCGTAAGCCTCCTATTTAAAATTATTTGATTTATTTGTGCATAAAACTATGCTATTACCGTACCCTCATTATATGTTACAATGTCATTTACAGTCAAGGCAAAGAGTGTACTTTTTTATGAACAAAGTACGGATTTTAGGGAAATTTTAGAAATTTTTTGTAAAAAGTGTTCATAGATGGAAAAACAGTATTTTAAATGAAAAACAGAGCTTTGCAGCGGCAATTGTGTGAGAAAAAATGGAATAAGTTTACGTACGTAAAAACGTTGCAATGGCACACCTGTAATTGTTGAAAAAATATGTTGATCAAGGATTGAAGCAGAATAAAGGATTAAGCTTGCCAGAAACTGGGCAAAGTATTATACTGTAATGGCGCAGATGTTAAAAAGAATCTGCTGAAATGAATGCTCACAATTAAAGGAGGTTATATATTATGGCACAGATTACCAAAGACATGACAATTGGTGAAATTTTAAGAACCAATCCGAACGTGGCTCCTGTTCTTATGGAAGCAGGCATGCACTGCTTAGGATGCCCTTCCGCGCAGGCTGAAAGCCTTGAAGAAGCGGCTATGGTTCATGGCATGGACATAAATGATTTGATGGCGAAAATCGAAGCACTATAAATGACAGATATATTCACCTTTATATGAAACGACGAATAAATAAGGCGCTGCACCAGAAATCAAAATTCCGGCACAGCGCCTTTTATTATAGTAGAAATAATTAAATTATTCCTGCGGCTTCTGATTTGCCTTAATACCAAACAAACACAAAAGAAGCAGTATAATTCCGATGGGAAGCGGCACCCAGGGATTTTGCACAAAACCAGCAACTAAGTAAGTAAAGAAGGAAATACCGGCAGCTAAGAGCGCATAAGGAAGCTGGGTGGTAACATGATTTACGTGATTACATTGTGCACCGGCACTTGCCATGATGGTGGTATCTGAAATAGGAGAACAATGGTCTCCGCATACAGCACCGGCCATACAGGCGGAAATGGAAATAATCATTAGCTGAGGATTTGAATTGGCAAATACTGCAACTACAATGGGAATTAAAATACCAAAAGTGCCCCATGAGGTTCCGGTGGAAAATGCCAGAAAACATCCTACCAGGAAAATAATTGCAGGCAGGAAATTCATAAGTCCTGTTGCACTTTGCTCCATAGCGGAGGCAACAAATACGGCAGCGCCAAGGCTGTCAGTCATGGCCTTTAGCGTCCACGCAAAGGTCAGAATTAATATGGCAGGTACCATTGCCTTAAACCCGGAAGGAAGGCATTCCATGCATTCACTGAAGGTAAGGACTCTTCTTATTAAGTAGATAACAATAGTAATAATCATTGCAAATATGCTTCCCAAAGCAAGGCCTACAGAAGCATCTGAATTGGAAAACGCAGTAACAAAATTCTCGCCTGCAAAAAAACCACCGGTGTAAATCATACCGATAACACAACAGATAATTAAAGTAATAATTGGGATCACCAGATCGATTACTTTGCCTTTTGAATTTACAGGAGCGGTATCTTCATTTCCTGCTGCCTGATTTGAAGTGGTAAAAAGGTCGCCTTTTAAAGCATTTGCTTCATGAGTTTTCATGGAACCAAAGTCTACCTTTAAAAGAACAAGTGCGATCATCATTATAATAGTAAGAAGGGCATAGTAATTGTAAGGGATTGCTTTGATAAAAATGGAAAAACCATCTTCCCCTTCTACAAATCCGGAAACTGCGGCAGCCCAGGAAGAGATAGGTGCAATAATACAAATAGGAGCGGCTGTTGCGTCAATTAAGTATGCTAACTTTGCACGGGAAACTTTGTGCTCGTCGGTAACAGGCTTCATAACACTTCCCACTGTAAGGCAGTTAAAATAATCATCAATAAAAATAAGTACGCCCAGTGCGATGGTTGCAAGCTGTGCGCCTGTCCGCGTTTTTATTTTTTCCTTGGCAAAGTGGCCGAAAGCGGCGGAACCTCCGCCACGATTCATAAGACATACCATAGTCCCTAAAATAACAAGGAAAATTAAAATACCTACATTATAACTGTCGGAAAGAACGGATACAAATCCGTCATTGAATATATGCGTGACAGTTCCTTCAAAGCTGAAGTTTGAATAGAACAGTCCCCCGACCAGTATTCCTATAAATAAAGAACTGTAGACTTCTTTAGTAATAAGTGCAAGCACGATTGCAACGATGGGAGGCACAAGAGCCCAGATTGTTGCATACATGGAAGGTGTGTATGTTTCTTCTTCTGCGGCAAAAGCTATAATAGGCATTAGCAGAAAGCATAAGGACATGACGCTTGCACCTGCCAACAGCACGCGTTTCATTTTTTTCATGGTTTTAACCCCTTTCATAAGTAAATTAAACAATTCATTCTATCATTAATGTAGACAAAAACCAAGTATTTTTGCATAAAAATTCATGGTAAATGTATTTTAAGACAAATTTCTCAAATACATTTACCATGAATTAAGAGTCAAAAAAGTCAAGATGATTAAATACAGGATAACGACTGTAATGCAGTATTTTTTACAATTGGTTCAAAATGTTCTTCCAGATAGGCCTCAGAAGCAGGTACTGATTTTATGCAGGTTCCGTATTCGGAAAGGATATTGCATATTTTATTAAATTCCACCGGCGTGTGCCTGCTTTTGGACAGTACCAGTATATAGGAGCCTTCTTTTTGTTTATACAAGGAGTTTGCACCGTTGTAAAAGCCAGATAAAACATGAGATAAACCGGTCACTTCGCGGAGGCTGGTGAAAGAATAAATTCTGGTCATTTCCGTAGAAGTGTTCTGGTCGGACAGCTTCTTTTGGAGAGCCTTTTTAAAAGAGCTCCTGCTTCCCTGAGTCCCGGCATCTTTTACAGATGCATCGGCTTCGGAGATAGTGCTTGCAGATTTACCATTTTGAATCTTTTTAAAAAGATCCAACACATCATCCGCACCTTCGGCAATAGTGTCGAGAACCTCATCTAAAGTATTGTCGTCTTCATGAACAGAAGGGGCAAACTTGGAAAAACGCGTATCAAGTTCATCCGGATCCTCCACTTTAGTAATAATCAGAACAATACACTCGGAATTCAGAGGAATTGCTTCTATCATTAATGGAATATCTTCCGCTTCAAATCCAAATTCAAAGGATGCCTGCTGCATCATGTCACGGAATAAATCTTTGGCTTTTTCGGTACCATAAGCAAGTTCGCTAAGTTTCAGCTCTCTGTCAGCTAAATCTTCTCTGGTAAGGGTACAGCGAATTTGATGATCATTTACTTTTTCTATTTTCATAATTTATCACATCCTTACTATTAAGATACTGTTATCCTGCCGTTTGGTGACACTTTCATCACATAAAAGTATATTATACTTTGTACGAATTTAAGTCAATAGTACAGAAAAACAGTTTTAAAAAAATTAATAAATTTTTATATTTTCACCTATTTCTTAATGAAAAATACTAATTTGTTAAAAATATATAAAAGATATAGGTTTGCACTTGAAAAAATTGGTAAAAAGAACTATAATCGATCTTGTGAGGTGCTTCCGGATAAATCATGTATCAAAAGGAGGCATGCAGTTACAGTTTTATTTACACGAATCTAAGCAAATTAAATCAAAGGAGACCGTCTGAACTGGTGATCGATGTCAGATAAGACAGTCTCGTCTATTCCCTTAATGCAGACTAATCTTATTTATTACTATTCATGTTTGCTTCAATGTATTATATAGGGATGTCTTACAGGCTTTGTGCTTGTCGCGAATATTTCGATAGATTTTCATCTGTTATAATTCACCCCCATTGGAAATTCGCAGCGGAAGTTAATTAGATACGTATCCGGCATCTTACATATTTCTATTATCGTCATAATCGGAAAAACTATTATTGGTTCTGAAATTAATTTATCTTCTTATTTTTTGACAGGCATATCACGGAATCCTTTTGGAACAATGTCAAAACAAATTTCAGAATAAATGGGAGAAAATATGGCTGCAAAAATTATTGCCGATTCAAATGCACTTAAGTCACAGCTGGAGAAATTAGAAAAGGAAGGCACAAAATTGTACTTAAATGGTGCTCCGTCCACTACGGAATATATTGTTTCTCATTGTGTAAATGAAGATACAGTTTATATGCCTGACTATGTGACTGACGGGCATGGAAAAATAAAAGAGATCCGGTATGACAGGATTTCTTTGAAATAACCACCTATCTTACTGCCCGCAGCACCGGAAAACATAAATGACAGGAAAGCCCCCTTAAAACGATCATGTAAGTCCGGCTGCGGGCAGAACAAACAGTGATTAAAATTGTTGTAAAAAGTCAAAAATGATAATGACGGTACGGGAATAGTCTGCTATAATTAGGGCGATTGGAGGTTACAGAATGAAGAAAAAAATAATACCGATTGTGATTGCAGTCGTCCTGATTATAGTGATTGCAGGAATTAGTGTTGGAAAAGTATTTTTGGAAAAATATTCTTATTCAAAAGAACGCGCGGATTTAGATGAATATTTTCACATGTCCGGAGAAGCGGATGTGGCAATTGTGCTGCAGGATGAGTTGATCGAAGAAAGAGCTAAATTATTTGATGGTTTTTATTATTTGGATATTAGTACGGTTCATAAATATTTTAATGACCGTTTCTATGAAGATAAGGGAGAAGGCCTTTTACTGTATACGGTTCCGGATGACATCATACGGACAGTGATCGGAAGCAGTGAGATAACAGATAAAAACGGAACCAGAAATTTTTCCTGTGTTCCGGCAAGATATCAGGGAGAAACGCTTTATATTGCAATTGATTATGTAAAACAATACGCCAACTTTTCTTACGAAAGCTTTCAGGCACCTGACCGCCTGCAAATTTATACACAGTGGAAGGAAAGACAGGTTGCAGAGGTGAAAAAGGATACTGCCGTAAGAATTTTAGGAGGCGTAAAAAGTGAAATATTAAAAGAGGTAGTAGCCGGTGACAAGGTGGTGGTCTTAGAACAGATGGAAACCTGGAGCAAGGTAAAGACCAGTGATGCAGTCATCGGATATGTGGAAAACAAGCGGCTTGGTGAAAGCCGGGCAGAGATTCCGATTCCCGTAACAGATTATACGGAGCCGGAATACACCAGTGTTACCAGGAATTATAAGATTAATTTAGGATGGCATGTGGTGGCGGGCATTGCCGGAAACGATACATTGGACGCAGTGACTGCCAATACGAAAAACCTGAATGTAATTTCTCCTACCTGGTTTAAGCTGAACAGCAGCCAGGGAGACTTTATAAGCTTTGCAAGCCAGGATTATGTAAATAAAGCCCATAATATGGGAATGGAAGTATGGGCCTTAGTTGAAAATATTGAATACAAAGACAGCATTGATATGTATACGCTCCTTTCTTCCACGACCACCAGAGCGAAACTGATTGATGGTTTGATGAATCAGGTGCTTACCTACGGAATTGACGGAATCAACGTGGACTTTGAGCAGATCAGCATGGATTGCGGGGAGCATTACATTGAATTTATCAGAGAACTGTCCATTCCCTGCAGGGCCAATGGGATTGTCCTTTCCGTGGATAATTATGTGCCTTCCGGCTATACAGATCATTATAATAGAAAAGAGCAGGGAGTAGTTGCAGACTATGTGATCATCATGGGATATGATGAACATTATGCAGGAAGTCCTGAGGCGGGCAGCGTGGCATCCATTAATTTTGTGGAAGAGGGAATTGCAAAAACCGTAGATCAGGTGCCGGCAGAGAAAGTGATTAATGCGGTTCCTTTTTACACCAGGATATGGGAAACCAAAGATGGTCAGTTAAGCAGTCAGGCAGTGGGCATGGACATGGCGGAAGATTATGTGTCTCTCCATAATATGCCGGTGGAATGGGATGAGGAAACCTGTCAGAATTATGCGGAAAATACAGAAGGAGGCAGTCTGTTTCAGGTATGGCTTGAGGATGAACGCTCCATAGAAGTGAAACTGAGCATTATGGAGAAATACCAGATCGGCGGCGTGGCCAGCTGGCGGCTTGGATTTGAAAAACCGGAAATCTGGAATGTGATTGAGGCATATCTTAACCGGTAAATACGAAAAGCCAGGAAAATGTATGGGCTAAAGATGGAAAAGCTGTAGGTTATACCTACAGCTTTTTTTTCATAAGTATTAACAAAGATTCGAGAGGCGGGACAGCGTGTGACGGAAGCGCAAAATAGAATTTTAAAACTGGTGATGGTGAGCATCCTGATGTTTTCCATGTTTGTTGTGGCAAGAGAAGGTGCTGTCTATGTAAATTCCCTGCAGGTGGAAAGTGGAAAAAAAGTATGTGTAGTGATTGATGCAGGGCATGGGGACGGTAATTTGCGGAAACTATTTAAATGCGCAGTTCACCATCATGGGAAATACAGTTAACTTGTGTAAAAAAACTTGTTTTATTAAGATCCTGCAGCAGCAGGTTTTTTTCTTTTGTGCGGATTTCAATGATCAGCTCTGTTTCATTGTTTTTGGTGGAGCGGGCTTTTTCTTTGTAATACCTGCAGCGGCTGCGGATTAAATCATATAAAGAGGTATAATCAATGTCCTGATCCGTACCCCGTAAAACCAACAGTTCTGGTGCTTTTGCGCTGGGGATTTTATCAATTAAAAATAAAAGAAGCGTCATAATAAAGGATAAAACAAGGGCAAGAACGTAAAGCCCTACACCAGTTATGATTCCTGCACTGATTGCCCAGAATAAGTAAAGCAGGTCTAAAGGATTCTTTAAAGCATTTCGGAACCTGACAATGGATAAGGCACCTACCATACCAAGGGAAACCAAAAGATTGGACTGCATGGCAATCATAATGGCAGCTACAATAACGGGCATTCCTGCAATTGTAAGATTCAAATCCTTCGAATAGAAAGCTGTTTTGCTGGACAGCTTGTATACAAGGAAAATATAAACACCCATCAGACAGGCTATAAGCAAAATTAAAATAACTGTTTTGGCAGACATTGTAGTTCCGCCGCCCAATGATTCATACACACTGTTTTTAATTACATCTTTTACTGACATATTTTTCCTCCTAAAAAGACTGTTGATATCTTTCCCTGCAAAGCCGGTATTTGGAACAGGCTGTCTGCTGCATGGAATTTTGTTCTAAAAGCTGTAAAATGAATTCTGGAAGAAATTCATCATATTTTATTTCAAGAACTGCGTCCTGTTCGCGCAGAGGATCATAGGAAATCTTTTTTGAACCAAAGGCGGCAATTTGGCTGCTGGCTCTTATGTTACGGTCAAAGGTAATCCGCACGTTGCCAGAAGGATAAATATATGCTTTTCTTTCGTAAGCTACAATCACTTTTGGACGAAGGGCTTTCGTTTGTATGGCCAGATTAAACATAAAAGCAGGATCTTCTAAAGAAAAGGAAGCAGAAATGCATTCCCCCTGTATTAATTGATGCATTTCTTTTTCCGTAATGGAACGGGCTTTTTTATAAATTCTGCTGCCTTGTTTTTCCTTAACCTCAAGGCTGATTCTGTCAAAAGAATTATTATAAATGCGGATTCGGTATTTCAGGCGGCTGTAACTGCCTTCCCGCACCGCATTCAGACAACTGTCTGCAAGGTCGTCAAAGTACAGACTGATTACCTGATAACCATTTATTGTATTTTCATTACTGTCTGCCCAAAGGACAGCATCCAGCCGGTGCTGCAGCTGATACATATCCTGAGCGGTGCAGCAGTATTTATCCTCTACCCGATACATTTTTGCATTCATATTATATTTACTAATCCTTTTCAAATATGGCTTGGAGAGAAACAGCTCCATAATCAAGGGAAACGGTAATTTCAGGATCTGTACCGGAGATGTCGCCCTGCCAGGAAACAAAATGATACCCTTCATTGGGCTGGGCGGTTATGGTAACAGGAAAATCACTGTAATAATATCCTTCCCATGTGCTGCATCCTTCCAAAGAGGCAGTGTTTACGGTTAGTGTGCCTCCTGCGGGGGTATTTGAGCTTATGCTGATACGGGTAAGCTCTCCTTGCAGGTGAAAGGTTTTTGCCAGGCTTTCCAAAGCAAAAGGAAGACGTTCCTGGAAAAATGTGTCTATACTTGAAATTTCCTGCCGGAAAGTTTCTGAATTATATAGAGGATCGTAAAACCGTTGATGATCTTTAACTGTTTGGGCTTCATAAAGGCTGCTCCATTTTTCAAGCATGGAATGCATTCTTTCATAGGAAAAAGCAGTGTTTGCAATATCCATAAAAGAAATACAAAATTGCCGGCGGAAGGATTCATTATCCAACAGGCTTAAAATGGCAGGCTCCATCATGAGAGGATGTTCAGCCATCCAGTTTTCCCGGCCTTCCCATGTGCTGCTGTCCGGATGAATGCATTCATCCAGATCATAGAGCATAAAACGCCATTTCCCGTCACTATAGGGAGTTCCTTCCTGGGTGGTGCGCCATAAAGCAGTGTTGTAGCCAAACGCAACATCCCGATTATCCAAATACAAATTGATACAGCAGTAGTCGATTAGGTTCTGGATGTCCACCAGTTCACAGGCAAGTGCATAAGTGTCATCATAAGTAAGGTCGCATTCCGTTACCACATCAAGCATGTATTTATAGGCTGTCATGGTTTCTTCCGGAGAAGTAATTGCATTACCGGCCTTAATCATCATAATGTTTTCCGGTTCCAGGTTATACTGGAGCGCCGGATATTCTTCATTATACCGTTCACGTATGTTATAAATGCCCCAGTATTCTCCATTTAAAAAGACTATGCAGGGCTTGGAGTCTTGTACACTGATTCCCCGCATTTTGGCGGCCTCCTCTAAAAAAGCATCCAGAAACTTTATATGCTCGGTATTCCCGCCGCCGTTACGCAGCTTAATGGTAGAATAGAAGTTGGCATGATCAAAAAAAGCATAAGGAATGATTTCCGAATCATCATAAATATCTCTGGCAAAAAGATTTAAGGATTTTTGTGCTGCGCTTCGTGTGGAATTGCCGGAAATACGGATGCCGGTGTTTTGGGTAAAAATGTGGGAATGGGTTTCGTCAAAATAAGAAACAGAAGCCTGCCGCTCCCACTCTTTTCCTTCATTAAAAGCATTGGAGGCCATATAGCGATACTGGGTTTCTCCGTTTTCATCTATATAATTGTCAAGGACGACACCATCCTTCAGACCGCCGCCTTCCAGATATGCTTCATATTTTGCACCATTTCCGTAAATACCAGTCTGAGCGTCAAATAAATCTCTGGGATCTGCTGCCAGAGAAAGAACTGCCATATCCTCGTATTCAGGCTTTAAATCATACCCTATAAAAAAAGTTTCTGTTACCACTTCACTGATTTGATTGGTGTGTGGATTGTAACATGCTGCACGCACAACAACAACTTTGTCAACAGGAAAGTCAGGCGTATAGTCCTTAGAAGGCGCTAAGTCCTTCCGGTTTGCATAGATGTTTTCTTCTGAAGAAGTGTCGGCAATCCAAAGAGGTTTTTCATAGACGGAAGAATCAGCACAGGGTTCACTGCCGTCTAAGGTATAATATATTTTTTCCCCTGCAGGAGAATACAAATGAAGGGAAAATGCTTCTTCATAAAATCCGCTGGTGTGTTCAAAAACAGGTACATCTAAAGAAACGGTGGGGAGAAGCCTGGCATCTTCATTACTGCTTCCAAGAGTAGTACTCATAACAGACCACTTTGATTTTCCGTCTTGTATTCGGCCATAGCTTGTGTCATAAGAAAGAGAAGGAACGATTACCTGATCAAGATAAGTGCCGTGAAGGGAATCTGTCAGAAAAATTTTTTCTCCATCCTTGGAAATGCGAAGTCCGGATTCTTTATTCAGCCAGATTAAAGCATATCCGCCTGGAGGAATTTCGATACCCTCTAAAGAAAACTTTTCCAGTTCTTTTTCATTATCTGTAAGGAAACAGCCATCAAGAGAAACTGTTTCACTGCCTTGATTATACAACTCGATACAGTCAGAATATTTTCCATTTTCATCACATCCGGCGGAAAAATTGTTGCTGCATACTTCATTAATTACAATGTCCGGTGTTTCGCTTTTGCTGTTTAAAATAACAGCAGCAAGTGCAAGAAGCGCCAACAACGGGAGCATCCTTTGCAAAAGTTCTTTTTTCATACTGATTTCCTCAAGTATTACTTATTTTATTAAACGACATTTAGTGAATGTCAACTAGGTATTAATAATAGCATATAGTGGACTAAATGACAAGCAGTGAATGTCAAGTGGAACGAATTGCACAATTAATTCCATTTGATGAATGCTTGTGCGGAACAGAAAGGAGATATATGTAAATCCGCAAATTTTTGAGGGGAAATATATGGAGGTCAACTATGTACAAAAGCAGAGCAAGCTCAGGAAGAAATAATATATCCGGCGGCAATATCGCCCGCATTCGTAAAGAGCTGTGCCCTAAAGTATCCCAAAGACTTTTAGCTGATAAAATGCAGCTGGAAGAGATTGAGATGGATAAAAATGCGATTCAGCGCATTGAAAGCGGTGCCAGATTTATTACTGATATTGAATTAAAAACTTTTGCTAAAGTGCTTGATGTAAGCTTTGAAGAGTTGTTAGAGGAGTAGGAGAAATTAAGACATACTGTACCAGCCTGCTTCGTATACTGTTTTAAGAAATGATTTTGCAGGAGAGCTGCTCTGTGTCAGATAGTAGAAAAGAACCGGTATATTATACGGTTGAACGTAAATTTTTGGCCAAAACTAGTGCTGATGAGCTTATTAAGTATATAATTCAAAGCCATATTCTGCAGGAACTAGAAAAGGAGGCGGAAGAACACTGAAAAAACAGATTTTTTTCCGCACGGCAGAGTATGTCAGGATTTCTAAAGATGAGGGCGATAAGGCAGAAAGTGACAGTATAAAAAATCAGAAAAAACTGATTGACAACTACATAAAAGGAAAAACAGATTTTTCTGTGTATGACATTTATATTGATGACGGGTTTTCCGGAACCAATTTTAACCGGCCTGCATTTTGCAGGATGATGGAGGATATTGAGAAGGGAAATGTGAATTGCGTGATCGTTAAGGACTTGTCCCGTTTTGGACGCGATTACATTGACACGGGAAAATATTTGGAACGGTATTTTCCGGACAGAAATGTCCGGTTTATTTCCGTTACGGATAATATAGACAGCTTTGAGCATTCCTATGACATGCTTCTGCCCATCAAAAATATTTTTAATGAGCAGTATGCAAGGGATATTTCAAAGAAAATCCATGCAAGCGTTTTAACCAAACAAAAGGCCGGTGAATTTATAGGAGCTTTTGCTTCTTATGGTTATAGGAAAGCTTTGCCGAATAAAAATAAATTGGTTATTGATCCTTATGCTGCCGGAATTGTAAGCAGGATATTTGGTTTATATCTTAAAGGCTTTGGAAAAAACCGGATTGCCACAGTTTTAAACGAAGAAGGGATTTTGTGCCCTTCTGAATATAAGAAACTAAACGGAGAAAATTATAAAAATGCAAACCGGCTGGAGGGTACTTCTTATTGGACCTATTCTACGGTTAACCGTATTCTTCAAAACGAATTGTATATAGGAAACATGGTGCAGGGAAGAAAAGTGCAGAAGATGCGGGGAAAGCCCAGGATAAAAGATAGGGAAGAATGGATCATCGTGAAAGGGACGCATGAGGCGATTATTGATGAAAGCACTTGGGAAAAGGTGCAGGATCTGTTAAAACGCAGAACCCGTACCCCGGACTTAAAAACAAATGTCACAATTTTTGCAGGCTTTCTAAAATGTGGAGACTGCGGCAGGGCAATGGTTAAAAAAAATGGAAAAAATATCGGCTATTTTTGCGGAACTTATGTAAGGCACGGAAGAAAATACTGTACACCTCACATGGTTTCTCATAAGGCTTTAGAAAATATTCTGCTGGAGGATCTTAAGAAAATACTTGGAAGGATGGAAAACCTAGGGAAATTAGCTGAAAGTCTGAAAGGTAAATGGGGATATGAAAAGCAGAATGAAGAGGAAAAAACGAAGATTCTTTCTGAGCTTGGCAGAATCCGCAGGCTGAAAAAAGCTGTTTATGAGGACTATAAGGAAGAACTGATTTCCAGACAGGAGTTTATGGAATACAGGCAGGAATACATAAAGAAGGAAGCACTTTTGGAAAAACAGATGTGCTGTGTGGAAAAGGCAGCGCAAAATAAGACAGTGGAAGACGCATCTGATAATTCTTGGCTCAGGCAATTGATAGAGAGCGGGGAAGTAAAATGCCTGGATCGGGAGACTGTGAATGCCATGCTGCATGAGATTCAAGTGTATGAAGACCATAAAATTAAATTAACTTATAATTTTTCAGAGGAGGATTTATAAGAATTAAAAAATCCGCAACCGACTGCCGGCACATGGAGGCACAGATCCCGGAAAAGTAGGGATTAATGATCAGTTGGAAAAAGACATTAATTTGGAAATTGCAATTATGCTAAAAGATTTTCTTCAGGCTGAGGGAATCCAGGTGATAATGACAAGGGAAGGGGACAAAGGGCTTTATGATGAGAATGCAAGCAATAAAAAGGTACAGGATATGAAAAGAAGGCTGGAAATTATCGAAAATGCCAATCCGGTACTTGTGGTCAGCATTCATCAAAACAGCTATCATGAGGAATATGTGAAAGGGGCACAGGTTTTTTATTATGCCACCAGTGAAGAAAGCAAACGCCTTGCTGGTGTGCTCCAGGAACAGCTCCGCGCGCTGGATCCGGAAAACAACAGACAGGCAAAAGGTAATGACAGTTATTTTCTGCTGAAAAAGACTTCCAGAACAATCGTTATCGTAGAGTGCGGTTTTTTGTCCAATCGCGAAGAAGCGGAAAAGCTTTCTACCCATTTGTATCAGGAAAAGGTGGCCTGGAATATCCACATGGGGATCATGAAATATTTAAATGGAGTGGAGGAACCCTCAAAATAGCAATAGAAGGTAGTCAAGAAACAGGAAATGTGTTAGAGTAAAATAGAATATTGGGAGCTGACGCAGAATGGATACAAAAATTATCAGGATGGATGAAGAAAATATAGATATGCAGACTGTTAAAATGGCTGGAAATATAATTAAATCCGGCGGACTGGTAGCATTTCCTACAGAGACGGTATACGGGCTTGGAGGAGATGCCTTAAACAGTTCTTCTTCCAAAAAGATTTATGCCGCCAAAGGCAGGCCTTCCGATAATCCTCTGATTATACATATTGTGGAGATGAGTGCGCTTTCCCAAATTGTCAGAAAAATCCCCAAAGCTGCATACCAACTGGCGGAAAAGTATTGGCCGGGACCACTTACCATGATTTTTGAAAAGGCGGATTGTGTCCCTCTGGAAACCACAGGAGGACTTAACACTGTGGCGGTAAGAATGCCTTCTAATCAGATTGCAAGAGAGTTTATCCGTGAGGCAGGGGGGTATGTTGCAGCCCCCAGTGCGAATCGTTCCGGCAGGCCCAGCCCTACCGTAGCAAAATATGTGATAGAAGATCTCTTTGGCAGAATAGATATGATCATTGATGGAGGACAGGCCGATATTGGTCTGGAATCCACGATTATTGACCTGACGGGAACTTCTCCTATGATTCTGCGTCCCGGGTATATTACGGAGGAGATGCTAAGACAGGTGATAGGCGACGTGGAAGCAGATCAAACTATCATGGATGATCATGCAGCCCAGGCGCCAAAGGCACCGGGAATGAAATACAAGCATTATGCGCCAAAGGGAAATCTGATTATCGTGGAAGGGGAAGGCAGGCAGGTGAGCACCTATATCAATGAAAAACTTTCTGCTTTTCATAAGGAAGGAAAAAGAACAGGAGTGATTGCCACAGATGAAACAGCCGCCGGGTATTTGGCAGACAGTGTAAAAAGTGCGGGAGAGCAAGGCCGGGAGGAGCAGACTGCCAAATGCTTATTCCGTATACTGCGGGAATTTGATGATGAAGGAATTGAAATTATATATGCAGAAGGCTTTAAACAAAAAGGCGTGGGACAGGCTGTTATGAACAGGTTGTTAAAGGCAGCAGGCCATCAGGTGGTGCGTTTGTCAGGAGAAAATAGCTCCATGTAGCATATTTATGGAAATTTTTTAAAATGGAGGAATGAAAAATGATAGCATTAGCCAGTGATCATGGCGGATATGATTTAAAGTGCCAGATTATGGAGTACCTTAAGGAAAATAAAATAGAGTACAGGGATTTTGGGTGTTATGATAAAACATCCTGTGATTATCCTGAATTTACAAAAGCGGCTGCTAAGGCGGTGGCGGATGAAGAGTGCGAGAAAGGAATCGTGGTATGTACTACCGGGATTGGCGTTTCCATTGCAGCCAATAAAGTGCCTGGCGTAAGATGTGCACTGTGTACAAACGCGTATCTTGCAAAGATGACGAGGCTTCATAATGATGCCAATATGCTGGCATTAGGCGGCGGCATTGTGGGAAAAAATCTTGCAGTTGAAATTGTGGAAACCTTTTTGAATACGGAATTTTCACAGGGAGAAAATCATATCCGCAGAATTGGCAAGCTGGAGGAATAATGCCGGCTTTATGAAAAAGACGTCAGCTTATGCCGGAAAAGATCTTCCGGAACAGATAGGTAAAGGCAGGTGAGGAACATGAGAAAAAATTTAAAGCGGAGAAAAATTGCTGTGTTTATGGCAGCAGTAGTTTTGATGTGCGCATTTCCCATGACTTCTCATGCGGATAACGACCGAATATCAGATCTGGAAGAAGAGATCAGAAGAAGAAATCAGGAAAAAGAACAGACGGAAAACGAAATCAATGAGCGTAAGGATGAAATTGGTGATCTTCAGCAGACGACGGAAGGACTTAAAGGACAGCTTAATAATTTAAATACGAATTTAACCCAGGTAAGCAATAATCTGGCAGAGCTAGAGCAGCAGATCCTTGAAAAAAATCTGGAGATAGAAGTTACTTTGGAACAGCTTGCACAGGCGAAGGAAACGGAAGAAGCCCAGTATGCGGCAATGAAAAAGCGTATTCAGTTTATGTACGAGAAACGCGACTTTGTGATGATGGAAATGCTCTTTGGCGCCGCAAGTTTTTCAGACCTTTTAAACCGAAATGATTATATTGAGCAACTAGCGGAATATGACAGGGAACAGCTTGAAATTTATCAGGCCACCAGGGTGGAAATTGAAGAAAAAGAAGCTCAGCTTGAGCAAGAGAAACAAGAGCTGGATGAACTTAAAGTTTCCGTGGAGGCGGAACAGAGCCGGGTTGCAGGGTTGGTGAGCCAGACTTCAGGTAAAATTTCCAGTTATCAAAATGAAATACAGGCCACGGAAGCAGAAATGCGGGAGTATGAAAAACAGCTTCAGGAGCAAAAAAACAGTATTGCAGAATTACAGAAGGAATTAGAGGAAGAAAGAAGACTATCCCAGCTGGCATCACAGTCGGCCTGGAGAGATATTTCCGAGATATCGTTTGCGGACGGGGACAGATACCTGCTGGCGAATCTGATTTATTGCGAAGCGGGAAATCAGCCTTACGAAGGACAGATTGCAGTAGGTGCTGTTGTTATGAACCGGGTAATGAGTTCCGTATTTCCGGATACGGTAGTAGGGGTTATTTATCAAAACAAACAATTTTCCCCTGTTGCAAGCGGGCGTCTTGCCCTTGCCCTTGCGGAAAATCATGCAACAGAAGCATGCTACCGGGCTGCGGAAGAGGCCATGTCGGGGCGCACTACCGTAGGCAACTGCCTGTTCTTCAGGACACCTATCGAAGGACTTACCGGCACCCAGATCGGGGGACATATTTTCTATTAGCTTTCAATATATGCTTTTAAGCTGTCAAAATGACCGGAATAAATAATTTGAAGCAGCCTGTCAAGGCGGAGGAGGCTGGATTTTAAAATATCCAGACTGATAGAGCGGGATTCTAAGGCGGTAACCAGTTCGTTCAGATCTACTACCTTTACGAAACCGTCAGGATAAATGATCACATCAGCCAGCAGATCGGTAACAATTAATGTATTTTCATAAGGGTGGGAATCAAAATCTACAATATCGCAGTACCAGTAGAGCAGGCTGTCATCCTTGCGGCAGAATTTACTTACTTTAAAGCCCTCTTTTAGAAAGTAGCAGGAGGAGCCGTGATGCAGGTCTTTTTTGGGACGGAGCGCCTTCCAGGTGGTAATAATATGTTCCTCATCACAAGAAAGGATAAGATCGTCCTTTAAGAGAATACATTCATCAGGAATAATACGTTTACGGTACAGAGTGAGATTTGTCATAGAACCTCCTTTATGGGAATAAATGGTTTTTGGTCGGGCAAATGAGGATTTAAAAACTTTTCCATCCAGATCATGTCATACCAGGAGCCGAATTTATAGCCGGACTGGTGAAAATGTGCTACGGTTTTATAGCCCATGTGTTCATGAAAAGCAATGCTTTTGGGGTTGGGATAAGCAATACAGGCACATAAATTACATACATTCTGTCGGCGTAACAACTCTTCCAGACGACGGTACAATTTTGAGCCGACTCCCTGCCCGTGAAAATCTTTTTCAATGTAAATTGAAGTTTCCACCGACCAGTCATAGGCGGGCCGGTTTTTAAAAGCTGAGGCGTATGCATAGCCTTTTATTTCACCCTCTGCAAATGCAGCCAGATAAGGATAGCGTGAGGTGATATGGCTGATACGCTTTTTAAATTCCTGCAAAGACGGGACGTCATATTCAAAAGTTATTGCGCTTTCAAGCACATAGGGAGCATATATGGTAAGAAGCCTGTCCGCATCTGCCAAAGTGACAGGCCTGATTGTGATTTCGGAATTCATTTTGCCGGGCTCCTTTGTAAAATATGTAACAGCCCATCCCTTGTCATTGGTAAAAGAATCCGCCTGAACTGTTAACAAAATACTACTCTTAAACAAGGGGAAAGTCAACGGATTTGGGAAAATCCGTAAAGGAATGATTGGGGATGTGTTTTACTATTTTTTCGGGATAGCACCTAGACAGAAACTGGAAAAATAGGTATAATCATAAAATGAATATAAAAGGTTCATTAAAGGGGAAAATATGTGAAATTCAATCGAAATGTATATCAGGCACTTACAATGATAACTCAATTTGGAATTAACATGTTGGTTCCTGTTTTTGTGTGTTCTTTTTTGGGGATGTTTCTGGATAAAAAGTTTGGAACAAATTTTCTGGTTGTGATCCTGTTTTTTGTGGGAGCAGTAGCAGGCGGTTATAATGTTTACCGGTTTTCCAGACAGATTTATACCAGAGCAAGTGAGCAGTCCTCCTATCTGCATAAGGGAAGAAAAGACACAGGGAGGAAGAATGAAAAAAAAGATCACAAAAATAAACAGGACTTTGTTTGAGCTTGAAACAGGCATTCTTTTATTTGGAGCAGTGTGTCAGGTGTTTGTGCTCTTTTTAAAAGATAAAGGGACTTACAGCCTTGGACTCTGGATAGGAATTTTAATTGCGGCAGTCAGTGCATTTCATATGTGGTGGTCTCTGGACCGGGCGTTGGATCTTCCGGAGCGGGCAGCAGTGAAATTCATGAGTACCCACAATATATTCAGGTACCTTTTTATTACATTGGCGCTTTTAGCCGCTGCAATAAGCAGAACCGCAAATCCTCTTTCAGCATTTTTAGGAATTATGGGACTCAAGGCATCGGCTTATATGCATTTTATCACTAAGAAAATAAGCACTTTAGTATATGGGGAAGAAGTTCTTCCGCCGCTTATTGATGAACCTGCCGAAGGACAGGATATGTAAGGAGGTGAAGAAATGGGACAGGGAATTTTATTGTCGGGAGAGACGGAAGTTGATTTTATGATTCATGGGGTATTTTCCTATGAATTGTTTGGTCAGACCGTATGGATAACAACAACCCATGTGTGTGTTCTGATCGTTATGCTGATTATTATTGGTTTCTGTATCGCGGCAAACCGTGCAGTCAAACATGCCACAGAAGTACCCGGGGGATTTCAAAATGTGGTAGAACTAATTGTGGAAATGTTAGACGGAATGATCGGTGGTGTTATGGGCGGTCAGGCGGTTAGGTTCCGAAATTACATAGGAACAATTTTTATATTTATACTGATCAGCAATATTTCCGGACTCCTGGGACTGCGTCCGCCTACTGCAGATTATGGTGTGACCTTCGCTCTTGGTATTATTACATTTACGTTGATTCATTTCAACAAATTTAAGTACCAGAAGGTTTCCGGTGTTTTAAAGGGGCTGTGTGAACCGTGGCCGATCTGGGCACCAATCAATATTATCAGTGATCTTGCAGTTCCGGTTTCGCTTTCGCTTCGTTTGTTTGCCAATATTTTGTCGGGAACAGCGATTATGGCATTGATCTATGCATTACTTAGCAAAGTGGCTGTTATATGGCCGGCAGCGCTTCATGTATATTTCGATCTGTTTTCAGGTGCAATCCAGACCTATGTATTTTGTATGCTTACCATGACCTATATAACGGATGCATGCAATACAGGAGATTAAATGGCAGTATGTAAAAAAACAATTAAAAATAAATTTAAAATCATGCAAAAAGCATAAGGAGGAAACAAAAATGGATTTTAATGGTAACTTTATTTTAGGTTGTTCAGCAATTGGTGCAGGTCTGGCGGTTATTGCCGGTATCGGACCTGGTGTAGGACAGGGTATCGCAGCAGGACACGCAGCAGCAGCAGTAGGAAGAAACCCCGGCGCAAAATCTGATATTACTTCCACCATGTTACTTGGTCAGGCGGTTGCAGAGACTACCGGTCTTTATGGTCTGCTTGTGGCTATTTTGCTGTTATTCGTAAGACCTTTGATGGGAGCTGCCCAATAAAATGAGTAAGAGATTTTCCAGGGCGTCAAAAAACGCCGCCTGAGAAAATCTAAAACTTACTCACGAACAAGAGTTTTTCTAAGGCGTCAAAAGACGCCGCCTAAGAAAAACTTCAGCTTGTTCGAGAAGAATGACTCCAGAGAGTCATTCTTCCGGTGAATATGCCGAAGATAGAAATATTGAGAAAGGAGGTTTACGGATGGAACCCAGATTGTTTGACCTTGACCTGCAGCTTTTGGCAGATGCAACGCTTATGATCATTGCGGTTTTTGTACTTTTTTTAGTGGCATCTTATTTCTTATTTAATCCGGTGAGAGAGATGCTGGCAAAAAGACAGGCCAAGATCAAGGATGAGCTTGACAGTGCACAAAGCGATAAAGAAGAAGCAGCCGCTCTTCGGGTGCAGTATGAGGAAAAGCTAAGGAGCATCAATAAGGAAGCAGAAGAAATCTTAAGTGATGCCAGAAAGCGCGCACTGGAAAATGAAAACAAGATTGTGGCTGAAGCAAAGGAAGAAGCAGCCAGAATCGTTGAAAGAGCCAGAACTGAAGCTGAACTTGAAAAACAGAAAGCGGCTGATGATGTGAAGCGTGAAATGGTAGTGATTGCATCTATGATGGCCGGTAAAGTGGTAAAGGCATCTATCGATACAACCATACAGGAAAGCCTGATAAATGAAACATTAAAGGAAATAGGTGAGAGCACATGGCAAAGCTAGTTGGAACCACATATGGAGAAGCTTTGTTTGAATTGGCCGTAGAAGAAGGCAAAGAAGATGAATTCTTAGGCGAGATCACTCAGTTAAAAGAACTGCTTTTTAAAAATCCGGACTTTGGAAAGCTTATGAATCATCCTAAAATCCTTAAAGAAGATAAACTTAAGGTATTGGAAGAGGTTTTTAAAGGACGTATTTCAGCAGAACTGCTTGGTTTTTTACACTTGATTATCACCAAAGACAGGTATGGCGATATTGACGGCATACTGGATTATTTTGTGGATGAAGTGAAAAAGCTTAAGGGAATCGGTGTTGCCTATGTGACTACAGCAATCGATTTGAGTGAAGTGAAAAAGAAAGAGATAGAAACCAGGCTGCTTGCCACTACATCTTTTAAAAAAATGGAAATGCATTATCAGGTAGATGGGGATCTGATCGGAGGAATGGTTCTTAGGATCGGAGACCGGGTGGTTGACAGCAGTGTCAGAAATAAGCTGTTCGAGTTACAAAGAGAACTGCTTAAAGTACAAGTATAAAAGTAATAAAATAAAGAAAGGTGCGTAAGAACCATGAATTTAAGACCGGAAGAGATCAGTTCTGTTATCAAAGAGCAGATAAAAAGATACGCCTGCGAGCTTGAAGTTTCAGATGTTGGTACTGTTATTCAGGTTGCTGACGGTATTGCACGTGTACATGGTCTGGAAAACGCAATGCAGGGGGAACTTCTGGAATTTCCCGGAGAAGTATATGGAATGGTGCTGAACTTAGAAGAGGATAATGTAGGTGCGGTACTTCTTGGAAGCCAGAAAAATATCAACGAAGGCGATACGGTTAAAACCACCGGACGTGTTGTTGAGGTTCCTGTAGGCGATGCCATGTCAGGACGTGTGGTAAATGCTCTTGGCCAGCCAATTGATGGAAAAGGCCCTATACAGACAGATAAATATCGTAAAATTGAGAGAGTTGCATCAGGTGTTATTACCAGAAAATCTGTAGATACTCCTTTGCAGACAGGTATCAAGGCCATTGACTCTATGGTACCCATCGGAAGAGGACAGCGTGAGCTTATTATCGGTGACAGACAGACAGGAAAAACAGCAATTGCAATTGATACGATTATTAATCAGAAGGGACAGGGCGTAAAATGTATTTACGTTGCCATTGGACAAAAGGCATCCACTGTTGCTTCCATTGTTAATACATTAGAGGAATTTGGAGCAATGTCCTATACCACAGTTGTGGCTGCTACAGCAAGTGAGCTTGCACCGCTGCAGTATATTGCACCATATTCAGGCTGTGCAATTGGTGAAGAGTGGATGGAAAACGGAGAAGATGTACTGGTTGTTTATGATGATTTAAGTAAACATGCAGCAGCATACCGTACCCTCTCCCTGCTTTTGAAAAGACCGCCAGGACGTGAGGCATATCCCGGAGATGTCTTTTATCTGCATTCAAGACTTCTTGAGCGTGCAGCGAGAATGAGTGATGAATTTGGAGGAGGCTCCCTGACAGCGCTTCCTATTATTGAAACCCAGGCAGGCGATGTATCTGCTTATATTCCCACAAATGTTATTTCTATTACAGACGGCCAGATTTATCTGGAAACAGAAATGTTTAACTCAGGATTCCGTCCAGCTGTAAATGCAGGTTTATCCGTATCCCGTGTAGGAGGAGCGGCACAGATCAAGGCAATGAAGAAAATCGCAGCGCCTATTCGTGTGGAACTGGCCCAGTACAGAGAGCTGGCAGCTTTTTCACAGTTCGGTTCTGAACTGGATGAGGATACCAGAGAAAAGCTGGCACAGGGTGAGAGAATCAAAGAAATATTAAAGCAGCCTCAATATAAACCTATGCCAGTACAATATCAGGTTATCATTATTTATGCGGCTACCAATAAGTACCTGCTTGATGTTCCTACAGATGAAATTACAAGGTTTGAGGAAGAATTCTTTGAATTCCTTGACACCAGATATCCTGAAGTGCCCAGATCCATTGCAGAGGAAAAGGTGATTTCTGAAGGAACGGAAGAAACTTTAAAGAAAGCCATTGCAGAGTTCAAAGCAGCATTTTTAAAATAAGATAAGGATAAGGTGATATTATGGCTTCAATGCGTGATATAAAAAGGCGTAAGGGCAGTATACAAAGCACCCAGCAGATTACCAAGGCCATGAAGCTTGTCTCCACTGTTAAGCTGCAGAGAGCGAAACAGAATGCTGAGAAATCGGGCAGCTATTTCCGCTGCATGTATGATACGGTTCTTTCCATCCTGCAAAAAACGAAAAATCTGGATCATAAGTATTTGAGAGAAGGAAATGCAGGTAAAAAGGCTGTGATTGTGATTACCTCAAACAGAGGACTGGCAGGCGGCTATAACTCCAATGTGATCAAGTTAATCACAAGAGGAGAGCTGGCAGGTGAGGATCTGGCAATCTACGCAATCGGCGGCAAAGGAAGGGAAGCCCTGCAAAGGCAGTATGAAATCAAAGCAGATTATTCGGATGTGATTGAAGAGCCTGCTTATGCAGATGCTATGGTGATCAGCAAGGATGTGCTGGGAGCTTTCGAGAGGGGAGAAATCAGTGAAATTTATCTTGCCTATACTGCATTTAAAAATACAGTTGTGCATGTACCCACCCTTTTAAAGCTGCTTCCTGTCCAGATTGATGAAGGAGAGATGCAGGGTAGTGAAGATGGTGCACAGGCAGAAGACAAAGTACCTATGAATTTTGAACCCGAAGATGAGGAAGCTTTAAATCTGCTCATACCTAAGTATATAACCAGCCTGATCTATGGTGGTATGATCGAAGCGGTAGCCAGTGAAAACGGAGCCAGAATGCAGGCAATGGATTCAGCTACCAGCAATGCGGAAGAAATGATAGATAATTTGACACTGCTGTATAATAGAGCACGTCAGGGTTCCATTACACAGGAATTGACAGAGATTATTGCAGGAGCAAATGCAATCTCGTAAGCCCGGTTATTTTTATAGTGGTGCAGAAATGAAAGAAATGTGACCTGGCGGTTTACCGCCAGGCAGAATGGAGGAAAAATGGCAGATATGAATACGGGCAAGGAAGTTAGCTCGGGAAAAATTACACAAATTATCAGTGCCGTTCTGGATATTAAATTTAGCAGTGAAAGACTACCGGAAATAAACGAAGCAATCAAAATTCCTTTAAATGAAGGAGGAGAGCTTATTGTTGAGGTAGCACAGCATTTAGGTGACGATACAGTAAGATGTATTGCTATGGGGCCTACTGACGGATTGGTAAGAGGCATGGAAGCAATTGCTACGGGTGCTCCTATCAGTGTTCCGGTTGGTGAAAACACCCTTGGACGTATGTTCAACGTTTTAGGCCAGCCCATCGACAATAAGCCTGCACCAGAAGGGGTAAGCTTAGAGCCTATCCACAGACCTGCACCTGAGTTTGTAGAACAGTCAACGCAACAGGAGCTTCTGGAAACAGGAATTAAGGTCGTAGATCTTCTATGTCCTTATCAAAAAGGTGGAAAGATCGGTTTGTTTGGCGGCGCCGGTGTTGGCAAGACCGTTTTGATTCAGGAGCTGATTCGTAATATTGCTACGGAGCATGGCGGATATTCAGTATTTACCGGTGTTGGTGAGAGAACCAGAGAAGGAAATGATCTTTACTACGAAATGAAGGAGTCTGGCGTTATCGATAAGACCACAATGGTATTTGGCCAGATGAATGAGCCCCCCGGAGCAAGAATGAGAGTAGGTCTTTCAGGACTTACTATGGCAGAGTATTTTCGTGATAAGGGCGGCAAGGACGTGCTGCTTTTCATTGATAATATTTTCCGTTTTACACAGGCAGGTTCGGAGGTTTCCGCGCTGCTTGGACGTATGCCTTCTGCGGTAGGCTATCAGCCTACGCTGCAGACAGAAATGGGCGCGCTGCAGGAGAGAATTACTTCTACAAAGAATGGTTCCATTACTTCCGTACAAGCTGTATATGTGCCTGCGGATGACCTTACGGATCCCGCGCCTGCAACTACATTTGCCCATTTGGATGCAACTACGGTTCTTTCCAGATCTATTGTAGAGCTTGGTATTTATCCTGCGGTGGATCCGCTGGAATCCACTTCACGAATTCTGGATCCAAGAATTGTTGGTGAAGAGCATTATGAAGTAGCCAGAGGTGTACAGGAAATTCTTCAGAAATATAAGGAATTGCAGGATATTATAGCAATTCTTGGTATGGATGAATTGTCAGACAGCGATAAGCTGGTGGTTTCCCGTGCTAGAAAGGTACAAAGATTCCTGTCTCAGCCTTTCTTCGTAGCAGAGCAGTTTACAGGGTATGAAGGCAAGTATGTGCCGATTAATGAAACTATCCGCGGATTTAAGGAAATTCTGGAAGGCAAGCATGACGATATACCTGAAAGCTATTTCTTAAATGCAGGAAGTATTGATGATGTACTTGCCCGCGTGAAATAGTGACGGGAGGCGGCAGATGGCAGATAATAATTTATTTAAATTAAAAATCATTACTCCTGAGCGTGTGTTTTATGAAGGCGAAGTTTCTATGGTGGAGTTTAACACCACTGAAGGCGAAATCGGCATTTATAAAAAGCATGTGCCCACTACCGTTATTGTAAGCCCTGGTATTTTGACGATCACCGAGGCAGAAGAAACGAAGGAAGCAGCACTCCACGCAGGATTTGCAGAGATTTTGCAGGAGGAAGTAGTGATTTTGGCAGAAATTGTTGAATGGCCTGAAGAAATTGATTTAGATCGTGCAAAAGCAGCCAGAGACCGTGCAGAAGAAAGAATTCACAGCAAAACACCTGAAACGGATGTGATGAGAGCGGAGACTGCATTGCAGAGAGCACTTGCGCGTATTCATGTAATCAAGTAAGGCAGCCGCTGAAACAAGCGGCGGAAGGATATAAAACAACGAATGCCGCATTTTAATAGTAATTTTCAGATAGGATATTGTAAGGCCCGGGAGTGTTCCCCGGGCCTTATGTATCAACTAAAATTCAACGTTTCCATTTTTCCTGTTTGTTTCCCTGCTGTTCAAGACGACTGCGAAGGATTTCTAAGTAATCAAGAAAGGCTTCACGTTCCTCTTTCTGAACCATATTTGGAATTCCGGCAACTGTTTTGCTTCCGGTATCTCCGATATTTAAGATTTCGGCATACTGAGGGTACCCTTTTTTATATTGGAGGCATGCCTGATAATATTTGGGAGTGTAGTGTGCTTCAACAACTGCACTCATGTCAATCTGGATTTCTTCACTGTGCTGAGTTAAATCTCTGTCGATTTGCACCAGAACGATTTTATGGTCACTTTGACGGTATCCCAGAATATAGTGATAGAAGGTAGTGGTATTAGTGTCAAATACAAATCCATGCTCAAATTTAGTAGTGGTTTCTGTGGCATGAAGAATTTTGTAACTGTCTCCATCTGCTACAGCTTCATTAAATATCTGACGCATACGAACCTTTTTGTTTTGGCATTCCACTGCATCATATTCCAATTCTTTTGGCTTTTTTGAAAATAGTCCCATTTTTCATTCCTCCTGACATAAATAAATGATAAAAACAGCCTGATTTCGTTGATAATGGAAATCTTACGGACTGTGATTCTATTATACATCTTTATTTATAATTTGAAAGGCAGATAGTAAAAAAGTGTGAAGTAACAGGAAAAATAAAAGACGCATATGATAACTGTAAAGACTTAAAGGAAGTCATCCATATGTATGAGCATAAAATATTGCCTTTTTATATGACTTATCCACTTCCCATGTATTATGAAGAAGAGGATACTATTATCCGGGACTTGGAGTATCTTCAGCAGATGTATCCGGCAGAGGCAAAGCGGTATCAAAAACTGATCTGTAATATTTTGGATAAGTTAGACTATGAGGGCAGCATGATTTATGATGAATATCCGGATAAGTGGCAGATATACAAGCTGTCAAAAGACATATTGGACCGAATCAGGCGCGAGGAAGAAAAAGAAAATTCAGAACAGAATTCTTCTGCGGAAAAATGGGAATGGATGGGAGACATGGTACAGATACTGCTCTGCTATGAAATTTATAAAAGAAGGCATAATACCAGAAGAGGAATTCTCAGATTCTAATAGAATAAATTCTAATAGAAAAAATTCTATAAAAAGTTTTAGTTGTGGTTTTACAGGTAAGTAAGTAAAATATAGGTGATGGCCAGCTATGCAGAAGTGTTTGTGCAATTTGAACATGAAGGACAGCAGTTCAGTTACGGGGTGATGAGGGCTGAACTGCTGTCCTGGGAAATTGTTTATTGCTGACAAATGCTGCATACACTGTATTTATATTACAAATTATGTTAACATGGAGAAATAACTTTGAAAGAACTAGAAGAAAAACTTACCCGATTTTTGTCGGACAGGCTGTATCAGATCATTATAAGCAATCCGCGTCAAAAAGAAGGTGCATTTAAAATAAAGATACGTCCGGTAATGGTAAAGGATCAGTTATGTTTTCAGGAGACTACCTGGAAGGGAAACCAGGTGTTCCATGAAAATTATGAGAAAGAAGAAGCTCTTACAGAAATTTTACTGCAAATGGAAAATAAATTTAAGCAGTTAGAAGCAGAGAGTATGGATGGCAGGCTGATTGTGCTTGTGAGCAAAAAAGGAAAAATTACAATAAAGCATCAGGAAAATAAAGGGGAAACTCCGGCAGAGAAACCTGATATGTCCCATAACAGGACAAAAAAATATTTGTTGAAGGAAGGGACTCCCGTTCCGTTTCTGGTTGATTTGGGAGTACAGACAAAGGAAGGACAGATTATACGCGCCCGCTATGACAAATTTAAACAGATTAACCGGTATCTGGAATTTGTTGAGGATATTTTGCCTACACTAGATACCAGAGAGATAATCCGTATCATTGATTTTGGGTGCGGCAAGTCTTATCTGACTTTTGCATTATATTATTATCTGCATGAACTTAAGAAACTGAATGTACAGATCACCGGACTTGATTTAAAGGAAGAGGTGATTCATAAGTGTAATCTTCTGGCGGAAAGCTATAAATATCATGACCTTCATTTTTATAAAGGGGATATCAGTACGTTTACAGGTACAGGACAGGTAGATATGGTGGTTACTTTGCACGCATGTGATACTGCAACGGACTATGCAATTGAAAAAGCAGTAAAATGGAATGCAAAAGTTATTTTTGCGGTGCCTTGCTGCCAGCATGAGGTGAACAGGCAGATTGAAAATGAAATGCTGGCGCCGGTTTTAAGATATGGACTGATAAAGGAACGGATTTCCGCCTTAATAACTGATGGGATAAGGGCTGCGCTGTTAGAAGAATGTGGCTATGATACACAGATTTTAGAATTTATTGATATGGAACATACACCTAAGAATATACTGATAAGGGCTGTGAAGCGTGAGAAAATGGGGATGGTTCCTTCCCTTAAGAGGCAGGGGAATATGCCCTTAAGCGGAGGGGAAGATAAGGAAATGCAGACTGCTTTAATGTGCAAAGCGCTGCATGTGGAAACCACTTTACAGAAACTTTTAAATCATAAAATATAAGATTGAAAATAACATGTGCATGGATTTTAAATATGCATGTGAATGGGTTAACTGAATGAAAAAAGTGATAATTAAAGGAAGCATAGTTGTAATTGTTTTTTTTGCAGCTTTGTTTATTACCAGCGGTATTATGAATAAGGGAAATACTGACATGACTATGGAAATGGGCAAAGCCTCTTTTCCGGTGATGTGGGTAAATTATGGCGGGTACCGTATTAATGAAATGCATGGTTATGAAACTGCAATGGATTTAAGCCAAATGAGGGAAAGCATCACTCCTTTGGCATCAGGACGGAAGGTATCCCTGGAAATTAATCCTTATGGGGAACAAATCAGTCAGATTGCATTTGAGGTCAGAAGTCTTGAGGGAAGCCGTCTCATTGAAAATACGGTGATTGAGGAATTTGAACAGGATGAAGATAAGATTAAAGTGACCTTTGCACCAAAAGACCTGATTGAAAGTGACCAGGAGTATGCTCTGGTAATTCTGCTTACTCTTGGTAATGGCAAAGAAATCAGATATTATACAAGGATCGTAAGCACGGAAAAATATTTTTCCGTTGACAAATTGGAATATGTAAATGACTTTTCCAATAAAACCTTTGATAAGGAAGCCGCCAGAGATCTGACCAAGTATTTGGAGTCAAACGAGGAGGGGGATAATACCACTTATGCAAAGGTTACGATACACAGCAGCTTTAATCAGATTACCTGGGGAAATCTTGATATTACAAGAGAGACACGTGCCAATATAACCATTAAAGAACTTGCACCACAGACAGGAAGCTTTATTTTAGATTATTATGTGTCGACTCCTGATGGAAAGGATAAAACTTATTATAGAGTAAAAGAATATTTTCGCGTGCGCCATACGGAAGAGAGAATGTATCTTCTTGATTATGAAAGAACTATGGATCAGATTTTCAACGCGGCGGAAGACGTGTATACCAACAATAAAATTATGCTGGGTATTATCAGTGAGGATGTGCAGCTTCTTGAAAGTGATGGAGGAAATGTTTTTGCATTTACCGTAGGGAACCGTCTTTACAGCTATAATGTGGTGGATAACAAAATGGCGCTTTTGTTTGGCTTTTATAATGCAGAGAATCAGGATGCAAGAACTCTATATGATGGAAACAGGATTACCATATTAAATGCAGATGAAGGAGGCAATGTTACCTTTCTGGTTTATGGATATATGAACAGGGGGCGCCATGAAGGACAGGTAGGAATTTCAGTTTATTATTATGACAGCACCGTAAATACCGTGGAGGAAATGGTTTATATTTCCACCAATAAATCTCAGTCAATTTTGATTAAGGAAGTAGAACAGCTTTCCTGCATTAATAGAAATGGATTATTATTTTTAAAATGGGAAGATAAAATTTATCAGATCAATGTTTCTGACAGAACCTATGACGTTGTAGTGGAGGATCTTGTGGAAGGAAGCTACAAGGTATCTGACAGTAATAAGATGGCTGTATGGCAGCAGGGGGGGAGCCTGTATCAGGGAAATGAACTGGTTTTGATGAATCTGACCTCGGGAAGTAAGAAAAGCATTAAAGTTGGAATGAATGAGGTGCTTGCGCCTATTGGGTTTATGGGTGAGGATTTGATTTATGGAATTGCCAGAAAAAGCGATATTGTAATGGATACTGCCGGAAATACTATTTTCCCTATGTATTGTGTGAAAATAGAAAATGAGGCAGAAGGCATACTCATGACTTATCAGCAGGACAATGTTTATGTGGTGGATGGAGAGGTGCAAAGCAACCAGATTATTTTGTCCAGAGTGGAAAAAGATGGGGAAGGAGCTTATGTACCGATCAGGGATGACCAGATTATGAATTCGGAAACTGAAGTGGATAAGAAAAACACCATTGATGTGGCCGCCACTGAAAACTTTGAAAAGTTGACGCAGATTGCCTTAAAAGGTCAGATAGATACTGCAACGATGATGTATCTTACACCTAAAGAGGTGTTGTTTGAAGGGGCAAGGAACATTACCTTTGCATCTGATGTTGATTTGGTTAGAAGATATTATGTATACGGACAAAGGGGAGTAGAAGCCATTTACACTAATGAAGCCCATGCGGTTGCTCTGGCAGATAAGATTTCGGGAACAGTTGTCAATGAAGATGGTTATTATGTATGGATGAAGGGGAACCGCAGCCTGAGAAATCAGATTATGAAAATTCAGGGAGAAATGGCTACAGATGATAAAAGTTCTATGGCTGTATGCCTGGATATTATGATGGAATTTGAAGGAGTTGTAAGAAATTCCAAATATATGCTGGAGAGGGGCAGCAGCGCGCTTTCCATATTAAGGGAAAGTCTGACCGAAGTGCAGGTACTTGATTTGACAGGGTGTTCAATGGATGCCATGCTGTATTATGTTAATCAGGATATTCCGGTTTTAGTGACTATGAAAGATGGAAGCGCAGTATTATTGATTGGTTTTAATGAAAAAAATACAGTTGTTATGAATCCGGAAACAGGAACTGTCTATAAAGTGGGAATGAATGATTCCAAAGAATGGTTCGAGGCAAATGGTAATTCCTTTATCACTTATGTTAGAAATAATAAGTAGGAAAACAGCGTATTTTAGCGATTTGCAACCAATAGTTGCTGGTACTCAAACCAGAGTTGGTGGCGCAACCAGAACAGGAAAAATATAATTTATTCATAAATACACAGCTTTGAGCCTGACCTGTATAGGGAAGGCTCATGCGGGAAAGGCATGATTACATATGAATATTGAAATTGCAAATCGACTTGTTAATTTAAGGAAAAGTAATAATCTGTCTCAGGAAGCTTTAGCGGAAAAGTTAGGAATAAGCAGACAGGCAGTGAGCAAGTGGGAAAGGGCGGAAGCATCGCCTGATACGGATAATCTGATTTTACTGGCACGTCTTTATCATGTTTCACTGGACGAATTGTTAAGAACAGAGGATGAAATACCCAGGATGGAGGAAGATGAAAAGGAATCTGACTGGGTGCAGGTATCAGAAGGTGAGAGCGGTTCTGAAAATGAAAATGAGGAATATGTACACGTTGGTTTTCACGGAATTCATGTCAAAAATAAGGATGAAGAGGTTCATGTGGGCTGGGACGGCATCCATGTAGACGACAAAAATAAGGGAGAAAATGTACATATTGACAAAAAGGGTGTATACGTAAATGGAGAGAAATATGATAAAACGTGGTTCTCTCATCATGCACATTTCCCTATGATTCTGGTAATTACAATTGCATACTTTGTCATTGGCTGTGTTTGGAATGCATGGCATCCTGGCTGGCTTTTATTTCTTCTGGTACCGATCTGGTATTCACTTTTAGATGCTATTGAAAAGAAAAATGCCCACCGTTTTGCTTATCCTGTGCTGGCAACGCTGATTTATCTTATGCTGGGCTTTTTCTGTTTTGCATGGCATCCCGGATGGGTGGTGTTTTTGACAATCCCTCTTTATTATTCAATTGTATCCTATATTTATGCTGTGAAAGAGCGCAAAGAGAGACAGAATAAAGGAAACTGGTCCGAAGATGGGGATTTCCATCCGGAAAATTTTGAAAGGCCGGGTGAAGCAGATGAAAAATAAGTTCGGCATCATGATAGCGGCTTTTGCTATTTTTGCAATGATTGGAGTGATTTGTATTTTAAGTGCAGCAAAAGCAGTACAGGAAGGGTACACGTATCAGATATTTGACTTTTCTTTTGGTAAAAAGGCGGAACTGCGTAATACAATTGAGCTTTCAACTTCAGAGGTAAGCAGCCTTAAGCTGGATTATGGAAGTAGAAATATTGTTGTTTATTCCACTTCTGATGATAAGATCACCATAAAAGAGTTTTTGTATAATGACCGTCCGGAGAATATGGCTTCAGTTACTTATGAAGAAAATAATCAGGTGACAGTGACAGGAGGCAATGTACGTACAATAGTATTTTTTAGTTTTGGAATAGGTGGAGAGAAAGTTGAGGTGTATATTCCCCACAATGTACTTTCAGAACTGTCCATTCAAAGCGGCAGTGGAAATATTACAGGTGAGCATGGAGGAGTTAAAGAAGATGGGGATATTACGGTTACATCCGGAAGTGGAAATATTAGATGGAAGGATATGTCTGTAAAAGAAATTTCACTTCAGGCAGGCAGCGGTAATATAAATCTTGCTGATCTGAAAGGGGATATCAGTATTCAAACCGGGAGCGGTAATATTTCCGGTGATTCTTTGAGTGGAAATGTGAGTGCAAGCGCAGGAAGCGGAAACATTACTCTGACGGAGTTTGCCGGTGGCGGAAAAATTACAGCCAAAAGCGGTAATTTAAAAGTGGAGGCATCCCAGGTGGATAGTGATATCAGGATGCAGACCGGCAGCGGCAATATTAAGCTGGCAGTGCCAAAGAATTTACAGTTTCATTTAGAAATTCAGACCGGAAGCGGAAATATACACACAGATTTTGATGAAGTGTTATCTTATAATAAGAAGGGAAATAATGCACAGGGAGATGTGGGGAGTGAACCGGATATAAGCATTTCACTGGAAGCAAACAGCGGAAATGTGAAATTATCGGAATAAAAATCAGGGGCTGGCATGCCAGCCCCGCAATAAGCCGGAACACGAAATAAGCCAATATTTGCTATTATAAGCCGGAATTTTATAAAGGTATCTTGGGAGCAAACAGGCGGCCGCGATATTTTTCCAAAGAAAACAGCAGAATCATTCCAAGCAGACCACAGGATATAATTTCACCTATCGTAACAGTGATAAAGGATAACCAAAGAGGCCTGATGCCATAAGCATACAATAAAACGAAAGGAACGATGACTGCATTTGCAACAATAGGAGGAACCGGAGCCAGCCACTTGAATTTGCGCACCTTATAGGTTAGCACCGCACCCACAAAAGTTGCAAAAGTACCGAAAATAATATCCGGTAATGCGCATCCGGTCAAAATATTGGATAAGAAACATCCAATAACAAGGCCTGGGATGGCAGCGGGGGTAAAATAAGGCAAAATGGTCAATGCCTCTGAAAATCTCACCTGTATGGCATAATTGGCAAGGCCAAATGCGTTGGCGATAAAGGTGAGAACAACGTAGATTGCAGCAATCATTGCTGCCTGGATTAGAGGTAATACGTAGCCGGAATCCGGCCTGGCATATACCAGAGTTGGATTTTTTTGATTTTTCATATTTTTCTCCTTTAGTTTTTTTGGGCGAGTGGAAGGTCTCGAACACTCGGTGCAAAAAGAGCACCTACTTAGTATAACATGGGATTAATAATTGTCAATAGAGGAAAAACAAGATGTTGATTGCTGTCTGTGATGATGAAAAATTTTACAGGGAAAAGGTACAAAAGCTTCTGGAAAATTACCTTTCAGGATACAAAATAAATTATACGATTCAGTTGTTTTCATCAGGAGAAGAGTTCTTACAGGAAAACGAAAATAAGGTAAAGTTTGATATTGTATTTATGGATATTAATATGAGCAGGATGGATGGAATAAGGACGGCACTGCAGATGCGTTCCGTTCATTCACATACTTATATTGTTCTGATTACAGCTTTTATTCAATATGCCTTAGAGGGCTATAAGGTGGATGCAGTGCGGTATATTATGAAAGATACGTTAGATTCGGCACTGGATGAATGCATGGATACTATTTTAAAGAAAATGCAGCTTTCCCGAATAAATTTTTCGTTTTTGGAAGGTGAAAAATGGTTGTATACAGACAATATTTTCTATGTGGAAAGCCAAAGACATAAAGCAGTCTTTTTTTATCTGGATGAAAAAATGGAAAATTATCATATTTATGAGAAACTGGACGTGATAGAAGAAAGGCTTTCCGGTTATGGATTTCTCCGCATTCATAAAAGCTACCTGGTTAATATGAAGCATATTTGCAGAATAAGCAATTATACAGCATATCTGGATAATGGGGAAGAACTGTCGGTTCCGCGCCTTAAGTATCAGGCAGTAAAAGAAGAATTTGTGGCTTTTAAAGGAGCAGTGTGATGGGGAATATTGTAAAAGCTGTTGTGTGTGCCTTTATGATGGGAGTAAGCTGCAAATTGTTTTTTGAAATCTTTGCCAATCAGCGGAAATGGCACTGCGAATGGATGGAGAGACTTCCTGTATTAATATGCATGACCGGATTTATTCTAATATCTTTTTCAAGAATTCCTCCATATATTTTTCAGCCTGTGCGTTTTATTTTAGTGATTTTCATTACAGCACAGATTTGTTTTCAAAATAAGGTATGGAAAAATTTAATTTTATCTGTATTATTTTGCGTTATTTACTGGATTGTGGTGATGCTGATTGTGTCTTTGGCTTATGCATTTCCGGTTTTAGAGCAGATAAAGCTGCAGAATATTTCGGAATTCATTTCAGTCTGTTTTATCTTTTTTGTTATGTTTTTTTTACATGGAAGATTTCAAGATAGAGGCAGTGAATTGGAAAAGGGTAGAAGCTGGGAAAAAATCTCTTTTTTTCCATTACTTGGAATGGTGGTAATTATGGCTATCAGTATGATGGACTGGGAGGGGAGCATCGAGGACAGATATGCCAAGCTGGCAGCAATTTCAGGACTTGCCCTGATTAATTTATGTGTATTTTGGTATGTGGGTGATATGATGAAAAAAGAAGCAGAGATGCAGAAACTGCGGCTGATTCATGCCCATGTGCAAAACCAGATGGAAAGCTACCGGAATATGCAGAAAAGTTATGAGAAGCAAAGGCAGCAGATGCATGATTATAAGAACCAGCTAAACTGCATTTCAGGGATGATCAGCAGCGGCCAGAGGGAGGAAACATTATCTTATATTTCAAAGCTGACAGGAAGCCTTAAGAAAAATGCAGATTATGTGAATACGAATCATGCAGTGGTAAATGTGGTACTGAATCAGAAATATCAGGAAGCATGTGAAAAAGATATTGTGATGACAATTGCAGTTAATGATCTGTCCGGGTTTACAATGAGCGAGGAGGAGATTGTAACTTTACTGGCAAATCTGCTGGATAATGCAATTGAGGCATGTGAAAAGCAAGGCAGCGGCAGAGCTATACAGTTTAAGATGATGCTGGAAAGCGGCCAGCTAATTTTATCCTGCCGAAATCCGGTAAAGGAAAAGGTGGAAATAAAGGGCAAAAGAGTTCTCAGCAGTAAAAAAGATACATTTCATCATGGAATTGGTCTTATGAATATAGATTCCGTGATTAGAAAAAATAACGGAACAAGTATTATAAAGTGTGAGGACGGATGGTTTTATTTCTCAGCAATGATTCCCTTAAAGGAGCCAGCATTGGCATAGTTATATGATTATTTTGACAGTTAAAAAGGCGCGGCAGCGTCTTTTTTTGCTTTCTGACCGTCGATTCGTGGTGGAGCTATTGCAGCAGCAAGTTTGGCTAAATATAATAAGCGTGAAAAGGATACATTGCAAAAATGTTGAGACATGGCGTCAGTATTTTGCGGCAGGGAAAACAAAAATGAAGGGCAGGAAAGAGTTATGGGAGAAAAAATAAGAAATAAAATATGGATGATATTGCTGTTAAGTGTTCTGGTGCTGTCGGGCTGCGGTTTTCAGGAAAAGGAGGGGGAAAGGGAAACTCCGGAGCAAGTCCTCTGCCAGACAATGGAAAGCTTAAAGGAACTGGACCTGGAGAAATTCAATGAATACACTGACAATTATGTGGGCGCCGAACGTAACTGGATTGGAGTTGTGACAAGAAGAGAATACAAAGTATTCAGCGAGTTGCAGCAGCCAGGTTTTAAGGGAAGAAAATGGTATGAAGCAAATTATAAGTTTGCAGAAAAAATTGTGGAGCATATGACATGGGAGATAAAGGATGTCCGGCAGAACGGTGAAAAAGCAGAAATAGATATGGAGATTTCCAATATTGATATGCAGAAGGTAATGGGAGAATATGAAATTCTTATTCTGGAAAATATGCTGGAGAGCGGGGGAAGCGGCATAGGACAATTGATCAGGGATATGTTAGATCTGGCAAATGGAAAAGAAGATTTGATCAATCTTATGGATGACGTCAGCAGCGAACAGGTTTGCAGGATGGAAGTTACCGTAGATGTATATCAGATAGAGGGGCGGTGGCAGGTCAATATCAGTGACGATTTTATTAATGCTTTTATGGGAAATATAATGGCGGAAAAATACCCGGAAGAGTTGGAAGAAAGAATTAATGAACTGACACAAAAATATGAGAAGAAAATGGAGGAATGGGGAGAAAAGACGGCAGAAGATGTGGAAAAATGGATGAATAGTTTAGGTATTTAAGGAGATATGCATTGCTAAACTTTCCTATGTGGAGGTGATATTTTAATGAACATTGATCTGGATAACATCAACGAAGAAATAATCTATCAGGCGTTTGGCGTTGATGGCAATGAAGCGGAAGCCTTAAATGACAGTTATTTATAATCATACAAGGGAGTTGGGATTTACGTTATATCAGTATACATCCGATACCTGCTCCTATTATATGTCAGTCTTAATGATACCGGTCTGTAAAACAGCAGTGCCTGTTTTTCTAATGATCTCAGGAGCAACACTGCTTGGAAAGACAGAGGACTACAGGCATCTGTTTTCCAGAAGAATTGGAAGATATGTGGGAATTGTTCTGTTTTGGGGAATTTTACAGTATTTCCGTTATGTCAGGACGGGAAAGGCAGAGCTGTCCGTCAGCGGCTGGTGGAGCGATATTTACAGTAATCCCAGATTGGAAACCTATTGGTATTTGTATCTGTATCTGGGATTTCTGCTCCTGCTTCCGCTGCTGCGGAAAGCAGTTTCCGGGATGAGAGAGCAGGACTACAGGTATTTACTTGGTCTTAGCTGTATAAGCAGCATACTTACTATGCTGGGGTATTTTTCCGGTTGCTTTATCAATAATAGTGTATTTCTCATGCCATCGGTTTTTCTTTATCCCTTGTTAGGGTATTGGATTGATAATTCACCTTGTCATTCTCATGGAAAAAGTGCATTAAAGTATGGTCTGACAGCTACCCTTCCATTATGTATGATCGTTTCTTTATGTATACATTATTGACATTCCTGTTGGGAGTGATATTTGTATTTGTAATAAAGAAAATTCCGGTATTGAAACGACTCATGTGATCTGATGAAAAAATTGGATTCAGAAAGAGGATGCAGTCATATCCATTATCAGGGTTATTGACTTGGAAAATCGGCTGCAATTAAAATAGAAGCAAATTTATGTGGGGACAGATAACTGAATTTGGGAGCAACTGAATTAACAAACAGTCATAACCCTTTAGAACATTTCATACAATGTAAAAAAGTGTTCTGAGGGGATTTCCTTTGAAAGATTATATCGAGGAGAGAGCAATCGATATTGCCAATTATATTATTGAAAACAATGCTACAGTTAGGCAGACGGCTAAGGCGTTTGGGATTTCGAAATCTACGGTACATAAGGACGTAACGGAAAGGTTAATGCAGATTAATCCAACCCTGGCAAAGGAAGCCAGAAAAGTGTTGGATGTAAATAAGCAGGAGAGGCATATCAGGGGAGGAATGGCAACAAAGGAGAAATACCAGCATTTACATCAAGAGCAGCAGATATAACAGGCTGATTAGAAAATATGGCGAATCAAAAGGCTTAGCAGCGTTTCTGTGTAACAGGTGGAGAAACGCTGCTTTTTTTGCAAAGAATGTGTGGGATTCGACCAAGAATATTTTGACAAGGTTTCTGTCTATCTTATATAATAGGAAATATCTTAAGTATACAAGTGTCGGAAAACGACGGATAGGAGCACATTTATGGATAAGGAAATGGTCATTGTACTTGACTTTGGCGGCCAGTATAATCAGTTAATTGCCAGAAGAGTCAGAGAGTGTAATGTTTATTGTGAGGTGCACCCTTACAATATGAGCCTTGAGAAATTAAAAGAAATGAACCCCAAAGGAATTATTTTTACAGGTGGTCCGAACAGCGTATATGCCAAAGGGTCCCCTAAATGTTCCAAAGATGTTTTTGAACTGGGCATTCCTGTTTTAGGTATTTGCTATGGGGCACAAATTGTATCTTACCTGCTTGATGGCAGTGTAAAGACAGCTCCGGTCAGCGAATATGGAAAAACGGAAGTAGAAGTGGATAGGACTTCTGTTTTATTTTCAGATGTATCAGAGAAAACAATCTGTTGGATGAGCCATACAGATTATATAGAAAAGGCACCTGAAGGTTTTAAAATTACCGCGCATACGCCGGTCTGCCCGGTGGCAGCCATGGAAAATACGGAAAAGCAGCTATATGCGGTTCAGTTTCATCCGGAGGTAATGCATACCCAGGAGGGCATGAAGATGCTTTCCAATTTTGTATATAAGGTTTGTCACTGCAAAGGGGACTGGCGTATGGACTCCTTTGTAGAAACTACAATTGCACAGATCAGGGAAAAGGTAGGGGATGGCAAGGTTCTCTGCGCACTTTCCGGCGGTGTGGATTCCTCTGTGGCAGCAGTGCTTTTGTCAAAAGCAGTGGGATGCCAGCTCACCTGTGTTTTTGTGGATCATGGTCTGTTACGCAAAAATGAAGGGGATGAAGTAGAAGCTGTTTTTGGACCGGAAGGACATTATGATCTTAACTTTATTCGGGTGAACGCACAAGAGAGATTTTATTCGAAACTGGCAGGTGTGGTGGAGCCAGAACAAAAACGTAAAATTATCGGAGAAGAATTTATCCGTGTTTTTGAAGAAGAGGCAAAGAAAATTGGGGCGGTGGACTTCCTTGTACAGGGAACGATCTATCCTGACGTGATCGAAAGTGGATTGGGAAAGAGCGCAGTTATAAAATCCCACCATAATGTGGGCGGCCTCCCGGACTATGTAGATTTTAAAGAAATTATTGAGCCTTTAAGATTATTGTTTAAGGACGAAGTCCGCAGGGCGGGACTGGAGCTTGGTATCCCGGAGCATCTGGTTTACAGACAGCCATTCCCCGGGCCAGGACTTGGCATCCGGATTATTGGTGAGGTTACAGCAGAAAAGGTCCGCATAGTTCAGGACGCAGATGCAATCTACAGGGAAGAAATTGCAAAAGCAGGTTTGGATAAAAGACTGGGGCAGTACTTCGCCGCTCTTACCAATATGCGCAGTGTGGGCGTAATGGGAGATGAGAGGACTTACGACTATGCGGTTGTGCTCCGGGCAGTGAATACTTCTGACTTTATGACCGCAGAGGCAGCGAAGCTTCCTTGGGATGTGCTGGGAGTTGTGACAAACAGGATTGTGAACGAGGTGAAGGGGGTTAATAGAGTTTTGGTGGATACAACCTCTAAGCCGCCGGCTACGATTGAGTTCGAATAGTAAACAGAAAGCCGGAAATCCGCATAAACAGTGGACTTTCCGGCTTTTGATGCGAGGCGTGATACCTTTTTGATACCCAAAATCTAGTATAGCTTAATAAATTTTTGTTGAGGAATACATATGCATTCTAATTCATCTGTTGATAATGTTATAAAATGAATTGGAATTTTGAATGTCCCATAGAGTCTATTTCCTATTTGCTCTTTTATATTATATAATGCTTTCATTTCATTAAGGCATTCAAAGTAATGATATATGATAAGAATATCAATATCATTGGCACTGGCCGTTTTGATAAAAGAACCAAATAGATAAATGGAATGAAGTATTTTATTCGCTTCTTCCGTAGAAAAGATCGTTTCCTTCATCATCTGTTTTAACATATTTATATGGTTCATTCCAATTTAACGCTCCTAATAATTCTCTCATAATAAAAATACCAACATGATTTTTGCGTGCAGCAACTTTAGCTTGATGTGTATAACCGTTCCAATTTGATATAGTCACAATACCTTGTATGTTAGGATATTCGTTCATTATTTCGTAATAATCTGCAAGACCGATTGTATAATGGTTTGTAACAAGTATATCAAAACTGGGCATTTGATATCTATATATTCTATAAAGATATTCATCAAGTTTTACTAAGTGGTCTGTTACATTATGATTAGAAATTGCTCTTTCAAAAAAGGCAATGCTTTCTGGACGGGGATACCTTGAGTAATCAATATACATTTTATAAATCCTCCTTAAAAATCATTTGTTCAAACTCATTTGGGAATAATGGAACGGCATCATGGTCATGCCTTTGCAGTTGATTATGTTCAAAAGCATCAGCATGAATTTTAAATTTGTAAAATATTTCTTTTTCTGAATCTGAAAGCAGAGAAAAATGTTTGTCTAGCAAATTGACTATTTTGCGGTTATTTGGAATAATAGTATTTTGTTTATAAGTATTCCATATATCTATTGCATCTGACAAAGGATTTTTGGTAGCAATTAAAGAAGCTGGACCGTATTGCATAAGCAATTGTTTGTTTTCGGTTAGATATTTTTGAATCTCTTTAAATATACTTTGTTTTGAAATATAAACAGTTGGTTGAAATTGTGTAATCCTTTTTGTGTTTACTGTTGTTCTATTTGAATTAACAGGGGAAAAGTCATATATGGGTTTGTCTGACAATTTTGAAAATAGTAGTTCATATTTATTAAGAGAATCCATTGTCAAATCAACGACTTCGCGTCCTTTTAATCCATGTGGTAATAACTTATCAATTGATATAATGGATAGGGAGGTAAAAGTGACAAGAATATACTTAGTTTCATTTTGTGTTATATCATCGTTTATGAACCTATATTCTTTACCTACACCACCTTCAAAGAGATCTGCTTTCCTTTTGTATTCGGGAGTTAGAACTATAATAACTTTCTTAGCATTAGGAATAAACTTAAGCATCATTTCGTTAAAATCTATAGATGTAGATGTTTGTTTGAGTAATTGATCCATAGAACAATCGTATCCATTCTCTCGTAAGAAATTAGCAAATGAAATTACCATTTCCACATGTTCATTGGAATCTTGGGAATAACTTATAGCTATTTCAGACGTGTAATTCATATATATTCACCCCCTTTTCCATTGGTAACTGCATTTTTTATCATCTTTTCCATTGTAATCGACTTTACTACTCGTAGCAGGCCAGTTGATTTTCCATTCAAAATACTCGTCTTCGGAAATCTCCCCATTCTTCAACTGTTCTTTCCGCAGACACCATTCCCGCATGAAATCATTGACTAATCCATACTCTAGCCACATACCCACCGGGGCATGAGCAGGCCAATCATCATTGTCATAGTAACGCACCGACTTATCATCAGAAGCGTTGCATTTGCCGGGATTACGGACAAGCTGAAATAAATGGATCGTGCTGCGGTCGTCTTCATCAAGCCAAAGGAATGTGAGCATAATATCCTCGGCGCAACCGGGGGTAACACCAATAAAGTGAATATAATTGACGTTCAGTATCTTTGCCATTTCCATTAAAGTGTTGTTTTTGGGAACACGATAGCCGGATTCATATTGTGCGATACGAACATCAGCATTGCGTTCCTCATATCCCAATTTCAAGCCTAGTTCACGCTGTGTCAAGCCCCGGAACGTGCGTATTCTCTTTATCCGTTCTCCTAATACCATAGTCATGTTTCCTTTCTGAAAATTAGAATGATTGTTTTGAAATTATCATGTTGCATCTGCTCCACAACTCGTCTTTATATGCAAATACATCTTTATCAATCTTTCTTTCAACAAAGCCGATTTTTTCATAACATTGTTTCGCTGATGTGTTTTCATTGAAAACATTTAGTTGAACCGCTTTTGCTCCACTTATCTGAAAAGCGTATTGCAGAGTTAGATTCAGCATTTCTTTTCCGTAACCTTTTCCACGTTTAGTTTTATCAACAATAACAAATTTAAGAAAACCGATATTGTCTGCTGTATTGACAGAATAACAGAAGAAGCCTACTGCCTGTCCGCTGTTTTCTGTTGCGACATAAGCACTGTCCGTCCAGTCCATTGCATTTTTCTCTAATAAATCATGGAAAGATTTTTGTGTCATGGGGTAGGGCAAAAGATTTGCACACCAAAAAGCATGAGTTCTTTCGTCATCAATCCATTTTGATACATATTCGTAATCTTTGCTTGGTATATATGGTCGGATTCTCATAAATGGAATGTCCTTTCTCCAATTTATTTATAAATTTGTTATAGGTAGTACACCATAATATATTCTTCCTCGTTCTCCTTTACAATCTCAAAACCAATCTTTAAATACATCTTTGCCGCATAATTGGCTTTTTGAACAGAAAGAGAAACCCGACTGTACCCATGTGATTTAAGCAGGGCAAGAATTTCTTTCATCATAGCCGTTCCAATGCCAAAGCCCCGGTATTCTTTATAAAGAGAGATTGCCAAAGAGGGCGTTTCATCATCTATATGTCCGTAATCGTTCATAATGCGAACCCAAACAGCCCCAACAATCTTACCGCCAACCTCTGCCACTAATCCCCAATCATCTTTGGATTCCCCGAAATGCTTAACATAAATCTGTAATTCGGGAGATGAAATAATACTTTTGGTTGGAGGTTCGATACCCTCTGGAACAAAAATTGCTTCATATAGAAAATTATCCAGTAACGGATATTCCTGTTTTTGTATTTCCCGTATCGTATACTCCATAGCTTACCTCTCAATTCTGTATTCTCCATATATTCTAGCATAATTCAGATAATACAGCAACAAAAACTTATCAGAAATGCTAAATTTAATAAAAAAGATAAGTTTAACAAATAGGCTATTGACAATAACAGAAATGTTAAGTATAATTCAAATACAGAACTTAACAAAAACGCTAAACAAAAGGAGGATATTGAATGAGGAATGAACTATTTGTAACTGCCGGGGAGGTAGCGCAGGAGTTGGGTGTTTCCAAACCATTTGCTTACAAATTAGTACGACAGATGAATGAGGAACTGGAAGAAAAGGGTTTTATTACAATCGCCGGACGTGTCAGCAGAAAATATTATGAAGAAAAATTCTACGGCATGGCGCAGGCGGCGAACTAAGGAGGGCGGATTATGGCGGCATATAAAGATGAACAGCGTGGAACGTGGTATGTATCGTTCCATTATTATGACTGGACGGGGAAGAACTGCCGGAAAGTCAAGAGAGGTTTTAAGACTAAAAGAGAAGCTACGGAGTGGGAACATCATTTCCGTATGAAAGAAGCGGCTGATTTAGATATGACTTTCGGGGAATTTGTGCAGGCGTACACAAGGGATATGAAGCCAAAATTGAAACACAATACTTGGCTGACAAAGGAGCATATCTTACGCACAAAATTGTTGCCGTACTTTGAGAATAAGAAAATGTGTGACATTCGTGCAAAAGATATTATTCAGTGGCAGAATGAGCAGATTTCCTATCGTGATGAAAAAGGAAAGCCCTATGCGCCGACTTATCTGAAAACTCTGCAATCTGAATTGAGCGCATTGTTTAATCATGCGGTGCGGTTTTACGAATTAAAAAGTAATCCTGTTGTCAAAGCCGGGTCGCTTGGAAAAGGGAAAGCAGAGGAAATGCTTTTTTGGACGAAAGAGGAATATCTGAAATTCATTGAAGCAGTAAAAGACAAGCCATATTCCTATCAAGCATTTCAAATTTTATACTGGTGTGGCTTGCGTGTTGGTGAACTTTTAGCACTCACGCCACAGGATATAGATTTTGATAACAAGGTCATTCGGATAACAAAATCTTATCAGCGGTTAGAGGGAAAAGATGTGATAACAGACCCAAAGACACCGAAAAGCAAGCGCAACGTCAGTATGCCGGATTTTTTGTGTGAGGAATTAAAAGAGTATATTGGCAGGCTGTACGGGCTTCTCCCGACTGACCGTATCTTTCATCTGACAAAAAGTTTCCTGCACCATGAAATGACGAGAGGGGCAGGAAAAGCAGGCGTAAAGCGCATTAGAATCCACGATTTAAGGCATTCGCACGTTTCGTTGTTAATCAGCATGGGATTTTCAGCGGTATCAATCGGGAACAGGGTAGGGCATGAAAGTGTGGATATTACGTTTCGATACGCCCATATGTTCCCGACAGAACAGATACAAATGGCAGAGTTGTTGAACGCAGAGTTTAAGGAGGGTACAGAAGAATGAGTGGCACACACAAATATCCAACAATCAGTTTTCGCATTTCTCCCAGAGAGTGGGAAGAAATCGAAGCAAAGATTTTTGCAAGCGGCATGAAAAAGAAAGATTATTTTGTTCGTTCCTGTATTTACAATCATGTATGTGTGGTAGGGAAGAAAGAAACGGTGTATCAGATTGTGGAAAAATTACAGGAAATGCAGAACCGTATGGAAGAACTGGCAGGGCAGATAAAAGGCGAAAAGCCGGAGGTCACTACCAAAGAAATCAGAGAATTACAGACGACATATGAGGATATGTTGAAAGCAATCCTTTGGGTATTGGACGGAGCAAAATATCTGTGGCAGGGAAGTACCAACGGAGAAGAAAAAAGCCCCGACAGCGGCAACTGTTAGGGCTGTGATAACTGGAAAACCTCTGTTATCAATATTCACAATACAAGTATAGCAGAGGGTTCTTCCAGTGGCAACGATTTTTCAGAAATGGAGGGCATTTATGGAAGAAACAAAAATCGAATTACAGTTGATTAAATTGTCGGAGATACAGTCGCAGGAAGTTTCTTGGCTGTGGTTTCCGTTTATCCCCTATGGCAAGCTGACTATTGTTCAAGGCGATCCGGGTGACGGAAAGACAACATTTATTCTGAACATAGCGGCGAAACTGTCTAAGGGAGAAAGTTTAGACAGTGGAATGAATTTTACAGAGCCTTTGAATGTCATCTATCAGAGTGCGGAGGACGGTCTTGCCGATACGGTAAAGCCCCGGTTAGAACAGGCAGGGGCAGACTGTGAGAAAATCTCGGTCATTGACGAAAAGATAAAATCACTTTCTATGATAGATGAACGGTTGGAGCAGGCTGTGATAAAGACAGGCGCAAAGCTGCTGATTTTAGACCCGATACAAGCCTATTTGGGCGGCGGTATGGATATGAACCGGGCAAACGAAGCAAGGGATATGACGAAGAAATTAGCGGCACTGGCAGAGAAATACCAGTGTGCGATTGTCCTTGTTGGGCATATGAACAAGGCGGCAGGAAATAAGGCGGCATACCGGGGAATGGGTTCGATTGATTTCTTTGCAGTCGCTAGAAGCGTTCTCTTAGTTGGCAGGGTTGAGGGAGAAGAAAATATAAGGGCTGTGGTACAGATAAAAAATAACCTTGCGGCGTTCGGACACCCGAAAGCATTTGCACTGTCGGAGGACGGTTTTCAGTGGCTGGGGGATTATGAGATTACCGCTGATGAAGTCTTGGGCGGCATTGCTCCTAAAGCAAATAAAATGGAACAGGCGAAACGATTACTCCGGGAACTGGCAGAAACAAACAACGCCATGCAGAGCAATGAGATTTTTAATCTTGCGGAGGAACAGGGCATATCAAAACGGACACTGGAAAATGCGAAGAAAGAGTTAGGTATTCGGGCAAAGCGGATAAACAATACATGGTATTGGGAACTGGATAAAATCAGACAGTGACGGACAGGCAAGGTAACAGCGCAACAATGCAGGGTATTAGAATTTTGCAGTCTTGGAATTGCGCTCTTGAAGATTGCAAGGTTGCAAAAATTATAGACATTGCAATGTTGCGCTGTTGAGAGAAAGCAGGGAAGCGGCGGTATCAAGGCGGCGAAAAGCCGCCCACCGTCCGTTAGGACGGTAGCCCCCGGCAGGGCGCAAAACCTGCTTGCAGGTTGCATTTTTGTTGGCGTAGCTGACAAAAGTGCTTTTGCGTTACTTTCGCAGAAAGTAACAAAGGCTATGCGCCGTATCCGGCGCTCATTACCCGATAGGGAGAAAGGGAAATTGATTGAAGCGGACTATCAGCGTTATGACAGGGAAAGGATCTGTCAACCATAACAGCAGAAAATTCCACGCAAAGAACACTGACCCGGAACGGAGTTGTTTGAACGTAGAATACTGCAACGAAAATATCAAAGACGTATACCACGAATTATTTGATGAAGCACTCGCCCGGTACAACGAGAAGCAGACCAGAAATGACCGCATAATTGATGATTACTATGAGAAAATCTGTTCCGGCAAACAGGAGAAGCCATTCCATGAGATTATTTTGCAGATAGGCAACAAGGACGATATGGGGGCAAAGACAGAGGACGGACAGCTTGCGGCGAAAATACTTGATGAATATATGCAGGACTTTCAGCGGCGCAATCCCACATTGAGAGTGTTCTCTGCCTATCTCCACATGGACGAAGCCACACCGCATCTGCATATAGATTTCGTACCCTATACGACTGGAAGCAAGAGAGGGCTTGAAACAAGGGTGTCATTAAAAAAGGCACTGGCAGAACTTGGCTTCAAAGGCGGCACAAGGAGCGAAACGGAACGTAACCAGTGGGTAGCGGCAGAGAAAGAACATCTTGCGGAGATTATGCTAAAGCATGATATTGAGTGGGAGAAAAAGGGAACACGTGAGAAGCATTTATCGGTTTTGGATTTTGAGAAAAAGGAACGTGCAAAAGAGGTTGCAGAGCTGGAACAGACAATCTCCGGCAGTAAAGAGGAATTATCTTCCATTCTTTATCAGCAGATAGCGGCAGGACGGGAAACGGAGCAAATACGGAAAGAGGGCGAAGCAATCCGACAGGAAGTATCAGAACTTTCCGCTACAAATCATTTTCTAAAAGAACAGACGGAAACACTGACAGGGGATAAAGAAAAGCTGTTATCCGAAAATGAAAAGTTGGAGAAACAGCAGAAAAAGTTACAGCAGGAAATCAACAAAATGGTACAGTCAAAGGAAGTCATGGAGCGCAATATACATGCGTATGATGAAGATGTGAAATGGCAGTTGGCAGAGCCGAGCGCATTGATGAGTGCAAAGGCATACCGGGATAAAAAGGCACTTCCGCTTGTGGAGAAATTGAAAGAGGTTGTAAAAAATTTGACTATCAAATGCGTACAACTTACGGAGCAGGGAAAGAAGTTGACTGCCAAAGTGGACGGACAACAAAAGCAGATTAGCCGCTTGACGGATAAGGTTATGGAGCAGAGCGACACCATAAACCGATTACAGGAAAAAGTGTCTGATTTGGGGCGTTTGGAGCGTCATTTAGGCAGAGAACAGGTGCAGTCGATAGTGGAACGGTCAAAGGCATTAGAGCAGGCAGAACGGGCAAATAAACGTCCGAAACGTGCCTTTGAAGTGAGCCGATAGGAAAGGGGATTGATAGGATATGACGGACATGGAGAAAAAAGTTATGATACGGATGTGCGCTAAAATCGTAGCAGAAACAGACCTTTACGAAACAGATGAGGAAGTGCAAAATCTGATAGACTGGGTATGCCTGTCGGAGCAGATAAAGCAAAACAATAATACAATCCGTAATCTGACCGGGGAATATAAGAAGATAGAGCCGGATTGTCGGGAGGGAGTGCGGGCACAGTTGGAGCGCATGAAAGAACTGTGCAAAGAACGAAATAATCTGTATGAAAAACAGAACGATTTAGAAGGACAGAAATACAAAATAGAAAAATCGTTGGAGCGATAAGAAATATGGAGCGTGGCGGTTGCTATGCCCTAAATTTTATAATGGCAAACAGAGAATGGAAGTAGTATAATCAAATGGAGAGATCAGGAGCGAGGGGATAACGTGAATAAGAAAACAGAAGAATCAAGAATTGCATACAATAAAATAGCATCTGAATATGATGCGTCAAGGGAAGGACAATATACAAGATTTCATATTATGGAACTATCTAACACTATAGATTTGCATGAGGGTAATGTTGTCCTTGATGTTGCATGTGGAAATGGAACTTTGTTGCGGGAATTATCGAAAAAAGCAAAAATTCAAGCAAATGGAATAGATATATCTGAGAACATGATTTGTTCTGCAAAGATGCGATACCCTAATATGAGTTTTGAGGTCAAACCATGCTATCCGCTTGAATGGAGTAATGAAAGTATTGATATTATAACTGTATGTTGTGCGTTTCATCATTTTGACAATCCGCAAGGCTTTGTAAATGAGTGCAAAAGAGTTTTAAAGAAAAACGGTACAGTGTATATAGCTGACCCTAATTTTGGAGCAGTAGTCAGATTTATAGCAAATAAATTATGGTTTCCCTTTTCAAAAAGTGGAGATGTAAGAATATACAGCGAAAAAGAGTTAAGGGAAATCTTTTATAATTGTGGATTTAAAACAGTGCAGGTTTATAGAAAAGGAAAAGGGGTGTTTCTTAAAGCTGAAAAATGAGCATCAAATTTTCGTCTGTAAGAAAGGAGAATATTTTTCTTTAGTAATGATTTGAACATGTGTTACCACGTCAGCTGAGTAGCCTGATATGGCATTTTACTTGTTTTACGTTATTCTACTTGTTCCACCTTGTTTTACTTATTTTACCATATTTTACTTGCTCTAGGCTCGGTGCGTCACTCGATTACATTCCTGTAACGTTCATGTTATCTCTAAAAATAAAGAGGATCGCTCAAAAAGTATCCGTTCTGGATGCTTGCCCGAAAGAGATAGGAATGGTTTCAATTGTGGTTTTAGCCCTAAAGGCCTTGACAAAAAGATGGTTGCATACCCTTGTCCATCCATATGCTAAGCTCACGACAAAAAATACTATCTGCAAAAACAGAATTCCCAAGCTACCGGTTGGTTTGATAGTTTAGGATCTCTGTTTTCATTTCATTGGAAATTGCGGCTATAGACTTTTTATTGAATGAATTCATAAGCAATATTTTTCCCAGTTTTTTCCACATAAACATCTATGGATGCTTGAAGTTTGGAAATTAACCCTTCATCTAATATATGTACATATAAATCTTCTTTTGCTCGACTGCATGCAACGTAATACATCCTTGTAAATTCATCAGCGGGGTTCTCATCCATCAATTGCGGCTTGGAATAAAGGTCGGCAATTTTAATTTTATCGAATTTATTTGGAGTAACACTTACAATAACTTTATCCCACTCAAGCCCTTTTGCCTGATGGACAGTCATATATTTACTATTTTCAGAAAAGACCTCAGTAAACAATTTATAAGATGTCCCCCAAAAAAGCCCAGTTACAGCAGTTGTTAGCCTCTCATTGTCAAGCTCGTCAAATAATGGAATAGAAAAATCGGATCCTAAAAACGTTTCTCTAAAATTTGCAAAATCCGGTTTCTCAATTTCTTTATTGAATTTTTTGATAATTTCACAAGTATAGCTTTGTTCACTGACTTTGCTAAAAACATTATTCGAAAGCCTATTTATTTGAAATATTGCCCTTGGCGTAATCTTTTGTACATCAATAGTCGCGTATAATTTTAACGTTTGTATAATATCTATAAACGATCCATTAAGGTGACTCTCCCATAAACTAAAAATAAAACGAAACGCCCTCACCCATGTTACATTATTATGTTCCACTATTTCATCTCTAAGTTGAATTGGAGAATTATAATAGGAATTATAAATATTTTTCAATAATTTAGCCTGAGATTCATCAATGCCCTGTATATAATCAAAAGCAGAAGCCCATGCCCTCGTAAGCACTACACCGTCACTTTTAAGAATATCTTGAATCGTATTATGGACAACAAGTGAGTTCCCAACAAGAAAGTGGATTTTCTTCGATTCCGACAGCGTTTTTTGCTCCTCTGTATCATATGACCGTTTACTAACTTGTACAACATCTTTGTCTGACTGCCGCAAAAAATTACAAAAGTTTACCACATTTTCAGTAGACCTCCGGTTCCCGTTTATAACGTATTCGTTTACACCCCGATCGCCTTCAATAGAAAAATTTCTAAAGTCAGTTGGTTGTGCTCCTTGGAAACTATAGATTGACTGTGCTATATCACCTACAATCCCTACTATAGTGGATTTTTTACCAAGTAGTTTTATAATTAAGGTCTGGAGTGGGTTTGTATCCTGAAACTCATCAACGAATATAAAAGGAAACTTTACTCGTGTAGCATATAATGCGGTTGGGTTACTTTCAAGAATTCTATATCCAAAATAAAGAATCTCATTATGTGTTAACTTTCTTACTTCTGACCACATGTATTTTTTCAGTGGGACAACATGTTGTTCATTAATTTTAGAGGGTACCTTAAGTCCTATGCAGCGAGGCCTTCCCTTAGTAATTGATGAAACGAACGCATCATTATTAACCTCTACTTCGCTCATTGCTTTTTTGCTATATCCAAACTCATCATCTGAGAATTCAGTGGAGCTCGCTTTTCGGATGAAATCATAAATTTCATTTTTATCAACACCGTGCAAAATCCCTAATCCCTCAACCTGAGAGGAGATTTTTCCTTTGCTGCTCACTTCTATTCCAAAATCGGATTCCATGATACCTCTAAGATCCTGCTGAAATGGCTGAATTATATGTTCAATAATGAAGCCGTGGATAGTATATACTTCAACAAGATCCGTGGACTTATCGAGGCGTCGTTTAATCTCATCGACTGCTGCGTTTGTGTAGGTAACGCATAGGACCTTTCGCATTCGACTTTGAGTTATTAGTGAATTCGTTGCAATTATATTTTTTATATTCTCAACCAGAAAATGTGTTTTACCTGCCCCTGGACCGGCATATACTTTAGCATGTTTTCCTAACTGTTCAGGTGTGAAAATGTCGCCAGATGTCATTTCAGTAGCCATGTCAAACCCTCCTGAATATAGCGTGGGACCACTAACTTTGATGAGCCATCTTCGTTCATAAGTGTCTTGTCTGTCAATATTTCCAAAGCCACATCACCCTTCTTATCCTTTGCATAATGCAGAAAGATTTCTGCAAATATCAATTTTTCATAATCAGGAGCCAGTTCTGGAGAAGCGTCTACTCTAGATTTATATGCATCAAGAAATTTCTTAATGGTTTTACGCGAACGCCCATCTACTTCATCAATATGTGCCTCCCAAGCGGTTAAGTTGAAGCCATACTTATCAAAAAAACCACTTATCGTATTGCTAATTGCTTTCTTAAATACCGTTGTAGCGACATTTTCATTCGCCATATTTGCGAGGAAAAATTCGTCTTCAAATGTTCTTCCACCCATAGACTGCGTAAAGATGTGAAAATTTTCAATAGGAAATCTCTTTTTTAAGTCGGCAATATGCGTTGGTTCATCGCTTTCATACTCAGAATAGCTTCGCAGATTACCATCTCCATCAAAATCTATCCATTTGAAATCTTTGTCGGTAATACATAGTACTTTTTTCTTAACGGCATTCCCGTTAAAAAGTTCTACGAAATACTGGAAGTGTTTTCCGCCAATTTCAACAATTGAGATATGTTCGTCTTCATAGGGACAACCGCATATCTCCATAAACAGTGGTACTAAAAGTTTCTCAGCAATTCCTTCTACCAGAATGACTCTATCGGAGAATAGCATGTCTGACCGTGTAACATCAAGAAATTTTGCGAGATGAGCTTTTGCCTCAGCTTTAATTGTTGTCCCATCTTTATCAGCAAACTGTTCCAGCAAACTTTGCTGAGTGCAATCCGAAGCATCCCCTTCGCGATTATAAGCAAGCATAAACATGTTGTCTATACCTGCAACGGCAGAAATATTGCTTGAATGTGTTGTAACAAAAATCTGTTGATTTAAGCCGTTAATATTATCTAAGTCTCCTAGATACTTAAATAGCTTATACTGCATCGCTGGATGAAGATGAGCTTCAGGCTCCTCCAAACAAAGGATACGGAAGTCTTTTCCCGGTCGAATTTCTGTTAATTTGATCAGCATATAAATATTAATCAAATTATTATAACCAAGACCGTTGTTTTGCAGAGGTAGTGTATATCCACTTTTTGTATCTTTTACTTCTGTAGTATAGGTATCTGCCAAGGAAAAATTTGCATGAACCGCTGATGCAATTGATACATTACCTTTCGCAAGACCAATCGCATTTTTTTCATTCTCAAATAAAGCAGCCAGCTTGGTAATAGATGGAGACAACAATTTTTCAATCCCTTCGGATATATCATGTTTAAATTTGTCAAAGGCAGCTACATTATCCGTATTCTTCGTGAAAGAAATAATTTCTCGCTTTGTTTCCTTTCTTACTTCTTCACTTGTGCGTTCTGCCCCTATAAATCGAATGTCAAAAACATCTGTTACGGCTTTCTGTTCAGCTTTTGTATCACTAATTCCATTTGTGTAATTCCATGAATAGTGCTTCTCTACAAAGCGTTTTAGTACCAACAAATAAGTCTCAAAGTCTTTTGCGTCATTTGTAACAGTCTTTTTATATTCTTCCAAAAATTTTGCATCCAGAGAGTAAACCGCCCTTATACGCGCAGCAATATTATATTCGACAACTCCGTCATGTTCCTGTCTGTTCTCAGCGAATTCCTTTATACCTAAAAATGGCAACAGCCTAATAATACTCTCATCGTCGGTATCGTCTTCACAAATTCTGTGACAAATACCGTATTCGATCATAATACTTGGTGCAGTCTCCAAGTACAATTTAGAATACTGTAAAAGATTATTCTTATTAAAATCATCTATTGAAATATCAGAGGGAGAATTTAAAAGATTAATAGCATAGAGAAGCCCCGTTTTTCCGGAATTATTTGCTCCAATGATAACATTCAAACCTCTATGAAATTCCATTGTAAAATCAGCAAAATTCCTATAATTTTGAATATGAATTTTATTTATATACATATCTGCCTCAGAACAAATTATTTTCCTTAAAATGAATATAATCTTTGTGTTAAAATTATCCTACTCTCCGCTTCCTTATAAGCCATTTCGAGAGTGGTGATTGGAACAATATCGCCTTTACCACTTCCTCGGCTGATAAAGTACATCTCAAAAAGTGGGGCTATCATAGTTAATCGTTAGAGAATACGCACATTCTTTTAATTGCATCAACTCGCTGAACGAATCTTTATTCGGGGCATACATAAGAAGCACCTCCGAAAATCCAATATTCCTGTGAGCCTCAATTAGCAAAGCAGGTAACTCATCATCTATTTTATACATATCCCCATGCATTAGAAGTCGAGGAGCAAACGTATAATATTAAAATCGTCTATGTTGCTGTCAATATGCTCAACATAGTCTTCTGTATAGGGAAGCATTTCATCTACCCCAATAGCCTATTTTTAGCATATCACCAACATTGAAATTAATAAAGATTTATTTCACAGATTTATTTCAGGATGCCGAGAAACTATGAAATACAAATCAAGCTTCATGATTTAGACAACTTTATCTCCGGATGACAAAGTCAGGGATTTCTCTGAAGGTTTGGCAACCATTTGGAAGGTACACGGCTTCCGCGAAGGGAGCACTCGGCTGACCATCACGTTTTGTTATTAGTTTATCGAAGCGCTGGAGGCTCCTATTGATCGGACGATTTTTGAGAGACGCAGCGCGTATGCCTGCACCGCATTTGTAGCCTACTGCGCAACCTTTCACAATTTAGGTGACTTGCCTAAAAAGAGTATCTGGAGGGGATAATATGACAGGGGCAGGATATGAACAGTCGGGGGACAGAATCCAACTTTTTTCATTTTTTCAAACACAAATTTTTAATTTTTGGAAACGCCGTCCAACAGGAACGCCCCTGTTATGGTGGACATGGGGGGGTCAGATTGCATATGGTAGATCAAACGGCTTGGTGAGTACAAGAGGTAATTTGGATAAAAGTGTAGAATAACAGGGACAGGGTATGGACAACCGGGGCGGATTGCATAGAGCGGATAAAAATCCCCGTCCGAACGAGTGGGAATTTTTTATTTTAAGTATCATCCATTATGGAGGCTATTTTTAATCTTTTTCTTCCTCTTGCTCGTACTGGCATTTGCGCTGTTCTTCTTTAACGGAATTACTTTGTTCGATTTTGCACTGGTTGTCTGCAATAATTTTAGTATTTCGTGCCACAATAATCAGCAACCTCGTATTCAGCGTAGAAAAGATGCCACAGAATAGACCAATCATCAACCCTACAAGAATTCCGCCTATGGAGCCGCCGAACATTCCATATCCCCAAACGCCGCCTAGTATGCAAATAATAATGACAAAAATGCCAAGGAGAAAAGAATAGAGGCCAGCATCAGAGCCAATCCCTGGTTCTAACTTTCCATCGGCCGATTCATGGCTCATATTTGACACGATAGAATCTGCATCATTTACGTTTTCGACAGCAGTTTCCATTAAGCGTAGTCCACAAAAAGGGCACCATACTTCGCCAGCCGGATATATTTTTCCACATTTTTTACATTTCATAACAGTTAGCATTTTTGTCACCTCCTAATCCTCAAAGTATGTCAATTCAAATCCATCATCATTCGAGTAAGGAGAAGATAGGCAGCCAAATTGTAGTCGAATCTTATCATAACGATACCCATCGGGTCGATTAGGCGTATTCCCATTTGGCAGAGCAATGACAAAAGTGCGTGGTCCCCAAAGATCAGATTCCATTTTGGGAACACCAAGTATGACTTCATGATTGCCCGCATCTTCTTCATCGTAATAAACTGCACCATTGGAATACATAACCACACTCACATACCGCCAGTTGAAAAAATCAGCAGCAGTCCCATCATGTTCTTCGTCAAAAGCAGAAACCCGTTGAGCTGCGAGCCGACTGGAGTAGGTTCGAGGGTTGTCGGGAGTAATTGGAAAACCATCGGTCCGATTTTCTATCATGTAAGTTCCAATGATGTATTCCAATTTATTACAGCTGGCACTATCACGAGCATCCCTCAGGAGATAATTTTTATCATACAGCGACTTCTCGCTCGGGAAGGATGCCACATCCTGGCCAAGCGCTTCCCACAGCGCATACATAGTCTCCCTATCATCTTCCCTGAAAATTGGACTCAGTTGGCAAGTCTCACGTATTGTGTAGCCGTCTACATCCTCGAACTCCACCACGTGCGTAGCCAGTAGCTTTGATATATCAATGTCGATGCTTGGAGCTCCATCTTCGGAAATTTTTTCGGGGATTTCTTCCGACTGAGAAGCCTCAAATTCCTCATCGCCTGCCATGAGGTCTAAAAATTCTTCATAGACTTCGTAGCTAATCTCACCAGTAGCAGTCTTATACGCAATGTCTTCCTTAGTAAGAATTCCTGAAGACCACAAGTTTACCAGCTCATCGGCAGAATAACTTTCCGCATCGGGTGCTTTGGATGCCAAATCGTTGGCAGTCGCATTTTCCTGCGCGCTCGTATCGGGCAAATTGTTCTCAGCGGAAGCTCCTTCCTGCTCCGTCGATGACGGCGCTGGCGCTGCGGTCGATGAGCCCCCGCCACACCCACACAGTCCGAGTACCAGCCCACCGGCCAGCAAAATTGCCATAAATCGTCTTTTCATCTTTCACTTTTCCTCCCAATGTTTGTTTTATCAGTCAAAAAACCACCCTGACGGGTCGGATGTAACATTTTTTCGATATTATTACGTTTTTCAGAGGATATTTTTGCAAATATAGGGGGGATATCGGGCTATTATATTGAGAAAAGTAAAACCGTGTAAAATCTCTGGGATTTACCATTAGATACTCGCAAAATACGGTCTGCGAACCTTGAACGCACGGGTAAAATATGCTAAAATGAAACAGACTCGAAAGTTTGTTACATCCTAATCTGTGAGCTTTATACTTATTGCAAAAACAGATTAGGAGGGAATCTATTATGGCAACAACTGAACCAATCCGAGACCAGTCCCAGCTCCACGCTTTGGCGGATCATTTTTTGAAGAAAGGGGAATTCAGAAACTATACGTTGGTAGTGCTCGGCACCTGTACGGCATTACGGATTAGCGACTTATTAGGGATCTGTTGGTCAGAGATTTATGATGCGGAGCGGGACCGCTTCAAGGTACACGTCAAAATTACAGAACAAAAAACCGGCAAGATAAAATTGATTGCCCTGAACGAACAGGCCATTGATGCGCTGCGGCTGTATTATCCACACAGCCACAGCGATTTTGTTTTTGTAAATAACCGTAAAAATGCGCAGCCAATCAGCCGGGTGCAGGCTTGGCGTATCATACAGGACGCAGCAGCAGAATTAGGCCTAGATGGCAACCTTGGCTGTCATAGTCTCAGAAAGACTTGGGGGTATCATGCGTGGACAAGCGGCAACGTATCCCCCATAATAATTACGGAAATATATAATCATAGCAGCTATGAGGTCACGAAACGTTACCTCGGTGTGGCGCAGGACGATCTGGACAAAGCATATCTGGAGATGCGGCTGTTCTAGGTTTCTGTTCCTTTCAGTTCTCAAATCCCCAATAATTGTCCTCTGTACTATAGAGGGGCGGGTGGCAGTAATGGCTGCCCGGCGGCTCAATAAATCAGTAGGAGGAATATAGGGGTGACAGAAATGATGAGAATTATTGATGAGCAGGGACGGATAGCGACTCCGCTGCTGACACCATATCCGAATGATGAGGATAAATATGGTGTGGCTGATTATTTGGTGAAAGAGTATAAACTCCACTATGCGTTCACGGCAGTAATCTACGGATTGCATACCCTTGGTCATTTGGGGTTCGACAGGCTGGATATTCCTGAAGATGCAGATCTGTCAGGTTTGCTTTATATCGTACTGGGCCTATGCCGCGCTGTAGAGTCAGATACTTTCAAAGATGCGATGGAAGTTTTGGAAAAGCAAAATGAGGAATTTAGCAAAGATACTAAATTCTTCATAGCCGAAGCACTTCAATGGCTGGCCTATTTAGTCGAGACGGATTTATCCAGATTCGACCGTGCTGAATGTCTGTACGAAGAAGCTATCGGGATTCTCAGGGAATCGGCAGGCCACAGTATAGGGCTTATCATATATGGGTTGGAGCTAATGCAGAAAAGTTACCTGATAGAGAAAATCGACCTGCTGGTAATCCTTGGCTGCCAGGAAAGTTATCTGAGAGAGCATATGAAAACGAAAAAGGCAGATTAACGAAGAGGTGCCGCCAGTGTTTAGCTGGCGGCACTAACCTTAGAAGAAATCCTTGAGGCTTTCTCGCAATATATCAATAATTTTGTGTATACGGTTGTTGACTCCTTTCTGGCTCATGCCGACCTCTGCTGCTATAACCCGTTCCGTGACACCTTCGCTGAATAGGATGATAATGGTCCGGTTCTGCTCGCTTAGGGTACTGATGGCATTATTGAGAGCTTCTGACAAATCCAGTTCTATGATATGGTCTTCCAAAGAGAACACATCGGTGGCCTCTGTGCCTATTTCTGACAGGGCATCGAGAGAAAGCGGAGCATCCTCCCGCTGCTTGGGACAGTTGCGGCAGCTTGCTGTGCAACGAGTGCCGTTCTCCAGCCTGCAGCGGGAGCTTCTCTCTGAACCTTTGAGGCTGCGCCAGTATAGCTGCTTGATTTCAGGGGTCATGATGCCCATCGCTAGATATTCAAAATAGTATTTCTTGAGTTCCATGTAATCATTGTAATCAGACATTTTTGCCTCTCTTTCCGGCCAGAGAGGCAGTGATGGCAGGGATGCCAAGAATTGGGCTAACCTGAAGTACCCAGGTGCGGCAAAAAAGATGCGCAGGAAACAAGGGTACTTGCACCCCACTCCCAACAACCGCCTTTATCACGGTTATAAGGGTGTGGTATGTCGTATCCCGCCTCACTGCGCACATGTGGCCTGATATGAATTTGTTATGGTTTCTAGTGCCTCAGCAGTCAACTCCCCTGACCGCCAATGAAGATTTTCACCCCGCTTTCTGCGGTTTTATGTAGGGGTTTGCCTTGCTTAAATTAGATTATATAAGGGAGAAACGGCCACTCTCGAAATAAGAATGAAAAAGAGCGCTTCGGAAAGAAAAAGAATCGAAAAGAATTCCACATTTGCCAATATGGGCGAAAAAACGTTAAAAGTATTGACAAAATCGAACATGTGTGCTACAATGAAAGCATAAGTTAGATAAAACTAACTTGTAAGCACATTAAGATACCGAAGTATTCTACATATCTAATCTATCCGTTTTCCTCCCGATAATCGCAGAACTCGCCTCTCCTCTCGCAGGATGGGCGCTGATGCGATTATTGTGCAAATTTGCAAAAAATAGGAGGGAACAATATGAGACAGATGACGTACACGAGGAAATTGGATTATGACGGCTACGTAGTCCACGGTTACAATGGAGACTTCCGTGACTGCGTGGGGGATGCCGACTTCAAACCCATTCAAATGAAGCTGGCCAAGGCTGATGAGATGTCCGAGGAACGCCAAGAGGAGAGCTGGAACCACATACTGGAAACAGCAGATTCAGATTTGTTTGGAGATCTGGATCAGGCCGATTTCACCGAAAATTACGCCGCAATCGTCAAAGGCAAGCGCCCAGATTGGCAACTGAGTGCGTTTCGGGTTTCTGTTGGCATCATAGAACTATTCTACAACAACATCGAGACTAAAGATTATGCCTTTCTCTGGGTTACAAGCAATCATGGTACTGTAAAGTTGAAGTTCGAGTGTGCCAAAAATTGTTTCGGGTTCAAGCCAACATACTGTGTGAATTGCTATCGTGATCAGACTGATATTGAAGAGGATTTAGGCTATATCCGTAACGATGTGACACTCAAACTCAAAGACCCCAAAAAGGCAGATGACAATCTCTTTCACGACCACAATACGATTATCGAAATAACAGAATATGCCGGTATTTAAAACCATTATGGCCACATATAAAAAAATATGTGGCCGTTCTCTTTTTTGTTATCTGAAAAAATGATATAATAAATTACTTTACTGCGGATGGGGGTGTGGAAATGGGAATAGCAAAAAAGCAGCAAGCAGAGCATAGGTCTGTATCTAAAGAAACAATCCGCGGCACTCTGACTAGCATCCGCAAAAATATGGAGAATGCACGGGTTCTGTTTGAACTGCTTGAGAATACTGACGCTCTTTATACTACAGAACCGCAATTTATTAAGATGGCATTAGGTGGTCGGAATTATAATGATGTTTATGATCTAGATACGCTGTATCAATCTTTCTGTGAAGCATATACAATCCGATTATTAGAAGAACGTGTTCATCCTCAAAAATATTTATATCTGCTGTTTGCTATATTTGGATTCTTGCCCAATTATAGGGATTTGGGCGTAGGAGAACGATATGAAAAATTTGTAAAAGAAAACCCAGACATGAGATTCAAAAACGGTGCTAAGGCTATAGCGAAACTAAAATGGCCCGACAGTAGCCTTCAAAAAATTGAGAACGAAAAAATAGATGAGGTAGCTACACAGCTTGAAAAAGATATCAGTAAAAATGGAGAACGTCTAGGTTTTGTATCTGCGGTTATTGATGAGCTGGCAAAAAAATTTCCAGAAGGGTTACCTGAAGAACTTCCAGCAGATTTTCTGAAACGTATTAAATTGGAACCATTTTCGGATAAAAATCCGTTACAAGATGAAACCTCTGAGGATGATAAAATAGAACACACGGGGCAAGTACCGAATACTCCCATAGAAATATCAGACGAAGGAACAGTGACGAATGAATTAGTGTCAGAAGATTCAACGCCGGAAAAATTGATAGCCATGCAAAGTCGGATCCAGACATGGCGGAGTATCTTAAAAACAAGAAAAAGGATAATAACTGCACTGGCTGTCGTTTCAATAATCTCTGTTATAGTGGTGATTATTTTTGTCAGACATATTGCCGAACCTGAAGATAACAATCTTCCGATTGGGAGGCTTTTCATCCGAAGTCCAGATGGAGCAGTAGTAACAGAATATAATTTTACACTTGATGTCGGCAAAGGCAAAATTATAGAAATTCTAGGTATGCCTGATGATGCCGACACAGATGATTTACAACTACAGTTCTATCCAGATACGGATATGATAAAAGCCGAAAAAATTGATGTCGGTAAACCACAGGAAATGCCATTATTAATCAAGGCACAGGAGACTAGAATTGGAGAAGTTGAAAATTTGGAAGATGAAAGTAAAATGAATATTATTACAATTGTAGCTATATATGAAAAACTCAGCCCTGCCTGTATGAATGTTACAGTTGTGCCGAATTCGGAAGAAGAATTTAGTAAGGAACTTTCGGGGAATGGAGGTGAGGACTGATGCTAAAACAACCTAAAGCCCAAAAAATTGTTCAGTATATAGTTCTGTCTGTCATAATGCTCTCCATTACGGCCATACTGATTCCGATGGATGTTTCAGCTTATTGGGATAATTTAGGCGGGCGTCCGGCATTGGTGCTTACTGATGAGGATGAGAATGGCGACGGCGCTACATTCCTTGATGAAGAAGGGAATCCCCGCAGTTTTATTGGGGATTATACACCAGTTTTTAATTCCATTGTTAATAACCCGAATTATGGTGATGAGCGTAACTTTGTTACAGCTCTTGCAATAGATCAGGATATACATGGAGCCTGGAATTCCAATACGATTACAGCAGAAGATGGCAAGGTATACCTGGTGCGAATATATGTCCATAATAACAACCCAAATGGCGAAGATGCCACAGCCACCGATACTAAGGTTGCATTCAGTATTCCGACAGTATCGGGCAACCAGATTGAGGTAGGTGGCTGGATTAATTCCGATAATGCCAACGCCGCCCAAATTTATGACGATATTTTATTTCAAGCTCCTGATGGCCGATCTTTTTATTTGGAATATGTGTATGGATCTGCTATGCTATACAACAATGGTTTTGCCAGTTCAAGTGGAATTGGTTTTCCAGATGATTCTATTGTGACAAATGCATCCAGTGGTGGAGCCTTAATAGGATATGAAGATTTTGATGGCAAGATTCCAGGCTGTTTTGAATACACTCAGATTGTCACTATCAAGGTCAAGGTGGTTTATGACCATGAATTTGAACTGGATGTTAAAGTCCGCCCTGCTGGTACGCATGATGAATTTAGTGAATCCATTGATGCTAAAATCGGCGACCGTGTGGAATACCAGATTCAATTCACTAACAACGCTGCTAATGATATTCAGGAAAACGTGATTATCCGTGACGTTCTGCCAGAAAATATGGTTTATATCGCCAATACAACTTATCTATATAACTCGAATTACAAGGACGGGAAGCAAATCACTCCAGATGGAGACCTCTTTGATGGTGGCATAAATATCGGCAGTTATGAACCTAATGCATCTGGCTGGGTGCGTTTTACTACTGAAGTTACTGATAAGAGTCTTGAAGAAGGGGATAATGTTCTCGTGAATTGGGCGCAGGGCATGGTCAAAGCGACAATTCATCAGGATCACGCAAAAACAATGGTACAGAAACCTAAAATAACTCACACTATTATAACAGGTTTGCTGTGCGTATTGTTGGTGCTGTGCCTATTAGCCATCATCTATCTGCTTCTAAAATTACGGCACACTCCAAGATAAGTATTACAATTTCATAAATTCAAGACACTTATAAGCCTGTTCCGCACATTCTTCAATGCAGGGCAGGCTTATTTTTTGCGCCTTTTTTCAGGAAAGTTTTGCTTTCACTACTCAAATAGAAAAAGCGAGTCCTTTTTGTTGTAGAGGGGTGAAACAGCCCTCCAAAAATCAAAAGGAGGTTTCCACAATGCGAAGACAAAGAAACAATAGCAGGAATTATACCTACAACACTTATGACGTCCCGCCGGAGGCGGAGGACATCATCAGCCTCATCCCGGCAGGCGCAGGGGAATACGTACACCCGGAAGACTTCACGGAATCTGCCGCGTTGTCAATCCTCCAGAACCGCAGGGATGTGCTGTTTGCCAAATCCATCATGGAGAATACCGGCGGGCTGGCCTTCATGGCCACCAAATTATCCGAAGCGGCACCGTTGGGACGCGAGTATTATGAGGCCATACTGGCGGTGTATGCCAGGAAGAGCCTGCAGCAGATGATGGAAAGGAGGTAGCCGGAATGGATGGATACATAGTTATCATTATACTTATTATTGTGCTCCTGCTGATGGCCAGCGCACTGCTTTGGCTTGTCGATACGGTTTTTTTCAATTTCGGCAGGCTGGCAGATCTGCAGGAAGAAAACAAGTATCTCCGTCAGCTAATCCAGGATGAGTTTCTGTTGGACAATGACGGCATGGAAGCTTTTAGCAAGATGTTCAGCGCCGCCTGCCTGCACGGGTTTGGGGAAAACACCGTGGATGAGGATATCTGAGACACTGCCAATGGACAGGGCTGTGCAACGCCCATACCGTAAAAGTTATGCTCACGGCGTAAGCATAACTTACATATTTCCACGGTTTTTGGCGGGGAGGCGTTATAATCGCACCAATCGCCCGCCGGTTTGACAGCCTGTCAAATCGGTGTGGCAATAAAAATTAAATAGTCAGGAAGGACTGCATGGTTTTTGATGCTATGAAAATAAAAGACCCTATACTGCCGGGCACAATGCCAAAGGGCGCGTCTACGGTAATCGTTGACCCGCCCTGGGACGTGCAGCAACGCGGCAATTATGGTGCGGTAAACCACTATAAGCTCATGACACTGGAGCAGATCAAAGCCCTGCCGGTCGGGAGCCTCTGTGCTGAGAACGCACACTGCTGGCTCTGGGTGACCAACGCCACGCTGGAAATCGGTTTTTCCATCCTGCGGGCATGGGGCTTCACACCTCGATCCATTTTCACATGGCTTAAGCCCCGGCTTGGACTTGGGGTGTACTTGAGGAACTGCACCGAACACTGTATTCTTGCCACCCGCGGCAAAGCGCCGGTCAGGGTGAAAAACCAGCCAAACGTCGGGGTTTTCCCCATACAGGATCACAGCCATAAGCCGGAGGAATTTTATGACATCGTGGAACGTGTGTCTCCTGGCCCATACCTAGAATTGTTTGCAAGGCGGCGTAGGCACGGCTGGACTGCCTGGGGAAATGAGATTGATTCCGATGTGGCCATTCCCGGCTATCCGGTGCCCAAATACAGCGGCACTATTCTGTCTGCTTTGTCAGACAGCAAAAACAGAGAGGAGAAGAAAAATAATGAGTTTTGATGCAATGACAATAAATAAGCCTATATTTCTGGATGCACTAGCGGAAGGAGCCGCCACGGCAGTGGTTGACCCGCCCTGGGACGTGCTCCAGTATGGCTCCCGCGGCGCTGTCCAGCATTATGGATTGTTGACCCCATCCCAGATCAGGGATCTGCCCTTAGCGGATTTATGCGCAGAAAACGCACACTGCTGGCTCTGGGTAACAAATGGCACCCTGCGCATAGGCTATGACATTTTAGAAAGCTGGGGTTTCACGCCACGTTCCATTTTCACATGGGTAAAGCCGCGCGTAGGATTAGGCACATACCTCCGCAACACTACGGAACACTGCCTGCTGGGGACACGCGGCAAAGCGCCGGTCAGATTCAAAAGCCAGCCGAGCTGGGGCTTTTTTCCGGTGCAGCCGCCCCACTCGCATAAGCCAGAGGAATTTTATGACATTGTGGAGCGTGTATCTCCCGGCCCATATTTAGAGCTGTTTGCCCGTCGTCCCCGACACGGCTGGGCGGCCTGGGGGGATGAGATTGCATCCGATGTGGTCATTCCTGGATTTCCAGTGCCAAAGTACAGCGATGCCTTGATAAAAGACTTTCATAAGAAAGCGGAGGGAGTGTGATGAATTATGTTTGGATACGAAAACGAAAACCGGCGCGGCCCCGGACGATGGATTCAGTATATTTTCGAGACGGCGCTCATCATCGCCGCCAGCGGCTACCTAATCCGGCTGGGCGTGCGGTTCTTCCTCGAAGTTTGGTGGGTGCTGCTCATTATTGCGGCGATGACAGCCGGGGCAGCCATTGGCTGGCGTATCTGGAAAAACCGGCATGGAGACAGGTGGTAAAGGAAGCGGCATTATGAGTACACATAATTTTAAGGAGCTTGTCTGGCGGGAAGTTGCATGGCAGAGGCCGTTTGCCATTGAGGCGGTGTGGGATACGCTCTCCCACCTTGCCGCCACACACCCACGCGGTGCAGTGGTGTGGGAGTGCCGGGGCAGCGGCGGTAAAATCCGCTACCTGCTCGGTACAGAACGCCAGCATCTTGATAAGATAGAACACATTTTTAAGGCGCACGGGGATGTCTGTTTTGGGAGCATCTGTCAGACCCCGCGGAAAGAGACCGCCGGGGCGGCACAGCTTAAAACTTCCAAAAAACTACTCTCCCTCAACATGGACACTTCCATGGCGGTGCTTCGGGCAGGACTGGCTGCACTGGCAAACACTGGGGAAAATGAGGAACTGGCCATACAGATTGTCTTGGGCGCTTCTTACAGTCCGGTGCCGCTCTCCAGTGGGATGCAGGACCCGAATGCCTCGTGGTTGGAAATTATCACCGGGACGGTACAGAAAGCCACCAGCGACATGGTGAAGTCGGCAAAGGAAAAAGCCGAGCAGAGCGGGTTCCAGGCGGTGATCCGCATCGGCTCCAGTAACCGGAAGGATTATATTGACCCACTGCACAACTTGACCGCCGCTTTCCGCATTCTGGAATCGGCAGGCGTCAAAATCTATACCGCCAGTGAGAACCCGAAGAAACTGACCGGGGCAGACGTGCCATGGCATTTCCCGCTCCGGCTGTCGGTGAAAGAACTTTCCGGCTTCATGCTCCTGCCGGTGGGCGAGGATGCCCTGCCCGGAACTGCTTCGCTTCATCCCAAAGGCACCTTATCACCCAGGTGGTACAGGGAGCCGGGGGCTAAGAGTGGGAACAGGAGCTTTGCGACCGCCATGAATGGGGAAAGGCTCAGTATTTCCCCGAAAGACGCACTGGAGCACACGATCATTTTAGGGCCTACGGGGAGCGGAAAGTCTACCGCCATGCTGAACCTGATCCTCTCAGATATTGGCGCCGGGCGGGGTGTCCTTGTGATCGACCCGAAGCAGGATCTGGTGGATGATGTACTGGAGCGTATTCCCGCGCACCGCAGAGAAGATGTGGTGGTGGTCGACCCGGCCAGCCCGGAGCCGGTAGGGTTCAATCCACTGACCTGTGCAAAGGGGCAAGATAAGGAACTGACTGCCGACACGGTGCTTTCGGTCTTAAAAGAGATTTTTGCAGACAGCTGGGGCATCCGCACACAGGATATTTTATCGGCTGCCATCCTGACACTCATGGAGGTGGACGGCGCTTCCCTGATGTGGCTGCCGGAACTTCTGACAAACGAAAAGTTCCGCGCTGACATCACAAAAAATGTAAAAGATGAAATCGCCCTGAAGCCTTTCTGGTCACGTTTCGAGAACCTGACCCCTTACCAGCGGCAGCAGATGACCGAGCCCGTTTTGAACAAGCTCCGGCAGTTCCTGCTCCGCCCGAAGCTGCGCAACTGTCTGGGGCAGGGACACCCGAAGTTTGACTTAAATAGCCTTTACACCGAATCAAAGATTGTGCTGGTGCCGCTGAATAAAGGCGTTATCGGCGGTGAGTCGGCAAGGCTGCTCGGTTCGCTGATTGTCGGATTAACTTGGACACTGGCGCTTGGCCGGGCAAATGTCCCGCAGGAAAAGCGGAAAATGGTGAGCATCTACATTGATGAACTACAGGATTACCTTTCCCTGCCAACCGATTTATCGGATGCGCTGGCGCAGGCAAGGGGCATGGGGCTTGCAATTACTATGGCACACCAATACCGCGACCAGCTGCCGGTACTGCTCCGCTCCGGCGTGGATGCCAATGCCCGGAACAAGATTATTTTCGGCATCAGCGGGAAGGACGCCAAGGATATGGCGGCAATGGCCGACGGGCTGGAGGCGCTGGATTTCGCCTCGCTCATGCGCTACCACGTCTATACCAGTTTCCAAAGCGGCGGCAGGAACACCGGCTGGGTGCAGGGCGTGACCCTCCCAAAACCAGAACCTTTGCAGAGTGCGGCGGAGATACGGGCAGCCAGCATGGCGCGCTACGGCACACCAGCCGAAGCGGTAGAGGCAGAGCTGAAAGAGATATTTAAGGACACTGCCACCCCGCCGCAGGAAGAAGCAAAAGGTTTCAAAAAGAGCGGCATAGGACGCCGCAGGAAGGAGCAGAAAGATGAATAACCCCATGAACAGCATAGTCACAACTGGATTCCCGGGAGGCGCACAAAACGGCACTTCCGCCCCTGATAAGGGAAAAGACGGATACCGTTCTGAATCGGTATCTCCTGCCACAAGTGCGGCGGCGTCAAGGCTCAGCCGAAAGCGTCTGCTTGCACTGGAGACGGAACTCTCCGACCTCGACTGGCAGATTCTTGGCACCATCTGCCGGTGCCGGGCAATCCTCGGAAAACAGGTTCAGCGGCTTTATTTTACGGGCAGGACGAGTAAAAATGCCAGCACGACCGCTGCCAACCGTCGCCTGAAATCCCTGTCTGATTTAGGGCTCATCGCTGCCGTCAACCGGAAGGTGGACTGCCGCAGCCGTGGCTACGTGGCATATATTTATTACCTGACCGAAGCTGGCGAGCATATCCTGCAGATTCACCGCCATGATCCGGAAATCAGGAAACGCAACATTGAACCATCGGTTGCAACCCTAGCGCACACTGTTTCTGTGGCTGAGTGCTATGTACTTGCGGTGGAAACCTGCCGGAAAGAGGACATGAAACTTACGGAGATCCAATTGGAGCCGGACTGTTGGCGGCCATATCAGGGCAGCTATAAAAGCCGTATCCTGAAACCTGACCTTGCCATTGTTACGGAAAAACAGGATTGGATGAGCCATGAAGAGGCATGGTATGAACTGCGCTGGTTTATCGAGGTAGACTTAAACACTGAGGACATCCAGACCATTATCGGGAAATGCCGCCGCTATTATGAATACTACAAAAGTGACATCGAACAGCGCCTGCACGGCGATGTGTTCCCGCTGGTGGCCTGGATTGTAAAGACTGAAACGCGGAAACGTTCGCTGATCCGGCACATCCGTGAGACTTTCCCACAGTACCCGCGTATTTTCGCGGTGATCCTGCCGGAAGAGTTTACCGACATGCTCCGGGATGAGCTGGAAATGGAGGAATGTATATGTCCGCTTTAACATTTTTCAACTTACTTACCGGGGCAGGTCAGAAAGGAGGGAAGGGACATGATGTCTGAACAAGAAAAACAATATATCGTGAAACAGAGGGCTTTGGGGAAGAGTTTTGTCCAGATTGGCAGGGAGCTTGGCCGGTGCGAGAGTTCCGTGCGCTATGCCTTTCGCCATATCATGGACAAAGAACCAAAGATGGATGAGATTATCCCTGCGATGGTTTTGGGCGCAGGGACACCCACTACACCCAAATGCAAATACTGCGGCAGGGACTTTGAGAAGCCTGCCCTGGGCGGCAAGCAGCTGTTCTGTTCAGCCCACTGCCGGAACGCATGGGGTAATGAGCAGAAACGCCGCATCCCTTATGGCCAGGTCTGTGAGCAGTGCGGGCGTGAGTTTATTGCCTTTGGCAATCCGCATAAAAGGTTCTGCAGCCGGAAATGTTTTGCCGACAGCAGGAAAGCTGCGCAGGCAGATACATGTGTGGAGGTGCGGGGATGACAGATTTTGAACGCCAACTCCGGTACCATGCCCTCTGCTGCATGACGGATGACCTGCTGGGGCAGGGACTTATCACGCTCAGCGAATACCATCGGATTTTACAGAAATTATCACAAAGATACCTTGGCGGCGGCGCGCCGCCGGGAAAGGAGGAAAATGTAATAAATTAAAGCATAACTTTAACAACTAAGCAACTGCGTGCGGTACACCGGGATTTTTTCTGCGGTGTGCCGCAGAGCCTCCCGTGACCGCCAATCAAAAAAAGGAGGTGGGATACAGTTGTTTACACACAAATTTGGCATTGAGGTGGAGTTTACCGGCATCACCCGGGAAAAGGCGGCCAGTGCGGCCGCAGAATATCTGTGCGGCAGCGCAAGGTATTCCGGCGGCTACTATAAAGCCTACGAAGTAACCGCACCGGATGGGCGGATCTGGAAGTTCATGTATGATGGCAGCATCAAATGCCAGAAGAAAAAGAACCGAAGGGTTGTCGGCGCGGACAGCAGCTACAGTGTGGAGATGGTCAGCCCGATCCTCAGCTATTACGAGGATATTGGCAGCATCCAGTCACTCATCAGGAGGCTACGGAAAGCCGGAGGTTTTACGAACAATACCTGCGGCATCCATATCCATCTGGACGGGGACGAGCACACCCCGCGCAGCATCCGTAACTTTGTGAACCTGATTGCCTCGCGCAATGACCTGTTCTACAAAGCATTCCAGATTGCACCGGACCGGATGGAGTACTGCAAAAAGATGGATGCTTATCTGGTAAATCAGATGAACCGGCAAAAGCCAAAGACGTTTGAGCAGATTGAGAGGATTTGGTATGAGAAGTATGGCGGTAACCGTAACTCCCATTACCACCAGAGCCGGTACCATTTCCTTAATCTCCACAGTTTCTTCCACGGCAACCACACTGTGGAGCTAAGGGGGTTCAATAGTGAGTTCCATGCCGGGAAAATCCGGGCCTATATCGTGTTCGCGCTTGCGATGGATCATCAGGCCCTTACCCAGAAGTCTGCACGCTACCATAAAGTCCAGGCCGAGAACGAGAAGTTTGCCATGCGCACCTATCTGAACCGCATTGGCTTTATCGGCGAGGAATTTAAGAGCTGCAGGGAGCACCTTTATAAACATCTGGACGGAAACGCCGCCTGGCGCTACGGCAGCCGGGAGAATGTCAGAAGCCACATCAGAAACGGAGGGAATGCACATGAAGGATAGGAAAGAGAAACTCTACATCGCCTACGGCTCCAATCTCAATCTGGAGCAGATGGCGCACCGCTGCCCTACGGCACAGGTCGTGGGAACAGCGACGCTGAAGAACTGGCGGCTGATGTTCTACTCGGTAGCGACGATTGAACGCCGCAAAGGCGGGGAAGTCCCAGTCCTAGTCTGGCGGATTCAGCCGGGTGACGAACAGGCGCTTGACCGCTACGAAGGCTGGCCCAGCCTCTACCGCAAGGAGAGGCTGCGGGTCACAGTAAATGGCCGCCGGGTTTATGCAATAGTCTACATCATGAACACGGAAGGCAGACATTACTGCGTGCCTGGCAGGGGCTATCTTGGGACAATCCATCAGGGCTATCTTGATGCGGATTTTGACCGGGAAATTCTTCTGAAGGCTGTGGAGGATTCGAATAAGGTTATGGATGCGAAAGCACTTGAGAAAGGAGACCGAAATGAAACAGATTGTCAAAGAACAGATCCTGAAAGTACGCGACACAAGGGAGGCCAATATGTTTGACCTGAACCTAGTGATGCAGATCGCCAGCCGGGAGGGATGGCATGAACTGGCGGTTTATCTTGCTGACAGCAGCAGCCGCAGGGAATATGCGCATTTTATCCTGACCGGTGAAGCGGAAATGGAGGGCTGACACTACTCCATAATCCGGCATAATATCAAGACTTGATGGAAATGCCAATCTGAGTGACTAATAGAATGACGTAGAAAAGAAAGGAGCAGAAACCATGCCGCAGATGAAGTTTCCAAGCCGGGAGATAGTAGCAAAAATACGGGAACAGTATCCCGAAGGCACAAAGGTAGAACTGGTTTCCATGAATGACCCATACCGCGATATGCCGCCGGGCTTAAAAGGCACCGTAAAATCAGTAGACGATACGGGCACCGTGTTTGTCAGCTGGGAGAACGGTTCCGGCCTCGGCATAGTTTACGGGGAGGACGAGATCAGGAAATTGTAACTTACAGGCTGAGGGGGCGTTCTGCCCCCTCTTTCCAACATCAAAAGGAGATGATGCGTTATGAGGATTGAGAAATTAGACAGCCGGACAGCCAGCCCAAAGCACAGGAAGAAACGGGTGGCTGCCTATGTCCGTGTCTCCACGGAAAAAGAAATGGCGCTAAATTCTCTGGAAAATCAGGCGGAATTTTACACAGCGCAGATCAAGGCAGACCCCGATTGGGAATTTGCCGGTATCTATGAAGACCGGGGCATTTCCGGCACAAAGGAAATGAGGCCCGCATTCCAGCAGATGCTGGCGGACTGCCGGGCAGGGAAGATTGACCTGATCCTCACCAAAGCGTTCACGCGCTTTGCCCGCAACACAGTAGTGCTTTTAAGCACGCTGCGCGAGCTAAAAGCCCTTGGAATTGATGTCTATTTCGAGAAAGACAATATCCATTCGCTTTCGGAAAACGGGGAATTTCTTATCACCCTGCTCGCCGCTTATGCGCAGGCGGAAAGCTATTCTGCCAGCGAAAACCAAAAGTGGCGCATCAAAAAAGCCTTCGAGGAAGGACGCACTACGCTTGGGAAAATGATGGGCTACCGCCTGAAAGACGGGGTACTGACGGTAGTGCCTGAAGAGGCGGAAATCGTGCGACAGATATTTGAGGATTATCTCTCCGGCATGGGAGAAAATGCCATAGCCAAGAAACTTATCCGCATGGGCATAGCGCCGATGCGCAGCCAAAGGCCTTGGAACCGCACTAGCATCCGATATATCCTGACAAATGAAAAATACTGCGGGAATATGCTGTTACAGAAAACATATATTGAAAATTATATCAGCAAAAAGCCGGTAAGAAATCACGGGGAAAGGACACGGTATCTGGTGGAAAACAGCCATGAGGCTATTATCCCGAAAGAAATGTTTGATTCCGCACAGGCAGAAAGGAGGAAACGCCGGGAAAAAATGAACGCAGATGGCCGGCAGTGGTCAAGGCGCTATCCTTTTTCCGGGATAATCGAATGCGGGGAGTGCGGCATGCATTACCGCCGCAGGACTGTCAGGTCAGGGACTCCATATGAACAGTCGGTGTGGATATGCCGGACTTTCGATACTTATGGCAAAGAGTTCTGCCACAGCAAACAGATACCCGAAGACATCCTGGCTGCAAAAACAGCTGAAGTGCTGGGCGGTGACGACTTGGAAAATGCCGTACCTGCGATGCTCTCGGCAATCCGTGTGGTGGAAGCCAATCACCTTGTCTATGTGTTCAAGGATGGCTTGGAGCAGGATGTATTCTGGGAGTACCCTTCCCGTAAGGAAAGCTGGACAGAAGAAAAGCGGCAGAAAGCGCGGGAACTGGCCCTTGAGCGGAACCGCCTGAGAAAGGAGGGAAACAGCGATGCCTGAGAAAACCATACGCGTGATCCAGCCGACTGCCAGCCAGCATGGTACAGAGGATACCGTCGCTCTAGCCAAACGCAGGGTGGCAGCCTACGCCCGTGTCTCCACGGATGAGGATGAGCAGCTTAACAGCTATGAAAACCAGATAAACTACTACACCCGCTATATCCAGTCCAGACCGGAATGGGAGTTTGTGGGGCTGTATTCGGACGAAGGGATTTCCGGCCTTAACACCAAAAAGCGTGACGGCTTTCGGCAGATGGTAGAGGATGCCCTGAATGGGAAAATAGATTTAATCCTCACAAAGTCCATCTCCCGCTTTGCCCGTAACACGGTGGATACCCTTGTGACCATCCGCCAGCTGAAAGACAAAGGCGTGGAGGTGTATTTCGAGAAAGAGAACATCTACACGCTGGACAGCAAAGGGGAACTCCTTATCACGATCATGAGTTCCATTGCGCAGGAGGAATCCCGTTCTATCAGCGAGAATATCACGTGGGCGAAGCGCAAAAACATGGAACGCGGCAAGGTGAGCATGTCCTACGGACAGTTTCTCGGCTACGAAAAAGGGGAAGACGGGAAACCGCAGATTGTGGAAAAAGAGGCGGCAGTTGTCCGGCAGATTTATAACCTTTACCTTGACGGCAAGAGTGTCCGGGAGATTGCACGAATCCTTACCGCAGAGAACGTTCTCACGCCATCCGGCAAAAACTGCAACTGGAGCGTGTCGACCATCATGAGCATCCTCCGGAATGAGAAATACAAAGGCGATGCCCTGCTCCAGAAAGTCTATACGGCGGATTTCCTTAATAAGAAGGTGGTCAAAAACACGAATGTCCTGCCACAGTATTATGTGGAGAACTCCCACCCTGCCATTATTGACGGGGAGACCTTTGACCTGGTGCAGGCGGAACTGGCAAAGCGCGGCGGATGCAGCCGTGGGCGGCGGGCAAAATCCGTTTTCGACCGCAAAGTCATCTGCGGCGACTGCGGGCATTTCTACGGACAGAAACTCTGGTATTCCGATTCAAAAGAGCGGGTTTATGTCTGGCGGTGCACGCATAAATACGATACGGAGCCAAACTGCCAGACACCGGTGGTTAGGGAAAGTGATCTGCAGACGGCATTCCTGGTCACGTTCAACCATCTTTTACGGGGCAGGAAAGGCTATGTCGTCGAACTGGAAAGGGAAGTGGAAACCACCCAGCCCGCAAGGGCAGGGGAAATCCGGCGCTACCTGAAGTCCCTGAAAACGCAGCCGGAAATCGTCAGGACGTTCAGCGAGAGTGCATTTATTGCCCTGGTGGACAAAATCACTGTACGGGCAGACGGCCACATGGCTGTGCGCTATAAGGATGGGCTGGAGGTCAGCGTCAGCGAAGGCAGAGAATGGAGGGGCAGCGATGACAGCGGAAAAACTTTTTGAACTGGCCTGCGCCGGGGAAACCGAAACTCTTAGGGAACTTTATCATAGTGGGCAGCGATTAGACGTAACCTATGAAAAATTTGGCAAAGAACACTCCCTTATCATGGGCGCGTTCCGCAACCGGCAGTGGCATACGGTGCGCTGGCTCTTAGGAAACGGCGCAAAACTGACACCGGCAGAACAGGCGGAAATCAATGACCGATACCAGGAGATGCGGCTCATTGAAGAAATGCAGGAAAATTCATAAGTCAGTACTTATCCGGGAGGGGCATATGTTATATCTTAATGCCGCCTCCCGGAAACAATATAAAACAAAAACACAAAGGAGAGAACAGACATGAAACTTACACTGAATGCTGAAAACCGCAAACCGCTGGTGGATTTAATCAGCAGATTTACCGGGGAGGCCGCCGTCTACATGAGGATGCCGACCTACGCCTACCGGATTGGAAGTTACACGGTGACACGTGAGGGGAACTTGGAGGCGCCGGATGATTTAGATTTTGACGTTATCCATGCCCTTTATAAGACTCTGGCGGGCGGCGGGTATTATCCCAAAGAGGATGAACCTGTCGCGGAAAACACCGAAGAAGAAGAAACCGCAGACCAAGATACTGGAACGGCAGAAAATGTCAGGACATATAAGGAGGCAGATATGGCAGAGCAGGCTAAAAATGCCGGGGAAACTCCATCGGGGGACAGCAGTCTTGCCGATCCTACAGAAACTCCCGGCCTGCCCGCAGATGTCCTGGCGCGGCTGAATGCGCTACGCACTTCCCTGATCAGGGAAATCAACCGCCAGATTAACGGGATTATCCGTGACGGTGGTGCAGATACACCGCACAGGAGTACCCCTGTTATAAGGGAAAACCCCGGGCAGGCGATAGCATCGGGAGAAACTATGGGCATTGCTCTTTATGGGGACATCAGCACCCTGCGGGGGACAAAACCCACACTTGTGAGGTATGGGGATGAGGTTATCCCCGTGACTTCATGGAAACGGGCTTTCGCCGCCGTCCTTGACATCTGCAACCGGCAGGAACACTATCACGAAGCGCTCCTTGCTATCCGTAATGAAACGTTGGGGCGGAGCCGGAAAGTCATAGCGGATTCCCCGCAGGGGATGTTATCCCCCCTGAAGGTTGATGACAACCTTTATATTGAGACGAATTTCAGCACGGAGGCGCTGCTCAAACTGCTTAGGGACCGTATCCTTAACAGGATCGATTTCGACAGCAGAAGTATCACCTTTGAATACTGGCGTCCGTGACAGGGGGATAGTTCTTTAAGCACATTATTTCTGAGAAAGACCCGCGGCTGCGGGTCTTTTCCATGTACTGTGCCGGGAACACCGTTGGCCTGAAAGGAAGGAGTTCCTTTTTGATAAATAAAATGCTATAATATAGATAAAATAAAAAGAACCTAACGATTATTTAGAAAGGAGCGGTACAATGACGACGCTGGAGAATACAATCTCTATGATGGAAAAATTGCCGGAAACCGACCTGATAGAAATCCAGAATTTGATCAAAAAACTTTTCCGCCAACACGAGTCCGAGTCAACTGATGCCGCAGTTGGCCAGGTTCTGAAACGTATGTCAAAAGCTGACTTCATGGAAGATGCCAGGGCTGCAGAAAAAGATATTGCGGCCGGCAGGTACAAAAGTGCGGATGAGGTGTTTGATGGGCTGGAACAAAGATACGGATTTTAAAGTTATATTCACGGAAAAAGCAGAAAAACAGGCACAACAGATCCTTGACTATATTGCCTATGAGCTGGAGAATATGCAGGCTGCCTTAAGCGTTGAGCAGGACATGAAAGATACCGCCGCCAGGCTCTCTTATATGGCGGGCAGCCTGAAACTATGTGATGATGCCGACTTGCGGGCTTTAGGATACCGGACGATTCATTTTAGGCGACACAGATATTTTATGCTGTATGAAGTTATCGATGACTGTGCATATGTTCTCGGCATTTATCACGCCCTGCAGGATTACGAGAATATTCTGCGGTAGTATCCCAAATTTATCACATAAACTCCAAATCCTATATAATAAGATTTATGACTAAAGCGGATATGCGGGTAAAGAAATCACTTTGTAAGATCCGCCATGCCCTCTGCAAAATCCTCAGTTCCACGCCGGAGCTGACAGATTATAACTTCACTGTGAGAATCATCGCTAAAACAGCCGGGGTCAGCCAGTCCACGGTACGCCGCCGTATCCGTGAATTTGAGCGTAAATTCTGCACGGGAACAGCCGGACGGCGTATCTCCCCGTGGACTTTGTTTGAGCTTTTTAATGCAGGGGTTATGGAAGAACTAAAACAGCGCCGGACTTTCCAAAATAAAATAGGGGTGGAAAAATCGACCGGGGATTTTTTTATGCGGTACTTGCCACCATCCATCACCACCGCACATATATTAGTGTGGTGGTCAGACATTACGGCAGATGTACGATGATTGGGGATATGCTGGAACTGGCATCAGAACTGCTATGGCAGGACTACCTTAAGGCTAAGGGAAGCAGCGCTGTCCCCTATAAGCGGGGTTTTTCTCAGGCTTACCGTAAATACTGCCATGAGCAGATGCCCCGGATTGTGATACGGTGGATTCTTTCTTACGGTTGCAGTGAATCCTACTATCATGCCCATATGATGAAGCTGAAGAACTCAGCAGAGCTCTTTACTTTTGGAAAAGACAGCGCAGAAAAGTTCCAGAAAATTTTGGAGCAAAAGCCTGCCACAAAGACATATTACCCATATGATAAGCGTGAGTGGGATAAATTAGGGTAAAATCGCAGTGATTCGCAGAAATCGCAAAACCTCGCAGTGAATCGCAAAAATCGCAGACACCAGTAGATGCAAGTAAAATAACTTTAATTGAAGTAGCTGATTTTACTTATTTGATAGCAAAAGAGTGGGGAAAATCCTTGATTTACAGGGGTCATCCGCCACTCTTTTACTCAGCTTATTTGACGTACTAATATGGTGCTAGCACCATGTAATAAAGGCAGTTAAGGAGAAAATAGGAGTGGGTGAACGATTTGTTACGCTTTAGCCATTTTGAAAACCTTATTTTGCAAGGTCTTTAGGACGTAAATAAATGCGGCTCTTTGTCAAGTTAGTTGAATAACCTGTTTTATTATGTTATCATAAAATGGGTGAATGATATGGAATTAAATGAACTATTAAAAGAACTGGA
>KE159810.1:709271-955915 GCA_000403495.2 Lachnospiraceae bacterium 10-1 | reverse complement strand
TAAAAGTAATAAAAAGACAGATGTATGGCAGATGTAAATTTGATCTTCTTCGTTTAAAAGTATTGTGTTAATTCAACTAACTTGACAAAGAGCCATAAATGCAGAACGATATTTTATACCTTTACCCTCAAAAATAGGTTTTTACTGCGTAACATTTGAAAAATGGCTTGCTAATTTGTGGGGTTTTGCTATAATAAATGCGTGGCAACATTTTGGCAACAGAAAATCAGCAAGCCATAATAAATGATGTAATTGAAGTAAAAAAGGGCGTGTATTTGCACAAAACTTAAACAAATACAGTTAAGAGCAACAAAGAACACGCCGAGTTCGAGTAACGGATAAAATCCCGGAAATGCTGATAAAATGGGTGTTTCCGGGATTGCTTTTTGCCTGTTGGCTCTAAAATGGCTCTAATTATTTGATGAATACTGGATTTCGGGCGGGTATTGTGATACCTGCAAACAAATTTAAAGAACTAATTGCCATTCATATATCTTCGTGTTACAATACATCTACGGAAAGTACCCATGACAGGGTGGTAGCCTCCCGAGTTTATGAAAACCGGCGTGCCGGAATACATAGGAAGGGAGGTGGCGCCGATGACAGCTTTTGAAATCATTTCGATTTTCATTGGAATATTAGCATTGCTGATGTCCTTTGGTAGCTTAATTGTTGCGTTGCTTGCCTTTCTCGATAAGAGAAACAACAAGCGAAAATAAAAATGCCTATCCTGTCTGCCAACAGGATAGGCGGTGTCCGTAAGGACAATCATTAACCTAAACTCGGAGCATCCACTTTGGAGTGGGTGCTTTCCCTTTGTATTGTTATAATACCATTGAATGTGATATGTTTCAAGAGATTTCTGCTAAAATCTGTAGATATTGTTCAGTAAATTTTGATTTCGCCCTCATAGTTGTCGGCTCTTTCCAACAGAGGACCGGTTGCACCCATTGTAAAAGCTATATCACTGCTTCGGATAGACAATAGTCCCATTCCAATCTTCAGATTAAGAAAGTCTAATATCTGCTGATTAAGCTGAATTATACCATTCTCTGAAATATTTACCCAACAGTATGACCGTCCTTTGTATTTGATAAATTCGCCCTCTGTGGTCTGATAAGTTTGTAAAGCCGGATTATCGGTAAGAATGTGTCCTAACTTTGACGGTTCTAACAACCCTTTTCTTGTCACGCTGAATCCGCCAGTGACCTTGCTTCCGGTAAAAAGATAGATTTTTCCCTCTGCTGTGGCGTTGTACTCTGTAAGAGCCTGTGTTGGGAGATGGATTGTCAAATCATCTCGTATCAGTGATTTTCCGAAAATAAATTTACCGCCTTTGTTCATCTGTGGCATACATCATCAACTCCTTTTCCGAAAAGTGGAAGTCCACTATACCACAAGAAAATTCAAATGTCACTAAGGCTCTCTAAAGTGTGGTAAGTTATTTTTCGGTATAGTGAGAATGATTAATTGTAGGTATATATTTTTAGAGAGTGAGTTCCTGTTGTTTCTAATTGTTTTCGGAAGCGTTGTTCTCTGAGTAGTAACGGAACGCTTTTACGATATAATCAGAAGCCCCCTCTCCATATTTGCTATCAGTCATGCTTTTAATATAATCGCTTGAATATGTGTTGATAAGAACATTGATATAGGGCTTATCGAGAGATACGCTGGTGCTGTTTTTCTGTATAAGCTGCAACAGTTCATCTACAACGGATTGTATTTTAGGGGAGGAAACATCTTCTGACAAATCAGCGGTTAGTCTGCCATACAGAATATCAGATTGTTTTCCAATTTCTTTCACTTCTTCTGTTAATTGTGCTTCCATGAGTTCAGAGAAATGCTCTAAATTATGTTTCATGGCTTCGGTGTATTTTTCAATACTGCCGAATTGTTGAATAGCAAGTTTAGCTACCTCTGCTTCATCATCTTTAATTTTTTGAATAAACATATCAAAATTTTCAATACTTCCCCAGTGCTTGATAACATCATCAGCGCTGTTATTTTTAAAATCCTCTAAAGCGGTAATGTAATCAGACAGGTCAAATTCTTTAAAACTCATACATTGTTCTCCTTTCTCTAAGCGGCTAAGAAGCTGTATAAGTCTGTCTGTCCGGTTGCGCTTCAGCAAAAGCAACTCTTTTTGCCTTTTGAAAGCCTTGATTCTATCAAAGTCTGGTTTTTGCAGAATTTCTTTAATCTCTTTCAGCTTAAATCCCAATTCCTTAAAAAACAGGATTTGTTGTAGCTTCTGCAAGGCTTCATCATCATATAGGCGATAGCCGGATTCGGTCAATTCGCTTGGCTTTAATAATCCAATCTCGTCATAGTATTGTAGTGTTCGGGGGCTTATTCCTGTTAATTCGACAACTTGGCTTATGGTTTGCATTCTTGTCAGCTCCTTAAATTTGTGAAGAAGCAAGACAGAGATTGCCGGCTTATATCTATTCTGCTCCTATGAGAAAAGAATACAGTATCACGTTACGTGGAAGTCAATACTTTTTGTACAAAATTTTTATCACTCATTTTCGGGATATATCTTAACAGATATTCCCCGAACACCTTTTTTCACAATCTTGCTGTCATCAAGAATACTCTGTTTAACAGCGTCCAAATCTTTTGATAGTGCTTCAATCGCACGTTGATGTACTTCTTCTGATGAGAAGCGTTCCGTATCATTTAAAAGGTTCTCCTGCAATTCCCTTGCTTTCATGTATACGCCCAATTTATGATTGAGCAGAGAGTTCTGAAAGGATATTTTGATTGTAGCGGGATTGAAACTTTCGTCCTCGTACCTCTCTGCTTCAAAGTTCATATCTAATTGTTCGTCCATTTTCAAAATTAAAGACAATACATCTGATACCGTTTCTATATCAAAATCCATGAAAACATTGATACTGATACCCAAAGCATTTGCAATTTTCAGCAGTTGGTCGGGCTTGGGATTGCGGATGCCATACTCATACTTTTTAATTGTGGCGGAATTGATGCCGGAAAGCTGACCGGGCGTTTCCTGTGATATGCCACGCAAATTCCGAAACGGACAAAGTAATCTTTTTTCATCATTCCACTGGCAAGAATGCGTGCCTCGATTTGTTTTTGTTCGGCATCAGTGATTCTGAAACTGATGGTTGGATTTTTATGTTTGTTGCCCATAGCGATGCTCCTCGTATTATCAGTACATTTTTGGAGAGAGCAGGCGATTGTGATAGAGCAGATTTGTTTTCCACCAAACGAAGCGTGTTCAGAGAAAAGTATGAAAGAGCGAATTGCGGCAGCCCAGGACTTATTTTTAGCAGCAGTGGATAAGAGAACAGGAAAAGTGGCAGGATTTTTAAATGGAATTGCCACGGATGAATATTGTTTTCGTGATGAATTTTTTACCGATGCCAGTTTACATAATTCTGAAGGCAGGAATATAATGCTGCTTGGTTTAGACGTATTACCGGAATATCAAAGGCAGGGGCTTGGAAGAGAACTTGTATATCAATATCTGCGAAGAGAACGAGAAAGAGGCAGAGGAGAAGTTTTTCTTACCTGCCTGAATTCAAAGGTGGAGATGTATAAGAAATTTGGTTTTGTGGATCGGGGAATAGCTAATTCGACTTGGGGTGGCGAGGAATGGCATGAAATGAGCTGTACATTAGGTTAGCAGTGGATAAAATAAAGAATACTGAAAAGTCTGATTCTTAAAAAATCAGGCTTTTTTTAATGCCATCAAAATAAAAGATTTCCAATTTATTAAAAGAAACTTAAGCATTTATAAGTAGAGCTGCCACTAAGAGTATGATAAAATAAAAGCATTAATACCAAAAAAGCGGGAAGGAAACGGACATGGGGAATAGGAATAAAAGAAACAGAAAGGTTTTTAGAGTCTTAGCTTTGGGAATTCTGTTTTGGATTTTGTGCATGGGAAGTGCAGGGGCAACAGTCAAAGCCGGAGAGCAGGCATGTGTTATTGATGCGGAGGTGCTGCCCTCAGATAAGTATGCCTATGAGATTCAGCTGACGGTTGAAAATCAGGGACAGGACTGGGAAGGAACGGTTCGATTGACAATTTGCGACAATTATTATAGTGGAAGCTATGGATCAGCAAGCACTTGTGCTTATGATACGGTTCTATCCCTTCCTTCGGGAAGTACGAAACAATTTGTGGTGAAGGTGCCAAAAGACAGTATGAAGCGCACGGATGGAATGGTGAAGGTTACCCTTTTGGATAAAAATGAGGATATAATGGCGCAGAAGGAATTTAACCGGCTTTTGCAGGCGCAGGCAAAAGCTCTTTCCATGGGGATATTAAGTGATAAATATTCATCGCTTACCTATCTGGATATGGGAGGAAATGAACTTAATTATAAAGGCAATAACTATCCAATAAAGCTGGTGGAACTGGATCAGGATAACCTGGAAAGTGCATTGGGGGCTTTAAGTTTTCTGGTAATTGACACCTATAATACCAGTGTTTTGTCTGATCAGACATTAAAAAGCATAGAGCAGTGGTGTAATAATGGAGGGGTGCTTATCATTGGCACAGGCAGTGGTGCGGAGAATACATTAAGCGGTCTGCCTGATCTGGAGATACAGTGTTCTAAAATTTATGAACAGGGGGAAGCTGAATACGATTCTTACGGCTATGCCTATGTGGATATTTCACAGCTTCCTATGGCGGAACTAATTGACAGGAACAATAAATATGAAGAAACGTATGGGGTTTTAGCGCTGGCCTGTTCCTGGGGGGATGGAGCAGTGGGAATTTTGCCTTATTCTCTTTCTGATCTGGGAGGTGTGGATGCATCCTTTTATGCAGGATACACTAAGGAGGAGTTTACAGAAGATATTTTGTGGCAAGTGAGTGATTATTCAATTACCCATTATGGCTCAGGCAGGTATACTAGTAATTATAGTGATGTAAGATATACGTTTAACAGGTTCTGCCGGCTTTTGGGAAATGGAAGCAACCGCCTGCAGTTTGGAAGCTTGAAAGTTATTGTAATCCTGTATGTGATCTTTGTCGGACCTGTTCTTTATCTGATCCTGCGCTTTGCAAAGAAACGGGATCTTTACTGGATTGCAGTGCCTGCAGCGATGCTTGTGGGCGTCTTTTTGGTGTACGTGGCCGGAAGAGGATTTGAGGTGATAGGCACTAATGTTTTTTCTGCTACAATAGAAGACCTTTCCGGTGGAGGAAATGTTCAGACATATCTGCGCTGCTATGATGCAGGACATAAGGAATGGGATCTGCGTCTGGCGGAAGGGTATGAATATGCAGGTCCTTTGGAGGAGAGTCATTATAGAAACAGTGATGAGGAAACTTATTACCATCATGTTAAAAAGGAAGGGGACAGGCTGTTTTTTGGTATTGATCCATCCACTGGATTTGAGGACGGCTATTTTCTGGCAGGCATTGCAAAGGAACCGGAAGAAGGCAGCATTTCCAGTGATCTTAAGACAGATGGGCAATTTGGTATCAAAGGAACAGTTACTAACGGAACAAGGAGGGATTTTAAATATTTTGCATTGATTGTAAACAATAATTTGTTTGTTTATGAAGATTTACCGGCAGGAGCGGATATCAATCTGGAAAGGGCAGAAAAAGTGTTTGATGACAATGCAGGATATTATAATGGGGCGGAAAGTTATTTATACAATTTTATAAGCGATGCCCAGCGCAGGGGAAAGAAAAAGGATGTAGATGTATTAACCGCCCTGGGGATAGGAATTTCTTACCTTTATTCTTTAGAGGATCCGGACATGACAGCAGTCATTGGAGTGTGTGAGGATTGGGATAAAGCGGTGGACGACAATTGCAACGAGGTATCTTATGGATGCCTATATGCGGTTCAATAGGGGGAAGTATGCTTTATATTAATGATTTGATAAAAAATTATGGTTCTTTTACTGCGGTAAATCATTTATCGCTGCACATCCCTGAGGGAGATTTGTTTGGTTTTGTGGGACCGAATGGTGCAGGGAAAACAACTACAATACGAATTGTCTGCGGACTGCTTCGGGCAAGCGGCGGTACTGTAAGAATCGGGAATACTGCGGCGGCTGTGGGAAGTAAAGAAATGAAGCGTCTGATCGGTTATGTGCCTGATTTCTTTGGGGTGTACGACAATTTGAAAGTACGGGAATATATGGATTTGTATGGCTCTATGTATGGGATGTATTCCCGGGATATTGCCAAGCTGACGGATGACCTGTTGGAACTGGTTAATCTTTCAGATAAGAAGGAAGTTTATGTGGATACTCTTTCACGAGGGATGAAACAGCGTTTGTGCGTGGCAAGAGCGCTGCTGCATAATCCCAGTCTGCTGATTTTAGATGAACCCAGCTCCGGTCTGGATCCCAGAGCCAGAGTGGAAATGAAGGAATTACTGAAAAATCTCCATTCAATGGGAAAGACGATTGTAATCAGTTCCCATATTCTTTCGGAACTCTCGGAGATGTGTAACAGTATCGGGATTATGAATCAGGGACGTCTTCTCACCGCCGGCAGGATTGAGGATGTGATGAAGCAGATTGCAGGAGGAAACCGGATGCGCATTCAGATTGCTTCCGGCATGGAGACAGCTCAGCGGATTTTAAAAGAGCAGGCAGGTGTTAAAATTGAGTCTGTCAGGGAGAATGAGATTCTGATTTTGAGCAATTGCACAGACCAGGCAGTTAATGCTTTTATCGGGCTTATGATTCAAAACCAGGTGATTCTCACCGGGTTTTATAAAGAGGAAGGCAGTTTGGAAACGCTGTTCATGCAGTTGACGGGAGGTGGTGCACAGTGAGAATGCGGTGGAATCCGATTGTAAAAAAAGATTTGCAGGTAACAGCCCGCAGCATGCGTCTGAGCTGGGGAGTGTTTGCCTATGAGACAGTGCTGACGATGGCATTTTTATTGGCGTTGGCGGTAATACAGCAGGAAAGCAGAAGCATTTATACCACCGGTAATATTTATGGGTACCTGATTTATTTGTTTCCGGTTCTTTCCATTGCGCAGGTCTGTATTGTAGCTCTGATTGTACCTGTAATTACGGCATCCTCAATTTCAGGTGAAAAGGAGAGGCAGACCTTTGACATTATGCTGACCACCTGTATGTCGCCTTTTTCCATTGTATTAGGAAAGGTGGCCTCAGCAGTATTAAGGATTTTGTTTTTTGTGATGGCCGGAATGCCGATTATGGCTCTGGCTTTTGTGGCAGGAGGACTTAGCTGGAGTTATCTGTTTTATTTTATACTTACCATTATTCTTTTGTCGCTGCTTTCAGGCAGCATTGGGATTCTTTGTTCCGCCCTCTGCCGCCGGTCAATTACGGCAGTAGTTTTGTCCTATGTATTTTATTTCTTTATTTATATATTGACATTTCTTCCTGTCATTTTGAGGGCGCTTTTGACCGATGGTGAAAGGATGGGGGAAAGCATGTTGATTCTGCTGATTAATCCTTTTATTTTTTTCGAAGAGTTCTTTATGCAGCTTATGACGGGAGAGTCTCTTTTTGGAGCAAGCGGCTCTAACTTTACCAGGGGTGAGGTAGGATTTATCACCTATAATTTATCACAGGGCAAAGTATGGCTGTTTTTGTCTGCGGCATGTATTTTGACCTTATCTATTTTGTTTATGCTTGCAGCGGCATGGAAGGTGAATCCTATGCATTCCTCTTCAGGGAAAAAGCGTAAGAAATAAAATAGCATTCTGATATGGGGATAAGATGGAAAAAAAAGAATTTCTGAAAATAATACAAACCTGCCGGCGCAGGATGAACATAGCACAATTTTTAGAAAAATCAGCAACTGCCCTGAGCATCAGTGCCGGGGTTGGAATTCTTTTTCAGGCAGTAGCGCTTCTGGTGCCTCTTTACTATGTCAACATTTATAGCGGATTAGCACTGATTCTTGGGGAAGTTTCGGTTTTCATAGTGATGGTGATAAAACGAACCACCATGGAGCAGGCGGCTTTTAAGATGGACAGATTTGGTTTTGAGGAGCGGATAGCTACAGCTTATGAGAACCTTGATAAAGAGGGAACATTGGTTGGACTTCAGAGGGAAGATGCCATGAAAGCGCTTCAGGCGCACAGGGACAGGATTCGGATTTCTATTTGGCCATCCTGGAAAAAGGCCATTCTGTGTTTTTCTCTGCTTATACTTTTAGTTGGACTTTCATTGATTCCTTCTGTAGCAAAAGACAGGGCAAAGGAGCTTTACAGCCTGAAAGGGGAAGTAAAAGAAAAAGAAGAAGAAATTGAGGAGATGCTGGAAGCACTGGAACAGCTACAGCAAGAAGAACTGACCGAAAAGCAGCAGGAGGCGCTTAATGATATGGCACAGAGTCTGGAAGCTTCACTTTCAGAATATCAGCAGGCAGTTTCACAGGAAATGCTGGAAGCTGCGTCACAGAAACTGAATTATAAATACCAGGATATGAGTGGTCAATTATCTGAAATCATGCAGGAGATACAAGATGGAGCAAACCTTTCTCTTGCTACGGCGGATGCCCTGAAAGCAATGGAAGATAGAATGAAACATTCTCAGGGAAACGGTGTAAATAAGGAGCAAGGCAGCAGTGGAGAGGAAAATGGCAAGGACGGAAGCGGCCGGCAAGGTCAGGACGGAGATGGAAATTCAGATAACGGAAATGGACAGGAAGGCCAAAACGGAGACGGGAATTCAGGTAACGGAAATGGGCAGGGAAGCCAGGGAGGAAACGGACAGCATGGTAATGGCGACGCTGGAAATGCTCCGGGAAATGGTGCAGGAAATGGCAGCGTCAATTCGCCTCACGATTATGTCAGTGTTCCCAATGAAATTGCAGACAGCGAAAATCTTACGGGAAATGCAGCGAATCATGACACATCAGAGTATTTCCGGGCGCAGAATGGATTGAGCTGGGAGGGGACGCACACTTCCTACGATGCAGTGATCGGAAGCTATGAACAGAATGCTTACGAAGGAATTGCAGCAGGACGCTATCCCAGCGGTATGGAAGAGATTATAAAGGAATATTTTGCAAGTTTTAATTGATGATGTGATGGATGCAAAGCCGACGTTTTTATGAATGAAGAGGGCTGAACTGTTAAAGAAGATGGAGGAAACATTATATGGAAACATTAGACAGGAGCAGATTACAGGATCCGGTATATATGGCGCAGCAGATTGCCGCATGTGAAAAAGAAATACAAAAGGGAATAATCGGGCAGGGGGGCATTATCCGGCAGGTTATGCTGGCGATGCTTACAGGAGGTAATGTACTTTTAGAGGGAATGCCGGGATTGGGAAAGACAAGGCTGGTCAGCACTATTGGCCGGGTTTTTGATTTATCCTTTAAAAGGATTCAGTTTACTCCTGACCTGATGCCCAGTGATGTAACCGGCACGAACATCATTATTAAGAACGAACAGGGGAGTTCCTTCTCCTTTGAACGCGGACCGATTTTTTCTAATTTGATTCTGGCAGATGAAATTAACCGGGCTACCCCTAAAACCCAGTCAGCGCTGCTGGAGGCAATGCAGGAGCATACGGTGACGGTGGGCAATGACAGCCATGCCTTAAAAGAGCCTTTTTTTGTGCTGGCTACTCAGAATCCCATAGAAAATGAGGGGACTTACCCTTTGCCGGAGGCCCAGCTGGACCGCTTTATGTTTAAAATATTAGTCCGGTTTCCTTCTAAGGAGGAGCTAAAGGGGATTGTTGCACTTACGGAAGGGAGTGAAGCACCTGTCATTGAAAAGCAGATGGACGGGGAGGGGCTTTTGGCAGCAAGGACGCTGGTCAACCAGATTCCTATTGCCGATGCAGTGATGAATTATCTTTTGGAGATTGTTATGGAAACCCATGCGCCCAATCCTTATATCAGGGAAGGGGCGAGCCCCAGGGCAGCGCAGTCGCTGATTCGGGCTGCCAGGGCAAAGGCTTTTTTGGAAGGGCGCTTTAATGTTTCTTTTCAGGATGTGAAGGAGGCTGCGTATCCTGTGCTCAGACACAGAATCATTGCTGGTTTTGACGCTATCAGTAAAGGAATTACCGAGGATGAGATTATCAAAAATATTTTGGATGCGAAATCAGCGCTGTTTGAAAAAATCTGAATGTATGCTTAAGACGAGCAGATGGGAGTAAAAGGGAAATATGATTTTGGATGCTGCATTTTTTGACAGACTGTCCCAGCTTAGACTGGTCATGGGACATAGAACATCCATGAACCTGACCGGGAACCGCAAATCTGTACAAAAAGGTTCTTCGATGGAATTTTCGGATTTCAGGGAGTATATGCCGGGGGATGATATACGCCGGATTGACTGGAATGCTTATGGGCGTTTAGACAGGCTTTATGTGAAGGAATACATGGAGGAAAAGGAGGCTGTAGTTTCTATTCTGGTGGATACCAGTGCTTCTATGGATTATGGGGAGAAGAAAAAGAGTGAGCTTGCCTGTATGCTGGCAGCAGCTTTTTCCTATATGGGATTGAACAATATGGATCGGGTGATTCTTTATGATATGGGCAGTATGCAGCAGCCTTTTGCGGCAGGAGGTGGAAAAAGAGCTTTGCCAAGGCTGGCGGACTGGCTAAAGCAACGATCCTTTGAGGGAACGGTGGATATTGAAAAAGCCGTTGGAATGCTTCCCTTAAAAGGCCCGGGGGTAACCATTCTGATCAGTGATTTTTTGCAGGAGGCTTTTTTGGATAAGGAGCAGGAAACACTGGAAAAACTGCTGCGCCTTTTGGATTATAAAAAACAAAAAACGGTATTTTTACATGTGCTGGCTGGTGAGGAGCTTTCCGTAGAACTGACGGGGACACGGAATCTGATTGATATGGAGGACCGGAGCACCCTGCGTCTTACGTTAGATGCCGGAAGTATTCGGACATATGAAAGAGCTTTGCATGAATTTTTGGAGCAGATGCGGCGGAAATGTGCAAGAGCAGGGGCATTTTATGAGATTTGCAGCACAAAAACGGATATTTATCAACTGATCTTTGAGAATTTAAGGATGCTATATGATATTTGAGAGCTTATGGCCGCTGTTTTTTCTGGCAGCGGTTCCTGTTATTATAATTTTATATTTATTAAAACCAAAAGGTGAGGATTACCTGATATCTTCTAACCTTCTCTGGCAAAAGCTGCTGAAAAATGAGCAGTCCAAAACTTTTTTCGACAAGTTTGTGCATAACCTTCTTATGTATCTGCAGATTTTAGTTATTGCGCTTTTGGTGATTGGGCTGATGTCGCCCTTTATTAAAATCGATGGCCAGGGCGGAGGCAGAAAGGTACTTCTTCTGGATACCAGCGGAAGCATGCAGCATATGACCGGCTCAGGGAAAACCCGTTTGGAGGAGGCCGTAGAACAGGCCTGCGATTATGTGCGGGCTGCAGAAAATACCCGGTTTTCTATTGTGACGGAAGATGCTCTGGGAGCAAAGCTTTTAGCAGTGGACATTGCAGACAGGGACAGTCTGCTCCGCACCCTGCAGGATATTTCGTGCAGTGACAGTGGCGGAAATCTTGCCATGGCCCAGGGGACTTTGGATACACTTATGGGAGATGAGGAAGAAAATGCGGCGGATCTGATCGTTTATACAGATGGGGAAGGTGCGTCAGGATTTGAAGAACTGCATAGCGGCGCGGAGAAGGAACTTTATGTGGTGGGGGAGGCTTCTTCCAATTTAGCCAATGAATATACCGTATTTACCAGACGGGAGGATGGGACTTACGATATCATGGTAAGCATTGCAAATTACAGTGACCAGGAGGTTTCTTTTGATATTAGTTTATATGATGAAGGGGAGGATTTGATTGCACTAAAGCAGATGCAGCTTACTCCTTCGGAAAGCACATTCTGCCTTTTTGAACAGGTGGATTGGCAGGGGGAAGCTTTAAAGTCACATCTCGATGGAATTGTTTTTTCAGAAGGAGCAACTGATTCTCTGGCAAAGGACAATATTTCAGGAGCGGTAAAGAGCCGGGAAAATCAGATAAACGGTCTGCTTGTGGGGGAAGGAAATACCTTTATTGAAAAGGCATATTCCGCGCTTACGGGGGAAAGTATTGCCAAAGCAACAACAGATGCCCCTGATGAATATAATGTGGTGATCTATGATGCAGGACAGGTTCCCAGGGCGGAAGGAAGAAATTGTCTGATTTTTGGTGATGCCGGTAAAAAGACCATAGAAACACTGGAAAATGTTGTATTAGATCTGGCGGACTGCGATCTGACTGCCGGATTGTCCGAATTTACCATAGGGGTAAATAAGGCTTATTGCTTTGCCCTTCCGCAAGGAGCCAAAAGTTTTTTGGAATATAATGGGAAATGTGTAGGCTATTACAGGGAGTTAGACGAGGGAAAAGAAGTGGTAGTGGGATTTGATATACGGGAGTCAGATTTTCCACTGCGGGCGGAATTTCCTGTTTTTCTGGCAAATGCCATGATTTATCTTACGGACACTTCATATCTTGCATCAAATGTGTATTATGCAGGGGAAGAAATTGTTCTGCAGCCTTGGGTGGAGGCAGATATGCTTTCCTTTGACAGATGTCCGGGACAGTCAGGCTTGTATCAGATTGGAAATGAAGATTATCAGGAAGCGTATGTGGTACGTTTTCAGACTTCTACAGAGTCAGATGGAAGAAAAGAAGCTGATTCTATTGGCAGTGTGGAAAATATAAAATTGCAGAAGGTGAAACGGACAATAAGGAATGTCTTTCTTTTGCTGGCATTGGCATTTTTGATTGTAGAATGGATTCTTTATGTGCGTCAGATGCGCTATCGCGGGAAGTTTTACCTGTTTGTGAGAGGTGTGGTATTTTTATGTGTGATTCTGGCGCTCTTTGGCATACAGGTTCATTTGGGAAGCAGCAGAATGGCCACGATCTTTGTGGTGGATTTATCCAGCAGTAATGAGGAGCATTTAAAAGAGTCTGAAAAGTATCTACAGGAAACCATTGCCAAAATGCCTTCAGGCAATAAATATGGCATTGTAACTTTTGGAAAGAATGCGTTAGTGGAGCAGTTTCTGACTGGAGAAGACTATTATGGAGGGCTGCTTACGCTTCCGGAAAAGACAGCAACCAATTTTGAAGAGGCCATCTCCAAAGCCCTTACACTGATACCGTCAGATTGCAGTGGAAGGCTGGTGCTGCTTACAGATGGTAAGGAAACCAGAGGGGACATTTATCGTATGGGGCAGGCTCTTTCGGCAAGTCAGGCAGAATTTCTGACTTTGCTCTATGAGGATGAGGAGACGCCTGATGCCTACATTGAAAATGTAACTCTTCCCTCTTATCTGCATCCTGGAGATAAGTATTCCATTACCGTGCTGGTGGAGAGCAATTACGACACGGATGCGGTTATAGCCCTTTATAATGGAAGTATCCTGACAGCGTCAAATGGCGTGCATTTAAACGAAGGGAGCAACCGCTTTGTGTTCAGTGCCCAGGTTGATGCGGATTTATACAGCGGTGCTATGGAAAATCTCAGAGTGCAGGTGCAGGCAGAAGGAGATACCTGTCCGGAAAACGATGCCTTTAGCGCCTATTCTGTGGTGGAGTCTACGCCAAGGATTTTACTTGTTTCAGGAAAGAGAGCAAATGTTTCGGAATTTACGTCTGTACTGAATGCAGCGGGCTGTGACTATAGTGTGGTATCTGCATTGAATGCACCGGATAACATAAATGCCATGCTGACTTATAAGTCTGTTATTTTAGCAGATGTCTATATTGATGATCTGCCTGTGGGCTTTCTGGAAAATCTGGAAACTTATGTGAAGGACTATGGATGTGGGGTTATCTGCTGCGGCGGTGAGGAAAGTTTTGCGCTGGGAGGATATAGAGATACGGTGCTTGAAACAGTACTTCCGGTGGAGATGCAGCTTAGGAGCATTAATGAGACACCTTCTATGGCTATGGTTATGGTCATTGATCGTTCAGGGAGCATGATTGATGAAATGGGAGAAACTGGTGCAACTAATCTGGATGTTGCCATCAGATCTGCAACTGTAGCAGTGGATAATCTGAGGGATTCGGATTATGTAGGGGTTTTGACTTTCGACACCCAGTATGACTGGCAGGCAGAGCTTAGACTGGCAGATGATAAAAGTGCCATTAAAGAGCAGATCAAAGGTATAAATGAAGGGGGAGGAACTACCATTAAGCCCGCGCTTTTAGAGGCTTGCCAGGTGCTTTCTGAAAGTGAAGCGTCTATCAGGCATGTGGTGCTTTTAACAGATGGTATGGGTGAGACAAATAATTTTCAGGATGTGATAAATGCTTATAAGGCGGAAGGAATCACTTTATCTACGGTGGCAATAGGAAGCTTTGCAGATACCCAGCTTCTTGAGCAGTTGGCTGACCAATGCGATGGAAGGTATTATTATTCTGATTTGGGAAGCGATATACCCAAGATTTTTGCAAAGGAAGTCTTTTTAGGGAGCGACAGCTACATTCAAAATGGAATATTTTCATTGAATGCAGCAAGGGGGCATGAACTGACAAGCAATCTTTTTGTGGATGGATGGCCTGTGCTCTATGGGTATATTGCCGCCACACCCAAGACTGCCGCCACCCCTGTTATTTTGTCCGGAGATAAAGAAAACCCCATTCTTACGGTATGGCAGTATGGACTGGGCAGGACAGTTGCATGGAACAGTGATGTTACCGGCGAGTGGAGCGGTGCGTTTTCCGGAAAAGATGACTATGTTCAGATGTGGAAACGAATAGTGGATTATTCTACCGGAAATTCCCACATGGGTGAGGATAGTGTGGATGTGGTGACAGTGGGAGAATGGACGGAAGTAACTTATCAGACTAAGGAATATGAGAGCAGTACGGAAATTCTGGTGACAATCATTGATCCCAAGGGAGAGATTACGGAAGCAAAGCTTCACGCGACAGCGCCGGGCAAGTATACAGGAGAGTTTTCCACACCTCAGACAGGGCTGTATCATTTTAATGTGCGCCGCAGTGAAAATGGTGAAATTCAAAGCTATCTGCCTGCCGCAGCAGCAGTACAGTTTTCAGATGAATATAAATTTGATGTAAGTACAGATTCATTTTTAAATTTTGTGGATCAATATGGCAGGATAGTCACGATACAGGACTCTGTCTGGAACCGGATTTCCACAAAAGCGAAAGAAAGCTATTCCCTGACAAATTGGCTGCTTTTACTTTCCATTTGTCTGTTCGTTGCAGATGTTGCAATGCGGCGGTTCCAGTTTGTGCCGAAACGGATTCGAAAAAAAGGCGGGAAACAGAAAGAGGCTTTAGAAAGCGTGATTCAGGATATTCCGAAGGAAAATGTGACAGAGGCGGAGAAGGAAACGAAGGCGGAAGACAGCCCTGACGTAAACTTGAAGAAAAAGAAGAAAGAAATCAGAATGTCTAGGGATACAAAATCATCTGCGCAGACACTGGATACCTCCCAATTGCTGAAGAAAAAAGATGAGAGGCAGGGTTAAAATGTTTGGGAGACTATTTACATGATTGAAAAGAATATCCGCAATATATTTTTAGAATATCCTGAAGTTATTTATGGATTTACAAATATTGCATACAGTGAATATGCAAGTAGATATAAATCTGCGCTGGTATTTGCAGTACCTTATGGGGAACAGCTTACAATCGAAACATATTCTGAAGAAAAATTTGAAAAAGGTATACAAGATGCAAAAAAAGTACTGGAAGAAATATTGAGGCTATTGCAAGAAATACTTGATGAATATAAAGTTAAATATTATATTCCACCCGTAGCACAAAACAACGAAATAGATTTGACAGCCCCCTTTTCTTTCAAGTTTGCGGCAGTAAATGCCGGATTAGGCTGGATTGGAAAAAATGATGTTGTAATTACAAAAAAATATGGACCAAGAGTAAGACTATCTGCAATTCTAATAGATGAACAATTTGTTTATGGCGAAAAAATCTTAAAGAGTAATTGTCCTGAAAACTGCAAAAAATGTATTGATGTCTGCCCATATAAAGCATTGTATGATGTACAATGGAATATCAATTCTTTGAGAAGTGATATAATAAATTATAGGTTATGCAACGAAAAAAGAAGTTTATATATTAAAGCACACGGGAGAAAAAGTGCTTGCGGTCTTTGTATGGCTGCTTGTCCGTTTGGAACATAATTACAATTTCCGGATTGGTAAAGGGTTAGGAAATTTCCAAAAAGGAAGATAGATATTAGATTGGGGTGAGGCGTCATGATCAGGGAAGCAAATAAAAATGATTTGGAAGAGATACTACAATTATATTTATATCTTCATGAAACGGGTATTCCGGACGATTCAGACCAGTTGAGAAGCACCTGGGAACAAATCATAAATGATACAAATCATCATATGATTGTTTGTGAGGTGGATGGAAAAATTGCGGCATCCTGTGTGTGCGTGATAATTCCGAATCTGACAAGGAATGTAAGGCCATATGCTTTTGTGGAAAATGTGGTAACACATGAGGATTATCGGAAAAAGGGATATGCAACAGCCTGTTTGAACTATGCGAAGCAGATTGCTATAGAGACTAATTGCTATAAAATGATGCTGCTTACAGGTTCCAAAGAAGAAAGCACATTAAATTTCTATCGGAATGCCGGTTATAATAGCTCTGATAAGACAGCGTTTATTCAGTGGATTGATATGTGATGAAGTAAATAATGATAAAATATCTTTGTAGAGGAAAAGGAATAACCTTATGCAATATGCACAGAAATTAAAGAAAGGTGATAAAGTAGCAATTGTAAGTTTATCAAGCGGCATGTTAGGGGAAGATTTTTGCCGTCACAATATTGAAATTGGTGTAAAGAGATTAAAGGCGTATGGGTTGGAGCCTGTATTTATGCCTAATGCACTGAAAGGCATTAAGTATTTGAAGGAACACCCTCAGGCGCGGGCACAGGATTTAAAAGCTGCCTTTTTGGATGATTCCATTGCAGGGATTATTTGCGCCATAGGCGGTGATGATACCTATAGACTTTTGCCTTATTTGATGGAGGATGCAGAATTTGTAGAGGCAGTAGAAAAGCATCCCAAATTATTTACCGGATTTTCCGACACTACAATTAATCATTTATTGTTTTATAAGCTTGGACTATCAACTTATTATGGCCCTAACTTTATATGTGATTTGGGGGAAATTGCAGAAGAGATGCTCCCATACAGTAAAAGGGCATTTGAAAGCTATTTAGAAGGAAATAAATATGATGAAATTATTTCCAGTGAAATTTGGTATGAAGAAAGATCGGATTTTTCTGTAGCAGCAATTGGGACTGAAAGAGTGGTACATAAGGAAGAGCGGGGATTTGAACTTTTACAGGGCAGTGAAATTTTTCAAGGGCAGTTATTGGGGGGCTGTCTGGAAAGTTTTTATGATCTTTTGACAAAAAGCAGATATAAGGATGAAAAGGATGTCTGTGAGAAATATGGAATATTCCCAGATAAAGAAGAATGGTCAGGGAAAATATTATTTATAGAAACATGTGAAGAAAAACCTGCGCCGGAGCTTTTTGAAAAAGAAATCGGATTGCTTAAAAGTAAAGGTATATTTGATGTAGTGAATGGAGTTTTGGTTGGAAAACCCCAAGATGAAGCTTACTATGAGGAATATAAAGATATTCTTACAAAGGTGATAGACAATAAGAAACTTTCCATTGTTTATAATGTGAATTTTGGACATGCGGTACCCAGATGCGCACTACAATATGGGGCTGTTGCTAAGGTGGACATGAAGCAGAAGAAAATATATATGGGGAAGTAAGGTAATAAGTATGACTGTATCAGAAAATAAATTATGGAAATCATAAAGTTCAGATTTAGATGTGGATTATAGAATAGAATTATTATCGATTTTTTTCTAAAAGTATATGAGGTGGAATGGAATATTCAAATATGTTACGCTAACCAGCAGAGAATATGAAAATTTTTAATAGCAAAGTCAGGAGGAAAAAATTTCGTGAAGTCAAAGGAAACATATATGAAGAAGCTAAAGGAATGGCTTCAAAACACATCAGAATCACCATTGGAGGAAATGAATGAATTCTTTACAAAAAGGCTGGATGATTATGAAGAACATATGTCGGTTTGGAAAAATTCATATCAAATATTTGCTGAAACATTGCCTTTAGAATGCAGGAAGGTTTTAGACTTAGGATGTGGAACTGGTTTGGAATTGGATGAAATATGGAAAAAGGATCCATGCATAGAGGTGACAGGCGTGGACTTATGTCAGAGCATGTTAGATAAACTACTGGAAAAGCATTCCGATAAGCAGCTTGTCAATAAAATCTTTTCCACCAACATTCATCTTATCAAATAAAAGGAAGTGCACATGGTTTATTTATCTAATTTTCAATTTCCCCATATTGAAAGCGAATATGACTTTATATTAGCGCAAAAAAGAACATGTTATGATACCTACTACCCTTTTCAGATTTTATCGAAGCATAATCTGACAAGGCTAGACTTTGAGCCGGTTACAATTTTATATGGAGGGAATGGCTCAGGGAAAACCACTGCTTTAAATGTGATTGCAGAAAAGTTGGGATTAGAACGTGACACGCTATACAATCGTTCCAATTTTTTCGAGGACTATACCAGGCTGTGTAGTTACGAGGAGGAGCTTAGAATACCGCCGGAAAGCAGAATTATTACCAGTGATGATGTGTTTGATTTTATGCTGAACTTAAGAAGTATAAATGAGGGCATCAATAGAAAAAGAGAAGACTTGTTTGACGATTACCTGGAGGCAAAATATGCTCATTTTCAAATGAAGTCGCTGGATGATTATGAGCGTTTAAAAAAAGTTAATATGGCAAGAAGCAACACACAGTCTAAATTTGTCCGCAAGAATATGATGGATAATGTTCGGGAGCACTCAAATGGGGAAAGCGCCTTTCTTTATTTTGCAGATAAGATCAAAGAAAACGGCCTGTACCTGTTGGACGAACCGGAAAACAGTCTGTCGCCGGAAAAACAGCAGGAGCTGCTTAAATTTTTGGAAGATTCTGCCCGGTTTTTTGGATGTCAATTTGTGATTGCAACGCATTCGCCTTTTTTACTTTCCATGAAGGGTGCAAAGATTTATGACATGGATGAGGAAGTTGTGGATATAAAGCGTTGGAGTGAACTTAAGAATGTCAGGGCATATTTTGATTTCTTTAAAAAGCATGAAAAAGAATTTTTTGGATCTATTTGAACCGCCAAAGGCGGCATAGGGGATTATTATGAATCAGGCATACAGATTACTCTAATTTGATTTAAACATGACTTGGGAATAGCAGTTTTTATAGAAAGTATTAAAAATAGAAATAAAGCCGGGACATTTCTTGATAAGATATAATGTCCCGGCTTTTTATTAACATAAATCCGAAATAACATTAGTATTGACTGGGGGGGTTAATAAGATATTATAAAGAAACAGGTAAAAGAAAGCGGAAAAGACTGGAGGGATGAACATATGTCCAGAATGGTAAAGTATGATATTTTGAGAGTGGCAGCGAGTTTCTCTATAGTTTTATTACATGTATCGGCTAGTTATTGGAGTGTGGTAGACATCTATGGCAGGGATTTTATGGTGATGACGATTTATAATAGTCTAACCCGGTTTGCAGTTCCTGTATTTTTTATGTTAAGCGGCCTTTTTCTTGTTACGCCGGAACGGGAGAATGTGACGGTAGGAAAAAGGGTTCTGAAATTGATTGTATTATTTTATGTGTGGTCAGCTTTCTATGCATTTCAAGGGATAGCAGTTGATACAATCAGGGGAGCATTCTCAATGGAGGTATTCAGGGCAGCGGTAGAACGTTTTATTTTTGGGCATGTCCATATGTGGTTTTTACAAATGCTATGTGGTTTTTACATATTAATTCCAGTGGCAAGACAAATTTGTGCCAAAAAGAAAGCAGTGCGCTATTATCTGATTTTATGGATTGTATTTCGGTTTGTCGTTCCCTGCCTGACAGACACCTTTCATCTGAATACAGTTCAGGCCCGGATTGATAGTCTGGGAATGGATATTCTGGCAGGCAACTTTGGTTATTTCCTGTTTGGATACTATTTGAATGTAATAGAAATAAAGAAGGAAGTCCGCTATATTATTTACACTTTGGGGATGGGGGCGGTTTGCCTGACTGCTTTTCTGACAGTAAAGGATTGCAGAGAGTTGGGAACCTGTGTGGAGAAATGGTTTAGCCCTGCCTCTTTAAATATTTTGGTTATGAGCGCTGCTATTTTTCTTTTCTTTAAAAATTGCAGATTATTTGACAGGATCAAGCGTATTAATGTTTGGAGCAAGCTGTCGGCTTATACATGTTCCATATGTTTGTGATTGAAAAACTAAATCTTGTTGGGATTACAACAGTTTCTTTTCCGGCAGTTATTTCAATACCAGTTTTGACGATTTTTACTTTTGCAGTCAGCCTTACAGGGGCGTTTGTGGCTGACCATATACCGGGTATTCGGAAAATAACAATGTTTCATTAAAGTAAAATATAAATGCGGTGAAAACTTTTTGCAAGTGATCACCGCATTTAATTTAGAGCTTCATATTTTATGTTATTTCGTTCCAAATATCCGGTCACCTGCATCGCCCAAACCAGGGCAGATATAAGCATTCTCATTCAGACAGCGGTCTAAGTGTCCCACATAAATCTGAATATCAGGATGATCTCTGCGCAGGCGGTCTAAGCCTTCCGGTGCTGCAATAATACACATAAATTTTATGTTGATACCGCCATGCTGTTTGATAAAATTAATTGCTTCGGAACCAGAACCACCGGTAGCAAGCATGGGATCTACCACCACGATTGTTCTTTGGCTGATAGGTTCCGGCAGTTTGCAATAATATTCGTGGGGTTCATGAGTTTGGGGATCCCGGTAAAGCCCGATATGTCCTACTTTCGCGCTGGGAACCAATGCCAGTATTCCATTAACCATGCCCAGTCCTGCCCGCAAAATAGGAACAATTGCCAGTTTCTTCCCTGCAATTCTGGGAGTCATACATTTTTCAATGGGAGTCTGCACCTCTACATTTTCCAAAGGCAGATCCCTGAGTGCCTCATAGCCCATTAACGTAGCAATCTCTTCAATACATTGTCTGAACTCGTTGGTTCCTGTATTAATGTCCCGTAGCTGAGAGATTTTATGCTGAATTAAAGGATGCTCCATAATAAATACATTTTCCATCTTAACCCGTGCCTTTCCCAAATAAGTCTTTTCTGTTGTCCTTTTTATTTTATACTATTAACTTTCCCCGTACAAGTTATTTTCAGAATAAAATCTATTGGCAAAGAGAGAATGAATCGATATAATAAGCTGTAAATGGAATTAAAGGTAATTTAAAAAGGAACTAAAGATAAAAGCAGAAAACCGGAGGAGACTTGTGAAACGAATATTACTATACTTTCTTGGCTTGAATTTAATTGCAGCAGCAGTAGTGCTGAATATACGATTTGACTTTGGGGTTGCAGCTTTTAGCTCCACCATGTATACAATTTCGGAAATCTACAAAATTTCTTTAGGAACATCATCTATTATTTGTTATTTATTGTTTGTTCTGGCCCAATGTATCTTATCAAAAAAGGTGACGCTGCCTTATCTTCTGGAAGTGCCTTTGTCTTTTGCGTTTGGGTTTTTGACGGATTTATACGATTTTTTTATTCCGGATATGGAATTTCATGTATTACTGCGGATACTGCTGTTTGCAATAACCATGTTTGTTACAGCAATGGGAATATATCTCTGCGTTAAAACGAATGTAGTGCTGACACCTCCGGATGGTATTGTAAAAACCATTTCCGAGGTATTTTCCATTGCTTTTTCCACAGTGAAAAATACTTTTGATATTTCTATGGTTATCATCAGTGTTCTTTTATGTCTTGGCAATCATACGAAATTATATGGGATCGGAATTGGAACCATATTGTCAGCATTGCTTCTTGGAAGGATTATTAATATTTATGAAAAACATTTGCCGATGAATATAAGTTAGATACTTTAACACATATAAACTTGTGGCAGCAGTTAATTTTTTCAAAAATATGGAAAGAAAACAAGAGTAAAAATATAAAATTTTTTTTGTAATATGTTATAATATTGTCAGCTTAACAGAAAATATATTTCCATTAATAATAAATAGGGAGAAATGTAAGATGAAAGATAATGAACTGCTTGCTGCGCCTATCAGCAAGATTCACATGATACCGATGGATGTAATTAATGGCTTTGAGGTGCGCCCCGGAATGTATGAGGTAAATGGTGCTACGGCAATTCCATGCGGGGTAAATTTTACAGTGTATTCTTATGGAGCAACTTCCTGCGAGCTGCTTTTATTCAGACGGGAGGAAGTGGAACCATATGCTGTACTTAAGTTTCCGGAGACTTATAAAATCGGAAAGGTATATTCCATGATCGTGTTCGGCCTTAATGTCTATGATTTTGAGTATGCTTACCGTATGGATGGACCTTACGATCCCAAGGTAGGGCTTTTGTTTAACAAAGACCACATTCTTTTAGATATTTATGCAAAGGCAGTAACAGGACAGAGAATATGGGGCGTACCACGGATGGAGGGCGATTGTTACAGAGCCAGAGTGGTGAAGGATGATTTTGACTGGAAAACCTTTGGACAACCGTTGATCCCTATGGAGGATTTAATTATTTATGAAATGCATGTAAGAGGATTTACAAAACATTCTTCTTCCGGCGTCAAATATCCGGGAACCTTTGCAGGGTTGAAGGAAAAGATTCCTTATTTAAAAGAGTTGGGAATCAATGCAGTAGAGCTTATGCCTATTTTTGAGTTTGATGAGATGCGGGATTACCGCGAAATAGATGGAAAACCGGTGATGAACTATTGGGGATATAGTACGGTTTCCTTTTTTGCACCGAATACCAGCTATACCGCAAAGGCGGAATATAATAAGGAAGGGACGGAACTGAAGGAGCTGATCAGCGAGCTTCATGAAAACGGAATTGAATGCATTCTGGATGTGGTATTTAACCACACGGCTGAAGGAAATGAATGCGGTCCCTGCTTTTCCTTCAAAGGTTTTGACAATAATATTTACTATATGCTTACACCGGATGGAAAGTATTATAATTTCAGCGGCTGTGGCAATACCTTAAACTGCAATCATCCGATTGTGCATCAGATGATTTTGGAATGCCTGAGATATTGGACAACTGCTTATCATGTGGACGGATTTAGGTTTGATCTGGCGGCTATCCTTGGACGAAATGAGGATGGTTCACCCATGAGCAAGCCGCCTCTTTTACAGAGCCTTGCGTTTGATCCCATTTTAGGGAACGTGAAGCTGATTGCAGAGGCATGGGATGCAGGAGGGCTTTATCAGGTAGGAAGCTTTCCTTCCTGGAGCCGTTGGGCAGAGTGGAATGGCAAATATCGGGACGATCTGCGTGACTTTTTGAAAGGCGATTTCGGTATGTGGCAGACGGCAGCGCAGAGAATCACCGGTTCTAAGGATATTTACAATCCGGCATGGAGAGGAAATAATGCATCGGTGAATTTCCTGACTTGTCATGATGGGTTTACCCTTTGGGACTTATATTCTTATAATGAAAAGCACAATGAGGCCAATGGCTGGAACAATACAGATGGATGTAATGACAATCGAAGCTGGAACTGCGGTGTGGAAGGTGAAACCGATAATGAGGAGGTTCTTACCTTGCGCAGACGTCTTGCCATGAACGCTTTTGCAGTTTTGATGTGCAGCCGTGGAACACCTATGTTTTATGCTGGGGATGAGTTTCTTAACACTCAGTTCGGCAATAATAATGCCTATTGTCAGGACAATGAGATTTCCTGGCTTAATTGGGAAGACTTAAAGAAGAACAAAACTCATTTTGAATTTTGTAAATATATGACAGCATTTCGGAAAGCCCATCCTGTGCTTCGTAAATTTTCAGGAAACAGTTGGTGCGGATGGCCTGAAATTCAGGTGATGGGTGCAGATGCCGGTACAAAAGTGCTTCGTGTAATCTATGCTGGAAGAGTTGAAGTGGATGACCGGGGCAACGGACATGATGATATTGTCTGCCTTGCGGTAAATCCATTCTGGGAAGAACAGGAAATCTGGCTGCCTTCTTTGCAGGGAGGAAAGGTTTGGTATGTGGCTGCTGATACCAGCGGCAGGTATCTGCAAAATTTTATACCGGGGCAGCAGGGAATGAACAGGCTGCCGGATAACAGGGTTACAATTGGAGCAAGAAGTATCTGCATTTTTGTTTCATAAGGGAAGGGGCTTAGTATATGAGATATACGTGGATTGATGAATATTTACTTGGCAAAGCGGGAGTGACCAAGGACCTTCAAAAGGATTGGAACTGGATTCGCTATCAGATTGGCGGAAAGATGTTTGCGGCAGTCTGCCTGGATGAGAAGAATATGCCTTATTATGTTACATTGAAGCTGGAACCTGCGGAGGGAGATTTTTTAAGAGGGCAGTATGCGGATATTGTTCCCGGCTATTATATGAACAAAATGCATTGGAACTCAATAAAGCCGGATGGGGAAGTTCCGGATGATTTGTTAAAAGATTTATTGGACAAATCCTATCAGTTAGTGCTTGGAGGATTTAGTAAAAAGAAGCAGCAGGAAATATTCATCTGATCAGATATTGGGACGGGAAAGCAAAATTGTCAAAGTATTGTGAAACCAAAGAGAGATTTGCTGATATTGAATTTAATTTACCATTACATGAGGTAATATAATGAAAATACTTCATCATGATGCAGCAGACGTCCCTGTTTTCATATACAGGGACATTGTTGAGCATATGAATAAAAAGGATTTTGAAGCATTTATGGATATGCATTTAGAACTATGTGATAAAAGAAGCAACCTGGGATATAGCGAACATGGTTTAGTGGTGGCACAAAAAAGCAGCTTTAACGCTATATGACAAGCATTGATGCGTCAAAGCGCAATGAGAATAAGCAATATGGGAAAACTGCAAATTTATTTTGGACATGGAAAGATGGTGGAAAATCGGGCGTGGATAAAAGGTGTAACAAAGTAAATTATTTTATAGAAGGGCTACAGGGAGCCGGGAAATCTACTTTTGTACAAAAGCTTTCTGAAGCTTTAAAGGATTACAAGGTTTTTTGGGAAGGAGATTATTCTCCTGTTGAACTGGCCTGGTGCGCATATGTGACAGAGGATCAATACACGGATATACTAAATTCTTATTCGGAAATACAGGCTGATATTAAAGGAAAGACATTTGCAGAAGAGGATCACAGAATTATTTGTTACACGCAGATATTAACAGATATTCCCGGTTTTCATAAAGAACTGGAAAAGTATGAAATATATAATGGAAATTATGAAAGAGAGACTTTTGAAGAAGTAGTTTTTGAGCGTTTCAGAAATTGGAATGGTGAAGGACAAATTTTTGAGTGTTCTATTTTTCAAAATATTATTGAAAATCAGATTCTGTATTTGATGATGTCAGATGAGGAAATTATAGGTTTTTACAGAAGATTAAAAAATGTTTTAGTGAATAAGCCATATAAAATCATATATCTGGACATGGAGGATATTGCAGACGGAATCCGAATAATCAGAAAAGAACGTTCCGATGAGAAAGGAAATGAGTTTTGGTTTCCGCTAATGCTTAGCTATCTGGAAGAATCGCCCTATGGAAAAGCACATGCACTGGCAGGTGAGGAAGGACTGCTTATGCATTTGGAACACAGAAAGTCCCTGGAACACAGGATTATTGAAGAAATATTCAGGGAAAATACAATAACATTGAAAGCAAAAAATTATTCCTCTTTTTGGAATGACTTATAAATATAAATTGTAATTTGAGGAGAAAATAAAAATGATTTCTGCAATTTATGACAGACGAAGCATAAGGAAATTTACAGATAAACCTATACCTCAAAAAAATATTACAGATATTATTCAAAGTGGAATAAAAGCCCCTTCTTCTAAAAATAGACAGCCATGGAAGTATATTGTAGTACAAGGAAATGCCAAAGAAGAAATGCTGGAAGTTTTCCGTCAAGGAATTGAGAGAGAAGAAAACGATAATGCTCTGCTGCCAGAAAGCAAACAACACATAGCTGCGGCAAAATACACTGTTGATATAATGGCAGAAGCACCAACTATAATTTTTGTTGTTAATTCACTGGGAAAAAGTATTTTGTCAGAATTAACACCAGAAGAACGTGTTTATGAAATCTGTAATATTCAATCTATAGGCGCTTCTATACAAAATATGCTTCTTACCGCTACTGAAAAAGGAATAGGCAGCCTTTGGATATGCGATATTTATTTTGCATATTCAGAACTGTGCAAATGGTTGGGGAGTGACGGACAGCTTATTGCCGCCATTGCATTTGGTTATCCAAATGAATCTCCTAAAGAAAGGCCTCGCAGGAAGATTGATGATATAGTTGAATGGAAAAGTTAAAAAATTTAGAAGGAAAATCCATTTCGTACATATTTGCAATGCCGCTGCGTATACTGTCTTTGAGGCGGTTTGTATGAAACAGTTAAAAAAATATATTATTATAGGTATAATTTTTGTCTTGATAACGGGAACGCTTGCCCATTTTTTTTACGAATGGACAGGAAATAATTATGTAACGGGCTTATTTACACCGGTAAATGAATCTGTGTGGGAACATATGAAATTACTGTTCTTTCCCATGCTGATTTATTTGTTTGTAGTATTTTTTAAGTTAAGAAGTGATAATCCATGTATCATTTCTGCATTCTGTTTTGGAATCTTACTGGGAACATTTTTGATTCCGGTCTTTTTCTATGCATACACCAGTATTTTGGGAAGAAATATATTTGCTTTAGATGTGGGAATCTTTGTTTTAAGTACGCTCATTGCATTTTATTCAGTTTATAAGCTTACTTTGTCTTGCAAACTAAAGGCTTATACTCTTCTGCTTTGCACTCTGGCGGCGGTGTTATTTATTTGCTTTCTGGTATTTTCTTACCATCCACCGGAACTTCCGATTTTTGTAAATCTGGAAAAAGCATAAAGGAGCTGGTATAATGTTGTCATGCTGTAACAGGGGGATAATTGACATGTTATATCAGGAATTATTGGACAAGATTGTCAGTGTAAGCAGGCAGATATTTGGGCAAGAGCTTACAGGTATCTATTTGCATGGTTCGGCAGCAATGGGATGCTTTCATCCGGATAAAAGTGACATTGACTTAATTTTTGTTATTGAAAATATGATTACAGATGAACAGAAATTGAAATTCATGGATGAAATTGTAAATTTAAATAAACTTGCGCCAAAGAAAGGGATTGAGTTAAGCGTCGTTAGGAAAATATATTGTAGAAAATTTCATTATCCTACCCCTTATGAATTACATTTTTCTAATATACATCTGCAGTGGTTTATGAATGATCCTCTGGATTATGTGGACAGGATGAAGGGGACAGATAAGGATCTGGCGGCCCATTTTATGATTATTTATCATTGTGGGATTACGCTGTTTGGAGAAGAGATTCCGGCAGTATTTTCAGAGGTGCCTAAAGCAGATTACATAGATAGTATCTGGTCTGATATAGAAGGTGCAGAGAAAGAAATCGTGGAAAATCCCATCTATATAATTTTGAATTTATGCAGAGTAATAGCATTTGTGCAGGATGAATTAATTACTTCTAAAGAACAGGGCGGCCAGTGGGGCGTGAGGAATTTAGAATTACAATATCAGGGATTGATTCTTGAAGCTCTTGCATGTTATGCTTCAGAGAAAGAGATGACTGTTCAGGAAGAAGAAGCAAGGGAGTTTGCAAGGCATATGGTAATGAAGATTGGAGGAAGTATGATGCAGGTAATAGATTATTATAATTGTGACCGGCAGGAACATTGGCTTGCACAAATAAAGAAAAGCGACTGGGCGGCAGGTCAGTTTCTTTATGAATTATTAAGTGAAAACAAGTTTAAGGATGCTGTGGGAGAAAAGTCTAAGGTATTGATGCTGGTGAATGGGGATGAACTCATTTCATTTTGCACCTATGCGGAAAAGGATGATATCCAGCCCACAAATTTAACTCCCTGGATGGGATTTGTTTATACTTTTCCAAAATACAGGGGAAATCATTGCATGGAGGAATTATTTCTGGAGGTTGAGAGGCTTGCCAGAGCTGAAAAGGTACATGATGTCTTTATTTCAACAGGTCATACAGGGTTATATGAAAAATATGGCTGTGAATTTTATCAGATGATGGAGGATATGGCTGGTGAGTCTGCCAGAGTTTATAGAAAACATATAGACTAAAAAATGATTTAATTTACTTAGAATTTGTACGCGGTGCCCATTTGCAATAATTTTTCTTACAATAATATTATACCACAAAAATGCTTATAATTAAAGACTGGTAACTACATCCATGCAATGTTAGTATAGTAACTGCTCGCTTCTATAAGGAGAAAACGCGGCAGAAAGGAAGTTGAAACTCTATTTACGCTTTACTATATTGAATGGTTCAAAAGTCAGGTCTTAGGAGGTATGTATGGGGAAAAATTGGATTGATTTATTACAGCAGCAAAACCAGTTGGGCAAAGTGGTAGAGACAAACCGGATTACGCAAAAGTATGGACTTACTCTTAGCAAGGAAGAGGCACAGCTGCTTTTGAGCGAGCGCAGTTTTGCACTGAGAGAGCAGAAAAGGGTGGAATTTGGAGAAGGGATAACGCCTAAAATTATTTATGAATTTTGTGATTCGGACTTTATTGATCAGAATAATTATGTTCAGACAATGATCCGGCTGCAGGAAATATTTTACTTATATAAAAATGAAATGCAGGATGAAATATCGGATGATGAGCTTTTGCATTTTATGAAAGAGCAGTTTGAAGAAAAGTGCTTTGGGGATTTGGATTATTTGGAAGGCACGTGTCTTTTGATTTTTTCCCAGGCAGTCAGAGCCGGGTACCGGGGATATAAAGCTTCAGAAGGACGGGGAGAATATGAACAATTTGACGAGGTTTCAAGGTGGGATTACGAACTATATCTTGAAACTTTAAAAGAGCTTTTATGGAGGTGACTGGCATATGAATTATGAAATGGAAGAATTAATGCCGGTCGTAAGCGGTCTGGCAGAAAAATATAATGCTTTTGAGAGTACTTCAATGACTTATGAAAAAGCAGAGCAGCTTTTGGGAGCTGTAATTTATTGTATCAATGAAGTGATAAGGGAAGAGAAGGATTCAGGTGCAGTACTTTCAAAAAAAGGATTACCGGCGAAAAGAGCCTATGAGATAGGAGCTGAAAGGGTATCTGACAAGACCAGGGAAGCACTGGAAATGTACAATAAGATTCTGCCCAAATTAATTGACTGTGGAAATATATGTTTGCATGACACTTTCGTAAAAGCAATTCCGGAATTTTTCAAGTGGTATGATGTGAAATTTGCACCACAGGATGAAATTATAACATTGGATTATCCGGTTTTAAAGGATATTTCCCAGCTTATGGGGGTTGATAAGGTTTATGAATTTATAAATTGCATCCGCTTGGAACAGCAATTTTTCAGCGTATTTAAGGAAGAAGATCTGCGCCATATACTTGCAAGGCATGAAAAGCAATATGAGGACAGCATGGATAATATTTGTGAAGTTGTCTTAACCAATATGATGATGCATGTTTTAGCAGGAAAAACTTTGGCTGACCAGGAGTTTACAGAAAAGGATTATCAGCAGATTAAAGATATTTTTATACAGGAAAGCCTTGAGAAGATCAATGAAAAGCTGGAAAATGCAATTAAGGTATTTGTGCAGGAGTACTTTGACGATAAGGAGGAATTGTTCATTTATCTTACAGCCCCTGTGAAAAGTATTACCCTTCGAATGAAAAATGCGGCAGTTTACGGTATGCTTTCATTAGGTATTTGGTGATAATGAAGCAACAAAAAACTGGGAGATTTCCTGCCATAAATGCAGGGATATCTGCCCGTATAATTTTGGATATCAAATAAAAGAGTGAGGAAAGTGGTTATGAAAAAGATTTTAGTTACGGGTGGAACGGTATTTGTCAGTAAATACATTGCAGAGTATTATGTAAAATCAGGAAATGAGGTGTACGTGCTTAACAGAAATCATCATCCCCAGCCGAAAGGAACCTTTCTGATTGAGGCGGACAGACATAGCCTTGGTGGTCGATTAAAGGATTACGTATTTGATGCAGTTCTGGATGTTACATCATATACGGGCAGGGATGTGGAACTGTTGTTGGACGCACTGGGAGAATTTAAGGATTATGTCCTGATCAGCTCAAGCGCGGTGTATCCTGAATATTTGCCACAGCCTTTTACAGAAGAGCAGGAAACCGGCGAAAATAAATATTGGGGAGCTTATGGAACCGGGAAGATTGCTGCGGAGCAGGCACTTTTGAAACAGGTTCCTTCTGCCTATGTTTTTCGTCCGCCATACCTTTATGGACCCATGAATAATGTATACCGGGAGGCTTTTGTATTTGAATGTGCGGAAAAGAACCGGAAGTTTTACCTGCCGCAAAAGGGGGAGATGGAATTCCAGTTTTTTCACGTGGAGGACCTTTGCAGATGCATAGACAGTGTTTTGGAAAAACATCCTGAGAAGCATATATTTAATGTTGGCAATGAAGATATGATTTCCATTCGGGAATGGGTAAAACTTTGCTATGCGGCAGTTGGATGGAGGCCGGAGTATGCAGAGGTTCATTCAGACATTAACCCCAGAGAGTATTTTCCTTTTTATGATTATGAATACAAGCTGGATGTAAAAGAACAGCACCGGCTGATTTCCGATACAATGCCATTACAGGAAGGGCTTAAAGAAGCTTATCTATGGTATCAGAATCACAAAGAGGAAGTAAACAGAAAGGACTATATTAAATATATAGATGAAAAGCTTTGCGCCAGCTAAGTCTGGTTAACTGCTAAAATCAGGTGTGGGAAATCTGCGTGCATTTGGCGCATATTTACCTATAAAGAAATGCGAGGTTGACGGACCGGCACATGTCTGATTAAATGAGGATAGAAAAGGAACAGGAGGAAATTTGCATGAAGAAGGATTGTGGTGTGATTGCATAGCAGTGGCTATTGCAAACATATGAAAATGAATGTTATAGCCATTGCATACCTGAAGAAAAATTTTAGGAGGGCAATCATGGGCTATGTAAAGGCAGAGGATGTTCTGCCGGAAGAAGTACTTGAGTTGATTAGGCAGTATATTGACGGCGAGTTGATTTATATTCCAAGGAAGGGCGAAAAACGTTGCTGGGGTTCCGGAACAGGAATACGTGACAGTCTGGGATTCAGAAATGAAACTATCTTTAGAAAGCATCTGCAGGGAATGTCAGTGCATCAACTGGCGGAGGAATATTGCTTGTCAGTGAAAAGTATACAGAGAATTATAAGAAATTATAGAGTGAAGAAGGAGTTCTGACATATAAGGGGAAATTAAATTGAATAGAGAAAATAAAAGAAAGTCCTTTGAAAAAGGATACTATAAAAGGCATGCCTGCAGAGAGATATTTACCTGCAAGCTTTGCGGAAGAGAAGTGATGCCGCAAGCTGTGGGAGGCGCACACAGAAATCACTGTCCCAATTGTCTGACCAGTCTGCATGTTGATCTTACACCGGGAGACCGGGAGGCGGATTGTGGAGGATATATGGATGCGGTTGCTGTGTGGGTGAGAAAAAACGGAGAATGGGCGATTATCCATCGTTGTAGAATGTGTGGAGCATTTAGTTCCAACCGCATAGCGGCAGATGACAATCCTGTGAAGCTTATGTCAATTGCCTTAAAGCCGCTGGCAATGCCGCCTTTTCCGGTGGAGCGGATAGAGGAAATGACTCGCCTTATGGGCGGAGATGGAGTATTACAATAATTCTGCCTGCGCTCTAAATACAAAGCGCTTTGGAATGGAGGAAAGAGTGAATAAAAATGATAAAAACATACTTAAAGCTGGCTGCTCTTGTTTCTGCACTGGTTTTCCTTGCCGGATGCGGCAAAAAAGGGCAGATAGTAGAAAGCTGTGATCGTGAGCTTGCCTTATGTGAGACGGAAGTTTTTATTCCTGACAATAATTTTGGACTGTTAACTTCCTTTGAGGGAGATGATATTGTAGTGGCCCAATTGTCTGATGGGGCTGTTTTAAGTAAGATACCAATTGCATTTGATGAATATCGGGTATTTTTAAGCATGATAGATGAAAATGAAGGGTATTTGCTGTATTGCAGCACTCCGGGAGCCGGACAGATGATGAAAATACTATATTTTACGAAAGACAGGTGGAACAGTTACACGGAAGCAGATATTAGTTTAAAGATAGATGGATACCCTACAAGCCTGTCTGCAATGTCAAAGGAGCAGCTTTTTATTGGAACACAGATGCGGAGTAACGGGTTTTTATTTGAGACCACAGATGGAGGCAGGGACTGGATTTCTTTCACGGTAGATGGAAGTGTACAGAACTGTCAAAACGGATATGCGCCCATTGTTGATCAGGAAAATGACATTGCGTATGTGTTATTAAAATGTGGTGAAAACTATCTGCTATACCAGTTGAATGATGTATGGGAAAAGAAAGGCAGTTTCCCATTAGATACCTTTGTGGAGGAGTTTTTTGCCAGCGGTGGTGAGCTTTATATTGTTGATGATCAGGGAAGGCAGTTTCGGATAGAATAAAGGAAGAGAAGGTTGAAAGAAACTTTCAATCTTACGTATTTGGGCCTATTCCCACTTGGGAGGAGCCCAAGCGGGAAAGGCATGGGTATAAAAATGAAAAAGGTGATTGAAAATTTTTTGGAGTATGTAAGGATTGACACCCAGTCATCGGAGGAAAGCTTAGAGACTCCCTCCACCCAAAAACAGCATAACCTGGCGGAGGTTTTGGTACGCCAGCTTACGGATATGGGTGCAGAAGAGATTACCTATGACAGAAAGCATTGTTATGTGTATGCGTCTGTTCCTGCGTCAAAGGGATGTGAGGACGTACCGGTTATTGGATTTATTGCCCACATGGATACTGCTCCGGCAGTAACAGGGGAAGGCGTTAAGCCAAGGATTGTGGAGAACTATGACGGAAAGGACATCCTGTTAAATCAGGAAAAACAGATTATTATGAGGGTGGAAGACTTTCCGGAGCTTTCTTCTTATAAAGGAAAAAGGCTGATTGTGACAGACGGGACCACTCTTTTGGGTGCGGATGATAAAGCTGGTGTTGCTGAAATTATGGCAATGGCAGAAGAACTATTGCTGCATCCTGAAATTTCACATGGCAAGGTAAGGATTGGCTTTACGCCGGATGAAGAAGTGGGAGCGGGAGCAGACCATTTTGACGTTAAGCTTTTCGGAGCAGATTATGCCTATACGGTAGATGGCGGAAAACTTGGTGAATTGGAATATGAGAATTTTAATGCGGCAGGAGCAAAAGTGATCATTCATGGCAGAAGTGTACATCCGGGTGACGCAAAGGATAAAATGCGGAATGCAATTTTAATGGCCCAGGAGTTTCAGTCTATGCTTCCTGTTTCGGAAAATCCTATGTATACCTGTGAGTATGAAGGCTTTTTCCATTTAGATCAGTTAAATGGTACAGTGGAGGAAGCAAAAGCAGAATATATTATCAGGGATCATGACAGGATAAAATTTGAAAAAAAGAAAGAATTGTTTTTACAAACCGGAGCATTTTTAAACAGCAGATATGGTGAAGGAACCTTTGAAATAGAGATGAAGGATTCTTACTATAACATGAAAGAGATTATTGAAGGGCATATGCACTTGGTGGATTATGCAAAAGAGGCAATGGAAGAGTTGGAAATTGTGCCGGTGGTGGTTCCTATCAGGGGAGGAACAGACGGGGCAAGGCTGTCTTTTATGGGGCTTCCCTGTCCGAATCTTTGTACAGGCGGGCAGAATTTTCATGGACGGTTTGAGTATGCCTGTGCAGATGAAATGGAAAGAATCGTTGATTTATTAATAAAGATTGTGGAAAAGTATCAGGTTTTTAATTAAATAAGTCGATATTAACAATAAATACAAGGATGTATTTATTATATTACAAGGATGTGATTGAATGAAAATTGGAGAGGCACAGCAGATTTACAGACAGCAGGTAAAGGAATACAGGGAGCAAAGGGCGGTTTTGTCAAAACAGCTTCAAAGCGTGCGGTCAAAAATGGAACATTTTCAGGACAAGGACGGACAGTTTGCTTCAGAAGCTGCTACACTGGAACTTACCATTGGAGCATTAGATGAAAAAGAAGATGAGTATCAGGAATATCTTGACAGACTTGCAGATAAGTACTGTGCTCATTGGAATGCAACTGTGGCGGAACAGCAGGCAGATGCCGCTGAGGAATATGCAGTTGAAATGGGAAAAATCCTTGAGGTTGCAAGGCGCATTATGAAAGGTGCAACTGTACCGGCGGCGGATGAAAAAAAGCTTATGGAGTTTAGCTTTGAAATGTATCAAACTGCGAAAAACATTGGTGCAATGGCCCGCAGGGAAAAGAAAGAGGAGTATGATTCCCTTTGGGGAGATGAGGAAAAAAAGGAGTATGACGATCCAGGGGAGGTTGCAGAAAATGCTCAGGCGCCGGCCGGAGAACCGGAAATTGTGGATGTTTCAGAAGTGATTAGTTCGGCTGGAGGCTGAGGAGATTAATATTATAAGTAAACATAGGGAAACTGCACTTTGTGAAATTTTTTTATGTAAAATAAAAACGGCTATGCACTACTTTAAAAGTAATGCGCAGTCGTTTTTTGATGAATACATAAATATGTTTACTTGAATTTAAATATTATTTTTTGTATGTATTAATTTGGACATGGTTTCCAGTAACAATGGAATATCAATGGGTTTAGTCAAATGCACGTTCATACCGCTTTCCAAGGAAGCCCTCTTGTCACTTTCAAAGGCATTGGCTGAAAGGGCAATAATCGGGATGTTTGCCAGTTCAGGATCTTCCAGGGCACGTATGGCTTTTGCTGCTTTAAGCCCGTTCATTACAGGCATTTGAATATCCATTAAGATCAGGGAATAATCTTCAGGACGGGCATTTTTCATTTTTTCAATGGCAATACTCCCATTTTCAGCTGTGTCAACTAAAAATCCCTGATCACGCAGCAGTTCCGTTTCGATTTCCAGATTAATTTCATTGTCCTCAACAATTAAAATTTTCAGTCCTGCCAGGCGGCTGTATGGACTTTGAGCATTTTCAGACATGGCAGGAGCTGAATCCTGCATACGGAGGGTTAAAGTGACGGTGAAAGTAGTTCCCTTGTGGAGAGCACTGTCAATTTCTATGCTGCCGCCCATCATGTCTACAATATGTTTGGTGATTGTAAGTCCTAATCCTGTACCAAAAGCCCCGCTTAAGGTAGTATTATTTTCGCGTTCAAATGGCTCGTAAATATGGGCAAGAAAATTTTCACTGATACCAATTCCGGTATCTTGAATTTTGAATTGATAGACTGCACAATTATTTGTAAGGATATCCAGTTCTTTGATGTACATATCAACCTTGCCGCCTGGTTCCGTATATGTTATTGCGTTATTTGTAATATAATGAAGAAGCTGAGTCAGCTTATCGCTGTCTCCATAAATATCAGAGTGTAGCAACTCGTCAGTATGCAGGGAAAAATCAATGTTTTTTCCGGAGGCATGTGGAAAAAGAGTATTATATACATCACACATAATATCCTGCAGGCTGCATTTGGATTCTGCAATACCGGCATTGTTGGACTCCAGCCATGCAATTTTTAATACTTTATCAATTAAATCCAAAAGTTGTCGGCTGGAAGATTCAATTTTGTCAAGATAGCTTAAGGCAGTGCTTTTGTCAGCAATATTTTTTCTGGCAAGAGAGGTAAAACCAAATATGGCATTTAAAGGTGTACGCATGTCATGAGACATATTGGCAAGAAACGTATTTTTAACATCCATTGCCAGATTTGCATTTTCAAGGGCATTTTCCAACAGTTGATTTTGCTCCATTTCACGTTGGATTTCCTCATCTACAATCCGGTATCCCATAACAATCTGGGAAATATGTTCATTGCTCCCTACGTTTACGATTCGCAGCTGTAGATATTGTACTGCGTGATTATTTATTACCCTGTAATTTGTATAGTAAGTTTTGGAAACAGACAACTTGGAACGTATATAATTCGGAGCGGTTACTTCAAAAAGCAGCTCTCTATCCTCAGGATGAACCCATGTGTTTATGTATTCAGAGGTAAAGGCAGGAAAATCAAGAGAGCGTAATTTTTGATTAAACTGTTTTTGCGTGCGGTCGCTTAAACGGTAAGGAAGAACATTGTTTGTGTCTAAATCTATGTAAAGGATGGAGTCGTAATTTACACTAAGTCCTTCTATTACTTTTAGACGACGGAGCTGCTCCTGGTCAATGAGATTTCTTTCTTTATTGTACTCATCAATGATTTCCTGAAGTTCCTGTTCTTTTTCATTTATAAGAGTTGCACTTTCGGTTAACTGCCGGTTTCGCTTTTCAGTGGCATCTCCTATAAATACATAAAAAAAGTCTCCTGCAGTTTCGCTGTGGATAAAATGGCCATAATCTTCAATCCAGCGGATCGAACCATCTTTACAGAGAATACGGTATTCAACATAATCAAGATCATATTTGCTGGCAGCAATCTGTTCCTTAATGCTATGTTCTACCCCATCCAAATCTTCCGAAAAAACAATTCCCCTGAAAGAATTTCCGGTAAGTGCCTGAAATTCTTTCATGTTGTCGCACTGGAAAATCCGAAGAACAGCCTTATTTGCGTACACTATTTGCTCTTCCTGATCTGCATGATAGATAAAAAAGCCTCCCGGCATTTCATCCATAAAACGGATAAGACTATATGCTGTGTGCAGATCCTGTGAATCTGACAAAATGGAAAATGCCGTTTGCCAGTCATTTTCCATTAAATGTTCCAGATCAATATGATGCGTTTCAGAAAACTTAAGGAGTGTTAGTATATATTCAATTAAAAGTCGATCTGTATTAGTGTAATCCATGTTTTTGCTCCCTATAAAACTTTCATAAATAAATTTTAGCATAAAAAGCAAACGCTGTCATTATTTATGTGCTTTCGTATTATAAAAGAATATGGTATAATCACAACAATAATTGTGTAAAATCATATGATTTTGTGTAACAGGAAGGAGAATTTATGGGAAGAGCAGGCAGCAGAGGTGGTGGCGGAAGAGCCAGCTTTGGGGGCCGCAGCGCGGGACGAGTCAGCGGCGGCCACAGCGTAGGAAGAGCAGGAGGCGGAAGCCGTGCGGGGCGAGGCAGCTTTGGAGGCGGAAGCTATAGCAGCGGAATGGGGAGAGGGGCAGGGATGCCGCCACCACCAACAGGGAGAGGACCAGGAATGCCTCCACCGCCTATGTGGGGAGGACCGGGGATGCCGCCACCACCCCTGGGAAGAGGATATAGAAGACGCTCTTCCTATCATGGCGGAGGGTGTCTGACAACTACAATTATAACAGTTTTTATAATTGTGTTTATATTTGTACTTTTTCAAAGTATTGCAGCAAGTACGGGACGATCAAATTCTTATGGTAATTCTTACTCTTCGGAGCAAACCAGCAGGATTGTGAGAGAAAAATTAAAGACCAATAATGCATACATAAATAACTGTATTATAGATGAACTTGATTGGTTTGACAATGCTGCAAAAGCAGGAGGAGAGCTAAAGGGTTTCTGGGATGAAACAGGAGTTCAGCCTTATATAATATTGAGAGAATATGATCCGAAGCTTACTTCTGATAAGGAAAAAGAAGAGTGGGCGGCAGACTATTATGATGAGCATTTTGACACGGAAAATATTTTTCTGTTTGTGTATTTTGCAGAAGAAGATACGGATAATGATGTTGGATATATGGCCTATGCAAATGGATATGAAACCTCATCTATTATGGATTCTGAAGCAATAGAAATTTTCTGGAACAATATTGATAAGTACTGGTATACGGATATGTCCACGGATGAAGTATTTCAGCTTGCATTTAAAGACACGTCGGCTACGATTATGCATACACCTACAACAGGAAAAGATATTCTCAAATGGGTACTGATTGTATTGACGGTTGCACTGGTATGTGCACTTATTGTGTATCTGGTGAAGGAGAAAAACAGGCGTGCGAAAGAAAAGGCGGCAGAGGATGAAAGAATTCTGAACACTCCGATCCATGATATTGCAGACGATAATCTGGAAGATAAATATTTATAAATAACAAAACGAAAGGATGGTAAGAAAACATGGGATTAGCAGACACATTAGGAAGAATTCCTAAAATTTTGGAGGCAAATATTAATGCACTTTTAGACAGGTGTGAGGATCCAGCCAAGATGATAGATCAGTTACTGATCGATTATAAGAGAGATTTAGCTGATGTAAAGCGTGATACTGCAGCAGTTATGGCTGACGTGAAACTGGCAGAGAAAAAAGTAGAAGAGTGTGATGAAGACATTGCGAGAAAGCAAAAGGCAGCAGAGAATGCGCTTAAGGCAGGAAATGAGGGTGATGCACGTACACTTTTAGCGGCAAAGCAGAGGCTTGAGATGACCCGTGAGAGCCTGCTTCAGAATTTGGCAGTGGCGCAAAAAAATGCTGAAATGATGCAGGAGGGCTACAATAAGCTGGTGCGTAGTATTGAGGAGCTTGAAAGCAGAAAAGATGCTGCAAAAGCAAAGATATCTATGGCTAAAGCGCAGGATCAGATCAACAAAACAGCGGCGAAAGCGAACAGCACTATTAACATGGATGCTTTCAATAAGTATGAGCAGAAAGCAGAAAGAATGCTGGCAGAGGCAAATGCAGCAGCACAGCTTGATGCAGCGGCTGTTTCAGCAGATGACTTGACAGAAAAGTATACAAGCGGTGCAGATTCTTCCTCTGTAGATGATGAGCTTGCGGCTTTAAAAACAAAACTTGGGTTATAATATTTGCAGATGAAACAATTAGAGTTAAAGCAATTAATTAAGCTGTCCTATGAAATCTGTGAAATGCTCGCAAAAGCTAATGTAGGGAATATTCTGCTGGCAAAGAAGACACTGAAAGATTTACTTCGGGAGGAACTTTACAGCTTTGCTTTGTATTTGGCGGGAGCAGATGACAGGCTGGAAGAAAAGGAAAAAAAGGTCATACAGGAAATATTCGGAGATGAAAGTTTCCTGTATGATTCTTTGGCATCAAGGGCTGGAGAAAAGGCGGTAAGCGCAGACTTTGCAGATAAGCTTCCGGAAAGCCTTAAGTATGCCGTATTGGCAGATGCAGGGCATAAGTTATCCCCTGATCCTTATAAGGGACAAAAGGCTATGATATTTTATGACACCTTTAAGCTCTTGGGGCAGACTATCCTTGTGCAGAATCCAAGGGACGTAAGCGATATTACAGGTCTTAAATTTACTTTATATATAGACCGCATGGAGAAGTTTATTAAAGAACTGGCAGTATGGTATCCGGCTAACCAAAAAATTTACAGACCTGTTTCACCTGTGGAATCAGATTTTGAAACAGTGGAAGAAAAGTCGGATAAGCTGGAAGAACTCCTTGAAAAATTAAATGGGATGATTGGTCTTGCCAATGTAAAGCATCAGGCAGGAAGTATTGTGAACCTTATCCGTGTACAGAAAATGCGGGAAAATCAGGGCATGAAGGTTACGGATGTATCCAAGCATATGGTTTTTATGGGCAATCCCGGCACAGGAAAAACAACTGTAGCCCGAATACTTGCGGAAGTTTATAAGTATCTGGGGGTTTTGAGAAAAGGACAGTTGATTGAAGTGGACCGTTCCGGGCTGGTGCGGGGATATGTTGGACAGACAGCATCCAGAACACAGGAAGTAATAGAAGAGGCACTTGGCGGCATTTTATTCATAGATGAAGCCTATACGCTGACCGTTAATAAGGGAGAAGGAGATTTTGGGCAGGAGGCAGTTGATACGCTGCTAAAAGCTATGGAAGACCACCGGAAAGATTTGATTGTCATTGTGGCTGGTTATACTGATTTGATGGATCAGTTTTTGGAATCAAATCCGGGACTTCGCTCCAGATTCAGTAATTTTATTCATTTTGATGATTATACGGCAGATGAATTAATGGAAATTCTTCGCAGAAACCTGGCAGATCAGGAATATAAGTTATCTGCACAAGCAGAAATAAAGGCACATGAAATGTTGCAAAGCAGGGTGGCAAATAAACCTGCAAACTTTGCAAATGCAAGGGATGTAAGGAATTTCATGGAACATGCAATTGCAAATCAGGCATCAAGGATTATTGAAATAAAAAGTGCTGGGGAGAATAAAGAACTTCTTGGCACCATAGAGAAAGAAGACTTGCCGGAATTTGGGACGATAAATTAGTCCCAGGTTCCGGTTTTATATTGTCAGCAATTTATTCTGATTTTGATGTATCTTCTGTATCTTTGGGCGGCTGGTTGTTCAGCAAAGGGGTAATTTTTTCCAGGATTTTTTCAACTGCATTTTGGTCGTTGAATACAGATGCCATTGATAGCATGCAAAGTGCGCCCCAATAAGAATTTATAATTTTCCCCCATTTGTTTAAATCTGCATTTATTGTTTCTAAATAATGCATAGCGTCACGATAGACATTGGGGGTTGAGTTTTTTTGATTTTTTATAAATTTTTGCGTCATTTCACAGAGAAGCCAGGCTCGGTACTTTTTACTGTCAGTAGCATAATCAACTGCCCAAGTGTATAAATTTTGGAAAAGAGTAATTTTTTGTTCTGTAGTCATAGTTTTATTGTTTGTAGTTCGGGGAGTACTTGGCGCTGCATTGACCTTTTCTTGCATAATTGTTACTTGCTCCCCGACAGTATCTACAGAATGGATGATTGCTTCTAGTTTTTCCTTTACGTCATTTAATTCATTCAGTTGTGTATTCATAATAGATTCATTTCTGTCATTGAGAATTTCCACATTTTCAGTAGTTTTAGCCAGCCTTTCGGTAGATTCCCAAATTTTACTTTTAATGTCATTGGTAGTGCGTTCGCTGGAGATACTCATCCAGATAGCAATGACAGATAAAACAATAGAAGTAATTGTGCTGGCAAAGGAAACCTGAGCGACAAAAGTATCTTTATTGCATAGAGAAAGCACAATGCTTCCAATAGAAATGACCGAAGCAATAGCGATAAGATATTTGATATGCAGTTTATTTTTTTCGTTTTGGATTACATCTTTATTATCATTTTTTTCCATCATTTGTACCTCTCTTTGTTACCGAAAGTGAAATTCCTCAATTGCATTGCAATTAAGAAGGACTAGTGCCAGATATTGTATCATGAGTAAAGGGGGAAGTAAATAGAAAAATGATTTAAACTGTTCGATATTACCTAAAGTTCATTGAGAGTGATTTGAAAAGGGTATATAGTAGAGGTAAGAAAAATTTGTCGAGGAAAAGATATGTTTATGTTATTTTTACTTTTTGCATTAGCGGTTTTAGTCATACTCATTGCAATCGTCATTGAAATTAAAAATTACAAGGAGTATAAAGAATCTGAATATTATAAGATTACGAAAATTCCATATTGGAAAATACATTTTGATATAGGGGTATTTGGAGAATATGATACTTATAGATGCCTATGCCCTTTAGATGGATATAAAAGGTATCTTTTTAATTGTTATGTATCAACAGGGAAGATGCCGAAGTCAATAATAAATATAATATATGAAAAATTATATCCTTTAACACAAGTTGGGGAACTTGAGAAAAAGGAACATATAGAAACCATAAAGAAATGTTATGAGAAACCAGTTCTTTCTAAAACGACAACAGAAATGCAGGATAAAAAATGTCCCCGCTGTGGGGGAAAATTGGTACTTAAAGTGGCAAAAAGAGGGAATTATGCAGGCAGTAAGTTTTATGGATGCGCAAATTATCCTGGGTGTAAGTATATAGAGAATGTCAAATGAATACAAATTAGAGAGTGCTGGTTACACATGTTATATGTTATAATGTTTCTAAATATACAGGTAATATTTTAAGAAAAATAGGCTGGAATTATTATGGATAAGAGAGAAGCTGCGGTAAAAAAAATACAAGAAGGATGTAATACAGCATTTATTGATGGAACCTATAATTCAAATTTAGCATATCGTCCGGAATTTATAACTAATGATTATAAAAAAGGTAAGAAAATATTAGCTTCTATTGAGCAGGAACTATCAAATTGTGATGAATTTTGCATTAGTGTAGCTTTTATTACTCAAAATGGAATAACACCGCTTCTGCAAACACTATCTGAATTGGAAAAAAGAAATGTACCTGGGAAAATACTGACGACAGATTACTTGATGTTTAGTGAGCCATGTGCACTTGAAAAGCTTGCATCATTGAAAAATATAGAATTAAAAATGTTTTGTATAGATGCAGGAGGCGGAGGATTTCATACAAAAGGATATATTTTTAGAAAAGAAGAAATTTACCGCATTATTGTTGGCAGCGCTAATATGACATTAAGTGCAATTACTAAAAACAGGGAGTGGAATATGAAAATTGTTTCCACAGCGGAAGGAGAATTTACACAATGCCTGTTGGAAGAATTCGGCGGGTTGTGGGAGGATAAACATTCAAAAAGTTTTAATGCGTTTTTTGAGGACTATAAAACAAAATACGAAATTATAAAAGAACAGCGCAAAATAGCAAAAAAAGAACAGATTGTTGGCTTTGAACAATACAAATTACAGCCAAATAAAATGCAGACAGCCTTTGCAGAAAATTTACTAAAAATGCGTATTCAAAACAAAAAGAGAGCACTGCTGATTAGTGCTACCGGGACGGGAAAAACCTATGCATCAGCATTCGCGCTTAGGCAGATGCATTCAAAAAAGGTATTGTTTTTAGTTCATCGTGAACAGATTGCAAAGCAGGCAATGAAAAGCTATAAAATGGTTTTTGGTAATACCCGGACATTTGGTTTACTTTCAGGAACAAGCAAGGAATTGGACGCAGAGTATTTATTTGCAACAATGCAAATGATGACGAAACCGGAAATATATACACAATTTTCTGAAAAGAATTTTGATGTAATTGTGATTGATGAAGTACATCATGTGGGTGCTGATAGTTATCAGAGAATTATGAATTATTTTCAACCTGATTTCTGGCTCGGGATGACAGCATCTCCTGACACGAATCAATATGATATTTATTCGGTATTTGATCATAACATAGCGTATGAAATCCGCCTGCAGCAAGCATTGGAAGAAGACTTATTATGCCCATTTCATTATTTTGGAATTACGGATATAGAAATTAATGGACAGGTATTTGACGATAATGCTGGAGTGAGAAGCTTTAATGAGCTTGTTTCAGAAGAAAGAGTAAGATACGTGATAGAAAAAGCAGAATACTATGGGCATAGTGGAGAAAGGGTAAAAGGACTTATTTTTTGTAGCGGAAAAGAAGAGGCAAAGGAGCTCTCCAGAAAATTTAATAAGCACGAATATCGGACAGAAGTTTTAACAGGGGAAGACAGTCAGGAAAGGCGTGAAGCTGTAATTGACAGGTTAACAGATGATCAAAATAAGGAAAAACAGCTTGATTATATTTTTACAGTAGATATTTTTAATGAGGGAGTAGATATACCGGAAGTTAATCAGATTATAATGTTGCGTCCAACAAAATCACCGGTTATATTTGTACAGCAGTTAGGACGTGGACTTCGTAAATTTGAAAATAAAGAATATGTAGTGATTCTGGATTTTATTGGAAATTATATGAATAATTTTATGATTCCTATTGCATTATCTGGTGATCGATCTTATAACAAAGATACAATTCGAAGATATGTTATGGAAGGAGCTAAGATTATTCCGGGAAGTTCTACGATTCACTTTGATGAAATATCTAAAAAGCGCATTTATGCATCAATAGATACAGCAAGAACCAATGACATAAAATTATTGAAAGAATCTTATCAAAGCTTAAAATATAAACTTGGCAGGATTCCAACGATAAGTGAATTTCGCGAGTATGGAGCAATTGACATAACAAAAATCTTTGAAAAATGTGGTTCTTACTATGCTTTTTTAATGAAGTATGAAAAAGATTATTCTATACGTCTTAATAAGACACAGGAGGCTATAATAGATTTTTTGTCTAGAAAAGTAGTTTTTTTTAAAAGAATTCATGAACTTGCATTATTAAAATATTTATTACAACAGGATGATCGAATTGTGGCATACTTCAGGGCAATTATGAAACTGGAATATCAAATTGATCTATCAGAAAGAGTTGAAAAATCGGTTATAAGTAATTTGACAAATGAATTTCCCAAGGAAGAAGAAAAAAGGAAATATGCTGATTGCATTTTGATTGAAGATAATAATGGAAACTGCCAAATAGCAGAGTCATTTTATCAAAAACTTCAAAACAAGAACTTTGCAGATATGGTAATGGAAATAATTAATTTTGGCATTTCGAGGTATTTTGAATTGTATTCTGATACTTACAAGGATACCAATTTTCAGCTATATCAAAAATATACTTATGAGGATGTCTGCAGGCTGCTTAACTGGAAGCGCAATATGAATGCACAAAATATTGGCGGTTATTTTTATGATGAGGACACAAAAACGCTTCCTGTATTTATTAATTATGAAAAAGCAGCAGATGCAATTGCATACGAGGATAGATTTGTTTCGGAAAATCAATTAATTGCTTTGTCAAAGCATCCTAGAAAAGTAACGTCAAAAGATGCTGTTCATATTTATAAAAGAAGCGAAGAGGATAAAGAAAACCGCATTTTCTTATTTGTTCGAAAGAACAAAGATGATAATGAAGCAAAAGAGTTTTACTTTTTGGGAGAAATGTTTGCACAGGGTGATCCGCAGCCCATTCACATGGAAGCAACAAATGATGATGCTTTTGAAATTATGTATCATTTAGATGTACCGGTGAGGAATGATATTTATGACTATATTGTGAATGGCTAATAGGATTTAGAGAAAGGGAAACACAAGATGAAAACGATAGAGGTAGTGGCAGCAATTATTGTAGATGGTGATAAAATATTTGCCACTCAAAGAGGATACGGAGAGTTTAAAGACGGATGGGAATTTCCAGGTGGGAAAATCGAACAGGGAGAAACACCCGAACAGGCGCTGATACGGGAGATAAAAGAGGAGCTGGATACAGAAATTGAAATAGGAAAATTGGTTGAGACCGTGGAATATGATTATCCGAAATTTCATTTAACAATGCACTGCTTTTTTTGCAGGATCAGATCGGGGGATTTGGTTTTGCGGGAACATGAGGCTGCAAAGTGGCTGCTGCCGGAAGAATTAGACAGTGTGGACTGGCTTCCGGCAGACTTGGGGCTGATTGAAAAGCTTAAAAGAATTAAGAAGAAGGTTGATTATGATTACAAATGATAAAAAAGATAAAGTAAAAATTCCAAATTTAAAACCTGTTATGAGTAAGCAAAAAATATGTGATGTACCAGTAATTCATAAGATGAACGTTTCTGAGGAAGGCCTGAAAGAATATAAAGATAGCCTGGAAAAAACAAAAGATGCTGTTAAACTAAAACTTCTTTTTCAGTATCCGGTAGTTTATATTCATCATTGCCCTGATGGTGAGTATTATGAAGTCTATATTGGGGAAACAGCAGATATAATTAATCGTACTCATCAACATTTCTGCAATGTTGCTAAGGATGAAAACTGGCAGAAAATGCTTAAGAAAAAGGGCGCAGAAGTTTTTATTATAGGACATAAATATTTTAATAAATCACTTACTATGGATATTGAAAACATGCTGATGTTTTATATGCTGGGAGTTGAAAAGGTACGTAAAATCCATAATCGAAGAGGAAATCTGCAGAATAAATATTATACCTCAGATAAGTTTGAGGATATTTTTTCTGATGTATGGAAAGGGCTTGGGAAAATGAATGCTCATCTTTTTCCTGCGGAAAATCTGATTTTGGATTCTGCCCTTTATAAAGCTTCGCCTTTTCATGAATTGAGTGATAACCAAAAGAAGGCTAAACTTCAAATATTTAACAGGGTAAGGGAGGCATTAAAGCAGAAAAAAAGGGGACAGTTGATTTTTGTTTCCGGAGAAGCTGGGACAGGAAAAACAGTTCTTAACAGCAATTTGTTTTATGAATTATGTACAAATAATAAAGAGTTAGGATTTGAGAATATAAAGTGCAGATTAATGGTCAATCATGAGGAGCAATTGACGGTATATAAGCAAATTGCAGCAAAATTGTGTCTTGATTCTGTGCATAAAGATATTGTATGTAATCCAACTCACTTCATACTAACCCATAAGGAAGAGGATGAACCTATAGATATTGCATTTGTGGATGAGGCACATTTGTTGTGGACGCAGGGAAATCAGGCATATCGTGGAAAAAATCAATTGGAGGACATTCTCAAAAGAGCGAGAGTGGTGGTTGCAGTATTTGACCAATATCAGATATTGAGTATAACACAATATTGGGAGCATGCAGCGATTGAAAAGCTGGAAAAAGAGGCAAAAAGAAAACACAATTATATTGAGCTGACGGAGCAATTTCGTATTTGTGGAGGTGCTCCGGTAATTGAATGGATTCATAAATTTACAAAAAAACAACAGATAAATAAAATTCCGGAAGATGCTCATTATGAAATTAAAATATTTGACAGTCCCGGAGAAATGCAGCAGGAAATTGAAAAAAAGGGAAACAATGAAAATAGCAGGTTATCCAGAATGCTATCTACTTATGATTGGGAATATATTCAAAAAAAGAGTCCCAGGATGGCAGACTATTGGATGGTTTCAATAGGAGAATGGAAAATGCCCTGGAATAAACAGATGCCGGGAAACTCCATAGAAAAAGGGAAAAATAAGAAACTTGCATGGTCAGAGCAGAGCCATACAATTAAAGAAGTAGGCTCAACATATACAATACAGGGACTTGATTTAAATTATGCAGGAGTAATTCTTGGGCCTTCAGTACAATACAAAGATGGAAAGATTGTTTTTGATCCGTCTTGCAGTGCAAATAGGAATGTTAAAAATGCCAGAACTTTAAGTGATGGGAGTAAGAAAAAATTTGGAGAAATATTAATTAGAAATGAAGTAAATGTGCTAATGACCAGAGGGATAGACGGATTATATATTTATGCATGTGACGAGGAATTGCGCAGAGCATTAAAAAAAGCAAAGGATAAATAATATGAATGAATTTACAATAGGGCAGTTAATGGATATGGTCCGGAAATTTTGTGAGGTACGCGATTGGGATCAGTATCACAATCCTAAGGATTTGGCAATTGGTATTTCAACAGAAGCAAATGAGCTGCTTGATATTTTCCGGTTTAAGTCAGAAAAGGAAATGAGAGAGATGTTCCAAAATAAACAAATTAAGGAACATATAGAAGATGAGATTGCAGATACGTTTTTCTTTCTGTTAAGATTTGCCCAAATGAATCATTTGGATTTAGGAAAATGTATGACAGATAAGCTTGAAAAAAATAATATAAAATATCCGGTAGAAAAAATTAAAGGAAAAAATTTAAAATACACAGAGATATAATATGATTTTAAAAACTATTCCGATATTTTAAAGGTGAACTCCCATAGTGTCTTTTAAACATTCGGATAAAATGACTTACATTAGGGAAGCCTGCGCACAATGCAACTTCTGTGACAGGAAGCTTTGTTGTCTCTAAGAGCCTTTTTGCGCAGGTAAGACGCAAATGACTAATGTAATCTGAAAAAGTCAGCTTAAAATGTTCCTTAAAATAGCGGGAAATATATTTTTCAGATAAATGAAATTTGGAAGAAAGCTCTTTTAAAGAGAGCTTTTCAGTGAAATGCTCCTGAATATAGGCAAGCATTTCTCTTTGTAGATTAATTTGACTGCCGGGAAGAGACGTGGTAAGCAGCAGGTGGTGATCTGTCATCAGATCAAGTACTTTAAGCAGAAGAAGACGGGTTTCTATTTGGCAGTGAAGAGAAACATTTTCAGCATTAAGATGCACGATTTTTTCTAAAATGTCATAAATTTCTTTTGACAAGCCGGGGAGAGAAACCTCCCGGGACAGTTGGAGCTGGCCGCTGCGCAGCGGCATAAGCAGGTCAGATTCTAAGCCATCCATCGTCTGAAAAGAAATAAATTCCAAAGGAAATAATAAGGTATAATAGGCAGCGGACAGGTCATCAGAACCCATGAAATGCAGTTCCCTTGGGTTAACCATAAAAATGGAACCGCTATGACCAAGATAATCCTGCCCTTCAATGGAGACATGGAGGGTACCTTGCCTGATATAAATTATTTCAAGTTCATCATGCCAATGCACCGGAAATTGAAATGGGTGGCGGACATTGTGGATAAAATACTGGTCGTAAGGATATTCCTTTGTTCCATGAGGAATATTTTCTTTTAATTCTATCATCATAAATTTAAACACTCCAAACAAAAGCTTTTTCATATTGCCGGAAGGCTTATTTGCGGTGCAACACTCCTTCTTAACAATTATCATACCATATAAAGTAGAAATAGTGCAATTTCGTGCTGAAAAAATGCAAGTATTATCAGATGTAAAGGGATAAAATATGATATTAGTAAAATCAAATACCGAGGGAATCAATTGGAGGAATATCCATGAAGGGTGAAAGAAAAACTTTAGGACAGTTGTTTGTGCCGATCTGCCTTGAAATTTTATGCTTTATGCTGACAGGAATGGTGGACACTATGATGTTGTCTTCTGTGGGAGATCAGGCAGTAGGTGCTGTAGGAACAGCTAATACATATATAGGAATTTTTATTATCATGTTTTCGATTATATCTTCCGGAATGATTGCAGTTATGACGCAGTACATAGGTGCAGGAAGAAAAGGTATTGCTTATCAGGCAAGGCAGCTTGGACTTATATTTAACGCAGTAATCGGTGTGGTATTGTCAGTTATTTTGTTTTGCTTTGCAGAAAATGTGCTTTTGATGGTTGGAGTGGCGGACAGACTGCGGGGATATGCGGCCACTTATCTTAAAATTGTCGGCGGATCATGTATTTTAAATGCACTTATTCCTATTTTTTCCAGCTATTTAAGGGCATTTGGGCATACCAAACAGTCTTTGTTTGCCACAATTGCAGGAAATGTGGTTAATTTAATTTTAAATGCGGTTTTTTTATTTGTTTTTCATATGGGAGTGATGGGTGTAGCACTTGCTACCGTAATTTCCAGAATATTAAATCTTTTGATTGTAATAATTGCTTCCCATTTGCTGGTGGATGCGGGAAAAGATCCTGAACGCATCACAAACAAAGAAGTATTTGGAAAGATCATCAGCATTGGTCTGCCTTCTGCACTAGAGACGGGACTATACAATCTAGCCATGACACTGATTATCCGGTTTTTAAATCAAATGGATACGGATGGCATTAATGTAACAGCAAGATCTTATGCCATGCAGATCACTAATTTTTCATACTGCGCAGGGGCTGCACTTGCTCAGGCAAATGCTATTTTGACAGGATGGAGGATAGGCGCCGGCAAGTATGAAGAATGTGATAAGGGAACCAGGAAAGCAGCTGTAATTGGAGTGGTGGCAGCGGCTGTACTGGAAAGCGCCTTTGCAGCATCTTCCGGTATTTTAATGAGAATGTTTACAGAGGATTCCTTGATGATCGCGTTGGTGGGAAGACTGCTTGCGATAGATATTTTACTTGAAATCGGACGGACTACGAATCTGGTTTTTGGCAATGCATTAAAAACCAGTGGGGATGCTGTGTTTACTACAGTGATTGCAGCAGTATTTATGTATCTTTGTGCGGTGGGAGGCACATGGTTTTTTGGAATTCATTTAGGATGGATGGTGGCAGGGGCCTATGTAGGTCTTGCAATGGATGAGTGCGTGCGCGCAGTGTGTATGTATTTCCGCTGGAGGAGTGGTAAATGGAAAGAAAAGGTACTGATTAGTACTGAAAAATTGTCATAAAACATATTGCATGAGTAACGAAATCAGGAAGTGTCAGCTAAGCATTTTGCTTAATTCTGCCGATAAAAAAATAAACTAATATGCCGCTTGGACCTTTCTGGAAAGCGGCGCAGTTCCGAATGACAGAGGAACTGCAGAAAGGAGGAACATGCAGATTGGAGCAAATTTAGCTGGCAGGTCTTACGTCCCGCACAGAAGCAGCGCAAGAGCGGGTTATGCAGGCGCTGTTTTTGGCGTATCTAAGGAAGAGATGGCCAAAGAGCAGATGTTTGCTGCCAGCAATGCAGTAAGTAAGGCGGAAAATGTTTCCAAAGGAGAATTCTTAGGCCTGACTATGGTGCCTGAACCAGGAGAGTCTAATGTTTATGGAATGAGTGCGTTGTGGCCGGAGGATTCAACACCTGATAAGCCTATCGTACAGGTTATTTCTAATTTGGGAGGAAAGAAAGAAGTCTATAATGTGGATGTAAGTAAGGTAGATCCAAATAATGCTTCTTCCCTTGAAATGTTTGCCCTGCTTAGTTATTCTGACAAAATAGGGATTTCCGATGGAGGAACTTTCGGATCTTTTCATCAGGCAAAGGTGTATGCGGGCAATGCACAGGAGAATGGATATATTGAGGACTTGTCCGGGCATAAGGCATTTTTAAGCTACAAATTTGACTGGGAAAAATGCATTGGTACCATGATGGGTGAATATTTTAACGCTCAGGCTTATAATCAGTATGAAAATTGTAAAAAACTGCTTGCAGTATTCGATGTTTTTTCCAGGCAGTGGGAGCAGGCAGAAGAAGGCGTGGATAATCTGGAGCTGATCAGAAGCAGGATGGACGAAATATTGGAAAAGGTAAAAAAGGGAAAAACGGAGCCTGTGATTCAAACAGGAGCTCAGGCCTTTTCGGAAAAAGAGTGGGACAGATTACTTGAGCAGTTTGACTCAGCAGAGGATGCACTTAAAGAGATGATGCGTGAAGAACATGCAAAGAGACTTAAAGAGCAGATCAATAAAGCGGAAATCATGAACGATATGGACAAGGAAGCAGAAGAAATACTTACCAGTCAGTCAACAATGTGCACCCTTCCGTCGTCAGAAGCAGGAAAAGAAGCAGCGCGTTATATTACATGGTATACGGAAGAAGGAATTTTCTGCAGGAAAGCAGGGCAGAAGGAAGATTATGAATGGTCTATTGCTTTTAAAAGCAGTGATCAATATGATAAGGTGATGGAATATTTGCGCCAGCATGAAAATGATACGGACTGGAAATTTGCTGCTGATCAAAGTTTCTGGCAGGAGTTTTTAGGATAGGAAATTTAATATGTGACACGTAAAAAGCAAGGGAGGTCATAAAATGGCTTTCCTTGTTTTCCTATACAGATATCTTGAATCTGAATGGGATGTCGTATATAATTTATATGGTTACTTGCACCATGATGGTATCATGATAAGTTATTTTGCAGGTTAACTTAAAATTGGGAGGAATTGTACTATGAAACGATTTGTTGCAAAATTACTGATACTGTGTATCAGTATTGGCCTTTGCATAGGAGAGCTTGCAGGGTGTGGAACAGATAAAGAAGTTTCAACCACGAAGGAACAGGAAATAACAGAAGAACAAGTAGAAGAGGCAGAGGAACAGACAGTTAGCTTTTCCCTGCCGGACAGTCTGGAGGAAGCAGATATATATATAGAGCCGATTCCGGATATTTCCGATGATTTTATAAGAGGGATGGACGCTTCTTCTGTGCTTGTGAATGAAAAAAGCGGTGCAGTTTATTATAATTATGAAGGGGAAGTGCAGGATGTGTTTATGACGCTGGCACAGTCCGGAGTAAACTATATCCGCCTCCGGGTATGGAATGATCCCTATGATGAAAATGGAAATGGATATGGAGGCGGCAATAATGATGTTGCAACTGCCATTGAACTTGGACAAAGGGCGACCAAGTATGGTATGAAGGTATGCATTGACTTTCATTATTCCGATTTCTGGGCTGATCCTAAGAGGCAGTATGCGCCCAAAGCGTGGGAAGGTATGAGTGCTGATGAAAAAAGTGATGCCCTTTATGAATTTACCAGGGAAAGCCTTTCGGAAATTCTTGATGCCGGTGTAAATGTGGGAATGGTTCAGATCGGCAATGAAGTTAACAATGGTATGTCAGGTGAGACGCAGACACCGGCTGTGATGAAGCTTTTAGATGCCGGAAGCAGGGCGGTGCGGGAAATCGCAGAGAAGTATGAAAAAGAGATTCAGGTTGCCCTGCATTATACCAATATAGAAGAAACGGATAAAATCAACAGCATTGCTGCCGATTTACAGAATTACAATATTGATTATGATATTTTTGCATTATCTTATTATCCATTCTGGGATGGGACAAATGAAAATATGCAGACAGTTGCAAAAAATATTCAGGACAAATATGGTAAGCAGGTGGTAATTGCAGAAACCTCTTATTGCTATACTTCTGAAGATGGAGATGGCAGCGGCAACAGCTTTGACGGTGTAGAAGATTTAGTGGAAGGATATGCTGCCACGGTACAAAGTCAGGCATCCATGATTCGGGATATTTGTGCGGCGGCAAATAGTGCAGGAGTGCTGGGAATATTTTATTGGGAAGGAACATGGATTCCGGTGGGACCGGCGGATAAAGATAATTCTCCTTTGTGGGAGGAGTTTGGAAGTGGCTGGGCAAGCAGCTATGCATCTGATTATGATCCGGAGGATGCAGGTCTTTATTATGGCGGCTGTTCATGGGATAATCAGGCAATGTTCGACTTTGAGGGACATCCCCTTGCGTCTTTGAATGTATTTAAGTATTTAAAATATGGCGCTACCGCGCCACTGGCAATTGATTCTATTCCTGAAGTGCATGTTTCCTGTGATGTGGGAGGGGAAATAAAGCTTCCTGAAACAATTGACGTAATTTACAATGACCGTTCGGTCAATGCACAGACGACCGTTACATGGGATGAAACACAGCTTGCCGCCATTGATACAGAGAATGGAGGCACTTATGAGATCAGCGGCCTTCTTGAGGACGGAACAAAGACTACCTGTCATCTGGACGTAAAAATGATCAATCATGTGCAGAACTCAGGTTTTGAGGATGCCGATACTTCCATGTGGAAAGTTTCCTATGAAGGAAGCAGTAACCCTACGGATTTTCAGGTAAAGGCAGATGATGCTTATACAGGAGAGACAGCATTTCATTTCTGGTCCGAAAATACTGATATGGATTTTTCCATTGAGCAGGAACTTACAGATTTAGAGCCTGGAACTTATCAGCTGTCAGTTTATTCGCAGGGTGGTGATATGTCAGAAGATTCTCAGCTTGAATTATTTGCAATTACCAGCAGTGGGGAGCAGACTGCTTCCTTTATGGTAACTTCCTGGGCAGACTGGAAGAATCCTTCTATTTCCGAAATTAAGGTTACAGATGGAAAACTGATTATTGGAGTGCGGATGAAGTGTAATGCGAAAAGTTGGGGAACAGTGGATGATTTCACTTTAAATAGAATTTCCGATTAGATACAAAAGAACATGTTGGAGCAGTATTAAGGTACCGCTTTTGACAGCTATGAGGATTGGAATGGGAGAAAGAAAAAAGCGTATTTTTGATATTATACAGATTGGCAGGCGGGAGGATTTTATAAGCAGAGCCTTCGATATTTTTATTGTTTTGGTGATACTTGCCAATATTGCAGTTTTATTTATGGAGACTTTCGATTCACTAAAGCAGTATGAGACAGTGTTTAAAGGAATTGAAACTGTGACGGTGGCTATATTTTGTGTAGAATATTTTCTGCGGATTTGGACAGCGGAATTTCTTTATCCGGGTAAAAGCAAAGGGAAGGCAGTTTTTCAGTTTATTTTTTCCTTTGACGGGATGGTTGATCTGCTTACGATCCTGCCTTTCTTTTTCCTTTCGGGATTCGTTGTGTTTCGGATGCTGCGGGTGGTAAGAATTTTTCACTTATTCAGAATCAATGCTTATTATGATTCTTTTCATGTGATTACTTCTGTTTTGTATGAAAAAAGGAATCAGATCATTTCTTCTGTTTTTATTATTTTTGTGCTGATGATGTCTTCTTCCCTGTGTATGTACAGCGCAGAACATGAGGCGCAGCCGGAAGTATTTAACAATGCCTTTTCCGGCATCTGGTGGAGCATTTCCACCATTCTTACAGTGGGGTATGGAGATATTTATCCGGTTACTGTGTTAGGACGGGGAATGGCAATTGTCATTTCTTTATTGGGAGTTGGCGTTGTAGCCATTCCCACAGGTATTATTTCTGCCGGTTTCGTGGAACAGTATACACAGCTTCAAAATAAAAACAGAAATTCCGGTGGTACAAAAGGGACAGTAAGTGTTATGGTAGATGCTTCGGGGCCTTTTACAGGAAAAACGGTACAAAATATAGAAAACGGGTACCATATTGATGTGATTGCATTTGTTAGAAATGGGGCAGTAGTGCTTCCAACGGAAGAAATTGTAATAAAAGAAGGAGATATATTGCTTTATCAGCTTGGAAACTGATAAAAAGCTAAACTGACATGGAAAGGAGTGGGGAAATGTCCGGAAATAGTTCCGATTATATTGTTGAAGTATGCTGTGGCAGCTATTATGATGCGAGGCAGGCTTTTGAGGGAGGTGCACAGCGCATTGAGTTAAACAGCGCTCTGGCATTGGGAGGTCTGACGCCGGCCACAGCAACCTTGTGCCTTGTAAAAGAAAACATGCCTTCTTTGAAGGTAGTTGCAATGGTGCGGCCAAGAGGAGCCGGATTCTGCTATACATGGGAAGAGTTTTCAGAGATGGAGGCAGCATGCAGCGACCTGCTTAAAAATGGTGCCGACGGAATTACTTTTGGATGTCTTAAGGAAGATGCTTCTCTTGATCAGGAAAAAAACAAGCGTATGACAGCGCTAATCAAAGATGCCGGAAAAGAAGCAGTATTCCATCGGGCATTTGACTGTGTGGAGAATCCCTTTTTTGTAATGGAACAATTGATAGAAGCAGGAGTTGACCGGGTACTGACCAGCGGCTTAAAGGATAAGGCGATGGAGGGAGCGGAACTTTTGAAGGCTTTGCAGGAACGTTATAAAGACAGGATACAGATACTTGCAGGCAGTGGTGTAAATGCAGATAATGTATGTGAGTTAATAAGAAAGACAAAGGTAACTCAGGTGCACAGTTCCTGTAAGGGGTGGAAGAGAGATGCAACTACAGTCAGAAATGGTGTATCTTACAGTATGTTTCAGGGAGAACAAAGATATATGTATGATGTGGTTTCGAAAGAAATGGTGGAAAAGCTTCTTTTGCAGACAGCAGGGATGAGCAGCAAAAACGTATAAATGAAAGTTATAAGAAATGTAACATAAATAAATGCAATTATTTTAAGGAGGAAGATAAAAATGCAGGATATAATTATAACCGATACCATCAAATACGTAGGAGTAAATGACAGGAAGATTGACTTGTTTGAGAGTCAATATGTGGTGCCTAATGGGGTATCTTACAATTCTTATGTAATTATGGATGAAAAGATTGCTGTTATGGACAGTGTGGACAAGAGGGGAACAGCAGAATGGTTTGAAAATCTGGAAAAAGTTTTGGAAGGAAAAGAGCCGGATTATTTGATTGTGAATCATTTAGAGCCGGATCATTCAGGAAATATTCAGAATTTTCTTGAAAAATACCCTAAAGCGCAGCTTGTCTCTAATGCAAAAACGCTTAGCATGATGCCGCAATTTTTTTCAATTGATTTAGGCGGGCGCAGTGTAGTGGTGAAAGAAGGAGAAGAACTTTCTCTGGGAAAGCATGTGCTTACTTTTGTAATGGCGCCGATGGTGCATTGGCCTGAAGTGATGGTAACTTATGATAAAACAGAAAAGGTGCTCTTTTCCGCAGATGCTTTTGGGAAGTTCGGAGCGTTGGATACCCAGGAAGACTGGACCTGTGAGGCAAGACGGTATTATATGAATATTGTGGGAAAGTATGGTGCCCAGGTGCAGGTACTGCTTAAAAAAGCGGCTGTTTTGGACATTCAGATTATATGCCCGCTGCATGGCCCTGTTTTATCAGAAAATTCAGGAGGAAAAGGGCTTTCATATTATTTTGAAAAATACCAGACATGGAGCAGTTATACACCGGAAGATGAAGGGATTGTGATTGCTTATGCTTCCATTCATGGAAACACAAAGCAGGCGGCTTTGAAATTAGCTTCCATATTGGAAGAAAAGGGGGTAAAAAAGGTGGTGTGCTTTGATCTGGCGAGAGATGATATGGCAGAGGCAATAGAAGATGCTTTCCGCTATGACAAAATGGTGCTGGCAGCAGCTACCTATGATGCCGGCTTATTCCCCTGTATGGAAAGCTTTCTTGCGCATTTAAAATCAAAAAATTACCAGAAGCGTACCATTGGACTGATGGAAAACGGGAGCTGGGCGCCTATGGCAGGGAAGTTAATGAAGGAAGGACTTTCGGGAATGAAAGAGATCGCCGTATTAGAGCCTGTGGTAACCATTAAATCAACCTTAAACCAGCAGTCAGAGGAGCAGTTAAAGCAACTGGCTGATGCACTTCTTTCATAAAAAATTATAAACATATTTTTCTCCTATCTGCACACAATACTTTCATCAGGGTATATTTTTGGAGGTTTGAAAGAGTGGAAAAGAGAGAATCTGTCTGGAATGTGCAAAGCAGTATGCCACATTTTGAAAAGCTGAATGGAAGCATAAAAACGGATGTATTGATTATTGGCGGCGGAATGGCAGGTGTTTTATGCGCTTATTTTTTGCAGAAGGCAGGAGTGGATTATGTTCTTGTAGAAGGAAAAAAGATCTGCTGCGGAGTTACCCAAAATACCACTGCAAAAATTTCAGCGGCACATGGACTGATTTATAATGAGCTTCTGCATCAGGCAGGACAGGAGAGGGCAAAACGATACCTGGAGGCAAATTTAAAAGCGGTACAAAGCTTTGGGGAGCTTTGCAGGGGCATAGATTGTGATTACAAAGAAGTAACTTCTTATGTTTATTCACTGGATAATAGAAAAAAATTAGAGGATGAAGCAGATGCGCTCCGGCATCTTGGATGGGATGCCGCAATTTTGGAGACACCGAAACTGCCTATGCAGACAATGGGGGCGGTTTGCATGGAACACCAGGCGCAGTTTCATCCTCTTAAATTTGCTGCAAAAATAGCTCAGGGACTTACTATTTATGAAGATACCTTTGTGAAAGAGTTTAAGGACCATACTGCAGTGACTGAAAGCGGCAATATCACTTATAGGAAAGTAATATTTGCCACGCATTTTCCCATTGATAATAAATATGGACTTTACTTTTTAAAAATGTATCAGCACCGCTCTTATGTGATTGCACTGGAAAATGCAGAAGATGTAGAGGGAATTTATATTGATGAGAACAGGAAAGGAATGTCTTTTCGAAATTATAAGGATTTACTTTTTTTAGGAGGAGGTTCCCACAGAACAGGAAAAAAGGGGTGCTGCTGGCAGGAGTTAAAGGAGGCTGCGCACCAATACTATCCTGAAGCATCAATAAAGTATGCATGGGCAGCCCAGGATTGCATGACGCTTGATCACATTCCCTACATTGGGGTATATGGAAAGCATATGCCGGATGGCTTTGTGGCAACTGGATTTAATAAGTGGGGAATGACTTCTTCTATGATTGCAGCACATATTTTAACAGATCAGATTCTGGAAAAAGAAAATTCCTATGGGGAAATTTTTGCCCCTTCAAGAAGCATATGGAAGCTTCAGCTTGCAGTTAATGGATTGGAAGCTGTATTCAATCTGCTTACTCCGTCAAAGCCCAGATGTCCCCACCTTGGCTGCGCTTTAAAGTGGAATCCGGCAGAGCGCACATGGGATTGCCCTTGTCATGGTTCCCGGTTTGACAAAGAAGGCAGACTTCTTGATAATCCAGCAAATGGAGACTTGAAGAAAAGTTCCTGATACAGGGACTTTTTTGCATTTGATGTGGAAAAACTGGCAGAACAGGTTACGGCATCTTGCAGGCAGGAAAAGGGTATGCTATGTTCAATAACACAAGAAGTGACTAAAGGGGTGAGAGATTGAAGATATCAATAAATGTGGAAGAGGAAATTAAGGATATAGAAGTTGTAATTTCCTGCAGCAGGCTGACGCCGGAAATAGAAAAAGTACTGGCAACTCTGCGGATGATGGAAAGACAGTTATTGGTTAAAAAGGGAGAAGAAACTTATATTCTTGATGTTTCCAAAGTGATTTATTTAGAATCCGTGGACAGAAGAACTTTTGTTTATACCAGGGAAAATGTATATGAATCCGGTTTTAAACTGTATGAACTGGAGCAGCAGCTTGAGGAATGCGGATTTTTTCGTGCCAGTAAATCCTGTGTGGCGGCGTTGCGGTATATTAGGTCTCTGAAAACAGATGTAAACAGAAAGATTAAGGTAACTATGGAAAATGGGGAACAAATTATGGTATCCAGACAATATGCGGAAGAACTGAGAAAGAAATTGGGGGTGAAGTAGATGGAAGAGAAAAAAACAATATTTGATTATGTTACAATGACATTTTCCATATTTGGATTTTCTATTGCATGGCTGAATTTTTTTACCTTTTTGTTTGGGGAGGAGGCAAAAGAAATTTCCAGCATGTTTTCACTGGGAAGTAATGGACTTAGTATAGCAACGATGATGCAGTTTTTGGGAGTAGCAGTAATAACTACATTTATCAGATATATTTTTTTTACGGATATTATCATTAAAAAGATGCCGATTGTAGAGAGGACTGCCTGCATGGTTTTATCAGAAATAAGCACAATAGTGGTTTTTGTATTGTGTTTTGACTGGTTTCCTACAGATATGTGGCTACCTTGGATTATGTTCATTTTATGCTTTGGCCTTTGCTTTGTGGTGAGCACAGTAGTGACAATGTGGAAGGAAAAAATGGAAAACAGAAAAATGGAAGAGGCACTTGCCAAATTAAAGAAGCAGGAAGCTGTTTTCTATGAAGGGGAAGGAGAGAAGGATAAGAATGGAATATGTAATTGAAATGCAGGATGTTGTAAGGAATTTTGACCGAAAAGAAGTATTGAAAGGGGTTAACTTAAAGGTTTCTCCCGGCGAGATTTTTGGGCTGCTTGGTCCTTCCGGAGCCGGAAAAACTACAATTATTAAGATATTGACAGGACAGCTCCGGTGTACAAAAGGCGCAAGTATGATATTAGGACAGGACACTGGAGCCCTGGAGCCTTTTGTTTACCGGAAGATGGGAATGATGATGGATAATCTGGGATTGTATGAGAGATTGTCCTGCTATGATAATTTAAAACTTTTTGCAAAAATTTATCAGGTACCACGCGGCAGAATATCAGAGGTACTCAGACAGGTGGATCTGGCAGATGCAGCCAGGGAACCGGTATCAAAGCTTTCAAAGGGAATGAGGGGAAGGCTGGCTTTAGCCAGAGCGGTAATGAATGAGCCGGAAATTCTTTTTCTTGATGAGCCATCCAGCGGTCTGGATCCCCAGGCAGTATCCATGATTCATCAATTGATCAAAAAAGAACAGGAAAGAGGCGCGGCCATATTTCTGACAACTCACAATATGGAAGAAGCGTCAAAGCTGTGTGATCATATTGCTCTTTTAAATGAAGGGAAAATTGTGGAATATGGAAGTCCTAAGGAAATCTGCTTAAGATATAATCATCAAAACAAGCTGCAGATCAGGCTTTTGGATGGAAGAAATGTGGCATTGCCAAATGGGAGTATGGCAGCAGATGAGGTAAAAGATTATCTGGAAAAGGAAATGGTGGAAACCATTCATTCCACAGAACCCAGCCTGGAAACTGTTTTTATGGAGCTTACAGGAAGGAGATTCGAGTAAATGAAAAATATAATTGCGATTTTTCAAAAACAGATTAAGGATACTTTGAAAAATAAGTCAGTTCTTATAGAATTCCTTATTTTTCCGATTATGTCAATTATCATGGAATATTCCATCCATATAGAAGGAATGCCGGAACATTTTTTTGCAAATATGTTTGCGGCAATGTATGTGGGAATGGCGCCTTTGGTTGCCATGTCGGCAATCATTTCTGAGGAAAAAGAAAAAAATACCCTTCGGGTACTTTTGATGTCAAATGTAAAGCCGGCAGAATATTTAATTGGCGTAGGCTGCTACATATGGATAATCTGCATGATGGGAAGCTGTGCGATTGGTATTTCAGGCGGCTATAAAGGGAAAATGCTTTTATCTTTTCTTACAATTATTGGGGTGGGGGTTTTAGTTTCCATGCTGATCGGCGCAGCAATAGGCACAAGCAGCAAAAATCAAATGGCGGCAACCTCCCTTACAGTGCCGGTTATGGTAGTTTTTGCCTTTTTGCCAATGCTTTCCACGTTTAATGAGTCTATTGAAAAAGTAGCAAAAATCGCCTATTCACAACAGGTCAGCATTTTAATAAACGGAATTGGAAAAACAGGGGCAAGTGCTGAAAATGCAGTAATTATTTCAGGTAATTTTTTAATAGCAGTGGTATTGTTTGGGTATGCATATAAAAAAAGCGGCATGGCCTAGAGGCTAAAGTGGAAATAATTGTGGGCAGCCTTCTTTTTGAATCTGCAGAATACGCTGATTTTTACTGCCACGGAATTTCAGACTGATATCATACTGGTTTTGATCAAATTCTCCATCTACCAGTACATCCACATAGGACAGAAAGGCTTCCGTTGCTTCGCAGTGGGCCCGCCCATCAGGAGATAAAAGATCCGTCTCATAGGTATATCCGGTATAGCACCAGATGTTTTTTTCCGGGAAGCGCTTTTTAAACTGTTCAAGCAGTGGAAGAAGCGCTCTTTGATTGGAAGGTTCCATAGGTTCTCCGCCTAAAAGAGTCAGGCCGCTGATATATTTTGGAGAAATAGATTCCAGGATTTCCTGGATCGTCTCTTCCGTAAAATCATTACCATAGTTAAAATCCCATGTGTTTTCATTAAAACATCCCCGGCACCTGTGGGTACAGCCAGACACAAACAGGCTGGTTCGAACTCCCAGCCCGTTTGCAATATCATAGTATTTTATGTCCGCGTATTTCATGTAATTTCGCCAACCTTTCCTGCACATGGTTTTCTTACAAATGCAGCACCCGCTCTTTGATTTCCTGTGTGCGTCCCTGATTCCAGAACTGGGTGCCAATATAGCCGCAGGTACGTCTTGCCACATTCATTTTGTTCTGATCTCTGTTTCCACATTTGGGGCATTCCCAAACCAGCTTATTGTGCTCATCTTCAATAATGCGGATTTCTCCGTCATATCCACATTCCTGGCAATAATCGCTTTTGGTATTCAGTTCCGCGTACATAATATGATCGTAAATATGCTGCATAACGGCAAGCACGGCATCTATATTATTCTGCATATTGGGAACTTCCACATAGCTGATTGCACCGCCGGGAGACAGCTTCTGAAATTGAGCTTCAAAGGTTAATTTGTCAAAGGCATTGATGGATTCAGTCACATGAACGTGATAGCTGTTGGTGATATAATTTTTGTCAGTTACGTCGGGAATAATTCCAAAACGATTCTGAAGGCACTTGGAAAATTTGTAAGTAGTGGATTCTAATGGAGTGCCATAAAGACTAAAGCCAATATTCGTTTCTTTTTCCCATTTTTTGCAGGTATCATTTAAATGATTCATAATTTGTAAAGCAAAGGGAGTTGCCTCCGGATCTGTATGGGATTTTCCGGTCATATAGCGGACGCATTCGCATAAACCAGCATATCCCAGGGAAATAGTAGAGTAGCCTCCATAAAGAAGCTTATCTATGGTTTCTCCTTTTTTCAGACGGGCAAGCGCGCCATTTTGCCATAAAATAGGGGCAACGTCGGAAGGGGTTCCCTTAAGGCGTTCGTGCCGGCACATAAGGGCTCTTCTGCAAAGGAGAAGACGTTCCTCTAAAATATCCCAGAATTTGTCCATATCACCGCCAGACGAGCAGGCTGCGTCCACTAAATTTAAAGTTACAACACCCTGATTGAACCTTCCGTAAAATTTATAGGAGCCATTTTCATCTTTGTAGATAGATAAGAAAGAGCGGCAGCCCATACAGGGATAACAGTTGCCTTCTTTCAGGGTTTTAATGATTTTTTCAGAAATATAATCAGGTACCAGACGTTTGGCAGTACAACGGGCAGCAAGCCGGGTAAGATGCCAATATTTGGAATCCTCAAAGATATTGTTTTCTTCCAGCACATAAATAAGCTTTGGAAATGCCGGTGTAATATAGATTCCCTGCTCATTTTTTACGCCCTGAATTCGGCCAAGAAGCATTTCTTCTATGATCAGCGCCAGGTCATCCCGCAATTGTCCCTCAGGCACTTCATTTAAATACATAAACACAGTGACAAAAGGTGCCTGTCCGTTGGTGGTCATTAGAGTGATTACCTGATATTGAATCATTTGTACTCCCTGCTTAATTTCCCGGCGAACCCGCATTTCGGCCATTTTGTTGACCAGCTCATCAGTTGCTTCTATTTGCTGGGCAGTTAATTCTTCCCTTACTTCCCGACGGAATTTTTCCCTGCTTACCTGAACAAAAGGTGCAAGATGGGACAAAGTGATGCTTTGACCGCCATATTGGGAGCTTGCAATCTGTGCAATGGCCTGAGTTGCAATATTGCAGGCAGTAGAAAAACTGTGGGGGCGTTCAATCATAGCCTCACTGATAATGGTACCGTTCTGAAGCATATCTTCTAAATTTACCAGGCAGCAGTTATGCATGTGCTGGGCAAAATAATCGGCATCATGAAAATGAATCAGTCCTTTTTCATGTGCATCAACAATGTCAGGAGGAAGCAGAAAACGCTTGGTAATATCCTTACTGACTTCTCCTGCCATATAATCTCTTTGTACACTGTTGACAATGGGATTTTTATTGGAATTTTCCTGGAGCACTTCTTCATTATTGCATTCTAAGAGAGATAAAATCTGCTCATCGGTGGAATTGGACTTGCGGACAAGCTCCCGTTTGTAGCGGTAAGTAATATAGTTTGAAGCAAGCTTATAGGTTTGCTGCTTCATGATTTCTTCTTCCACCAAATCCTGAATTTCTTCCACGTTAGGACTCCGCTTCATTTCGATGCAAAGATTTGTAACATTATCTACTATAGTTTTGATTTGCTCTAAGCTTAAGCGGTCAGATTCCTGAACACTGGCATTGGCTTTTTTTACTGCTTCTTCTATTTTACCGGAGTCAAAAGTAACCTCCATACCGCTTCTTTTGATGATATTCATTCTAATACCCCCATATATTGTATATTGCTGATAAAAAACAGGCATATTTAGTATTATACCGGTCGGAGCAAAATATGCAAGTATCCTTGGTTACAAATAAAGAAAAATAATAGACAAAAAACATAAGAGGAATTTGTGCAAAAATAAAGACGTTGAAAATAACTGGTTTTTATCAAATACATTCATGTTTTGCAAGCCGGTTTTTGGAAAAAATACCTGCGGCATTTTTAATGCAGCAGGTATACGAAATTCATTCATTAATGTTATTTTACTGACTTTGCAAAAAATCATCAATGCTTTTCTTGATTTCTTCGTCAGACATCGTTTTTAAAAGATAACCTTCCGGCTTTAGGGAAATAACTTTTTTGATACTTTCCCGATCGCCCCTGCCGGTTAAAAACATAACCGGAATGTCTGCAATTTCTTTTTCTGAACGAATCATTTCCAATGCCTGTCTTCCGTCGCATACAGGCATTTCATAATCTAATAAAACCAAATTTGGACGGTTTATGGTAATTTTCTGAATGGCGGATAAACTGGAACTGGCCTCAATCAGATCATAGTCTGATATTAGCAGCTTGACCATTCTGCTTCTCATAAACTCGGAATCATCTACAACCAGAATTTTTTGTTTTCGTTTTTCATTTTCTTCTTTTTCTTTCACCAGATAATCACTGACTGCAGTTAAAGCATTTTGAGAGTTAATGGAAATCTTTTCCCGAATGGAGTCAGCGGTGGCAGCACAAAAAGCAAAATATCCTTCCCCTGCATCAAACAACAGGCTGCAGGAAGGCTGTTCTCTTTCAAAAGAATTTACAAGCTGCTCATGTGTCAAAAGGCACTCTTTTTCCATCTTTAAGAGGGCAATTGCAGGAAAATTCTCCCTGATTTTTTCTAAAAACTGACGTGACAGATAGCGGGTAACGTTAATTACCATATCATCAATTTTAGGATAATCTGTATTTAAAATCCTGCTTACAATTTTAAGCAGCAGTCTGTCTTCAAATATAAGAGTGACTTCCCATTTTTCCTTTTGATCTCCCTTATAGAAAAAACGACAGCAGATCATTTTTCCAAAATCTTCACCAGCGTACTGTTCACTGATCAGTTTTGCCTTTAAATGAAACATTTCCTGAATTAGTTGAAGGATGGCAGATTCTAAAGCATCATTTTCTGCTTCATGTGAAATATTTTTCCATTTGCTTTTTGTTTTTCCTACAATGGCCAGATCTTCTGTCTGGGTATGTGCAACCACCCATCCGATGCAGACTGCCAGAAAATGCCGGATGGATTCAACGGAATACTGGGTTTCTTTTAATTCAGCTTCTAGTGCAGGCAGTGTTTCAAATCTGAAATTGTCATGGAGACGTTTATGTACTTCATACTCTTCATATTCAATTGACTGCATATATGCTTCTTCGTGTTCAAAATGTTTTTCGGTATGATTTTTTAAGTATTTGACACCTTCCCGGCATACCCATTCACTTTTTTCTTCATTGTCGCTGAGCTGCAGTAGTTTATTCATAGTTGAAAAAAGCTGCTTATGTTCCTTGTCAAGAAAATCCACACCGATTTTGTAACGGTCATGCCATACAAATTGATTTTGGTTCATGTCACTTCTCCTTATACTATGATTATTTCCTATAGTTGGCAATGCAATTATTATATCACCAAGAGATATTTAATACAAGAATCTTGCAAAACAATAAATAAAGTTGTTAATCACTTTTTGCCTGTATTTTTATCAGGAATTCTTGTTTTTTAAAGGATAATATGATAATTTATTATTAAAATAAATTTGACAATGAGGGGAGAAGGAAATGGCAAGATTTGTAAAAGATTTGGTTTTAAACAAACCGGAGGAATTTGTAACTTTTGTGATGAACGATTATCTTCAGAAAAATCAGTTTTCCATGTCTGACTGGAAAGGGGAGCCTGCTTACAGGGCGGGTGATGCCATGCTGGAAGGTTATAAGTATTTAAACTGGTCTTATGTAAATGGAACTTTACATTTAGAGGCATGGCTTAAAGGAACTGCCGGAAAAGAATGGGATTTGGACGGGTTTGTGGCAGTTGCGCAGAAGAAACCTTATAAAACAAGCCTGGAGCAGTTGTTTACCGCGCTGCAGCAGGATATTCCGGAAGGACAGGATGTAACACAGGCAGTTCCTGTTAAGACAGTGGATAATACCGGTGCGGCTACAGCAGGACTTGTACTTGGTATTTTAAGTGTATTGTTTGTATGGAGTCCTATTATTAGTATTCTTCTTGCAGCAGTTGGTATTTCAAGGGCAAGAATGGGAATTGGCTCCAGCAAGGCGGGCATGGCGAAGGCCGGAAAAATTCTCTGTATTATCGGTGCAATTGTGGCAGTGATTCTTTGGATTTTAAATATTGTTTTAACGGTAGGAATGCTGGTATAGACTAATAGATTATATGAAGCAAGTACATAAAAACTGCAGGGAAGATCAGTCCCTGCAGTTTTTTCGTGAACTCCAAAGCTCATGTATTTTTATTTGAGAAATTTTTTGACCATATACAGCTTTAAACTGCTGTAGGGCTGATAACGAATGGGAAGGTCTAGCCAGGTTTTTTTATCTATAATACTTCTGGTGTGGCTGAACTCTTCAAAGCCGGCTTTGCCATGATAGCTTCCCATACCGCTTCCGCCTACACCGCCAAAGGGCATGGAGCTGGTGGCAAGGTGAATAATGGTATCATTGATACATCCGCCGCCGAAATGGCAGGAGGACAAAAGCTTTTTCCACAGGACACGGTTTTCTGTGAATACATAGAGAGCCAGCGGGTGAGGATGGCTTTCAATTAGATATACTGCCTCTTTTATTGATTTATAAGTAAGAACAGGAAGGAGAGGACCGAAGATTTCCTGCCTCATAACAGCGTCTTTAAAGGTTACATTTTTCATAACAGTGGGTGCAATACGGAGTGCATCTGTGTCATAATTTCCTCCACAGACTAATTTTTCAGGATTTATCAGTCCAAGGATTCTGTGAAAATGCTTTTCGTTAATTATCTTTCCATAGTTGGGATTCAAAAGAGGCTCTTTGCCAAACTGCCTTTTTATTTCCTGCCGGATGGCTGTAAGAAGCTCTTTTTGAATTGATTCATCACATAAAACATAGTCAGGGGCAACACAAGTCTGCCCGCAGTTTAAAAACTTTCCAAATACAATTCTTCTGGCAGCAAGTGTTATGTTGGCAGACTTTTCTACAATACAGGGGCTCTTTCCGCCTAATTCCAAAGTAACAGGGGTTAAGTGTTCTGCCGCATGGCGGAGAACCTCCCGTCCTACATGTTCTCCTCCGGTAAAAAATATTTTGTCAAAGTGCTGATTTAAAAGAGCCTGATTTTCGCTCCGCCCACCGGTCACCACAGCTACATATTCAGTAGGAAAGCATTCTTTTAATAACTCCTGTAACACCAAAGAAACGTAAGGAGCGTAAGCGCTGGGTTTTACAATGACAGTGTTACCGGCGGATAATGCATCAATTAATGGCTCTAAAGTTAAAAGCACGGGATAATTCCAAGGGCTCATAATCAGTATGGTTCCATAAGGAGAAGGAGAACGAAAGCTCCGGGCGGCAAACTGGGAAAGGGGTGTGGGAACGGATTTTTCCCGCATCAGACCTTTTAGGTGACGCTGCATCCAGCTAAGCTCGGAGAGCGTCAGGCCGATTTCACACATATAACTTTCTGATTTGCTTTTTCCCAAATCTTTTTTCAGTGCTTCCAATAATTCCTTTTCATGGCGCAGAATAGCAGATTTTAGAGATGCAAGCGTCTTTTGGCGGTATTTATAAGATTTTGTAACGCCTGATGCGTAAAATCTGCGCTGTCTGGCAATAAGCTCCTGTAATTGCTTTTCATTCATGTTTATTTTCTCCTTAAACTAAATCATATAAAACCTATAATTGTATTTTAACCCATAAAAGGAAAACAGAATACAAGAATATTTTATTGTATTGCAGTCATAAGTATCCTGTGGTAATATGAACACAAAAAAATATGTTTTATGTTTATGTATAATAATACATTTTGGGAAAGCATTTGTGTTTTCCCTGTTTTAGTTTCGGTTATATTTGCTATGAAAGGAGGGAGTTTACAGCACTTTGCGAATGTGCAAAAGAGAGCAGAACCGAAATCAGTATTCAAATAAAATGAAGAAATAGAAATGAACTAGGAGGAAATTGATTCATGAAGTCAATCAAAGCAAAAATTCTGGTTAGTATGCTGTTGGTGGTGCTGGTCGGTTCGATATTGATTGGCGTGATTACTGCCTTATTAAATGCCAGTGGTATTGATACCCTTATGGCAAAGACTGTAGGTCCGGCTGCTCAAATGGCGGCTAACGCTGTTCAGTGGCGGATGGATAATTACTGGACGGCTCTGCAGGAAGCAGCAGCTTCCGATATTTTTCAGGAATTAGATCCTGACGCACCTGAACTGGTGCCTGTCAGAGATGATATTGCAATGCGGAATGGGTTTCTTTACACTGGTAAAATGGATGCTGATGGTTTCTCATCTACCGGTTATAACTATGCAGAAGAAGAATATTTTCAGAAATGTAAAGAAAGCATGAAGCCCTACATATCAGACATTATGAATGATGGGGAGCAGATGATTTTTTTATTGGAAGTACCTATTATTGTTGAAGGTAAATCAGCGTATGATTCAGGGAGAAACAGGTTTTGGCAGTTATAATTTTTATGGAGATAATAAATTTATTGGATTTGCACCTATTAGTGGAAATCAAAACTGGAGTATTGCCATTGAAACAAGTCAGCGGGAGTTTAAATCTACTTTAGACAGCAGTATCTTATATACGATTGCAGTGGTGATTTTGGTAGTAATAGCTTCCTTTCCGGTAGCGATGCTGATGGCGCGGTCTATTTCCAGGCCAATCCGGGCATGTATTACCCGGCTGGAGCAATTGGCTGATGGAGATCTGCATACTCCGATGCCGGCAATAGCTTCCGGAGGTGAGCCAAGTGAACTGACTAAAGCACTGGGGACTACTGTCTCACGTTTGGGAGATGTAGTGATGGACGCTTCACATCATTTAGGAAGGATGGCGGAAGGAGATTTTAGGGAGGAAATTACCAAGACTTATCAGGGAGATTTTTGCATGATTGAGCAGTCTGTGAGGGACATTCACAGCTCTTTAAAAGATATTCTTTTTCAGATCAGCCAATCAGTAGGAATAGTAGCGGCTAGTGCAAGTCAAACATCGGATGGGGCGCATTCTTTGAGCGAATCCGCAGATTTGCAGGCACAAACAGTACAAGAATTGTCATGTACTGTTACCGGAATTTCCGAAAGTTCCAGGCAGACTGCTTCGGCGGCTGCAGAAGCTGGTCAATTTGTCAATCAGGCAGGTGCCCAGTTGGAAATTAGTGTTGAACATGTTAAAGGGTTAAATTTAGCTATGACGAGAATTTCCAGCTCCTCTGAGAAAATCAGCAAAATCATTGCTGCTATTGAAGAAATTGCTCTTCAGACTAATATTTTAGCATTAAATGCTTCGGTTGAAGCAGCACGTGCAGGTGCTGCAGGAAAAGGCTTTGCGGTAGTAGCAGATGAAGTACGCAGCTTAGCAATTAGGTCTGATGAAGCGGCTAAAGCTGTCAAGGAGTTGATAGAGGAATCAATTTCAGTTGTTGCTGATGGAAATCAAGCGGTGGCTAATGTTACGGAATCATTAAATAAGACCAGTGAGATTGCGGGAAATGTTACTGCTAAAATGAGTGTTGTAGTGCAGGCTGTAGAGGGGCAGACAGATGATATCGAGCAGGTGACTTTGGGAATTGATCAAATTTCTGAAGCAATTCAGGTGACTTCCGCTACTTCAAAAGAAAGTGCTGGAATATCTCAAGAATTGGCTTCTCAATCACAACAATTGAAAAAGCTGGCAGGAAAGTTTTATTTAAATTAGCATAATTGAGAGAACAGATAGTTACTTAAAGATACAAAAGATGAGACCACCTATTCAAGGGTGGTCTTTTCTTTAGCATGAGAGGGACAGAGGATGATAAGGATTGGTGTATGTGATGATGTTTCGTGCTACGTGGAAACGCTGGGGAATTTTGTTATGGACTGGGCTAAAATGAGAAAGATCAATGTAAAATTGGAAAAATTTAGAAGCGGAGAAGAAGTGCTTCTGAATTTAGAGGCAAAAGGTGATTTTGCAGTGGTATTTATGGACATTGAGCTGGATGGAATAAATGGCATGGAAACAGCTTTAAAGCTAAGGAAGGCAGACCGGTTTGTGAGTATTGTGTTTGTATCCGGACATGAACATTATTTTAAAAAGATGTTTCAGGTATATCCTTTTCAATTTGTGGAAAAACCTATTGCAAAACAGAAAATTTATGAAGTACTGGACAAGGCTGCCCGGGAGCAGAGCTTATACAATGAAAGTTTTTATTTTCAATATAAATGGGTTACCTTTCACATTAACTTAAAACAGGTGCTATACTTTGCAAGTGAAAGGCGCATGGTCAGGATTTTAATGGAAGATGGAAGAGAGCATGTTTTCTATGAAAAGCTGGATGAACTGGAGGAAAAGCTGGCGGGGTATAATCATCAATTCATGAGGATTCATAAATCATATCTGGTAAACGAAAGACAGATTGAGCAGTACCATTATAAAAACATTGTAATGAGAAATGGAGATATTCTGACTGTCAGCCGGGAAAAAAGGTGCTTAATTGGCAGACATCATATGAAATTACTGGCAGAAAAGTGCTAAATATTACAATAGCAGTGCTGTTTTTTACATAATCCGTCAGAAGATATAATTTTATTTATAATGAAAAAGGAGTTGGAGATGACATATCTTAAATCACTTCTTTAAGACAATTCTTTTAGCAGGCAGGAATTTATTTCCTGTCTGTTGTCTTGTGTACACAAGTGCATGTTTTATGGAAAAATAATTTAAATATTTTTGTAAATTATAACTATAAGAATAAAATATTTATATAGTTGATTCTCGAAACGGATTTCTTCTTATAAAATATTGTCTTAGTTACACATATAGTAAACGACATTTCTAATGACGTTAACTATAGAATATGGGGGTATGCAGGTGAAGCTGGATTATCGTGACCTGGGGATTAGAATCAGAAAAAGAAGAGAAGAATTAAATATACCTCAGGCAGAGCTTGCTTCCAGAGCTGGTCTTTCCGTTCAACATATCAGTAATGTGGAAAATGCCAAAAGCAGGGTTGGGCTAGAGAAACTGGTAAACATCGCCAATGCCCTTAACTGCTCCGTAGATCAGCTTTTATGCGGTAGTCTCCGGGTAGGAAAGCGGGATGTATATCATGATGAAATTGCTTCGATCATTGAAGAGTTTACGGATATTGAAATCCAGGTGCTCCCTGAATTTTTGAAAAATTACAATTATGTTTATAAACTATTAAAAAACAATATAGAAAAAGGCAAGTAGGTATAAGTTGATTTAACCGGCGGAATTATAGTTCCGCCGGTTTTGCATTGCCAGAGGTATAAGGTTGAACAAAATGCATTTATTGAAAGGTAATGAAAAAAGCAGAGCGAAAATAACAGAATGGGCAGCCGCTATATTTGTAACCCTTGGAAGTGTTTTTATTTGTATTTTTTGCTGTATGGTATGGGGCAGCAATGGCAGGCTGATCAAAGAAGTGCAGATTATTGTTGCTCCGGTTTTAATAACAATCAATTTATCGGCGTACTACTTACGCTACCGGATAAAAATTTATGATCTGGCAGACAGGGAAAATAAAATTTTGAAGCAGCAGAATGAATATGTCCGTATCAGCTATGAAGCGTATGAAAGCCAGTGGAGTAATTTAAGTAAATTACGTCATGATTTGAAAAATAGTTGTGTATTGGAGATGGACTATCTGGAGAAAGGGCGGTATGATCTTTTGATGGCCCATTATCAAAAACAGGTTGGAGCAGTAAAAAACAGGGAAAAATTTATTTATACGGGAAATATTGGAATTGATTCCATTGTTAATTTTAAATTAAACACTGCGAAAAAGATGCATATTGAAGTGGAGAAAACAATACAGATCACCGGACAGGTTTCTATTGACCATATTGACTTAAATATTTTAATAGGAAATTTAATGGATAATGCAATGGAAGCGGCAGAGGGAATGGATTCTGGAAAAAGGAAAATAAGTTTGGTGATAAGAACAGATAAAACAGCTTTTTTTATGGAAATTAACAATGGTTTTAAAGGGGAAAGAGCCAGAAACGAAGAGGGAGATTTTTTAACAAATAAGAGAGAAAAAAAGCATCATGGAATTGGGCTTAAGTCGGTGAAAGGCATAGTAAAAAAGTATGACGGACAGATGACGGTTTATACTCAAAAAAGTGAATTTTGTATTAAAGTACTTATTTACATGGATTCTCAATTGTGATATTTTTTTTTGTGTGATAGAATAATAAGGTAATATAGGGGAAGTTTGGAAAATATGAAGAAATGCGCCCCAAAGTCAGCAGGTTTAGGGAAGGACATGGTATAAGCATGAAATTACTCAGTGCAATTGTTCCTTGTTATAATGAGGAAGAAAATATTGCAGACTTTTATCATGAATTTATAAAAAATGAAGTCTTTTTTAAAGAAAAAGAGGTGGAACTGGAAATTTGGTATATTGACGACGGTTCTAAAGACGGTACTGTTTCTGAAATAAAGAAGCTGATTCAAAAGGATGGACGTGTACATCTGCTTTCTTTTTCACGGAATTTTGGCAAGGAAGCAGCCATTTATGCGGGGCTCGAAAAAGCAAATGGCGATTATGTGGTATTTTTGGATGCAGACTTACAGGATCCGCCGGCACTTTTACCGGAAATGTTCGGGTTTTTGAAGGAAGGGTATGATTCTGTGGCAACCAGACGGGTTACCCGTAAGGGAGAACCGCCCATCCGGTCTTTCTTTGCAAGAATGTTCTACAGGCTTATGAGGAAGATCTCTAAAACTGAGATTATGGACGGGGCAAGAGATTATCGTCTGATGACCAGGCAGGTAGTGGATTCTATTCTTTCCATACATGAATATAATCGCTTCAGCAAAGGAATTTTTGGCTGGGTTGGATTTGAAACCAAGTGGCTTGAATTTGAAAATATAGAGCGGAAAAAGGGAGAAACCAAATGGTCTTTCTGGAAACTGTTTCTCTATTCTCTTGACGGGATTACCGCATTTTCTACAGCACCTCTTGGATTTGCAGCTTTTATGGGCGTGCTTTTTTGCATTGCGGCATTTGCCCTTATCATTTTTACAATTATCAGAAAAGCGGTCTTTGGAGATCCTACTTCCGGCTGGCCCTCACTGGTCTGCATTATTTCCCTGATCAGCGGCGTACAGCTTTTTTGCCTGGGGATTGTGGGACAATATCTGGCAAAGACGTATATGGAGGTTAAAAGAAGGCCAATCTATCTTGTGAAAGAGGAAATATAAATGAATAACCCGGAGGAACTTGTCAGCATCATTGTGCCGGTGTATAATGCCGGTATTTATATAGAAGAAACAATAAATTCAGTACGTGCCCAGACTTATATTTGCTGGGAATTAATTCTGGTAGACGACCATTCAAAGGATGATACTTTATCAGTGGTCAAAAATTATCTGGCTTCTGTTAATGATGAAAGAATCCGTCTGATTGAAAAAAAGACAAATGAAGGTGCGGCAGCCGCCAGAAATAGAGGAATAGATGCTGCAAAAGGAAGATACATTGCTTTTCTTGATGCAGATGATTTGTGGATGCCGGACAAGCTGGAAAAGGAACTTGCATTTATGAAAAAAAAGCAGGCGGCATTTGTATTCACCTCTTATGAATTTGGTGATGAAAATGCCCGGGGCACTGGGAAGATTGTGCATGTGCCGGAAGAACTTACTTACAGGAAAGCCTTGTCCAGAACGGTGATTTTTACGACAACAGTTCTCTTTGACAGCCAAAAAATAGGCAGGGATTTGATTAAAATGCCTATGGTGAAAAGCGAGGATACTGCCACCTGGTGGAAGATATTAAAATCCGGCATTACCGCATATGGGTTTGACCAGGTGCTGGCAGTCTACAGAAGGCCTGCATCCTCCTTATCCTCCAATAAACTGGAGGCTGTTAGAAGAATATGGAATTTGTACAGAAGAGAAGAAAAACTTTCTTTGCCGTACAGTTGTTATAATTTGTTTTTCTGGGCAGTTCGGGCTACGCTGCGAAGGCTCTGAAAGCATGATTAATGCAATATCGCAGAAAAGCTGCGGTATATGTGGAGGTTAAAGTGAGACGTTTGGAAACAATAAAAAGAGTGATCGTACTGGGACTCAGCCTGATGGGGCTTTTCATACAGACGATTATTTATGCATATATCTGGATTAATTATTATTATCCTATTGTAAATGACTTTAACAGAGGATTAAAATTTTACCGTTACGGTCATCTGCTGATTATTGCCATATATTTTATTTTACTGTTTTTCTTTGCAAATACCTATGGCGGATTAAAAATAGGATATTTAAAAACAATAGATGTATTTTTATCACAGATGTTTTCTCTTTTGTTTGTAAATATTATCACTTACGGACAGATTTCTCTTATGAATAACAATTTGGTTTTGCCGGATTGCCTGATAGAGGCGACGCTTGTGCAGGTTTTATTTTCAGGCTTATGGACAGCGTTGTGCAACACCGTTTACCGCAAGGTGTTTCCGCCAAGGGAAATGCTGCTGATACATGGAGAGCGTAACATTGATGATATTTTAAACAAGTTTGCATCCCGCAGGGATAAATATAAGATTGTAAAGTGTATTGATGTAAAAGAAGGGATTGCAAGGCTGGAGGAAGAGGTGGAAAAGGGCTATGGAGCTGTAGTGCTGTGGGATATTCCCACACAGACGCGCAACCGTCTTTTAAAGTACTGTTACAGCAGGTTTATCAGAGTCTATATGATGCCTAAAATTCCAGATGTATTGATTAAAGGTTCAGATCAGCTTCATTTGTTTGATACGCCAATACTCCTGACAAGGGAATATGCTCTTAAGATCGAGCAAAGAGCGATCAAGCGTATGATTGACCTTGTCTGTGCGGTGATTCTTTTGGTAATAACATCACCTTTTATGCTGATCACGGCGATATTAGTTAAATGTTATGACAATGGACCGGTACTTTATAAACAGGTGCGGTGCACGAAGGGCGGCCGGGAATTTAAGATCATGAAATTCAGGAGTATGCGTGTAGATGCGGAAAAGGATGGAGTGGCAAGGCTGGCGGCCAAAAATGACAACAGAATCACACCCATAGGAAAGTTTATACGCGCGGTGCGGATTGACGAGCTGCCCCAGCTATTTAATATTCTGGCAGGAGATATGTCTTTTATAGGTCCAAGACCGGAGAGACCGGAAATTATCAGGCAGTATGTGGAAGATATGCCCGAGTTTGTGTTTCGAATGAAGGTAAAAGCAGGTTTGGCAGGCTATGCGCAGGTTTATGGGAAATATAACACTACGCCTTATGATAAGTTAAAGCTGGATTTGTTTTATATTGAAAATTATTCCGTTTGGCTGGATTTAAAACTGATGCTTTTGACATTAAAAATATTGATCAGGCCGGAGAGCACAGAGGGAGTGGACAGCACACAGGTAACAGCAATGAGGTCCTTGAAAGCGGAGGAAACTTTAAAAAATGAAAATGGAAATGAATGAAGAATATTTAAATAGGGGAATGGACTTAAAAAGACTGGCGCTGTACCTTCAAAAAAAGATATGGCTTGTGGTAATGCTTGCCATTTTAGGCGCCACCTGCGGCGGTATTATTTACCAGGTGGTGCGTTCAATGAAGATGCCTGTAGAATATGCTTCCGTTTCTAAGCTGTATATCAGCTTTGGCAATGATGAAAATGGCAATGTGTATCAGTATTATAATGGGTATACCTGGAATGATCTGATTGATACGGATCCGATTTTAGACATAGTAATGAGCAGCCTTCCGGGATATGACAGGGATCAGGTACGGGAGGCAACTACTGCGGAAATCTTATCAGATATCAGACTTCTTACCATAACGGTAAGGGGAGATAATGAAAAGTTTGTACGTGAAATTCGTAATGCAATGGAAAGCGGGCTTCGGGAATATGCAAGGGATGCCGAAGAACTGAATCAGATTGCCGTGATCCGTTCCGGAGCGCCGGAGCGGGTATACTGGGATGAAAGAACTACCGAAGCTTGTGTGACGGGGGCAGTGATTCTTGGAATTTTGGCAATGCTGATTATTGGATTTAGCTATGTACTGGATGAATCTGTGTATGTTCAGGAGGATCTGGAAAAGAAATATGCCTGCAGGGCCCTTGGAATTCTTACCCGAAATCAAAAAGGGCTTCAGCCTTATGCAAGGGAATTAAAAGCCAGTCTTCGTTATCTTATGGCAGATAAGAGAAGCTTTGCAGTTTTGGATATGGATAATCATGCAGATACCCGAAAGCTTGAAATTGAAAGGCTTTTGAACAGAGAGGATCCGGACGGACTGATTGGAAATAACACGCCGGATAGTGAAGGGGATTTTAGCTGGAATATACAGGGAGAAGAAAGTGCCTCGGAAGTAAAGGGGGAGTGGGAAATTCTTTCTTTTAATGAAAATGTGTTATCTGAGGAAGGGTGTAAAAAAATCAGAGAGGCAGGAGGCGTGATTCTGCTGCTTCCTTTTGGAAAAGATACAGGTCGTAAAACTTCCCGGATTTTAACATTTTTGAAAAATCAGGATTGCCAGGTGCTTGGAATGATAATTGCCCAGGCTGATGAAGAATTTTTAAACAGATATTTTGCGTAACAGACAGAAAGGCGCACTGCGGCGGGATCGTTGGCATGCGGAAAAGATGTGAATGAAATCAAAATTGCAGGTATTAGTTTCAACGGTAAATGCCCAGGTGGAAAAAACAGCTTCCAGGATGAATCTGGAAACGGATGCCATTATTGTGAATCAATGTGACAGGAATGCTTATATGGAGTATTCTTATAATGATAAATTAATTAAATGTTATTTTATGGCGGAGCGGGGAGTGGGACTTAGCAGGAATACCGCACTGCTGCATTCTGACCATGAATATTGTTTGTTTTCGGATGAGGATATTGTTTTTGATCCAGGTTATGAGCGGATCGTGTGCAATGCATTCCAAAAGAATCCGGACGCAGATCTGATTACCTTTAACTTTAAGGTTCATCCGGAAAGGAAAACCTATTATAATCAGGAGAAAAAAAGAATCCGCTGGTATAATTATGGAAGATATCCTACTTTTGCAGTGGCAGCAAGAACGGAATCCTTACGCCGGGCAAATGTGAGCTTTTCTCTTTTGTTTGGCGGTGGAGCCAGATATAGTAATGGAGAAGACAGCTTATTTTTACATGACTGCCTGAAAAAGGGACTTCACCTTTATGCAGACACCGGAGAGCTGGGACAGGAAACTTATCGGGAATCTACCTGGTTTAAGGGCTATACGGATAAGTTTTTTATAGACAGAGGCGTATTGTATCATTATCTATATGGAGGGATGGCGGAGATTTTTTCATTGCGTTTTCTTTATGCACATAAAAAGGAAATGTTAAAGGAAATATCTGTGAACAAGGCGTACAAATTGATGAAGCAGGGGATCAGGGAAGGAAAGAAGCGGTATTAAGGACTATGATTTTATATATTTTTGTGGCGGTGCTTACAGTTTTTCTTGGGCTTATGGTAAACAACCACTGTAAGATACAACAAAATATAGTCAGCAGACAGCAGATACTAAACAGACTTTGTCTGGTATCTGTTTTTCTGCTTTTGTTTGGACTTGCTGCATGCAGGCTGAATGTGGGAAATGATTATGCAAAATATGTGGAGTTTATGCATTTGATAAACTGTGATGCTTTTGTGCCTACAGAGGCGGGTTTTAATTGGATTGTAAGGATAATATATAATCTTTCCGGTTTTGAAAACTATCTGCTGGTATTCGCATTTTTTGCGTTTTTTACCGTGTTAATATTTATGGCTGCCATCTATAGACAGGCAGACTCCTTTGGTTTTTCCTTCTTTTTATTTATGGCATTTGGGTATTATTTTCAGTCCTTTAATACGGTAAGATATTATCTGGCACTGGCAATTGCAGTGGCAGTCATTCCCTATGTGCTTGGAAGGCAGTGGTTTAAATTCATTTTGCTGGTGCTTTTAGGCGCCACGCTGCACAAATCCATTCTTGTGGTGATTCCGTTATATTTTCTTGCATCTCTAACCTGGAAAAAATGGCAGTTAGGATTGGCGGCAGTATTTTGTTCCACCTTCTTTTTTATGCAGGACTTTTATTTAAAGGTAGTGGTATTTCTCTATCCTACCTATGAGGACACAGAATATTTAGAAGGGGGAACCAGCATTGTCAATATTGCAAGATGTCTGGCTGTTTTGATCTTTTCTTTGATATATTATAAAAACACTGTAAAGGACAAAAGGAGAAACCGGTTTTATTTTTACTGTAATCTTGGGGCGCTGGTAATGTATGTATGCTGCTCTTTTCTTCCCATTATTTCAAGAATTGGATATTATCTCACATTCACCCATATTTTTTTCCTTCCGGCATTAATGAAAGGAGTGGAAAATAAAAACCTGAAGAAGCTGTTTACTGTGGGAGTAATTGGTGCGGCGGTTTTGTATTTTGCAGTATTTATTTTGATGAAAGCCGGAAATGACGGGCTCCGGATTCTGCCCTATGAAACTTTTATGTTTCATGATATGGTGCCGATTCTTTCGGATGTGAATTAAGGAGGAATGAAGCAGATGTTTTTTTCAATCATTGTGGTGTGTTTAAATCCGGGGGACAAGTTGAAAAAGACTCTGGATAGTATAGATAAGCAGAGTTTTAGGGACTGCGAAGTAATCATCAAGGATGGGATGTCTAAGGATGGTTCCCTTGAGTATGTAAAGAAGCTTGCGGGAAAAAAGGGACTTACGATCAGAATTCTGGAAAAAAAGGACACCGGAATTTATGATGCCATGAATCAGGCGGTGGAGGAAGCAGCCGGAAAGTATCTTTATTTTTTAAACTGCGGGGATATTTTTTATTCGGAAGATGTGCTTGAAAAAATGGCGGAGTTTATAAAACAGAAGGAAAATCCAGGTACGCTGGGAATTTTCTATGGAAACATTTTTGAACGCCTTACCGGACAGCAGGTGATTTCCAATCCTCATATAGACGCTTTTGGATGTTACCGGAACGTGCCCTGCCATCAGGCCTGTTTTTATGACATAAGGCTGGTTAAGGGACACCCCTTTGAGACAAAATATCTGGTAAGGGCAGACTATGAGCAATTTTTGTGGTGTTTTTTTCGAAGCGGAGATGGATGTGGGGAAGGTGGAGACAGGCCTGCTTTTCACTATACGGAGCTTATGATCGTGGATTATGAGGGCGGAGGCTTTTCGGAAACAAAGGAAAACAAAAAGAGATCTCAAAAAGAACATAAAGAAATTACCCGGAAATATATTCCGGCAGGGCAGCTTTTCAAATTTAAGCTGATTATGTGTCTTACCCTTGCTCCGCTGCGCACAATGATTGCTGAAAATGAAAAGACAGCAGGAATTTATAATCGTTTGAAAAAGATGCTGTATCTTCACAGATAGAAAGACATGGGTTAATTATGAACAGAGTTTTGTGGATATGCAATATTATGCTGCCGGCTATAGGGCAGGAACTTCATTTACCATATAGCAACCGGGAAGGATGGCTTTCCGGTATTTTTGAAAAGGTATGTGGAAAAGAGGTTCCTTTTGTTTTAGGTGTCTGCTTTCCTCTTGACAGGCAGTTAAAGCTAACCATACAGGGAGTGGAATGTTATTCTTTTGTAGAAGACTTAAATACGCCGGAGAAATATGTACCGGAACTGGAAACCACATTTGAAAAAATATTTGAGGATTTTAAACCAGATATTATTCATGTTTTTGGGACAGAATTTCCCCATACCCTGGCTGCGGTAAAAGCCTTTCATAATCCTCATAAAACGCTGATCGGCATACAGGGATTATGCGGGGAGATTGCAAAGGTTTATATGGCAGGTATTCCTGAAAAGGTGCAAAACCAAGTGACTTTTCGGGACTTTATGAAAAAGGATTCTATACGGCAGCAACAGGAGAAGTTTAAGAAACGGGGGATACATGAGCAAAAAGCCATAGCCGGATGCGGAAATATTACCGGAAGAACCCGGTTTGACAGGGAAGGCACCGCAAAGATCAATCCCCATGCACTGTATTTCCCCATGAATGAAACCATGCGGAAGGAATTCTACACAGGGCAGTGGCAGCTGGCTAAGTGCCGGGAACACAGTATTTTTTTAGGACAGGGAGATTATCCCTTAAAGGGAATGCATTTTGTGCTTGAGGCATTGGCAGTACTAAGTCAAAAATATCCCGATGCAATCCTTACGGTGGCAGGAAACAGTGTGATAGAACATCGTACGGTAAAAGAAAAAATAAAACTTCCCGCTTATGGAAAATATCTGCTTTCCCTGATTAAAAAATATAAGCTGGAGAACAAGGTGATTCTTGCCGGAAAGCTAAATGCGGAAGAGATGAAACAGCAGTTTTTAAAATCCAGCGTGTTTGTGTGCGCTTCCGTATTGGAAAATTCCCCTAACACGGTGGGGGAGGCACAGCTTTTGGGGGTGCCGGCAGCAGCCTCAAATGCAGGAGGGATACCGGATTTGATTGAGGACGGAAAAAATGGTCTTTTGTTCCCCACAGGAGATGTGGCTGCAATGGCAGAAAAAATAGAAGCCTTGTGGGACAGAAGGAAAGATGAAAACGGACGCTGCCTTGCAGAGAGAATCTCCATGAAAGCGGCGGAAAGAGCCCACATTACCCATGACGGAGAAGCAAATTATTTAAGACTATTAGAGATCTATAAAATGATAGGGGAAAGGGAATGACAGTTACCTTTATATCAAATTATATTAATCATCATCAGATTCCTTTTTCAAATGCCTGCTATGAGCTTTTAGGGAAGGAATACCACTTTATTCAGACGCAGCCTATGGAGCAGGAGCGGCTTTCTATGGGATGGAGCACAGAAGGAGAAGAACTGCCCTATGTTTCTTTCCTTTATGAAAATGAGGCGGCCTGCAGAAAAATGATTATGGAAAGTGATGTATTGCTTGCAGGCTGGAGCGGGCGCGAGGATTTAGTAGAGGAACGTTTAAATGCGGGAAAATTGACGATACGCATCAGCGAACGCCTTTACAGGGAAGGCCAGTGGAAGGCCATTTCCCCAAGGGGGCTTTTTCACAAGTATAAAGAACATACCAGGTATAGGAAAAAACCTGCCTATCTATTATGTGCAGGGGCATATGTGGCTTCTGATTTTCATCTGATTCATGCTTATCCGGAAAAAATGTTTAAATGGGGGTATTTTCCGGAGGTTAAATATTATGAAAAGGAACAGCTAAGAAAAATGAAACTGTCAGATGGGCAGATTCATATTGTCTGGGCAGGCAGATTCATTCCTTTAAAACATCCGGAGTATATGATCAGACTGGCTAAAAATCTTAAAGAAATGACAAAATTTCACATTCATATGGCTGGCGGCGGAGAGATGGAGGAAGAATTAAAGCGTCTTTCCTGGGAATATGATGTGGAGGACAAGCTTACTTTTTACGGGTTCCAAAGGCCGGAGAAAGTGCGTTCCATTATGGAAAAATGTCAGATTCATATCTTCACCAGCAACCATTTGGAAGGCTGGGGGGCAGTGGTAAATGAGGCTATGAATAGCGGATGCGCAGTGGTGGCTAATGTGCAGGCAGGCGCAGTTCCTTATTTGATCAGGCACAGGGAAAATGGCATGATTTATTCTGGCGGAAGCTATGAGAAAATGGAGGAAGCAGTTTTATTTCTGTTAAAGAACCCAAAAGAAATAGAGCGGATGGGAGAGAATGCCTATGAGACGATCAGCCGATTGTGGAATGCGCCTTATGCGGCAAAAGAACTACTTCGCATGATAAAAGAACTAAAAGAAGGCAGTTTTACACCGCCCGGGGAAGGGCCCTTAAGCCCGGCCGGGGTGATAGCGCCAGGGCGGATGTACAAGATCATAAGCAGCAAAGAATTTTAGAAAAACAGACGGAGGATTGTCATGGAAGAAGAAAGAAGACCGTTATGGATCAGTGTGATCGTGCCGGTTTATAATACGGTTGATCTGCTGCAAAGGTGTGTGGATTCCATACGCAGGCAGACTTACCGGAATCTGGAAATTATTTTGGTGGATGACGGTTCTACCGATAACAGCGGAGCTCTGGCGGAAAAGTTTGCATTAGAAGATCGGAGAATACGGGTATTTCATAAGGAAAACGGTGGTTCTTCCTCTGCGCGGAATTTTGGGATTTCCAAGGCCAGAGGAGATTTTATCGGCTTTGTGGACAGTGACGATTATATAGAGCCGGAAATGTATGAAAGACTTTTGCAGGTTGCGGTGGAGGAAAATCTGCTTATGGTGCAGACTTCGAGGGATGAGATTGACGAAAAAGGAAATCTTTTGCCTAATGTCTGCCAGCCGCCTGGGGAGCCTGAACTTTGGGACTGCCAGCATTTTATGAGGGAACTGCTGCTCCATAAGGGGGACTGCTCTTTCTGTACAAAACTGATTCACGCTTCTTTATTAAAGGAAGAGCGTTTTCCGGAAGGGGAGTTGAATGAGGATTTTTATCTGCTTGTAAGGCTGCTTCCCAAAATACCGGCGGTTGCAGTGATGCCCTGGCAGGACTACCATGTTTTTTACCGGTATGGAAGCAATACACGCACCAAAAATAAAGATGAGTTTCCCCAGGTATTTACAGATATTGTGAAAAATGCAGACAGAGTTTATCAAATTGTGGAGAAGGAATATCCGGATCTTTTGCCGGAGGCGATGCGTTTTGGGCTGTTTCAGAGACTTGACTATATGCTTCATATTCCTATTTCTTTCATGAACAAAAAGAATACATTCTATTGTCAGGTGAAAGAATATTTAAAGAGGCATAAGAAAGATGTGCGCAGGTCGCCTTACCTGACCAAAAAAAATAAGACTTATCTGCTGCTTCTTGGCACTGCGCCTAAATTTGTCAGAAAAGTACATAGAATGCTGCAATTATTAAAAGGAAAAAAGGAATGAATAGAGCCTTGAAAATAAATTTTAAATTTGGACTTGCGATGGGAGTACTGCTTTTTCTGCAGATAGGCTGTCTTTTTTATTATGGCAGCCGGAAGGCTGGTTTTCACGAAGATGAACTTTATACTTATTACTCCACAAATAAAACGGCAGGACTGTCAGTAGAGGATAGACAGTGGATGGAAAAGGATGCGCTTCGAAATGATTTTGTGGTACTTTCGGGAGAAGAATTTCGGTATGATGTGGTGAAACAGATGCAGTCATGGGATGTGCACCCTCCGGTTTATTACTATATTTTCCATACTGCCTGTTCCCTGTTTCCTGATTTGTTTAGCAAATGGCTGGGAATTGGGGTAAATTTAACTGCCTATGTAATCTCATACCTGCTGCTGGCTTATGGTGCATATACGGCGGCCTCCGGCAGGGAGCAAAGTGAAAAATTCAGCAAAAAGGCAGGCTTGATAGCTTTTTTAACCTGTCTTGCATGGGGATTTTGTCCTGCCGTGATTTCAGGAGTCATGTTTATCCGTATGTATCAGTGGCTTACTTTATTTATTTTACTTTGCATGGATTTGCACCTTCGGGCGGTAAAACAGCAGGACTATAGGGTAAAGAGCTTTTTGCTGCCACTTAGTATTACTGTATTTTTAGGATTTTTAACCCAATATTATTATATTATTTTTCATTTCTTTTTAGGGGCAGGATTTTGCTTTTATCTTCTGAAAAACAAAAAAATCAAGCCGCTATGCGGTTATGCAGCCGCCTGTGCGGCAGGACTTGGATTGGCAATTTGCTATTATCCCGCCAGCTTATCCCATATTTTCAGGGGATATCGGGGGACAGAAGCGGTTAGTGAGTTCAGCAATGCTTCTAATACATGGGGGCGGCTTAAGTTTTTTGGAGGATTGTTCGACGATTATGTATTAAATGGAACGTTAAGCTGGTGGCTTTTAGGAATATGTCTTTTAGCAGTGACCGTGTGGTTTTTGAAGAAAAGAAAAGGCGGAAAATGGAAAGTTTTAAATGAAAGTACAGGACTTTTATTATTTGCCGGAGCAGGATATTTTTTTACGGTGTCAAAAACAGCTTTAATTTTAGGAGAAACTTCCAACAGGTATCAACTTCCTGTGTATGGCATTTTTCTTTTTTCGATTTTGTATGTTATCTTTAGACTTACAGAAGAGATTTTTGCCTTGGAGCCTTTTGGGGCTGGCAGGCAGAAGGCAGGCAGTAATGCAGTGTGCGCGACGGCGCTTTTCGGAAGTATTGTCATTTTGATTATGAACGGACTTGCACTGAAAGGAGATAAAGTCTTTTTCCTTTATGAAGAGGAAAGGGAGGTAATGGAATATGTAAAAGCCTGCCCAAATGAACCTGTAGTGGTTTTTTACAATGATGCATCCTCTGATCATGTTTGGTGGCTTTCTGATGAGTTAATGGAATATGATAAATTTTATATGGCGAGTCAGGGAAATCAGGAACAAATTACAGATAAAGAAATTACGGAGAGCAGTCGGCTGTTAGTTTATGTGGCTGATTATGAGAATAAAGAAGAGTGTCTTGAGAAGCTGCTTGAAGCAAATATTCATCTGACTGCTTATGAAGTGGTTGCACAAAAAGGATTGTGGACATTGTACAAAATGCAGTAAAAAGGGGGATTGCAACCGAAAAGCGACATCAAAAAACTTAAAAGCAACATGAGATTGATAGAAGTTGCTCCCATGCAACTGTATGATATAACCATACAGTAAACGAGGAAAGATTGAAAGGAGCAAAGTCAAATGAGTTTTGGAGAAAATTTACAGTATTTAAGAAAACAGAAAGAAATTACACAAGAACAATTAGCAGAACAGCTTGAAGTATCAAGGCAGTCTGTTTCCAAATGGGAGTCAGGACAAAGTTTTCCTGAGATGGAAAAGCTGCTGCAGATCTGCAATATGTTTCACTGCAATATGGACACTTTAATGCAGGGAGATGTAAGTCAGGCTTTTGCAAAAGACAGTTATGGATATGACAAATTTAAAAACACTTTCAGCAGAATGATTTCGGCCGGTGTGGGAATATTGCTTTTTGGTATTAGCCTGATGATGCTGCTTTGCGGAGCCGGTATTGAAGAAGATATGGCAACAGCAGCTTTCTTTGTACTGCTTATTGTGTCTGTTATGATCTTTATTGTAATCGGAATGCAGAGTATTCGTTTTAATGAAAAAAATCCCCAAATAGAAGATTTTTATACGGAAGAAGAAAAAGAGAGGGCTTACAAGCATTTTATTATAGGAATTGTTGTAGGTGTAGGGCTGATTTTAACTGGCTGTTTATTTGTTATTATGGCAGATGCCAGGTTAGAAAAACTACAGCTTGCGGATAAAATGCAGGTGGAAAAGTGGGAATATTATATTAATGGAATTTTTATGATGATTGTTACGGCAGCAGTTTCCCTGCTTACTTTCACGGCACTACAGAAGGAAAAATATAATATTAAAGGATATAATAAGGAAAATAATCCTTCACCTGAAAAGAAAAAGAGAGATGAATTAATTGGAAAATTATGCGGTTGTATTATGCTTATATCAACCATTGTTTTTTTTCTGATTGGAATTTTAAAAGAAGCATGGCGGTATTCCTACTTAGCTTTTGTGGTTGGAGGGATTTTGTGCGCGATAGCGGCAATTGCATTAAGCAGGGGGGATGAATAACAGTATTGATTTAATGTTGACTGTCCTATGTCTATGTGCCTCATGATGCTTCACATTTTCGTATATTTTTGTTAAAATGATAGTAAAAATATATTATCGGTATTTCCGATGGAAAAGTGGGGGATCGCATGACACACAGTGAGAAAGCGGAACATCTTTTGCGCCAGCAGTATCATTGTTCACAGGCATTATTTGGGGCGTTTGCAGAGGACTTTGGCATGGACTTAAAGACAGCGTTTAAAATCAGTACATGCTTTGGCGGAGGAATGCATCAGGGGAGTGTATGCGGATGCATTACGGCAGCGCTGATGGTGCTTGGAATGGCACTGGGGTTTTATGATTCACAGGACAGGGAACAGGAAATTTACGGAAATAAAAAGACAGACGAGTTTATAAATGCATTTAGAGAGAAAATGAACGGAAAAATCAAGTGCAGGGACATTTTGGGAAAGGACATATCAAAACCAAAGGAAATGGCAGCTATCCGTCAGGAAGGGTTAATTTTGCAGAAATGTCCAAGGGCAATCAACGTCAGTATTGAAATATTGGAAAAAATGCTGGAGGACCAATTAAAGGATAAAGAAGAAAGCAGTATAAACTTAGAGGATCTGCCGGAAAAGGACGAGGTGCAGAACATACTGAAAACCATCAGCCGAATCAGGCGTTTTAGAAAAAATGTCAATGAACTGATTTTTTCATCTACTAAGGAAATTGGATTTATTCAGTTTGATGTGCGTAAATTTAAAATTATCAATGATTTGTACGGGGAAAAGTTTGGAAATGAAGTTTTAGACTTTATTATCCGTGGGCTGAAGGAAAGTTGTCATGAGAGACAGTTTTTTGTGAATCTGCGAAGTGATGTGTTCATGGTAGTTACAGAGTATGAGGATGAAGAAGAGTTAGTGGAATTTATCCGTCAACTGGATGGAAAGATTAATAACTTTAAAAATGTAAAACTTCAGATGGCCTATGGTGTGTACACCATTGAAGACAGGGAAATGGAACAGCGGCAGATGGAGGATCGGGCGGCTATGGCAAGGAAGGCTGCCAAAAATAATATAGTAACAAATGTACTATTTTATAAGGAGCAGTTCAAAGATACATTATATAACAGAAAATTTATTGAAGAAAACATGCAGGCTGCTATTACTGAAAGACAATTTATGATGTATCTTCAACCTAAATACAGTATTGCAAAAAATGAGATTATTGGTGCGGAAGCATTAATACGGTGGCATCATCCGGAGCGCGGAATGATTTATCCGGATCAGTTTATTCCCATTATTGAAGAAAATGGATTTATAAAAAAGGTAGATTATTATATATGGGAGGAAGCATGCCGCTTTCTTGCAAGATGCAGGGAAGCCGGAGTTGATTTTTGCCCCGTCTCTGTAAATATGTCAAGAGTACATCTTCTGGATGATGAATGCATACAGGTACTTGCAGACATGATAGAAGAATATGGCATTTCTAAAAAGCTGTTGGAATTGGAAATTACGGAGACGGCAGATAACCAGCAGGTGAGCATGAAAGCATTGCAGCTTAAGGAAGAAGGATTTACTCTTTTAATGGATGATTTTGGAAGCGGTTATTCTTCCTTGAATATACTGTTGGAAACTCCTTTTGACGTAATTAAGCTTGACAGGAAATTTATTGAAAATATGACAGTTTCAAATAAAGGAAGAATGATTTTGGAGCAGGTGGTTTCTATGGCAGATAAGCTGGAGCTGGGACTTTTGGCAGAAGGGGTGGAAACCAAAGAGCAGACAGAGCTTTTACAGAGCATTGGCTGTGATCAGGTGCAGGGGTATTACTATGCAAAACCTATGCCGGCAGAAGATTTTTTTGAGCTTTTATTGAAACAAAAGAATGCAGGCGGAATAAGTAAAGGAGGAAGTATATGAAGGTATTAGTGGTTGGAGGTGTGGCGGCCGGGACAAAGACCGCAGCAAAATTAAAACGGGCGGACAGAAATATGCAGGTTACTCTGCTTACAAAAAGCAGAGATATTTCCTATGCGGGCTGCGGACTTCCTTATTATGTAGGTGGCATGATTCAGGAACCGGAGGAATTGATTGTAAATACACCGGCAAAATATGCGGCGCTGACAGGGGTGGAAGTGCTCACGGAAAAAGAGGTGGTTAGCATTGATCCACAGACAAAATCTGTCAGGGCAAAGGATGTAAAAACCGGTGAAGAGGAAGTACATAATTACGATAAGCTGGTAATTGCAACAGGAGCTTCTCCGGCAGTTTTGCCAGTAAAGGGAATGGAACTGGGCGGGGTATTCACCATGCGCACTCCAGAAGACGCGGTTAATGTAAGAGCTTATGTGGAAGAAGAAAATGTAAAAAAAGCAGTGGTGGTTGGCGCAGGATTTATTGGTCTTGAAATGGCGGAAAATTTGCAGCAGAAGGGTGTTTCAGTTACAGTGATCGATTTTGCCCCCCAGATTCTTCCCAACATACTGGATCCTGAAATGGCGGCCTATGGCAAAAAACATTTATTGAAAAAAGGAATTAAGGTTATTACGGGAACAAAGGCGGAAGAGATTTCAGGTGATAAAAAGGTATCATCCATAAAAACCAGTGCAGGCGTGCTAAGCTGTGGACTTGTGATCATGGCAGCGGGTATTCGCCCCAACACCGGATTTTTAGAAAATAGCGGTATTGAAATGAACCGGGGAACGATTCTGGTAGACCGGACTATGAAAACCAGCCTTACTGATGTTTATGCGGCAGGCGATTGTGTACAGGTAGTCAGCCGAATTACCGGAAAGGCCCAGTGGTCCCCGATGGGATCTTCTGCCAATCTGGAAGGACGTACTTTGGCACAGATTCTTGCCGGAGAGCAGAAGGAATATCCGGGTGTATTGGGAACCGGTGTGGTAAAGCTGCCGGGACTTAACTGTGGGCGTACCGGACTGACCGAAGCACAGGCTATCGATGCAGGTTATCAGGTGGAAACAGTGCTTGCAGTTACGGATGATAAAGCCCATTATTATCCGGATTCGGCGTTCTTTGCAACAAAGCTGATTGCAGATAAGGAAAGCCATAAGCTGCTTGGCTTACAGGTATTTGGACCGGGGGCTGTGGATAAGATGGTAGACATTGCAGTAATGGGAATCAATATGGGAGCAAGGCTGGAAGACTTTGAAAATGCGGATTTTGCTTACGCACCACCTTTTTCTACTGCAATTCATCCCTTGGTGCAGGCAGTGTATGTACTTATGAATAAATTAAATGGAGATATGGTAAGCATGACTCCGGCAGAGTATGCGGAAGGGAAAGCGGAAGGCTTCAGGATACTGGATGTGGCGCCGGTTCCCACCATCCCCGGTGCGGAATATATTGATCTTGCCAGTGTAAAAGGAGAACTGCCCGGAATTGGCAGGGAAGAAAAGCTGCTGCTCGTATGTGCAAAAGGAAAGAGAGGATATTTTTTACAGAACCGCCTGCGCTTTTATGGCTATACCAATACCATTGTGCTGGAAGGCGCCACTTTCTTTAATGATGTAAAGGTAAAAAATGATGGCGGTCAGGTTTCCAGGGAAGAGGAAACCAGAGTAAAGGCGCTTGGCTTTTTAAAGGATAAGAGGACGCCGGATAAGTTTAATGGACGGGTAATCACACGGAATGGAAAGATCACAGCAGAAGAAGCAAAAGCAATTGCCCAGGCGGCAGAGCAGTTTGGAAGCGGTGAAGTAACTATGACCTCCCGGCTGACTATGGAAATACAGGGAGTTCCCTTTGAAAATATTGAACCGCTTCGGGAGTATCTGTCAGAAGCAGGCTTAGAGATGGGCGGCACAGGCTCTAAGGTACGTCCGGTGGTATCCTGTAAAGGAACTACCTGCCAGTATGGATTGATTGATACCTTTGAATTATCAGAAGAAATTCATGAGAGATTTTTCCATGGTTATGCATCTGTAAAGCTGCCTCATAAATTTAAGATAGCAGTAGGCGGATGTCCCAACAATTGTGTAAAGCCTGATCTGAATGACCTGGGGATTATCGGACAGCGTGTACCTCAGCTTGATCCTGAAAAGTGCCGGGGGTGCAAAGTATGCCAGGTAGAGAAAAACTGTCCTATCAAAGTTGCCGGTCTTAAGGAAGGCAGGCTGGTTATTGATGAGAATGAGTGTAATCATTGCGGCCGCTGCATGGGTAAGTGCCCTTTTGGTGCATTGGAAAATTATGTGAATGGCTACCGGATTTATATTGGCGGCCGCTGGGGAAAGAAGGTTGCCAGAGGAAGATATCTTGATAAAGTATTTACGGATAAGGAAGAGGTGCTTGCCATTGTGGAAAAAGCGATTCTTTTATTCAGGGAACAGGGCATTACCGGGGAGCGTTTTGCTGATACGGTAGAGAGAATCGGTTTTGAACAGGTACAAAAGCAGCTCCTTGCAGATGACCTGCTGGAAAGAAAGCAGGAAAATATATCGGCTCAGAAACATATGAAAGGCGGGGCTACCTGTTAGAAATCTGCTGGTTTGAAAAAAATTTGCTGTTATGTTTGATTTGTGATATGATATTCGCAAGGCCTTGCCTCTGGTCAAGGCCTTTGTAAATTATAGAGCAAGTGGAGGCAGTTTTATGTTATTGGATAACAAAACAATTCTTATTACCGGCGGCACAGGATCTTTTGGCAAATGTTTTACAAAGTACGTGCTTACAAATTACAATCCGAAGAAGATTATCATATACTCCAGAGATGAATTTAAACAGTTTATCATGGAGAATGAATTTAAAGAATACAAGGACAAGCTCCGGTTTTTTATTGGGGACGTAAGAGATAAAGAAAGGCTTCGCAGGGCTTTTGAAGGCGTGGACTTTGTGATTCATGCAGCAGCCTTAAAGCAGGTTCCGGCATGTGAATATAACCCTAACGAAGCTATCAAGACCAATATTCACGGGGCCCAGAATGTAATAGATGCATCCTTGGATTCCGGGGTGAAGAAGGTAGTTGCGCTTTCCACTGACAAGGCGGTGAATCCGGTGAATCTGTATGGAGGCACCAAGCTGGTATCAGATAAATTGTTTATAGCAGCCAATGCATATGCAGGCTCTAAGGACATTAATTTTTCAATTGTCCGTTATGGAAATGTGGCAGGAAGCCGGGGATCCATCATTCCTGTATTCCATAATATTATCAAAAATGGTGGAAACGAGCTGCCAATTACTGACTACCGCATGACGCGCTTCTGGATCAGTCTGACACAGGGGGTTGAGCTGGTAATTAAGGCATTGGAAGAAGCAAACGGCGGCGAGACTTTTATCAGCAAAATTCCTTCCTTTAAAGTGACGGATTTGGCCCAGGCTATGCTGCCAGGATGTAAGATGCCGGAAATCGGAATCCGCCCGGGAGAAAAGCTTCATGAAATTATGGTGACAGTGGAGGATTCTGCGACCACCTATGAGTATGACAAGCATTTTATTGTATATCCCCAAGTGGTTTGGAACGACAAGCAAAAGATAAATTTAAGCGGTCAGAAGGTGGAGGAAGGCTTTTCCTACAGCTCCGGAAACAATAAAGAGTGGCTTAGTGTTCAGGATATTCAGGAACTGCTTAAAAAGGTGGATCTTGAGAAATAAAGCTTTTTTGAATGCCAAAGGCTAAGTGGTTACAGTTTTTAAAGAACTGCATATAGATAAAAGAAAAAGGTGCGTTGGAAAAATCCGGTGCACCTTTTATGATGCGGCCGGTGGAATACCTTCAAAAGTGAATGGGTGAGCTTGGTAAACAAAAGTTGGATGGTGACAACTTTGGGATACAGGGCAGCGGGGAAAGGATGTAGATATGGATGTTAAGGTAAAGGAAGAATATGTAAGACAGGCGTTAAAACTGCATCAGGAAAATCCGGTGGTAGATGCCCACCTGGATTTGGCGGGAGAAATTCTTTTAAGGAATATGGCGGGGGAGCATAATGTGGTAAAAAACTATTATTTACCGTATTTTTGCAAGGCTGGGATCAATTTGGTGATTTCCTCTGTTTATGTGGAAAATGGCAATCTGGATAGGGCATGGGACAATGCACTGAAACAGATCGATGCTTTGAAAGAAGATGTGGAAGGGCTTAAAGAGGTTTTACTGATTAAAAATAAAGCAGATTTAGACAAAGCACTGGAAGAGAATAAAGTTGGAATTATGATATACATGGAGGGGCTTGACTGTATTGGTGAGGATATTGCTAAATTGGATATGCTGTATGAAATGGGGGTAAGAGGAGCTTCTCTTACCTGGAGCAGGGCAAATGCGCTGGCAACAGGATGCTGTAAGGCATCAGAACACAGACAGATTTTTGGTGCCCTGACTGAGGCAGGAATAGAAGCAGTAAAGAAAATGGAAGAGCTGTCCATGTTTCTTGATGTAAGCCATTTAAATGATGAAGGCTTTGAGCAACTATGCCGGATTACAGAAAAAAGTTTTGTTGCAACTCATTCCGGAAGCAGGCACATTCATGATAATTACCGGAACCTGACAGATGAGCAAATGGAAGCATTGTCAGCTCAGGGCGGTATTATGGGAATGAATGGCTGTGTATATATTGCAGGCTCCTTTGAAGGAAATCATTTGGAGATGCTTTGCAGGCATATAGAGTATGAGGTAGAAAAAATCGGAGCATTACATGTGGGCTATGGCTTTGATTTGTGTGATTCTTATGATTTTGCAAAAGCGGCGTTAAGTGGGAGGAAACCTGAAAAAAGGTATGACTGCCTTTTAAATCATGGACAGATTCCGCTGCTTAGCGCTGCGCTTTTACAAAGAGGAATGAGCTGTGAGGATGTGAAATGTATTATGGGGGGAAACTTTATCAGCTTTTTCAGAAAGATCCTATAGTTTTCTTATTTGAAAGGTATCCTGAAGAAGAAGCCAGTTGGGACGGAAAAACCGCATGATCTGCCAATACCCCATGCCCCGTAGCAGGTAGGCAGGAAGGAGAGAGAACTTTTCCCGATAGCTTCGTACATCTTCAAACCAAACCTCATGAAGCTGCCCGCTTTGCTCATATTGAAAATAAGGAGACATGGCGGTTTCGTCAAAAAATATTTCCGCATCATGGGCAATGGCGATTTGAATTGCTTCCAAATTGCTGATGGTAACTGCAGCAGAGCTGCCGCGGACATATGGAAGCGTCCAGTCGTAGCCATAGTTTGGTATGCCTAAGTCAATTTTTGCAGGATCAATGCGGGTAATGGCGTAGTCCACAACTTCCCGTACTTTGTTGATGGGTGCTACAGCCATTGGAGGGCCGTAAGTATACGCACGTTTATGTCATATGTAATATTAATTAGAGATATGAGGGAATATGCTTAAGGAGAAATTACAATTATCCAGTTTTCCGCGTGTGTTGCGAGTCTCTTTTTCATAGTCAATTCGGGCAATAAGTTCTTTCAGGATGGAGTTATTAAGTTCGGTGCTGTTTGTTTTGTAAGTATCAAGTAAATGTCTGACCTTAGGTGCAAAAAGTTCCTGCGTAATTTGAAGTTCCCGAAGGTGATTTAAGTCACTTTCATGGGCGTTTAATTGCTCTTCTAAGGAGAAAATAGAGTTCTTAAGGTTGGCCTGCCTTTCTTTAAATATTTCAATCGTGTACACTTCCTGCTCCAAGAGATCATATGCCCGGTTAAGTTGTGAGGTAAGTTGCGCAATTTCTGACCGTAGTTTCTTTATGGTATCAAGCTTCAGATTGATTTCCTCATTTATAGGGGAAAAGTTCATTGCCTTATTGTCAACCTCATAAGCATGCAGCCAGTCTTTCAGGTATTGCAGTACTTGACGCTCTACTAAGAAAAGGGGAGAAGATACATTGCCACAATACCGATTCGGGCATTTGAGGGTTGAATATTTGTTTCTGGAATTAGGAGCCAGTCGTGTCATGAGGGTGCCGCACTTCTTGCAGTATACAAGACCTGAAAGAGGGTTTTGCAGCACAGAGGCAGCGGGCACAGTATTTTTTTGATTTACTGTTCGCATTTTAGCAGCAAGTTCAAATTGATCGTCACTAATGATTGCCTCATGCTTTCCCTGTGCAACCAGGTGGTTTGGATCATATACTCTCTTTTTAACAACCTTTCCGTTTACGGAAGTCTTAATTTCTTTATACTGTCCAAAGAATACCTTGCCGGTATAGGTAAGATTTTTTAACATATCGCTGATGGTCGCCCTAGACCATTTATCATTAACAACAGGTTTAATACCCATAGAATCCAGTTTAGTTGCTATAGCATCCGTGCCAAGTCGGCAGAAGGTACCGTCTGGCTGCTGTTCACCTTGGCAGTACCAGTTATAGATTTGCCTGACGATTTCTGCCTGTTCGGGAATAATCTCAAGGGAATAGCCTTTTGACAGTTTGACCTTTCTATAGCCATAAGGAGCCGAACCGCCAATATAGTTTCCTTCTTTCACAGAAGCGATACGCCCACGCTGCAGACGCCGGTTAATGGTCTTATATTCGCGTCTGGACATAAAGAGTCCAAACTCAAAATATTCTTCGTCAAATTCATTATTCGGATCATAGGTTTTGGATGGAGTGATAATGACAGTGTTAGAATATTTGAAGGCATCAGCAACAATACCCTGATCTTTGGTGTTGCCACGTGCAAGACGTTCTACTTCTACCACATAAACACCCTTCCACATGCCAGATTCCACATCAGATAGAAGTTCCTGCATGACAGGACGAGCGGTGATTGTTTCTCCAGATACAACCTCGGAATAGAATCTGGAAATAGGTTTTCCCATCTTTTTGGATAGTTCTGTTAAAATACGCTTATGCCGGGCAAGAGTTTCTTCTTCACCCTTCATTTCAGCGTCACGATCCGCGCGGCTTTTGCGAAGATAGGCACAGTAGTTGTCCTGCATGGTTTTCCTCCTTGGTGTTGCTGGTTGTGGTTAAGGTTATTATCTATATAAAAATACTAAAGTTGTTTAGAAATCCTGTCAACAAATTTTTAGTGTATCAAATAATATGAAGAGAACGAATGTTCGCGAAATTTGACAAATTCTAAAAAACAGATATAATAAAAGTGAAACATATAAATGGCAAGATAAGGTTAATTATTTACGATAAGAACATACTATAAATATAGAGATGTTCTTTTTGAGTTGATTAAAATGCAGAGGAGGTTGGAAGATGAATAGTTCAATGGACATTGCAAAATATGTTGTAGATTATTGTACTAGATGCGGAAAACCTATTACAAATTTACAATTACAGAAAATATTATATTATGTACAGTTAAATTTCATCAGGGTATTTGCTGAATTAGCTTTTCCTGAAAATATTCAGGCGTGGCAGTATGGACCAGTAGTACCAAATGTATATGAGTGGTTTAGTAGTTATGGGCCTACTAAAATATGTAATTTGTACGAAAACGTAACGAACATGTTTTCCGCAGAGGAAGAGAAGTTAATTAAACGAGTAATTAATGCATGTACGAGTATTACTCCTTGGGAGTTGGTAGAAAAAAGTCATAGACCTGGAAGCCCTTGGAGTAAAGTATATAATGGCACAAAAGTCGATATTCCCATTGAATATATAAGGGAATATGCCTGTGCAAAATAAATATAACAAGGTAAAATTATGGCAGAAGATAAAGATATATTATTTAATACAACAGGCCCGGACACTGATGATATTTGTAATACTAATGAAAAGAATGAAGAATTAGAGATTTCAGGAGAAATTAATCAGTTCATCCGATTCATGATGGATGATAATTTTAAAAGTATCGATATTGCAAAATATACTGATATGGCACTTTGTTTGGTAGAGGCATATGAAAGTGGATACGAGTATTCATATTATAATGTGTCTGCTGAAATATATGCGCATTGGGATATGAATGAGCAACAATTGATTAATCTCACATCAAATATAGAATCCTTAAAACAGATTATGCATAAAAATGAAGGAATGTACAAAAAAGCAATAAAAGGTGTTGATGAGCTGTATGATCATATAATGCTTGAGATAGTAAGGATTACAGATCATAAAAAGAATTTAGATAGAATTAATGAAATCATTGATCAGTTCAAACAGGAAAGTACAGATAGTTTTAAAAAACAAGATATTTCATTAATTCAGACAGTTGCGGAGTTTGAAAACAGATTCAGGGAGGCAGATAAATTATCAAAAAAATTAAAGAAAAAAGTGAATAATGTATATTCACAATTTGTATCAATACTTGGAATTTTTACTGCAATAGTCATTGTATTTTTTGGCGGTGTTTCGGTTTTCTCCGACGTTTTGACAAATATACATCAAGCCGAATGGTATCAAATAGGGTTTGGGATATCTTTTGTCGGAATTGTAATGTTTGATATTATTTTCATGTTTTTATATATTCTGTCAAAACTGGTTGGAATGCCGATTTCTACAAAAGAGGAATCCGATAAAAAAATAGCTGTTTTTAGATGGATAGATAAGTACCCTTATTTGTTTTGGTTTAATTTTCTGTGTTTTATTATAATGTTTATATGCGCATAATATTATAAAAGTGTGAAAGCATCTTGAAGGAGTAATAACCGGATAGATGCTTTTATTTTGTAAGAAATTATTTTAAGGAATTTTATCCCATAAGCTGTAAAAAATAAGTGTCCATACAATGGCAACTAGCGATAATATTATTCCAATTCTTCTATACTTTGCAGGGGCGATTTTACATTTAGAAACAGTTATCACATTTTTCATATCCATCACTAATCGCGTATTCAAGGGAAACTTGGCGAGCCTTATTAGGATCCATTTTGCCACAATTATTGATACTATGATATTTTGATCCTGTAGCTGAAAGCCATACTGTATCACTGCCCAGCGTCGAATCTTGAGTGTCAAGCGTGCTGTATGTGTTAAAATCATTGTCATTTCCAGTTGAAGCAGAGCCAATTGTCATTTGATTAGAATTTTCTATTGGAACTTCATATGAGTAAGTGGTATTTGGTCCGTTGTTCTCAACGGGTGATGTGAGAGAAGCAGAAGTAATTTCTTCAAATTCGCCAGTCTGTGGATTGACAAAATATTCCTTTAACAGCATTCCACCAAATAGTGCTTTGGCATCATGTTCTTCGCCATCAATATATTCATGTATAGCTACATCTAGTGTCCCATCAGGGAGCACAGATATAGAAGTAGTTGTATTTAATGAAAAATTTACAATGGCATGAATTTCATCATTTGAACTGAAAAGTGCATTATAGTAATCAATAACGTATTCTGCAATATCTTTTGATGATGCAATAGAAGATATTCGCCATTTGCCAGTTACGTCATTTATTACTGAATCAGAAAACCAGAATTCTATAGCATCAATAGTATATGTGCCTGATTTAACAGGTTTAACGGTTTCGGGCAAAGAACTTTCTGAATTTGTTTTTTCATCAGTAAAAGCAATATCGAAATCAGGTTCAGGGCTGCTGATAATGGCAGATGTATAATTACCGCTATCTAAATTAATGTCTAAGTCATTTCTGATAGGATTAGTTTCTGATGAAGTAGCAGAAAAATCATGAGGTTTTTGCGAAAATCCTCCATTTACTTGGGAATAGATAACAATAAAGCAGACCAGAGTAGCGGCACATGCACCAATTACAGCTAAAAAAGCAGTTAATAAGTTTAGTACCTTGTTTGTGCTCTTCATAGAAATTTCTCCTTTGTAAAAAGCCGATTGATAGAAGATTTGATTTACTTTTTATTATATCAAATAGCATTTTTTTGTAAAATGAACTATAGTTCCATTTTATTCTTTAATTATTCATAAAAGCCTTTTTAAAAATTAGATGCGAATAAAGCGGAGTATAAATTAACACTGTACATTCAAAAAAAGTGACGAAATTTTTAGGCCAAACGTGTTAATTTTTACATGCAGAGTGTTAATTATTACATGGTGCTTATTAATAGTGTACAAAAATGTATAATAAAACAGGGTTTTAGGGGCAGGCGCCGATTTTGCCCTATTGAAATCTACTAATAAAATTGTGTATTATATATTTATAGCAAAGTAATACACTATACTTTCAGGGGGGAAATATGGATTACAAAAGCAAGATATTAGAATTGTTAGAACTGATAGAGGATAATGACATTATATTTTTAAAACAATTGTATACAATTATTAAGAAACATATTGAGAAAAGAAAAGTAGGTAATCATTTTTCTTTCAAACAAAATATTGAATGAAGTAGATTATAGTGGTAAAACTCTAAAAAAGGAAGAATCAAGGCTCTTCCTTTTTTTGTGTATACCCTAATATTACATCATCAACATATTTATTAATGACTTTTTTGGAGCTAGTGTCTAATTGCTCGTATTTTAACAGTAATTCTTTGACAAGTGTGTAAATGGAATTTTCACATTTGATATCTTCAAGGACATTCGATACAGCAGAGGCTATTTCATCTTCAGGTAAAATTTCTTGAAACATTTCACCCTCACCAGCGCGAAGCCAAGTTTCATCTACATTAAATTTTTCACATATAAGTTTATAGATAGGTTCTTTTTGATCTGGTCTTTTAAGTCTATCATATTCTATATTTCCTATTACATCCCTACTAACTCCTAATATTTGGCCGAACTCTTCTTGGCTTAATTTGAGCGATTTTCTTATTTCTTTTATTCTGTCAGATATATTCATAGTTTCCTCCTCTCTTTGAATATAATAGCATGCTTTTTTGCGTTAGTCAACGAAAACAATTTCTTAAATGTGTTGACAAACAAATAAAAATGATATAATATGTGTTTATCAACGATAATAGTAACGTTGGAAGACGTAATTGGAGGTGAAAATGTGTTAATAGATAAAGAAAAAGAAATTGAAGAATTAGCTAAAAAAGCAGTAAAAATGCAGGAATCTAGTCTTAGAACATTAATTTTTGCAACAGATATATTGTTAGCCAGAGATCAAATTGAGAAGAAGGAACTTGAGACTGTAAAGAGAGAACCATAGGAAGCAGACTTTTAGACAACAAAAAACTGCTAGTGTGTCGTCACTAACAGTTTTTTACCTAAATTTTTTAACTCTATGCGCTTTGCAGGTTTTCACCACATTGTACGACACCAATGTTTCTTCGAGCGCTCCACCACTTATGCAGTTTTAGTTCAGCAACAATAAAAAGGCCCATTAGCTGGTGGATTACAAAGTTTATCTGATATAGGGGTGCGAAAAATGATAATGCTGTGATTATCCATGATTAGCTTAGCTTTGAACATATTTAAATTTAACCCCTATACCAAATATTGCGGAGGTACCAACAACGCAACTTCCTTCATAAAAGAGAGCAGGGCAAAGTCAAAAGTTTGGTCAATAAAACCAGCTCCTTTCCTGCCCGATTTGGGTAAATATATTTTATCATGACAAGCGTGCAAGGTAAAGAAGTACAACCAGTAAAACATAAGATTGATTAAAAGATTTGAGGTGATGTCATGGCAATAGTCAGAGATTACTATAGTCCAGAGGGATGTCATATTATTGTCCACGACGACTACTACATAAACAAAACACCAGAAGAGCAGCAAGCGATAATATCCAGAGTTTCAGAGCTGATTTTACGCGAAGAATTTAGAAAGTTCACAGAACAGCAAAGAAAACAAAAAGTTGAGCAGGTATGAACCTGCCAGAAAGGACAAGCCTGTGAATCTGAAAGAAAAAGCAGTATTTATGATCCTGATACTATCAGCTTCAGCAGTGGATAGTGACAACCAGATCATACCAGGTATTTTAACAATAATAATGCTGCTTATCTTATTAGGACAGGCAGTGTAAGAGATACATGACAGAACAGGAGGTGAAAAACATAAATATTTTTGTTTTAATATTAGCATTTATATTTGCGCTGGGCTGGTTAAAAGAACATATAAGCCTGCTGCTTGCAGCACTTCCCATATAGAAAGGAGATATATATTGAGCGGATTTGAGAAAGAAGAACTGCAGCTTAGGATGCAGGGAATGGCGTTAGAAGAGCAGAAACTTGTGGCAGAAACCCTGCCGGATGAAGTCATTTTTGAAGAAATGACCAGAAGATACATAAACATGCGTGAGATGGTCAGAGGAATTGGCAACGTGATCATGGGAGGAAGGAAAAATGAAGAAATATATTGAGCAGGAATTTGTTTTTCCACAAAAGAAACAAATAAAGGTTCGATCCAGAGAAACAAGAGATACGCATATTGAAATTCATTGTTATACGTCTGACAGGGAAGATAGAGAAAAAATAAAAAAAGAAATTCAAAAGGCAATTCGCAAAATGAATCACCTTTTGAATGGCAAGGTCAGCTGTAAATGGACTATTACTTTGAAATAACCAAGTTATTTAAAAATTTTCTTAATCTGGCTTGCAGATTCCGACATTTGACAGAAGAGGATTTTATATCTTTTTTAACTTCATGTGAATATTGAGGATCCTTTTCACATTCCTTGAAATATTCAAGAGCATTTGTTAAGGCATGATGGAGGGTTGCAATCTCTTCATACGTAAACGAAATTTCGTGGCATTGATCCGTGGGTTTAAATGAATCATGGAAAAAATCCTCATCTGATACAGGGGAACAAGAACTAACAGTTTCATAATCAATAAATTCATCTGGAGTAACAGCTGAAAATGCAAATCCAGCAGGAAGCTCTTCATCAGCTTCAAGTTCGTAAAGTTCTGTGTAGAGATACCCGTCTTCGGACATTTCACAGAGACGGTTCTGTAATTCACGTATTTTATAAATAGCCATAACAGACTCCTTTCTGGGATGTGTTTAGTATAAAGATTATAGAGGAAATGGGAATAAAAGACAATAGAAAAAAAGAATTACATGAAAGACGCAATGAAATCCAAGATGATGAAGATTTTACAAAGCATATTTGCGGTAGCAAATTTACGGAAATATCTTGAAAAGAAAGAAGGTGCCATATGTACGCCCAGTTGGAAGATGCCGGCCTGATCACAGGTACGGAAGAGTGGAAAAAGAAACAGGTAGAGAAGCCGGAGTATTTATATTGCGGAAAAGAAGGGAGGCATTGTGATGCCGGGAAAGGAACTGCTGTCAGGAAAAGCCCTGCTGGACAAGCTTTATGACCAGCCGGAATTGTTCAAATATTATATGCGTAACAAAAGATGGGCGGAAGCAAAAAGCCGCTACGACACAACACGCGACGTCCTGCTGTTTTTACAGGCAGATGAGGAAATGTTAAATGAGTTTTTTGGCGAACGGGGCGAAAGAGGAGTAATCCTGCGTGAAGGCCTGTTTCCGGAAGATGAGGTACAGAAAGCCTTTTACGAGGCAGTGGTCAAAAGAGACGGGGGTTACGAAAACAAGAACTATGAACCTTTACAAAAAAACAGCGCATGAGCCTGCACCTCATACGCCTTACGTCCGGCTGAATACGGACTCAACACCTGTAATCATCATACCGTATTCAGCCGGAAAAGTCAAGGAAAATGAGGTTTTTGACCTCATTTTTTTAACAATCTAAGTATATTAAAGTTGGAGGTAAAAGTGTGGCACACTGGCTTGACACCTTCCGGTTTCCAAACTCCATGGAGCATGAAATTAAGTGGATAGGGAAATACGGAGCCAAAGGAGAAAAGAGGGCTGCAAGACACAGGGCAACCCCTGAACAGATAAAAAAACAGAACCAGGCAAACAGGGAAAAATATGTAAGGCGGCTGATCAAGGCAAACTTCTTTCCTGATGATCTCTGGATCACATTAAAATATCCAAAAGGAAAAAGAAAGCCTCTGTGGGAGGTAAAAAAAGATTTCACAAATTTTGTCAGCCGCCTCAGGTACCGGTACGAAAAAAGAGGACACATGCTCAAATACATATACCGGATGGAAGTGGGAAAAAGAGGAGGCATCCATATCCACATGATCATCCCGAGAATCAGGGGAGGGGATGCGGACCTTCTGGCGCAGGAAGCGTGGAAGAAATGCGGAAGAATCCATTTTGAAAGCATATACGAATATGGCGGATATGAAAAACTGGCGAATTATATCGTAAAACAGCCTGACGAAGAAGTAGAGAAGCAGCTTTCCCTCTTTCCGGAAGAGGAGAGAAAAGAACTGCTCAGCTATAATTCCTCACGCAACCTTATCCGGCCGGAGCCGGAGCGGAAGTATTACAGGCGCTGGACAGTAAAAAAGCTGACAGAAGAAGGGCCAAAACCCCATCCGGGATACTACATAGACAAAAACAGCATCAGAAGCGGAAAAAACAAATATACCGGCATGAGCTACCTCTGCTATACCGAATGCAGGATAAATGAGGTAAAGAGCAGGGAGGAGTGGAAGCAGATGCAGGAGGGAGGCGGATAGGATGGAGTTCTTTAATGTAACCATCTACATAGAGACATCAATGAAGGGGCCCAGGCCTGCAAGGGCAGCCGGGGAATGGCTTGTAGAGTTTGTGACAGGCAGTAAAATACCCGTCACCAGAAGCGGCATGGTCATCAAAGAGAAAACAAGCGAAAATGCGTTAGTTTTAGAACTGTTAAGAGACGCATTATCCATCCTCACAAAAACCTGCTCCATCCGGATAAACACCAGATGCGGACACGTTTTGCAGGCAGTGGAAAATGGGTGGCTGAAACAGTGGAAAAAGAACGGATGGGCGAAAGCCGGAGGGAAAGAATTATCCAATGCCGGATTATGGAAAGAGGTGTCAGAACTGATGGAGCGCCACCTGATCGAAACAGATTCCGGCTGGCACGAATATCAGGATGTGATGTTAAGGGAGATTAAAAGGAAATTAGAGAAATAAAAAAGAAAGGAGCCGAACCTCCGGCCGGGGCAACGTTATGACAGGTTCCTTTAAAAGATGAAAGAAACTTATAAAAGCAGAGTTTACACTGAAAGACCAGATTATGCAGATTTTAATGCGCCAGAAAAATTTCAGGCGATAACAGGCATTATAATGACGCATCTCAGGCAGCATCCGAAGGCCATCTGCTCTTATTCAGGTGGGGCGGACAGCGATATAATGATTGACCTGATTGAAAAAGCACGGAAAATTGTCCCGTCACTTCCCCCGGTTAAGTATGTGTTCTTTAACACGGGCTTGGAAATGAAAGCCACTAAAGACCATGTAAGGGAAGCAGCAGAAAAATATGGAGTGGAAATTGAGGAATGCCGGCCTAAAATAGGAATCGTCCAGGCGTCAAGAACATTTGGGATACCATTTGTATCAAAGATAATGTCTGCAGGATTGGAAGGGTGGCAGAAGAAAAACATTCCGTTATCCATTGCAGAAGAATATGAACGCGCCGAAGATAAACCGGCGAAGCGGAAAGAGTTAAAAGAACGCTATCCAAAGTGCGAAAGCGTAATCAATTTCCTTTGCTGCTGCAATTCATCAGGGGAGCCAAGACCGGATATCCAGCTTGTAATCAACTCATCAAAGTATATGAGAGACTTTATTGGTGAGAATCCGCCGGACTTCCAGATCAGTGCCAGGTGCTGTGATTACTGCAAAAAGCAGGCGGCTTATACAGTGCAGAAAAACTATGAAATGATTATAACTGGAGAGCGCAGGGATGAGGGTGGGATGAGATCAGTACCCCGGAAAGACAATACAGCACTTTGTTTTACAGAAACCAGTAATGGGCAGTACAGGTTCAGACCTCTTTACTACGTTTCGGATAAAGACAAAGAATGGTACAGGGAACGGTTTGGAATAAGGTATTCGGATGCTTACGAAGTTTATGGCTTAACGAGAACAGGGTGCTGTGGGTGTCCGATATCCCATAAGGCGGTGGATGATCTGAAAAAAATCCAGCCATATGAACCCAATGTAGTAAAAGCTGCATGGAATATATTTGGGAAAAGCTACGAATACCGTGAAAAATATAATGAGTATAAGCAGAAGAGAATGAATAAAGAAAAAGAGATGTCAGCCAATATAGATGGACAAATGCATCTTGAAGACTTTTTGGGGGTGACACAGTGATAAACGGAGAATTAATAGTTGACAACTTTGCAGGGGGAGGCGGTGCCAGCACCGGAATAGAAACAGCCACAGGATACAGTGTTGACATAGCCATCAACCATGATCCGCAGGCGGTAAGGATGCACAAGGCAAACCATCCATGGACAGAACACTACTGCGAAAGCGTATGGGACGTTGATCCCGTAAAAGTATGTGCAGGACGCCCTGTAGGGCTTGCATGGTTTTCTCCAGACTGTAAGCATTTTTCCAAAGCAAAGGGCGGAAAGCCAAAGGATAAAAATATACGCGGTCTTGCATGGGTGGTGCTGCGCTGGGCAGGACTGGTAAGGCCCAGGGTGATCATGCTGGAAAATGTGGAAGAATTCAAGACCTGGGGGCCCCTTAACAGAAGGCGCCACCCCATAAAGGCAAAGAAAGGCTTTACGTTTGCGAAATTTGTCTCACAGCTGGAAGGACTTGGGTACCAGGTGGAATTTAACGAGCTTACAGCGGCGGACTATGGTACGCCCACAATAAGGAAACGCTTTTTCATGATTGCAAGGTGCGATGGAAAGCCAATCAGATGGCCGGAGCCCACCCATGCACCGAGAAACAGCATAAAGGCAAAAGAAGGATTTTTAAAGCCATATGCAGGGGCATACACACAGATAGACTTTTCCCTTCCCTGTCCGTCCATATTTGACACAGCGGAAGAAATCAAGGAGAAATACGGAATCAGGGCAGTCAGGCCCCTGGCCCCCAAAACAATGGAACGGATTGCAAGGGGAGTGAAAAAATTCATACTGGATAATAAAGAACCATTTATTGTACAGGTGAACCACAGCGGAAGCAGTTCTGATTACTGTAGCAGCATGAATGAACCTTTAAGGGTGGTCACGTCAAAGCATGGATTTGGAATTGTGGAGCCAGTGCTCTCCCCCTGTATCATGTGCAGCAATGAAAACAATGCCGGGGCAGATGTGAGAAGCCCTCTTCCGACAATTACCACCGCAGACAGAAATTATGAGGTGGCGGCAACTCTTATCCAGTATCATTCAGAGACTTCGGGAAAGGAAGTAAGGGGGCAGGATTTGAGGGAGCCCGTCATGACGGTGGACGGTTCCAACAGATACGGACTTGTAACATCATTTTTAAGCAAGTTTTACGGTCAGGGAACCGGGCAGGACATGAAAGAACCGCTCCATACAGTTACCGCAGGCGACGGTCATTTTGGGGAAGTCAGGGCATTCCTTATCAAATATTATGGACAGGGAACCGGGCAGGACATAAAGGAGCCCATTGACACCATACCGACGCATGACCGGTTCGCCCTTGTGGAGATAAAAGGGACCATGTACCGGATTGTGGATATCGGCTTACGGATGCTGGAGCCAAGGGAGCTGTACGGATGCCAGGGCTTCCCCGGTGATTACATCATAGACCATGACTGCGAAGGGAAACCATACCCAAGGTCGGAGCAGGTGGCCAGATGCGGAAATTCAGTGTGTCCCCCACTGCCGGCGGCAATGGTGAGGGCAAACCTGCCTGAAATGTGCAGGGCGGAAAGGATGCCCAACATGAGGATAGAGGAGGAGCAGGCAGGGGGAAAAATATGAACCGTTCAACAAGACAGCGTCAGTTTGACGCAAAAACAAGAAAGAAAATCAGGGAAAGAGATAAAGGCGCCTGTATCTTCTGCACAATGGGATATCCGGCGGAGGGCGCCACATGGATTGACTTGCAGCCCACAGACATCATGCACTGCATACCAAAATCCCAGGGAGGATTGGGAATAGAGCAGAACGGGGCGGTAGGCTGCCGGTACCATCACAGCCTTATGGACAATGGAAACAAAGGCTTAAGGCCGGACATGCTCATGCGCTTCGAAGCCTACCTGAGGAACTTCTATCCCGGATGGAGCAAAGAAGATTTAATCTATGACAAATACAAAGATTTAAGGAGGCAGACATGTTTATTAACACAGGAAAATTTAAAAAGATGATCACCACAGCATGGAAACTGCATCACTTTATTGCAGGGTGCACGGAAAGAAAATATTTCTTTTCAGACGGGACCGTAATCATAAGCGTATACAGGGATATGCTCCCTAATAAGGAAAAGGCAGCAGTTATTGAGCTGATTGGGGAGCTTCCGGAAGAGGGGCAGGTAATGAAAACCGGAAAAGACATGCCATCCCAATATATGGTCATGACTGATATGTGGGATGTAGAAAAGATTTTTGAAAAGTGCCAGTGCAGTATGACGGTAACAAGGTCGCTTTATCAGGGTTCTTTAAGCACATACAGAGTCATACAAAACAGGAAGGACCAGAAATGTTTTTTTGTAGATAATTATTTTATAGACCTGTTTGACAGAGGTGCATGGACAGAGGACGATTTTGAACCCGAAGGACCTAAAACGCTAAATGACTCCCCGGGCACACTGTATTGGAAGAACGATACCATGACATTTGCAGTATATCCTATCAGCGTCCCCGAAGACAATCAGGAGCTGCGAACATATCTCACCCTTCTGGAAAACATGGAGCTTCCAGAAGACAAATATTTATAGCGTAAAACATATCACATAAAAAGCCGGGGAGCCTTATGGCTCCCGGAAAGGAGGAAAAGCATGGAACATCCCACAAAAGACCAGTTATCCCAGATGAGGCAGCAGGGAATGACCATCTGTGAAATAGCCAAAGCTCTTGGCAAAAATCAGGGCACCATAGAATACCTGTTCAGGAAATATAAATTACGCAGGAAAAGAAATAAAATCACTTTAGAACAGATAGAAGAATTCCGCCGGATGAGGCAGGAAGGAATGACGATTACGGAGATAGCGGAAGAAACCGGCTGTCCGGAGGGGACGGTATATTATCACTTAAAGCCGGAAGACAGCGGAGAAGATTTTGTGCAGGAGCTTCCCATAAGGTTTGCAGCGCCGAGGAAGCCGAAGCTGGAAAAAGCGGTATATTTCGGCATCCGGTATGTGGATGTAACAGATCTTTACATACCCACATAAAAAGAAGTCCTGAAAGAAGCCTAAAGAGGCAGCAGGCGTGGATAGGATTGCAGAGCAGATAAATTAAACTTAAGGAGGGCGTATGACAATATTGAATTACACAACAACAATAGATGCTTATAAAACAGTATCAGAGATAGAGTACATACTTGTAAAGCATAAGGCAAAATCCATCATGAAGAATTATGATGGTGAGACAATTACAGGGCTTTCATTTTTAATTGACACTGGTTCCCAGCAGCTTCCGGTAATACTGCCGGTCAAAATTGATGAATGCCTGAAAGTGCTGAAAAAAGAAAAAAGGGAGAATCCCCGGAAACAGATCAAGGACACCAGAGAGCAGGCGGAACGTGTGGCATGGCGTATCCTGAAAGACTGGGTTGAAGCACAGATGGCGCTTTTGGATATAGAAATGGTTAGGTTTGAGGAAATCTTTCTTCCCTACATAGAAACAGAGGGAGGGAAGACAATTTATCAGAGGTTGGAAGAAAAACAGTTTTTGCTGGAAGGTTAAATTAAACTTTAGAGGAGAAAACGAGGATGAAAAAGAAAATAATTAATATAGCTGGTTGTATTGTTGCAAAGTGGATTTTACATAATTGTGATGATGGACTTGTTGTAAAGCGCAGGGGTGGGGCAGAGCAGATAATTAAGGTGTTTTCTGCTCCAGCGTATAGAAATATTATAAAACCAATTATCAAAAAGATTTCCGAAGGTCTGTTTAGAGTTGGTGATGTTGTAACAGATGATGGATATTATGGGGAAATTGTAATAACAAATATACAAGACAACTGGATAAAAGGATACAGCCTTAAAGACGGGATGGTATTTAATAATTTGGATAGCAGGCAATTTAAAAGAGTTGTTGGGTATGTTGATTTAAAGATAGATTAAACTTTAGAGGAGGTAAAATTGAAAGCACCATTATGGAAGTATGATCGTGAACTTGGCATAGCGTTCTTTTGCCCAAACTGCAAAAGATTTGCATGTATATCTGGCAAATGTAAATGTGGAGAAGAAATTGATTTATCCATAAAGGCAATAAAATATCATGGAAAGGTTAAATTTTAGTGGAGGTTGTTATGGGAGTAATCTTATTTAGAGGAAAATGTATTGAAGGTGCCGACAGTGGAAAATGGGTGAAGGGCTACGTGTCGGGGCCATGTGCAACGGATACGGAAAAGGGAATAGTGAGCTATTATTTTAGGGCAGTGGAAAGCTGGGGCGGTACAAAGCAATGCATGATATCAGCAGAAACTATTTGTTTGTGCACGGGAAAAGAATATATGGACGGGGAAACAGCATATGAAGGCGACATATTTGAAAGCCAGGCAGGCGGACAATTAATGATATTGCGTTTCGGAACATATCAAGCGTACTGCCCTGTAGATGAAACATACATGGATTCGGTTGGATTTTACGCCGAATGTGAAGGATATCCTGATATGCCGATAGGCGATTTAAAGGATTATGCACTGAAAGTTGGCAACATTTTTGATAATCCTGAATTGTTGAGAAAATAAGAGGTAAGGAAGAATGAGCAATGATTTAATTAGCAGAAGTGAGACGGAACGTTTGTTGAGAGCATATGCGGATGAAGTCGGGTGTAATCGTGGTGATTATGAACTTGCAAACGGAATTTTGAAAGCAGTTTGCCTTCTTAATGACAGTGAAAATGTACCTACCGCTTATAATGTGGACAAGGTTGTGGAGCAGTTGAAAAAACGTTATATGGAAATAGTTGACGGAAAATGCAAATTAAGCATATCGAATTTTTTTGAATATGCAGTTGACTTGGTTAAATCCGGCGGCGTTGAGTGAAAACTTAGGTCGCTAAACTAAAATTTAAGGAGGTAGAGAGTGAAGGCTTACAGAGTTTCTAAGGAATGCAATGATTCTATGGACGAAAAAGCTGCATTAATAAAAAGCTATAATACAGGGGAATTGCTCTATGTGCTTCGGGACATAGAAAAAGAACCTCAAAAATATGATGAGAAAATTATAAAGAGTGTTATAGGGCGTCTTTATGATATGGGAATTACGTGTATTTGAAGGAGGAAAATTGATGGAGATAGGAAAGATGGCAGAATGGCAGGCAGCAGATTTGATAAAACGTATAAAAACAGAAACAGCAGAAAGATATGTAGACAGACATAAAGCATTTGATGCAGCAATTGCAGCCCTTGAAGAAATCCAGTGGTATAGGGGACTTGGCACAGTAGAGGAATGCCGGAGGGCAATGGAAAAGCAGAAACCAAAGAAGCCGATTGATGATACAGCATTTGGAGTTTGCCCCAACTGCCACAATGAATTCAATAGTGAATTGGTTAACGAATATGATATAAAACACTGCATCTATTGCGGACAGGCTATAGATATAAAGAATTATTATTTGCCAAAAATAATTGAAGGAAAAATAAGCAATACAGGCTGGCCGATAGACGGACATACATTAATATTAACGTCATGGGATTATGACAATTACGAAAGCTGGCATTTATATAAATGGAAGCCTGAGGACGAACGTGCAGTAATAGAAACTGTGTTTATTACAGAAACAGAAGCCGGAATGTGTCTGTATGATACTTTAGAAGAATTTGCCGAACGCTGGAAAGAGTGGGAACCGGAAGGCAGCTTCTGTATTCCGTTGGAAAATGTTGAGGTAATAAAAGTCTTGCAGGAAGAGCGAAAGGAGGATGAAAATGTTAACCCTGCCAATTAAAAAGAAATGGTTCGACATGATTTTGTCGGGCGGGAAGAAAGAAGAATACCGGGAAATCAAACCGTACTATACAGCAAGATTAGCAAATTTATTTTGCGTACATACGACACACAGCGAATATCACAGCAGAAACATAAAGAGCTTTCTTCAATCGGAGTGCGCGAAGAAAAATACCTACAGAGAAGTCATGTTCCGCAACGGTTACAGTAAAAATTCTCCCTCATTCATTGCGAAGTGTACACTGTCAGTCGGCACAGGAAAAGAAGAATGGGGAGCTGAAAAACATAGAAATTATTTTGTTCTGACAATACATGAAATCATAAAAAAACCCAGTGAATAGTTGAAAGATATATGGGAATAAAAATTATCTAAGGCAGCAGGCATATGTCAGGCCATGAGGCAGCAGGCGTAAAATAAAGGGAGAACATAAGCATGAAAACTTGTATATGTGATAAATGTAAAAAGGAAATAAAAATTAATATCGAAGAAATGGTAATTGGACACGATAATGACGGGGAGGAGATCATAGAGCAGTTTTTTATTTGTCCAGAGTGCAATGCACACTATACTGTTTTTATTTCAGACAAATTTATGAGAACAAAAATGAGAATCATGCAGGGTTTAATGGGAAAAACATATAATCAGAATGCCCGTAATGCATTGCTGAAAGAAATGCAGGAACATTTTAAGAAACTAAAGGCCAAATATAATCGGACATGAAAAAATTAGTTATGCATCAGCAGGAAGGGGAGACATAATGGCACAAGAAAAGAATGCAGATATTGAATTGAAAAAAGAATACCTCAAAGGCTATAAAAAGATAGTCCGCCAGATGGAACGGAGCGAACTTAAGATTCGGGAAATGCGTCTTAATAGGATGCTGCCTGCGGTTGTAAATGATGGAATGCCCCATGCACACAATAATAATGATCTTTCTTCCTATGCAGCCCTGCTTGATCAGGAGGAAAAGAAGTATAAGAAATACCGGTATCAGAGAGTTAAAAAGTGTAAGGAAATAACAGATAGAATAGAGCAGCTTGAAAATGAAGATGAAAAAGATGTTTTGATGTATAGGTACATAAAATTGATGAAATGGGAGGATATTTGTGTAAGAATGAGAGTGAGTGAAAGACAAGTGCATTATTTACATAGCAAGGCTTTGGAACATTTTAAAATCTTTGCATAGATTTGCAGTATATATATATGCTATGATGTATGTGGAAGATGACGCAAAAAGAACCGGGTAGCTAATCCGGTTCTTCTGCGTTAGTTCTAGTTACTCATGTTCATTGTAATAAAAATGTATGTTAGTATAACACAGATTACACTAAATACCTTAGAATTACACTTTACAATCGCCTTATGTAATTGTACAAATAAGGAAACGCCAAAGGCGCCTAACAGAAACATAACAAAGTCCGTATTAGCTATCGTCTCAAATATACTCATACTGACTCCTCCTTATGTCCTATTGGATTTGGACTTACATCAGAATATCTGAAAGCCCAGAGGAGTTAAACGATAACCAATACTGGTTTAGGAAGTCATATTGGAGAGAGTATGATTACTGAGACGATAGCCTAAGCTTGTTCCACTAAAGACCAAAATTCACCCTTAAAAGGCGCTCCTGCTATTGTGCATGTAAAAGCACAATAATAACATTTCTTTGACATACATACTTCTCCTTTCATTACCTCCTATGTGTATTTTACTACAAATATAATTATAAACTATTAGAAAGAATAATTCAATTTATAATCAAAAATATATGTATAAATTTAATAAATATAAAAGAGGTGGTGGTAATGGCAAGACCAAGAAGTCCCAGCCGGGACAAGGCAAAGCAGCTTTGGCTGGAAAGCGGTAAAAGCCGCCTGCTTAAGGACATTGCGGAAGAACTGCAGGTGTCGGAAGAGCAGGTCAGGAAATGGAAAAATCAGGATAGATGGGATAAAGTAACGTTACCAAATGGGAATAGTAACGTTACTAAACATAAGCATATAAAAAAAGATAAAGAAAAAGCCATTGCAAATGAAGTTGAACAGGTAATAGAAAATCCTGATTTAACTGATAAGCAAAGGCTTTTTTGCTGTTTATATATTAAGTGTTTCAATGCTGTTAAAGCATATCAAAAAGCATATGGAGTAGACTACATTACAGCCTGTGGAAATGCATCAAAATTATTGAAAAGTATTGAAATAAAAAACGAAATCCAACGTCTGAAACAAAACCGTCTTAACAGAGAAATGTTAACGGAAGAAGACATATTTCAGAAATACATGGATATAGCCTTTGCCGATATTACGGATTACGTAGAATTTGGACGTGAGACAGTTCCAGTTATGGGGCCATTCGGTCCCATTGTAGTAAAGGATGAAAAAACCGGCAAAAAAATTGAAATTAAAAAGGAGATTAATGTAGTCCGTTTCAGGGAAAGTATTGAAATTGATGGAACATTGATTTCAGAGATTAAGCAGGGGAAGGATGGAGCGAGTATAAAACTTGCTGATAGAATGAAAGCCTTGCAGTGGATTTCAGATCACATGGATTTGGCCACAGCAGAGCAGAAAGCCAGAATTGAAGTTTTAAAATCAAAGGTAATCCAGAAGGATGAAGTAAAGGAGCAGGTGCAGGATTGGAAAGCAGCTATTATTGAGATAGCAAAACGAAGGAGTGAAAAAACGGATGGAAGAGCTGATTAATGTCTTAGAAGTTTATTATGATAATCCGTCAGCATTCCTTGAAGATATGCTTGATATGAAATGTGACAACTGGCAGGATGAAGTAGCCGCAGACCTTGCTAAGCATCCCAAGGTTGCAGTTAAGTCCGGTCAGGGTGTTGGGAAAACAGCACTGGAAGCCGGACTTATTATATGGTTTATCACGTGCCGGCCCTATTCAAAGGTAGTTGCCACAGCTCCCACCATGCAGCAGCTTTATGACGTGCTTTGGGCTGAGATCGCAAAGTGGCTTGACTCTTCCAAGGTAAAGAATCTTCTTACATGGACAAAGACAAAAGTCTATATGGAAGGAGCTTCGGAACGGTGGTTTGCTACAGCGAAAACAGCAACTAAACCGGAGAACATGCAGGGATTTCATGAAGACCATATGCTGATTGTGGTAGATGAAGCATCCGGAGTTAGTGATCCTATTATGGAGGCCATACTTGGTACTCTGACAGGAGACGATAACAAGCTGCTACTGATGGGGAACCCCAACCGCATAGAAGGTGTGTTTTTTGATGCATTCAATAAAGACAGGGATAAGTTTAAAACACATACGGTTTCCAGCAGGGATTCAAAGCGTACATCAAAAGACAATATTGCAATGCTGGAATCCAAATACGGAAAAGATTCTGATGTATGCAGGGTTAGAATTGACGGGCAGTTCCCCAAAGGCGCACTTGATGCCTTCATATCCCTGGAAACGGTCGAACTTGCATGTTCAGCGCAGAACAAACTAAAACAGTCTGATATAAATACAGCTAAGACACTTCATGTCGGTGTGGATGTGGCAAGGTTTGGTGATGATAAAACAGTAATAACGCCGAGAATCAGCACGAAAGTATTTGAATTCAGAAAATATACAAAGAAAAGCACAATGGAAACAGCCGGGAATGTGATCATGTGCTGCAAGGAGTATATGCAGAGCTTTTACCATATCAAGAACTGCATTATTAAAGTAGATGATTCCGGCGTAGGCGGCGGTGTTACTGACCGACTGAAAGAGGTGGTAAGGGAAGAAAAACTTCCCTACACAATAGTTCCGGTTAACAATGGCGAATCTGCCACGGATGAGTATTATTTTAACCTTGGCGCCCAGTTGTGGGGGTATATAAAAGAATTGCTTGAAAAAAATTTCTCAAACAAGATGCAGGGGAAGGACAATGTGGAACTTGAACTTCCCGACGACGCAGAAATGATTAAACAGCTAAGTGTAAGAAAGTATCACATGACTTCCAAAGGAAAAATACAGCTTGAATCAAAGGATGATATGAAAAAACGCGGATTAGGTTCACCTGATACTGCAGATTCTCTTTCCCTTGCGTTGTATGAGCCTAACACATGGCTGTATTAATAAAAGGCAGGTGTAGCAATGGCATTAAATGTAAAAGAGATCCAGCATTTTATTGAAAACGATAAAACATCAGAAAAGAAGAATAAGGCCAAAGTGGGCCTTCGGTATTATGAAGGGAAGCATGATATAAAAGACTATAAAATGTATTATGTTGATGGTGACGGAAAACTACAGGAAGATAAGATACGCAGCAACATAAAAATTTCCCATCCTTTCTTCACGGAGCTAGTTGACCAGCAGGTACAGTACATGCTTTCCAGTGATAAGCCTTTTATGCGTTCTGATGATGAAAAACTACAGGCTGCTCTTGATGATTATTTTGGAGACGAATTTAAAACAGAGCTGCAGGAATGTTTGACCGGATGTATTGCCAAAGGTTTTGAAAATATGTATGCATACAAGTCCGAATCCGGAAAAACCAGATTTATGACAGCAGATTCAATGGGAGTAGTGGAAGTCAGGGGAAAAGACACAGATGATGGATGTGATTATGTAATTTACTATTATACAGACAGAATTGAAAAAGGCAATAAAGTTATTACAAGGATTCAGGTTTGGGATAAAGATGCGACAACATATTACGTACAGAACGGGACCGGAAAAGTCGAACTGGATAATTCGGAGAAAATCAATCCAAGACCGCACATTACATACAAAAAAACAGGAGACGAAAATCTGTATTATGAAGGGAATGGAGGATATGGCTTTATTCCCTTCTTCCGGCTGGACAATAACCGGAAACAGGCATCAGGATTAAACCCAATTAAGGCACTGATTGATGATTATGACCTGATGGCCTGCGGTTTATCCAATAATTTGCAGGATATCGGAGAAGGCCTGTATGTAGTCAAAGGATTTCAAGGCGCAGATCTGGATGAAATGATTCAGAATATAAAAGTTAAAAGGCATGTCGGCGTTAATTCAGATGGTGATGTTGAAATCAGAACAATTAATATCCCGTATGAAGCAAGAAAGGTAAAATTAGAATTAGATGAGAAAAATATTTACCGGTTTGGAATGGGATTTAATTCCACACAGGTGGGAGATGGCAATATCACAAATATTGTTATTAAAAGTAGATATGCCCTGCTTGATCTTAAATCGGACAAATTGGAAATCAGACTGAAAAAGTTCCTCCGGCAGATGTTAAAGGTGGTTCTTGACGAAATCAATAGAGAACTGCAGACAAATTATAAGATGAAAGATGTCCAGATTGTCCTTGAACGCGAAGTGATAACAAATGCAAAGGATAATGCAGAAATTGAACTGCTCAATGCGCAAAGGAAAAATCAGGAGACAAATACACTATTATCTGCTGCAAGTGCATTTGATGATGATACAATTTTGAAAGCATTATGTGAAATCCTTGATCTTGATTATGATGAAGTGAAAAGCAGAATTGAAGAGCAGAAAGAACAGAATCCGGAAAAACAAATTCAGGATGTTAAATCTGCTTTGAATCAGCTTTCTCCAGATGAGGAGGCGGCAGGTGAATAAAAGACAGATTGAAGTTCAGAAACATTGTGCCGATAGAGAAGAGAAAGTGATTAAGGACTTAAAACTGGCATATGGAAAGGCCCAGTGCGATTGTGTAAATAAAATCATAGACCTGTCAAAACGCAGGGACATGGAAAACCTGCAGTCTATCATCTGGCAAAAGCAGTATCAGGAGGCATTAAATAAGCAGCTGGAAAGTGTATTAAATACCTTGGAAAGTGAATCATTTGTAACAGTAGCTGATTATCTGGCAGAATGCTATGAGGATGGCTTTTGGGGGACATTATATGACTTGCAGGGGCAGGGGATACCTTTAATGTTCCCCATGAATCAGGAGCAGGCCTTGCAGGCAGTTCAGGTAGATTCCAAGATTTCCCAGGGACTATACCGGCGCATGGGTGAAGATATTGACCTGTTAAAGAAAAGCATTAGAATTGAACTTGCGCGAGGGATAGCAAATGGTTCTTCGTGGAATGAAGTTGCTGAAAAAATAGCAAGAGGCATGAACAGTCCCTTTGACAGAGCGTACAATCGTGCAGTTGGCATTGCAAGAACGGAAGGACACAGGGTACAGCAGGAATCAACACTTCACTGCCAGCAGAGGGCCATAGAAAAGGGTGCCGATATGGTGAAACAGTGGGATTCCACCCTTGACAGCCTGACAAGACCTAATCATGTAACATTAAATGGACAGGTAAGAGAGACAGACGAACCATTTGAAGTGGCAGGAAAAAAAGCAATGTATCCGGGTGGTTTTGGTGATCCGTCCGAAGACTGCAATTGCCGGTGCTGCCTGCTGTCACGTGCGAGAAGTGCTTTATCCCAAGAGGAATATTATACAAAATGGGACGGTGATAAAGATGAACTTATCAAAGTTCATGCAGAAACATTCGGAGAATTTAAACAGGAGGCACAAAAGATTTTTAGTGATTGGCAAAATAGTCAAGCAGGGCAAAGTTTTTCATCAAAGAAGGAAGCGTTCAATCATTTTACCGATTGTGGAATTAAAATTAGTGATTCAAGGAAATATCCAATGGATGAACAACTTGCCATTCAAATAGCTGAATGGCATTCTAAATTTAGAGAAAAATATATATCTTTTACAGAAAAAATTGTTCATAAAATACCTGAAATTAAGAATGTAGCACCTTCTGCGTTAAGCTCAGGAACGCTTGGACAATTCAGTTATTATATTAATGGGGTAGTTGACGGAATCAAATTGAATGCAGGATTGTTTTCTTCTTTGGATTATGCTTCCAAGATAAGCGCTACATCCACTGAAAGCGGATGGCACAGCGGAAAGAATCCGATACACACATTTATTCATGAATGGGGGCATTATGTGTCACATTCAATGGGAGAGTTGCAAAAAGATTTTGAGCATTTTATAATTAAAGAGAGCTTAGACGAATATAAACTTATACATCCTGAATATACTATGCGTACATATATAGGTTTAAAGGATGCAGTATCGAAGTATGGTACTAAGAGCGAATCTGAATTATTTGCAGAATGTTTTGCAGAATATTTTGGTGAAGAAAATCCGAGAGAGTTTGCTACAATCTTTGGGAAAAAGTTAGAAAAAGCATTGGAGGAGATAAAATAAATGATAGATGAGCCAAGAATTATTGAAGAGGGTTATGCCTATATTGATGAGCAGTCTGAAAAATGGTGTTTAAAAAATGATGCGCCTGACTGGGCTGTTGAAGAGTTTATAAGAGTATTTGGAGAGCCCGAGCCAGACGAAAATGGCCTGATTACATTAAACTGATAGGACTAATTGAAATTATTTTTGCATTGGTAGAGGGGACATTAAAGTGACACAGAAAGAACTTTTTTTAAGTTTGAAATCGTATGAAGATTTTGACAAAAACAGAGACGCTTTTAAGGGAATGCCAGTGGATGATGAAATTCGGGAGCATTCTGATAAGATTTTTCCTAAAGCATATGCGCCAAAGGATATGCATTATGAAATCCCCCGAACAAAGGAAAATGCATGGCTTTTTGAAATGCAGGAGTAAAAAAGGAATACTTATTTTGTTAAAAAAGACAGTCAAAGAGGCTGTCTTTTTTATATACCATTCGTCAGGGGTGACGTAAAACACCTGCCAAGTAAATCGTGACGTAACACGTACAAAATCGTATGAAAGGTGAGGTAAAGAGAAATGACGTTACAGGAGATTTTGAAAGCTATGGGGCTTTCAGAAGAGCAGATCACAAAGATCATGAACAGCATGAAGGAAAATAAGATTTTTACAGCAAGTGAAGAGAATCTTGACGTAAGGTATTCCAAATTGAAATCAGATCATGAAGGTGCAAATAAGGAGCTGACAGAGGCACGGGAGCTGATCAAAAACTTAAAAAAAGACACAGCAAATGATAAAGGGCTGCAGGACAAAATTACAGAATATGAAACCAAAATTACTACTTTGTCAGCAGAAAATGAAAAGCTGAAAGTTGAAAGTGCTTTAAAGGTTGCCCTGCTGGATGCAGGGGCAAAGGCTTCTGACATTGATTATCTGATTTTTAAAGCAGGTACCGGAGACCGGAACCTGCAGATAGGTGATGATGGGAAGCTGAAAGGGCAGGATGACCTTATTGCTGGTCTGAAAACACAGTTCCCCGGCAATTTTGAAACCCCTGCACAGAAACAGGTTCAGGAACACAAACTTGAAACAGGTGATCCTGCCGCTGATATAAATGAGCCCAAAACATTAGGAGAAGCCCTGAAAATGAAGTATGAAAACAATGAATAAAGAAAGGTAAAAGGTGAATTATTATGGCAGTTATGACATTGGAAGAAATTAAAAAAGGCATGGCAGACAAAGTATTTGAAAAGATTGTTGATATTTTCCTTAGAGAATCGACAGTTCTGCAGTCGATTCCCTTTGATGATTGCGTCAGTGCAAGTGGCGGCGGTTCTACAATGAAATATAAATATTTAAGAAAAGTTCTGCCTGCTACAGCCGAATTTAGAAAGCTGAATGCATCCTACACTGCAAGTGCGGCAACCAAGCAGGAATGCGAAGCAGCACTTACAATTATGGGCGGTTCTGTTCAGATGGACAGAGTATTAAATAAAGTGGCCGGCCACTGGGATAATCTTGCATGGCAGATTGAGGAACATATTAAGTCAGTGGTTTCTTTGTTTCATTATACCCTTATTAATGGGGATGCGGTAACGACTGCATCCGGGGAACATCCACAGTTTGAAGGGCTGGACTCCATGCTGGCAGGCAACTCCACAGAATTTAATGCCGGAAAAGTCATTGATTTGTCTGACATTGTGAAGACAAAGGCCAACGCGGACGAATTCTATGAAGCACTGACACTTTTAATTAAAGAAACAGATGCAGACGCTTTGATGATGAACACGGATATGATTGCAAAAATCCAGACAGTTGCCCGTACTCTTGGCTATAAGACAGAGTCAGAGGAGGCTTTTGGCAAAAAAGTTGTATCTATGGATGGCATACGCTTTATGGATTTAAAGAATCATTATACAGTGGAGTCAAATAAGGCTGTAGCAAATGCGGTAGTGAAAAAGGGAATTACAAGAACAATTGGAGAAAAAGAAACAACCGGATTGACAGATATTTACGCTGTTAGATTTGATGTAAATGACGGTTTTCATGGAATCAGCCTTTCCGGCAGCAGTGTGATTGACCAGTATCTTCCTGATTTCAGCAAGCCGGGCACCGTAAAGGAGGCAGAAGTGGAAATGATTGCTGCAACGGTGCTTAAAAATACCCAGCACGCAGGCGTGCTTAGAAATGTAAAGATTTCAGCATAAATTGGGGTGGAAGAAATACCGCCCCTTTTAATAATAACAGAAAGGACAGATATAAAATATGGCTACATTGGAGGAAAAGATTTCTAAAGCAAAAGAATCTGCTATGAAAAAGGCAGAAAAGGATGGACTTAATGAGGATGCAGCTAATAAATTAGTTGCTGAAGCTGTTGCAAAAGTTCAGAAAGCATGGGACGAAGAGGAAAGAAAAAAAGCAGAACAGCCTAAAAAGTATACGGTAAAGGTAACTAATAATCCTAAATTCTGTGGAATCGGCGCAGGCGGCGTACAGTTTGCAAATGGCGAGGCAAAAATCACCTCTGACAGAATGGCAGCCTGGTTTAAGGAACATGAAGGATATGAGGTAATCGAACAGTAAAGAAAGGCGGTGACCTGATGATAGTAAAAGTTGATGATCTGCTTTCTATGGATGAGTTTAAAAAAATGAATAAGGATGCTCTGGTTTCGAAACTGCAGGCTGTTGAAAACCTGATCAGATCATACACCAATAATAATTTCCAGAACCGTACAATGCGGATTGAAGCAGCTTCACAGGACGGTATGTTAATGGGAAGTTCGCCTTATTTTAAGGTCGGGGACACCGTCCAGATTTCACAGTCACAGGTAAATGATGGATTGTATGGCATTGTTGAAATTAAAAGCAATGCCATTGTCCTTGATCATGATTTATATGATCATCCCTATAATATGGCAACAAAGATTATTTATCCGCCGGATGTACAGAAAGGCGTTATTGACCTGATGATATGGGAAAAAGGCAACCGCCATAAAGTAGGAATTAAATCTGAAACTCTTTCAAGGCATACAGTAACTTACTATGATCAGGATTCAAATAATCAGGTGATGGGGTATCCGGTTTCCCTGCTTGGATTTTTGAAGCCATATATAAAACCGAGGTTTTGATTAATGGGTATCGGCGGAAATAAATCAGCTGTAATTCAGACTGCGAAGGTCAGCAAAAATAAGATAGGGGAACCTGAAAAAAGTTATGTGGATGCAGTTACTTCTCTTAAAGGGTGGCTGGATTTACTTGATGGAGATTCGAAGCATACAACTTTTAATGCTAAAATACAGGAATCCACCCATATTTTCTTGTGTGATTATGTTGAGCTTCAGTATAAGGTGGAAGGAAAACCGGATGAAAAGATAACACCTGAAAACAGCAGAATGATAATTGATGGAGAGATTTACGAAGTGAAAATGTATGATGATCCTATGGGGATGCATGAGCACCTTGAAATTTATCTGAAATATACAGGAGGCAGATAAATATGGCAGTAGAATTTCAGGACAACCGTATAGAGGTAAAAGAAGCAATCAGCAACGCAGCCATTGCCTTTTTATATGAAGCCTGTGGGGAGCTGGAAGCACAGACTAAGCGCAATTCAAAAGTAAAAACAGGTCAGACGAAGGGCTCCTATGGGTATGCTGTTGAAGAGGCAGAATTGACAGGTTATGTAGGTTCAAGCTATGACAATGCCATCTGGGAAGAATTTGGTACTGGTGAGTATGCCTTAAATGGCGGCGGGCGTAAAGGAGGATGGTTTTATGTGGATGCACAGGGTAAAGGACATTTCACCAAAGGTAAGAAACCACGCAGGCCGCTATTTAGAGCTTTTACCGAATTAAGAGGCCGGCTTACAGCATGGGCGGAGAGAATCTTTAGAGAAAGGCTGGGAAGCGAATGAGCATTGAAGCCCTTGGAATTATTAAAAATATCATGGAAGAAATGAATCTTCCTTATGCTTTTATGGAGTATATGCCAGATAATGAAGATTCTCTTCCCAATACTTATTTTGTAGGCGAATATCAGGAACTTGAACCATTGAATGAAGATGGACAGGAGGAAGCAATATTTATTCTAACAGGATTTTCAAGGGAAAGCAGTATTCGTCTGGAAGAGGCAAAGAAAGAAATAAAGAAATGTTTTCCCCAGTCAACAGGAAAAGTGGTTGTTACTGAATCAGGTACAGTAACAGCCATTTTTTATTCAAACAGTATACCAATTCCTTTGGAGGATGATGAACTGAAAAAGATGCAGATTAATTTAACAGTGAAAGAATGGAAGGTGGAAGAATGAGAAAATCAGGAATTAACAGCAATACCCCTAATGACTTTTTGCTTGGTGCAGGGGTTGTATTCAAAAATTTCAAATACGTTTACAAAAAGGTTGACGTAGAAGAACAGGCCGGCGCAGACGAAATAAAATTGAGCCAGATCATGGCTAAGGCTTCCTTTATTGGAGTGGAAGATGGATTCACTCCGAAAGCTGGTGATTTTGTAGTCGGCGCATGGAACGATTCAGAAGAGAATGTGCTTGGTGCTACCAGCGGTGGCAATAAACTGTCTATTGTGCCGGAAATCACGCCCATTGAGGTAGACGGGGCAGTTGTAGAGATTAAGGGGCTTAACCAGAAAACCGGTGAGTCAGGGACATTGGAAGTAAACCTTGCGCAGCATACGTTAGAATCTATTAAGCGCGCAATTGTAGGAAAAGAAGTTGAAAGCCTGATTCCCGGATACAATCAGATTCAGACAAAATCACTGATTGAATTGTCTGATTATCTGGATAATATTGCCTATGTGGGCAGTATGACGGATGGAACGGAGATTGTTGCCATTTTGGAAAATGCAATCTGTTCTTCCGGACTTGAGATGGACGCTAAGAATAAGGAAACTTCCGTTGTTAAGACAGTGTTCAAAGCAACTGCTGATTTTAAAAGTGGTGTATATGATACGCTTCCTGTTTACATTTTTTATCCTGATAAAACAGGAAAAAGCAGCCAGTCAAAAATATACCAGATCGTTGAAGGATAAGGGAGGATTATATGAGTAAAGAAAAGATTGAACAAGCGGTGCTGGAGCCCGAAAATGAGCAGAAAAAGGTAGAAGAGAATAAGGAAGAAGAAAATAAGGAAGAGGAGGTTATTGAGCGGCCTTATAAACTGCGCAGGTTAAAAGACAGTGATTTATTCCTTTTGCTGAAAATTTTAAAGAAAATAGGCATTAAGGACTACAAGGAGGCATTCATCCAGGTAGTCTCCGGCGAGAAGACTTTAAAACAGATCGGAATTATGGCGTCTTTTGACATAGCGGATATCCTGATCGGGAATCTGGCAAAGGTTGTAGATGAAACATATGAAATGTGGTCAGATATTTCAGGCATACCTATAGAAGATATGAAAGAAATGGAATTTGGTACGCTTCCACTTATGATCATTGATACCTTTTCAGAGGCACGCAATACCAGTTTTTTCAAGGTGCTCTCCAAATTTCTTTCATAGGTGAATTTGAATTTATGGACTTGCTGTATTCCAGGTACGCAAGTCCTGACCAATTCATGAGTACTTATATCAGGCAGGGAAGGTTTGGAGAATTTGTTTCATTTATCCTTGAAGCAGAGGGAAAGCGCAGAAAGGAAGCGCTGCAAAAAGAAGAAAATGATAAGCTGTGGCTTGCTTATATCCACAGCATGACAGATCGGTCTTTCCATGACTGGAAAGAAGGACTGACACAGAAAAAAGAACCTGCATCTTTTGCCATGACGGACAGGCAGGTTGATATTGTAAAACAGCAGGCAAGAGGGATTTTAAGCAGGATATCCCCTACATAGCAAAACACCGGTAAACAGATTACCGGTGTTTTTTATGAGCATAAAAGAAAGGGGGATTCCCTTTAGTATGGAATTGTTTAAATTATTTGGAACAATTGCAGTAAGAAATTCGGAAGCTAACAATGCAATTGATGAAACAAATGACAGGGCACAGTCTTTTTCTCAAAAAATGTCAGATAAATTTGAAACTATAGGGACAAATGCAACGAGGCTGGGAACAAAATTGAGCCTTGGACTTACAACCCCTATTACGTATATCGGGACAAAAGCTGTTCAGGCGACAGCGAGCTTTGAGGCTGCAATGTCACAGGTAGGTGCAATTTCCGGTGCTACAGGTGAAGATTTAGCGGCTTTAAGAAATAAAGCGGAAGAAATGGGAAAAACAACTAAGTTTTCAGCTTCTGAATCCGCCGAAGCTCTTACATATATGGCAATGGCCGGATGGAAAACAGGGGATATGTTAGATGGTCTTGAAGGGGTTCTTAACCTTGCAGCAGCTTCGGGAGCAGAGCTGGGAACAACTTCTGATATTGTGACAGATGCATTAACCGCTATGGGCTACAGTGCCGGATATGCAGGAAGACTTGCAGATGTCATGGCAGCGGCGTCTGGCAATGCGAATACCAATGTGGAGCTGATGGGGGAAACCTTTAAATATGCAGGGACTATGGCAGGCACTATGGGCTACAGTATGGAGGATGTAGCTCTTGCAATTGGTTTGATGGCTAACAGTGGAATTAAAGGAAGCATGGCAGGAACTTCACTTAATGCTATTATATCTCGACTGGCCACCAATACCAATGGTGCAGCAGATTGCATTAATGGATTGGGAGTTGAGTTTTATAATGCAGATGGTACAGCAAGAAATTTTGGGGATGTCATGTCAGAGCTGCGTGAGGCTACAAAGGGGCTAACTACAGAACAGAAAGCGGAAATAGCATCTACAATAGCGGGGGAAGAGGCCAAAAAAGGGCTATTGGCTATTTTAAATGCTTCATCATCAGACTACGATAAGCTAAGTACTGCAATAAATGGTAGCAGCGGAGCGGCAAAGCAGATGGCTGATACAATGAATGATAACTTAAACGGTCAATTAACATTGCTTAAATCGCAGCTTGAAAGTCTGGCGATTCAGTTTGTTACGCTTATCATGCCCTATTTGAAGCAGGCGGTAGCATGGCTTTCCAAGGTATGTGACTGGATTGCAGGCTTGGATGATGGAACCAAAAAGCTGATCATTGCAGTGGCAGCAGTGCTTGCGGCAGCAGGGCCGGTTTTAATATTTTTTGGAAAGGTAGCAACCGGAGTTGGTTCTATTATCAGTGTAGGCAGTAAACTTGTGGGAGGAATTGGGGGATTAATCGGAAAAGTCGGCGGAGCAGGCGGACTGATTCCGGCACTTGCAGCAATTCCGGCACCAGTATGGATTATAATTGCAGTGATTGGTGCGGCGATTGCCATAGGTGTGCTGCTATATAAAAACTGGGATGAAATAAAGGAATGGGCCGGAAAAACATGGGAAAATATTAAAAATACAGTTGGCAGTGCGGTTGATGCAATAAAAGGCTTCTTTGGGGGAATTATTGATTTTGTAAAAGGGAATTGGCAGGGATTAGCCCTGCTTTTAGTGAATCCGTTTGCAGGCGGATTTAAGCTGCTTTACGATAACTGTGAATCTTTCCGCGGTTTTATTGATAATTTTTTAGGGAATATCAAAGCAGGATTTCACAATTTTGCTTCCAATATTTCTGAAAAAACCGGTGAACTTAGGGACAACGTGGTCAGCAAGACAAAGGAGCTGGGGGAAAGAACAGCAGAAAAATTTCACCAGATGCAGGAAAATATATCTCATAAAGTAGAAAATATCAGAGAAAATACCAGCAATAAATTTAATGAGATAAAAGAAAATACAGTTCAGAAGGTAAATGAATTAAAGGAAAACACAGTTTCCAAATTCAATGAGTTAAAAGACAGGGCAGCGGAAAAGATAGACCATTTGAAATCCAGCACTGCAGAAAAATTCAATCAGATCAGGACGGATGCGGTAGAAAAGGTCAACAGCCTAAAAGAGAATACAGTTTCCAAGCTTAATGAGCTAAAGGACAAGGCAGCCGATAAGATAAATGCCTTAAGGGAAAAAGGAGTTGCAGGATTTGAAGCCTTGAGGGCCAAAGGCCTTGAAAAAATTGATAACTTGAGGGCCGGCATATCGGAAAAAATGGATGCGGTTAAGAACTTTGTTTCTAATACAGTGCAAAAGCTAAAGGATTTCTTCAACTTTGACTGGAAACTGCCACATATTAAGCTGCCACATTTCAGCATGGAAGGGAGTTTTTCCTTAAATCCGCCATCCATACCGCATATAGGCGTGGAATGGTATAAAAAGGCAATGGATGCTCCTGTTATCATGGATAAGCCGACAGCCTTTGGCATTAATTCATCCGGAGAGATTATGGCAGGCGGAGAAGCCGGAAGCGAAGTAGTAAGCGGCACACAGACTTTAATGAATATGATTTCTGCAGCAGTTGCAGAAAACAATGACCAGTTGTATGAAGTGCTGAATAAAATTTATGACCTGCTGGCGGAATATCTTCCTGCTTCTGATAACCAGCAGATAGTTCTTGATTCCGGTGTACTGGTAGGGGAGCTTGCACAGCCAATGAATGAAGAACTTGGAAGAATCACACATATGAGAGGGAGGCGGAACTAAAAATGCATGGTGCGGTACTTGGAAGTAAGCATTCAAGAGAGGATTACAATGCAGTGATGAATTATGCAAGAATAACACCGCCTTCTGTTAAAGAAAATTATGTAGATATTGCAGGCGGTGATTCGTCTATAGACCTGACAGAGGCAGTGGGCGGTGTAGTTTTTGAAGATGGAAAAATCAGCTTTAAATTTACCCTGTTTTGTGAAAAGGATAAGGACAGGATGAAAAATGACTTGCATGGAAAAAGATTGAAAATAACACTGGAAAGGGAGCCGGACTTTTATTATGAGGGCAGGCTTTCCTTTACTGGTGAATCCATGCTTGGAACACTCTATGAACTGAATTTGGATGCAAGAGTAAAGCCCTATAAGATGGAAAATCAGATAACGATCCATGAAGAAGAAATAAATGCGCCAAAGGATATTCTGCTTATTAATGAAAGAATGCCTGCAATGCTTACGATCACAGCCAGAGGAAATATTAAGGTAACTTATGAAGGAAACAGCTATGAACTCAAAACCGGTATTTATGAGATACCGGAGATTACCCTTAGAGATGGGCTGAACAGGCTGCATGTTTCTGGAGACGGGAGCGTCAGACTGGAGTATAGAAAGGGGAGGATAATTTGATTATTATTTACAGTGGAGAACGACAAATATACCACCCACAGAACCCCAATTTAAAGCTGATCAGCCCTAAACTGACCTTGGAGGATAACGCGGCAGGAAGTCTTACTTTTAAGATTTATGACAGCAATCTGAACTACAACACAATTAAAAAACTGCATCCGGTCATATCAGTAGTGAGGAATGGAGAAGTATTATTTAAGGGACGTGTAGTTTCTGATAAAAAGGATTTCTACAATGGAAAGTCTGTGGAAGTGGAAGGAAAACTTGCCTTTTTTAATGACTCCTATATGGAGCCTTTTTCGTTTTCAGGAAGTCCAGCAGAACTGTTTGCAATGATTGTGGAAAATCACAATTCACAGGTAATGGAATGGCAGCAGCTTAAAGTTGGAATTGTAACGGTGACTGATCCCAATGATTATATCGTAAGGAGTAGTGAAAGCATTTTAAATTCATGGAATGCACTAAAGGATAAATGCTTTAATTCTTCCCTGGGAGGTCATGTCAGAATCCGCTATGAGAAAGATGGTGATTATATTGACTGGCTGGCCGATTATGATACGGTATCAAAGCAGAATATTGAATTTTCAAGAAATATGATAGATATGTCGTCAGAAGTGGATGCCACGGAAACCTATACCGCTATCCGGCCGATCGGCGCGGAAGTGGAGGGTGTCAAAATAGATATTTCATCCGTTAATGAGGGAAAGAACTATATTGTTAATGAGGAAAAAGCATCTGAATACGGAATTATTTATGCTCCTGAAAGCGAATCTACGTGGGAGGATGTTACCCTTCCACAGAATTTATTTAAAAAGGCCAAAGAAAAGCTGTTTGGTTCCTTTATTACTTTAAAAGAAACCTATGAGATCAAAGCAGTTGATTTAAACCTGACAGATTCCAGCATTGAGGCCCTTAATATATGTGAATATGTTCCGGTGATCAGCAGACCGCATGGAATTAGTGGAAACTATCTGCTTACAAAAGCAGACATTTATATTGCGGAGCCGCAGAACTCCATGTTCTATCTTGGATCAAGCAAAAGAGTGTTCAGTGATATGAACACTGGTGGGATTGTGAGTGTTTCATCCCCCAAAAATATCAGTTCATTTTATAATGATGCCGGATATATTTCAGAGGAAAAGACAGAAGAAATTCTTGCAGATTATTCAAAAACGGAAGATTTGGAAGAAATTATTAATCAGGCAGTATCACAGATACCAAGCGGTGAAAATGGTCTTTCAGCCTATGAGATCGCAGTTGTTTATGGTTTTGCAGGAACAGAAGAGGAATGGCTTTTATCCCTTAAGGGTGAAAAAGGGGAAGCAGGGGAGGCAGGTATAGATGGGACTGCACCCGAAATCAGGATTGGTACGGTAACTACTGGCGAACCGGGATCACAGGCAGCAGTGGAAGACGTGGGAGCAGATGGCGAGATAGTGCTCAATTTCACAATACCGAAAGGGGAAAAAGGAGAACCGGGAAGTGCAGGCGGAAGTGGTGGAGATGGTTCAGCAGGAATATATGCTTTTGAAATCCGTGAAGACGGGCATTTGTGGGTAATTTCAGATTCGGAAACACAGGCAAGCAATTTTTATATTGATAATAACGGACATCTTATTTATAAATTGGAGGGATAATTTATGGCGCAGACAGATTTAGGGAAAGTTAGGCTGACAGACGAAGAATTGTCTGAAAAGATAACACAGGTAAACGGTGGTGTAAGGTTTGGAAAGGATGCTGACGGAAAGCCGGGATATGTGGTGACGGATGCAGAGACGGGTGCTGATACAGTGATCCCTTTTAGCAGTGGAGGTGGGGGAATTGGAAGTATTGAGGTACTTACATATGTATATTCCACTTCAACATCAACACCGATAAGCACTACTGTTAATATTACCATGCAAAAAGGATACAAAAATATTCTGATTTTTTGTTTATACAGAAGAGGAAATAAACTTAAAAATTTTCCAGGTGAATTATCTATTGGCATGGGTGCCGCAAATACATATGAAATGAAAGAAATCTATACTCAAGATAATTTTTCAGGCAATATTTTTGACTATTATAAAATGCTTTTCTGTGGGGGAGGTGGAAACGGTGAGAACATTAACCTTACTTTTTCATTAACTTTAAAACAAGCAGATTCCGCATCTAAAAATATTGCAGTATTGATTGCTGGGATTTATTAAAAACATATAATGGTTACTGTTTTCTTTGCTAAGTCAAAGGATATGAAAATTAATAGAAAGGAAAATATATGGCACAAATACAAATCTTATTAGAGAAACAGCTTCTGACAATCCAGAATACGGAAATCATTGCATCCGGCGACAGCAACTTTGATTCCTGCAAATTTGCCTTTGATGATTCGTGGGATGGCTTTACTAAAACAGCAGTGTTCTATCAGGATAAGTCAAATGTACAGTATGCAGTGCTAAGTAATGATGATACCTGCATAATTCCGGCAGCAGCAATGGCAAGAGCAGGAAGAATGTACCTGGGCGTGTTCGGTATTAAAGATACAGCAGTAGTCACTTCTACGCTGGCAACTATAGATATCAAAGAAGGAGCGATATCAGGAGGTAATGTTTCTACAGAGCCCACAGATGATGTATTCCTGGCTATTATTGCACAGTATCAAAGGATTGTGGAAATGATGGCACAGTATGAGAAAACTGCAGAACAGTTTAATATATTGATGGCAGAACAAAACAATATTCTTGAAACCCTGAATGCTTTTGAAGTAATGGAAATAAAGCAGCAGCTTGATATAATTGAAGACCGGATGATCAATTATACAAATGTAGCAAAAGAGATCATGAGCAGGGAAATCATTATCAGAGACATTCCGGTTAAATTTGTGAACAAAGTATGCAGGATTGAGAACGACATCATTACAGAGAACTGTCTGTGTGATGTCTATTTTGATGAATATTCTTTTGAAATTGCATCAAAGGCTTTGATTATGCCAGTATCACATAATGGATATATAGAGCTGACCAGTTCAATTGATCTGGTGGAGGAATTAAATGCAAACATACTCGTAAGGAGGAGTTGACCATGCTTGGAAAAACAAATATAACAACACTGACAGAAGGCGCGGTTGTGACTGAAATAGAAGATTATAACTGGATACAGATGCAGTCAGGCATTTACGGAAATTTTGCAAAAGCAGTCTATGCAAACGATTATTTGGCAGCTATTACAGCGGATGGAACGATTGCGTATACAAAGGACGGGGAAGTGTGGCAGACTTCCACACTTGAGTATGAGGAGTGCAAACTCAATGATATTTACTGGGATGGAAGAAGGTTTATTATAGTTGGAAACTATAGTTTTGCAGACACTACTTTGAATAAAAATTATAAAAGAGGACTAATAGTGACAACTTTGGATTTTTCTACATATGAAAAAGTGGAAATTCCTAATGAAACTGATCTTAATGATAATGGACTTGGGTACTGGATTTCAGAATATTTTGGGATATATGCGGAAAACAGCAAATATTATATTCTGGGAATTAAGATGACAAAAGGAAATGTAAATAATTCAGTAAAAGAAACCACCTATCTTTGCAGATTTGCCGGAAATTTGGAAAACAAATGGGGAGAATTGATAATACATGAGTTTGAGGTTCTTAATCCGTTGCTTTCTGTGGATAATAATTTAAATAAGTTTATGGTATCCTGTAGTGGAAGATTTAAGAATGGTTCAAGTACGTCATATATAAATGGAATTTATGTGGTTAATAGTTACGAAAAAAAAGAAATTGAAATAAATAATAGCTCAACAAATCTGTTAACACCCGTTTTTGAATGCAAAAATGAATTATACTATATGCGTTTATACAGTGAGGATAATTATGTATTGTCGAAAGTGATAGATTCTGACGAGAAGATGGTACTTAGCAGAGACATTAATTTTGGCTTCGTAGATGGCATCTATTTTAATAGCTGCCTGATCTTTTTAAACAATCATGAAATGATGGTGGTTAAAAAAGGTGAAAATTTTGCGGATAAGACAATAGACGATCTGATAGAAATTTCCCCTGAACTAACAATGAACTGTATTACAAAAGCATTCGGCCAGCTTTATATATTTGGAAATCAGGGGGCAATCCTGAAATCAAGTGTGGAAACAAATAATGAGGAGGCCATTGTTGTTCAGACATTATCAGCAAAGAAAGCGCTTGCTGATGCAAAGCAATACACAGATGAAAAGTATGCCACATTAGAAGCGAGAATTACAGCCCTTGAGTCAGTATTACAAACAGAATAAAGGTATTTAATATTGGTCATAAGCCAGATGCAGAAATGTATCTGGTTTTTATATTGCCGAAAAGGCAAAATCAAAAATAAATTTAAAAAGGAGAAGATGAAAATGGAAAATGTAAACACAGTAAAAACAGTAACATTAGGGGCAGCAGGAATGGTATCAGCAGTAGCAGCATGGCTGTTTGCAAGGCTGGGAGTATTATTTTATGTTCTTCTGGTTCTGGCAGTGGCAATGGTGATTGATTATATTACCGGTATGCTGGCCAGCAAAACAGAAGCGATTGACCATCCGGATGATTCTGCCTACGGATGGAATTCCAAGAAAGGGGCAAAGGGAATCATTAAAAAAGTAGGATATCTGTGTATAATCGCAGTGGCAATGATGGTGGACTGGGTTATCCTGCATGTTGCGTCAGACCTTGGACTTGAAATTACCCTAAAAGCGTTTTTTGGGATCATGGTTACGGTATGGTATCTACTCAATGAAGCCCTGTCGATTATTGAGAATGCAGGAAGAATGGGCGCGCCTGTACCTGACTGGCTTAAGAATTACATAGCAGTACTAAAAAATAAGATCGAACAGAAGGGGGAATGATCTTATGATGATAGGAATTAACTGCGGACATACCATAAGCGGTGCCGGATATGGTGCCGCTGGCATTATAAAGGAGTCAGAACATACAAGGCTGGTGGGACATGCCCTTATGGATCTGCTTAAGACAGCAGGTGTTGACGTGATCGACTGCACCATAGACCATGCAAATACACAGAATGAATACTTAGCGGCAGCAGTCGCATTGGCCAACAGGCAGGAATTAGACTGGTTTATATCCATACATTTTAATGCATCCGGTACCCATAAGGGACACGGTGCAGAGGTCTACACTTATGAGGGCAGGCAGTATCAGGATGCCTTAGACGTATGCGCCAATTTATCGGAGCTTGGCTTTACAAACCGGGGTGTTAAGGCAGGTTCCGACCTTTACGTAATTCGAAAGACAAAAGCAAAGTCCATGCTGATAGAAGTATGCTTCTGTGACAACCAAGAGGATATAGACACGTATCAGGCAGCAGGAGGCGCACAGGGAATTGCTGCAGCGATTTTTGCAGCTTTATGGGATCATGTCAGTATCCCTGTTATTACGAATGAAACCCCCATCATGGGAACCAGCGTTGCAACGAAAGAACAATTGAATGATTTGCTGTTGTCTGTAAATCCACAGGCTGCAAGTTATCTCCACGTGGCAGAAATCTTTCTGGAAGAGGGAGAAAAAGAAGGCGTAAGAGGTGACGGGGCATTTTGCCAGAGCCTTATTGAGACAGGCTATTTTAGATTTGGCGGTGATGTACAGTCATACCAGCATAATTACGCAGGACTCGGAGCTACAGGCGGTGTGCCGGGGCTTTCTTTTCCGGATGCAAGGACAGGAATTCGGGCACAGATTCAGCATCTTAAAGCATATGCATCTGCAGAACCGCTGGTACAGGTTTGTGTTGATCCCAGGTACAAATATGTTTCTAAGGGATGCGCGCCAACCTTTGAACAGTTATCAGGAAAATGGGCTGTGCCCGGATATTCCGGATACAGCAGTTTAGAAGCAGCAAGAGCAGCGAAAGATTCTTATGGGGACCATATTGCACAATTAATTGAACGGGCAGTAAAAATGGAAGTTGCACCGGTGCAACCCGATCAGACCGCGCCGGAAGGAATGCGGTATGTGGTACAGCCGGGAGAATTTAAGAGTCTTGCTAATGCCCGGAAGATGCGCAAACAGTGTGAAGAGCTGGGAGTTGTCACTATAATTAAATTATATGAGCAGAGCAATACACAAATTTCATAACAGTTTACAGGCGGTGGGGGATTCCTGCCGCCTGTTCTTCTATTCGTCCCATCTGGTTGCATAGCTTTTTTACAAGCGCCATGCTATCTATTTTTGATTTTTCTCTTGCAAATTCCGTGGACTCTTCTGTTCTAAATTCGTCCTGTCTAATAGTTTTTTCAACAATTAATGATTCTCAATCAATTGGATATTTTTGAAATTACCAAATGTTTCCAGTAGAACGAACTATAATTCCTTATATAATTGCTGTAGGAGGATAAAACAATGTTTGTAGTTTTGGTATGTGATGATAATGCCCCGTATACAGCAATGTTAGTTAAAATGTTAAGCAATTATGCGGATATATATGATATTGAAGTAAAAGGATATCAAAATGGAATCGATCTAATGGATTACTGCCGATCTAATAAATTTGATATTGTGTATATGGATGTAGAACTAAAGGAAACAAACGGAATGATTCTTGCAGGGGAATTGAAGAAGATAAACCCCCAGTCATTGATAATCTATATATCAGATTATGATGATTATTTTGCAGAAATGGTTAATGCTGAACCATTTAGTTTTATATCGAAAGAACTTAGCATTGCAGAACTGGAAAAAAGGATAGAAAAAACCTTAAAAGCAGCAATAAAAAGAATTAATCCTCAAGATTTATGGACATTTGAATTTAATAAAATGGAATATAATGTATCATTAGAGAGTGTTAAATGCTTCCGTTCGGTGGCAAGAAAAATATATATAGATGAAGTTACTGGCGGAGCCTCTAAATATTTTTACGGTAAACTGGATGAGATTGAAAAAGCAATAATAAGTATAGACGATCAGTATATACGGATTAATAAGAGCTATTTTGTTAATATGCGTTGGGCAGGATTGCTTGGGAATAATCAAATAAGATTGGGAAATAAGGTAATTAAAGTATCTCGTAAGTACCAGGAAGAATTTAATAGGAGAAAGAAAATGTCAAGGTGGAGAGTTTATGCAAATTAAAATACATATGATATAAATGAGCATATGTGTACCCCCATTCATAAGTCATTAAAAGGACACTGTCAGCAGCAGCGCCCAGCAGACCATAGTCTTTACCTTCGTATAAAAGTCCGGTTTGGGAATCGGAGGTTTTTGGTGCAAGGGCAACAGATACCTGATAGCCATAGGGAGCAAGATAATTTCTGGTATCTGCCACAAATTCCGCGAAGGGAATCCGGTCATCAGGCAGAATAAACTCAAAATCAATGTCTACACCGCCAAAGCCTTTTTCCTGAACCGTATAAAGCAGGTTGGCCAGTAAATTACTTTTAATGGCATCATTGTTTACCATAGTGGTGATCAGATAATTGTTAAATTTTCCATCGGGACCGAAAGGAGCCAGAGTAAGGATAGGACGGACACCAGTTTCCCAAGCAGAACGAATCATAAAATTGTCATCAAGCTCAGGAGGGACTATATTACCTTCCGTGGTAAAACCATATGAGAAAACTGACAAAGTTGTCAGATATGGAAGCGTTTCATCTAAGACATCTTTTTCAATAAAAGGGTATGCATAGCCATTTACATAGGCAGAATACACAGGCACAGAAGACGAAGCCGTGGATAAAAGCAGGGCTTGGCCGATTGCTAAAGCATAAGGATAAAAAAGCTGATTATTATAAATAATGGAGAATGCTGAAACTCCGTAATTTGCTGCTATGGAATCCACAGTATCGCCTCTTTTTACAACGTAAATCTCCATAGGTATTCTCCTGGGATTTTTGTTTATTATATGCAGGAGGCTTGGGAAGGATGATGTTTTGGTTGAAAAGGGTTTTTTGAAATGATATAATAAAAAACAGTCTTAAGGGTGTAAAATTTTCCATTTTTCAGCAGATTTATCAGGGATATTTGAAAAAAAAGCGGGGGACCTTATACAATAAGGAAAGAAAAAGATTAATTTTTACTGATTTAATGAGACCAAGATATAATAATACTATAATGGAGGACATAACGTGGGGGAACTTTCAGCTTATAGAAAGGAAATAAAATATGTTATTCCTTTGGCGAAAATTCCGGCTGTAAAAAGGTGCATGGATCATCTTATGGCAAGAGATGATTACTGTACTGAGGACGCTTATAAGATACGGAGTGTATATTTTGAATCAATTAATAATATTGATTTTGCGCAAAAGTTAGCGGGAATTGACGTGAGAAAAAAAGTCAGACTTAGAACTTATAATGGAGCCGATTCTTTATGTAAGCTGGAATTAAAGCAAAAGAAAAGGGATTTGCAGCATAAGCAGAGTCTTATCCTTTCGAAAGAAGATGCCAAAGCGCTTTCTAAAGGACATTATGAGGTGCTTACAAAGTATTTTCCAAATAGTGAAACAGCTGTGAAAGCGTATAATATTATGCGGCTGGGATGCTACAGGCCGGTGGTAATGATTGAATATGACAGGCTGGCCTATCAATATCCTTTGTATGATACAAGGGTAACACTGGATATGGGAATCAGGTCAACAGAAGCAAATCTTAATATTTTTTCATCTGAGGTCAATTATACGCCGATTATGTGTGAAACTGCCGTATTAGAAATTAAGTATAGCGGAAAGTGCATGGGATTTCTGAAAGACGCATTAGGACAGTTTGATTTAACCCAGAACAGCTACAGCAAGTATTGTTCCGGGCGCAAAGTTTATTATGATTTTAATTATTAGAGGAGATGTGATATGTCAAAAGAAGAAGTACTCAGTTATTTTTACACAAACAGTACAAATTATGGAGTAAAAAGAACCTTAGTTATATTGTTATGCGGACTTGCCGCCGGATTGATTATTTATCTGACCTATTTTATTACCTCGGAAAAGGTAGTATATAATAGAAAGTTTAACTGGTCTTTAGTTGCTATTTTGCTGATTACTACGATTGTTATGATGATGATAAGCAGTAATATAGCCATTTCGTTAGGTTTGGTTGGTGCCTTGTCTATTGTCCGTTTTAGAACGGCAGTAAAAGACAGCAGAGATGCTACTTTTATTTTCTGGGCAATTGCAGAAGGACTTTGTGTGAGCTCGCAGAACTATAAACTGACATTTACTTCTGCGTTATTCATTGCAATTGTATTAATGATTTCCTCGAAAATTCCCGGGATATGGAACCGGTATTTGCTGATTGTAACAGGAGAAGGAATTGACAGAGAGCAGTTTCAGGACAAGCTGAAACCTTATGTGGTAAATTGGAAAATTCGTACGGCAAATAAGGATGCCATGCGGGAAGAATTGATCCTGGAAATCAAGACAAAGGGAGAAATAAATCTCGAAGTTTTAGACGAGCTTACAGTTGTGCCTGGTGTGGAAAGTGTTAATTGGGTTGCCGAATCTGGAGAAACAGTAGGGTAATAGACTGAGATGATGAGTAGAAAAAGTGTTTTGGTATGCTTGACGATTTTGTGCGTAATGCTATGTTTTCTTGTCTTGAAAGGGGAAAATGAATATACGGAACTGACCTTTTCCCAGGAGTCCGGATTTTATGAAAATGCTTTCAGACTTAGGATTTATGCACCGACAGGTACAGAGATCTATTATACATTAGATGGCTCTGTGCCGGATGAACATGCAATAAAATATACAGAACCAATTCTAATAAATGATGCAACGGAAAATAATAATGTATATTCTGCAAGGGATGATGTGACGGCAGGATTTTTAAAAGATGATATTTTAGCATGTGATCAGACGCCTCCTGAATATAATATTCCGGCTTATTTGGTTGATAAGTGTACAGTTGTCAGGGCGGCTTACCTTGACAGCGAGGGTGATTTTAGTGAAGTAGAGACAAGAAATTATTTTGTTGGATATCAGAATAAAACAGGATATGATGGATTTAATATTATATCTGTTGTGGCAGAGCCAGAAGATATATTTGGTTATGAAGATGGTATTTATGTTCTTGGACAGGCTTATGATAATTTTATAAATGAAACAGATAAGTCAACTTTATCCTGGGCATGGTGGGAAGCAAATTATCGTCAGCGTGGAAGGGAATGGGAACGTAATTGTAATGTTCAGGTTTTTAGCGCAAAACGGGAACAGCTTTTGGATAAAGAATGCGGAATACGGGTTCAGGGGGGTGCCGGACGAGGATTTTTGCCGAGAAGTTTAAACATTTATGCAAGAAGGCAGTATGATGAAGAGGGAAGGTTTTATGCAGATCTGTTTGGAACGGATTATATGGCTGATACCGTTACTTTGTTTGCCGGAGGAGGAGATGTTACATCTAAACTTCGTGACAGGTTAGCTGCTGAATTGATAACAGGCAGAAGCTTCGGAACTATGCACTTTCAGCCATATATTATGTTTTTAAATGGTGAATATTGGGGTGTATACTGGCTCACGGAAAAGTATGATGATGTATTTGCGGCACATTATTATGATGTAGATAAGGATGATGTCGTAATGATTAAAAATGGTGAATTGGCAGAAGGTGAAGCAGAAGATTATGAATTGTATACCGAAATGATGGGATACATGGAAAATACCGATTTTACCATTGATGAGAATTATGCATATGCTTGTGAATTACTTGATATGCAAAGCTTTATCGATTATTTTGCCGCTGAAATTTATTATGGACGATATGGAGACTGGCCGGTTTCCAATTTTGCAGTATGGAGAACCAGGGAAACCGGGGAAGGAACGTATGAAGATGGCAAATGGCGCTGGCTTATGTTTGATGTAAATTCCGGAGCACTGAAATCAGAGAGTGTTGATTGGGATATTGTTCGTATGACAATGGATAATAGCAGGATGTTTAATAATCTTTGCCAAAATGAAGATTTTAAAAGACAGTTTGTAATCAGTTTTATGGATATTATTAATACTTCATTTGCAGATGAAAGAGTAAATAGTATGATTTCTGATCACTTGGCTTTAATGAGTGATGCGATGAATGTACATTTAAAAAGATTTATCGGAGTGGAAGAAAGCCAGATGTTTCAGGAGGCTGTGGCTGATGTGCAGTTTTTTATGAATAATAGGACAGCATATGTGAAACAGCACTTGAAAAATAATTTTGGATTGTCAGGAAATCCGGCAACATTAAATGTTGAGGTAAATTATGCAGGTGCAGGCAAAATAATTGTAAACACAGCAAATATCACATTTGATGAAACAACCCAGTGGTGTGGAGAATATTATACGGATTATCAAGTCACATTAAGGGCTGTGCCCGAAGAAGGGTATCGTTTTGTTGGCTGGGAGAATGCAGTTATTTCTGATGAAGAAACAATTGTAATTAATATGAGAGAAGAAGGCGTTTTTGTAAAGGCTGTATTTGAAAGGTGTGCATGAGTACACGGATAGGAGTAAATATGAATTTTGGACAGGCCTTGGAAAAATTGAAAGCAGCAGGACAGGAGCATATACTGAAATACTATAATGAGTTGACGAAAGAGCAGCAGGAGAGTTTGCTTGCTCAAATAGAAGAAACTGATTTTTCTGTTTTGGCTTCTTTTGAAAAACAAAAGGAAGGCGAACAAAGAGGAAAAATTACTCCCTTATCTGTTATGCAGCTTTCCCAGATTAAGGAAAGAGAAGCAGAGTTTGATCAGATTGGACTGGATGCCATAAAGAAGGGAAAGGTTGGTGCAGTTTTACTTGCCGGAGGCATGGGTACCAGATTAGGAACGGATGATCCCAAGGGTGTATATAATATTGGAATTACCAAAGAAGTGTATATATTTCAGCGTCTGATAGAAAATCTGTTTGATGTGGTAAACAGGGCTAAGGCTTGGGTTCCCCTTTATATTATGACAAGTGATAAGAATCATGAGACCACTGTCAATTTCCTGAAGGAACATGACTATTTTGGATATAAGAGTGAGTATGTCAGCTTTTTTATGCAGGAAATGGCACCTGGATGTGATTTTAACGGAAAAGCATATATGGAAGAAAAGTGGAAAATATCAATCTCACCCAACGGAAGCGGTGGATGGTATTCCTCCATGCATAAATGGGGTGTTGCCAAAAAGATGATGGAAGACGGTGTGGAATGGCTGAATGTTTTTGCAGTAGACAATGTGCTGCAGAGAATTGCCGATCCCTGCTTTGTAGGAGCAGTACTTGCAAATGACTGTACTTCAGGAGCCAAGGTGGTGCGAAAATGTGCGCCAGATGAAAGAATCGGAGTGATCTGTCTTGAAGATGGAAAGACTTCTATTGTTGAATACTATGAGCTGACAGATGAACTAATGAATGCCAAAGATGAAAATGGGGATCCGGCATATTACTTTGGAGTTATATTAAATTATCTGTTTAAAGTGGAGGAGCTTGAAAAGATTCGTGACAGGAATCTGCCTCTCCATATGGCGGAAAAGAAAATTCCTTACTTAAATGAAAATGGAGAAAAGATAAAGCCCAAGTCTCCTAACGGATATAAATTTGAACAGCTGGTTTTGGATATGGTGCGGGAAATGGGCAGCTGTATTCCTTTTGAAGTGGTGAGAAATAAAGAATTTGCGCCGATTAAAAATGCTACGGGGGTTGATTCGGTGGAGAGTGCAAGAAGACTTTGTTTGGAGAATGGGATTGAACTGTAGTTAACATTTCGACAGGTTTGAATAACATTCTGGTCTTGCGGATAGTGGTTTTTTGGGATTAAAATGAATTTATCAGAAGGAATGATTAAACAATAAAACAATAAATTTAAAAGGAGATGGGAAGATGGCAATACTGGTTACAGGCGGTGCCGGATATATCGGCAGTCATACGGTGGTAGAGTTACAAAATGCAGGTTATGAAGTTGTAGTATTAGATAATTTGAGCAATTCCAGTGAAAAAAGTCTCGAGAGGGTTGAAAAAATTACTGGAAAGTCAGTTACTTTTTATAAGGCAGATATTTTGGACAGGAAAGCATTAAATGAAATTTTTGACAAGGAAAAAATTGATTCCTGTATCCATTTTGCAGGATTAAAAGCAGTTGGCGAATCCGTACAAAAGCCTTGGGAATACTATGAGAATAACATTGCAGGCACATTAACACTGGTAGATGTAATGCGTCAGCATGGAGTAAAAAATATTATCTTTTCCTCTTCCGCAACAGTTTATGGAGATCCGGCAATTATTCCTATTACTGAGGAATGTCCAAAGGGGCAGTGTACCAATCCTTATGGATGGACTAAGTCCATGTTAGAGCAGGTTCTCTCCGATATGCAGAAGGCTGATCCGGAATGGAATGTAATTCTGCTTCGTTACTTTAATCCCATTGGTGCGCACAAAAGTGGAACCATCGGTGAGAATCCTAACGGAATTCCTAACAACTTAATGCCTTATATTACACAGGTTGCAGTTGGAAAATTAAAAGAATTAGGTGTATTTGGAAATGATTATGATACACCGGATGGAACTGGCGTAAGGGATTACATTCACGTGGTGGATTTGGCTGTTGGACATGTGAAGGCGCTTAAGAAAATAGAGGAAAAAGCAGGTCTTTGCATTTACAATTTAGGAACCGGAACAGGCTACAGTGTTTTGGATATTGTTAAAAACTTTGAAGCAGCTACCGGAGTAAAGATTCCTTATGCGATAAAGGAAAGACGTGCAGGAGACATTGCAACCTGCTATTCGGATGCGTCAAAGGCCAGGAAAGAATTAGGATGGGAAGCACAGTACGGAATCAAGGAGATGTGCGAAGATTCCTGGAGATGGCAGAGCAATAATCCTAATGGATATGAAGACTGATTTTATCAGGAGATGGAACAGGCCATACTTCTGGCAGAAAATGACAGGTAGAAAATAAAAGTAAATATAAAAGACCGGATGTGCAGTAGTATACACATCCGGTTCTTTATGTTATCCTTTCACATCCTGATGCTTTAACAAAAATATGGCAATACAGCAAAACAGTACAAGATAAAAAAAGCAGAAAAGGAAAAAAGACAGGTTGTTTCCAGAAAGCATATCATCCGACTTATTGGCATTCATGCCCAGCATCATAAGGGAATAGGGATAATAAAGGCCATATTTTGAATTTGCAGCAATAAGCCCGGAGATGCTGCCTACCACAGCAATTGCAATAGGAGCCGCAAAGCTTCGGACGATCATAGAGATTAACAGCTGTAAGGCTGCAATCGCTGCTCCGCCCAAAAGTCCTCTTATGGTATAGGCAAATGTCTGCGCGGGCGGCAGTCCTGGAAGATCAACCAGTTTTCCACTGATTAGAAAAAGGAGAAAAACCCAAAATTGTGTAAAAAAAGTTATTTTTAAAATAGTAATAAATTTCCCAAGAAAAACATTTCGTACAGGAACCGGCTGGGTGAGCAGCATATAACGGTTTTTATTTTGATTTTCCATTCGCCATAGATAGCTGCAATAAATGGCAATTAAAGGGGCAAAGAAAAAGTTTGAATAAAATAAAGTTTCCTGTGTCCATAAAGAGAGCCATTCGGACTTAAGCAACTCGATGTTGTTTAGATAGTTTTGGGTTCCCATTAGTGCAGGAATCAGGGGAATCAGCACAAAGGCAATCCAGATAAATGAGCGGCGTAATTTTATTTGTTCACTTTTCATACAGGCAAGAAGCATGACTTAAACCTCCTTTTTCATAAAGCGGTGTTTTCCAACCAGATAAATTAAAATGCCAAAGATGAGAAAGCAGAAAAAAATTTCTGTTGGAAAAGGAATTGTATGGTAAGTAACGGTACGGGTGGTTTGATCGTAAAGCATATTTACGGATATTCCCACACAATAATAGCCCCAAGGAAGCATATAGCGTATGGGAAGATTAGGGAAGAACCATGAAAAAAGCCCTACAAAGGTTCCACCCACGCCAAAAAACAAAGGAAACAATTGGTTTTCTGACAATAAGGATAAAGACTGTTGGAGTATGATTAAAACCAGGCTGACCGCATAAGTGGAAAACAAAAAAATAGCAATATTTTTTATGGGCATAGGCTGGCTGATCTGATAATAGCAGCACAAAAAAGGGATCATTGCTGTTTCTGCAAGGCAAAAGATCAGCAGATACAATGAACTAACTGCCAGCTTAACATGATAAATACTGTGGCGCGGCTGCATGGTGCAAAGCATTTTCAAAGTATTTCCTTTTAACTCAATATCGCAGATTCTGCTTTCTACACAGGCTAAAATGGTGGGCAGTATAATGGCATTGATCAGCGGAATAGAAAAAAGAAGATAATAATATCCCTGGCTGTCGATTTCTTCAAGGCTCATACTGCTCATTGCCCATACCATCCATAAAAAGGTAAATAACAATGCCCCTACATATAAAAAACCAATATGCCGACGTCGTATTTTTCTAAATTCTGTCAAAAATAAACGCATTACAAACTCACCTGCTTTCCTGTAAGTTGAAGGAAAATATCCTCCAGAGATTTTTGGTATTCTTCAATCCGCAAAATTCCGATACCTTCCCGTACCAAAGCAGAGATTAAAAAGGCAGTCTTTTCATCATTTGTTTCAGAAAATGTAAGATAGTTTTCAAGTAAAGTGCAGTTAATATCATTTTCATTTAAGATACATAAAGCACGATTATTGTTGTCTGTGCGGAGCCTTAACTGACGTCTGCTGTATTCATGCAGGTGAAGAAGGCTGTCCTGAAAAATTAATTCTCCTTTATTGATGATGCCTGCATAGTCGGCTATCTGATCAATTTCGCTTAAAAGATGGCTGGAAACCATAACAGTCATATGATAATTTTCCGGAAGGGAACGGATCAGGTCACGCATTTCCCAAATTCCGGCGGGATCAAGGCCATTAGTAGGTTCATCCAGAAGAAGCAGTTTAGGATGCCCAAGCAAAGCACCGGCAAGGCCAAGACGCTGCCTCATGCCAAGGGAATAGTGGCCGGCTTTTTTATTTTGCTGATTTTCCATTCTGACAATGGATAATACTTCATTGATTTCACTTTTGGGAATATTTTTTAATGTACAAATGATTTCCAGGTTTTCTCTTCCGGTCAGGTGTCCATAATAAGAAGGAGATTCAATTAAAGAACCGGTTTTTTTTAATATGGACAGCCGGTCTTTTTCCTTTGAAACGCCTTTTCCTGATAAAACAAGAGGGGTTCCCAAAATAGATATGTCTCCTTCCGTAGGTTTGATCAAGCCTAAAAGCATTTTCATGGTAGTAGTTTTTCCGGCACCATTTGGTCCTAAAAAACCATAAATACATCCTTCGGGAACTGCCAAATCCACTTGATGAACAACGGACTTGGTGTGGCCGGTATTTCCATAGCTTTTTGTAAGATTGTGAGTCTCAATAATAAAATTTTTGTTTTTTCCATAACTTTTCATAAAAATCTAATTCCTTTCTTTATTACTTGGAGATGCATATAACAATTTCACCCTTGCATAAAAAGGATACATTCCCATTCTTACATGAAAATGAAGCCTGCCTTACATTTACCTTAAATTTTTCAGGATATGCTTACATAGATTTCAAATTGTATTACAATGAAGTTAAATCAAAGAAGCATTTGAAGGTAATGATATAATTAACAAATAGAAATGATTTTGATATGGAGGCATAAATGAAACACATATATGATGGCACACTGCTGATTGTGGATGATAACAAAGAACTTTGCAAGATGGTAGACGGAATCTTGCGGAGAGAAGGATTTTCCAATATAGATATGACTTTTTGCGTAAAAGAGACGGAAGAGTATTTTTTACATAAAGAACCTCATCTTGTGATTCTTGACGTTAATCTGCCGGATGGAGACGGATTTTTACTGATGCAGAGAATAAGAACGGTTTCAGATGTGCCGGTATTATTTTTGTCAGCAAGAGATGAAGACAGCGATCGGTTGTTAGGGCTGGGGCTTGGCGCAGATGATTATATGGTAAAGCCTTTTCTGCCCAAAGAGCTTGCCTTACGAGTCAGCGCGATTTTAAAAAGAACATATTCTTCAAAAATGATGGAAGAAAAAGAAACGGAAGAGATTATTCTGGGGAAGTGCATAGTGAATTTCAAAAGTGGAATCGTAAAATGGAATGAAAGAGGAGAAGAAATCCCCTTAACAGCAAAAGAACTTTTGATTCTCAAAAAATTATGGGAAAATAAAGGGAATATAGTCACTTTTGATCAACTATGCCAGGCAGTGTGGCAGGACAATTATTTTGGTTATGAAAATACGATTATGGTGCATATCAGAAGACTTAGAGAAAAAATAGAAGAAAATCCTTCAAAGCCTAAGGTACTTTTAACTGTGCGGGGGCTGGGCTACAAATTGGTACAATAGGTTAAAATGGAGATTAAATATGAAAGATCTGCTTAAAATATATGGAAAATATGTGGTTTCTACATGGGGAATTATTTTACTGTTACTTATGGCCAATGTGGGCATTTTCTTATGGGTAATGGGAGATTTGTATATGATTGAGCGCCCGATTTCCAGTTATGGAATCGGCAAGCTGGAATATATGGGGTTGGAAGAAACAAATGGGGAACTGAGCCTGAATCAGGAAGGAGAAGAATACTTATCAGAAGGCGGCTTTCTTTTTCTGATGGTGTTAAATGACCAGGGAGAATTGCGCTATGGATGGAACCTTCCGGAGGGGTTTAAAACTCATTATACAGCCGGTGAGATTGCAGCTTTCAGCAGGTGGTATTTGAATGATTATCCGGTCAGGGTATTAAATACGGAAAAAGGACTTTTGGTGGCAGGAAGGGAAAAAGGCATTATATGGAAATATCCGGTAGAGTTCCCAGAAGGGTTCATGCGCAATTTAGGGAAGTACTTTAGAATTGCACTGGGAGTAAATTTACTGGTGGTTATTTGTGCGATTCTTTTTTTAGGATTTCGATATTACAAATCCTTGCTGCCGCTTACAAAGGGAAATTTTGAATTGTCATCCAATCATAGGGTAGAACTTTCTGAAAAAGGAGTGACTGCTCAGCTTACAGCGCAGGTTAACCGCACTTCCAACCTTCTGGAACAGCAAAGAAAAGCATTAAATAAGAGGGATGAGGCACGGACTGAATGGATTGCAGGTGTTTCCCATGATATACGAACCCCGCTTTCTGTTATTATAGGATATGCAGATGAACTGGAAAACAAAAAAGACTTATGTATAGAAGACAGAGAACGGGCAGCAGCCATTAAAAACCAAAGCCTTAAGATTAAGCAGTTGATTGAAGATTTAAACTTAACCTCAAAGCTGGAATATAACATGCAGCCTTTAAGAATAGCGGATTTTTATCCGGCGGCGCTCTTAAGAAGGCTGGCAGCAGAAAAAATCAATGAGGGTATAAAAGAACAATTTGAACTGGCTCTTGAAATAGATGACTGTTTGGAAGGCACAGTACTGCAGGGGGACGAAAAATTAATTGCAAGGGCTGTTGGCAATTTGCTAAATAACAGCTTCCTTCACAATCCGAAAGGTTGCAAAATTGTGATTGCAGGCAGCATAGAAGGGAACAGTTGTGTTTTGCAGGTAACAGATGACGGATGTGGAATTCCAAAGGAAGTGATAGAAATTCTTGAAGGGGAAAGTGGTTTTGACAAAATTTTTGATGGGACAATAGAGGGGCAAAGAGTGAAAGAAAAACCGCATGTTATGGGGCTTAGAATTGTAAAACAGATTGTGCTGGCCCATAAGGGCAGCTTTCAAATAAAAGAGGAAGGACATACCGTGAAGCTTGCCCTTCCCCTCGTGTAGGATGAAAAGCCCTTTGCAAGAGAGGCTCTTGCAAAGAGTTGGGAGAGTGTATTTAGAATACCCGATTTTATGCCACATACAGATACATAAAGATAAAGTGGCAGATGCTTCCTCCCATGACAAACAGGTGAAAAATTTCATGGGAACCAAAAAATTCATGTTTTGCATTGAATAAAGGGAGTTTTAAGGCATATACAACGCCGCCAATGGTGTAGATAATACCTCCTGCTAAAAGCCAGCCGAAGGCGGCATGGGGAAGAATGTTCCATAAAGGTCCAAATACTGCGACGCATACCCAGCCCATTGCAATATAAATTATTGAGGAAAACCATTTAGGACAAGTGATCCAAAAGGCTTTCAGCGCCATGCCGAAAATTGCAATTCCCCATACAACTGCAAGCAGGGTATAGCCCAGGTTTCCACCTAAAACAATCAGACATACCGGTGTATAGGAGCCTGCAATCAGCACAAAGATCATCATATGATCCAGTTTACGGAAAACCCGCAGCACTTTTCCACTGATGTTCAGCGAGTGGTAAGTGGCGCTTGCTCCATATAAAAGAATCATGCTGATACAAAAAATGCTTAGTGCTATCAGGGTATTTTTGCCGGATGAGACGCCGGCTTTTATGAGTAAAGGTGCAGCAGCAAAAACTGCCATCATCATACCGATAAAGTGGGTAAGCGCACTTCCAGGTTCACGTATTGTAATCTGCATAGAAAAGCCTCCTTTTATTGCAAAACTTCAAGATATAGTTTTTAAAACTATGTTAAATATATTGTAATACTACTACATATTATTTCAGGTGTCAAATAAATTATTCATAATTTTTAAGAAGTAATATTATAGAAAAATGATTAAAATAGAATACTTAATGGAAAAGACAGTAGATGAATTGTACAACAGAATAAGCATTAAGCAGAGTGAAGAAGAATAAGCTGATTGAAATATTAAGGCAATTGTGCTATGTTCTTATAATAGATCAATCATTTTGCGGGGCTGGAAGACGCTCTATTCGAGGAAGGATTTTATGTGGTTTTTATTTGCATTATTATCTGCAATTTTTGCAGCACTCACATCTATATTGGCTAAAGTGGGAATTGAAGGAGTTAACTCAAACCTGGCAACTGCCATCAGAACTGTAGTAGTGGTGGCTTTAGCATGGGGAATGGTATTTTTAACCCATGCCCAAAATGGTATTTGGGAAATAAGCAGGAAAAGCTGGCTGTTTCTGATTTTATCCGGATTGGCAACAGGCGGATCATGGCTTTGCTATTATAAGGCGCTGCAAATCGGTGAAGCATCTAAAGTAGTGCCCATTGATAAATTAAGTGTGGTTATTACACTGGTGCTGGCTTTTGTATTCCTGCATGAAGAATTTACGGTAAAATCTCTGATCGGCTGCATTTTAATAGGAGTCGGCACTTTGGTTATGGTGATTTGAAATATTTTATTTGCTTTAGTCCTCTTCAATTACATGAATCTCAAGGTAATCAAACTCAATCTGCTCTATAAAATTATCCTGTGTAAACCGTGCCTTGGCATGGCGTTTAAACTCTGCAATTGTGGCATCCAGCCAGATTGGCTTCCCTAAGTCAAATTCATAACAGATTTCATCCAGTGCCTGAAAAACCTTATGAGTGCGGGTATCCCCGCTTTCATTGCAAATGACGGTATCTTTTAATAAATGATTGTCTTTAAAAACTTTTGCCCACATCCTGAACATTGATAATTCTCCTGAATATATATTACTAAAATACATTTTCTGACATTTTTTTAATCATAGCATATGGAGGAAGAAAAAGCAGTAATAAATTCACAACAAAACTTAAAAAACAATTAAATAATTGTTTATAATATACATTATTATGCAAAAGTATGATAGAATGAACATAAAGAAAAGGGGAAAAAGTGTATATATAAAAGTACATTTGGTATGCATATTATTACACAAGTAAGGCGGGAATTTCAATGGAACTTAGAGTTGAGCGTGACAGTGATGTGGATAGCTGGAAGGAAGTCATACTAATTTATAATTCTGCACTTAAGCAGATATCGACTAAACTGGAAATACTAAATGATGAATTTCAGCATGTACATAGGTATAATCCTATCGAACACATTAAGTCAAGAATTAAAACTTCAGAAAGTATTGTTAAAAAATTAAAAAAACATGGATATGAATCAACGATCCAGAATATGGTTCAGTATGTGAATGACATTGCAGGCATTCGCGTGATTTGTTCTTTTACATCAGATATTTACAGAATAGCGGAAATGATCAGCAATCAAAGTGATATTAAGGTGATTTCTGTTAAGGATTACATTGTTAATCCGAAAGCAAGCGGGTACAAGAGCTATCATATGCTGGTTACGGTACCCGTATATTTATCTGACAGGATTGTGGATACTAAGGTGGAAATTCAGATTCGCACAGTTGCCATGGATTTCTGGGCCAGTTTGGAGCATAAGATTCATTATAAGTTTGAAGGCAATGCACCTGCATATATTAAGGAAGAGTTAATTGCATGTGCAAAAATGGTTTCAGAACTTGACATTAAAATGCTTTCACTTAATGAGGAGGTTCTTAAGATTACCGGGAAGAAAGAATAAAAGCATTTATAAGCTTTGACAAGTTAGAAAACAGATGGAATAGATCCATCTGTTTTTGTTATATAACCTTAACTGTTTGATCTGTCTGTGGATATATGAAAGGAAAAATGATGTTTATATTAAAAAATATGTAAATTTTCCTGAAATGAGGAGTGCCCAGACACATTTCTGCGCCTGGGCTATTATGAAAAAATTTATCTATGTGTGTAATGAATTTCATTACGTGTTTGCTTTTGCTATAAATATAATATACCTCAGAATTATGAATAAAGTATGAACACGATATGAAATTATCGTTAATTATTACAATGATAGAAAAAAATAAAAGGAAAATTTATGCAGATTGCACAATGGAGAGAAAAAAGTCATTTATTGTAAATATTCGTTAAAAGTGTTAAGATATATGCAGATATATGCAGGTGTGTAATCGCTTCGGAATGGAGGAAACGATGGATAATTTTATGGACAAGATTTCTCAGAAATTAAATTCACAGGAAATCATTCGTGCAAATGCGGCTGCCGACGCAGCAGCCCTCGAAAATCTTGAAAAGCAGCTTACTTTATTTAAGAATCAAATGGAAAAGTATGATGACTGTATTCAGGAAATGCGTAAACTGAATTTGAAAAACATAGAAAGTGCTCAGGGCGTACAGGAATTGGCGGATAAGGCAAATGAAAAATTAGGCCATACGGCAGGTGAGGTAGAAGCAGTTTCTGTATCAAAAATCAAAGAAACATCAGATCTGTCAATTGCAGGAATTAATCAGACCTTAAATGAAAGTCTTGCAAAAATAGCAGAAATCAAAGAAAATTCTGATAATCTGGAGCAGATCACTGAAAATATGTCGGGACTGCGTACCAAGCTGGAGGAGCAGTTTAAGAGTATGGAAGACTTTTTACATACAGATAATGTAAAGGTATACCGTAATGTTCAGGCAGCTATGATAGAGGAATTGGGAAAGCAGACGGCAGAGCTTAAGGACGAACAGGAGAAATTTACAAAGAGCAGTAAAGTATTATTCCCTTTTGTTGTTGTTACTATGATGATTTCAATTGCAAATATTGCAATTACCATTGCAAGGATTTTAGGATTATTTTAGGAGAAAAGGTATGAGCAGACAAAGCTGGAAACCCGGAAACATGCTGTATCCGGTGCCCGCAGTACTGATTACGGCAGCCGATAAGCAGGGGAATGCCAATGTTTTTACCGTTGCATGGACAGGAACCGTATGTAGTGATCCGCCTATGGTTTCTATTTCAGTGCGTCCGGAAAGGTATTCTCATCAAATGATAGAGGAAACCGGAGAATTTGTAATCAATCTGACCACCAGAAATTTAACCTATGCAGTAGATTACTGCGGCGTGAAAAGTGGAAGAGATACGGATAAATTTAAGGATATGAATTTAAGCACTTTACCGGCAGATATAGTAAAGGCTCCTCTTATCAAGGAAAGTCCTGTTAATATTGAATGCTGTGTGAAACAGACGCTGCGGCTGGGAACCCATGATATGTATGTGGCTGAAGTCGTTGCTGTTCACGCAGATGAAACCTATATGGATGAAAAGGGTCGATTTTTATTTGAAAACGCAGATCCCATTGCCTATTCTCATGGCAGCTATTTTACTCTGGGAGAAAAGCTTGGAACCTTTGGCTACAGTGTAAAGAAACGCTAAGTATCGGAGCGGCCGGAAAGAAGACTGCCGCGTATCACTGCGGAATCTCCATATTTTTCACGTATTTTGTCTAATGATTTGTCAAGAGCAGCCAGTTTTTCCTTAGAGGGGGAAAGGGGCTGCTGTTGTTTTTGCACTGCACCCGGCAAAGGAGAAGAAAAGCCTTCCATCTGCAGATCAAATAAAGAAAGCTGGGAGGGCTCGGAAATATCTGTCAGCTTAGATGAGCGTATGCCTAAAAGCCGGATGGGAGAACCATTCCACAATTCATCAAACAACCGGCAGGAAGTTTGATAAATGATTTGCGAGGTGTTAGAGGGATCAGGAAGGGAACACTGGTGGGAGACACTTTGAAAGTCGCTGTATTTAATTTCCACGCTGATCATGCCTGCAAGCTGTCCGGATTTTCTAAGACGCGTAGAAACGCTGTCCGATAAGGATAAAAGGACATGCAGCGCTTCACTGCGGTTATCCGCATCTTTTGAAAGAGTTGTGGAATTACCAATTCCCTTTGCCTCCACAGGAACAGAAACTACGCCGGAGTCATCATGGCCGTTTGCATAATTCCACAAGAGAAGCCCGTGACTTTTTAAATGGGAAGCAATGATAGCCTGATCCGCCTTTGCCAGATCACCTATGGTGCGGATTTCCAGCTTTTCTAATGCTGCTGTGCTGGATTTTCCACACATATATAAGGAAGAAACTGGAAGCGGCCACATCTTTTTTTGAATTTCCCAGGTATAAAGGGTGTGCACCATATCCGGCTTTTTAAAATCCGAAGCCATTTTTGCAAGGACTTTTTTATCGGAAATACCGATATTGACAGTGAAGCCAAAGCGTTCACGAATTTGATCTTTGATAATGTGCGCAGCTTTTTCAGGAGAAGGAAACCTGCTTTTAATAGAGGTGAAATCCATAAAGCATTCATCCACACTAAGCTGCTCTATGTCGGGGCAGATGCCGGAAAGAAAATCCATAAGGGCAAGGCTTTTTTGATGATAAAGAGTATGGTCAGGCGCCTCAATCACCAGTGAAGGGCATTTACGCAGGGCATTTACAATCGGTTCACCGGTAGTAATGCCATATTTTTTTGCAGAGATGGACTTGGCTAGAACAACCCCATGCCGCCGCTGCATATCGCCGCCCACAATAGAAGGAATTGTTCTTAAATCAACAGTGTCGCCGTTTTCAAGCCGTTTTAAAGAACTCCAGCTTAAATAGGCAGAATTTACATCTATATGAAATATAATTTTTTCCATTTTTCTCCCATCTGCCGCTTTAGCGGCGCTCAAATCAGGGTTTCCTCCATTTATCTTCCACTCTCTGAAATTCATGATAACAGAAAAACTTTACAATTAAAATAAGAACTGATAGAATAAAATCATTACGAAATTGTTACAATTTAAATAAATATTGTTGGAGTTTGAAGATAAATGAAATTTTTTACCAGTTATTATAAACGATTAAAAATACGAAATATTAAAATTGCAGTGCTGGCAGTATTTGTCAGTATATTTTTTCTGCCTTCATTTGTACCCTTTGAAAAAACGGGTAATAATATGTTCACAGTGATTTTAAATGGCAGAGAAGTGGGAGTAGTTTCCAGGCCGGAGGAAGCAGAAAGCTTTGTGCTGGAAGCAAGGCGGCAGGTTGCACAAAAAAGCGAAGAACTTGTGCTGGTGGAAAGCAATCTGGAAATGCAGGGGAAGGAAGTACTTTGGGGCAAGGTGGATACGCCTGATAGTATCATTGATCAGATGGTACAGGTTCTTTCCGCAGACGTAAAGGAAACCCTTCACAGGTCTTATGTGGTTAAAATCAATGAATATATGGTAAATCTTCCCAGTGAAAACGATGTGATAAGTCTTCTGCAGGCGGCCCTGGATAAATATGACAGCGAAGGAAACTATAAGGTAGAGCTGCAGTTTGACTCATCCAGAGAACTTCCGGTTCTTACAACCAACATTTTGACAAATGAAGAAGTAATAGAAGAAGCACAGGAAGCAGTTAATATGGAAGCGGGTATTCATGCGGAGCTTACCAATATTTTTGAGGATGTGGAACCCACTGGCGAAAAGGATTTTGAGGATTATGATCTGGGGCTGATTTCTATGGAATATGGGGACACCATAGAAGTTGTGGAGGCTTATCTTAAGGAGGATAAGCTGACAAAACTGGATGCGGCGATCCGGGAAGTGACACAGGATGAGGAAAAGAGTGATGTATATGAGGTAGTAGCCGGAGACACTCTTTCTGAAATCGCTATCAAAACCAATATTCCTATGGACAAGCTGATCGAGATGAATGAGTCTCTGGAAGATGAAAGATCCATGATCAGGGTGGGGGATGAACTTATCATTACCGTGCCGGAGCCTAAACTGGCAGTAATGCGTCAGGAAGAAATGTATTACGAAGAGGACTATGAAGAAGAAGTTATTTATGTTGATAATGATGACTGGTATACAACAGAGATGAAAACACTGCAGGAACCTTCTGCCGGGCACAGGAAGGTAATTGCTGTAGTAAATTTTGAAAATGACAAGGAAATATCAACAGAGATTATTAAAGAGGAAATTACCTATCAGGCAGTTCCTAAAATCGTTGAGCGGGGTACTAAAATACCGCCCACATATATCAAGCCTATTTCAGGTGGACGATTAAGTTCTTCTTTTGGAAGAAGAAGCCGCCCTACCAGAGGGGCAAGCACTTATCACAAGGGCATTGACTGGGCGACTCCCACCGGAACCGCAGTTTATGCATCCTGCGGTGGTACAGTGGCAAGAGCCGGCTGGGGAAGCGGTTATGGATATGTGGTTTATATTAATCATCCGGATGGAAGGCAGACAAGGTATGGTCATTTAAGTAAAGTTTTGGTATCTGTGGGACAGACAGTAACCCAGGGACAGAAAATTGCTTTAAGTGGAAATACCGGAGTAAGTACAGGACCGCATTTGCATTTTGAAATGTTGATTAACGGTTCACAGGTAAATCCTCTGGAATATATGAACTGATGTTTGATATTTACAAATAGTCACAATATGTTATAATGGACGTTATGAGAAATCATTGCCCATGCTTTGGGTGTGAAAGAATATTGTAATTGTGCTCAGGAGAATTCGATTTTAATTATAGAGGTATACTATGGAACAGTATGCAATAAAAGGTGGAAATCCGCTGGTAGGTGAAGTGGAAATTGGCGGTGCAAAAAATGCTGCACTTGCTATTTTAGCTGCTTCTATTATGACGGATGACACTGTGGTGATAGAAAATGTGCCGGATGTTCGGGACACTAATGTTATGATGCAGGCAATTGAAAGCATTGGAGGCATTGTGGAACGGTCTGACAGGCACACAGTAAAAATGTGTGGAAAAGCAATTAAAAGTCTGGTTATAGAAGACGACTTTATTAAAAAGATACGGGCCTCCTACTATCTTTTGGGAGCGTTGTTAGGAAAGTATAAGAAAGCCCAGGTTACTTTGCCGGGAGGCTGTAATATAGGGTTAAGGCCGATTGATCAGCATATTAAGGGGTTTCGTGCTTTAGGGGCTGATGTGCGGATAGAACATGGCCTTATTATAGCAGAAGCGGAAAGGTTGAAAGGAAGCCATATATATATGGATGTGGTGACCGTGGGTGCAACCATAGACGTTATGCTGGCAGCATCTATGGCAGAAGGACAAACAATTATTGAAAATGCGGCCAAGGAACCTCATGTGGTAGACGTTGCAAACTTCTTAAACAGCATGGGAGCTGTGATCAGAGGTGCAGGAACTGATGTGATCAGAATCAAAGGTGTACCAAAGCTTCATGGAACAGAATATGCCATTATTCCTGATCAGATTGAAGCTGGAACCTTTATGTTTGCAGCAGCAGTGACTAAAGGGGACGTAATGGTTAAGAATGTGATCCCTAAACATTTAGAGTCAATCAGCGCCAAGCTGACGGAGATAGGCTGTGAGGTGGAAGAGTCGGATGATGCGGTCAGAGTGGTTGCAGCAAAACCTCTTACCCATACCCATGTGAAGACGCTTCCCTATCCGGGCTTTCCTACGGATATGCAGCCACAGATTACGGTAGCCCTAGGTTTATCAAAGGGAACCAGCATTGTTACGGAAAGTATATTCGAAAACCGTTTTAAATATGTGGATGAGCTTACCCGAATGGGAGCAAGCATTAAAGTGGAAGGAAATACTGCCATAATTGATGGTGTGAGTAAGTACACTGGTGCCAGCATCAGTGCACCGGATCTTCGTGCAGGCGCCGCATTGGTGATTGCAGGTTTGTCAGCGGAAGGCACCACAGTGATCGATGATATTAAGTTTATTGAAAGAGGTTATGAAGATTTTCATATTAAACTTCAGAATCTTGGAGCACAGATTGAAAAAGTAAATTCCGAAAGAGAACTTCAGAAATTCCGTTTAAAAACAGGCTGAACAAAGCAAAAATATGAATATTGAACTTAGAGGATAGTCCGGACTTATTTCCAAAAGGAAAAGTCCGGATTATTTTTTAAAAAAATTTTTTATTCAGGCAACTAAAAGAGTGCATAGTTCATCTAATAGACAGAAACAAACAAATGGAAACGCCGCGGTGAGAAGTAAAGATTGGTTTGGAGGAAAATCTGAAAATGAATACATTAGTGAAGAGGGCACAGCGTGGAGATGCGGAAGCGTTTATATCGCTGATGGAAGAATGCAAAATGTCCTTTAGACGGATCGCATTTGGCTATCTGGGAAATGACGAGGATGTGGCCGATGCAATACAGGATACCATTTTAGATGCATTTGAGCACATTGGCACGCTTAGAAAAGCAGAATATTTTAAAACCTGGGTAATGAGAATACTGATTAATAACTGTACCAGAACCTACCGGAGAAACAAAAAGAGTGTGACGCTTAAGGAAAATGTGGAAATTGAAGGCTATGATACCGGAAGGGCAGATGTGGAGTTTAAAGAGATGCTTATGAGCCTTCCAGAGGATAGCAGGCCTATTTTTCAGCTATATTTTGGAGAGCAGTTTACCACGAAAGAAATAGCTGAAGTTTTAAGTTTGAAAGAAAACACCGTTAAAAGCAGGATTCATAGAGGCAAGGAACAGCTTCGCATGAGTCTGCTTCAGGAATAGGAGGAGACGAAATGCAGAATTATTTTTCGGAAAAAGATTTGCAAAGGGTGTTGGGGGCAGATTTAAAAAGCAGCAGCATTATTGATGCGAAAATGGAGGAAGCTTATAAGATGATAAGAAGTACTGAAAATAAAATAAACAAAAAGAAACGGAAACATAAAAGTATTTTAAAAGGGATTGGAATAGGCATTAGCAGTGTGGCAGCAGTGTTGGTTCTTACCTTTACATTTTGTGTAATGAATCCTGTTATGGCAATGGAAATTCCTGTGATTGGCGGACTGTTTGCTAAAGTGGCAGAGTTCTTTTCCTTTGGCAGACTGCCAGAGGAAGAGGTGACGGAATTGTATACGCAGGAGGCCCTGGATATGAAAACGCAGGAAGGTTTGGACGTTAAGACGCAGGAGGCTTTGTATCAAAAAACAGATAATGGAATTACAATTTCACTTACGGAGCAGTATGCGTCCAATCAGGCAGTTTATGTAGGAATGTGTATTGAAAATGAACAGGGATTTCCGGAGCTGCAGGTGAATCCGGACGGTTCTCAACATCTGAGAATTAAGACACTTGAAAATTATTCCTTCCGTGCTGATGAAATTAATTCTTACAGAACAGTAGAGGGAAAATTTGAGGATGCACATACCTTTATAGGTATTATGAGAATTGATTATTCGGAAATTGATAAGGATGACCGTAAATATCAGGAGGCATACAGGCAGGCACAGGACAGGGGAGAAGAGCTTGCGCTTACAATGGAAAATTATTCTGAGTATATAGACCAGTATCAGATACCCGAAACTTTTTCCATGGAGCTTGATATTTCGAAAGTGGTGGGATATTTAGCAAATCCTACAATGCCCGAGGAGATGAACGACGTGCAGGAGCAGGAAGAGATGACAGATGAAGAATGGGAAATATACATGAAATCTCTGCCTGATGAATGGTATCAGTTTCCTAATTCATATGAAAATTGGTGGCAGGATGGAACATGGAAATATGATTTGAACATTACAAAGAAAGACAGCAATGCAAAGGTGATTCAGGTAAATGAAACCAACGCACAGGGAATCGGATTGGAAAGTTTGGAAATTTCATCTGTTGAAATGACTCTAAATACAATAGAACCTGTGGGTATGATGACATTTGCAGTTGCCTTGGATGCAAACGGAAATAAAATAGAAAGTGGAGGCGGTAATGCTGACGAACTGGCAATCGAAGGACATGATATTTCAAAGGTATTTATTTATATTTGTGATTATGACCAGTATATGGATGAATTGAAAGGTTATGGAGTTCCCGGAAACGGAAACAGCAAAAGTTTTCAGGAAGTCTTAGAAGAACACGCTTTATTTAAAACGGTAGTATCAACAACAGAGTAATTTCCGACAAACTAAATCAGGGCTTCTATGGTGATATCAGGACGGATGCTTAGATCTATAAAACCATGATCTGTCTGCACTGTAGGAGCCGAAAGTTTATTTCTGTTGACAAATACAATATGACCGGTAAGCCCGTTGCTTAAACGGACTTCATTTAATAAGTAGGTATTTACCACATTTTCAAGGAAAGTAAGAATACAGTGGGCATCATATTTTTGAAGGCCTTCGCTTTCGAAAAGGGCAATTGCCTTAAACGGACACAAAGGTCCGCGGTAAATACGGGCACTGGTCATAGCATCATAAACATCTGCAATGGAAACCATTTTTGCATACTTACCAATTTCCTGACCTGTTAAATGAGAAGGGTAGCCGGTGCCGTCGCAGCGTTCGTGGTGCATTAACACTGCGTTTAAAACCTCCGGATCAAGCTGGGAAGACTGTAAAATGCGGTAGCCTTCCTGGGGGTGGGTTTGTACCAGGGTGTATTCCGAATCAGTAAGCTTACCAGGCTTTTTGATAATGTTGTCAGGAATCTTTGTTTTTCCAATATCGTGAAGCAGACCGCTTACGGTGGCCATGCAGATTTCGCTCTCATTCATACGCATCCATCGTGCAAAAATATTGCAGATAAGGGCTACATTCATGCTATGTACATAAGTTGCATCATCATATTCTTTCATACAGTGAAGCATGTCAAATACGTTAGGATGAGTTGCTGTAATATCCAGGATATTTAAAGTGTGATTCATCAGCTTATCCACGTCAAGAGGCGTGCCTTTTTCAACCACATCATTCATTACCGACTTAAAGTTGTTTACATCTTCTTCAAATTCTTTGCGGAATTGTACAAAATCAGGACTCATTCTGATCTTTTCCGAGTAGGAAAGATCGTAGGATGCTTTGTCTAAAGAGGTATCGGGAACCTGGTCATCAACTCTGACAGATAAAATAGAATAAAAGGCAAGCTTGGTGATGGTGCGGTCGTTTAAGATAATTCCCTTTGGTAAAATAAGCTGGTTATTATAGTTGTAAACGTCCTCAGCAGTGATCATGCCGGGGATTAACTTATCAGTATCGATTCGCTTCATACAAGCTCTCCTGTCAATAAAGTAATATGGAAAATACTGGTTTTATAATTTAATTATATCAGTGAAGGGGAAAAAAGCAAGCAAATGAGAAGGGAAAGAAATTTACTGGTTTAGGTTGCTGCAAGTACTTAAGTCCTGTAAAATATATAATAGACAATATAAGCAGGCAGCTTCAGGCAGCGCCTGTGGCATGCGGGAGAGGATGCAAATGAAAAAAACAAGTATATTTAAACAGCTTCTTTTACCTATGATAGCAATTGTATGTGCTTTAGCGGTTTGCTTGACGGGAATTGTAACATTTATTTTTATGAAATCATATGAAAGTGAAATCTATTTAAGGAGTCAGGATAAATCCCAACTGGTATCCGGTGAGATTGCGACTTTTTTAGATGGCGCATATGGAATTACTGAGGAATTGTCTGTAAATCCAAGTATTTTGACAATGGACACTAATGTACAGACGCCGATCCTGGAGGATTGTGTAAAGCGAAATCCATATCTGGAGCTGCTTTACATTCAGGGAAGAGACGGAATGCAGACCGGCAGATCTTCCGGGGAGCTTGCAGACCGGTCTACCCGCTGGTGGTTTATACAGACGATGTTGGATAGTGCGTAGAAAAGACGAAGGAATCTGTAAACGGTATGGAAGAACTGATAGAGGAGATGTATCAATGTGACCGGTCTGTAGTGAGTGCCGTAGAGCGTATTCAGGATATTTCTACAGACACGGCAGGGCTGGCAGAAAAGGTTGCGGATTCTTTAGAGGAACAATTGCGGGGAATTAAAAATGTGGCAAAACGTATAGATGATTTATCAATGGTTTCTAAAGAAATGGAACAGGAAATGACCAGGTTTAAATTATAAATTTTTTGAACTACATTGACAAAACAGTATAGATGGTGTAATCTATGTACAGATAAGATATGAAAATTCAATATTGTGCAGAATCTCTTATTCAGAGTGGTGGAGGTACATAGGACCTGAGAAGCCACGGCAACCCCATAATGGAAGGTGCCTACCTGAGCGAGCAAGGAGCCAACTGGCAAATCGAACAATAAGAGGATTTGATTATCGATCATCGGATCCGCTTATTTAATCTAAATAAGCGGATTTTTTAACGTAAGGATAGCTGGAAAATCCTGTTATCCGTTGTTAATTCTAATTTAAACGAAAAGGAGAAAGAAAATGGAAAAAAGATTATTTACTTCCGAATCAGTAACAGAAGGACATCCAGACAAGGTCTGCGATGCCATTTCAGACGCTATTCTCGATGCGTGCATGGAAAGCGATCCCATGAGCCGCGTGGCATGTGAGACTGCTACCTGTACAGGATTTGTACTTGTAACAGGTGAAATTACCACAAATGCCTATGTTGATATTCAGAAAGTAGTGCGCGATACCGTTAAAGAAATCGGTTATACCAAGTCAGAATATGGTTTTGATGGAAATACTTGTGCTGTACTGGTTGCAATCGACGAACAGTCTGCGGACATTGCAATGGGGGTTGACAAGGCGTTAGAAGCAAAGAAGGAAGAAGCAGAGAGCAAAATGTCCGATGCACAGATCGAAGCAATCGGTGCAGGCGATCAGGGCATGATGTTTGGCTATGCTACCAACGAAACAGAAGAATATATGCCTTATTCTATTTCACTTGCACATAAACTGGCACTCCAGCTTACAAAGGTTCGTAAGGATGGTACATTAAAATACTTAAGACCGGATGGAAAGAGCCAGGTTTCCGTAGAATATGATGAAGCTGGAAAGCCGATCCGTTTGGAGGCAGTTGTTTTATCTACCCAGCATGATGATGATGTGACACAAGAGCAGATTCATGAAGACATCAAGAAATATGTCTTTGATCCCATCCTTCCCAAGGAGCTTTTGGATGAAAATACCAAGTATTTTATCAACCCTACCGGACGTTTTGTAATTGGCGGACCTCACGGGGATGCAGGACTTACTGGACGTAAAATCATTGTAGACACTTATGGTGGATATGCACGTCATGGTGGTGGAGCTTTTTCAGGAAAGGACTGTACCAAGGTTGACAGAAGCGCTGCTTATGCAGCACGTTATGTTGCAAAGAACATTGTTGCAGCAGGACTTGCTGATAAATGTGAAATTCAACTTTCCTACGCTATCGGTGTTGCACAGCCTACTTCCATTATGATAGATACCTTTGGAACAGGCAGGATTTCTGATGAAAAGCTGGTGGATGTGGTTAGAGAGAATTTTGACCTTCGTCCTGCAGGAATTATCAAAATGCTTGATCTGCGCCGCCCTATTTACAAGCAGACTGCAGCTTACGGACATTTTGGACGCAACGACCTTGATCTTCCTTGGGAAAAGCTTGACAAGGTAGATGTACTTAAAAAATACTTATAAGATTTTCAGTTAGAAAAGTTGAGAATATAGTTTAAATGAGAGATGCATGGAAAGGCTGTAAGATGCCTTTTCATGCATTTTTTTAACATAAGGGCAGTTCGCGTAGCGTGCTGCCCGTTGTTAGCATAAGGATGGGTGGCAAATCCTGTATCCGTTATTTTAAGTAATTATGAATTGACAAAATAGTCTATAGGAAATAGACTACTATTAGCAGGTCTATTTTAAATAGACTGAATATAAAACAAGCATTGTACTAAAGTATGGAAAATAGCAGGAGGAGGAAAGAAAAATGGGAAATTACAAACTTGCGGAAGCAGAAGAAAAATTTGCCGAAATCATATGGGCACATGAACCCATCAGTTCGTCGGAGTTGGTAAAAGTATGTGAAAAGGAAATGAACTGGAAGAAATCAACTACATACACCGTATTAAAAAAGCTGTGCCAAAAAGGGATTTTTCAAAATGAAAATACAACTGTAACAGCAAGGATGAGCCGGGAAGAATTTTATGGAATGCAAAGCCGGAAGTACGTGGAGGATGTGTTTGCGGGCTCACTGCCCAGGTTTCTTACTGCATTTTGTGGGGGAAGAAAGTTATCTTCAAAAGAAGTGGAAGAGATGCAGCGGTTTATTAACGAATATCAGGAAGAAACTGAGTAATGGAGAAATGTCCGCACAAGCGGGAAAGGCATTGGTATAAAAATGAGCAGAATATTTGTAATAATACTAAATATGAGTTATACAGCATCAATTGTTATTTTGGCAGTTTTGTTGTTAAGGTTTTTTCTAAAGCCTGCACCAAGGATTTTTTCCTATGTTTTATGGCTGGCGGCATTCCTGCGCCTTTTGTGTCCTATTGCCCTGCATACGGATTGGGGGCTTATTCCTGCCGAAAAGCTGGTGGAAATTGGCGACAGCAAAACTTTTGTATGGGAAAACGATGATGGCAGATTAAAGGGGTTTAAGGAGTTGTATGAGGTATACAATTCTTATGATTTAGAAAGGATTAATGATACGGAAGGCGCCGAAAATGTCTGGTATAAGGGAAAAGAATACTCTCTCCAAAAAGTGAACGGATTTTTTAAAAAAGCAGGGGGCATTTGGACAGGGATAACCGTAATATGGGAAATTGGCGTAATTTTGCTGATTGTGTATGGCGTAGCCAGTTATTTTATTTTTACACTGAGGTTAAAAAAATATGGCACAAACAATGTATGTGAAGAGGAAACGGAAAACAATGGTTTTACGGTGGTAATGTCAGACAGGATAAAAACGCCTTTTGTGGCAGGAGCATTAAGACCTGCATTGTTGACGGTGCCTGTGAAACCGGTGATATATCTGCCCAAAGGACTTGACCGGGTGCAGGCAAAAATGATTATGGAACATGAAAAAATGCATATCCGGCGAAAAGACTATCTGATGAAACCAATTGCATATCTGGCGTTGTGTCTGCACTGGTTTAATCCGCTTGTGTGGCTTGCCTTTTATTACATGGAGCAGGATATGGAGATTTCCTGTGATGAGGCAGTACTGAAAAAAATTGGATATGATAACAACAAAGAATATGCCAGGACGCTTTTGGCATTTTCAGGACAGCGTGACGCAAAGTTTGGTTATCCCATTGGCTTTGGAGAAAACAGTGTGAAAATAAGAATTAAAAAAGCAGTGGAACAGAAGAAAACGAAAAAATGGGTGGTAATTACAGCCGCTGGGGTGGTGGCAGCAGCAATTATTCTGCTGCTTGTAAATGGGAATGATACGAAACAGGAACCTTCCGTGGCAACAGAAGAGGCATCCTACACAGGTCAGGGAGAGGATTATCATAATGGGGTAGCAGGAACGGATGTAAATGAGGAAACGATTGTTTATCTGCCGAATGAAAAAATTACAACCACGGAAATTGCAGGGGAAACATCTCAGACAACAGAGCATTTTTACTATGCCGGGCAGCCTGGTGAAGAAAATAATTTGACAGATGATGGAGCCTTAGAGGCAGCAGAAGGGAAAACGGACTATTCGGAAGCAGAATATATTTATGAAGAAACTAATGCAGTGGGCATAATGAAAAATTCCGTATTAAGAGTGGTTGGAAAATATGAAAGTTTCGGCCTTAGCGGGGAAATCTATGAAAATGATTATCAGCTATATTTTAACGGTGAGCCCATACGGTTTTTTGCAGATAATGAATATGGATGGAATAGCGATAATTTCAGCGGAGTAGTGTTGTCAAGGCCTGCCAGTGATGAAAACGGACGTACCGGCGTGATGACACAGTATGATGAAAATGGAAGTGTGGTGGGAATGATTCAGCTTTCAGAGGAGGAATTAAATAATCTTTTAGGGGATTGACATTTTGTGTCTACAGATGTAAACTATAACTGTCTACACAAGTAGTCTTTGATGCATGGGAAAGAATGAAGACGGAAAGGCAGGTATAGATTGATGGAAAAGAAAGTAACGGTTTCCGATGCGGAATTGGAAATACTGGAGGTTTTGTGGTCGGCAGACACACCCTTAAATGCCGGTGAAATCCGCACCCGGCTTGATGAAAATAAGAACTGGGAGAGAACAACGGTTCTGACGTTGATCCAAAGACTGCTGAAAAAAGGAGTGATTAGTCAGGAAAAGAGGGAAGTATATTATTATGCCCCCCACATAAAACGTGAGGAATATGTCAAAGAAGAAACGAAATATTTTGTGGATAAATTCTTTAAGGGCAGTTCCAGAAACCTTGCCGCTGCTCTGGTAGATAGTGAGGCGTTAACGAAAGAAGACATAGAAGAACTTCGCAATTATTTCAATCAAACAATGAGTTAATGCAGATAAAGGAGAGTGGTTATAAATATGTTGAAGCAGATTTTTCTTTGTATTTTATCATTGTCCCTATCGGGTGCATTGACAGGGCTGTTGGTTTTGTTGATACGTTCTGCGGCAAAAAGACTTCTTTCTAAGCGCTGGAATTACTATATCTGGCTATTGGTGATTGGAAGACTGATGATTCCTGTTTCTGTTGAAATAGACTTTTGGCATATAACGCTGCCCATTTCTGCAAATGAGGCACAAAAGGCAGATGAAATATTGAAACAGACAGAAACGCTGGATGAGACAGAAAAGACAGAATCGGCAGGAAATGCCGGCACAGGAAATTTCCTGGAACTGACAGAGCAGGAGGCACAGAAGACAGGATTTGAACGGACTTCCATTAACCCCATTTTTCCGGAGACAGACTTTTGGCAGTTAGCAGGAATTTTATGGATTATAGGAGCAGTTATTTCTTTCCTGATCAAAATAAAAGATTACCGGAAGTTTACAAATTATGTGAAAAAAGACTGGATACAGGTTTTAGACGTCCATGTGCTGGATGCGGAAGAGAATGTATGCAGAAGGCTGCACATGGGAAAGCTGCCCAAAGTATTTGAAACCGGAGCAATATCTGGTCCTATCACCATTGGGCTGTTTCATCCGGTGATTGTTCTTCCAAAGGAAAAAGGGGAGATAACACAGCTTCCAATGATTTTTCATCATGAATTGGTTCATGTAAAGAGAAAGGATTTGTGGTACAAGTGGATATACCAGATTTTACTCTGTATTCACTGGTTTAATCCCATGCTTTATCTGATCGGCAGAAGGTTAAATACAGACTGCGAGCTTTCCTGTGATGAAGCAGTGCTTGCATGCCTGACAAAGGATGGAAAAAAAGCATATGGCAATATTCTTCTGGATGTGGCGCAGACAAGTTTAAGCGTTAGCAGGAGAATACCTGCTATAACGCTTTTGGAGAGGAAACAGGATTTGAAAGAACGTCTTAAAGGCATTCTTCAATATAAAGAGAAAAGCGGATTTAAAGTATTATTGTCCGTATTTTTGGCTGCAGGGTTAATTACTTTGTCTGCCTGCAGCAGTGTAGAGGCTGGTTTGGATTCCATGCCGGTTCACATTGCCGGAGAAGATTGGGGCGAGGAATATATATCCTTTTGGGATGAGATGGCATCATGGATGATAGGTTCCAGTGTGGAAAGTTTTCTTGCAGAGCCGGTATATGTGAATAAAAATGGAGATGCATGGCGTGCATATGAAGATGATGAGTTGATTGCCGGAGCGGATGTAACAGATCAATATCATATGTACACTTATAAGGGCGGTAAGCAGATTGAATGTAATGGAATGTTTTTAAACGGCACCAATAGTGTGTTGATTGTCAATGCGTCTAAGGAGACAGAGATTCAGGTAAAATCAGTATTTGAGGTGTTAAACGGCAAATTTAAGCTGGTTCACGTTTTGCCGGATGGAACAGTAGAGGTAGTTAATGAAACAGGAGAAAAAGAAACTTCCCACATTACAATGAACGAAGGCAGGAATGTAATCAAGTTCGTGGGGCAGGAATCCAAAGTGAGAGATTTAAAGGTTGATTTTTCTTTCCACGAAAAAGATTTTGAAACTGTTTTTTACTCGGAAGACAGTGAGCAGGCGGGAGCAGTTAAAGAAAGGATAAAAACAGGTGAAGTCAGCAAAGAGGAAATAATGAAGCTTTTATATTATATGGAGGATGAAGATGTAAGCCAGGCTTTTGCGCAGCTTTTAAAGCAGGGAGTAACATTTGATAAAGATGAACTGATTGATATGATCATTTATTCCGATTCGGAGCTGTCCGGCAGATATTATGCGGAAGCGGTATGCAGCGGAGAAGTGGAGGCACCTACGGAACTGGTAATTTCAGATATTAAATATTACCTGGGAGAAGACAGCTTAGAGCAGCTTCTTCTTGCATTGGAAGATGAAATTACCTTTGATATTCTGTATGACTGTGCGCCTTATTTATCTCGAAACGGTCTGGAAAAATGCCTGACACAATACATGGAGGCAGGAAATCAGCTTACCGGCCTGCAGTTCCAGAAAATAAGTTTTTATCTGGATGAAGATACACTGAATAAAATAAAATTATGACAAATGTGAAAAGAAATGCCCTGGTACTTTCCAAGGTGTTTCTTTTTTGCTAAAATTAATTTGAATTACATAAGAAAGGCATTGGTAAAGGAATGGCATTTACACATCTTCACGTCCACACAGAGTACAGTCTGCTGGATGGTTCCAATAAAATAAAAGAATATGTAAAACGGGTAAAGGAACTGGGCATGAACAGCGCCGCCATTACAGATCACGGGGTTATGTATGGGGTGATTGATTTTTATAAGGCATGTAAAGCAGATGGAATTAATCCTATTCTGGGATGTGAGATCTATGTGGCGCCCAATTCCCGCTTTGATAAAGAGCTGACAGGCGGTGAGGACAGGTATTATCATTTGGTTCTGCTTGCTGAAAATAATACAGGTTATGATAATCTGATGCGGATTGTAAGCCGGGGATTTACCGAAGGATATTATTATAAGCCCCGTGTGGACATGGAAATTTTAAACCGGTTTCATGAGGGAATTATTGCACTTTCCGCCTGCCTTGCAGGAGAAGTACAAAGATATATTCAAAAGGGACTTGTGGATGAGGCGAAAAAGACCGCGCTTAAATATAGGGACTGCTTTGGAGAAAATAATTTTTTTCTGGAACTGCAGGATCACGGACTGCCTGAACAGAAAATGGTGAATACCACACTTCTTCAAATGAGCAGGGAACTTAACATTCCGCTGGTGGTAACCAATGATGTGCATTATACCTATGCGGATGATGTAAAGCCGCACGACATCCTTCTTTGTATCCAGACCGGGAAAAAGCTGGCAGACGAGGACAGGATGCGTTATGTGGGCGGGCAGTATTATGTGAAAAGTGAAGAAGAGATGAAGGGACTTTTTCCCTATGCATGGGAGGCTGTGGAAAATACCCAGCGGATTGCAGACAGGTGCCATGTGGAGCTTGAATTCGGCGTCACAAAACTGCCTCATTTTGAAGTGCCCCAAGGCTATGATCCCTGGACCTATTTAAATAAGCTTTGCTATGATGGATTAAAGGAACGGTATGGAGACGAAAATGCCCCTGCCGGGGATTCGGGACAGACGCTGAAGGAACGTCTTGATTATGAATTAAATGTAATTAAAAGCATGGGGTATGTGGATTACTTCCTGATTGTATGGGATTTCATCAATTATGCAAAACAAAATGAAATCATGGTAGGGCCGGGAAGAGGATCAGCAGCAGGAAGCATTGTTTCTTATGCCCTGAAAATTACCAATATTGATCCCATCAAATATAATCTTTTGTTTGAGCGTTTTTTAAATCCGGAGAGAATTTCCATGCCGGATATTGATATTGATTTCTGCTATGAAAGAAGGCAGGAAGTAATTGATTATGTAAGCCGGAAGTATGGTGCTGAAAAGGTAGTTCAGATCGTAACTTTCGGTACGCTGGCGGCTAAGGGTGTGATCAGAGATGTGGGGCGTGTTATGGATCTGCCCTATGCATATGTGGATTCTTTGGCCAAGATGATTCCGAATGAACTGAATATTACCATTGACAGGGCCTTGCAGATCAACCCGGAACTTCGGAAGATGTATGAAACAGATGAACAGGTGAAGGAACTGATCAACATGAGCAAACGTTTGGAGGGGCTTCCCAGGCATACCTCCATGCATGCCGCAGGGGTGGTGATCTGTTCCAAACCGGCGGAAGAACTGGTGCCTTTGTCCAGGGGAGCGGATGGTTCCATTACCACCCAGTTTACCATGACTACCATTGAAGAATTGGGACTTTTAAAAATGGATTTTCTGGGACTTCGCACCCTTACGGTGATTCAGGATGCGGTTAAGCTGGTGGAAAAAGGGAAAGGCATTCATATTGATATAGACGAAATTGATTATGATGATAAAAAAGTACTTGCCTCCATTGGAACAGGTAAGACAGATGGTATGTTCCAGCTTGAAAGCGGCGGCATGAAAAACTTTATGAAGGAATTAAAGCCGGAAAATTTAGAGGATATTATCGCGGGTATTTCCCTGTATCGTCCGGGGCCTATGGATTTTATTCCCAAATATATAAAAGGAAAGAGCTCCACTGGCCCTGTCAGCTATGCCTGTCCCCAGTTAGAACCGATCCTTGCGCCTACCTACGGGTGTATTGTTTATCAGGAACAGGTAATGCAGATTGTGCGTGATTTGGGGGGATATACTCTTGGGCGGAGCGATCTGGTGCGGCGTGCCATGAGTAAAAAAAAGCAGGCTGTAATGGAAAAAGAGAGGGACAACTTTATTTATGGAAATAAAGAAGAAGGAGTGCCTGGATGTCTGGCAAATGGGATTCCTGTGCAGGTTGCCTCTCAGATTTATGATGATATGATGGATTTTGCAAAGTATGCGTTTAATAAGTCCCATGCCGCCTGCTATGCGGTGGTGGCTTATCAGACCGCATATTTGAAGTATTATTATCCGGTGGAATTTATGGCCGCCCTTATGACCTCTGTGATTGATAATTCCAGCAAGGTGGCTGAATATATTATGACCTGCAGAAGTATGGGGATTACCATACTGCCGCCGGATATTAATCAGGGGGAAAGCGGCTTTTCCGTATCAGACAAATCCATCCGCTATGCACTGACTGCAATTAAGAGCGTGGGGCGCCCGGTGATTGAATCGGTGGTAGAGGAGAGAAGGCTTCGGGGACCATATAAAAATCTGAAGGATTTTATTACCCGGATGTCGAATAAGGATGTAAATAAAAAGGCAGTTGAAAACTTTATTAAGGCAGGCGCTTTTGACAGTCTGCCAGGCACCAGAAAACAGTTTATGACTGCCTATGTTCAGATCATGGAGCGGATAAACCATGATAAAAAGAATAATATGGCCGGCCAGATCAGCTTATTTGATATTGTCTCTGAGGAGGAGAAAAAGGACTATGAAGTAAAGCTTCCGGAGGTAGGCGAATATTCAAAGGAAATGCAGCTTGCTTTTGAGAAGGAAGTGCTTGGAATTTATATCAGCGGCCATCCTTTGGAGGAATGGGAAGAGCTTTGGAAAAAAGGGATCACCAACACTACAGCGGATTTTGTCCTGAATGAAGAAACCGGAGAATGTGCCCTTAAAGATAATGCTTCGGCAGTGATTGGAGGGCTGATTGCAGATAAAAAAATCAAATACACCAAAAATGATAAGATAATGGCCTTTTTACAGGTGGAGGATCTTTTAGGCACTGTGGAGGTAATTGTTTTTCCCAGAGATTATGAGAAGAATAATGCCAGACTGGTTGAGGATAATAAAGTATTTATCAGGGGAAGAGTATCTTCGGAAGAAGAACGGGATGGCAAGCTGATATGCGAAAGAATAACTGGTTTTGACGAAATTCCCAAAAAGCTGTGGATTAAATTTTCTAATATGACAGATTATGAAAAGAATGCGGAGGAGCTTTTTAACCTTCTGGCAGATTCAGACGGGAAGGACGGTGTGGTGATTTATATTGAAGCAGACAGGGCCATGAAAAAGCTGCCGCCAAACAAAAATGTGTGCGCAGATGAAGAACTGCTTGCCCGCTTAAGCGGGAAATTGGGGAAGGATAATATAAAAATTGTATGGGATAAGACGAAGCTGTGAATCATTACTTGAAAATGCCTTAAGATCAGGGTAAAATAGACGTAGCAGTACAAAGAAAGGACTGACACATATGGCAAAAGAGATTAAGACAATCGGTATTTTGACCAGCGGTGGTGATGCACCCGGAATGAATGCGGCAATACGTGCGGTAGTGCGCAAGGCCATTGGAAATGGCGTAAAAGTAAAAGGGATTAAAAAAGGGTATCAGGGACTTTTAAATGAAGAGATCATAGACATGGAAAAGAAGGACGTTTCCGATACCATCCAGAAGGGTGGAACTATATTGGGGACTGCCAGATGCCCTGAATTCAAGCAGGAGGATGTCCAGGCAAGAGCAGCAGAAATCTGCAGAAAGCATGGAATTGACGGTGTGGTGGTTATCGGCGGAGATGGCTCTTACAGAGGCGCACAGGCCCTGGCAAAACATGAGATCAATACCATTGGAATTCCCGGAACCATTGACCTTGACATTGCCTGTACAGATTATACCATTGGATTTGACACTGCCATTAATACGGCGATGCAGGCCATTGATAAGGTAAGAGATACTTCTTCTTCCCATGAAAGATGCAGTATTATTGAAGTTATGGGAAGAAATGCTGGTTATATTGCACTTTGGTGCGGTGTGGCAAATGGGGCGGAGGACATTCTTCTTCCTGAAAAATACGATTTCAATGAGCAGAGCATTATTAATAATATTATCAATAACCGTAAAAAAGGAAAAACCCATCATATCATTGTAAATGCGGAAGGTATCGGCCATTCCACGTCTATGGCCAGAAGAATTGAGGCGGCTACGGGCATGGAGACCAGAGCCACTATTTTAGGCTACATGCAGAGGGGCGGCTCGCCTACCTGTAAAGATCGTTTTTATGCATCCATTATGGGAGCTTATGCGGCAGACATTTTATGTGAGGGTAAAAGTAACAGAGTAGTTGGCTATAGGAATGCAGAGTTTGTAGATTTTGATATTGAGGAAGCGCTTAACATGCAGAAGAATATATCAGAATATCAGTATCAGGTCAGCAGGCTGCTGTCACAGTAATGGGAAGGGAACATGATTACAAGTTTAACAAACAGAAAGATAAAATTAATTGCTTCTTTAAGAGACAGAAGCAGGAGAAGAAGTAAGGAAGGCCTTTTTATTGCAGAGGGAATTAAGATGTTTGAGGAGACGCCGATCCAATGTCTTAAGGAAATCTATGTAAGTGAACTGACCTGGCCGGAGTTAAAAGAGGACAAAGCTTTATGGAAAAGGTTATGTGCCTGCATGGAAGCGAAGGTTCATGTGGAACAGGTTTCGGAAGAAGTTTTCAGGGAGACGTCGGATACCCAGACGCCCCAGGGAATTCTGCTTGTATTGGAGCAGTTTTCTTACCAGATAGAAGATCTTATTGAAAAGGCTAAGGCAAAACAGAAAGCACAGGGAAAGGCACCCTTATTTTTGCTTTTGGAAGATATTCAGGATCCCGGGAATTTAGGGACGATGATAAGAACCGGAGAAGGAGCCGGAGTGGACGGCGTGATCATGAGCAAAGGAACTGTGGATATTTATAATCCCAAAACAGTTCGGGCTACTATGGGTTCTTTATACAGAGTACCATTTGTTTATACGGAAGACCTTGGAGGCGAGATAAAACGTCTGCAGGAAAACAAAATCAAAGTGTATGCGGCTCATTTAAATGGGAAAAAACTTTATGACCAGGTTACTTACAAGGGAGGCAGTGCATTTCTTATTGGAAATGAAGGAAATGGCCTTTGTGAAGAGACTGCGAAACTTGCAAATGTTTGTTTGAAAATACCCATGGAAGGCGAGTTAGAGTCTTTGAATGCGGCAGTAGCAGCTTCTTTGCTGCTTTATCAGGCAGCAGGCAGCCAGCGGAAACAATGAGAATTGTGAATTAGATTGAAAAATCAGAGATTTTTCAATTTTCTATTTGAGCAGTATCGCAAGCAGGCTTGCGATATGCATGGGGATTAATATGAAAATAGGAATTATCGGACTTGGCAATATGGCAAAGGCCATGATTAGCGGTATGCTTGCCAGAAAAATTGCAGAACCGGAAGACATTTCAGGGTATGCGAAAACAGAAGAAACAAGAAACAGGGTAAAAGAAAAATATCAGATTCGAATTTCGGAAAATAACAGTAAAGCGGCGGAGGAGGCGGATATACTGATTTTAGCGGTAAAGCCTCAGATGTTTGAAGAAGTAATATCTCAGATCAAAAATAGTATTTCTGATGATACGCTGGTGATCAGCATTGCAGCAGGGAAAACAATGGCGCAGATACAAGAAGCCTTTGAAAGGAGCATTAAGCTGGTACGCTGTATGCCTAATACGCCTGCAATGGTGGGAGAGGGCTGCAGCGGTGTATGCAGGAATGAGTTAGTTTCGGATGAGGAAATGGACAGATGTATGAAACTTCTTGGCAGTTTTGGAATTGCAAAGGAGGTTCCGGAAAAGATGATGGATGCAGTTGGGGGAGTCAGCGGAAGTTCTCCCGCATTTGTATTTATGTTTATTGAAGCTTTGGCGGATGGGGCTGTAAAGGCAGGAATGCCCAGAAAGCAGGCATACCAGTTTGCGGCACAGACGGTTTATGGAAGTGCAAAGCTGATGCTTGAAACAGGGATGCATCCCGGAGAGCTTAAGGACATGGTGTGCTCTCCCGGAGGAACTACCATTGAGGGTGTCAAAACCTTAGAAGAAATGGGATTTAGAGGTGCGGTGATGAATGCGGTAGGAGCCTGCGTCGATAAATCGAAAAAATTGTAAAATAAACGTAATAATTTTTATAAAAATAGATAGAAATTCAACGGAAAATCTGGTTCAGATTACCAAAACTTGACAAATATCAGACGATTTGGTAATATAAACTCCAAACCTATTGTAATAAATCCGTAACAATTAAGTAAACGGAGTTTTTTGGAGGTAGCAAAATGAATCGGAGAAATAGGCTGCTGGCAGCGGTGGCAGGGATTGTTTATTTCCTGCTTTTCTTTTCAGCAGAGGAAATAACCGTTCAGGCAGGTGAAAAGGAAGGCTATGATTTTTCCGGCGCCGGTATTGCAGAAGTGTTGGATCCTGGTGCATTAAGCACGGAAGCGCCTATTGAGGAGCAGAAGGAACTGAACATTAACCAGAAGTTCGAAGCAGAAAAGGAGCGGATGGAAGAAGAGCTTACTATGGCCAATGTTCAGAATGCATTGAATATCAGGGCACAGGCAGATGAAAATTCCGAGAAAGTAGGTCTTTTATATAAAGACTGCGGAGGCGTGATTCTGGAACGAAAAGATGGCTGGACCAAGTTCCGTTCCGGTAATGTAACAGGCTGGGCAAAGGATGAATATCTTTTGTTTGGAGAAGATGCAAAAGAAATGGCAGAGGATGTGGGGAACTGGATCGTAACCCTTGAAAGCAGTGCTGTCCGGGTAAGAATGGAACCTGACAGTGAGGCAGATTTTTATGGTGTTCTGGCACATGAAGACTCTGTTGAACTGGTTGAGATCGTAGACGATCAGTGGATCAGTGTAGACTTTAATGATGAAGTTGGTTATGTAAATACAGATTATATCAATGTAAGATTTCATATTGATGAAGGAGAAAGCATAGAGGTTATCAGGGCAAGAGAAAGGGAGGCAGAAGAACGCAAGCGTACTGCAAACAGAGGTGCGGTAGCAGCAGATGCGGATGAATTAAGACTCTTAGGCGCGCTGATTTACTGCGAGGCCGGAAACCAGTCCTATGAGGGAATGGTAGGCGTTGGCGCTGTGGTTATGAATCGTGTAAAGAGCGGAGCATACCCCAATACCATACATGCAGTTATCTATGCATCAGGACAGTTTACTCCGGCTATGACAGGAAAAGTGGCAAGAGTATACGAAGGGACAGTGCCTGATTTGTGCATGCAGGCCGCTCAGGCAGCCCTTAATGGAGAGACTACCGTTGGCGATGCCACCCATTTCAGACGGGCGGGCAGAAGAGAAGGCTTCGTTTTAGGAGACCATGTATTCTGGTAAATAAAGACAAACAGTTGATACAGGCCAAAAGCATTGTGTCAACTGTTTTTTATTAACATAAGGATGGCTGGCAGAGCGAGACATCCGTTGTTTGCATAAGGATGGCTGATGGAACTATATGGTTAGGGTTGCTTCTGACAGTTTAATGTAGTAAAATATTTTTAACAAAGTCATAACATAAGGATGGCTGGCAGAGCGAGACATCCGTTGTTTGCATAAGGATGGCCGCAAAGCGCGCATCCAATGTTTTTGTAAAGGAGGAAGTATGAATCTGACGACGATTTGGCTTATTATTTTTGTTGCCTGTATTGTCATTGAAATTATCAGTATGGGACTGACCACGATCTGGTTTGCAGGAGGCGCATTGATTGCCGCTGTAGCCGCAGCACTTGGCGTTTCTCTTTGGGTTCAGATTGTTCTTTTTGTATTGGTATCTTTGGTTCTTTTGTATTTTACCCGTCCAATTGCGGTAAAATATTTTAATAAGGATCGGATCAAGACGAATGCGGAAAGTCTGGTTGGCAAACAGGCCATTGTGATCAGTGAAATTGACAATCTGCAGGGAATCGGCCAGGTAACCGTAGAAGGGAAAGAGTGGACTGCCAGAACGGTAACTGATGGTGTAACACTTCCAACGGGAAGTGTAGTGATTATTCGGGCAATCAGCGGTGTAAAGCTGATGGTGGAAGAAAAGCCGCAGTAGTAAAACCAGCACGTAAATATTATGTTTAGGGGAAGTAAAGGCCCCGGAAAGAAGAGGAATGATATGGGATATTTGTTGCTTGTGTTATTTGTTGTAATTCTTGTTTTGCTTGCATCCTGTGTAAAGATTGTGCCCCAGGCGTCTGCATATGTAGTAGAAAGGCTTGGCGCTTATCAGGGAACCTGGTCGGTTGGATTACATTTTAAACTGCCGATTCTTGATAAGGTAGCAAAGAGAATCAACTTAAAAGAGCAGGTAGTGGATTTTGCTCCCCAGCCTGTTATTACAAAAGATAATGTAACCATGAGAATTGATACGGTAGTATTTTTCCAGATTACAGATCCTAAGATGTTTGCCTATGGTGTGGAAAATCCCATTATGGCAATTGAAAATCTGACTGCAACCACACTTCGTAATATTATTGGTGATCTGGAACTGGATCAGACACTTACCTCCAGAGAAACTATCAACACCAAGATGAGAGCATCCCTGGATGAAGCAACCGATCCCTGGGGAATCAAGGTAAACAGAGTAGAACTTAAAAATATCATTCCGCCTGCTGAAATTCAAAATGCAATGGAGAAACAGATGAAGGCAGAGCGTGAACGAAGAGAAGCGGTAACACGTGCGGAAGGTGAAAAGAAGGCCAGCGTAACTGTTGCAGAAGGTAAGAAGGCAGCAGCAATCTTAGAAGCAGAAGCAGAGAAGCAGTCAGCAATTCTCCGCGCGGAAGCACAGAAAGAAAAGATGATCCGTGAGGCGGAAGGTGAGGCAGAAGCAATTCTTAAGGTACAGCAGGCAACTGCAGACGGTATCAGAATGATCCGTGAAGCAGGAGCAGATGAATCCGTACTTCGCATTAAGAGTCTGGAAGCATTTGAAAGGGCGGCAGACGGCAAAGCTACCAAGATTATTATTCCGTCAGAGATTCAGGGACTTGCAGGACTGGCAGCTTCCGTTAAGGAATTAATGAGTGATAAATAAGAATCCGTATTCTGTAACACACGGATGTAAGAGAGGCATGGTATATAGATGAATTTAAAGGGCAGAAGTTTTCTAAAGCTTCTTGACTTTACACCGGAGGAGATTTTATATCTGGTGGATTTGGCAGAAGAATTAAAGGCAAAGAAGAAAAAAGGAATATTAACGCAGGACTTACACAGAGGGAAAAACGTGGCGCTGATCTTTGAAAAGACCAGCACCCGTACCCGCTGTTCTTTTGAGGTGGCAGCCCATGATCTTGGAATGGGCACCACTTATTTAGAGCCTGCCGGTTCCCAGATCGGCAAAAAAGAAAGTATTTCAGATACTGCAAGAGTTTTAGGCAGAATGTATGAAGGAATTGAATACCGGGGATTTGGGCAGGAGATTGTTGAGGAATTGGCAAAATATGCAGGGGTTCCCGTTTGGAATGGGCTTACCAATGAATTCCATCCCACGCAGATGCTGGCGGATGCTCTTACAATTAAGGAAAAGCTGGGGCGTATAAAAGGTGTAAAACTTGCTTACTTAGGAGATGCCCGTTATAATATGGGTAATTCTTATATGGTTCTTTGTGCAAAGCTGGGGATGCATTTTACAGCCTGCACAAATCCAAAGTACTTTCCTGATAAAGCATTGGTTGAAGAATGCCGGAAGATTGCAGGGCAGACGAAAGGTTCCATTACCTTAACTGATGATGTGATGGCTGGGACGAGGGATGCTGACGTAGTCTGCACAGATGTATGGGTATCTATGGGAGAACCGGATGTCGTGTGGGAAGAGCGGGTCAAAGATCTTTCTCCTTACCAGGTAAATCAAAAAGTAATGGAAAATGCAGGAAATCAGGCAATCTTTATGCATTGTCTGCCGGCATTTCATGATTTGAAGACCAAGATAGGAACGGAAATAAGTAAAAAGTTTGGAATTACAGAAATGGAAGTGACAGATCAGGTATTTGAATCGCCTCAGTCAGTGGTATTTGACGAGGCAGAAAACAGAATGCACACCATTAAAGCGGTTATGGCAGCAACTTTGTAAAGGTAAGCTGCCTGCAGGGAGATATTTAGCATGAATCAGGATGCCGGAGATAGAAAGGTAGTGCTCTGCGGAGCCAATGCCTATGAAAAGAAATATTATTTTAATGAGCAGTTTGCAGGCATACCTGATTCCATTAAGGAAGAACTGCACATTATCTGCGTGCTCTTTACGGAAGAGGTGGGAGGTATATTTACCATTGAATTCGAGGCGGATGGCAGTGTGGCTATGCGTACCGAATTTGCGCCGGAGGATTATCTGTATGATGAGGTAGGAAGCGGCCTTTTAGTGGGAGAAGTGCGGAGGAAGAGACAGGAGCTGTTTGAATCCTTAAACTTGTATTACCGGGTGTTTATTCTTCATGAAGATGTAAGCGGACTTTTGGACGAACAGGAATAGATAGAAGTAAAGGGCTAAGGAAGAACATGGCAGATGCATTAAAGAAATTAAAAATAGGAAGTGTAGTTTTGGATAATAATCTGATACTGGCACCTATGGCAGGCGTAACCGACCTGCCATTTCGTTTGCTTTGCAGAGAACAGGGAGCCGGACTTGTATGTATGGAAATGGTCAGTGCCAAAGCAATTTATTATCAAAATAAAAATACGGAAGAACTGATGGCGATTCATCCCGGAGAGCATCCTGTTTCCTTGCAGCTTTTTGGTTCAGATCCGGATATAATAAGTGAAATGGCAAAAAAAATTGAAGAGAGGCCATTTTCAATATTGGATATTAACATGGGCTGCCCGGTACCTAAAGTGGTTAATAATAAGGAAGGCTCTGCACTTATGAAAGATCCTGCTTTAGTGGAACAAATCATTACAAAAACAGTAAAGGCAATTAAGAAACCAGTTACAGTGAAATTCAGAAAAGGATTTGATGATGGTTTGGTAAATGCGGTGGAGATTGCCAAAATAGCGGAAGGCTGCGGAGCGGCTGCGGTGTCGGTGCATGGAAGGACAAGAGAACAGTATTATGTGGGAAATGCGGATTGGGAGATTATAGCTAAGGTGAAGGAGGCTGTGTCGATTCCGGTAATAGGAAATGGTGACGTGACAGATGGACCGTCGGCAAAGGCCATGCTGGAGCAGACTGGCTGTGACGGTGTGATGATCGGGCGGGCAGTCCGGGGGAATCCCTGGATATTTAAGGATGTCCTGCATTATTTGGAAACCGGCGAGAAGCTGACGAAAAGATCTTTAGAAGAAGTGAGGGATATGATTCTGCGACATGCAAAAATGGAACTGGAAGTAAAAGGAGAATATACTGCAGTAAGAGAAATGCGTAAACATGTTGGCTGGTACACCATAGGATATCCCAATTCTGCATCTTTGAGAAGAAAAATCAATGAGATGGAGTCCTTTGAAGAACTTGAAGCGGCAGTAAAAATGATTTTCAGACCGATGGCAGGCAATTTTGATTAGGTGAATTATTCTAATTTTATGGAATAGGAAAAGTAACTACTACATATGCTTTCCTATGGAAACGGATTATAAACGCATTTTTTATGAAGCAATTGCATGGAAAGAGTGCCCTGAAAAGGGACAAAACCTGAAAAAGACAGGACTGGATTTAAGAAAGTTGGAACGGGAATTTCCCTATCTTCTTGGAAGTGAAAGAAAAAAAATAAAGAAACTTCAAGTGTATTTTACCTTTTTGCCGGAATATGCAGGAAAAAAGATATTTAAAAGCAGTCCTAAAAACTGGAAGATGGAATATGCCCAAAAACTTTTAAATGATGCATGGGAAATGGCCTATACAAATTTGGGCTGTACGGAGCAGATTTTAGCGCTGCCTTATGAAAGCTGCGAAGAAAATATGTTAGCGAAACTGTTGGCTTCGAGCCCCTTGATGGAACTTCCGGTGGAGCTTTGGGCGGTAGGGCTGTATCAGGCAAGGCCTTTTGACAGCCTTTGCATTTTGCTGCCGGAGGATGCCGGTAGGAAGGAGACAGAGCGGTTACAAGAACTGCTGGAACCTTATCTTCCCAGAATGAAAAGGATTATTTATAAAGGGCAGGAAAGTAAAGCATCAAGTTGGCTTACTGATTATTTGTATGAAGAATTCGGGATTGTTATGATGGGGGTACAGAAACTTCCATCAGATATGCCTGTACTTGATTTTGGCATACAAGAATGGGGGAGCAGAAAGTTATCCTCATCTTCAGGGGGCGGCATAAAATATGAAGTCCACAATTTACGGAAAGGTAAAGCAAAGGCTGTTTATATAAGCAGCGCTGAGATTTTGAAATTCCTTGACATTGCGGTAAAAAATGGTTATAATACGAAAGTTAATTAAGACCTTATATGATATTAAGCAAACATAAAAGATGGAAGGGCGATTAGCAATGGAAGAGAAGAAAAACATACTTACTTATGAGGGACTCAGAAAATATGAAGATGAGCTTCATGACCTTAAAGTAGTAAAAAGAAAAGAAGTGGCACAGAAGATCAAAGAGGCCAGGGAACAAGGGGATTTATCCGAAAATGCTGAGTATGATGCAGCAAAGGATGAACAGCGTGACATTGAAGCGAGAATTGAGGAACTGGAAAAGATTTTAAAGAATGCGGAAGTAGTTGTTGAAGATGAGGTTGATCTTGATAAGATCAATATTGGCTGCTGTGTGAAAATACGGGATCTTGAATTTAAGGAAGATCTGGAGTATAAAATCGTAGGTTCTACGGAAGCAAACAGCTTAAAAGGAAAAATTTCCAATGAATCACCTGTGGGAAAAGCTTTAATCGGCAAGGGATTAAATGACGTGGTTGAAGTGGAAACCCAGGCAGGCATTCTTAAATATCAGGTTCTTGAAATACAAAGATCAAACTAAAATTTTACGGTAGCTAAGATCTCAGGCGTGCAGCCTTTCAGTGAAAAGGAGTGTTAGAAGTGGCAGAACAGCAGAAAAATCAATTGCAGGACAATCAACCACAAAAGGAACAGGATTTAGGGCAGCTGCTTAAGGTAAGAAGAGAAAAGCTTGCAGCGCTGCAGGAAGCAGGAAAAGATCCCTTTCGGATTACCAAATATGATGTCACTGCCCACAGCAGAGACATTAAGGAAAATTATGAACAGATGGAAGGAAGTACAGTGTCTGTTGCCGGACGTATCATGCAGAAGCGTGTGATGGGTAAGGCTTCCTTTTGCAATATTCAGGATTTGAAGGGTAATATTCAGTCTTATGTGGCAAGAGACAGTGTTGGTGAGGAGGCTTATGCTGACTTTAAAAAATATGATGTGGGCGATATTGTAGGAATTACCGGAGAGGTGTTTAAAACAAAAACAGGGGAAATTTCTATTCATGCAACAGGTATTGTTTTGCTATCCAAAAGTTTGCAGATTCTGCCTGAAAAATATCATGGCCTTACCAATACGGATATTCGTTACCGCCAGAGATATACAGATTTGATCATGAATGAAGAGGTAAAGGAAACCTTTGTCAAAAGATCAAAAATTATTACTGCAATCAGAAGATATTTAGATGAGCAGGGATTTATGGAAGTGGAAACTCCCATGCTGGTGTCTAACGCAGGCGGTGCTGCCGCAAGGCCTTTTGAGACACATTTTAATGCATTGGATGAAGACGTAAAGCTTCGTATTTCACTGGAATTATACTTAAAGAGGCTGATCGTAGGCGGACTTGAGAGAGTCTATGAAATCGGCCGCGTATTTAGGAATGAAGGTCTTGACACAAGACATAACCCTGAATTTACGTTGATGGAGTTGTATCAGGCTTATACGGATTATAATGGAATGATGGACTTGACGGAGAACATGTTCCGCTATGTGGCACAGGAAGTATGTGGAACCACTACTGTTCCTTATGGAGAGGAAATGATTGACTTAGGTAAACCTTTTGAACGGATGACTATGATCGACGCTGTGAAAAAGTATACCGGTATTGACTTTGATCAGGTTCCTGATACTGCTGCTGCCAAAAAGCTGGCAGATGAGAAGGAAGTCCATTATGAGGACAGGCATACAAAGGGAGATATTCTAAATTTATTCTTTGAAGAATTTGTGGAGGGGCATTTGGTTCAGCCTACCTTTGTTATGGACCATCCGGTAGAGATTTCACCTCTTACCAAAAGAAAACCAGACAAGCCGGATTATGTGGAGCGTTTTGAATTGTTTATTACCGGACGCGAGATGTGCAATGCATACTCTGAATTGAATGATCCTATTGATCAGAGAGAACGATTTAAAGCTCAGGAAGCAGCATTGGCAGCAGGCGACGAGGAAGCAAACACCACTGACGAAGACTTTATGAATGCATTGGAAATTGGTATGCCGCCTACCGGAGGAATTGGATATGGCATCGACAGACTGGTGATGCTGCTTACTAATTCACCTGCAATCAGGGATGTTTTATTGTTCCCCACAATGAAAAGTCTTGACAAATAAAAAGGCTTGAAATGCTGATAAATACAGTGTTTCTTGAATGTAATAAAAGTGTGCAAGATGTATATTTCCATGATTTTTCCATGAATATGGAATTGTAATGGAAAAGATTTTCTTCTTGAAAAAATAGGAGAAGCATGTTATATTAGACATATAAAAGGAACAACCGCCCACAAGGTGGGTTGACCAAAAATGCGAAATAGAAAAATCCACCCCGTACTCGGTCAAAGTTTAGGGGTGGTTTTTCTATGTATGGTTACTTACAAAACGTAAAAACGAATGTAAGCAATGCCAAAAGGAAAAGACCAAAGGTCATTAAATCCTTAAAATCAAAATGATTTTTCATAGGCATCACCCCCATTCTGTAAAAATGAGAGGTCAGCCCACCCTGCAACACGGTTGTCCTTGTGGAGTATTCTATCATAGAGCAGGGGTAAAGACAATCATAATTTAATGGATTTTGCTTGAAAGTGCTTAAAAGGTAATATTATTATTTTGAAAAATTTTCGTAATAATCAGTTGTTTCATTCTTTCTAATCTGCTTTTTAATAAATTCTTTATTCTTTTTTACAAACTCCTTTCGTTTTTCTGTCTGTTCAAATAGAGTGTTATTTTCTTCTATAACATTTTCAAAAGCCCTGTAATATTCTGTAACAGATTCTCTCATAAAACAGTTAGTAATTTCTTTATCATGTATGAGATTATTAAATATATCATGGATAAATTCATCACTTAAATATTGAAAGACTTTATTACTTTCATCAGCTTCCATGTTAGATTGTTCGCCAAGTCCGCTAATAGTAATTGTTTTAAATGACTTTCTATAATAATTTTGTAAAGCATATCTAAATAATATGATGTCTCCACGTTCAATAAGGGCATTAGCAACTATTAAATCTTGCTGTGACATTTCTATAAGAGCATTTATGGAATTATCGGTTTCCGACACTGAAACGCTGGAAAAACTAATTTTGATATTGTCATTTCTATCGTCCAATGATTAGTAAAAAAAGTGAAGTCATTTTTGTTGATGGGTAATCAAGGGGCGGTAGTTAAAATTGCTATCGCCCCTTTGAATTATAAAAGCAGCCATAAACTATGCATCGCCCTATGTGGGGGAAAGGGGGAATCAACTATGCCTTGCACAGAAGCATACAGAGAACATATCATGTATACGTTCAATGGCTTTTTCAAGACCGTCATACGCTTTGCAGCTATCAACGCATGGCGTGGCAGGAGCAGACGGCGGCAAAAAGAAATATCCCTTGAATACCTCACAGAAGAAAAGTTTTACCCTTTAGGCACAACAGACGAATATTTTGAAGCACCCTATGAAGAACACCCCATTACGATATGCGGTCAGACAGTTATCCTCACGAATGGGGAGCTTGCCGCCGGCCTGTTATCTCTGCCGGAGAAGAACGGGAAATCATTTTCCTTTATTTTTTCGGGCATTACACACAGCGGGAAATCGGGGAAATGTACGGACGTTGCCGGAGTACGACCGGGTATCAAATCCGCAGGACTTTACAGCTTCTGCACAAAGAAATGGAGGTGCTTTTGTATGGGGAATCCGAATCTTTTACCCTATGAAACGATTGTCCGGGCGACCAGCGGAGAGCCGGAAGCCGTGGACGAGGTTTTACGTCATTACAGCAAGCGAATCCGAATTGCCGCCATTGAAAACGGGCATATCAACAGAGATACGGAGGACAACATAAAATCCCGGCTTGTTGCCGCATTATTCAAGTTCCGTTTTGATGAACAGGAAGTATAAGAAATCGCTTTCATTTTTGGGAAAACGGATATATAATAAAGCACAGATAAAGTGGGAGTAATTAACAAAGTGACAAAGTTCAGCATGGAACGTTAATTTCACATTTTGGTTCAAAGGAAGAAAAGTCAAAAGGAAGAAAAAACAGAGTAATCCGATGAACATGAATTTTTGTTAAAAAAACGGAGGCGCTATGACAATAAAAAAGCTGTTCTATATTGCAATCGCAGGAAGCGTACTTTGCTTCTGCGGAGATATGTTATTGGGTTGCTTTTACCCTATGGAAAAAGTGGGGATTTTTCATCTTTTTCCTGCATTTTCAGAAGAATGGTCAAATGCTACGTCTATTAGGTTCATTATAGGCGGATTATTGGGCGTGATTGCACTTCTTTTAATGTTTTGTGGGTTTTACGCTATATCTGTTTTACTCAAAGAAAAAGTCGGTAAATATGATAAACTGTTTTTTATAGCATCCATTGTATTTGTCTCTGTAGGAACATTATACCATTGTGTATTCGCAATATCCGCGTGGCTATATAATCAACTAGCAGAAGAGAATATAGTATTAGCTAAGCGGATTAGTGAACGCTTTTTTACTACATTCATCTGTGTTGCATTTTTGGCTGCAATAAGTTTTATAATTTTATCAATTATTATATTTTGTGTTGCGATAAAAGGAACATGGGGAAAGAAAAGATGGGTGCTGATAAATCCGCTTTTGTTTATGGGAATTTCAATTATGGTTGCAACCGTTTTACCTGCTAATGCTATAATCAATGGTGTGTTTGATTGGGGACAACAAAGTTTGGCTTTGTTGCTAGTTTTCTGCGCATTTTCAAAAATCCCTTGCACAAATTCCAGTTGAGCGCCCAGCAAAGGGCAATTAACCTAACAGGTGCAAATCCTGTCTGCGAAGGTCTAGCCAACCAGCAGTAGCGAGTCTTGCGTGGCAGTCAGTAATGGCTGGTGCGAAGCGTAGACAGCGAGCAAGCAGGGCTGCAATGCGATTGAGCCTCGAAATGTTGAAGTTCAGAGGGCTGACGTCTTAACTGGTGCGGAAAGCAATATCGGGCAGTTCGTATAAGGCGAGAACTGTCCGGCACTGCGGGGTCAAAGAGCCAGTCATGCTTGACATTGTGGTTAATTGTCAACTGGGGAGAGCCTGCTGCTTCTTGGAAACAAGTACGTTTTATCAACTAGAAGATGGAGATAAGCGGATGGGTGGCAGGCAGTCGGATAGTCTCATAGTACCATGGAAGCCGGGTAATGCCGGTGGAGGGAAGGGGGCTGCATGGTAACGGTCTTTCTGAGGACACATCAACCGTGCACAGGAACGGAGGTATTGATGGGAACAAAATTAGAAAGGATAGCAGAAATATCGGCGACAACGCCGAAGCCAGAGTTCACTTCTCTGTACCATCTGATAAATGCTGAAATGCTCATGCAGTGCCATAAGGAACTGGATGGGAAGAAGGCAGCAGGGATTGACAGGGTGACAAAAGCAGAGTATGAAGAACACCTGGAAGAGAACATCACAAATCTGGTGGAGCGGTTAAAGAACAAGGCATACAAGCCACTGCCGTCGCTAAGGGTGTATATACCGAAAAGCAACGAGAAGATGAGGCCGCTGGGGATTGCCTCTTACGAGGACAAGATTGTGCAGCTTGCGGTAAAGAAAATACTGGAAGCGATTTATGAACCGAGATTCCTTAACTGTATGTATGGGTTCAGACCAAACAGAGGATGCCATGATGCGATAAAGGAAGTCCACCGTCAATTACAGAACGAATGGATTAACTATGTGGTGGACGCAGACATCAGGGGATTCTTTGACCACATGAGCCATGAATGGCTTATGAAGTTTCTGGGGCTGTATATTAAGGACAGAAATCTTCTGTGGCTGATAAACAAATATCTGAAAGCCGGAGTGGTAGCAGAAGGTGTCTATGAAGCAGGCGAGGAAGGTTCAACGCAGGGAAATATTGCCGATATAAAGAATGTGATCCCCTACATACAGGACAGTGATATGGTGGAGCTTGCCGGACAGGTCTTGGGGAAACTGGAAGCCATGAGCGATGCGGAATTTGCAGAGGTGGCATTGGAAGCGGCGGAGTGATTAACGCAAATCTTTTATAGCATTATTCGACATAACGTGCTATAATTCTCTTAGTCAGATTAGAGCAGGTAGGGATAGTCTGCGGTTGTCCTTTCTGGAAACGGAAAGGAGGTCGGTATGAACACACTTGAGATACTTACACTGCTGTTGGTCATTTTCGCAGCATTAACATACTTAGACAACAGAAACAACCGCAAGTAACGGAAAAGGCTATCCTCTACTGCAATAGGGGATAGCCTGTAATCCGTTGATTTTTAACGCATTATAAGTTTCCGATTGTACAACCGTCGGACGTTCCAATATCCTTCGGGTTCTAAGATGATTATAAACCAACACTGCGAATTTTGCAAGAGGGTTTAGGAAATGGGGGTGCTTCGGCACTCCTATTTTTTTGCGGACTTGCAGACTATATTACAGGAATATGGTCTTGCCTGCAAGAATTTTTTTAATTTATATAATAAAGTAGGAAGGAATGGGGAGTTATGCACACTGTCCACGATGCTTTTTTTGCTTTTAAAGCCTTTTCGGGGCTGGATATTACCGGGCAGGGTTATTATCCCGGTCTGGCTGTTCCTGTGCGCTTTTTGTCGGCTCTGTGCGCCCTAAATACTGGTTCAGGTTCTCCAGTTTCCGGTTCAGCGATTTCAGCTCTTTTTCACAGTTTTTGTATGTGACGGTCAGTTCTTTTTTCTGTGCGGTCAGCTCCTGATATTCCGCTTTCAGCTTGTCAATGTTCAAGCCTTTTAAGGGGATGCCCGCCTGTTCCAGCATACGCCTTGCGCCGCCATAAAGGATGATCTGGCTCTCATGCTTACGGAAATAAGCGTCAGGATTTTTGGACTTCTTATAGGCGATATGATACGCTTTATTTGCCTTGTACTGCTCCGCATATTTGATGATTTCCGCAAGGTCTTTGATGCGGTTCTCCAGCTTGCGGACAGTCTGCTTTGCTTCCTTCCCGGTGGCGGCTGTGGCAGCGATTTTCTGTTCCAGTTCTTTTATAGAGCCAGCTTCATTATATGCCTGTGCCGCAATCTTTAAATTCTCTACCGCCGCCCACCTCTGCAGCCCCGGACTGTTCTGAAATTTCTCATCAGAGGTGTCAATTAATCTCTTATTTGCGTAATCCCTTTTCGGGATAACTGCTTTTCGCTCCCGCTTTAATTCAATCCGTTCTTTGATGCGCTCCTTTGTGTATTCCTTTCCGAGTGACTTGATGCTGCCACGCACAAAACGGTCTTTGCCGATTGGACGGAAGGAGATAAATTTGAGGGCATCTTCCCCAAAAGTTTCTCCTTTTATCTCATAGCCTTTTGCCCGCATCAGGAGCAGAAATTCTTCATAGGTGGAGGATGATTTTATGGCGGCGTTGATGTCTTTCCTTATCTGTGTTTTCCATGCGGTGCTGTTCTTGTCTGCCTGCCATTCGTTGTATTTTTTCCCACGCTCCCCACCGGGGATAATGACAGAAAGATTATGCTCGCTGCACAGCTCGTCACTTAATTTTCGGATGCGGTAATAGCTCTGTTTGCAATCATGGTATTTGTCATGCTCTATGTTGTCAGCGGCACAGAAAATGATATGGTTATGGACGTGACCTTTATCAATGTGTGTGGTGACAACATAAGAATATTTCCCCTCTAAAACCTTGTCCGCAAGTTCTTTCCCGATCTGGTGCGCTTCCTCAAAGCTGACCTCACCGGGAGCGAAAGCCTGTATCAGATGATAGGCTTTATTGGGGCTGTTTTCCCGGCAGTGGTCTAAGGTGTATTTGAAGTCAATCGCAGCGGTTTCCGGCGCACAGGCATAGGAAGAAATATAGATGCTTCCGTCTGTTTTGTCCGGGTTGCATATGTAGGCTACCGCTTTATCAACGGTTGCTGTGACAGCATGGATTTTTGTGACTGCCATACCTGTTTCATCAACTCCTTTACTTCGTCCATATCTTCCTGATAGATGTGGTTTGTGCTGTTAATTCTTTTCGCAATCTGGTTCAGACTTGAACTGATCCGCCCTAACTCCGTATTGTATTCCCGCAAAAAACTGTAATCCACGTCATAGACATATCCGTATAGAATCAGCTTCCGGAGGAAAGCCGATTTGCTTTTCATGCCGGACAGCCTAAACTTCTCGTCAAGGATGTACTGCTCCTTGTCATCTAAGTGAAATTCATTCCGGTTGGTGCGTGTCCTGTGTGCCATTTTTAACACTCCTTTTCTGTTTTTTAGGCATAAAAAAACTGCTGTAACTTGTCCGGTTTACAACAGTCTGGTTTCGTGTCTGTTCAGTTGTTTTGGATAGAATTATCCATGTGTTATTGTAGCAAATCTGCGTGGGAAGGTCAAGGACTTGCAGAGAAAAACGCAAAGAAAACCAAAGAGGGTTAGGGATACTTCCCTATGGAAATTTCATCATACGGACGGTAGGGAAGTATGGGGAATTTCGCCCATGTGTCCGGACATGGGCAGTGCTTGCTATTCTACCCACGACACTCCCGGAGGGTGTGTCGCAAATTATTAAATTTTTAGAAAGAATGAGTTTCTACTTGATATTAGACGTTTAAACGTCTAGTATTGGATAAAAGATGGAGGGATAGAAATGGAATATATATCGGTAAAAGAAGCATCTTTAAAATGGGAGATTTCGGAACGGAGAATACAACGCTTATGTTTAGAGGAAAGGGTAGCTGGAGCAATTAGGTTTAGCAGGGTTTGGATGATACCAAAAGATGCAGAGAAACCAGCAGATGCCCGCATAAGAGAAGAGAGGATGAAAAGACATGAATAAGGTTTTGATTATTGATGATGATAAAGAGCTTTGTATGCTTATGACAAAGTGTATTGAGCAGGAAAATCTTAGTGTGGTTGTTGCTAATGGTGGCATAGAAGGACTGCGGATATTGGAGGAAGATAAAGATAACTGTTCACTTATTATTCTTGATATTATGATGCCCGATTTAGATGGTTTTCAAGTGTTACAGCAAATAAGACAGACAAGCAATATTCCTGTCCTTATGCTGACTGCAAAAAGCAATGAAGAAGATAAGGTGTCAGGCTTGCGGATGGGGGCGGATGATTACCTGACAAAGCCATTTAGTATTAATGAGCTTATGGCACGGGTAAATTCCTTAATCCGGCGTTATACCCTGCTTAATCCTGTTTCCAGTCCTGAAACAGACTGCATGACGTTTCAGGGGATGACGATTGACAGCCTTAACCGCCTAGTCTTTCAAGGAAATGAACAGATTGAACTTACAGGAAAAGAATTTAACCTGCTTTCTTTTCTGGCATCAAATAAGGGCAAGGTATTTACAAAAAAGCAGATTTATACGCAGGTTTGGGCGGAAGAATATGCTTTTGATGACAGTAATATCATGTCATTTATCAGCAAATTGAGGAAAAAAATTGAACCAGACCCGGAGCATCCGTTTTATATTTTGACTGTCCGTGGCGTTGGCTACCGTTTCAACAGGGAGGCTTGACATGAGTATTAACCCATTTTTATTGATTATGTTTTGCATTGCTTTGTTGGTAATCCTGTTTCTTTTCACAAAACTCAGGCGTGTACGGGGGCAGTTGTCTATTATCGAGGAAGCGCTTGAAGATATAAAATCCGGGAACTTAAACCGCCGTATGCTGACTAAGAAAAATGATATGACAAGAAAAATCTGCTATGGCATTAATGAGATTGCAATGAACAGCCAGACACAGCTTATTAAACAAAAACAGTCTGAACAGGCGTACAAACGGTTAATGACCAGTATTTCCCATGATGTCAAAACTCCCCTTGCTTCTCTGGTCGGTTATTTGGAAGCAATCGAATGTAAGATAGTGGCAGGGGAAGAAAAAGACGAATACGTCCATGTCGCATTTGAGAAAGCCCATTACCTGAAGCATTTTGTGGAAAATCTCTTTGAGTGGGTGAAACTGGATTCCGGGGAACAGATTTTTCACTTTGAGGCTTTGGATTTGAATGAAGCATCCCGGGACATCGTAGCTGATTGGATTTCCGTTTTAGAAAACAGTAATTTTGAGTATGAATTTGATATTCCGGAAACGGAATACCTTATGCGTATAGATGTAAATGCGTATAGCCGTATCCTCAACAACCTGCTGCAGAACGTGCTTATCCATAGCAAAGGAAATAAAGTGATATTCCGTATTTCAGAAAATAACTGGCAAGCCCGAATTACATTAACAGATAATGGCAAAGGAATATCCCCCGATCATCTCCCGCATATTTTTGAGAGGATGTACCAATGCGACCAGTCACGGTCTGCAAAAGGAAACGGGCTGGGCTTATCTATTGTAAAAGAACTTGTGGCAGCCCATAAAGGAACGATTGCCGCTGACAGCACTCCTGATAAGGGAACTATATTTACAATATTGCTTCCAAAATCCCTGTAGTAATACGGGGATTTTTCAGTTTTTCAAATTTCTGTTAGCTGTAAAAACATGAAAAAAGCAAGGTTTCGGCAAGGTTTTGGCAAGGTTAGCGTGATAGAATAGCAAATATGAAAAGGAGGTAAAATCCTCTGCTCCTGCAAGGGCAGTCGCATTTTGCTTCGCAAAACAAGGAGGATTGCAATGAGCAAATATGTAATTGAAACAAAAAATCTTACCAAACAATACGGAACACAGAAAAGCGTTGCGGATTTGAATATCCATGTAAAGCAGGGACGCATCTACGGTCTGCTTGGCAGGAACGGAGCTGGAAAGACAACGACCATGAAAATGCTGCTTGGGCTGACACAGCCCACTTCCGGGGAAGTTACAATCTGGGGACAGCCTTTACGGACAAATGAGAAAAAGCTCCTGCCCCGGATTGGCTATCTGATCGAATCCCCCGGATTTTACCCGAATCTGACCGCCACAGAAAACCTGCGCATTTTTGCTACCCTGCGGGGAGTGCCGAGCCATAATGCAATTAAAAATGCGCTTGATTTAGTGGGGCTTCCCTATAAAGACAAAAAGCTGTTTTCCCAATATTCCCTTGGCATGAAGCAGCGATTGGCGATTGCCCTTGCCATTATGCACGACCCGGAGCTTTTGATTTTGGATGAGCCGATTAACGGCCTTGATCCGATTGGAATTGCGGAAGTGCGCTCTTTTATCCGTGACCTCTGTAACGAAAGAGGAAAAACGATATTGATTTCCAGCCATATTCTTTCCGAGATTGCACTTTTGGCTGATGATATTGGAATTATCGACCACGGCGCATTATTGGAGGAAGAAAGCCTTGCAGAACTGGAAGCAAAGAGCAGCAGGCATATCCGTTTTACTGTTTCCAGTACAACACAGGCAGCAAGGATTTTAGAACGCAATTTCCATGAAACGCAGTTTATCATACAGGACGATTATAAGATGCGTCTGCATAATTTAGATATTTCAGTCGGAGAAATTATAACCGCCTTTGTCGAAAACGGACTTACCGTATCAGAAGCCTATGTCTGCGAAGAAAGCCTTGAAGATTATTTCAGGCGTGTAACAGGGGGTGAAGGAATTGCTTGATCTTATAAAGTGTGAGTTTTGGAAATTGAAACGGAAAAAGTTTATCCTTTTTGTAATATTTTCTGCATTGCTTTTTCCTATCCCGTTTACAGCACTTGTGCTAAAAGGGAATGTGGGCGATCTGAACGCTTTTGACGGCTTATATGATATGCTTTTTTGTATAGCTGTTCCTGTCATGCTTCCCTGCATACTTGGCATTATAGCGGCTATGCTCTTTTACATGGAAAGAGATAATGTAACTCTGAAAAATTTGATGGCTATTCCTGTTTCGGCATGGGAAATTGCGACTGCAAAAATCATAGTATTATACTTTATCAGTCTTTTATTTACTTGTGTAACATTGTTCTCTGCAATTATCGGCGGGATAATAGCCGGAACTGATTTGGGCAATATTTGGAACAAACTTGTAATTGCCGTTATTACAGCTATTCTATATGCCACGGGTACACTTCCGATTATAATTGCGATTGTAAAATTTAACCGCTCTTATATATTTGCAGTTATTTTGACATTCTTCTATACAATGTTTGGATTTTCCCTTGCTTTTACAGGGCAATTCACATCAGAAAATCAAGTGTTGAAAGTGCTTACCAGTCTTTTACCTACGCCTGTTATTTATCGTTGGCAGGCTTCAAGAATGATTGGGCAGGGAACAACTGCTTTTGAAAACTGGCAGCCCTACTTTCTGAAATTAGAAATTGTAGTATTTACCGTTTTTATCCTTGGAGGTATCTCTTATTTTGCGATTATCAAAATCTACAAAAAGCAGGAAGGGCAGGTGTAAGAAATGGCAAGGCTCATAAAAACAGAACTCTGGAAATTAAAACGTTACTCTGTTATCTGGATTGGAATTGCAACTATGCTGTCTGTTGTTTTACTAACCTGTTTTATGGAGAGTGGTACGCCGGGAACGCCGACATTTTCCAGTTTTTCAGATGATGTAATATGGAACAGCTTTTCGCTTATCTTTCCGGCGACAATCGTAATGATTGCGGGTTATATGATTGAACGTGAAAGAACAGACGACACGCTTAAAAATATAATGGCAATCCCGGTATCTTTCCGAAGCCTGCTTTTTGGTAAAGTATTTGTCTGCGGAATGATTTCTGTCTTTCTGGCGATAGTGGAACTTTTATTTACTGCTCTCATTTCGCTTTTTTGCAGATATGAGGGAATTGCTCTCAGCAGCATAATGAGATCGCTTGTCCAAATGGTTGGAATGAATTGCTTTGTATTTATATCGGTGATTCCTATTATTGTATTTACAGGGCAAAGGGCAGGAGCATTTATGACGGGCGTAGCTTTTGCATTTTTTTATGGTTTCATAGGGACTTTTGCTTCCGGTCATGGTTTGTCCTGTCTTTACCCGGTTACGATAGGACTTGGTTTTATCAATTATCAAAATGGCATGGAAACCGGCACATATAATATTTTCCGGTGCGTTGTTGTACTTCTGATTATGCTTGTTATAACTGCGGTTATGCTGCTTCTGGCACATGACGGGAGCAAAACGCAAAAAATAAAAGGCAAAGGAGATATTCAATGACAGGAAAAAGAATACTTTGTATCATTCTAATATGTATGGGTGCTTTATTGCTTTCCGGCTGCAACAGCATTTATCAGGCACTATCAGACGGGACGGAAAAGATACTTGATGTGGCTTCTGATATCGTAGGCGACACTCCCCAAAATACTGCTTTAGACATCATGGATGCGCTAAATGAAATTGGCGGAAACACTGTTTTAACTTCTGAATTTTCTTTGCAGGGGGAACGTACTACAGGGATTGATAATTACGTCGGAACTTATTCAGCCGAGTATGAGGACTTTTCAAAAACGGAATATCTGTTTGGCGGTGTTGATGTTGAAAGAGAGCAGGGAAATGAATTAACTGTAGAGTGCGTCCTAAAAGTTGACAGTGGTACTGCTAAAGTATTTTGGATTTCAGGAAGCGAAAACCCAGTTAGCTTGATTGAAACGGACGGAACTTATAAGGAAACAATTACATTGTCGAGTGGCAGTAACTATATTGGTATTGAATGTGAAGATTTTACAGGAAGTATGGAATTGAATATCGAATAATGACTGCTGGACGCCCATTCTAATCAGGGGAAGCGATATGACAAAGCAGATCTGCTTCCGAAAGTCCTGTGAATAGCAGGATTTTCCCTTTCAAAACGTGAAAAAGGCAAGGTTAAGGCTTTATATTAGATTTGTTGCTTTACGCAAACAAAGTTATTGAAAGTGAGGAAATTTTATGAGTGACTATGTGATTGAGACAAAACAGCTGACAAAGGTGTACGGCAATCAAACCGCTGTCAATGCTGTCGATCTCCATGTAAAGAGAGGTCAGATTTATGGTCTGCTTGGACGTAATGGAGCCGGGAAAACTACAATACAGAAAATCTGGAAATTTTTGCAAGGCTCCGTGGTACAGCAGCACCTAATGCTGTAAAGAATGCCCTGGAGATTGTCGGTCTGCCTTATAGGGATAAAAAACTGTTTGGCAGGTATTCCCTTGGGATGAAGCAGCGTTTGGGCATTGCCAACGCTATTTTGCACGATCCGTAATTGCTTATTCTGGACGAGCCGACAAATGGTCTTGATCCTATTGGTATTGCTGTGGTCAGGGATTTTATTAAAGATTTGAGTGTTGAGCGTGGAAAAACAATTCTGATATCCAGCCACATTCTTTCGGAAATCCAGTTACTGGCAGATGATATCGGCATTATTGACCATGGGGTTCTTTTGGAAGAAAGCAGTATGGGCGAGTTAGAGAAGAAAAATAGTAAGTATATCATGCTGCAGGTTTCAGACGTTTCCAAAGCAGCCCTGATTCTGGAACGTCAATTCCAACTGAAAAATTATTCCATGCAGGACGATCATACCCTGCGCCTTTATGATACCTCTTTGGACCGATATGGAATGCAGGAAGGAATAGAGAAGAGGAACTTCTTGCTAACTGCTATTTTAATTCTATGCAACTGGCAATGGATAATGGAATTAGGTCTATTGCATTTCCTTCTATATCAACGGGAGTATATAGTTTCCCGGTTGAGTTGGCAGCAAAGATTGCAATACATACAGTAAATAGGTTCTTGCAGAATAATCCGGATTGTTTTGATCTGGTGGAGTGGGTGCTATTTGATACTCATACTGAATCGGTGTATGAAGCTGAGGCTGATAAATTATACGATAAATAAAATGACAAAAGGGAGCTTTTATGTACGCTGAAAAAACAGATTATGATGATATTGAAATGTCGAGCAGGTTACGGAATATTCTCAGAAGAAATGGATTTGAGTCATTGGAAGGATTGGGAGAATATCCAAAGGAACATTTTATAAAGTTTCGTAATATGGGACCAACAACATTGCAGGAGCTGTATACGATTTGTGAGAATCAGGGGATAAAACTGCGTAGTATAGAAGATCTGAATGATATGGAGCATGGAGTCAGATTTGATGACTTTTTATGCATGGATGCGTTTAGAATGGGGATAAAAAGCAAAGATGATTTGAGAAGATATAGTCTTGAGGAACTTGAAAATATGTGCCCGAAGGATAAAAGGTTGTTTGTAAGATTAAAGAAGTTGAAAACAATACAAGGGTAATCTTATGTTTAACATGATAATTAGTGGAAACTCAATTTTGTCGGGTGGCAACTGTAAAATTGAAGGTAGTATAGTTGTACTGTTTGTAAATTTGATTTTAATGTTTGGATTTGTAATGGCAAAAAAGAAAAGGGATAAAAATCTATAAATCCAATTTTATTGATCCAAAATCAAGGAAGATTCATAATAAGCGAGAAAACAGAGATTAATTATATGCAGACAAAACTCATCCGGCTTCCTTCAGAGGAGTGGCATTTACCCGTTGAGCAGATTGTTCACTTTAACCACCTCAAAGGATTGGGAGGAAGAAACGCCTATTTGGCATAAAGGAGAATAAAATGGAATACCAGTACAAACTTCGTCCACATCACGGATTGTGTATCTCCTTTTTCTCAGTGAAAAAGTATAATGAAAAATATAAAGAATATATAAAGAAAATAATAGCTGAATTAGAAAACGCTTCAATTGTTTGTGTCACATTGCAGTTAGATATTTTTTGTGAGGGATGTTCCAGTAGATTACAAGATGGAAGCTGTAGTGTTGCTGATAAGGTTCGAGAATATGATCAAAAGATTCTTGAATTATGTGGATGGAAAGAAGGAATGCTACTTCCGTATTCTGAATTTAAACAAGCTATTCATGATAATATTTTGTCTTGTAGAAAGTGTGAAATAATTTGTGGTGATTGTGAATGGAGCGAAATTTGTTACATAAATGAAAGAAAAAATAAAAAGCTAATATGTTGGATTAATGAACAAGATAAAATATTGTCTTTCCACCAAGAAGAAGGATTTGTGCAAAAGGAATTTACAGACAGAGACGAGCTTCGATGCTTCTTGCTTGCAGTGTATGGAATATATAGGATACAGTAATAAAAACTGTAAGGTTATATATGAATCCGCTATATAAGCTCTTTCGTTTATCTGGCAAACTAGACAGGCTTAAAAATCATATTCTACCTTCGAGGGGTATGTTTTTTCTCTAAAAAAGAGTACGATCAATATAAAAAAGGAGGTAGATGGATGGATCTTATCAAAATTGGAAAATACATTGCAGGTAAGAGAAAGTCATTGGGGATGACGCAAAAGCAACTGGCAGAAAAATTAGGTATGAGTGATAAGTCTGTTTCTAAATGGGAGAGAGGAATCTGTTTGCCGGATGTATCAGTATACTTAGAATTATGCGGAATATTAGGTATTAGTCTTAATGAGTTCTTGGCTGGTGAAGATATTGAAATAGATAATATTGAAAAAAAATCAGAAGATACATTGATACAGATAACAAAGGACAGTGGCCGCAAACAACGATACTTAAAGAGAATCATTATAGTGCTTCTTATTGTAGTGGGAATATCTATGGTTACTTTTGGATCCATCGTATGTAATAAATTGCGACAACCACAAAACTATATTGAAGCAGTAGATTCAGATAGTATAGAAATGAAAACTGCTGAATTGTTATCAGGAATTGATGGAACAATGATGTTTCGATACAATTCAAGGGATACATTTAAAACGTTATCTATTTATTTGTCAGAATATCAGCTTGGACAACGAGTTTCACATAAAAAAGTTTTGGAACTTTCCTATGAAGATGTGAAATCTTCCACAAATGGATTGATTGTCATTACACCGGATTTTGATAATTTTACTGCAAAGCTCATCGCAGCAGGTAAATATTCAAAATATATGACAGAAATACCAATTTTGGAGGGAGTTACAAACAGGGAATATTATGGAAGATCAGCAACGTCTATTGAAAACAAATGCAAGATAGAGTATGGAACAGAGCAAGGATTAGCGGCACTGATTTATGGAGAAAAGGGGTTAAGTTCGTTGCCAATACAGGATATTACAGGGGAGCATATAGATACCGATAATGAGTACATGTATTACTATTCGGTTGAATTCATAAAATAGCACTAATAAAAAGAAGAGGATGTCACGTAATCTGCTTTGATTCGGTGGCATCCTTTTTTGGCATTTGGTTTTTTACGGGCATTATAGATTTCATAACTTATTTCTTATTTTTCTGTATTCTCTTGGCGAATATCCTTTCAGCTTGTGAAAAAGCCGGCTGAAATAAAGCTGGTTATCATATCCGACAATCTTAGAAATCTCATTGATGGAATAAGTTGTTGTTTCAAGTAACATCTGAGCATTGTTGATACGGATTCCCACAATGAATTGCATTGGTGTAGAACCGGTATATTTTTTGAAATTTCGGATAAACCAGCTGACACTCATGCCTCGTGAGGCAGCATAATCATCAATATTGATATTTTGATTGTAGTTTTCACTGAAAAAGGTAACAGCATTATCCATCTCATGATCAAGATATTCATTTTTTAATATGTGCTTTCTTGTCAGTTCCCGGTGGAAACTGATCAGAAGATGACGTAGCAAAAGGACAAGCATTTCCTCATAATTGTCTTGACAGCGTTGGAGCTCGATAATGATACGTTTGAAAATTTGTTCATATTCATTAGATGTACCCACTTGAAAGACACGTTCTTTATCCGGAAACCCATATTGACGTAAGATATTTTTCACATTGCTTCCTGTGAAGTGAATCCAGTATACTTCTGTCTTATCTTCTCCGTAATATTCATATTTTTGGAGTTCTTTCGGTCTGTACAGTACAATGTTGCCGGCTGAAACAATCGTTTCATTATTTACATTATCAAAATGAAAATGCCCACAACCAGCAGTGATATATATAATCTGATAATCCAGACGACCCCTTGGACGGTAGGTCGGAAGTTTGGGATGTCTGGAAAGACGGTAAGTACCACAGCTACCGACAATCAGCGGACGACTTTTGTCTTTGAAATCCATATGTGAGTGGTTCAAATAACCGGTGTTCAAATGCATAGGACAGCACCTCTTTTCGTACTTTTTATCATTGTATCATTTAGTGCATATTTTGTCTAATCCAATTCATAGACATATTTTGCGAATTAGGATAAGCTATATATAGCATAACTAAGGAACGTAAACAAAAAGTAAAGTATAAGGTTTGCTTTAGGAAAACAAAGAACAAAAAAGTATATGTATTGGAGGAGAGCTATTTATGATCGTACCACGTTATTATGAAAATCTAAGCGTACTGCACGAAAACACAATGCCAGCCAGAGCCTATTATATTCCGGCATCCAGAAGAATGGATAACTTGGTGGAACACAGAGAAGAGTCAGATCGTATGCAGTTATTGAATGGAACTTGGAAATTCCAGTATTTTAACAGCATCTATGACATTAAGGATTCTTTCTTTGAGAAGAATTATGATACAGAAAATTTTGATGAGATTCAGGTTCCAAGTGTATGGCAGATGGCTGGATATGATACACACCAGTATACAAACATCCGGTATCCATTTCCGTTTGATCCACCATATGTGCCACAGGACATTCCGTGTGGAGCCTATGTACATACTTTTGAGTACAGTAGAGATGAGAAAGCGCCAAAATCTTTTTTGAACTTTGAAGGAGTAGACAGTTGCTTTTACGTATGGATCAATGGCTCTTACATAGGATACAGCCAGGTTTCGCATATGACCAGTGAGTTTGATGTTACCGATGTACTTCAGGATGGAACGAATACGGTGGCAGTGTTGGTAATGAAGTGGTGTGATGGTTCCTATTTGGAAGATCAGGACAAATTCCGTATGAGTGGTATTTTCCGGGATGTGTACATTTTGAAACGCCCAAAACAGGCAATCAGTGATTATCATATTAAAACAAGAATTGAGGATATGCTTGCGAAAGTAGAAATTGAAATGAAATTCTACTCTCCGTTAAATGTAAAAATTTCGATTGAAGATAGAAACGGAGCAGTTGTAGCACTAGGAAGTATTGCTGAAGAAGGAACAGCTGTATTAGAAATCGCAAGTCTGGAACTTTGGAATACAGAAAATCCATATCTATATAAACTGATTCTTGAAACAGAGAATGAAGTAATTGTAGATCACATTGCATTAAGAAAGATAGAGATTAAAGACCAGGTTATTTATTTAAATGGACAGAAGATTAAGTTCCGTGGTGTCAATCGACATGATTCTGATCCGGTTACTGGATTTACAATCAATCCGGAACAGATTACAACCGATCTTACGTTAATGAAGCAGCATAATTTTAATGCGATCCGTTCCAGCCACTATCCGAACGCACCATTTTTCTATGAAATGTGTGACAAGTATGGATTCATGGTAATAGATGAAGCAGATATTGAAGCTCATGGTCCATTTATGATCTACAGAAAAGAAGACACTGATTACAATCGGTTCAAACGATGGAATGAGAAGATTGCAGATGATCCGGTATGGGAAGAGGCAATCGTTGATCGCGTAAAACTCATGGTGGAACGTGACAAAAACCGTTTCTGTATTGTTATGTGGTCAATGGGAAATGAGAGTGCTTATGGCTGCAACTTTGAAAAAGCACTGGAATGGACAAAGAATTTTGATCCAGACCGTATCACACAATATGAGAGTGCAAGATACCGTAATTATGATGAAACATATGATTACAGCAATCTGGATGTGTACAGCCGGATGTACCCAGCGCTTTCCGAAATTCAGGAATATCTGGATAAAGATGGAAGCAAACCCTTCCTTTTGGTAGAGTACTGTCACAGCATGGGAAACGGACCTGGAGATTTTGAAGATTACTTCCAGATGATTCAGGATAATGATAAAATGTGCGGCGGCTTTGTCTGGGAATGGTGTGACCATGCGATTGCTCATGGAACTGCTGAGAATGGAAAGACTATATATGCTTATGGGGGCGACCATGGCGAAGAAATTCATGATGGCAACTTCTGTATGGATGGATTAGTATATCCGGACAGAACGGTACATACAGGACTTTTCGAATACAAGAATGTTTATCGCCCGGCAAGAGTTATTTCCTATAACAAAGAAAGCGGAGAACTGGTGCTTCATAACTACATGGATTTTGATGACTTGAAAGATTATGTGAAGATTAGTTATGAGCTGACACAGGATGGTCTTGTGATCAGCAAAGGCATACTTCCGGAGTTTTCTGTGGCACCACACGGGGAAGGAAAAACAAACCTGAAGATCAATGTTCCAGAGAATGGGAAATGTTATTTAAAACTTATTTACCATCTGAAAAAAGAATTGCCACTGTTGGATGAAGACCATATTCTTGGATTTGATGAAATTGAGGTAAGTAAAGAGGATACAAAATGTAAACTTGCAGAGAAATGGATACCAAAAACAGTAGTGGACTCTGAATTACAGGTAAATGAAAATGATACACAGATTCATATCAAGGGGCGTGAATTTGCTTATACCATAGACAAACGTACTGCACTCTTTACAGAGATGAAATTCGCAGGGCGGGAATACTTGAACCATCCGATGGAATTAAATATTTGGAGAGCTCCAACAGATAACGATATGTACATCAAGTCTGAATGGAAGAAAGCCCACTATGATAAGGCTTACACAAGAGCCTATACGACAGAGGTTGTGCAGGGAAAACATGGTGTGAAGATTACAAGCCATGCTTCCGTTGTGGCAGAGACAGTACAGAAGATTCTTGATGTGACGATTACATGGAAAATAGAAGCTGCTGGAAAGATTGATGCAGATATTGCAGTAACAAAAGACGATGAATTCCCGGATCTTCCGAGATTTGGTGTGAGGATGTTCCTGGATAAAAAACTTTCAGCTGTAAGATACTTTGGAATGGGACCACAGGAAAGTTATTGTGATAAACATCAGGCTGCGAGCCACGGTTTGTACCGGGCAGATGTAGGGGATTTACATGAGGACTATATCCGTCCACAGGAAAATGGAAGCCATTATGATTGTGAATATGTAGAGCTTAACAACAGCCGATATGGAATTGTGGCATCCGCAGAAAAGGCATTTTCATTCAATGCTTCTTATTATACACAGGAAGAACTTGAGAAGAAAACGCATAATTATGAATTAATAGAATCAGATAGTGTAGTATTCTGTGTTGACTACGCATTAAATGGCATTGGTTCTAATAGTTGTGGTCCAGTTGTATTGGAGCAGTACCGATTTGATGATGTATTATTCCGGTTTCAGTTTACACTGATACCGTATGTAAAGGGATAATAAAGTTTCATGTAACCCGTAAACAAGGAAAGAGAGTCTGATTGTAATGTAAAGTCCGGATATACAGAGCAATCAGACAAAATCAGAGAAAAAAACAGAATTAGATATCATACGGTTAGCCATATTGAGATTCTAAGTGCGATGAAGATGAGGAGCAAAGAAATTCGATGGAAGAAAAAAAGTATTTGAAATGGTATAACAAAATTGGATACGGATCAGGTGATATTGCAGGTAATGTAGTCTATGCGTTCCTGACATCTTTTATGATGGTCTATCTGACGGACTCGGTAGGACTTGCTGCAGGTGTCGTGGGTACCCTGATTGCCGTATCAAAACTATTTGATGGTTTTACGGATATATTTTTTGGATCAATGATTGACAAAACACACAGTAAAATGGGAAAAGCGAAACCCTGGATGCTATACGGATATATTGGTTGTGCCATTACGCTGGTCGGCTGCTTTGCAGTACCGGTGAGTTTGGGAACAACGGCTAAATATGCATGGTTCTTTATTTCTTATACACTGTTAAATGGTGTGTTTTATACAGCAAACAATATTGCTTATTCAGCACTTACGTCACTGATTACAAAGAACAGCAAAGAGCGTGTACAGATGGGATCTTACCGTTTTATTTTTGCATTTTCAACAAGTCTTCTGATTCAGGCGATTACAGTTGGATTTGTAGATAAATGTGGTGGAGATGCTGCGGCATGGAGAACGGTTGCTATTATCTATGCAATCATTGGTCTGGTCGTAAATACGATTTCAGCACTTTCTGTTAAGGAACTTCCGGAGGAAGAACTTAATGAAGGAGAAGTAAAGAATGATAATGAAAAGTATGGAATGGTACAGGCATTCAAGCTTCTTGTCAAAAACAAATATTACATGATGATTTGTGGAACATATATTTTACAGCAGTTATATGGTGCCATGATTGGAGCTGGCATTTATTACATGACATGGGTACTGAAAAATAAGAATTTGTTTGGACAATTTGCATGGGCAGTAAATATTCCACTGATCATTGCCCTGATTTTTACACCGACATTAGTTGGTAAGTGGAAAGGCATGTATAAACTGAACTTAAGAGGTTATGTCTTAGCAGTCATCGGTAGAGCACTTGTTGTTGTTGCCGGATATATGGGTAGTGTTCCGCTGATGATGGCGTTTACAGCTCTTGCAGCCTTAGGTCAGGGACCATGGCAGGGAGATATGAATGCTGTTATTGCATCCTGCTCTGAATACACTTATCTTACACAGGGAAAGAGAATTGATGGAACGATGTACTCTTGTACTTCTCTTGGTGTAAAAATCGGTGGAGGTATTGGAACCGCTGTTGTTGGATGGATGCTTGAGCTCAGTGGATATGTCGGAACAAATGCAACTCAGCCACAGTCTGCACTTGATATGATGCAGTTCATGTATCTTTGGCTTCCGTTAATCTTTGATGTATTGATTATGTTTGCACTTTCAAGAATGAATGTTGAAGATGCAAATAGAAAACTGAAAGCAGAAAAAGGAATTGCTGCAGATGAAGTAACAGATGCATCAGACATAAATTAGAATTGACAAGAGAAAGCGTTGTCTGATCGTTGTTCGATGAGACAGTGCTTTTTTCTATAATATAAAGTGATAGAACTGTATTTTGAAAATAAAAAGGACCACTTCATTTTTATGAAATGGCCTTAAGAAAATATTCAGTTTTCACAAAATAGTCCTTTTAGTATTTATACATGGTAAGGATGCTCAAAATATTCAGTGTAGAATACTAAAAGGTCATTCAGATATTTTTTTAGGTTGCTCATTTGCAATTCCTCCTTTCCTTATTTACAAGTTGATTATAAGATAGGTGTAAAAGGATTGCTTGCCAAATCGAAAGAAGATATAGACAAATGTTGCAAAGGGGAGTATTTCATGCAGTTAAAATATGTTGACACAAAAGAGGAGATCATAGCAATAAATAGGAAGTCAAAACATATTGAACCACATCTTCATAATGCATTGGAGATTGTTTGTGTAACAAGTGGAGCATTAGAACTTGGTGTCGGACAGGAACTATATCATATGGATAAAGGAGATATAGGCTTTGTATTTCCAGATGTTATTCATCACTATCAGGTACTGACACCCGGTGTAAATAAAGCGACTTATCTGATTGCATCGCCATTTACGATTGCCAAATTTGCAGATATCATGCAATCCATGGCTCCTGAATACCCGATCATCAAAGCGGAAAAGGTTGAACCGGAGGTATATAGGGTTATAAATGCGATTTTAGAGACAGAACAGTCGGATATTACTGTTGCACAGGCATATCTTCAAATTGTGTTGGCACGCTGCATAGGAAAATTAAATTTGGTAGAAAAGAGTAATGTGGGGAGCAACGATCTTATTTACCAGACAGTTTCCTATATATCAGCAAATTTTAAGAAGAAATTTTCGCTGGAAGAGATGGCAAAAGATCTGGGGGTGAGCAAATATGTTTTATCCAGACTCTTTTCCAAAACATTCCATAGAAACTTTAATCAATATCTTAACGATGCAAGGCTGAACTATGCATGCCAGCGTTTGGAAAATACGAGTGATTCTATTACAAACATTTGTCTGGATAGTGGATTTGAAAGTCAGAGAACATTTAACCGAGTATTTAAAGAAAGATATAAAATATCACCGAGTGATTATCGGAGTACTTGTGTGAAAGAGATGTTGTCATAAAAGGTTCTGTTGATAGAAATATTTACTTCGATTTCACAGTACTATGTATTTGATTTTATGTGTGGATGATATAATATGAAAATATTTGTAGAAAATAGCGCTTTATTTTATTATGAAAAGAGCAAGGTGTATTCTAAAGAAACAAGAAAGGCAGGGCGCATATGAACATGAGAAAATCCATAATCGATTTTAATGAAAAAAAAGGATTCATCTGTGATATGGATGGTGTGATTTATCATGGCAATCAGATATTGCCAGGTGTTCCAGAATTCATCCAGTGGTTGCATGATGAAAAGAAAGAATATTTATTTTTGACAAATAATAGTGGATATACACCACGGGAATTAAATCAGAAACTGGCAAGGATGGGACTTGATGTGCCAGAAGAACATTTTTATACCAGCGCATTGGCAACAGCCGCTTTTTTAAAGGAACAGGCGGCAGGCTGTTCAGCATTTGTGATAGGAGAAGCCGGTCTCTTAAATGCACTTTATGACGTTGGCATTACAATGAATGATGTAAATCCGGATTATGTTGTTGTGGGAGAGGGACGTTCCTATTCATTGGATACTTTAACGAAAGCAACGAATTTAGTTCTGAAGGGAGCTAAGCTGATTGGAGCAAACTCGGATGTTTCCGGACCGATCGAGAACGGAATCGCTCCTGCCTGTCGTGCATTGATTGCACCCATTGAAATGGCAACAGGTACACAGGCATATTTCTGTGGGAAACCGAATCCACTGATGATGAGAACAGGATTGAATATGCTTGGATGTCATTCAGCAGAAGCTGTAATGGTTGGGGATCGTATGGATACAGATGTGATTTCAGGAATGGAAAGTGGTATGTCTACTGTATTGGTTCTCTCTGGATGTTCAACGAAGGATACACTCAAAACTTATGCTTATCTTCCGACAATGGTATTGAATGGAGTGGGAGATATCGCCAGTATGGCAAAAGCAAAAGAGGAATAGTGTGATTAGGCAAATACCAGGAGGTAAAGTATATGATGAAACTTGATAATTTTGTAGGAATGATGACAGGACATTTTGATAATAAGGATCAATTTAAGAAAATGCAGGCAGAGGGGAAAACATATCCATATGCGGAACATGTAAATACAATCTGTAATGACAAAATAAATAACCTTCCTGAAGATTTCAAAGGAAAATTTGTTGTTGAAGAGAGTTATTATGAAATTAATGGGAAACGTCATGCATCTCCACATCTTTTCCTTATCACGGAAATAGAACAGGGAATTTTACTTTCTTCTTATGAAATTCCAAAAGGAGAAGATAAAAATACATTTTCATATGATTCTATGAAGAATGTTGATTACTCTAAACTAGAAAAATCTGAAAAATTTACTCCGGCACTTTATCATGAAAAGGACGGAATCTGGGAGGGAGGCAGCACAAGCCAGTTCTCTCCGGTAATGACATTCAAACTTTGGGAAAAGTTTTCCAACAATTTTCTGGAAGTATCAGAAAGCATGGAAGTTAATGGAAAGAGAACTTTTGGATATGATGAACCAATAATTTATAAGCGTGTATAATCAAAGGTCTGCATATTGGGATAGACTTCAGTTTGTTTGTAAAAGAGCATTGAAAGCAAGTGCAAAAGCTGGCGGAGCGTCATTGATGATATACTAGAGCGTGTTTGAAAATTCATTCCCGCCAGATGCACGCCCCACTTCGCGGGAGATTTGAGCCAAATTCAGGTTACATAGCCCACTATGCGCCCTTCATTTGGCTCAAATCTCCCACAAATTGTGACGCACATCTGTCAGAAAGCAATTTTCAAACACGCTCTAGAAGGGTAAGCAGATAAGTAAAATTTGTAATATTACAGATTGGAATAGAGGGACTCTGAACAGGAGACTATGAGAAAATCTCTGTAAATTAGATTCTTCTATGATAATGAGGGTGAGAAGCTTACAAATCAGGCTTTTCACCCTTGTTTTATATATAACAGTTATTGCCAGGCATGTCCTGAACAGGGAATCTCTGATTCCCCAGTTCAATCCGCTACATGAAATACATCTTCTACCAGCATATTAAAGTACTTTGATATCCGCAGCATAAATTCGGCAGATGGGGTACTGTCCCCACGTTCTATCCTGCCGACAGTTTTGGTACTGTATCCGATAGCAGCGGCAAGGTCATCCTGGTAAATGCCTCGTTGTTCACGGATTTCTCTGATATTATTGGTAACCGCCATAAAGATCCCTTCTTTCAGTTCTATGGATATTTTCTTATTGTCAATTATGCAAAATAATGTGTCCAATAAAAAGGACTTGCAATTTTATCGGCAATGTCCTGTGATAGCAGAAGCATCAGATTTTCCAAGAACTTTTCCAAATATGTCTAAGCGGTCATTTTCACTAACCTTGATAGGTGCATACTTTTCATTAAGTGAGATAAGGAAAATTCCGTCTTTATCGTTTTGTAATTTCTTAATATAGGCTTCTCCGTTTAGAGCGAAGATGCCGATTTCTCCATTAGCAACAGATTCCTGTTGTAATACCCATGCAATCTGACCATCGTGGAATTCAGGTTCCATACTGTCACCACTAATGCGTACACCGAAAGTAGTATCTTCCGGCAGGATAGATTCATCTATGCGTACAGTATCTTTCGGTCCGTCTATAAGGAAGTTACCGGTTCCGGCTGATACGGCATTTTCAAAAATATCAATGCTACGGAATGGAATTATCTTAGCAGTCTGCTTTTCATACATTCCGGATGCGTGGAGCAGATTGATATAATCCATAGCTTTTTCCCTGCCTTCATCAGTTAGTGATGAGAAAGAATCGGCAGGATTTACTCCAAAATATGCTTCATACATGTTAGTAATACCAAGGATTCTACACACTTTGTAAAATATGGTAACGCTCGGCTCAGCAAGATTTCTCTCCCAGTTGGATATGGCTTTATAGGAAATGGTAATGCCTTCCTTTGCCAGTTCATCAGCGAGATCCTGTTGGAGCAAGCCTTTCTTTTTTCTATATGTTGAAATGATTTCTCCGATTGAGTACATACATACGCCTCTTTTCTTTCATTTTGTTGATTTCAAATGTCTCTTTTCACTCCATAGTATATAGCAATAGTGCCAATTATTCAAGTTAAAAATCCAATATAATGAGAAAAAGGACACATGTGTCCGTTGACAGTCGATTATTCTTGGGGTTATACTATGCCCTGTAAGAAACATTACTCATATACTTGGACTAAAGGTTATGGTAGTGACAGATTAAATGCAGGAGGTGATGCAGATGGGAGACAGGGTAATACTTCATTCAGATATCAACTGTTGCTATGCCTCGATTGAGCATCTGCATCATCCGGAGCTTGCAGGAAAGCCACTGGCAGTAGGCGGTGACCCGGAGGCAAGACATGGGATTGTGTTAACAGCCGACTATATTGCCAAGAAGTACGGTGTGAAAACAGGAATGGCACTCTGGCAGGCAAAGCAGGTCTGTCCTGACATAACATTTGTTTCACCAAGAATGGACTTATATCTTCGTTTCTCAAGAATGGCACATGAGATATATGCAGAATATACGGACAGGCAGGAGCCATATGGAATTGATGAGTGCTGGCTTGATGTGACAGGGAGCAGTTCCCTTAAAGGAGATGGATTGCTCATTGCACAGGAAATCAGCGGGAGAATGAAGTCAGAGCTTGGCATCACAGTGAGTGTTGGTGTTTCTTTCAATAAGATATTTGCAAAGCTTGGTTCAGATTATAAGAAGCCTGATGCAATCACAACTATGTATAAGAGTGAGTTTAAGCAGAAGGCTTGGTCACTTCCGGTGGCAGATCTTCTATACGTTGGCAAAAGTACGAACAGAAAGCTTGCATTATTTGGTATCAAAACCATAGGTGATCTTGCAAGGGCAGATGAAGATGTGCTTAACAGTCACCTTGGAAAGATGGGCAGTATCTTATGGTTGTTTGCTAATGGCTATGATGATTCACCTGTCAAGCTGGAGAATACCCACGCTCCAATCAAATCGGTGGGAAACAGTACAACGACACCAAAGGATTTAGTATGCGATGAGGATGTAAAGATTGTACTTTATATTCTGGCTGAGAGTGTTGCAGCAAGACTTCGTGAGAATGGATTCCGGTGCAGAGTGGTTGAGATAAGTGTCAGGGATAATGAGCTATTCTCTTTTACCCGTCAGAAAAAGATTGACCATGCAACAAACATCACCGGAGAGATAGCTGCATACGCTTATCACATATTTAAGGAAAACTATAACTGGAGCAAGCCAATCCGTAGTGTTGGTGTCCGAGGTGCAGACTTAGTAACAGATAATTATTGGGAACAGATTGATTTGTTCTCAAGTGTGGAGAAGCGTGAAAAGCAGATGAAGATGGATTCAGCGGTTGATGAGATACGCAGAAGATTTGGATTTTACAGTATCCAGAGGGGACTCATGTACCGGGACAGGATTTTGTCGGCAGTCAATGCAAAAGAAGAACACACAGTACATCCACATGTGTATTTTTCAGGTTAGCAACGAGAAGTGCCAGATAATCAAGGCACAGATGTGTTGTGCTTGCACATAAACATATGGGACTTGGTTATCTGATACGGCGACTGCCGTGAGCGAAATGAAGCGAAGCGGAATTGAGCTGCACTACGAGTAGCGATAGAGTTAAAGAAGAGGGAGGCGGAACATGAGCGAAGCAGCAAGAATTGATCTGGTAGACAGGGCACCATTGACGGAGAAGCAGCAGAATGTGTATGAAAGTATTATGCAATATCAGCGTGTGAATGGTTATGCTCCTACTATCAGAGAGATATGCAAGATGGTAGGGGTGGCATCGACTTCAAGTGTTTATGCACATCTGAAAATATTAGAAGAAAAAGGCTATATAGCAAGGAAGATGGATGCTTCCAGAGCAATAGCAATCTTGTAAGGAAGGTGATTACATTGAGCAATAAGGTATATGTTGATGTACTTGCAGAGTTTTCAAAGTGCACGGTTGATGTGTCCTCAGAAAGACCGTTACCATGCAGCCCCCTTCCCTCCACCGGCATTACCCGGCTTCCATGGTACTATGAGACTATCCGACTGCCTGCCACCCATCCGCTTATCTCCATCTTCTAGTTGATAAAACGTACTTGTTTCCAAGAAGCAGCAGGCTCTCCCCAGTTGACAATTAACCACAATGTCAAGCATGACTGGCTCTTTGACCCCGCAGTGCCGGACAGTTCTCGCCTTATACGAACTGCCCGATATTGCTTTCCGCACCAGTTAAGACGTCAGCCCTCTGAACTTCAACATTTCGAGGCTCAATCGCATTGCAGCCCTGCTTGCTCGCTGTCTACGCTTCGCACCAGCCATTACTGACTGCCACGCAAGACTCGCTACTGCTGGTTGGCTAGACCTTCGCAGACAGGATTTGCACCTGTTAGGTTAATTGCCCTTTGCTGGGCGCACAACTGGAATTTAATTCTGCCTCTTTGAGATGACAATAGTTACGATGTTTGCCAGAATCATGACAATCACATACCCTGTCAGTATAGAGAACATTGACGGCACAACGTCAAGCAAAGCACTCCAATCTTCTTTATTGACCCAATTTAATACCATTTTATATTCCATTAGTAGAGTCAAAGACATAAATGACAAGGAGCAGGCTGCAGCCCATGGTGCTCTGGAACTATGCTTTACAGTCATTATCCAGCCAATCACACAGAACACTGCACTGATTATTCCAAATATGATCCACATAAAATTTTCCTCCAGATTTGTTACTGCGTTCAGTTTAGCACATTTATAGAATACCTACAAGATTCCGTGTATGAAAAAGCAAAAAGAATGAATTCTTCACTTGACAATGTTGCAAAGAATTGATGTCGCAGGACGAGATTGCGGTCATGGATGGCGGGAAATGTATCATGCAGCTTAGAGGCGTCAGACCATTCTTCTCGGATAAATTCGATATAACGAAGCATGGCAGGTACAAGGAGCTGTCCGATTATGACCAGAAAAATACCTTTGATATAGAGGACTATGTGAAGCATTTGCGGCACATGAAAGTCACTTTAAATACAGAGGTGGACGATGCCTTTGACTGCGGGGAAGTCAGTGGGCAGGAAGAAGATTCCCCAAGTACAACTGAATAGCGACTTCCGGACATCATGTCCAAAAGTGCAGAACTGAAAACTGAATATGGAACTGTAAACCAACTACAGGACTTTCGGAAAATAAGCCCGGAAGCCGTGAAACGGAGTTTTGAATGTATTTGGGAAAGGACAAAAATCAAGACACCCGGCACAGCCAATCGCCAAACTGAATGTACCGGATGCCCGCAGGGTTCTCCCAAAGGATTTCCCTGCCCTTATTTTACCACAAAGGGCAGGGAATTTGCATATCAAAGCTCTTTCTTTATCAAAAAATCAAATTTAAGAAAGAAAGAGGTAAATAATTATGGGTTTCTTTACAACAGCGGTAACAGGTGTAAATTGTGAGTAAAGTGAAAAATGGGAAGAATAAGCAAAGTGAAAATCTGGTGTATGTAGATAGCCCTCATAAAAGAAACATGGTAAAATCTTAGAAGAAACGAGGTAAATCAATATGGAAAAGCAGGTTTATATCACAGAGGAAGAACGGGCAAAGTGCCAAAAGGTGGCGGATGCGTTTGCGGAGCTGTATGAAATGGAAAATATCGTAGTGCTTGATGCGGGCAGATATGGTTTTGTGGAATTGAAATATTATAAGCCGCCGTATGGATTTGAAGAAGATGCAACCTTTACGGACAGCAGGGTATTGTTTGATGCGCTTTGGCAGGAATGGTTTAATACAACACTATATCTGACAGCAAAGGAAATGAAGTTAGATGATATTCTCTATGGGGAAGTATTCAGCCGCCTTTCAAAAGAAAAACAATCGGCAATTATCGGGAGAAAAGCTGACTTCGCACAAAAGGCAGGTATAACTCTATAAAATGAGTTTTACGAAAAGAAAACACTCTATGTAGAGGATAAAAAAGATTAGAAAGGCTCTGTGTACGATAATATGCAGGGCTTTTTGCTTTTGGACATAATGTCTAAAAGTTATAAAAAGGGAATGAATGAGATGGATTCCGTAGGCGTAGTAGCATTGTGGAAAAGTGTATAACTGCCTATTTTATGGAGTTGTGGGTAACTATGTTTGCAGGACGTGGGAAAGCTGCACTTTGCTTTTCCATGTGCTGTGAATATAGTTATCCATAACGGAATAGGCAGTTATACACTTTTCCATGATGCGATTTTGTAATATGTTCACGGTCTAGGATTGCTCGAGAAGTATATGTTAGTTTTATAGCCTTCATGCAGTCTGCTCTCTACATCGATTGTTCCGTGATGTGCTTCAATAATCTGCCGTACTAAGAGAAGTCCTAAACCATGACGAAGATCTAAGCGGTCATCGATACTTTCCATGTAATGTGGTTTGTTTTTCAGTTCTTCTAACTTTTCAGCAGAAATACCAATACCATTATCCTGAACGGTTAAAAGCAGTCTGTTTTCTGTTATTTGCAGTGACAAAGTAATTATGCAGCCTTTGGGATTGCTGTGAATGCTGTTTTGAACCAGATTATTTACGGCTCGTGTAATCAGTTTTGTATCACATTCTATCATGCTGTTTTCGGAGTCAGGAGAAATATTTACCTCTAAAGAATAGGACTCCGACAGACCGCTGTTTATCAGGTCTATCGCGTAGGAACGTAATAGTTTTGAAAGCCGGGTATTTTCTTTCTGTAGAGGCTGCATTTCATATTCAAGCTTTGACACGAGATTCAAGTCCTGCACTAAATCTTTTATTTTGATACTTTGCCGGGATATAACGGCAGCCTGTTCCTTAATTTGGTTGCTGGCATTTTTGTCATTAACAATTCTATCCGCATATCCCATAATCATGGATAACGGAGTGCGAATGTCATGGGATACACCGCTGATCCAATTTGCCCGTGCGGTGTTTTGGCGGCTGATGATATTGGATGCTTTATTTATACTGTCAGCTATTTCTGACAGTTCTCCGCTTACAGAAAGGTTGATGCTTTTCCCTTCTGACAAGGTTGCAATCGAGGATATAATTGGCTCTGTATTTTTGCTGATTTTCGCTTTAGAACGTGAATAGGCGAGAAACAGAACCAGCAGGTCGAATACAAGGATGCCGAGAAAAAAGAGAGGGATTTTACGAACCGTATCAATGGGATAATAATTGCTGGTAATTTTCATATAGCTGTTTTGGGGATAACCAATAACTAATAAGCCGTTTTCATCACTCCATACAAATACGGGATAGTCTTTCAAATATCCTCTAGAAAATATTGCAATATCCTGAATGGAATATTCAGTTGGAATTTCCTCTGGTAAATTTACAGTCCAATTGCAGGAGCCTTCTGTATTCAGATACATTGCCCATAAAAAGTTGGTTATTAACATTCTTTCTGCCTCGTCCGTTATGCCGTTGGAAGAGGAAGCTGCCGCCACTTCCTTTAGCATATTCTGTGGAGAGGTACTTCCAAAGTTTTTTGATACTGCACTGTAAAATGTAAAAGCGAATGCAGCTATGTTCAACACAACAAGAGATGAAATAAGTCTAATAAAAGACAGTAAATGTTTTGAAATATATTTGCTGAATACTTTCATGGCTTCACTTCCTTGCATTTAATTTATAACCAAGTCCTTTAATGGTTATGAGTGATACAGGTTTTGAAGGATCAGTTTCAATTTTTTCACGTATGCGCCGGATATGGGCATTCAGGCTGTTTTCATACCCAAAAGGATTATCGCCCCATAATGCCTCGCATAAGGCATCAATGCTTACAATTCTCCCTTCGTTGCGGGATAACGTTTCTAACAGTGTGTGTTCTTTTGCGGTCAAAGTAACTATAATTCCATTTTTATTAACTTCGGCACGACTGAAATCTATCGTGCAGCCTTCCAGCTCTAATAATGGGGAATCTGCTTTATAACATCGGCGTAAAACTGCATGGACACGCAGTAACAGCTCCTGTGGCAAAAAAGGCTTTACCACATAATCATCTGCCCCAAGTCCTAAGCCTGCAAGTTTATCAGCCGCTTCATCTTTGGCTGTCAGAAATATAATTGGAATATCTGTAAATGTCCGTAATTTCTTCATAAGGGAAAAACCGTCCCCGTCCGGCAGCATAACATCAAGGATTGCAAGGTCGGGTTTTTCCTGCCTGGCAAAGTTAAGTCCGGTCTGGGCAGTGCCTGCATCAATGATATTTGAAAAACCGTCATCTGAAAGAATGTCGATTACTAATTTACACAATTCCGGTTCATCATCAACCAACAGAATTTTTTTTGTATGCAAAAATGATTGTTCCATTGTCTACACCTTTCAAAAATCAATCAATAACAACAGTAACATTATAGCATAACGGAACGGTTTTCGGAATCTTATGGCAAAAAAGTAAGGTAAAAGTAAGGACACGAGAAAGTTAATATCAGATTGGGGGTATAGACTAAAGAAAAAAGAAAGGAGAGTTTTTTATGGACTATATTATTACAACGGAGCAGTTGACAAAGAAATATAAGAATTTTATTTCGGTCAATAAGGTTTCCATGCACATTCAGAAAGGCAGTATCTATGGCTTTCTCGGTCCTAATGGAGCAGGAAAATCTACCACAATGAAGATGTTGTTGGGGCTGACATCGCCTACGGGTGGAAGTTTCACGGTTGACGGAGGTCGTTTTCCAGATGACCGGATTAGCATTTTAAAGAAAGTAGGTTCTTTTATCGAATCTCCGTCTTTTTATGCAAATTTGACAGGTCGGGAAAACCTTGATATTATCTGCAGAATTTTGGGGTTGCCGGAGAATGCGGTGGATGATGCATTGGAGTTAGTCGGTTTGACAGAGTTTGGTAATCGGCTTGCAAAAAAATATTCGTTGGGCATGAAACAGCGCCTTGGGCTTGCGGGTGCTTTGCTTGGACGTCCGCCAATCCTGATTTTAGACGAACCTACAAATGGTCTTGATCCTTCCGGCATTCACGAAATCCGTAATCTGATAAAGTCATTGCCGAGCCTTTATGATTGTACTGTCTTGATATCTTCTCATATGCTGTCAGAAATAGAACTGATGGCAGATGACATTGGTATTCTTAATCATGGTCGGCTGCTGTTTGAGGGAAGTCTTGACGAGCTTAGGCAGAATGCAGTACAGGCAGGTTTCGCAGCAGACAATAAGATTAGTTCGGCTAATCTGGAAGATATGTTCCTTTCCATGATTGATAAGGATAACGCAGCCAGAAAGCAGAGGGCGCAATTATGAATACTCTTATCATTGAACTTCGGAAAGAAAAAAGGACTGGTGTTATTCCGCTGCTGTTGTTAGTTGGTGTTTTGGGTGCCGCCTATGCGTTTGTCAATTTTATTGTACGCAAGGATACATTACTGAATCTTCCGCTGGCTCCGATGGATGTTCTTTTAACACAGCTTTACGGAATGATTATGGTTTTGAATATGTTTGGTATTGTTATAGCTGCCTGCATGGTTTATAACATGGAATTTAAAGGAACTGCAATTAAAAAGATGTATATGCTGCCAATCAGCGTTCCTAAAATGTATCTGTGCAAATTCCTGATTTTAACAGTGTTGCTTTTGGCAGCGATTGTGTTACAGAATTTGGCTCTGTTAAAAATCGGCATCAGTGACTTGCCAAAAGGCACTTTTGAAATAAGCACTTTGCTTAAATTTACGGTATATTCCTTTATTACTTCTATGCCGACATTATCTTTTATGGTTTTGGTTTCCTCACGTTTTGAAAATATGTGGATACCTCTTGGAATTGGAGTTGCCGGATTTCTAAGCGGAATGGCTTTGGCAAATTCAAATGTTAGTTTATTATTGGTTCACCCATTTGTTGTAATGTTAAAGCCTGCTGTTGCCATGAGCGCACAGCCTGACAATGAAATAGCTATTATATCTATGGCAGAAACATTTTTGTTTTTAGGAATGGGTTTGTGGATGGCGAAACATTTACGTTATGAATAGGAGGGATTTGTGTGAATTTTTTTGATTTATTGAAAATTGAATTTAAAAAGGTAAAGCGGTCAAAAATCGTTCCTTTGATATTTATTGCACCTTTGTTGGTAGTAATATCGGGGATTGCCAATTTAAGCAGGTACTTTTCTCCGGAATATACAAATGCATGGTCTGCAATGTTTATTCAAAGCGCATTAGTCTATGCCTATTATCTGTTACCGTTTTCCATGATTGTTGTATGCGTGATGATTGCAGGGCGTGAAACACAGCATAATGGTATTCTGAAGATGTTGGCATTGCCAGTTAGCCGTTATGCTTTATCTTTAGCAAAATTTGGTGTTTTGATGTTTTACCTGTTTATGGAAATGGTTGTTTTTCTTATTGTGTTTTTGATTTCTGGTATTGTTGCTACACACATGGCAGGAATCACAGAAACTTTACCATTGCTTTATCTTATAAAGTGGTGTGCAGGATTATTTCTTACAATGCTGCCTTGTCTAGCAGCTATGTGGGCAATTACAGTATTGTTTGAAAAAACATTGTTTTCCGTAGGATTTAATCTGTTTCTTGTTATTCCCGGCGTTTTAATAGCCAATACACCGCTTTGGATTGCATATCCTTATTGTTACAGTGGTTATTTGGTATCTTGTTCGTTACATGATTTTACGGCAGAAGGCACAAGTACAATATTTTCGGTATTTCCATTTTTGCCATGTGCAATAGTGGTTTTTATATTAGCTCTTTTGTTGGCTGTTAGAAAATTTGGTAAGAAAGAAATGAGGTAAACTATGGAGAAGAAAAAATTACAAAATATAAGTATTATCGCCCTTATTATCAGTATACTTCCCTTTGCAACACTGATTCCTGCATTTTTGCAAATCATATTGCCCGATGGAATACGTACAGTTTGGAGTGGTATCAATATTGCCTGTGTTATTACTGGGCTGTGTCTGTCTATCATCTGTGTTAAAAATAATGAAAGCCGGAGCCTGATAAATATTATCTCTACAATTATCAGTGGATTGTTACTTTTACTGGTTAGTGGGATTATTGTTCTGGCATTGTTTTTAACTTTTCTTCAATAAGGAGAGTGTGAAAATATTGAATAAATATTTGAATACCATAATTGTAGTTGGGATTATATTTTCCTGCACAGCCTGTTCGTAATTAGATTCTTTTGCAGGCAGTCTGAAAAGTGGTGAGGAAAAATGAGAAAACTGATGACTAAAAAGGCTCTGATGACAAAGATATGTATACCAAGTATAATTTTTGTTGTTCTGCTTATTTGGACGATATGGGGCGATACGGCATTAACAGTAAGTACAATTAAAATTTCAAGCAACCATATTCCTGATTCATTTTCCGGGTTTCGGATAGCACAGATTTCTGATTTGCACAACGCACAATTTGGAAAAAACAATATAAAGCTGCTGGAATTATTATCAGAAAATGAACCAGACATTATTGTAATAACTGGGGATTTGGTAGACGCTGGGCATACAAATATTAAAGTTGCTATTGATTTTGTGAAAGAAGCGGTTAGCATTGCGCCTGTTTATTACATAACAGGAAATCACGAAGCTAGCTTATCGCAATATGATGAACTCAAAACTGGTCTTGAAATGATTGGCGTAATTGTGCTTGAAGATAAAGCAATACAATTAGAACAAGACAATGAAACAATAACACTTATTGGGCTTTCAGACCCTAATTATACGGTGAAAGGTGATATGTATGGAGAAGTCCCTGCTATGGTTAGAACAAAATTGAATAATCTTGCTGATACTGAAAGCAGTTATATCATTTTACTGTCACACCGCCCAGAACTTTTTGAAAGCTATGTAAGCTGTAATATTGATTTGGTTCTAAGCGGACACGCACACGGCGGTCAATTCCGTCTGCCATTTATCGGCGGGCTGATTGCCCCCGATCAAGGGATATTTCCAAAGTATGACGCTGGGCTGTTTACAAACGGCAGTACAAATATGATTGTTAGCCGGGGATTGGGTAACAGCATTATTCCTATCCGCTTTAATAACCGCCCGGAAGTCATTGTAATTGAACTTCTTAACACGGATTTGTAAGAACAGCTTATAGAAAACTGAATGATAAAGTAATCTGCCGCACTACGGCAAAAGAAAAAAAGCCGTCGTACAGCAGCCATGTTTTATTGCTTTAATCAAAAAGAGGGTTTAATTCCCCGCAGCTTGCTGCGGGGAGTTTCATTTTTGCGGTGGCTTTGGAAAGCAAAGCTACCGTTTTTGTTTGGAAAATTAAAATGTGATGAGTTAAATCAGGAGGCAAATAATGGGAAAAAGAAAACTGAAAATATCGCTCTATAGAATAAGAAAAACAAAAGAATTACGGTTGATTTTACACATCAAGGTGTACTGCAATGAAGAATAAAACTTCACTGTGGCACACCTTTTTTAATGGTGCGAAATTTGTCTAATTTTAGATTTTTCTGTGATTTTCCTTTACAGATTTGTGGAAAAATTTTGAACGGCGATGTTTTGTTTTCGGTGGGATTTAGAAACAATTTATTGTTTCATAGATGGTTGTTTTGCAAGCATGGCTTTCTGTGTATCCCATACCTGTTTCATTAGTTTTTTCACTTCCTCTACATCGGATTTATACACGTTGCCTGTTGCGTTCATTCGCCTTGCTATCTGGTTCAGATTACCGCTGATTTTTCCAAGAGTGGCGTTGTAATCCCGTAAATCAGAGTAGTCAATGTCATAGACAAATCCGTACAGAATCAAACGCCGCAGGAAAGTGGATTTACTTTTCATGCCGGAGATTTTTACTTTCTGCTCCAGTATGTATTGTTCCTTGTCACTTAGATATATTTTCAGTTCATTTTTGCGCTCACGGTTTGCCATTTTTGATGTGTTCTCCTTATCTGTTTTTTAAGGAAATTTTACGAAAATAAATACCCTCATATATGGGGCATTCGTTCCAAAAAAATAAAAAACTCCGGCAGGGCAGTCCGTGATTTTTTGGACGCAAAGGGGGCTAGGGGGACTTCCCCCTACAAGCCGTTTTTTTCAAGTTTCCGCTCTGGGGAAATTTGAAAAAGCGGAGCCTGTGAGGGAACACAGGCAGTGCTTGCTATTACTTCCCGGAAAGGTTTTTGCCTTTCCGGGCATTGGAAGAAAAAAGAGAAATTTTTTTTGAGGAAAGCCCCCATAGAGGGCATATTACTTTATCTACAATTAACATCAGAACCAGCGGAGAGAGGAGGTGAGAAAATGTTAGACCATGCATTCCGGCGGCGCAGGGAAATTGAGCGTATGCTGCTGTCGGGGAAGAAGCTGACCATAGCGGAGCTTATGGGCAGGTTCTGCGTAGGCAGGAAGTCCATAAGCAGGGATTTTGAAGTCATAGGCGAAGAACTGCCTGTAGTTTCAAGACAGGGCTATAACGGCGGCTACTTCCTCATGGACGGGGTAAGCAAAAACCAGAACTTACTCTCACAGGAGCAGTTGGAATGTTTGGAAAAAACCGCTGGTCTGTGTACGGAAAAGGACAGGAGTATTATCCTGTCGGTCATACATGAATTTGGACCGTACTGTGAAAAGAATACATAAAAACAAAGACGGTTTTCAGGACAGGAAACGGAGGGAGGTGCGGCATGGACACAGCACATCGGAGAATGGAAATCATCAGCATTTTATCCGCAAAAGGTCATGTGACAATGGCGGAGCTTGCATGGGAACTAGAAGTTTCAAGGCGCACGATAATGAACGACATCATTTCACTGTCTTATGATTACCCGGTCTACACAAAACCGGGCGGGGGCGGCGGGGTTTTTATCACGGAAAATTATAAGCCTTACTGCAATACGCTTACGCAGACGGAGCTTGAAACACTGTGCAGGCTTTATGGAAAATCAGGAGGAAAAGAGAAAGAAATTTTATCCCGCATTATCCACAAATACGGTGCGGACAAACTGGAAATTTAGCCGTACAGGCGGACACGTTTTCCTGCCGGAATGGATGAAAGCGCAAGGCGGGCTGACAACTGAATATGGGTAGTCCTGTAAGACGTATGAAACAGCCGAGCTATGCGGAAACACGCCATGACTGTCTTTGATAAGGAGGGCGGGAGCGATAAATGTTTTACTGTAAACAAGGTGTGGGAACCTTGCGCCATGACACTGTTTCCTGATAATGATACTTCCGTAAAACGGTCACAAAGATGATGGTGCGATTCCAATGCGGGCTTTTCTCCCAAAAGCCGCTTGCAGGATATAAAATTTTGTAAAAATAAGGATTTTCAGTAATATGGCAGATAAAGATATATTGCAGGAGTTTCGGGAATATTTCGCACAGCGGAGGAAGTCCACGATTACCCTGAATGGAAAACAGGTAAAGGCATATGACATCAGGACAATTACCCCCGGACAGTTCCGTATGCTGATTGCCTGCGGGAATGACAGTCGCAATAACCAGATACGGGTAACAAAAAGCGGCATAGTCTATCTTTCTGAGGATATAGTGGGCGAAGAGCAGCTTGATGATGTTGCGCTCTGTTTTGAAACGTTCAGCGCACATAACGGGTATGTCGGAGTGAAAGCAGCGGAGGATGACAGGCACGTTATCCCATTGTATTATGCGCTGAAGAGGAACTGGACAGAAGGATGCAACCATGCCTATATAGACAGTTTTTAGATTTTTGGTTAAGAGAATGATTGCGGGCATTGTCCGCTTATAATGATTTATACAGCGTCAGGGCAGTTATAAACTGATAGTATCGCCTACCCTTTGAGGGCGGTCAAAAAAGCCTTGATTTACGGGCTTCTTTCATAGCCTAAATGCGTAGAAAGGTGGTATCTTTTCCGCTGTCTGTCGGCTTCTTTCCGGCGGCGCACTCTTGCGGCGCAATCCGGGCAGTATTTCCCCCGGTTTGACTTGGGGAGAAAATACCCGCCGCACTCGGTACAGCGTTTCCTGTCTGCCCGGTGTAAAAGGGCGGCTTCCAGTTTCCCGTCCAGCGGCAGTACGGCGACCCGGAACCAGCGGCATATAAGCGAATAGCTGATACTCTGGACGCATACGCAAGGCTCGCCGTTATCCAGCAAGATACAGTTGCCGTTATCATAGTTGCAGCACTCATGCACAAGGCGGCGAGCGACTCTGTGTTGCTGGTAGTCCATGTATGGGCGTTTACCGTTCATTTTCCCGCCCCTTTCCCCGTTCCGGCTCACAGCGCAAGATTTTGTCAAGATTGCTTTTCACGGTCTGCAATTCCCGGACGTTCTCTTTCTTCTCCCGGTACTCGTTGTAAAGGCTGTTTTTCTCCCTTGTAAGCTGCTCAATCTCTGCTTGTAGGGCTTTGGACGCTGGCAGCTTGGAGATTCCCTGTGCCTTGAAATACCGGGCGGCGGATTCGGAAATGATAAACTCGCTTTCGTGCTGCTCCCGGTAGGCTCTCCGGGCTTTCTCCGTTTTCTGCGCCCGCAATCCGTCACGGGCGGGTTTGGTCTTGATGTAGGCTAATAGCTGTTTCTGCAAGTCCTTTTTCTCCCGCAAGGTGCTTTCCACGGCTTTCAGTTTCCCGGTGGTTTCATGCAGTTCTGTACTGGCGGCGGCAAGGACGGCTTTCAGTTCTTCCGGGGAAGAAAAGCCGGATTCCCCGTAAATGCTCACGGTAGCTGCCATTTGCTTCAAGTTGTGCAAGGTCGCCCACTTTTCATATCCCCGCCCTTTGCCCTCGGCTTTCTTGGCGGCTATGTCTACCATGCGCTGTACGCCGTCTTGTTTCGGGGCGTTTATAACGGCTTTGTTGCGCTGTAAACGGTCTTTTATACTGCGGGGGTATTCCTGCTTGGGTAGGGGCGTTTCGGCGGCTCTGGCGGCGTTCTGTGCGTTTATGGTGAGTGCTTCCAGTAGGGCGGCTCGGTCAAAATCATCACCCAGTTTCCGGGCGGTGATGGGCTTCGTCCTGTCCGGCGTGAGATACGATAATCTCCCCCGGCTCTCCTTGACGGTCACGCCCTGTTGTAGCAACTTCCCGGAAAAATCCTCAAAGGAAACAGCAGAGGACAGGGCGGCTCTGATTGTGCGCCTTAGCTTCTCCTTGTCGGTTTCAAACTTGGTCTGTTTGGGCGGCTCTCCTGTGGCGGCTTGGGAAGCGTTCTCTTTATCCAGTGCGGCTTGTCCTTTCCGCTTCGCCCAATACTCACGCTCGGTAACTCGGTTCTTGCTCCCGTGGAGTAAATCAATCTGATAGAGGTTTTCCCGGTGGCACATCTCCATGACTTCCGCTTTGAAATACTCCATAGCTGCGTCTGTACAGCGGTGCTTGCAGCCCTCCCTTGTGTCGGCTGGTCTTTCCATGTAGGGCAATAGCGGCACTTCGGCAATCCGCAAAGAATTGATTACGATATGCACATGAATGTTGCCGCTGTGGTTATGCCCGTCTGGGTGGGTGCATACCAACGCTTGATGTCCGGGAAAATGCTCTTTACAGAACTGCTCGCCCAACGCTTGCGCCCGGTCTACGGTCAAGCCGTTGTCTGGTGCGTCACGGGGGTCAAAGGAAATAATATAGTGGTGGCTCTTTACGTCCTCCCGTTTCTGGTTCTTGCCGTATTTCAGATTGGAGCGCATACAGGCGATTGCAAAATCTTCATCACCGCAATTAAGGGAAGATATGCGGTAATCGTCACGGGGGAGAAGCCGCCCGTTTCCGTCCAGTGTGGGCTTCATGGTAAACTCGTCATGCTCAAAGGTTAGGTACTGTTCGGCAGCTCCATAATCGGCATTTTTAGAGCTGATATGTTTGAATGTTGCCAACGGCTTCACCTACTTTCTGCAAGACTTCAAACTTCAAGGCGGCAAGCTCCGCTGTGGCGGCTCGTACCTCTTGGGAGAGGGCGTTATAAGGTGCGCCGTCCTCGTTTAGACAGCGGGCAATCTGGTTCAAGTTGCCGCCGATTTTCCCGTATTCGGCTGTGAGTTTCCCAACGGCAGAAAGCAGTTCATCATTGACCGGGGAAACAGTAATGACCAGGCGTATGCTCGACTTGGTAAGTGCTTGCCGGATAAACTCGGCTTGGCTCATTTTGCAGAGGGTGACACGCTCGAAAAACTCGGCGTATTCTTCCTCGGTCAAGCGTGTCTTGATTACCCGGTGGCGATGGGGCGTGTTGTATCTTTTCATGGCTTTCAACTCCTTTCTTTTTATGCTTTGCCCTCTCACTAATAGGAGAAAAACAGGGGGTAAAGCGGAAGTGTTTTTTTGAAAAATCCGAAAAATTTTTTCGGGGATTTTTCAAGCGGCGCAAGCCGCAAAAAGGCTTGCTCTTAAAAAGTGTCGGTTTCCTCTGTGCTAGCTTCTGTCAATACTTTTAGTGCCGCAAGCGGGGATATTGCCAAAGCTGCGGCGATATTTCTCCCCCTACTACCTACAACACCACGCAAAGCAAAAATGACGGAGATTTGCGGAAATTTCTTCACTTTCCTTTCAGTTCCCACACCACCGAAAATTGAAAACTGCCAAACAAAACAGGTGGGATTTTCCTTTGCCTGCCCTCCACGGACAGCTTGCGGATTTGCCAAACAAGAGAGAGAATTTATTTCAGTCCCCCTTGCATGGTATAATACTGACAATTTTTCAAAATGCCAAAAATGGACGCAAAAAAACAGGAAACCTTTTCTTGATTTCCTGTCTTGGTGTGCCGTTCTATGTAGCGGCGGTTATTCAGTTTTTAGCTGGCTATAATTCCACAAACTGGAATTTATCTATTCATCAATTCAAGAGTTTTTTCAAAGGAAATACATTCTGCGTATCTTCCATTCCACATGAACTCATTATAATATCTATAAGATTTTTCTGCTGTCATATACGCATTATCAAGCGTACTGTTTGTATTTGCTGGAACAATCATTTTAAGTCCATGCTCAAAACCACATTTCACTGTTGCATCTATGCAATAATCTGTTTGTAGCCCTACAATAATAATTGTATCTTCATTTTTTTCATGTAGGTAGTCCAACAACCCCGTACCTTTGAAAGCACTGTTTACATTTTTATCAAAAACACGCTCATTTGGCATTGGCTGAAATTCTTCGTATATTTCATAGCCTAATGCACCTTTCGTTAATTTCTGTCCAGCACCATCATCATGTCTAACATAAATAACTTCTATACTATTATTGCGCGCCTCTTTGATTAGTGTTTTAATACGATATACAAAAATCTCAAATTCATATAAGTCATTAGTCATAATTGAATTTTGAGTATCAACAATCAACAATATCATTCTATCATCTCCCAAATTCCGACTTGTCTAATACTGAATCTCCCTTTTCGGAAAAGTGTTCCTACTGCATAAAATATGAAGTATAATGCATATTCCTATGATTACCGATTTAGCACTCACTTAGCAGCACTGCGAACTGGAATTTATTTATGTCGTGGATATTCAGGCATCAAATCAATCAATTTACTTGTCCGTCCTTCTATATCCAATAGAATTTCAATATTTTTCACATCTCCGCCTAAATGCATCATAAATTCTCTGCAAATACCGCAAGACGGAATGATATTTCCATCTTTATATACTGAAACCACTTTTTTAATCTCACTTTCGCCATATGTAAGCATTGTTGATAAAGCATTTCTTTCAGCACACATTCCTATAGAGCCATCTGTGTCAATGCATATACCCTTGTAAATATTACCTTTTTTTGTGAGTACGGCAGATGCCACACTTCCTACCCACATTTTATTTGAAACATCATGGGGGTTCAAAACACTCATTGCTTCTTCATATAATCTTTCCCATTCTTTATCCATCGCTTTACCCTCCATCGTTGCTTTATTATATATCCGTTTTTCAAAAAATGAAAGCGATTTCTTATACTTTCTGTTCATCAAAGCGGAACTTAAACAGGGCAGTGACAAGCCGCTGTTTTATGCTGTCCTCGGTATCCCTGTCTATATGCCCGTTTTCAATGGCGGCGATTCGGATTCGCTTGCTGTAATGCCGTAAAACCTCGTCCACGGCTTCCGGCTCTCCGCTGGTCGCCCGGACAATCGTTTCATAGGGCAAAAGGTTCGGATTCCCCATGTGAAAGCACCTCCATTTCCTTGTGCAGAAGCTGTAAAGTCCTGCGGATTTGATACCCGGTCGTACTCCGGCAGCGTCCGTACATTTTCCCGATTTCCTGTTGTGTGTAATGCCCGAAAAAGTAAAGGAAAATGATTTCCCGGTTCTTCTCCGGCAAAGATAGCAGGGCGGTGGCAAGCTCCCCATTGGTGAGGATAACTGTCTGACCGCATACTGTAATAGGGTATTCTTCATAGGGTGCTTCAAAATATTCATCTGTTGTGCCTAAAGGGTAAAACTTTTCTTCTGTGAGGTATTCAAGGGATATTTCTTTTTGCCGCCGCCTGCTCCTGTCACGCCATGCGTTGATAGCCGCAAAGCGTATGACGGTCTTGCAATAGCCATTGAACGTATACATGATATGTTCTTTGTATGCTTCTGTACAAGGCATAAATGATTCCCCCTTTCTCCCACATAGGGCGGTGCATAGTTTTTAAAGTGCATAGATTAAATAGCTAACTACTCTTTATTCTTCATATACTTCATAAAAAACGGTTTCATTTAATGGTTTTCGTGTTGTTTCATGACGCTCTGGACTTAAAAAACCATTGATAGGATAGCCTAAAAACAATAATGCAGTAGGTTCTATATACTCTGGAATATTGAATTCTTTTCTGATAATAGCGGGGTCAAACAATCCTACCATTACACTTCCAATATCCAAATTTCTCGCCGTTAACATCATGTGGTCACAAATAATTCCGATATCCAAATCACCAGAGCATTTTTTGTCAAAAGGACGAACGAGTTCATTTCTTCTATCACGACAAACAATCAAAACACATGATGCACCAAAAGTTTGATACGCTTTCCGTATTTTTGCTATGTTTTCTTCTCGCCTGACAACAATGATTCTTTGGGGCTGTTTGTTACAAGCAGTTGGAGCAACTCTACCAGCACACAATATTTGTCTTAAATCTGCGTCGGATATTTTTTTCTCATTAAATCCACGAGTTGTACAACGTTGCTTTGCCAATGTTAGAAAATCCATTTTTTTCTCCTTTCAAAACATGAATAATGTTTCATGTTTTATAATAGCACTGTACTTATCAAATGTCAATATATGCGAATAATGCTTCATATTTTATTGACCTTTTCTAAGTCTGTCCCTATAATAAAAACGAGGTGAGAATATGGCTGATGTTAGAAAACCTATCCAAAAACGTTCTATTGAAAAAAAACAAAAAATTTTAACTGCCGGATTTGACCTTTTTTGCGAAAAAGGATATTACAAAACAAATACTATTGAAATTGCAAAACGTGCAGAAGTTTCAACAGGAGCAGTTTATAGTTACTTTAAGGACAAGAAAGAAATATACATTGAGGCATTTGAAAGCTATCTTGACAGCCTTTCAGACTGTCTACTTAAAGAGTTGGGGAAAATATCTCCTTTCGATTTATCATATTTCGTTGATGATTGGATAGCAGCATATCTTAAAATATATGCCAGTTCCGGTCGTGCATTGGCTCAATTAAGAATGATGATAATAGATGATGAAGATGTTAATCACCATTTCTCTGCTTCTGAAAATACATACTTTTCTAAAATTATAGAAATTTTAGAAAAAAACGGAATTACACACAATGAAATTCGTGAAAAAATTTTTGCTTGTTGCGTTTTAATTGACACTTTAAGACAAGAAAATTCTATATTCTCTCATAACGAATTAGATTTCAACGCCTTTAGAGAGCAAATTAAAAATGCTATAATGGCTCTGCTCTCAAATTAAATGAATGAAAGAGAGAGGGATTCCATAGCCTGTTATGCACATTTCCACGATGCTTGTTTTCTTGCTGTTGCCCTCTTGAATTATCGGGCAGCAAAGGCAGACAAAGCAATCAACGGCTGGAAAAGTTCGCTCATCTTACCCGTTGATTGCTCGGCTGGTTTTGCTATTCACTTGTTGCGATAAATCTTTAAAGTCCGAATTTTGCCACAAAAGCAGGCTGGTTTTATTCTTTCTTCCATGTAAAAAAAATACCAATAATTGCACCAATAAAGATAATCGGCGCTACTCTGACAAACAGCCATTCAAATGAGTGAAATGCCACTCCAAGAACTGCGGTTTCGGGGTCACTATAATTCCAAGCCAAATAAGGGCTTTCTAAAGCCAATATAGTTGCAAAAACTACTATTATGATTGTACATAATAAAATAAGCGACCAATGAATAATTTTTCTTCTCGTATTTTTCCTTTGCGCCAGTTGCAAGTTTATCACCTCCAATTTTTCTGAAATGGCTTTTAAATTATCAACTTCTGTTTCGATAACAGTTTCTCCCAACATGGTGCTTACAGGTGTTTCAAGCACTTCTGATAAGGAGATTAACATATCAGAATCAGGAACTGACAGTCCTTGCTCCCATTTAGAAACTGTCTGTCGCACGATATTCAGCTTGACAGCAAGTTCTTGTTGTGAAAGTCCCTTTGATTTTCTGATTGCTTTAATATTTTCGTTGAGCATTAGGGATAGCCTCCTTTCAATTTTCGTTATTATTCTAGGCTAAACTGCCCGTTGCTACAAGCAACGCATTTTAACATTTTCATAAAAATAGCAAATTTTCCTTTATGTTACGGAATAATAGGCTGCTGTCTATCAAATTTTTGTGTGTTACTTTACCGCACATGAGCATTCGCGCCCGGATTGTCGTTGCCGTAGCCCTCCATCAGATTGATTACGCCCCAGATACCAAGCCCGGCTCCAAGTGCTACAACAAGGGTCTGCAAAACGTCTACTGCGCTATTGAAAAATGCCATAAATATATCCTTTCTGCCGCGTCTGCGGCTGTCCGGCAAGCGGACAAAAGGCGGTCAGCGTATGCCGCCGCACAAAAAAAACCGCCCTCTGGTAAAGGCGGCTGTCCCCGCGCTGCGTAAGTTCTGCGGCGCGGCGGTATTCAGTTGTAAGGGGTGCGGCTCCTGCCGCTGTGTACTGCGCCGGAAAGTAGGGGCGCGTATCATGTAGCCGATATTGATATATGTGATTGCTTCCATTCCTCCTTTCGGTGTCCCGCTGTGCTGCCGGACGGGTATTATTCAGACTTGCGGGAAGTGAATAGCTTGCATAGCAAGGTGTTCGCTTCCCGCAAGTTCACAAAGGGGTAGCTGCCGCAAGGCAGCGTAGGGGAAGTGTAGCTTCCCCTGTCCCCCGGCGGTCTGCCATGCTGTCACTGTTGCGGGATAAGCCCCCGGCGCGTGACATACTCCGTTGCAAAACAGCGGTGTTCCGCTTCCTTTTCCCGCCAATACTCCCATAATGCAGCGTCGGCGGCTTCCGCAACATTCATTAAAAACCGTTCAAGCTGCTTTTGTTTTTCCTCTGCGCTACGTTTCCTCATGGTCTGCGTCCTCCTGTAAGTCTGCTGCGTCAATCTCGTAATAGTCAAAAACCTCGTCGGGCTTGACAATGGCGGGGCGGCGTTTAAGGTGCTTTTCCATGTCAAAGGCGTTCTTTGGGTCTGCGTCGGACAGGTACTTATATTTCGGGTGCTTCGTTATGTCGAATTTGTCCGAAAAGAACGGGCGCACTCCGCGTAGCTGCAAGATACATTTCCCCCCGTCCATGACTGCGATTTCATCTTCCGTCATAAGCTGCTTTCCCAATTTCTGATAGTTCAGCCCATGCGAAAGCTCCCGCCCTCTGGTTTCGGAAGTGTTGAAGCTGTCTATCGTTTCCTTGCCTAAAATCTCTGATATTTCTTTGAGCGTCGTTTTTTCCTTGCCGCCCAAGAAAAGCGTGGTGTCGCAGTTGCCGACTATGGTATCGGCGTTGTCCTTGTAGATTGCCTTTAGCTGTGACTGGCTCTGCAAGATGATTGACGCGGATATTTCCCGGCTCCGTATCGTTGCAATGAGCTTTTCAAACTTCGGTATCTGCCCGATATTCGCAAATTCATCAAGTAAGCACCTTACATGGACGGGAAGCCGCCCGCCGTATTCATCATCTGCTTTGTCGCATAAAAGGTTGAATAACTGTGTGTAGAGAATACTCACGACAAAGTTAAAGGTGTCGTCGGTGTCGCTGATAATCACGAAAAGGGCGGTCTTTCTGTCGCCTATGGTGTCAAGCTCCATTTCGTCGGTTTCCATAAGCTCCCGCAGCTCATTAATGTCGAATGGGGCTAACCTCGCGCCGCATGAGATAAGTATGCTTTTTGCGGTCTTGCCAGTGACGTTTTGTAAAGGACTTTTTAATCAAATTTACAAAAAACTTTCAAAAGCTTTAATTTAGTTGGAATATCTTGACAAACCATCATATTATCTCTACTATAAAAGAGGTGTCTTGATGTTAATAGCACCACCTAAGGGTAACTAATTTCAAATTATCAATAGTGAAGGAGGATTCTGCCATGGGACGAGACAAATACGGGAATTATGTTAACGAAAAAGGGGTAACTATTAAAGTTGACCAGGATAAGAACGGAAAAGATCATGTTAGCTTTTATGATGGCCCCGTAGATGGAGACCATTCAGCGGTTCATGTTAATGTGGACTACGACAATGAGCAATGGACTTCTACAACACACGGCGAAAATCATTCTGATACAGAAAAGGGATCAGGTGGATGTTATTTAACATCAGCATGTATGAAGAAATATGCTGAACAATTTGATGATAATTGTTACGAATTGAATTTACTTAGATGGTTTAGAGATAAATTTGTTTCTAAAGAGGACATTGAGCACTACTACTACTATTGTGTTGCTCCAAATATTGTTTCTCAAATTGACAAATTGAATAATTCTAACGAAATATATAAAAGAATATATGAAAACGTCATTTGTGTTTGTGTAAAAGCAATCGAAGATAAAAAATATGATGTAGCTTATAACATATACAAGCAAAATGTTCTAGATTTAGAAAAAATGTATATTTCTCTAGCTTGATGTTGCATTATTAAGTATCTATAATTTGTGGGGGATTACGCCCAAAACATAGCGCAATTCCCTACAAAATTTTTACTTATACTGTCTGCTCTGTTTTTAGCTTTTTCACCTCATCAAGAGAAAGGCCAGAAATATTTGCAATTTCTTCCAAAGCATATTTTCCAGCTGACAGCATACGAAGTGCGACCTCTTTTAAAGATTCAATTCTCATATCTTCCATAATTTTACACATCTCACTCACTCCTTTCGGGTTCTCTTTTAGATACCGTGTTCGGTTAGCCATCAATTCAAAATTCATATCATCTGCCTTGGTGCAATTAAAATCGTGCATGAGTTTTCCTATAGCGGAATCCCCACGATATTCACCATTCACATAAAGAATATGCTCCCCATCTTCAAAAGATTTACCCGTTGCAAGGTTGATTCTCTCAATCGGATAAACAGCTTTGCCCTGACCATAAAAATCTTTTTCAATGATAAAAATTGTATATGTGTCTGGCAATTCTTTAAATTCCTGACCAGAATGAAGATTCTCTATATCCATTACGCTTGAATGATACCTTGCCCTATGTGGGTCTGCTCCCTTGTCCTGCCTCTGGACTTCCAAATCATATTTTTTTCCAACTGAATCCGTTCCATATGCGTCCAAGCAGATAGAACGTGCCCCGGCCAGTCTTTTCATATCTTTCTGTGTTTCACACTCAGTAATAATTAAATCAGGTTTATCAGTGATAATGCGTAACACAAATTCAGCCAATGGAATGTTATCCTTAAAAAGACAACGCATAAAATCATCATCGATTGGCCTTAACAAACGCAAACGTTGCAAATCCTCTTGATGTTGCTTATCCGTCACTGTCAATCTTCCCACCTGCTTTCCCTTCTGTTTTCGTATCTCCATACTACCATAAACCTCCTGATTTTACAAGCCGGGAGACAGCGCATTTCTGATTCCCGGCCTGTTTCCTTTATCGCTTTTTTACATCTGCTGTATCTCATTTTTCAGCATACGCTTGATTTTGTCGCTCATGGTTTCCTTGCTGGTCTTGCTGAAATGAACCCTCACAATGTAGGTAGTCCGGCCAATCTTCTTCACCAGTGCGGGAGCGTCTTTAACTGGTGCTGTGGTGGTAGTGTCCTCTGTGATTTTCTCGCTTCCCATAAATTCTCCTTTTCATGCAATCAGTTTATGCTATCCTTTACTCACAATCTCCTTCGCCGCCGCTTTGGTCGCCCTGGCTCCTTCCTCCCGGAAGTTTTTACCGGAAAAGAGAACCGGCGCGCACCGTTCCAGTATGCGGTCATAAATCCTTGCGTGGGCAAGGTCTGGCGGATTCTTGATTTCTTCCAGTTTCAGGTTTGTCGTGACAATCAACGGTTTCTTGCTCCGATACCGGCTGTCAACGATGGTAAACATCTGCTCCATGGCATACTCGGTATTCCTTTCCACGCCTAAATCGTCAATGACAAGCAGGCTGTAATCGTCCAGGCTGGCGATAAAGGCCGCCCTGTCCTCGGCAAACACGCCGGTCAGCCGGTTCAGGATAGACGGGAAATTCGTCATCAGTACCGGCACGTCACGGTCAAGCAGGGCATTGGCGATACAGCCGGCAAAAAAGGATTTCCCGGTTCCCACGTCACCAAAGAGCAGAAGGCCGGTATTGTTTCGGTATGCCTCCTTCCAATGCTCCACATAGGCGTGCGCTTTCTCCATGACGGGGTTCTGGCCGTTATCATTGGCGAAAGTGTAATCATAAAGGTATCTGTCCTGAAGCCCCTGCGCCTTCCGGCGTTGGATACGCTCCATGCGTTCCCTCTGTTCCTCCATGGCTTTCCGTTCCTCCTGCGCCTTCTGCTGGCAGGGGCAGAGGCAGCGGGGCATGAAATAACCGGAGCCTCCGAACCTGGGCACGACAGTCTGACGGCTGCCATGGCATTTCTTACAGTGGATAAGCCCGTCAGCCGGTTCTATGTATTCTTCCCCGGCAAGCTCCATATCCCCGGCGGCTTTGTCAATGGCCGCCCGGACTTCTGCGGTAATCTCTATCATATGGTTTCTCCTTCCTCTACGCTGTAATCCCGGTTCCGGGCAGGCGGTTCCTCTTTCTTTTTGTCGGCATTCGCCCAGCGCCGGATTGTGGCGACATGGTTTTTATAGCCTTTTCCGCTGGATTCCATGTACTCGGACAGCCGCTCAATGTAATGTTCCCAGAGAGAGGGGAGTTCCGTCTGGAGTTCTGCCAGTTCTGCAGAAGATAGAAACACATTCCGGTATCTCCCAAAGGCGTGTGCCATATCTCCCTCTCTATTCTCTATACTCTTATCTCTAATCTCTTTATTGAATATTATCCTCCTTGGGAGCCACCAGTTTCCCGCTTGAGAGCCACCTGGAAGTTTCCACCTTGAGAGCCACCCCGGACACAAGATATAGTAGTACTGCCTCTGTTGCTTCAAAATACAACAGAGGCAATAGCATGTATAGCTTATTCAGACGATCAGAATTCTATTTCGTCAACAAGCTTTTTCAGTTTCTTTGAATCATACAGCTTTCTCAGGTTTGTTTCATTTGTAGGGATCTCATAGGCATTATGGATAATCCTGTCCATAATGGAATCTGCCTGCGTTCCGCCGCCGAGCCTGCCATGCCATTCATCGACAGGATACTGTCCGACAAAGACGGTGGAATGATTCCCACTGCGCTGTTCAAACAGCTCATAGAGGTTCCTGGCATCTTTTTCGGAAAGTTTGTAATTAAGCCACTCATCAAGGATAAGGAGCTGATAGTTGCCGATCCTTTTCCTGTATTTCGTAAGTTCCCTGAGGTTGTCGTTCTGATTCTCAAAGTTACGCATCAGGTCAGGCATCCTGATATACAAAACCCTGTAAGTCTGTCTGCACGCTTCCACGCCAAGGGCGCATGCAAGGTAAGTCTTTCCAGCTCCGGTCGGTCCTGTGATGACAAGATTTGTTGCATTGGAAATAAATCCCATTGTGGCCAGATTCAGGATCGTGGACTTTTTTATCTGTCTGGAATCGTAATCCAGTGATTCCAGACTTGCACAAGGATATTTAAAGTAAGCATTCCTGATAAGCCTGTTTATGAGCCTGTTCTCCCGCTCCTGTATCAGTGTTTCCAGAAGCAGTTCCAAACGCTTTTCGCAGCTTAGATCCACAAGCTTTATATCTTTTTCCTGCATTTCTATGATTCTTGCAAGGCCGCCAAGTTCCAATACCGATAAACTCTTTTTTATTTCAATGTTCATTTGTCGTCTCTCCTTTTTTTGTAATAATCTGCGCCTCTGATAATTCCGAATTTCCGATTGTTTTCCTTGAACTCTGTGAGTTCTTTTGCACTGTTTATGCTCCTGGCATGGGAATATATAGTCTTATAATAAGGCATATGGTATTGCCTAAGTGCTTTATCACATGCTTTTTCAAGGACTTCCGGTGTATAGATATCCGCTATGGAAAGTATGGCTCTTGCTGTCTGCATGGGTTGTTCTTTCACTTTTGCCTCGTCAAACATCCTGCGGATTACCTCAAATGTTTTGGGGCCTGTTTCCCTTGCTTTGTCACAGAGCTCTTCCACTGACAGATTTTTTTTGAGCGGCAAAGGAAGATGGGCTTGTTCTGTCCGCATACCGTTTGTCATATGTTTGGAAAGTATCGGATGCTTTGCTATCTCTGTTCTGTTATAATAGATAAATACAAGATGGCTGTTAAATTTGACATCCACCTTGTATCCGATATACCTGTATGGAACAGAATACTGGCCTTTGTTCCGCCATATATGGGAGTTGCTGCCAGCTTTATGCCCATAAGACCATTCACAGACTTCATAGGGGATAAGCAGCAGGGCTCTCAGGTGTGGTTTTTCTTCCGTTTCAAAGATGCTCCTGCGGCTGCCGGGGCGCTTCTGGAAAGGCTTGTCATTGAATTCTTTTACCGCTTTTCGGATTCCGGCATTTAATGCGGCTAATGATGGGAAGGTATCATTTCTGAGTTTTGCGATGACAGTCGTGGCAGTCTTACCCACACTCCCTTCCACACTTGCTTTCTGCTTTGGCTTTTTGACGCCTGTTGGCATGATAGCGACGGAATAATACTCGCCAAGAGAAAGATACGCCTCATTTAGTATGATCTCACCTTTTTTAGGATGTGAAGTTACTCCGGTTTTTAAGTTATCACAGACAACTTTTACCGGTGTCCCGCCAAAAAACCGGAACATGTTTACATGACAGGAAAGCCATGCTTTTTCATCCATACTGGCTGCGGCTTCCACATAGCTTATCTGGCTGTAGGGCATGGTTGCAATAAACAGGTATGCTGTTATACGTTCCCCGGTATCCGGCTCCGTATAGCTCATTGCAGGGCCGGACCAGTCTACTTCAATTTCTAATCCGGGTTTGTGTTCTATATGGCTCGTATAGTTTTTATCTGCCGTAAATTTCTTATAATTTTTAGCAAATGTTATATAAGAACATGCACTTACCCCGTCTTTCTCACATCTGGCACAGTATTCTTCCCAAAGGAGCTTCTCTGTGACGCCTGTCTTCTTTAATTCCTTATGGACGTAAGAATAATCAACTGGTGCATATCTGGGCTTATATTTAAACTTATCCGGATAAAACAGTCCATAGAGTCTGTCGTCATCCCATTCGGAAATATCATCCCATGACCTGCCTGACTGTAAAAACAATGCCTGAACTTCGGCAACGGTGTTTCTGGATACACTTAAAACTTTTGACACCTCCCTTGCGCTTAGATTTTTTCCCAAAAGTTCGAGAATGCTTCTGACTTTTGTCTTCTTAAACATAAAAAGACCTCCTTATAGATTATTTGGTGATACTGCGTTTGCAGTTCTCCAGAAATAACTATAAGGAGATCTATAGTAAAATCAAATATACATGGTGGCACAATATGTTGTGGCGGCTCCGAAGGTGGAAAATATCAATTTCGGGTGGTTCTCAAGCGGGAAACTGGTGGCTCCCAAGGAGGATAATATTCACATACTTGCAAAATGCTTAAATTTTGAGATGTTACAGCAAATTGACAAATTGCCAACACTTCTTGCTTGCCAGTAAAATACGAAAACTATATACTTGATACAACAAACGCAAGGAGGATTTTATAAGTGAAATTTAATGAAAAACTTATGTCTATTAGAAAAATGAAAGGTTTATCGCAAGAGGAATTAGGAATGGAACTTCAGGTTTCAAGACAAACTATCTCTAAGTGGGAATCTGGGCAATCTTACCCGGATTTTCAAAGATTAGTTATGTTAAGTGACTACTTTGATATGACTTTAGATGAGTTGGTAAAAGATATTGATGTTCAAGATGTACGCAATAAAAATTTAACTGATGAGAAAGTGGCGTCAATTTATTTAGACGTTGAAAATGTAAAAAACAAGTCCAGAAAATTAATAAAAATCTTTTGTTATGCGGGTGTCATTTTGTTGGGAATAGTTATTTTAGGCTTTATTCTGCATTTATTCTTTCCCGATATAGAATGGCTTTGGGGAAGCACTCAATAACTAATCATTTAGCAAATCCAGCCGCCCCTCTGAACAATAAAACTAAAACTGTAAACCAGATATAGATATCACCCTATGTGGGAGAAAGGGAGAATCGTCTACCCAGCGGAGGGAGGGAGTCTGGGTTGCAGCCGGCCAGGAGAGCAAGCAGGCTGTTGGCTTTCAGTTTCCGGAGCCAGGCGGTCAGGCTGGTGAAGCCGAGCATTACCATAAGGATAAGGGAGCGGATGATCTGGACCTGGTTTTTAGCAGGCCTGCTGACAGGGGAATAGAAAGCGGAAAGGTATTCCATAACCGGATCCAGGTCCAATATAGAAAATATGTTAAAAATCCACTGAAAAGTGGAGGTGAAAAAAATGGAGTGTATTGGAAACCCGGTGTTTTCAAAGGTTGCGAGTTTCCGAGAGTACTCGCAAAGGAAAATGGAGGTGCTTTCGCATGGGAAATCCGAACCTTTTACCCTATGAAACGATTGTCCGGGCGACCAGCAGAGAGCCGGAAGACGTGGACGAGGTTTTACGACATTACAGCAAGCGTATCCGAATCGCCGCCATTGAAAACGGGCATATCGACAGGGATACCGAGGACAGCATAAAAAGCGGCTTGTCGTGCCCTGTTCAAGTTCCGTTTTGATGAACAGCCATACTCCAAAACTGAATAACCGCCGCTACATAGGACGGCACACTAAGACAGGAAATCAACAAAAGGTTTCCTTTTTTTGCGCCCATTTTTGGCATTTTTCAAAAGCCAGTATTATGGCGGGGCTCGATGAAAAATTCAAGTCCATGATAGGGGAACAACTGGATATTCAAGGGAAACTGAAACCCGTTGAACGGCGGTTAGGTACTCTGAAAAAGCACTTAGAGCAAGCCGACATTTATTTCAAGTACAAGGGAAAGAAGCCGCTGACCGAAGCCGAGCAAATCTTATTCACAACGGCGAAAGATTATCTCAAAGGCGTGATGAACGGCAAGACCACAATCCCGACAAGGACATGGAAAGAAGAATACAGCAACCCCGCAGGATATGGAGCGATAACAGACAAGGCGGCGGGATAGTCAACACCTGTCACCGCCGCCCTATTTTGAACTTTCATTTACCAGTCTTTTTTGAGGAACCTATACACAGCGGAATCAGCTGTCGGAGCTGACTCGTTGCACTTCAAAAAATACACCATCCCACGGAATAATCAGAGTGTTTTCGTCCTTTATATAAAAAGTATCACCAATGCCGCTTGCATTTTCTATAGCCACTACCTGAATAGAATCTTTGGAAATTCCCAGCGTTTCCAGACTAGTGCCTTGATAGATGGATGAAAAATCATCTACGGTCAGAATGCTTTCGATATATTGGGGGGAATCCAGACGGTGCTGGTCATCATATATAGCATAATCATTAAAATATTCAAAACGGGTTCCCATCAGCGCAGAGCAATCTTCCTCTGACATGGCACTGTAGGCACCAAAAGTTGATGAAGTTATCTGCCATGTGCCCAAATAGGAGGGTGAAGAAGATGATACATCTGGGGATGGGGCTACAGTTTCAGCTTCCGCTTTTTCGGGGACAGACTGAGTGCTGGGGGAAAATTGGGATTGGTTGTCCTCAGCTTGTGAGGGCTGTTCCATGTCTGGTTGTTCCGGCACAGACTGATTTTGAGTTTCCTGTGTTGATTCTTCCTGTGCAGGATTTTCTATTGGAACCGGTTCTGTAACAGGAAGTGTTGACTGTTGCTGGCTGTTACTTCCGCATCCTGTTATGGTACAAGTTAATAGCAGTATAAAGCCAGTCAGTAAAACAATAGTTTTCCGATCTATGGCAGACAGGGGGAATTTTAACAAAAATTCTTTGTGAAATAATTTATTTGTTTGTTTCATTTGTTGTTACTCCTTTCATACCTATAAGTTTTGATTTATCGGTTTGCGCCGAGAAAAATTATAACATGTTCAATTATGAAAAGCAATTCCCGCCCTAAGTCCGTTCCGACTATTCAGACGGTCAAGGGACGAGTGGGTTTTTGTCGTTGCCATTTCGCCACCGAAAACGGCTTCTAAACGTCCACAGGTGCGTTTTGCGCCCCTTTTCCTGCCCCGTTTCCCACCGCACTAATAAGGGCTTGCGTCAATAACTCAAAAAAGCACTTGACAAAACGCTTTATGGGGAAATGCAAAGGATATTGAGCCTTATGTCGATCCGGTGTTTGAGGACAATGTATTACTCACAGAAACGGAAAGACTGATGATGTCAGGCAGACCGAAACAGCCGAAGTATGCGAGGAATAAAAATATCCTTGTCATCGGCGGTTCTGGTTCTGGCAAGACGAGGTTTTTCGTAAAGCCAAACCTTATGCAGATGCACAGTTCCTAAGATTATCCCATGGCGACGAGCGAGCCGGGGAAAGCGTATCTATCGAAAACCAAAAGCGGATTTTAGAGGACTACGCAAGGAAAAACGGGTTTACGAATATCCGGCACTTTACGGACGACGGAATCCGGGGAACTACGTTCAAGCGTCCGGGGCTGGACGCTATGTTAGAGGAAATCCGGGCGGGGAATGTGGCGACGGTTATCATCAAAGACCAGAGCTGAATCGGGTGTGACGTGGTTGAAGTAGGGCTTTTGAAGCGCACCTTTGACGAGTACCATGTGCGTTTTATCGCCGCCAATGACAACCTTAATACCGTTAACAACTTTGATATCATGTCGATTTCCTTGACGTGATAAACGAGTGGTACGTTGCCGACACAAGCCGCTGCCGTTGTGCGCCGTATCTTCCAGAGCGTCCTTGCCGGGAAAATCATAGCCAGCATAGCAAAGGCACTCCGCGCCGAGAAAATCCCTATCCCGTCCGAGCATTGGAAGCGGACGGACGAGCCAGTCCGGGTGGCAAAATACGCATGGTCAGCTACCACTATCGGATACATACTGAAACGCCCGGAATATATGGGGCGCAAGGTACTGGGGAAAACCGTATGCGAGAACTACAAGACCAAGAGCAGTCGCAAGACCGCGCCGGAGGAACAGGTGGCAAAGGAAGCCCGGTCAAAGGAGAACCTGCAAAGGCACGTTATGAGAAGCGCAAGGCAGAGAAAGGAGCTTATGGCGATTGAAAAGACCGGGGCAGACCTCACGCCGGAGGAAGTGGAACGGCTTGCGGTATACCGCCGGAAGAAAGCCGACCAGCAGAGGGCAAGGCGGGAGGGAAAGAAAAGCGACCAGCCGAAAAAGAAAGTCAGTTAGCGAGGACAGCCCCGCGCCGGGAGGAACAAAAGAAGCATTGTGGTAATGTGCATAACAGGCTATGGAATCATGGATAACTCTATTCACAGCACATGGAAAAGCTAAAGTGCAGCTTTCCCACATCCTCAAACAGAGTTACCCACAATTCCATAAGATAGCCAGTTATACACATTACCAGCAATGCCGACTATGGCGGAATCCCACTCCATTCTTCATAATTCTTTTTTTGTATTATTTGTTTCAACTTGTCGGATATAGTGCTAAATTATTATTTTAGGCAGACTTTTGTTGCTGCTTATGGAAGAAAATAACCAATAGCAACTTAAAGTTGCGGAATTGTCAGAGCCAAATGATAGACATTTTGAGCCATTATGCTACTATGGGCGAGAACAAGGAGGAAAAAATATGACATTCGGAGAAAAGCTGTATAAACTACGAAAGTCACAAGGACTTTCACAGGAAGCACTGGCAGAAAAATTAAACACAAGCAGACAGGCAGTAAGCAAATGGGAAAATAACAATGGTTATCCCGAAACAGAAAAGATGATCTTAATCAGCAAAATATTTCAAGTGAAATTAGATGACCTGTTGCTTGATGACAGAGCGATTGGTTCAGATAATGAAAAAAAATTACAGGAAGAAACGAAAGGATTTTATGTAAGCAGAGAAACAGCAAATGGTTTCCTGTTCTATTACAAAAGAAAATTTTTGCTGTTGGCTACGGCGTGTGGAATTGCGTTAGGCTGTAATTCAGTATCTTATACTTCTACGGAGCATTACTTTTTTGCTTCCAGTGTTGCGCCAATACTTACAACCATATCTATTATGCTGTTACTTGCTGTTGTGATCTACATTGCGTTGAAACAAAATCCTTACAGGGTTCTTCGGAAAAAGGAACTTGTATTTGCGGAGGAAGTGCGAAAGGAAATACAGGAAGAATTTCTTAAAATGAAGATAATGTTGGTTGGAGGTATTGCGCTTGGTCTTTTGATATTTGTAGCTGTTGGCAGTGGCCTAGGGCTTCCTGTATTTGAGAGTATGAAGTATATGGATATTCTGTTTTGCATTACTTTCTCCATGATTTTAAGCGGTATTGGTAGCTTTATCACATTTTTTTGTATAGGAATTTACTGGTCTTATTCCATACTGCTCCGAAATCAGAATGAAAAAAATATCTGATTTATTAGAATCCAATATTTAAGCAGAAGAAAGGAATGGTGGGATATTATGGCGAGAAACCATTTTATCGAGGTTAAAAACCTTGTAAAGAATTATGGCACGGGAAATATAAAAGTTACCGCTGTTGACAATGTAAGTTTCTATGTAGATAGAATTGTGGAAAAATATCATGGAGATATAACGTTTTTATATGAAAATGATTTTGTAACAGTTCTTTTGGGTTGATTTTGGCAATAATGTGGCCTGACTTCGCAAAACTGAAGAAAACAAAAAAATTGCATTTATAACATAGCTTATAAGAAATTCACTTGCTTGCAAAGGTGAATTTCATAAGCTAACGAGCAGCTATGCTGCAAGTGATAAATCGAACAGGAGGCAATTATGAGAAAAAAGTTTTGGGATTAGCAGTTGTAACGATGTTGATGGCAGTTGGTATTTGCGGCCGCCGGAAGGCTCTGGAAAGTACAGCTAATGGGGATATTCTTCACGCAAAAGATTCTGTAGAGGAGGAAGTGGGTGCAATAGTGAATGAGTCTGAAAGCGAAACAGAAGAAGATATGCAGGAAATTAACAGCATCATTGGCACGGGAGATTATGTAATCAGAATTCAGGCACAGATGCCGGAAGTTCCACAGGATGTTAAAACAATAGTGCTTGGCGAAAATGAGACACTTACAAAAGAGGTTTTGACAGAGTTTTTAGGAAGTGAAACAGGGAATATTAAAGATTTATCAGAGGAAGCACAAAGAGAAATAGAACAATCTAACGCAGAAAATGGGCAAGGAGAAGAACGGGCGATATTTTCAGCCTTTGGCAATGCACCTGTTTATCAATTATTTGATGGACAAAAGACAGCAGGTTTTTCAAATGGGACAGGTGAATATTATCAGGATGAACTCTTATATGAAAAGTGTGCATCTATTTATAAATCTGCAGATGAAACTGTGTTAGAGGAAGCAGACAGTGAAAATATTTATATGGAAACAGTTATTTTATTATGATAGAAGTATTTGCAGCATCAGGATTTACACCCTTTGCGGCTATATTTCCGGGATTTGCTTACGTTTCTGTCTTTTGTGAAGAGTATAGTAGTGGGTATATAAAAATGATTTATTCCAGAATGCTGCCGGGAAAATATGCCCTTACCCGTATTGTTACAGTTGCGCTTTCTGGCGGAACGATGCTGGCTGTTCCATTTATCATTGCTTTAAACTATGGAGAGTGGTATATCTTTTTTGGAAAGTAATATTAGGTTTTTTGTTTGGATGTATATGGGCATTGGCAGGTCTTGCATTTGCAGTATGGCTTCCCAATAAATATGTGGCCTTAATTGCACCGTTTGTATTGTATGAGGCTATGTGGCTGGCGCTAGGGAAAATTCCTGTGCTGAATCCGATTTATCTTATGCGGGGGGATGATTTGAACAATTATCCATTATCCGGGTTTATGGAATGTATTTATATTTTGTTAGCATCATTTGTAGTCATGTGGGGATTGAAAAGGAGGTACCGGAATGGGTAGGATAAAGCAGGTCTTTTACATGACGAAAACTACTTTCTTGGAAGAGCAGCATAATAAGCGGGTAATTATGGGCTTTCTTTTGGGAATGGCATTGTTTGGATACTGGCTGAATTTGTTTTTACAATATGCATTGGATGTGAGAGTATAGGTTAGTCATTGTAGGTGGTAAAGAAATTGGTAAGGATACGGACTTTGCTGATAATACAGGAATTATCATTGAAACTCCCGGTTTTCTCAGCTCTTATAGCGGATATAAAAATCTGGAGTATCTTGCGAGTATTAAAAATATGATTGGGAAAAAAGAAATAAAAAAAGCATGGAACGGGTTGGACAATTAGGGCGTGGAAGATGTTAAAAAAATCCTTCAAAATTTAAAGAATGAAGGGAAATCTATTATTTTGGCAAGCCATAACAAAGAGGATATAGAAGTGCTGTGTGATGAAGTGTACGAGATGGATCATGGAAAGCTGACAGTTTCTGAGTAATCAATCATTTCTTGTGACAAGCTTAAAAGGAGCAATTATCCGGAAATTCTTTCTCCACGGAAACTTCCACAACAGCAGTCTTTATTAGTATTACCAGTGATGCAGCCTCCAAATGGAGTAAAAATGTCATCACCATGCCTGTATCGAGAAGTCAGATTATTGGTGAGAAATTTTTGTTTTATATCCTGCTTGCTTTGCTGGGCATGCTCACAGCACGTATTCCCTGTGCTGTAAGAATAAAGAAAAAGAGAGCTGTCCGAACCATAGGACGAATACATTAATAGTGAAAGGTCAGGGAAAAAGCCTACAGGACTGTACCGGGTAGGGCAGGATGAGAAAGGCAGCCGGAAAATCTTTTTTACAATTTCGAAACATTTTTAAGGTATAATTATTTATTATTTAAAAAGGGAGTGGATAGAAATTGGCTGAAATACTAATTGTGGAGGATGAGCTTTCCATCAATGAATTGATACGCAGGAATTTGAACCTGACAGGGCATCATTGTACGCAGGCTTTTGACGGATTATCTGCAGTTAATTTGCTTGAAAATGGAAAGTTTGATTTACTTGTGCTGGATATTATGCTGCCCGGAATGGATGGATATCAGGTATTTGAAAGGAGCTTTGGAACGCCGACTATTTTTCTGACAGCAAAAAGTGAATTGAACGATAAGCTGAAGGGGCTGGCTATGGGAGCTGACGATTATTTGACCAAGCCTTTTCAAATGCTGGAGCTGTCAGCGAGAGTGGAAGCAGTGCTGCGACGGACCAAAAAAGTTGAAACGGAATTTACGCTAGGGGATATGAAGTGTGACTTTGACAGACATCAGATCTTTTTAAAGGGAACAGTTATAGAATGTACACCCAAAGAATATGAATTGCTGGAGGTACTGATTAGAAACCGGAACATAGCTCTTTCCAGGGAAAAACTGTTAGATATGGTATGGGGATATGATTTTGATGGAGGCACTCGTACTGTGGATGTTCACATACAAAGGCTGCGCCATAAACTGCATCTGGAAAATCATATCAAGACAGTGTATAAGCTTGGATACCGGCTGGAGGTCTGAAAATGAAAAAGCGGACTTTTTTTGTTATGCTGATTCTATTTCTTATACTTCTCAATTCCATGCTTTTAATCGTTTCAGTTATTATTCTGAATGACAAGCTTTCCACTGCCAGGGATAAATGCCTTGCAGAGCATTATGTAATTGCGACATCTTTGATTGGGGGTATGCAGGCTTTGGAACAACGGGGAAATAATGTTGAGGAATGCATGGATCAATTAATGAGTGGTTATTCCCGATATCTGAAGGGGAAAGGAAGTTATCTGGCAGTGTCTTTTTCCGGTGAGTGGATTTATGAAAGCGCCTCCATCATGTCAAAAGAAAATTTGGATTTTCCGCCGGAAATGGATTATAGGCAGGAACGAATTGTTTATATGGACAATGAAACCGTTCCGGTTCTTTGTGTTTATGGCAGTTTTCCGGCTCCCTGGCAGGAGTATGGGCTTATGTACGTTGGAAGTTTGGAAGATGTTGTTTTATCATGGCGCCATACGAAAAATATTCTTTTTTTTATGGGAGCTGTGATGATGCTTGTTATGGCCTTTTTTCTGTTTCAATTCCTGAATATTATTTTTCGCCCATTAAGGCAGATATCCAGTGCCTCTACGAAAATTGCAAAGGGAAATTATGAAATCAGGCTTTTGGTTCAGGGAAAAGATGAAATAGCCAGTGTAGCACACAATTTTAATCTTATGGCCAGGCAGGTGGAAACTCAAATTCAGCATCTTCAGGAAATTGCGGAGCAGAAACAGCAGTTTATTGACAACTTTTCCCATGAACTGCGGATTCCTTTAACAGCAATTTATGGGTATGCGGAGTACATTCAAAAAGCGCCCATATCGGAAGAAGAACGTTATGAATGTACGCAGTTTATCATGTCAGAGTGTACCAGGCTCCAGAAGATGGCTTATCAGCTTCTTGATATTGCATTGCTTAGAGAAGATGAATTAGAGAAAGGGGATTGCATGGTGGCTGAGCTTTTTGAGCAGTCGGAGAAGGTGATGCATGTGAAGGCGGCGGAAAAGAAAATTAATTTATCTTATAATAAATCTCAAAATCTTTTAATCAGGGGAGATAAGGAACAGCTTTTAATTGTGCTTAATAATCTGATTGATAACGCAATAAAGGCCAGTTGGCCGGAAGGAGAAATATGTGTTTCGGCTTATCTGGAGGAAGCCGGAGTTGTAGTTGAAGTGGAGGATCATGGCATTGGCATGGAGCCGGATCAGATTTCCCATATCAAGGAAGCCTTTTACCGTGTGGACAAGGCGCGTAGCCGCGCCGCTGGCGGGGCAGGGCTTGGACTTTCTATTTGTGAAAAAATCATGCAGCTTCATCATGGAAAACTGACATTTAATTCTGAACATGGAAAGGGAACTAAAGTGAGGATGCATTTCCCAAAGGATAAAAAAGAAAGTTTTACAGGTTTATAACAATTCCGATATTTTTTTGATACAGGATGATTTTATAGTGTATTTATCAAAAACATTTTGGAAGGAGATTCACTATGAAACGAAGAAGTATTTTAATTTTAACAGCACTGACATGCGCCATTATTGGAGCAGGCACAATTTTTTTTAATTCAGCGGCGGAAGCGGCTGTGTCGGCAAAGGCCGGACAGGTGGAGGCAATTCCTACCAGTTATCAGGTGCCGGACTCTATGGCAGTAACATTGCCGGAGACTGAAACAAAGGAAGAGGGCAATACAGAAGTAAATTATCATGTAAGTATGGACAGCTTCAATACCGGAACCCCCACGGACATGGATTTAACAATGGAAGAGGCAGCAGGGATGGGCGCACAGTATTTGAGTAATATATATGGGCTGGATTTGGAAGGCGCCTATGTATATATGATGTATTGTCCGGGAACCGAGACTTTCCCACGTGCTTTTTGGTCAGGAGATGTTTTGTTTGAGAAAGAACAGACACCTGAGAGTACAAGATGGACATACCTGATAGATGCTGTGACAGGAGAACTTTTTGATATTTGTTATGGCAGGCAGCTGGACGTAAGCGTTCCTCTTGGCTACGACGCTTCGCTGGAAAAAGATTATGGTATATATGCGGAACTTGCCAGAAAGAAAGTGGAAGAATGTAAACTGATGAACAGTCCGGTAGACAGGGTAGAATACAACTGTCAGGGATATTCTGGAAACGATCCGGATATTGCAGTGGATGTTATTGGTGAAAATGGAGAAATTGTTAATATGTCTTTTTCACGGTATGATCAGACGTTTAAGGGATGTATTACTGATACTTCAAGAAGAATTTCGGAATCAGCGTTGGACAATCTGGCTGGTGAAGTTGAGAACGTGGATTTTTCACAATAAAATGGAATTCCTTTTAGGTGAGAAACAGGCTGCAAGGTGTATTGGTATCTTGCAGCCTGTTTTAGATGTGGGATGTATTGGAAAAAAATATTGACAAGAAAATTTGGCAATGTGGATTGAAGTTTTTTATGAACAAGGAAGAAATTTTGGAAAAAACAGAGCGGAGAATAAGAATAAGGACATTTATGAGCAGGAGGTTTTGAAACAGGCGAGTACAAGCGCATCCATAGTAATGACGTGTATTGCATCAATCTTTTTGGAAATTATCACAAAATCAACTGGCAGAATTAGTTGGTGTATCCCGCAATACAATCAGCTCAATCGAAACAGGACAGTTCAATCCAACAGCTAAATTGGCGTTAATTCTATGTATTGCATTGAATAAAAAGTTTGAAGAACTTTTTTATTTTTAGAGTGTACCTAAAAAGTGGAACTAAAGACAAAAGTTGAGTATAGACAGGAAACAATTTATTTGGGACTATAAGAATATATTAATAATAAATATAATTATTTTAATAATATATATTGTAAATGCCGAACAAAGATGTTATAATACATATTGTAAAAATAAAAACACTTATTATAGAAAGGGCGTATACTATGGAAAAAAATGTGCAAATTGATATGGCAAGTAATAAATCAACTGCTTATGAAAATTATGCAGAGATTAAAAAAGCTGTTGAAAGTGCAGCTATGGGATTGTATTCCAAATACGATGTTCAAATATTAAATGTCTTCCTGTCAGATAACAAAAAAGTTATTATGAAGCTGCGCATTCCTGATGACATAGTTGAAAATTTCAGCATTGGCAATCATATGCGTGGCGTTGCTTTTTATCTTCTGAAAAATTACAACGAAAAATATTCGGAACTGGTTGTAGGAAAGAGGCTGCTTATTTACACGGTTATTCCAACACCAACTGAAAAAGAAGACAATGTTTCATTTGATAATAAGCTCTCTGCAATTAGCAAATTTATTGATCTGCTAAAAAATGATGATGAAGAATCCAAAGCAAAGATTTCCCAAATTATTGCAGTTTTATATGGGGAGGAAGATTAATATGAAAAGAAATTATCATTATACAGTATATGCCAAACCTGCTAATCCTAAGATAGATATAAAAAAGTATGTCAGCTATTTTCCGGTCTTGCAGGCAAATTATAATAATCATGTGGTTGCTTTTAATCCAAAGCAAATAGGCAGTATACGATTATCAAACACTAAAGCCAATACAATTGTAATTGATTTTTGGAGCGAAAAAAAGCTGCCTGCCGGAAGAGAACTGCAAAGTTTAAGGAGAGTATCAGAGGACTTGGCAGCTTATGATAAAACCGTTGTTATTGGAAAATCCCATGTTTTAGTTTCTTCATGTGTATGACCAGTCATTAAGCTGTAACTTTTTTCTGTTATAATATATAAGGGGTATTATAAATTTATTTTTATGCAGGGAAAGGCGGAACCTGGCTGTGGTTGATTTATTTTATGTTGAAGATGATCCAAATATTGCATCTGTTGTAAAAGAATATCTGGAACAAAAAGATATCAAAGTGAATATCTATACGACGCTTGCGCAGGCCAGGCAGTATTTATTCTGTGATGAAATTATGATTGATTTAAACCGCAGGATGGTTTACTGCTGCTGTTTCGGTTATACTTGTATTCTTTTACTACAACCGGCTCTTAAATTATAATCAGAGTGTTTTATTTGCAGCAATCGGTTTTTTAGTGGGAGCTTTACTCTTTTTACTTACTTTTTTGTATAGAAATAAAATGGAAGCCATGCGGATACAGGTTTTGGCAGATTATCTGGAACAAGTCAATACGGGCAAAGCAGTCATCCTTTCCACTTCCGGGGAGGATGATTTTTCTAAACTGGAAGATGAAATCTATAAGACAGTGACATTTCTCTATCCATCCAAATGATGAGACAGGATTTTGCGGTTCATACGAAGGAAGTGGAAAAATCATATGGTAAGCATCTGGAACAGATGGAAGAACAGCTTTCACGCCTAACTCATTTAGAGGTAGCACTGCTTGTACTGGCGCGACTTGATGCCGGCACATTGCTTTTACAGAAAAAGGAAGTGGATGTCTTTACACTGCTGACGCTTGCAGCAGATAATTTACAGGAATTGTTTACAGAAACCGGTACTTCCATTGATATACCAGAAATGGGTGAGATAATAATTGCTGTTGATCTGGACTGGACAATGGAGGCAGTTATGAACCTGATGAAAAATTATGGAACATGGAAATGCAGGAGAAATTCATTGTTTCTATGGCCAGAACCCTTGATATGTTGAAACTTTTCAATCGTAATCTGAAGCAGACGATTTTATTGATTACCCATGATGAAAAGGTAGCCTTGGGAGCGGAACGCATTATAACGATTGAAGATGGGCGTATCATCAGTGATGAATGGAGGGAGGTGAAACCGTTGTCACGAAATGCATGACAGTGATAGGGTATGCGGAAAGATTATTTATCCGGTTATATAAAAAACAATTGTTCTTCGGGCTTATCAGTCAAACTTACAGCGTTTATTTCGGCATTGCTTTTATCATTATTATTGGGACTGTTCTATAACGCATGGAAGTATGAGATAGAAAGAATTGAACTGGAAGAAGGCGCCTGGCAGGGCAGGATCGTTGGAGAATTTGCCGAAGAGGACATAGAAACCATAAAAAATTTTGCTAATGTAAAGGATGTGGTGGTAAGCGAAAAGGAAAGTGGGAAAACGACAGCAGATATTTATTTTGAGGATTATGAAAAAGTTTTTTCCGATATGCCCCGTATTGCGGAACAGATTGGAGTAGATAAATTTAAGGCTGGCCGCTCAGCCAGCCTTAAGTATTTTTCTGGTCAGAATAGTCATTTTTTATTTTTCTAAATGTATCAAATAAAGGAATAAATAAGGAAAAATCTATTTCTTCATAATGGGAAAGAATGTATTTGGATAAAATATCTTTATTGTAAAACCTGGATTTGTCTTTCTTTCCGGTACGGTCAAATTTACGTCCGTCTATTTCCATATTAAGAATATTTTTGCCAAGTAAATCCTCTATTTCGCCTGAAGTTTCAGAAGGGGCAAGAGGCACAGCCTGCACGTATAAATTGCCGATAAGATGTAAAAATAATTCATTTTGCAGAGACGTTTCTCTTTGTTTAGATTCTCCCTTTGCTTTGTTTTTGCCCTTTTTATCAGAGCCAATATTATTCATAAATTTTTTTATAGGTTTTTCACTATTTTCAAATTCATTATCAAAAAGCAAAATAACAGGCTGATGCATGTTAAGATCGTATTTTTCACGAAAATGCCTGTAATAATTTACATGTGTTCTGCCTGAACCTGTGTACATATTATAGATATTCTGCATGGTATCTGCACCATCCACATTAAAATCAAAAAAGTAGCTTAACTTGCTGCTTCTGTGTAAAAACGAGAGGTTGTAAATCCACTGATTATCCTTTTTTTCAATCAGATCGGGATATTGCAGATACATTTTCCGCAGTGCACTTTTTATATAGAGAATATCAGTTTTTCCTTCGGTTACAATTAAAGGTTTGGGATTGATGCAAAAGTTCTTATAGAATAAAAATTCCTGATACTTTTTCTCACGATGATTTAAGGATATGGCGGAGTGTTTTGCTCCATCGTGTGAATTATTGTATTTTTCTATCTGGTCAATAAAAGAAAAACGTCCTTCAAGCTGGCTGATAGTGCCATCTTCCCCATTGATGGTAAAGAAACCATTTGTATACAAACTATGTGCCATTGCCTGTGTATTTTTGTAATATTCCCGCTTAATGCTGATTTTGTTATTAACGATAAGTCCGGTAACTTCCTGACGACTGTCGTTATAAAGAAGGCGCGTCTTTTCTTCGTTAATCTGAAAACCTGCCCCAAGTACTTCTTTGGACAAATCCTTATAAAAAGCATCATAGTGTTCCATAAAATGTTTGTCATTGGTGGAAAATGTCATATCATCTGCGTAGCGGGTATAATTTAGTTTATAACGTTTTGCTATGCTTAATAAATGCATATCCATAATGTTACATATCATATTTGTGATAATAGGGGAAGTGGGAGCACCCTGGGGCAGAGCGCCTTTATAGCATGTGAGTTGGGCAATTACAGTAGCTGCCTCTTCTGTCATTCCCCAGAAGAGATTTTTCATAAAAAAACCTCTTACCCGTCCAAAATGAAATGAGTCAAAAAAGTTCTTCAGATCTATATTTAAAACATACCGTTTCCTGACATGCCGCATGGAGTTGGTAACAATGCTTTTGCTTTTTTGGAAGGCATGGGAAATATTGGTCTGAATCTTATTTTTTTCCCAGATTTTCACCTGATAGTTCCACAAAGCATCTGCCAGTTTTCTTTGAATCTGTTTTAAATCATCATTGGGAGCGTTGATGGTTCTTTCACCGCCGCTTTTTTTAGGAATAGAAAAAGTCGAGTACATGGTATCGACTTTTTGAATATAAAGTATGTAAGTCAATTTTCCCCGTTTGATTCCAAGAAAGTCAGCAAGATCATTTCTTGTACATACATCCTCAAGATTCATGAATTTATCCTCCGTAAATGCGTGTGGCTACTCCTTTTGCCGATTATAAGATACAGGTTAACAGAGTATTATATACCGGGGCGCAGATGTCCCTGACATTTTCATCAAAGCCTGCGATACACAGGCCAAAAATCTAGCCACACGCATTTTTATTATACTGATTTTCATATCAAAAAACAATAGTGGAAAACTCGGTAGAAAAGGTATAAAATATCTTTGTTACAGTATAAATAATAATACGAGGGAGGAAGTTCATATGCAGTACAAATTGATTGGTAATACCATGCCGGCAGTGGAGGTAACATTTGATGCGCCGGGAGAAGCAATGTACACTCAGTCCGGAGGAATGGCCTGGATGACAGAAGGAGTTTCTATGGATTCCAATATGAAAGGCGGTTTTGGAAAGAGTATTGGCAGGATGTTTTCAGGAGAATCTTTGTTTATGGCAACCTATAAGGCGGAGCGTGCAGGAAGCATGGTAGCCTTTGCGTCTACGGTTGCAGGAGAAATACTTCCTGTTGATGTGAGTGCAGGCGGTTTAATCTGCCAGAAAGGAGCATTCCTTTGTGCGGAAGAGACGGTAAATTTAAATGTAGCTTTTACCAAAAAGTTTTCTGCAGGACTGTTTGGCGGCGAGGGATTTATCCTGCAGGATATTAACGGAAGGGGAATGGTATTTTTAGAGATTGACGGGGATAAGGTAGAAAAGAATCTGGCTCCCGGTGAAGTCATAAAAGTTGACACGGGAAATGTGGTGGGATTTGAAAAGACCGTAAAATATGAAATAGAAACGGTGAAAGGATTAAAAAATATCTTTTTAGGCGGCGAAGGATTGTTTTTAACAAAGCTGACCGGGCCGGGCAAAGTGATACTCCAGACACAGAACTTCAATGAGTTTGCAGGGCGCATCATTGGAATGATGCCTTCAAGATAAAAATTAAGGCAGGGATAAATTTGAAATAACGATGAGAGGGCGTTTTTCTAAAATTTATAGATAGAAAAACGCTCTTTTGCGCATATTCCAATAGATGTAAAGTCCGGTAAAAATTACACAACTTTGTCTTTTTGCAAATGAAGTTACAGGTTGCTGTTTTTTTGATTCACATTTCTCCGCAGGTAATTTCCAAGGCTGGTAATGCACAAAAGGGTTGCCAGAAGAAAACCGCCGGGAATTAAAATGATCCACCAGGAATTGGTTAGAAGGGCTTTTTCGGACAAAGAAAGCATACTGCCCCAGGAGATGGTTTCGATAGGCAGTCCGATTCCCATGAAACTTAAAGTGGATTCTGCAATGATAGCACTGCGAATGTTCATAACTACCATAAACATGATGGAGGATATAAAGTTGGGGGTTAAGTGGTTCCATAATATATGAAAAAAACTTCCGCCCATGCATTTAGAGGCTATCACATATTCACTGTTGCGGAGCTGCCGCACCTCTATGCGCACCACTTTTGCAATGCTCATCCAGCTGGTGATGCCGATAACAAAGGAAATACTAAGTACATTTGCCTTACCTAAAACTGCCTGAATAAGTAAAACCATCAAAAGCCCAGGCACGCTGAGCAGGATTTCAGTAAGCCGCATCAGCAGGGTATCCGCCCATTGGGGAGCACTGCCGCTTACTGCGCCAAACAAAATTCCAAGGAAGGTAGAGATGATGGCTGAGAAAATTCCAATCCATAAGGAAATTCGCCCTCCGGACCAGATCATGGAAAAAATATCACGCCCCATAGTATCTGTTCCAAAAAGAAACTCGCTGTTTGGAGATTGATTAAAGTTACTTAAATCCATGTAAGTGGGATCTTTTGGCATAATCAGATCACAGGCCAGACAGCTGATAACAATAAAAAAAAGAAAAAATATAGCAAAAACAGGTTTGCCATAATACCATTTTTTCTTTAATTCAGGTTCCTCTTTGGGAACCTGTTTGATTCCTGCAATTTCAAAGGATGTGTTCATATTTGCTCCCGTCTGCCTGCTAATGCAGGCATTTAAATCAGGGAGGTTGAAAGAATTTTTCTTTCAACCTTGCTCCCGTCTGCCTGCTAATGCAGGC